>NZ_JHUX01000012.1 GCF_000619845.1 Alkanindiges illinoisensis DSM 15370 | reverse complement strand
CTTGCATGTGTTAAGCCTGCCGCCAGCGTTCAATCTGAGCCATGATCAAACTCTTCAGTTTAATATCAATTGTGCCTTTAATCTAAGACACCAAATCTGGCTCATTAATCGAATACTTGCTAAAAATTCGCTCAAATAAACTTCGAGAAATTCTCACCAGTTCAAATCAATGATAATTTATCATCGCCAAAAACCAGTAAAAATCCACACAAGTTGTTCTTTACAATCTTTTAATGAATCAGCCCTTAATCTCTTAAGGGCCACAACACCTCGTCAGTGTTGCATCGTTCAGGTCGGCCATTCTACTCATTTCAAACCGCTTGTCAACCGCTTTTTTCATTCTGTTTTAACCGGTCAATGCAACCCGTTAAAATCATTCAAAAAACAACCGCAATCAACTCAACCTAAAACCAGCCACCTTACCCAACTACTTGTTTTTCAACAGGTTTTTATCAAGTTCAGCGTCGCTGTGGGGTGCATTATAGACCATCCCATCTCAACGTCAATACTTATTTTACCTCCATCATAACGACAGAACGTTTTATAGACGTTTTGGCATTTATTGCTGGTTAAAGCAGCGTTTTTGGTATTATTGTGGCGATTGCATGAATTTTTCCAGCAACACTTGATGAATAAAGCGTAATTTATCCAGTACCACCTGAGATAAAGCAAACGGATAGGCATCCGGTAATCCCATACTGCGATTTAGACTATTTAAGGCATAGCTCAAGGCAAACCAGTTATCCAGCGTTTGGTTAAAGTTCTGCACACCAATCGGTGGTTCATGCAGATACATGTGCGGTTCAAACCGGTTATAAGGCTGGATATTGATTCCTGAATGATAGGCAGTATCCAGTGTGTCGATCATGTGCAGGTAATGTGCCCAGGTTTCTGCCCAGTCTTCCCACGGGTGCATGCTGGCATAACTGCTGACATAATTTTGCTGCCAGTTGTCCGGTGCACCGTCCTGATAGTGGCGATCTAGTGCTGCCTGGTAACTTTGCGCATCATCACCAAACAGTTCCTTAAAAGGCTGATGCCATTTGGTGTGTTCAATGAGCCGGTCAAAATAATAATGACCGCTTTCATGCCTGAAATGACCCAGCAGTGTCCGATAAGGTTCCTGCATATTTTCCCGAGTCCATTCCCGATAGGACGCATCAGCTTCATTAACATTAATGGTAATCAGGCCATTGTCATGCCCGGTCATTACAGGTTGATTTTCATGTGGCGAAAGAAATTCAAAAGCCAGGCCTTCATGATCGTCTGCCGAATGTTTTGGGCGGGGCTGGATTTTAAGCTGGTACAGCGAATATAAGAACCGCCGTTTGGCTGCTTCAAGCCGGCTCCAGTATAGCCGGTTGTTACCCTCTTCCAGATTGGGAATGACAGTTGTAAGCTGGCAGGCTTCGCAATAAATATGCGGACTTTCAACGGGCAACATCCAGTTGCAGATATTTTCAACCTGATAGTTATGGCAGGGCTTGAACAGCTTTCCCTGATGCTGGGGGTTTTGGCTTTGCCATGCGCCATCAACTTTAACTTCAAAGAAAGTTCCCATATTGGCTTCTTCAGGCAGATAACCAAGTAGGGCATTGCATTTTTCACAATGGGTGTTCAGGAAGAAAACCTGATGACCGCAATGATGACAATAAAACGTTCTCATGCTGTGGCTCTCTCATTCTGGTAGATGTGTGATCGTACAATGCACTGGTGCACTTTTATTATTGATTACGACAATTGAGGCTAGCCTTGGCTTTTCTGTTTTATCACAACAGATTTTTTAGTTTATAAACTGACTGGCATCAAAATGTGAGAGAACAATAATTAAACTCGATAAAAACTTCTGTTTAATTATGAGTTTATTTTAGTCATTTTTTTAAACCAAGTATTTCAATTGGTTTTTGGCCAAAACTACTATTCTCCAATTAAATTCTAATCATTATGATCAGCGCGCAGTGATATAATAAAATCATTATGAGCTAAAATAAAATTCTGTATATTTTTAAACCAGTTTTTTATGAATTAAAACTGTGGTAAAAAAGGTAGTTATTTGATCAAACGTTAACTATTTCTCGAATTAAAATTCAGCTGGTCGCCTAATGATTGCAATCGTTTCAGCCCTATGATTAAGTACTGGCCGAATGCTCAATAACACGACTATACATCTAAAACAATACAGTCCTTTTTTATTGATTTTATAAGCAGCCTATGAATACGACAGACAAAAATTCAGAATTTATTTTGAATTGGTCACCGCTTAAAAAATGCCTGTTAATGTTAAGCATGGCACTTTTAATTCATGGCGACTGGCTGGTGTGGAAACTTTATATTTATTTCACGCCTGAGTTATGGACCTTTGTCAATATTCAGCTATTGCTTAACCAGTTGTTATTAAACCTGCTGATTTTGCCTGCACTGGCGCTATTGATGCTGCTGTGCTGGATATTGCAGGGTTCCAAAAGAGCCGAAGTGATTTTACCTTATGTCAGTGTGATGGCATTTGGCCTGTCGATGAGCCGTGATGCGTATTTGTCCGGGGTGATGTGTCCAGCCACCAGCATGACGTTTATGGTGTCCATGATTGTCGGGCTGTTCCTGTTCCGGCGTGCAATAATTTATAGTGCTGCGCTGGTTACGGTAGGTATTTTTACCTGGATCATGTGGCTGACCCTGCGCTCTGAGCTGCCTTATGCACCGTTATTTATTCCACTAATACCTGTTGACCCGACTGAGTCTTCCATTTTCTGGACAGCCAGTATGCTGTGGTTTATTTTGCCGGTATTTATTGGCGGGCTGGTGCTGCTGGAACTGCTGCTTAGCCAGTGGCGTCAGCGTGAAAAAAAGGTTGAGGTTCTAAGTCAGGTTGATCCGCTCACCACGCTGTATAACCGCCGTACCATTTATGATTTTCTGGAAATTCTGCTGGCCAAGCGCTATACCGATCACCGTCTGCATGCACTGATTTTGCTGGATCTGGATTATTTCAAGCAAATTAATGATAGCCACGGCCATACCATTGGTGACAAGGCACTGGTAGAAACTGCCAAAGTGCTCAAACGTACCATCCGCAGTGAAGATATTGTCGGGCGCTTTGGTGGCGAGGAATTTATTATTGTGGTGGCCAATACTTCCTACCAGCAAACCCAGCAAATTGCCGAACGCTGCCGCAATGAACTGGCCAAGCTCAAGGTACAGGGGGATCATGGTGAAGATGTGGTAGTGACTGCCAGCTTTGGGATTACCCATTTTGACTGCAATATTACCAGTCTGGATACCGTGCTAAAACAGGCGGACGAAGCCCTGTACCATGCCAAAAATCTGGGGCGTAATCAGGTGGTGCATTATCAGGATTATCTAAAGCAAACCGGACAAACCTGACGACTATTTTGGTAAATGCCAGTTTAGTAAATGCCAGCCGTGTGATCCTCACATCCCAGCTTTGACTTTTGACCTGTTTTTGCTATGGTTGGTTATACAGTGATGCTTTTTTAGGGATTATAGGGATTTAATCATGTTAACCAGCAAAGAATATATGCAGTATGACGGTCTGGGACTGGCCAATCTGGTCAAAAGCAAACAGGTGCGTCCGGATGAGTTGCTGCAAACCGCAATCCAGCGCTGCGAACAGGTAAATCCCAAACTCAATGCCGTGATTATTCCGATGTATGAGCAGGCACAGCGCCAGCTAAAAACGCGGACTGTTGAACTGTTAGATCAGCCCTTTGCCGGGGTGCCATTTTTGCTTAAAGACCTGTTTCAGGAATACAGCGGTGTGCCCACCAGCTATGGTTCCAATGTCCTCAAAAAGAAAAATTATATTCCCGATTTTAATGCCGAAATTGTAGAGCGCTGGATGAATGCCGGCGTGACCATTTTTGGCCGTACCAATACTCCGGAATTTGGGATTAAGGGCATTACAGAACCCGATGCCTGGGGAACCTGTCATAACCCGTGGCATTTAAAGCATAATTCTGGTGGTTCATCCGGTGGTTCAGCATCGGCAGTGGCTGCCGGAATTGTACCACTGGCTGCGGCTGGCGATGGTGGCGGTTCGATCCGGATTCCAGCCAGCTATTGCGGGCTATTTGGGCTAAAACCCAGCCGTGGTCGCACGCCGTGGGGGCCAGGGTTTAGTGAAGCCATGCATGGCGCTGCCATTCAGCATGTGCTCACGCGCTCAGTGCGCGATAGTGCTGCCATGCTGGATGCCACCCAGGGTGCAGACTTGAGCGCCCTGTTTGATATTCAGGCTCCAGCCGGCACTTATCTGGAGGCGATCAAACAGCCGCCAAAACGTTTGAAAATTGCAGTGAATACCCAGTCGCCAATTGGCACCAAGGTATCCAAGGATGCCACAAACGCTATTGCGCATACAGTAAAACTGCTAACCAATCTGGGCCACGAGGTGGTGGAAGATGCCCCGGCCATTGATGGCATGGCACTGGCCAGTGATTTTATTGTAATGTGGTTTGCCCAGTGCGCCGTGATGGTGGATGAAATCAAACGCATGGCACAAGGCAGCTCTCATGATTTTGAGCTGGATACCCGGGCAGCCGCTGCGTTTGGTGCCAGAACCCGGGCCACTGAATATTTGCGCTGTCTGAATCACTGGGGAGATTACACCCGCAAGCTCAATGAGTTTTTTAAAAAATATGATTTGTACCTGACTCCTGCTACCGCAAGTGTTGCGCCTAAAAATGGCGAAGTGGCCACGCCAAAATGGCAGCAGGTCTTATTAAAAGGGGTATTAAAGACCGGACAGGCGCATCAACTGGTGCGGGGTTCATTTTTAATTGAACAAATTGTGCAAAGCAATCTGCGCTGGGTGCCATTTACCCAGTTGGCCAATATTACCGGCGTACCTGCCATGTCGGTACCGCTCTACTGGAACAAGCAGGGCTTGCCGCTGGGTTCGCAATTTGTAGCCCCGTTTGGCCATGAGCATGTGCTGCTGTCACTGGCCGCCCAACTGGAACAGGCTCAGCCGTGGCACAGCAAGTACAACCTGATCAAGCTATAGACTTTTTTCTTGATATTTTTAAACAGTTAAAAAAATCAAATAGTTAATTTAAATCAAGGCACATGATGGTTTGTTGTGTGACTTGAATGGTTTCATGGTCAAAGAACTGCCAGCCCATGCTGTGATAAAAAGCCTGCTGGTCTGCGGTAAACAGGTAAAGCCGCTTAATCCCAGCAGACTGAGCTTGTTGCATGGCATATTGAACCAGTTGTCGGCCTATGCTCTGCCCGCGATAACTGGCCTGCACATACACATTCGCCAGCCACGGGCTTAACTGTGGGCGCGAGGCCAGATCATGCGCAACAATGGAAGATGATCCCACCAGTTGCTGCTGATCCAGCATGATAAACATACTGGGTATAAAACCGGGGTGCAAATATTTTTGCATCTCCTGCTCCAGCAGGCTCACCGAAAAATCCGGATGCAGATAAGACCATTCTGCATGATGCCACTGTGCCAGTAGCGGAATGTGTTGCGGATAATGGCGCAAGTCCGTGATTTGCAGCATAGGCTTCATCAGTTTTAAAAATTTAGACAGGAAAGCTGCATATTAAACCAGCCAGACCCTTCCTATGATGACATGGCTCTCAATTAAAACAGCTTCATTTATTGCTGTAATAGTCTTTTAAACGCCATAAAAGTAATCATGCAACGCCGGAAAAGCTCGAAAAAACAGTAAGGCTTGCGTATGCTCAATAAAAATAACTGCTTTTGCTGGGATAGTCTTTATGGCAGTACATCATCACGAAGTCCATTTTAGTCACCGCATGGGCTGGTTGCGCGCGGCTGTACTTGGCGCCAATGATGGCATTATTTCAGTAGCCAGCCTGATTGTGGGGGTAGCCGCCAGTGGAACAAACGGCAATGCCCTGCTGCTGACCGGAATTGCCGGGCTGGTAGCAGGTGCGGTGTCAATGGCTGCTGGTGAATATGTCTCCGTGCAATCGCAGGCTGATACTGAAAAAGCCGATTTGCAAAAAGAAGCGCTGGAGCTTAAGCGCAATCCTGATTTTGAGCTGAATGAACTCAAGCAAATTTATATTGAACGCGGCCTGCACGCTGAGCTGGCACTGGAAGTGGCCAGACAATTAAGCCAGCATGATGCCCTGCATGCGCATGCTCGTGATGAAATTGGCATTTCCGAAATTAATAGCGCGCGTCCGGTACAGGCGGCACTGGCTTCGGCAGCGTCATTTACCATTGGGGCGATTTTTCCCATTCTGGCCATGGTATTAAGCCCGGCAGATTTGGGCAGACAAGCTGTGTTTGTAGTGACCTGCATTGCCTTATTACTGCTGGGTGGACTGGCCAGTTATGCCGGAGGTGCTTCGCTAATCCGGGGCGCATTACGTGTACTGTGCTGGGGATTGCTGGCCATGCTGTGTACCCATTTGATTGGCGGCTGGTTTGGTACAGTCATTTAATAGGCAATAACACAACATACGCTATTGATAAGCATTAGTAATAAGAACTCACTGTTTATTCATTAATAGTTAAAAAACTTCTCCTATAGTACAACCCTATGATTGAAAAAATTAGGTGAGAACAATGAAATATGCAGTAATAGCAGGTTTGATGAGTCTTGGCTTAGCGACAAGCATGACCTATGCCCAACCCGTTAATCAGGCTGCGCTTACAGCCACACAGATTGCTACAGTAACTGTTGCACAGGCAAAAACTTTAAAAGATGACAGCAAGGTCGTGTTAAATGGCCAGATTCTACGTGCCATGGGTGACGAAAAATATGAGTTTAAGGATGCAAGCGGCACTATTGTAGTCGATATTGATGATGAAAAATGGAATGGACAGCCTGTAGACTCCAGTGTAAAGGTAACTTTAGTGGGTGAAGTGGATCATGACCGTTTTCCCAAGAAAACAGTTGAAGTTGATGTAGATGAAGTCCGTATTAACCCTTAAAGATTTCCTGATGCATCATTGGTCCGGTGCGTCCAGTAAAGCATATAGACCTAACTGGACGCTTTTTATTAAAGCCTAATTATAGCCAGCCTGTCACATGCTTAATGGCTAATTATTGGCTTCTTGCGGCCAAACCCTTTATTGCTTCAGTCCTTTCAAGAGTATTCAGAATGCTTGCCTAGGTTGCACAACACTACTATTTCTTAGCAAGAACTTACGTTTTCGCCATGACCTGCTAACTAAAGGCTTCTAGTATAGGGAGCTTCTGGTTTTTAAATGGGGATAAAAATGAAACGCATGGTAGTGGTGAGTTTGTTTAGTCTTAATTTAATCACAGCAATGGCCTATGCACAGCCAAGCCCACAGAATTCAGTAAATCATCGGGATACTACCCAAACTGTAACATCAGTGACTGCGCCTGAGCAGAATCAGGTGGTAAACCAAAATGCGCTGCTGCCACTTCAACCAAGTACGGTGGCTATGGCAAAAACCCTAAAGGATGATACGCAGGTACGTTTGCAGGGACAGGTGATTCGGGCGCTGGGTAAGGACAAATATGAATTCCGCGATGCCACTGGCACCCTGATTGTTGAAATTGACAACCAGAAATGGCATGGCAAGCCCATTACCCAGCAGGCTCAAGTGATCCTGATTGGTGAAATTGACCGCGAGTCTGACAATCAGGTTGAACTGGATGTGGATGAAGTACGTACTGTGTCAGCACAGCAGTAAAAAATTTGAATCACTAAAATGGATTAGGTAAAAAGCCTGCAACCTTTTGTCAAACGATAAAACTCTATGACAAAACAAGGTACAGGCTTTTTTAATGTCTAATTCCTTGTGTCTGCCAGCCTGTGGCATTTACCTGAATATTGCATGAGAATCAATGGGAATTTCCATGTCCAGCCTGTGAGGCAGATTGATTGGCCTGCAAAAACTGGTGTGCATCTGATTCTGCCATGGCACAACTGATGCGCTCGCATTGCAGGGTAATGTGATGCAACTGATGGCGCTGGGCCAAAAGTTGCCGGGCATTTTCCAGTACCTGCTGGATATCGGCACTGGGCACCACCAGATGCGCCGTCAAACTGGACTTGCCACTGGTAAGTGCCCACACATGCAGGTCATGCACCTCAGCCACACCGTCAAGCTGTTTTAAATCGGCACTGATTTTATCCAGACTGACATTGGCAGGTACGCCTTCCAGCAAGATATTCAGGCTATCACGCAGTAATACCCAGGTACGTGGCAATACCCAAAAACCAATGGCCACGGCAATCATGGAATCCACCCACAGCCAGCCGGTAAACATGATAATCAGGGCACCCACAATCACGCCAAGTGAACCCAGCGCATCACTCAGCACTTCCAGATAAGCGCCTTTGACATTCAGGCTGTCTTTTTGTCCACCCACCAGCAGATACATGGCTAGCAGGTTAATCAGCAAACCAATTACAGCAATGCCCAGCATGCCTGTAGACTGGATTTCCGGGGGTTGCTGAATGCGTAGCCACGCCTCATACACGATATAAAATGCCACAATAAACAGCAAAATGGCATTAAAGGCAGCCGCCAGAATTTCAAAGCGGTGATAGCCAAAGGTGCGCTTTTGGTCGGCAGGCCGCTTGGCAATTTGAATGGCAGCTAAGGCAATGGCCAACGCAGCGGTATCCGTAAACATGTGCGCTGCATCGGACAATAATGCCAGACTCTGGGTGAGCAAACCGCCAATAACTTCAATGAGTAAAAAGCTGCTGGTTAGCCCAAGCGCCCACCACAAGCGCTTGCTATGGCTTTGGCCAGAAATGGCATGGTCAT
Source organism: Alkanindiges illinoisensis DSM 15370 (assembly GCF_000619845.1). Classification (GTDB taxonomy): domain Bacteria; phylum Pseudomonadota; class Gammaproteobacteria; order Pseudomonadales; family Moraxellaceae; genus Alkanindiges; species Alkanindiges illinoisensis. The sequence goes on along the minus strand of NZ_JHUX01000012.1, from coordinate 29,637 downwards.
GATTGTGGTTATGGTGGTGGCTATGATTATGACTTTTGCCATGCTGATGTCCATGACTGTGTTGATCATGCGGTACAGGGTTATGGGGAGAAGAGTCATGAGGAGATTTTTTGCTGTCATTCATGGAATTTTCCTTATTCTGGCAAGGCATTAGATGGCATGCCAATAGAGGTAGAAACCGGGGTTGACCCTGATCCACGATTCAGCCAGCGATACAGTATCGGCAAGATCATTAAGGTTAGCAGTGTTGAGGAAATAATACCGCCAATGACTACTGTGGCTAATGGGCGCTGCACTTCTGCTCCAGTTCCGCTGGACAGTGCCATGGGAATAAAGCCCAGCGACGCCACGAATGCAGTCATGAGCACTGGTCGCAGACGCAGAATGGCACCCTGCCACGTGGCCTCAACCACATCCAGGTGCAGGCGCAGTTCACGAATAAAACTGAGCATCACCAAGCCATTCAGCACAGCAACCCCAGACAGGGCAATAAAGCCGACCCCGGCTGACATGGAAAATGGAATGTCACGCCACCATAGCGCTACAATACCGCCGGTTAAGGCAAACGGTACACCACTAAACACCAGCAGGCTGTCACGCCAGTTATGAAACACTGCCATCAGCAAGGCAAACACCAGCAGCAAAGCCATGGGCACCACCCACTGCATGCGCTGTTTGGCCGATTGCAGGTTTTCAAACTGGCCGCCATAACCCAGCCAGTAACCAGCGGGCAGTTCCATCGCTTGCAGATTGGTTTGCAGTTCACTGACAAAAGACCCCAGATCACGCTGGCTGACATTGGCCGTGACAATAACACGCCGCTTACCATTTTCCCGGCTAAGCTGGTTGATGCCCAGCACCGTTTGAACCTGTGCCACCTGTGACAATGTAATCACGCCGCCATTAGCCAGCCGTAACGGCAAACTGGCCAGTTGCTCAGGGCTTTGCGCCTGCTGGTTTTGCCGGATTACTAAGTCAAAGCGGCGGTCACCTTGCAAAATCTGGCCGACGGTTGTACCACCAATGGCTGTGGCCACACTCTCTTGAATAGTTTGCTTGCTTAAACCATAGGACGCAGCGGCATTTGCATCAATATTAACCGTCAACACTGGCAAGCCACTGGTTTGTTCCACCTGGACTTCTGACGCGCCGGAAATTTGCCGAACCCGCGCTGCAATACGTTGTGCCGTCTGGTTTAACACCGCCAGATCATCACCATACACCTTAATGCCGACATCACTACGAATGCCGGAAATTAGTTCATTAAAGCGCAGTTCAATCGGCTGCGAAAACTCACTGTTGGCGCCAAGCTGGTGCTCCACAACTTCCTGTAGCCGGTTTTTAAGTTCATCCAGTGTTTCACTTTGATCCGGCCACTGGCTGTGCGGCTTAATGAGAATATAGCCATCAGAAATGTTGGGTGGCATGGGATCGGCAGCCACTTCGGCAGTTCCGGTTCGGGCAAAAATCCGGTCAATTTCCGGAAACTGTTGCAGCAGGGATTTTTCCAGTTGTTGCTGCATTTGCACCGATTGCTGTAAATCGGTTCCCGGCGCACGTAGCATTTGCAGCGCAAAATCACCTTCACTTAAGGTGGGTGCAAATTCACTGCCAATCCGGGTGGCCAGCAAACCGGTCAGCAGCAAAATCATCACGGCTGTGGTGAGGGTGAAATAGCGATAGGCATAGGCCGCATTAAGTAATTTTAAGTACCCTTGCTTGGCTGCCTGCATGATACGATTTTCTTTTTCCTGTACCCGCCCTGTAATAAACAGTGCCACCGCAGCAGGCACAAAGGTAACCGATAAAATCATCGCGCCAACTAAGGCAATCACTACCGTGGCCGCCATGGGATGAAACAGCTTGGCCTCAGTGCCAGTTAAGGCAAAAATGGGCAAATACACCACCAGAATAATTAGCTGGCCAAAAATCAATGGCCGGCGTGCCTGCCGTGCCGCCAGAAACACCTGATGGAAGCGTTCCTGCCGGGTCAATAACCTGCCCAAGCGGTGCTGCGCCATGGCAAGGTGGCGGATGCAGTTTTCAACAATCACCACTGCGCCATCAATGATAATGCCAAAATCCAGTGCACCCAGACTCATCAGGTTGGCGCTAATGCCTTGTTGTACCATGCCAGTTAAGGTAAATAGCATGGCCAGCGGAATCACACAGGCGGTAATCAGTGCTGCGCGGATATTGCCCAGAAACAGGAACAGCACAGCAATCACCAGCAGCGCGCCTTCCATCAGGTTTTTCTGGACGGTATGAATCGCCTTGTCCACCAGCGTGGTGCGGTTATATACAGTTTCCAGCACCACGCCTTTGGGCAGGCTTTGCCGAACCTGGCGGATTTTGTCATCTACAGCCTGCGCCACTTGCCGACTGTTAGCCCCCGTGAGCATCATGGCGGTGCCCAGTACGGTTTCCTGTCCATTGAGCGTGGCAGCACCAGAACGAATTTCCTGCCCTGCCACCACCCTGGCAACATCAGCAACCCGGACAATTGAACTCCCAAGTGTACTGTCCTGATTTTTGGCAATGGCAACGTTGCCAATATCCGTAATGCTGCTTAACTGTCCCGGTACGCGAACACTCAGTTGCTGTCCCTGCTGCGCCACAATTCCCGCACCACGATTTTCATTATTATTGCGTAAGGCTTGCGCCAGATCATCCAGACTTAATCCATAACGCTGCAAGGCATAAAAATCCGGCTCCACCACATACTGTTTTTCATGACCGCCTATACTGTTAACCTCAGCTACGCCTGCCACCTGTTGAATTTGCGGACGTACCACCCAGTCCTGCAATTCGCGCAAATCACTCAAGCTATAGGCTGTGCCATCTGCTTTTCTGGCTTTTGAATCGGCCTTAAGCGCCCACTGGTAAATTTCACCCAAGCCCGTTGAAACCGGGGCCATAATCGGTGATACCTCATCCGGCAACTGGCCACGTGCTTCCTGTAAACGCTGGTTAATCAACTGGCGCGCCCAGTAAATATCGGTGCCTTCGTGAAAAATAATGGTCACCTGTGACAGTCCATAACGCGATAGCGAACGGGTTTGCTCAAGCTGTGGCAAGCCCGCCATGGCTGTTTCAATCGGATAAGTAATGCGCTGTTCCACTTCGGGTGCGGTATACCCTGCGGCTTGTGTATTGATCTGCACCTGCACATTGGTAATGTCCGGCACCGCATCAATGGGTAACTGCTGGTAGCTATAGATACCGATACCAACCAGTGCCAGCACCGCCAGCATGACCCAGCCACGCAAGCGAATGGCAGCCAGAATTAACTGGTCAAACCAGCCATTGGCCTGAATGATTGAGGCAGGATTTTCTGCGGCTTGTTGAAGCACGCCATCATCTGTTATTTGAGGATGAACTGGATTTTCTTTGCCATCGTCAGGGGAATTAGTGCTCATGCGCAGCCTCTCCTTTTTCCAGCTCGGACTTCAGGATAAAGCTGCCTTGCGCGGCGTACTGCTCACCGGCTTGCAGGCCAGCACGGATTTCAACCCATTGCTGGTCATTACTTTGCTGATCATTGCTTTTTTGGCCCAGTTGCACCGGACGTGGCACAAAAAGCAGCTGATCTTTATGCGCCTGATCTTTAGACACTTGGCCTTTACCGTTGCCATCTGTACTCATTTTACGACTAGCGACAAACACCACATCCTGCTGGTCAATTTGCTGGATGGCAGCGGTTTGAACCATTAATCCTGTTGCATTGCTGCTAGCTTGCGGCACCTGCACCACCACCTGCATGTTAGGGCGCAATTGTTGCTGCGGATTATCCAGCACGGCCCGCGCCAGCATGCGTCCGGTTTGCACATCGGCGCTGGGGGCAAGGCTAATGAGCCGCGCGCGATACGTTTGCAGTGTACCACTACCATTCACTTCCACGGTCAGGCGTTCATCAGGATTAATGGCATTGATGAGCTGATCCGGCACCACAAATTCCAGCCACAACTGATTGAGCTGATCAATCACAAACAGTTGCTCACTGGCCTGAATGCTTTCACCCACCACCAGATCTTTGGCACTGATCACGCCACTCAACGGGGCTTTTAATGTAAAACGGCCCTGACTGGAAGTAGATGCGCCATAAGCTTTTAGGCGCGACTGGGCAGCCTGCACAGCAATATTGGCTTGGGTATAGGCATTTTGCGCTTGCAAATAATCCTGCTTGGCTGAAATACCCTGCTGCCATAACTGCTTTTCCTGCGTATAGGTACTTTTGGCCAGCTGCAATTGCGCTTGCAACACGTGCAGATTGGTTTGGAGGTCAATTAGCTCTGGCACCAGCAAACTGGCCAGCGCCTGCCCTGCCTTCACCTGTTGTCCGGTTTGTACAAAAACCTGTTCTACCCGGCCAGCAAAACCAGCGGACACATGCGCCTGCTGATCGGCATTCACCAGCAATCGTGCCGGTAAACGGGTGGTGGCGGTGATGCTGCCAGTCTTTACCACATCCAGCGTGATGTGTTGCGCTGCTAACTGGGCAGGACTTAAGCTGATTTCTGTCTTATGATTTTCATCGTGGTTTTCATCTTGATCTTCATCATGCCCGGCTGCATGTGCATCGTTATGCTGATGTTCACTTTCCGCATGGCCTTGCTCAGCAGTTTCACCCTGTTCGTGTTGAACTGTCGAAGAAGCAGGCCGCAAGATAAAAAATGCCAGTATACTGCCCAGCACAATTACCGCAGCAATCAGCCAGTATTGCCGTTTGTTGGAGGCAAATTTTGAGAACTTTTCAGGATTTGTCATTGTTATTCTCCGTTCATCCCGAGGCCAGCCATTGCATCAGTCGCCAGATTTACTGCCGACTGACTGATTTGCTGATTAAAATCATTGATAAAGTTTTCGTTATTTAGCTCAAAACGGCTGAGCTCAAAATCAGCCAAGCCCAGACTCAGTGCCTGCAACTGAAAACTCAACTGCCACGCCTGACGCAATAAATCCAGTTGCTCTACCTGTAATTGCTGGTAATCGCGGCTGGCCTGCTGCACCTCCAGCACTGAAAACTTGCCCACCTCAAAGCCGGTTAAGGTTTTTTGCTGAACCTGCTGTGACAGTGGCAATTGCTGGTTGTGCACAATCTCATACTGCTGGCGAATGGCTTGTAGCGCCTGCCACTGTTGCTGGATTTTCTGCTGAATGTGCTGTTGCTGCACATTGGCCTGCAACTGGTTCACCTGCTGCACTTGTTGTTGAACCTGGATGACACCCTGATTCTGCTGAAATAGCGGCAAGGGAATTGACAAACCCAGTGCAAGCCGCTGCTGGTTTGAATTGTCCTGCGTGGCTGGCTCACGGGTTTGCACATAGCCCACACTAACAGTAGGTTGAGGCCTGGCCTGAATTTTGGCCAGTTTCAGGCTGGTGCTGGCTTGCTGTTGTTGTAAACCAAGCCGCTGCCATAATGGACTTTGCGCAAGGCTGGCTTGCAGCTTATCGAGTTCAAGCGTAGGTAGCTGCAAGGGCTGAGCAGTGTGAATATTCCCTAGGACTGGCGCCATTACAGAATTTACCCAAAATTGGCCAAGCTGCTGGCGCGCCAAAGTACACTGGGCTTGCGCAGCCTGCCACTGGCGTTCCTGATTCTGATGGGCAATGTGTATCCGCTGATAATCCACTTCGGCAATGCGTCCGGCTTGCAGGCGCTTTTTGGCCACCATCAAACCTTGCAGGCTTAACTGCTGCTGGGTACTGGCCAGCTCTAGCGTCCACTCGGCTTGTGCCAACTGCCAATAGGCTATGGCAACAGCCAGCCTGAGTTCAGCCTCCTCAGTTATCCGGCTAATATTATCCTGCTCCAGTTGCAGGCCTGCCAGTTGCTGGCGGGTTTTGCGTTCCCCAAAAATATCCAGTTGCTGTGCAAGGGCAATACTCGCCTCGCGTTCCTGCGTGTTTTTAAAACCGGTTTGCTCAAGCAGCAGTTGTGGATTCCGCCACTGATTACTTTGCAGGACATTTGCCTCGGCAATGTAGCGACGTTGCTGCCACAACTGCTGTAATGGCTGGGATTGCAATGCCAAATCCTGTGCCTGTTGCAGGCTTAAGCCCTGATTGTTGGAAGAAGGGCGGTTTACAGTTTGACTGTTTAAAGCTGGTGTACTGCGTGCTGGATCAAAGCTTGAAAAATCAACTGTATGATCAAGGATAGCAAGCTGAGCTGTGGGCGCTGCATGGCTGCCCATTACAACACTGCCTGCAACAAGCAGCGTGCCGATTGCACGAGACAACCCAGTTGGTTGATATTTGTATAAAAATTCCATGAAAATTGCCTAAACCAAAGTAAAGCGGTGGGCAAAATTCATGGCACCTGTGGGCTATGGTATTAACCTGCAAGGCGCATGACGCAATAGAAAAGGACTACCCCACCTATAGTCAGGCAGGCCATAAAGGGGGTTTGGGCGGTTCCAGCACAGGCGACTGGTATAAGGCAGGGCTTAAAGAAAGTCGTACAGCCTGATGTTCCTGCATGGCTGGCTGTACTAATCCCACTTGAGGGCTTGGATTTAGCCCGGGCTGGTTTACTGTGAGATGGTCACTATGGTTGACCAGTGTAAACGTATGCGGACTGGTGTTTTTTTTTAGATCAGGATTCTGGTTTTGCTGGACAAATAATTTGCTTATCGCTGAACTATCTTTGCCATTACTGCTTTTATTATCCACACTGTGCTTGAAGCTGCTTTGCTGGCAGGCGGCATCAACACTGTGTTGATGGTGCCCCCAATGCCATGTTGTGCGACTTTCATGCTGGCAAAACACAGCGGCTGCACTCCATGCGGCTTGCAGGGGCAGCAATATTGCCATCAGCACAACAATAAAAACTTTCATGGGCCGAGCATATAAACATTTATAGCCAAGGTCAATTCAGACCTGATAAAAGCTTTAAAGCATTACTTAAGTTTGCTTTATCTGGCCAGAAAAATAATACTTGCAGAATATATTCTTCATCTCTTGCGGGGCAGTGCCCCTTAGGGCAAAGCTTTAAAGCGATGCTTTGCTTTATCCGTGCCCACTCAAAGCACAGCTTTTCGTCTTGCGGCTGGGCGAAACAGTGTTTCGCTTTATCCAGCCTCATCATGATAAATAAACTTGGGCATTTCCCAGTGATTGCGAATGGCCAGCATCCGAAACACAAAGCCAAAAATCAGGGTAATGATCAGACTAATATCAGCCTGCACATGCAACTCAATACACAGCAAATAGCACCAAGCACTAACAAAGGACACACTGGCATACAATTCACGCCGGAACACCAGTGGCACATCATTACATAAGGTATCGCGCAAAATACCGCCAAACACCCCGGTAATAACCCCGCTCACGGCTGCAATTACATAGCTGTGCTGCATTTGTAGCGCCACCTGACAGCCAATCAAGGTAAAACAAATCAGGCCCAAGGCGTCCAGTGCCAAAAACAGGTTACGTAAGTGCTTCATCCATTTGGCCACTAGAATGGTAAACAGTGCCGCCAGCGCTGTGAGAACCAGATACTCCGGGTGCTTGACCCACGTGAGCGGATAATGCCCCAGCAACACATCACGCACCGAGCCACCGCCCAATGCCGTGACGCAGGCAATTAGCACCACACCAAACCAGTCCATGCTGCGCCGCCCAGCTGACAGCGCCCCAGTCATGGCTTCAGCCGTAATGGCAATAATATAAATGATGGTTAGCAGCATGACAGGCTCTCAGCGCAGTGAGCAGTTCATTAAAAGCGGCCATTCTACCGCACGGTAAATCTATAGCAAGGGCAGCCCAGAGCAAATCCATGCACACTTAGCTTAAGCAAATTAAGCCAAAATTTATTTCTTATTAGGTTAGGCCTAAAAAGGGTGCACAGCAGCGTTTGAATTTTTGCCCACTGCCACACAAGCAGACAGATTTTAAGGCAGGCATGGGCTGCACAGTTGGATCAAGAAAATACCAGCGCGAGCCAGCTTGCACAAAGCTGGAGAGTTCATGGTGCTGTTGTTCACCCTGCTGATCCTGAAAACGTGCAATAAACTCAACCTTGGCATGCTGCGGCTTGATTGCAGGCTGGCTGGAAACAATGGTCAAGCCCAGCCACTGATTTTGCTGGCTCCATACGGTGATGGCCTTAACATCCAGCAAGTGTTGCTGGGCTGGCACTGTGGTTTGCACAATATAGTCAATCTCACCCATCACAAAGGCTGCATAACGCGAGCGCATCAGTTGCTCAGCCGAATCTGCTATCAGACGCTGCGTGTGCAAAGGCTCACAACACTGGCTATAGGGTCGGGATAAACCACAAGGGCACATCAACATGCTATTCATTATCCAGAAATGGGTTTTTGGCCGCTTTTGGGGTAAAAGCTTCAATCTGAGCCGGCAAGTCCTGCTGCTCCAGATAGCTGACCATATCAGCTAAAATGCCTTGTAACTGTCTGGCCTGCTGCAAGCCCTGCTGGTCACGCCCAATATTCAGGCTACCATAAATGCTTACCCGTTCTTCATTATTCTCAAGGGTTAAGCCGCCAATATCCATACTGGCACTGTTGTCTTTAAAGGCCTGAAAGCTCATATGCACTCCTGAATTGAGTTAATTAAAAATATATTTGGTTTTAGCCCTTGCCACGCAACTTTTAACCTTTACCACGCAATAAGGACGCCAGCAAATCCAGCAACTGCTGTTTGATCATGTCAATAATGGCACTAATCCAAGAGTGCTCACTATTTTTATGGCTGGTACTGTGGCCAGCGCTGCCATGATTTGAATAGCCATCATAGGACGTACCTGCGTCATCGCTGGATTTCGTATGCCCAGTGCTAGTTCCGTTGGCCCAGCTTTGAATACTCTTGCCAGCTTGCTGGGCGTTTAATGGCAACATGATCCGCTTGACCTTAATTCTTGCTGGCATTTCTGGCACTAAATTAATGCCCACTGTCTCTTCAAGCTCTTGTACAGACACCACATTCACTTCACCACTTTCATTGTTGGGTGCAAAATAGGCGCTGGCAATTCCAAGGTCAGGAAAATACACCATCTTATACACATGCGTGGGCACCAGTACACGACCTACCTGTTTTAGCTCACCGCTCAAAAATGCAGGCCCGGTCACCACATAAGCTGACTTTTGCTGTTTGCTGACCAGTGCCCGGGTTGCTTCTTCCAGATTACGCCAGACCTCCTGATTGTTCTTGGGGCTTTGCGGCACCATGTTGGCCAGCGAAAAACTGTCATGCTGCTGGGCACGGGTAGCCATATCACCATTGGGCGACATATGGCCGCGGTCATAGCCTGAACGGGCATAATCCGATAGATAAGAACGGTAACGATCCGGAACCCGCTCTTCTTCATGAAAATCATTCTTGCGGTTTAAGGTTTTGGCCTGCTTCAAGCGCTGTGGCGTCAAGTACTCAGCAGACCACAAGGGGGTATAGGACACCCCGGAATACAGCACAGCAAACCCGTTGAAACATAAAGGATAACTGGCACGCTTTAGGGCAGTTTTTTCAAGTTCCGGTGTACTGCCCCGGTAAAACTGGTCGCGGCAAGCAGCAAAATCCTGGGCACTAGCCAACTGTATAAATCCAAGCAAAAAAAATCCAAGCATGAGCACCAAATGCATTTTTTTTTGAATGGAGGAGAGATATCGCATAAAAATTCCAGTTTTTTTACAAAGAGAGCGTCTTTAAGGTGAATAACAGATACATTTTTCACCCAAAGTCATGTAAACCCCTATCAAAAGTTAACACAGGTTACGAGTAAGTTACTTAAAACCAGCCTTTGACCTGATTAAGCTTAGACCACAGCCTCAGGATAGATTTTGCATTATCCTTCACTGTTTAGGTAAATATATGTGATGTGAATCACGTTAAAATGAATCAGGAGTCTTCTATGTTCGCATTAAATTCATTCACCCGTCGTATTGTTGCCCTTACTGCACTTAGCGCTGCCTTAACCCTGCCTGCATTTGCTGCGACCGCAACCAGCAGTCCTGCTGCCAGTAATGGCGCTACTGTTACTACCCCTAGTGCCAGTGCTGGCCTGAGCACAGATAGCAGCCTGGATGGTACTACCACTGGTACAACCGCCAGCACTCAAAATGGTGCAAGCGTTACCCTGCCTTCCAGCGCCTCCAGCACTGCTTCACCGGCTGGCAGTGCCACTGACAGCGCCAATACAACAACAGATACTAGCGATACAACGAAATCCAAAACTGGTAGTAAAGCCAGCAAGTCCTCACGCAGCAGTAACTCTTCTGGCACTGCAACCCGCTAAGGGCTAGTCACAGTTCCTCTGCCGTATCAGGAGGCTCACTGTAAAAACTACCCTAATACGGCTATCACAGGTTATTCATTAAATTCCTGCACTCTCCTACGTTAATGAATAACCTGTTGGCAGCTTTTCATACAGCTACTGCACATCACTGCACGCCTTGGCAATTCACTGTAAAATGGGGCATTCCTGTTTTATTATCTCGTAAGTAAAAAAGTATAAGAGCTTTGCGACATCAGGTAATTAAGTTTTAATACTTTACGACACAAAATGACGCTCTAATGAACTAAAACTTATTAAATAAAAAAATTGCTTTAAAAACAAACGTAAAACTAGATAATTTTTATGCCAAGAAATTTTAAAAATGTGATGCAGTTCAAAATTTATAAGTTTTTTACAGACATATCATACAATACTACCATAGTCTAATATTTAACCAGACAGATCTGTATAAAATAGCCCCTATGAACTGCTTCTTGGCATGATTAACAATCCTGCACTCTCCTACGTTAATTATTGCCAGGAATACAGCAGTTCATTATTTAGCAAAATAAGGGCAGTCGGTTAGAACTGCCTATTTTTTTGCCTGCACTATGCTGCTTGGCTTATTCTTGATTGTGATTGTCCTTAATTCTTATTAAATATATATCCCGGTCACTGGCTACTATATAAGTGTTTAACACGAGTCCATCAGTCCACGATCATTGCAACACTGCTCAAAGCATTGAAACATAAACCCTATGCGAAGTTGCATGAGCACTTACATAACATACGCTTCCTTTATATTTATTTTAGAAAAACAAATTAGTATTAAAGCTGTTGTCCAGTGTCAGGCCAGATTTTATGCAAGATTTGAATCTGTTAGCGCTTTTAAGCATCACTGGTCTGTACCTTAATAATTTTACGTCATAGAGACTGGGTAAATAAAGATACAGCGTTCTAAAGCTGCACTTTGACTATACCTATTCCATGAGAACAGATTGGAGAGATTGAATGAAAAGCTTAAAACAACTTGCCACGTTAACCACCCTTACTGCTGCGCTTTGTACCCCAATGCTGGCACTGGCTGAGCCAACCCCGCCCAAAGGCACTACTGTCAACAGCATTCCCCTAACCACCTTACAAACCAACATGCGTGGCAGTGATAGCCAGATGATGCCTTCCAGCGGGATGAATTCTGGCATGGGCTCCACTATGAATAGCACTTCTGGTACGCAAATGGGCAGCATGTCCTCTAATATGCATGGCAGCATGTCAGATTCCAGCAATGGCAACGCTAGCAATAATATGGGCACGCCCATGACTTCTGACATGAATATGTCTAATAGTACTGATGCGCCAGTAACCAGTCCTCAAGCTACGGCGCCCTAAGGTTTCCTTAACCCAGGTAAACAGTTTTGCAAGCACCCTCATTCATTCTTAACACGTTCCTGTGTTAGCTTGCAAAAATTTAAAGCTGGCCTTAGTGCCAGCTTTACTTATGTCTGTTACTTTAGATTAATTTTTTTTAACAAATAGCTAGATTTCTATTTGCGTACCCATTTCAACCACCCGGTTGGGGGGAATCTGAAAGAAGTCACTCACTGAACTGGTATTGCGCTGCATAGAAATAAACAGTTTTTCGCGCCAGGGTGCCATGCCCTCGCCCACGGTATGCACTAGCCGTTCGCGTGACACAAAAAAACTGGTGGTCATGGTGTCATAAGACTGGTCCAGCAAAGCCAGTGCCTGTTCCAGCGCCTGGGGAGCATCCGGCTGTTCCTTGAAACCATATGAGGCTCTTACGCGTATAAAACGGTCATCCAGTTGTTCGGCTTCTACCCGTTCGCTGGGATCAACATAAGGCACATCCCGCGTGCGAATGGTCATCAGCACATTACGCTCATGCAGTACCTTATTGTGCTTGAGATTGTGCAATAAGGCATGGGGTACCACGTTGGGACTCCCGGTCATGAATACAGCGGTGCCACTCACAATATTGGGTGCGGAATGCAGGCTTTTGATAAAAATATCCAGCGGCAGAGTGTCACGCTGCAATTTGTCAAAAGTAATTTTACGACCACGCTTCCAGGTCATCATGATGGTAAAGGCCACGGCGCCCACCATGAGCGGGAACCAGCCGCCTGCCAGAATTTTCAGTGAAGTGGCACTAAAAAACACCAGATCCAGCAATAAAATCGGCACCACAATTAACAATACCTTGGCAGGTCGCCAGCGTAACAGGCTATACAGCACAAAGCCCACCAGCAGGGTGTCACAGATCATGGTCATGGTGACCGCAAGGCCATACGCTGCGGCCAGATTGGAACTGGATTCAAAAGCAGCGACCAGAATGACAATGGAACCCAGCAACAGCCAGTTTAGAAAAGGAATGTAAATCTGGCCAATTTCCGATTCCGAGGTGTGCAAAATGGTCATGCGTGGCAAATAACCCAGTTGCATGGCCTGGCGTGCAATGGAAAATACACCGGAAATGACCGCCTGTGAAGCAATCACTGTAGCCAGCGTAGCCAGCGCAATCATGGGATACAGTGCAACATCCGGCACCAGCTTAAAAAACGGATTTTCAACGGCTGTTGGTTCCCGTAATAATAATGCGCCCTGTCCGGCATAATTGAGCAGCAAACACGGCAACACAATAAAAAACCAGCCCATCTGAATGGGTTTGCGGCCAAAATGTCCCATATCGGCATAAAGCGCCTCGCCCCCGGTAATGGTCAACACCACCGCACTCATGGTTAAAAATGCGATACCAGGATGGAAAAATACAAAATGCGCTGCCCAGTATGGGTTCACTAGCCATAGAATGCCCGGATTCTGCATGATGCTGAGTACGCCCAGCACGCCTAAGGACGCAAACCATAACAGGGTAATGGGGCCAAAGTACTTGCCAACCAAACCTGTGCCCTTGCGCTGAATCATGAATAGCACCACCAGTACGGCAATGGTAATGGGCACTACATAAGGCGTAAACACAGGAGTTGCAATGGAGAGGCCTTCTACGGCAGACAATACCGATACTGCCGGGGTAATAATACCATCGCCAAAAAACAGGGCGGCACCAAACAGGCCAATACCAATTAATGCAGAACGGGTTTTAGGGCCAATCCGTTTGCTTCGCATGTTGAGAGCCAACAGCGCCATGATGCCACCTTCGCCATTGTTGTCGGCGCGCATGATGAAGGCCACATATTTAAACGACACGACAATCATCAGCGACCAGAAGATCAGCGATAACACACCCAGCACATTGGCCGGTGTAATCTGAATACCGTGTGCTGCATGAAAACATTCTTTTAAGGCATACAGCGGACTGGTTCCAATATCACCAAATACCACCCCCAGTGCGGCCAGCGTAATGGCTGGTAAAGCAGCACGATGCGTTTGTGTTTGCATAGCAAAATGAACATCTCGTTATAATCCGGCCATAGTAGCACCGAAAAAAAATCAATAAAGTGGGTTTTACATAAAATAGCGATTGGCAAAGCGCTGTTTTTTGGCTAGAATCGCACGCCTTGGTGAGGTGTCCGAGTGGCTGAAGGAGCACGCCTGGAAAGTGTGTATACGGTATCCCCGTATCGAGGGTTCGAATCCCTCTCTCACCGCCAGATTTTTTCCACCTGGCTTTAAAGCCTGATCCATGGAAAAACAAAAACCCCTGATTATTGATCAGGGGTTTTTTTATGGGTTACGCATCACAACCTGATACTTATAAAGTCGATAACCAGTCCTGCACCGTTTGATTAAATTGCTCAGGCGCCTCCACCATCACCCAGTGTGAGGTATTAAACCCCTCTACCTTATTCGAAGGTTGCTGTTCCAGTTGTTCCAGCCATTCTCTTGAGTGAAACATCAAAGGCTTATTCTTGCCATAGATATAAAATAGTGGACATTGAAAATCCAGATCACGCGCACCCTTAAATGAACCAAACTTTTGCGTCCATTGAATGTAATAGGGATAACCCATATTGGCGCGGATTAAATTTAATGCTGAGGGCGTTTTCAGGGTTTTTGCCACACCCCGCGCAATCTGGCGACCTGCTGCGCCACCAATCCGCCAGGCCAGCGCCAAGGGCAACTGATAACCGGCAATCATGGCCGCTTTTTTAGGGGTAATGGATTTACGGAAAGCCCGGCTGTTGGCATCACCCACATCCACGCCCACAATACTGGCTACCCGCTGCGGATAACGCATGGCATACTGATAGCCATAAAAACAGCCCCAGTCATGCAGCATCAAATGTACAGGCTGATCGGGACTGGCTTCATCCACTACGGCCTTGATGGTTTCAATCACCTGATCCAGCGAAAATGCCTGCCGTGACTTGTCATGGTCAAAACCGGGCAAGGTAAAATAGGCACAGCGATAACGGGTCTTAAAAAATTCAATCTGTTTTTCCCAGATCCGGTAGGTGTCGGGCCAGCCGTGAATCATCACCAGCGTTTGCGGGCCATTCCCCTCAATAAAGCCATCGACTTCATTGACCGTTAATACCTGTTTCATTGCATACTCCAGCAAGGGCTTGTTGTTTTACAAAGCCTCTTTTTTAATGCAACGCTGCGCTGAAATCCAGTTGTTTTCGGTAGTGTTTTAACGCAGGGACACACCACAGATATCACGGGTGGCTCTGGGGTAACGAAGCTTCATCTGGCTGGCGTCAGTAATCACAGTGCCTGCCAGCATTGAGCCAACCAGCGGGTTGGTCGGGTCAAGGTCAGACAAGATAAACGGGGCAATCACAATCCGGTCAATATGTGCTGGAATCTTCTGGCTAATATAGCCTTTATCCTTGCCATTGATAATCGCTCCCAGCCTTCCCTTGTCCTGATCAAGATACAGGCCCAAGCGGTATTCTGCCGGCAGTGGCAAATTCAAGGGGTAGCTGCTGGCTTCCCAGCGATGGGTTGCAATATTAGCACCCATAATATTAATAAACGCTTCAGGATGATGGTTAAGCGCCGAGTTGGTCAGGCTAAGCTCAATCATCAGGTCACTTTGCCCGGGCGCCTGGTCACTACTGCCATAAATCACCACACCAAATTTATAGTAATTGTCGGGTGTTTTAATTTGGGTAGTAAGCTGGTCTATTTTAAATTCCAGCGCCAGCTTGCCCGTATTGGGAACCGTAATATCGCCAGCAGCCACACTATGGTCATTGATACGCTGAATCAGGTTTTCAATGCCATTGCGTGAGGAGGTCATATATTTTTGTGGCATGTCAGGCAGACTAATGGAAACCTGTTGCGCGGGTGTGGTAACCAATGGCTTGAGCATGGTGGTATTGCCTTCTTGCAACAGGCTATAAATCGCCAGCTGGGTCGGATGGGCATCAAAACTGTACGGACACTCCGCATGGGTCATGCTGGATACCAGCAGGCCCATTAGTAAACCCAAGGCTATTTTGTCCATGTAGCCGTCCACAGTTCCTTCATATTATGTTTCCGAATGTAGCAACCTACCTGCGTTTATTCAAATCTTTTCGCGTAAAACATTAGCCGTATAAAGATATTGTTTAGCCTGGATAACATTGAACTGACTTTGAGAAATTTCTCTAAAAAAACTGCCGACTGTGTTTAAATCGCAGCCCTTTACACTGGATAAATTTTTGGAATAACGCTATGAGCATCACCCGGTTTCACCCAGCAAAGCGTTTTAGCGAAATTGTAATTTACTCTGGCACCGTTTATCTGGCAGGCCAGCTTGCTGATGATTTTTCAGGTGATATCAGTGAACAAACCCGGCAGACGCTGGCGAATATTGACCGCTTTCTGGCCGAAGCAGGCACAGACAAATCACGGTTACTGTCAGCCACGATTTATTTAAAAGATATTCAGCAGGATTACGCAGCCATGAATGCAGTCTGGGATGAATGGATGACCGTTGCAGCACCTGCACGAACCACTGTAGAAGCGCGCCTCTATCACAACGATGTACTGATTGAAATTACCGTGACTGCAGCCCTGCCTGAATAACGCGATGTTACTAGTAGATGCCAAGGTATAGCGTTATAACAACTAAGAGTCATTTTTAGCCATAATTTCTGATTAACAGCATACTCAACTGAGCAGCTAATTTTTCTGTATCTAAGAACTGGGTAATTGATTATGTATAAAAGTCTTTTTATCTCAAGCTTATTTGTTTTATCAGGTTGCGCCACGACCCAAAGCTTTACGACCACCATGAATTATTTTAATGGCCAGCCTGCATCACGCCTGACTGCTGAGTTTGGTACACCGGATCAACGGATTGAACAAGACGGCCAAACCATTCTGGTGTTTAGACCCGTTATGGTCAATATTCCAATTCCTACCCCAACCATCACTCCACCTCTAGTCAATAATATGGGAGGAACTTATGTAACCCCACGCCCTTCATCCAATTACAGCATTCGTGCTGATTGCCAAGTGGCGTTTATTTTAAAAAATGATCTGGTCACTGACTGGTATTCACAAGGCAAGGATTGCCCTAGCCGTTAAAAATTAAATGCTTAAGTTGTAGCATTTAGGTCTTCGTATTTAAGCTTGAAAAATAAGTCATAAAAACCAGCCATAAAAAAGAGAGCCGAAGCTCCCTTTTTATTAAACACTATTTAATCATGAAAGATTAAATTTGTTCTTCATTCAATGCCTGACTAAAGGCCTGATCCACTTCAGAGAAGTCGGTAGTCAGTTCAGCTTCAGCAGCTTCAGCTTCCTGACGACGACGCTCCAGATGGTATGCCAAACCAGTACCCGCAGGAATCAGTCGGCCTACCACCACATTTTCTTTCAGACCACGCAGATCATCTTCCTTACCGGTAACCGCCGCTTCGGTGAGAACGCGGGTAGTTTCCTGGAACGATGCAGCAGAAATGAAGGAGTCAGTGGACAGCGAGGCTTTGGTAATACCCATGAGCAAGCGTTCAAACTTGGCCGGGAACTTATTTTGAGCCTGTAGCGCCTGATTTTCTTCCATCACACGAGAGTATTCGCCCTGCTCGCCCTTAATGAAGCTGGAATCACCACCATCCAGGATCTCAACCTTACGCAGCATCTGGCGAATAATCACCTCAATGTGCTTGTCGTTGATTTTTACACCCTGCAAGCGGTAAACGTCCTGCACTTCATTCACGATATAATTGGCCAAAGGCGCTTCGCCTTTTAAGCGCAAAATGTCATGCGGGTTTTGTGGGCCGTCAGAGATCACTTCACCACGCTCTACATGCTCACCTTCAAACACGTTGATCTGGCGCCATTTTGGAATCAGCTCTTCGTAGATTTCAGTGCCATCATCCGGCGTAATCACCAGGCGGTTCTTGCCTTTGGTTTCTTTACCAAAGCTCACCACACCAGACACTTCAGCCAGAATTGCATGCTCTTTTGGCTTACGGGCTTCAAACAGGTCAGCGACGCGCGGCAGACCACCGGTAATATCACGGGTACGTGATGATTCCTGCGGTACACGGCCAATAACGTCACCGACACCAATACTGTCACCATCACGAACACTTAAAATGGTGTTTTGTGGCAGGAAGTAGAACTGTTCACCACCATCAACAGTATCCAGTACCACTGCAGGACGCAATTCCTTACCAGAAGCCGGACGATCTTTTACCGCCAGAATTTCAACGGTGGTCATCCCGGTTGCATCGTCAGTTTTGGAGGTTGCCGTTGAACCGTCCAGAATTTGCGAGAAGCGAACCTTACCTGCTACTTCGGTAATCAGCGGATGGGTATGCGGATCCCAGGTTGCAATGACCGCACCAGCCTCAACAGCCTGGCCATCTTTAACAATAATGGACGAGCCGTAAGGCACTTTATAGCGCTCGCGCTCACGACCCAGATCATCTGCCACACCAATTTCTGCAGAACGGGATACGGTAACCAGATGTCCCTTGCTGTGCTGTACAGTCTTGATGTTGTGGAAACGGATCGAACCCTTGTTACGTACCTGCACGCTGTTAGCTGCAGAAGTACGGCTAGCCGCACCACCCACGTGGAACGTACGCATGGTGAGCTGTGTACCCGGTTCACCAATGGACTGCGCCGCCATAACGCCCACAGACTCACCCGCATTGACCAGATGACCACGGGCCAGATCACGACCATAACACTTGGCACAGACACCAAAGCGGGTCTTACAGGTAATTACAGAGCGAACCTTGATTTCGTCCACACCAGCCTGTTCCAGACGGTCAACCCACTGTTCGTCCAGCAATGTATTGGCTTCAGCAAATACTTCATCACTGCCCGGCTTCAAGACTTCAACCGCAACCACACGACCCAGAACGCGATCACGCAGTGGCTCAATAACGTCACCACCCTGAATCAATGGTGTCATGAACAGGCCATCGGTCGTGCCACAATCTGGCTCGGTAATTACCAGATCCTGTGCCACATCAACCAGACGACGTGTCAGGTAACCGGAGTTCGCAGTTTTTAATGCGGTATCCGCCAGACCTTTACGCGCACCATGGGTTGAAATGAAGTACTGCAGTACAGTCAGGCCTTCACGGAAGTTAGCCTTAATCGGCGTTTCAATAATCGAACCATCCGGTTTGGCCATCAGGCCACGCATACCAGCCAGCTGACGAATCTGCGCCGCACTACCACGCGCACCGGAGTCGGACATGATATAAATCGAGTTAAAGGATTTTTGCTTTTCCTCTTGACCCTGTTTATTGACTACTGTCTCGTAAGACAGGTTGTCCATCATGGCCTTGGCCACCTGATCATTGGTACGCGCCCAGATATCCACTACCTTGTTGTAGCGCTCACCGGCAGTCACAAAGCCCTGCTCAAACTGATGTTCAATTTCACGAACTTCAGCATCTGCCTTGCCAATGATTTCATCCTTGGTTGGCGGAATCAGCATGTCTTCCATACCAACAGACACGCCAGACAGCGTGGCTTGACGGAAGCCCAGATACATCAGCTGGTCAGCAAACAATACAGTGGCTTTCAAACCCAGTTTGCGATAGCAGGTGTTGATCAGCTTGGAGATGTTCTTTTTGGTCATGGTGTCATTGATTTGATCAAAGCCCATACCGGTAGGAACCACGCTCCACAGCAAGCAACGACCTGGTGTGGTATCAACCAGACGATCATTGACGGTTCGCTGACCATCATCTTCAACAATGGTTTCTTTCACACGTACTTTAATACGCGCATGCAACGCAACCTGCTTGGTACCCAGCGCACGATTAACTTCATCCGTATCGGCAAAGATCATGCCTTCGCCTTTGGCGTTAATGGCATCACGGCTGATGTAATACAGGCCCAATACCACGTCCTGCGAAGGAACGATAATTGGCTCACCGTTGGCTGGAGACAGGATGTTGTTGGTTGACATCATCAGTGCACGCGCTTCAAGCTGGGCTTCAAGCGTCAGAGGCACGTGAACGGCCATCTGGTCACCGTCGAAGTCGGCGTTAAATGCCGTACATACCAGCGGGTGCAGCTGAATAGCCTTGCCTTCAATCAGGGTAGGTTCAAACGCTTGCAGACCCAGACGGTGCAGGGTTGGCGCGCGGTTCAGCAATACCGGATGTTCACGGATGACCGAAGCCAGTACGTCCCACACTTCAGGGGTTTCGCGCTCAACCATTTTCTTGGCAGCTTTAATGGTCGTGGCTTGGCCAGACGCTTGCAGCTTGGCAAAAATAAACGGCTTGAACAGTTCCAGCGCCATTTTTTTCGGCAGGCCACACTGATGCAGACGTAAGGTTGGGCCAACCACAATCACCGAACGACCAGAGTAGTCCACACGCTTACCGAGCAAGTTCTGACGGAAGCGACCTTGTTTACCCTTGATCATGTCAGCCAGTGATTTCAGCGGACGCTTGTTACTACCAGTAATGGCACGGCCACGACGACCGTTATCCAGCAGCGCATCAACCGCTTCCTGCAACATGCGTTTTTCGTTACGCACGATAATGTCAGGCGCAGATAGATCCAGCAGGCGCTTTAAACGGTTGTTCCGGTTAATCACGCGACGGTACAAATCGTTCAGGTCAGACGTGGCAAAACGGCCACCTTCCAGTGGAACCAGCGGACGCAAGTCTGGTGGCAGAACTGGCAAAACGTTCATCACCATCCATTCTGGCTTGTTGTTGGAATCACGGAATGCTTCCATCAACTTCAAGCGCTTGGATGATTTTTTCAGCTTGGTTTCAGAGGTGGTTTGTGGAATTTCTTCACGCAGACGCGCAATTTCAGCTTCCAGATCGATGTCGCGCAGCAAGTCCTGAACGGCTTCTGCACCCATCTTGGCCACAAACTCGTCGCCGTGCTCTTCCAGTGCAGTGTAATATTCTTCATCGCTTAACAACTGGTATTTTTCCAGCGGTGACATACCAGGATCAGTCACGACATAGCTTTCAAAATACAGTACACGCTCGATATCACGCAGGGTCATATCCAGCAGCAGGCCAATACGGCTTGGCAGTGACTTTAAGAACCAGATGTGGGCAACTGGAGAAGCCAGATCAATATGGCCCATGCGATCACGGCGCACCTTGGCGGTAGTGACTTCAACGCCACATTTTTCACAAATGACGCCTTTGTATTTCATGCGCTTGTATTTGCCACACAAGCATTCGTAATCTTTTACCGGGCCAAAGATTTTGGCACAGAACAAGCCGTCACGCTCCGGCTTGAAGGTACGGTAGTTAATGGTTTCAGGCTTTTTCACTTCGCCATGAGACCACGATTTGATCATTTCTGGTGACGCAAGACCAATACGGATACGATCAAACTCAACGTTGCCAACGTTTTCCGAGTCTGTCTTCTTACGCATAATATCGAGCAAATCTTTCAATTCATTTCTCCGTGAGCCGAGCAATTCATCCATTGCCCGGCTGGGTCACAAATATTTATCGCCTGAGTGGTGAGCAACTTACGGGAGATCCATCCCGCACGGTGAGAAGTACTGTTTTGCCAGTACTTCCCTCCTGCCTTAATCAGTCACCATTTTTAAGTTCAATGTTAATACCCAAAGAACGAATTTCCTTGGTCAGTACATTGAACGATTCAGGCATGCCCGGATCCATATAGTGATTGCCATCGACAATGTTCTTGTAAATGCGGGTACGTCCTTCGACGTCATCCGATTTCACAGTCAGCATTTCCTGCAGGGTGTAGGTTGCACCATAAGCTTCCAGTGCCCACACTTCCATCTCACCGAAGCGCTGGCCACCAAACTGGGCTTTACCACCCAATGGCTGTTGCGTGACCAATGAGTAAGAACCGGTAGAACGCGCATGCATCTTGTCATCCACCAAGTGGTTGAGTTTGAGCATGTACATATAACCCACGGTTACAGGACGGTCAAAACGGTCACCAGTACGGCCATCGTACAGTACCTGCTGGCCAGTTTCGGACAGGTCAGCCAGTTTCAGCAATTGCTTGATCTGGGTTTCTTCTGCACCATCAAATACTGGCGTTGCAATCGGTACACCGCCCTTGAGGTTTTGAGCCAGACTAATCACTTCATCATCAGTCAGCTCGTTCAGGGTTTCCTGCTCGCCACCGACCTGATTGTAGATCTTGTCCATGAACTCACGCAGCTCGGCAGCCTGACGCTGCTGTTGCAACATCTTGTCGATCTTCTGACCCAGACCTTTGGCAGCCAGACCCAAATGCGTTTCCAGAATCTGACCCACGTTCATCCGTGATGGTACACCCAGCGGATTTAACACCACATCAACCGGTACACCGTTTTCATCATATGGCATGTCTTCAACCGGCATGATGACAGACACCACACCTTTGTTACCATGACGGCCTGCCATCTTGTCACCCGGCTGGATACGACGTTTCACGGCTAGATAAACCTTGACCACTTTGAGAACGCCATGGGTCAGCTCATCACCGGTAGACAGCTTGCGCTTTTTCTCGGTGAACTTGTCATCAATTTCCTTTTCCTTCTCACGCAAGAAGTCCTGGATTTGCTGCAAGCGCTCGGCAATACCTTCATCAATGGGTTGCACGTCCAGCAACTGATTCAGCTCAAGGCTGGACATCATGCTGTCGTCCAGTACATCACCACGCTTGGTGGTGCCGCCACCATTGACTTTCTGGCCATTCAGCAAACGGATTACACGCTCACGGGCTGCTTCTTCAAAGATTCGATATTCTTCTTTCAAATCTTTACGGTAAGCATCCAGCTGGGCTTTTTCAATCGCCAGCGCGCGCTCGTCTTTTTCCAGACCATCGCGGGTAAATACCTGAACATCAATTACTGTACCTTTGGTGCCAGACGGAACGCGCAAGGAAGAGTCCTTCACGTCAGCAGCTTTTTCACCAAAAATCGCACGCAGCAGTTTTTCTTCTGGCGTCAGTTGGGTTTCACCCTTAGGTGTCACTTTACCAACCAGAATGTCACCAGCGTTGACTTCCGCACCAATGTACACAATACCGGATTCATCCAGCTTGGACAGTGCTGCTTCACCCACGTTTGGAATATCGCCAGTGATTTCTTCAGAACCCAGCTTGGTGTCACGCGCCACACAGGACAGTTCCTGAATGTGGATCGAGGTAAAGCGGTCTTCCTGAACCACACGCTCGGATAACAAAATCGAATCCTCGAAGTTGTAACCATTCCACGGCATAAATGCCACGCGCATGTTTTGGCCCAGCGCCAGTTCACCCAGATCGGTTGATGGACCGTCGGCCAGAATATCACCACGGGCAATTTCATCACCGCGATTCACAATAATGT
Organism: Alkanindiges illinoisensis DSM 15370; assembly: GCF_000619845.1. GTDB lineage: Bacteria > Pseudomonadota > Gammaproteobacteria > Pseudomonadales > Moraxellaceae > Alkanindiges > Alkanindiges illinoisensis. The sequence goes on along the minus strand of NZ_JHUX01000012.1, from coordinate 6,682 downwards.
TCTGGTTAATACAGGTGTTCTGGTTGGAACGGGTGTATTTGATCAGGTTATAAATGTCAACACCGGCCTCGCCTGCATGCATTTCTTCTTCATGCACACGAACCACGATACGGCTGGCATCTACATACTCAATCTTGCCACCACGCTTGGCCACCACACACACGCCTGAATCGCGTGCTACATGGCGCTCCATGCCTGTACCGACCAGCGGCTTGTCAGCACGCAAAGTTGGTACTGCCTGACGCTGCATGTTCGAACCCATCAATGCACGGTTGGCATCGTCATGTTCCAGGAACGGAATCAAGCTTGCTGCAACCGAAACCACCTGACGTGGTGACACGTCCATATGGGTTACTTTTTCCGGGCTGGTACGGATAAATTCGCCCTGTGCACGCACAGAAACCATTTCATCTTGCAGTTGGCCATTGGCATCAACCGGAGAATCCGCCTGTGCAATCACAGTCCCATTTTCTTCAATGGCTGACAGATATTCGATTTCATCGGTTACACGGCCATCAACCACTTTACGGTATGGTGTTTCCAGGAAACCAAAATCGTTGGCCTTGGCATACACTGATAATGAGTTGATCAGACCAATGTTTGGGCCTTCAGGCGTTTCAATCGGACATACACGACCATAATGGGTCTGGTGTACGTCACGCACTTCAAAACCGGCACGTTCACGGGTCAAACCACCAGGCCCCAGTGCAGAAACACGGCGCTTATGGGTGATTTCAGACAACGGATTGTTCTGATCCATAAACTGTGACAACTGGCTGGAACCAAAGAATTCCTTGATTGCAGCAGCTACTGGCTTGGCATTGATCAGATCCTGTGGGGATAAGCCTTCAGTTTCAGCCTGATTCAAACGCTCTTTTACCGCACGTTCAACGCGCACCAGACCTACACGGAACTGGTTTTCGGTCATTTCACCGACAGAACGCACACGACGGTTACCCAAGTGGTCAATATCGTCCACTTCGCCTTTACCGTTACGGATGTCAACCAGGGTGCGCAGTACATCAACAATATCTTCATTGCTGAGAATACCTTCAATCGCGCGTGACTTCTGGTCAGTGCCGACTTCATACGGACGACCCAGACGGCGGTTGAACTTCATGCGGCCGACTGGCGACAGGTCATAACGCTCAGAACTGAAGAACAGGTTATTAAACAGGTTCTCGGCAGCTTCCTTGGTTGGTGGCTCACCCGGACGCATGACTTTGTAGATTTCAACCAGTGCATCTTCACGAGTACGTGTGGTATCAGCACGCAGGGTATCTGCAATAAACGAACCACGGTCAATGTCATTGGTGAACAGGATATTAAACTGCTTGATGCCACCTTCTGCCAGCTTCACCAGCACTTCATGGCTAATAACAGTATTAGCTTCAATCACATCACCATTTTTCAGGCTAATGTCTTCAGCAATCAGGCGCTCATACAGGTATTCATCAGGAACAGCCAGTTTGGTTAAACCAGCAGCTTCCATCTGGCGAACATGGCGCGCATTAATCCGCTTGCCCTGCTCAACAATCACCTTGCCATCTTTATCAGTAATATCAAACTGTGACATCTCACCGCGCAGGCGTTCAGGCACCAGATCAATCTGATAAGTGTCTTCAACATATACCGGCACTTTTTCAAAGAACAGGTCAAGTACCTGAGCAGTGGTATAACCCAGTGCACGCAGCACTACGGTTGCCAGCAGCTTGCGGCGACGGTCAATACGTACATAGACCAGATCCTTGGCATCGAACTCAAAGTCCAGCCAGGAACCACGGTAAGGAATAATACGGGCAGAATACAGCACTTTACCCGACGAGTGGGTCTTACCCTTGTCATGGTCAAAGAACACACCAGGAGAACGGTGTAACTGGGACACAATTACGCGCTCAGTACCATTAATCACAAACGTACCGTTTTCAGTCATGAGCGGAATTTCGCCCATGTAAACTTCCTGCTCACGCACGTCTTTAATGGATTTGGTTTCACGATCATAAATGATCAGGCGAATCTTGACACGCATGGGGGCAGCATAAGTTGAACCACGCAAAATACATTCACGCACGTCAAACTCAGGGCGGCCCAGATTGTATTCAACAAACTCTAATGCGGCATTCCCAGAATAGCTAACAATAGGAAAAACTGAACGGAAGGCGGCTTGCAAGCCAACATCTTCACGTTGCTTGGAAATTTTACCGTCCTGTAAAAATGCACGGTACGAATCAACCTGAATGGCCAATAAGTACGGTACGTCCATTACATTGGGCAACTTACCAAAATTCTTGCGGATCCGTTTCTTTTCGGTATAGGAGTATGCCATCTGGAGTCCTCGGAAAGTAAACCAGACTCGCCTGCAGAACGAGCCTAGAGGGGAAACACGATGCCGATGTGGCAACCAGTGGACTTGCTCAACCAGGGATCAATAATCACTATCCCTAACCAAGTGCATCAAATTCACTGGTAAAAATAAAACTGAGGTAAAGCATTAAACTTGAAAATGCTTAGCAGTGCTTTTACTTGCGTCTTTTGCCTTAAATAAGCCACATAAAGCCTAAAATAAAACGTTAAAAACAGTGCTAAGCATTTTAGCCAGCCGATTTCCATCACAAAAAATCGAGCCGAATATTGTAACGCAAAAAGGCTGATGACCCAAGAGCCATCAGCCATTTTTTTGAAGTCAGTTTAATACCGACTTCATGCCTGCATTACTTCAGAGTAACGGTAGCACCAGCTTCTTCAAGCTTCTTCTTCAGCTCTTCGCCTTCTTCTTTGCTCACGCCTTCTTTCAGCACTTGTGGAGCGCCTTCAACCAGGTCTTTAGCTTCTTTCAAGCCCAGGCCAGTTGCTTCACGAACCGCTTTAATAACAGCAACTTTGTTCGCGCCAAAGCTGGTCAGCTCAACGTTGAACTCAGTTTGTTCTTCAGCAGCAGCAGGACCAGCAGCAGGACCAGCAGCTACAGCAACAGCAGCAGCAGATACGTTGAATTTCTCTTCGAAAGCAGAAATTAATTCAACCAGCTCAAGAACAGTTTTCTCAGCTACGGCGTTCAGGATTTCTTCGTTGGACAATGCCATGATTAAAACTCCAATAGGATATATGGGGTAATGAATGAATTAAGCAGCTTCTTGCTCTTGCTTTTCTTTCAAAGCAGTCAGCAAGCGGCCAAACTTGGATACTGGGGCTTGTAGTACAGACGCCAGCATAGTCAGTGCTGTATGCAGGTTCGGTAAGTTAGCGATAGTACCTATTTCAGCAGCACCATATAACTTGCCGTCAAATGCAGCAGACTTGACTTCAAATTTTGCGTTGTCCTTGGCAAAGTCCTGAAACAGGCGTGCCGCAGCACCCATGTCATCTTCAGACGTTGACAGACCGATAATGGTTGGACCAGTTAAAGTCTCGTTCAATACATCAAACTGAGTACCTTCAAACGCACGTTTAGCCAAGGTGTTACGTACAACACGCAGGTAAACACCAGCATTACGCGCTTCAACACGTAACTTGGTTAATTGTGCAACGGTCAAACCACGGTAGTCGGCAACAACAGCAGAGTACGCAGTGCTGGCAGCTTCATTAACCGCAGCAACGATCTCTTTTTTATCCTCTAAACGTAGAGTCACTGTATAACCTCCTTAGGTGATTTATGCATCCGGTGGATGCACTCCCATAAAATGTAAACAGCCTGAATTTTTACAGACAGGTTGCTTACACGCGGAGGTCGTCAGTCTGCCTAAGCATTCATCACACCACCGCGTCTACGCAGGCTGGACTTTTAAGGAAAGCACGGATTTAACCATGATTTCCGCCTGAGGTCTTTGACGCTAACAGAACCAGCTTTTACACGCTGTCTGTCAATTCAAAGTCCATTCGAGGTTCGGAACATCAAATCCGTTATGGCTTGCGACATATACGTTTGATCTACCGAGCCGCAAGACAGAAAGCTACGCTTTGGATGTCCTGCGGTTTTACCTCAAAATTTTAAATTCTTGCCTGTTCAACTAATTAATTAGTTAGAAACAGAAGCCACATCAATGGATAACCCTGGGCCCATGGTAGAGCTTAAGGTAATTTTCTTGATATAAACGCCTTTAGAAGTTGCAGGCTTGGCTTTTTTCAGATCACCAATCAATGCTTCAACGTTTTGACGAACTGCAGCAGCTTCAAAGCCAACCTGACCGATACCCGCATGAATGATACCGCCTTTGTCAACGCGGTAACGCGCCTGACCTGCTTTGGCATTGCGCACAGCACCTGCCACATCAGGGGTTACAGTACCCACTTTCGGGTTTGGCATTAAGCCACGTGGACCCAGAATCGTACCCAGCTTACCAACAACGCGCATTGCATCAGGTGCAGCAATAACAACGTCAAAGTTCAGATTTCCACCCTGAATGCTTTCAGCCAGATCATCCATACCTACGATGTCAGCGCCTTCAGCCTTGGCCGCTTCAGCAGCAGCGCCTTGGGCAAACACAGCAACGCGTACAGTTTTACCAGTACCGGCAGGCAGTGTGGTGGCACCACGTACAACCTGATCTGATTTACGTGGGTCAACACCCAGGTTTACAGAAATATCCAGAGACTCTTTGAACTTAGCAGCAGGCAGACTGTTGAGCAGTGCTACGGCATCTTCCAGAGAATAAACTTTGCCAGCTTCTACTTGTGCAGCAATAGCCTTTTGGCGTTTGGTTAATTTAGCCATGTTCTTAAAGCTCCACATCCAGACCCATTGAACGCGCAGAACCTGCAATGGTGCGCACTTGCGCATCAAGGTCTGCACCTGTCAAATTGCCTTCTTTTGCTTTGGCAATTTCTTCCAATTGAGCGCGGGTGATTTTACCCACTTTCTGTGTATTTGGACGAGAAGAACCTTTACCCAGATTCATGGCTTTCTTCAGGAAATAAGTCGCTGGTGGAGAAGCCATGGTGAACGTAAACGATTTGTCGTTATAAACAGTAATCGTTACTGGAATTGGCATGCCAATTTCCATTTTCTGGGTGGCAGCATTAAATTCTTTACAGAATGCCATGATGTTTACACCACGCTGACCCAGTGCTGGACCGATTGGTGGTGATGGGTTTGCTTTACCAGCTGGAACTTGCAGCTTGATATAGCCGTCAATCTTCTTGGCCATGATAACTCCTTGGGTACAAACGCCTAATCAGGCTCCCCGTTATAAAATTCTGTAGGATAAACTACAGCGCGCTAAGCAAAAACGCCCAACCATAAACACAAAAGGCGAAGCACAGCTTCGCCCTTGCGCTCGGATAAAGCAAGGCTTTATGCAACCTCGCTCAGGGCGCGATAGTATATACTATTTTTTAAGAAAATAAACTAAATTGTTTTCTCAACCTGACGGAATTCCAGTTCAACCTGCGTTGGGCGATTGAAGACATTAATGGTTAAGGTCAGGCGGGATTTTTCGTACTGAACTTCTTCCACCACACCTTTAAAGTCAGTAAATGGACCATCAGTTACCAGTAGCTCTTCACCAGGTTCAAACATGGTCTTTGGACGTGGCGCTTCGCCCGTATTACGCACACGTGCTAAAATGGCATCAGCTTCTTTTTGCGTAATAGGAGCAGGTTTTTCAGGTGTACCACCAATAAAGCCCAATACCTTGGGACATTCTTTTACAATGTGCCAGGTATCATCATTCATTTCCATTTCAATGAGCACATAGCCTGGAAAGAATTTACGCTCACTCTTGCGTTTCTTACCATCCTTCATCTCCACGACTTCTTCTGTGGGAACCAGGACTTCACCAAAACTGTCCGCAACATGACTGCGTTCAATTCGGTCTTTCAAGGAACGCATTACTTGCTTTTCATAGCCTGAGTAGGCATGAACGATATACCAGCGCTTCATAGTAATTATCCGATGATCGACTGAATGAGCCAGCCAAAAATAGTGTCAAATCCCCACAGGATTAAACTGGCAACTACCACTACCAATAAAACCTGCCAAGTTGTTGAAACAGTTTCCTGCTTGGTTGGCCAAGTAACACGACGTAATTCAGTACGGGAATCTTTAAGTAAGATTGCAAATGCCTTGCCCTGATGGGTGGCATACAACAAGCCTAGCGCAATCACAATACAGGCAACAATCGCACCAATACGCACCCAGACGTTACTACCTGGTGCCCAGTATGCAGGCAGGTACTGATTAATTAAAGTTGCCCCTACCAACAAAGCCAGTGCTACAATCCAAAAGACAATATCCAGCGCAGAGCCAGTTTTAACTATTTGTGCCGGATCATTTTGTTGGGGTATTGCCGCGCCGCTCAATGCATCACGCGTCTTTTCGTCAGTTGACATTATTTTAGACTCGTTATTAAACCAATGACTTAATTAGCGAAAGTCAGCATCAAGCTTTAAAATATGGCAGGCCCTGTAGGATTCGAACCTACGACCCTCGGTTTTGGAGACCGATGCTCTACCAACTGAGCTAAGGACCTGTAGAGTTTGACCGAAGGCAAGAATTTATCACCTTCGGTACATTATCTAAAGTTTAGATAATATTTATGTAAAACAACTAGAAACTATTAAGCGATATTGCTTAGTTAGTTACTTTAGCCACAACACCGGCGCCTACAGTACGGCCACCTTCACGGATTGCAAAGCGCAGACCTTGGTCCATGGCGATCGGGTGGATCAGCTCAACAGACATCTG
>NZ_JHUX01000011.1 GCF_000619845.1 Alkanindiges illinoisensis DSM 15370 | reverse complement strand
ACTTGCATGTGTTAAGCCTGCCGCCAGCGTTCAATCTGAGCCATGATCAAACTCTTCAGTTTAATATCAATTGTGCCTTTAATCTAAGACACCAAATCTGGCTCATTAATCGAATACTTGCTAAAAATTCGCTCAAATAAACTTCGAGAAATTCTCACCAGTTCAAATCAATGATAATTTATCATCGCCAAAAACCAGTAAAAATCCACACAAGTTGTTCTTTACAATCTTTTAATGAATCAGCCCTTAATCTCTTAAGGGCCACAACACCTCGTCAGTGTTGCATCGTTCAGGTCGGCCATTCTACTCATTTCAAACCGCTTGTCAATCAGTTTTTAAATATTTTTTCGATCATCTCTACTTCAACTATTTAAATCATTTTACTGATTGATTTGGCTAGGTTTTTAGCTAACTCGCTGTTTAATAACAACTTATCGTTTCGCTTCATCATCGCCGTGGTGCGCATTATAGGGGGTTTAAAATGCTTTGCAACCCTTATTTTAAAATAATTGATTAGGCGTTTATGTTTTAAGCATTTTTCTGATATATGCTTAGTTTTTGGTCTATTTAAGCTTGGTTTCAAGCTTTTTATCATTCCGCATTGCAAAAAGAACTTTATTTAATCTTTCATTTATTGTGATTATTTTGGAAATTGAAAAACAGTGAATAAATGACTTTTAATAAAAAAGCGGCCTAATGTAGCCGCTTCTTGCAAATACTAGTAATTAGGCAACTACCTTAACGCGTGCAATGGCTTTTTTACCCGCCTGAATGATGACTTCATCCCCCTGCTTCAGGGTAAAACTGGCATCAATCACTTGCTGATCGACCTTGACTGCACCACGGCCTAAAGCATCCTTGGCTTGTGCCGCATTTTTGGTTAGACCGGCGCGTGACAATACACTAGTAATAAATAGCTGCTCCTGACCTTCCAGTGACAGTTCAACTTTATTGATGTCTTCCGGGATTTCGCCATCAACAATGCGATTGCCAGCACTCTTATGTGCATTGGCGGCAGCATCAGCATCATGGAAGCGTTCGACCAGTTCCAGTGCAATGATGCGTTTGATCTCCTGCGGATTGCGCCCTGTGGCCATTTCTTGCAGGTATTGCTTTACTTCCGACATTGGTTTAAAGCTGAGCAGTTCAAAATAGCGCTCAATCAGGCTATCCGGCATGGATAGGATTTTCTGGTAAATGGTACCGGGGGTATCAAACACGCCAATATAGTTGCCCAAGGATTTGGACATCTTTTGCACGCCATCCAGACCTTCCAGAATAGGTACAGTAATGCATACCTGTGGTTCCTGATCATAACGGCTTTGCAGGGTGCGGCCCATGAGCAGGTTAAAGGTTTGGTCGGTACCGCCTAGCTCGACATCGGCCTTGAGTGCTACTGAATCATAGCCTTGTACCAGCGGATACAGGAATTCATGAATGGCAATTGGCTGTTCTTCATTAAACCGCTTGTGGAAATCGTTACGTTCCATCATGCGTGATACCGTTTGCTGACTGGCCAGACGAATCATGTCAGCAGCAGTCATCTTGTCAAACCATTCGCTGTTAAACACCACTTTGGTTTTGACCGGATCAAGAATTTTAAAAACCTGTTCCTGATAGGTTTTGGCATTGGCCAGTACGTCTTCACGGGTTAACGGCGGACGCGTAGCACTTTTGCCCGTTGGATCGCCAATCATGCCAGTATAGTCGCCGATCAGAAAATACACCTCATGGCCGAGATCCTGAAAGGTTTTGAGCTTATTGATCAGCACGGTATGGCCCAAGTGCAAGTCAGGGGCTGTGGGATCAAAACCGGCTTTAATCCGCAGTGGACGGTTTTCTTTTAATTTTTTCAGCAAGTCTTCGCGGGAAATGATGTCGGCAGTGCCGCGCTCAATTAGCTCAAGTTGTTGCTCAGCAGGTAAAAATGTTGTCATGGCAAATCAAAAACAATAAAGTTGGCATTGCGCGATATACTAACTTTTTTTTGGGCGAATTGCAGGCTTTGATATGACAGCAATATATATAGGGATTATGTCGGGCACCAGCATGGATGGTATTGATCTGGTGGCTGCCTCATTTGATCCGCTGGTATTGCATGCTACCTTGACTGTTCCTTTCCCTGAAGAATTGCGTGATGAACTGATGGCCTTAAGCTCGCCCGGTGACAATGAAATTGAGCGCATGGGTCAGGCCGATGTGGCTTATGCCCGTCTGGTTGGACAAGCAGTGCTTCGATTGCTGGAAGAAAATAAGCTGGATTCATCAAAAATTATAGCCATTGGCAGTCATGGTCAAACGATTCGTCACCGGCCGCATTTGGGCTTTAGCCTGCAAATTGGCGATCCAAACTTAATTGGTGAAATCAGTGGAATTCCTGTGGTATCTGATTTTCGCCGCCGTGATCTGGCAGCAGGTGGTCAGGGTGCGCCATTGGTGCCTGCCTTTCATCAGGCCCTGTTTGGCGATGCCAGCATTAATCGTATTATTTTAAATCTGGGTGGAATTGCCAATATTAGTGTGCTGCCTGCAGGAAATCCGGCACATGTGTATGGCTATGACACTGGCCCGGCCAATGTGCTGATGGATGGCTGGTGCAAGCGGCATACCGGACAGAATTATGATCAGGATGGCGCCTGGGCTGCCAATGGCAACTCGATTCCAGCACTAATGGAAATTATGCAGCGGCATGATTACTTTGGTAAAAAGCCGCCAAAAAGTACCGGACGTGAAGACTTTAATATGGACTGGCTGGATAATCAGCTGGATGACTGGCGTAATCAGGCCGATTATGACCCCAATGATGACCATCCTGAAAATATTCAGGCTACCTTGCTCAAGCTTACTGTTCGGCCAATTAAAAAAGCCATTGCACGCTGCGGCCTGCCTGGCGGGGAGCTGTATGTTTGTGGTGGTGGAGCATACAATAAAACCCTGATGGAGCAGTTACGCTGGAAACTGGGCAAGCATGACTGGATTGTTGAAAGTACTGAGGCACTGGGCTTGTCACCCACCTGGGTTGAAGCCACCGCATTTGCCTGGCTGGCCAAACAGCGTATTGAACAGCAGCCGGGTAATTTGCCCGTCGTGACTGGTGCCAGTGGATTACGGATTTTAGGCACGCTAACAGGCTCAGTTTAGGTGCTAAATTGAGAAGCACTGGTTAAATTTATGTGGAAATGGTTATTACAACAACTTGATATTAGTGCCGAGCTGCCAAGATTTTCTATGCTGTATATGGGCTTGTCTGGGGTCGTGATGGGCATGGCTTTTGTCGGGCTGTATTTTCATTATGTACAGCAGGATAACCATTTGTTGGGCATTGCCATTATTCTCACCTTGCTCATGTCATTGTATGAACGCTACTGGATTAAAGCGCATAAAAGTGCCAACCTGACATTGCTATCTGCCGTGATTTACAGCCTGCTTATGTTATAAACAGGCGTTTTCACTCAAGCTTTACTATTTAAAATTTTAAAATTAAATTCCGGATTTAAGCAGCCGTCAGTGCGGCAGGTGAGCGATTGAGATAATCCAGTGCCTGCTGGGTATTGCCTTCGTGCACTGGATGGAAACTGGGTAGCAACCAGCGCAAACTGGCTTTAAGCAAATAGCTAAAGCGCGGCACATGATCGGTTTTACGACCCGTTTTTTCCATGGCCCATAACATTTGCAGTGCATTATAGCGCGCATACTGTTTGGCATCGGCATCCTCACGGCAAATTGCGCGCAGGCCATCTGCCCAGACTTTGACTAATATTGGCAATACAATCGCCATGAGTGCCTGTCGGCTCAGATAAAAGCCAAACTCATTTTCAAACAAATGGGCAAACAGGTCAAACGCTACACTACGATGTTCAACTTCTTCCGCCAGATGCCAGCGAAACAGGTCAGCCATCACGGGATCAGCGGCATCCAGACTGGTGTTGTCCAGCGACCACTGGCCTGCCACGCCGGTAAAATGTTCAATTGCAGCGACTACCCCAATACGGGTGAGCAGCCATAATTTTTCAGTGGCTTTAAATTGCAGTGCCTTTATACCTGCCGGTGCTTCACCCAGTAAAACCTCAAACAAATAATGCATGCGGCGGTTATAGGCCTCTACATTAATCTGATGGGCTTTAAAATACTGTAAGGCATGCTGATGGGTACGCCCATGCACGGCTTCCTGGCGGATAAAGCCCAGCACATCCTGTTTCAGTTGCTCATCCTTAATATAAGGCAGCGCCTTATTATAGACCCGGCAAAACCAGAACTCACCGGCTGGCAATACCAGATGGGCCACATTTAAAAAATGGGTAGAAAAGGCATCATTGGGAATCCAGTGCTTGGGAACCCCTGAAAAGTCAAACTGAACCTTACGTGCTTTAAGCTGATGATGGGCAAATGCGATCATGGGCTTTGTCCTGCTGCAACAATCAATACTGTCACTACTATAAAAAATTGCAGTCCAGGCAAACCAGCGCTATTGAGGACATTGACACGCCTTGTTGTCCTTTAATGATAAAACAGGCGATAAACCCTATAAACAAAGGCAAATCCATAAAAAAAGCGCCCTGATTTAGGACGCTTTTTCATTATATTAATAGGCGTATTGCAGTACTAGCTCATATGGAAAATGAGGAACCACAGCCACAGGTAGTGGTGGCATTTGGATTTTTTACAATAAACCGCGACCCTTCCAGTCCTTCCAGATAGTCCACTTCCGAACCCACCAGATACGGATAGCTTAATGAATCCACCAGCATGGCAACGTCACCATTTTCAAATCTGGCATCATCATCATTGGCTGCTTCTGCAAAGCTAAAGCCATAGGAAAAACCTGAACAACCGCCACCCGTCACATAAACGCGTAGCATTAAGTCGTCGCCACCTTCCCCTTCGCGCAATTGACGAACCTTGTTCGCTGCACGATCTGTCAATACCAAAGCAGGAGCGTTCATGCCTGTCTCCAAAAACATAAAATCCGGGCCAGTACACTGGCAATATCAGGTTGCTACTGTAGCACAACCCAAACTATAAATTGGGTTGTGCTGCTGCCTTTTCAAGCATTTTTGCAACAGGATAACCGATTTTACTCGTCTTTGAGCGCACATTCAAAGCTGGATGGTTCAGCCTGACAGCGCGCACGCTTGAGGAACGACATCATTTTCTTGTTATAAATGCCTTCTTTGGTTAAGGCAATCCGCGATTCACGCATCAGTTTCACATAGCCAATCTTGTCATTGGCTGGAATGTCCATCCAGTACTTGGCTGGTACTTCTTTTTCCATTTTGCCCAACATGCCAAAGGCACGCGGTAACTGGCCAGCAATCCACTCACGGGATTTTTGTCCGTAGCCCGCCGGGAACTTATCCTTGCGAATAATCACGTTACCGGTGACCTGCAATAATGGGAAACGCACAATCGCGCCCTTGGTTCCCAGACCCTTGTATAATTCCATGGGTTTATAGGCAACAATCGGTGCGCCAATAATATCAACCTGACCATTGTTAAACTTGCCACCAAAGTTGGTGACATCGCTGGATACCGGCTGTGCACCAATCTGCTGAACCATTTTGGCCTGTGCCTTGTCATAGTCCAATACGGCAATTTTTTTGCCGGCTGCCTTGGCAATAGTATTTAAGTTGCGGTCATTAACAAACAAATAGGCTGCACCAACGGGGATTACACCAGCCACTTCATACGGTCCACTCACCATATCGGCGGCCAATTGGGGCTTGGCCAGTAACTGCATGACATTTACAGCCAGTTTCAAGTCAGGCAGTGCGCCAATGGCATCAATTGAACCGGTAAAGCTATTGAACTGGCGGCCACGCATGCCACTAATGGCAGCACCATCACACTTGCCGGCTTTGAAGTCTTCTGCCGCCACGCGCTCATCGGTATAGGCTTTAAGCTGAACATCAGCACCCCAGCCTTTGGCAGCCAGTGCATAATCTTTCATTAACGCATAGACATCACCAGCAGTGCCTACCAGATCAAATACGCAAAAAGTTTGTTTGGCCTGAACCTGACTGGATGCCATGGCAATAACACCCGCCATTACTCCGAATTTTAACTGTTGTAACATAATTTTTATGTCCTCATGTCCTGTTGGGGATGGTACTGCTTTTCCAAGCAGCTTTAACAGTGCTAGGTATAGTCGCTTCCGTTGCGTTTAACAATAATCTTTTGGCAGTTTTTCCTGTCACTACGGTCAATAAAAAACCCGACCTAAGCCGGGTTTTCTATTACTTTCCAGGATAGCAAATATTTATAACATCAGCGATCAAGGCAGCTTATTGTCGAGAATTACTCGTCTTTCAGTGCACATTCAAAGCTGGATGGCTCAACCTGGCAACGCGCACGTTTTAGCAGGCTCATCATGCTCTTGTTGTACAGGCCTTCTTTGGTTAAGGCAATGCGTGATTCGCGCATCAGCTTCACATAGCCTACTTTGTCATTGGCTGGAATGTCCATCCAGTACTTGGCAGGAATAGCAGCTTCAGTTTTGTTAATTAGAGAGGTCATGCGTGGAAGCTGGCTAGCAATCCAGGTACGGGATTTTTGACCAAAACCAGCCGGGAACTTGTCCTTACGAATGATCACGTTGCCAGTAACCTGCAGAATCGGGAAGCGTACAATCGCACCTTTAGAACCCAGACCTTTATGCAGTTCCAGTGGCTTGAATGCCATGGCTGGTGCGCCAATGATATCAACCTGACCATTGTTAAACTTGCTACCAAAGTTGGTAATATCAGCAGAAACAGGCTGTGCACCAATTTGCTGAACCATTTTGGCCTGTGCCTTGTCATAGTCCAGTACTGCAACTTTTTTACCGGCTGCTTTTGCAATGGTATTGATGCTACGGTCATTCACCATCAGGTAAGCTGTACCCAATGGCACTACACCTGAAACTTCATAATTACCATTAACCATGTTGCTGGCCAGTTTTGGGCTTGCCATTAACTGCATGACGCTTTGCGCAACCTTGCTGCTTGAAATCGCGCCAATCGCATCAATTGAACCGGTAAAGGTATTGAACTGACGTCCACGCATGCCCGTTAAGCTAACAGCATCACATTTGCCGGCTTTAAAGTCTTCTGCCGCCACGCGCTCATCGGTATAGGCTTTAAGCTGAACATCAGCACCCCAGCCTTTAGCAGCCAGCGCATAATCTTTCATTAGGGTGTAGGTATCACCGGCGGTACCCAGCAAGTCAAACACACAAACGGTTTGTGCCTGAGCAGTATGGGACAGGGTGAAAACAGACGCAGCCGTCATGGCCAAAGCAATTTTTTTCATCTTTAACTTCCTAGCAGAAAATTTCAGCTATGCTTGTAGGGTGAAATTGGACATCATCCAAGTTGATATATTCTATCGGACAATTGTGTGAAACAATAGAGTATTTACTCCAATTTGCTCCACCATTTTTTGTTTTTTTACGTGTGGTTTATATTATTTGTTAATGGATTGTCTGTTAATAAAACGGGCTAAGTATTCATCCTGCTTTCATGATGATGCTACCATGAACCCACTATGAAGTCATGTCACACGAATTCTAAGGCTTAGCCTAGCACAAGTTAAGTAGTATTTAGACTATAATTTGCCTTTCCTTTACATTGCTCCGGATGCGTCATGATTCAGCTTCAAAATTTTGCTATTCGCCGTGGTGGCCGCCTGCTGTTTGAAAATGCCACCATGCAATTGCATCATGGCTGGAAAATTGGGTTGACCGGCGTGAATGGTGCAGGTAAATCCACCCTGTTTGCGGCCTTATTGGGTTCTATTCAGGGTGATGTCGGCAGCTTATCCCGGCCTGCAGGCTGGATTGTGGCGCACATGGCGCAGGAAGTTGAAAGTCAGGAAACCTCAGCCATTGATTTTGTATTGTCTGGTGATGAGGAGTGGTGGGATATTCACCAGCAGCTGGAACATCAGGCTGACCAGCTGGATATGGATACCCTGACCCAGCTGTATGGCCGCTTTGATGAAATTCATGGTTATACCGCGCCTGCCAGAGCAGCACAAATGATGGCAGGACTGGGCTTTCTGGAAAACCAGATCAGGTTACCTGTATCGAGTTTTTCCGGTGGCTGGCGCATGCGCCTAAATCTGGCGCGTACCCTGATGAGCCGCTCCGACCTGCTATTGCTGGATGAGCCGACCAACCATTTGGATCTGGATGCGGTATTGTGGCTGGAAGACTGGCTTAAAGCCTACGAAGGTACACTGGTACTCATTTCGCATGACCGTGATTTTCTGGACGGCATTGTTGATCATATTATTCATATTGAAAATGCCCAGGTAACGCTTTATACCGGCAATTATTCCACCTTTGAACAAACCCGCGCTGAACGGCTGTCCCAGCAGCAACAGGCTTTTGAAAAACAGGAAGCCACCCGCGCACACCTGCAAAAATACATTGACCGCTTTAAGGCACAAGCTACCAAGGCGCGACAGGCGCAAAGTCGTATCAAACAACTGGAGCGTATGCAAAAACTGGCGCCTGCGCATGTGGATACGCCATTTACCTTTAGCTTCCGTGAACCGACCCGTATGAGTTCACCCCTATTGCGGCTAGATCATGTGGATGCGGGTTATGCCAGCAAACTAATTCTGAAAACGATTAACCTGCAAATTACACCCGATAGCCGTATTGGTTTGCTGGGCATGAATGGCGCGGGTAAATCCACTTTAATTAAAACACTAGCGGGTACACTGGCGCCTTTAACAGGTGAACGTGCTGCCAGTGAATTGCTCAATCTGGGCTATTTTGCTCAGCACCAGATGGACGCGCTGGATGGTGATGCCTCACCTATGCTGCAACTGGCACGTCTGGCTGGCCGGCAAATATCCGAAGCCACTTTGCGTGCTTTTTTAGGCAGCTTTGGTTTTAGTGGTGAGCGCATGGATACGCCCTGTGAAAGTTTTTCTGGTGGCGAGCGTGCCCGTTTGGCGCTAGCACTGATTGTCTGGCAAAAACCCAATGTATTAATTCTGGATGAACCCACCAACCATCTGGACTTGGACATGCGCCATGCGCTCACCATGGCCTTGCAGGATTTTGAAGGTGCCGTAGTGCTGGTGTCGCATGAACGCCAGCTGATTGCCAGTGTATGTGATGAACTGATGCTGGTGCATGATGGCAAGTGTGAAGCCTTTGATGGCGATCTGGTGGATTATGCCAACTGGTTACGTCAGGCGCGCATTGAAATGGAAAAACAGCAAAAAGCCCTAACGCAAAAAACTAACGATCAAAAAACATCATCGATTCCTGCTGAAAAACCTGCGGTTGTAGCAGCGCCTGTTCAGGTGTTAACCCAGCCTGCCCCTTCTGTGTCATCTGCTGCTAATACAGGTTTAAGCAAGGAAGAATCTCGTAAAGAAGCTGCACGGCGCCGTGAGGCCACTCGGCCGTTACGGGATAAAATTGAAAAGCATGAAAAGCAGCAGCAAAAAGTTCATCTTCGGTTAACTGAAATTGAAAATTTGCTGGCCGATGAATCCTTATATTTGCCTGAGCAAAAGACTGTATTACTAAAATTGATGACTGAACAAACCGAGTTAAAGGCCACGCTGGAACACAGTGAAAATGAAACGCTGGAACTCATGCTTGAGCTAGAAGAGATGCAACAAGGGTTTAATCAAGCGTAGATTTTATTTTTAAAAATTAAAAACCATCTGTTCCACGTGGAACAGATGGTTTATTTTTCTTTGCAATAACAATGGTTGAACGTATTTACCTTTTAAGCTGCATGTTGCTGTTTTAGGTATTGCATCACCAGTTGGGCAATCCGGTCTATGGCCTGTAAAATAATTTCTTCGGCCGAACCCTGAAACACTTCACGGTGATTATAGGATTGCTCCCGAATAATGATATGAAAAAACATGGTGCCCACTGGCTTTTGTGGGGTTTCACTACCGCCCGCTGAAGCCAAACCTGTCACACCAACAATAATATCCGCATCAAAAAACTGCTTCAGGTTTTTAGCAATGGCTTCAGTTACTTCGGCGGATTCAGGCGTGAACTGATCAATTAATTCCTTGGGAACTTTTAGCAAATCCTGCTTGATACAGGCATCGTAACAAACCAGACTGCCCAACAGGCACTTTCCCGCATGATTGGTCAAAGAAAATTCTGCGGCTAAACGCCCGGCTGTGGCACTTTCCACAAAAGCAATTTTTAGTTTCTGCTCTGCCAAAAGCTGAGCACATTGTGCAACATGCTGAGACGACATATTCATCCATTCCAGTTACTTTCCTTCTGTCGAAGTTAGCATGGATATTCTTGCGTCGGCGTTATGTTTTGGTTGAGGTTTATTATCGTGGTGCAGTGTTTATTTTCCGTTTTTTACTATGGCGTATCCAGCTTTCACCTATAAAAAAGCTGCAACCTGTGCAGCTTTTTTATAAGGAACTAACTCAAAACATTAAATGTCCAGATTGGTTACTGTCAGGGCATTTTCTTCAATAAATGCACGGCGTGGTTCCACGTCATCCCCCATCAGGCAGCTAAACATGTGATCGGCATTGATGGCATCATCAATCGTCACTTGCAGCATGCGGCGATTTTCCGGATCCATTGTGGTTTCCCACAGTTGTTCAGCATTCATCTCGCCTAGTCCTTTATAACGCTGGATCATCAGGCCACGACGGGAATCCTGCATAATCTGGTTCCACAGGTGATGGAAGCTACCAATGGGAATCTGTTTGTCGCCACGCTGCATATAAGCCCCTTCTTCCAGCAAGTGCAGCCAGCTTTGGCTGCTATTGATCAGACGGGCATATTCTGTAGACTGCAATAGCGCAGTTTCTAGCAAATAATGCTGTGGCAGGTTATGCACATACACTGTCAGACGCGGCCAGTAAAGGGTTCTGGCCACTCCTTCGGGTGTTTCACTGCTAAAACTTTCCAGACTAAATTCAGGTAACAGGCTTGGCTGAATCTGATTGATTTTCTCAACCAGTTGACCAGCCCAATGCGTGACATAAGCCTGGTCTACTGCTTGTTCCACGTGGAACATCGGCACTTGCAGCAAACCTTGCAATAGACTGGCCGGATAACGCTGACCTAATCTGTCCATGGTTTTCTGGGTAGTCTGGTAATCAGCAATCAGCTTTTCCAGTGCACTACCATTAATGGCAGGCGTATCCGGACTGACATGTAATTTCAGCTCATCCAGTGCACTCGACACCAGATATTGTTCCAGGGCTTCACCATCTTTGAGATACTGTTCCTGCTTGCCTTTCTTGATTTTATACAAAGGGGGCTGGGCAATATAAATATAACCGCGCTCCAGCAACTCAGGCATTTGACGGAAAAAGAAGGTTAGCAACAGGGTACGAATGTGAGAACCATCCACGTCGGCATCAGTCATCAGGATGATCTTGTGATAACGCAATTTGTCCGGGTTGTATTCTTCGCGGCCAATGCCACAGCCCAACGCAGTAATGAGTGTGCCAACTTCCTGACTGGAAATCATGCGGTCGAAGCGCGCCCGCTCCACGTTCAGGATTTTACCTTTTAGCGGTAAAATAGCCTGCATCTTGCGGTTACGGCCTTGCTTGGCACTACCACCCGCAGAGTCCCCTTCCACAATATACAGTTCGGACAATGCCGGGTCTTTTTCCTGACAGTCCGCCAGCTTGCCGGGCAAACCTGCAATATCCAGTGCACTCTTGCGGCGGGTCATTTCACGGGCTTTACGGGCTGCATCACGGGCACGCGCTGCATCAATGATCTTGCCAACAATGGTTTTGGCTACATTGGGCTTTTCCAGCAGGAAAGTTGAAAACTCACGGCTCATGGAGGATTCCACCGCAGGTTTTACTTCACTGGATACCAGCTTTTCCTTGGTCTGGCTGGAAAACTTGGGATCAGGCACTTTTACTGAAACAATGGCAGTTAACCCTTCGCGGGCATCATCACCAGTGACATTTACCTTTTCCTTCTTCAGCAGGTTTTCACTTTCCATATAAGTGTTCAGACAGCGGGTTAACGCTGCACGAAAGCCAGCCAGATGCGTACCGCCATCTTTTTGTGGAATGTTATTGGTAAAGCAATACACACTTTCCTGATAGGAATCGTTCCACTGCAAGGCCACTTCCACCCCAATGCCATTATCTGCCTGCACGGTAAAATGGAATATTTCATTGAGTGGATGCTTGCCTTCATTAATGTATTTGACAAATTCAGACAGGCCGCCTTCATAGTCAAACACATGCTCAACATTGGCCCGTTCATCTTTGAGGACAATACGCACGCCAGCATTTAGGAATGACAATTCACGCAGGCGACGTGCCAGAATATCAACTGAAAAAATAGTCTGGGTAAACGTATCACTACTGGGCCAGAAGCGTAATGTCGTACCTGTTGTGCTGGCTTCACCAGCGACACGTAGCGGATAATCCGGCACGCCATGGCTGTATGATTGCTCATATAGCTGGCCATTACGGCG
The DNA here is from genome assembly GCF_000619845.1 of Alkanindiges illinoisensis DSM 15370. GTDB lineage: Bacteria > Pseudomonadota > Gammaproteobacteria > Pseudomonadales > Moraxellaceae > Alkanindiges > Alkanindiges illinoisensis. The sequence continues at coordinate 38,713 of NZ_JHUX01000011.1, read as the reverse complement.
AATATTCAAGGTCAGCTTGCTGGACAGGGCATTAACCACCGACACCCCTACCCCATGCAAACCACCGGAAACCTTGTAGCTGTTGTCATCAAACTTGCCACCAGCATGCAGGATGGTCATGATGACTTCAGCAGCGGATACACCTTCTTCCGGATGGATATCCACCGGAATGCCACGGCCATTGTCACTGACGCTCACGGATTCATCGGAATGAATGATGACCTTGATTTCGTCACAGTGACCGGCCAATGCTTCATCAATGGCATTATCCACCACTTCAAACACCATGTGGTGCAAGCCAGTGCCGTCATCAGTATCACCAATATACATGCCAGGACGCTTACGAACTGCATCCAGACCGCGCAGCACCTTAATGCTGGAAGAATCATACGCCTTAGGAGTGTCTTGCTGTTGCAGCGAATCTTGTACTGAATCTGGTGATGTTTCGGTCACTGACTGGGTCTGGGAATCAGAACTCATGTTGTCTCCCTGATGATTCATATTTAAAAATGCTTAATTCAAATGAGATGGCACGTCATCGCCAGAAAATGGCTGGGACTGAACCTGACCGTTGCTGACTTCAAAAACAGCCGCCGGTGTGCTCAGGATTTCCTGCATTTTCTGTACCGCACTGCCATTGAGGGTAGTTATAAAGACTTGACTGTTTAAGCCGGCCAAGGTGGACAATAATCGTCCCTGGGCAGTGTCATCCAGCTCGGCACTAAAATCGTCTAATAATACCACAGTTTCCTTGTTCAAGTCTTGCAGCAGATGTATTTGCGACAGCTTTAATGCCACCATCAGCAGCTTTTTCTGGCCACGGGACAGTACCTCATCAGCAAGGCCTAAGGACGTTTTTAACCGCAAGTCTGCGCGATGTGGCCCATGCTGCGTGGTAGCTCGATCCATGTCCCTGCTACGGTGCTGCACCAGACTGGCAGCTAGTCCCTGCTCACTGTCAAACCCTGCCGTATAGGTCAAACTAATTTCAATTTGTGGTAGTAACTGCTGGCGGTAATGCTCAAATAAGGGCTGCCATTGCAGTATGACTTTTTCACGCAGGCCATCAATCAGCTCGCCGTATTCAGCCAGCCCATGCTCCCAGCTTTGAATACTTTGCAGCCAGAGTTTCTGATCACTGAGCGGATGCTTCAGCAAATTATTTCGCTGCTTTAACGCACGTTGATAACGCAGCCATAAGCCGTGAAACTCATGTTCCACGTGGAACATCAGCCAGTCCAGTAACTGACGGCGTGGCTTGGAACCCGTATCCAGCAAGCTAATGGTATCCGGGTCAATCAGCTGGATTGGAAGTAGTTTGGCCAGCTCACTTTGTGTGGCGACCGTATCACCATTAAGCCGGATAATTTGTTCGCCAGATACAAACTTTTGCAGGCCTAACCGGTAGTGAGTCGATTCAGCGTAAACTAGCCCGTCGAGCTCACTGTGCTGAATATATTGCTTAACCAGATTGGTGCGGAATGAACGGCCAGTGGCCAAAATATGAATGGCTTCCAGAATTGATGACTTGCCACTGCCATTAGCACCATAAAAAATATTAAAGGGCTGAAGCTGGGCCAGCTCCACCCCTTTTAAATTACGGATACGCTCAATATGCAGGCGCTGTAAATGCATGGCAAATGGCCAGAATGAACAGGATTAAACCCGCATTGGCATCACAACATACAGGCTGCTGCTAGTGGTCGGGTCTTGTACCAAAGCCGAAGCATTGGCCTCTGACAAGGTGAGCTGTACCTGATCACTGCTTAGTACTCCGATTACATCCAGCAGATACTGGGCATTAAAGGACATCTCTAAGCTATCCCCTTCATAGGAAATGGCCATGTCTTCAACTGCCTCATCCTGCTCGGGATTATTGGCCCGGAGTTGCAGTTCATTGTTTTTAAACACCAGAAATACACCACGTAATTTTTCATTACTTAAAATCGCAACACGCTGCAAAGACTGGCGGAATTGATCATGGTTAATGAGTACAATCTTGTTGCCATGCCGAGGCAGCACACGACGGTAATCCGGAAACTTGCCATCAATCAGCTTGGTGGTAAAACGAACAACAATCTCGTTGTCCTTTTCCTTATCCTTGCTGTTTAAGGTAATGCTGACATTCATCAGCTCGCGGCCAATAATCAAGGTTAAGGGCTGCTCATCCATCGAGAGCAGGCGCTGTAGCTCACCCACAGCCTTGCGTGGCACAATGGCTTGCAGCGTTTGCTGGCCTTCAAAAATAGCGGAGGTTTCAGATAGTGCCAGACGATGGCCGTCTGTAGTCACAGCACGCAGTTGCCCCTCGCCGGCTTCAATCAGTGTTCCGGTTAGGTAAAAGCGCACATCCTGCACAGCCATGGCAAAGGCGGTTTTATCCAGCAGCTTTTTCAGTTCACTTTGCGCTACCTGTACAGACTCACCAGCCACCACGCCATTGCTAGCCAGCAAGGGGTAATCTTCTGCTGGTAGTGTCCCTAGTACAAACCGGCTATTTCCCGACTTTAAAATGCAGCGCTGGTCATCAGTCACTTGCAGGTCAATCAGCGCAGCATTAGGCAGGGATTTACAGATATCTACCAGCTTGCGCGCAGGCACGGTAGTTTCTCCTGCCTGCAGACAGGCACCATTGGCAAGCTGGGCACTGGCCACCAGTTCAACTTCCAGATCAGAACCCGTTACCGTGAGTTGCTGCTCGGTAACCTGTAACTTGATATTGGACAAAATACTTAAGGTATGACGACGCTCTACCGCCCCAACCACATGAGATAAGACATTTAATAACAAGTCTTTACTGATTTTCAGGCGCACGCTGCATTCCTCTTGAGATCATACATTTCAACACCGCATGCTTATTAACGCATGGTAATTTGATTTAATGCGGATTGAAATTAAAACAATAATGATTACAGACGCAATCATAAAAATAATAGTGTTTATTGTGCCAGTTAACTCTGCAATAAGCGCAATAAATTTTGATAATCTTCGTTAAAGGCTGGATCTGACTGACACAGCTCCCGAACCTTGTCACAGGCATGCATCACGGTGCTGTGATCGCGTCCACCAAAGGCTTCACCAATATCGGGAAAGCTGTCATTGGTTAGTTCACGCGCCAGTCCCATGGCAATCTGACGTGGCCGTGCATAAATCCGGGTACGCTTGGGGCCAATCAGCTCTTTCAAGGGAATCCGGAAAAATTCGCTGACCACGCGCTGGATATTGTCAATGCTCATGGTACGGGCACGTATCGCCAGCACATCCTTTAGGGATTCACGCACCACTTCAAGGTCAATGGTCGTGCCCTTAAAGCGTGAAATGGCAACAACTTTATTTAAGGCACCTTCCAGTTCACGCACATTGGCCACCACCTGCTGGGCAATAAATAATGCACAGTTGCGTGGTAACTCAATGCCATTGCTTTCGGCTTTCTTGAGCAAGATTTCAATACGGGTTTCCAGATCCGGCGGCTCTACCCCAACGGATAGTCCCCATGAAAAACGCGATACCAGACGTGGGTCTAGTTCAGTCAATTCCTTCGGATAGCGGTCTGACGTCAGGATAATCTGCTTGGATTCATCCAGTAAAGCATTGAAAGTATGAAAAAATTCAACCAGACTGGCTTTACCGGTCAGCAAGTGAATATCGTCAACCAATAACAAGTCCAGTGAACGACAATTTTGCTTGAACTCATCAATCTTGCCGCGCTGCAAGGCACTGACAAAATCCTGAACAAAATTTTCTGAGGTCATGTAAATGACCCGCGCATTTGGTTTGGCCTGTAGCAAGGCATTGCCGACTGCATGCATGAGGTGAGTCTTACCCAGACCGGTAGGCCCATATAAAAACAGTGGATTGTGTTGTGATTCCCCCAACTGGGTCAGGACCCGGCGGCAGGTTTCAGCGGCCATCTGGTTAGAACGGCCTTCAACAAACAAGGCAAAAGTAAATTGCGGATTTAGCTGGCGTTTTTTCTGAGCTGGTGGATTTTTACTGCTATCGGCTTCTACCGCGACCTTGCGCTCCCGCCCTACCCCATTCATGGCTTCAGCAGTAGGCGCTGCACTGGCAGGCTCAGCAGCCTGGGAAATAATTTCACCGGGCCGCGAATCAACCTGGATATGCACTTCGGAAATACGCCCGGCACTGGCCTTATTCACCAGATGACGGATCTGGTCCAGATGATGTTCCTGTATATAGCGGGTCCAGTAATGATTGGGCGCAAGCAACACCAGCGCATTGTCACGTTCTTCAGCATGAAGCGGACGAATCCACATCGTGAATACATTATCCGACAACTCATGCCGCAGTGTATTCAGACATTCTGCCCAGATCATGACACCCCCAAACAATGATGAACAATAAAAAAATGAACTAACGATAACCAGCGCTAATCAACTACGGCATATCTCATGCATATCCGGGATTTTATCAATGCTCACTTCCTGATGAGGACAGCATTCTAACCAACTTATCAACATCTGTCATGGCGTCCATACCCTGTGCTTGCTGCTTTCTTGAACATTAAATTCATTTTTTACGAATTTAAATTTAAAAATGCCTGTGGAAAACTTTTTGGATAAACTTGTGGATAAAATAATACCCAAAGTTATCCACAAATCATACACAAATCTCAATTCCTTTTATCCACAAGCTAACTTAATGTTTAAATTAAAAAATAAGCTGGTTTCCACAGAAAAACACGCTCCTAATAATAATAAAGATGAATTTAATAAATTTAAATTTAAATTATGTTTATGGTTTTATGGGGATAACTTGGATTCTCTGTTATGAATTCAAAGTTGAAAAATTCAGGCTTAAACATAATTATTCCTAGCATGGACGTAAATATAGTAAGCTTGTGGATAACTTTCAACAATAAGTTAAATTATTGAGATTATACTATTGTTATTTAAAGATTTAATTTTTAATAATTAATTGTGAATAATTTTGTGGATAACACGGCAAGGGCTTAAAATTATATATTTATTTAAAAAATGATCAAATATATCATGCGGTTATTTAAATAAATAATTTGAATGCTTGTTTGGCTGCTCCGGCATTAGCACAAAAAAAAGGCATCAAACAAGGGCTTTTGTTTGACACAGCGAGCAGAGGTCAATAAAATCGCGTTCTTTTTGTCAGCTTTGAGTTTTCATCATGAAACGTACTTTCCAACCCAGCGTGATCAAGCGTAAGCGTGTCCATGGTTTCCGTGCCCGTATGGCTACCAAGAATGGTCGTCAGGTGCTGGCGCGTCGTCGTGCAAAAGGCCGTCATCGTTTAACCGTATAAGCAGTTAAACGTGCAAAGACGCGTGCGCGTCGGGTAATATGACATCGTTTGCATTTCAGCCAGAATGCAGGCTACTGACAGCTGCTGATTTTAAGGCAGTGTTTGACTGTGCCATGTATAAAGTCCATCAATCTGGTTTTTTGGTATTGGCAATCCGGCGCAATGCTGAATCTTCTCAAAGCCGTATCGGCATTGTGGTGGCCAAACGAAAAATCAAGCGCGCACATGAGCGTAACCGCTTTAAACGGTTGACCCGAGAAAGTTTCCGGCTGCACCAGCAACAGCTACCTGCACTTGATATTATTGTGATGGCAAAGCAAGGCGCCGATCACATTGACAACCCGCAATTGCATCAGGAATTGCAAAATGCCTGGCGCATGCTACATACCCGGGTTAAAAAACAGCAGCTGATCCAGCAGCCAATTTCTCCTCCAGTCACGTAAAGGGCAGGCCAATGGCTGGTTTTTTACGCTGGTTGATCCGATGTTATCAAATTGCCATCAGTCCACTGCTTGGACCCCGATGCCGCTATATCCCTACCTGTTCCCAATATGCCCTTGAGGCAGTTGCCCTGCATGGGGCAGGCCATGGCGGCTGGCTGGCTTTCAAGCGGGTCTGTCGCTGCCATCCGTGGGGCGGGCAGGGCTATGATCCGGTGCCTTCGATCCGACAGCCGATGCGCCAATTTATATCGTTTCAGCCGCTTGATGCAAAGCAGGTAAAATCTGGTATTCCGTTTCGGCAATGCTAGGTGTTTCAGACAGCTTTATTTTTTGGGGTAAGCACTATGCAACAGTGGGGCAGAATTGCAATTCTGGCAGCCATGTTTGTGACCGCGTATTTAATTATCTTGGCGTGGCAAAAGGACTATGGTCCAAACGCTCAGGTAAACCAGCCACCAGCAGCCATTGCAGCAAAAGCAGGATCAACAGCAGATGTTCCCAGTGCAACCCGTACTGGCACAGCTACCGATATTCCCTCAACGACGCCGGTAAATGCCGCAAACCCTGCTGTGGCGAATGTTGCTGCCAGCAGTAATCTGATTGAAGTGACAACTGACGTTTACCATTTGTGGATTAATCCCAAGGGTGGGGACGTTGTGCGTGCTGAATTGCTTCAGCATGACCTGAACAAGAATCAGGACAACAAGCCGTTTGTCATGCTGGAAAACGATGCCAGCCGGGTTTATATCGCCCAGTCCGGCTTGATTGGCACTAATGGCCCGGATAATGCCAATGGACGTGCCAGTTTTGAAACCGAAAGCAAGCAGTACAAGCTGCTGCCTGGCCAAAAAACACTGGTGGTGCCACTGGTCTATCAGGCCAGCAACGGTGTTGAAATTATCAAGAATTTTACCTTTAAGGCCGGTGAATATCCGATTGGGATAAGCTACCGGATTATTAACCGTGGCAGCCAGCCATGGCAGGGCCAGATGTTTGGCCAGATCAAGCGTGACAGCAGTGCTGATCCCAGCAAGAGCCATCAGGGTATTTTCCAGCTGGGAACTTATCTGGGTGGTGCGTGGGGAACGCCAGACGAGCAGTATAACAAGCTCAAGTTTGATGACTTCCAGAGTGATGGCTTAAGCCAGCAGGCCAAAGGCGGTTGGGTTGGCGTGGTTCAGCATTACTTTGTCACTGCCTGGATTCCAGATGCCAAGTACAATGCCACGCTGGAATCACGCAAGGTTGGCAATGACAATGTGATTGGTTTCCGTACCCCGCTGATTAATGTTCCGGCTGGCAAGCAAATGGACGTTAGTGCCACGCTGTATACCGGTCCCAAGGTACAAGCCAAGCTCAAGGATTTGGCACCAGGTCTGAATCAGACAGTGGATTATGGCTGGTTGTGGCCCATTGCCCAGATCCTGTTTATGGGACTGAAATTCTTCTACAGTATTGTAGGCAACTGGGGTTGGGCCATTATCCTGCTAACCTGTGCCGTTAAACTGGTACTGTTTCCGCTATCAGCCAAAAGTTACCGCTCCATGGCCAAAATGCGGGTGATTGCACCGGAAATGCAGCGCTTAAAAGAAGAGCATGGCGAAGACCGCATGAAGTTTTCGCAGGAAATGATGGCACTGTACAAAAAAGAGCAGGTTAATCCATTGTCCGGTTGCTTGCCTTTATTGCTACAAATGCCGATTTTCCTGGCGCTGTACTGGGTGCTGATGGAAAGCGTGGAACTGCGTCATGCCCCGTGGCTGGGCTGGATTCAGGATTTGTCTGCCATGGACCCGCTGTTCATTTTGCCGCTGATCATGGGTGTTACCATGTATGTGCAGCAAATGCTCAACCCGCAGCCGACTGATCCGATGCAGGCCAAGGTGTTCAAGCTTATGCCCATTATCTTTACCGTGTTCCTGCTGTTTTTCCCGTCAGGACTGGTACTGTACTGGATTTGCAATAACCTGCTGACCATTCTTCAGCAGTGGCTGGTTAATCGTTCGATTGCCAGGGAAGCAGCAGCCAAAGCCACCAGCTAAATGCTGCTATGTGTTTTTAAAAACCGCCTGAAGTGATACGCTTGGGCGGTTTTTTTATGCCAGCTGTTAAACCATTTATTCGCCTGTTTACCTGAGGTGCGATTATGACGCTAACCACCACGATTACTGCAATTGCCACGCCTCAGGGACGCGGCGGTGTTGGTGTTATCCGCCTGTCAGGCCCCAATGCTTTTACCATTGCTGAGGCTTTAACAGCAAAGCCGCTGCCGGCACCGCGTATGGCCGGATTTCGCCAGTTTAAGGACGCACAGGGTGAGGTGATTGATGAAGGCTTGATTCTGTGCTTTAAAGCCCCCCATTCGTTCACTGGTGAGGATGTGGTTGAAGTACAGGGACATGGCGGGGTGGTGGTGCAAAATGCGGTACTGGCGCGCTTATTGAGTTTGGGTGCTGTGGCAGCCAAGGCAGGTGAATTTTCGCTGCGTGCCTTTGAAAATGGCAAAATGGATCTGGTGCAGGCAGAAGCCATTAGTGACCTGATTGATGCCAGTAGTGAAGCGGCTGCCCGTTCGGCCGTGCGTTCCCTGCAAGGTGCTTTTTCGCTGCGGGTGAATGAAGTTCTGGAGCAACTCATTCATTTACGCCTGCATGTGGAAGCTGCCATTGATTTTCCCGAAGAGGAAATTGATTTTCTGGCGGATGGCCGGATTTTAAGCCTGCTGGAGCAAGTACAGGGGGCAGTAAGCCAGGTCCAAAAATCGGCCAAACAGGGACAGTTATTGCGTGAGGGCTTGCAGGTGGTGATTGCAGGCAAGCCCAATGCCGGAAAATCCAGCCTGCTGAATGCCTTGGCCGGGGTTGATCGCGCTATTGTCACCGACATTGCCGGCACCACCCGTGATGTGTTGCATGAAAGAATTACCTTGAATGGCCTGCCCATTACCCTGACCGATACTGCTGGCTTGCGTGAAACCGGTGATATTGTGGAGCAGGAAGGCATCAAGCGCGCTTATAGGGAAATTGAACAGGCTGACCTGTTGTTATTGGTCTATGACCTGACCACTGATAATGATCCACTGGCACTGGCCGATGGATTTTTTCACCAGCGTGATCCTAAGCGATTATTGCTGATTGCCAACAAGGCTGATCTGGCGGGACAAACCCCGCATCAGGATGAGTTAAATGGCTTTAAGCGCATTATATTATCGGCACGGCAAGGTGATGGCCTTAATACGCTCATACAGGCGATTAGCGCGCATGCAGGCTATCAGCCCGAGGAAAGTACCTTTATTGCCCGGACACGGCATCTGGACGCAATGGTGCGCTGCCAGCAACATCTGGCTGATGCTCGTGTTCAGCTGGTTGAATTTCACGCCGGGGAACTGATGGCAGAATCTTTGCGTCTGGCGCAAAATGCATTAAGTGAGATTACCGGTGAATTTAGTGCAGATGATTTGCTGGGCAAGATTTTTGGCAGTTTTTGTATTGGCAAATAAAGCTAAGCCCGTGCCCTGAGAAAAGCAAAACTGACAGAACAGGACGCAAAACTTAGGGCTTGGATAGCTATAAAATTGTGCTGACCATTGGCCAGCACAATCATCAGATCTAAGAATAATTGGAATTATTTAAGCGAATCACTGAGTTGCTCAGCCATTTGCAAATGCATGGCAACAGCAGCACGGGTCATGGTCAGGTGATTACGCAGATCAGGATGCTGTGCATTGGGAATCAGTTTCTTATCGATGGTTTCCAGAACCATTTTATGCACTTTTACCTGACTTTCCATATAGGTTTTATCAAAGTCCTTGGCGTCTGCCTTGTTTAGCTTCATCACCACGTCGTCACTGTCTTTTTGCAGCTTCATGCTCAAATGATTGTTCTGTGGTGCCATATTGGCACTGGTCAGCAGCGCTTTGCCTTTCTGGTCATTGTCAGTATGTTCACTCACCATGCGCTGGGCAAAGTTTCTAACATCAGCACGCTGGGCTTTTTGTAATGCAATTTGACCCTGGGAAATTTCGCCCATATTAGCTGTATGCAGAACGGATAAAATCTGAGCATCACTCATTTTGGCTTTCATCATATGCATGCCGTCACCATCATGCATTCCATCCATGCTTTGACAGCCAGTCATGGCAACCAGTACACCCAGCAATGCTCCAGTAGCAATATTTTTCATAACCTTTCCTCTATTTGCTATATACACGTGTAAAACTAAAGACTAGGGCATGAAAATAAATAATTTGTAAGATTTTAACTCACGTTTTAAAGGGGTTAGGTGAAGAATTGGCAATTAATGTAGCGTTATATAACAATTTCTGCTTTAAATAACAGTGTATTAAATTAAGTTAACAATCATTGAACTAAATAGACCTGAGCTGCAAAAACCAGTCGTGCAAATAAAAATTTAACGCCTTATTAATAGATAGGTTTACTTCAATAAAGACTTTAATCTTTAAATTTATAAGCTCAATAAAGCCTTTTAGTCATGCAAGCCTGATTACTTGTAGAGAAAATCAAAGTCAGGTTCTCGCAGCTTTAATGATCAGACCTACATGACTTTTAAACGCATGGAAATACTAAACCTGATGACGTTTACGCATCACCAGATTATAAATAAACAGCACTACTACTGCACCGATCACTGACATGATAAATCCGGCTGCTTCACCATCGGCATACCAGCCCAAGCCGCGTCCCAGATAAGTGGCTACTAGAGAGCCAATAATGCCAAGCACAGTCGTTACAATAAAGCCGGCCTTGTCATCGCCTGGATGAATGGCCCGTGCAATCAGCCCGGCAAAAAAACCAATAATAATGGCACCAATCAGTGAAAACATGGTTGTCTCCTTAATTTATGATTTCCAGTTAATTAAGAAATACCATGTGACCAAAAACAATCAAAAGGGCTTTGGTGGACTTTGGGTGAAGGATTGTAGTTATTGTTACGATTGGATTTTTTAGTTTCTGGTATAAAAAACCGTGCGCCAAAATTACCGATTGGCAAATTTAACGCACGGTGGAACAGGGACAGGCCAGATAATTAAATTGCCCAGCCACCGATATAAAACGCGGCCAGGATAATGGCAATGGTGACGGTGCCGATATTCAGCTTGCGCCATTCGCCAGCAAACAGGCGACCAATCACCAGCGCACTAAAGCCCAGCATGATGCCAGTCACAATATTGCAGGTGAGCACGATAAACACTGCACAAATCAGGCCGGACATGGCCCCAACAAAGTCGGCAAAATTGATCTTGCTCACGTTGCTGAGCATCAGCAGACCTACATACATGAGCGCAGGTGCGGTGGCGTATTCAGGCACCAGATAGGCCAGTGGCGATAAAAACAGGATCAGCAGGAACAACAGGCCTACCACAATGGCAGTCAGGCCGGTTTTGCCCCCTGCGGCAGTGCCAGCAGCAGATTCAATATACACGGCAGCAGGGGCTGTACCGAGTAAACCAGAGGCAATGCTGCTCACGGAATCTGAGGTCAGCGCACGCTTGCCATTAATAATTTGCCCGTCCTGATCAATCAGGTTGGCTTGCCCTGCCACCGCACGAATGGTGCCCGTGGCATCAAAAATGGCCGTCATCACCAGTGCAAACACTGTGGGCAGAATTTTTGGGTCCAGTGCGCCCACAATATCCAGACTAAACAGCAGTGAATGACCCGTAGTGTCGGTCAGGCTGGGCATGGCAAACAGGCCCTGAAACTTCACCGCTGGATCAAAAATCAGGCCTAAAATGGAAATGGCAATGATCACCAGCAAAATTGCGCCCGGGACTTTCAGGCGCTCAAGGCCGATGGTGACAGCAAGCCCCAACAGCGCCATGAGCACAGGAAACGAGGTCAACTGGCCCAGACTAATTGGCAGGCCTTCATTGGGATTCTTGATAATCAAGCCAACACCGCTGGCTGCAATTAAAAACAAAAACAGGCCAATGCCCACGCCAATACCATGGGCAATATCCATTGGCAGATTTTTTAAAATCCAGGTGCGAATACCCGTCACTGAAATCAGGGTAAACAAAATACCCATTAAAAATACCGCACCCAGCGCCACTGGAATACTCACCTGCTGGCCCAGCACCAGACTAAAAGCAGTAAATGCGGTGAGTGAAATGGCGCAGCCAATTGCCATCGGCACATTGGCCCAAAAGCCAATCAGCAGGGAGCCAAAACCAGCAACCAGACAAGTGGCAACAAACACCAGTTCCGGCGGAAAACCGGCCTTGGCCAGCATGCCTGGCACCACAATGACCGAGTACACCATGGCCAGAAAGGTGGTAAGACCAGCAATAATTTCCTGCCGGACATTGCTGCCGCGTGCACTGATGCCAAAAAAGCCATCAAGCCCGCGTGGGTTGGAGTGAGGGGCAGTCATAAAGTTCCTCTTCGCAGCGCCATCGCGCCGATGTTCTGACAAATACAATTTCTGATGGTTCACCCTGCACCAATCAATGCCGGTTTTTTTGGTTAAACCATGCCAATGATACACGTCCGCATCACTGTTTTGCGCGGGAAAAAGCTGGCTTAACCAGTCAGCAAGTTGCGCATTTTGCTGAGAGCAGTGTGATTAGGTAGTAAGAAACATCCCTAGCGATATCCCCAGCAATAGCGACTTGGCATATCAATAATCATAAAAAAAGCCAGCCGTCATCAAGCAATGGCTGGCTTTTTTATGGGGTAATAATGACTTATCTGGTCTTTAGTGCAGCAATAATTTTCTGGTGCAGGCCACCAAAACCGCCATTCGACATAATCACCACGGCATCGCCAGACTGCGCTTCTTGCTGAATACGGCCAATAATTTGCTCCAGTTGCTGGGAAATGGTGGCTGAATTGGATGATGCAGCAATCACTGGGGATAAATCCCAGTCCAGTCCTTCTGGCTGATACCAGATCACTTCATCGGCCATGCGGGCAGAATGTGCCAGATTATCCTTGTGGCTGCCCATGCGCATGGTGTTGGAACGCGGCTCGATAATGGCCCACAGTTTGCGCTGGCCAATTTTTTTGCGTGCGCCATCCAGCGTGGTTTCAATGGCAGTCGGATGATGGGCAAAGTCATCATAGACCTCAATGCCATCAATGGTCGCTAGCAGCTCCATCCGGCGCTTGATACCTGCAAAATTTGACAATGCATCACAGGCGACCTGTGGGCTAACCCCAACATGATAGGCTGCTGCAATGGCGGCCAAGCCATTGGACACATTATGCTGGCCGCTCATGCTCCAGTTCACGTGACCTGCGTCGATACCCTGATGAATCACCTTAAACTGGCTGCCATCGGCGCTGATTAGCTCAGCTTGCCAGTCTGTTGCTGTACTGTTGCTGTCATTGCTAACAATGGCAGTGCGCTGTACTGGCGTCCAGCAGCCCATGTCCAGTACTTCGTCAATATAGCGTTCAGTGATCGGGGCAATAATCTGGCCTTGGCTGGGAATCGTGCGTACCAGATGATGAAACTGCTTTTGAATGGCGGCCAGATCATCAAAAATATCAGCATGATCAAATTCAAGGTTGTTTAAAATGGCGGTGCGTGGCTGGTAATGCACAAACTTGGAACGCTTGTCAAAAAACGCCGAATCATATTCATCGGCTTCCACCACAAAGTAGTTTTTCTCAGCGTTTACCTCACCACCAAGACGCGCACTGTGGCTAAAGCACAACGGTACGCCACCAATCAAAAAGCCCGGATTTAAACCTGCCTGATCCAGAATCCATGCCAGCATGGTGGTGGTGGTGGTTTTGCCATGCGTTCCGGCCACGGCCAGCACATGACGGCCACGCAGCACATAATCCGATAAAAACTGTGGGCCAGAGGTATAAGGCAGGCCCGCATTCAGCATGTATTCTACGGCCTCAATGCCGCGCTTCATGGCATTTCCCACAATCACCAGATCGGGATGCGGCTGTAAATGACTGGCGCTATAGCCCTGCATTAGCGCAATGCCAGCAGCTTCCAGCTGGGTAGACATTGGCGGGTAAACATTCTGGTCTGATCCGGTGACGGTGTGACCCAGTTCGCGGGCCAGCAGCGCCAGTGAACCCATAAACGTGCCACAAATCCCCAAAATATGCAGATGCATTGCTGTATTTCTCCATGCCAGAACCAGTGCGTGCAGGCGAGTGCCTAAAAAATGGGCCTGCTAAAAATTGCCAAGAACGATAGCAAGGCTTAGGCTAAAAAGATACTGTTAGCCCTGTCTTTTACTGCTGTATTGCAGTCGCTGCATTGAGCAGGAATGCATGGCACTATTTGAGAAAATCCATGACAAATTTATGGTTTCCGCTGTGTTTGCTGGTGGTGTCCAACTGTTTTATGACGTTGGCCTGGTATGGTCACCTGAAGTTTTTACATCACGCGCCCATGTGGCAGGCTATTCTGTGCGGCTGGCTGATTGCCTTGCTGGAATATGCCTTTATGGTGCCGGCCAACCGGTTTTTAAATGAACAGGGCTGGAGCCTGGGTCAAATGAAAATCACGCAGGAAGTGATTACCCTGCTGGTGTTTGTGCCGTTTATGCTGTGGCTGTTTAAACAGCCATTTAAGCTGGATTATCTGTGGGCAGGTTTATGTTTGTTAGGGGCAGTTTTTTTTGTGTTTAGAAGTCAGCTGATGAGTGCTTAATTAGATTTAGTTTAAATCTATATAATTCAAAGTTAATAATTGAATAATAAGGATATTTTATGGATAAAAAATTTGTAGGTATTGTTTTGATAGTAATGATTGTTGGGATAGGAACATGGAAGTTCATCACTTATCAAGTCACTAAATATCAATTAAATAATGCTGAAACTAAGCATGAATGTGGCTATTTTGAAAGATATGAAGTCAGGGATGAATCTAAAGGACATATTAAATTTACTACTTATATTCACATGAAAACTTATAGTAATAAAAATCTGGAATTCATGTTTCATGGGCGATTTCATAAAAAAATAAGTTATATCGAAACAGATTTAAAACCGGGTCAAAAATTATGTGTTGATTATATTTTCCCCTTTTTAAAAGAAGATGGAGAAACTTTTCTAAAAGCCATTCAAGTTGAAAAAATGCCTATTAAGTTACAATGATTCAATAGTAAAACTCCCCCTGAAATTAATTTTTAGTATTATATTTCATAAGCTTAGTTGGAGGGAATAATAAAGCGTGATTCTATATAGAATCACGCTTTTGTAAGCTTATTTTTTTCTTACAAAGCAGGTTTCATTGCATTCCCACGATGATGCTTGAAACTGGCACGTTTGGCCTGCGCGGTTTTTAATTCATCCATGCTCAGGCTGCCATCCTTGTTGCTGTCCAGACGGGCAAAGCGGTTCTTTTCAAATTCTTGCTTGTGGGCTTCCCACGCGGCTTTTTTCAGTTCATTAAACCGAGCAAATTCGGTGCTGGACAGCTTGCCATCTTTATTGGCATCAGCCTGCTGGAACAGTGCGGCCTGCTGAGCCTGCATTTTGGCCATATGTTCGGTACGCTGTTGTGCTTTGTCAGCATTCGCTGGTGTGGTGCTGGCAGCGAAGGCAGATACGGCAATGCCACCGCTTAAGATTGCTACCGATAAGGTTTTTAATAACGTTTTCATGGTTCATTCCTGAATTTATGGCTTGAGAGGGCTTTACGTGATCAGCTCTGGAGCAGTTATCGTATGGTTTTGCACACCACCAACCTGTTTGATCACGCGATGTAGCCATCATAACGGCTGGGCGTCTCTACAGTTTGCAGAAAGCGTGTAGAACTACCCTGATTGGCAGTCCGGCTGAGGCACTTATGTAATTATTTGAAATACAGTGCGTTATTTTGGCTGATAAGTTAATTTTTATCCCATATCTGTGCAATTTCAAACCACTCGTGAAGCAATCTGGCAATTTAATAAACTGAAGCAGCTCACAACTGGCACTAATGGCGGCTATTTCATGCATTTGCACTTAAAACCTGATAATTTTCTTGGCTGCTGCTGCTTTTTCAGGCAAAATATGCGGTCTTTTTTTTAACAAACGCTCTGGATTGCCGTGCTTATGAACTCGTCCGTTAACCCTGCCAACCCGCCGCTGGTTGGAATTATCATGGGCTCTCAGTCTGACTGGGCGACGCTTGAACACACTGCCAACATGCTTAAGCAGCTCAATGTGCCGTTTGAAGCCGAAGTGGTGTCCGCGCACCGTACGCCGGACCGTTTGTTTGAATATGCTGAAACAGCACGTGCGCGTGGCATTCAGGTGATTATTGCCGGGGCAGGTGGCGCAGCGCATTTACCGGGCATGTGTGCCGCCAAAACCGATTTGCCAGTGCTGGGCGTGCCTGTGCAGTCATCCATTTTAAATGGCGTGGATTCGCTATTGTCTATTGTACAAATGCCGGCAGGCATTGCCGTGGGAACGCTGGCCATTGGCAAGGCTGGTGCCACCAATGCAGCCATTTTAGCCGCACAGATTCTGGGCTTAAACAACCCGGCCATTGCTGAAGCGGTACAGCAGTTCAGGCTGGCCCAAACTGAGAAAGTCAGCAGCAACAATATTCCCGGTCAAACGCAATAAGGCTGACAGCATGGCAACCATAAAAAATCTAGGCAGCAACTCCCCGATGGTCAAGACAGTGGGTATTTTTGGTGGCGGCCAGTTGGGACGAATGCTGGCACAGGCTGCGTTGCCGCTCGGGGTAAAATGTACTTTTTATGAAGCTGGAAGCGAGTGCCCGTCAGCAGCGCTAGGTCGGGTAATTGACAACACACAAGCCAATGCCCTGCAAACCTTTATGGACAGTGCGGATGTATTTAGCCTTGAGTTTGAGAATACGCCACTGGCTGATGCCGATGCACTAACCCAGCACAAAACCCTGTATCCACCGCGACAGGCTCTGGCCATTGCCCAGCATCGGTTGTCAGAAAAGGCGCTGTTTGACCAGCTTGGCATTCCCGTGGCACCGTATTCAGCCATCCATTCATTGGCCGACCTGCAACACGCTGCCACACAACAGGGTTTGCCCTTGGTGGTAAAAACCGCAACTGGTGGCTATGACGGTAAGGGCCAGTTTGTAATCCGTGAAACAATGCAAATTGAGCAGGCCTGGGCAGAGCTGGGCAAGGCTGCCCCACTGATTGCCGAAAGCTTTGTGCGTTTTAGCCGTGAAGTGTCGATTATTGCAGTGCGTGGGCAGGATGGTGAAGTGCGCACCTGGCCACTGGCTGAAAACCATCACCATCAAGGCATTTTATCGCATTCGATTGTGCCAGCGCCGCACAGTCAGGATTTGCAGCCGATTGCCACTGATTATATTACCCGCCTGCTGAATCATTTGAATTATGTCGGCGTGCTCACGCTGGAACTGTTTGTGACTGAACAGGGCCTGTTTGCCAATGAAATGGCACCACGGGTGCATAATTCCGGGCACTGGAGCATTGAAGGTGCCGTGTGTTCGCAGTTTGAAAACCACATGCGTGCGGTTGCAGGCTTGCCGCTGGGTTCAACGGCATTGGTGAAGCCCACCGTGATGGTTAATATTATTGGCCAGCATCCTAGCAGCACCGACATTCTGGCGCTGGAAGGTGCGCATTTGCATCTCTATGGCAAAACCGAGCGTGCCGGGCGCAAGCTGGGTCATATCACCCTGATGCCCGTAGACAGCCGCCAGTTAAGTCAGTTGTGTCAGCAACTTGCTACTCTGTTGCCAGAACCATTGGCACTCACAGCAGATATGGTGATTCCACTGGCAGATGAGGTCTAAAAAACACGGTCTTGTTAGACAATTTTTTTGGTTTTTGTGTCTTACCATTTTATAATGGTAACGTGAACGGCTAGTTTAGTTTGTTACACCCTTTCGATGGGGCACATCGACCAAACCCTCTTTCAAAGGTGGCTCCTGCCACCTTCTTTTTTGCCTAAAATTAATCAAAACCAGTTTTAAACGCTAGACTTGAAAGCCATTAAGGCCGTTCTGCATATTGTGGCAAGCCATCGCAAACTACATTCCATTCGGCTTTGGATGCGGCAAAAATATGCATACTTGGGCCATGGGTGAGTGGTGTGTCTAGTGTGCCCAAGCGCAAGCGATAATGTACTGGGTCATTGTCGCGCTTGCTATAAATCGGCGCACCGCAATTGCCACAAAACACCCGGTGTACACCGGGGCTTGAACAAAATTCCTTTAAGCTGGTTTCGCCTTTGACTAACTCAAAATCTGCACATTTAATGGGGGCATTCACCGCATAAGCACTGCCATTGGCTTTGCGGCAACGCTGGCAATGGCAAATCACCACCTCACCAATTTCGCCATGAATCTGATATGCCACACTACCGCACAAACAGGTTCCAGAATACATAGTGCCCTCTTAGATCAATTATCAGTAGTTATCCACAAGTCAGTAATATTTTTCATGGTTTTATTTGAATTTAAAAGTCCTTATTTTCAAATTCAAATTCTAAAGCTGTTAAAATTAACAGATTGTGGATAAGTCTGACTAGCTAAAAAGCGGGAACTAGAAATGAATTCAAAGTTTTAAATTTAAACTTTTGAATTCATTTTTTTATACTGTGAGCCTATGGGCATTACTAAAAAATCGGCTTTTAGCCAAGAATTATGAATTTAAAACTATAAAATTTGAATTTAAAGTTGCTGCCACAAAATGAATTTAAATTTTTGAATTCAAAAATTATGTCTGGGTATAAAAAATTTGAATTCAAAAGTTCTGGTTTAAATTTAAATATTTTATTTTGAATTTATTTTAATCATTGTTTGGGATAACACATGACAGATTTTCATCCTGTCATCTCAGCAGCAGCGCATCAAGAAATTCAACAGCGGCTTTTGCGTGCTGAATAGAAACATGAGGTCAAAATTCTGTATGCCATTGAATCAGGTAGCCGTGCCTGAGGCTTTCATTCGCCTGATAGCACACTTTATTGGTAAAAGGGACGTACGTTTTGTTTATCTCTGCTCACAGGACTGGTATTTGACTTACGCGATATATCGCTCATGTGGAAGATCGCCGCGATGTGATTGAATATCCTATTGTTGACGAAATCGATATCAATGGTTGGGATTTGCGTAAGGCACTGCGCTTACAAGCCAAAAGCAATCCGGCCATTGTGGAATGGTTAAATTCACCCATTATTTATCGTGAGCAGGGTAGTTATGCAGTTCAGGCGCGACAGTTGCTTGCACAGCACTACAATAAGGCACGTGGGTTTTATCATTATCGCAGCACTGCCAGTTTCAATTTTCAACAATTCTTGCAAGGAGAGCAGGTCAGGCTGAAAAAATACTTATATGTACTGCGTCCGCTGCTGGCAGTACGCTGGATTGAACAGTTTGGCGGCGTTGCACCGATTGAGTTTGAACGGCTGCGTCAGGTATTAAATGAGACTTCCGTGCAACAGGCGATTGATGCCTTACTGGTACAAAAGCGCCAGCATGGTGAGGCTGAAGTACAGCCAGCGATTCCCGTGTTACAGCAATGGATTAAGGCCGAATTGGCGCGGTTACAGCAGGTGATGCCGGCACAGGATATGGAACCTATCGCACTTGCCCGCTTAAATCAGTTATTTTCGCAGTTACTACACGCACAAGAATAACATTGAGGTAACCACACCAAAAACAGCAAGGTTTATTGGGCTTTATAGGTGGTCTTTGTACTGCTACATATTAAAACCAAGCGGCTTTTTATAGGCCGGGTTGGGCGTGTTAAGGTAATTAACAATAACGTGAGTATCCATAGCCATTGAATGGCTTGATTTGCATGCTGATAGTATGCAGATGGGTGCTCTAATATTTATGCGCGTTAAGGTAGAACAATGAAACGTAGTGATATCACCAAAAAACTATCCCTATTGGCCATGGCTTGCATGCTGACAATACCTGTAAGCGGTTTTGCTGCTGATGACCAATTTGCTGAAAGCCAGTTTCAGGGCTGTTTAAGCAATTTGCGGGGTGATGCGATTGCAGCCGGGGTGTCCGGGCAGGCGTTTGACCAGTATACGGCCAACCTTGATCCGGACATGACCGTAATTGAAAAACTGAATTATCAGCCCGAATTTAGTACGCCCATCTGGGATTATTTGTCAG
The DNA here is from genome assembly GCF_000619845.1 of Alkanindiges illinoisensis DSM 15370. Taxonomy (GTDB): domain Bacteria; phylum Pseudomonadota; class Gammaproteobacteria; order Pseudomonadales; family Moraxellaceae; genus Alkanindiges; species Alkanindiges illinoisensis. The sequence continues at coordinate 18,902 of NZ_JHUX01000011.1, read as the reverse complement.
GTCTGGTGGATCAGGAACGGGTTGATCTAGGGCGCCAAAAAATGACCCAGTATGCGGATGCACTGCAGCGTATTCAGGCGCAATATGGGGTGGAACCTGCGGCTGTAGTGGCTGTATGGGGCGTAGAAAGTAATTTTGGCGATATATCCGGGAAATATTCACTGGTGCAGGCACTGGGCACATTAAGCTGCTACGGCCGTCGTCAGGGTTACTTCCGTACCGAACTCTATGCCGCCTTGCGTATCCTGCAGGCTGGGCATATTAGCGAAGATCGCCTGCGTGGTTCATGGGCAGGTGCATTTGGTCATACCCAGTTTATGCCATCAACCTTTGAGCGTCTGGCAGTGGATTTTGATGGTGATGGCCGCCGTGATATTGTCGATAGCGTGCCGGATGCACTGGCTTCAACCGCCAATTTTCTCAAGAAATCTGGCTGGCAAAACGGCATGCCGTGGGGCTTTGAAGTTCGCTTGCCTGATGGGTTTGATAGCAGCGGCGAGGGCAGGCGCACTAAACGCTCACTGGCCAGCTGGCAGCAACGTGGCCTGACCCGCGTGGATGGCTCTCCCCTGGTTCAGGACAATTTAAGCACCTCCAGCATGGCAGGCTTGCTGGTTCCCTCAGATACCAGTGGCCCGGTATTTCTGGTATTTAAAAACTTTGATGCGTTTTATAGCTACAACGCCGCAGAAAGCTATGCACTGGCCATTGCACATTTATCTGATCGGCTTAAAGGTGCAGGCCCGCTGGTTACCCCGTGGCCAACCGATGATCCGGGTACATCACGGGCGGAACGTCGCGAAATCCAGCAATATTTGCTGGCCAAAGGCTATGATATTGGCGAACCGGATGGCCTGATTGGTGACAAAACCCGGCAAGCCATCCGGCAGGAACAGGCGCGCTTTGGCTTGCCGCAAACCGGAAGGGGCGGGCAGCGTATCCTGCAAGTGCTAAGGCAGAATGCCCAACAGCCTGGTCAAGTTAGCAATGGTAGCGCAGCAGCAAATACAGGTACTGTAAGCCAGCCTGTACCTGTCATCACCACCACTCCCACCACCGAGCAAAGTGAAAACCTGACCATTCAGCAAACGATCCGGCAGGCTCCAAAAAACATGCAGGGTGAACCGTTTTAATCCTGTTGAATAATAGGAATGACCAAGCAGGATACATGTGATCCTGCTTTTTTTATCAGGAAAACAAGCGCTATGTCTTTGCAGCTCAGTGGTTATTTTTACAGGATGCGGTTTTTATTCGTTGGCTTGGGTCTAATGTTAGGTGTAAGCACGACAGGCTTTGCCGAGGATCATATTTACCAGTTTGCTTTCCCAAAATTACACAGCTCAGCGGCAGAACGTGCCCGGATTCACCAGTGGATAGCGCTGGGCAAAGCCCGGTTTAAGGGAAATATTTTCATTCCGGCCTATGGCATTAGTATTGAAAACCCGGTTAGTGACGGCACAAAAGAAGATGCTTTACTCAAGGATTTTTCATCCTGCCAGCCAAAAGCCTGTGATTTCAACTTTACAATCAATGCTGCACAGGCACAGCAATTGGCACTTTATCAGGTCGAAGGCTTGGGATGGTTTTTGGCACCCAGGCACTGGAACATTATTGAAGCCAGCATGGGGCCATCGGGCATTGCAGCGCTTGTCATGTTTAGTCCTGATGGAAAACAGTATTTAAGCATGGACGATAGTTCCGCCTGTGTAGGCTGTGCATTAAGCAGTGCGTCATTGTTTTTTAAAACCGCGCAACAGGAAGCCAAAAAAAATGAGTTCTGGTTTTATACCGGCAGTAATGTTCCTGTAAATATTGTGCATTTAAAAACTGCTCCATACGGGGGCCAAACGGCGCTTTACCACTATCAACTGGTTTCACATTATCCTAGTGATGGCGTGGCAAAATTTACTGGCATGCAGGCAGATATTGTTAATTTCAGGCGGATGACTGTTAGCCTAAATCCAAAGGACAAAGTACTGGCACAGGCGATGCTTAATTTTTACTTGTTCAGCCATTAATCTGATTTTGAGGGAGTGATGTTCCACGTGAAACATCAGCTTAGGACTGGCGGCAAAACAGGGAAGGGGTCAAGCCAAAATGTTGCTTAAAGCTGGCGGTAAAGGCACTCTGGCTGGCATAACCGACATCAAGCGCGACAGAAATAATTTTTTCACCACGCGCTAGTTTTTCAAGCGCTAAAAGCAGCCGAGCTTGTTGCCGCCACTGACCAAAACGCAGACCGGTTTGCTGGATAAAGCGGCGCTGCAAGGTCATCTGGCTAATGCCCAGTTGCTGGGAAATCTGGGCAATGGTGCTGTGCTGCTGCGGGAAGTCCAGTAACTGCTGGCAATGCTGTTGAAGGCGTAAATCCGTAGGCCATGGCAAGTAAAAGGGCAATACAGGAGATACCTTAAGTTCATCCAGTAACAGCGCTGTAATGCGGCCTTCACGTGAATTTTCGGTATAGGGTGCCATAATCTGGCTGCTGGCCAGAATTAGCTCGCGCAGCAACGCTGAGGTTTGCAGCACACAAATGGCCGCATTAAAATGCATCACCACACTGGGTTGAATAAAGACGGTACGCATTTTAACTGCCGTTAACATGGTGACGGCATGCCATGTCTGCGGCGCCAGCCAGACTCCACGCTGTGAGGGCACAATCCAGCGGCCTTTTGCGGTTTCAATTAGCATAAGGCCTTCAATGGCATACAGGAGCTGGGCTGTATCATGTGCATGGGTGGCAAAATAATGGCCAGCCGTATAATCGGTTGCCATGCTATAAAGCGGCACATGCGCCTGTTCAAAGGCCACAAAATAATTGGGATCAGACTGCATAAACAAATGTTGCTTTGGCGACAATTTTTGAAAGTTTAGCGCAATACAATCGCAGCCAATAGCCGCATAATAGAAACATTGGCGGTCAGCCGGTGGCCGTTTTGCCAGAGTGGAGCATTGAGATCAACATGACTGAGAAACGTAGCGAACAGGATTTAATTCATGCCATTGCCCAGCTCACTGCACGGCTGGATCAATTGACACAGGTTTTTGGCCATCTTTCTCCCTCGGTAGTGCCGGATACTGCGGTGCTGGATACCGCCATAGCCTTTCGCTGGGAAAAGACCGAGGGCCTGCTACAAAGTGCTGGCTTTATTCCCTTGCACCAGCCGCAATTGATTGAGTTTGATGCCCTGTGCAATGTGGACAAGCAGCAGTTAAAAATTCGCCAGAATACCGAACAGTTTGTGAAGGGATTTTTTGCCAATAATGTGCTGCTCACCGGTGCACGCGGTACGGGAAAATCTTCACTGGTTAAGGCCTGCCTTAAGGAATTTCATACGCTGGGCTTGCGTGTGATTGAAGTAGAAAAAAAGTTTTTAAATGACTTGCCGCGTATTGTGGCGGCCATTAATAACCGTCCGGAAAAGTTTATTATTTTCTGTGATGACCTGTCGTTTGAAGAAGGTGATACCAGCTATGCCGGGCTAAAAACCGTGCTGGATGGTTCAATTGCCGGGCCTTCCAGCAATGTACTGATTTATGCCACGTCCAACCGTAAGCATCTCATGGTGGAAAAAAACCGCGATAATCTGGAATACCATCAAAGTCCAGATGGCGAAATTCATCCGGGCGACAGTATCGAGGAAAAAGTATCTTTGGCAGATCGTTTTGGCCTGCAAATTACCTTTTATGGTTTTAGCCAACAGGAATATTTAAACCTGATCCATGCCTGGCTTAGCCGCTTTGGCTGGTCTGATGAAGACATCAAGGCACAGGAAAAGTTAGCATTGCAATGGGCCACGCAAAAGGGCAACCGTTCTGGCCGGGTTGCCATGCAGTTTGCCAAGCAGGTGGCCGGGCAACGCATGATTGAGCAAGGCCACTAAAATTTTTTAGGTTCCACGTGGAACCTAAATGATAAACATCAGTATCAGTGGTTTTTATTTTAGTTATTGAAGGTGTTGTGACAGCAGGGTTTTATCAGCCACCGTCAGGCGAAAATGATCCACATCCTGCTGTTTAAGAACTGGATACATCAGAGCATACGGATCGGTGTTATGGCCAAGACCCAGCGCATGTCCCAGTTCATGCGCAATGGTCAGGCGTAAGTCAGCAGCTGAACTAAATTCATAGATATTGATGTGCTGGCCATCATAAACCCCTTTTTCAAATTCACGGGGCACAAAGCGCGCCTGATAGCGATTAACTGCCTGATTGTAGTGATCGGCCATTTGATTGAGGCTACCTGCCACCTGATTTAAGGCGTTGACTTGCTGATTATAAGCTGCAATGGCAGTGCGGATATCCTGCTGTTCTGCATCCAGCAGACGCTGCTGTTGCTCCAGTTGCTGGCGGTTAAACTCATCCAGCGTGCCCAGCGCATTCCAGTCCTGCACGGTGCGGTTATAGCTGGCTAGCCGCTGCTGAAAGGCGGCTTCACGCAGATCCAGTTGCTGGCGTTGCTGCTCCAGTTGCAGCTGGCGCTGACGATACTCACTATTATTGCTTTGCTGGCTGGCGAGTTCCTGCTCAAGCTGTTGCTGCTGGGAATGGCGCAGGTTACTTTCAAGCTGCCGCTCATCAAAACGCAGGTTAATGCTTAGGCGCGATGAGGGATCATAAACAAATAAGGTTTTGCCTGTGCCCTGATGCCAGATTTCAGCGGCTTGTTTGGCTAAATCAATCACTTCGGTTTTTGACAGGTTAAACTGCGGGTCAACCTGCCCAATCCGGTAATGTACCCGGTTATCAAATGGATGCAACAGCTGGGTGGCCAGACTGGTGTGGCGACGCTGCGATTGTCCCACCTGATATAAATAAAACAGAACGATGATGACCAGTAAGATAGGCAACCAGGAACGCATTAGCATGAACACGAATAGAGTTATTTTATTGAGTATAAAATGGCGCGTGCGCAGATTAAAGCAAACTTTTTAGTAAAAACCGACCTGGAAAGCAGGTATAAAAAACCGCTCACATGGAGCGGTTAATAACAGACAGATGCTAAAAAGTAGTTTTGGCGCAAAGCTGTTAATTATCCAGTTTGCTGGCTATGCAACCCACGGTATTACATTCACGCAGACGGTCATTGAGCCAGTTGGTGCGACTGGTGGTCTGATCCAGCAGGCAGGCGCTATCAATCACTTCACCCATATCCACGCTATTCATGGTGCAAGCCTGATCACGTTGCTTGATCCAGCGAATCTGCGCACGCCGCAGGGTTTTTTTCTCATTCACTTTGAGTTTTTTGACCAATTGCTGATAGGTAGCATTGAGCTCTTTATCGGCTTTTTGGTAAATGATATTGCTACAGTGAATGGCATCCAGACTATTGCGGGTATGGTCACAATTATCAGCCTGCGCTGCTAAACACACAGTGGCCAAGCCAGCCCCCAGTAGTAATTTTTTCATCATTGCCTGCATCATTATTGTCCTCGGTTGTTGTCTTAAATCTATTGATTAATCAAAGCCATTATTGTTGGTCATTATGAATGACTTAAGGGATAAATTTTAATGCGCGACAGGCTAAATACCAGTGCGCATTTGTTAATCCATAGTTTTAAAAGCCTGACATACAAATCCAAAAAAATTTAAGGCCATAAAAAAACCGCTCCGGTTTTTCAACCAGAGCGGCTTGTATGTCTTACCCGGAAGGGTCAGGCCGACAAATTATTTTTTGTCGTCTTTCACTTCGGTAAACTCGGCATCAACCACGCCATCATCGGCTGGTTGTTGCTGTTGCGCACCTGCATTCTGACCAAAGCTGTTTGGATCAAAACCCTGTGCACCACCCGCATCACCACCCTGGGCCTGGTTCTGCTCGTAAACGCGCTGCATCAGTGGCAGGGAAGCATTGGACAGCGCTTCGATCTTGGCCTTGATGGCATCAACATCATTTTCCTTGGTCGCAGCTTCCAGTTCAGAAATTGCCGCATCAATAGAGGCTTTTTCTTCATCGGTGGCTTTGTCGCCCAAGTCCTTGATGGCTTTTTGCGTGCTGTGTACCAGACCATCTGCTTCGTTGCGTGCCTTGGCCAAGTCCTCGAATTTTTTATCTTCTTCGGCATTGGCTTCGGCATCACGGATCATTTGTTCAATTTCAGCATCAGACAAACCGGAGTTGGCTTTAATCTGAATCGATTGCGCCTTGCCAGTACCTTTGTCCTTGGCCGATACGTTTAAAATACCATCGGCGTTGATGTCAAAAGTCACTTCAATTTGCGGCATGCCACGTGGTGCTGGTGGAATGTCATTTAAGTCAAAGCGACCCAGCAATTTGTTTTGCGCCGCCATTTTGCGTTCACCCTGGAACACCTGAATGGTGACTGCTGGCTGGTTATCATCGGCTGTTGAGAAAACCTGTGATTTCTTGGTCGGAATCATGCTGTTTTTCTCAATGATCGGTGTCAGTACACCGCCCATGGTTTCAATACCCAGTGTGAGTGGCGTTACGTCCAGCAGTAGTACGTCTTTCTTGTCACCGCCCAGTACCGCACCCTGAATTGCTGCACCTACGGCAACGGCTTCATCCGGGTTCACGTCTTTACGTGGCTCTTTACCAAAGAATTCCTGCACTTTGGCCTGTACCAGTGGCATACGGGTCTGACCACCCACCAGAATGACATCCTGAATATCAGAGGCAGATAAGCCTGCATCTTTCAGTGCAATTTTGCAGGGTTCCATGGTGCGGGCAACCAGATCGCCAACCAGCGCTTCCAGTTTGCTACGGGTAATGTTCACCACCAGGTGTTTTGGCCCAGTCGCATCCGCAGTAATGTAAGGCAGGTTTACTTCGGTAGACGTTGCAGAAGACAGCTCAATTTTGGCTTTTTCCGCAGCTTCTTTTAAGCGTTGCAGTGCCAATGGATCATTCTTCAGGTTAACGCTTTGTTCTTTCTTGAATTCTTCAACCAGAAAGTCAATCAGTGCCAGGTCGAAGTCTTCACCGCCCAGAAAGGTATCACCATTGGTGGACAGTACTTCAAACTGCTGTTCGCCATCTACATCGGCAATTTCAATAATGGATACGTCGAAAGTACCGCCGCCAAGGTCATACACGGCAATTTTGCGGTCGCCTTCTTTTTTGTCCATACCAAAGGCAAGGGCAGCAGCAGTTGGCTCGTTAATAATGCGCTTAACGTCCAGACCTGCAATTTTACCAGCATCTTTGGTGGCTTGACGCTGCGCATCGTTAAAGTACGCTGGCACGGTAATCACCGCTTCAGTCACCGTTTCGCCCAAGTAATCTTCGGCGGTTTTTTTCATTTTTTTCAGGATTTCAGCAGAAACCTGTTGCGGTGCCAGTTTTTTGTCGTTGACGTTTACCCACGCATCGCCATTGTCAGCCTGAACAATTTTGTACGGCACCATGGCGATGTCTTTTTGTACCACGTCATCGCTGTAGCGACGGCCAATCAAACGCTTGATGGCAAACAGGGTATTTTTTGGGTTGGTAACAGCCTGACGCTTGGCGCTCTGGCCAACCAGTACTTCACCATCTTTATAAGCAATAATGGATGGCGTGGTACGTGCGCCTTCAGCATTGTCGATTACTTTTACTTTGTCGCCTTCCAGTACGGCAACACAGGAATTGGTGGTGCCTAAGTCAATGCCAATAATTTTGGCCATGTGTATCTCTCCTCATCATTTTGCAGTAGTGGCTGCTTGTTATCCGATATCGGTGTGAATCGGTGAATTTCAAGCAAATCCTGCAAAAAATTTTAAAAATAATTCAAAAAAAACGTCGAAAAACAACGAATCACAGCACTGCTTATGTACACCAGCAGGTTAGTCAAACTTAATCAATCATCAGCGTGCTTTAGACAGGGCAAGATGCCAGCGCGCGGGGTTAATTCATTTGTTGCGGTTACTGACCAACGGTAACCATGGCCGGACGCAGCAAACGGCCGGACAGGCTATAGCCTTTTTGCAGCACATTGGCTACCTGACCTGCCGGGGTGTTGGGATCAATGCCTACCGCCTGATGCAGCTCGGCATTAAATGGCTGACCTGCCGGATCGACCACGCTAATGCCGTGTTTTTCCAGCGCACCGAGCAGGTTTTTGTGGGTCAGGCGCACCCCTTCGATCACCGGGTTTTCATCGTTTCCGGCAGCAGCAATGGCACGCTCCAGATTGTCCACCACGTCCAGCAAGCTACCGGCAAATTTTTCCAGTGCATATTTTTTGGCATTGTCGGTTTCCCGCTCAACCCGCTTCTGGAAGTTGTACATGTCGGCATTGGCACGGGCTTTGACATCGGTAATTTCTGCTTCGAGTTCGGCAATGCGCGCCTGCAAATCTTCCGGGTTACCGCTGTTGTCATTGTCATCTACAGGCGTACCGGAAGGCACAAAATCGCTGTCGTTCTTGATCTGATCCTGTGGGTCGATCTGCTCATTGTTGTTGGTGCCGTTTTCAGGTATGGAATTGTCTTGGCTAGACATGGCTGACCTCCGTTTAAAAAATTGAATCATGTACAGTCCTTAGGCCTTGCGGCAATATTTTGACGTTGCTGTACGTTTCAGTAAAACCTGTCCCTTGAGTGAGGGTAATCCTGCTGAAATTCAAGAAACTAATACTGTTTTTTTGGTGAGTCTGTTGATTTTTAAACCAGCAATGTTCCAAATATGCAACAAACTGTTGTTAGAAATGACCCTGACATTTAAAAACCATTGGCTACAATGAAGCACGACTAACAAATGAGGCGAATGACAATGCAAAAGTTAATGATGCAAAAACTAAAAATGCTTGCCCACACCACGGTGATCAGTACAGCGCTGATTGCAGCCAGCAGTGCCAGTATGGCAGCCACCACGGATTACCAGATTGATTCCAAGCACACGGCCACTCTGTTTAGCTGGAGCCATTTTGGTTTTTCCAATCCGACAGCCAACTTTAATGATGTGCAGGGCGTAATCAGCGTCGATGACAAGCACCCGGAAAAATCCAGCGTGAGCGTGACCATTCCTGTAAAAAGCATGGACAGCCATGTGGAAGCACTGGACAAGGAATTCTTAACGGATGCCTGGTTTAACGAAGCCAAATATCCCAATATCACCTTTAAGAGTACCAAGGTTCAAACCAAGGATAAAAAGCACTTCAAGATTACTGGTGATTTAACCGTAAAAGGGGTAACCAAGCCGGTGGTACTGGATGCCACTTTAAATGGCATGGGTGAGCACCCGATGGCCAAAAAACCAGCCATTGGCTTTAACGCCACCACCAGCTTCAAGCGTTCCGATTTTGGTATTGCGCAGTATGTACCTGCGGTTAGTGATGAAATCAAGGTCAACATTACCACTGAAGCGCTGGCTAAATAACCGGTTTTAATCAATCGATTCAGTTTTTTTAAGTTTTAATATTTTGGTAGGAATACAAAATCATGGCCAACCCGTTTTTAGACAGCATTGCAAAACGCCGCTCCATTTATCACATTGGCAAAAATGTCACAGTGTCACAGGATCAAATCAGTGAGCTGATTCAGACCGCTGTTGAACAAAGCCCGTCATCGTTCAACTCACAAAGCTCGCGTGCCGTGATCCTATTTGGTCAGGCCAGTGTGGATTTTTGGGAAATTGTGCGTGAAACCCTGCGCAAGATTGTGCCGGAAGCCGCCTTTGAAGCCACCAGCAACAAGATTTCCTCGTTTGCAGCCGGTTTTGGCACCGTGCTGTTTTATGAAGATCAGGACATTATCAAAAACCTGCAGGAGCAGTTTGCCCTGTATGCGGAAAACTTCCCGGTCTGGTCTGAGCACTCTACCGGTATTGCCCAGTTTGCGGTGTGGTCGGCACTGGCTAATGAAAACATTGGTGCTACGCTGCAACACTACAATCCAATTATTGATGATGAAGTTGCTGCCCGCTTTGGTATTCCAGCCAGCTGGAAACTGCGTGCGCAAATGCCGTTTGGTTCGATCGAATCACCAGCCGGTGACAAGAACTACATGCAGCGTGATGAGCGTTTCAAGATTTTTGGCTAGAGGTTGAAGCCTGTTTTAAGCAGGCTAATGCTAAAAAACGCAGCAGGGCATGACTTTGCTGCGTTTTTTAATTTTTCAAACCTGTAAGACCATATTTTAATAAAGAACCGAACTGGCCGGTAGCATGGTCGGTAATTCAATAAAGCCGCTGATATTGGCTTGTGCATGGGCCTTGCTGCTACGGCCAAAGTAACGGCTGCGGCTGCTAATCACCAAACCCAATACCTCACCCTGTTTAAGTTTTGCATTCACAGCTGGTAAATCAATACCCTTGGCCGGGTCATCTATGGGCACAGACAACTGGCTAAGCATTTGATTGCGATAATGCAATTTTTGCAGGTTGATGGGAATTACCTGTTCGTTTAGCACCTGATAGCTGCCTTTGCCGGGTGTCCAGCGCGCCAGTGACACAAATAGGGTCGGGGAGTTTTGGGCTTTAGTTGCATCAGGCGTATCAATGTTGAGATGCAAACGTGGAATGCCGGTGAGCCATTGATCCTGAGTCATGCGGGTGAGTGGTAGCAGTAACGGCCGTGAACCGCCTTGTTGCGGTTGTTGCCAGTTGGCCGGCAAGTGCTGGGGTGTCAATAAATGCCGCAGGCGATCGGTTGATTTAAACAGCCATTCATAGCCACCGCCAGCCGTCATGTGTAATGCTGGCAGCGGATAATCGACACGGGGCTGTAAGGCATCAATGGCTTGCACTGGACTATGGTCAATGCACACTGCCGGAATCTGGCTGGCCTGCGCAGGCTGGTCTTTGAGCTTGGCATCAAACCAGTGGGCAATCATGGCCTGAATATTAAGTATTTTGCCCTGACAATTCATGTTTTTGCCAATGTACCAGGCCGGTAGCTCAAGCCCTGGTGAATGCTGCACACCGGGTTGCAGGTGCCCGCCTTCAACACCCAGCAAGCGCACATCATGGCCAGCCTGCTTTAGGCACTGGTAGGCTGAAATGCCTTCATTAAACGGAAACAGCACATCGCGAAAACCCTGAATAATCAGCGCATCCGCCTGTGGCGCCTGCTGGGTATCACAAAACCAGCGTGCCTGATGGGTTTTTAAGAACTGGTAAGATGACGCTGAAATCGCGCCATTTTTGGTGTCCTGATAGGCCATTTTCAGTGCCGGATCAAATTTGTTCCAGTTCCACCAGTCACCCACAATATTCAATAAATCCAGCCAGCCACTTTTGGGCACACCATTGGGCGCAAGGCTGTATTCCAGATTATACCAGGTGGTGACGGGTACGAGTGCCTGAATGCGCTTGTCCTGTGCCGAAGCAATATATTGAATGGCCCCGCCATAGGATTCACCAATCATGCCAACCCGTGCGCCATTAGTATTACGGGCCAGTTGTGGCAAATTTTTCTCAGCCCAGTCAATCACCCGGCTGACATCACGGCCTTCAAATTGCGGATCAGTCAGGCGGATTTTACCACCCGTGCCATCAAGCCCGCCATGCCCGCGCTGGTCAAAACTAATCATCCAGTAACCGCGTTTCCATGCTGCTTCCGCGCCTTGTCCGGTGGGCATGACGCTACCATACAGGCTCAAATACGGGCGTTTCATGCGTGACAGGCCAAAGCCATGCGTGTGAAGGATCAGCGGTGCAGTTTGGCCGGGTGCAAGTGCTGGCTGGTATACGGTAAAGGACAGGGTAACGCCATCATCCGTGGTCATGCGCATTTGATAATGGCTTTGCTTCAGCGTGCCCTGCGCCGTGGTGGGCAGCAGGGGCTGAACCTGACGCGTGGCACAACCCGTTAAGGTAAGCAGTAGGCTTAAGCCCAACAGGCTAAGCGATGTTTGAAATGCCATAAAATTCCTTTTTATAGCAGCCATGCTTCAGCAAAACATGGCGTTGAAAGTTTTAAACTAACAGACTAAACAAGCGTATAATTATTGCGCGTTAAGGACAGTACCCATGGCCTGACCCATCATCACGGTACTGCCCGCTTCAAACGGGGCCAGCCAGTTAATCTTACTGTTTTCAAACAGCACAATGGCGGTAGAACCCAGATAAAAACGGCCCAGCTCTGCGCCTTTATCAAGCTGAAGGTCATGCTTGCGATGTTCCAGCTTGCCGGATGGCTTGATCTTGCCGGTAGCCACACATTCAATACCAGCCACAATCATGGCACCCACCAGCACCACGGCCATGCGGCCCACGCTGGTGTCAAACAGGCACACTAGACGCTCATTACGGGCAAACAGGGCTGGTACATTTTCAGCAGTGACGGTATTGACCGAAAACAGCTTGCCCGGTACATAAATGGTGTCAGTCAGACGACCCGCAAACGGCATATGTACGCGGTGATAATCACGTGGTGACAGGTATACGGTAGCAAATTCACCACCAATAAAATGTTGCGCCAGTGCGGCATCACCAATCAGCTGGTTTAGGGAAAAATTTTGTCCCTTGGCCTGAAAAATCTCGTCACCGTCAATTTTACCCAGCTGGGAAATCGCACCATCGGCAGGGGAAACAATGCTGGTCGGTGAAGGATCCACCGGGCGGGCATCCACTTTAAGTGCGCGGGTAAAGAATTCATTAAACGAGCCAAACCGGGACAGCTCTTCAATTTCCGCCAGACTCATATCAATTTGATAACGGTCATGGAACAGCTTGATAAACGCCTTTTTCACCAGCGGATTTTTGCTGGCGGCCAGCGTGCCGACCAGACGGCTTAAACCATGCTGCGGTGCCAGATGCTGAAAGTGGATAAAAGCCTTATCCATCAAACTTTTCTTTTGATTGGTGTTGTCTTGACTCAAAGCGGATGTTCTCCTGTCACAATAGGCGTATCAAGTCGATTGCCCCATTCACTCCACGCGCCATCATACGCGCGAACCGGCCAATTGAACAGCCGCGCCAGCACATAGGCCAGCCCGGAACGATGATGGCTCTGGCAATACACAATTACGGGTTTTTGCGGGTTTAGGCCTTGCTGCTGTAGTTCCGCCATAATCTCGGGCAGGGACCGTAAACACAGGTTATTTTGCCGATCCAGCACAGTGTTCCATTCATAATGAAATGCGCCTGGCAGGTGCCCGCCACGCCGTGCGGCCAGCCGTGCGCCAGTGTATTCGCCATGGGTGCGGCAGTCCCACAGGTTATAGGTATCTGGTTGTTCAGCCAGAATCGTTGTTAGCTCATCCAAGGTAATGCGTGGCTCAAGGTTTAATGGGCTAGGTTGAAAAGCTTCAACCGCAGCAAGGCTGGGCACCTCACTGCTGGTGGGTAGGCCCTTGGCCAGCCAGCTATGAATCCCGCCATTCAGTAAACTTACCTTGTCAAAACCCAGAATATGCAGCGTCCAGATCAAGCGGCCTGCCCAGGCGCCGCCTTCATCGTCATACACCACCACCTGATGCTGGGGTGTAATTGCCAATATTTGTAGCAGTTGTTGCAGTTGCTCATCATCTGGCAGCAAACCCGAGGCATGTTCTTCCTGCCGAACCAACAGGGCAGGTGCTAAGGACAATGCATTGGGCAAATGCACCTGTTCATATACCCGGGGCTTGCCCAAATCGATAATGCGCAATAAGGGATGATTCAGCACAGGCAGCAGTTGTTCGGCATCCACCAGCAGGGGCAGGCTAAGGGGTTCGGCAGGCGTCATGAGCATGATAAAAAGGCAGTAAAAAACTACTGTACAAGAACTTGGCTTGGTTGACTACACAAAGCATTTTGTATTTTTTACAAAATTTTTGCAGCGTAAATCAGGTTCAGGCATAAAGGCTGTAGCGTAGCTTAAAGCATAAATCCATCACAACAATTGCAGCATCGGCCTGCTTGTTTCACAATAGCCAAAACAGTCTGGAATCATATCATGCGGGCACTAATTCAGCGCGTTAAGCATGCCAAAGTTGAAGTGGATGGCAATGTCATTGGGCAAATTGAGCAGGGCTTACTGGTGTTTATCGGCCTTGGCAAAACCAATACCCTGCAAACTGCCGAAAAAATGCTCAAGAAAATTTTGGCCTACCGTCTGTTTAGCGATGACGGTGATCGCATGAATTTAAATGTGCAGCAAGTGAATGGCGGCTTGCTGCTGGTGTCGCAGTTCACCCTGATGGCCGAAACACGCAAGGGATTGCGTCCGGATTTTGGCCCCGCTATGCCACCCGATGAGGCGCGTGAGCTGTTTAGCCAACTGGTTGCCCATGCCAAAAATGTTTATCCGAATGTGCAAACTGGTTCGTTTGGTGCCGACATGCAGGTGAGCCTGCAAAACGATGGACCAGTCACTTTTATGCTGGATATGGATTAAGTATTCATTTCAATAAGATAATTTTGAGGCGGCTATGCTTAACAACAGAAAGAAGCGCATAAAAGACAGAATTTTGCCGGAACAGCCGAAATATGCTTCTTGTCCTATTGATGGGAGAATTAAAGAATATTATGCCGGGCAGTTTGATGAGGTATATATTGTTTTACATCCTTTTCTAAATCCTATCAAATTAAAAAACAGTGATTTTTTGGACAGTAATTTTCCAACCAAACAGGAAATACTAAATGGTATGGAACCGATTTCATGGGAGGATGTCCGGCAAGCTTTGGGTTTCCAAAGTCTAGCAGATGTGGATATCGCGCTGAGAACAATGATTCATGGTCTTAATGCCAAATATAAAAATGAGCACCTTTCCAGGCAGTTAATAGATTATTTACATGCTGAAGATATATGGGAGCCAAGAGATGGCGTTATTTCTGAGTATGTAGAAAATTATATTTATCATGCACTGGTCGAGTTGGGATATGAGTGGGTCTGGCTTGGTGATGATCTAGGGACTGAAAGAAAACTGTACTGGATAGAGGATCTTTTTGATGAAGACAAGATACCAGCAAATGGTTGCATTTTTACACCTGATTATAAGGTTTTAGTGACAGCCCATTGGGATAGTCATTGTTCCTTTCTATGTGGATCAAAAGAAATAATAGAGAAGATTTTACAATTTTCACCGCTTGAAGGTTTTTATTGTACAGATAAAACTGAGGTTTATTGGGGCGTATATCCGCAGTAGTCTGGATTAAGTAACAGGACATATAGATCATTATTTTTTGAAAGATTCACCTAAATGTGGATTCATTATTGTAAGGGTATTCGGTGACTTGGATTTTCTTTACCATCATGGCTGCATTTATGCAGGCCTGGCGCAATGCTTTTCAAAAGCAGCTTAGCACCACCGTAGATGCCTATGGCGTTACGCTGGCACGCTTTATTGGTGCAACGCCGCTGGCTATATTGTATTTGCTATTGCTGTATCACTTTCAGCCAGTGGCCCATTCAATCTCCATAAGCAGTTTTGGAGCTCGCTTCTGGCTGTATATTGGTATGGTGGCGGTGAGCCAGATTCTGGCCACAGTACTCATGGTGAAACTGTTTCAGCAAAAAAACTACGCCATTGGGGTAGGCCTAGCCAAAAGTGAAGCGATTCTGGCCGCTATTATTGGGGTAGCCGTGCTGGGTGTGCAGTTGTCTTGGCTGGGCTGGCTGGGTGTACTGGTAGGCGCAGTCGCGGTATTTTTACTGAGTGGTGCGCGTTCCATGGCCACACTGTCATGGCCAACGCTGTGGACAGGGCTTGCCAGTGGCCTGTGTTTTGCCATTGCCTCGTTAATGGTGCGGGAAGCCAGTCTTGAGCTAAGCCAGTTGCCGTTTTTGCATCGTGCGGGCTGGGTGTTGTTTTGTGCCATTAGCTTGCAAAACTTGCTATTGCTGGTCTGGCTGTCTATAAAAAGTCCGCAAACGCTAACCGCCATGCGACAGCGCAAAGGTTTAACGGCACGGGTGAGCCTGGCCAGTTTTTTGGGGTCACTGGGCTGGTTTAGTGCCATGAGTTTGCAGTCGGTGCCTTTGGTCAAAACCTTGGGGCAAATTGAGGTGCTGTTTACCTTGTTGATTTCCCTTTACTTCTTTAAGGAAAAACTGGTAAAAACTGATCATGCGGGATTGTGGCTGGTGATGCTGGGGGCGGTGCTGGTGATTTGGGCTTGAGTAGTGATTGATAGAGATAATTTGAGAAAATGAATATTGAAATGCTTACTGCAAAAATAGCTTTTGGGAGTGTTCAACTACGTAATTACAGCGACTGGGCAGAATCCTTATTGGATCAGGGTAATGAAAGTGAAAATATTATGATTCTTGCCAGTTTTGGATTAGATAAAAATATTGATAAATATGAAATTGAAACATATTTTGAAAAATGTCTTTCCGAATTGAAGCTTAAATTGCCTACTAGGGAAAAAGCTCTAAAAATTTATGCCAAGCAGCTTTGCATAGAATTATTGCAAGAAAATATTTTAGTAAAAAAAGCAATTGATGACTTAAGTCGTTTATGGTCACTAACAGACTATGAAGAACCCTTATTTAGAATCTGGGATGAATTAAGTGAGGATATCTATTTTATTGAAAATGAAGAGCATGGTGCTTTCTGGAATAGTGGACTGACTAAAGAAAATCAAAGCACCTATATTAAAGAATTCGCTGAACAGTTCTTGCAACTTTTAGAATTAAAGCTTCCTGAAAATTTCTGGCAACTCAGCTACTGTGAGAGTTGTAAATATATTGGGAAATTAACAATAGAAACTAAAATAGAATGGTTACCAGTAACTAAGTTTAAGTTTTTTAAATTTTCTACAGAGCATTTAGTAAATTATGCTGCTTGTGCAAAGTGTCTAACCCCTTATCCTTTAACAATGACAGATTTTACTGGACGTAAAAAGTATCTTAAAATGGCTAAAATTCTCACAAATAATCCCCTTTAACTTTCTAAGCCCTAAATTAAAACTTAAGGCATCTTAATTTATGTTCGAGCAAACCGAAACCTTTGTCATTCAAGCCGTAAGCTGGTTGCGCCTGATGGTGGAAAGCGTTGGCGCGCTCATTATTGCCTTTGGTATTTTCGCGGCTCTCTATGGATTTTTAAAAGCTTTTGTTAGCCGCCATCCTGATGGTTTTACACCGGTTCGACTTATCTTCGCGCGTTATCTGGCTTTAGGCCTGGAGTTTCAACTGGCTGCCGATATTTTATCAACCGCCGTATCACCCAGTTGGGAACAAATTGGCAAACTGGCAGCGATTGCCATTATTCGGACAGGTTTAAATTTCTTTTTAATGAAGGAAATGCAGGAAGAACGGACAATTGAACCCAAAAACAAGCCAGAAAATATTAATCCAGTAGTTATCGAAGCAAAGCCTGATGAACAGCCAAGGCACTAATTAAATGAGATATGTGCTCATCCGTATGTGCCGCGCTTAAGGTAATTCTTAAGCGTGACGTTCCACGTGGAACAGTCGGTGGACGAATTGCACTAACCAAAATGCCTTGCTCAAGCAATTTTGCTGACAATGCTAATGTATCCTCAGCACTTCCTACAATAATCGGTTGAATCGCGGACTGACTCGGAAGTAGTTCCCAGCCTTGTGCCATTAAAGCGCTGCGCAAGCGGCTAATATGTTGTTGTAATTTTAATTGCCGCCACGGCTCCTGCGCAATCACATCCAGTGCAGCCAGGGTTCCTGCCGCAATCAGTGGCGGTGTTGCGGTGGTATATACAAAAGTACGTGCCCGGCTTTTTAAATAGTTAATCAGTAATTCCGAACCAGCCACAAATGCGCCAAAAGTTCCAATCGCCTTACCTAGCGTGCCCATGTATACATCAACCTTGGGCAAAGGCTGAGTACGCAAGCCAAAGCCATGCGCATCGTCAATCATCAAGGCGGCTTGGTGTTGCTCGGCAGTTTTTATTAAGTCAGGCAACGGCGCTTCGGTGCCATCCATGCTAAAAATCTGATCAGTCACAATCAATTTTTGTTCAGTAGAATCCTGACTTAACCATTGATTCAGTTGCGCAATATCCAGATGCGGATAACGGCGCAGCCTGACACCAGTTTGGGCGCCTGCCAGTCGTGCCCCATCCAGCAGCGAGGCATGGTTTAAGCGATCCTGGTAAACAATGCCGGATTTGCTGTCGGTTAAATTACCCATGAGGGCATCAATTACCCCCAGATTGGCCATATAACCGGTAGAAAACAGCATGGCTTTTGGATAACCGGTGACTTGTGCCAGTCGCTGTTCCAGTTGCTCATGAATGG
Organism: Alkanindiges illinoisensis DSM 15370; assembly: GCF_000619845.1. GTDB lineage: Bacteria > Pseudomonadota > Gammaproteobacteria > Pseudomonadales > Moraxellaceae > Alkanindiges > Alkanindiges illinoisensis. The sequence continues at coordinate 816 of NZ_JHUX01000011.1, read as the reverse complement.
CATGATGTCCCGTGACTAGATGCGCAGCCCCTGCGCCAATGCCATGCTGTTTTAAATAATCAACAGTTGCTGCGGTAACGGCTGGATGACTGGCCAGCCCTAGATAATCATTACTGGAAAAGTTAATCAGGGTTTTGCCGTGGCGTTGCACCAGCGGTGTCACACCCTGATCAATTACTTGCGTGTAACGGTCTAAATGCTGCTGTTGCAGAGCAGCATATTTTTGTGCCAGCTTAAACTGTTCAAGACTCATGCTAGAAAATCAGCCCGCCCTTAGGCACTCATTGCATTGATTGCACTAGCCTTAATATCCAGCCTGGCTTTTTCCTTGCTAAGGCCCAGTTGTGCAAATAAAACTCCATCACGGCTTTCACCCGCATTGGGCGTGGTCAACAATTGCTCACCAGAGAAAAACGAATTGGCACCCGCCTGAAAACATAAGGCCTGCTCAGCATCGGTCAGGCCTTCACGACCCGCAGACAGGCGAATATAACTCTTGGGCATCAGGATACGGGCAGTGGCAATGGTTCTGACCCATTCAATCACACTCACCTTGGGGGCATCTGCAAGGGGAGTGCCTGCAATCGGCACCAGCATATTGATGGGTACTGACTGGGGATGGATGGGCTGGGTGGCCAGTTCATGCAATAAGCTGATGCGGTCGCTTTGCTGCTCACCTAAGCCTAAAATGCCACCACTACACACTTTCATGCCACTGTTACGCACATGCTCTAAAGTTTGCAGGCGGTCATCAAAGCTGCGGGTGGTGATCACATTGCTGTAATGCTGGCGTGAGGTATCGAGGTTATGGTTGTA
>NZ_JHUX01000010.1 GCF_000619845.1 Alkanindiges illinoisensis DSM 15370 | reverse complement strand
ACAACACCGGCGCCTACAGTACGGCCACCTTCACGGATTGCAAAGCGCAGACCTTGGTCCATGGCGATCGGGTGGATCAGCTCAACAGACATCTGTACGTTGTCACCTGGCATAACCATTTCCACGCCTTCTGGCAACTGGATGGCACCAGTTACGTCAGTAGTACGGAAATAGAACTGAGGACGGTAGCCGTTTAAGAATGGAGTGTGACGACCACCTTCATCCTTGGACAGTACGTACACTTCAGCTTCAAACTTGCTGTGTGGCTTGATGGAACCTGGCTTGGCCAGTACCTGACCACGCTGTACGTCTTCACGCTTGGTACCACGTAGCAGTACACCACAGTTCTCGCCTGCACGACCTTCGTCCAGCAGCTTACGGAACATTTCAACGCCAGTCACGGTTGTCTTCACGGTATCTTTGATACCCACGATTTCAACTTCTTCACCAACCTTGATAATGCCTGATTCAACACGGCCAGTCACTACAGTACCGCGACCAGAGATTGAGAATACGTCTTCAATTGGCAGCAGGAATGCTTTGTCGATTGCACGCTCTGGCTCAGGAATGTAAGAGTCCAGGGTTTCAACCAGTTTCAGAACAGCTGGAACACCATACTGGCCATCTTCACCATTCAGGGCTTGCAGTGCAGAACCACGGATGATTGGGGTGTCATCACCTGGGAAGTCGTATTTGGACAGCAGGTCACGAACTTCCATTTCAACCAGTTCGATCAGCTCTTCGTCATCAACGATGTCGCACTTGTTCAAAAATACCACGATGTACGGTACACCAACCTGACGGGACAGCAGGATGTGTTCGCGGGTCTGTGGCATTGGGCCGTCAGTTGCAGAACATACCAAAATCGCGCCGTCCATCTGGGCAGCACCGGTGATCATGTTTTTAACATAGTCAGCGTGGCCTGGGCAGTCAACGTGTGCATAGTGACGGGTTGGAGAATCGTATTCAACGTGTGCGGTGTTGATGGTAATACCACGCGCTTTTTCTTCTGGCGCAGAGTCAATTTCAGACAGTGCTTTTACATCGCCACCGTATGCTTTGGCACAGTTTAGGCTGATTGCCGCAGTCAGTGTGGTTTTGCCATGGTCAACGTGACCAATGGTGCCGACGTTTACGTGCGGCTTGTTACGTTCAAACTTGGCCTTTGCCATGATGTCATTCCTCATCAATCAGCCCACTGTCATTAACATGAACAGTGGACTGGTAGGTTTTTAGTTTAGTTTTAAATTATTGCTGCAACGACTTATTCGTCGTCGCCAGCCTTACCACCGTTCTGGAACTTGCTGATGATGCCTTCAGCCACGTTACGTGGGGTTTCAGCATATTTAACAAATTCCATAGAGTAGGTTGCACGACCCTGCGACATGGAGCGCATGGAAGTTGCATAACCAAACATCTCGGACAATGGTACTTCAACGCGAATCTGCTTGGTACCGCCTGGCAGATCATCCATACCTTGAATCACACCACGACGACGGTTCAGGTCGCCCATGATATCACCCATGTAGTCTTCCGGTGTTTCTACTTCAACCTTCATGATTGGCTCAAGCAGGATAGGATCAGCTTTCATGAAGCCTTGACGGAAAGCCATGGAGCCAGCCATCTTGAACGACAATTCGTCAGAATCCACGTCATGGTAAGAACCGTCAAACAGTACAGCTCTTACGCCAACAACCGGGTAACCAGCCAGTACGCCATTTTTCATGCGTTCCTGAATACCCTTGTCAACCGCACCAAAGAATTCTTTTGGTACAGTACCGCCCACAACTTCTTCAGCAAATTCGTAGTCGGTTTCGCGGTCATCATCTAATGGCTCCAGACGCAGGAATACATGACCGAATTTACCACGACCACCAGTCTGGCGTACAAACTTGCCTTCCTGCTCAACCACTTTGCGGATGGTTTCGCGATAGGCAACCATTGGCTTACCAATGTTCGCTTCAACGCCAAACTCACGCTTCATGCGGTCAACCAGAATCTCAAGGTGAAGCTCACCCATACCGGCGATGATGGTTTGACCAGATTCTTCATCAGTGTGAACACGGAATGAAGGATCTTCTTTGGCCAGACGACCCAGCGCAATACCCATTTTTTCCTGGTCGGCTTTGGTCTTTGGCTCAACAGCCAGAGAAATTACCGGATTCGGGAACTGCATACGCTCAAGGGTAATGACATTGTTTTCATCACACAGGGTATCACCAGTGGTTACGTCTTTTAGACCAGCAACCGCTGCGATATCGCCAGCGCGGATTTCTTCAACGTCTTCACGGTCATTGGCATGCATCAGTACGATACGGCCAACGCGCTCTTTCTTGGACTTAACCGGGTTCCATACCGCAGAACCTGCTTTTAGTACACCAGAATAAACGCGGATGAAGGTTAAGCTACCGACGAACTTGTCATTCATGATCTTGAATGCAAGTGCAGCAAATGGCTCGTCATCAGAAGCAATACGCTCACCAACGGTTTCGTCTTTGTCATCAAGGATACCCTTAATGGCTTCAACGTCGTTTGGAGCTGGCAAGTAACGAATAACTGCATCAAGCATTGCCTGAACGCCTTTATTCTTAAATGCAGAACCACACAGCATTGGCTGGATTTCACAGTTGATGGTACGAATACGCAGCGCTTCATGAATCTGTTCTTCGGATAAGTCACCGTTTTCCAGATATTCATTCATCAGCTCTTCAGACGCTTCAGCGGCTGACTCAACCATTTTCTCACGCCATTCGTTTGCGGTATCGACCAGATGAGCCGGGATATCACCGTATTCGAATTTCATGCCCTGAGAGGCTTCATCCCAGATGATTGCTTTCATCTTAACCAGATCAACAATCCCTTCAAATGCTTCTTCAGCACCAACAGGAATAGCGATAGGTACAGGATTTGCACCCAGACGGGTTTTCATTTGCTCAACGGCACGGAAGAAGTTGGCGCCGGTACGGTCCATCTTGTTCACGAATGCAATACGTGGCACTTTATATTTATTAGCCTGACGCCATACGGTTTCTGACTGAGGCTGAACACCACCTACGGCACAGTAAACCATACACGCACCATCAAGTACGCGCATGGAGCGCTCTACTTCAATGGTAAAGTCAACGTGTCCTGGGGTATCAATAATGTTGATACGGTGTTTGGCAAAGTTGTTTGCCATACCAGACCAGAAACAGGTGGTCGCAGCGGAAGTAATGGTAATACCACGCTCCTGCTCTTGTTCCATCCAGTCCATGGTCGCTGCACCTTCGTGCACTTCACCAATCTTGTGGCTTACGCCAGTGTAATATAAAACACGCTCGGTAGTCGTTGTTTTACCGGCATCAATATGCGCAGAAATACCAATGTTACGATAGTGTTCTAGGGGGGTAGTACGAGCCATGATTGCTTGCTTTCCTAAAATTTGTGTCAAAACAGGACGCATTAAACGAGTCAGTAAAGTGAATTCGTTTAATGCGACTAAAAAGAAGTGCGTTTGCCTTAAATGCCGGCAAATCCCCCGCTCGCTAGGAGCGCAATATTAAAACGGGCAGCAATACGCATCATTCTTCTCCTGATTGTTTGTTCAACAACGACCTGTTTTGCCCGCTTAGAAGCGGTAGTGCGAGAAGGCTTTGTTGGCTTCTGCCATGCGATGCACATCTTCACGCTTCTTGATGGCAGCGCCTTTACCTTCAGCAGCATCCAGCAATTCGCCAGCCAGACGCAGTGCCATGGTTTTTTCGGAACGCTTGACAGCAGCATCTACCAACCAGCGCATAGCCAGGGCGGTACGACGGGAGGGGCGTACTTCCATAGGCACCTGATAAGTAGCACCACCAACACGGCGAGCCTTAACTTCAACCATTGGGCGAACTTTTTCTAGCGTAGTTTCGAAAAACTCAACAGGTTCAACTTTTGCTTTTTCCTGTACACGCTCAAGGGCACCGTAAACGATTCCTTCAGCAACAGATTTTTTACCATCCTGCATGACATGGTTCATGAACTTGGCGATGGTTTGGCTACCGAATTTTGGATCCGGCAGAATTTCACGGGCGGCGACGACGCGACGTCTTGGCATGATAACAACCTTTTATGACACTTCAGGGTGATCCAGCAGATTGTACGAGTGTCATCTGTACTGTACGCTGGCCTTACTCTACAACGCCGCTAGGCTAAAAACTTTTGTGAGTCTCAAGCATAAACGGTGTTAATTTTTTAAGACAAAAGCCTTATTTCTTAGGACGTTTTGCACCGTACTTAGAACGACTCTGGCTACGGTTTTTAACACCGGCACAGTCTAAAGAACCACGAACGGTGTGATAACGTACACCTGGCAGGTCTTTAACACGACCGCCACGGATTAACACAACGCTGTGCTCTTGCAGGTTATGGCCTTCACCACCGATGTAACTTGATACTTCAAAGCCTGAAGTCAAACGTACACGACAAACTTTGCGCATTGCAGAGTTTGGCTTTTTAGGGGTAGTGGTATAAACACGTGTACAAACGCCACGGCGCTGTGGACACGCTTTCAGTGCAGGAACTTTGGACTTTTCAACCAAAGTGCTGCGACCCTTGCGGATCAATTGATTCGTTGTTGCCATAAGGCACTCTCTCCCGTAAACAAAAAACCCCAAAAAGGCTTTACCCCTTTTTGAGGGCATCAAATTGTAGAGGATAAGCGGGTGAGGGTCAAGATTTCATCACTATAGGATTTCCTGCCTATCCTCTCTGGCTTCCTGGCCAGTCTTCCTTTGAACATCCCTGAGCAAGCCCATAAAATGGGGGCTTTTTGCATTATATCAAGCCCCTCAGGATGATAAAAACAGAGGGAAATTAAGGGATAAGAACAAGCATAAAAAAACGCCCGATTCAGGTAATAGTGAATCAGGCGTCTTACAGCATAAGCATAAGATGTATCAGGAATTAATTTACCATGACTGGCAATGCCCTGTTACATCTGGCTTAGCGATTCGTATTGGCACTGGCTTGGGCATTATCAGCTGTTGCTGTACTGCTGGCTGCCGAGTTGCCGGTTTTACGGGTAGAACGACGCGCTGGCTTAGCAGAATCAGCTTTATCGCCTGCCTTGCTGTCAGTATCTTGCGCTGTACTAGCCTTGGCAGTGCTTTCATCAGTATCAGCAGTTGATTTGGCCTTGCTGGTGCGGGCAGTTTTTTTAGGTGCTGTATCCTGTGCTGTGCTGTCTTCAGTAGAGGCATCAGAATCGCCTTCCTGTGCTGAAGCATTAGCGCCCTTGTTGTCCTGACTGGAATCACCACCCTGACTGGCTTGATCATCCGCATTATCATCAATCATTGCATCAGCCAATGCACTCAACTGGTCATGAATCTGCTCATCCTTAGTGGCTTCATCTACTTGCTGGCCATCGTGTTCACTGCGAGTGCTCACTTCTACTTTGGCAATATCCTGATTGTGCAGCAGTGCTTCCTGAGCCTCTTTTTGAGCAGCTTGCTCTTCCTGACTGGCTGGAGTTTCAGGATTCGGCAGTTTGTCTTCAATTTTTAAAGGCTGCTGGCTTGCCGCTTGCTGACTGGTATTCTGGCTAATTCCCTGACCAGCGCTTTGCTGGCGGGCATGTTCAAACACCTGTTTGGCACTGTCGCTCACTTCTTTAAGCAGGCGACTGGTATAAATCGCACCAACTGCACCACCAATTACTGGCGTTACTTTATCCAGCAACGCAGCACTAATGCGCCATTTCAGCTGGCCATTGGAGTCAGACAATAATTTGAACAATGGCTCGAAATCATTGGTTGATCCCAACATGGCTTGTAAGCCCTGAATGTTGCCTGTTCCCAGCATACCACTGACACTATTGAGGCCAATAAGAATTGCCTGTTTTTCAGTAATCAGGCTTAAGTCAGCATTGGACAATGCCTCAAAAATCATGGCACGGTCTTCAGGCTGGTTTAATTCAAAACCATAGGCACGGCCAGTGAGATACACGGTACGCAAGGCCAGAATCATAGACAGTGGAATGTCAGCCGCCGCACCAGCCACGCCCGTTGCGCCGCTAATAGCACCCTGTGCCATGCCGATATAACGGTTTTTTTCATTTAAGGCACGGGCCAGACGTCCGGAACGGGCGGTATCACCTTGCAGATCAGCCAGCGTTTTTACTCCGGCTTCATCAATAATATGGTCGCTGGCACTGACGGTAGATGCAAAATCAGCCAGCAATTCCAGAATCTGGTCAGATACCTTGTCAAAACTGCCTGCTGGCATGACCAGATTGGCCAGTTTGTTGACGGTATTAAAGCGCTTGCCCAGAACTTGTTTAGTAATGCCGGGCAGTTGCTGGCGGAATAACTGGTTGGCACGGTTTGGTGCTTTAAGGGTAGAAGAACTGTTACTTGGAGTTTGGTTATCGGTAGTCATATTAATCACACTATTTGCTTCAGGAATTTCGGTTAAACGGCTAACTGAATTTTTAGCCAGTTGCTTTAATAAGTTTTGTCCCATATCTGATAAACTTTTGCTGCGTGCACGCAAGCTGTCAAACAGATCAGGTGAAGCCTTGGCCATTGATGTTGGTAAATTTTGCGCAAAGCCATCTTTAAAATCAGGCGAAGATTGTTTGGTCTGCGCACTATTAACTGAACCAGTCATAATGCATTTCCTCGTTGCAGTAGTTTTAAACCAAGTACTTTCTAAACACTTGTTTTGATTAAAACCACAATAACAAGGAGTTTATTTGCATCGCAACCCTGCGCCATAGTGTTTGTGTCGTATTCTGTGCAAGATACGTTATTGCTGTGTTATTACAGCGTCGTTACTATAGAGATGCTTGTGCTTTATAAACACTTTTGGTTTATCGCACAGGTTTTTGTATGATAGCCCGCGTGTACCTGTACACTAATGTATTGCCGCTCACTGCCCTGCGCGTTGACTTCTATCATTTACCCTTGGGATTACAAATATGACTCGTGTTGTCATCACTGGATTAGGTATTTATTCTTGCTTAGGAAATGATCGTCAAACGGTTACGCATTCTCTCAAACATGGTATTTCCGGTACACGTTTTAATGAAAAGTATGCCGAACTGGGCATGCGCAGTCAGGTGAGTGCCTCGGCTGTGGCGGACTTCACTAAAATTGACCGCAAGCTCAAGCGTTTTATGGGCGATGCTTCGGCTTTTGCCTATCTATCGGCGCTGGCAGCGATTGAAGATGCTGGGCTTAAGCCTGAAGATGTTGGACAAAATCCGCGTTATGGCGTTATTGCCGGTACGGGTGGTGCGTCCACAGCAACTATTGTTGAAGCTGCGGATGTGTTGCGTGAAAAGGGCGCGCGCAAGCTCGGCGCGACGCTGGTACCGCGCAATATGAGTAATACCATTACCGCGGCTATTGGTCTGGGTTTAAAACTGCAAGGGGTTAGCCACAGTATTTCCTCGGCCTGCGCCACTTCTGCTGATGCGATTGGCTATGCAGCTCAGCTGATTCAGCTGGGCAAGCAGGATTTGATGCTGGCTGGCGGTGGTGAGGAAGATCACTGGACCCAGTCCATTTTATTTGATGGCATGGGGGCCATGAGCACCCATTTTAATGACCAGCCCGAAACGGCATCGCGCCCTTATTCGGTAGATCGTGACGGGTTTGTGATTGCGGGTGGCGGCGGTGTGGTGGTGGTTGAATCCCTGGAACATGCCCAGAAACGTGGTGCCCGGATTCTGGCAGAACTGGTGGGCTATGGTGCCAGCAGCGATGGCTATGACATGGTTGCCCCCAGTGGTGAAGGTGCAGTGCGCTGCATGCGTATGGCTCTGGAAGAAGCGCGCCAGCATGGTGTTGAGAAAATTGATTACATCAATACCCATGGCACCAGCACGCCCATTGGTGATACTGCCGAGCTTAAGGCCATTAAAGAAGTGTTTGGTGAAAATTGCCCGGCCATTAGCTCCACCAAATCCATGACAGGTCACAGTCTAGGTGCAGCCGGTGTGCAAGAAGCAATTTACTGTCTGCTGATGATGCAGGAACAATTTATTGCACCATCCATTAATATTGCTGAGCTTGACCCAGAAGCAGCAGAATTTGACATTGTACAGCAGGCACGTCCGACCCAGCTAAATACTGTCATGAGCAACAGCTTTGGTTTTGGCGGCACGAATGCCAGCCTGATCCTTAAGCGCTGGGAAGATTGATATGGCTCTGGAAACGCTGGTGATACCGCAAAGCTTTTTGTGGGTCAAGGCCCTACACATCATTGCAATTATCTGCTGGTTTGCCGCATTGTTCTATTTGCCGCGCCTGTTTGTTTACCATGCCATGAGTGACGATACGGTTAGCCATCAGCGCTTTGAAGTAATGGAACGCAAGCTGTATCGCGGTATTATGTGGCCGGCCATGCTGGGCACCTTAATTACCGGCCATTTTCTGGTGAGTATTGGCGACCCTTATCGGCATTATCATGACGCGCTATGGTTTTATTTAAAGATTAGCCTGGTGCTTTTTCTGGTGGTCTATCACCTGCTGTGTGGCTATTACCGCAAGCAACTGATTGCCAATCCGCATTACAAGACGCATGTGTTCTGGCGTTATTTTAATGAAGTGCCCACCATTGCATTAATTATTATTGTGATTCTGGTGGTGGTAAAGCCTCTGTTTTAAGAGGCTTTATTATTTGTCTTAATGTTGGCTGATTTTGACTACTGGTACGATCTAATATTTTTTTAATTAAAAAATCGACCACCCTATTGAACTGTTCAAACATATAATCTGGACAGGCCTCGTTTAGCTCTGCCCTACTGCCATAGCCATACGTAATGGCTATGCTGCAAATTCCATTATTCTTCGCTCCGATAATATCGTATTTGCGGTCACCTACCATGACACACTGCTTAGGATTTAATTTTTCCTGCGCCAGAATATAATGAATAAGTTCTGTTTTATCAGTGCGTTCTCCACTTAACTCGCTGCCATATACCGCATTAAAAAACTGATTTAGCTCAAAATGCTCAAGAATCTGTTTTGCATAAATATGCGGTTTGGATGTTGCCAGATAAAGCTGAAAGCCTGCCTGTTGTAGCTGCTGCAATCCCTGCGTAATTTCAGGATAAACGCTGTTTTCATACATCCCGACAGTAGAAAAACGCGCGCGATATAAGCCCAGCGCCTGATCAAGCAATGCCGTATCGTTGCTATTTAGCAGGGTGGCAAATGAATTAATCAGTGGAGGCCCAATACACCAGTCCAGATCATCGGGTACTTCTGTGATATTCAAGCCATTTAAGGCATATCGGATGCATGAAGTAATACCAATCTTGGGATCAGTTAATGTGCCATCCAGATCCAGTAAAATGGCTTTAACTCGCCAGTTTTGGGCGCACTCACTCAATCTAATAAACCCCTCTATAGAAATTTGTATTTAACACAGCTATTTTCTGCTTTAGCACTATAAAATAAAAATCATCTTAATGATGATGCTATTTCCTTAAAAAGATAGCGGAAATGGTATTCTGAAAAACTGGACGATCTAACATGAGTCAGCTTCAAATGCGCCCTACCGTTTTATGTTTTTCCGGCCTTGATCCTTCTGGTGGCGCGGGCTTGCAAGCCGACATTGAAGCCATCGGCCAAAGTGGCGCGCATGCCGCCATTGCCTGCACAGCCATTACGGTACAGGACTCACAGCAGGTCTATGGGTTTGAAGCCACGTCTAGCGATTTATTATTACAGCAAGCCAATGCCGTATATAACGACTTACCTGTCAAAGCCTTTAAATCCGGCATGCTGGGTACAACCGACAACATTGCCATGCTGGCTGAATTTTTACAGGACAAGCCAAATATTCCTTATGTGCTTGATCCAGTACTGGTGGCCAATAGTGGTGGCAGCCTGGGAGACTCGGCAACACTGGTTAATGCCTTTACCACCTTAATTCCAAAAGCCAGCCTAATCACTCCCAATACCGTGGAGCTACGCGCTTTAACGGGCCAAAACCAGATTGCTGAAGCGGTCAAAGTCATGTTTGATCTGGGATCCAATGCATTATTGGTGAAAGGCGCACACGAACATGAACCGCACCGAATCCGGCATTGGCTCTATGTGAACGGTGAATGCGTGGCAGAATCACGCTGGCAACGGCTGGAAGCTGAGTTTCATGGCTCGGGTTGCAGTCTGGCCAGTTATATTGCAGGACGACTGGCACAAGGCACCCAATTGAAAGATGCCGTACAACAAGGAGAATTGTGGCTGCATGGTGCTTTAAAACGTGCAGATATGCCGCATGCTGAAGGTCAACGTATTCCACGCCGTTTTTAAAGGATGTTAATCACCAAAAATAAAAGGCCGCTTGATCACAGGCAGCCTTTAAATGAATACACTAATTTATTACTTTTATCGCATCAGGCAGTAAAACCACAAACTAGACAGGTTAGTCTATAGCACGCTATCAGCTAAAACTGTGAGAAATTACTCGACTTCGATGACTTCAAAGTCATGGGTAATTTCAACGCCGCCGTCCATCAGCATTTTGCTGGCAGAACAATATTTTTCCGCAGACAGGTGCACGGCTTTTTCAACCTGATTCGGCTTCACCTTGCGTCCAGAGACCACAAAGTGCAGGTGAATCTTGGTAAATACTGCCGGAATGCTATCTGCCCGCTCTGCCTGCAACTCACAACGCACATCGGTAATATCCTGACGCGCTTTTTTGAGAATGGTTACAATATCAAACGAGGCACAGCCACCAAGACCCATTAAGATAAGCTCCATGGGACGTGCGCCACGGTTTTCACCACCATATTCGGGTGAGCCATCCATAATAATGGGATGACCACTTGCAGATTTGGCTTCAAAAGCAACATTTTCAAGCCAACGGACACTGACGTGCATTGCAACTCCTGCGTAAAGGTTTTAAAGTTAGGGCTTGCCTCTACCCTAGCATAAATACTGCATGGATGATATTCAGTATTGGTGCCAGCAAATCAACTTTTTAGTCAACACTGCATGACGGTAATGGTTTGAGGCGTCAACTTTTGGGAATTTAAAATATGTATGCGTCTTCCAACTCTTCGTTAAGCACAGATGTCTTTTCACCCATGCAGCTGCCAGCCTCGCTGAAAATGCTGCTGAAACATGCACAAATCCGGCGCTATCCAAACCGCACCACCATTGTGCAGGCGGGTGCCGAATCTTCTTCGCTGTATTTAATCTTAAAAGGTTCTGTTTCCATCATCATTGAAGAAGATGAGGAACGTGAAATTGTGGTGGCGTATTTGAACGCCGGTGACTTCTTTGGTGAAATGGGCCTGTTTGAAGAAAAGTCCCAGCGCTCTGCCGAAGTTCGCACCCGTGCCATGTGTGAAATTGCAGAAATCAGCTATGAAACTTTTCATGAGCTGGCCAAGATTTATCCTGACTTGAGCTATGCCGTGTTTGCCCAGCTGGTACGCCGCCTGCGCAATACCACACGCAAGGTCACCGACCTGGCCTTCATCGATGTGACTGGCCGTATTGCCCGTTGCCTGCTGGATCTGGCGGCACAACCTGAAGCCATGATTTTACCGAATGGCCGCCAGATTCGCATTACCCGTCAGGAAATTGGTCGGCTGGTAGGTTGTTCACGTGAAATGGTGGGTCGTGTTCTTAAGTCCCTTGAAGAACAGGGCATGATTGAAACCGAAGGCAAGGCTATTTTGATTTATGATCCAAATGCAGATGCTGAATAATAATTAAATCCCAACATCGTCTGGCATCCTTGCCGTGAAGGTTAAAAGACCGGCTTACGTTATTTTTTAGTTTTGGCCTGCCTGATTAATAGCTTCTTACTCTTTAAAAAGCTGATTAATCATTGGCAGGCTTTATTTTTTTCACATCAGGTTCAACATGGCGGGCTTCACCATCAATTACGGTGGGACGATGTGCCTGACCAGCACTAGATGATGTGCCCTGCCCTTGCATTTCCTGCATACGACGCATCAGCTCAGCCATCATGTCCGGTTGGCCACTACTTTTGCCGCCAAAGCTACCACCTGTGTTCATGCCGCCCATGCCCTTCATCATGTTTTGCATCATGGCACTCTGGCGTTTCATCATGATATTGGTTAGAGCATTGCGCACGATGTTTTGTACTGCTGGAATCAAAATCAACAGGGCCAGCACATCACTAATCAAGCCCGGCAGCAGTAACAGAAACCCTGCGAGTGCCTTGGGCAAACTTTGCTGCACCTGGGGTTCACCGCTTAATTGACCAGTCATTTGCATTTGCTGCAATTGCGGCATGATGCCACCAACGCTACTGCGCAAAATACTTAAGCCCCATACAAAGGCAATAACTGTCCAGAAGAAAATCCACCAGCCACTGATGAACTGGGCAGCGCCAATCCAGGCCAGAACCTCAAGCACAATGCCGGCAAGTAAAATTAATATAGGGTTTAACATGTTTTTCTTCCAATATAGAAACAACTGGTGTGCGCTTTATTGCAAACCTTAGCAGATTAGTGCAGCAATTCTTCAGCAATCTGTGTAAAAATAAGGGCGAATTAAGTTTTTTAAAGGATCGTCATGCCATTAATTATCGGGATTGACCCGGGCTCGCGCCTGACAGGTTATGGCATTGTCGAAAAAGAAGGTTCCAAACTGCTGTTTGTGGATGCAGGTACCATTCGCACTGAAACCATGGATATGCCAGAGCGCCTCAAACGGATTTTTGATGGCATTAGCCGGATTGTAGATTTTTATAAACCTACTGAAGCTGCCGTCGAGCAAGTGTTTATGGCACAAAACCCGGATTCTGCGCTAAAGCTGGGACAAGCGCGCGGTGCAGCAATTACTGCACTGGTGAATCAGGATTTAAGTGTGGCTGAATACACCGCGCGCCAGATCAAGCAATCGGTGGTGGGCTATGGCGCTGCCGATAAGGAACAGGTGCAAATGATGGTGATGCGCTTGCTAAGCCTGAGTATCAAGCCACAAGCTGATGCTGCCGACGCGCTGGCCTGTGCCATTTGCCATGCGCATACTTCGGGTAGCCTTAACCGACTGGCCGTGATGAACCTGATTGGCAGCGGGATGGCGCGTGGCCGAAGTCGTGGGGTGAGACGACGCTAGGGTAGTGTTAGAAATAGCTTTGCAAGTAGCTGTAACTGCCTAATTCACTACTTGCTTAATGGCTTCAATCATTTGGGGCGCCTGCAAGCCACGTTCTCCTTGTTTTGCCACAATATCGCCAGCTGCGGCATGTAGGGTCACAATCTCATGCAGTGGCAAATTGGGTAATTGTGCCAGTAAACCACCTGCCATGCCCGCCAGAATGTCGCCCATACCTGCCGTGGCCATACCGGGATTGCCCAAACCACAAATACTTAAGCCCTGCCCATCAAGGCTTAAACTACCAGCACCCTTTAACAGCCAGTTGCCACCAAATTTTTCCTTTAATGCATAAATGGCTGCAATACGATCCTGTTCTATCGCATGCATCGTTGTTCCTAACAGGCGGGCTGTCTCGCCAGAATGCGGCGTTAGGAACCAGTGCTGATGTAACCCGGTTTTTAGATCATGTTCATCGGCCAGATGCTCCGCTGATAAATGCCACAGTGCATCCGCATCAATAACCACACGATTCACTGCTTCAGCTTGTTCAAGCACAGGTAAAAATGCCTGCCAGATGGCTTTGCTCCAGTCATGTCGCCCCAACCCCATGCCAATCACAATACAGTCGATAGACTGGCTTACCTGCGCTGCAAATTCTGCTGTAATTTGCGCTAGTGCTGGCATGGCTAAGGTCATGACATTAGGGCAACGGCTAAGCACAGCGCTATGATGTTTTTCGTGAGTCAGCAAGGTCACTTTACCAGCGCCACCAGCCAGTGCAGCCTCAGCAGCCATGATCGCTGCACCACCCATGTTTTCATCACCACCCACAATCAGCACATGCCCATAAGTTCCCTTATGGCCAGTTTTCCGGCGTTTGGGTAATTGAGGGACTTGTTGATCCAGCCTTGCCAATACCTGCACCTGATCATCCGGTGGAATCAGTGACAGGCTAATCACCTTACCTGCATACGCGGGTCCCTGTCCGGTAAGCAGGCCTGCCTTTAAGCCCAGTACAGTTAAGGTCAAGTTAACCTCACAAGCTATGCCCAGCACGGCACCGCTATTGGCATCAAGGCCGCTGGGAATATCCAGTGCCACCTTGTAGCCACTACCCTGGTTAAACTGTTCAATAGCAAGCTGGTATGCACCACCCACCTTGCGATTTAAGCCAATGCCAAACAACGCATCAATTTGTATATCAGCAAAAGGTAGCTGACTTAGGGCATAAAAAATCCTGACCTGTTGTGCTATCGCATAGGCTTTGGCTTGCTTGGCAATATCCGTGTGAGGCGGCTCTACCTCATACACCCAGATGCTAAATCCAGCCCGCTTTAAATAGGCCGCCAGCAGCCAGCCATCGCCGCCATTGTTGCCGGCCCCGCAATACATGCCAATGCTTGCCTGATGTTGAACTGCCTGATCTTGTTTTAGACTGTCGATATATTGCACAATATGCGGCATCATTTGCCATGCAGCCTGCTGCATGAGACCATAGCTGCTGTTTCCGGCAGCAAACCAGCGCTGTTCCCACGCCTGCACCTGTTCACGGCTAAACACCTCTGGACGCATGTGCCACTCTCCTGTTCATTGTGCTACTGTTCATTGTGCTACTGTTCATTGTGCTAATTGGTTTTAAACTATTTTGATCATGACATTTTTTCAGGCCGCTTGTCATTGCTTCTGCCATTACCAATGGATGGGCTGTCATGGCTAGCAAAAAGGCTACTATTCCTTTGCTGGATGAAACATTAAGGCAAAATCCACAGGCATTAAAAGACTGGATCAAGGCACAGGCACGCCAGCTTGGCTTTTCGGATTGCGGGATTGCACGGCCAGACACCCAAGACCAGATTCCGCATTTACAGCAATACCTTGCCGATGGCTTTCATGCCGATATGGATTATCTTGCTGCCAATCTGGACAAACGGGCTAATCCTACCCTACTGGTGCCAGATACTCGCAGCATCATTTGTGTGCGTATGGATTATTTGGCTGAAGCACCGCCACACCGCTATGTACCGCATGAACCCAATCAAGCCATTATTGCACGCTATGCCCGTGGTCGCGATTATCATAAAGTGGTGCGCGGTCGACTCAAGCAACTGGCACGTCTCATTGAAGAAAAAGTCGGCCCGTTTGAATCGCGGCCTTTTGCAGACTCTGCCCCTATTTTTGAAAAAGCCCTGGCTGAAAAAAGCGGCCTTGGCTGGACAGGCAAACATACGCTACTGATTAACAAGAAAGCCGGTTCATTCTTTTTTTTGGGCGAGCTGTTTACCTGTCTTGATTTACCTTTTGATGAACCGGCTACTGCACATTGCGGCAGTTGTTCGGCCTGTCTGGATATTTGCCCCACGCAGGCTATTGTGGCGCCCTACCGACTGGATGCGCGCAAATGCATTGCCTACCTGACCATTGAGTATCAGGGCATTATTCCCGAAGAATTCAGAAAGCCGATTGGCAACCGGGTGTTTGGCTGCGATGATTGCCAATTGATTTGCCCGTGGAATGGCTTTGCCCAGCTTTCCAGAGAAGATGACTTCAAGGCACGGCATAACCTAAATCAGGCCACCTTGCTGGAGCTATGGCAATGGACTGAGCAGGAATTTTTAAGCAAAACCGAAGGCAGTGCGATCCGGCGCACGGGTTATCAGGGCTTTATGCGTAATGTGGCGATTGGTCTGGGCAATGCAGACTTTGACCCGCAGATTATTGCGGCGCTGCAACAAAGCCAGCATGATGGGGTCGTACAGGTACATGTGGATTGGGCGCTTACACAGCAGCAGTTAAAAATGCAGGCTGATTAATTTTTCTTCATTGCTGATTTTGCTACACTGTCATTTCCACATTTATCGCAATCATCGGATTGCATTGATCATGGAAACTTCTCATCGTTTTGAGCAGCAGCTTCATCAACTTTCTCAACTGTTTATCTTGCAGCAGCAAGAGACCTTTACCCAGTTATTAGATCAACTCGAATTTCAGTATTACACCCAGCCTATTAATTTTAACCAGCTTACTCAAGCTGTTTTTGAGTTACTGGCCCACCCACTGGCTACTGAATCTGAAAATACATTTGACCTATATGTATTTTTGTCCAATAACTGGCTAAACCTTGGTTTGGCTCAGCAGCAGCACTTGGTTAGTAGTATTGAGATAAATTACACCAGTTATCAGCAGCCCGACGTGTTACGGGTCATCAATGAAATTATTGGTGAGAAACTGGCTAACAAAGCAGCTTGGCGATTGATTCAACACTTAGAAAACAGCACCAGTGGTCTACATCGTGCCCAAATTCCGCTAATGCTGGGCCGATTAATCCAACACACTTCAAGTACAGCGCTTAAGCGACAGGCGGTAATCATGCTTCAGTTATTAACCCAAAATGATGAGCGCCTGACCCGCCAGCAAGCGCAGCATATTTTGCAACGTACCATGCGCCTGATGAATCCACGAATCTGGCGCAGTCTGGGTTTGGCATAGTCTGGATCTGGTATGGCTCAAGAATTATAGGATTCAACATGACAGACGTGCTAGAAATTCTGGTAGCCGTCTGTTCAACCTAAGCCCCACAATTAAAAAGTCCTGACTATTCAGGACTTCTTGTAGAGGTGACACGTGTTAGCCAATATTCAATCAGGATGGAATCCGCAATACCTGTCCTGGATAAATCTTGTCAGGGCTGCTGAGCAAGGGCTGATTGGCTTCAAAGATTTTCTGGTATTGATTGGCATCCCCGTACACTTCTTTGGATATCTTGGATAAATTGTCACCGGATTTGACCGTATAAAACTTACTTTCCGGCGCTGGAGTACTGACCAGAATATGGTCAACCACTTTGGCCACATGATCTACATTGCCCGCTGCCAGAATGACCTTTTCACGGTCCGCCTGCGTTTTGGCAGTACCACTAATCTCGGCGGTATCAGTGTTGCCTTCATAATGAACTTTTAAACCATCAATTCCCAAACCCAAACCATTAATGCGATTCAGCAGTAAATTGGCAATAACCTGAGGATTAGGCTCAGCAGGCACAGCCGGACGCGGTGTGGCCTGATGTGGGGCGGCAGGTGCAGCAGATGGTGTAGCCTGATGTGTGGTGTTTGGATTGGCGGCAGGCGCGGGCTGTTGTTTATGACCCGTCAGTTTTTCACCAATGCCTTTAGTAAAATTAAAAATACCCATGCTGTGTTCTCCATCTTTTATGGCACAAACCTGAATGAATTCTGTGTGCACTTTTGCAGAAAATTAATGAATATTCAGCCTAAAAGGTTTTACTACGGATTGTGTGTAAGTCGCGTTGTAGTCATTAGGGTATTGCTTTAATAATTAGCCAGAAATTTAACCTATTATGAATCTATAGTTAAAATATATCCGTGGCCGCATCTTTAACATCCCATGTTGAAACTTCTACTCATCGTTTTTCAACCAAGATCATTTTACAGGCAACAAAAAACCGCGACTGGCGCGGTTTTAATGTAAGCCTTGCTTTAATACATCAAAGCAAAAATCAGGCTTCGCCTACTTTCGCACTGACATAATCAATGGCAGATTGAACAGTCGTAATGGCGTTAGAATCTTCATCAGGAATAGTAATACCGAAGTCATTTTCAAATGACATAACCAGTTCTACTAAATCTAATGAATCTGCACCCAGATCGTCCATAAAAGATGCTTCATTCTTGATGTCTTCAGCACGCATACCGAGCTGTTCAGCTACAGCTTTTTTAATGCGTTGTTCGATATCGCTCACAGGAATTCTCCTCATGCATGTGGCGTTATTAAATGTACCGGCTTAGTTTAGACTAAACTTGGACAATTACAAAGAACCAAAATGGTTTTAGTGCATGTATAAGCCGCCATTGACGGGTAAAACCGTACCAGTTATGTAACCAGAATTTTCACTTGCCAGAAAACTTACCGCATAGGCAATGTCTTCCGGAGCCCCCAGACGGTTTACCGCAATTTGCGCCAGCATTTTTGCTTTGGCATCCGCACTCAGCTCTTCAGTCATGTCGGTAGCAATAAAACCCGGCGCTACACAGTTTACGGTGATATTACGGCTACCCATTTCACGGGCCAGACTACGGCTAAAGCCTTCCATGCCAGCCTTTGCTGCGGCATAGTTGGCCTGCCCGCCGTTGCCCATTTGTGCGACTACAGAGCTGATATTAATAATACGGCCAAAGCGCATTTTAGTCATACCACGCAGAACACGCTTGGAGAGCTGGAACACTGCCCCCAGATGAATGGATAAAATATCGCTCCAGTCATCATGGCTCATGCGCAGCAGCAAATTGTCACGGGTAATCCCGGCATTATTCACCAGCACTACAACCGATCCAAACTGGGCCTCAATTTGCGTGATTAACTGGTCAATAGCAGCACTGTCGCGCACATCCAGCACCATGCCAGCGCCCTGACCAGCCAGTTGTTCACTAATCCGCGCAGCACCTTCTGTGGTAGTGGCAGTTCCCACTACAAACAGGCCATCCTGTGCCAGTTGCTTTGCAATCGCAGCACCAATGCCACGGGTTGCGCCAGTCACTAGGGCCACTTTTTTACCATTCCCATTTCCTGCGCTCATGCCAGTTTTCCTTCTGCCAGAGAAATCGCGCTTAAGGCATCTTCCAGCCGGGTGCGCGTGTCGGTAGCATACGCTGCTTTGATGCTAGGCAGACGCTTGGCCAGATTAGCCAGCACATTGCCTGCACCACATTCCACCACATATTCAGTACCCAGACTGGACAGCATCTGCATACTTTGTGTCCAGCGTACCGGACGATACAACTGCTGAATGAGCGCCGTCTTGATACTGTCGACATCCGCTTCAATCTGGGCATTTACATTCTGTACGACAGGTATAAGCGGTGCATTAAAGCAGGTGTTGGCCAGTGCCTCGGCCAGTTTTTCAGCGGCAGGCTGCATGAGCGCACAGTGTGAGGGCACACTGACCGGTAACACAATGGCCTTGGCACCCTGCGCCTTGGCTTGTGCAATGGCTTGCATCACTGCATCTTTGGTGCCGGCAATCACCACCTGCCCGGCTGCATTATAATTGGCTGCTTCTACCACCTGTCCGCTGTGCTGGGCAACCAGTGCACACAGGGCTTCTACCTCATCATCAGTTTTGCCGAGCAAGGCAGCCATAGCGCCCTGTCCTTCAGCCACTGCATCCTGCATAAGCTGGCCGCGCAAATGCACCAGCTTGACTGCATCACTAAGGCTCAAGCTACCTGCTGCCACCAGCGCGCTATATTCACCCAGCGAATGACCGGCCAAAACAGCAGGACTGACACCACCCAGCTCTTGCCAGACACGCCAAATGGCAATACTGGCTGTAAGCAATACCGGCTGGGTATAGGCAGTCTGATCCAGCTGCTCGCCACTCTGGGCGATTTGCCAGACATCAAAACCCAGTGCATTACTGCTTTCATCAAAAGTGTGCCGGATCAGGCTAAACTGCTCGGCCAGTTCAGCCAGCATGCCAGGCTTTTGTGAGCCTTGCCCCGGAAAAACAAATGCGGTATGTCCCTGAAGCTTCGGGAGACTGATGGACGCTGTCATGTGCAAGATTCCTTAAGACCTCTTGTCTTGTTATCCCGATTCAGCGGTTAACTAGATCAGGACTTGAAGTCAACATCAATAAAAAGTCAATAAAAATGGGAGCCTAAGCTCCCACTCGGTTGATCAACGGTGGCATAAAGTGCACACCCTGAATCAATTATTCTTCTGTTGCTGGCGTAGCAAACAGTTGACGGCCACGGTAGAAACCATCTTTGGTCACATGGTGACGCAGATGGGATTCACCAGTTGTTTTATCAACTGATACAGTGTTGGCGATAAGTGCATCGTGCGAACGGCGCATGTCACGGCGAGCACGGCTTTTACGGTTTTGCTGAACGGCCATGAGAGGCTCCTTAACAATTGATCAAATAGATCAGGCAATAACTTTAATCTGGGCCGGAGACTTAAAAATGTTAAGAATCCAGTTTACCTTTAAGACTAGCCAGTGCTTCAAACGGATTATCACGCTTGATCTGTTCTGGCTCATCCTCTACCACAGGGTGATGCTGGTTTTCACACGCATCATGGCGTGGTGAAATCGGCACCGACAATAAGAGTTCGTCTTCCAGCAATTCAATCAGGTCAATGGTCTGGACGTCATCTACGCCATGAACCACCTGCTCTTCGCTAAGAATGACAAAATCAGCATCTTCATCCAGACGCGCGGCCTGTTTTTCATCGGTCAGCAGTGCCAGATGTACCTGAGTTGCCACCGGAACCTCAACAGGCTCCAGACAACGCTGGCATGTCATCGGCACTGTGGCAGACAGTGTTCCATCAAGCCATGCAACACGCTGATAGTCATCCATATACAGGCGACAATCAACGTTTACCATAAGCTCGTCAGTATCAGGCTGACCCGCAGGTACAGTTGCTTCACTGGCAATACGTGCAAAACGGCTTAATGGAACCTGACCGGCCCAGTTATAGCCTTGCTCTGCCCACTTAAACGGCTCAATCCGAGACGGTAACTGGGACGCGCTTGATGACACGTGCTTTGATGCGCTGTCGTTTGATGAAAAATGATTTGCTGACATGATTTGCTAACATATACAGGGCGGCAATTCTACAAAGTTGTAAGAGCGCTGTCAAAGAATAAGATATAATTTTACACGCTATTGCTAAATTTTCATAGGACAGACATCCAAATGCCTGACCAGTGGACTCATGCTGCCAGTTTAAACAGGATAGCAAAACCAAATTGCCTGATCTCATCTTGCGCCAGCATACTAGAAGTATTAACTATTGTTCCCTAGCAGCAACAAAAGCCCAATACAGCTTGGTCAAACTCTAAAACGCCTTACTTCGTAATCTAAAAAATATTAAACCTCTTCATACGCTGATCAACGCAGAATATCTTGTGCAACAATACTGCTGATTACCTATCCTTTAGTAATTCGCCAGTGATTTTACATTTTTTAAAGTGAAGTCAATCAAAATAGCCTAGATTAAATATAGGTATAAGCTAAGGTGACAAAACACCACTTCATGGGCGTGTTTTAATTGAACAATAAGGAACATGAACATGCTGCATTTACGTATTCATCCGGATAACCCGCAACCACGCCTGATTCAGCAGGCCGTTGACCGCATCCATGCCGGTGATGTGGCGGTTTATCCCACTGATGCCTGTTATGCGATTGGCTGTCATATCGGTGACAAAGCTGCAATGGAAAAAATTGGCCAAATTCGTCGCTTACCCGCGCAGCACCAATATGCCATTTTGTGTCGGGATTTGTCCGATATTGCCACTTATGCCAAGGTAGACAACAGTACATACCGTTTATTGAAGGCCAATACCCCCAGTATCTGTACTTTTATTCTGCCAGCCACCAGTGAAGTACCACGTCGCCTGTTACATCCCAAGAAAAAAACCATTGGTATTCGTATTCCGACCAATCCAATTTGCCAGGCATTGCTGGAAGAACTGAATGAACCGCTACTCACCAGTACCCTGATTTTGCCGGGGCAGGACCTGCCATTTGACGATCCCTACGATATTGAAATGCAACTGGGCAAGCAAATTGAGCTGTTTATTGATGGTGGCGTATGTAGCCGTGGCGTGACCAGTATCATTGATTTATCAGGTGATTATCCGGTTGTGGTGCGTGAGGGCATGGGAAATGTGAGCGCATTCGCATAATTAAAATTTTAAATAAACTGTTCTGTCTGGTTGTATACGTCTCGTTCAGCCTGTCTGGCATGATTTTTCCAGCAGGCTGAACGTTGTTTTTCAATAAATAAGATAATTTGCAAACTGACTGATCGTTCACACTTAAACGGCTGCTTTGCTGTACAATCCTCTCATTACGAGCGCAAAACTGTCAATTTTTGTAAAAATAAGAAGTTGGCATAGAAAGTGCTCTTTAATCGCGCCTGTTGACTTTCACTGAAAAAAGCTTAATACAGTTTTTTTGTAGCGCTTATTATTTTGTGAAGTAGGCAGCTCTGCGCACTGTTATTGCTCAGATGATGGTAACTATTTTTCATGCCTTTTGTATAAATTCGCGTGGCCTAATTACATGAACCAACAACAAATTGCTGGTGAACCTGCTCAGCCTACGGTTGCCCGTATTCATGATGAGTGGTTTTCCCAGATCCCGGATGACCTGTATATCCCGCCTGAGGCGTTCCAGATTTTGCTGGAATACTTTGAAGGGCCGCTGGACTTCTTACTTTATCTTGTCCATAAAAATGGCCTGAATCTGGTGACACTGGACATTGCACCTATTGCTACCCAGTACCTGCATTATATTCAGGGCATGAAAGCACTCAATATTGAACTGGCCGCTGATTATATGGTGATGGCAGCGTCCCTGGCGGATATCAAGTCACGCCTGCTGTTACCCAAACCGCAGATTGCCAAACCCGAAGATGACCCGCGTCAGGATTTGCTCAGCCGACTGCAAAACTACGCCAAGGTGAAGCAGGGCGCCCTATGGCTGAGTGCCTGCCAGATTCTGGAACGCGATGTATTTGATGCCAACAGCACAGTGGCTGCTGTTTACGCGCAGGATGATGAACAATTTGATGCTAGCCTGTTGCATGAAGCCATGACCCTGCTGCTCAAGCGTCCGCGTCTGCAAAGCCATCAGGTGGAAGTAGAGCCGGTACAGCTGGAAGAACGCATTGATTTTATCCGTCACATGGCAATGCAGGGTGGCGTGATGTCGTTTCACCAACTGGTTAATCCGGCGCAAGGTCACATGGGTATTGTGGTGACCTTTATGGCGGTGCTGGAGCTGGTACGTCAGGGCGAGCTTGAAATCCGTGGCTCTGGCATTGAACAGCCGCTTAAGGTTGAAGGACGGCACAGCCATGCTGCCTGATTCCGACCCCATTCATCCAGCATTGTTGCAGCCTGGCGCGCATCATCCAGTCAACATTATTGATGATGCCCTGCTGCGGCTGGAAGCCCTGATTTTTGCCAGTGAAGGGCCGGTTAATATCGCCCAGCTCAGGCAGGCCTTTGATGACAGTATTAGTGCTACACAAATCAAACAGTGGCTGGAACTGCTGGCTGCACGCCAGAACAACCGTGCCATTGAACTGATTGAAACGGCGCAGGGTTATCGCTTTCAGGTGCGTGAACATTACAGCAGCCTGATTGCCAAAGTCTGGCCTGAACGTCCGGTGCGACTATCGAGTGCCCTGCTCGAAACACTGGCTGTGATTGCCTACCATCAGCCGGTAACCCGTGCTGATATTGAACATATTCGTGGTGTATCCGTGAACAGTCAGATTTTAAGAACACTGTTTGACCGTCAGTGGATTACCGAATCCGGTTTTCGTGAGATCCCGGGGCGACCTGCCCTGCTGGTCACCACGAAACATTTTTTAAATGCTTTTGGCCTCGTGTCATTAAAAGCTTTACCACCGCTAGAAGATGTCAAGGAAGTACTGGATACCTTTAACGATAGTTTATCGTGACAGGCCCAGACAGATGCACCAGCGTGGTTAAAGCGGTTTTTTTATTAAGGTTGTGTTTGCTATGAGTGAAAAGTTACAAAAAGTACTGGCCAGAATTGGCCTGGGGTCACGCCGCTATATGGAAGAAGTCATTGCTGCCGGACGTGTCAGCGTCAATGGTCGCATTGCCCAGGTGGGTGAACGTATTGAACCGGGTGACGAGCTGCGTATTGATGGCCGTAAAGTTCAGTTCCAGCTGGAAGATGAAGTACGCCGCCGGGTGCTGGTGTACTATAAGCCTGAAGGTGAAATCTGTTCACGCAATGATCCCGAAGGCCGCCCGACAGTGTTTGAACATCTGCCGCAAATTGCCAATGACCGCTGGGTGATGGTAGGTCGTCTGGATATTAACAGTACCGGCCTGCTGCTGTTTACCAATGATGGCGAGCTGGCCAACCGCCTGATGCATCCGTCCAATGAAGTGGAACGTGAATATGCGGTACGCGTGATGGGTGAAGTTACTGCTGAGGCGCGTAAAAATCTGCTGGCAGGTGTTGAGCTGGATGATGGCCCGGCCAAGTTTGAATCGTTTAGCGAAATTGGTGGTGAAGGCATTAACCGCTGGTATCAGGTGGTGGTTAAAGAAGGCCGTAACCGCGAAGTACGTCGCCTATTTGAATCACAGGGTCTAAAGGTCAGCCGTCTACTGCGTACCCGCTACGGTTCGGTGATTTTGCCGCGCGAGTTGCGTACCGGGCGCTGGGTAGAACTGGACAAGCATGATATTGATAATCTGGTGAAAACTGTTGAGCTTAAGCCTCGGGTTGGCACTGGGCTGTATGGCATGGCCAAGCGTCGTGCCGAGCGTCAGGTGGAAAATCCATTACCTGCGCGCCGTGGTGGTTTTCTGCGCCAGCAAAAGCGCGATACCAGCGTGAAATAATTCTTGATGTTGAAATAAAAAAGCCCAGTCCAATTAAACTGGGCTTTTTTATAAATTGAAATTATTTAACGATTAAATTAATTTAAACGCCCATCTGCGACTGTAAATAATTCGGCAAGCCAATTTTCTTGATCAGACCCAGCTGTTTTTCCAGCCAGTAGGTATGGTCTTCCTCAGTATCGGCCATTTGGGCTCGCAGCATGTCGCGACTGACATAATCACCCCTGGCTTCACACAATTGCACGCCTTTGGCCAGATCCTTACGCACTTTGTATTCCAGCGCAAGGTCGGCTTCAAGGCAGGAAATCACATCGGTGCCAATATTCAGGCTATCACGCGACATATCCGGTGTGCCATCCAGAAACAATACCCGGCGAATCAGTGCATCGGCATGGCCACCCTCTTCCTGGGATTCATGGTCGAGCCGTTCGTAAAGCTTATGCAGGCCCCAGTCTTCATACATACGGGAATGAATCAGGTACTGGTCACGCGCAGCAAGTTCGCCGCCAATCAGCATATTCAGATAATTAATGACTTCGGTATCGCCGCGCATGATGTTTCTCCTCAAAACTGGAATCATTATGACGCAGCCTATTATTTTTTCAAAGCGAATAATTGTGTAAGTTTATGATTTTTAACAACTAAAAATGAGAAGCATACGCATTTGCACTATTTTTTGATGACATAACACCTTGTTTTAAAGCTACATTTTGGGACAAATGGTTTAACTTCAGTGCGCCAGTTCATATACTGCTTTTACAAAAAAAGCTTAAACGCAGTACCAAGTATCAGGATATTAGAGTCAGGGGTAATATCCGGTCATTAAAGGTAAATCTAAAATAAGTCTATTCACGTATAAATATATTATTCCCAATAATATGAGGACCAAAAAAAGCATAAATATCAGCTTATTATTTTAACTATAAAAACTGGGGAATTAATTCAAGCAACCTTATACGTAATATTGTGAAAAATTTATGTGTAAAAACTTAATATTATGTAGTGCAAATAATAAATTTCGGCCAAACCATGAATTTTGATGCTAAAAAAAGGCCTAGCCGAGGGTACTAGAATGACCAGCCAATCACTTAACGAGCAAAACGCTGAAAATCAAAATTTTGAAGATTCACCCCAAGATGCCATCCATCATCTGGCGCTGGATCAGGTACCTACTAGCCAAGACCCTGTTTTTAGCAAAGTTTGTTTTAATGAGCCAGCCGAGCTAATCCAACAGCTTCAGGCAACATCTAACTCCTACTGCCTGTTTCTGGACATTGATGGCACGCTGGCTGATTTTTGTGATAATCCTGAACAAAGCTTTATCCCTGATGATACGCTGGCAGCCATTAAAGCTATTCAGCGCTGTCAGGTGCCGATAATTGCAGTAACTGGCCGACAGATTCAGATAGCACAGCAGCTGTTTCAATCAATGACGTTGCCAATTGCAGGTTTGCACGGTCTGGATATTGTACTGGACAGTCATACCCGTCTAAGTCCGGATTTAAGCAGTATTGATTTTGACCGCTTAAAACAGGCACTCCAGCATGCCTGCACTGAATATCCCAGATTGCTCTTGGAAGATAAACAGCATTCTTTTGCCCTGCACTATCGTCAGTGCCCTGAACTGGAGCCGGTTGCCCATGACATCATGCAGCAGTTACTGGTCAGTTATCCGCAAATGAAGCTGAATCATGGCAAGTGTGTGGTGGAAATCCTGCCAATACAGGCAGACAAAGGTCATGCCATCCAGACTATTCTGGCCCATCTGGAACTTAATTCCATTACACCAATATTTATTGGCGATGATATTACCGATGAATCCGGTTTTAAGGCAGTCAATGCACAACAGGGGATGAGCATCAAGGTGGGAAGTGGGCCTACCGATGCCCAATACCGTCTCAAAGATACTTCTGCAGTTGCAGCGTTTTTAGCTCAGTTTCACCAGTTTTTGCCTTGCCGTGCTGCCAATAATGCAGTGACCAGTTGCACACGGGAACAATATGGAGAAGAAACATGTCCAAACTAATTGTATTGTCCAACCGGGTGAGCCTGCCCAATCCTGACAAGCCTGCTGCAGGTGGCCTTGCTGTGGCTTTACAGGATGCGCTAACGGAAAAAGGTGGCACCTGGCTGGGCTGGAATGGTGAAATTGTTAGCGACAATATTCAAACAGACCATACAGCAGCAAAGCCGCAGTTTGGAAAAATTATAGATGGCAAAATTGAATACCTGACCTGCCCACTCACCCAGCAACAGTATGACCAGTATTATTGCGGGTTTGCCAACAACACCTTGTGGCCAGCCATGCATGAACGGCAGGATCTGATTGAATATAATCAGGCCGAGTTTGATACCTATCAGCAGGTAAATGCGCTATTTGCCCAGCAGCTTAAAGCCATTGCCCAGCCAGATGATGTGATCTGGATACATGACTACCATTTCTTTAGCGTGGCGCGCTATTGCCGTGAACTGGGCATGAATAACAAGATTGGCTTTTTCCTGCATATTCCATTTGCACCACTTTCCATCTGGAAATGCATTCCAACAGCTGAGCGTCTGGTTCAGGACTTATGCCATTACGATCTGGTGGGCCTGCAAACCGATTATGACCAGACCCTGTGTATGCAGGCCTGCACCACCTTGCTGAAGGCGCAAAAAATCCAGCATTCACTGGTGAGTTACCAGCAACGCATTACTACCATTAAATGCTACCCGATTGGTATTAACCCTGCTCAGATTCAGCAAGTGGCAAAAAAACATGCCAATGACCGGCAGGATGTGTTTGATTTAAAAGCGCTAAAGCACCAGAAAACCATTATTGGCGTGGATCGCATTGATTATTCTAAGGGAATTCTGGAACGTTTTGATGCCTTTGCCGAGTTTTTGCAGCAGTATCCGCAATATCACCGGCGTATCACCGAGCTGCAAATTGCCTGCCCTTGCCGCATGGATATTCTGGCCTACCAGCGCCTGTTCCGGCAGGTCAATCAAACCGTAGAAAAAATTAATGACACCTTTGCCCAGCATGACTGGCTGCCGATTGACTGCACCAATGAAGTGGTGCCGCATGAAACCCTGATGGGTCTATATCGCCTGACCGATATTTGCTGGATTAGTTCCCTGCGCGATGGCATGAATCTGGTGGCCAAGGAATATATTGCCGCCCAGGATCCGGAAAATCCCGGCGTGCTGATTTTGTCCAAATATGCGGGTGCAGCCGAACAAATGCAGCAGGCGCTCATTGTTGACCCCACCGATACACAGGATATGGTTAATGCCTTAAAAATTGCGGTAGAAATGCCCCTACAGGAACGGCTGGAACGCTACCAGCAATTGATGCAGGGTTTAACCACCTTTGATATTAATGACTGGCGCAACCAGTTTTTGAGTGACTTGCGCAAAAACCATCAACTGGAAAATTTTAAACAGCCCATGCGGGCAGTCAATACCGCGTATCAGTTGTTATAGGAAAGTTGTTAGACTTCTTTCATAACTAGTTTTCACCCCTTTAAATTCCCCCTCTTGCGAAGCAGTGCTTCTCAGGAGGAACATAGGGGGTTATGAAAGAAGTCTATTATAAGAAAGCAAAGCAGCCTTAGCTTCTGTTACTTCTATAATATCGCCAACATGGCTTTGACATGCTTAAAAAAATACGGGGCAAACCAGCTACTGTTTTAACAAGCTAGTTTGCCCCGTTTTAATTTTTGAGGGCTAAATTATGTGTGGTTTGAAACTGGATCAACCCGGGTAAACTTGTTAAAAAACGCAATTACCAGCAGCATGGCAGCAACGATGGTAAATACAATGGTCAAGCTGGTGGCCTGCCCGACAATGCCAATTAACGCCGGGCCAGTCAGTGACCCGGTATAGGCAATGGTTGAAACACAGGATAATGCAGCAGCCTTGGGCATGAGTGACTGGCGGCCAACCCGGGAAAACATCACCGGAACAATGTTGGAACAGCCAAAACCCACCAGTGCATAACCCAGCAGCACCACAAACCAGTGCGGTGCGGTCACCACGACCACTAGACCCAGCGCGGCACAAGCGGCACTATAGGACACAATGTTTTTCTCGCCTAATGATTTCAACAAATAGCGGCCAGAAAAACGGCCCAGTGTCATGGTAATGGCAAAAAAGGTATATGCCAGACCTGCGTAAGCAGTGCTCACCTGATATTTGGAAGTCAGGTAAATGCCGCTCCAGTCCATGGCTGCGCCTTCAGACAAAAAGGCAATAAAGCACATGATGCCAATCATCAGGATGACCCGGTTGGGCAATTTCCAGCCAGTTTTTTGCTGTTCGGGCGCAGAATCTTCTGTAGCTTCTTCCTTTTCAATTTCTGCCAGACAGGTGGGCACTGCCAAGATGCTAATGACTAATAGCAGCATGCTAATGGCAACAGCACTGACCAATGGCGATACGCCTGCCGCCAGTAAACAGGTAACGGTCATTACCCCGGCCAGACCACCCAGGCTACACATGCCATGAAAGCTGGACATTAATGAACGCAGGCTATTTTTTTCAACAATAACCGCCTGAAGATTAAGGGCAACGCCAAAACTGCCTGCGGCAACGCCAAACAGGAACAGCGAAATCGCCATCATCAGCAACGTATTCCAGATGGTTAGCCCCGGCAATACAGCCAGCAATAACAGCAGGGCAAAGCCAATCAGCACGCGGCAGCCAACACGCTGAACCAGTGCCCCAGTGGCAGGCATGGCCACCATGGAACCAATCCCGGCACACAATAACAGCAGGCCAAAATCAGCATGATTGAGATGCAGTCGTTGCTGGGCAAAAGGAACCAGTGGCGCCCACGCCGCTGTGCCAAAACCCAGCGCAAAGAAATTCAGGCGGGTTGAAACCCGTTGCGCACTTAAGAGAGTTGTATTGTCAACGTCAGCAGTTCTAAACAGTAACATAGTTGCGTGTCACCACCATTAAAAAAAGACCAGTTGCCCGGCTAATCGGTAGTGCTCCTACACGCCTAGCCAATAGAAAAACCCCTGCTGATGCGTAGACAAAACAAACAGATTCACTAGTTCGTTCTACAGTTCAGCAAGGGCTTACTAATTGGCGAGATTATATCCAATTACAAGATTAATACATCTGTAATTTACAATTTATCCGGCCATTTTTGTAACCGTGAAATCCTTTAATACCAGTGTTTCTACTAGATTTATCCATAGTGTTTTAACCATGAATTTAACTACTATAACCAACCTCAATGTATCTACTTTGTAAATAAATATTGAGCTAATTTTGAAGAATTTTATTTAAATATCCTGCCCATAACTTTGCATCAGCTCAACAAATTCGGTTTCCGTTAAAATGCGTACACCGAGCTTTTGCGCCTTGTCCAGTTTACTACCCGCTTTTTCGCCAGCCACCAGTGCGCGGGTTTTAGTTGAAATACTGCCACTGACCCGTGCGCCAAGTGCCTGCAAATGCTGGGTGGCTTGTTCGCGGGTAAACTGGGTCAGGGTGCCGGTGAGTACCCAGCTTTCACCGGTTAAGGGCTGACGGGTTCTGGGCGCAGGCAATGGCCAGTGCACGCCAGCCGCCAGCAACCGGTCGATCACTTCCATGTTGTGCTCAGCACGGAAAAAATCATAAATCCACTCAGCGGTAATTTCACCAACTTCAGGCGCTTTTTTCAGTGCATCCAGATCGGCAAATTTCAGGTTATCCAGCGTCTGGAAGGTGTCTGCCAGCATGCGTGCCGTGGTTTCCCCCACCCCGCGAATTCCCAAGGCATAAATAAAACGGCTCAGGGTAGTTTCCTTACTGGCTTCGATGGCAGCCAGCAGGTTTTGCAGGGATTTTTCGCCCATTTTGTCTAAACCGAGCAACACGTCCTGATGCGCATGCAACTGGTAAATATCAGCCACATTGTTAATCAGGCCTTTTTCCAGTAGCGATTCTACCCAGCGCTCGCCCAAGCCTTCAATGTCCATGGCCTTGCGTGAAACGAAGTGACGAATGGCTTCCATGCGCTGCGCCGGGCAATACAGGCCGCCACTGCAACGCGCCAGTGCCTCACCTTCCGGCATCACCACCGGAGAATCACACACTGGACAGCAGGCCGGCAGTTCTACCGGAGCAGCATCAACCGGACGAAACTCTGGCCAGACCCGCTCCACCTTGGGAATCACATCGCCAGTGCGATACACGCTCACGGTGTCACCAATACGCACATCCAATCGATGAATTTCACCAATATTGTGCAGGGTCACATTGCTAACGGTTACCCCGCCGACATACACCGGCTTTAAGCGAGCTACAGGCGTGAGCGTGCCAATACGGCCAATTTGCCATTCAATGTTTTCAACGGTGGTCAGCGCAGCCTGTGCCGGAAACTTGTAGGCTGTGGCCCAACGTGGTTCACGGCTTAAAAATCCGAGCTGTTTTTGCTGGCTTAATGCATTCACCTTAATCACCATGCCATCAATTTCAACCGACAAATCGGCACGCTGCTGCTGGATTTGTTCATAGGCCTGCTGCACTTCCTGCACGCTGGCTGCAATAAAATGCTGCTCGCCAATTTCAAAACCAAGCCTAGTCAGCCATTGCATGCTGTCAGACTGGGTGGCAAAACCATGATGCGGGGTACACTGGGCAATCCCATAAGCAAAAAACGCCAGTGGCCGGGCAGCAGCAATCTCAGGATTTAACTGGCGCAGGCTCCCAGCGGCGGCATTACGCGGATTGGCAAAGGTTTTTTCACCGCGTGCCTCAGCATCCCGGTTGAGTTTTAAAAAGCCACTCTTGGGCATCACCACTTCGCCGCGCACTTCCAGAAACTCAGGTGCATCTTGCCCCGGTTCCACCTGCAACACCTTGGGCAAATTACGAATGGTACTCACCGTATGGGTAATATCCTCACCCGTTTCCCCATCACCGCGAGTCACACCACGCACAAAACGGCCCTGTTCATACCACAACGATACCGCCAGACCGTCAAACTTGAGTTCAACCTCATATTCATAAGGCTGGTTGGGCAGGCGCTCACGTACCCGCTGGTCAAAGGCTTGCAAGTCTTCTTCATTAAACACATTACCCAGTGACAGCATAGGCACGCTGTGCTGCACACTTTGAAACTTGGCCAAGGCCTCACCACCCACTTTTTGCGTGGGAGAATCTGGCTGAATCAGCTCAGGATGCTGCTGCTCCAGTGCCTTCAACTGGTGAAACAGCTGGTCATACTCTGCATCACTGATACTGGGCGCATCCATCACATAATAGGCATGGTTATGCTTGGCCAGTATGCTAATCAGTTCTCGCATGCGCCGAATCGTGGACTGATTCATAGATTGAGTCAGGTGCTGGGAATCGGTTAGTGGCTGCATCATATAAAAAACCAGTCGTCAAAAGGGCTAACGTTTAAATCGGAAATGGTAAAACAAAAATGCCATCATTGCAGCGCAACAATGGCAAGGTCTATGATTAGAAAATCAGCCTGAGTAAACCAGTCTGGCTCTCCCAATCCGCTTAGGCCGGCGTGCGGTATTCCAGTACAAAATGCCGATAATGCTCACGCAGCTGCGGACTAAGCTGGTTCATGTGCTCATCATAAACCTGTCCATGAATTTCACGCGCCAGCAGGGTGGAAATGCTCACCATGGTGTCATAACCTGCCACCGCATGCTTGCTCGGCAACGCCAGGAAAAATGCCAGACCTTCCACCTGTTCGCTTGGCAGGGTTTCCAGATCAAAGCCGGATGGGCCTTCGCTGGTATAACGCAGCACGCTAAACATCAGCGGGCCAGTGCCATCAGAATCGGCAAAGCGGTGGAACAGTGACATTTCACCATAACGCAGGCCAAACTGGCGTAATAGCTGAATGGTTCTTTCGCCAGACAGCGCACGCGATGCATTGGGCATCACATACAGTGCCACAATATGCTCAGCCTGTGCCAATGCACTTTCGTCGTCACGGCGTTCCTGATCTTCAAGGTGTGCATCCAGCAGCGCGCTTTCACCCTGCCATTCTTCTACATCAGCAGTGGCCAAGGTGTCTTTAGCCCCTTCCAGTGGTTCAGTGCTTTTTTTGGAAGATGGGGTTGTATGCTCAATATCATCATCAAAGCTGGAATCATCGGCTGAGGTGGCAGCTTCAAGCTGGGCCAGCGCCTGATCAAAGGTATCTTCAACCGGGTCCTGATCAGGCTTGCTGCTTTCTGCCAGCGCCTGAACCTGAGCCTGCGTCTGTTGCGTGGTTATTGGGTTGCTGGTTGCTTCATTATTTCGACCCTGATCTACATGGTCATCATTTAATGTGTCATCCAGTGAATCTGCTGTACGATCTGCCTTGATGGCCGGAGCATCAGCCAGCAAGTCACTGTCTGTATTAAAATTGCTTTGATTAAAATCGTTTTTATCGAAATCGCTTTCATTAAAATCAGTGTCATCAAAGTCGTTTTTGTCAAAATTATTTTCGTCAAAATCATCTTTAGCAATCGTTTTGCTATTTACTTGAGGGTGATTTGTGCTGGACTGGACTGCGCTGCTTGCAGTAGTAGTTGTGGTAAGCGATGGGGCTTGCCTGATCTGGTCACGCACATGGCGAGGAACGACCGGAATACGTCCGTTATCATGCTCACTGATGATGTTGCTGTCAGCGTCATCCAGCATTGCTTGTTCTGTTGCCGCTTGTTCGGTTGCCGTTGTTGTATTTTCACTGGTTGTATTTTTTCTAAGCATTAAATACAGGCCCAGGGCAATTGCCAGGGCAGCCAAGATATAACCAACAATGGTTAAAAAATCCATGAGTACTACTCCGAAGTTGCACTATATGTTGCAGCTTGCTCAATATTTACTGCCACCAGACGCGACGCGCCGGGTTCCGGCATGGTTACACCCAACAAATCCGTTGCCATGGTCATAGCAAGTTTATTATGAGTAATGTAAATGAATTGCACCTGTTGTGATAGCTCTTTTACCAAATGACAAAAACGCTGCACGTTGGCATCGTCCAGCGGGGCGTCCACTTCATCCAGCACGCAAAACGGCGCAGGGTTTAACCTGAAAATGGCAAATACCAGTGCCAGTGCTGTCAGGGCTTTTTCACCACCGGACAATAGGGCCAGACTGCTGTTGCGTTTGCCCGGTGGCCGCGCCATCAGTTTTACCCCGGATTGCCAGTCGTCCTCAAGGCTTAACGAAGCTTCACCGCCACCAAATACTTTGGGAAACAGGATTTTCAACTCGGCATTCACTTGATCAAAGGTGCTCATAAACAGGGTACGAGTTTCCTGATCAATGCTTTTCATGGCCTGTTCCAGTTGCTCGACTGCCTGTTGCAGGTCATGCATCTGGTGAGCCAGTTCTTCATGGCGCTGGGTGACATCCTGCAAGGCTTCGGGCGCTGCCAGATTAAGCTGGCCCAGCTTCTGGATTTGCTGCTGTACTTTTTCCAGTTGCTGCTGCCAGTCGGCCAGCTGACTAATCTCTACTTGTTCCGGCTGGATGGTTTTATGAGTCATGGATTCATTTTCAGGATGGGGTTCAGCCGATATCTGCAATGCCGCAAGCTGCTCCAGTGCCTGTTCCATCCTGTTTTTGCAGTCCTGCCAATGCAGCCGGGTTTGCTCAAGGCTGTCACGCAACTGGTCTTCCCCGCTTTGACCCTGCTGGCGCAACTGGCTTAGGCGCTGCTGTTCCTGCTGGCGAAATTCCAGTTGTTGCTGCCACGTGCTCCAGCTGACATGTGCCTGTGCGGCTTTTTCCTGTGCCTGTTCCAGTTGTTGCAGTTGAGTGGGGTGTAAAGCTTGCGCTTGTATCAACGCTTGTTCCAGTTGCACCAGTTGTCCCTGAATTTGCTGCTGTTGCGGCTCGGCACGCTGCAAGGATTGCCGGGTTGCCTGCAACTGTACCGTTAAGCTGTGCTGTGTCGCTTGTAACTGCTGGTGGTGTTGCTGGGTTACCTGATGGGCAATACGCGCATCCTGCACCGCCTGCTGCAATTGGTTACGGCTATCCTGCTGGGCTTGCAGGCGCGGATTCAACTGGTTTAAGCGCAGATTTAAACTGGCCAGTTCCATTTGCCACTCGGTCACCTGCTCCTGATCATCCTGCTGGCTGTGCTGCAACTCTTCCAGCTGGCGCAGTAGTTGTACCACTTGCTGCTGACCCGCCTGTAAGCTGCTTTCCAGCCGGGCCCGTTGCAGTTCAAGCTGGCGCTGTGCCTGATTGGCCTGTGCCAGCTTTTGCTCAACTGGTTTTAGACTGTCCTGCTGCAAGGTGATCTGTTGTAAAAGTTCCTGCTGCTGACGCTCTAATGGCTCAATGTGTTGCTGTAACTGGTGCAGGATTTGCTGAAGTTCCTGCTGGCGTAACTGCTGCTGCAATATCCCTTGCTGGCGGGCGGCCTGTTCATCAATATTCAGGTTGATGTGCCAGTTTTGTCCCAGCCAGAAACCATCCAGACTCAGCAGGCTTTGATGGCTATTGAGCTGCGATTGTAAATGCAATGCTATTGAATAATCCGGCACTATACCAACAGCCTGCCAGCAGCTTAAGCATGGCTTGACCCAGCTGGCCAGTGGCGTTACTTGCTCATGTTGCAGGCAATGCAATCCTGATGCATTTTCCAGCTGGTCGGCATTAGCCAGATAAGCCCGTGGTGCGGTAGAGGTGTTAGCAAAACTGTCCTGCAAATCGGCATTCAGCCAGTCGGCCAGAAATTTTTCAATTAATGGCAAATGCGGCTGCGCTTGCGGCTGAAGCTGTAATTGCTGCAACAGTTGTACCGTAGCAACAGGGCTGAAATTTTCAGTCTGAGTTTCTTTATGGTGATTTTCTTGATGATAGCTTTTTCCAGCTTTTACATTCTTTTCATTTTTGGACTGGCCAGCTTTATTGGCCTGTAGCTTTTGAGTGGCCTGTAGCTTTTGAATAGCATGCAACTCGGTGGAATACTGCTGAAATTCGGCCTGTTGTTGTTTGAGCGCCTGCCGGACTTGATCCAGTTGCTGCTGATATTGGCTTAGTGCTGCTTGTACCTGCTGCTGTTGCTGCTCCAGCCGGGTTTTTCCCAGTTGCGCATCATCCAGTTCAACCAGTACATGATCCAGCTCAGCCTGTTGCGCACTGCTTTTGAGTTGTTCCAGTTGGGCACTGGCCTGCTGGATTTGTTGTTCCAGCCGTAACTGGGCGCGTGCGGTGCTGTCAATTTGCTGTTGCAGGCGTTGCTGTTGCTGGGTGAATTGCTGGGCTTGCTGCTGGCTAGTTTGCCAGTCGGCCTCTACCTGCTGGTACTGCTGTTCTATGTGCTGCAAATGTGCCAGTTTTTGCTGAAACTGTGTTTCTGTATCCAGAAATTGTTGCTGACCCGATTCCAGTTGCTGCACCAGTGCGGTGAGTCGTTCCTGATCCTGTGCGATCTGGCTGGTGAGGGTTTTCAGGTTGTCCTGCCACTGCTGGATCTGGGTTTCGCGCTGCTGCTGATCTAGCTGATATTGCTGCACTTTTGCGGCAAGCTGGCTCACTTCACGCTCAGCCTGCTGCCACGCCTGCTGAATTGGTTCGGCTCGCGCCAGTAACCCGGATAATTGCTGGCTGCCGCTTTCCCAGTCGGCTTCGGCCTGATTGCGATGGCTGCGCAACTCGCGGTATTGTTCACCCAGTTGGGTGAGCTGTTCGGTATAACGCTGCTGGTTTTGCTCGGCTTGCCGATAATGCGCTGACCATACCTTGATTTTCAGGTCCAGCTGCTGTTGTTCCAGCTCGTGGTATTTAATGGCGGCTTGGCTTTGTCGCTTGAGGCTGCGCATCTGGCTTTGCAGCTCATCATTAATATCTTCCAGACGGCTTAGATTCTGGCGGGTATGCTCCAGATGCTGCAGGGTTTCGCGGCGACGTGCCTGATAGCGCGACACACCAGCAGCTTCCTCAATAAATACGCGCATTTCCTCGGGCTTGGCATCCACCAAGCGATTAATCATGCCCTGTTCAATAATCGCATAGGAACGCGGGCCAAGGCCTGTGCCCAGAAAAATATCGGTAATATCACGGCGGCGGCAACGAGTGCCATTTAAAAAATAATCCGAGCGACCATCACGATTGACCTGACGCCGCACCGACAGCTCACTGTAGGCATTGTATTCTCCACCCAGCTTGCCCAGTGTATTTTCAAAGCGCAGTTCGACACTGGCCTGCCCGACAGGTTTGCGCTGTGCGGTTCCGGCAAAAATTACGTCGGTCATGGCACCACCACGCAACTGCCGCGCCGAGGATTCACCCATCACCCAGCGAATGGCATCAATCACATTGGATTTGCCACAGCCATTGGGGCCAACTACTGCTGTCCGGTTGTCGGGAAACACCAGCGTGGTGCTGTCCACAAATGACTTGAATCCCACCAGCTTTAAACTAATTAACCGCATATCTTAAAATCGCATTACTCTATTTACTGCATCTTTTGGGTGATTAACCCTGACTGATCATCACTTTAAGACCCTAAGCTCGTGTTAGCGGCGTGAACGCTGTGCCCAAGCCAGTTCAATCTGCTTCATGCGGGCCAGTGAATCCAGCACCAGATTGCGCAGGTGGCGGCAAAAGTCTTCCATAAACAAAGCTGCCTGCTCGCCTTTACGAATCAGGATGGCATCAATGACGGGACGAAACAGCACAAAGGCTTCCTGCAACTCCCGCCGTGAGGTATTTAAGGTTAAAAAATAACTGCGGCGCAACGATGGCAGCAGGTTTTCAAAAATATCCGTCAGGTAGGGGTTGTCCACAATTTCGTTGCAGGTATGCAGGAACAAAAATACATGGTCATAAAATTTTTCAATATCGCCCAGCCGTACCTGTTCATCCAGCTGCTGCATCAGTGTGTTCATTTGTTCGCTGTCATGCTGACGCCAGCGCTCACTGGTTCGCTGCACCAGTGCACCCAGAATCATCATGCTGGTGTCAAACAGGCTTTGAACCTGCTGCGCCGACATTTCCGACACCACAGCACCGCGGCGTGGATAAATTTCAATAAGATAGGTTCGCTGTAAAATCAGCAGGGCTTCACGCACCGAGCCACGGCTTACATCCAGCTCTTTGGCAATGCGTAACTCCTGAATGCGCTCCCCTTCGACCAGTTCCCCGGTAATAATTTGTTCACTAATGTGCTTTGCAATTTGTTCAGATAAACTGATTGACGCCTGAAATGCCATTATGATACCTGTTATGTTGTTATCAATTTAAAAATGGTCAGGTTATAGCCATTACCCCTAGATGCTTATATAACAGAGTTTACACGTGTACTCTGTCACATTGTCGGACATTTTTACATTATTTTTAAAGAATAGGCAGGCCTAAACCGATAAAAACGCTATATTTTTGAGCGAAATGCGGTGACTTGACAGTAACACTGGGGTCATTCACCCTATAACTCATGCGTTTTATCATTGGTTTTATTTAATTATTTCCGCCACAGTTTAATTTAGAGTGTACGCTAAACCCTCAGATTTGTAGCAAAACGCTCAATATACAGCCCAATAAGCCGCATGAGTACGCCCATGACTATATCTGCCCATTCAATACCTGCAACGCCCGATGAACAGGACCCGCGTATCAATAGCCTGCGCTATGGCCTCAAGCTGCATGGTGTAAGCACGATTGACCATGTACTCTGGTTGCCATCCAC
This sequence comes from Alkanindiges illinoisensis DSM 15370, assembly GCF_000619845.1. GTDB lineage: Bacteria > Pseudomonadota > Gammaproteobacteria > Pseudomonadales > Moraxellaceae > Alkanindiges > Alkanindiges illinoisensis. Next base: position 46,166 of record NZ_JHUX01000010.1, on the reverse strand, counting down.
CACCTCCACCAATGACGTGGCCAAAGCCATGAGTGGCAGCAGTGCTCTGGTAATTAGTAACCAGCAACAGGCCGGGCGTGGGCAAGCCGGGCGTATCTGGCAATCCCCCGAAGGCAACCTGTATTTGTCGCTGCGCTGGACGCTTCAGCATCCGGTGAGTGGCCGATTGGCGCTGGAAGTGGCTTTGGCGCTGGTCAATATGCCAATTCTGGCGCACCATGCTGGCCTGCAAATCAAATGGCCCAATGACCTGTACTTCAATGGCGCTAAATGGGGCGGTATCCTGATTGAACCGCTGCATGACAATCAGGTGGTGATTGGCGTGGGCTTGAACCTGCAACCCATGCAGCAGCAAGTGACTGACCAGCCGGTGACTGACTTAACCGCCATTACCGGACAGGCGCTGGATGTGGCCGAACTGGCTGTGCAAACCACGCTGGCACTGATTCACGCCTGCCAGCAGTTTGACCACGGCAGTCTGGAGCTGCCCACCCGCTTTGCTGCCTTTGATGCGCTGCTGCAACAACAGGTGGTGGTGCATAGTCCGGCGCAAACCGATGTGCACGGCACGATTATCGGTATCCAGCCGGATGGTGCGCTGCTGCTAAACACCCTAAACGGTACAAAAATTATTTATAGTGGGCAAGTTCGGGCAGTGTAAGCCCCTGCCCTGCTTAAACTCTGCCCTACTCATTTCTATAGCTTGTTTAAAAAGGAAATGGATTCAATGCGTCAGCTCTGGCTTGATATTGGTAACACCCGGCTTAAATACTGGCTCACCTCACACGGGGAAATGCAGGCCAACGGTGCCGAGCTACACCTGCAATCGCCAGCGGATTTGCTTCTAGGGCTGGTGGATCGCTTTGCCCAGTTTAGCCCGCATGAAATTGGCATCTCCTCAGTGCTGGATGAAAGCTCTAATCAGCGCGTGCAGCAGATTTTGTCGCGCCTGAACATACCGGTACGTTTTGCCAGCGTACAGGCGCAGCATCAGGGTTTGATTACCGGCTATGACAATCCAAAACAACTGGGGATTGACCGCTGGCTACAGGTGCTCGCTCTCGCTGGCAATACGCAGGACGGACAGAAGAATCAGTACTGCATTGTCGGCTGTGGCACGGCCCTGACTATTGACTTGCTGGATAATAACCAGCACTTGGGCGGTTATATTTTACCCAGCCTGTATTTGCAGCGTGATTCACTTACCCAAGGCACCAAAGGCATCAAGATTCCCGAACAGGCGTTTAGTGACCTGTATCCGGGACGCAATACCAGCGATGCCGTACATCATGGTATTTTGCTTGGCTTGCTAGGTGCCATTGAAAAAATCATTGCGCACAACCCCGAGCGAAAAATTGTGCTTACTGGTGGTGATGCAAGCGTGTTTGCCAGCTTTTTACAACAAAAAACCGAGCTGATTTTGGAACCGGATTTGCTGTTAAAAGGCCTGATGCGTTTTTTTGCCAAGCCTGTATAACAGCATTAATCATTATTTAAAGCTATGGGCGACATCTTTTAAAATTACACAAACTAATTCAGACAATTTTAAAACTACTCTAGATGAGCATAAAAATGATGACCCGAGCGGCAACCAAAACCATAATTAAAACACAGCCGGTTCAACTACTTGGCTTACTCAGTGTTGTGTTGGGTATAACTTCTTTAACAATCACAGTGCAAGCAGCAGATGCAACGCAAGAGCAGCAACAAATTGCCGACTGCAAAAAAATAACGAGCTATGCGCGGGCCGGGCAAAAAGCCTATAACGCAGGCCATTATGCCAAGGCACGCACGTCATTTGAAGATCAGGCCGCATGGAGCCATGCCTGCCGGGTCATGTTTCAGGGCAATCAGCCCGGTTTTTCCATTTCTGACAGTGCAGTGGCTACGGCGGACAATAATGTGGCACTCACCTATATCAAGCAAAAGGATTATCTCAAAGCCCGCGCATGGCTGATGATTAACCCGGATGATAAAAAATCACAGTACAACCTCAACCTGATTAAAGCCGAGCTGGCCAAACTGGACACCTCTAGTCAAAGCAAAAGTCCGGTGGGAGAATACTGGCAATATGCGGGCAATGGCGCATGGAATATCGTTGGCGTGAAGCAAAAAGGCACGCAATATCAGATTTCATTTTCCGGCTTGTATATGGGCATGATGAGTATGTATTACGGCCCAAATATGGGCGAATTTATCACGCTGAGTCCGATTAACAATGGCAAAGCCATATGGAAAGAAAGTGAAACCGAAGGGCTGGCGGCTGATGAAGGCTGCACCGTGGAAATGCGTTTTAAAGCGGACAGCGTGACGTTGAAAACTACACAAGGTGAATGTGGTTTTGGCCATAATGTGTTTGCCGATGGTGACTTTTTAAGAATAAGCTTTTAAGGGTGAGTTATGACTATACGCTGGATGATTTGCATTAGAACTTAGAGTTTACTTTGCAGTTTCATTTGAATAAAGATCAATGGCAATGGATTGAGATAAAAATTCAATGAGAAAATGGATTCCACAATTTTGGTACAGTCCTACTAAGCGTTATCGAATAGCTATTATAAGCTTTATAGCTTGTATTGCTTCTTTTTATGGAATTCTATCCATAGATATACATTCACATCTTTATATTTATTTAGCTTTAGCTTTTACTGCGTTGATCTCTTTCTTCTTAGTATTTACGTTTTACACATTTGGTCAATTAAAAGAAATAGGGCAAGATTTTCATTCCTTTTTAAAAACTTCTGAAAGAAATGCTGTATATGATTATTACCAGTTAAAACACAAGGAAAAAGATTATAAAGGCCCTCTCTGGGAGGATGAAGAATTTGCAAAGATAACCAACTTAAAACAGCGTATTGATGCTTTCGTCAAAACCAGTATTGAGTATCAACAAGTAGATTTTAAGCGCTGGAAAAAGCGCAATGTGGGCGTTAATCTGGATACATGGAGCCAAACAATTTTCAGAAGTTTCTGGATTCTTTGTGCTACGACTATTTCTATACTTTTTCTTTTTTATCTTGACTGGTTTGAATACTTATCTGCCGATAATCTTAAAAACCTGAGTGATATATCTCGAGGCTTTTTTACTATCCCAGTTGCACTCATTGGAACTATTGTTGCCGCTCCAATTATTTTTATGGTTTGGCTATTTCGTGATAAAAATAATCGCATCCAAATTGAAAATGCCCGTAAGGATACCAATCTAAAAGACTTTCAAAAACTCAGTGAATGGGCTAGTGGTTTTCACTTGCCTGAAATCAAGCAAACCACCAGTACTAAAACCACAAATAAAACAGCTAAAGACGTTCAGGAACATACCGAAGAAATAACAAGCAGCCAAGAAGACTTTATTGCCCCAGAAGGCAGCAATAGTATTAGTCGTCGTCAAGGTGCAGAAGCTTTACAAGCTAGCGCGATTGCCCAACTAGAAGCCTTTATGTTTGGTAAGTATGGCGAACAATTTATGCAACCCGCTTTTTTGCTAATTCATGCAATATGGGAATCTATAATTGTTAGATATCAAGCACAGCTAGAAGAAGATTTCTATTTTAGGAATTACTTGCATATACTTTCTCGTACCCCTGTAGTTTCCTCATTAAATAAAGCTTTAATTGGAACAAGAGGAATGCATTTAAAGCTGTTTGAAGAACAGTTAATAAATATAAATTTAACAGCTTTAAATACTAACTCTTCTCTCTTCCGAATAAATTTATCAGGTTATACATTAATTGGAGCTAATTTATCTTTTACAAATTTTTGTAATTGTATTTTTAGTGGTGCCGACTTAACTCGTGGAAACATAAAATATGCTTTATTAAAATCCGCCAGCTTACAAAAAGCAATTTTAAATTTTGCCGAAGCTAGTAACGCAAATTTAAGTCATTCAAATTTGCAAAGTGCTTCTTTGCATAATGCTAACTTGCAGTCAGCTGATCTTTGGGGAGCAGATTTACAATTAGCTAATTTATCAGGTTCACAACTAAAAGGAGCTAATTTAAAAGCTGCAATTTTTAAAGATACTGATTTCGAATTTGCCAGCCTTAATCGTAAAACTCAATTTGGCGATGATGACTTAGGAACAAGTGAAGATAAAATCCGTGAAAATGTCCTTTCTCGTGGTGCAATCTGGGATGATGATCCAACCTGGTTAGTCGATAAAATTCAAGATAAAGCCTTACTCGAAAAAATATTTCAGGATTGCAAAGAGCGCTAGAAAAATTAAAATTGAACAGCTAATAAAAAACGACCCCTCAAGGCCGTTTTTACTTCTACTATTTAGCAATTAGCGCTTTTTACCAAAACCTGGTGGCAATGGCATATTGCCGGGCATTCTACCCTGCCCACCGTCTGCGCCCTCGCTACCACCGCCAAACAGCGGGCCTAAACCGCCACCGCCGCCACCTTGCAGCTCTTTCATGCCACGCATCATCTTGGCAATGCCGCCAGGGCTGGAAAACTTGCGCATCATCTTGGCCATCTGACTGTGCTGCTTGAGCAAACGGTTAATGTCCTGAATTTCCATGCCACAACCGGCAGCAATACGGCGCTTGCGGCTGGGGTTGATAATATCCGGGTTACGGCGTTCTTTAATGGTCATGGAGCGGATAATCGCTTCCATCTTGCCCACTTCCTTTTCCGGCTTGGCCTGTTCCAGCGCCTGCTGAATGCCGCTACCGCTCATGCCCGGTAGCTTATCCAGAAAGCCTGCCATGCCGCCCATATTTTTCATTTGTTCAAACTGGGTGAGCATGTCTTCAAGGTTAAACGCACCGCCTTTTTGCAGTTTCTTCGCCATCTTTTCCGCTTTTTCGCGGTCAATCTTGCGTTCAACTTCTTCCACCAAGGACAGCACGTCACCCATGCCCAGAATGCGCTGGGCAATCCGTTCAGGGTGGAATGGTTCCAGTGCATCCAGCTTTTCGCCCATCCCTAAAAACTTGATGGGCTTGCCGGTAATAGCACGCACCGACAGCGCTGCACCACCGCGCGCATCACCGTCAGTTTTAGTGAGGATCACACCAGTTAATGGCAAGGCATCATTAAACGCCTTGGCGGTATTGGCGGCATCCTGTCCGGTCATGGAATCGACAACAAACAGGGTTTCAGTAGGGCCAATGGCGGCATGCAGCGCCTTGATCTCATCCATCATGGATTCATCAATATGCAAGCGGCCGGCAGTATCCACAATCAGCACATCGGCAAACTTGATTTTGGCCTGCTCAATGGCACGCATGGCAATGTCAATTGGGTTTTCATCGGCAGATGAGGGAATAAAATCCACGCCCACATCATTGGACACACTGCGTAACTGTTCAATGGCGGCGGGACGGTATACGTCGGCAGAAACAGTCACCACTTTTTTCTTTTGGCGATCTTTTAAAAACTTGGCCAGCTTGCCTGCCGTGGTGGTTTTACCCGCACCCTGCAAACCCGCCAGCAAAATCACCACCGGAGGCTTGGCAGACAGGTTCAGGCTCTGATTGGCCTCGCCCATCATTTCTGTGAGCTGGTCGTAAACAATCTTGACGAAAGCCTGACCGGGCGATAATTGCTTTAAGACTTCCTGCCCCAGTGCTTCGGCTTTTACTTTTTCAATAAACTCACGGGTTACCGGCAATGCCACGTCTGCTTCCAGCAGTGCCATGCGTACTTCCCGCAAGGTATCCTTGATGTTATCTTCGTTAAGCTGCCCGGTGCCTGTGACATTGCGCAGGCTTTGCGTCAAACGATCGGTTAAAGTATCAAACATTGCGAATTCCGCTTGTAACTTTGCAAAAAATATTGCCTAGAATAGAAAATTACCGCTCCAGATGCTATAGGATATGAAGGCTTTTTGACAATTCACCAATGCGTTGCGTTGTCTGCTAAAATTTAATCAGAATGCATGAAATGCAGATCATGGCATAACTGCTATTCTGGTTCGTAGCAAAATATGATCAAATTTTAGCAACAACCTTTCAGGACAGGACCGTTTTTGAGCGCTACTGCGTTATGAATAAATTATTTAGAATGACTAAATTTCATTATTCATGCCTTGTATCGCCTAAAAACGTCCACTGTCGCAATCATGGATGAAATATCAACAAGCCCTAGCAACAGACGGTTAAACAGGGTCGAATCGTTAATAATGAAAATCCAAACCATCAGAATTAGGGTTGAATGGCATGACTAGCCTGCCTGTGATTATAGCACTGCTTGCCACGGCTGCGTATGCCAGTACATTCTGGTATTTGTTGATTCATTTATTACAAAAAATGCCACCCCGCAAGCTGGTGACGCTGGTATTGCTGAGTATTGGCCTGATTTTGCATGCCTCGGTGTTGTTTCCAGCGCTGATTACCCCGGCAGGGATAAATTACAATATTTTTAACCTGATTTCGCTTACCTGCTGGCTGATGCTGGCGTTTAGCCTTTTGTTTAGTACTTATCGGCCCATCTTAGGGCTAAACCTGCTGGCAACCCCGGTGGCTTGTGTTGGTTTGCTGATTAGCGTGATCTGGCATGGGCCATTTGTGTCATTAAGTCAGGGCGGGCTGTGGCTGGATGTGCATATTTTCCTGTCACTGGCGGCCTATTGCGTGCTGTGGATGGCCAGTATTCAAGCCATTTTGCTGTGGGCGCAAAACCGTGAACTCAAGCAAAAAACCGATAAACGCATCTGGGTTGCCCTGCTGCCACCGCTGCAAACTATGGAAAAACTGCTGTTTGACATGATTGCGCTGGGTTTTGGCCTGCTTACACTGGCTTTGAGTTTTGGGATTTTTACCATTGACAGTTTTTTTGCCCAGCATCTGGCACACAAGACCGTGTTTAGTATTTTGTCGTGGCTGGTGTTTGGTACGCTGTTGATTGGTCACTGGCGACTGGGGTGGCGCGGCCAGCGTGCCATTAGCTTTACCCTATGGGGATTTGGCCTGCTGCTGGTGGGCTTTATTGGCAGTAAACTGGTGCTGGAACTAATCCTGCATATTCCAGCCTGATTTTATTGATTCAAACCCAGTGATGCCCCAGATTTTATTACTGCTGAGCTGGCGCATACCATTTGTAATAACTGGCATAACACCCCGCAATAAACAGCAAGCAGCCAATTAAACCACCCAGCAAACTGGGATCAAACGCCATGCCCAGACAGGTAATAAAACACAGCACAAAGGCCGCAATCGGCACAACCGGGAAAAATGGCGCACGATAGGTTAAAGCACTGAGCTGGCCACCTTGAGCCAGAAATTGCTTGCGAAACCGGTAATGACTCACCGCCACGCTCATCCATACCACCACCATGGTAAACGCAGCAATTGATAGCAAATGCGTGTAAATAGTTTCCGCAGCAAAAACACTGGTCAGCAAGGATGCCAAGCCACCAATCATGCTAAACATTAAGGCATTGAGTGGAATACCGCGCCGGGTCAGCTTGCTAAAGGTTTTGGGCAGCATATTTTGCTGGGACAGTGACCACATCATGCGTGAGGCGGCATACAAACCGGAATTGGCCGTCGACAGCAGTGCGGTAATGATCACAAAATTCATGATATCAGCGGCATACGGAATGCCCATGCGCTCAAACACCAGCACAAACGGGCTTTCCGTTAGACCAAGCTGCTCAAAGGGAACCAGCGCGGCAATAATAAAAATGGTGCCCACAAAAAAGATCAATAAGCGTAATAGCGCCGCATTAATGGCCTTGGGAATGGTTTTGCCGGGATTATCTGTTTCTCCAGCAGCCACCCCAATTAGCTCCATACCGGAAAAAGCAAAATTAACTGCCAGCATGGTCACCAAAATAGGCATTAAACCATTGGGAAACCAGCCCTGTGCAGTCAGGTTATGCAGCAATGGCGCAGGCTGAAAACCGGGCATTACACCAAAAATGGCACAGCCACCCAGAATAATAAAAATTAAAACCGTGGCAACCTTGATAAAGGCCAGAAAAAATTCGGTTTCAGCAAAAACCCGGGTAGAAAACACATTGGATAAAAAAATAACCGCTGCAAATACCGCACACCAGATCCACACCGACACCTGCGGAAACCAGTGCTGCATCAAAATGCCAGCCGCCGTGAATTCGGTGCCCAATGTGGCTGTCCAGGTAAGCCAGTACAGCCATGCAATCATATAACCCGTAGCAGGATTGATAAACCGCGTGGCATAGGTACTAAACGCGCCACTGTCCGGCACATGCACCGCCAGCTCACCCAGGCACAGCATCACCAGATAGGCAATGATCCCGCCAATAAAATATGCCAGCATCGCCCCCACCGGGCCAGTCTGCGCAATCACACCGCCTGAATTTAAAAACAGGCCTGTTCCAATCGCACCACCCAGCGACAGCATCACCAGATGACGGGTTTGCATACTGCGCTTGAGATGATTGGTTGGCTGATTTTGTGCCTGGCTTTGTGGGGAGCTTTCGGGGGTGGACGAATTCATGGGAAATTTACTGCAAATGGCCGGGCAACAGGCCAGCATCAGGATTGGGCAATGCGTGCATGTCTCTCACCACAGTGATGTTGGGGAACTACAGGCAGGCAGAAAGAGGGCTATTCTAGGCGCTTGTCTCACTGAAATAAATGCTTTTATACAGGCAAGTCATCTGCAAGGCCTCCTCTTTGCGCTACTCTCAATCTTTACCCGCCTATAAAGCTATAGACCAGATTCATGGACTTGTCATAAGCCTCATGCAGACTAGCGCCAACCCTTTTACTCACCATATCTGTAGTAAAAGGCGTCATAAAAGACAAAATCTGGAACTAACATTATGTTGAACAAGCAAAAAATGATTGGCGCAGTGATTGGCTCTATTTTGGCAACTGCACTGGCAGGCTGTAATGATGACAACGATAATAGCGATAACACGGGCGTAATTAGCCCAACGCCTAAAAAAGCACTGGTGTACGGCCATCGCGGCGCGGCGGGTTATTTGCCGGATCACACGCTAGAAGGCTATAAAAAAGGGATTGAACTGGGCGCAGATTTTGTTGAGCCGGATCTGGTCATGACCAAAGATGGCATACTGGTTTGCCGCCATGAACCCAATATTGGCGGCACCACCAATGTGGCATCTCATCCTGAATTTGCCAGCCGCAAAACCAGCAAAATGATTGACGGCGTGGAAGTCAAAGACGACTGGTTTGTATCAGATTTTACCCTGGCGGAACTCAAAACCCTGCGCGCCATCCAGCCATTACCGCAGGATCGCAGCACCGAATTTGACGGCCAGTTTGAAATTCCAACCTTTGAGGAAATGATTAATACGGTACAGACCGAAAACAAGCGTCTGGGCAAGACCGTCGGCATTATCCCTGAAATCAAGCACTCTACCTTTCATGCCAGTATTTTTGGCCAGTATAAAATTGAAGATGAACTGCTGCGCATTTTAAGCAAATACGGCTACAGTAAAAAAGACTCGCCAGCCATTATCCAGTCGTTTGAAGTGAGCAACCTTAAATATCTTAACGGTAAAACTGACGTTCGATTAGTGCAGCTCATCGATGGCTACGACATTGACAACAACGGTAACATGCAGTTTGAAGCGCCATCACTGCGTCCGTACGACTGGACAGTGGCTGGCAAAACCGACAAAACCTATGGTGATATGCTAACGCCAGCGGGTCTGGCAGAAATTAAAACCTATGCTGATATCATTGGGCCGTGGAAGCCTTACCTGATTAGCTCCAAAACGGTAGATGCCAACAATGATGGCAAGGCCGATGACCTGAACAATGACGGCAAGCTGGATGAGCGTGACCGTGTATTATTACCTGCCAGCAATGTGGTTAAAAATGCGCATGCTGTTGGGCTGGAAGTGGTGCCCTTTACTTTCCGCAATGAACCACGCCGTTTAGCCAGTGATTATAAAAACGACCCCAAGGCCGAATATAAAAAGTTTTATGATCTGGGCATCGATGGCGTGTTTACCGATTTTGTCGATACCGCCGTGGCTGCACGTGATGGCAAATAAGTTTTAAGGTGAGAGTAAAAGCAGCGTTCCGGCGCTGTTTTTTTATTTATATTTTCGCTTTCCCATACATTCATCTGTCTTGTAGTTCCATGCACCACCGCTATCTGCACAACTATCCTTTTTAGCGGCATTATCGAAAAATGTGTCGGCTATAAATGCTATAAATCCCAGCAATAAAATAAAACTAATAAATATAGCCAGAGACCAGAATATAAACTTTTGAAGTATTTTCAGCCCAAAATAAAATTTAGTCATTAACGTATTTTTCATACTTTTCAGTCCGTAATTTCCAATCTTTTCCACCGAAAAATAGGCCATAAACACAGCACCGCCAACAGCACACAAAAGCCAAAATGAATACTATAGCCCCAGTATTCAGCCACTATTCCACTCACAATATGCACACCGCCGCCAGTCACCGCCAGCACTGACACCTGAAAGGTAAAATCACTGCCTGCCTGCTGTTTGCGGGAATAATCCATAATCAGGGTAAGCATGGCAACCAGTGCCATGGCCCCGGCAAACTGTTCAATGGCATTCACGCTATAAACCTGCCACGCTATCACGATGTGGCTATACTCAAACTGCCAGGCCAATATGGCATACAACAAGAAGCTTAAAATTTGCAGTAAATTAAACCACCACAATGCAGTACTGCGCGCCATGTATTTCATCCACCATGCAGCCAGTAGGGCACCCAGCACCGATGCCACCGAACCCAGCATGCTGGCCATTAAGCCAATATTGCCCAGGCTAAATCCCATGTCCACCATCATGGGCTTGACCATCGCGCCGCTCAAGCTATCACCGAGCTTAAAGGTGAGTAATACCAGCAACCATGCCCGCATCTGTGGGCTATGCCAGAAATAGGCAAATTCAACGGCAAAGAACTTTCGCCATTTTTTAAGCGTAAAAGCCGGCCTGGATAAAGACAGCTTAGATGCTGCTTTAGGCGATACATCAACCTGTATCTGCTGCGGCCAAACAGGTTCCCGAAAAAACAAAATGGGCAAACTGTTCAGCAATACAAAACCAGTGAGCAACAGAAATACCAGCTGCCACGACCACAGATCCAGCAGTAACAGCACTGCACCGCCACCAAAAATAAAACCCAGCCGCGAACCCAATACCTGCACCGCATTGCCCCAGCGCTGCTGCTGTTTGTGTAGCAAGCGCACGGCAAGGCCATCAGTGGCAATATCTTGTGTGGCACCCATCAGGTTAATTAAAAAAAGGACAATAAAAAAACTCAGCAAAATAACTGGGCTGGCCAGCGCGCTAGGTTCCAAAAAACTAATCACTAGCAGCAATAAAATCGTTAAACACTGGGTAGGAATAATCCAGCTACGGCTTTGTCCCCACTGCGGCGAAAAATAGCGATCCACCACAGGTGCCCATAAAAACTTGAGTGCCCACGGTGCCATCAGTAGGCCAAAACCCCCAATGGCAGCCAGTGATACATTATTCTTGCGTAAAATGGCTGGCAGGGCCTGGGTTAAAAAACCAACTGGTAAACCCTGCGCCAGATACAGGCTCAGCAATAGGCCAATGCTGTAGGCTGGGACTGTTTTTATCGAATTTTTATCAAGGCCTTGCTGGGATGGAACTAACAAAACGGCATTCATCTAATCTTTGTTTGTATTGATTATGCCGTTTTTGCGGTCAAATTACGATGACATAGAATATAAAGGCTGCTTCATCGCTCAATTTAGTGCTTAAGAATAGGCTGCTAGCGGATATGCAATGCCACCTGCGCCCGTAGCTGTTTGACTTCATCCAGTAAATCCAGCATTAACGCCACGGCAGCAAGGCTGGCATCGAAGTCACGCTGCAAGCGCCATGCCCGTCGCGTGCGTGCCAGTTCCTCGCCCACAAACTGCCAGTGTTCTGGCGCACTGTCATTTTTTTCCAGAATGCTGTGTTCTACCAGCGCAATCACCCAATCATGCGGCTGACCACAGGCCCGGGCAAAATCACTGAGGCTTAAAAACACATTGCCATCAATAACAGTGCCATCCAGTTGCTCCTGATCCAGCATAATATCGCGGATAATTAACTGTCGCATGTTGTTCTCCCAAATTATCTCTTTTTAGCCTGGTGTTTTTTTGGCTTATGCCCGTGGATTAAAGGCCATGCTTTCAGCCATTTGCCGGTAAATTGCTTTGGCAGCATCAGTGTTGGCTGGTGGCAGCACCACTTGCAAAATCAAATACAGGTTACCCGGTTCCTTAGCAGGAATGCCCTTACCTTTTAGGCGCAACTGCCGTCCACTTTGTGAACCTTCCGGTAGCTTGACATCCACCACCCCTGCCGGGGTAGCCACCTGAATGGTTTCACCCAGCGCTGCTTCCCACGGGCTGACAGGTACGGTTAGATACACATCACTGCCTTCTACCCGTAGTTGCTCAGTGTTGCGATACTGGATTTCAATATATAAATCGCCTTGCGCCCCACCATTGAAGCCAGCTTGTCCCTGCCCGGACAAGCGGATTTGCTGGCCCGGTTTCATGCCTTTGGGAATTTTGACCTGTAGGGTTTTACGCTGGATTTCCTGCTGGCCACTGGCATTAATCACCGGCATTTGCAGGGTCAGTTGCTGGGTTGCGCCTTCATACGCCACCTGCACATCCACCTCAATGCTGGCATGCTGGTCTTCACCGCGATAGTTTTGATAGCTGCCTTGCTGCTGGCGACCCTGAGCACCTGCACGCCCTCCACCAAAACCGGCACCGAACTGGCCAAACAGGTCTTCAAAGCCGCCAAAACCTGTGCCGCCGCTACCCGTACCAAAACCACCGCCAAATGCACGACGCAGGTCTTCTTCACTAAACTGCTGACCAGCGCCCTCCTGTCCACGATAATACTGGTACTGGTTACCCGCATTACCGCCTCCACCCCCCGCAAAGCCATAGGGATTGTCCAGCATCTGGTCATATTCGCTACGCTTGGTGGCATCAGTTAAGGTCTCATAGGCCAGATTAATCTGCTGCATTTTGTCGGCAGCATCAGCTTCTTTGCTGACATCCGGGTGATACTTGCGCACCAGCTTACGATAGCTTTTTTTAATCTCGTCAGTGCTGGCGCCACGTTGCAGGCCCAGTATTTCGTAATAGTTTTTATCCATTGATCTACCTCAAAAATTCAAATTTTCATTTATCAATAACATCGGGGTGTTATGTTGATTTTAAAGACCGCTCAAAAAGTTATGGGCTGTTTTTGTATCAGAACCGATGTGATTCAATTAAGCAAACAAGCTATTTTTTTATAAAATTAATAATGACATGGCATGCGCTGATTATTTATTCGATGAAACATGACGTAGCTAATGTGCCTAACTTTCACTTAGCTTGTCTGGGATTACTTACATAATCTCACCACTTGTCACTGATACTCTTATTCAGCCAGCCTGTTTTAATCGGTAAATTAAGTAATTACACGGCAGAAACTCCCTTCCGGATGTTGATGGAAAACCCTGAATATCCAGACATAGTGTTCTCCTCATTTTTTCAATGAACAGGCAGGTAACGTACCATGGCACACACCATCATTAATCTGGGACAAGGCTTCTGGAATATACGTGGCGCGCTCAGGATTGGTGGTCTGATTGATGTGGGAACACACTGTTCACTGGTACAACTAACAAAAGACCGTTTCATTTTTCTGGATAGCTACGAACTCAGCGGCAGCGTCCGTGAGCAGGTCATGACACTGACACATCAGGGCCAGACGGTTGAAGCGATTTTAAACCTGCATCCGTTTCATACCCTGCACTGCGAAGCCATGGCACGCGACTTTCCACAGGCCACCCTGTATGGTTCACTGCGTCATCAGCAAAAACTGCCCCAGTTAGCGTGGTCACCAGATCGGGTAGAAAGTGAGGCCGTTGCTGCGCGCTATCCCGAGCTTGAGTTTTCACTGACAAAAGGCATTGACTACATTTCAGCCAAGCCCGGTGTACATGCCGGTTCATTACTGGCCTATCACCCTGCCAGCAAAAGCCTGCATGTTGATGACACCTTTGCCGCGCCGCCACAGGGCGGATTACTGGAAAAATTCCTGCCAGAAATTTTTATTAGTCCGGCCACTCGCTGGGCCTTAAAACCTGAAGCGAATGCAGCTGAGACTTACTGTCAGTGGGTGCAACAATTGGCTGATCAATGGCAGGATACCCAGAATTTTTGTGCAGCACATTCGGATCTGGTACAGTTTAAAGCTGGTGAATTTAAACCGGCATTACTGGCTGCTTTAGAGCGCGCCCGACCCAAATTACAGACTACGCAGTAACTTTTCAGCGCTAAGCTGTTCCAGGTTAAACTAATGCTTAGGCTAAATTCATGCTTAGATTAAATCTCTGGCTCATTGCCCAGCTTGATTTAATCCTATCAATTATTTACCGCATGAATAATGAATATCATTAAATTAAGCTTATGCTCCCCTAAATCCCATGCTAAAACAGGTTAATGCTTTGAATTGGCACCCTTTATTTAGAGAGCAATTGCCATGAACAATCGACCTGACTCTTTTCATTCCCACGCTACACCCTCCTACCCCATAAAGACACAGCAATTTCTACAGCAACTGGGCATACAGCATCCCATTTTGTTAGCGCCCATGGCAGGCACCAGCACGCCCGAGCTTGCAGCAGCCGTGAGTAATGCTGGCGGACTGGGTTCACTGGGCTTGGCCAATGCCTCAGCTGAAGCTGCCCGTTTGGCAATTCAACAAACCAGAGCACTCACCAGCAAGCCATTTAACTGCAATTTCTTTTGCCATCAGCCACCACAGCGCGATCCAGCCACTGAGCAGATCTGGATTAACTATATGGCGCCATTTTTTCAGGCATTGGGTGGTGAAGCACCAGAAACCTTAAAACCAGTGAATTCCAGTTTGATTGACAACCAGCCTGTCGTGGATATGCTGCTACAAGAAAAACCAGCGGTGGTTAGCTTTCACTTTGGCATTCCTGCTCCCGATGTGATCAAACAACTGCAACAGGCCGGGATTATTTTGCTGGCCAGTGCGACCAGCCTAGCCGAGGCCAAAATTATTGAAGCGGCTGGTATAGATGGCATTGTGGCGCAAGGAGTAGAAGCTGGTGGCCATCGGGGCATTTTTAACCGCGATATCGACCCGGCCATTGGCATCCATGATCTGGTGCGGTTATTGGTAGCACATACCCATCTGCCGATCATTGCGGCGGGCGGCCTTATGGATGGTTATGATATTCAGCAGGTACTTGAGTTTGGTGCCTGTGCCGCCCAGTTAGGCACGGCCTTTGTGATTTGTGAGGAATCTGCTGCCGATCCGGTATATCGCCAGCGCCTGCAAGATCCGGCCTTTCAGACCACTTATATTACCGCCAGCATTTCCGGACGGCCTGCACGGGGCTTAATGAGTGCATGGCACAGGCAAGTCGACCAGCCGGAACGCCCTGCCTTAAGCAGTTATTCTTATATGTATGACCTGGCCAAGCAACTTCATGCGCTAGCCAGTAAGCAGGGCAATCATGATTTTGCCGCCTATTGGGCAGGCAGCAATGTGGCACGCATTCGCAAGCTAAATACCACTGAACTGATGCACACCCTAATAGATGAGCTGCATCAGGCTAATACCAAACAATCGGCTCATCCCTAGAGAAACAGTAGATTTAATAAATGGCTGCGGTAATCACCACTTCCAGCTTCCAGTCCGCATTAGCAAGCTGGGCCTGTACGGTAGCACGTGGCGGCGGATTGCGTGGTGACACCCACTCGCGCCACACTTGGTTAAACCCATCATAATCGGCCATGTCGGCCAGAAAAATCTGACAGGATAAAATCCGGTGCTTATCCGAGCCAGCCTCAACCAGCAGCGCATCAATCTGGCTAAATACATCCTGTGCCTGTGTGACAATATCGCTGGACTGTTCACTGGCACAGTGACGTGGCACTTGTCCGGCCAGATATACCACATCCTTATAAATAGTAACTTCGCAATAGCATTTGCCCACATGCAGGCGTTTGATCTCTGACATTTTCCTTTCCTTGATGATTCAGTCTACTTGAATTTAGATGCAATCCGTTGTCTATAAATTAGGCATAGCAGCGTGCATATTGCAAGGTCTGGATAAGAAAACCATACATCAAATTATTTGTTCATGTTATGCCATGCCCAAAGGTTGAATACTAAAATCCAAAGTAAACTTTTAAAGATGCTCAAGATAGCTAGATGATAAAAAACTTATTCCTTTTTTATGTAGCAAGTAAATTGTTTTTTCAAGATACCAACTTATATCTGTGATACTCGAATTTGCGATGAGCTGTCTATTTATACTGGGAGATATTTGCATTCCATCATTAATGAAAAATATAAACTCTCCACCTATTTGTGTATCTTTCCAAGTCATTACAATTCCAATATTTTCTTTCAACTTGTGCTTTTTCTGGAAAATCTGAAATAAAGTGTTTTGATCTAATGTCTCACTCATCCAGTTATAATTATCATCATCATGAACAGGTAAATATGTTTGCCGATTATCATAATCATTGAACGTCCATCCAATACCAACAAGCTGTTCTATCAAATCCAATTGCATTATTGCTGATGTAAATTCAATATCTAATTGTGCATGAATAGACAATTCGCACCTCTACTTTACCTTCAATTATTTTTATTAAAAACGTTATTTTCTATCAACTATTAAGCAATAAAAATTATGTATTTATGAAAGTAAAAATGAGGCCACCTTAAAATATTTTAAGTGACCTCTATTTAGCCCATAAAAAATGCTTAATCAAACACAATTGTCTTATTACCATGCACAATCACACGGTCTTCAAGATGCCAGCGCACTGCACGCGCCAGTACATTGCGCTCCACATCTTCACCCAGCTCACGTAAATCAGCAACACTATAGCGATGGCTCACCCGCTCAACATCCTGCTCAATAATCGGCCCCTGATCCAGCTCTGCCGTCACATAGTGCGCTGTGGCACCAATTAGCTTAACGCCCTTGTCATAAGCCTGACGGTATGGATCTGCACCCACAAACGCTGGCAGAAAAGAATGGTGAATATTAATCACCTTCATCGGCCATTTTTCTACAAAATCACTGCTTAAAATCTGCATGTAACGTGCCAGCACCAGCAGATCATTACCTGCCATGATTTCATGGATTTGGGCTTCAGCTTCAGCCTTGGTGTCCTTGGTCACCTTAATGACCGTAAAAGGAATGCCAAAGCCTTCGACCGCATCGCGCAGGTCTTCATGGTTGCTCACCACATGGGTAATTTCGCAGGGCAACAGGCCACGTGCATGCCGCCACAGTAGTTCCAGCATGGCATGGTCATACTTGGACACCAGAATACCCACTTTTTTGATGTCACTCACCGCCGTGAGCTGCCAGGTCATGTCATAACGGCCAGCAACGGTATCAGCAAAAGCCTGACTCAAACTGTCACGGCGGGCTGCCAACTGGTTGACTTCAAACTCAACCCGCATAAAGTAAGTGCCGCCCTGTGCCTCAGTGGCGTATTGATCCAGCGCAGTAATATTGGCACCCTGATGATACAAAAACCCGGATACTGCCTGAACAATACCAGAGCGGTCAGCACAGGTAATCAAAAGGCGCGCGGTATTGGCCGTGGTCATGTCAAAAATCCCATCTTGTGTTTTTAGTCAATTCAAGCAAACAAAAAGAGCAGGCATTCTAGCTGCTTTTAGGCAGGGCTTAAATATTTTTATTTAGCCCTGCAAGTTGTCCCTGTTATTACGTTGCTGCGATGCCAAGGCTTTTTATTCAATTGTGTGGGCTTATCTGTCAATCAATGGCAGCTTGCTGATGCGTACCTTGTGCGGACAGGCTTTCAAACAGCTCGGATTTGCCAATATTGGCCAGTAAGGTGTCATAGGCCTGACGACTGTCGCCAATCAGGTACGGGCCTTCCAGAAACACCATCTGGCGCAGGCCTTGCCAGATCCAGCGCTCATCCATCACACCTGCATGCGAGATATGACCCGACATATATAAAAAGTTAGTCCAGTTGGTGAGCACAATCCAGATATTGATAATCAATGCCTCAATTTCAGACGGCTCAATTTTCATCAGCCCGGCATCCACAAAGCCCTGATAAATCTGCTTGCCCTTTTTCATGATCTGACCAGCAAAGTTTGGATACATCTGCTTGAAATCATCATTGGAATCCATCAGGTGATGAATATCGCGATGCAAAAACCGGTACTTCCACAACTGCTGGCTTAAAGACTGAAAATACTGGATCTTGTCAGCAACAGTGAGTGGGCGGTCATCCGGCACACTTAGCAGGTCAATAGTTTCGGCCTGATAGGTATCCATCAGCTCCTTGATAATCTCGGTTTTATTCCTGAAATGATAGTACAGATTGCCGGGGCTAATGCCCATTTCAGCAGCAATATGATTGGTGGTTACTACACGTTCACCGCGTTCGTTAAACAGCGCCAAGCTGATCTGTAAAATCCGGTCTCGTGTCTTTAATGGCTTCAAAATAGCTCATCCTGATTGCAATTGAATAACCTTTAAACCTGACGGTTCATCAAAAACCTATTGACACTTTAGAGCAATTACTCTAAAAATCAACTTATCTTAAATAAAATCTGGCCTCATGTCCTATTATGAATAGCTTGTCATCTCCTGTCAGCGTACAAAGCACATTGCCACCTGAAATTCAACGCATGCACGATGCACTGGCAGCCCAGAAAACTGCCTACTCACAAAATCCGGTGCCTTCGGCGCATGAGCGCATTGAGCGTATTGCCCGCCTGCGCCGCACATTGGTGAAGTATCAGGACGAAATTGCCAATGCCATTTCCGAAGATTTTGGCAATCGCTCCATCCATGAAACCAAGATTGGCGAAATCATGACCTGCCTTGAGCAGTGTACCTATTACAGTAAGCACCTGACCAGCTGGATGAAACCTTCCAAGCGTCATGTGTCTGCCCTGCATCAACCTGCCAAGGCGTGGGTACAATACCAGCCACTGGGTGTGATTGGTATCATGGCACCGTGGAATTATCCACTGGTTCTATCCGTAGGCCCACTTGTTTGTGCACTGGCTGCCGGTAATCATGCCATGCTAAAAATCTCCAGCTCCTCCAAAAGCTTTGGCAAGGTACTGGAACGCGCGCTGGCTGAAGTATTCCCCAATGATCTGGTGACCGTGATCAACGGCGGCGGTGCTATTTCCGATGCCTTCTGCCGCCTGCCGTTTGACCAGATTGTGTTTACCGGTTCTATTCCTGTCGGCAAAACCGTGATGGCCGCCGCTGCTGAAAATCTGGTTCCGGTGATTTTGGAGCTGGGTGGTAAATCGCCAGCCATTGTGCATCCGTCCATGTCACTTAAGGATGCCGCCGAACGCCTTTCTGCAGGCAAATTCTGGAATGCAGGTCAAACCTGTGTAGCACCGGACTATGTTTTTATACCGCGTGGTCGTACCCGTGAGTTTGTGGCTCATATGCGCCATTTTGCCACCAGCATGTATCCAACCCTGCGCAACAACCCGGATTACACCAGCATCATTAATGACAAGCAGTATAATCGCATTCAGGGTTATCTGGACAATGCACGCGAACACGGTGCTGAATTTTTTGAGTTTAATCCAGCCAACGAAGACCTCAGCAGCGTGCGCAAGATTGCCCCTACACTGGTTGCCAATGTGACCACGGACATGGAATTGTGCCAGCAGGAAATTTTTGGCCCGGTGCTGCCCATCATTGAATATGATGATATTGATGAAACCATTAGCTACATCAATGCCCGCCAGCGTCCGTTAGCGTTGTACTATTTTGACTATGATGCCGACCGTGCCGAATACATGGCGCGCCGTACCCATTCCGGCCATTTTGGCATTAATCAGGTGCTAACCCACGTTGCACAGGATGACCTGCCGTTTGGTGGCGTTGGTGCATCAGGCATGGGCAAGTACCATGGCGAAGAAGGTTTTTATAACATGAGCCATGCGCGTTCAGTCATGGTTAAGCCGCGTTTTTACGCGCTCAAAATGATTCTGCCGCCATTCGGTAAGCCAATTCATAAAATCCTGTTCAAGACCATGCTGCGTTAAACCTGACTGTCAGCAAGGGCTGCACAATTAAAAGCGCTTTTTATAGGCATTTGACTTGTGTTTGGGGCGTTTTTTTGATATAAAACGCCCCTTGAATTTAATCAACCACTTTTTTGATATGAAAGGCCGTTAACATTGTGGCCTGATCAATGGAGTTTACCATGTCTAAGGTTTGCCAAGTTACCGGCAAGCGTCCAGTCGTTGGCAACAACGTCTCGCACGCCAACAACAAAACCAAACGCCGGTTCGAGCCGAACCTGCATCACCACCGTTTCTGGTTAGAAAGCGAAAAGCGTTTTGTACGCCTACGCCTGACCACTAAAGGTATGCGTATTATCGACAAATTGGGCATTGAGAAGGTTGTTGCTGACCTGCGTGCTCAAGGTCAAAAGATCTAAGGAGCCCTGGTCATGCGCGATAAGATTCGTCTCGTGTCTACTGCTGGTACTGGTTACTTTTACACTACCACCAAAAACAAACGTACTATGCCTGAGAAAATGGAGATCAAAAAATTTGATCCGAAAATTCGTCAGCACGTGATTTTCAAAGAAGCTAAAATCAAATAATCTGGTTTTAGCGATAAAAAACGGTTCAATATTGAGCCGTTTTTTTTTACATTTTTTTCAGGTAATTTTTGCTGTCTTGCCACAATTTTTGCATCTATTGATTACTATCTTAAAGTAGCGCTGACTATTAGCGCTGTTACTTCGATTTATTGCTATTTCTATAATAGGTTTAAGCCGTTTTACTGACTGTCTTTTTTGGGAGAAACTGGTGCCGCATGAAGTTGATCTGATTATTTTACTGGCCGTAGGTTTTGGCACGGCGCTGGTGTTTGGCTATCTGGCGGCACGCTTGCGTCTGCCCCCTTTGATCGGCTACCTGATCGCTGGAATTATCATTAGCCCCAACACGCCCGGTGTGGTGGGCGATCTGGCGCTGGCCAACCAGCTTGCCGAGCTGGGCGTGATGTTCCTGATGTTTGGCGTCGGCATGCACTTTTCCCTATCAGATTTACTGGCGGTACGCCGGATTGCTCTGCCAGGTGCCATGTTGCAAATTGCGGTGGCAACCCTGATGGGCATTGGCCTGACCATGTGGTGGGGCTGGAGCCTTGGCGCGGCACTGGTGTTTGGCTTGAGTTTGTCGTGTGCCAGTACGGTAGTGTTGCTGCGTGCACTGGGCGACCGGGGCCTGCTGGATTCGGTAAATGGCAAGATTGCGGTGGGCTGGCTGCTGGTTGAAGATCTGGTCATGGTGCTGGTACTGGTTTTGCTGCCTGCAACCGCTACCCTGCTGGGTGGTGAAGCGCCCGTGCAGGATGGGCATGCAGCTACCGACCAGAATATCTGGTTCACATTGTTATTAACCCTGCTAAAAGTATCGGCATTTATTGCCTTTATGCTGATTGTTGGCAAGCGGCTGATTCCCAAAATCATGCTGCTGGTGGCGCGGATTGGCTCACGTGAGTTATTTACCCTAACCGTCGTGGCATCAGCCGTGACCATTGCCTATGGCTCGTATGTGCTGTTTGGCGTGTCGATGGCACTGGGCGCTTTCTTTGCGGGGATGGTGGTTAAGGAATCCGACTTTAGCCATCGTGCAGAAGAAGAAACCCTGCCGCTGCGTGAAATTTTTTCCATCCTGTTTTTTGTATCGGTGGGCATGCTGTTTAATCCCAGCATTATTGTGGAGCAGCCCTTACAAATTCTGGGCGTGGTTGCCATCATCATGCTGGGTAAAACGCTGGCTGCCATGGCACTGGTGCTGTTTTTCCGCTATCCGCTCAATACGGCACTCACTGTGGGTGCCAGTCTGGCGCAAATTGGCGAGTTTTCCTTTATTCTGGCGACGCTGGGCCTATCCTTAAAGCTGATTACGCCTGAAGCGCAAAACCTGATTCTGGCCGGGGCACTCATTTCCATTACCTTAAACTCGTTCATGTTTACCGCCATTGAACCGGTACAGCGCTGGATTCGCGAACGCTCACATCTGGCACGCCTGCTGGAGCGCAGTGCCGATCCGCTGGCCATGCTGCCGGATGAAGTGGATCAGTCTTACCTGAAAAATCAGGTGGTGATGGTGGGCTATGGTGAAGTGGGCCGCCGCATTGCCAGATCATTGCAGCAACAAAACATCCGCGTGGTGATTGCCGAGGAAAACCGCGAAATTGTTGAAAATCTGCGTAACAAAGGCATTGCTGCCGTATCAGGTAATGCCACCGAGCCTGCCGTACTGATTCAGGCGCATATCATGCATGCACGAATGCTGGTGGTATCCCCCATGGATATCTTGTACGTGCGTCGTATGGCTGAAATTGCGCGCCAGCTTAATCCCGGTATTGAAATCATGCTGTGTGCCGAAAGCATTGAGGAAGCGCGGGTACTGGAGCAGGAAAATATTGGCCGCGTGTATTACGCCAAGTCCGAAATGGCCAGCAATATGACTCATCATATTCTGGTACAAATGGGTTTTGATGAACGGGAAGCCGCGCCCAAAACTGCTCATTAATTAAAAACTTGCTTAAATACACATAAAAAAGAGCGCAACAATTAAAGTTGCGCTCTTTTTGGTTCAAATATACATTAGCCGGTTAAACATCTACTGAATCAAGCGCTAGCTATACTGGATTGCTTACAAAACCCGCCAAGCTAGCAGACCAACGCATTAACTATAGTGGGCAGGCTCAACATCAAACACTTCGGCATGCCAGCGTGCAGACTGCTGCTCCATCATCATGTAAATGGCCGACTGAATCATATGCTGACCCAATGCCTGTGCATTATCGCCCAAGACCGCCTGAACCTGATCAGAAAACTTGATACTCACCAGTGGTTCACTGTCGCTACCAGAAGGACGCAGCACCAGCTCACCGTTGGCCTGTTGCACTAGTTCCAGCACGGTTTCGGTTGATTTCAGTAATTCTTTAATTTTTTCAATTGAAGCCATTGTCTTCTCCACCAATACTACAGTCGCGATCATCTATCGCGCTGGTGCGAAACGCTATCAAATTGGCTTTAGGCAATCAGTTTAAGGTTAAATAATGACAACCCTGAAAACAAATTTGACATCTTTTACTTTAATTAAAATGCGACCAATGACAGCTTTTTTCAAGGGCTAAAGCGGCTTTTTTATAAAAAACTGCCTAAAACTCTACCATTTCATCACGAAAACCTTCAATGAGTTGCAATAATTCACGATGCCATTCTCGCAGGATTTGCACATCCGGTAACCAGGCTTGCGGGCTTTGCGTGACCTTAATGATCAGCATAGAGGAGCTTTCTTCTTCCGGCGCTGGTGCCGGAGGTTCCGGGGCATACTGGCAAAAGGCATAAGCACGGTTTAGTTCGGCCAGAAAGCCCTGCTGCGACAATTGCTCCAGAATACTGATTTCTGGGGACACCTGCTCACGCGCAGCCATTTTTTCCTTAATGCTTTTTAGGGTTGGTCGTGGGTCGTCCAGCCGGTAATAGCGTGCCAGTTCCTGTAAAAAAGCCAGCACTGCGCCCTGCAAATGGAACACGGCAGATTCGCGTGCGCCCTGTCCCTGCTGTACTTTATCGGTTTGCTCCGCTTGCTGGCAGGCCAGTCGTGCAAAATACAGTTTCTGGTTGGTGCGGTCAGCATGGTAACGGGCAACACGTGACATGATCTTTCTCTAGGCTAAATTGGCTATAATAGTTTTAATTATACCGTGACTGTAGTGCTTTTTATTTTTGGCCGGTAGCAATTGTTGATAATTTAGGTTGTTGGTATTTTAGGAAATTTAGCATGCAAACCCGTTTAACCACATTATTGGGTATTGAGTATCCGCTTGTTTTATCAGGCATGAGCTGGATTTCCACACCAGAATTGGTGGCAGCTGTCAGCAATGCCGGGGGTTTGGGCGTGCTGGCACTGGGGCCTTTAAGCCCTGAGCAAACCCGCGCGGCCATTCTGAAAATTCGCAGCCTGACTGACAAGCCATTTGGCGTGGGCTGTACCTTGCTGATGCCCGGCGCCAAGGAAAATGCGGAAGTGGCGCTGGAGTTGCAAGTGCCGGTGATTAACTTTTCACTGGGCAAGGGCGACTGGCTGATCGAGCGCTGCCATGCCTATGGCGGCAAGGTCATTGCAACAGTCACTACCGCCAGGCACGCACTGGCTGCCGAAGCACAGGGCGCGGATGCCATCATGGCAACCGGACATGAAGCTGCGGCGCATGGCGGCGATGTGACTTCACTGGTACTGGTGCCTGCGCTGGTTGATGCGCTAAAAGTTCCGGTCATTGCCTGTGGTGGCTTTGCCGATGGACGTGGCTTGCTGGCGGCCTTGGCACTGGGTGCATCTGGTATTGCCATGGGTTCGCGCTTTGCCACTTGCCTTGAAAGCCCGGTACACCAGCATACCAAACAGGCAGTGCTGGACAAGGATCAGCATGCCACCATTTACTCCTCCAATTTTGATGGTCTGCCTGCCCGCTATATGCAAACACCAACGGCACAGCGCCTGACCCGCAAGCCCATGAATTTTTTTGTGGCGGCATGGCAAGCAATGCTGGCTGCACGACAGCTAAATATTTCGCTATGGAAGATTATGGCAGGTCTGGTGGTAGAGCCAACCAAAGTGCGCTTGCTGGCCTGTTTTGGTGCTGCCACGCCACGGCTCAAGGCTGCTACCGAACAGGGTGATTTAAAAACCGGCATGCAGTTTATTGGACAGTCACAAGGCCTGATCCATGACATTCCAACAGCACAGGTATTAATTCAGCGCATTATTGAAGAAGCCCATCAGCAAAGCCACCATGTGAATCAGACCCTAATGAATTAGCTGTCAAGTAATCATTTTAAAAATCTTTATACCGTAAAGCCGCTTGGCATCCAGCAATACTCTAAAATTTGCTGGATGCTATGTAAGTAATTCAACGCTTTAATAGGCTTTCCCCTATCCTCACCAAGAATAACTCCTATTGTTACACTTTTTACCTGTAGATTAGAAAAGCTCACAATTTAAACAAAAACACATAATTATAAATTTATCAAAATATTGCATGATCAAAACATGAGTGCAAGCCGGCTGGCAACCTAGTCCGCTTGCCTGTGTGAGTGCTGGCATGCAGGCTAATGCTGTAGCGCCTGAGAAAGAACCTGACAAGAACAGGGTTGGCCATAAACCCAACTGTAATCTGGCCGCCTACTACTGGAGAATAACAAATGGCGATTAATCCAATTGACCTGCTGAGGGAACGGGTAACCCCGCAAATCATTCAGCCTGATCCAATTACTGATGCCAGTCAGCATCAGTTTAATAGCAAGTCTGCACTGCTGGACCAGTTTTATCCTATCCTGCTGGGAATATTTGCCTATCAGCCCCATGCCTTTGACTTTGCACTGGAACATCTCAATGCGCTATTTGCTGATGTGTTCCCGCAGCAAGCCACCAGTGCCTCCTTTCATCAGTTGCTGGAAGAGTTTTCAAGACATCATAATTTGCCCGTAGAAACCATTGCCCCGCTGCTGGATCAGGCAACACCCTTGAGTGCACAGGCATTACAGGCTGACATTGCACCAGCCAATGTGGTGGACTATCTGCAAACCTACCTGCCCATCATTGTCAGCAGCATTCCAGCCTGGTCGATTGCGGTGCTGGGCAGTCTGGGTCTGGCTGGCCTGTTTAAGCCAGAAGCCGATATTCCGGCAGTCGCGCCTGTCTCCGACATTGAAACGGCACATCACATGCCGGTTGAAACTGGTGCCAAAACCTTTAGGGACCAGTTGCCCTGGTGGCTGGGCCTGGCCGCGCTGTTATTGCTGGCCTTGCTCTTGCTGCGTGCCTGCCAGCGTGATGAAGTCCCACCCTCTGTCACCACCACAACCCCTACAACCAGTAACACCAGCAGTAGCGGTTATCCGGCAAGCATTAACCTGACTGTAGGCAGCAGCAATAACCTGCTAGCCTGTAATTCCAGTGTTGGCGACGCATCCCTCAATAGCATGCTTAATACAGCCATTCGTAATGTGTTTGGCAGTCAGTATGCCTGTAATAGTCAGGTCAATCCGGCTTATAGCAGTGCACTGCCCGGACAGGACAAGATAGAAACCATCTTAAAATTGGTTAAGCCTTACCCGAATGCCAGTTTGACCTGGAGTGGCAATCAACTCGTTATTAATGCACCCGATACCGCGACTATTAACCAGCTGGTTGACCAGATCAAGGCGATTGCACCGGAACTGGGTGTGGCTGCCATTACCCCACTGGATGTTGACCAGTCTGTGAACAGCAGTATTGAAGCAGCACGCACAGCCTTAAATAACCTGCCCAATCCGGCACAAGCCGAGGATGTTGCCCGTGCCCTTAACTTGCAAATCATTAACTTTGCCAGTGATTCTGCGGTGATTCCAGATGCCAACAAATCCATTCTGGACATTGCAGCAACACTGATGAAACAATCACCGGATATTGTGCTGATGGTAGAAGGCTATACTGATTCTACCGGTGATGCGGTATATAACAAGCGCTTGTCGGAACAGCGCGCGCATGCTGTGGTGGATTATCTGGTTAGCCAGGGCGTTACTGCCAGCAAGCTGAGTGCCAGAGGTTATGGCCCGGAAAATCCGGTTGCTGACAATGTCACCGAGCAAGGCAAGTTCCGTAACCGCCGCATCGAGTTCAAGGTGGTAGATACCCAGACAGGCATTACTGAACAGGTAGATGAATCAACTGCGGTGACCACCACTGCTGAACAGGCCGGTACTTAACAGTATTTTTGCACAATATTCTTTTTGATAAAAAACCTCGTCACTGGCGAGGTTTTTTATGGGCTTTGGCATTTTGACTATTATTGCAATGCTTTAAATATAATACCTTAGCGATTAGCCTTGCTTAAGCCAGTCACGCGGTTTCAGGAAATATTCTGTTAGGCGTGCTTCAGCTGAATCCGGCTCCCACTCCTGCCGATAGGACCAGCCTGCAAGGTTAGGCAGGCTCACCAGAATGGATTCAATCCGCCCGCCAGTTTGCAGGCCAAACAGTGTGCCCCGGTCATACACCAGATTGTATTCCACATAGCGACCCCGGCGGTACAACTGGAACTCACGTTCGCGCTCGCCAAAGGGCTTGTCCTGATATTTCTGGAATAACGGCATAATTGCCTGCAAATAGCCATTGCCCACCGCCTGCATAAAGGCAAAACAGGTTTCAAAATCCCAGCCCATGGATTCTATATTCACATCATCAAAAAACAGACCGCCAACTCCGCGCTGCTCATCACGATGCTTTAAATAAAAATACTCATCACACCAGGTCTTAAAGCGCGGATAAACATCTTCACCAAATGGCTGGCACAAATCATGCGCTACCTGATGCCATGCCACACAATCGGCCTCGGAAGGGTAAAACGGCGTGAGGTCAAAACCACCACCAAACCACCAGATCGGTGCCTGCCCTTCTTTTTCAGCCACAAACAGCCGTACATTGGCATGTGAGGTGGGTACATACGGATTATTGGGATGAATCACCAGTGACACGCCCAGTGCCTGTGCCTTGGCACCGGCAATCTGAGGATGACGTGCAGTGGCCGATGCAGGCAGGTTTTTAATGTCAATGTGGGAAAACATCACCCCGCCCTTTTCAATCACTGTGCCATTCTGCAACACACAGGAACGACCACCACCGCCTTCTGCGCGTGTCCATTCATCCGGTACAAAATGGGCATTGCCACCACCAGCGCTTTCCTGCTGCTCCAGTGCGGCACAAATTCGCGCCTGTAAATCCAGCAAAAACTCGCGCACCCGCTGGATGTCGGGTTGACTGGCTAAAGATGACTCACTGGCTAATGGCGATGATTGAGTTGAACATGGGGACATGGCAGCATCCAAGGCAATAAGAAAGAGTAATGAGCCGAGCTGATTATCATAACGCAATCCCATAAAAAAATTATGGGATTTTTACGCTTATTTATTTACCTGTTGCATTAAATAAAAGATGGGCAAACGGTACGCTGCTTTGGCTTCATCAACCGTTAAAACAAATGGCGCATACGCTGCTGCTTGGTCGCCAGATAGCCTTCATTAAACGGATTTTTACCCACCTGAAGCGGCACCCGCTGCACGACATTAATGCCCAGTTGCTGCAAGGCTTCCACCTTGGCCGGATTATTGGTAACCAGTTTAACCTTGCTAATCCCCAGATAATCCAGCATCACCTTGCACATTTCATAGGTGCGGGCATCGGCGGGCAGGTTAAGCAGCAGGTTGGCGTCCACCGTATCATGTCCCTGATCCTGCAAGGCATAGGCGCGAATCTTGTTGGGCAGGCCAATACCGCGCCCTTCCTGACGCAAATACAGCAAGGCCCCACGGCCCTCATCCTCAATCATTTTTAAGGTGGCATTTAACTGCGGGCCGCAATCACAGCGCAGTGAGGCAAAGGCATCGCCGGTTAGGCATTCAGAATGTAAACGCACCAACACTGCATCAGCCTGTACCCCAATCTGGTGGTGCAGCAGGCCTTTGGATAGTGCCACATGCTCCTCGCCGGTTTCCGGGTCTTCAAACACCGAAATATCAAATTCACCATGCACCGTCGGGAGTTTAGAGGTGGCAACAAATTGTATGGGCACTACATTTTCATCCACAAACATTGAGGTGAACTAGTATAACGAAAATAAGCGCCGGATAAACCAGCCATCGTATTGTTGATTGACTTCCCCAGTTCAGTGGAACAGTACAAAATATTGCTCGGGTTAAATGACAAAATCTGCTAAATTAACAGGCAATTAATGCTAATTTCTGACAACAATACTAGGACATCGATGCAGCAAATGATACGATTTGCGCCTAATGTGGCCTATTCGCTTTGCTCATCAAGCTTAGACGCAAGACGCCGATTTTAGTCAATCGACACTTAAACCCAGCTGAGGAATGCCAGGCTAGCAGGTATATCGCCACATGATGTATGACACAATCCCAACCGCTCGTCCCGCTACACCGCTTCTGGATCGCATTGACCAGCCAAGCCAGTTAAAGACGCTTGATACCGCGCAACTGCTACAACTGGCTGATGAGTTACGTCTTTATCTTTTATACGCCGCTGGCCAGAGTGGCGGACATTTTGGTGCCAATCTGGGTGTAGTGGAACTCACCATTGCCCTGCATCACGCACTGGATACCCCCAAGGACCGGCTGGTCTGGGATGTGGGTCATCAGGCTTATGCGCATAAGGTACTCACTGGCCGCCGTGAAGCCCTGCCCACCATTCGCAGCAAGGATGGTCTGGCCGCCTTTCCAACCCGTGAAGAATCCGCTTTTGATACCTTCGGGGTAGGCCATTCCTCAACTTCCATTTCTGCCGCCCTTGGCATGGCACTGGCGTTGCGCTATCAGAAGGATGATCGCCGGGTGGCCTGCGTGGTGGGTGATGGTGCCATGACTGCCGGCATGGCCTTTGAAGCCATGAATGATGCGGTACAGCACAATGCTGATGTACTGGTGGTTCTCAATGACAACGATATGTCCATTTCCGGCAGTGTGGGTGGTTTTGCCAAGCATCTGGGTGCCTTATGGAAACAGGGCCAATCGGTTTATCTGGCCGATAATGGCGAAGTGTCCATTCAGCCGCATCCCAACTGGACCTTTAATCCGCGCGTGAACAGTAATAATTCTGCCGAGAATTTATTTCGCGCGATTGGCTTTGAATACTTTGGCCCGGTTGATGGCCATAACCTCAAAGAACTGGTTCGCATTCTGGCCTTGCTTAAAGACCGTAAAGGTCCGCGCCTGCTGCATATCTATACCACCAAGGGCAAGGGCTTTCTCCCGGCTGAAGCAGACCCGATTGGCTATCATGCCATTACCAAAATTACCAGCCAGGCCACAAGCCCTGTCAAGGCACCGCAACAACAGCCAAAACCGCAAAAATATGCCGACGTATTTGGCCAGTTTTTATGTGATCAGGCAGCGCTGGATGACCGCTTGCTGGCCATTACCCCAGCCATGTGTGAAGGTTCCGGCATGGTGCAGTTTGCTAGCCAGTATCCTGAGCGATTTTTTGATGTGGCCATTGCCGAACAGCATGCAGTCACGCTGGCAGCTGGCATGGCCTGTGAAGGCCTAAAGCCGGTGGTAGCCATTTACTCCACCTTCTTGCAACGCGGCTACGATCAATTGATTCATGATGTGGCGCTACAAAATCTGGATGTGACCTTTGGCATTGATCGTGCCGGGCTGGTGGGTGAAGACGGCCCCACTCATGCGGGTGCTTATGACTATGCATACATGCGCACCATTCCGCACCTGATCCTGATGGCGCCCAAGGATGAAAACGAATGCCGCCAGATGCTGCATACGGCGTATCAGTATCCGGGACCAGCTGCCGTACGCTATCCACGCGGAACAGGGCCGGGCAGCCATATTGCGAGCGAATTTACCACGCTGGAAATTGGCAAGGCTGAAATTGTGGCGCAACACCATACAGACGCCAGCCAGCAGATTGCCTTACTGGCCTTTGGCAGCATGGTAGCGCCAGCACTTCAAGCCGCTGAGCAACTGGCCCGTCCACAGCTTGGCGTAACTGTGGTCAACATGCGCTTTATCAAGCCGCTGGATCAGCAACTGCTGGCACGTTTGTCTGCTCAAGTAAATGCATTTATCACCATTGAGGAACATGCCATCATGGGTGGTGCTGGCAGTGCGGTAAATGAAAGCCTGCAAGCACAACATATTCTTAAGCCTGTGCTGAACCTTGGCCTGCCCGATGCTTTCTTGCATCAGGCCACGCACCCGCAAATGCTGGCAGAATGTGGCCTCAATGCAGATGGCATTAGCCGTGATGTGCAGCGCTTTATGCAAACACTTGTAGGCACTGTATAGCTTCTTATGCGTAACTGCTCATATTGCGTTTAAGCTAATAGCACTAAAAAAAGGCACTTCATAACTGGGTGCCTTTTTTATTTCAGCATGTTTTTATCTGAGCTTTAGAAAGCCCAGCCAGTTTAATTTTTACAAGTTTTTGATTCATAAAATAAAAAATTATCTCTTAACTCATGCCTTAAAATTTTCATTTATTAGCACCAGTTTGCCAATATGACCGCCCTCGGCCAATTGCGCATGCGCAAGGTGTGCATCATGCAAGGCATAGGTTTTAAATAGTTGGGGTTTGATCTGACCTGCGGCAAATAACGGCCATACCCGTTCCTGTAGCTGACGGAGAATTTCCGCTTTCTGCTCTACCGTTTGAGAACGCAGGGTTGCACCCAGATGCGTCAGCCGTTTGGCCAGCATTGGAAATAAATCCAGCTCCTTTACCTTGCCCTGCGCCACGCCAATTTGCACAATGGTGCCATTCACGGCTGCCACCTGATAATTACGTGGCACATAGTCTCCGGCAATAATGTCCAGAACAAAGTCCACCCCATGTCCTTCCGTATGTTGCCTGACCTGCTCGACAAAATCCTCAGTCCGGTAATTGATAGCCACATTTGCACCCAGTTCAAGGCTGGCTTGCTGCTGGGTGGCACTGCCCACGGTGGTAAAAATCTGCGTGGCACCCAAGACACGGCATAGCATGGTGGCGGTGGTACCAATGCCTGATGTCCCGCCATGAATCAAAATGGACTTGCCTGCGCTAAACCCAGCCCGCATAAACAAATGTGCCCAGACGGTCATAAAGGTTTCGGGCACACTGGCTGCTTCAATCAGGCTTAGACCAGTAGGCACTGGCATCACATTGCGCACGGGTGCAACGGCATATTCAGCATAACCACCAGCAATCAAAGCACATACCAAATCGCCCACCTGATAACTGCTGATTTGTCCAACTTTACTGCCCAACGCCACGATTCTGCCTGCAATTTCCAGTCCCGGAATATCAGTGACTCCGGCTGGCGGATTATATAAACCCTTGCGCTGCATCACATCCGGCCCGTTAATCCCGGCTGCGGCAATTTCAATCAACACCTCATCCGCTTTGGGCACAGGAACCTCACGTGTGGTGCGCTGTAAAACTTCCGGCCCACCCGGATGACTAATTTCAATAGCCTGCATGGTCTGATTGATATGTTGATTCATGCTTTCATTCACATTTTGAGTCATTGCGTGATTTATCCCATAGGCTTAATAAGCCATTTTCTTATCAAAGGTGTGTTGTTCATTTAACCGTTTTAGCGCCTCAATTGCTGTCCTGCTTTTTATGAGTTGCTGTAACTATTCATGCCCAATCATTTTTTAGAAAACGTTTTGGCTTTAATCTATGTTTACAAAATTGGCCCTGCTGTACATGCCAGTCCTTAGTTAATGCGAAATACAATAATCCACACGAGTCAGTATAAGTTTGCTAAAATAGCCTACTAGACTTGTTCTATATTCTTTGACGTCTTTAATTAATTCAAATGGGTGAATCATGGAACCTATGGTGGTGATGGCTGCGCGCGCGGCTCAAACAGTTGGCAGTGAAATTTTAAAAGCGCATCAAAATCGCCATAAGCTGGACTTGCAAATTCAAAGCAAGGGTATTGATGGTCCGGTTACCCGTTTGGATCGCTATATTGAAGAACTTACTATTGCTACCCTAAAAAAAAGCTATCCCAAGCACAGCTTTCTGGGTGAAGAATTTGGCCTTCAGGAAGGTCAGGGCAATGACGCTGACTGGTGCTGGATTATTGATCCTTTAGATGGCACCGTTAACTTTATTCAGGGTTATCCGCATTTTTGTGTGTCGATTGCCGTGCAGCACAAAGGTGTGACCCAGCATGGCGTCATTTATGACCCCGTTAAAGACGAAATGTTTACGGCTAGCCGTGGTCAGGGTGCCCTGTTGCGTGATGTCAGTGGAACCCAGCGCCGTATTCGTATGACCCCCAAAGACACTTTACAAGACACTTTTCTGGCGGTGGGCTATCCATATGCCACCATACGCAATGGTGAAGTCGTATCATATGCCGAACAGCACTTCAATACCCTACTGGCCGTGACCAAAGCCGGGGCGCAAATCCGTCGTGGTGGTTCTGCCGCGCTGGATCTGGCCTACGTGGCTGCCGGGCGTTTTGATGGCTACTTTGAACTGGGCTTAAAGCCATGGGATCTGGCGGCTGGTGAGCTGATTGTCAAGGAAGCCGGCGGCGTGGTTGTAGATGCCAAAGGCGGCACAGACAGCCTGAACAATGGGCAGATTATTGCCACCTCCATGAAATTGCTGAAACCGCTGATGCAAACCATTGTGCCGGCCTGGGGCGATGCCATTCGCTAAACTTGCCTGCATGATGATGGCTTAAGCCGGGCAACTGGTCTGGCTTAAGTTATTTTTTTATGGTTACTATTGTCTGTCATCTTCACCTGCCTGTCCAGTGTTTAACATGAAAAAAAACAATCATAAAATCAGCATGGAAAATGAAGTCCTGCTTGCCGTACTGGTGCTTTATCTTTTGATTGTTGGCATCATGGTATTTGTCCATTACTGGAACTTTGCTGCATAATTTTTTAGATACATCCTATAAATCAATCTATTGATAGCGTAAAAAGCCAAAGCAACGAGTTTTTTTATGATTAACTGCCTGATCAAAACTGCACAAGAATTAAAAATGATTCAGGGCTTGCCTGACGCACAGGATGATGGCCAGATTATTTGGCTTGAGATTACTGCGCCTACTATAGATGAAGCCACGATTTTACGCTCACATTTTGGTATAGAGGTGGCTGTCCAGCGCAATAGCGTGATGGAAACGGATGATTTACTGTATTTGCGTACCGATCTGCTCAGGCTGACCGAAGGCGGCACCCCACAGTTTGGGCGGATAAACTTTATTTTGGGCGAGCACTGGGTTGCGACCTTAAGCCATCATGCGGATTTTCAACCTTTTAATCAGGTCATTGCACGCTTGCGTAAGAAACCACGTAATCATCAAAATCCACGTGCCGTGCTGAGAGTGCTGCTTCGGGCAGCAAATGACATGGCTGATAATAGCCTTGACCATATTACCGATGCGCTAGAATGTCTTTCTGAACACATTTTTGAGATTTCAGAAGGTTACAGTGCCGATGGCCGCGAACTGGGTGTAAAAGATCTGCTGAAGATCATGCGCCGCCTGAATGAAAAAGAAGAACTGATTTCACGCTGTCTGGAAGCACAGCTCTCACTGGCACGGGCAGTGCGTTACTTAAGTGGCGAAGTCGATAGCCTCACCCATCCTGAGCTTGAAGAGCTGGTGAATGAACTGGCGGCAGATGTGACAGGGGTCAAGGAACATGCCTATTTTGAACATGAAAAAGTGCGTTACCTGCAAAATGCAGTTACCAACATCCTGAACATTAAACAAAACCAGATCGTTAAGATTTTTACCATTATCACTGCGGTGTTCCTGCCACCCACCTTGGTAGGCACATTTTATGGCATGAATTTTTCAGTGATGCCGGAACTGTCATGGAAATATGGCTTTATTTACTCCATGATTCTGACGGTTGCAGCGGCATTGTTGCCACTTATTTATATCAAGCGCAAAGGCTGGCTGCGTTAAACCGCTTGATTGAAGCTTAGCCACAGGACAGCTTATGTGGAAAAAATCCGGGTCTTTATTTTATTGGTTATTCTGGCCGTGGTGATTATTCAATCGCTACAGGATAAAGCCGACCTGAACTGGAAAAACAGCTTTTATGTGGCGGTCTATCCCGTCAATGTAGAAAATAATCCGCAGGTTGAGCAGTATATTCAACACCTAACTGCAGCTGACTTTGTAGAAGCAAGTGAGTTTTTAAATAGCGAAGCCAGGCGTTATGGCGTTCCTTTGTATCGCCCAATTAATATTGTGCTGGGTAAACCCATTAGTCAATTGCCGCCTGCCCCGCCAGTCAATGGGGGCATTATTGAAATCATGCTGTGGAGTTTAAAGCTACGCTATTTTGCCTGGCGAAATGAGCAGGACTTTAGCATCCATCCACAAATTCAGCTGTACTTACTGTATTTTGATCCAAAGCAGCATCGCAGTTTAAGCCATTCCACGGCATTGCAAAAAGGCCGTGTGGGCCGGGTTAACCTGTTCGGTGAAGCCAGCTATAGCCAGCAGAATCTGGTGATTTTAAGCCATGAACTGCTGCATACCTTGGGCGCTAACGATAAATATGATTTTGCCAATAACATGCCCGCCTTTCCCGATGGCTATGGCAATCCGCAGCAGCAGCCGTTATTTCCTCAAGCCAAAGCCGAGCTGATGGGCGGACGACTGGTCATTAATGAAAGCAAGGCAGTGATTCCTAAAAATCTGGCGCAAACTGTGATTGGGCCAAAGACCGCAAGAGAGATTGGCTGGGTGAATTAATAATGTCATAAAATAATTGATTATTATACTTCACTTAAGATCATTAGTTATTAAAAAAGATATTTATTAAAGTTAATTACTATTTTATCTAAGATGAGAATTATTAAATGTATATATATAATTTTAAGAGAAAATTTAAAGGTAATCCATGGTTAAAGGCTTTTACTCTGTTATTGTCTATTTTCCTATTAACCGCATGTTCTAACCCATTTAGTATAGAAGCACAAATCGACAGCTTTAATAAAAGCTATGCACCTGAATATTATTTAACTAAAACCCATCTACAGGTCAATTGGCAAGGCAACGCTCAACAGGATATAGCGCCATTAAAGTTGAAAATACCTGTAGCGTATTTATCTGGTGCAATGGATAAAAATAATGAGTTTGAAACTGTGATTTGGGCTTTAAAGCCAATGGAAAATCGTAAGATAGACACGATTTATCTCAAACTCAGGCGGTCTAATGGTCAGCCTGTTCCTTATGTTTATCCTAAAAAAACTGACAACCCAGAGATTACAAGAAAACAAAAAGAAATCTATGCAGATGAATATGTCGTACAAATATTTAGAGATGGAAAGGGTGATGTGCTTAACCGAGAAAGGGACTGTTGCGGGGAAGGTGAAGAGCTATTTAGAGGCAAGGACATATCGGGGCTTGAGCAGTATGTAAAAATGACATGCTATGATGTTCAAGCTTTGCAAAAAAAAGCTTTAGACCCTAATTATCAAGAAAGCAGTAAATGGCCGTTAAAAGACCTTGCAAATAAGCCTAGCTACGATATTACGCCAGCACATTGCTTAGCAGTACGTGATTCTATATTTTGGCGGTCACCTGTTAATACACCGCCTGCCATGGCAGTAAAAATTGACTCTTCACTAGGTTTTGCAGGATATCAAATGAAAATTTTATATAAAAATCACTTAATTATTGCTTATCCACGAGATGATGCGGAAGAAATGGCCGAGAACTGGAAATTTTACCATCAACAAATTACCCGACTATTAGATTCAATGGTTGTGCAGTAAGCCATTAATTTGAATTAAAAACTAGCTACTAAGATCATAAATACCTATTTGCATTTAAAAATTTAGTAGCCAAACAATGATCTTAAACCATTTAAGAAATCAGCCTTCAACCCATTTACCATCTTTAAAAATCATGGTCCATTTGGTTTGCTTGCCGTCTTTTTCCGAAGAAATATACTGCGCACTGTTTTTACGGCTCCAGCGCACAATCGCCGGGTTGCCATCTGGGTCAGTGTCAGGGGCTTTAAGCAGGTACTGATACTTGGCAGCAAGCTGGTCTTTGACACTACGCAATTCGGCAATGGTTGGCGCACGGGTTTCACGCACCTTGGGAAACTTGCTGGCTGCCAGAAATAGGCCTGCTGCGCCATCACGCAGGATAAAGAAATCATCATGCTTGGTGGAGCGCAAATGCGGCATTTGAATGGGATCTTCACGCGGCGGTGCAGCCTCACCATTTTTCAGCACCTTGCGGGTGTTGTCACAGCTATTGCAGGCAAAGTACGGCCCAAAACGCCCGGTTTTTAACTGCATTTCACCATTACATTTTTCGCAAGGAATGGTTGGGCCATCATAGCCCTTGATTTTAAAACTGCCCTCTTCCACCAGATAGCCTTCGCAATCCGGATTGTTACCACACACATGCAGCTTGCGCCCACCATCAATAAAATAGCTGTCCATGGCAGTATCACATTTTGGGCAGCGTTTTTTGGCCATCAGGTCGGCAGTTTCGGCACTGTCATCATCGGTAATGGCGGCCAGTGATTCCACTGGGGTCAAATTTAGCGTGCCTTTACAACGCTCCTTCGGCGGCAGGTTGTAGCCGGAACAGCCTAAAAATACCCCGGTAGAGCCAGTACGAATCTGCATGGCACGATCGCATTCCTTGCAGTGCACATCAGGGACTTCCACGGGCTGGTTAGGCCGCATGCCTTCTTGTGCCTTGGCATGCGCAAGCTTGGCGGTAAAATCACTATAAAAACTGTCCAGCAGGTTTTTCCAGTCACGCTCGCCGGTTGCCACTTTATCCAGTTGCCCTTCCAGATCTGCAGTAAAGGCATAATCCATCAGGTTGCTAAAGTTTTCATTTAAGCGGTCGGTGACAATATCACCCATTTTTTCAGCATATAGGCGCTTGTTTTCAAGCTTGACGTAGCCACGATCCTGAATGGTGGAAATAATGGCAGCATAGGTCGATGGCCGGCCAATACCTTTTTTCTCAAGCTCTTTCACCAGTGAAGCTTCGGTAAAACGCGCTGGTGGCTTGGTAAAATGCTGGCTGGGATCAAGCTTGACCAGCTTGAGCTCCTCACCCACTTTAACGCTGGGCAGCAGTACGTCATCATCCTGCTTATTGGCACCACGCACACGGGTAAACCCGTCAAATACCAAGGTACGGCCACGCGCTTTCAGCTCGACACCATTGGCTTCTACCATAATGGTGGACGACAAATATTCTGCTGGCGTCATCTGGCAGGAGACAAACTGACGCCAGATCAAGTCGTATAGGCGCTGTGCATCACGCTCCATGGTGGTGAGCTGGTCGCCCTTTAACCCTACATTGGATGGACGAATGGCTTCGTGTGCTTCCTGTGCACCGGCCTTGTTACCATAGCGGTTTGGCTTGGCAGGCAGGTACTTGTCACCGTATTCATGCTCAATATGATGACGCACCATGTTGACCGCATCGGTACTTAAAAACGTTGAATCGGTACGCATGTAGGTGATAAAACCACCCTCATACAGACGCTGCGCCAGTGTCATGGTTTTCTTGACAGAAAAACCAAGCCGGGTGCTGGCAGCCTGTTGCAGGGTGGATGTGATATACGGCGCACTAGGGTTGACTTTGGTTGGCTTGTCTTCCCGCGCCGTAATTTTATAGGCTGCATCTTTGAGTACGGCCAGCACGGCATCTGTTTGTGCCTTGTTTTGCAGTTTCAGGGTTTTACCGTTTTGCTTAACCGCTTCCAGACGGATTTCGTCGCTTTGCTTGGCTTTCTGGCTCAGCGTATCGGCAAAAATCTGCCAGTATTCTTCGGGAATAAATGCCCGGATTTCACGCTCGCGCTCCACCACCAGCTTTACCGCAACCGACTGCACCCGGCCAGCCGACAGGCCACGGGCAATTTTTTCCCAGAGCAGTGGCGACACCATAAAGCCCACCACACGGTCTAAAAAGCGGCGTGCCTGCTGTGCATTAACCTTGTCCACATCAAGGCGACCCGGCGTTTTAAAGGCATCCTGAATGGCATTTTTGGTAATTTCATTAAACACCACGCGGCGATAGCGCTCGGGTTTGCCACCAATCACCTGCTGCAAGTGCCAGGCAATGGCTTCCCCTTCTCTATCCAAGTCCGTTGCCAG
Source organism: Alkanindiges illinoisensis DSM 15370 (assembly GCF_000619845.1). GTDB lineage: Bacteria > Pseudomonadota > Gammaproteobacteria > Pseudomonadales > Moraxellaceae > Alkanindiges > Alkanindiges illinoisensis. The sequence continues at coordinate 7,456 of NZ_JHUX01000010.1, read as the reverse complement.
ATATACTTCATCGACTTGCGATGCCAGTTTTTTCAGCTCACTAACTACATTTTCCTTGCCGGGCAACACTTCATAGTGCGCCTTCCAGCCATGTTCCGGGTCAACACCCATGCGATTGACCAGTGCCTGCTGGGCTTTGGCTTCTTTTTCTGCAGCGGTCAGCTTGGTTTTGGTCTGGCCCTTGGCTGCCGTTGTGGTTTTTCCGCCACCACTGGTCGGCAGGTCACGCACATGGCCCACGCTGGATTTGACAATATAATCCTTGCCCAGATATTTATTAATGGTTTTGGCTTTGGCAGGTGACTCTACAATAACCAGTGCACGTGCCTTTTTAGCCGTACTGATGTCCTGATCATCATCAGGCAGGGCAGTACTGCTGGCTGCCTTACGGCTTCTGGCAGTTGTTTTTGTGGTAGAGCGTGGCGCTGTTGGCATAGTGCTTCGGTTTTCTCAAAAATTAAGGGTAGCTTGCTGAATTTAAGCCTGCTGTGCAAAGGACATAAGGGTATTCTTCATTTTTTCAAGCTGTTCGCCATGCAAATCGCTTTCTTCATCCCAATACAGGCCTGCACAGTTGGCTTGCATTTCTAGCGCGTATATTCCCTTTAAATCGAGGGATTGTCCATCAAATTGCGTGTTCCCGGTTTTCACTTGCAGTTTTTGCCCGTTAACCAGTGCCTGCATCAGGGGCAAGCGGGCTTCCGGCAGCAAAATACTGTAAAACGCCACCATGCCGCCTTCACGTCCCGAAGGTGCAGTATGATGAATCCATGCCGGTGCAGGCATCAGGCGCGGATGCAGCCCCATTTTACGTGCACGGTCACGCATTTCACCCAGTGCTTTCTCACGCGGGCTCACGCGCAGGCCCATAATAGATCCCAGAATAAACAGTACAATAAAGCCAATAATCCAGTAAGCTGTTGCACTCATAATGTCTTATTCCTCATGCCTGATTTCTCATATTGTGGTTTTTGATACTTCAATTTCCCAGTACCGTGGTATTGGCTATTTAGCGTAGAGTGCCTAAGCCACGATATAAAGGCAAGTTTCCTGTCTGCTTATCACGGATAACCATCAGCATCATAGCTTGGCAACTTTTGCCACCTTCCCCGGTGCTTATCAATTTGCAGTTCAGTGTTATAAAATAGCTACCCAAAAATGATTGGTGTGGAAATGATTAGTGCGACAGTCATTTCCACAAAAATAATCAACGCAGCAACCATATTTTTTACTCGTACTTTATGCCACCCAGTTTTATGATCAGGCAGTACATTTATCAGGAACCATAACGATGCTGAACTGCGTGACCAACCCGCATGCCAACCTGAATGCCCAGTTGCATGACAATGGCATTCTGGAACTGATCCTTAACCGCCCTGAGCGCAAGAACGCATTTTTTGGTGACTTTTATTTGGCACTGGCGAAATCCCTCCATGAAGCTGACCAGTCCAGTGCAGTGCGTGTGGTGCTATTACGGGGTGAACAGGATTTTTGTGCCGGTAATGACTTGCAGGATTTTATTGACAATCCGCCAAAAAATACCGAAGCACCCGCGTTTGTTGTCTTGCGCGCCGCAGCTAACTTTAGCAAGCCGCTAGTAATTGCCATTAAAGGTGTTGCCATTGGTATTGGTTCAACCCTGCTGCTGCATGCAGACCTCGTGTATACCGATGCCAAGGCACGCTTCCAGTTGCCATTTTTAACCCTGGGGCTGGTGCCAGAAGGCGCGTCTACCTTATTACTGCCCCAGCGAGCTGGTTATTTAAAAGCAGCAGAAATGCTATTACTGGGTGAACCCTTTAATGCCCAAAGTGCATTGTCAGCGGGACTGGTTAACCATATTGTCGAAGATGCCGATGTCTACGAGTATGCATTTGCCAAGGCGAGCCGCCTGACCCAGTTGCCGATTGCCAGTCTGAAAATGAGCAAGCAACTGTTACGCGGCCATACGCCTCAGGTGCTGCAACAAATTAATGCCGAAGGAGAATTATTCATTGAGCGCGCGCACTCTGCAGCCTTGCATGAAGCAGTGGCAGCATTTAAGGAAAAACGCGCACCAAATTTTAGGCAGTTTGAAGATTAAGCGTTTAATCCACATTAATAAGACGCCATACTGGTTATCCACCGTCATTGCTTAGTAATGCGGTGGAATTTCCTGTAAAGGGTCAAATGGCGCGACACCATTTTCGCCATTCTGGTAAGATTCCACCCGCTGGTACAGCAACTGCATCTGTTTTTGCAAATCCAGAATGGTGTGCTGCTGGCTGGCCACCATCTGGTTTAAAGACTCAATAAAATCATCCTGAAATGCAATTTTAACTTGCAAATCTCTAATCTCATCCATACACATCCGATATATTCCTTAAATTACTGAAATTAATCACTATATATTCACTTGATTGTCCGATAACATCCATACTTGTATGATGACAACCAGACATTTTGTGAGTAAGATTGTGAGTAAGATTTCATGTTACTCACAATCTTACTCACCGATACCAAAGTAAAACAGCTCAAGCCAACTGATAAACTTTATCGCGTTGCTGACCATGATGGACTATGCCTTGAAGTTCGTCCAACGGGTACTAAAATCTGGCGATTCCGTTATCGATTTCTTAATGTTCCCAAGATGTATACCATCGGGAACCATCCTGAAATTTCACTGGCCTTTGCCCGGCAGGATACCTTAAAACAGCGGGAATTATTAGCCAAAGGGATAGACCCCCAAGCCAATAAGGAAACGGTAAAGCTGGAAGCCATTAAAAATAAAAATGAAACTTTTGAAGAAATTTCAAAAGAAATGCTCGAAAAAAGGAAAGAAAACAAATCAGCTAACTAGCTAAGCAGCCGACAATCTTATTTTGAACGTGATGTTTATCCTTGCATTGGTAGACTGCCTACTAATGAAATTGATTCCCAGCACGTCATTGGAGTTATTGATAAAGTCATAGCGCGTATCAGAAGCGGAATACGGCAAAATAAGGGGGGTAATGTGGGTACTGGTGAATATGCAGCCAGATTGGTCAAAAGTTATATTGGCGAAGTATTTGCCTATGCCATTATTACCAAACGCGCAAGCATCAACCCAACCTATATTTTGCGTGACTATATTGAGTTTCCTGCCCATGAACATGCCAAGCCCATGGAAGCCCAAGAGCGGTCAAATATTCTCAAGAACATCACTGATAGCGGTAGCACCTTAAGCACGAAGAATGCTGCGCGGGCTTTGTTGTACTCCATGCTACGCACAATTGAGGTAAGACGCGGCTTAAAGAGTTATATCAATTGGGATGATCAAACATGGACTATCCCTGTTGCATCAAAAAAGCAGCTCAAAGCTGGCCAGCGTAATATGAAAAAAAACCGCATTCATATTGTTCCGCTTTCAACACAAATGATGGCTATTATCCAAGAACAGTTTGAGGCGTATCCAGACAGTCCTTATATTTTTCCAGGACGGAATGGCATGATGGGTTCAGGGACGCTATATCATCTATTGAGGCGTGTTGGTTTTAGTTTAAACTCTCAATAACCTTCCCTTTTTATTTCTATCCTCAAACCAAAAACATAGCACTTATACCGATGAGCAATATAGGAAAATCAAAAATCTAGTTTTGTGTCTGAAAGAGATTAGTTTATTTTAAAAAAGAGCGAAGGTAATCGTTAGCGATTACTATAATAGTTTGCTAGCCAAATAATTAATTTCTATATACCTAACGTAAATCCCACCATGACAAATTATTTTTTCGTAGAAAATAAATAGGTATAAACATTAAAATAGTATGAAGTATCCTCAGAACATACTTCATACTAGCGAATTATTGAATATATTTACGTGAAAACATACAAATTCTTTCCCTTAAACTTTTTAATAACACCATTTTGTTCTAACTCCTTTAATTTTTTTTCAAAGATACGATAGTCGTAGTCTGAGGATATAGTAAAGTTTTCTTCATAGAAGGTTGATAACCTCGATGCATCAAAACCGCCTAAGCTATAATTTGGTAAAAAATCAATATCAATAGTCATAGATTTTAATTTTAAAAAAATACCATTTCCATGAAAGGAGTAGAAGATGCCATTTATGGTATCTTCTCTCTTTAAATTTAACCTATCGTAAGCTTCTCTTAAATCGTTAGTTCCAAGAGCAGAATAGAATTCTGTAATCGCCCATTTGCTGCTCGAAATAAATAAATTAATAAAACCAGTAAAATCATCCTGTAAGTTAATTTCTTCCATATTTAGTTGACCTGTATAGTGTAGAACTAGTCTCTTTAGTACTGTTTAGTATTTTATCAGCAGAATTATATACAGGATTATTAATCTCACTGATATTATTATACCGAATAGGAATCTCTTCATTTAGGCTACGAGCAGCGGCAGCTCTATGATGTCCATCAACAATATAGTTTTTTCCAGAAATAGCATGAGTTCTAACTAAAGATTTAGCATTTACATAACTAGCCCTTCTTCCATACTCTTTGCAATCCCACCAGCAGTTCTTGCTCCCTTTAACTGAGGTGGCACTCCATCAATAATGCTGTCTATAGCTGATACAATACCTATAGCAATTAAAGTTGAGAGCCTATCATCAGAATCTATTTTGTTAACCAGATCATTTGCTGAATAGACTGAGTTACTTCCTTCCTATGAATCAAACTCTCTATGATCCGGTTACTTTAAATAATCAGCTTGCTCATAAGCTAATATTAATGCTTGTTTTGCTTCGTGTATTATATAAATAAAATCTTCTAGTGAAAACTTCATTTCTACTGTTCCTGGTAAAAGATAGATATCTGTTAAAAATTCTATCTCAATATTTTCAATACCTTTTTCTCGATTTAATTGCATTAATCTTTGCCCGCGAAATAAAACTTCTACCGCAAGCCACTCAAACTCCACGCTACTTATAAAATCAATTTTAAATTCATTTACTAATGACATATTGTGTTTACCTTTTAGGATCTAATAAACCAGAAAAAGAGTTATCACTATTTCAGCAAGTAATCCGGAAACTACCGTTCCGAATTACCTACTAAGCCAGAATACAAACGTTTAATAGACTTCTTAATTTTTGCCTTTGAAACATTCTTCTGTCAGCAAAAGATATTCTTTCTACTTTGAAAATAATCTATTTTTATTTTCTTCTTTAGTGTGTTGATTAGGATTGCATCCATCAGTTAAAGGCATATAACTGATGAATTCCTCTATCTCAGAAGGATAATCAAAGTCTGCATAAATAGATTAAACTTTTGCTAAAGGATCAACAATATTACTTCTATTCTCATATAACCAAGAAAGTAATATGAATAGCCATTTTTGCTCGCTATTATCTTCAGGGTCAATCTCCTCTCTATTGGCTAATACATGAACTAATTTATTGATTCGAAAGGTATCTTCCTTGGTAATTATAGAAAGATCTATTTCCATGGGATTAAGTGAACCCAACATCAATCGATCATTAGCAATTGCTATAAAAGTTTGCCAACTAACTAATTGATGTTTATATCCCCAAAGCACATCTCGCCATGACAAAGTGATTTTTCACGAAAAAATGAACAAGGTATAGGTGTTAAATTCATATTAGGATTTAATAAGTTCAGTTTTCCATTCCAAATCATGATCCTGTGCAACTTCATGTGGATTACTCAATCCTATAGCAAATACATTATTTAAAGAATCTTCATCGCTATTTTGTGATAGCAGCCAAAAATCTTCTGTCAATGCTAACCCTTCCTTTGCATCTGGCTCTTGAAGTATCCAGTAAACTTCAAACATATATTGATTAGAATAGTCTTCAATCTTATAGTATTTCTTAGATACAATCTTACTTACCTTTACATGGGCACTCTTTAACTCTTCAACCCATTTTAAAACATGCAACATATATTGATCAGGTATTATATACGTTAATCCAATCAGAAGATTTGCTCTAACCAGTAACTCTGGTTGTGCTATCCATGGACAATATCCTAATTTGCAATTAAATGATTTAATTTTAGCATCAGTAATATCATCCAGAATAACGTATGGTTCTGAACCATTTAGTATCAGTAAAGCATCTTTTTTATTTACTTCCATTTTTTATAGCCTCCCTAAATGGGGTCATATAATCATGTTTCGTATTAGCACCAGCTTGACCAGGAGCAGGGCCTTTATTTTCCAGAAATCTGACTCTTTCTCAATTTAATGCTAAAGCTATTTCTTGTCTACTTGAAGCCTTAGAATTAATAAATTTATTATAATACTCAGTTATATCGACCATATTGATCGGACCATTATCCGCATGTGCAACTAGAATCTAACAAGAAAAATAAGCTACCTAATTTACTGACCAATATTTTAGATAGCTCATTTTTAGCTTAAGTATTATTTATTTTAATATTTAGGTTACTTCTACTATATTACAATTTTTACATTTGATGTTAAATATTTCCAGCATATCAAAAATTACTTCAAAGAAGTTATTTAACTTTATAATTTTAACACCAAATATAAAAATGCTAGATAAATAATAGTCCTCTTCGAAATCATAGATATAATTAAAGGAAATTATTTTCTCACAAATTAATTCTCCTAATGATGAATGCTCATTATCAGTGCTTACAAATTTAATAATATCTCTATTATTAACAAATTCCAAATGAGATATTACTGAGTTTTTAAAGAAAATTTCCGAATGCATTTCTAACTCCATAATTCATTTTCCTATAAGAGATTTCATTTATTTATCTTAGGAAAATATACTTGGCTGGGGTGATCATAAACCAGGAGAGCAGATATAGGATGATGTGGAAGTGACAGAAAATAACTATATAAAACGATAGGATTAAATAGCAAACAGTCCCTAGTGGATTTTTATTGCACTAGCAACATGCTTATCCTGATAAAAATTCAGGCACTCATCGCATCAACAGCGGCCGCTTTAACATCCAGCCTGGCTTTTTCCTTGGTAATGCCCAGTTGTGCAAATAAAACTGCATCACGGCTTTCACCTGCATTGGGCGTGGTCAGCAATTGCTCACCAGAGAAAAACGAATTGGCACCCGCCTGAAAACAAAGCGCCTGCTCAGCATCGGTCAGGCCTTCACGACCTGCAGACAGGCGAATATAACTCTTGGGCATCAGGATACGGGCAGTGGCAATGGTTCTGACCCATTCGATCACACTCACCTTGGGGGCATCTGCAAGGGGAGTGCCTGCAATCGGCACCAGCATATTGATGGGTACTGACTGGGGATGGATGGGCTGGGTGGCCAGTTCATGCAATAAGCTGATGCGGTCGCTTTGCTGCTCACCTAAGCCTAAAATGCCACCACTACACACTTTCATGCCACTGTTACGCACATGCTCTAAAGTTTGCAGGCGGTCATCAAAGCTGCGGGTGGTGATCACATTGCTGTAATGCTGGCGTGAGGTATCGAGGTTATGGTTGTAGTAGTCCAGGCCTGCATCG
>NZ_JHUX01000009.1 GCF_000619845.1 Alkanindiges illinoisensis DSM 15370 | reverse complement strand
ATCTTGGGCATTTCGGGGTATCTCTGGTGGCACAAACAGGTTTGCAGTTTGACCTTTCCACATCTCAGGGAAAGCTCATGGCTTCTGTGATGTCTGCATTAGCAGAGTTTGAGGGAGATTTACTACGTGAACGTGTGCGCTCTGGTGTAGCAGCGGCACAAGCGCGGGGCGTTGTGTTTGGTCGTCGTCCTGGTCAACGTACCAAGTCAGATCGTCTGGCACCTAAAGTGTTGGAGTTGGTGTCTGCTGGACACTCTTATCGACAAGTCGGTCGGCTGGTCAATCTAAGCAAAAATACCGTGTTGGATATCGTTAAAAGAAGTCGGAGTGAAAATCCTTAGCGTGCTATATTTTCCGTTTCCTGAGACGACCCCTAACTGAAGACATTGACGGTGGATGGGCTGCAATGGGAATTAAAACCTCTACAGAGTTCACAGCGGGTTGCAAGCGTTGGGTTGAGTTGAGGTTATCGGATTGGAAGTGGAGGGCTGCCATATGATTGCCATCTCTGACATAGCGTTTTAAGGTATTTTTCTAGGGCGTATTGATGTTTCAACGTATTAACAATCATACGAACAACCTCATTCTCTCAGGTCATTTTCTTCTTGCCGATGGGTGATTTTTCGCCGATAAGCACTTGGTGATACACCAAACCAGCGTTTAAACGCGCGCCGAAAATTAGCAGAGTCGTGGTAATTCAGTAAGCTGGCAATTGCCTCGACCGATATTTGAGGGTCATGTAAATAACTACTGGCTTTCTCAGATAAAATCCGATCTCGAATCAGCCGGTAACTCGTGTTCTCTTTGACCAGACGTCTGGCCAGCGTACGCTTATTCATAAACAAGGCTGCAGCCAGATCCTCTTCACTCAGTTGCCCGAGCGGATAGGACAGCATGGCTTTTTGCACTTGGTAGGTGGTGCTGTGTTGTTGGGTCTTGAGCCGGTTGAGGATCATTTCGCATTGTTGCATCGCCAGCAGATAGCTATCGTGCTGCGCGGATGCATTGGCAATCAAGCACAACTCGGTCGGCACTCGGATCGACAGTTGTGGCTGATCAAACTGATAGGTACCGGCAAGATAATCCGCGTAACAGGCATGATGATCGGGGGCGGGATGGCTAAACTGAATCACCGCCTCGGTCAGCGGTCGTCCAACAATAAATTCGGCACATTCCGAAAAAATCACCGCAACAGTTTCGGACAGTAGCCGATGTACTGCATGACTCAAGGTCTGCTCAAAGAAAATCAAGCAGGTCGTCCACTCAGCATTGGTGTGTGTTTCGAGCCTAATCAAACTCATACGGGTCGGCAAAAAAGTTTGAAACGCTTGTAACACGGCCAATAAGTTCGGGCTGCTATTGATTAAAAAGCCCATCGAGCCATGTGTTGACGGCGTGAGCCGCTGCCCTAAACGCAAGCCAAACTGATCGGATGCGGACAACTCCAAGCTATTTTGTAAGATTTGAATCTGTTGGCTGGCCGTGATCATCGTGTCGTCACGCATCAGTTGTTCAGCGGTCAGCGTGGTGAATTTTAATAGTTTAGGTAGGTCACGCGCCTGCAAGTCCAGCTCTCGGCCAATCAGACGGGTATAGCTACAGGGGATATTAGCAGATTCACTTGTACTGGCGAGACCAGTCAGCAGACTTGGATGCAACATGGCTCAAACACCTCAATAACAGACCAGTATGAAAGAACATCGACTAGAAAAATGCAATCGACGATGGGGCTACAGCGCCATAATCGTCTTTTAATGACCCTATATTGTCAACAAGAGACCTGTAAGCAGTATGGATACATGTCTATTATGAGTAAAGAGGGATGGCTATTTTCATCGGCGTCACCAGCAACCGTATACCACACAGGAGTAGTAATAATGGGTCAAATTACATTGATCGAGTATGACGGTACCGCCACCGTACTTGACATCGAAGCGGGCAAGTCGCTGATGCAACTGGCTATCGATCACGGCGTATCCGGCATTGATGGAGATTGCGGTGGCGAATGTGCTTGTGGAACCTGTCATGTGATCGTTGACGGTGCTTGGCTGGCGGCGACAGGACAGCCCAATGACGAAGAGGCGCGCATGCTAGAGATGGTACCAGAAGGTACGGCGTCGTCTCGTTTGGCGTGCCAGATTCAATTGTCCGATGCAATGGATGGCATGGTGGTGCATTTGCCTGAGTTTCAAATGTAGTGACGGCAGATTTCAACAGCTGTTAAGCATCATCATTGAGGAATGAATCATGAAAAACATGCAAGCCACACTAAACCAAATTTCAGCCCTGCTGCCGATACCCATGCATTTACAAGTGAAAGGCATGCAGGTGTTCCAAAAGGTCAAGCAACGGGTGACACAGGCGCAACCGTTCCCTGATTTTGTAGAAAAGCCAATCCCCGATGTTGCCACGCTCAAGCTCGAAGACATCGATATGAGCAATCCGTTTTTATATCGACAGCATCAATGGCAGTCATACTTTAAGCGGCTACGCGACGAGCGTCCTGTTCATTACCAAAAAAGCAGTCCATTCGGTGCATTTTGGTCGATTACCCGTTATGACGATATTGTGTTCGTGGACAAATCCCACGAGCTGTTTTCGGCGGAACCGGTGATTGTGATTGGCAAGCCGCCCGCCGGACTGGATGTGGAAATGTTTATTGCAATGGATCCGCCTAAGCACGATGTGCAGCGTCAAGCGGTACAAGGTGTGGTCGCACCGAAAAATTTAAAAGAAATGGAAGGGCTGATCCGCAGTCGGGTACAAGAGATTTTGGATGATTTGCCGCTCGATACGCCGTTTGATTGGGTGGAGCGGGTGTCCAAAGAAATCACCGCACGCATGCTGGCGACCTTGTTAGATTTTCCGTATGAACAGCGGCACAAGCTGGTGTACTGGTCTGATACGTTGGCGGGCAGCGCAGAAGCCACGGGCGGTGAGATTAGCGACAACGATGTGCTTTTTAATGCCGCCGCTGATATGGCCAAGCAGTTTGCCGCGCTGTGGCATGCCAAGGCGGCTCAGCAAGCGGCAGGTGAGCCGATGGGATTTGATTTGATTAGCTTAATGCTGAGCAATGACGATACCAAGGATTTGATTCACCGTCCGATGGAGTTTTTGGGCAATTTGGCCTTGCTGATTGTCGGTGGGAATGACACCACGCGGAACTCCATGACCGGCGGGGTATATGCGCTGAACCTGTTTCCTGAGCAGTTTGTCAAACTGAAAAACCAACCGAGCCTGATTCCAAATATGGTGTCCGAGATCATTCGCTGGCAGACCCCACTGGCGTATATGCGTCGCATCGCCAAGCAAGACATCGAGATGCACGGCCAAACCATCCGTAAGGGCGACAAGATCTTAATGTGGTATGCCTCGGGCAATCGTGACGAGCGGGTGATTGAACAGCCAGATGCGTTTTTGATTGATCGTAAAGGTGCACGCAATCATTTGTCATTTGGCTTTGGTGTGCATCGCTGTATGGGCAATCGCTTGGCCGAGATGCAGTTGCGGATTCTGTGGGAGGAGTTATTGCTTCGCTTCGACAATATTGAGGTATTGGGTGAGCCAGAGTTGGTGCAGTCTAACTTTGTGCGCGGCTATGCCAAGATGATGGTCAAACTGACTGCCAAAGCGTAGGTATCAAAATAGGCGACAGAGGCATTTTGCAACTGTCGTCGGCAACAATTGATGCTGTGCATCAACCATGAACTGAGTGAATTCATATGCAAACAATCGTCATCATTGGCGCAAGTCATGCTGCGGCGCAGTTGGCGGCAAGTCTGCGGCCAGATGGCTGGCAGGGCGAGATTGTGGTGATCGGCGATGAGCCGTATTTGCCGTATCATCGACCGCCGTTGTCCAAGACCTTTTTATGCGGTGCACAACTGGTCGATGAGTTATTGATTCGGCCAGCCGCTTTTTATCAAAAAAATCAGATCGAATTTCGGCACGGGCGGGTGGTTGCGATTGATCGGGCAGCGCGCAGCGTGACACTACAAGATGGCAGTACGCTTGCGTATGACCAGTTGGCGCTGTGTACCGGTGCACGAGTCAGGACGGTGTCGCTGGCTGGGTCTGATTTGGCAGGTGTGCATTATCTTAGAAATATCAGCGATGTACAGGCTATCCAGCCATTTGTACAACCCAACGGCAAAGCAGTGGTGATCGGTGGTGGCTATATCGGTCTTGAAACAGCCGCCGCATTGACCGAGCAGGGCATGCAGGTGGTGGTCTTGGAAGCCGCCGAGCGGATTTTGCAGCGGGTAACTGCACCGGAAGTGTCGGACTTTTATACGCGGATTCATCGCGAACAGGGTGTGACGATTCATACCGGTGTGTCGGTCACGGCGATCACGGGTGAGGGGCGGGCGCAAGCGGTGCTGTGTGCCGATGGTTCGATGTTCGATGCAGATCTGGTGATCATCGGGGTCGGGGTTGTACCGAATATCGAGTTGGCGCTGGACGCGGGCTTGCAGGTGGACAATGGTATTGTGATTGATGAGTATTGCCGTACCAGTGCGCCAGAGATTGTGGCCATCGGGGATTGTGCCAATGCGTTTAATCCGATTTATCAGCGGCGGATGCGCTTGGAGTCGGTACCAAACGCCAATGAACAGGCCAAAATTGCCTCGGCGACCTTGTGTGGCTTACAGCGGACCTCGAAGAGTTTGCCTTGGTTTTGGTCAGATCAGTATGATCTAAAGTTGCAGATTGCGGGACTCAGTCAGGGGTATGATCAGATCGTGATTCGGGGTGATGTGCAGCAAAGGCGTAGCTTTGCAGCGTTTTATTTGCAGGCGGGTCGCCTGATTGCGGCGGATTGTGTGAATCGTCCGCAGGAGTTTATGCTAAGCAAAAAGCTGATCACGGCTGGTACGGCGGTCGATCCACTGCGGTTGGCGGATGAGTCGATTGCGGTACAGGCGTTGATGGGGTAGCTTAAAACTACATCAGGCTAGATTTGCATTACGCTGATTCAGATGTTAATCAGAATGGCATCGATAGATACCTGTGAGAGCAAGTCAGGTGCAGCTTTGGCTTTGTGTAATTCACCACCCGTGATCGCAAACACGATGGGTAATCCATACCCATCTACGGCAAGATGGATCTTACTTGTCTTGCTACCTCGACTTAAGCCAATCGCCTCCTGATCGTGAGTTGCAGCACGTGCATTATGTTGATGTGCCTTGACGTAATTGCTATCCATAACCCCTACTCTATATCAGAGTCAGTAGATAAAACCCTGAGTATGCTTTGGAAAAAACCTTTTGCTGACCAGTCGTTGTATCTTTTGTAGAGATTAGGCTGCTGACCAAACTCAGTCAGGAGGTAGGTCTAGCCATGGACATTTCACCCACATTCTGTAGAGCATGGCTTCTACGGTGAGCCGTAAATTTGGTTTGTGATCAATGTCCTGTTGCTTGAGCATAGGAGAAATCTTTGCTCAATGTTGGTCGTTCAGCATAAAGCGTGGCATGGTGGACTCGGATGGGGAGAGCTTTAATTCTCTGAGTCTGCCTCCAATTTGCAATCAATATTTTCAAACGTCAACACACTCTAATGTAAAAAAACTAACATTAAAAAAACACCTCTGCCAAAAGGTCTGGTAGCTATATTCGATGTCAAAGATGATCTGGCTCACCTGCTGCGTTGTTAACTCATTCTATCAAATTTTGAGGACAGGCTTGACATTTGGTCAATCGACCAATATATATTCAAAATATGCATTTGGTCATTTGACCAATACCCGTTGAATTCTTGTGTGATATTTGCTGTGCCTGACCAAGGTGAAAAATATTGCTCAAGGTCAAATGTGATAGCAGGTTTACAGACATTCGATGCCTTTACAAGGAAACTCTCGCCATGACTCATATGATCAATATCCAGCCACGTAAGCCGCGGTTTGATTTAAGTGATGTTCCAGTTTTTTGGAACGACGGTGACCCGGTGTTAACACGCTTCTTTGATGCACTTTCTATTCACTTCCCCGATGGAGAGCGTTTTTTTATTCAGTCGGTGCGTAACTATCAGGATCTGGTCACAGATCCTAAACTGAGAGAAGATATCAAAAACTTTTTTCGCCAAGAAGCGCAACATGGCATTGTGCATGACCAGTATAATGCGGTGATGCAGTCGCAAGGCATTCATGTCGAAAAGGTCATCGCAAGATTCAAATTATTTATTCGGCTCTCCCAAAAACACCTGCCCGCCAAGTATCTGTTGGCCATGACAGCTGCCTTTGAACATATTACTGCTGTACTAGGCGAGGGTGCTATGGAGGGTGAGGGTGAGATGTTCAAGAATGCTCATCCCGCAATGCGTGCCATGTTCATGTGGCATGGGGTAGAAGAAGTCGAACACAAAACAGTAGCCTTTGATGTTTACGAAACAGCGGCAGGTGGGGGGTATTTCACCCGCGCATCTGCTTTGATTATCGGAACGCTACTGGTACATGCGGTGGTTGGCTCAGTTCTTTGGCATATGTTGAAAATTGACAAACTACAAGGTCAGCCATTGGTGCTTGCTAAGGGATTTTATCGCCTCTATGGACCACGTGGCCTGATTACCAGACTTATTCCACGCTATCTGGACTGGTTTAAGCCAGGTTTCCATCCTAGCGACACCGAAATCCCAGAAAAGGTTAATTCTTGGCTGGCTGAATGGGCGCTGTCGCGTGAAAATTCTTAACGGCGAAGTTGACATGGATGAACCGAATTGTCTGATGCCGGAGGAACGCAAGGCCCATTACGCATTGGCGTGCATCAGCCGGCCCTTGACTGCCGTTACGTTTGAAGTTGACCCCCCAAGCCCTATCACCCCCACCGGAGACATCTCATGAACACTCCCCTTGATAGCATTCGAAACATTTTACCTGGCCACCTCAAAAACCGTGTCGATGGCCTTATGGAAGCCGCCGACATTTTTGCATCGATGAAAAGCCCTAGTGTCATGCGCGCCATAGCGCCCTCTGCCGTGCGTGGGCTGCTTTTTAGTGTGGGCAAGCGTAGTGATACCACCGACATGCCGGCAGCCCATGCCGCACATTTCAACTGGGCCTACCCGCATGACCATCCTGAAATGCATGCGCTTTATGAGCGCGCCAAACGCGGCCAGTGGAATGGTTCTGATTTACCCTGGCATACCCCGGTGGATCCATTAAATCCCGACCTGCCCATCGCTCCCCTGGACCTTATTGACCTGAATGCTGCCACAGCACTGGGCATCAGGCTGGACAGCAAGGACCAGCCACGCATGGTGCACTCCATGTCCAGCTGGATGCTGTCCCAGTTTCTGCATGGTGAGCAGGGCGCCTTGCTGGCTGCCGCACAGGTGACCGAATCTGTAAGCTTTTTTGATGGAAAGCTCTATGGTTCCACTCAGGTTATGGATGAAGGCCGTCATGTCGAGGTTTTCCATCGCTATCTAACTGAAAAACTGGGCAAAATGTATCACATCAACGACAACCTGTTTGTCATTATCGATGCCTTGATGACAGATTCGCGCTGGGACCTGAAATTTCTTGGCATGCAGATCATGGTTGAGGGATTGGCACTGGGCGCCTTTGGCTTTTTGTATCAAAGCACCAAAGAACCGTTGCTCAAGGAATTGCTAAAATACGTGATTCAGGATGAAGCGCGGCACGTTCATTACGGGGTGCTGGCACTCAAAGAACACATCAATTACGGCATCTCCAAATCAGAACGGAATGAGCGCGAAGACTGGGCCTATGAAGTGGCACTTCTGATGCGTAACCGGTTTATGGCTTATGAAGTCTATGAAGAATGGTTTGACGGAACCAGCGTGAGCAGGGATCAATGGCGCCAACTGATCATGAACTCACCAGGCATGCAGCGTTTCCGCAAAACCATGTTTACCCGGCTGGTGCCAAATATCCGGGAAATTGGCCTGCTGTCTGACCGCATTCGCCCGCACTATGAAAAAGCAGGCCTGGGCATTTACTTTTCCGGTCAGGCCGCGCCGGAAGTGAGTGGCGAGCAAATGGTGCAAGAACTGGATCACGAAGCAGCGTAGTTTGTGCTTCTGCTAAAGCAACAGCCCTGATTTGAGCTGATTAGCAACTCGGGGCATTTTCATCCAAACACTTAAATACACGTAAACCACTGACTGGAAAATTTCATGGCAATCCTGACCACTATCCTAAAGGCAAAAGCACAGCTGGCTGCGCTTAAACTGGTTATCCGCATTGTGCCTGTCCCGCGTCCTCTTGTCCTGGTCGGCCCCGATTCGGCACTCAGGCTGTGCTCAACCATCTCCCATCTCGGGGTCAGTCATGTGCTGATTGTTACTGATCAAATCCTGTATGACTTGGGTTTGATCCAGCCGCTGGAGAAGGCGCTCAAACAGCATGGTATCCAGACCTCGGTGTTTTCCGGGGTTAGCCCTGACCCTACCATTCGTGTGGTTGAAGACGGGCTGTCAGTACTACAGTCGTCTCATTGCGACAGTGTGCTGGCCGTCGGTGGCGGCTCATCGATTGATGCAGCCAAGGTCATTGCCCTGGCAGCCACCAACAAAAAAACCCCACAAGAACTGATTGGCATATTCAAGGGCAGCAAGCGCTCACTACCCTTGTTTGTCATACCCACCACCGCAGGAACGGGATCGGAAGTCAGTATCGGCGCAGTACTTTCTGACAACCAGTCCCACCAGAAAGGATTGGTCATTGACCCGAAGCTGGTGCCGCTTGCTGCTGCGCTGGATCCAAAAATCATGCAGGGCATGCCACGTTCCGTGACGGCCGATACCGGCCTTGATGCCTTAACCCATGCACTGGAGGCCTGGGTCAGTGAATTTGCTTCGCCAGAAAGTGACTATTACGCGGGTGCAGCAATTCGCCTGATTTTTGAAAACCTGCCACTGGCCTGGCGTGATGGCAACAACCTGAATGCACGCGAAGCCATGGCCCTGGCCTCCCATTATGCAGGTCTGGCGCTAAATCAGGCAGGTCTTGGCTATATTCATGCCATTGCACACCAGCTCGGCGCCTACTATGGCATCCCCCATGGCCGCGCAAATGCAATTGTGATGCCGCATATCCTTGAGTTTAACCGCAAGGCATCACGCCAGCGCCTGGCAGCTTTGGCCCGGCAGACTGGCCTCGCTGAGGCCAGCGTTAGTGATGCAAAAGCAACTGACGCCCTTATCGCCCATGTCAAGGCACTGCTTGTTGAGTTAAACATTGATACGCGTATTCCCGGCATGAACAGCAGCGACTTTGAAGCCATGGCAAATGCTGCATTTGCCGAGGCGCATGGCACCTATGCCGTGCCGAAATACATGAGCCATTCCGAAGCAAAAAATCTTCTGGGTGCACTGACCGGCCGTTAACACAACTCATATCGCCTGCACTCTGCATCAGCCAGAGTTCCTGTACAGATTTATAACGCAGTGCTGACGAAGGCGGGTTTGACATTTGGTCAATTGACCAATATAGTGCTAATTTGAACTTGACCGAGCAGTCAGTCTGACTTTGGTTCAGACGGTAACTCATGACCTGTCTCGCCCCTGAGGGCAAAGCTGATAGCAGGTCTACGTCCGTTTAATCGCTTTAAAGGAGACCTTTACCATGACGCATCTAATGACTATTCAGCCGCGCAAGCCGCGGTTTGCCTTAAGTGACGTTCCCGTTTTCTGGAACGATGGCGATCCTGTTTTGACGCGTTTCTTTGACGCGCTTTCTATTCACTTCCCCGATGGCGAGCGGTTTTTTATTCAGTCGGTACGCAACTATGAAAATCAGGTCACCGATCCCACGCTCAGAGCAGATATCAAAAACTTTTTCCGTCAGGAAGCCCAACACGGTATCGTGCATGACCAGTATAATGCTGTGATGCAGGCGCAGGGCATTCATGTCGAAAAAGTCATATCCCGATTAAAGCTTTTTATTCAGGTATTCCAGAAACACCTGCCTGCCAAGTATCAGCTGGCCATGACAGCTGCCTTTGAACACATTACCGCCACACTGGGCGAAGGCTTTATGGACGATGAAGGTGAGATGTTCAAGAACGCCCATCCCGCCATGCGCGCCATGTACATGTGGCACGGTGTAGAAGAAGTCGAACACAAGGCGGTGGCCTTTGATGTGTATGAAAAAGCAGCAGGTGGTGGCTATTTCATACGCACGTCCGCCCTGATTGTAGGCACTGTGCTAGTGCATGCCGTTGTGGGCTCGGTGCTTTGGCATATGCTAAAGGTTGATAAAATGCAAGGTCAGCCCTTAGTGCTTGCCAAAGGGTTTTATCGGCTGTATGGGCCACGTGGCCTGATTACCAGACTTATTCCACGCTATCTGGACTGGTTTAAACCGGGCTTCCACCCTGCTGATACAGGTATCCCGGAAAAAGTCAGTGCCTGGCTGGCAGAATATGACAAGCATCAGGACCCCATGGAAGCTTCGCGAATTGTTTTTAACATTCCAATTGCGGCGGCAGCATAAAATAAGCAGAAGTGCTGGAAGATTTTACACGACTAAATCGAGTATTATATTGGTCTGATACCATAGTATGAGTGAAGCCGTGTTAAGTCGAGAATCTGCTCGAGTCGAGGTTACAGACCGCGAAAGAGTGCTCGCTGCCTCTGCCAGGCTGTTCCGGGAAAAGGGTTTTGAGCGTGCAAGCGTCCGAGAAATTGCAAGGGCTTGCGGCATTCTTCCCGGCAGCCTTCATTATCGCTATCGCAGTAAGGATGATATTCTGGTTGATATGATGCAGCTGGCCATTGAAAGAACTATCCACGGGATCATTGAAGCAACCTCAATGATCCAGGATCCTCTAAAAAAAATGAAATCGGCACTGCACGCCCATCTTAATGTACTCATGTCTGGTGATGATATGGTATATGTGCTTTTGTTTGAGTGGCGCTCGCTCCATGGTGCCGCACGTGAGCAGATGATCGCCGAACGAGACCGATACGAACAATATTGGCACGCCATCCTAAATGAGCTGAAGACTCAGGGTTTTATCCGTAAGGATGTGGATGTGGATCTGTTAAGGCTTATTGGCCTAGGCGCCATCAATTGGGCGGCCACCTGGTATAAGGACAATGGAAAGTACAATCTTGAACAAATCGCTGATGCCATATGGCAAATGATGACAAGAGGCATACTTAATATGGATTTTCACGACGAGGCAAAAAACCTGTGAAGAAACGGGATGTTCAAATTACCCATGCCATCGGGAGACATTGTGGCAGCTCTGCAATTCGTGACCTGCTTGAATTTAATGGGCTGACTATTTCTGAGGCCATGTGCCTTGGATTAGGTTCAGGGCTTGGGGTGACTTACCTGGAGCTAGCGGCGGATGCCCCTGTGCCATTTTTAGTGCATGTGCGTTCCCTGGGATTTGAAGCACGCGTATTTCAAAGCCTGGGCATACCTTTTGAATGGCAAACTTTCGATTCCCCCGAGTTGGCAGCCGTAGCGCTTGGCAACTGCCTGGATGCGGGACG
The DNA here is from genome assembly GCF_000619845.1 of Alkanindiges illinoisensis DSM 15370. Taxonomy (GTDB): domain Bacteria; phylum Pseudomonadota; class Gammaproteobacteria; order Pseudomonadales; family Moraxellaceae; genus Alkanindiges; species Alkanindiges illinoisensis. The sequence goes on along the minus strand of NZ_JHUX01000009.1, from coordinate 95,549 downwards.
CCCCACCCTGCTGCTGACAGATATTTTTTACCTGCCTTACTTTAACAGCACCACTCACTTTCCCGGTCACGCCATTGCGGCCTGGTCGAAAAACCCAGAGACGGGCGAGATTCTGGTTACTGACACTGAGCGCCCTGATGTGCTGTCCGTGAGCGAACAGGCTCTCACGCGCGCGCGATTTTCTACGCAGCCGCCGTTTATTCATCATGGCAACATGTTCACCCCGAACGCATTTCAAGGGCACATTACGCCCGAGATAATCACCCAGGTCATCCGTGACAATGCCAGCTCATTAGCCACAGGGGGTCTATCGGCCCTGCAAACCTGGCTAGATGACCTTGGGCGCTGGGGCAGCACAGGTGACTGGCACTGGACCACCCGCTTTGCCTATCAGGTCATCGAGAAGCGTGGAACAGGTGGCGGCGGGTTCCGGAAAATGTATGCCGAGTTCCTTGATGAGGCGATTCACTATAACGCCGGTGTACAGCAGCAGCAGTTGCCGTTGTTAATGCGGGCTTGTGAAAAAACATGGACTGCTTTAGCCATGTGCCTGAAATCGGCTTCTGAAAGCCCGGACTTTCCGCATGCTGCCATTGAAGCGGCAATTTTTGCGGTCATGCAGACAGAGCGCAATTATGTAGATGCCGCCCTTGCACTCTGAAACGTGCCGTTAATTTTTTTGTAATTCAATTAGTCAGAAATGGCGGGAGTCAACAATGGACGGTAATAACGCGACACATCTTACGATGGCTAAAGCGTTTTTTGGGACGAATCATGCGTTGTTCAATATGTTCAATATTAATGTCGGCGCCGTGAGCAATGGTCATGCCGAAATGAGCATGCCCTTCTCTGAACAACTGGCGGACCGTAAGGGTGCGCTGCACCGGGGAGCCCTGGTAACACTGCTTGATACCACGTGCGGCTTGTCTATTTTTTCATCATTGCGCTCTTTGGAACCAATTGCCACCATTGATTTGCGTGTCGATTTTCTACGTAGCATTCCCGCGGCAATGGGTTTAAAGGCTGTAGTGGATTGCATCGGCAGGACAGATACAGTTGCCTTTATTACCGGCCGTGCGTTTGCAGAAGAAAGTGGCGAACTGCTGGCAACAGCGGCTGGCTCTTTTGCTATTGGCACAATGGGGCCTGCCTTTGACAATGAAGTGCGAGACCACTGATATGAGTATTGTAAAGCACAACAGCGCCGATACACCCGGCACCGCGGCCCTGAGCCTGTATGACGAGCCGTTTGTCGAGTTTCTGGGTTTTCGCGAAGAACTGCAAAATGGAGAAACACGCTACTTTATGGATTTCCGTGATTCGCATATCGGCAATCCCATGATTGGAACCTTTCATGGTGGCATTCTTGCAAGCTTTGGTGAAGTGGCTGCAGCAGCCTATCTGGCCCGTCAGCGCGGCGATGCTACGCTTCCCTTATGCTCGACAATGACCTTTGATTACCTGCGGCCAGCGTTTAAGGGAACTTTGCAGGCCATACCCAGCATTGTTCGTGCTGGCCGGCGCATTACCACAGTATCCGTTCAGTTACTGCTTGATGACAAGCTGGTTTGCATCGGCCGTTTTCTGTTTACGGTTGGCCGCAAAGACAATAAAAGCAACATCTAGCTCGTCTGCTATCCTTGGGAACATTAAGATTTGTGCTGATATGCTGCTAAATTTAAATCGTTACTAAGTTTAAATCGTTGCTAAGTTTAAACCCATGCTCAGTTTAAACCCATGTCACCGGAGTAATTCCACCGAAGTTTTAATCCTGTGTATACAAGCGCAGCGGCAAACTACGTCTTAATGAAAACAGCGCCTCAATGAAAACTACTGGTTTTTACTGACCAAAGCGGCAAGTTTGTATTGACTTGCCGTTATTGGTTTGAATGGGCTGCCCTACCTGATGATACGCTCAAATGCCTCTGGCCTATGCAACGGATTCAGCTCACTCATCAATTTGGCAAAATGAACTCTGCCGAGTCAACCCAATATTTTGCTGCAATGCCATAAGGTAGTGTGCACGCTTGCGGTTTAACTAATGATTTTTGCCAGTTTAAGGCAAAAATGATTTGCCGAGTGATGCCGGGAGATTCATCCGCAATAATTTATGGTCACGGGAAATCATCACCAGCACTATAATGGTTGCCAGATACGGCAGTGCCGCCAGTAACTCGACAGGCACCTCAACCCCCAATGCCTGCGCATGAAATTGCAGGATGGTCACTCCACCAAACAAATAAGCCCCGAGCATCAGGCGCAGCGGCTTCCATGTTGCAAATACCACCAGTGCAATGGCAATCCAGCCACGACCTGCCACCATGTTTTCTACCCAGAGCGGCGTATAGACCGTAGATAAAAATGCCCCGCCAATTCCGGCCATCGCCCCCCCAAAAAGTACCGCACCATAGCGGATGGCTAGTACACGGTAGCCCATGGCATGTGCTGACTCTGGCGACTCGCCCACTGCCTTGAGCAGTAGCCCCAAACGGGTTTTTGCCAATACCCACCAGACCAGCAACAGCACAATCATCGACAGGTACACCACATAGTTTTGGTGAAATAGAACCGGGCCAATAAAGGGAATTGTAGACAGGCCGGGAATGCTTAACGGCTGTAAACCGGGCAAACTGGTACTGACAAAGCTTTGCCCGATGAACGCCGACAGGCCTACCCCAAAAATGGTGAGTGCCAGACCACACGCAGCCTGATTGGCAGCCAGCCCTGGCTGGCAATGTATTTAGCAATTGCAAAAGGCTGGTGAACGTTGGAGAAGTTTTAAACATGAACAGCGCTGATTGCACTAAAAATCCGCTTATAGGTGAAATTACTACAGCACAGCACCCCATTGCTGAAAACGCACCGCCGCGTCTGGAACTGGTCAATATCACCAAACGCTATAACGCGCTGCTTGCCAATGACCATATCAGTTTAAAGGTGGGGGTGGGCGAAATTCATGCGGTTCTGGGTGAAAACGGGGCAGGCAAAAGTACCCTGATGAAAATCATTTATGGCGCGGCCACAGCTGATGAGGGTGAAATCATCTGGAATGGCCGTTCAGTCAGCATTGAGAGCCCGGCAGCAGCGCGCCGCATAGGAATTGGCATGGTGTATCAGCATTTTTCCCTGTTTGAAACCCTGACCGTGGCGGAAAATATCGCGCTGGGACTCGAGGGAAAATTTGAGCTGGCGGCACTGTCAGCCCGGGTGATTGAGGTATCGGAAAAATATGGCCTGCCGCTTGATCCCAAACGCACTGTCCATAGTTTATCGGTTGGGGAGCGGCAACGGGTAGAAATCGTACGCTGCTTGCTACAAAACCCGGCACTGCTCATTCTGGATGAACCAACCTCGGTATTGAGATCAGCTCTGCATCGTTACACGGTGTTTTATAAGAAATAAAAGAAGCAACCTCTATGCCACGCCAGCAAAGGGGCTACACTATGCATAGTGGTTATACTGAAACAGGCATAATGACTCAAACAGCAGCGTGCTGGCCTGATACTGGCTAATTGCTGGTCATGCCTTAGCGCTAACTGTTCAGGCCAAATGTTCAAGCCAAATAATCAAGCCAAATACTTAAGATAGGTGCATCATGACCATGCAATGCAGTAATACTCAGGACAGGCTATAACAACTAATTGAACAATTGCCCAAAACCGAACTGCATCTGCATATTGAAGGCACGCTTGAACCAGAACTGATGTTTGCACTGGCCCAGCGCAATCATGTCAATTTGCCTTATGCCAGTATTGACGAGTTACGCGCCGCCTATGATTTTCATAACCTGCAATCTTTTTTAGACCTGTATTACGCTGGTGCAGCCGTGTTGCTGACCGAGCAGGATTTTTATGACCTGACCTGGGCTTATCTGCAAAAAGTCCATAGTAATCACGTCGTCCACACGGAAATCTTTTTTGATCCGCAAACCCATACCTTGCGGGGTGTACCGTTTGCCACCGTGTATCAGGGCATTCGCCAGGCATTAGATGAGGCACAGGCACAATGGGGCCTGTCATCCAGACTGATTATGAGCTTTTTAAGGCATTTGACTGAGCAGGAAGGTTTTGAGATTCTCGAACAGGCTTTGCCTTTTCTGCATGGCATAGATGGCTTCGGGCTGGATTCCAGTGAAAAGGGCCATCCACCGGCCAAGTTCGAACAGTTGTTTAAGCGTTGCCAGGCATTAAACCTGCCCTGTGTGGCACATGCCGGGGAAGAAGGCCCTGCTGAATATGTGCTGGATGCGCTGCATCTGTTGAAGGTAAAGCGCATTGATCATGGCGTGCGCAGCCTTGAAAATGATCAGCTGCTCAAGCAACTGGTGGCTGACCAGACACCCCTGACGGTATGCCCACTGTCAAATATCCGCCTGAAAGTTTTCCCTTCCCTAAAGCAACATCCCTTAAAGCAGATGCTGGATATGGGCTTAATGGTCATGATTAACTCGGATGATCCGGCCTACTTTGGCGGTTATGTGAATGACAACTTTAAAGCCTGCACCACGGCGCTCAACCTGTCTGATCAGGATATCGTGCAACTGGCCAGAAATAGTTTTATTGCCTCCTGGCTAAGTGATGCCGAAAAAGCCAGACAGCTGGCAAAAATTGATCAGATCTGGCAAGCATGGAAGCTGACGGGTTAATTTTTTTGATCTCAATCCAAACCTGCCCAGGTTTCTCAGGCAGGCTCTTTGATTTACCATAAGACCCAACTTAGCCTAAGCCGGCTGTTATTCCCAAGTAGAAATGTCCTACCTAATAACCAAATAGAAATGTCCTATACAGACATTTCCAAGTCAAGCACAGGATTCAGATTTCGTTGTTGAATTGCTGTTTTCTGTGCTCGTCTACGTGGCATAGATTGAGAACGACTTCGTTTGTTTTGCTGTTCCAGTTCTTCATGCTGTTGCTGGATATGGGCCAAGACTGAACTCAAACGTTTATTCTCAACAATCTCTCGCTGGTTCAGCTGACTTAATTTATCGAAGATGCTGTAATTGATTTTTCTTCCCTGATATTCAATGGCGACCGTACCGTCTGGGTATTCTAGAAATTCAATGTATTTACCCATGAGACTCTGGTTTTCTTCTGTATTTTCCAGCAGATAGACGCATTTATCATAAGTAATCGTCAGGCTATTCGTGACTCTGCGAGGTTCACGCCAGGTAAAAATATCATCTAATTCTTCGGCTGTTTCAGTGACAGTCCGATGTAGATTCTTAGGATTAAAAGCCATCTTGGCGAACTTCTGATTGAACTGCTCAATGAAGCAGGGTAGCCAGACATTAGCTTGCTCAATCGAACAGATGCCTTTCAGGCGCATCTCCTTGATCAGACGGTCCTGAAGGGTTCTGTTGGCCCGTTCCACACGGCCTTTGGCCTGCGGTGAATTAGCGAAGATGATATCGATATTCAGGGTGCTGAGTACACGTCCAACCTGGGTAATCTTGGTGTCTTTCTTGCTGCTTTGATTCACTCTAAAGACTGAATGTTTGTCGCTGTAAAACGCTAAAGGCTTACCGTGCTGTTCGACATATAAACGTGTTGAAATCATATAGTCAAAGGTTGATTCTGACTCACAGAAGCGTAAATGCTGCAATTTTCCTGTAGCATCATCGATAAACACCAGCAGACAGCATTTAGCAGCGCGTCCTTCAAACCAGTCATGGTGTGAGCCATCAATTTGGATCAGTTCACCATAACAGTCCCGGTTGTAACGAGGCTGATACGGGCGTTTCAGACGCTTGGCGCGAGGAATCCATAAATCAGCTGCAATCATCCAAGAACGCAGGGTTTCTACTGAAAGATCGAATCCATGTACGGTGGTGAGCTTTTCATGCGCTAAAGTGGGTCCGAAACCATGGAGTTGGTCAGAAACAATATTGAGGCACTTGAGTCTGAGTTCTTCAGGAAGTTTAGAATTGCTGATTTGGCCACGACCGGCATGGGCTAATGCAGCTGGACCTTGGGCTTTGTATTTCTGCAGTAAGCGTCTGATCTGACGTTCTGAAATATGAAGTAGCTGAGCAGCCTGGGATTGAGTTATGCGTTGATCGCAGATTTCCTGCAAGACCGACAATCGTTTAAGTTCTTTATCCGACATAGACACCAACATATCAAACCGTCCGCTAAGGAAATTGCAAAAGTGCATATTCTAAAAGCGGACATTTTTACTTTGGAGAAACCGGACATTTCTATTTTGGAGTTACAATTTAATGTCGTATAACACTAATTATGTTAAATAAGGTGTGGAACAGCTTTGATCCCAGAGGTACTATAATTACATTTGGCTAATTTGGTGTATAGCCCTACTCATGCCAAATGCATAAACATATAAAGTCATTAGTCCCGTTGTAAGACTTACTCAGTGCTCGCATGGTAACAGCGAGTTTTGTTTTCTAAAAATATGTTAAATAACTTTATAAGAATAAGGTTATTTAACATATCACTTAGGGCTTTCACGCTATGTCTATTTAACCAACAATAACTAGGCAATAGCCTATTCTAGACATAAGATAGTGACGTAATTATGAGCTTTTAGCCTTCACAGCGATGACTATATAATTTTCTCCTTCTGCTTTTAATTCAAAATCAACTTTGTCTCCTACGGTTAAACCACTTAATAAAGCCGGGTTGGCGACTTTAAAGCCCATAGTCATTGCTGGCCATTTAATTGCAGGAATTGCTTCATGGTCGAGTGTTAGAATATTTTCTTTCGTATCAATAGCAGTAATCACACCAACAGCTTGAGCTGTTGCAACTGTAGATGACTCTTTACTCATCTGCTCCATCGGTGCTTCCGCTTTCTTTTGCTCTGATGCCTCATTTTTGCTACATGCACTTAACGCAGCAACGGTTGCAACAAGAGCCACAGTTTTCATAAATTTCAACATAATAAAACCTCTTTTGACGAAATAATAAAACTATCAATTCTTTGATAGTTTTCTTTTGATTAAAAGCTGATATGCCGCAGGGATAACAAACATAGATAAGAGAGGGGCTGAAATCATGCCCCCAACCATAGGTAAAGCAATACGACTCATTAATTCAGAACCTGTTCCAGTCCCCAACAGAATAGGGATTAACCCCGCCAAAATGACAGCGACTGTCATTGCTTTAGGGCGAACACGTAGCACGGCCCCTGTATGAATTGCCTCATTGAGTTGTTGCTCTGTTAAGGATGCCGTTGAAGAAGATAGGCTTTGCTGTGCATGCTCAATTGCTTGCTTTAAATAGAACAACATGACTACACCAAACTCTGCGGCAACACCAGCAAGTGCAATAAAACCAACAGCAATCGCAACCGAAAAGTGATAATCACTCAAGTACATAGCCCAAATACCACCAATCAACGCAAAAGGTAGTGTTGCCATAATCAGAACAGCATCTTGTACTTGCCTAAAAATCAAATAGAGCAATAGAAAAATGATCATCAAAGTAATTGGAATAACAACTTTTAAGCGAGCATTCGCACGCTCCATGAACTCAAACTGTCCTGAATAGCTAATGCTCATGGCAGAAGAACGTTTTACTTTTTGGTCTATGGCCTGCTTCAAATCTTGTACAACCGAAGCTAAGTCACGTCCTTGTACATCGACATAGACCCAACCACTTGGACGGGCATTCTCACTTTTAAGCATTGGCGGCCCATCTGTAATTTGAATATTAGCAACACTACTCAAGACTATTTGTTGACCAGATTCTGTTAGAATCGGTAAATTTCTTAAGGCTTCCAGTGAATCTCGAATCTCTCGTGGGTAACGTACATTAATGGGATACCGTGCCAAGCCTTCAACAGTTTCACCAATATTTTCCCCGCCAATCGCTGATGAGACGATTTGCTGTACATCTTTAATATTGAGACCATATCGCGCAGCCTGCATACGGTTAATATCGACATCAACATATCGACCACCTGTGAGCCGTTCAGCTAAAGCTGAACTAACACCGGGCACCTGTTTAGCCACTTGTTCAATTTGCTGTGCTACCCGATCAATATCTTGCAGATCATTTGCTGAAATCTTAATCCCGATTGGACTTTTCACCCCAGTTGCCAACATATCAATCCGGTTACGGATAGGTGGCACCCAAATGTTTGTTAAACCCGGTACTTGGACTGCCTTATCTAGTTCTTTTATCAATTTGTCAGGTGTCATACCTGAACGCCATTCAGACCGTGGTTTGAACTGAATCGTGGTTTCAAACATTTCTAATGGTGCAGAATCTGTGGCTGACTCAGCGCGACCAGCTTTACCGAATACTGTTGCAACTTCAGGAACGGTTTTAATCATTCGATCAGTCTGTTGGAGTAGCTCAGAAGCTTTTGCTGCGGACAATCCCGGTAAAGCTGAAGGCATATACAGTAAATCACCTTCATCCATATTGGGTAGAAACTCCCCACCTAACCGTGTTAAAGGGAAAAGACTAATAAGGAAAATTAGCAATGCACCAAGTAAAATTGTCTTTGGATGAGCTAAAACCTTATCCAACATAGGGCTGTATATTTTGATCAGAAAACGGTTCAGTGGATTACGCTGTTCAGAAGGTAATTTCCCTCGAATCCAATAACCCATTAAAACGGGAATCAAGGTAATAGATAAACCTGCTGCTGCTGCCATTGCATAGGTTTTAGTAAATGCCAGTGGTGAGAACAAGCGACCTTCTTGTGCCTGTAAAGTAAAAATAGGAATGAAGGATAAGGTAATGATGAGTAGACAGAAAAATAAAGTTGGCCCGACCTCACTGGCAGAACGTGTAATGATGTTCCAACGGACTTGTGCTTCCAAGACTTGCTCAGGATGTTCGTGTTGCCAAGTTTCGATATGCTTATGTGCATTTTCAACCATTACAATTGCAGCATCAACCATAGCGCCAATCGCGATAGCAATACCACCCAACGACATGATATTGGCATTTAGCCCTTGATAATGCATCACCAAGAAAGCAGATAAAATCCCAAGCGGCAAAGAAACAATAGCCACCATTGCTGAACGTAAATGCCAGAGGAATAGTCCACAGACTAAAGCCACCACAATGAACTCTTCAATTAATTTATGGCTGAGATTTTCTACTGCTCTATCAATCAATTGACTGCGATCATATACAGGAACAACTTGTACACCTTTCGGTAGACTTTGTTGTAATTCAGCTAGCTTCGCTTTCACAGCAGTAATCGTTTCACGTGCATTTTTACCTGCTCGTAAAATCACGACACCCCCAACCGTTTCACCTTGCCCATTCAATTCACTGATGCCACGACGCATTTCTGGACCAAGTTGAATAGTTGCAACATCACCTAAAGAAACAGGAACACCGAAACTATTTGTTCGTAGTGGAATCTGGCGAAAATCATCTAAAGTTTTTAAATAACCAGAAGCTCGCACCATATATTCCGTTTCAGCCATTTCTAGAACTGAACCACCAGTTTCCTGATTAGCCTTTTGAATCGCCTCAATGACATTGTTTTGTGTGACACCTAAAGCAGCCATCTTGCTTGGGTCTAAGATGACCTGATATTGCTTAACCATTCCCCCAATTGTGGCAACTTCAGCCACATTAGGTAATGTCTTCAGTTCATATTTTAAAAACCAGTCTTGTATGCTTCTCAGCTCCGAAAGATCATGCTGTCCTGTTGGGTCTACCAATGCATATTCATAAACCCAACCAACGCCAGTGGCATCTGGTCCCAATGAAGATTTCGCATTTGCAGGCATTTTCCCTTGAATTTGATTTAGATACTCCAATACACGAGAACGGGCCCAGTAAAGGTCCGTATGCTCATCAAAGATGACATAAACAAATGAGTCACCAAAAAAAGAATAACCGCGAACAGTTTTAACACCAGGTACCGATAACATGGTTGTTGTTAAAGGGTAGGTCACCTGATTTTCAACAATTTGTGGCGCCTGACCAGAAAAATTAGTTCGAATAATTACTTGTACATCAGACAAATCTGGTAATGCATCGACCGGAGTATTCTTTACGGCCCAAGTTCCCCAAGCAGCCAGAATTAAAGCGGCTAACAGGACAAATACACGATTCGCAATTGAAAAACGAATAATACGGGCAATCATAATCGTCCTCCCGTTTAGTTCTTCATAGATGTCATAGACATCTTGGAAATGTCAGAAATAACGTAAGTATCTCTAGCATGTGTAAAACTAAAACGGACCTGATCGCCTTGCTGAATTTGGGTAAATGGTTGCACTGGTTGTTTAAAGCTCATAGTCATAGCCCCCCAACCCAACTCAGGAATCGCCTGATGTGAAATGGTAATGTCTTGAGCTGTGACTTTTTCAACTTTACCAATGCCTTGATATATTGATGTCTTAACCACTTGGGATGAAGTCATCGATTGTCCAGTGTTCAGCTTATCCAATACACCTTGTAAATTTGCTTCAGAATCAATCAGGAATTGCCCTGAAATTACTACCTTCTGACCAGCTTTCAACCCTTGTAGAATTGCAATTTTATTGCCATCACTTTGACCTAACTGTACTACAACAGGTTCAAAACGTCCTTGCTCATGCCCTACAATGACAACATTCCGAGTACCTGTCCGTATAACAGCTTGCTCTGGTATAACCAAACTGCTTTGAGGATTATTTATTATATTGACAGAAGCAAACATCCCTGGCTTAAGTTGACCACTAGGATTTGGTAATTCAATCCGAACTTTAATAGTTCTTGATGTTGTATCTAAGGTAGGCAAAATGTCGATAACTTTGCCAGCTACTTTTTGAGAAAAAGAAGCAAAATTGGCTTCTACACTCATACCTCGTTTGATTTCAGCAATTTGTTTTTCAGGAACGGCTGCCTCTAGCCAAATCGGGTTGACACCTTTAATTGTGGCCAAGGTTTGTCCCATAGCCAAAGCCATACCATTACGGACTTCTAGTGAATCAATAAATCCACTAGTTGGAGCTTGCAAAGTTATATTAGATTGCACTCGACGAGTTCGCTCAACTTGATGAATCACATTTTGTGGTATTCCTAAAAGCTGTAAACGTTGACGGCTTGCTTGAATAAGGGAACGATCTCCAGTACGGAGCACAGCTAAAAATTCAGTTTGCTCTCCAGTCCATTCCGGTATTGAAATATCAGCTATAGGGTTTCCTTCGGTCACCATATCTCCAACAGCATGCCCGTACACTCGCTGAACAAAGCCACTTGCTCTAGTTTGTAAAATAGCTGTTTGCCGTTCATTTGCTTGTAATATGCCATTAGTAAACATGGCATTTCCAATTACAGCCTGTTCAACTGTGCCGTAACGGATGGCTAAATTTTGTTGGAGGGATGGATCAATCTTAACCGCAGGATAACTGTCTTCAGTCATCGTAGTATTTTCATTTGCATATTTAGGAACCAGTTGCATGTCCATAAATGGCGATTTCCCCGGTTTATCAAAATGCTGTTCAGGCTTCATTGGGTCATACCAATACAACACTTTGGCAGCCTGTTGCGGACCTGATTGAGGATTGTATTTCTGATGTGCAATCCAGTATCCAGCGCCACCACCCGCAGCCAGACTAATTACCGCAACGCCCATGACAGTAACTGCTAATTTATTTCTTAACATTATGGCTGCCCCTCAACATGGTTTAAGGTCGGTTCTTCAAAGGCATAATAAAGTTGGGCTTTAGTCACAGCCTGTTGCTGTTGGAGATCAATGAGACGCAAACGCTGTTCTAAAAGAGCTTGTCGAGCAGCAATAACATTAGATAAATTACTTTTACCTGCTTGATAGCTTGCCAACTGTAAACCCACTTTTTGTTTAGCGAGTGGAATACTTGTTTGCATCGCACGTCTAATTTGCTGATCAAGTGCATCAAGATCGGATAACCCATCATCTAGCATAGTGAGATGGTCACGGTATTGGACTTCTTGATCGGCAGTAATCCTGTTTTGTTCGGCTAAAGCTGCCCGAATGAGTGGACTACTACGTCTTTTTGAAAACACAGGAAGCTCTGTTGTTAGTTGCACCCCGATCATATCGCCAAATTCGGGTGCTCGATGCTGATAAGCAAGTTCAATACCCCAATCTGGTTTCTGTAAAGCCTGAGCTTGCTTCAGTTTTGCTTCAGCAGTTTGCTTTTCTGCCTGAAATGCTTTTAATTCAGGATGTTGATGCAAATGATGATATAGCTTTGATCTATCAAGGTAGATAGATGGTGCTTGGTCAGGTAAGGTTTCAATTTGAGAGAGATTTTCAGTAGGTTCTGCACTGACTAACCGATGCAACTCCAACTTGGCTTTATTTAAATCACGAAGTAAATCATCCTTCTGGTCAAGCAATACCGTGGCTTCTTGTCTTGGATCAAGTGCATCGGCAATGATTGTACGACCAGAGATGACCTGTGTTTGAGTAATTTGAGAAAGTAATCGATTCTCTGAAAACAGTTCATCGTATAGTGCTAATTTACGTTCAAGATAAAAGCGCTTAAGCCAAGCAGATGCGACTTTCTGACGCAACTCAATACGCAGAATCTCAGTTTGAGCATTGGCCGAACCTAGTTCAGCTTTTGCTAAATCGACCTCAGCTTGTCTTTTGGCACGATTTGGAAAATCTTGCATCACGCCAATTTTCTGCATAGTCATACCTTCGCGTGTGACTGACCATGCGGCATCGCCGGATACAGGGTAATTATCTAAACCTACAAATAATTTAGGGTTGGGTAAAATCCCTGAAGCTGAAACTACATTCTCGGCCCCTTCAATCTGGGCGCTATTTGCTCTTAGGGTAGGTGCATATTGCTCAGCGAGATTCAAAGCTGTATCCAAGGTCAGTGGCTGGGCATAGACTTGGCCATAGACCAGAGAAAAACAGATCACACCTATCGGCCATCTCACCCTGCGAGATAGCTTTTCTTTATAAAATTTCATATTTTTAGCTCTAAAATGATATACACGCGCACGCGCAGAACATCCATAAAAATGCTATGAATGACGATGAATCATTAAATTAGATAGAGCGTGGAGGTTTCCAGAGAACAGAAGGAAAAGGAGCAGGAAGGTTTTGATCCAGAGAATAAAAAGCCGATCGCTCTATAGGAGGGAACACCTTTGCGTACAGAAATTCTTGCGGAGAAGGGGTATACGCAATCTTGGCAAAAGACATAATGCACTCCTGCTCAGACATACAGGATGGATCATGTAAAGATTTTTTGGCCTTTGTCTCTACTTTCATACAATCAGTGTGCATTGTATCCTGATTTTGAGATGCTTCCATTGGTATAGGTTGCATCTGTTCAGATGGCATTAAACACCGCTTATGTACAGACGAAGCAACAGCAGCCGATCCGACGAACAGGATAGCAAACGATAAAAACAGCGATAGGCATGTCTTTAACCACTGCATAGATTTAGACCAAAATTTAAGCTTTTTTAGTTTTACAGATTCGAAATTAAATAGCAATAATTTCATGAATGATAGCCAAAGCTATCATTCATGATACTAAGTCATATTACCTTAAAAAACTAATTCGATACCTGCACCATATTTCCAACCTTTTTCAGACTCAGTAGCTTCTTGCATACTAGTCGCTTTTTGTCCTTTTTCATATTGATAAGCCACATCAATAAAAGGTCTGATTCTTTTAGTTATCTCATACCGCGTTTTAATACCAGTTTTTAATTCTGATAAACCTGATTTAGCAGCATAGTTAGAATCATCACTAAATACAGCATCTACTTCTAGGTAAGGTTGGGTAATCAATTTCTGGGTTAACAAGAAATCACGTTCGACTTCAAAACTTGCTCCCCAAAAGTTATTTTCCCCACCATATAAATAAGCTTGGGTTTCAAAGAAATAAGGTGCTAGCCCTAATACCCCAATAACACCATCAACTCGATCGCTGTTGCTGTTATTTTTATCTTCACTGTATCTCACCCCAGCTTGTAAATCCCAAAAAGGTTCTACATTGCGGCTATAAAGTGCTGACACATCATATTTGGGGTCATGGCTTTCTGGCTTATCCAAATTCGCTTCAATAAATAGACGATTTTCATCTGTTCCAATTAAAGTTTCAAACTTTGTTCCTAGGTTGCCCTTACCGTCTTCATCAACCATCCATTCATTTTCAAATTTTGTCGTTTGATAAATTTGTCCACCATGTTCTTTAAGATGATTGTCATGAGGTGAGTTAGAGTTCTCAAGCGCAATCTGGACACTCTTATCCCCCATATTCGCATTTTCCATTGAATAATATTCTGGATAACGCTCTTGAAGGGAATACTTTAATCCTCCAGATTCCTGTAAAAGAATTTTCATATTTTTTGTAATATTACTGTCTTGTACAGGAGTTTCATTTTTAGCGAACGTTAGATTTGATAATCCAAATAGCGCAATCATCAAAGTTGTTTTTGAAAACAAATTATTAGTGATGTGCATGTGGATTTACTCCCTTCTCATTTACTTGGGACTGAGGAACAGTCTTTGTAGAATTACCATCTTCCACTTGAGCTACAATGAGTTTATTCATCATTCCTGCACTCATATGGTAAAGCAGGTGACAATGAATAGCCCACTCACCTAACTCATCAGCTGTGAGTAGAGTGGTTATCGTTTTCCCAGGTGGAACAATTACCGTATGTTTGTTTGGCATATTGCTTGGATCCTGACCATTCTCAAGCTGCATAAACATGCCATGTAAGTGCATTGGGTGAGCCATCATACTGTCATTGACAAATTTTAAGCGAATACGTTCACCATACTTCACCACTAGTGGGTCGGCTTCATTAAATTTTTTACCATTTATTGTCCAAATATAACGCTCCATGTTTCCACCAAGACGGATCTCTATTTCACGTTCAGCTGCACGAGTGTCTTTTTGAGGATCTAACGATTGCAAATCACTATATTGCAATGCTTTATTACCTTCAGGTGTTGAAGCATTTGCCCATCCAAATACGGTATTATCATTCTTGTCTGAAGCCGCCTTAACAGTAGCGCTATTCATCGGCATATCATGATCCATACCTTTCATAGAAGACATATCATGATCCATACCTTTCATTGAAGACATATCGTGATTCATGCCTTTCATAGAAGACATATCATGATTCATATCTTTCATTGAAGACATATCATGATCCATACCTTTCATTGAAGACATATCATGATCCATGCCTTTCATAGAAGACATATCGTGATTCATATCTTTCATAGATGACATGTCATGGCTCATCCCCATATCTTCCATAGTTAATAAAGCACGAGGGCGAGATTTAGGCATCTCAATTTGTTTGACTGCTGGGCTGCTTTCTTCATGTAATGTTCCCACTGAAAAACCGGTACGATCAATAGATTCAGCTTCAATTTGGTAATGTGCTTGTTTTGGTTCCACAATGACATCATAGGTTTCAGCAGTACCAATACGGAACTCATCTACAGGAACGGGCTTTACAGGTTGACCATCAGCACTGACTACAGTCATTTTTAGGTTTGGAATGCGTACATCAAAGAATGACATAGCGGAAGCATTAATAAAACGAAGGCGAACTTTTTCACCAGCTTTGAAGTTACCGGTCCAATTTTGCTGAGGTGTTTTGCCATTCATTAAAAATGTATAACCAGTCACATCGGACATATCTGTTTTCAACATCCGCATCTGATTCCACATAGAGCGGTCTTGCCAAGTTGCCTTTAATCCATCACGTTTAACTTGTTTTAATACATCGAATACTGTTTCGCGACGGTTCTGATAGTAATCTGCTTCTTTTTTAAGATTTTTCATAATTTGATCACTTGTTGAATTATGAAAATCAGAAAGCAAAACAACGTAATCTTTATCGGTTTTTTCAGCAGCTGTTAGTGGAATTTTATCTTTAGGATAAATAACAAAAGCACCATATAAACCGTCTTGTTCTTGTCCTTTACTATGTGAATGATACCAATAAGTACCATTTTGGCGGACTTTAAACTTATATTCATAAGTTTTATTAGGGGCAATGCCATTAAATTTGTTAAATCCAGGTACACCATCCATAATTCCAGGTAATAATAAGCCATGCCAATGGATTGAAGAGTCCTGATTTTTTAACTTATTGTGAACACGGATAACGGCCTCATCACCTTCTTCAAATTCAAGAAGTGGTGCAACGAATTTACCATTTACAGTAATTCTCTCAACTGGTTTTCCTGTGATATTTACAGTTTGTTCAGCGATTGTTAAATCATATTCTTTAACTGCCGCCATTACCCAAGTTGATGAAAATAAACCAACTCCAATTAAGAGTATATGACTTAACTTTTTTGACATTCTATCTCACCTTTAGAAAGGTCAAGATTGAAGTAATAAAGCAAATATTTAGTATAAACTTTAATACTTCTTTCTCGCTATTTATAAAATTATTTATTGCTACTAGGCATATTCATCTTTGAATGATCCATTTTAGAATGGTCCATATTCATCATAGAATGATCCATTTTTGACATGTCAGATGAGTTAGGAGACTGATGTTGACTATGATCTTGCTGAGTCTTGTCATCTTTTTCCATTTTACAAGGTTTTGTACAAGGTTCCTGTGCTTTTACCGTTTTAGTGGCACTTGAGGTTGATACATCTTTTGCCCAAGATTGAGTACCAGCAATTAAAGTTCCAGCACACATTAAAATTGTTAGACTACGACGCACTACAGTTTTCATAAGTTTCTCTAAAAGTTAATTTCTTGCTACTACAATAAAGTGAAGCACTGAACATCTAAGTGACTTGAAAATGACATATTTGTAATCTATCTCGATCAGATGTTTTATAACGTTATTATAGTTTTAATGAATGACTTAGGATTCGGAAATGAGAATACTATTAGTTGAAGATGAACAAAAAACTGGTGATTATCTCAAGCAAGGTTTATCCGAAGCTGGCTATATTACGGACTGGGTCACCGATGGGATATCGGGTCAGCATCAGGCTCTCACAGAAGAGTATGATCTGATCATACTTGATGTGATGCTACCCGGCATGAATGGCTGGACAGTTCTTGAAGGGATTCGCCGCAACGGAAAATTAATGCCAGTCTTATTTCTTACAGCAAAAGACCAAATTGATGATCGGGTTAAAGGGCTGGAACTTGGTGCGGATGACTATTTGGTCAAACCTTTTGCATTTGCCGAGTTATTGGCGCGCGTTAGAACCTTGCTTAGGCGTGGCCAGCAGCTTCGAGAAGATGATGTAATCTGTGTGGCAGACTTGGAACTTGATTTAAGAAAGCGCCGGGCAACACGTGCAGGACAGCGCATTGACTTAACGGCTAAAGAATTTGCATTGCTGGAGTTATTTATGCGCAGGCGTGGAGAAGTATTGCCTCGTTCGCTTATTGCCTCTCAGGTCTGGGATATGAATTTTGATAGCGACACAAATGTAGTTGAGGTGGCCATTAAGCGGCTACGTAGCAAGATTGACAATAATTTTGATACCCGGCTTATTCAAAATATACGTGGCATGGGTTATGTGCTGGAGGTTAAGGATGACCCCGTTGCTTAACGCAATTAGCTTAAGAATAAGTCTTATTTTTTCACTGTTCACTATCGTTATTTTGCTGATTATGGGCATAGTGATTCATCAATTAGTCATGCACCACTTTGAACAGCAGGATCATACGCAACTTGAGGGTAAAGTAGAACTTATCGAGAATTTGTTAAAGCAGTACCACAATAATGATTTATTCCTGACCACACAACTTGAAGATGCGTTGGTTGGCCATCACGGGCTTATGGTACAGATCGAACGGCCGATCGGACACTTGTTGCTCAGCTCGCACCCTCCCCTCATCTCCAGTAAATTGCGCTTACAAGATGCAAAGAATCCATTGACCGAATGGCAGACTAATGGACACAATTTTCGTGGCCTGATCGTTACCAGTCCTCACACAAAATTAGCGGATAGTCATCAAATTATCCTAGGAATAGACACCACCGAACACCAACTTTTTCTAGATGATTTTCGCCAGCAGCTGTTAATTATTGGTAGTGCTGGCACCTTAACGCTTATGCTTTTAGGATGGGTTGCCGCCCGGCGAGGAATTCGCCCAGCGCATACTATGGCCAGAGTCGCTGAGGGTATTTCCGCTCAGGACTTAACAGGTCGGCTCGAAGTTAATCACATCCCGGTAGAATTAAGATCTCTAGCGATTGCCTTTAATGAAATGCTAGATCGATTGGAATCCGCAGTAGCCAGGCTTTCTGATTTTTCTTCTGATCTAACTCATGAGCTAAGAACACCTATCAATAATTTAATGACCCAAACTCAGGTCTGCCTTTCCCGAAAGCGAGATATTAGTACTTATCAGGAAGTACTATTTTCTAATCTGGAAGAATATGAGCGCTTGGCACGTATGATTTCTGATATGTTGTTTTTGGCTAAAGCAGAGCATGGTCTATGTCTACCCAATTTGCAGCCAGTAAAATTGGATCAGGAAGTACAAGCCCTTTTTGAGTTTTACGATGCTTTGGCCGCGGAAAAAGGAATGAAGTTAGCTTCTTCCGGTAAAGCAACCATTCAGGGCGATGCACTTATGTTAAGGCGTGCCTTAAGCAACTTACTCTCGAATGCACTCCGCTATGCTAAGCCAGGGACTGATATTCATGTAGTTATCGTTCAGCAAGCCTCATCAACAATAATTACCATACAAAATGAAGGGCCAACCATCAGTAAAGACCAGCAGCAACGAATCTTTGATCGCTTCTACCGGACTGATGCATCCAGACGAAGAACGGATGAGGGAGCAGGCCTGGGACTGGCAATTACCAAATCAATTGTAGAGGCGCATGGCGGTTGTATCGAGGTTGATTCAGAACGTGAAAAGACGACGTTTAAGATTAAATTATTTAAACAGGCTTCATGAACAATCAAATACCTGTAAAAATAAACTTAACCACAAAGTGCTTATCCTAAGTCAAGCTTTCGGCTAATAAATGATGTTTTCCCTACGCCATGAGTTTGCTGGTAGGGGTAAAGCAAAAGTTTATAAATGACATAAATGTAATTTTACGGTCACTCCTGCGTTACTTAGGTCTAATATAATTCGGTTAAAATATAATTTTCATTTTAATGATAGGGCAATTACAGGTTTTAAAAATATAATTTCTTGGAGATAAATATCCAATATTTTAAATACGAAAGATTACTACTTAAATATATTTTAATTTAATACTCAAAAATCAGACTTTATTTTAAGTAATTTAAAGGAGAGGATTTAAATAAAAATATGTTTTTTATTTATTTTTCGCACCTTATCTCTATTTTAGCAAAAAATACCAATAATACCTACAATCACGTCTCGTCGAAAATCTTTGAATTTTTATTTATCTATAAGAGAACCAAAGGATGCTTTCTTTGAAAGCATCCTCTTTATATAAAAGCACCAGTCTTAAGCGGCCATTTTACGGCATTCGGCAGCACATTTACGGCAAGCTTCTGCGCATTGCTGGCAGTGTTCGACCTCATGCTTACTACACTCTTCCGCGCAGTAATCGCACATTTTAGCGCATAATTCACATATTTCCTTGGTAAAAGGTGAATTTCTTTGTTGGGCGTGCGCACATAAGTCGCAGATATCAGCGCAATCCAAGCATCGCTTGATACATTCACGCATCATTTCAACTGAATCCTCATCCAGGCACAAATGTGCACATGAAGTGCAGGTTAAGGAACATAACACACAGGCTTTCGCACATTCTGAAAGGTTAATACTATTCATTTATACTCTCCAAATTTAAACATCAAAATTGATATATCGAATAAGCTAAATAAAAAAACCCGAATACAGAATATGTATTAAGTTACTAAGCGTAAAATTTATTAAATTTACCAATATTTTAATTTAAATTTTAGTCCCAAATAATGTAAAAATATTTTTTATAAGACTAGCCAACTGTAATTTAGCTCTAATTCGGCTTTACCAAAGGATTGGGTATAGCCCTAAAATTAAATAAATTATGAGAAAGTTCTTGTCGATAGTTCGCCTAATGACAGACCTCTAAACGTCCAATCTTAATATTTAGGACATATTAAAAATGACAAGAATGTAATTTTTTAGTCATTCAGTCGTCGTGCTCTGCTTTACATACTAAAGTTCAGGAATTGGCGAGATGCAATCTTTTTTTAGGACTGGTCTTTCCAATACAAATAGTCTTTATTTTTTGAGCGGCAGGATAGTTTCATGAATTTACGTCAACACTTTAGTACTTCACTACGCAGCATCGTCCTGGCTTCAGCAGTTGCCGTCGCAGCCACCAGTGCTTTTGCACACACCACGCTACAAAGTGCATCTCCCGCTATTAATGCTACGGTTAGTACACAGCCGACCAAACTGTTACTTAATTTTGGTGAACCAGTCATGCTGATGAATATTAAACTGGTTGACACTCAACAGAAAAATATTGATCTAAATTATAAAGTCACATCAGACCTTCAAATGGCTCATACCGTGGCGCTACCTGCCCTCCCAGATTCTACCTATACCGTGATCTGGACAACGATGGGTAAAGACGGACACAACATGAGTGGCAAATACAATTTCACTTTAAAACAAGCGCAATAAAATCAAGGCAATTAGGTGTCATCTGATGTTGGCACCGATTCAATCATTAGGATGAGAACTAAGTATGGTCGCTGAGTACTGGTTATGGGCTGGCTGGATTGCAAAAGTGATGTTCTATCTTGCCACAGCGATCAGCATAGGCGGTGCTTTCTCTTATTTATTGCTTTCCAAATATCAGATATTAAATAAAACTCTTATTAAATATATGCTTGGTGGAGCAACGATCGGCATTCTCTCCAGTATTTTAGGCTTTCTAATTCAGGTAGGTAGTTTTGCCAACTCGGGCTGGCTTGGCATATTTGATGCTACGTTTTTTAATATTCTTCTACATACCTCTGTCGGAACGGTTCAGATCTTACGGGTCTTATGCTTTATAGCAATTATCGCCTTACTGACCTGGAAATACTATAAACAGCCAGCAAAGCCTTCATGTATTTTAGGGGTAGCACTAGCAATCTGTTTCCTCACCCTGCTCTTCACATTTTCCCAAATGGGACATGTGACTAATCTTTCCATTTTCGCCCAAGGCCTGATTATCCTGCATGTTGGCGCTATGTCTTTATGGATGGGCGCACTATTTCCCTTGTGGCAACTCAGCCGCCGTATTCAGGGAATTACTCTAAAAGACAGTATGCATCTGTTTGGGAAAATTGCTGCTTTTATTGTTGCTATATTGGTAGTGTGCGGCGCTACCGTCGCCTACCTGTTATTGAAAGACTGGAATACGCTTCTCACTACTCCGTACGGCCATGGCTTTATCATTAAGCTCATCCTGGTTAGTTCGATCCTCTTACTTGCCGCATTCAACAAATGGTACTTCACCCCGCGCCTACAATATTCACAATTTGCTAGACACCTTAGCTATGCCATTTTGTTTGAAATGATGCTGGGCTTATCTATTTTACTAGTGACTGGCTACATTACCTCAGTCATCGGAATCGAATGAAAGGTCAAAATATGAATAATTTAACAAAAGGACTTGTTTTATTGATTTTTCTTAACGCACCTGTTTGGGCTGAGCAAAAACTCTTAGCCCAAGATATGCAGGCCATGTCAGATGATGAAATGGAACTGGTATCCGATCATGATTCAGCGACATCCGCTCAGGAGAAAGCGCAGAAAACTCATGACCATCATCATGATCTACAAAACGATAATCCCAATACTAAACCACAGGAATCTATTATTTATTCAATACCGAAACCTAGTTTAATACCTTTAAGGTAGCTTCTGAAACGCAATACCTTCTATGGAGCGACTTTGAAGGGATACAAGTTTTAAGCTAAAACGAAAACAAGGAATAATCTAATGTTAATTCAACCCATTGATATTTTTGTCTACGCCTGGCTAGTTATCGCCGTGCTTTCAGCAGCCTATGTTGCCTGGGATCAATTCAGAGGCAATCCTGAGCCTGCCGTAATGAAATGGGGTTTTGTGCTGGTGACCTTATACATGGGTCCAATTGGCTTGCTGTTATATGTGATGGCAGACAAAGAACCTGCACCTGGCACCCATGAAGAATTTGTAAAACCATTATGGAAACAGGGTGTTGGCTCCACCGTGCATTGTGTTGCAGGTGATGCTACGGGAATTATCGTCGCAGCAGTTATCACCGCAATGCTTGGCCTATCGATGTGGGTCGACCTGATCGTTGAGTATACTGCCGGTTTCTTGTTCGGCCTACTTATTTTTCAGGCGCTGTTTATGCGCAAAATGATGGGCGGCAGTTATCTTGAAAACGTAAAGCGTAGCTTCCTCCCAGAGCTAATTTCTATGAACTGCATGATGGCCGGTATGGCACCAGTCATGGTTTATTTAATGATGGGGCGCGACATGCGTGCCATGTGGCCTGGAGAGCCACTGTTCTGGGTGGTTATGTCCATTGGTATCATCGCTGGTTTCGCGCTGGCCTATCCAGTGAATGTCTGGATGGTTTCACGCGGCATGAAGCATGGCCTTATGACGGTTCGTCCAGATTCTTCAGATAGCGGAGAACATAACCATTCTTCATCTCATGCTTCGCATCAGGGAAGCCATGGACATGGTGATATGGCGCAAATGAACCATGATTTAGCAGAGCAACCTAGTGATCATACTAGCTCCCAAGCTAAGGATGGTAAGGCGCCAGCGCACTCACATACTAACAGTCAACATGCTGGACAACACGGAGAGCATCATACAGGTCATGGCGCACCTTCGGTCACTCGGGCGCAGCTTACTGCCGTTACATTTTTTAGCCTTTTTCTTCTGGCCGCTGGTATGACTTTACCAGCAGCATTCTTTAATTTACGGCTATCAGCAGAAGAAGTCGGTGGGATTATCATGCCACCTGGCATGATAATGACGCAGGAAACCTCAGCTGAAGCCATGCGGGATATGGCAGCGGTCGATCCGCGGGATGTGTCGGCAAAATACGATTTAAGTCAGCGCGGTGCGCATATTCTGGAGCCGCGTCTGGAGAATGGCGTTAAGGTATTTGATCTGGATACTTCGGTCATCCGCTGGCAGATTCTTCCTAAAACATTTGTAAATGCTTATGCCTTTAATGGCCAGGTGCCAGGACCAACCCTACGCTTTCGTCAGGGCGACCGTGTCCGGATTAATGTGACAAATCGCCTGCCCGAAACCACCACTGTACACTGGCATGGCTTGGTCCTGCCCAACGTGATGGATGGTGCGGCTCACGTCACCCAGGAACCCATCAAGAACGGGGATATTTATCGCTATGAGTTTACTGCGGTACAGTCTGGCACTTATTTTTATCACTCGCACGACCATGTCGACCGGCAGCAAACCTTAGGATTATATGGCGCATTAATCATTGACCCGGCAAATCCGGCTGATACAATTCCAGCAGACCATGAGTATACCCTGCAACTCCAGGAGTGGCTGGTGCGTGATGGTTTAACTTACCCAGCTATGCCAATGGAAGGAGGCATGCCCAATTACTTTACTATCAATGGTCGTGCTTATCCCTCAACAGATACCATCAAAATGAAAGTAGGTGAAACCCTTAAAGTCCGCTTTATTGGCTCTAGTAGTGGTTTTATCCATCCTATGCACATCCACGGTGGCCCGTTTGTGGTGGTGGCACGTGATGGCGAGACCCTTCCTCCCTCTGCCCGTTTCAAAGCGGATACCATTAATGTAGGTCCTGGTCAGCGCTATGATGTCATCTGGACAGCACTTAAACCAGGTAAATGGATGATCCATTGCCATATTCTGCATCATACTACCAACAATAATGTTGAACATGATGGTGGCGGTGGTTTGATGATGCATATTGAAGTAGAAGGTGACCCCACGACTTAACACTCATATTTCAGAGCTAAAATATTTCTCTCTGTTCTGAACGGTTAAGCATCTAAAAAGCCGACTCTTTACGCTACGAGAGTCGGCTTTTTAACGTACGCTTAAGCCCAGTAATGAATTTCAATGGTAGAGTGTATAATTTAATTCATGCAGGCTCAGCTGATCGCTAAGCTGGCTCGCCTTTAGTTCAGACTATCTCAGTATTTATAATTAAGAACTGTTCCCTTCGTTATGATATTAGGCTAAATTACACCACGAGCTTTCTTACTCATCAATTTGATATGCAGCCTCTCCGAAAATACGCCAAAAGCTTATTAAAGCTAATCATAGCTGCCTATCTTTTGGTGGCTATGGGTGTTTTGTCCTGGTTGCCCGTTATCATTTTAAATTTTGATCAAGCTCATCAGGCAACGGGGCAAGATTCTGGCAATGTCGTCTCATGGATAGTGCATCACACTACAGATGATGTGCATAGTCAAAAGTCAGTTAACCATGATGCTCATCATGCGACTATCTTGCATGAAACCCCTGATCATCTTTTAAAACTGCCCAGCGATGATTTCATCAAATATATGCTAAAAGTAGCATTGCAGTTTGAAATGATCACAGTAATGTCTGCTCTAATACTTCTCTGGGTTTTTTTTATCTTACTTCGAGATATTATCCCCAAGTGTATTGGCATCTTACCCATTTTTGATACACCAGTAAGAAACACAATAACCATACTGACCCGCACAGTTGTACTTCGTCATTGAGCATTCCTGAAGTTTAAGCATCTAAACCAGTTATGACTTTTGTCATGACTAGAGATTTTTGCTTTACTCTTTAGGAATCATTATGCGCACCCTACCAACAGCATTAATGCTGATTGGGCTAATTTCGCCTTTGCCTACCTATGCTCAGCTGTCTCTGCAGCAACTCCAGCAGCAGGCGTATCAATTAGACCCACAATTACAGTACCTCATTCGTCAAAATGAAACTGATAATCTCAGAGTCCAACAAAGTGGCCGTTTAGCTAACCCGGAAATCGCCATACAGGCAGATAATCTGGGCAACGCCAGCCTAAAAGACCTGGATGGTCCCAATTATGCTATTCAGCTTAATCAGGCTATTGTGCAACAAAGCCTTTTATGAGAGATACATTCCTGTTAAACGTATAGTGGTAGATAGAGTTGGGGAAGTACAGAGAATTGTAGGCGGATTCCCTTTTGTATTTTTAATTGATGGAGATTTCACATCACCGGGTAATAAAATAAGTATTTTATTTATTTTCTGGGATACAGATGAATTTCTTCTGAACTATTTCCTTTTAGACTATTTATTCTGGTTTGGTTTAATTTTGGTTTTTCATTTATTTATCCAAAAGTTGAGAGCAAAAAAATAAGGTGTAGAATATTTATAATGATTGAAATCTTTCTTGGCTCCTTTCTGGCATTGCTATAAATTTTTAGATTTTCGGATGCTTTAGACTTTAGAGCATTAAACAATTAGCAATTCATATAACGCATATATCAACATTTCTAATTTGCTTTTAAAAACAATGATCGCGTATGCTATTTTGGTTTAGTTACAAAACCAAAGATAATATGACCGATCTTAAAACTGGAAAGCATGGTGGTGTACGTCCCAATTCAGGCCGTAAGCCGCTGTATGATGAAGAAACAACTGTCATTCGTGTGCCGGTGTCCAAAAAGGCCTTAGTGAAAAACTTCCTAAAGCAAACCCTGGATAATACCGGCTCTGCTGTTGTGCCGTTTCCCATGCCTAGCCATGACTTAAATGCTGAGCTGGCTTTACGGCCAGTGCAGGCACTAACCTATTACCAAATCCCCGTTGCCCAGGAACTAATACCGGCAGGCTTCCCTAGCCCGGCTGAAGACCACATTGAAGATGTTCTGGACTTAAACGAGCACCTAATCCGCAACAAAAGTGCGACCTTCGTTGGACGGGTAGGTTCTTTGTCCATGCGTGATGCTGGCTTTGACGTGGGCGATGAAATCCTGATTGACCGTAGTATTGAAGCGCGTCATAAGGACGTGGTGATTGCCATGATTGACAATAAGTTCACCATGAAGCGATTAATGCTGTGTGAATATGACACCAAAACAGATGAGGTTAACCCGGATAGCCTGCATGACTGTGACCGGCCGGAAAATGCAGGCAAGTCCTTAAGTGATGCCCTGCAAGAATTTCATGGGGAAGTCAGCCAGCAGCCGATCTGGTTTAAGGCCGAAAACCCGGACTTTAAAAATATCTATCCAGAGCCAGGGCAAATCATCGTCATTATTGGCGTGGTCACCTATAACATCAAGAAAGTGATTAACCGGTAAGATGGCCATGACTGATCATAGCCGCATATTCGCCCTGGTGGACGTGAATAACTGCTATGTGAGCTGTGAACGTGTGTTTGATCCTACCCTCAACGGCCGTCCGGTCGTTGTCCTGTCCAATAATGACGGCTGTGTCGTTGCCCGCAGCGAAGAAGCCAAAGCCCTGGGCATTAAAATGGGTATACCCGTTTTTGAGATCAGGGCATTAATCCGGCAGCATGGTGTGGTGGTCATGTCGAGTAACTATGCCTTGTATGGCGCGATGTCCCAACGCTTTATGCGTATTTTGGGTGGGTTTGTTGCTCCAGAGGAACAGGAAGTCTACTCGATTGATGAGTGTTTTCTTGAGCTGACTGCTTATGAACACTTATTTGACCTGACAGAATACGCGCAACAAATGCGGCAGCGCATTAAGCAATGGATTGGCCTGCCCTGCTGTATCGGGATTGGCTCCAGCAAAACTCAGGCAAAACTGGCCAACCACATGGCCAAGAAAAATCCGCTATTTGAGGGTGTCTGCAATTTTCTGGACGCTGACCCCTACCTGCTGGAAAACCTGCTATCAACTGTGGATGTGGGTGAAGTCTGGGGCGTCGGCCGTCAAATCAAAAAACGCCTGAATGCCCTGTCTATCGTATCAGTCATGGACTTGATGATGGCCGATCACACCATGATCCGGCGCTATTTTTCCATTGTGACTGAGCGTACCGTATTAGAGCTTCAAGGCGTATCGTGCCTGGCCATTGAAGACGTAGTGCCGGATAAAAAGCAGATTATTTCCAGCCGGTCATTTGGTGCACCGGTGACAGCAATTGATGACCTGCGCGAAGCCATTACCCTATTCATGCTACGCGCCGTTGATCGCCTAAGAAGCCAAAAACTGTTATGTGCAACCATTGGTGTCACTATTAAAACTAGCCGGTTTGAACAGCCTTACTATAATCCCTATATCACTGTCACATTAAGCCATGCCACCGATGACCGGCTGCTTTTAGTGAAGTCGGCCATGTATGGGTTAGAGCAAATTTTCAAATCTGGCCAGCGTTATAAAAAAGCCGGTGTGATGCTGCTGAATATCGTACCTGAAGCCAGGTTTATTCCTGATCTGTTAGCTGATCAGGAACAAATCAATGAACGTAAACTACTGACCTTTACCCTGGATGAAATCAACAAGAAATTTGGCAAGGATACGATAGCCATTGGCTCCTGCACCTTTAAAAACCGGAACTGGACAATGACACAGGCCAACAAGTCACCCAGTTACCTGACGAGCTGGAAGGATGTATGGCGGATTTATTAAGACAATAGCTCCGACAAGCTTACTTTTATCTAACATTTTAATGAGTTTTAAGATTTACATCTCATGCCTTACTTTTTGGCCATTAAGATAAGAAATCAGGTGTGGCCTAATTGCAGTTTTGATTGTGAGACCTCTAAGCCATGTGGTACGTGTTGTACCATCCGGCAAATAGACAATGAGTTCATCATCAAATACGTCGTATTCAACCTTGTGAGTGATTCCCTCAATTGTATATTCCATCATCGCCATAAAATCACCATGTCAAAATTTTGTGACTATTCATGAAATTTAAAGCTTGCCTGTTTAGATAACAATAAGCCTGCCGATTAATAAAAGCATTGACCAAACGTAATTCGGAAACTCTGTGAGGCCCTATTGCCAGATTCAACTTCTCTAGATTGGTTTTACTCAATAAATTAGAACCTTGCTTAGCTAATATTTTCATCTCATAGAGCTTATTATCAAAATCTTTGACCAGCTTGCCATACTGTTTAAGCTGATTGCTGGTAAAGCCTCGTCCGTGGCGTTCAAAGAAAATGAAAAGATTAGAAAAATAATCCTTTAATTGATAAAATTTATCAATTTGAAACAGCAGGTTAAAGTGATTTATTTTTGCAATAATGTGCTTTTGATGAGTTTCAATCAACTGTCCTTGTCCTGCAACTCTCTCAATTTCTATATCCTTATCTGACTTCCTGACGAGTTGGAATACCTCTCCATCATAGCCAATATTACTAAAGGTCTGGCTACTGATGTTTGTCCTGACAGTATTAAAATCAATGACCGCTAGCATCAGTTTCTTAAAGCCACAGTTAAGCTCATTTTCATTAAATACATTATTAAATTCATTTTTATGAACAGACAGATTTTTGATAAAGCGAGTAATGATTTCATAGTTTTGCTTGTCAGTAGCAAGTTTGGTAAGTCGGTTTTTTTCAACGGTAAAATCACGACCAAAATATTTCTTGCCACAGCAATGCCCGACAATAGTTTCCGAGCCATCAAATAGCTCAACTAAAAATCCTTTATGGTGAGCAGTATGACAACTGGCAATCCCACAATAGACCTTGGGAGACAACTCGTAGGCAGCAATGACCTTTTTTAAGGGTTGAGGTTCTTTAATTTGCTTTAAATCAATACACGCTGAAAATTTTTCTCTGTTTTCTAAATCTAACCAATGATTAATCTTGGGAATATCATCAAAAGGATTCATGATGAAATCTACCTTTTCGCTTATTTATTAGTCAATTAAGACTGAGCTAAACCTTTAAGAAAAGCAACAGTTACAATTGTGCGCTACGACGCAGAATGTCGCCATAACTCCATGAATCTTGAAGTAATTGGGAATCAGGATTGGATTTACCTTAATGATTCATTATTTTTGATAGTTATAAAGATTGCTTGGGCAAATCCCAGGATTTATGGGTGAATGCTTAAATAGAATACCTTGAGAAATTTCAAAATAAAACTGTACCAGGAATAGATGATGGACAGGGATCAATCAATAACAGCACTAACCAATACTTCTATCAGCAGCTGGTTTAGATCGGCATTGGATCAGCAGGGCAAAATCATATCAATTACTCAGGCTGTTGCACGACGAGCAGAAAGCCAACAGCATCATTATTATTGTCCTGACCCGGATTGTGGCCATCCACTCATTGTGGTTGCTGGCACTGAACGTGTACATCACTTTAGGCATGTCGAACATAGAAATTGTAGTAATGAGTCATTGCAACATATTCTGGGTAAACAGCGCATTGTTCTGGCCATTACTGAACATCACCAGATTTGCCTTCACTTCCCTTGCCATTTTTGTGGGAAACATCAGTTTATCTATACCTTGCCAGCCAGTGTCAATCAGGCCATTAGTGAATATAACTATCCTGATACGAGCTTTCGTGGTGATGTGGCTGTGTTTGAGGAATACGAGAAAACCAATCCTTTCTTGATGTTTGAGGTATATCACTCACATCGGGTAGATTCTGTCAAAAAATCAGGTATTAACCGCTGGGTGGAATTATCTGCTGATACCTTACTCAATGAACAGCCAGATACCACATTGCATTACTGGCAGGTACTAGATGCGAGTCCCAGCAGAAAACCCAGAATCTGTGCTTCTTGTCAGCCCCATTATGTTAATTTCCATGATGTACAGGCCAGGCTTTTGGCCCTGCTTGAACAATATAAATCACTCACTAGGCTTTATCAGGCCTATGCAACCGTCTTTACTGACCCTATCCCCATCGTAATCAGTGATATAGCGCAGTTGCTGCAACAGGCAAAAATCATGCAGGGAAACTACAACCAGCGTGAGCTTTATCAGCACACTGTTAGAATCATTTATGAATTAATACGCTCACCAGCAAGCCAGTTTTTTATGACACCCAGTCAAACTGCCAAGTCTATTTTAACCGAACTAGTTCCCTTACTCTCTGATTCTGCAAAAAAGCGTCTTTGGAAAGGTTTGTTTAGCGAATCACTTGAAAGTAGCCGTTGGCGAATAGAAGTCGCTACCTTATTAGCCATAAAGCAGACCATGCCTGCAAAAATGCAAATGATACGCAAGATTGAGGATATGGAACTTTACCGGCAAACCACAAAGACTGATATTTTTGCAAGACTTGAAAAAGCCCAGGGTAATCTGGCCACTATTCCTAAAAATGAAATGGCAAAGCTTATAGTTAAAGCCTATCAAATGAATCTATTAGCTCAGCTCACCGTACAGTATCCTGAACTCATGAACCCATATTTTTTAGCAGCGGCAGTGAATGAAGGTTTTTACCAGACCAATTTTAAGGTGAAATCATTTCATCAATCTATTAGGCAATTAGCACAGAATGATGAAAAGGTATTAAGGTGGCTTGATGGGCAAAGCAGTACCTAAATATATGGGAACACCATAAAAGTATCTACTATCATCCTTCTTAAGGCCTATCCAAACATTAGCTTTCTGCCCTGCTTTATCGATAACGATTGATTAATATCGTTGACGATAAATAAAGCGGGTTAATTGAGAGATATAGTATGGAAGTGAGTTGCTAAATCTTATCTATCCTATGGTGTTCCCATATATTTAGGAGAGAAGTAATTATTAGTCTCTATAATTGCACCAGATAAGGTTGAATCAGTGAATTAAGATAAACCCGGATAGAGAAATCTGGGTTTATCTTATAGCCGCCGATAAATTGATATTCCAGGCTGGCGTGATCTGGGGCATGAAAATAACCCCGGGCAAATAATAAGGCCTCTAAAGATTTTACAATCTGTTGCTCGGCCAGTGCTTTAGGATAATGTGATCCCATCAGCTGGTGTACCGTGGTGAAGGATAGGTCTACCCAGAAAGCCGCCGGCTGATTTTGAGTAATGGCTTTTTGAATAATCACTCTAAGCAACTGCTGCTCAAACGGTCGAAGTTTGGAAAACCGTTTGCGGATCTGTTCTTGCATCAAGGGATTTTCAAGCATATGAATGAGCCAGTGTTGGGATAGTTCAAACAGGATTGCCTTTATTGTATGCTAAGCTGATTCGAACTGCCCTCCCCTTTGATGATTGATCAACCATGAAGATTGAGCATGAAATCTGCCTGGCACTCTCTCTGTTATCTCTGCCTGAGCAGGCACTGATTCATGAGCTGGTTAATCATCGGCAGGCCTTGCAACCACAGATTATTCTCTCTACAGCTGAATTACTGGATCACCTCAATAGCCACTTTGCGGCGACTTATCAGCTCTGGCCAGTGATTGATGCACTGGCCACCAAACCGCTATTTTTTAGTGCTAGTCGTCTGCATCCCCACTTTATTAAATTTTTTTGCTTCAGCCATCATCAGCTCAGCCTAGATCAGTTAACGTTGCGTATTGGATTAAGTAGCGTACTACAGGAGCACCTGACTGCAATTCAGCAGGCCTTTGATAGTAAGCTGATTGAAAATCTGGCTCGTTTAAATACACCAATGGCCAAGATTTTATATTTATACATTGAGCCTGGAGCAAAGATGCAGCAGTTTAATCTTCCAGAAATTTTAGCCATGTTTCAGATTGAACATTTAAGCTCTTATCACCGAGTGGATAATCTCAAGCAGTTTATTTTGCAGCCTGCGATCAAGGAAGTTAAAAAACTTTATTTTCCATCTCTCACAGCAACCTATCCGACTTATAATAATCTCTATCTTTTATTAAAGTTTAATCAGACGCTTTAATACTTACACTTAAATCTCTTCTAAATATTTATTATTTTCAGTACCTTCGACTTCTTGTAAAATAAACTCAATAATACTGATACCTCCATCTTCTTCGTTAGGATCATTCTTATCAGTTGGTACTTGATCTGAAGGAGGAGCCAATTGCGAAATTAAACTTATAGAAGATGTAAACATCATTATATTTTCAACGTTGACGCCTCTTACTCCTGTAGCTTGTGAAGATGGCTGTACATTCATTAATCTCGTCGCTTTACGAGCGGTAGAGCGGATAAGATCATTAACCATCAAGCTCCAGCCCTCCCAATCATAAAATCCGAAAAGAAAAGGTAGTACGTTTTTCACAGAAGGAGGATAAGATATTCCTATATTATGTAAATCAGAGTAATTCTTATAATCCTGATCATCCATGGCCAAAAAAATCTTCCCGGCATTTCCTAAAATAAACTGCCGAAGCTCCTCTGCAAAGCACTGATAATGATTTAAGGGACGAGTTGGACTCGCTGTTAATGCACTTGCATTGGCCAGTGCTTGCTTCAAATAATGCCTTTTAAAAGGTATCCCGGCATTATTTTTATTTAATAATAGATACTTTGCAGCCAAATGTAGATCGGGCGCTGTAATATAGCGATGCTGATTTTGTAGCGCTCCATGTACATAAGTATACAAGGGCCACTTTTCATAAAGATCATGCTGATCGCCATTGTCAGGGGTCGCAGGTAATGCATCAACCATCTTTGCCTGAAATAGCATTGCCCGCCTGGATCGATTCCCACGCTGATCAATAATCGTATTTAATAAAAGCAGATCACCAATTTCAATGCTTGTCTTTTGCATTCCATTAAATTTAACTTTTGGCGTCTGATGAACAAAAATTCCTCCTGTAGTTAATGTGTATTTTCCAATTTTAGTTAGTGATTTTAAAGACTCAGGAATTTTTTTGGTGAGCTCTGCCACAATACTAGGTTCATTCTGACCTGTACTGATCGCCTCTTCAATTGCCCTGTAAATCATAATTTCTAGTTGTAATGATGTTAATGCATCAAGTTCATTTAATATATTCATGACTCTGTCTCTTCATTGTTGTTCTACTTCCTACATCTGGTTGTGTATTTATAAGCTGATATAGAAAAATTTTCTTAAGTTTTTTTGGATTTTAAGGGCACAAAGTCTTCAGGGTTCTCTGGCGCATTGAGCAGCGCTTCCTTCAATAATGTTCCCAATAAATTAGCCTCCTGATATCGCTGAAATTTACGGGCGTAGGCAGGATTGGTTTTTAAGTTGGCACTAATCTTAAAATGAATGCGGTGCTGTTCATGCCGTAACTCAGCATTGCGCTGGGCTTCAGTACGTTTGTTTTTCTCGTTTTCTGGCTGATCTGTCATGGCGAATCTACTCCTCTGCGATCAGATGCCGATAGTTGTATTGTGCCATATCTAAGGGCAATGCTGACAAGGTGCAGGGTTTAAATGATGAAGCCTGTTCAGCAGGCAAGGCGAAAACCCCAAAAGCCCGGCCTGAATCGGCATGCCGCTGAATCACCAGAATGGTGGGTAAAAACTGGTAATTTTGATACAGCTTTAAAGGGCCTTTTTGGGGATTACTGGCCAGCAGGCTGCGAATCTTGTAGGGGCCAAATAAGATGGTACGAACCGCAATTAAGCGCACCGTCAATTGCTGGTCTTTAAAACGGCGATAAAGCTGGCGTAAGGACGCTAGATAATCAGTGGCTTGACTTGAAAATTGTGAAGCACTAACCGGATGGCCACAACAAATATTCAAGATGATCCGGGCAATGTCACGTAAGATATCAAATTCCGTATTAGTCTTGGTCACAAGGCCATTAAAATAATACTCTAGCGTTTCTTCTGCTGACACCGCCTGTAAAACGGAGAGCGCTTGTCCTTGAGGATCAGGATGCGTTACCGCCTTTCGATGCTGAAAAATCTTTATTTCACTTTGCAGCTGATCCTGCTCATACACCTGTAATACCGCATAGCCTTCCCGGGGTCGATGCTGCTCATCCGTCGGGCTTAAGGCAGCTATGAGACTTTGATGATTAGAACTTTGCTGTTGTGGTGTCAGTATCTCAATTGCTTCGACAATTTCAGTCCATGCCGCCCCAGGCTTTTGATTTTGTAGTACAGGATCACTCGGTTGACGATGCACATGGCCTAAGCCAAATATCACTTCAGCGCTCGGATCAGCACTCATAAGTTCTGCCCAGTGGCTGCGATAGGCCTTAATACCAAATTCTGTAGATGGAATTTCAATGCAACGGTCAAAGGACAAATAAACAGCCTGATATTTATCGCGTTTGGTCTGCAAACTGTCCCGACTATTGGCGCCTGTGTACTGGGATTTAACCTGCTTTAGAGCCAGTTCCCGGCTCATCTGTCTGGCCTGCATTAAATCGTCAACGCCTTCATCGACAGTATTGAGCCGGACCTTAATGATTTCATCAGTATTGAGGTCAATGCCATAGGCAAAGGTATGACCACAAGACGAGGCTGCAATACTTTTCACCCGAAGAAACAAACGAAATGAACTCAGTATGGGATGAGTCATCTGCTTTAATTGCTTAATCAGCGGGCTTGACGGCATTATTGTCATATCATCAAGATCAAATCACGATGAATTAGGTTGGGATCATACGAGTTTAACCCATAATGTCTTATGCGATTTGATTATTAGCCACACTTTTCGTACCAAACGCACATGGCTATGTATCTATTTTTTAGAATAAATTTCATGTTAAAACGACAAGAAAAAACCCGCAAAAAGCGGGTTTTTTCATATACTATCGTACGTCTACAGGGGGAGGCTTTCGCCCGCAAGTCCTATAGCTAGTGCCTTTATTATACAGTTAATACTACACATGTCAAACCAAGCAATGATTAATGCCATAAAAACAGCAATCTCTCCAGCGCGAATTGCAACCTATGAAACGGCCATTGGGACAGCAAATGTTGATGAGCTGGCAGCTTTGCACCTTTATGCATGGAATGCACAAGTGTCCGGAGCGTTACTAACGCCGTTACATCTTTGTGAGGTAGTGATCCGTAATGCTGTTGCCGCTGCTTTAGAATCTGTTTATGGAACCCAGTGGCCTTGGGCAACAGTTTTTGAAAGAAGCTTACCCGACCCGCGCATTGGGTACAGTCCACGCAGGGATCTGATGAATGCACGACGAAGTACTCAGGCTACAGGGAAAGTTATCCCGGAACTTAAATTTGTGTTCTGGCAAAAAATGTTTACTCAACGTTATGATGAACGTCTATGGATTCCTTATCTCACTAGCGTACTACCCAATATGGATG
This sequence comes from Alkanindiges illinoisensis DSM 15370, assembly GCF_000619845.1. Classification (GTDB taxonomy): domain Bacteria; phylum Pseudomonadota; class Gammaproteobacteria; order Pseudomonadales; family Moraxellaceae; genus Alkanindiges; species Alkanindiges illinoisensis. Next base: position 60,543 of record NZ_JHUX01000009.1, on the reverse strand, counting down.
TAGCAAAAACCATAACAGAACGACGCACAATGATTTACCAGTATCTTGATCAAATTCGATATTTGAGAAATCGAATTGCCCATCATGAACCTATTTTTAATCGAGCATTAGCTGATGATTATCATAAAATAATAGAACTGGTGAGATTTCGTTGTGAGATAACAGCCTCTTGGCTAAGCGACAATCAAACCGCTCTTGAAACGATAGCCAAAAAACCATAGCGCTGGTTTTGCCTACCCCAGAGTATGCTGGCTGCCTACTTGTATTAAGCCTAATTAATAATAAGCATGAATATCATTAATCAAGCTTAGATCAATGCTTAAAGAGAAACGCTAATTTGAAGCAATGCATTGAAATTTTATTAATCACAAAAAGAATATTTTCCAAGCTGCTAATAAATCAAAGTAATACCGCGCTCTACGAAAAACTTTACATTAAGCTCAATGAAAATCTAGTGCGGATCTTAGGTTGCTTTATCTCGTCATTTTTTTGGGAAATTGCTGCGGTGCCAGATGTTCTACACCGGCCTTCAGGCTTGAATTCTTGTTGTGCTTAATTTGAACATTCGTCCCAATATCAGGAATACGCGATAAGGTGGCCTTATCATGTAGCATGAAAAATTTGCTGTTCTCACCAAGCTGCTGAACAACCTGGGTTTGGGTGTGAGCCACAATCTGCCCTTTGGTGACGGTCCCTGGTGTGGCCGTGCGGATTTCCGGCGTACCGGTTAAGTGATTAATCAGGCTTTTTACATCCTGTGGACTGTTGTTCTGCTGTTGCCCAGGGTAGCCCTGCTCGATGGACGCAAGCTGGACACCCTTTTTAATTTCACGCATCACGTCCTTAATGTCCATATTGCTAAACTCAGGATAGGTTTCAATCATACTGTCAAAGGTGGACAGCTTATGCGCCTGGATAAAGTTTTTTACGTTGGGCAGGGTTACATCAACATTATGGCCAAGCTGCTGGCCAAACGAGCTGACCACATCAGTTGAAAAGGCTGATCCCCCAGTTACCCTCAAATTTACACTAGGATAATCTATATCCTTATTTTTCTGCTTGCCATGAATCCGGGTAGCATTGAACGTCATGCCGATACATTCAATATCTGTGGTTTCTACCAGCTTTTTAACGCACATCTGGCTTTCCCGGCCACCCTTGGAATGGCCAGTCTGTACGATCAAATCAATATCATGGCCATTGCGATCCAGCTTTTCAATCACAGAATCCGTAAAGCGCATGGCGGCCATATCTGCCAGGGTTTCCTTAACACCCACTGCAATCTGAACATCAGTCACTAGCCAGTCACGCCGGGTTTCACTGCCCCGGTGCGCGACAATCAGGGTTTTGTCTTCAGGATTGTAATAGGCCAGTCCGCCATGATCACTACGCTCATCCATTGCATACTTGACCACATTATAATTCTTCAGCTCATCGAGCGTGTCTGATCCGGGATTGCGTAGACGCGCATAGCTGTTCTTGTTGGCTTCAATGAGCTGCTTGATATTGGCCATCTAATTTAACCGTTTTAATTAATTTCAGTTATGAAGTAACTAACCCTGAAGAAAGTTAGGTAATAAAAATATTCTAGGGTAGCGGATGAGCTTTAGCGTAATCGCAAGCAATATTGTAGGAGTTTTCTAAGGCCTTATCATTCGGACTTAAAAAAGTTTTCAATGATTTATCTTCTGGCTTGGAAGATATGCGGCTTTGAAATTCATTATCAGCAGTGTATTTATCTACCTGCAAGATATCGAATGACTTTTCTGTGCAGTCGAACTGATAGAGCATCAAAAGATAATCTTTATTGTTCACTTGTTCAAACTTGATCCAGGCATTGACCAGCTTAGCATTTGAATCTTGCGGATAGATATGATCTACAGACATATAAGCCAATAAACCCTTGGAGAGCCAGAGCTTAACCCAATTATCCTTAGCGTATAAATTTAAGCTTAGGGTACATCCAAGCAATAACAACAGCTTAATCATTAGGTTATTCATAAATAGACTTAAACCGTGAAAGGGTGAATCATCGCTGCTATAGGCCTTAGATAAATATCACTTCATTAGCAACAGCAATGGCCGTAATCACATCATAAGTGGCCAAGCCATAAGTGGTTGGATACTGGAAGGTTTTCTCATGCTGTATATTGCCTAAAGCGTCCAGACTTTCAGCCCTGGACTGGCCATTAATATAAGTGTCTAAAATGGTATAGTCAGTGGTAAAGGCCACATTAACGAACTGGTCAGGACTGGACAGGGTTGCTGAATGCAAAACCTGAAAGTTGCCGGTGTCCTTATTATAATGCAGTACATAAAAATGACTTTCAAACGTACCGTCACTGTCATTATTCACTTTAAAGGTGACGCCAATCTTATGCTTATCTTTAAATACCGCTAGGCGTGCTTCATCAGCAGGCGCACCCAGACTGATTTTATGTTGCTGGCCAGTGGCCGGATTAAAAACTTCCACTGAAAACTGGTGTTCATTCGCGCGGTCATTACCGGCAACCACCACTAGATCGCTTAACCAGCTCGCCCCAAAGATGTAAAAGCCACTTTCAAAGGCCTGGCTATTCCAGTTTGGCGTGGTGTAAATCACAATATCAGGAACGGCTGTTAAGCCCTGTTTTTTTAGGCTCTGGTTTAATGGTCGTCTGGTGGCCACCAGCAGCTCACGGCCATTGTGGTTAAACTGATTAACCAGAATCTCGCGGCTAATGCCTTTGGTTAAGGTCTTTACCTTGTTAAATTGCTGATCAAAGATAAAAATTTCCTGGGCAGTATTGGCAATGGCTGATAAATAATCTTGGCTCCAGCTAATTGAATTTACCGGATTTTGAGTATCAGCTAAATCAAGTGTGGCAATTTTCTGAGGATTCTGGCCAAGCTGCCAGATATTAAGTTCCGTTGTAGAGTAACCGGCTGTGGCCAGTCGCTCACCATCAGGACTATAACAAATTGAAGTCACCGCAAAATTTTCAACAATATTAGATGCACTCATTATTTTACCATTCTAAAAATTATCGGGTACGGCCTTTACCCTGGCTCTGTGATTGAGTTTGATTGACCAGCTCTACCCTGGCCTTTTGATTGGGTTCTTTGCGATGGAGAATTTTTACCTCATCGTCGATCCGGGGAACAGTGGCCAGTGATGCTTTATCGTGAACCATAAAAAACTTACTGCCCTCGCCTAAACGCTGCAAGATAAATCCACTGGTTTCCGCCACGATCTTACCCTTGGTTTCGCCAGGCATTTGCGGCCTGACGTCTGCACCAACGTGTAAGGCAACGGCTCTAAGCTTTAAGATGGCTTCTTGCTGTTGTCTTGTGGGGTTGTTGCCCTGGCTGCCACTTCCTTGCGGTAATTTTCGTCCTGGCTCATGCGATTCAAGTTGGCCGCCATTGTGTCCAGCAGATTGTCCATCTGTTCCTCGTGTGAGTCTGTGGAATTCTGCCTTTCCACAGGCGGCTTGTTCAAAACATTCATTTGTAATTGCTCCTTGTTGCCAATGCTTGAGTAAGTGTTTTTCAAGTCGCTGCTTAATGTCATGCTCGTTACCCTCTGATTTAAGTACATTTAAGTGTTGCCAACCTTTTAAGGGTACTGCATTACCTTGCTGTCTAACATCTAATACCCTTAGATTAATCCTGTCACCAAAAAAATCATGTAATTTTTCTAGTCCTTCAGCCGTATTACCCTGAATCCTGGCCATTGTCCCGATACTGGCTCCCCGTCCATCATTCGGATCATTAAACCGTTTAAAGGTATTCTCTAACGCATTCTCCGGTAGTGCATGAACAGCAATCACTTCAATCTTTGCACCGCTGTTGATGGCCTGCTGAAACTTGTCGAGCGTGCTTTTATCTGTTGCATTGACGAGCTGGCCCTCATATACGGCCTTGACGTTTGCAGGTAGCTGCATGTTACTGACCACACTGGACGTTTTACCTGCCCCCGGTGAACCGGTCAGAAAAATAACGGTGTCCTGTCCTTCAGCTCCAGTCTGACGCATGGTTTGCTTAAAATGCTCTGCGGCCAGTGTTGCCGCTGTGTTATGCACTGCATTATTGAACTTGTTGCGTGTGGCCGGTGACTGGGAAAATTCAGGAAACATTTCCTTAAACATATCTGAACAAATATAGCGACCGTCGAAGGTACTAGGATGCTGTTTATACTGGTCAATAATTTTCTGGCCGTCTTTCTTTGCCCGGTCAATCACTGCCGCTTGAACTTTTAGTTTTTCCTCATCGCCGCCAAGCGCCAACTTATTAATTGCTAAATCCACTGTCTAACCTGTTTGTATTTTTCTTGACAACAATTATATCATACCCTTAAATACTAACAATAGGGTGTACCCTATTGTTATAAAATGCAACATTAAAAAACATATAACAATAGGGTTGTATTTTAATTTAGTTATGTATTAACTTTGAAGTCCCTGTTTTGGTGTTATATTATGTGCAATTAATACCCATATTGGGGCTAAACACCAAATTCTGATCATTGTCATAATTTAAATAGATGAGAACGATGCAAAATGCGATATGCCGGACAAGATACGATGATTAAAGGTATTTACTGATGACTGCTTATTACAATAGCCCTAGCTTTCTAAAGCTTTATGAGAAAACCTCACATGATGCAGGCATACCGGCATTAGAACGGTTATACGATTTAGCCCAGGGAGAAAGCAGAGAGGCCTACATAGCCGGGCTTTTCATCGTCAACTTTTATAAAGGAAGTAAATGCCTTTTTAATCTACAGTTCCTAAAGGAGCTACAGCCCCGTACCCTGATGGATTGCATATCCGTCATTCATCTTGAATATAATGCCAGGCAAGAAATTTTTGATTATCTAGGTATTAAGGTCAGTGATTTAGAAAAACTCACCTATCGTATTTTAAAGAAACAAGCGTCAAAGCCTATCCCGCGAGAAATCATTATTGACGGCCATAGCTATATTATTGATCTGACCTACAACGCAGGCGCAAAAGCCTGTATAGAAAAAAATAGCTCCAATCCTCACCGGGCATTTTCAAAAAAGAATCTACAGTGGCAGTTTGGCTATGACAACGAATTCGATGGTCACCATAAAGCTCAGGGCTATTACTTTGAGGAAATAGATTAATTATGGTCAAGCACGCCCAGGATGATCAAACCGTCGATATTGAGGAAGTCATCAATCACAATGCTAAAACCCAGACAGTGGGATATATCCGGGTATCCAGTGTAGACCAGAATACGGAACGGCAACTGGCCGGTTTTAAGCTGGATAAGGTTTTTACTGACAAAATCAGTGGAGCCAAGAAAAATAGACCGGCACTGGATGAACTCATTGAGTATGTGCGCGAAGGTGATACGGTACTAGTCCATAGTATGGATCGCATGGCGCGTGACTTGGAAAACCTGATCAATATAGTTAAAACCTTAAATGGCAAAGGGGTCACTGTAAAATTTAATAAGGAAAATATCACTTTCACTGCAAATAGCGACAACCCTATGGATAAATTCCTGTTTCATGTGGTGGGCGCTGTGGCAGAATTCAAACGGGCTTTAATCCGGGAAGCCCAGCGTGAAGGGATTGCAGTGGCCAAGCGTAAAGGAAAATATAAAGGTAGAAAACCGGCTTTAACCGAGGCTCAACTCGCTGAGCTGAAAAATGATAAGGATGTTTTAACACCAAAAGAATTAACGGCGAAATATCAGGTTCATTATCAAACCATCTGGCGTTATATCAAAAAGATCAAGCAACAGGAAATTGAAGAAAAGAAGCTGTCAGATATTCAGGCCGATTCAAACAATACTATAGCAATTAAAGCTTAGGAATTAATCCAATGGACGCTATCAATGAACTTCAATTAATCGGCGCAATAATATATTTAATCTTTGGTGTCTCTGTAATGACCAAAGGTCGTACAGCAAGTTTTTTTGAGAAATTTTTATTTAGCCTTTCTCTAATTGCTTTCTTCCTTTTTGCAATTTGGAAAGGCGTTGAATTATTCCCACTAATACAAACCAGTCCAACCGTAGATGACTTTCCAATAAATATAAGTTTAGGCAAGCCAAGTCATATCATCTTAACTACTTTATCTATTCTGTTTGCCATAGTTGGCGTGTTAGTCATAGGCATGGTACATGGCTGGAAAGAAAGTAAGATACAAAGGGGGCTATTTCTAATTATCCTAACCCCTTTTCTATACATTTTATGGCCTAAGCTTATAGTTTTAATAGAATATTTTTTTGGTAATTAAATCTATCAACTTCTTGCTTTGCTTATAAAAAGGCTTTCGTTAACGAAAGCCCCTTTGTGTTGGATTAACTGATTGAATTAGCAATCCAGATATTGGTCAGATCACACGTTTTATCAGGTGCTGTTGTCCAGTTTAGCTGTCCTTGTGGCCCTGTATAGGTTGAACCACTCAGCATTATCCGATCACCTGATTTAATCAACTTTCTTTCGGACGAAATCAAAGATTGTTGACGATCATCCCAATACACATCAGGAATCATACTGGCATCAAATACAGCTCATTGGTCACTGCCTTTGCATAGATACAGGCACCTTTAATATATAAAGTACCCTGCAATGCCGAACCATCCCCTTCCCGGCTACCCTGTTGTTTCCCCACGGTAATAAACTTAATTTCCGGCGGCTGTACTGGAGCGTGAACATCTGCCGTTTTATGCAGGGCTTGCTTATTGGTCGCAATACCTTTCATTTTGACAATGATTTTATAATTGAGTGCATGCTCAACATAAATGCCAGCAACTTGGCCATCATTGACTTCCCGTATCTAAGCATCATCGTGAGTTTCTGAAGTCTGTTTAAATTGATGGGCATCAATATGACCTACCTCACATATTGCATTTTCACACTGAATGGTCACATGATTTAATTGGTAATTTTTTGCCAGCATTAATTGTGCCGCATCCAGAACTTTTTGCCAATCTGTGGTAGTAACTACCAAGTGGGCAGTCAAAGTATGTTTACCGCTGGTGATTGACCATACATGCAAATCATGGACGCCTGTGACTTTATCCAGTGCCTTTAAATCTGCTTCAATAGAATCCAGATTAATATCAGCAGGCACACCTTCGAGTAAGATATTCACACTGTCGCGCAAAAGTATCCATGTACGCGGCAATACCCAAAAGCCGATAGCAACGGCAATGGCGCTATCTACCCATAACCAACTGGTAAACTTGATAACCAGTGCACCAATAATTACTCCTATTGATCCTAGTGCGTCGGCCAAAACTTCAAGATAAGCTCCCTTAACATTTAGGCTGTCTTTTTGACCACCCATTAGTAAAAACATAGCAACTACATTAATTAACAAGCCAAAAGCTGCAATCACCAGCATGCCCGTTGAGTGAATTTCGGGAGGGTTTTGAAAACGTACCCATGCTTCATAAAGAATATAAAAAGCCACGGCAAATAGTAGTAACGCATTAAATGCTGCCGCTAGAATTTCAAAGCGGTGATAGCCAAAGGTACGCTTGCGGTCAGCTGGGCGTTTGGCTATCTGCATGGCCACTAAAGCAATTACCAAAGCAGTCACATCAGTAAACATATGTGCCGCATCAGACAACAACGCCAGACTCTGGGTGATAATGCCGCCTACCACTTCAACGATAAGAAACGATGCGGTCAGCCCCAAAGCCATCCATAAACGTTTGCTATTACCTTGACCAGTGGGAACGTGGCTATGATTATGGTTGCCGCTCATACGCCTTCTCCTCAGAAGAGCACTCTGTTGTTGGTTATAGATGAACTGTATAAATACTAATCTCTGCTTGCTCATGCCAGCATCTATTGGATACTGTCAACAAACTAAGTAATAAAAACCCTAGTAGTATTGAAAAAGCTGTTCGGTTATTTGGAGAAAAAATATAAATTGTCAGGGAGTAAGTATCCAAATAGAAAATACGCGACTCCTTTTTTAAATAAATAGAGGAGCACGAGTACGATAGAAGGAAAGGCTTGTCCTAGGACAAGCCTTTATTCAGTTGAGTATCTGAATATCCCTATATCTGTAACAGTTCCCTATTAGATTTATCTTCAATATCTTTTACCTTATCAGCACGGCTATTTATCCAACGGTATACCACCGGTAGGAAAAGCAGCGTTAACAGGGTAGAGGAAATAATTCCGCCTATCACCACAGTTGCCAGGGGACGCTGTACTTCTGCGCCAGTTCCTGTGGCTAGCGCCATTGGTACAAAACCCAGCGAAGCAACAAATGCCGTCATCAGCACAGGACGCAAACGCAAAATTGCGCCCTGCCAAGTGGCCTGATACACACTTAAACCATTCTCACGTAACTCACGAATAAAACTGAGCATGACCAAGCCATTTAAAACTGCAACACCTGACAGGGCAATAAATCCCACCCCGGCGGACATTGAAAATGGGATATCACGTAACCATAGAGCAACCACCCCACCAGTTAGGGCAAATGGTACACCGCTAAACACCAGTATACTGTCGCGAATATTACTAAATACTGCTATTAGCAGAGCAAACACTAGGAACAAAGCCAATGGCACTACAAGCTGCATACGCTTGCTGGCAGATTGCAGATTTTCAAACTGGCCACCATAGTCTACCCAGTAACCAGTTGGCAGCTGTACCTCACGCACAGCACTCTGTAAATCTGCTACAAAGGAACCAAGATCACGCCCGTTTACATTAGTGGTGACCACCACACGACGCTTGCCGTTTTCACGGCTCATCTGGCTGATGCCCAGTACTGTACGTACATCCGCGACTTGCGATAGTGCCACTACACCACCCGTATTTAGGCGGATAGGCAACTGTGCCAGCTGTTCCGGATTACGCATCTGATCATTTTGGCGAATCACTAAATCAAAACGGCGATCACCCTGTAAAATCTGTCCACCTATCGTACCACCAATGGCCGTAGCAACCGTATCCTGAATTTGCTTGGTATTTAGGCCATATAATGCAGCGGCATCTCGCTTGATTTCTATAGTAAGTAGAGGTAACCCGCTGGTTTGCTCTACTTTTACATCTGCTGCCCCATTAATCTGTCGTAGTTTGGCAGCAATAATTTCAGCCTGCTGGTTTAACACCTGCATATCATCACCAAAGATTTTCACACCCACATCACTACGAATACCAGAAATCAGCTCGTTAAAACGTAATTCAATCGGCTGGGAAAATTCACTGACAGCACCTACCTGATGTTCCACCACTTCCTGCAAGCGCTCACGCAGCTCAGGTAAGGTTTGCTGCTGGTCTGGCCACTCACTTTTCGGTTTTAGCATGATGTAACCATCAGAAATATTTGGCGGCATTACATCAGTTGCCACCTCAGCCGTACCCGTACGAGCAAAAATCCGGTCAATTTCCGGGAACTGCTTTAACAGTGCAGCTTCCATTCTCTCCTGCATACGCAGCGACTCTTCGAGTGAAGTACTAGGCGCACGCATGGATTGCAAAGCAAAATCTCCCTCACTTAAAGTGGGTGCAAATTCACTACCTAACTTAGTCGCTATTAAACCAGTAAGTAACAGGATTGCTAATGCCACTACTACCATGACATTTTTAAAGGCATAGGCATTATTTAAAGTGCTCAAATACCAACGCTTTAAGGTACGCATTACCCGATTCTCTTTTTCCTCAACTTTACCCGTAATAAACAGAGCCACAGCAGCTGGTACAAAAGTTACAGATAAAATCATGGCACCTATTAGCGCAATCACGACGGTCATTGCCATCGGGTGAAATAGCTTGGCCTCTACGCCAGTCAAGGCAAAAATTGGCAGATATACTACAAGGATAATCAATTGTCCAAAAATCAGTGGTCGGCGTGCCTGCTTAGCCGCTAGAAAAACCTGAGTAAACCGTTCCTGCCGAGTTAGTAGGCGTCCTTGACGATGCTGTTCTTCGGCCAGACGGCGAATGCAGTTTTCAACAATTACTACAGCACCATCAATAATGATGCCAAAATCCAGCGCACCCAGACTCATCAGGTTAGCACTAATGTTCTGCTGCACCATGCCAGTCAAAGTAAACAGCATGGATAGCGGGATTACACAGGCAGTAATAATTGCTGCGCGAATATTGCCTAAAAACAGGAATAATACTGCAATAACTAAAATAGCCCCTTCAATCAGGTTTTTCTGAACCGTAGCAATCGCTTTATCTACCAGGGTGGTACGGTTATAAACGGTGTCTAAAACTACCCCTTTGGGTAGGCTACGCTTTACCTCCTGAATCTTTTCATCCACCGCCTGAGACACTACCCGGCTGTTAGCACCCATCATCATCATGGCAGTACCAAGCACGGTTTCCTGGCCATTCATCGTCGCAGCTCCAGTGCGCAAATCATGTCCAATGCTAACCGTGGCTACATCGGATACCTTAATGGGAATACCATTTTTTTGGCTCACCACAACATCGCCAATATCCAGCAGACTCCCTAACTGGCCAGGTACTCGCACCGTCAGTTGCTGGCCATTCTCATCAACAAAGCCTGCACCGCGGTTTTCATTATTCAGACTTAAAGCAATACGGATATCTTCAATACCCAAGTCATAACCTTGCAGTGCATTGAAGTTCGGCTGCACTAAATACTGCTTGGTGAAACCACCAATAGTGTTTATCTCTGCCACACCAGGTACACGCTGTAGCTGCGGACGTACGACCCAGTCCTGTACTTCACGCAAGTCTGCTGGCGTATAAGCTGTACCATCAGCTTTTTTAGCATCAGGTGCCGCACTAAGAGTCCATAAATAAATTTCACCTAAACCCGTGGAAATAGGTGACATGATGGGTTCAATGCCTTCGGGCATCTGACTTTTGGCTTCCTGCAAACGCTGGTTAATCAGTTGACGTGCCCAATAAATATCGGTGCCGTCCTCAAAAACAATAGTGACCTGTGATAGACCATAACGTGAAATAGAGCGGGTTAATTCCAGTTGAGGAAGCCCCGCCATCACTCGCTCAATGGGATAGGTAATGCGTTGCTCGGCTTCCAGTGCAGTGAAACCGGGGGCAGCACTGTTAATTTGTACCTGTACATTAGTGATGTCCGGTACGGCATCAATGGGCAGCTTCTGGTAACTCATTATGCCAATGGCTACCAGTCCCAGTATCAGTAGCATTACCCAGCCTCGCAAATGGATAGAAGTCTGGATAATCCGGTCAAACCACCCCTCTAACTTAATCTGATTCTCCTGCTTATTAGGTGAGTCTTTTGCCGAATTGTTCAAAGAAGCTTGTTGTGCATTATTTGCACTGTCATTATCAGTGATCATGCTCAGCCTCGCCCTTTTCTAGTTCAGATTTCAGGATAAAACTGCCTTCAGAGACATAAGCTTCTCCCTGCTTCAAACCATTTGTAATAGCAATCCACTGACGGTCAGTACTTTCAGCGCCTACAGTTACCGGATGGGGCGAAAAGTGTGCGCCTTCCTTATTCTTTTCAGCCACAAACACGACATCTCTACCTTCCACCTGCTGCACTGCTGTACGTTTTACCAAAACTTGGGCAGCTTGATCCATTGCCTGTTGCTGAACTTGAACATTGACCAGCATATTTGGACGTAGCCGCATGTTGCTATTGTCAACCAATGCACGAGCCACTAGCCGGCCAGTCTGGATGTCGGCACTTGGGGTCAAGGTCATCAATTTGGCTTTAAAGCCTTGCTGGTTTGCAGAGGTACTAAAACTCACGCTAGCTTGCTGGTTAAAGCGCTGCATCATTTGATCAGCAATTTGGGCAGGCACCACAAACTCAAGCCATAATTGATCCAGACGGTCAATCAGAAATAACTGGGTAGCTGTTTGTACATTTTCACCGACCACCACATCCTTACTGTTAATCACACCATTAATAGGTGATTTGAGGTCAAAACGCCCGGCACTCTGGCTGGCTGCGCCATAAGCATTAATCCGCGACTTAGCAGCACTCACTTCAATTTGTGCCTGCTTAAACTGATTTTCAGCCAGCAAATAATCCTGCTTGGCAGAAATCCCTTTTTGCCACAAACTTTTCTCACGCTGATAATTACTTTTTGCCAACTCTAGCTGCGATTGCATCATACGAATATTAGCCTGCAAATCCACCAACTCAGGTACCAGTAAGGTTGCCAAAGGCTGACCTTTTTTCACGTATTGCCCGGTTTGTACATATACCGCTTCTACTCGTCCAGTAAAGTTAGGGGAAATATGCGCTTGCTGGTCGGCATTCACCAATAAGCGTCCAGGGATGCTGACATTACGGTTAATACTACCTATACCGGCAGCTTCAATTTTAATCTGCTGACTGGCAATCTGAGCGTTACTTAACTCAATATCCTCCGAAGCCTCATGCGCATGTTCTGACTCTTCAGCATGCCCCTCATGACCTACTTCCTTATCTTTCCCCTTAGTAATTTCCGTTTTTGTTTCGGTCTCCACCTCTTTTTTACTATCGGCACTATCAGCGAACATCAGGAAAATAGCAATCACGGCAGTGATAGCAATAATTGCCAGAATCAGAAAAATTTGTTTTTTACTATTGGTGTGTGGTGTATTCATACTTATTCCCCTGTACCCATAAGCGGTATAGAAAGTGTGTCCTGCCATAATTGAAGCTGGCTGTTATCCATGTAATTGGCATCGTTCATATCAAATTCGCCTGATAGCCCAAGACTGATAGCTTGCATTTGCAGGGACAATTGCCATGCCTGACTCAATAGTTGCAGTTGATTAAACTGGATTGTCTGATACTCCCGGGTAGCCTGCTGCACCTCAGTTACCGAGAATTTGCCTACCTCAAAGCCCTCTAAGGTTTTTTGCTGAATAGATTTAGCCAGTGGCAATTGATGCTGCTGTAACTGCTGATACTGACTCGACAATGCATTCAAACGAATTAGCCCAGCCTGAATTTGCTGCTCACGCAAAGATACGTTATAACGCTGCTGATCCATACTGATATGGCTTAGTGCTTGAGTAGCTTGTATTATGCCCTGATTGCGGTTAAATACCGGAATAGGCATAGACACACCAAGGGTTAAACGATTGTCCATATCATTTTGCATAGAGGGTATGCGAGTCTGGTTAATGCCTAAACTGACAGTGGGTTGTGGTTTTGACTGAGCTTTAGCCAACACAAGGCGAGCTTGTGCCTGTTTTTGCTGTTGCTGCAATAATTGCTGCTGTGGGCTATCCTGTAGTATGGAAACATTTAATCCGGCTTCATCAAGTTCAGGCCATATATTATTGCTCGTGAGTGCAGCAGTACTGATAAAAACAGGCTGAGTATTACCCCATAATCTTGCTAACTGAAACCGCACCTCTTTTATACCAGCTTGAGCCATAGCCAATTGAGTCAACACTTGCTGATGTGCAATGAGCACGCGAGAATACTCGACTTCGGCGATGCGACCGGCTTCTAGGCGACGTTTTGCAGCTTGCTCACTAGCCTCACTTAGGCGACTCTGTGCTTGTATCAATTGCAATTGCCGCTCTGCCTGCGCAACACGCCAATATGCAGCAGTAACAGCCAGTTTTAACTGCGCCTGATACGCCAATTGTCTGGTTGCCTCGCTATCTAAAGTAATAGTTGCCAGCTTTTTCTTAGCAGAACGAACACCAAACAAATCCAGTTTTTGTGAAACAGCAAAGCTCCGTTCTTGTTCAACGGTACTTTTAAAACCAGTTTGCTCAAAAGATATTTCAGGATTCTGCCATAAGCTACTTTGCTTAAGATTGCCCTCAGCAATTTCTAGCCGGCTCTGCCACAAGGTCTGAAGTGGCTGATATTGCTGCGCCAATTGAATGGCTTGATCCAGCGTTAAAACTGCCCGGTTTTCCTGTAAGCCTACAGCGGGAGCCTGAGTGGTTAAGATTGCAGCTGGTGCATTTTCAGCCCAGAGGGGAGTGCTGATTAATGTCAGTGAGGTGATACACAGGACATATTTAGCCTGCTTAAAAAGATTAAAATAGAACATAACTCTGCCTATATCTCAATTCATGAAAAACGGTGAGCAAATGCATCGTTAAATGATATATTTACTTACCAGTGATGGATTGATACTTAGACAGACCATAAAGGAGGTTCAGGTTGCTCCAGAACAGGAGATTGATATAAAATGGAAGGTTCATAAGGGAAATCAATAGAAAGCATAACTTGGCTAGCTGAAAGAGCTAATGATTCCTTCTGCTCAATAGCTTGATGGTTAATATTTAGATGATCACTGTGAGTAGCAAAATTTGTTTTATGCTTTGGCGTTTTATGAGTTATTTTAAGATTACAGGTAGGATGATGTCCCCAATGCCATATTGAAATGGCTTCATTTTCATGTTGACAAAATACAGCCGCCGCACTCCAGGATGCCTGAAACGGCAATGTTATCATTAGCAAAAGAATTAAAAATTTTTTCATAGGAGTAATTTAATTAGTAACCCAAATTCTGAGCATTACTCTCCTCTTCCTGTTTATAAATGAGTAGGATTCTCAAGTAAACACTCTATAGCTACTATAGAGTCAAGTACTAACTGACTAATTAAGGATTGGTTATCAGTTGCGATAACTCACGTAAAACACCGCATGTGTCTGTAGTACGTGATCCTGAGCATTGACCACGTAAAAAAACAAGTTGTTCTTTTAGTTTTAGTTGGATTTGAATATAGGACTCGACCCGCTCAATATGCTGATCAAGTAACTCATTTACTCGATCACAGGTTCGCTGAGGCCAGTCCTTATAATTAAGAAGATTCTTAATATCCTCAAGTGACATATTTAATGCTCGACAATGACGGATAAACTGTAAACGCTCAACAAGCGTTTCATCATACAACCGGTAATTATTATCACCCCGCTGCGGTGGCGGCAATAATCCCTCATTTTCATAAAAGCGGATAGTCACTACAGGACAGTCAGTACGTTTAGCCAGTTCACCTATTTTAATAGTCATAGCACTTCAACTTTGGTGTCATTAAACCTTGACTCTATAGTAGCTATAGGGATTTTAATATGCAATAAGTGAAAATAGGACTATAGGCATATCTATGAGTGGTTGCAGCTGTAATAAAGAAAATTCTTGCAACGATACTAAGTTAGAATCTGATCAATCTGAAACTGCATCTTGCAATAAATTAGATCAATCTATTGAAAAAACGAATAAATCTTGTTGCAGTAAGAATACGGATCATGAATCAAAAAGTGCTATTGAAATAGACACTTGTAGTATTAACCAGTCTTGTTCAACAAAAACCCAATCATGTTGTGGTACAGATATGATTGATCAACTAGAGAATACTAATAAGGATACAAATAGCGGGAATTTCATTAGTGATTACACTATTCCAAAAATGGATTGTTCTGCTGAAGAACAAATGGTGCGAATGGCTTTAGCACCTTTGGGTGAAGTAAAGGCCTTGGTTTTTGATCTTCCAAATAGAAAATTAAAAGTATTTCATACAGATGGTCTTTTAGAAATAACATCAAAGCTTGAAGCTCTCGGTTTCGGTGCGAAGCTTGAAAGTACGACTGAATCAACGGGCACATTACCTGACAGCTCTGATCCGACAAAACAAGCTAAAGTTTTAAAAGTTCTTCTCGCAATCAATGCTGTGCTTTTTTTCATTGAATTTATAAGTGGCATTATCGCAGCATCTACAGGGTTAATAGCAGATTCTCTCGATATGTTCGCTGACGCTGCTGTTTATGGCATTGCACTTTATGCGGTTGGAAAGGCAGCAAAATATCAAATAAAAGCAGCTCACTTTGCAGGATGGATTCAGTTATTGCTAGCCCTAATCGTTATTGTTGATGTAATCAGACGATTTATACTTGGTAGTGAACCCGAATCAGATTTGATGATTATTATCGGTTTCTTAGCACTCATTGCAAATGTGACGTGTCTGTATCTTATTTCTGGGCATAAAGATAGTGGTGCTCATATGAAAGCAAGTTGGATTTTTTCAGCAAATGACGTCATTGTGAATATGGGAGTAATTATTGCTGGCGTATTAGTTGCATGGACAGGTTCTGCTTACCCTGATTTGATTATCGGGATAATAGTCTCCTTTTTCGTACTGAATGGTGCTCGAAAAATTTTAGCATTGAAATAGGATGATTAATCGTGAACTTATTTCAAGTGAAGCAAAAGCAGTTTGTAAAAATTATTGATCTCAAAAAGGGGAATCAATGTAACGATAACAAAGATCCTGTACTTGAGCGGCTTGAGTTATTGGGTTTTAGGGTTGGTGAATCTCTACAAGTTCTTGAAAAAGGTCTGTTCGGTGGTGATCCGATCTTAGTTCAAATCGAAACATCACGCTTTGCACTAAGAAAAAATGAAGCTGAACGAATTTTTGTAGAGATCATAAATGAACACTAAAAATATTGCACTTATTGGCAATCCCAATTGCGGTAAAACTTCACTATTTAATACTCTCACTGGTACTCGCCAAAAAGTTGCAAACTATGCAGGTGTTACTGTTGAACGCAAGGAAGGTTTTTTTAAATTACCTTCAGGTGATGCAGTTCGAGTTTTAGATTTGCCCGGGACTTATAGTTTAAAACCGAGCAGTTTAGATGAAGAAGTAACAAGGGCTGTTTGCTTCGGTGAACTCAAAGGTGAAGTTATTCCTGATATTTTTGTATGCGTGGTCGATGCTACGAATCTTCATCTTCATTTAAGTCTTGTATTGGAAGTTAGGGCTTTAAATAGACCAATGTTACTCGTCTTGAATATGATGGATGAAGTTAGAAAGCGTGGGATTTCCATTGATACTTCGAAGTTATCTCAGCTTTTAGGCATTCCTATTGTTGAGTCTGTCGCAGTAAAAACAAAAGGCATTCAGAGTCTATTGGATCAATTGGATCAAAAGAAGTCATTTACTGCGCCTTATCACTCTGCTCTAAGTCATTTCGATCAAATCAAATATATTACTAAACAAGTCATTCTAAAAAATGACAATGGTGATAAGCGAACTGCTTTTTTAGATAAAATATTTTTACATCCAATTTTTGGATTATTAATACTGACACTCACTATGTTTGTAATGTTTCAAGCCGTTTTCATTTGGGCGCAACCATTCATAGCACTTATTGAAGACTCTATAGCTTGGCTAAGTGGTGCAGTTGGATCTTTGATTTCCTATCCATTATTAAGAAGTTTGATTGTTGATGGTGTTATTGCAGGTGCAGGTAGTGTGCTTGCCTATATGCCTCAAATTCTTATCTTATTTTTCTTTATTTTAATTTTGGAAGAGTCAGGTTACTTGCCTAGAGCTGCTTTTTTGTTAGATAAATTAATGTCTAAAGCAGGTTTAAGTGGGCGCTCATTTATTCCATTACTTTCAAGTTTTGCTTGTGCCATTCCAGGAATTATGGCGACTAGAAGTATCAGTTCTGAAAGAGATCGTTTGGCAACGATTATGATTGCGCCATTGATGACATGCTCTGCTCGATTACCTGTATATGCATTATTGATAGCAGCATTCATTCCAAACAAATTAGTTTATGGCTGGCTAAGTTTGCAGGGTTTAGTTCTGTTTGGGCTTTACATGTCAGGAATTGTATCGGCTTTATTGGTTTCTTTATTTTTAAAATTAGTTAGGCAAGATAAAACTGAAAGTATTTTCATTTTTGAATTACCAACATATCGTATTCCAGATATTAGAAATGTGGCTTTGGGTCTTTATGATAGAGCAACTATTTTCTTAAAGAGAGTGGGTGGAATTATTGTCGCACTGTCTGTTTTGCTATGGTTCTTAGTGACTTTCCCTCAACCACCTGATAATGCAACTATGCCTGCGATTAACTATAGTCTTGCTGGGCAGTTAGGGCATATTATTCATCCAATTTTTGCTCCGATTGGTTTTACATGGGAAATATGTATCGCATTAATTCCTGCGATGGCAGCTAGAGAAGTTGTGATCGCAGCATTAGGTGTAATCTATGCTATGTCGGGTGATGAAGATGCCGTGACTCAAAGTTTACTCAGTCAAATTTCAGGATCTGATGGTTGGGGACTTGCAACAGGCATGTCACTACTAGTGTGGTTTATCTTTGCCCCCCATTGTCTTGCAACATTAGCAACAATCCGTCGAGAAACAGGTAGTTGGAAACAACCAATTATAATGGCTGTTTATCTCTTCTCATTGGCTTATCTATTTTCTTTTATAACTTATCAAGTTATTAGTCGTTTAATGGTTAATTGAAGATGAGTACGATGGAAATCAATGTTACATGCGGTGGCGAAGTGAGAAAACATGCCTAATACCATGCAAACGAATTCAACCAAAAATGGCGTATTTCAGTTTTATCTTCATAACTTGGTTTGGCTTGGGCTTGCTGTCCTTGCCATTGTTTTAGATCAATGGACAAAATTGATTGCTTTAACGAAAATTCCTCATGTAGATTTACCATGTCAAGAGGACGTAGAAAAAATTTGTGCTTATTCTGATTCTATCCAGGTTCTTCCACATATTTTTGATTGGACGTTAGCATATAACCATGGGGCAGCTTTTAGCTTATTATCCGATGCAGGGGGTTGGCAACGTTATTTATTTACAGGTTTAGCAAGTGTTGTTTCCCTGCTCTTTATTTTTTGGCTGATGCGTATACCAAAGAGATTGATCATTTTACCCATCGCTGTTTCACTGATTTTAGGTGGTGCAATTGGTAATTTAATTAACCGCATAACTTTAGGTTATGTAATTGATTTTATACATATCCATTATGAAAAAACTTGGAGTTTTCCTGTATTTAATTTGGCAGATAGTTCAATTACTTTAGGTGTGATTTTTTTGTTAATTGACACGTTTTTTCTTGAAAAGAAACGTAGCCAAAGCATAGGTGTATAACAGATCCTATTTCTTAATCAGTTTATAGCAATTGGATAGATCCTTACTCTTGATGGATGCAGACTGTCCTGTCCTGTTTAGTGCTCAAAGCCTCTTACTACTTTTGAGTATCTTCTGGTTAAACAACTGCTTAATTATAAAAATTTTATTTCATCCTTATCATTTCTGCAAAAAATATAGAATTCTTTAAAGTGGAAAATTTTGATTACCGATTCTATTAATTATTCAGAATTCTTTGTTGTCGCAATTTGTCTAAAATAAAGTTTTAACTATCTTGAAAACTTATAAAATTATATTTACTTAATTCTATATTTCAAATATTATTGAATTATGGAAACTAAACATATCGTCGCTGCATTGGCAGCACTCGCCCAAGAATCCCGCCTCGCTATTTTCCGTCTATTGGTTCAAGCAGGGCCTGATGGCATGCCTGCTGGCCGTATTAGTGAATCTACTGGGATTGCCCCATCCTCCCTGTCTTTTCATCTTAAGGAAATGAGCCATGCTGACATGGTCACTTCAAGGCAAGAGGGGCGCTATGTCATCTATAGTGCCAATTTTGACACCATGAATACCTTGCTGGCTTATCTCACCGAAAACTGTTGTAACGGCGTTCCCTGCACGCCAGAGATGGGGTGCGACCTCAACCAGACCTGAAAATTTTCAGGGGTTATTATCAGGAAATAAGTATGTCCCTAGATCATGCGGTGGATAAGCGCTTTAACGTTTTAATTTTATGCACCGGTAACTCAGCACGCAGCATTATGGCTGAGGCTATTTTCAACAGTTTACCCGACCAAAAATTTCAGGCTTACAGTGCTGGCAGTGATCCCACTGGCGTGATTAATCCCTATGTCATTGAGTTGGTGCAATCCATTGGTTATCCCACTGAAAACCTACGCAGTAAAAGCTGGGATGAGTTTAGTCAGGCCAATGCACCGCATATGGATTTTATTTTTACCGTTTGTGATAAAGCGGCTGGCCAGACTTGTCCAGTGTGGCCGGGTCAACCCATTTCAGCACACTGGGGTTTAGAAGATCCTGCCCGCTTTGAGGGTAATCCTGCCGAGACACGTAAATATTTCTTAAAGACTTTTCACCAGTTGCGCAATCGTATCCAGATTTTTGCAGCCTTACCCTTGCATACGCTTGAACGCACTTCCTTACAACAGGAATTAAATCAAATCGGGCAACTAACCCTGAGTCCAGAATATGACTAATTCTAAAACTGTGGTGATTTACCATAACCCCAATTGTGGTACCTCACGCAATACACTAGCACTGATCCGTAATACCGGTATTGAACCTGAGATTATTGAATATCTGAATAACCCGCCAAGTCGGGAACAACTGGTGACCCTTATCGCAGGGACAGGCCTAAGTATTCGGGAAGTGCTACGCAAAAATGTTGAGCCATACATCCAGCTTAATCTGGATGATCCGGTATGGACTGATGATCAGCTGCTTGATGCCATGCTTCAGCATCCGATCCTGATTAACCGGCCCATTGTGGTGACTGAACTGGGCATTCGCCTGTGTCGGCCTTCTGAAGTAGTACTGGATATTTTGCCACTGCCTCAATTAAATGCCTTTACCAAGGAAGATGGTGAACGGGTCATTAATGCGGAGGGCAACCGTGTCAACTAAGCCGCATGAGTTACCCAGTCTGGATACTGACCTGTTGCTGGCACCCACCAAGCTACAGGTTGAAACAGATCAGGCGCTGAGTCACCCACCACGTATTTTGATTTTATATGGTTCATTGCGTAAGCGCTCCTATAGCCGTTTTCTGGCATTAGAAGCACAACGCCTGCTGGAATACATGGGCTGTGAGGTTAAGGTATTCCATGCCGATGGCTTGCCTTTACCAGATAGTGAGGATGAAAGCCACGTTAAGGTACAGGAGCTGCGCAGTCTGGCCTTATGGTCAGAAGGCATGGTGTGGTGTACTCCGGAGCGACATGGTGCCATGACCGGCATCATGAAAAGCCAGATTGACTGGATTCCATTATCACAGGGTGCGGTACGACCCACACAGGGCAAGACTCTGGCACTGCTGCAGGTGAGTGGTGGCTCGCAATCATTTAATGCAGTAAACCAGCTACGCATTTTAGGCCGCTGGATGCGCATGTTTACCATTCCCAATCAATCCTCGGTTCCCAAGGCATTCTTGGAGTTTGATGACGCAGGACGGATGAAGCCGTCAGCCCTGTATGACCGGGTGGTTGATGTGATGGAAGAGCTGGTGAAATTTACCCTGTTGCTGCGTGGTCGTCAGGATTATCTGGTAGATCGTTATTCGGAACGCAAAGAGTCTGCCGAAGAACTGTCAAAACGGGTTAATCAAAAAAGTATTTAAGTTTTCTATGTTTAAATAATTATCTTGGGGAAATCCATGGGTCAAAAAATCTGGAATGTATTGGTGCTGTGCACGGGTAACTCGGCACGTAGCATCATGGGCGAAGCCTTAATCAATGTGCTGGGTCAAGGCCGTTTTAAAGCCTATAGCGCAGGTAGCCAGCCCATGGGCCGGGTCAATCCCTTCGCGGTTGAACAGGCGCAAACCATAGGTTATGACACCTCAACGGTACGCAGCAAAAGCTGGGATGAATTCAGCCAGCCTGATTCAATAGTGATGGATATTGTGATGACCGTATGTGATAGCGCAGCGGGTGAAAGCTGTCCTCTGTGGCGTGGTAGCCCCATCAAAGTTCACTGGGGTTTTGCTGATCCCTCGCATGTGAATGGCAGCGATGATGATAAGCGCGCTGCCTTTGCGATTACTTTTGCGCAAATTCGTAAAAAAGTAGAAGCCCTCATGCAGTTACCAATTGATCAGCTAACTACTGAGCAACTGAACAATGAATTACAGGCCATTAGCGATGCAGACGTTTAACAGGATATAAGCCATGAGCATTTTTGAGCGCTACCTGACAGTCTGGGTTTTCCTATGCATTATCGTTGGTATTGCATTAGGCCAATTTTTTCCGAGTTTGTTTCAAGCCATTGGCCATATGGAAATTGCCAAGGTCAACCTACCCGTGGGTTTGCTGATTTGGGTGATGATTATTCCCATGTTGCTTAAAGTAGATTTTTCTGCATTAACCGATGTGCGCCATCATGTGAAAGGTATTGGCGTAACGCTGTTTATTAACTGGCTGGTGAAGCCATTTTCCATGGCATTTCTGGCTTGGCTTTTTATTCGTCATATCTTTGCACCGTGGCTACCAGCCGAACAGCTTGATAGTTATATTGCCGGACTCATTTTACTGGCAGCGGCGCCCTGTACCGCGATGGTGTTTGTCTGGAGTCGGCTGACCAATGGCGATCCGCTGTTTACACTGTCCCAAGTGGCATTGAATGATGCCATTATGGTGGTGGCCTTTGCGCCTATTGTGGCTTTACTGCTGGGCTTGTCGGCCATTATTGTGCCTTGGGATACGTTGATTACCTCCGTTGTGCTTTACATTATCGTACCCGTCATCATTGCCCAGCTCTTACGCAAGGTATTATTAAAAAAAGGCCAAGCCAGTTTTGATCGTGCGATGGAAATGATTAGTCCGTGGTCGATTACTGCTTTACTGGCAACGCTGGTTTTACTGTTTGCCTTTCAGGGTCAGGCGATTATTGAGCAACCGCTGGTCATTGCCTTGCTGGCAGTGCCGATTCTCATTCAGGTGATTTTTAATTCATCACTGGCTTACTGGCTCAACCGGGCTGTGGGTGAAAAGCACAATATTGCCTGCCCTTCAGCCTTAATTGGTGCATCCAATTTCTTTGAGCTGGCAGTTGCCGCGGCGATTAGCCTGTTTGGTTTTCATTCTGGTGCAGCATTAGCCACCGTAGTTGGTGTATTGATTGAAGTACCCCTGATGCTATTGGTGGTACGGGTGGTCAATCAAACCAAAGGCTGGTACGAAAGAGGTTAAAAGTAATTGATTATTACAAAGCTTTCGTTAACGAAAGCTTTGTAAACATTGGAACTAAGACAGTCTTAATCCCCTATTTTGCTTTTGCTCAGGATGCCGGATCAGCTTTTTAGCTAAATTTTCCGGCTCTACACTATTGCTCTCAACCTGTTGATGAGTGGCGGCAATACTACGTTCTACCACTTTTGCCTTATTTTCCTGAAGCTGGGCAATGGCCAGTGCTTGCCGTAACTGGGTTTTTACCACTTCAACGCCCTGACTACGCTTTAAGTCGTTCCAGTCCGTACCCTTATCATCTGCCCTAAACTTAGGTGTAAGCACAAAACCCTGGCTGGCTTCAGCGGCCTGCTGTGCCTTTTCAATGCCCACGTTTAAATTATGGGTATGCCCGGCTGCCCGGCGCTCTGCTTCCTTGACATGATCATTGTCGGCAGCAATATACAGCTTACCCGGCTCATATTGCTCACGCAGGGTCATGGCCACTGCATTAAGGTTTCCTGAATCAAAGGCAACCGCAACCACCTGATTGGTGACTTCACGTAGGGTTGCAGCGGTTGCAAAACCCTCGGCAGCAATGATCGGTTTGCCCGGCTCAGGCTGGCCAAGCAAAAAGAAGTTTCCTGATTTCTTGCCGTCTTTTAAAAATGACTTAAACCCATTATGGCCAATTGTCTGCATCGTCCATAACTTTCCATGTGCATCGTATGCCGGAACAATAAGATCACCTTTAGTTAAAACGATTGCATCAGGATGGGCTTCACGAAGTTCTTTGGACTGCTTCCAGTCATTGCCGATCAGGATGCCTTTATCAGCCAGTTGCTGATTACCTTCAGGTACTATTTTTAAGCCATGTGGTAAAACATCTTTTTCCTGTAAATAGCGATGGGTAATACACGGTTCGGCAAAATCCATAATCAGTTCAGCTTTTTCTGCAACCTGCTCATATAAATGTTCTTGCTGGGTCGCATTATTCTGGCGACGCTGGGCAGCTTCAGCACGTAGCCTGGCCGTGTTGACAGCTCCATCCAGCTTGCCGGTTGATTTCCATTTTTGCTCAAGGCCAGTTCTAAAATTCTTGATATAACCGGCTGGCCGTCCATCTAAATGACCTTTATAGGCTCCACTTAGCTCTGATGATGTATCGCCTTCCACCCGGACACGTTGCAACTTGCCGTCCATCTGGGGTTCGCCCTCAATCACTAAACCGGCTTCACGTAAGGCAGCGGCAAATTCAACGCGCGGATCAGCCACTTGCTGATGTGGTAAGTCCACATGAGCATGATGGTCAGTATAGGGCTGGTTTTCAGGTAGCCAACTCTGAAGTGGCGTTAAATCGGTGCCTTCAGGGGCATACCACAATTTTTGTTCATTGTCCCATCTGGCACCACACTCTTTGGCAGCGTCACGTTCCTCATAAGGAACGGCCAGAAAAACATTTTGATCACTGGTATTTTCTTTTAACTCAACCGGTAGTACCGGTACAGTGATGAGTAAGGTATTGTCATTATCGTCAGGCAACCATTTGCTAAATGGCTCTTGGCTGGTATCGGCAGCGATATACCAGGCTTTTTCCTTTCTATCCCATTTTGCGCCCAGTTCCTTGACACTATCCTTATCGGCAAACGGAACGGTTAGATAAACCTTCTGGCTGCTGGCCGGATTAGGTTCAGGATTAATGGTATTGGTTGCTTCAGGCTTAATGTCCGATGCTATCCATTTATTAAATGACACATTATTTTGAT
Source organism: Alkanindiges illinoisensis DSM 15370 (assembly GCF_000619845.1). Taxonomy (GTDB): domain Bacteria; phylum Pseudomonadota; class Gammaproteobacteria; order Pseudomonadales; family Moraxellaceae; genus Alkanindiges; species Alkanindiges illinoisensis. The sequence continues at coordinate 36,037 of NZ_JHUX01000009.1, read as the reverse complement.
CGCTCATAATATACCAAGCCTTTTCTTTTTTATCCCATTTTGCCCCTAACCCTTTCACCTCATTTTTCTCATGGTAGGGTACATCTAAATAGATTTTTTCCCGCTGGCTCAAACCGGCAACCGATGCCTCAATGTGAACGCCGCTAAAGAACGTCTCTAGGGCCTCTCGCTTGTCGTATGCCCCATTATCCCGGATTGGTTCTCCTGCACTGTCGAAGATCGTAACCTGCCACTGGCCTGCTGCTTTGGCTGATTTCTCAATCAGGATATGGCCACCCTCGGTATGCGGCAGTGAAATACCAGTAAATTTAGGATTATCAAAATTTTCCCGGATCAGGTTATCCAGGATACTTTGACGATAGGGTGCATTTTCTGACTGGTAAAATTCACCCTGTTTATTCAGTTCGGCCAGTTTGGTCAGGCCTGCCAATAATGACTGGTTGCGCTCATCGTTAGATACTTTGGCAAGCTGGGTGATTTTCTGGTCAAAGTCCTTTTGCAATGCCGCCCTTAAACTGTCCCGCTGCCAGACTTCATCTGACGTGTAACCTGTACCCTGGGTTCGTACCTGCTCAAATTGCGTTAAAACTTTGCCGTCCACTTCCATCAGGGACTGCACGCCGGTTTTCCGGTCTTGGTCGTAATATTCGATCAGGTAGGGGGATGCGCCGTCGCTGGTATCCGGGTTTCTGCTGACATCGGCACGGTAGCCCATGTTTTGAGCATACTGGCTAATGTGATTCCATGAATCCAGTGGATTCGACAAACCCGGATGGTTGGCCTTATGGGTGGCAAACTCATCTAGTAAATTGGTATCAATCGGGTTAACCGGTTTTAGCCGGTTTTCATACCGGTCTATCATGTCGGTCAGGATAGGTGGAATGACTTCCGCGATATTGGTGTTGTAGGGCAGGAATTGATTATTTTCGATTGCCCGGACAAAGCCATTCCCGCCAATGGTGTTTGAAAAAGGCAGGATGCCACTGTCGTTAAAATAATTGACCTTGATTTTGGATAAGGCAATATTGTCCGGGTTTTCTTCAATATCAAGTTTTGCAGTATATCCCCTGCTTTTGGCAGCCTGTTCCAGAAGTTGCCAGGCCTGTAATGGCGAGGTCAGGTTGGGGGTATTACTTGGCTGGTAAGCCTGATCAATTTTCGTTAACGAAAGTATGGACTGATCTTCAGTCTGGGTCTGTTGCTGCTGTTGCTGGAATGCCATGACAAACTTGGTAATTTGCTCAGCATCACGTGCTGCCCTGAAAATTTCCTTGGCGTCATTTTCAAGCACCTTTACCCAGCTTTGCAGATAAGCAACATGCTGGCCGGGGTCATGGCCAATCTGCAACTCCTGACCGATCATCATGGAAGCAATTTCAGCGCGTAACTCCTCTTTGGCGTAACTCTCACTGCCAAAGCCACCGGTTAAATCCCGATTTAACCGGCTGGGATGGCCAGTCGCATGGCCAAGCTCATGCAAGGCTGTTGCATAATATTTATCGCCACTATCAAATTGCTGCCGCTCTGGCATGGTGATTCTGTCTAAACCTGGAGAATAGTAGGCCTTATCACCACTAAGATGCCGGATCGGTACACCGGACGCATTTAAAATCTGTTCGGCTTGCTGGTGACGCGCCCATTCTTCCTTTAATGGAATGGTTTGTGTCAGTGGGGGCAGCCCGTCAACCTGATTGGCATTAAAGACCGTCGCAAAAAATACCTGGGGGCGCTCAAGCTGGATTCTTACTTTTTTGGGTTTTCCGTGTTCATCCAGTACTGGCTTATTATTTTCATCCTTGATAACTTTTTCATCAAAAAATTTCCAGTAATGAATTGATGTGCCTTTTTCACCCTTTTTAACCTGGCCACCTAAGCCTTGTGCCTGCTTATAGGTCATCCAGCGCGGATCGTCATAACCCTGATATTCGGCCTTGGACATAAGGTTAATCAGGTTCATGCCATTATAGGGTTTAGCGGTTACTACATTGATCGGCAAACTGGCATTGGGTACACCAGGCTGCCAGGGTTTTTGCCAGGGTGCGGTATTGCTTTTAATCTGCTCAATTAGTCGGCTGGCCAGCTCATCAACATACTCTTTTTTCATGGCTGCTCCCCACTATCTGCAATTGCATCTTCCCAAGCACTTGCCACTTCACGGGGATCACTGGCCACTGCACCCCACGCATCCGCTTCATCCGGGTCAAATTCTACCAGTACACCCGGAACACCCAGCATATTCTGGTCACTGGTGATAACCGGTTCCTGCATTTGTGTATCTAAAAGTTCAGTATCAAATTTTTGGTCTTTAGGCATTGGCATAATATTGCTCCTGTTTTAATGGCCATACGGCTATTGCTGTTTTAATTACTATCGGGCTTACGGGTTGGACGAACAAAAATGGTGGTGTCATTACCATAAATCTGGGGGGTTAAATCCTCACGGATAACGGCCTGGTTCATTGTTGTATTCGGTGTATAGCTAACTGTTGTCGTTGTGGCTCTGGAAGGTTTGTAATACTTGGCCACATAGCCGTTTCGCAAGCCTTTGGTTAAATTACCGGTGTTATAGGCACTCAAGGCCGCTTTTAAGGCTGCCTGCCCTTCACCATGAATCAGCTTTGCCCGGTCATAACCATCATTTAATAGACGGGCGCTCAAGCGCAAATTGGTGCAGGGTTCAATGACCTGCTCCACACTATAGCCCCAGCGCATAAAATTACGGCTGTTAATCTGGGTAAAACCAACATCAACGCTATAGCCTTTGGCTATCCATTTTCTGGCAATAGCGATAGCTTCCTCTTTGGTTCTGGGTTTGACGCGAGGCCCATTATTAATATTAATTGCATTGGGGTTATAGGTACTTTCGACCTCAATCACTTTGGTAATGGTTTGCGGGTGAACATCAGCAGCACACGCTAAAACATCAGCAGGGATAATCATTATTCATTCCTATGACTAGGTTAAACATTGTTGTTTTGAGTGCGAGACTTTACCGGTTATCCAGCAAAATTTTTTGACTTTACTCACCCATAGCGGCCTGGTTTCCCCAAGGATTGCGCTCATGGGAATTGCCCCAAGGTAACGGCTGTCATAACTGGCCTTGTTATACGTGGACACTGCCCAGAAGGTTCCGGGCGCAACCAGATAAGTACCTAAGCCCACACTGGGGATTACATGGCCATACGCATCACGATGGATGCGGCCTGCCATTTTCCGGCCATTGACATAAATCGCGTCACTGGTGAGCTGTACCGTGTCGCCGGGCAAGGCGGCAATGGGTTTGGTAAAACTGTCTACCGGCTCGCTACAGCGTCTTAGCCAGCGCAGATTCTGATGGCCCAGGTGATAATTTGCTTTTACATATTCACTTAAAGTTGGACAAAATGTGACAATGCGCCCGTGCTCTAAAATGACCGGCTGCTTGCTGATGTACCATAAGCCGGGTGGCAGGCTGTCCGATACATTCACCAGCATGTTGGACTGGCTTAACGCCAGCGCAACCAGTCCAAAACCGAATAGGGCACTGACCAGCTTGTGACGCCGAATGCCCTGTAATATCGGCTTCATGTCCCCTCACCCATGACAAACTCATCAACGGCATCATGTGCGGTTTGCTGAGTACCAGCACGCGGCCGGATGATCTGGGATTCTTTTAAGGCAGGCACCTTAACCCGCTTTTGAAACGTCGGGTCAATAAAGAATAGGGATTGTTCGCCATAGACCGGATTGTTACCCGCGACAAATACCAGTAAATCTCCGGATTCTACAATTTTAAGTCCATCCGGGCTTTTCTTGGGGGCTTTTAGGCGTAAGCATTCATCTGGGGTTAACAGGGGACGCGCAAACGAATGAAATGTCCGGTTAACATTGCCCATGACGGCACCAAACCGGTTGCCACTGGTTGAGATTTCTTCAGAATGCTGGGTTTTCTGGCCAGACATTTTAGAAAGCCATTCTGCGGTTTCCAGTTTATTGGGTGCATAGGCAATACGCACATGGCAATTTGCAGAAATGGTTTCCTCACGGCCATACGCATCACTGGCACGTAACTGTTCAATATCCTGGGCTATCAGGTAGGCCTTGATGCCATAACCAGCAATATACGGCAGTGCATCTTCAAACACTTTCAAGCGGCCAAAGCCTGGGAATTCATCCAGCATCATCAGTAGCCGGTGTTTATGGGCTGCTTTAGCTGCACCATCAGCACCTATTTTCATTTCCTCGCGGATCAGTACCCGTAGAATCTGGGTCAGCATCAGGCGAATTAATGGTTTTAACCGGTCTTTATCCCCTGGGCGTACTACAAGGTATAAGGAAACCGGTTTATCCGCATCCATCAGGTCTGAAACGGTAAAGTCACTGTATTTGGTGTTTTTCTCAACAATCGGATCACGGTAGAGGGTTAAAAAGGATCTCGCTGTTGAAATAATCGAGCCACGTTCTTCTTCAGGCGTGTTCTGCATATCGCGCGCTGGTGACGCAATATTAATATGTGCTGCTCCATTTTCACCATACTGGTTAAACAGCATGGCATTCCAAAGCTCATCAATCGGCTGGCTTGGGTCTGAAATGGTCATGGCCACTTCACCAAGGCTCGCAATACCGCCGGTTTCTTCCTTTACCCGGTACAGGGTATACAGGATCACACCAACCAGTAAGGCGCTACCGGTCTTAGACCAGTGGTCATTTAAGCCCTTCCCTTCGGGATCAACCAGAATCGTGACAAGATTCTGTGTGTCACTGACTTCATACGGTGTCCCCAAGCGAATCTCGGCCAGTGGATTAAAACTGGCACTGCCATGTTCAGCAGCCGGGTCAAACTTAATGCAGATATTATTGGCATACTGGCTGCGCCAGCCTGACGTCATTGCCCATAACTCGCCTTTCATATCACTGATCAGCATCGAATGCGGCCAGGATAAGGTCGTTGGAACCACAAGGCCTACACCTTTACCCGAACGGGTTGGTGCAATACCAATCACATGCTCAGGGCCATTGTGCCGTAAATAATGCAAACGTCCTTGTTTATCGCGGATTGCGCCAACATAAACGCCCTCGCCTTTTTTACCCTTTTGCGGTAATAAGCCCATATCCGGCAGCTCGTCAAACTCAGCCCAGCGTGCCGATCCATGAATATCCTTATTCTTGCGTGATGACTTGGTAATCAGGCCAATGGTAAAGACTGTAACCAGAAATAGCAGGCCTTCCGCAATCAGGACACAAATGATCACCAAATCCAGTTTTGGCCGTAAACCCTGACCAACGGGGACGTTATACTGTAAATACCAGACTAAAAACCTATAGGGGGCATACAGTGAGCCAACCAGCGGTTTGCCCAGGGCAGGATGATGATTGAAAATAGTCACCATCTTTTGTGTGGCCACACTACCAACCACCATAAAAGAAAAAATTAAAAACAGCATACCCATTAAATAAACCAGGGGTGCTGAAATACGCTTATTCTGACCTTCTAAGTCTTTCATCTTGATTTACCTCGTTTTATTGCTTCATCTTGTTGATTTGATTGTTGTGGCGGTTGTTTGGCAAGCTCACCCATTTTGCGGGTGCGTATTTTTTCCATATCCTGATTGGCAAATGTGACATTTAAACGGTGCTCTACGGCTGCCTCAATCAGTGCATTTTTAAAATCATCACTGCCATTAATTTCTAACGGGCGCGCGCCAAACTTATCCTTGGCCATTGTCAGGGCTAAAAATGCGGCTGGCTGGGTAATCTGCTCGACCTGTAAATCCGCTTCCCGGTCAACAATGCTACCCCCATCCCGAAGCTGGTATACGATAGAGCCGTTTTTTCTCACTTCTGGTTTTAAGGAATGGTAAATAAACGTCTTTTCCGGCAAGCCTAGAATCTGGTTGTCATAGAGCTTAAAATTATCCTTAGCCCGTTTACGCAAGCTTTCAACGGCAAGCTCATCACCCTTTAAGGCCTGCTGTTTTAGAAATTGTGGCCAGTCGAGTAATTTTGGAATAGCCTCACGCTGCTGCGCCTGTTTTTTCTTGAATTGCTGGATAAATGCCTGACGCTCATTAGCCAGCTTTTTCCATTCCAGCTTGCGTTCGGTACTGCGTAGTTTTGATTTTTTGATAATCTGGCTACGGGCTTCGTGCCAGTGTTGCAACTGCTGGTAGAATTTTGCACTTTCAGCTTGTAGGGTTGCCCTGATCTGGCGCTGCATGATCTGGCGGTTTTTGCGGTCAACCAGATATGATGAATATAGGGGGCTACCCTGTTTACTGGCCAGTGGTTGTTTATGATTCTGATAGCTTAGGCCTGCTGCATTTCTGCCCATGCGATTTCTAGTCCATCGCAATCTTGCAAATTGTTCGGCTCTTTTTTGCTGTATGTCTCTAATCTCATCACCCGACAAAAGCATTTCACTTCCTGGCTGTTGACGAACCATATCGCCCCCGGACAGCGAACGCACAGTGTCAAGGGACGCTTGGCCATTGGTAAGCGAGCGATGACCTTGCTCATCCATTCGGAAGGCTCCAAATGCGTCACGTCCCCCTGCTCTGCCATGACCATTTCCTGTAACTGAAATTCCAGCGTTTCCAGGGAATGTTCCGGCTCTACCGGCTCTACCGGCTCTATCGTTTCCAGGGCTTGCATGGGTGTCTGCGGGTCTATCTCGGTGCTCATGGTTAAACTCCTCAAACTCACCTAAATGATCGGTTAATTTTCTAAATGAAAATTCCCTGGCAATGCTGGATGCTTTTATGGCAATGCCTTCACTGTTTTTAACCACAAGCCCTGCCCCACGCTTGGCAATAATTAAGTCATGGTCGGCTAATAGCTCGTGCATTCCCTGCCAGCTTGTCGCCTCTTTCATTTTTTCTTTTAAATTTTCGTTAACGAAAGAAATAAGGCTTTGCTCATCATTAAAGATTTCTTGGCTGCTGGCTTGGGTTTGATTTTTACTGGTGTGGTTGGTTTTGGTAAGGCCATATTTTGCCTCGATGACCTCACACTCTGCCATTAAGGTCTTATAGTCATAAAATGGCTCAATATTATTGTAGGTGTCCGGGTGAACTTTGTTGATCAGGATATGTAAATGCAGATGGTCAGTGTCATTATGGGTGGCTGATACCCGTTGATGTTCGTCAAAGCCAATGGCCGCGCATAAATCATGTTCGATATTTTCTAAAATCTGCGCGTCAGGCTTTTCATGGATGGGAAAGGAAATAATCAGGTGATAATTCTTATCCGATTTGGAACGGGTGTTTAAAGCTTGCAGGGATTCCATTTCAATTAAAGCCATGTCCAAATCCTGACTGGCCAGATTGGTAAAGCGGATATCCCCTACTTTTGATCCAGCATCCACGCCTTGCAAAGCTGAACGGTTTTTCACGTCCACAATGTAGCAGTAAGTTTTGACTAAACTACGACTAGCACTTTTCTTTGCACGCTTGGCAATCATTTCCTGATTCTCGTAACCTCAATTTTAAGTTGCGTCTGCAACTCGCCGATTTGATGCAGCAGCTCATTAATCTGTGGCCGGTGCGCTTTTGCATCCAGATGCTTGCCTTCATCCGTTAATAGCAGTTTTAACAAACCACCTAAACGTCCTAAGTCAGCATTGATCCTGACCAGCTCAAGCACGGCTTTGGCATCGCTCGTGGATTTTGGCTGATAGCCTAAACTCACATCCCGAATGTAATTTGATACCGATAAGCTGCACTGTTTGGCCTTTTCCTCAAGCAGTAACTTTTCTTCAGGTAAAAAATAACTGGGGACTGATACCCGGTTCCGCTTGCCCTTTTTCGGCCCCGCTTCCTGTTCGCTATCGACCATCGTGACAACCCTAAAAACCCAAAACGCACATTCTTTATAAATCTTGCTCAATGAGCAAGATTTTGTTTTACCGACAGGTAAAACCGACCCCGTAGGGCAAGATGACACGTTGAGCTGAAAGCGAATAAGTGTAGGTGTTGTCATGGTACATGCTTGCATGTAATATTACAACACACATCTTGCCTTCCAATATTAAACTGTAATCGCCTATAAACGCTTATAATAGACTATAATCGCCTAGGGGATGATCAGAAACACCAAAAGGGGGATTTATCGCCTATAAACGCATAAAATCGCTTATAGAACGAAAATGTAATAGTTTATGAGCATATAAACGCTTAAAATCGCTTATAGAAGCATATAAACGCTGATAACAAGGTCAAGATGAAACAAAGAGCTAGGCGAAACACCGGGCTAAAACTTTGGCTCCAGAATTTTGAAAAATTTAATGAATTATTCCTTCAGGGATACTCATTACTGGATATTTATGAGGAATTGCCAACCGTGAAAGAAGGCTTGTCCTATAGCCAGTTTCAACGAATCAGTGCGGCTAAGGGCTATACCCAGACTGCGCGCAAGACATTAAGCCAGCTAAAAATTGCACCTGTGGTCAGTACCCCTGACTTGCCAGTGGCCACTGAAGGCTTGCCAAAAATTGATGTACCCCATAATGAAAGTTCACCCGCCCTCAAGAAAAAAACCGGGAACGATAGCAGCATAAAAAGTTTTAACTTTGATCCAAACCCAAACCCTGACAATTTAATCTGAGGATAAATAATGAGTACAGAAAATCATAAACCGGCTGAAGTTAATCTGATCTTGCAAGGCAAGGGCGGTGTCGGAAAAAGTTTTATCGCCTCAATCCTGGCGCAATATTATTTAGAAAAAAATGAAACGCCGCTGTGCATTGACACTGATCCGGTGAATGCAACCTTTTTAGGCTATAAAGCATTAAATGCCCATCGCATTGAGCTGATGCGCGAAAACAATGTGATTGATACCCGTCAATTTGACAGCATGATGGAAATGATCATTGAAAGCTCACAGGACGTGATTGTCGATAATGGGGCAGCTTCATTTATTCCATTGTTTGGGTATCTGGTGGAAAACAATGCAATGGAAATGCTCAAGGACTGTGGCAAGCAGGTCGTGATCCATAGCGTCATTACCGGTGGCCAAGCCTTGATGGATACCCTAAACGGCTTTTCGCAAATGGTGAACAATACGCCGCCTTATGTGAAAAATGTGGTCTGGCTCAATGAATACTTTGGCAAAGTAGAGGTACAGGAAAAAAGCTTTGAAAAGCTAAAGGCCTATACCGATAACAAGGATAAAGTGTCCGGTATTATTACGATCCCTAAACGGGCTGCCCAGACGTTTGAGCAGGATATTCAGCTTATGCAGGATAAACGCTTAACCTTCAATGAAGCAATTACATCAAGTGAATTTGAACTGATGGCCAAACAACGGCTTAAAATGATCAAGAAAAGCTTGTTTGAGCAACTTGATATTGTGATGTAGGTGACCTATGAATGAGGATTTTATAGCTGAGCTGATCGCTGAAGTCGCCAAGAAGCATCATGTATTACTGGATAAATCAGATCCAATTTTAGTAACACTCACGCTCAATGAATTACTATTGAAACGCTATATCTCAGATTTTCAGCTTAAAATGGATGAATATGAGCAATCCATAGCAATCCTGCAAAGTGATTCCATAGAGGCCTCAAAAAAAATCGCAAGCCAGCTTATCACTGAAAGCGGCCAGTACATGAAGCAGCAGTTTCAAAAGTCTGTCGATGAGGTCTGCGATCAGATTAAGGCAATTCAGGTTCAGCAAGCCCAGCAAGTTATCAACCCTAAGCCTGAGCTGGACAGGGTAACGTTACTGCTATACGGGCTAATTGGCCTATGTGCGCTTATTTTATTGGCTCTCATTATAATTTTCTTCAAAATCTGATTGACAAATGAAGTAAAACTCACCAATAGACTTTCGTTAACGAAAGTCTATTGCTCATTGGCAAGATTAAAAGCATAGCCAACCAGCGTGTTGTAATTAAAAATCACGTTTTTATCTTTAGTCACTTCCAAAGATAACCGGTAAATCAATAAATCCGGTGAAACTTTCGCACGTTTTGCGATTTCATACAGATACTTTAAGCCTTCAACCTGATTTTTACGGTTATCAAAATCCGTCAGTGTCGGCTTGATGATTTTATAATTGGCTTGGTTGATGCCTGTGTTGATAAAATCCTGCAATTCCTGATTCGGACTGGTTCCAGCCACTTTTCCAGTACCAGCAGGCTTATCAAGCGTGAGCTGTTTTGGTTTTTCAGCAAAATCAAATTTCAGGCCGGTAACTTTTCGTCCCGTTCTGACATTTTCATAATTGACCATAATGTCTGTGTGGGCATTGATCTGGTCAACAGCAATGTCAATCACACGGGCTTTTAAATCCTTAATATCGTCGTATTTACCCACTACATTAAAGAAAATACGGATTTGCTCCAGTGTCAGGATCAGCACTTTATCCTTAAAGTTTTCCTTTCTTAAAAACCGGTAAAACTCCATTGCATACAGGCTATCGAGTTTCATCAGATAACCAATCTTGTTAACTGTAAAATTGCCGTTAACCAGCTTGGTAAAATGCGGTATGACTTCCGGGGTAAAGCGCAACTCTAAAGCATGTTCATCCTTATAATAGCGAATGCCACTTAATACCGGCACCACAGTGATTGAATCACGTTTGGGATTGTTTAGGTTTTTTTCCTCAAACTCAACCGATCTGCCTTTAAGGGTTTCAATCGCCCTGAACATAACCTTTTTTGCAGATTCTTCTTTCTGGCCAGTTAACTCGGCAAAGTTTTTTGAATGCACTTTGACATAGACATTACTGTCAAAATTTTTCATGTTTCTGGCAGCCACCATTGCCAGATAAATGATCTTGATCTCGTTAATGGTGACTTCAATATTGGTATCTACGAGTAAATTGCTGGTAACCAGTAAATCGTCCGGTTGCACATACAAGGCGAGCTGGCTGTTACTGTTTTCCGCCATTATTTTTATCCATTCATTCTTTGACTAACACTATTGTAAACCTAAAAAAGGAATAATTGAATTATAAAGTCCTTTTTTGAAAAAAATTATACGAGATAGAATGTTAGATAAATTATATGCTTTAAATCATAAGTTTATAATATTAGGGGCAATTGTAAAATTCGGGACAAAACGTCCTTTTTTAGATTTATCTTGGACAAAGCGTCCTTTTTTAGATTCTAAAGTAGAACAAGGCGACTTAAAACATGACCCTAAGTTGAAAGATTTCATCTAAAGACTGGATAACAAATACTCAAAATGAGAATCAACATTTAGTCAATCTGACTTTACATCTAAAAAGGACATGAATAGCTAAGATTTAGTCCAGCTTAGGACAAAACGTCCTTTTTAAGACAAAACGTCCTTTTTAAGATTAAAAATTAAGCTGGTTTTGGACAAAACGTCCTTTCTATGGTGATATTTTAATCAAACCTACATGCTGGCCGGACAAAACGTCCTTTCCATGGTCATTTATTAATCATTATTTGGACAAAACGTCCTTTTAAAAGCTGAAATTTAGGTTATTTTTGGACAAAACGTCCCTTTTAAGACAAAACGTCCTTTTTAAATGGACAAAATGTCCCTTTTAATCAGACAAAACGTCCTTTTTAAAAGGACAAAGCGTCCTTTCTATCTGGACAAAACGTCCTTTTTAATTTTCATAAGCAATTGATAAATAATTGAAAAAATCTTTCCTAAAGCTTTAAAGCTTTTAAAGTTTTTATAAAGCTCTAAATATATATATATTTAATATTAATTATATAGTATGATAATCATTACCACGATATTTCCAAACCTGTCAACAAATATTTTTAAAACTACATTTTTCTAAAAACTTGATCCAAGATCGATTAATCATATACCTTTAAAATGCGATAGGAAGCGATTCCAGCGCATTTAACTAAAAAAACAAGTTACCCTAGCTTATAACATTTATAATCGCTTAAAACGCAAATGGTGAGCTTTTATCATATTGTTGATTTTGTATTTCAAAAATAAAAAAAGCAGCATGAGCTGCTGCTTTTCACGGTTAAATTTTATTCCCCAGCATAGCGTCTAATCAGCATAAGCAGTTTTGCAGTACCGGTATAAAAATTGCGGGTTCTTTCAAAAATTTCTTGAGCATCTATGATGGCCTGATCGCCATGCCTGTAACCGGGAATTGAATCCAGTGAGTGTCGATTTAATAGCGCGTTGATTGTTTCGTTAGGCAATAACTTGATGATATAAACATCAAAATCTTCATACCAATATTCTCGCGTGTAACCATCATTCCAGTCTACAAAATCAACATTGATGAGATTAAATGCCAAAAGTTGAGTATTGAGCTGTTGTTCTTCCGGGGTCAGGTTTGATTTAAGTGGTAATTTTAATTCAGTTGCAGTAGACATTTTTACTCCTTCGCGGCCTTGGCCACACATGAAAATGAAAGTATCGGGTTGTTGCTGCCGATGATTGTATTATATTAAATAAGCATGAAATTTACAATAACACTTTACATAATATATCAATTTTAAATGAAGTGCTCAGGGCATGATAGTGTTGGAAACTTTCGTTAACGAAAGCTTCTAAATAGCTTAAAGCTGGAAGTCAAAGCCAAGTTGTTCATTGCCATATCCTATGATTGGGGTGGTAATGAGAACTGATCCTTCTTGAACATAAAAAACTTGTGTTTTTTTATATTTTTATCAATTTTGAATTCTAGCTAAACCTAAAGCTCGTTAGATCACTAGAAATAGTTCAGTAACTGACCCTATATATACGTTAAGCAATAGATATAATATTGTTCTAATATACTGAAATTTATGAAATGTGGGGAGTAACATGGTAGATGCATATCATTATCCACCAGAGGTATTGAGTTTACTTGTTGATACCATTCCTCTGCTTTGTCGTAGCAAACGAGATGTTGTGCTATTTTTTCAGGGTGCTGGTGTAGCTCCGGAAGATATCCATGAAGTACAACACTTAGTAAATGCAACACCTGAAGCAATTAATAAATTTGATATTGTTCGAAATGTTTTGACAAAGGTAAATCAACGGGGCGATAACGGACTTCGTGCCCGTCGCGAAATTTTAAGGCGTGTAGTGGATTTTGAAAGCTTTGAAACTTGCTGGCCAAATGACCAATATAAGGCTAAAGGATTGGTTGCCAGTATTAGGGAAGCCGTAAATAAAAAGGATGCTTTTACTCGAATGAAACAGGAACGAGATGCTGAACGGAATTCTCGAATAGCTAAACAACAGTCAGAACGTAATGCAGCTGCAGAAAAACGCGCAAAGATTGAACATGTTAACCAGTGTCTTTTGGCGTTATTTAAAATGGATGATAAGCCACAGGAGCGAGGAAAATTATTGGAAAAGGTTTTAAATGATTTATTTCGTGCTTATGGAATTTATGTTCAGGAAGATTTCCGCCGTAGAGACCCTGATAGTTCAGTCATTGTTGAACAAATAGACGGTGTAATTGAATTAAATGGACAAATCCATCTTGTAGAAATGAAGTGGCTTAATATACCAGTAGGAATAGGTGAGTTTTCGCCTCACTTAAGCCGATTATTCATGCGTGCAAATGCTCATGGAATTTTTATTGCAACAAATGGTTATGCAGCATCAGTTATTTCTGAGTGTAGAAATGCACTAACCCAGAAAACTTTGTTTCTATGTTCTTTGCAAGAATTTGTCATGCTATTACAACGTCAAGGTGATTTGTTAGAACTACTACGAAAGAAATCACATGCGGCCATTATAGACAAAAATCCATACTTGGAAATTTTGTCTTAAAAAGTCTATTAGGCTGTGGTTAGGGAATTCCACGCATGTTATAAATTTTCTTTAACGAAAGTTTATAACCATTTTTCAGCTCACTGTGTATAAGAAGGCCTAGCCAAGGTTTGTAGAATTTTATCAAGTTCAGTCTTCGACATATTCTGGCTAGATAGCGAGTAATAGCGCTGGTTCACCACATAATGCACGTTGTATATTTCGTTGCCGTTATCATCCTTAATGGTTTCCAAGGTCATCGGAACATTATTAATGTTGTAGTTCAGGCTTTCCTTGAGTACTTCTACGGTTGCATTACTCTTAGGGTCTAAGTACATTTCGGTAATTTCAAACTTCTGATTACTCTGTGGGCTTTCATACAGGCGGTACAATGATGAATAGCCGCCTGCACTGGCACCGCCGGAATACCATTTGCCAGTAAGCGTTAAATCAGGGATAAGGGTGGCAATCTCAGTAGGTTTAAAGCTTAAAGGCTTATCTTGTTTTAACATGGCGTGTTTTTTATCCAGATGGCTAAACTCATCGGTTTTTTTGCCGCCACTAAAACTGCCATAACGCTGTAGGTTGTTTAAACGCTTTTCAAGAAACTGTTTTTCGTTTTTATCCAAGGTGGTGTTATTTAAGGTGGTATAAATCACCCCATCCGGGTTTTTGTCACGGCGGCCTTTTAAATCGGGCATGGATGGATCATCGGTTACGGGACTAGAATTAATGTCCAATAATGAAGCTGGGTTTTGCTGTACCGTTGTCGGGTTATTCATGGATGAAGAGGATAGGGGTTTAGCACTACCCTGTAGCTGCTGATCTGGGCCTATGCCATTACCAATCACAGTGGTTTGCTTCACCTCTTGCGATTTGATAAAGATGAAAACAAGCCCTACCAGGGCAATGGCCAGTAGGGCAATTAACAATACTTTTTTAATATTCATGCGCTGTCTGCATTAGAGGAATTGGCCAGGGTGTAAATTGCAATCTGTGGCTGATGTGTTAAAAGACACGATACGGCCAGAATCGAGGGTTTCCCGGTGCGCGCCTGTGATATACCAAAAGGTAGGATCACTAATTGGATCAACATAGCCAGCTCTTACCCGGTAACCAGCAGGGTTGGTGCTTTGATTGGATCGAGCTGGAACCCTCTACGGTTGGTCTGGGAAGTCTTGGCATACAAATTATAGTGTGTCCCGGATAACGCATCATAAGATATGGATTCGTTATACCAGCCATAGCCGTAACCAGGAATATAAGCCCTGCAATTACCACGACTGAAGGCTTCTGCGGCAACGGTTGCTGCCATCGCCTGCGTTGATGCAAGTAAGGCCACTGTACAACCAAGGAAGTACGCTTTCATTCACTTTACCTCTGGGGAGTAGGGTATTGGAAAGCCGTTTATAGCGTGGTCAATATGGCGATATATTTATAGTCATGTACTGAATGATTTACTCAGTATGTCTGAATAGTAAATTTATATAAACGATGTTGATTAGATTTAACTGGTTTAATAGAAAATATTAATAATGGCTACCGATTATTTTAACTTTCTAATCTGTTGCTTTAGCAAGTCCAGTGCCTTTTGTTCCATGCCTCTGATGATAACGGCAAGATGTGGGGGAACCCGGACGGTAATGGTTTGCCAATCACTCGGGTAATTGACCTGAACATATTTGTCATAAACCTTGATTAGCGCATCATTTAGCCACTGCCGGGTTTTGCTGAACTGATTGGCAACTTCGGTGGCTGGCATGCCTTTGACCATGACCAGGTAGCAGGCCTGTTTACGTTCTTCTGAAAAGTTTGCCAAAGTGGGCAGTAGTGCATCATATTGTTCTTGTGTCAGAATGCCCTGGTAGCCTGATTTTTTCATCATGATAATGATTCCATCATGGGCAGAACTTTCGTTAACGAAAGTTCTGTATGTCTGATCAACTTTGCAGCTCAAGCTGGGCGGTTGGATACTGCTGCTCGATTTGTTTTAAAAATTCTTGGAGCTGCTGGGTAATCTGTTGATGCTGCTCATCACTGCCGACCAAAGAAATACTGATAAACTTGAGATCATGGCCTGACTTGAATGACTCATTGGAAGACTGCTGGCCAATTGACCGGTCTTTAGTCCCTGCATTGTCATTACTATCAAAATTTTCACCGGCTTCAGCAGCTTCATACTCAGTATTATCAGGCCGACTAGCACGGTCTACAGAAGCTTCATCCTGCTCAGCGATAGGGCTAGCCGCTTTGGGCTTATCCTTTTCCTTTAACTTGTTTAAAAACGCATTGGCGGCCTGCTGGGTAATAATGTCAGAACTGTCCTTAAAGGAATCCAGCCATTTGTCAATTTGATGAGGATATTTCTTATAGGCCGAGCTAATGGCATATAAGGCTTCAAGGTCGTTGCAGCGTTTCATGTCATACAGGAACTTGAGTTTTTCAGGCATTTCAAGCAGTTTTAAATGCTTGGATACCCATGCCGGTTTTGCACCAAGCCGTTTTGCAATGTCTTCTTTTTTAAGGCGCTTGGCCTTATCTTCATGATTGGCCAGCTTATAAATCTTCTGAGCAATCTCAAGCGGTGTTAAATCCTCACGCTCCAGATTATCAATCATTTGATTGATTTCATCATGCTGCTCATCAATAAACGCCGGAATGGATTTTAAGCCAAGCAGGGTAGATGCCCTAAAACGTCGAGCACCGTTATTAATAATAAAATGCCCGGACTTGTCAGGATTGGGGCGAATTGAAATAGGGGTCAATACCCCATTTTCCCGAATGGTATCCGCCAGTGCCTGTAATTTGTCTTCATCGAACACCAGACGGACGTTTAACGGGTCTTCTTCAATCAAGGCAAGGTCAATATGCAGTTGATCCTTGGTATTCTGGGTACGGCTTGGCTTGCCAACCAGGGAACCGATATTTAAGTTATTGAGTGCATCCAAATTCATCATTATTGTCCTAAATTGATTGATATATTTTAGAAACGACAGCTTTCATTTCCTTGCCCACATCACGGGCAGAGGTCTTGCCAAGCCGCCATACCGGGATGCCCTGATCCAAGGCCTCTGGTATGGCCTGACGCTCATTAATCTTAAATTCAGGGTCGAGCAGGTATTGTGAGTAGGACGTCTTTAGCTGTTCCAACAGGGTGAGCTGGCGATGACTGACCCCTTTAACCCGGTTAGGAACAATCCCTAAAAAATTCAGCCGAGGGTTATATTGTTCCTTAATGTTGTTTAGGGTGTTGAGGATACTGGCAATCCCGGCTATGGAAAAACTTTCAAGCTCAATCGGGGATACCACGCTATCACTGACAATAAGCGGGGCAATCTGTAAGGCACTAGCGGTTGGGGCGGTATCGACAATGCAAATGGTGTCATCATCAATAGACTTGATGAGTTGATTCATGTTCTGCACAAACAACTTTATATCCAGGTTATTGACCAGGCTGGCATCACCTTTCAATAAAACAGCATGGGGTAGGGGCATATCCAGGCTAAAGTTGTCCTGAAATAAACTGCTGGCCGAAGCCACCGCCTGAAAGTCAGTCTTACCCAGTACGCTTGAGCTGTTACCTTGTGGGTCAAGATCAATGAACACCACTTTTTTACCCAGCTCATGCAGGTAAAAAGCAATATGCAGGCTCAGCGCACTTTTTCCGACGCCGCCTTTTTGATTTGCAATCGTAATTATTTTCATAAAATGTCCTTGCCCCTTAACCGCCAAAATTTATAAAAATTGCGCCCAATGTAGCACCAAATAGGGAATAAAACACATCGCCTATGACTGGGTTACTCATCTTAACTCCTTCGTAGCGTTAGCCACACATCAATAAAAAGTTCTAGTGAACAATTTCAGTATCTTAAAAAATATAGTGTGTTGTCAATAACACTTTACATTAATTCAATACTTTTTGTTATGACGCCAAAGATGAAATTTTCGTTAACGAAATTTTTATCTTCTAATAGCTGAATTTGCATTGTAGCTCAAAAGTGCTACAATAAACTTACCAAGACAGGAGTAAATACCATGAACACTAAAGCCGATGTAGTTAGGGCAAGGGTTGACGGTGATATCAAACAGAAGGCCGAAGTGGTGTTAGGCTCAATAGGTTTAAGCATGTCTGACGCAATCAGGATTTTTTTGCATCAGGTGATAGTCCGTCAGGAGTTTCCGCTTGAACTTAGAGTTCCGAACGCTGTGACACTCGCTGCCATGAAAGCACCTGTTGAGCCGCAGACCTACCCAACAGCAAAAGCACTATTTGTTGAGTTAGATAATGCTGATAATCAGGATTAAAAAGCAGTTTAAAAAAGATTTAAAACGGGCATTAAATGATCCTAAAAAGGATACAGATTTACTACTACAGCTTATTGATGAGCATTTAGTGAAAACAGGAACTGTCCCGGATGAATATAAGCCACATCCCTTAGTTGGGAACTGGAAGCCCCACATGGAATGCCATGTGCAACCGGATTTCTTACTGATCTGGGACGTGGATTGGGACAATCAGGAATTGATTTTAGCCCGGTGCGGATCACATGCTGACCTGTTTTAATTGATTTTTATCTTATAACTGCTCAAGTCGTTTAATGGCATCAATTGGGCAGTTTTTTTTATGTGCTTCCCATGCCTGAAGGTTACGACGATTGAGTTTCAAGCCTTCAGCAGCCTCATCAATACTCAAATTTTTCCGTAGACGAATCGTCTTAAAGACATTACAACGCTTAATGGCAGTACGTTCATTAATATAGGCCTGTTGCAGTAAGGCAAGCTGATTACTGTCCAGATTTAAAAAAGTATCCAGCCTTTGATCATCCATTTTTGTTTTGGTGTCATTTTCCAGTTGCTTCAGCCGGTTTTGCACCATTGTGCTGGCCGAGGTATGGATTGCCGTAATGGTATTGTGTAGCTTGGTTTGGTCAATCGGGGTGCTAAAGGTCTGATTGTCCTTGTTGGCCGCCAGGATCGGATTGGCTAATTCTTCTATGGCAAATAATCTACCAATGGCATGATAAGGCGTATAATTCATAAGTATGCAGTACGAGGGAATGCGGATAAAAGATGAGTAAAAATGCGATGCTACCTGAAAGCCAGAAGGCGGTGCAACTTTTAAAAGTCCAATTTGGTCTAAACGTCAAACGCTACCGCAAAAACGCTTCCTTATCCCAATTAGAGCTAGGTCAAAAAACTGGCCAAACGCAACCACAAATATCAGCCATTGAAAACGGTCGTGTAAACATTAGCTTTGAAAAGATGGCACTGGTCACATTCGCATTAAAAAAGACAATTTCCGACATGTTCCTGTGACAAAAAAATAACTTAAATGACAAATTTTATCAATTAGGGTATCGACCCTGTAATTTTTCTGTTTTAGAATTATTGGACAGAACATTCTGTCTATTCAGTTAATAATTTCTTAGGTTTACTTCAGATAAAGAACTTTATCGTTCGTTTTTTTTAATAAGGTATTGTTTTAAATGCTTAAAAATATTCATCCCTATCTATTTTATTGCCTTCAATTAACGAAATATACTATTTCGTTAACTCGTTATATATAAATTCATAAAATCGACTTGCTATACTACGTTTAGATGATATTCTATAATTCGTTATAGAGATATTTAACTATTAGCATGGCGATCTTGAAACATTTAGTATGTCCGACTTATCCAGTTCCAGCGGAAGAATTAACGGACATGAACACCATCCAAGAATCAACCCTTGTCGATAACGCAAGAGCTAATGCAGTTAAACAAATCAAGATTGCGCCAACGCCTGAAGGTAAAGGCTTTCACATTTATGTGACGTTATCGTGGAAAGATGAAGAATTACTGCTGGTTAATACCAAGAAACAACCGCGAGTATGGTCAAGTTTAGACAGGCTCTATTCGCATATTGAGACTAAATACAATGCGGTGAAGTATCTCACTGTGTTTTTTAAGGATACTGACGTTAATGAACGACAAGTTTCTTCGGGTGAAGGAAAAGCTCCAACGTGAATTGGGTCAAACCATTACACAGCTTTTAACCGAAAAAGATGTAGTGGAAATTATGCTCAATCCAGATGGCAAATTATGGGTTGAGCGCCTGGGACAAGAAATGCAACCGGTCGGTGAAATGGTTGCTTCTCAGGCAGAATCATTAATGGCCACTGTTGCATCCACGATCAATACAACAATTACTAGTGAAAAACCGATTTTAGAATGTGAGCTTCCCATTGATGGTAGCCGTTTTGAGGCATTGATCCCCCCTATTGTTAGTGCACCGACGTTCACGATCCGTAAGAAAGCCTACAAGATTTTTACCCTCGATGATTATGTCAATGACGGGATAATGTCGTCTTATCAGAGGGAAATGATTATTACTTCGGTTAAAAGCCGCAAAAATATTCTGGTCGTTGGCGGTACAGGTACAGGAAAAACTACCTTAACCAACGCGATTATCGAAGCAATTTCAACTTATACGCCAGACCATCGTTTGGCCATTATCGAAGATACCGGCGAGATCCAATGTAGTTCCAAAAACGTGGTCATTATGCGTTCGACTGAGCATGTGTCCATGTTGCGACTATTAAAGGCAACCATGCGTTTGCGGCCAGACCGGATTTTAGTGGGTGAGGTGCGGGGCGAGGAAGCACTTGCCCTGTTAAAAGCCTGGAACACTGGACATCCTGGTGGTGTGGCAACAGTTCATGCCAATGATGCACGCGCCGGTTTGATCCGCATGGAACAACTCATAAGTGAAGCAACTCCAGCTCCACAACAACAACTTATTGCTGAGGCGGTTGATGTCGTTATTTGCATCGTCAAATCCGAAGGGGGCCGCAAAGTAAAAGAAATTATTTCTGTCGATGGCTACAGAAATAATGATTATCAACTGACCACGATTAATTAATCGTAAGAGAGCTATGACAATGAATCCTACACTACCAACATTAAATTTGCAGTTTATGCAGTCCCGTACCTTTTTATATTGGGTATTGGCCATTGCAGTTATAGCTGTTCTGGTACTGATGCCTGACTTTGCCCATGCAGCAACCACCAGTAGCAGCATGCCTTGGGAAGACCCACTGACAAAGTTCAAGGATAGTGTGACCGGGCCTGTTGCGATTGGTGTGGCCATTCTGGCCATTGCTGCAACTGGTATGACATTGATCTTTGGCGGTGAAATGAATGAGTTCACCCGCAAAATGATCATGGTTGTTTTAGTGGTTTCCATCATCGTATTTGCAGCCCAAGTATTGACTAACCTGACTGGTAAGTCAGCAACCATTCCAACTTGTGAAAATACACAAGCAGCAGTGACTTGTTCAAATCAGTAAGTAGGTAATTTCATGAGCAACGAAACTCCATTACGACGTTCAACCATTAATCGTGCCTTAACACGGCCAAGCTTATTGCTGGGGTGTGAACGGGAATTGATTTTAATGGCTGGCCTTATTGCAGCAATTATGATCTTTGCGCTTAAAACCTGGTCATCAATCCTGTTTGGTGTCGGAATATGGGTCGTTGCTCTAATTTTATTAAGACGCATTGCCTCGGCTGATCCGCTAGCGTCAAAGGTGTATTTACGCCAATTCAAGAACCAAGATATTTACCTGGCTCGTTCTACGCCATTTCGTACAGAATAATAGGTAATAAAATGCTCGCATTAGAAACATATCGGAAAAAGGCCAAAGGTCTGCCGGACATTTTAAATTATGCCGCCCTGGTCGATAGTGGCGTTGTCATGAATAAAGACGGCAGCATCATGGTGGGCTATTTTTATCGTGGTGATGATATTGGTAGCGCCACCAATGATGAGCGTAACTACATTACCAACCGGGTGAATGCTGCGTTATCCCGTTTTGGTAATGGCTGGGTGAGCTGGCACGATGCAGCACGAATTGCTGATAACTATTATCCTGAAGAAAACAGAAACTATTTCCCTGATCCGGTTTCTAAATTAATTGACGATCATCGCCGTCAGGGTTTTCAGCAGGAAGGTGGCCATTATGTCACCGAATATGTAATGGTCATTAGCTATATGCCGCCATTGCGTGTTTCATCCAAAGTCAACGACTTAATCTGGCGTGATGATGCCAATACGCCCAAGAAGTCAGTTCAAGACCAGATACTCGATTATTTTAATAAGCAGCTTGCCACTTTTGAAGATTTACTCGGCGGCACTATCGCCTTGCAGCGCATGAAAGGCTATACCGTCACTGATCAGTTTGGCCGTGAGCATCTGCGTGATGAACTGGTCAATTACCTGATGTATTGCCTCACTGGTCGTTTCATTGAGTTGAATATCCCGCCCTATGGGGCTTACATGGACACCTATCTGGGTGGTCATGTCCTGGTCACAGGCGATACCCCAAAAGTCGGTAGTAACTACATTTGCCCAGTGGCCATTGAAGGCTATCCGCCTGAAAGCTATCCCAACATTCTTGCTGTATTAGAAGCGCTGCCGCTGTCCTATCGCTGGTCAAGTCGCATGATCTATCTGGATCAGCATGAAGCATTAAGCGAGCTGAACAAGGTCAAGCGCAAATGGAAACAAAAAGTCCGGGGCTTTTTTGCCCAGACCTTTAAAACCCAGAATGCCCAGATTAATGAAGATGCCTTGTTAATGTCGGTCGATGCGAACAATGCCATTACCGAGGCCTCTAGCGGTTTGGTCACTTTTGGTTATTTCACCAGCATTGTGGTCATTCAGGGTGAAAACCTTGAGGAAGTCCATGAACAGTCTCGCTTTGTTGTCCGGGAAATCCAACGACTGGGCTTTGCCTGCCGCATTGAAACGATTAATTCCTTGGAAGCGTGGTTAGGGACACTGCCGGGTCATGCGATGCCCAATGTCCGTCGTCCCCTGATTCATACTCTAAATCAGTCGGATTTACTGCCATTAAGCAATATCTGGGCAGGCCGTACTGAATGCCCATGCCCTTACTATCCCCCACAATCGCCACCACTCATGTATGGCTCAACCAATGGAGCAACGCCGTTTCGGATAAACCTGCATGTTGATGATCTTGGCCATACCCTGATTTTTGGGCCAACTGGTGCTGGTAAGTCCGTATTGCTCAATACCCTGGCCGTCCAGTTCCTGCGCTATAAGGATGCCCAGATATTTGCCTTTGATAAGGGTAATTCTGCCTGGGCTGCATCATTGGCCTGCGGTGGTAAACACTACGACATCGGGGGCGAGGAAAATGTCCTGTCATTTGCGCCTTTATCAGCCATTGACACTGATGTGGACTTGAACTGGGCAATTGAGTGGATCGGCACTTGCTACCATTTGCAAACCAATCAGATGTTAACGCCAAAACAAAAAAGCGAAGTTACCCGTGCCATGAAACTGTTACGGGAAGAAAAAGTACCTGGGGAACGCTCCATTACCGACTTCTTGCTGACCGTTCAGGATGAAGATGTGCGTAGTGCCTTAAAGCATTATTCGATTGACGGCATTTTAGGGTCATTGCTTGATGCCCGGCATGATGGCCTGATCACCGGCAATGAACACTGGACAGTTTTTGAAATTGAACACCTTATGGAAATGGGTGAGGCGAATTTATTGCCGGTATTGTTATACCTGTTCCGCCGTATTGAAAAATCCTTAAATGGTCGGCCAACCATGCTGATTCTGGATGAGGCCTGGTTAATGCTGGGTCACCCAGCGTTCAGGGCAAAAATCCGTGAATGGTTAAAGGTTTTGCGTAAAGCCAATTGTCTGGTGTGCATGGCCACACAATCACTCACCGATGCGGTGTCTTCAGGCATTTTTGATGTCCTCATTGAATCATGCCCAACCAAAATTCTGTTGCCTAATCCAGAAGCGGATAAAGCCGGTACTGCTGAAGTGCCAGGGCCAAATGACCTTTATACCATCATGGGGTTAAACAGCACTGAAATTAATATGCTCAAGAATGCAACCCGCAAGCGCGACTATTATTTTACCAGTGCGGAAGGCAAACGCATGTTTACCCTGGGTCTGGACAGCGTTGCCTTAAACTTTGTAGCAGTGAATTACAAGGATAATCACAAGCTTATCCGTGAGTTTATGGAAGTAGATGGCCAGGGATGGCCTTTCAAATGGCTGGAACATAAAGGAATCAATTTTGAAATCAAAACTCATTAATCAGGCGTTGTTGCCTATGGTTTTTAGCGTGGCAGCACTCTCCAGTAGCGTGGCATTAGCTGATGATAACTATGGTTGTCAGGCGCTTTTATGCTTTGCCGGTGGTAAGGGCGTTGCTGAGTGTGCATCGACCATCCGTCAAGTTACTCGTGATTTGGCCAAGGGAAAGGGATTCCCACATTGTAGCTTTGTTTCCCCTGGTGGAAGTAATCCAGGCGACTACAACACTTCAGGCGTTTTTACCCGTTGGCTCGGCAAAAACAACAATGTTTGTCCTGACGGTGAAACGCGAGGCCAGTGGAAAAGCGGTAAGGGCTTCCGTTGTCAGGCCATGATTTTAACAATCAAGGGCGCTGCGGAAGATGGTAGCGATGTAGTACGTGAAATTAACTGGTAAGCAATGACCAGTTAAAACTTTCGTTAACGAAAATTTTTCTATCTGAGGTGAATTATGAAAATCAAGGCAATCTCTTTAGCAATCTTAATGAGCGTATCCACTGTTGCTTCTGTTGTACCAGTGACTGCAAATGCAACTGGTATCCCCGTTTTTGATGGGGCTAACTTTGCAAACATGATTCAAAATGCGGTGAATCAAGCCACACAAATTAGTAATCAGGTTCAGCAAATTAATAGCCTGGTTCGTGGTAATGCGCTCTCAGAGCAGGCTTTAAAACAGCTTGGACTAGGTAACTATTCAGGCGTTATTTCAAAGGTGAGTAAACAGGCAAGTGATGTTAATCAGCTACTTGCAGCTTCAAAAACGCTAAAACAAAGTGTTTCACAAGTGCAAAATGAATTTCAGACTTTGTACTCACAAGCTGGAACTAAACAAACACCGGATCAGATGCTGGCCAATTTTTCAAAATGGTCAAACCAGCTTCAGGACGCTAATAAAACAGCAATGCAGGCACAAGCTACTATTAATAATATAGCTGACCGTAACCAGCAAATCAGCTCAATTTTGAATGAATCGGCCGGTGGTGCTGGTGCTTCTCAGGTTGCCCAGATTCAGTCGTCCAATCAGTTGCTCGGTGTAGTCGCTCAGCAAATGAATGACTTAAACAGTGTCATGGCTGCTTCCCAGCGTGCAACGATTACAGCTCAGGCACAAGCTCAGGCTGAAAAAGATGCGATGCGTGCCGACTGGGCAAAACGCAATGTTGATAGCCGTAACTGGGATGGTGCAAAGGGTAAGGGGTATTAATATGATGTTAAAACAAGCTATATCTATTTGTTTGTGCATTTTTATTTCTACTCTGACGTTGACTGCTTGTTCTAAAGAAGATGGTCAAAGTGTTTCTAAAGAAGAGTGGAAAGAAAAAAATACTGATAAACGTGATTGGGACAGTGCAAAAGGCAAGGGGTACTAGCCATGAAATTAATGCCTGTAGTTAATTTAAATAGCTATCGTTGGCTTATTTTAGCTACTGCAATTTTAGCATTATTCTTATTTTCCGTTGATGCTAATGCTGCGGTCAGTGAGCAATCAGTCAATAATATGATTGATGAGTTTAAAAACTCCGCAGCTACATGGGAACCTAAGTTGCTAACTATAGCTACTAATTTATTTTGGCTATTGGCATTTATTCAATTTGCATGGGCCATGATTGAGTTAGCCTTTCGTGGCTCAGATATATCTGACTTCGTTTCAGCAGTTGTTAATCAACTTATATTTATTGGTTTCTTTTATTGGTTACTTATAAATTCCTCGACTTTTGCTAAAAATATCATTGATAGCTTTCGGGAAGCGGCAGCTCAAGCAAGTGGTAAAAGTCTGATGATGCCTTCTGACTTTTTTGTTGAAGGGATGAAAATTGTTAATAAGGTATTAAACTCAATCAGCGCCTGGTCACCAATTGATTCTGTAGGAATGCTTGTAGCGTCTATCGTTATTATTGTTTGCTTCGCATTAATTACTGCTCTTATCGTTTTAACATTAGTTGAAATGTATATCGTTGTATCTTCCAGTGTACTAATCATGGGCTTTGGCGGATCAAGATGGACTAAAGACTATGCTATTCGCACATTGCAATATGCTGTATCTGTAGGGGCAAAATTATTCATTATGCAGCTCATTGCTGGTATTGGCATTACTATGGTAGAGAAATGGTCTGCTCAATTTGAAGCCAATAATGCTGATATTGTCACCATGATTGGCTGTGCAATTATCTTACTAGCACTAACTAAAACCATTCCTGATTTGGTACAAGGGATTATCAATGGTGCCTCAGTGGGTAATGGTGGTGCTTTAACTGCTGCGGCTGCGGCTGTTGGTGGTGGTATAGGGGCAGTGGCTGGCGCTGCGGTTGGGGCAAGTATGGCTACTGGTAGTGCAGCCAAGTTAGCCAGTGAACAGCTTTTAGATGCCAAAACAGCAGGTAATGCACCAACATCCAAGATGGGTACTGCCGGTTTTATGATGGGTTCAATGGCCAAAAACCTGGGCAGCTCATTAAAGCAGGATATTGGCAGCCGGTTTTCCGGTCAAAATCATGGACATGGCAACATGGGTGGGCGCATGAGTGGTGACATGAGTAGGCAAGCTCAGGAATTAAAAGCCAATCGTCAGGTTCCTCAAAATTCCCCTGCTAATGGTAATCCAGGCACCGGACAGAATAATAATCCGACCACCAGTTTAGACAAACCAGACAACACAATTTCTTAACTAGAAGTTTTAAAAAACCTTTTAGTTAAGCGTAGCTTATGCTTAAAAATATATGGTAAACGATATGAAATCCAAACAATCTAAAGTGAGTAATCCAGCCGTTGAGAATACAAATAATCCGTATCTCAATGGTCACCGGGAATGGAATGAGCGTTACGGTAGTTATATTCAACGTGCTAACACTTGGAGAATGGCTGCCTTTATCTGTATGGGCATTGCACTTATTGCAGTGATAGGAATGACGTATATCGGTGCCCAAAATAAGCTTGTTCCCTACATGGTAGAAGTGGACAAGCTTGGCCAGGCCGTTGCTGTAAGACGGGCAGATGTAGCCTCAGCACCGGATAGCCGTATTGTTAAAGCACAAATCGCGTCATTTATTGAATCCTGCCGAAGTGTCTACACCGATTTTGCGGCGCAAAAATCATTAATTGATACTTGTTACTCAATGGTGAAACGGGGTTCGCCAGCCTATAACAAACTCAATAACTTCTATGCCGGTAATACACCGTTTAAACGGGCTGAATCTGAGACTGTGGGAATTGAGCTGCATTCAGTCATTCCAATGTCTGACAAAACCTGGCGTTCGGAGTGGAAGGAAACCAAGTATGACCGCGCCGGTGTAATTATTTCCCAGTTTGAAATGTCTGCAATTACGACGGTCAGTATTAATCCGCCACTCGATGAGGCCAATATTCTGGTCAATCCAATGGGCGTCTTTGTTGATGATTTCAACTGGTCAAGCAAGCTTTAAAACAAATACTTATTGGGAATTAAATCTATGAAAACCTTAAAATCAACTTTAATTGCTGCTGCCTTGAGTACCACTGTCGCCCATGCTGCGGTTCCTGCGATTAGCCCTGCTGATGCCTTGGCGCAACAAGCAGAAATGCTACAGAATCCTGCATTTAGCCAAGCCATGCAAGGTGTGGGCAGTTTGGGAAGCTCAGGGGGGAATGGGGGCAATGCCATCCCTGTAAACCTGCTTAAAGGGGTACAGCC
Organism: Alkanindiges illinoisensis DSM 15370; assembly: GCF_000619845.1. Lineage (GTDB taxonomy): Bacteria > Pseudomonadota > Gammaproteobacteria > Pseudomonadales > Moraxellaceae > Alkanindiges > Alkanindiges illinoisensis. Next base: position 8,572 of record NZ_JHUX01000009.1, on the reverse strand, counting down.
TAATTTGAACGCCAAAGAACAGGCAGGAACAAGAATTGCTGATGAATGGATCAAGCGTCCTGACTTGCCGGGTCGTGGGCAGGATGGGTCGGTTGTATTTGCTTATGGTGCCAGCTTGCCTTCAGTGGTGTGCGCGCCTTTATATACCTGTGTGATCAAGTTGCAGCCGGGTGAGACCATTACACAAATTGATCTGGCAGATAATGTACGCTGGAAGGTTGTGCCTTCAGTGGTCGGTAGTGGCGATAATGAAACCTCTCTGGTCGTGGTTAAGCCGACTGACAGTAATTTATCCACCAATGTCGCGGTATCCACTGACCGCCGCTTGTATGTGATTAAACTGATTAGCCGAATTAATGACTGGATGCCTCTGGTGTCATTCCAGTACCCGGAAGATACGGCTGCCGCTTGGCAAAAATACAATGCAGCAAAGGAAAAAAACCAGGCGTCCAATGTACTTAGTGATGGCCAAAATGTGGCTGGCCTAGACTTTAATTTTAAAGTGCGTGGTGATTCGCCAGCTTGGAAACCTGAACGTGTTTATACCGATGGCGCTAAAACTTATATTCAGTTTCCGGCAAACTTGAGTAAATCCAATATTGAATTGCCTGCGTTACTGGCCATAGGCGCTGATAAAAAAGAACAACTGATTAATTACCGCTTGGTGAATGACCGCTTTGTGGTCGATAGCGTGATTGATCGTGCCATGCTGGTCAGTGGTATTGGCCGTAAGCAAGTGCGTGTGGATATAGTACGGGGGCAATAAGCATGAAAGCAAAATTACTGGCACTTGCCTTAATCGTTGCCCTGGGTCAGACCGGTTGTGTCAATCAGCCCATTAACCAGGGTTCTTATACATCGGGTGTGACGGCTGCCAATACAGAGATTCTGGCTGATGCCATTGCTCGATATGTCGCGTATAAATTGCCTGCGGCCAATAGCACTGTTAACGTCATTCCAGCGCGTCAAAAGGACAGGCTGGCCACTGCACTGACGGCCAATTTAAAAAATCGGGGCTTTGGCATTGCTGATGGGACAGCGCCGAATCCTTCTGCTGTTCCTTTGGCGTATCAGGTCACACCTTTAGAAAATGGCCTGCTCATTGTGATCCGGTTAAATGGGCAGGAAGTGACGAATATGCTGATCCGGGACACTCAGACAAAACAATGGTCTTTGCTCAATAGCTATACAGTTAAAGGGGGTTGATCATGGCTGAAAAACCAAACTATGAACAACAGCCCGATGATCTGGATTTAAACAATCCGGCATCAACGGATTCACCTGATATTTTGGAAGGTGACCGTCAACAGGTAACCGGCGGCCGTCGCCTGACCAAAACGCCCCTTATTGTTATTCTGGTCATTGCGATTGTTTCCATTGCCATGATTGCATTTGCCATGATCAATAGCACCAAGCATGATGAAGCGCAACTGGCAGAAGATGAACCCACGCCAGGGGCACAAACTTCTGGTGATAATAAAGCCCCTGAAGAATTATTTAAAAACGCACCAACCAATGGCTCTATTGCACCAGCGCCTGCCTATAGTTTAAGTGGGGCAGGGACAAGCGCACCGTGTTTGGAAAATGTCATCGGGCCTGATGGCCAGCTTGCATTAAATCCTGATGGTTCACCACAACAACGGGCTTGTGGCAATTTGTCCGGGGCAACTACGCCTGTAGCGACTGCACCTTTAGAGGGTTCTTTAGAGGATTATCAAAACAAGCGTCGCTTGATGCTACTGGATGCTGAGCGTCAACGTCTGGAAATGCAGAACCAGAACATGCAGGCCTTAAATCAGGCCAGAATTGAAGCTGTTCGCCAGCGTGAAGGTGCCAAGATGCAGGCCATTTCTGATGAACAGAATATGCTGGGCAGTGTTTTAGGAGCATCAACTACCATTAACGGCAATCTGAAAAAATCATCATCAAGTGGTTCATCGGGTGGTGGCCTAATGAATGCCTTGGGCGGTAGTTCATCCGCGCCTGATATAGATTCAGTAGCATCCCGGAGTGGGGGCAATGACCGTCCGTCAATGGATGAGCTGAATGGCCAGTCGCGTAAAGCAGATTTTGCAAAATCTGACCAGTCTGAAGATGTGTACTTAAATAAAGCCCTGGTTCCGGCATTGTCACCGTATGAGGTTAAAGCCGGTACGGTAATTCCCGGCGTGATGGTCAGTGGGATTAGCAGTGATTTACCAGGTCAAATCGTAGGACAGGTGAGTCAGAATGTGTATGACAATAAAACAGGTAAATATTTGCTGATTCCGCAAGGTGCAAAACTGGTAGGCCTGTATGACAATGGGGTTACGCTGGGACAAACCCGGATTCTGATTGCTTGGACACGAATTATTTATCCTGATGGGGCTTCGATCAGTCTGGAAAATATGAGTGGTTATGATCAGGCTGGCTATGCCGGTTTTCATGACAAGGTCAATAATCACTACGTCAAGCTGTTTGGCCAAGCGACCTTACTGTCCCTGTTGAGTGCGGGTGCTCAGTTATCACAGCCTCAAGCGTCCAATGGTGAAAATATTAATGAGCGACAAACCGTTGCTGGGGCAATTGGCCAGCAATATAGCGAACTAGGTACGGAGCTGGCGCGTCGTAATATGAATATTGCACCAACCCTGAAGATTCGCCCAGGCTACCGGTTCAATATCATGGTTAAAAAGGACATGATCCTAAAACCTTACCATTAACTTTAGTCGTTAACTGGTTACCTAAAAACTGGAAGTTAAATTTCTAACTTCCAGATTTCAGTGATTCACTTCCACAGGCAAGAGCGCTTTCATTCAGGTTTAGGGTCATGCAATATAATTTTATCAATAATGATGAAGTACTCAATCAAGCACACCGAGTCATGGAAATGGCCTTATCCAAAGTTACTGCTGCTGATTTTAATATGACAGATATGGATTTTATCCAGATTAAGTCATTGATTGCCGTCAATGAATTGCATCAGGTCAATGCCAGCGCCTTAATTTTGATTCACTATGCCCTGACTAAAATCCGGGTACATACTGAATCTATGAGCCACAAAGCGCCTGAGCTATTACAGGAAGATTTAGGCCTGCTTAAACTGATTGCAGACGCCGCCCATAACTTACCCACATTACTGATTAAATCCCTGGACAGTGAGCAGATTAAAGCTGAAGGGGAACGATTAAGAAAAGTGCTGCACGACCACTAGATTTTAATATTTGGCGTAACCAAGGATACCACCATGACCATTAGACGCTTATTCATTGCGGAAAAACCCGATCTCGCCAAGGCAATCCGTGATGGCCTGGGCGGTGGTAAAAGTCAGGATGGCTATTTTCAGTGTGGACAGGATGCCGTGACCTGGTGTTTTGGCCACATGTTGCAACTGTGCGATCCTGAAGATTATGACGCCAAATATAAAAAGTGGAACATGGCCGATTTACCGTTCTCGCATGTACCCTGGAAGAAAAAAGTCGCTAGTGATAAAAAAGACCAGGTTAAAAAAATCATGGCCTTGCTCAAGCAGGCGCGGGAAGTGGTGCATGCCGGTGATCCTGATGATGAAGGCCAGCTCTTGATTGATGAGCTGCTGGAATTTGCCAAATGCACCCTGCCGGTGAAACGGGTACTGATTAATGACAACAATTTAAAAGTGGTGCAAAAGGCGCTGGCCAACCTGCGCGATAACCAGGAATTTGCCCCGTTGTCTGCGGCAGCCGAAGCCCGTTCAGTGGGCGACCAGCTCTATGGCTATAACCTGACCCGTGCCTATACACTAAAAGCCCAGAATCAGGGTCATCAGGGCGTATTAAGCGTGGGCCGGGTACAAACGCCGATCCTGGGACTGGTGGTGCGCCGCTGCCGCTTACACGCCAGTCACCAGAAAAGTTTTTACTATAGCGTAACCGGTGATTTTGATATTCAGGGTTTAAACTTCAACGGTCGCTATCTGGTCAAAGAGTCCGATACGGTGGACGAAAAAAAACGCCTGACCGATGAAGTTCAGGCCAAACAAATTGCTCAGGATGCTACTGGCCATACGGCGATTTTGGCCAGCGTTAAAACTGAAGCCAAACAAACCCCGCCACCTTTACCTTATAACCTGCTTAAACTGCAAACTGATGCATCGCGCAAGTTTGGCATGAAGCCAGACCAGGTGAAAACCATTACCCAGAACCTGCGCGAGAAATATAAGCTGATTACCTATAACCGGTCAGACTGCGAGTATTTAAGTGATGAGCAGCATGGGGATGTGCCGGGTGTTTTGGCAGCCATTGGCCAGACTGCCCCAATCTTTGCCAACCTGATTGGTAAATCAGATCCAAGTATCAAAAGCCGGGCATTTAACAGTGCCAAGGTATCAGCGCACCATGCAATCATTCCCACTGAAGCAACGGCCGACTTAAATAAATTGACTGATGCAGAACAGAAAATCTATTTGCTGATTGCCAGGGCATATATTGCCCAGTTTTTCCCCAATTACTGCTATGACCGTACCGATATCCTCATCAATGTGGGTAAGCACCAGTTTACCGCCTCTGCGGAAGTGCCAACCCGGATGGGCTGGAAAGTATTATATAAAAATGACCAGGACAATGAGGATTTGGCCCAGGATGACCATATCCTGGCCTGTGACCTGCGAACCTTAAAGCAGCATGATCAAGGCCAGTGCATCAAGGCCATTGCAGAAAAGAAGGAAACCAAGCCACCCGCACTGTATACGATAGCCACGCTGCTAAGCGATTTAACCCGTGTGGCCAAGTACGTCAAGGATGAGCGACTGCGTAAAACCCTGGTTGATAAAGATAAGGACAAGCAGGGCGAGCATGGGGGCATTGGGACACCAGCCACCCGTGACAGTATTATTAAAACCCTGTTTGATCGTGGCTTTTTAGCCGAACAAGGCAAAAGCATTGTCAGTACACCAATTGGGGAAAAACTGTATGACGCGTTGCCGGATCAGGCCAAGTATCCTGATATGACCGCGATCTGGCATGAACAGCAAAAAGCATTAAAGACCAAACAGGATGTGGTTGGCTTTGTGCAAAACCTGATGACCTATATTGGCCGGGAAGTCGATAGTGTCAAGCAAAGTGGCTCTGTCAAATTGGCGGATTCAGTTCCATGTCCAAAATGTGCCAAGCCCATGAACCGCATTGCCATACCCGGCAAACAGGCCTTTTGGGGCTGTAGTGACCGGGAGAGCTGTAAAACCACCCTGCCGGATGCGGGTGGCAAGCCGGGGCAGCCAAAGCCTAAAGCCGCTGTATCCAGTCAGTTTAAGTGTCAGGCCTGCGGCAGTGGCCTGATCCGGCGTACCGGCAAGAAAGGCAGGAAGGCTTATGCGTTCTGGGGCTGCTCTGGCTATCCAGCCTGCAAACAATCCTATGAGGATAAGCTTGGCAAGCCGGTGATTACAGGGACACCGGATGACAAAAACTTTTCCTATAATCCGGTTCCTGATCCGAGCAATCTGGTGTAGGACTGACTATGACCAAGTTTGATCATCCATCAAGTATTCCCGATACTTTATGTAAACTGAAGGATTGAGCAATGACCCAAAAGCAAAGCCAGATTCTCAGCACGGCCTTATCCCTGTTTCACCAGCATGGATTTAGCCGTACCGGGGTGGACAAGATCATCAGTACCTCAAACGTGGCCAAGATGACTTTTTATAAATACTTCCCATCCAAAACCAGTCTAATTGAGGATTGCCTTAAAGAAGAAAGCCTGCTGATCCAGAATGACTTAACCCACCGCATGAACCGGGCGTCCGGACATGCGGAAAAGCTCAAGGCCTTCTTTCAATGGCATGTGGAATTTAGTAGCTCGTCGCATTTTAAGGGTTGCCTGTTTAATAAGGCGACCATTGAATGCGATGATGAGTATGGCTCCATCTTTAAAATCATTCACCGGCATAAGCACTGGAAGCTTGAGCTGGTTAAAAACCTGTTGATGGCATTACAGGTCAGTGACCCGGCAACTTTGGCGCATTTGCTGGTGAATATGGCTGAAGGGATGCTGGTCAATGCCAGGTTTAAACCAATGGATTATTTAAACGGCTGGACAGTGATTGAAAATCTAATGAGCAGTCAACAAGTTGGCTTAACTGCCTAATAGGTTTGAGCTAGGGTTATTTTTCAATCGTTAGTTACTTGTTTTGGTGTAATAACCAATCGCTTTTTGTCTTAAATGCAAAATAACGATACGCTGTAAAATCAGTTCTATAATAGCGTAGAGATTAATACCGTATCTGAAGTTAAATCTATTAAGCCAACTGTTATTTCCGATCAGCCATTTACTGTTGCTTGACTTCAAATCTTGAGATGAGAAAAGCTTTATTTTTGGGCGACACTCTCACATATATTCAAGTCATATTATTTATATTATTCACTCAACCTATAAATTTCATACTTAGGTATAGTTCATAATAGTTATATATTTTCATACTACCTATATGTCATCTGTATTTTCATTTACCGTATCAATGGCCATTGATTTGAGACTTTCTAGTAATGAATTGAACTTTTCAATGGCCATGCCAGTGGTAGGGTCTGAGCATCTAAAACGGAGCCAGTACTGATAACGCATTTCAAAAAATCGTTGAGGTGCTGGCTTTGGGTGGCCTCGTTTAATCGGTGGTTGCTCCATCATATATTCGATTGGATTAACATCTGTGGGCAGCTTGACATAAAATTGCTCTGAGAGTTCATTATCCTGAACTAGTGATGATTTGGGATTGTAATAAAAGCCTAATCCATCAGTCTCCTGCTCACCAAGCCAGCTTTTAAGTTGCTGACTGGTATGCAAGTCATTAAACCGGATCACCAAATATGGTTTTTGTTCTACATATAACATTACAGTTTCGACTAAAAATCCTGATTCATCGAGGATTTGATATGCAGGCCAAAAAATGCTTTGGTTTAGCTCTTTTTTGTACTCGTAACCTAATAGTTGCAAGAATGAACTTTGAATATTTCCATAGGTATAGGTTCCTTTCTGAGGTATACATTCCCAGCGATATAACCCATCTGCATCAAGAGTTGCTGTTTCTCCACCATCTTTTTCGAATTCCCGAAAGAAAATGTTATGAGGGATTCCACCATGATTCAATAAATCATGTTTATTATATAAATAAATCAGCATTACCAAGGCAGCCAACTTTACTTCAGGTGTTCTATCTTTATCATCAAAGATTCTTTTGAGTGGAATACCTATTCCTTGGGCTGTTTCAAATTCATCAAAAAGTTGATGAGGTAAGTTTGTGTCAAGAATATGGGTTGCCGGAATAATCCATTCGGCCTGCTTACCTTTTACTTTTAATCCCTTGGGTGCTTTTTGCAAAAACCCATGATTGGCGAGCTGCATTAGACGTTGTTTGGCAGTAATCTGGCTAATCCCAGCCACTTTACTCACTTTCAAACCACCTGCACAGCTAACCCGATTTTCTCCAAACTCCCCATGAGCATCTTTATCTGTATGTCTAGCAATTGTTAGGTAAGCTGCTACATAACTTGGTAGCTTGAACTTTTTGGCAATCTGTACCACAGCATCAAAACTTATGGCTGAATAACTACTTTTGGAACCTTTTTTCTTAGCTTTAAATTGGTTTGCTTCCTGATTCATTATTTTCTACCTTTTAAATGGAAGTGACTGAAACATTTTTGTTGCTTAACTATTTATATTTAAAGAATTTAGCTGATATTTTCCATAAAAAATACTAATAATTTGCTTCAAGCGTCATTCTGTGTCGTTCAAATATTGACCAGTTTAAGTCATGGATTATACTTAAAAAATCTTATAGAAGGGGTAATCAATCATGTCCAACAATTCCAAACAAACATCAAAGGCTGTAGGTTCCTTGGCGTCACAGACCTTAAGAAGTTCATCTTCTTCCTCAATCCAGAAGGAGCTAGCGGCGTCAGCTTTGTCGCAAACCAATTCAGGTAAGCAAACTGGCAGTGAGATGGAATCCAAGGCGTCTCGAGTCCTGCAAAGTGACAAGTACAATGATACAACAAAAACTTTAGCAGCCTCTGTCTTAGCGCAGGCCAATAAAGAGCGATAATTTTTTAAATCAGTACAGTGTTTAAGGCAGTAATTTTGGCTTTACACTGTACTGATATCAATAAAATTCAGATATTGGTTTTAGCAATTCTATTTAGTTGAGTATTGCTAAGCCAACTTCTATCGTATTTTTGCTGATAGTAAAAGGGGTCGTCTCAGGAAACGGAAAATATAGCACGCTAAGGATTTTCACTCCGACTTCTTTTAACGATATCCAACACGGTATTTTTGCTTAGATTGACCAGCCGACCGACTTGTCGATAAGAGTGTCCAGCAGACACCAACTCCAACACTTTAGGTGCCAGACGATCTGACTTGGTACGTTGACCAGGACGACGACCAAACACAACGCCCCGCGCTTGTGCCGCTGCTACACCAGAGCGCACACGTTCACGTAGTAAATCTCCCTCAAACTCTGCTAATGCAGACATCACAGAAGCCATGAGCTTTCCCTGAGATGTGGAAAGGTCAAACTGCAAACCTGTTTGTGCCACCAGAGATACCCCGAAATGCCCAAGAT
>NZ_JHUX01000008.1 GCF_000619845.1 Alkanindiges illinoisensis DSM 15370 | reverse complement strand
TTTTCAACAGGTTTTTATCAAGTTCAGCGTCGCTGTGGGGTGCATTATAGACCATCCCATCTCAACGTCAATACTTATTTTACCTCCATCATAACAAGCGGATGTTTTATGAACGGCCTAGGTTTTTTGCTCTAGGCTTAGCTGTTGATTTATGGAAATTTAATGCTTTTAGCGTGATTTATTATTTTTTTGCTGCTTTAGCTTAGGAATTAGTCTTATTAGTAGAAGGGTTATTAGAATCAATGCATACGGCCAGGTATCCATTAATCCAACCTTTTTAAGCCATGTCATATGAATGACTGCAAGAATGCCTATCAGATAAACCAGTTTATGTAATTTGGTCCAGTTTCTTTTTAGGCGGCGTTGCCATTGCTGGGTAGAGGTAATGACTAATGGCAGATATAACACCAGTGCAATAGCGCCAACGATAATGTAGGGACGATGAATAATTTCCTGATAAATGCGTGATAAATCCAGTTGCAGGAAAAAGCCAATGTATACGAGGAAATGTGCCAGTGCATAAAAAAAGGCAAACAGTCCCGCCATTCTCCGCCAGTGAATCCAGCCGGTTAAGTCGGTTAAAATGCGCAGTGGAGTAATTGCCAGCGCAAATAGAATACTACGTATTGCCCACTCTCCGGTTTGGTCAACCAGTGATTTTGATGGATCTGCACCTAAAAACTGCGGCGCAAATACAGCCTGATAAATCATCCATAAGAATGGCAGTAGCAATACGCCAAACATGAGCGGCTTTAATTTGTGAATAAGAGTATTTACTGTTTTTTTGTCCATCATTTTATTTACGTTTCACCACATCATTTCTTTATTAATAAAAGCGCTTTAAATCCATTCCTTTGTAGAGTGAAGCCACTTCTGCTGCATAACCGTTAAAAGGTAAGGTTTTTTTCCAGTTAGGATTGAATAGGCTATTGGGCAGTTGTCGCTCCCGTGCCTGACTCCAGCGTGGATGATCGACATTGGGATTGACGTTGGCGTAAAAACCGTATTCCTGTGGGGCAAGTCCAAGCCATGTGGTGACGGGTGCTTTATCAGTAAACGTAATCCGGACGATGGATTTGATGGACTTAAAGCCATACTTCCACGGCACAATCAGGCGAAATGGTGCGCCATTCTGGTCTGGCAAGCTACGACCATATAAGCCAACGGCCATAAAAGCCAAAGGGTGCAGGGCTTCATCCAGTCTCAAGGCTTCGATATAAGGCCAGTCCAGATCATTACTGGTCTGGTTGGGTAACTGTTTTGGGTCTAGCAATGTGGTGAACTGAACAAAACGTGCATTACTTTTGGGTTCAAAACGCTTGATGAGCTGTGCCAGTGGAAAACCCAGCCAAGGCACGACCATCGACCACGCTTCCACACAGCGAAACCGGTAAATACGGTCTTCTAGTGTATAGGGTGACAGAATGTCTTCAAGGTTAAATGTACCCGGCTTGTTGCATAAGCCGTCCACTTTAATGCGCCAGGGATCAACCTTGATTGTCCCAGCATTGGCTGAAGGATCAGATTTTCCTGTGCCAAATTCATAAAAATTATTATAGGTCGTAACTGCATCGTAGGGCGTAATAATATTTTGCGTGGGATTGGTGGCAGCAATTTTTCGGGCAGTGATTTTTTTACGCAAATACAGTGGAGCATCATTGCGTTCTTTAACCGGTTGATAAGTCCCTGCTGCATGGGCAGCACCTAATGGATAAACACTGGCCACCGATCCCGCAGCAGCAAGTGTCATTAATTGACGGCGATTTAGATAAGCTGTTTCAGAGGTAATTTCGCTGGATGCTGGCTCAGATTTTTGTTTTTGTTGAATTAGCATAAAACTTCTCATCTGTTGTGGCCAGTTTTTCTACACTAGTACGAGCCAAACCACAACAGAAGCAGAAGTTTGTTAGAAAAAAGTTATTGCACCGCGCTGGGTTAAAATTACACGCTAAGCTGAAGTTATCGGGCAGTGCGCTGGGTAATGGTGGTCACAATACCAGATACGGCATAAATCAGCGCCACGATTAAAATACCAATCGGGATATTGTAGGTAACCGCAGCCAATACCAGCACCACAGGTAACATGACGGCAAAAGGCACACGCTTGCGATCCAGTTGCTTGAAGCTGAAATATTTAACATTACTCACCATGAGCAAACCAGCAATGACCACGACAGCCGCATACACCACCTGCCAGAATAAATCTGAAATATTGAACACGCTGGCGTTATCAATACCCACCCATACGGCAGTAATAACTAGAATGGCAGCCAGCGGACTGGCTAAGCCAATAAAATAGCGTTTATCCACGGTACCAATCTGTACGTTAAAGCGTGCCAAACGAAAAGCTGCACAGGCAGTATAGATAAATGCACACGCTAGCCCAATACGGCCTAAGGGCTCTAATGCCCAGCTATACATGAGCATGGCAGGTGCTACGCCAAATGACAGCATGTCAGAAAGGGAATCATACTGCTCGCCAAATGCACTTTGGGCACCCGTCCAGCGCGCAACCCGCCCGTCCAGTCCATCCAGCAATGCAGCCAGAAAAATGGCCAGAATCGCATGGGTAAATTCATTGTTGCTGCTGGCGATAATAGAATAAAAACCAGACAGCAGCGCTGCTGTTGTGATGAGGTTAGGCCAGAGGTAAATCCCACGGCTTTTGATCTTGTGACCTTCCTGCGTTTGTTCTTCTTCAACAATCTCAAAAGTTAATCCATCATGGTCTTCATCCAGTGGTTTTTGTGAATGAGGTTCCAGATTTGAAGGCTGTGACATGGATTAGCTCCCGGATCTTTTTATGGATGCGTTATTAAAAAATGTGATTTTATCGCAGTATGATGTTGCTTTCATTAGCCTTTAACGACAACAAATGTACAAAGCTGCCCTACACGACTGCAAGGCAGCCTGCTTTATTCAGCAGCCAGCCAGCGTACCGCAGCATGTCCGCCATTTTCTGTCATGCGCAAATGCGGGAATAGCCATTGCAAAATGACTTCGGCCTGATCGGCAAATTGCCATGGTGGATTGATAATTAACAGCCCGCAGCCATTCAGGCCCACCGGGGTATCATCCGGCCAAACGCATAACTCACAAATCAGCTGTTTTTTAATGCCGGTCTTGAGCATTTTTTTCTCAAACCGCTCAATCATGCTGCGATCCTTGATGGGATACCACAACACAAATACACCCGTAGACCATTTTTTATAGGCATTGGTCAGCAAGTCTACCAGCTGCGGAAAGTCTTTGCGTTCCAGTTCATACGGCGGGTCAATCATTACCATACCGCGCTTTTCCTTGGGCGGAATCACAGCCAGCAAGCCTTCATAGGCATCACGCTGATGAATACCAAAGCGGGGATCATGGATATTGTCTTTCAGGTCATAAAACACATCGGGCTGCATTTCAAAGACTGTGCCTGCATCCTGTGGACGGATATGCTGAGTGCCCAACCACGGTGAACCCGGATACCAGCCCTTGCTTTGCTGGCTACGCAATTTTTCAACATCTTTAAGATAAGTCTGAACTGCCTGTGGCGCCTGCTGAATCACTGAACGATCCAGTTGCACCAGCCGGTGGATTCCTTCCAGATATTCACCCGACTTCTGCGCAGGTGCACGCGACAGGTCATACAGGCCTGCACCACCATGGGTATCAATATAACGATAAGGCTTGTCCTTGCCATTTAAGCGGTTTAACAGCTCAATCAGCAAAACATGCTTCATGACGTCGGCAAAGTTGCCAGCATGAAAATGATGTCGATAATTCATGATTGTAATTTAAACGCCTTGCTTATCAGATTTGGCATAATGGTAGCATGAAGTGACCACTGAGATGGATGCAATCGCATTCGGCTGCATATTGTGTGGCATTGCAAGATAGCCACTTCTGCCTGCACGGTTTAATTTAAGGCTACAATCAACTACGCTTTTGAGTTTAATTTTATTTTTCATGGATACTATAGATTATCTTGAGCAAGCCGATTACTGGCTCAGTGACCCTAATCTTCACGCCTTGGTGGAGCAGGGTTTTTGTATTGTGGATAATGCCTGCCCTGCTGCCCTGTTTGAAGCCCTCATGCAGGAATCAATGCAGCTCCAAGCCGAGTTCCAGCAGGCCAAGATTGCACAAGGTGGCTTAAATCAGGCCATTCGCGGTGATACCACCCGCTGGCTACAGCCTGAAGACAGCGCAGGCAAACTCTATCTGGCTTTACTTGAAAAACTGGGTAGCAACCTCAATCAACAGTTATATTCAGGCATTCGTCGTGTCGAAGCACATTATGCGGCCTATGCAGTTGGGGATTTTTACAAGCTGCATCGTGATAATCCCGTGAGCAATAATTTTCACGTTACTAATGGGCCGCACGCTACAAAGCTTACGCAGCAACAGTCGCGGGTAATTTCTACAGTATTTTATCTTAATCCAGTGTGGCAATCTGAATGGCACGGCGAATTGCATTTACAGGATAATCAGCAGCAATGGCACAACATTCTGCCAATGCCCAATCGGCTGGTTATTTTTCAAAGTAACTTGCTGCATGAAGTTTGCCCAGCGACCCATGAACGTCGCTCTATTGCTGGCTGGTTGCGACGCGATGAACCGTTGTTTTAAGTATTTTTGATCTTGCATCTCTCATTTTTTTAAATAGCGCTGGCTTTAATTATTTCTGGTTTTAGCTATTTCCCACTTTATGCATAGTTGCTGTAACGTTGTTTTTATTCACTAAAACAGGTAAACCATGACTCCTATTTCTCATCAAAGTAGTGCTGATCTTGTTAGAAAAATTGGTGAAACCGATCAGCAGTTTCTAACCCATCCAAGCCCGGAACTGGCTAAACTCCGTGCAAACTTGCGCATCGCACTGGTGCAATATAGTCATCAGAAACAGGAACAGCTGTATTTTTTAACCGAAGCTGCTGCATTGCTGGAAATTGCCCTGATGGACGTGGATAGCCTTGAGCAGCATGTGGAACTGAGTGCAGCACTGGGTGAAACCTATTTGCAGTTTTATCATGTGACTCAGGAAAAACGCTATCTGGTGATTAGCCGGCAGGTGATCAAGCCACTGTCGCATCATCCAAGTCCGGAAATCTTGCTGGCTTTGGCGCGCCTGAGTGCCACTGAAAAGCACCCGTCGCTGGTAAAACACTGGTTGACCCGCCTGATGCAACTTCCCAATACAGATATTGGGTGCATCAGACAAGCCCCAGAGCTGGATTCATACCGACATGAATCCTGGTATCAGGATTTGTTTAAAGCTCATCTTCATTGAAAATGATTGCTACTGTCTTAAATTATGATTTTGGCATGGAGTCGCTATGCAGTTCGGCATTAAGCTGGTCAATAATCGGTGCCCATTCATCATCGCCATGCCATTTTTCTTTCAGGAGTTGTGACTGGCCTGATGTCCAGAACGGCGCATCGCCCAGTTTGACATTTTCCGGCAACTGATGGGTATGGATAAACGTTTCAATAGCTTCCTCGGAAGAATCCAGCCCCAATTGCTCAAATAAAGTTTCCAGACTTGGTGACCCAACAATCATGATTAACTCCTAATTTATTAAATATGATCATAAAATTTATAAACCAGACAGCTAGAATGACAAGCAACAAAACGTAGTTTATTGTGCGTTTTTTATTTTTTAATGATGGGTTACACAAAAAAAGCCCTGATCACGTGACAGTAATCAAGGCTTTAGTATTTCTATTGCCAGACTGTTATTTTAACAGGTCAGCAACTGCAGCACGCTCGCCTTCCAGCTCGGCCAGTGTGGCATCCATCTTTTCACGGCTGAATTCGTCAATCGGCAGACCTTCTACACGAGTGTATTCACCGTTTTCACAGGTTACTGGCACGCCGTACATTACATCTTTAGGAATACCATAAGAACCGTCAGATGGAATACCCATGGTTACCCATTTGCCATTGGTGCCCAGTGCCCAGTCACGCATGTGATCAATGGCAGCATTGGCAGCAGAAGCAGCAGAAGACAGGCCACGCGCTTCAATAATGGCAGCACCACGTTTGCCAACAGTTGGCAGGAATACGTTAGCATTCCATTCCTGATCGTTGATCATGTCTTTTACGCTTTCGCCATTGATGGTGGCAAAACGGTAATCCGCATACATGGTTGGAGAGTGGTTGCCCCATACTGCCATTTTCTCAATGTCAGCTACCGCTTTGCCAGTCTTGGCAGCAAGCTGGCTTAGAGCGCGGTTGTGATCCAGACGCAGCATGGCAGTGAAGTTCTTGGCTGGCAGATCAGGCGCAGACTTCATGGCAATGTAGGCATTGGTGTTTGCAGGGTTACCTACAACCAGCACTTTAACATTACGGCTAGCCACTTCATTCAGGGCTTTACCTTGTGCAATGAAGATTTCACCGTTTACAGCCAGCAGCTCAGCACGCTCCATGCCAGGACCACGTGGACGTGAACCGACCAGCAATGCATAGTCAGCATCTTTAAATGCAACTTTTGGATCATCAGTGCCAATCATGCCTGCCAGTAATGGGAATGCACAATCTTCCAGCTCCATCATCACGCCTTTTAGCGCTTGCTGGGCTTTTTCAAATGGAACTTCCAGCATTTGCAGAATAACAGGTTGATCCTTGCCCAGCATTTCCCCGCTGGCAATACGGAACAACAAACTATAACCAATTTGACCAGCAGCGCCAGTGACGGCAACACGAACAGGTTGCTTCATGTAGTTTCTCCAATTATGGGACAAGGAATGTCTGGTAGATCAAGACGCAGCGATAGTGGATATCAGCGGCTCTTCATCTCGGCGCCAAGATTGTACTTGATTAACGCGACGGGTGCGAGTATAGGGGCAGGCAAATCTACAAAAGTCGCAGGATTTTTGATGAAAAACCGCAAAAAAAAGACCTGAGATAAAGTCAGGACTTAAGGCGCACCCTGCACGATAAAGGTGGCTGGACAGTTGGAGCGAATCGTAGCCGGGCATGAGACATACTGGCCCTGACTGTTGTAGCAAACCCGCATTTCGGTCAGGACGGGGGCGTTAAAACGTGCCGTCTGGACACAACGCAACTGAATACCATCGGCTGGCAAGGTGGAGTTGAGCATTTGTAGCTGACGGATCAGGCTACTGCGCTGCATGGTGATTTCTTTGGACGCATTGAATTCAGGAGGAACCCGCAGGCGTCCGGCGTAGTTGGCAATGGTTCTAAAATAGGTGCTGGGGCTCATGCCAGTACAGCCCCCATTACGCTGCCAGTCTTCCTGCCGCAGGCGCTCATCCGGCATGACCCGTTCAACCACACGCGCCTGCAAGGGATTAAGCGCTGCCGGGGTACGGCTGGCACACTCATCCGCGTCACTGGCAGGTACTTCAGGCTTAAGTGAAGCAATAGTTAATGAAAACCCTTCCTGACACTGGCGCAATTGGCGCTTGCTGGGATCTAGTGCACACATTGCCGGTGACATATGAATTACCAGCGTAAAACGCTGCGGACGTACGTTCTCTGCACCCATCACCTGTTGTGTAAGTGACAAGACACAAAAAGCAGATACTGTACCCAGCAGTGTATGCCGTAACTTCATTTGGTTAAATCACCCGCCAGAAAAAGGTTAAAAAGCCTGAACGCATAAAATTTGGATCGCTATGTTAAACCAGCTTTCGCCTTTTGACAGCACCATCGTGTTGAACAAACGTGAACATCGCTGCTTCACACTGGCCCACTAACGCTGGTCTGCCTGCTGTGATTTTCTGCCTGGATACGGCGTTCCCTGTCATGCCATCTTCCTTATGTAATTGCGAATTCAGTATTGAACAGGTATTTTTCCCATACGCTGTGCAATGGTTTGGTTGTTTCTGCCAAAGATCAACCCGTAATAGGTAGCATTAGTCATGACATTCTTGACGTAATCCCGGGTTTCCAGCAGCGGAATGCTTTCCGTGTACTGGTCTGCCTCTAGCGGCATATCAGTAGGCTGCCAGCGTCTAGCCCGGTTTGGCCCGGCATTGTAGCCTGCTGTCGCCAGTACAGGCTGGTTGCTTAACTCCCCATGAATATGACTCAGGTAAAACGTGCCATAACGGATGTTGGTTTGCATATTGGATAGCGCGGCACTGCTATAACTTTCACCCAGTTGCCGGGCTACCCATTTTGCCGTATCCGGCATAATCTGCATCAAACCACCCGCACCCACATGCGAACGTGCCGCCAGCACAAAACGGCTTTCCTGTCGGATCAGGCCATAGACCCAGGCCGGATCAATACCGACATTACTGCTGTGCTGAATCACCTGATCGCGAAAAGGCGTCAGAAACTGCAGGTCATAATTGTGCAGTTTGGTGGTTCGCTCCGCCGCATAAATGGCCCGGTCATACCAGCCCATGCTATTGGCACGACTAGCTGCTGCCAGAATCATGCCATCATCATGTTTTAGATAGGCCTGTCTTACGGCCCAGTTCCATTCACGGTTGCTATAACTGGCTGAGGCGTTGATATTATAGAGCGCAAAGGCGCGCTGGAAATGCACATCGCCATCCAGACGCTGAAAGTCCTGTGTGGTAGGACTGTAGGATGTGCCCAATTTTGTCAATGATTGACCCAGACGATCCCGGGCCAGCAAGCCATAATAGTCATCTTCCAGCGCCAGATTGGTATAAAACGCCCGGGCTGCAGCTTTGCCCTGTGCCTGAGTACCCGGATCACCGCCGCGTTGTTCGCTGGCACGTGCAAACCAGTATTGCCACATGCGCTCCTGCTGCAAGGGCAGGCTCATACTATCCACAGCGCGCAGTACAGCATTCCACTGGCCAAAGCGGATGGCTTGCCTGCCATAGCTTTCGGCTTCTTCATCACTAAACGGATAACCATAGCTTTGGTCAAACCAGCCTACTGACTGGGCATTAAAGCCGTTTTGCATCACTGAATTAGCAGCTTTATAGGCCACAATCCGGTAAGCATATCGCATGACATCCTGTGGCAGGCGCGAACGATATTGATTAATCTGGCCTGCCGCCATATCGACCGAGCTGTCGGCCAGCCGCGCAATAGCAAACAAGAATTTGGCCTGATCAGCGCTACTGGCTAGCGGCGCATTTTGCAAATAATTAAAGGCATTGGTTGCAATATAATTCAGTTCGGCAAAATCCAGCCCAATGCCTAGACCCTGCCCCACCTGTACCGCACTGCCCAGCTCACCTGCCCGCAGCATGGTCCATAGACGCTGCTGACGGTCCTGCGCACTCTTTAAAGGGCTATTCACCATCAGGCGTGCCAGCCCGGTACAGGATTCTGGCTGCTTGTTGGTTCTAAGCCATACCCGGTTAAATTCTGAAAATACCAGCGGGTCACCAGCCATAGCCTGTACCTGCCCAATGGCGCAGCTTTCCGCTTCATCGGCATTAGTGACATAGGACAATAAAGGCCGCGCACTGGCAAAGTCCCCTGCCTGCACCTTGGCTTCAATGTAGTCGGCGGCCAGTTTTTCTGCCATGGCAGAATTCGGATAGCGCGTTACAAAGGATAAAATAGCCTGCGGACTCTGGGTCACCAAGTCACTGCTAAGCTTCCAGTATTCGGGATAATAGCCCAGCACGCTGTCCTGCATGGAAGCCTGATAATTGTCCAGCATGCTGATATTGTCATTATTGGCAGCAATTAATGCCTGATTAAAATCACTGTCAGCTGCCTGTGCCTGCACAATGCCCAGACTAATTGCACAAAGTCCGGCTTTCACCATCCATGTTGCTTTGCTTTTTAGTTTTTTTTTCACTGTAGACACATAAACCTCTGGAAAATCAGGACTTATCAATTCTGCCATAGTTTCAACCTTAATTTATGCGATAAGTTATGTGCTGCTGCCCAACAATTGTGCCAGGTTAATTCTAAAAGGCGTGAACCTCTGACAACAGTGAGCTTGTGTAACGTGCTGGCTAATAAATCAGGCGTTCTTAACATTTCATCCCTCTACAGCATTTTAAGCAACGGGCTATCCTTTTTGTAAACACTGAATTTCTATCCGACAAACCCATGTTATTTGATTGGCAAAATGCTAGAATTGCGCGTTTTATAGCTTGATACGCCTGTTCACCGTACATGGCCTGTTCTGGCCCTGCAACTGTGAACCCAAGGAGCATTCATGACGGTTCAAACCTTTGTCCCCTCAATATCCCGTGCAACAGAAATTGCCAGCAGCCAGCCTGATCTGGCCCGGACTGATGTGCCTGTTAAGCGTCTTTATATTGAAACACAAGGCTGTCAGATGAATGAGTATGACAGTAGCCGCATGGCTGATTTGCTGGGTGATTCACACGGGTATGTACTCACCAGTGATCCCGGTGAAGCCGATGTCCTGCTGATGAATACCTGCTCCATCCGGGAAAAAGCACAGGAAAAAGTATTTAGTGAGCTGGGCCGCTGGCGCAAGTTCAAGGAAGCCAATCCGAATGTCATTATTGGTGTAGGCGGCTGCGTGGCCTCGCAGGAAGGTGAAGTGATCCAGAAACGGGCCAGCTATGTAGATATGGTATTTGGCCCACAAACCCTGCATCGCTTGCCGCAACTGCTGGATCAGCATCAGGAAAACAAGGCTGCACCCAAAAGCCAGAAAATTAGCCTGATTGATATTTCCTTCCCGGATATTGAAAAGTTTGACTTCCTGCCCGAGCCAAAAGTAGAGGGCTACAAGGCTTTTGTGTCCATCATGGAAGGTTGCTCCAAGTACTGCTCGTTTTGTGTGGTGCCGTACACCCGTGGTGAGGAAGTTTCCCGCCCGCTGGATGATGTGCTGGCCGAAATTGTAAGTCTAACGGAACAGGGCGTGCGTGAAGTGACTTTGCTGGGTCAGAACGTCAATGGCTATCGCGGGGAAACCTTTGATGGCGACATTTGCAACTTTGCCCAGTTGTTGCGTCTGGTCAGTGAGATTCCGGGAATTGGCCGTATCCGCTACACCACCAGTCATCCGCTGGAATTTTCTGATGACCTGATTGCTGCCTATGCTGACCTGCCACAACTGGTGTCACACCTGCATTTGCCGGTTCAAAGTGGCTCCAATGCAGTGCTGGCTGCCATGAAGCGCAACCATACCATTGATGTGTATATCGACAAGATTGCACGCCTGCGTCAGGTTCGCCCGGACATGCACTTGTCCAGTGATTTTATTATTGGCTTTCCGGGTGAAGGCGATACTGAATTTGCAGAAACCTTGCAATTTATCAAGGACCTGGATTTCGACCATTCCTATAGCTTTATTTACTCCAAACGGCCAGGAACACCGGCGTCTGAACTGCCGGATGACACACCTGAAGATGTCAAAAAAGTACGCCTGTCACAGGTTAAAGATGTGATCAAACGCTCCAGCATTGACAAAACCAATGCCATGCTGGGGCAAACCGTGCGTGTGCTGATTGAAAAACCCTCAGATCGCCACCATGATATGCTGATTGGCAGCGCTGACAATACCCGCCTGGTTCAGTTTGTGGGTGACAGTCGCTGGATTGGCCGCTTTGCCGAAATCAAAATCACCCAGATCAGAAGCATGAATCTGGTGGAAGGTGAGCTGTTGAATCTCGAAGCACTGAGCAGCTAATGCGTGACTCGTGAACTGCTTGACCTTTGAAAGCAGGCTATCGTAAGCTCAAGTGGCTTACTTCTCTAAAAAGGAATTATGTTGACAGCATCTATTCGTCGTACTGTTGAATTTTCCGGCGTGACGCTGGAACGCTTAAAATCCATGCTGGGTGCCTATAATGCTCACCTGAAGCTGATTGAACAACGTCTTGATGTGAAAATTGCCCAGCGTGGTGATTTGTTTATTGTTGATGGTGAGCTTGAAGCCGTAGAACGTGCTGAAGTACTGCTGCAACGCCTTTATGAAGAATCGGCAGAAAACCGTGCCATTAGTCCCGACCAGTTGCACCTGTTGATTCAGGGCAGCCAGACCGAGCGTGACATTGAGCCGGATGAAGAAGCCTCATTTCAGGTTTATCTGCAAACCCGCAAAGGCAAGATCATGCCGCGTGGGGCCAACCAGCGCCGCTATGTACAACGCATCCTGCAAAGTGATATTTCCTTTGGGATTGGCCCGGCAGGTACGGGTAAAACCTATCTGGCTGTTGCGGCTGCCGTGGACATGCTGGAACGCAACGAAATCCAGCGTATTCTGCTGGTGCGTCCTGCGGTGGAAGCTGGTGAAAAGCTGGGTTTCCTGCCCGGTGACCTGACCCAGAAAATTGATCCTTACTTGCGTCCCTTGTATGACGCCCTGTATGAAATGCTGGGTTTTGAGAAAGTCGCCAAGCTGATTGAGCGTCAGGTGATTGAAGTTGCACCGCTAGCCTATATGCGTGGTCGCACCTTAAATCACTCGTTTGTGATTCTGGATGAAGCGCAAAACACCACACCGGAACAAATGAAAATGTTCCTGACCCGTCTGGGCTTTGGTTCGCGTGCAGTCATCACTGGTGATATCACGCAGGTAGATTTGCCGCGTGGCCAGCAATCTGGTCTGGCGCATGCCCTGAAAGTGCTGGAAGGCATTGATGAAATTCACATTACCCGTTTTCACTCACGTGATGTGGTACGTCATCAGCTGGTGCAAAAAATTGTTGAAGCCTATGAAGGCTTTGATGATCAGCAACAAAAGCTTTCAATAGAAGCAAAACGTGCCAGACAGGCTCGTCAGCAGGAAGCCATTTTAACCAATGATCTGGCGGCTGATTCCCAGCATGAGTGAGGAATAAACGGTGATTAATAATCACCGTCTGAACGCAAGATGAAAAGCTCCGTTTGAATTAGGCGCTGACCAGCGACGATTCTTGCAGGGCAGTGTCTTTTAGCTCACTGCCCTGCACAATTGAAAATCACATTTAACAACTATTATTTTTCAAACCATGCTTAAGAGATATCGGTGAATCAGCGCTTAATCAAACTTGGCCTGCAAAATGCCTATCGTTCGCCTGACCTGCTGGTCAAGCGGGCAGCAGTGATTAAATATGTGGCACAAACCCTAACTGCGATTCATTTTGAGCAGGCCTGTGACATTAGCATTCGTCTGGTGGACAATTCTGAGAGCCAGTCACTAAACCTGCATTATCGCCATAAAGACAAACCCACCAATGTATTGTCCTTTCCTAGTGAATTGCCAGAAGAGATCCTGCCAATGCTGGATCAAGTGCCACTCGGTGATCTGGTCATTTGTATTCCAGTGGTACTCAAAGAAGCGGCTGAACAGCACAAAACGCCTGAAGCGCATTTTGCCCATATGGTGGTGCATGGCACTTTGCACCTGATGGGCTATGACCATGAACTGGGTGCACAAGAAGCTGTGGAAATGGAAGCGTTGGAAATTCAGGTATTACAACAACTGGGTTTTGGCAATCCCTATGAAATGGAATAACAGCCCTAAACTCATTTTTATTTAATTTCAGGTTTAAAGCTTTTATTGTTTTACCCGTCAATTACTGGTCAATTTGCAGCTCATCCATATTTTCAGAAAAGCGCCAAGTTCTGATAATTCGTAGCTCGGTATAATCCTTCATTTTTTTCTCAAACGGGCCAAATGGTGCAGCCTGACGCACCGAATCCTTGGCAGCCTCATCCAGAATGTGATAACCAGAACCCTGCAATAGGCGAATGGCACGAATATGACCATTCGGCATTAAAATCACCATCAGCTGCACTTCACCATGCAAATGCTGGGCGCGTGCTTCCATTGGATAATGCTTGTTGCCCAATTGCTCCACCTTCTGGGTAAACCTGGTCATATAGAGGGCTGTATCATCAGCGCGCGCTGACACACTATCAACCGTATGCACATTGGTCTTGTGGGTATATTCCTGCTTACGCTTGGCATATTGTGCTTCCAGCGAGGCAATCATGGCCAGTTGCGCTATGTCCGGGCTACTGGACACGCGGGTTTGCGCTTCCTGCTCGCGCTCAAGATTACGGGCCTGTTTTTGCCAGCTTAAGGTCGTGACCAGCACCTGTTCTGATGCTGCACGTGCCTGACTTTGTTTTTCGGTTTGCAATGCCAGTTGTTCAGCCACTTCCTGCTGGTCAACAGATGCAGCCTGCTGATCCGGACTGGTCATGCGATGGATATTGCGCAACACGCCTGCACCCTGCTGGTCAGACTGTGCAATGAAATCAGCATCAGTGACTTTTTGTGGACTTAAATGCACTGCAATGGCAATGTCCTGCATTGCGGCCTTGGGTGGATTGGGGGCAACAAAGGTAGTGGCCAGCAGTGCCACATGAAACAGGCAGGCTACCACCACTGCACCCTGCAACAGGCGATCCTGGGCAAAACTTGCCGGGCCAATATGGCGCGCTATATCCTGTTTTGTCATGCTGCTAAAAGTCCTGTTACTTCCCTGTTAAGGCGTGATTGCCTGCGTCATAGACGTTGCCTCAATGTAGTCTATGCGCCCTGAATTGTTCAAATAAAGCCCAGAGTGCCTGTTGCGGTTTCATTTTTATAACCATCACATGTAAAATAAAGCAGTAACTGTGATAATTTGGATACATTCAAGGATTTATATCTGCACGCAGTGAGCCAGCATTGTAGACAAACCATGCTGTGCAATCAATGTGATCAAGCCAATGAGAAACTAGGATATGCAACGCGTTTTCAAGAAAATTGCACAAAACATTAGAGGCTTTTATCACAAGGCAGAAGATTTAATTGAAGAAGAACGTGAATTACCCCTGTCGCAAAACCTGCTCAATGCCACTATTCAAAAGTATGTTACTGATAATGTAGAAGCGCTCAAAGACCTGCATGCCGACATTTATGATGACTGGTGCCGCCTATATGCCACACTGGATTACAAAGGCATTTACACCACGCTTTCAGTTGATTTGCGTCTGGTACAAATGCAGCTAGACAAGGACATTCAGCAGTTGGTGTTTGAGCAAATCAGTGAAACGCAGGTAATTAGCGCCAGTTTTAGCAGTGCATTCAAGAAAATTGCCTTTAACATTGCAGTCTATGTTTTCCAGCGCATTTTGCATAAAGACCCGTTAGGCCTGATTCTGGAAAAGCTGGATGTGATTGAAATCAAGCATGATTTGCTATACTTAGGCTTGAACAAATATCTGGAAAAATCGGATAAGGTGATTCGTACCTTAAACAAGATTCATGTCAATCATGCCATTTTGCGCGAAGGGCAGTTTGTATTGAAAGCCAACCTGAATTTGCCGGGTATTTTCCGGCGTGATCCACAGCGTAACACCCTGATTCTGGATCTTGATGGGGATGACGACGACGGCTTGCAGGAAATTGATTCTGCCATTGACCCAAAACCCAGCGACTTTAAATAGGTTTAAAGGTTCATGGCGGGGTATTTAAGGGCTTACTGCATTATCTTGTTCTACTAAACCCAATAATAGCTTTGTTTAATTTATCTACACTTGAATCATTAAGCGTGCATATATTCATCTTATTTTTGTGAATTGGTTAAATTTCTAAGCATTATGCTTGCTCCCTGTTGTGTTCCCTTGTGGTTTAGCAATTTACCCTCATCTATGTGTAGACTGAACATAAGCAAACCTAGCTGTAGCCTTAAAAGGTTATGGCGCATGAGATCGCAGAGGTGATGATAACAATGACTGGTTTTAAACAGATGCTGACTAAAATTTCCTGCAAAACCATTTTGGCAACGGCGCTGGCATCCATCACGCTGAGCAGTGCCTATGCGGTAGTTCCATTTACTGCAACCTATAGCTTTAATCTGGATAATAAGGCATCTGGTACGGCGGTGCGCAAACTGTCCCGGCAAGGCAACCAGTGGGTGTATAACTTTGACGCCCGTGTGCCTGTCATTGCGACTGCCAGCGAAAAAAGTGTATTTAGCCTGAGCAATAATCAGGTAGTGTCCCAGCATTACCAGCGCCAGTACAAAATTCTGGTTCATAACCAGCAAACCAGCCTTGACTTCAACAATGCCAGCAAAAGCATTCAGGTTAAACGTGACCAGAAAAACAGTCAGCTGCCGTGGCAGGCAGGAGTGCTGGATGACCTGAATGTGGAAATCCAGTTGCGTGAAGACTTAAAAAAAGGCGGGCTGAAGTCCACTTACCTGATTGCAGACCAAAAAGACATTACGCCGCGCCAGTTTGTCAATGAAGGCTCGGTGAAAGTGAATACCCCTAGTGGTAGTTACGATGCGGTCAAGGTTCGCATTAACCATCAGAAAAAGGATAAAAGTACCGTATTCTGGCTGGCGCCAAGTCTGGACTACTTGCCAGTGAAAGTTACCCATAATGATGATGGCAGCGTGTATACCTTAAACCTGACCAACTACAAGCCATCGTAACCTAACCAATATTTTAGTACAGGCTAACAAGCAAATCCCCGGGAATTAATATTTCCGGGGATTTTTTTCATCATTGATGACGTTTTAAGGTCAGGTTGCACGCGTATCACGCTTATTGAATACGCTCATGCCCAGCCAGGATATGTGCCAGTCTGGCCAAGCGCTTGCCTTGCGCAAGACACAGGTTTTTTTCTTCCGTACTTAAGGGCTGGTCATGATTGGGACCAGTCACATAACTGGCACCATACGGTGTACCACCACGCTGGGTAGACGATAGCGCTGGATGTGCATACGACAAGCCCATCAGGAACATGCCATGATGCAATAAAGGGTTCATCATACTCAGCAGCGTGCTTTCCTGCCCGCCGTGCATAGTGCCAGTGGCAGTAAATACACAAGCTGGCTTGCCTTGCAAATCTCCAGCCAGCCACAGGCTACTGGTTTGATCCAGAAAATATTTTAGCGGAGATGCCATGTTGCCAAAGCGGGTCGGACTGCCCAGTGCCAAACCCGCACACTGGCGCAAGTCTTCAAGCTCGCAGTACAGCTCTCCGTCTGAAGGCACAGAAGGCGCCTGCATGGTAGTAACCGGGGCAATTTCAGGCACGGTACGAATTCTGGCTTCCAGTCCATAAGGCAGGCCTTCCTGCTCAATTCCTTCTGCAATCAGATGTGCCATCTGGCGGGTGGTGCCATATTTGCTGTAATACAACACCAGAACATAACGCGACATTTTAATACCTATAAGCCAATAGCTGACATTAATGCCAAAAAAGATACACAGAATCAGCAGTTAACAATGTTAAGATTTTTCCAGTTCTGTTAAATCATAACCTGTAATGCAGGTGCAATTGGGGAAATCCATGCTAAAACTGCTGGAAAAATTACCGTTCTATCACAAGGAATGGTTTCAATTTTTACTGTTTGTGGTGGAGCGTTTTGAGGCCGATAAATGCCGCCAGCAGGCAGGTTCACTCACCTATACCACTCTGTTTGCCGTCGTGCCCATGCTCACGGTGTTTCTGGTGATCATTTCATCCATCAAGGCGCTGGCACCGGCCCGTGAGCAGTTACAGCATTTTATTTACAGTAACCTGCTGCCACGTACTGGCGTTGCGGTTGAGCAATACCTGAATAAATTTACTGAAACTTCCAGTAACCTGACCGTGCTGGGAATTCTAGTGTTATTTGTCACAGCTATCCTGATGCTCAGTTCTATTGAAGATGCCTTTAACCATATCTGGCGCGTGAGCAAATCGCGGGGCGGCATGATTGGTTTTATGCGCTACTGGACGATTATTTCCCTCGGCCCAATCCTGCTGGGTAGTGCCTTTGCGGTATCCTCAACCCTGGCTTCCATGAAGTTTCTGAGCAACAATATTGCCGGTTATGAGCTAAATGGTGAATTCTGGCTATGGCTGATTTCATTTGCCCTGACCTGGCTGGGCTTTAGCTTATTGTACTGGACCATTCCTAACCGGCGTGTCCCTATTACCTCGGCCTTTATTGCGGGCCTGTTTAGTGCCTTGATGTTTGAGGGCTTGCGCCAGTCATTTGGCCTGCTGATGAGTAATTTTACCAGCTATGAACTGGTGTATGGCGCATTTGCCGCCTTCCCAGTTTTCCTGTTGTGGATTTTCCTGTCATGGAATGTGATTTTGCTGGGCGTGGAAGTGAGCTATGCCATTACTGCCTTTACCACCCGCACCGACATTAACCGCCATCCTGTGTTGATTTTACTTGATATTATGGAGCTGTTTTACCATCATCAAAAACTGGGGCTGGCGGTGAGCGATCAGGATGCCTTGTCGATTTTAGGCCGTGGCGAATTTGAAAATGAAACTTCTTATCTGGAAACGCTGGAAGACAATAACCTGATCAAGCGTACTGAAGAAGGTCATTACATGCTGTGCCGCGACCTGAACTCTATTGATTTCTGGTCATTTTACCGCACACTAAACTATCCCTTACCCAAACGTGAAGACCTGGGCCGTGTACACCATGATGACCGCTGGCTAAAGGTGATTGGTCCATTGTTTGTGCAATCTGATGATTATCTGGCAGCCAAACTGTCGATTCCCATGGCGCGGATTTTTGATGCCGAATAATCAATGGTTAGCAAGGCCTGATTGAACTTAAAATTCTGACTAGTTCATCACTGGACATTACTGTCAGGCGCTGCTGTAAATATAGCAGTGCCTGTTGAAACATTGGATGCCAATCCTCTAAAACTGTTTCAGATTCATTTGCAAGCCAGTCTATTTGTTGACTGTTATTGATAACCAGCGGATGCCAGAAGAACTCAAACCAGTGCCCGCCATCATCCTGCGTAAAAAATTGCCACTGGTCTGGCAAAGCATCGCTTGTATTACATCCATAAAAATGCCAAAGCTGACCAGTTGCTGCAATGGTCTGATTGCCCAAATGATTAATTACACTTGCCTGAATTCCTGCTTCTTCCCGTAACTCACGTAAGGCAGCCTGCGTAGGCAATTCTCCCGGCTCTATGGTTTCCTTTACCAATTGCAGTCCGGCAAGAGGATGCCTAAAAGCCAGAATTTCAAGGTACTTTATTTTGGCATCGTGACGCTGGCGTAATAATACCGGACAGGCTTTATTGATCACTATAATGCAGCTTATTTTTCAGTACAGGACTAAAGTATCTCACATTGCGGTATGTTTTTTGTATAATCGCCGCACTGCACGCAAACGCCAGCCCAATGTTGCGATTGGCCAGCAAAACCCTCTGCGAGACCCTAATATGACCTCTTTTGCAACACAGACTGTCATCAAACAGGATGACCTGATTACTTCAATCAAAGATGCACTTCAGTTTATTTCCTATTACCATCCGCTGGATTTCATTCAGGCCATGAATCGCGCTTATGAAGCTGAGGCCAACCCTGCGGCTAAGGATGCCATTGCTCAGATCCTGATTAACTCCCGCATGTGTGCCGAAGGCCATCGTCCGATTTGTCAGGATACCGGCATTGTTAACGTATTTATGGAAGTGGGTCTGGATGTGCGGTTTGACCTCAGCATGAGCCTGGATGATGCGATCAATGAAGGTGTGCGTCAGGGTTATCTAGAAAATACCAATGTGCTGCGTGCTTCCATTTTGCGTGACCCTGCGTTTGGCCGCCAAAACACCAAGGACAATACCCCTGCCGTGATCCATTACAAACTGGTTCCGGGCAATCAGGTGCATGTCACCGTGGCAGCCAAGGGCGGTGGCTCTGAAAACAAGTCCAAACTGGTGATGCTCAATCCTTCTGACTCGATTGTGGACTGGGTATTAAAAACTGTACCAACCATGGGTGCAGGCTGGTGTCCACCTGGCATGCTGGGTATTGGGATTGGCGGAACCGCTGAAAAAGCAGTGTTGCTGGCCAAGGAAGCCCTGATGGAAGACATCGACATGCACGAGTTGCTGATTCGTGGCCCGCAAAACAAGCTGGAAGAACTGCGTATTGAGCTATATGAAAAAGTGAATGCACTGGGTATTGGCGCACAAGGTCTGGGTGGCCTGTCCACCGTACTGGATATCAAGATCAAGGATTATCCATGTCATGCTGCCGGTAAACCCGTTGCCATGATTCCAAACTGTGCTGCTACCCGCCATGCGCATTTCCATCTGGATGGCTCAGGCGTTGCGCACATGCCTATCCCGAAACTGGAAGACTGGCCGCAAGTGACCTGGTCGACCTCCAAATCCAAACGCGTGAATCTGGATACCCTGACCCGGGAAGAAATGAATGCCTGGCAACCAGGTGACACCCTGCTGCTCTCTGGCACCATGTATACGGGCCGTGATGCGGCACACAAGCGCATGGTAGACATGATTAACAATGGCGAGCCATTACCGGTTGATCTGCAAGGCAAGTTTATTTATTACGTTGGCCCGGTTGATCCGGTGCGTGATGAAGTGGTTGGCCCTGCTGGCCCGACCACGGCTACCCGCATGGACAAATTTACCGACAAGGTACTGGAACATACTGGCCTGTTTGGCATGATTGGTAAGGCTGAGCGTGGCCCTGCTGCCGTCGAAGCCATCAAAAAGCATGGTGCATCCTATTTGATGGCCGTGGGTGGCGCTGCTTATCTGGTCTCCAAAGCCGTGCGTGAAGCTGAAGTGGTTGCCTTTGCAGACTTAGGCATGGAAGCTATTTACAAGTTTGTAGTGGAAGATATGCCGGTATCTGTGGCTGTAGATGTCAATGGCACCTCGGTACACGCCACTGCGCCAAAAATCTGGCAAGCCAAGATTGGTAAAATTCCAGTGACGGATGCTGCGGGTTAATTTACGCCTGTTCCTCATTTCGTTACACTCTTTAGTTGGCTATACTCAAGGCACTCATGCGCTTAAGCATGGGTGCTTTTTTATTAAATATAGAGTTATAAAAATGTTTAAAAAGATAGTTCTAATAATGAGTTTAGGTTTTTGTACCTCTTATGCCATGGCTACCCCGGCAAAACTTGAATCCATTGAGCAAATGCTGGTAGAAACTGAAGCAAAAAATCTGATGGCACAAATAGCCCAAAGTGCCAAGCCTGCCATTGAACAACAAACCATTCAAGCAGCAAAA
This sequence comes from Alkanindiges illinoisensis DSM 15370, assembly GCF_000619845.1. Classification (GTDB taxonomy): domain Bacteria; phylum Pseudomonadota; class Gammaproteobacteria; order Pseudomonadales; family Moraxellaceae; genus Alkanindiges; species Alkanindiges illinoisensis. The sequence continues at coordinate 155,677 of NZ_JHUX01000008.1, read as the reverse complement.
GAAATGTTGCAAAAAGAAGAACTTTCGGCCAATGAACTGGCAATTGTCATGCAAATGCAGGAAATTTTATTTGAAGAAATGTCCTCAATGATGAGTTGGGAAAAAATGAAGGCAATGATGATTAAAGGCTATCAGCAGACATTTACGGAAGAAGAAATTCAGGCCAGCCTTAGGTTTTATCGCACGCCCGAAGGTAAATCCATGATGCAAAAGATGCCGCAGTTGATGCAAAACATCATGCAGGACAGCCAAACCCGCTGGTCAAACTTTGCTCCGTCCGAAAAAGCGCTAAAAGAGCTGCAAGTACTGCGAGAAAAATTGCTTCAAACCAGTTCCTGATTGATAAGCAATAAAAAAGCCGCATGACATTACCCATACGGCTTTTTGAATACCTTTTCACTTACCAGGTTAGCGGATTCCACAGCTTGAATGGCTTGTCCAGATGAAGCTGCTTTTTCTCTTCCAGTTGCTTTTTATTGACCTTGTCTGGGACTTTACCATTAAAGGCTGCCAATTCCGGCTGATCAATATTGTCACGCTTCACAAAGCTATAGCCCGGTGTTCTTAAGGTAGTGCCGCTGATTTCACGTAAGGCCTGCTCTGTCGGCATCTGCATCAGTGGCCCGGCTTTTAGCAGCCCATCCGCTTTATTGGGTGTGCCACGGAATTTTTGTTCTTCATAGCGTAAAAAGTAGCTTTTGCCTGCTTCCACAGAAAAATCAACCGCCGTGCCTTTCTGGAAATGAATCACACCTACCGGACGGCTAATATTCAGGCGATAGGTTCCTGCAGGCAACTCAATCCAGTAGTAATGGTTATCCAGCAGGCTTGGAATGCGCTTGTCATTTAAAAAGAAGTTGGGCGCAACAATTTCCTGATGATTCCAGGTACTGTGGGTGCGGTATAAATACACAATGGCAGAATTGGCGGTAGTGGGCATCACCTGCTTGAATGGCTCGCCTTCGTTCTGGTTCACCCAGCCACCCACTGAAAACGGATCAAGCCGGAACCGATTTTTGTGCGGATCGGTATGGGCATAATCAATGGTTTTTAAGGTCGAAGGATTGGCAATTGCCTCTTCGTTTGGCTGCTGCTTGTACTTAATTAATCCAAACAAATCAAACTTATGTGCCTGGGTTGCCTCAGGTTTAGGTGTCGTGGCACATCCTGTGAATGCAGCTGCCAACAGTGTAATGACCGGTAAATAATGCATTGGTAAATAACGCATGGCTTCCCTCAGGCGTTTTATCTTGTTGTTTACTCACTGCCTCAATGCAGCTAGATCGCTCTTAACACTAGCATCCTAACACTAGCCTTGGCAAAATAACATAAAACTTTCCCTAAAATGAATCCTTGCAGTGGTTTATGCGACGAATAAAACTTCTGGCTTTTATTTCAGCTTTAAAAATCCATAAAAAAACCGGCATGAATTGCCGGTTTTTTATCTGAAAATTAACGCTTATTGACGTGCGTAAATGCTCAGCTCAACACGACGGTTTTGTTGCTTGCCTTCGGCAGTGGCATTGGAAGCGACTGGCTGGGCAGAACCATAACCCTGTGCATTGATACGGTTGCTGGTAACACCCTTGTTGATCAGGTAGCTGGCCACCGCATTAGCGCGGTTTTGTGACAATGGCAGGTTAATGGCATCGCTACCAGTGCTGTCAGTATGGCCGCTAACCACAATTGCTGTTTTGGTATCTTCAGCCAGTGTCGCTGCTACTTTGTCCAGCGTAGAGTAGAAGCTTGGGCTGATACTGGCAGAATTGGTGGCAAAAGTAATGTTGCCCGGCATCACCAGTGCAATGGAACCATCAGGATTACGTGATACATCAACCCCTGTACCTGCCATTTGCTGACGTAGTTTTTTCTCTTTCTGGTCAAGGAAGTAACCACCAGCAGCGCCAACAACCGCGCCAATGGCAGCTGCACGGCCAGCCTTGTCTTTATCGCCATTTGACTTGGCAACACCAGCACCCAGCAGGGCACCCAAACCGGCACCAATTGCAGTTTTATTATAATCACGCTGACCAGTTGTTGGATCAGTAGTACAACCCGCCAATGACAAGCTACCCACCAACGCTGTAATCACAAGTGCACGCATGGATTTTCTCCTTAGTAATTTATTGAACTTGCTGGAAAACATTCTGAGCAGGAATGTTTTCCAGCACTATACTCTTTTTGTTAACAAATAATTTTTTTGTTACATTTGGGTTGAGCATTTGCTTTATTTCTAATCAATTAGGCCATTTTTGTCTGGTTTTCTCCTATTTCTTTAGGGCAGTTTGGCCTGAGACGGATTAATTCAGGTCATGGCTGCTTTTTGGAACAAAATGCAATTTGCACTCTCCCCTATTCTTTTTTACCATCAGGACGGTAAATAACGTTGCAAGTGAGAAAGTCGCTTTATGGCTGTATTAGACAAATTTATGAAAAACAAGAAAGTGGCTGAAAAGCTGCGTGGCCTGACCATTGCAACTGCCATTACATCAAGCACTTTTTTGCATGGGCCGCCAGTACTGACACTGGGCCTGCTCAAAACCATCATTCCTTCGCGCAAAATTGATGAAATGGCGATTGGTTTGACCAATAGCTGGCTGGGTGTGAATAACTGGCTGATTGATCATGTGTTGCCGGATATCGACTGGCAAATTACCCTGCCCACCGAATTAAGCCTGGATGGGCGTTATCTGCTGATGTGCAACCATCAAAGCTGGGTAGATACCACCATCATGCAGTATGTCGGCCTGACACGCATGCCGCTGACCCGCTTTTTTACCAAGTGGGAACTGATCTTTATTCCATTTTTAGGATTGGCCTTCAAGATTCTGGGCTTTCCCATGATGAAACGCCATAGCAAGCAGGCCATTGCCAAGAATCCAGCCTTAAAGTTGCAGGATCTGGAAGAAGCCAAGCGTGCCTGTTCTAACTTGCAGCGCCAGCCCTATACGCTGCTCAATTATCTGGAAGGCACGCGTTTTACGGCAAAAAAACATCAGGAACAAAACTCGCCTTACCAGCATTTGCTGAAACCCAAGACTGGTGGCATTGCACTGGCGCTACAAATTCTAGGCAAGGAAATTGATGCGCTTATGGACATGACCATTGTGTATCCGGACGGCATCCCAACCTACGGCGATTTCTGGACAGGGCGTGTGCGACGGATTGGTGTAGATATTCGTCAGATTGAATTGCCGGGCTGGGTACTGGCCGGCGACTATGAAGAAGACATGGCTTACCGTGCGCGCTTTCAGGACTGGGTCACCCAGCTGTGGCAGGATAAGGATCAGCGAATTGAACAAATGCTGCAACGCTTTGCAGGAACCGAACAAAGCCTGAACCCTGATTTACCGGGTCTTTCCCATCAATCCTCAACGTGATGGGTTAAATGAATCCAACTGCCCAGCCTAATGGCCCTACTCTGAATTCACCTGACGAGTTGCCGGGCCACAAGCCACCTACCCGTGCCTGGCGCGCCTTTTTAATTTACGACATTCTGATGATGGTACTGATTGTCGTAAATTTGCTGACCATTGCCATTGATCACCTGATGTTTACCAACATCGGACTTTCGGCGGCCCAGTTTATTGGTCAGACAGGCTGGGTTTATGAATACCGTGCGCAGTTACATCCTGTGGTTCAAACCGTGGATGAATGGATTACCATTTATCTGGTGAGTGAATTACTGGTACGCTGGCTGGTAGCCATTGTTTTTAGGCATCATCACCGCTGGTTTTTCTTTCCATTTATTCACTGGTATGAATTTCTGGCCTGTATTCCGACCTTCCGTGCCTTGCGTCTGTTACGGGCGATAGTGATTGGTTATCGCCTATACCAGCTTGGCTACAAGGTCTTGCCGGACAGCTGGTTGAAGGCGGGTCGTTTTTATTATCAGGTGGTCATGGAAGAATTGTCAGACCGTATTGTGCTGACCATTCTGGATGGCGTTGAGCGTGAATTAAAAACCGGTGCAACCCATCATCACTTGCTACATCAACTGGTCAACAGTCACCGGGTACAAATTGAGCAGGCTATGGGTGAAGTGCTACAAAACAACCTTGCCACAGCCTTAGAAGCCCAGCAGCAGCAGATTGCACAAGGGGTTGGCCAGATTGTAAGCAAGGCCATCAGTGATACACCAGAACTGCACCGCCTGCTGCGCCTGATTCCTGTCGTTGGTTCGTTGATGGAACAGCAACTGCAAAGTATTGGCCAGCGCCTGGGTGAAAATATTACAGCCGGGCTGATTGAACCGTTCGCCCAGCCTGCAACAACCAGCCAGCCAGTCAATACAGCAATTAATACCAGTGCCAGTTATCTGGGCCAGCTCCGGATTGATACGCCTGCCCTTGAAAAGCTGGTGGAATCCCTGGTGTTTGAAAGCCTTGATGTGATTCGCCAACAGGTCAAGATTCAGCACTGGAAGCTGGATCAGGCAGTACAGGAAGACCTTGCCACGGCCACCCGGCAGCCCGTATCTGTGCCGAACACTTAATTTTTTGTATTTTACAATAAATGATGGTGAAAACTGCCTTAACATGGCTAGTTTAAAGCGTTAATTTGGACTACGATTCAAAACAATTTGATGGTAGTTGATGGGCTAAACGCCTGTGCTCAGGCAATACAGCCCTTAAGGACAAAATATGAGCGATATTCGCATTAATGGCCGGATGGTCAATTTTTCGCGTTTAGTTTTTCAAACCAATGATCATGACAAAATAAAAAAGGAACTGGAAAAACATCTAGGTACCCAGGGAGAACATAATGGCACGCTAGTCATTCTGGACAGTACCGTTGAGAACAACCTGATTGCCTTAATCCAGCTACTGGTGGATTTTGGCCTGCAACCGATGGCGGTCATTGATGGTCAGCTTGGTGATCAGGCACGCATTATCCAGTTTCCAGTGCTCAACCGTGACCAGCCCATGCAGCGTATCAAGCCAACCGAAGATACAGCGGTAAGCGTACCCAGCATTGAGCCGGTAGTAGCGCCGGTTGCGGCAGTAGCCAGTCCACGCCCGGCAGCACGCAATATTATCCATAAGGAAGTATTACGCACTGGCCAGAGCCTGAATGAAGATGATGGCGACATTATTTTAATTGCAGACATGAACAGCGGTTCAGAAGTGATTGCCTCAGGCAGCATTCATGTTTATGGGACAGCACGCGGCCGTGTTATTGCCGGTGCCAGCGGCCAGCAGCAATCCCGGATTTTTTGCCAGCGTCTGGAAGCAGAACTGGTATCCATTGCAGGAACCTATTGTGTAGCGGATGATATACCCGCTGACAGGATTGGCAAATCAGTGCATATTTGCCTGAATTCCGATCAGGAACTTGAATTCCATCTGCTACCCCATTAAGGTATGCATAAATTATATACAGATCAATAGATATAACAGATATCTAGCCCGCTGTAATTTCACACAGGAGTTTATTCGGTGGCCAAAATTGTTGTCGTAACATCAGGCAAAGGTGGCGTTGGTAAGACCACGACAAGTGCATCTTTTGCAACAGGACTGGCTCAGCGTGGCCACAAGACTGTCGTCATTGATTTTGATGTGGGCTTGCGTAACCTTGACTTGATCATGGGTTGTGAACGCCGTGTGGTTTATGATCTGGTGAATGTCATCAACAATGAAGCACGTTTGCAACAGGCCCTGATCAAGGATCGTGACATTGATAACCTGTATATCCTGCCTGCCTCACAAACCCGCGACAAAGATGCCTTGAGTGACGAAGGCGTTGGCCGTGTCATTGACGAGCTGTCACAGGAATTTGACTACATCATCTGCGATTCGCCAGCAGGCATTGAGCGTGGTGCAATTCTGGCCATGTATCACGCTGATGAAGCCCTGATTGTTACCAATCCTGAAATTTCCTCAGTGCGTGACTCTGACCGCATCATTGGCATGCTGGACAGCAAAACCAAAAAAGTTGAGCGCAATGAAGGACGCATCCGCAAGCATCTGGTGATTACCCGTTTTGATCCTAATCGTGCCCAGCGTGAGGAAATGCTGAGCATTGAAGATATTGCTGATGATATTTTAAAGATTCCAACCCTGGGTGTTATTCCAGAATGCCCATCAGTACTGAATGCGTCTAACCAGGGCGTTCCCGTTATTCGTGAAAACGACTCCAAGGCCAGTGAAGCCTATGATGATCTAGTGGCACGTTTTCTGGGTGAAGAGCGTCCCTACCGTCACATTCAACCACAAAAACAAGGTTGGTTAGCTCGACTATTTGGAGGATAACATGGCTGGTTTCTGGAGTAATTTATTTAAGAATGATGAAAAGCCGACCAGTGCCAAGGCTGCGAAGGATCGCTTGAAAGTTATTGTGGCCAGCGAAAACCGGTTGGGCCGTCGCTTGAGTCAGGACAAGATTGACCGCATGAAAATTGAAATCATGGAAGTGGTTAATCGTTACGTCCGGGGTGTGGATGAGCAGGATGTACAAATGAGTGTGCGCTCTGAAGCAGACATTGAAATGCTGGAAATGAACATTAACCTGCCTGAAGAACGCTAGGCTTCCTCTGATCCAGTAAAGCCAGTACGGGAAAAATGATGAAGGTTTTCAGTTTTTCTCATTTTACCTGTCTGGCAAACTCAGGCAAAATATGAGGCGGGGCAAGAAAAGCACTGCTTTTCCCCGCCGCAAGACGAGAGGCTCTGCTTCGAGTGGACTGGATAAGCAAAGCCTCTTCGCTAGTGCTACGTCTTACGGCATATATGTCTCATTTGCTCTAAGGACTAACACTCCGCAAGACAAAAGCGTTAAGTGGGCAAGCTGTATCAACTTTGCGCAGCGCTTGAGCGGCTAAGCCATTTATATCTGCTTCATTTTTTATCTTTTATTTTTAAAGCATCTTTGCCTGTATGGGTGATTTGCTTTGGATTGATCTCACAGGAGAGCCGCATGGCCGTTTCACAACCTGCAACATTTAATGAAGAATGGCCTGATTCCCGCGTCTTTGCTTATTTAAACCATTTGCCACCGCACGGGACTGATGCTGATTATTCAGTGCTCTATACCGCATTTAAACACATGCGTCCTTATGACTTTGAACGCCTGCTGACCAAGTTTGTGGCAGATGGCCGTAATATTCATGCAGCCAATCCACAGGGTCAGACCATTCATCGGGTGATTGCACAATATGCCAGTCAGGCTCAGCCTTTTCTGGATGTGCTGGCCAAGTTTGCCTGATCCCCTGCTGATCACTGGATATTTCCCAAGGGTGATTGGGTCTAATTGAATGTAAAAAAGCGGCGCTATGATGCACCGCTTTTTTTATGGCTGGATTTTAACCAAACTAAAGCTTAAGGCTAGTAAAACAGTTTGATACCAACACCAAGCTGTATGCCATCCATTTTTCCAACCGGAAATTCGCTATCCGATGCAAAGCCGCCTTTGCCATTACACACATTGTAGCCAGTGTCTGAAGACACCGTACCATCAGCACAACGAATGCGCTCATCAGCCACGTCCAGATATAGCTTATAGCCTGCATTGGCAAAAAAGCTTAAATTGGTGTTAGGAACCAGATAGCTGGCTTCAACGGACACTGGAAAAACCACAAAAGAAGCATCGGTATCATTATTAATGTTGGTTGCCCGTACATCAATATCGGCAATACCAATGCCAATGCCAGCAACCCCGCGCACGACAATATTATTCTGGTCATAAATCAGTACACCGCCCGTGCCGGTGACTTCAAAATAATTGACATCAGTTTTGCCATTGGGGGTATCGCCACTGCCCGTTGCAAACTGGGCATGCACTGCGGGTGCCAGCAAGCTGTCAAATTCACCCAGTTGCAAGGTGCCGGAAACCCCAGCCAGATCAAAGTTTAGCCCATCGTAATCTTTTACTTCAGGATTGGAATACAATAACTGACCACCCAGGCCAAGTGCAAAACTTTGTGTACTCACCAAGGTAGCGAACGCCACAGATAGCAGTTTAATTGTTGTGAATGCACGCATCCTAACCATCTCCATCGTATATCCATATTCTTGTTTGTGCAGCGACTGTAGCATTGTTTACAGGTATAAAAAAAGCATCTTTTCAATAAAAAATCCTGGCCCCATTCGCAGCATCAACAAATCATCATTAAAAAACAGCAACAAAAAAGCGATGCCACTTGCATAGCATCGCTTCTTTTTAGAAAAAATAATCAGAAACCGTTATTTTTTCTTTTTAGGTCCAATGAGCATGCCCATTTGACGGCCTTCCATTTTGGGCTGCTGTTCAACAACACCAAATTCAGCCACGTCACCCTCAATTTTTTGCAATTGCTTGAGGCCCAGCTCCTGATGCGCCATTTCACGGCCCCGGAAACGCAAGGTAATTTTTACCTTGTCGCCATCTTCCAGAAAACGCAGAATGGAACGCAGTTTGACCTGATAATCACCTACATCCGTACCCGGACGCAGTTTGATTTCCTTGACCTGAACCTGATGCTGTTTCTTCTTGGCATCTTTCTGCTTTTGTTTCAGGTCAAACAAATGCTTGTTGTAGTCCATAATCTTGCATACTGGCGGCTCGGCATTGGCCACGATCTCGACCAGGTCAAGTTCAACGGCTTCAGCAGCACGCAGTGCTTCAGTTAATGGCACAATCCCTTTTTGCTCACCTGCCTCATCAACCAGTCGTACTTCTTTGGCACGGATTTCATCGTTGATGGCAGGGCGGTTGCTCTTGGCAACTTGTTGCGGGTTACGGTCAGGCTGTTTAATCGCTATTACTCCAAAATATACCGGCCACGTTCGGCAACGGCGGATTGAACCAGTTCAATGAAGGCTTCAATGGACATGGTTCCCAAATTCTTCCCGGTACGCGTACGCACGTTGACTGTGCCTTCTTCCACCTCACGGTCACCCATGACCAGCAGGTAAGGAATACGCTCGAGGGTACGTTCGCGAATCTTAAATCCGATTTTCTCGTTTCTCAAGTCACTGATTACGCGTAAACCACGCTGATTTAACAGTTGAGTAACATTTTTGCACGCATCACTTTGTGCATCGGTAATATTCATCACGCACGCCTGAACAGGCGCAAGCCACGGCGGCATATAACCGGCGTAGTGTTCAATTAGTATACCAATAAAACGCTCGAAACTGCCAAGTATTGCGCGGTGCAACATGACAGGATGGTCACGGTTATTGTCTTCAGTAACAAAATTGGCATCCAGACGCTCCGGCATGTTCGGATCGCACTGAATAGTCCCGCACTGCCACACCCGGCCCAGACAGTCTTTCAGGCTAAATTCAATTTTCGGGCCATAAAACGCGCCTTCGCCCGGTTGCAGCTCCCACGGCAGGCCAGCCGCATCCAGCGCATCAGCCAGCGCTTTTTCAGCAGTATCCCACATCTCTTCACTGCCCACCCGCTTTTCAGGACGGGTAGACAGTTTCATTTGTACGTCTTCAAATCCAAAGTCTTTGTAGACATCCAGCGTTAGCTTGATAAAGGCGGCCACTTCGTCTGCAATTTGTGCGGCAGTACAGAAAATATGCGCATCATCCTGCGTAAAGCCACGCACTCGCATGATGCCATGCAGGGAACCGGATGGCTCGTTACGGTGACAGGAACCAAACTCGGCCAGACGTAACGGCAGGTCACGGTAGGATTTTAAGCCCTGATTAAACACCTGCACATGGCAGGGACAGTTCATCGGCTTAACGGCATAAGTGCGGCTTTCGGAATTGGTGATGAACATGTTTTCGGCATAGTTGGCCGCATGTCCGGATTTTTCCCATAGCACCAGATCAACCACCTGAGGCGTACGGATTTCCTGATAGCCATTGTCGCGCTGAACCTTGCGCATGTACTGTTCCAGCACCTGATAAATGGTCCAGCCATTGGGATGCCAGAACACCATGCCGGGTGCTTCTTCCTGCAAATGGAACAAATCCAGTGCCTTGCCAATCTTGCGATGATCGCGTTTTTCGGCTTCTTCAATGCGCTGGATATAGGCAGCCAGCTGTTTCTTATCAGCCCAGGCAGTACCATAAATACGCTGCAACTGCTCATTCTTGGCATCGCCGCGCCAGTAGGCACCAGACAGCTTGGTCAGTTTAAAGGCTTTTAAAAATCGGGTGTTCGGTACATGCGGGCCACGGCACATGTCGACATATTCCTGATGGTAATATAGTCCCATGGCCTGCTCGTCCGGCATGTCATCCACCAGACGTAACTTGTAGCTTTCACCGCGTTCGGTAAAGGTTTTGATCACCTCTTCGCGCGGTGTCATTTTTTTAATAACATCATATTCCTCATTAATGAGGTCTTTCATGCGGTTTTCAATGGCCGCCATATCATCCGGCGTGAAAGGACGCGGACTAAAAATATCGTAATAAAAGCCTTCTTCAATGACCGGCCCAATCACCATTTGCACATCGGGAAACAATTGCTTGACCGCATGGCCAATCAGGTGCGCACAGGAATGGCGAATAATTTCGACGCCTTCATCGTCTTTGGGGGTAATAATCTGCACCGTGGCGTCAGCATTGATCAGGTCAGAGGCATCACGCAGCTGGCCATTGACTTTTCCGGCAATAGTATTTTTGGCAAGACCGGGACCAATACTTAAGGCAACGTCCATCACTGATACAGGATGGTCAAAGTGTTTCTGGTCGCCATTGGGCAGGGTAATAACAGGCATAATGTATCCTTAAGGAGTGATGCCCTATACCAAAGGGCATATCACCGCGAGATGATAAATGTGATGGCAAACCAAAATATGCAAATTGACGCTAAATTGCCGGATAGACTACTATCAGACAAGCTTAAACTGGCATCAACGGCTGGCTTTGCCATAAAAAACGCACACTTTAACAACTATTGACGGCAATGGCTAGCCAACCTACGGCCTACAGACGTTTTTTCAGTTTTTAGGCATATTTATATCCCTGCATGCTGTCTGAAAGTACCATCTGAAATGCCAGTAAACTGAAAGCATGGAATTGCAAAACCAGAGAGCCAAACCACTAATGCAAACCGGACTTGCCAATCATCAAATTAAACTGAACTGACGAGAATAAAAATGCCACACGCCTATGATGAACTGCCCCGTACACCTGCCAATTTTGTGCCGCTATCACCCTTAAGTTATCTGGCGCGCACTGCAATGATTTATCCAGCGCGCACTGCAATTATTCATGGCGAACGCCATTTAAGCTGGCAGCAAACCTATGCACGTTGCCGCCAGTTTGCCGACCAGCTGACAAAACTGGGTATTGGCAAAAATGATACGGTGTCTACCCTGCTGCCCAATGTTCCAGCCATGCTTGAAGCGCACTTTGCAGTGCCCATGACTGGCGCGGTGCTTAATACCATCAATACGCGGCTGGACGCCAAAACCATTGCCTTTATCCTGCAACATGCGGAAAGCAAGGTGTTGCTGGTTGACCCGGAATTTGCACCCGTTGCCCGTGAAGCACTGGCACAGCTTGCGCAGGCCACTCTTGCACAGAACAGCCCTGAGCAAAGCATCGTAGTAATTGATGTGGCAGACAGCGAATGGCAGGGTGCGGATGAGCGGATTGGCAATTTTGAATATGAATACTGGATTGCGCAAGGCAATGCCGAATTTGACTGGCAATTGCCCAGTGATGAATGGAATGCCATTAGCCTGAATTATACCTCGGGCACGACGGGCAATCCCAAAGGTGTGGTGTATCATCACCGCGGTGCTTACCTGAATGCAGCCAGCAACCTGCTGGCATGGGGCATGCCACCGCATTCCACTTATTTGTGGACACTGCCGCTGTTTCACTGTAATGGCTGGTGCTTTCCATGGAGCATGGCAGCCAATGCCGGAACCAGTGTGTGCCTGCGCAAGGTTGAGCCAGTGAAGATTTTTGAGCTGATTGCCCGCCACAAGGTTGGCTATTTCTGTGGTGCGCCGATTGTGCATAGCATGCTGATTAATACGCCGGAACATGAACGTGTGCCCGTGAGTCATCAGGTACAAGCCATGGTGGCCGGCGCTGCGCCGCCAGCCGCTATTATTGAAGGTATGGCACGTCTGGGCTTTAACATTACCCATACCTATGGCCTGACTGAAACCTATGGCCCGGCAGCATTATGTGCCAAGCAGGATGACTGGGAAACACTGGATATTGCGGGCCAGGCCGAGCGTAACAGCCGCCAGGGCGTGCCCTATCATTTGCAGGATGCCATGCGCGTACTTGACCCACAAACCATGCAACCTGTGCCCAATGACGGACAAACTCTGGGCGAAATCATGTTTCGCGGCAATATTGTGATGAAAGGTTACCTGAAAAATCCGCAAGCAACCCAAGATGCTTTTGCCGGGGGCTGGTTTCATAGTGGTGATCTGGCGGTGGCGCACAGTGATGGCTATGCCAAGATTACAGACCGTTCCAAGGATGTGATTATTTCCGGTGGTGAAAATATTTCCTCGCTGGAAGTGGAAGAAGCGCTGTATCGCCATCCGGCTGTTTTAACCGCTGCGGTGGTGGCCAAGCCGGATGATAAATGGCAGGAAGTCCCTTGTGCCTTTGTTGAACTCAAAAAAGGCCATGAACACACTAGCACAGATGAATTGCTGGCGCATTGCAAGCAACATCTGGCCAAATTCAAGGTGCCTAAGGACATCATTGTGACTGAGATTCCAAAAACCTCTACCGGCAAGCTGCAAAAATTTGTATTGCGTGACTGGCTGAAACAGGGCAAAACTTCGGCTTAAATCTAGCGGTTTTACCACAGGGCAGTGTCTGCAACATTGCCCATTTTATTTTGGGCTACATCTAAAAACGATAGTGAATAAAACGCTTTGCACCGTGCAGTTTCAACACGTTTCCTGAGCTTGCCGCAGTGGTCGAAGGCAAGGTTGGTAACCTATGAAAGCAGTCTGATCAGGTTTCTTAGCATAAATTAAAATCTGTAAAAACGATTTATTTTATAAAAATAGACTGTTTTACCAATATTATAATTTTACCTATGCTGAAGGTCATCTCAATAGCAGAACGAGAAATGCCATGAAAGACCTGCGCCTGAAAACCGAAATTGCCCAGTATTTACAGCAAATGCAGTTACCTGCCCGGCTGGTTTTGTCACTGGAAGATCAGCACAAAGCCACTGAAATCCACGCCATTGTCAAAGCACTGCATACACTTGACCAGCAGTGGCATTAAGGCGGTTTGCCTCTTGAAACGTAACGGTATCTGTCTGCCTAAGTAGTGTGCATAAACTGATGAATCCCGGTCATCAGCATTTGCACGGCTAAGGTAATCAGCAGCATGCCCATCAGGCGCTCAATGGCAATCAGCACACGCTGGCTTAAAAAACGCTTGAGCTTGGTGGCAAAAAACAGGATCAGGCTGGAGGCCAGCCATGCCAGAAACACCGCCATTAACCATTCGGGCCAGCGTTCCGGGTTGCGGGTCATCATTAACATGACCGTGGCAATGGCAGACGGCCCTACCACATAAGGGACGGCCAGCGGCACGATAAACGGTTCACCGTCAATGCCTTCCTGTAAGGGTTTTTCATGCGATGGAAACACCATGCGAATGGCAATTAAAAATAGAATGACGCCACCGGATACTGTTAAAGCCGGGTCGGTAATATGAAACCAGCTGAGCAAGTACTGGCCTGCAAACAAAAAAATCACCAGCAATAGCAGTGCAATCAGCAGCTCGCGCACAATCACGGTATTCTGGCGTTCTGCGGCCACATTTTTTAGGGCTGAAATAAACATGGGCACATTACCCAGCGGGTCCATGACCAGAAATAACAAGACCGCAGCGGAGATCATTGTCATGGGTTTATTCCATTTGTTTTGAGTTAGTCACTGCTGGATTTGCAGGAAAGGTTGATATTTTCACTTCACTAAAATTGTCTTAATCCCGCAAATCATAACAAAGCCAGCCTACTGACCATAGGTTGCACCCCTATGAATCACTAGTCGTAATGTGTATCAAACTTGCAAATTTGTCAGGCCATGACTGATTCATTGCGAATCAACGCATGCTGTTAGAACAGTTATGGGTCTAACTCAGCACTGGGTAGCAGAAGCTGGTAAAACACTAAATCCAGCCAGCGCTCAAACTTGTAAGCAGCCTGATAAATAGTGCCCGTGTGTTGAAAGCCAAATTTCTGGTGTAGCGCAATACTGGCAATATTACTGCTGTCAATGGCGGCCACCATACTATGAAACTGCTGGCGACTGGCTTCATCAATAATGGCTTGCAATAGAATGTTGCCTAGCCCTTTGCCCTGCTGATCTGGCCGGATATAAATCGAATGTTCGATAGTATGGACAAAAGCCGCCTGTGGCCGAAACGGGCCATAAGAAGCAAAGCCCAGCAACTGCCCATTATTATCTACCAATCCCAGCACCGGAAAACCCGCTTTGGCCTTAAAGTCAAACCATAACCTGATGTCATGCAGGCTGCGTGGCTGATACTCATACAGTGACAGCGTGTGCAAAATGGCGTGGTTAAAAATGACCAGAATGGGTTGGCCATGTTGCTCAAACTGGCAACGAACTAATGTAAAAGCGGGATCAAGAGAAATAGGCATACCAGACTTAAACCCAATTGGCTAAGGTTGCCATTGAAAAGTTTTAAGATTAACTCGCCCCTCTGCAAATACCACACCTTCCTGTTCGAGTTTAAACCGTTGCAGCTCCTCAGCATGGATATCAAGTTTATGCAGGCTTAAACGACCTTGCGCATTAATCACCCGGTGCCAGGGCAAATCGCTGTCGGGTGCCAGTATACGATTCAAGGCATAACCCACCAGCCGTGCATGGCGAGGATAACCAGCCAAGGCAGCAACCTGTCCATACGTGGCAACCTTGCCATAGGGAATCAGGGCAACCACCTGAAAAATATCCTGTTGAATCGTTGGTTGCCTGGTATTTGGTTCTTTGGTTATATTCATGCTGATTTGACTGCTGACTTTTGCCGATATTTTTGCACAGCAATCATTATCCCACCAATCATCCCCAAGACCAGGCAAAGCAAATGCAACTGGTTTATGGTGATGATTCCCAGCCATGGATTACCACGCAGCAAGGGCCAAAAGGGATTCATATCACTGTGCATAATGGCATCAAGGGCAATATGGGAAAACGTGCCAACATAGGCACTGATAAAGCTAACCTGCCATGTGATTGACCATTGATCATACCTGAAACAACGTAGCATCCACTGACTGACAGGTTTGCCAATCAATGCTGCAATCGTACCAACTAGCAGTGCGCCACCCAAAGTATGGCTTATCCTATGCAGCACTGGCCAGCCATAAATGATGCCCAGCAATGGCTCAATATCCATGAGCACCTGTGAACCCGCAAAAATCATCAGGCTAAATTGTCTTTGTCCGATAGCTTTGGCTGCCAGACCTGCACCGAAATGAATGGGAGTAAAAGGCATGTGAGATACTTACGCCATGTTCAGCATTGCGTTGCTGTTATTAATAAGGCGCATCAAGCTGAATCAGGGCGGCCATGACTTTTTTGTTATGGGCATATTTTTGACGAAAGGCTTTTTCTTCGTTATCCATGCTGCCACAACGTAATTTTTCCATTTCACGGTTCAGCTCGGCATCGCGTTCGGAACGATCCCCATTAAACTCACCGGCAAAATGTCCACACAATTCATAGCGATTCAGAAATTGCTGAGCCTCTTTAGGCAGCGTATTCTTGCTGGCTGCATTAACCGGACTGGCAAAGGCTGGAATACTCATCGTGCTTAACAGCAAGCTGAAAGACAATAAAATTTTTGCAGACATTATTTTAATTCACATTGTTGTAATCACTGGTTTATTTACCAGCGCACTGCTGCCAATGCGCTGGTGTTCATAAAGTTTTGTTAATGCAATGCGTTAAAAGGAATCACCCGGCACACGCACCCAGCCTTCCATTAAAATCCGTGCACTGCGGCTCATAATGGCCTTGGTGACTGTCCACTCGCCGTTAACCTGTATGGCCTCTGCACCCACGCGCAATGTACCGGAAGGATGGCCAAACCGCACCGCCTGTCGTTCGCCGCCACCTGCTGCCAGATTCACCAGCGTGCCCGGAATAGCTGCGGCTGTACCAATCGCCACCGCTGCCGTGCCCATCATGGCATGGTGCAGCTTGCCCATGGACAACGCACGTACCAATAGGTCAACGTTATCAGCTTTAATCTCTTTGCCGCTAGAAGCCACATAATCCTTTGGCTTGGCCACAAAGGCAATTTTTGGGGTGTGCTGACGCGTGGCAGCCTCGCTTGGGTCTTTAATCAGGCCCATGCGCAGCGCCCCGGCAATACGAATGGCTTCAAATTTGGCCAGCGCCGCAGGGTCGGTATTAATGGTTTCACGCAGTTCAGTGCCTGTATACCCAATGTCTTCTGCATTAACAAATACGGTAGGAATGCCCGCACTAATCATGGTGGCTTTTAGGTTCCCTAAACCTTCAACCTCTAGTTCATCCACCAGATTGCCGGTAGGAAACATGGAACCTTCGCCGTCTTCGGATGGATTCATGAATTCCAGCACAATTTCTGCGGCTGGAAACGTCACGCCGTCCAGCTCAAAATCCCCAGTTTCCTGCACTTCGCCATTAGTCACGGGCACGTGCGCAATAATGGTTTTGCCAATGTTGGCCTGCCAGATACGCACTTCGCACACGCCATTTTGGGGAATGCGGCTTGGGTCTACCAGCCCGGCATGTAGCGCAAAGGCACCTGCCCCGGTGGACAAATTACCGCAGTTACCACTCCAGTCCACAAAGGCCTTGTCAATGGATACCTGACCATATAGGTAATCAACATCATGATCTGGCTGGCTGCTTTTGCACAAAATCACGCACTTGCTGGTGCTGGACGTTGCGCCACCCATGCCATCAATGTGGGCGCCATACGCATCAGGACTGCCAATCACACGCATAAACAGCTTGTCACGCGCAGTCCCGGGCACTTGTGCTGCTTCTGGTAAATCCTGCAAACGGAAGAACACCCCTTTACTGGTGCCACCACGCATATAGGTGGCCGGGATTTTAACTTGTGGCGCGTAGCTTTGGGCGGCAGTCATTTTAGTTCCAGTGCGTTGTTAAAATTTGCCGCTATTATAACGGCATTAAATCGGGGGTTATAGGCATTTCTTTCATGTGTTTATGCTTGAAGTGCCTATCTATCGCTATGCTCATGCTAATCAACGATCTCAGCACCCCAGCCGTTGTAACTGGCTTGATGCTGGGCGGCAATCGCTTCAAATTGCGCACTCAAATGGTTGAGTTCGGCAACATCCAGCAGCATGGTTTTATGCGCCACCACTTCAAAAGCTTGTTCAGTATGATTATCTGGCACTGGAGCATAAATACAGATATCCAGCTCCAGTACTTCCAGCGCACTGGCCAAACCATCGACCGATGTCTCAGCTACATCAAAAACAAATTCAACCTGATGCGGTTTGCTAATATCTGAACCAGCCTCTTTTAAAGCCGCAACCACCTGCGCATCCGGGTTTTCTGTCATTATTTTTTATTCCTGTCATTAGAAAATTGCTGTCTGATTATTTAACGCGTAATTATTTAACCCGTGATTATTTGATGCTTGCTTTCTTCACTATAGCTACCCGGGTTGGTAAATCCCATGCCCCACCCAGCTCAACCATGCGGCACATGCCTGTGGTGGAATCATCGGTTTGAATAAACTGCTGCCCGTTCCATGTCCATGCTTCATGTGACCAGCAATCTCCCAAGCCACGGCCTTTTTGCGCCGCGCTAATCATCCCATCGGCATAATCAGAAGCACCCGTTGTCACCAGTTTGGGCTGATAAGGCTTTTGTGCATTAATTACCCAGTAGCCATAGCCTTCATTGTATGCCCCTCGCCAGCACAATCCGCTAGCTAGCAGCTTATGGCTAGTTAAAGGCTGAATATCCAGTTCAAATTTTGCAGAGTCATCTTCGCCATTGATGACCGGGCAATAGTTGTCATCTGTTTTTGGGGTGTGCGCCAGCATTTCTTTTTTAAGCTGAAGCAGATCCACAGATTTTGCCAGACGCTTTAAAGCAGGACTTTCAACGGGTTTTATCCAGTTCACCACTGACATTGGCAATGCAGGCAGCACGCTGGCCTCAGTTTTTTTACCTTTTCGCAATACGGCGCTGGTGGTGCCAACACGTCCCTGCACATCATCCATTTTAAGCAATACCGCAGCGGCACCCTGCCCGGACAGACTCCATGTATCCTGCCCCGATTTAAACTGAATCACGGTATGGCCTGCCAGTGCGGCAACCAATGCCTGCGTTTGTACACTCGACAAATGACCATCCAGCCCCTCGCCATTTAATAAAACCTTGCTATAGCTGGTGTTATTGATAAATAACTGAACAGCTTGAGGGGTCGGCTGGCCTTCTACATAATCCGTGGTGCCCAGCTTGAGCTGTCCATCAATATTTTGGCCTGCCCCAGCTTTACGGGTAAATAAAACTGATACTGGAAAACTGTCACCATCATCGGCCTGATAGCCTGCTGCACGGCAAGTCCGGGTGTTATCACAAACCACTTCCCAATCCTGATGAGAAAAATGAATGCCTTTTCCAGAGTTTGTATTTGTGCCTGTTGCTGCATAGGCCATGCAGGGTATAAGAACTAAAGCGCAAACCGTTTTTTGAATCCCTGCTTTTTTAATAACGGTTTTTTTATACATCGCCTGACTTGGTTTTTGGCAAAATTGCATAAAGTACTCGCTGGTTTTTTGCTGGTTTTCTATGCCTTGAGCATACAAGCTGGCAACTTTGTGGTTGGTATTTTTGTGTTTATTTTACTGTTGACCCTTAGTCTTGTTCAGTGTTCATTGATGAATCCACCACTTCATCAGCAGGCGCAATGTGCAGGCGTTCCCAGGTTTGAATCAGTTGTTTTTTCGGTACGCCCCAGCGATAGCCACCCAGCGCGCCACTTTCCCGGATGACCCGATGGCAGGGAATCATCCAGGCCACCGGATTGGCACCAATGGCATTGGCCACTGCCCGTGATGCCTTGGGATAGCCCAGCGTATTGGCCAGTTCGGAATAACTGACCAGACTACCCGATGGAATTTTGAGCAAAGCGCGCCACACCGCCACCTGAAAATTGGTGCCTGATACATGCAGCGAAAACGGCTTGTACAGGCTGTCGTGCTTGTCGTATTGCAACGAAAACATACGGTCAACCACAGGCGCTGTTAGACTTTCATTATGCTGCAAGATACTCAATGGCCATGCCTGTTGCAGGGCAGCCAGCTCATGCTCCAGTGAGCTAAAATCTACAAAGCTGGCGCGGCAAATACCCCGCTGGGTCATGGCAATAAATAACGGCCCAAACGGCGTCGCATGCACGCCATAATCAATCTGCAAATCCCGGCCTTTTTGCTTAAACTCGCCCGGCGTCACGGCTTCAAGCTGCACAAAATGATCATGCAGGCGTGAACTGCCGCTTAGGCCAATATCATGTGATACCTCCAGCACTGAGCGCGACTGCTGCAACAACTGCTTGCCACGCTCAAGGGTTAACACCTGTAAAAAGCGCTTGGGCGTGGTACCAGCCCATTGGCAAAACAGGCGCTGAAAATGAAACGGGCTTAAATGTACCTGCGCGGCCATCTCCTCCAGACTGGGTTGCTCACCCACATGATCCACCAGATAGGCAATGGCTTTTTCAATGCGCTCATAATCAATACAGGCATAATCTGGCATATGGGTTTACTCTTAATTGGGTGAACTAACATTTAGCAGTGTAAAAAACTATAACTAAACATGATTAATCGAAATGCCGCCATCTACCAGCAGTGCCGTACCCGTAGTAAAACTGGATAGATCAGAGGCTAAATATAATGCCGACTGGGCAATTTCTGCCGGGTTTGCCATACGCTTTAAGGCATGCAGGCTGGCTATAAACTCAAGGGCGTCAGGCGTACTGGCAAACTCACGACCTGTGGGCGTATCCGTGCCACCCGGCAATAGCGCATTCACCCGGATTTTCTGCGCGCCGTATTCAGTGGCCAGTACTTTGGTCAGGCCAATTAAGCCTGCCTTGCTGGCGGCATAGGCAGCTATGCCCGGCATTCCTGCGGTATAACCTACAAAGGTAGAGGTAAAAATCAGCGAACCACCACCTGAGGTTAATATGGCCGGCAACTGGTATTTTGCTGCCAGAAAAGCACTGGTTAAATTGGTTTGCATGACCTCATTCCACTGCTGTAGTGACATCTCCGGTACTGGCCCCATTGTGCCCAGTATGGCTGCATTGTTAAAGGCAATGTCCAGCCGCCCAAACTGCCGGATGGCAAGCTCAACCAATTGCTGGGCAAATGCCTCATGCCCGACATCACCAGCCAGTGCAACTGCTTGACCACCTTGTGCCCGAATTTCAGCCACCAGTTGAACCAGCTCGGCCTGCCGTCGGGCAGCAAGCACCACTGCTGCGCCTTGCCTGGCAAATAGCTGGGCAGTGGCATAGCCAATTCCGCTGCTGGCCCCTGTAATAATGGCCACCTTGCCTTTTAATAACAGGCTATTGAATAAATGGTTATTGGGTAAAGCGCTAATTAACGAAGACTGAGCTGATGAAACAGGGTTTGATGTTGTCATGGCAAGGCTCTTTTTAATAAGGTCATTAATGGGATCAGTTTTTTGCTCAGGTCAAGCCTGATCTATTGCCATACTAGGCAGACCTTGCCTGCCTGCCGACCCGAATCTTGCGGACTTTATTTAATAGCCAGATTTAATAACAATAATTATTCTCTTAAATAAACTGCGGCCTGCTATCTTGCCTTAAGCACACTTCAATGGCGATTTTTATTCCCGCTACCATCACTTCCCGTGCTAGCCATGGAACATCCGGGCTGTGACGCTCTACATTGAGACTCAAGGTTTGCTCATGCAAATACGGCACATGGATAAATCCGGCCAATGTCGGCAAATCATTTTTGGCAATAAAATGCATCACACTGTAAAACAGCCGATTGCAGACATATAGCCCAGCCGTATTGGATATTTCTGCTGGAATATGGGCTTGTTTTAACTGATCAACAATTTCATTAATGGGTAAGCTCGAAAAATAGCCGACTGGCGCCCCGTCGATAATGGGCTTGCCTTTTAACTGATGGCCTGTGTTATCAGGAATATTGAAATCATCCATGTTAATGGCAACGCGTTCAGGATGAATACTGGCACGTCCACCGGCTTCACCCAGCATCAATATGATATCTGGCTTAAACTCACCCATACGATGAATGGTGAGTTCCACTGCATCGAAACAGGCGACAGGCAGCTCTAAAACCTCTAGCTGAGCATTGGCAAACGCCATGGCACGGATGTCTTTCACGATCTCAAGCGTTGGATTAATCTGCTGGCCAGCGAATGGTTCAAAGGCCGTGAGAAGCAGTTTTTTCATCAGGCGCTCCCGGGTTTTACTGATGTTTTATTAATCTGGCCAGCCTGTAATCCTTATGCTGTAAAACCGTCTAAAACTTTTCATAAGGCAGCAAATAGCGCCATTCACCCACCGCCAGTTTGGCTTTCGAGAGGCGGCCAATCCGTAAGCGCCGTAATTCCAGCACCTGCAAGCCCACCGCCTGACACATGGTTTCAATCTGGTCGAGCTGCACATTTTTTAAGGCAATACGCAAATGATCTTCATTTTGCCAGCTCACTTTTGCGGCTGGCAGCAATTTGCTTTGCGCATAAAAGCCTTGATTCAGGCGTCTTAAATCATCATCAGACAACGTGCCTTGTACCTTGACAATAAATTCCTGCTCCACCCGGCTGGCATCATCAATCAGCTTACGTGCTACTGATTTGTCTTGCGTATACACCACCAGGCCACTGGCGGCACTTTCTAGTGGCAGCGTGGGAATAAGCTTTTGAAAATGTGAGCGCAAGGGGCGAATATTGGAGCGGTCATCCTTGGCCTGAGTCTCTAACGTAATGAGTTGCAATGCATCAAATTTAAGCAAATCCATTTGCTCAGGACTCAGCTGGCTGTGCATTTTGGGGTGATTCAAACCACGCGTGATCAAGCTTTGCGTTAGGCCAAAATCATAGCCGGCAGGCTTGTTAAACAAAATGGTGACTGGTGCCAGCGGTTTTAAATTAGCGGCTGCATCCACCTCTACGCGCTGATCGGTAATCAGGTAATTGGGCTGCTCTACCACCACCCCATTCACCATGACCCAGCCACCAGCAATATAATGCTCGGCATCGCGGCGCGAACAGGCACGTAATTCACTCACTACTTTGGCAAGGCGAACAGGTTCAGTCTTTGGTGCAGTCATCATCATTACTTCAATTACATCATGTGCTGCATTATACGCGCAAAAACATCATTTCATGTGGCAACTGGCAGGCCGCTGCTAAAAGAGTACTGCTAAAACGGCACCGTTGATTCAAGCACCAGATGATGACCTTGCAGGGGATGGGTAAAGGCCAGATAGCTGGCATGCAACGCTAGGCGGTTTAACAGGCTGGCTGTGGGATTAAAGTGATACAGCTTGTCGCCAGTAATAGGGTGGCCGATATGCGCCAGATGCACACGAAGCTGGTGTGAACGCCCGGTAATCGGCTCTAGCAAAATCCGGCTAATGTCTTGTCCGGCATCATATTCAAGCTGCTGGTATAAGGTTTTGGCAGGTTTGCCAATTTCAAAATCTACTTTTTGTTTGGGACGATTGGGCCAGTCAGTGATTAGCGGCACTTCAATACTGCCCTCACCAGCCAATTGTCCCTGCACCAGTGCCACATAATTCTTTTTAACACTTCTGGCCTGAAACATTTTACTGATGGCCACTTCGGCATCCCGATGCTTCGCAAACAGTAAAATGCCTGAGGTTGCCATATCCAGCCGATGCGTAACTTTGGCCAAAGGATACTTTTCTAAAACCCGTAAATAGGCGCTGTCCTGATGTTCTGGCAAGCGACCGGGCACGGACAGCAACCCCGCTGGTTTATCAATTACGATCAGGTCATCATCCTCATAAAGGACATGAAGTGAACCTTGTGGCGGCGTGTAAATAAAATGGTCGTTTAGCGGCACGAAAATAGATGACAATAAGATTTTAAGAGCCTGTAGTATACAAGGCTACTTTGAAGGGATAACCCTAAATTGCCTTTAATTATTAAACACATTATAGCTGCTGATCACAGTAAACTCAGTATAGCCATCTATCGCGCGGCTTAAAAATACAACGCGATATCGTTCAAAGACTTACTCGTAATTAGCCGATGCAATGCCAGAACAACAGATTAAGGCCGATAAATGGCGCACAGTTTATTGCCGTCCGGATCACGCACATAAGCTAAGTGCAGCGCACCTAGGCTGGTTTGGCGCAAGCCCGGCATGTCCTCAATAGAAGTACCGCCGTGTGCAACTGCCACATCATGGAATTGCTGCACTTGTTCAGGTGAGTTGCACTTAAAACCAATGGTTGCGCCATTGGCACAGGTTGCGGGTTCGTCATTTATAGGTTCGCTAATGCCAAATGTATTGCCATCGTGGCGATAAAAAAGTCGGGTATGTCCGCTATTTGCCTTGTTCACCAGCGGTTCACCCACACCTAGTGTGGCAAGTACAGCATTATAAAACTGCTTTGAACGTTCGATGTCGTTTGTTCCAACCATAATGTGATTAAACATATTTCTTCCTCTCCTTGATTTGCAATGTGTGTGAGTTTAATGATTGGTCAACACTATTAGGATTTTAGCGATGGGTATATGATTTTTGATGACCGTGACGTTTACGCCGATATAATTTTTTATGATCAGATCACTGTTCAAGCAAAACTCTCATCAATATTTGCACCATTCTTCAAGGCGTACCTTTTAATGATTTTAGCTAACTGAAACGGATTTTTTATACACTTAATGCAGGGATGACTTTCTGCTTCAACATCCGTAATTACCAGTACTGTACCTAAAGAAATGAACCTCCATGGTTGTCGGTCAACAATATAAAAACCTTTAACATCTTCCAGCTTAACAATAGTAGTTTCCTCATCTAGAAGACTTGCTGAAATATAAAGGGTTTTATCCGTTAGCTCATAGTGCATAGTTTTGGCATCCCTGAACAATGCAATCATCAGCAAGACTGGGATTCCTGCCAGAATCTTTATCCAGAACATCAAGGCCAAAGATATCGCCAGCAGTACAATATAATGATAAATATATAAAAAGGCTGAACTTGTGCCTGCTGAAATAATTTTGTTCATTGGTTTTCTCTGATTTATTGAAGTCTTCATCATTAAACTTCTTCCAAAAACACGGTTTCGACAAGCTCAACCAACGAGCCTGAACCTGTCAAAGGCAATGTAAGTACTTATAAATAATTAAATTAAAGACTTAGTGACCTACTGTAGTGGTCGATTTTGATTCCAGGGATTTGATTTTTAGGCCTGAAAAAACACTCTTTGACAGTATTAACGTGTCATTGCCATCCACAGTCATGGTTGGAATCCGGTCTGCCTGCATGCTTGCCTTGTAGTGATACTTCACCTGTGCCGATGTCCACGGGAAGCCGCCGCGCTCAATCTGTAAGCTGTCAAACTGGGTATTGGTCGAAGCCTGAAGTACGATAAATGCTGCTGAGGCCTGCCTTAAATAGCCACACATTTCATCCTTACCGCCTTCAACTTCCCAATGACCTTGCAGGGTTTCAGCAAAAATATTGACTTCAACATCATCGGTAAAATCGTCACAAACTGTGGAATCCCCTGCGATAGTTTTATTGTTATATTCCGCAATCCAGCGCATGACATGCGCTTCAGAAAATGCCATTGTGGATTGAATATAAAATAGCCCCAAGCCAATGACTAAAACAATCATTAAACGCTGCATTTAAACTTTACCCCAAGTATTTTTTAAACTTACTCTATAGTTACGTTATTTATTAGTAGTTCACATATAGAAAAACCCCACTTCACAGTAGGGCTTTTTTAAAACAAAATCAAACAGTTTAAGCAGTCGCTTCTACTTCAACATTGCCTTCTAAAAAGTCCTTGGCAAAGCGCTGCAGCACACCACCGGCTTCATAAATCAGCACTTCTTCGGCAGTATCCAGACGCGAGATCACTGGCACTTCAAGGCTTTCACCATTTGCCCGATGAATCACCAGTGTCAGCTCAGCGCGTGGCGTATGTTGGCCAATCACATCAAAGGTTTCAGTGCCATCAATGTTCAAGGTATTGCGGTTGGTGCCTGCCTTAAACTCCAATGGCAATACACCCATGCCAATCAGGTTGGTACGGTGAATGCGCTCAAAGCCTTCCGCCACAATCGCTTCAACACCTGCCAGACGCACACCTTTGGCCGCCCAGTCACGACTGGAACCCTGACCATAATCCGCACCGGCAATAATAATCAGCGGCTGCTTGCGGGTCATATAGGTTTCAATGGCTTCCCACATGCGGGTCACCTGACCTTCTGGCTCAACACGCGCCAGTGAACCCTGAATCACCTTGCCCGCTTCATTGCGCACCATTTCATTCAGTAATTTCGGGTTAGCAAAGGTAGCGCGCATGGCGGTCAAATGGTCGCCGCGATGGGTGGCATAAGAGTTAAAGTCTTCTTCCGGCAGGCCCATTTTGGCAAGATATTCACCCGCTGCACTGCTGGCCAGAATCGCATTGGAGGGCGACAAATGGTCGGTGGTGATGTTGTCTGGCAGTACCGCCAGTGGACGCATACCTGTCAGGGTACGTGGATTGGCAGCCAGCGCGCCCATGCCTTCCGTATCCCAGTACGGCGGACGACGAATGTAGGTTGACATCGGACGCCAGTCGTACAGTGGGCTTTCTGCCTGTTCAATTTCACCAAGGTCAAACATGGGAATATAAACCTTGCGGAATTGTTCCGGCTTCACGCTCTTGGCTACCAGTGCATCAATTTCTTCATCACTTGGCCAGATGTCTTTTAGATATACCGGATTGCCGTTTTTGTCGGTGCCCAATACGTCTTTTTCAATGTCAAAACGAATAGTACCAGCAATCGCATAGGCTACGACCAGCGGTGGGGATGCCAAAAAGGCCTGCTTGGCATAGGGATGAATGCGGCCATCAAAGTTACGGTTACCGGACAACACGGCAGTGGCGTACAAATCGCGGTCAATAATTTCCTGCTGGATTTGTGGATCTAACGCGCCAGACATGCCGTTACAGGTGGTGCAGGCAAATGCCACAATACCAAAGCCCAGTTTTTCCAGTTCATTTAATACGCCGGCTTCTTCCAGATACAGCGCAGCAGCCTTGGAACCCGGTGCAAACGAGCTTTTTACCCATGGCTTGCGGGTCAGGCCCAGTTCATTGGCTTTTTTGGCCAGCAAACCAGCCGCCACGGTATTGCGCGGGTTGGAAGTATTGGTACAGGAGGTAATGGCTGCAATAATCACTGCGCCATCTGGCATCAGGCCATCAGTGCGATTTTCTACCACGCCAGCAATGCCCTTGGCAGCCAAGTCACTGGTTGACACGCGCGCATGCGGGTTGGATGGGCCAGCCATGTTACGGGTAACCGTGGACAGGTCAAATTTCAGTACGCGTGGATACACCGCAGTTTTTAAGCTATCTGCCCACAGGCCAGTGGCTTTGGCGTAGGTTTCCACCAGTGCTACCTGCTCGTCTTCACGGCCAGTGAGCTTTAAATAGTCCAGTGTTTGCTGGTCAATGGAGAACATGGCGGCAGTTGCACCGTATTCTGGCGTCATGTTGGAAATGGTGGCGCGGTCACCAATGGTCATGCTGTCCGCACCTTCGCCAAAGAACTCAAGGTAAGCGCCGACCACACGCTCTTTACGCAGGAATTCCGTTAGAGCCAGCACAATATCAGTTGCGGTAATGCCGGGTTGACGCTGGCCAACCAATTCCACGCCGACAATATCCGGCAGGCGCATCATGGAAGCACGGCCCAGCATCACAGTTTCTGCTTCCAGACCACCCACACCAATCGCAATCACACCCAGCGCATCCACGTGCGGGGTGTGCGAATCAGTGCCTACACAGGTATCCGGGAATGCAATGCCATCACGATTCTGAATAACCGGCGACATTTTTTCCAGATTGATCTGGTGCATGATGCCGTTACCGGCTGGAATAACATCCACGTTTTTAAACGCAGTTTTGGTCCATTCAATAAAATGGAAACGGTCTTCGTTGCGACGGTCTTCAATGGCGCGGTTTTTTTCAAACGCATCAGGATCAAAACCGCCACACTCTACAGCCAGTGAGTGATCCACAATCAGCTGGGTTGGCACCACCGGATTGACTTTGGAAGGATCACCACCCTGATCGGCAATGGCATCACGCAGGCCAGCAAGGTCAACCAGTGCAGTCTGGCCCAAAATGTCATGGCACACCACGCGGGCCGGATACCATGGAAAATCCAGATCCTGACGGCGCTCAATCAATTGGGTGAGGTAATCAGTTAAGTGCTCGGGTTCGGCACGGCGTACCAGTTGTTCCGCCAGCACGCGCGAGGTATACGGCAGGGTGTCATAGCTACCGGGCTGAATGGCTTCAACTGCGGCGCGAACATCAAAGTAGTCAAGCTGGGTACCGGGTAAGGGCTTACGGTATTGTGTATTCATGGCTAGGGGGTTAATCCAGTGGCTCGGTGTTATCAATGGTGCATATTGTACTCTGCGCGAATAGCGTTTCCCAAATTTTATATTTATCATAGATTTACCCCTAAAAAACCTAGCTTTTGAAATATTTAGTTACATATTCTTAGGTTTTTTACTCTATTTCTTATTTTGGCAAATTTAACTGGAATTTTCGATAAAACCACCTATTGATTAACTGGTTACTTATTATCCGCTTGATTACTTGCTAGACTATCGCTAGATCATTGCATAACGATAGATACATGCCTTCAACCCTTGTGCTGGGCACACTGGCTGCACTGTTTACAGTAGCCGTGCTGGGCCAGCAGTTTATCCGGCGTCACAACAAAAACAGCCCGCCACATGCTAAGGCAAAAACCTCTCCCCTACTGGCGCTACTGGCCCTTTGTGGCATGGTATGGGCACCCGTCATGGCAGTGAATTACTGGCTGCTGATGCAGGCCGGTTTTGGCTGGTGGCTGGCATTGGCACTTGCCGATTTAACCCTGCTGGCACTGGTATTTTATCTTGAAACAAAAGCCCAGCGGATTGATGGCGCTGCTGGCTGGATGGCTTTTGGCTGGTTGCTGCTCCAGCCCTTTATCGTCATGCTATGTGGACTGGTTAAACTGGTTTTTGTACTGGCACAACTTTAGCCTCAATCCCAGCAGACCTGTTTAAACTCACATCCTCAACTACAATTTGAGCAGATTGTTGAGTTTTCAGGCAGTATCCCCAACTGTTTAGGTATAGGCTATACAGCATGATTTCATTGAGTCACGGTTGAATTCCGGCAATCCCTGATTTTGGTCACCTTGAAGTTAAAAATAACCAAAATCTTATGCCAGCAATTCTAATTGCAGACCATTTTTTTGGAGATAACCATGAGTTTAAGCGCTTCCCCAAGCTTTAGCCGCCTGACACTACAAGGGCCGGATGCCGAAAAATTCTTGCAGGGACAGGTGACAGTAAACGTCAATGCTATCAGTGCCGATGAATATCGTCCTACCGCTATTTGTGACTTAAAAGGCCGCATTAATTTTGGCTTGTGGCTAAAAAAATACAGTGCCGAATCCATTGAAGTCATTGTGGCCGACGACCAGCGTGATGCCCTGCAAGCCCACATTAAAAAATATGGTGCATTTTCAAAATTCCAACTGGACGCAGCAGTACCTGTGCATTTGGCGATTATTGACGGTAAAGCCAGCTTTAGTACCGATGACCAAGGTGTAAAGCCTGAACAATGGCAACACACTGCCATTAGCCAAGGACAGGCATGGATTACGGCGCAAACAGCAGGACTGTTTCAGCCACAGGAATTGCGTTTGCATCAGCGTGGTGGTGTTGACTATGACAAGGGCTGTTATCTGGGGCAGGAAATCATTGCGCGCCTGTGGTTTCGCGCCAAGCCCAAGCACTGGCTGCATCTGATTCGTGCCGGGATTGGTGATGTGCCTGCTGGGGGTGCTGAATTAGACAAAGATATTCAGGTGGTGAATGCCATTGCAAGCGCAGATGGCTGGCAAGCACTGGTGGTGGCAAAGCCTAGTGCCTTAGAAGCTTCAATTTATCAGGTGCTGGACTTACCAGAAGGCTTGAATGGCGATATAGGGCGTGAAGCATAACACGCTGCTGAAAATTTAAAAGCGTGAAGTCATATCACGCTTTTTTATAGCCGTTAAAAAGGTTCAAACAATTTCTTTAAGCCGTGCGGCTGACTACGTAAATATTGCGGCGCAATGGCAATTTTTTCTTTTAGCTCGGCGGCCACATGCCACGGCCAGCGCGGGTCATACAGCATGGCACGTGCCACAGCAATCGCATCTGCCTGGTGGTTTTGCAAAATGGCTTCTGCCTGCTGGGCTTTGGTAATCAGGCCGACTGCAATCACCGGAATGTTAACCTGCTGCTTGATGGCATCAGCAAAAGGCACCTGATAGTTGTCCTTCACTTCAATTTTTTGCTGGATGTCCAAGCCACCGCTGGACACATGAATATAGGCCGCACCCAGTTGTTCCAACTGTTGAGACAGTGCAATACTGGATGCAATATCCCAGCCTTGCCGGTTTGGTTCATTAATCCAGTCTGTACCCGAAATGCGTACACCCACCGGAAAACCTTCTGGTACTGCTGCCTTAATGGCGGTAAATGTTTCCAGCACCATGCGCAGGCGGTTTTGCAGGCTACCCCCATATTCATCATGTCGCTGGTTGGATAGCGGTGATAAAAACTGATGCAACAAGTAGCCATGTGCTGAATGCAGTTCAATCAACTCAAAGCCAGCATCGACAGCGCGCTGGGCTGCCTTGGCAAAATCCTGTTGCACCTGTTTGATCCCTGCAAGGTCAAGCGTATGCGGCAAGGCCTCCTCAGGGTCAAAAGTCAGTGCACTAGGTGCCACAGTTTGCCAGCCATGCGGCTGATTGGCAGGAATTTGCTGACCACCATGCCAGGGTTTTTCCGTGGAGGCCTTGCGCCCGGCATGAGCCAGCTGAATGGCTATTGGCATAGGTGTAAATTGCCGGATTTCTGCCAGTGCCTGCTGCATTTTGTGCTTCTGCGGATCATTCCATAGCCCAAGGTCAGCATAAGTAATGCCGCCGTTTTCCTGCACGGTGGTGGCTTCGACAATAAATAAACCAGCGCCAGACAGTGCCATGTTCATCCAGTGCGCCCGATGCCATGCGGTAATTTCACCGTTGTCTTCAGCAGAATACTGGCACATTGGCGCGACAATAATCCGGTTCTTCAAGGTTAATGTTCCCAACTGGATCGGGCTAAATAACAAACTCATGCTTTACCTCATCAAGTGATTCATACCATACAAGAATGACAGCAGTTAAAACTATTGCCTTAAACCACTACTTAGACACCGACCCATGCCCTGTCCAGTAAAAACGCATCAGCCAGTGCGCAGCTTCTCCGGCATAATCAATGCCTACCCGCTTGGCTACGCTCACCGGAATATTGGCTTCGGTTTTATTTTCAATCCAAAGTCCAACCTGCTCGCCCAGCAGGTGATTGTTCAAGCGCTTATCAATAGTTAACCGCTTGGTCAGCTTGGCAGGCCCTGCGCCAGTCTTGATAGGTTCACCTTGCACATGCACCGCGCGAATCAGTACCGCTTCCGGCTGGCCAATTTCGGTGGTCACAATGTTCAATAAATAATGCAGCCCATAAATCAGGTACACATAAATGGTGCCTGCTTCTTTGTACATCACACTGGTACGCGGCGTATGACGCCCCTCAAAGGCATGGCAGGCTGCATCACCAACGCCTAGATAAGCCTCAGTTTCAGTAATCATGGCTCGAACCACCTGCCCATCATCCATACGACGACATAAATAGCAGCCAATCAAATCAGCCGCCACCACCGCAGTCGGGCGCCTAAACCAGTCATGCGCCAGAACCTGTGCTGCATTGGAACACACTTGTTCCGGTTGACTTATAGCAATATTGGAAGGTGTC
The DNA here is from genome assembly GCF_000619845.1 of Alkanindiges illinoisensis DSM 15370. Taxonomy (GTDB): domain Bacteria; phylum Pseudomonadota; class Gammaproteobacteria; order Pseudomonadales; family Moraxellaceae; genus Alkanindiges; species Alkanindiges illinoisensis. The sequence goes on along the minus strand of NZ_JHUX01000008.1, from coordinate 124,619 downwards.
GGTGATTTTTGCATCTTTGAGCACAGTGTCCTTGTTTTCTTTCACTTTAAGACCAATATTAATTGGATTAAATCTGTTATTGCTAAGCCGGTTTTTGCTAAACCTGTTACAACGTGTGATAGCCGTTGTTGATCTGTGAGCGTTTTATGCCTGAATTGCCCGAAGTTGAAACCACCAAAACCAGTTTGCAACCCTTATTGGGCCAGACTGTGACCCATGTTCAGGTACGTCAGCATAGCTTACGCTGGCCTGTGCCGGATGATTTATCCAAACTGACTGGACAAAAGCTGCTCAGGCTAGAACGTCGTGCCAAGTATATTCTGGCGCATTTTGACCAGGATGCGTTGCTATTGCATTTGGGTATGTCCGGCAGTTTTAGTATTTGCAATGCACAGGATGAATTACGCAAGCATGATCATGTGATTTTACAATTCAGTGATGGGCAGTTTACTGACAATGAAGGGCAAATCACTGAACTGCGCTATCACGATCCGCGCCGTTTTGGCTGCATGCTGTGGCTGGAAAATGGTACGCATCCCCTGCTATCAAAGCTGGGGCCAGAGCCACTGGATAATGAATTTGATGCCAGCTATCTGGCCAGCAAATTAAAAGGTAAAAGTACCGCCATTAAGGTGGCCATTATGGACAATGCTGTGGTGGTGGGCGTGGGAAATATTTATGCCACCGAAAGCCTGTTTAATACCGGCATTCATCCGGCGCGGCCAGCCAGTTCACTCACCATGTCTGAAATTGAAAAACTGGTGCTGGAAATCAAGCGCATTCTAAAACAGGCCATTGATCTGGGCGGCTCCACTTTGCGTGACTATACCAATGCAATGGGCGAAAACGGTTATTTTCAGCAAACTCTGCTGGCGTATGGTCGTGCAGGTGAACTGTGCATCAATTGCGATACAGAACTTGAAAACCTGAAACTGGGCCAGCGCGCCAGTGCGTTTTGTCCCTGCTGTCAGCCATTGAAATAGCGCCAGCCTTTAAAATAGCCCTAAAATCTATCTGTAAACTTAGGGTAAGTTAGAGTTTAGCGTAATACAGCACCACAATCGCCAAGAGTGACAAAGCCACAAATCCCCAGCCGGATTTTTTCAGTTTTTCTTGGAATAGCACTACCCCAGCAATAACGCCTAGTATGACCACCAGAATGTTCATGCTGGCAAAAATGATGGCTGGATTGCTGGCCAGCTGCTGATGTGCCTTGATGTAAAACCAGATATTGCAAAAATTTAATGTGCCGAGCATTAACCCCAGCCCAATATGGCGGGGCTGTAGCAACAGTTTCAACTGGCGTTGTATGGCTTGCCACAGACACAAGCCCAACAAGGCAATACCAAAACTGGCACACAGGGCGGTACTGGTAGAATAGCCCAGCGTGGAAATATATTTCAGCAATACATCGACAGCGGCATAACCTGCCCATACCGCCAGCAATAACCCACTCGAATGCTTTAGCGCACCAACCGGCTTGCTGCTACCTTTGCTACTCAAAATCAGGCCCAGCACGCCGCCCAAACCCAGTACAATCCCCAGCAGCTTGAGCCAGTTAAAGCTTTCGTCAAACAGCAAAAATGCCGCCAATAATGACAGCACCAACGACATACGCTGTGCCACTTCAGTTTTAATCAGGCCAGCATGGTGTAATGAACGGGCTAGTGTCACAAAAATCACAGGCAACAAAAGACCCAGTGCCAAAAAGGCCAGCCACGATCCGTAGTTGATATGCTGTAGGCTGCTAAAATTCGGCTTCAGCAATACAGCGCTCAAGCCAATGGCCGCTACATAATTCCAGCTAATCAGTGCAATTGCAGTAAAACCCTGCGATTTTGACCACTTTAAAACCAGTGACACCAGCACACTGCACAGCGCCGCAAGCAGCAATTCCGTCATTATAAGTTTACGAAAGCCCCAAAGCAGTCAGTATAAAACGGGTAAAACTCTTGGCAATAAAAAACGGCCGATTTCTCAGCCGTTCTTGAAAATTTTAACTATTTTTGGTCTTTAACTGATCACGGATTTCACGCAATAGCTTGATGTCTTCAGGTTCCGGTGCCGGTTTTTCATCGGCTTTTTTGGGTTCTTCCTTGTTGGCATGAATGCGACGCAGGCGGTTAATGCCTTTGACCATCAGGAACACGATCCATGCCAGCAGCAGGAAATTAATTAAAATGGTCAGGAAACTACCATAGCTCAGCACATTGACCCCTGCCGCCTTAAGGTCAGCCAGTGATGTCAGGTTATTGGGATTATCGCCCAGCACAATAAACCACTGGGAAAAATCCACATCACCGCCAACAATCCACGAAATAAATGGCATAAAAATATCTTTCACCAGTGAATCAGTAATCTTGCTAAAGGCACCGCCAATAATCACACCCACTGCCAGGTCAATCATGTTGCCCTTGATGGCAAACTCTTTAAATTCTTGCAGAATGCTCATGCAATCACTCCAGTTATGGTTTTCATATAGAAAATTTATCGCATAACAATATGTTATTTAAATTAAAAACAGCTTTAATACTGTGTCAGGTTTTACTGTAATGTTTTTGCCAAAAAAAGGAACGGGTTCACACAGTTTTGCAACACAATAAAAAACCACCTGCCTAAGAGATAGACAAGTGGTTTTTGCTAACTTCGTAAAATCACGTATTTAGCACTACAGTAGGCACACTGCTTTTATGGCAGTGGGCTTATTCTGGTTTAATACATGCTTACTTACGACCAGCGCGTTTACGATCATTTTCAGTCAGGAATTTCTTGCGCATACGAATCGATTTTGGAGTTACCTCAACCAGTTCGTCATCTTCAATAAATTCCAACGCCTGTTCCAGCGTAAATTTAATGGCTGGCGTCAAGGTCAGCGCTTCATCCGTACCACTGGCACGCACGTTGGTCAGCTGCTTGGCTTTGGTTGGGTTAACCACCATGTCATCACCACGGGAGTTAATGCCTACGATCATGCCTTCATACACTTCAAGCTGTGGCTCGGCAAACAAACGGCCACGATCCTGCAGGAAATACAGGCCATACGCCAGACAAGTGCCATTGGCCATGGAAATCAGCACACCATTTTGACGTGATGCCCCTGTTCCGCTTTTAACCGGGCCATAATGCGAGAAGCTGGAAGTCATGATGCCTGAACCGGATGTCATGGTCAGGAACTCGGAGCGGAAACCAATCAGGCCACGTGATGGCACAGTGGCTTCAATACGGATACGGCCTTTGCCGTCTACTTCCATATTGGTCAGCTCGCCACGGCGGTTACCCATTTGCTCCATCACGCCGCCCTGATGCTGTTCTTCCACATCAAAGGTTACGTTTTCAAACGGCTCGTTCATCACGCCGTCAATTTCTTTCATGATCACTTCAGGACGCGATACACCCAGCTCAAAGCCTTCGCGGCGCATGTTTTCAATCAGTACCGACAAGTGCAATTCGCCACGGCCAGACACCTTGAAACGGTCTGGAGAATCAGTGTCTTCAACACGCAGTGCCACGTTGTGAATCAGTTCACGTTCCAGGCGCTCACGGATATTACGTGAGGTCACAAATTTGCCTTCTTTACCAGCAAATGGCGAGTTGTTGACCTGAAAAGTCATGGAAACAGTTGGCTCATCCACAGACAGTGGTGGCAATGCTTCAACAGTTTTCGGGTCACAAATGGTGTCAGAAATGTTTAGTGCATCAATACCGGTAATACAGACAATGTCACCAGCAGACGCATCTGGCACTTCAACGCGCTCAAGACCATGGTAGCCCATGATTTGCAGGATACGACCGTTACGCTTGTTGCCTTCTTTATCTACCACCACCACCGGGGTGTTGGTTTTAACTGCACCGCGCTGGATACGGCCAATCCCGATTACGCCCACAAAGCTGTTGTAATCCAGACTGGAAATCTGCATCTGGAACGGGCCATCAATATCAACTTTTGGCGGCTCAACAATGTCTACAATGGTCTGGAACAGTGGGGTCATGTCATCGGCCATGTCGGCTGGGTCATTACCGGCAATACCATTAAGTGCAGAGGCATACACCACCGGGAAATCCAGCTGTTCATCGCTGGCGCCCAGATTGTCAAACAGGTCAAATACCTGATCCATTACCCAGTCAGGACGTGCGCCCGGACGGTCAATCTTGTTCAGTACCACAATTGGCTTTAGGCCACGGGCAAAGGCTTTCTGGGTTACAAAGCGGGTTTGTGGCATTGGGCCATCTTGCGCATCAACCAGCAGCAGTACGCAGTCCACCATGGACATAACACGCTCTACTTCACCACCAAAATCGGCGTGTCCTGGGGTATCCACGATATTAATGCGGTATTCCTGATTGGTACGCTTATCTAACCACTTAATGGCCGTATTCTTGGCCAGAATGGTAATACCGCGCTCACTTTCCAGCGCATTGGAATCCATCACACGCTCAATTTCACCAGCACGGTCGCCCAGCGCGCCAGACTGTTGCAACAATTTGTCGACCAGTGTGGTTTTGCCATGGTCAACGTGCGCAATAATGGCAATATTGCGTAAATCTTTTACACTTGAATCACTTGCATTAGATGACATTCAATTAAATCCGGTAGTTTGTACATACGTATGTACACAGTTTATTTTACTAGCACCCATCTGAATGCAAGCAACTAAAAATTTGGACGCGAAATTATATCAGAGAACCGGTTACAGCATTGGTTTTTTTAAACACCTCATACTGGTTACTTTGTAACCACCCCATCGGGCCAGCAAAACCAGACCAGACTTTTTCATCCTGCCTTGATTCTGACGGTTCAGATTTTCATTGTGGCGCACGCAGAATTCATTAGGCAAGTTCTGCTAAAATTTCATTTTTAAACCAGACACGTTACAGGGGCATGGCATGGATCCGCGCAGCGAAGTAATTTTACGGCAGCTCGATTTTTTTAAGGGTTCCGTATTACTGGCAGGCCTGCCAGCCGATCAGCTCATTCACGCGCTAAAACCACAGATTAGCAGCCTGTGTGCGTGGTCTTGGCACTTTGGAGAATATAGTGCCTTGACACAGCTTAGCAGTGACTGTCATTTTTCAGCCGAACCGCCAGAACAGCAATTTGATCAGGCCATTATCTTTTTGCCCAAATCAAAAGAACTCACCAATTATTTATTACAGCGCATTGCCAGCCGGTTAAAACCTCAGGGCGAGCTGTTTCTGGTGGGTGAAAAGCGTGCTGGCATTGAGCGTGCTGCCAAGCAGTTACAGCCTTATGGCAAAACCTTAAAACTCGATAGCGCCCGGCATTGCCAGTTGTGGCAATGCAATTTGTCCGGCCCTGTTAACGACAAGCCACTGATTGATTGGGCCAAAACCGTTGTGCTGGAACCATTTGATCATTTAAAGGTAGTTAGCCTACCCGGTGTATTTAGCCATGGTGAGTTGGATCATGGCACTGCCCTGTTGCTGCAACATCTGGACAATTTGCCCAAAGGCGACTTGCTGGATTTTGGTTGCGGTGCAGGTGTGATTGGCTGTTTTTTAAAGAAAAAATATCCTCAGCAAACCGTGCATTTCCTGGATGTCGATGCCTTTGCACTGGCTGCGACCCGCTTAAGTCTGGCTGCCAACCAGATTGCTGAGGATGACGGTGTTCACCTGATTGCCGGACGTGGCATTGCTGATGCCCCGCACAATCTGGGCGCCATTATTAGCAATCCGCCGTTTCATCAGGGCATTCATACCAGCTATCAAGCCAGTGAAGATTTGCTTACTCAGGCCGTGCTGCACCTTAACCCTTCCCATTATTCAGGAAGTGAATTAAGGATTGTTGCCAACAGCTTTTTAAAATATCCTCCGCTGCTCAAAACCCATTTTGGCCATTGTCATGTCCTTGCCCAGGGGCATGGCTTTCATGTATACCAAGCCAAACGCAGCTAGTTTTGCGCTGGTTTTCTTACATAAACCTGTTGTTTCATACTGTCTTATTTAACCGGATATTTTTTTTATCATGGCCAGCCCACACCCTGAAGCGCCGCACTTACAGCGCAAACTCAAAGCCCGCCATTTAAACATGATTGCCATTGGCGGCTCCATTGGCACCGGCCTGTTTCTGGCATCCGGCAGTACCATTGCTGCGGCTGGCCCGGCAGGTGCATTGCTGGCCTATGCCCTGATTGGCGTGATGGTGTTTTTCCTGATGACCAGTCTGGGTGAAATGGCAGCTTACCAGCCGGTTTCCGGCTCATTTTCCACCTATGGTGAGCGCTATGTGGAAAAAGGCTTTGGTTTCGCGCTGGGCTGGAACTTCTGGTACAACTGGGCAGTGACCATTGCTGCCGAGCTGGTTGCTGCACAGATTATCATGGGGTTCTGGTTCCCTGAGGTGAATGGCATCGTGTGGAGCGGCGGCTTTCTGGCGCTCATGTTTTTGCTTAATGTCATTTCAGTCAAAGGCTTTGGCGAAAGTGAATTCTGGTTTTCACTGGTTAAAGTTATTGCCGTAATTATTTTCATTGGGCTTGGGCTGGCCAGTATCTTTGGCCTGATGCATGGCGTACAGTCACCCGGCTTTAGCAACTGGACGCATGGTGATGCGCCGTTTGTAGGTGGCCTGCAGGCCATGGTTGGGGTTGCCATGATTGCCGGATTTTCCTTTCAGGGCACCGAGCTGATTGGTGTGGCAGCCGGGGAATCGGAAAACCCCAAAAAGACCATCCCACTCGCCATCAAGCAGCTATTCTGGCGCATCCTGATGTTTTACATTCTGGCCATTTTTGTAATTGGCACGCTGATTCCCTACGATGACCCGCGCCTGCTGCAAGCCGCCAGTAACAATGACATTACGGTATCACCATTTACCCTGCTGTTTGAACGCGCCGGCTTTGCCTTTGCCGCCAGTGTCATGAATGCAGTCATCCTGACTGCCATTTTGTCGGCTGGAAATTCCGGCATGTATGCGTCAACCCGCATGCTGTATAACCTGGCCAAAGAAGGCAATGCGCCGCGAATTTTTGCCAGATTGAGTAAAAACGGTGTACCGCGTAACGCCTTGCTGGCAACCACGCTGATTGGTGCATTGTGTTTTTTAAGCACCTTTATTGGGGACAAACAGGTATATGTCTGGCTGCTGAATACCTCAGGGATGTGCGGCTTTATTGTGTGGCTTGGTATTGCAGTAGCACATTACCGCTTTCGCAAGGGCTATATTGCCCAAGGCTATCAGCTCAGCGAATTGCCCTATCAAGCCAAGTTTTTCCCGTTTGGCCCATTGTTTGCCTTTGCGTTATGTTTGTTTATTACTCTGGGGCAAAATTATCAGGCTTTTATTGGTGAGCACATCGACTGGCAAGGTATTATTTCGGCTTATATCAGCATTCCCATTTTCTTGGCCATCTGGCTGGGCTATCGCTGGAAGTATAAAACCCGTTTTGTTACCTATACCGAAATGGATGTGCGGCCTTACCGGGGCGATTAAACCGCACTGTCCGGCACATAGTCTCTAAAGCAATCTCCAAAGCAGTTTCCAAACAATAGCGGCAAAATTTATCCTCATTTATTACAACGAATAGTGTTTACTAAACAAGCCCCTGTCAATCAAGCAGTGGGTTTGTTTTTGTACTCATCTACTTTTTGTACATCAGCTTTTTCTTCGATTTGCTCACAGGCTTCTTTTGCCAGCTTCAGGTATTTTTCCCTGAATTTTTCTAACGATGCGGCATCCATGTCTTCCAGATTTAACAAGCTATTGTCTACGGCCTGCTTGACCCGAATCAGTTCATCCAGTTTAAGCTGAATCGCCGTGGTGTCAGTATTCTGGGTATTCTGGATTAAAAACACCATGAGAAAGGTAATGATGGTCGTCCCCGTATTGATCACCAGCTGCCAGGTATCACTGTAATGAAAAATCGGCCCGGACACTGCCCAGACAATCACCACCAGCGTGGCGATTAAAAAGGTTACTGGCCGGCCTGAATACTTGGCTGCCTGCTTGGCCAGCCCTTCATACCTATGCGTCATGCTCATGATCTATGTCCTGTTTTTATCAAGTGTATCCTTAAAATAATCTTAAAAATTGACTCCTGATGCGAGCATAGTTTTTTTATAATTTGTTGATTAAACGTGACTTGCAGATTAAACCTAGCGTAATAGTCCTTTGTTTCTCCCGATATAACAGCATGAGTTTTTGCCCTGTGCCGGAAAGTATTGCATTTTTGCGGATTCAACTTATAATAATTGCCCTGCATAAACCAGCTATCCCCAAGTGATATGCTGATTTACCAGATTCCATTGATTCCCTAATTTTAACCAATTAAAAGGAGGATGTTGTGCTAAACCCTAATTTGAAGAAAAACCTGACTGTTTAGCAAACATCTGCCCGTTCGGATGTTTGCCAGACTTAAAAACGGTAAATATCCGAATGCATAAGCCAAAAGCTCAGCATTCGCTGGGTTTTTTTATACCTGAAAAAACCCGTACGGTAAGACGTACCCCGGTTAGCACTGCAAGGTTTTTAAGGTGCACAGGTGCGCTGTCGTTGATATTTACCATGATCAATTTTTTAAATGGAAAATAATCATGGCCATACAAATGACCATTAACGCCAGAGATGATGCTCAGACCCTTAATAATTTGGGCTATGGCGTTCCCATCAAGATTTTCACCACAGATATCGACGCGGATGCCATTGAGCAGCTTAAGAAAGTAGCGCAATTGCAGTTTATTCATTCGCATGTGGCGGTAATGCCGGATGTTCACTTAGGGATTGGTGCCACAGTCGGCAGTGTAATTCCTACCAAAAATGCCATTATTCCTGCGGCTGTTGGTGTGGATATTGGTTGCGGCATGAATGCAGTCCGGCTTGGCTTAAATGCCCGCCAACTGCCGGATGACTTGCGCCGTATCCGTAGCGATATTGAACGCAAGGTGCCCGTCGGTTTTGCCCTGCACAAACAGGTAAAGGCCAAGGCTTCCACACTGAGCCCGCTGGACAAGCGCCTGAATACCATTATTGCCAAGCATCCGGGCCTTAAGCGCATGCTGAAAAATTTTGACCAAACCTGGCAAAAACAGCTCGGTACTTTGGGTGGTGGCAACCACTTTATTGAACTGTGCGTGGATGAACAGGATCAGGTCTGGGTGATGTTGCATTCCGGCAGCCGTGGACTTGGCAATTGTATCGGCACCTACTTTATTGAACTGGCTAAAAAGGAAGCACAGCATCGCTTTGGTCATGTACCCGATAAGGACCTGTCGTATTTTGCAGAAGGCTCTGCCAGTTTTGATGACTATGTGGAAGCCGTACACTGGGCGCAGGATTATGCCTATGAAAACCGCCGTGAAATGATGCGACTGGTTTTGGAAGCCATTCGTCCCCATTTGCCACCATTTCAGTTATCCAAGGAAGCAGTGAACTGCCACCATAATTATGTACAGCAGGAGCAGCATTTTGGTGAAAATGTCTTTGTGACCCGCAAAGGGGCTATCCGTGCAGGAACAGATGAACTGGGTATTATTCCCGGATCAATGGGCACAAAATCCTATATTGTGCGTGGCAAAGGTAATCCCGAATCGTTTTGTTCCTGCTCGCATGGCGCAGGCCGGAAAATGAGCCGGAGCAAGGCAAAGCGACTGTTTACCCCTGATGACCTGAGCCTGCAAACTGAAGGTATTGAATGCCGTAAGGATGGTGGCGTAGTTGATGAAATTCCCGCAGCCTACAAGGACATTGATCAGGTGATGGCTAACCAGACCGATCTGGTTGAAGTGGTTCATACTTTAAAACAGGTTTTATGTGTGAAAGGTTAAAGACATAACATTTGTCAGGAGCAAGCTATGAAAGTTAAAAAAATGCCAGCGTTTCAGGAACGCAATCATCTGGCGCTGCATCCGCTACTGCATAAAAGTGGTGTACATCAAAAGCAGGATATTGATGTGGCCAGAATGCGTGAGCGCCGCGCCACCAAGCAACGACTTAAAAAGAACTTATGGGAGGATTCTTAAATGACTCACATAGTTTTTATATTCAAAACCTTCAATAAGAAAGCCGCAGTTATTGCGGCTTTTTTTATAGATTTACGGTTCAATACTGCTTGGCAACTTTTAGTTGGCTGGCACCTGATCAGCCGGAATAATCACCGTACGGCTACCTTTGATTACCGCATAAACACGGCGGTTTAAGGCACGGCCATCTGGTGTTGCATTGGTTGCAATCGGGCTATCCCAAGCAAAACCCTGTGTAGTCAAGCGGCTAGAATTGATACCAAATTCATTCACTAGCATGCTTTTTACTGCATTGGCACGTGCCAATGCCAGTCGCTCATTCAATTGGCGCGAACCGGTATTGTCAGTATGGCCTTCGATTGTAGCTGCGGCATTGGGATATTCCTGTAACTTGGTCGCAACCTTGGCTACTTCAGGCTTGTACTGCGCCTTAATTACCGATTTGTTGGTATCAAAGAAAATCCGCAATTCCATGCGTAAGTCTTCAGTCAACTCTTTTGGCGGTAAAGGTGCTGGTATTGGAGTTGGTGCAGGTACCACAACAGGTGGCGGTGGAGCAACTGGCTCAACCGGAGCAATGGGTACTGCTGGTTTTAAGTGGCCACCCAATACCAGATTCAGACCAGCAATTGCCTGTGGTTCCCAGATTTTATTATCAAAGTTATAAATGGCCCGGCCTTCGGTGCGAATTGATAATGAATCATTAACACGCCAGAACACCCCTAATCCTGCATTACCAATTGTGTCTGTAGATTCAGTGCCTACATTGCCCGCAGTGTCATCAATTTCATACTTGGCCTGACCGCCACCCAGCATCATATAAGGCTTTACCTTGCTGTCATAGTTTTTGGTGATCAAATCAGAAGTGACGTAAAAATTACCCAGAAGGTTTTTCTGCTTGGCATCGTAGGTATCAGTGGTCAGGCTAGTAGTACCGTTTTTCAGTTTAGCATCGGCATGGGTTTCACCGTATTCCACTTCAAAACCAAGCCCTGGCGTGAGTTCAAGGCCAATTGCGGCACCGGTATACACATCATTATCCAGTTGGTAGCCTGTGCTGGCCTGATTCACATTAAATTGTTCAGTACGCTCACGCTTCTTTGCATTATCAGGATACCAGGTATAACCCAGAATCAGTGGGCTCACCGTAACACCTGCTGTAGCCGCAGTAAAAGGAATAGCCATTAGCATGGCCAGCACAGCACGACTCAATTGCATCAATCTCTCCAGAGTTGTAAGAATTTATTAATAACGCGAAGCGTAATTGAAGCTACAAGTAAACAAAACAGGTAACAAAATATTTTTACCCAATAGCGTACAAGTGTCACAAACAATGAATTTAAATAACCAAGTGGTATTAAACATGTATTTTTTCGCTAACACTAATTCATAATATTTTTATAGCTAAAATCAGACTTTACTTAAAAATTTTAGGCAAAAAAATAGCCGCACAGGGCGACTATTTTTCTAATCAACTAACTTGCAATACTTGAGAATTACTCAGTAGTAGCAGTAGTAGATGGTGCAGTGGTTGGAACCTGATCAGCAGGAACTTGATCAGCCGGCACAGTTACAGTACGGCTACCAGTGATTACTGCATAAACACGACGGTTCATTGCACGACCTTCTTTGGTGTTGTTCGGTGCAATTGGACGATCCCATGCATAACCTTGAGTGGTTAGACGGCTACCATCAATACCGTATTGGCCAACCAGCATAGACTTCACAGAATTTGCACGAGCCATGGACAGGCGCTCGTTCAGTTTACGTGGACCAGTGTTGTCAGTATGACCTTCGATCATTGCAGTCGCATTTGGATACTCTTGCAGTTTCTGGGCAACTTTAGCAACTTCTGGCTTGTACTGCTCTTTGATATTAGACTTGTTAGTATCAAAGAATACACGAAGTTCCATTTTCAGGTCTTCGGTCAGCTGTTGTGGCTCAGGAGTTGGCTCAGGAGTTGGTTCAACAACTGGTGGTGGTGGTGGAGCAACTGGCTCAACCGGAGCAACTGGAGCAGCAGGCTTCAGGTGACCGCCCAGAACCACTTGCAGGGCAGCAATACCCTGACCTTCCCACCAGTTATTGTCAAAGTTGTGCGTTGCACGAGCTTCAGTACGCAGGGTCAGTGCGTCATTTAACTGCCACAGTACACCGGCACCTAGGTTACCAATGGTATCGTAAGAACGGTAGTCAACACCAGGATTGTCTACAGTAATACGGCTATAACCAGCACCAATCAGACCGTAAGGCTTAACTTTGCTGTCGTAGTTACCAGTAAATACGTCAGTAGTTGCAATCAGGTTACCGCTTAAAGTTTCATGCTTGGCATCGTAAGGAACGCCAGCGTAGAAACCAGTAGTATTTGCAGATGGACCATTTTTTGGACCAGTGTTATCTTCATTATGTTGAGCATCAGCCTTGGTTTGCTGATATTCAACTTCGGCTTGCAACCATGGAGTCAATTCCAGACCAATGGCAGCACCAACAGACAGGTCATCAACCAATGCAACGCCGCCAGGAATACCATTACCTGGTAAACTGCCAGCAGCATTACGATCTTTTAATGCTTCATTCCGCATTTTGTCCTGAGTGTCTTCTGGATACCAGTGATAGCCCAGCATTAATGGGGTTACGGTTACACCTGCATTTGCGGCAGCAAACGGAGCTGCAACTAACATCGCGAGCGCAATACGACTCAGTTTCATGGATTCCTCCAGATGTTTAAAAAATTTGTTGTTCAGTGTTTAGCCTACTTGATTTTTCGGCCCACTGGAATAGTTAAATAACTATTTTTCCAGCATTTTTAAGTCTTCATGTTACACTAAGATTACTTCATTACCCAGTACCCGCTTTCCAGGTGTGTTCCGAAGTAACTCCATAGAGCGAAGTATTGATAAAAATTTTTACATCTTCCGTTGCAGTTTAGTAAGTTTCACGTTGCAGAGTCAATACTTTGTATTCTTTAAAGAAATTGTTGAGCTTTTTTTATTAGACAGAGTAGTCTATACTTAAATAAACCAAATAAATGATCTATTTCAATAAGATAATTTTTATTTGACATCTAATAATACCTGTTTGAGAAAACTTAAAATGCATCTTTCAAAAAAATTAACCGGTTTTACACTGGTTGAACTGGTTACAGTGATAGCAGTTATTTCTATTCTTGTTATGATTTCAGCACCTTTTTTTAATTCTTTGTTAAGAAGTTCTGAATCAATCCAAGTATTTAATCGTTTTTACCCTGCCCTCAGTGATGCGCGTATCAAGGCAGCAACCCTGCATTATGCAGTGGGAGTATGTGGCAGTAGCAACCATCTTAGTTGTGATAATGATTGGAACAAAGGTGCTTTGCTGTTTATTGACCAGAACCAGAATCGAGCTCTAGAGAATACTGAAACTATCCTGAATTATTATCCGACCAATATTAAATATGGCCAGGTCAGCTGGCGCGGTGCAGGTAGCAACAACTCACAGGTTTTGCTATATACCGCTGAGCGTGGTCGTCTGGACATGAGTAACGGTAGTTTCCGTTATTGTGCTGAGGAAAATTACTGGCACCGCATGATTATTTTACCCAAAATTGGCAGTCCAAGACACTCAAAGGACAGTAATGGAGATGGTATTGATGAAACAGCCAGTGGTGCCAATATCACCTGCTAAATCAGCCACATGACGCTAATTTTCCGTTTTATCACCGTGGCTACCTATATTTTTTGTATACTATGCCCATTTTATATGGGTGCACCTATTTTCCTTTTTATTCGGGGTGCGCATGCTAGGAGTGGAATATGTCTGAATCAGTTGTGATTGTTAATGGCGCACGCACCGCAATGGGCGGCTTTCAGGGCTCACTGGCCAGTGTAACTGCACCAGAGCTGGGTGCAGTGGCTATTCGTGAAGCAGTACAACGTGCTGGCTTGCAACCTGCTGATATTGAAGAAGTCATTATGGGCTGTGTATTACCTGGTGGCTTAAAGCAGGGTCCTGCACGTCAGGCTATGCGTCAGGCTGGTTTGCCAGATAATACCGGTGCAGTTACCATCAATAAACTGTGCGGCTCTGGCATGAAAGCAGTGATGCAGGCCACTGACATGATCAAGGCTGGTAGTGCCAATGTCGTGGTGGCTGGTGGCATGGAATCCATGACCAATGCACCTTATGTACTGGCAAAAGCCCGTGGTGGCTTCCGTATGGGTCATGGCGAAATCAAGGATCATATGTTCCTTGATGGCCTAGAAGACGCTGAAACTGGCCGCTTGATGGGTTCTTTTGCCCAGGATATGGCCAATAAAATGAGTTATACCCGTGAGCAAATGGATGACTTTGCCATTCGTTCACTAAAGCGCGCACAAACTGCTATCAATGAAGGTTACTTCAAGGATGAGATTGTACCTGTGCCGGTAAAAACCCGTAAAGGTGAAGAAACTGTTGCTCAGGATGAACAACCGCTTAACGCCAAGCTGGACAAGATTCCAGGCTTAAAGCCAGCGTTTGCCAAAGACGGTACGATTACCGCAGCCAATGCCAGTTCAATTTCTGATGGTGCTTCTGCACTAGTACTGACCTCTGAATCCAATGCACAGGCTAAAGGCTTGCAGCCACTGGCGCGCATTGTTGCCACATCCAGCAATTCGCAACATCCTAGCGAATTTACTATTGCACCGGTTGGAGCAATCCAGAAAGTGCTAGACAAAGCTGGCTGGAAGGCTGAAGAGGTTGATCTATGGGAAATCAATGAGGCATTTGCCATGGTGACTATGGCTGCCATTGACAAGTACAATCTGGATGCTGAGAAAGTCAATATTCATGGCGGTGCCTGTGCGTTAGGCCATCCAGTAGGCTCTACTGGTTCACGGATTATCCTGAGCCTGATTCATGCCCTAAAACGTACTGGTGGCAAGAAAGGTATTGCTGCCCTGTGCATTGGCGGCGGTGAAGCGACCGCTGTTGCCATTGAATTGATGTAAGTTTTTCTGGCTTAATTCATAATCTAAAACACGTTAGTCAGGATAGGCAGATTTTACTGCCTATCCTTTTTAGGATGTCTTTCCTAAAATTTTAAATACAAGTTTCTCTACTACAAAAAATGGTTTTATATAATGATTTTTAATGCAAAATTCCTTGCTTTGCTTTCCTGTGCTGTAGTTTTAACCTTGACAGGATGTGACAAGAAAGCGCCCGTAACTGAAAAAACACCTGACGTGGCAAGTAAAAGCTCAACCATACCTCCTGCCAACACGGATTTAAACTGCACAGACAGCGCATGGGTCAATTCACTGCAAACCGACCTAAAAGATAAATTCACTACCTTGACCCTGGCTTCACTCAAAGAAGCTTATTACAGCTATGACACTAACGAGTTGAAGGAATGGAATCGGTTAATTCAATTTAAAATATCCGGCATTCGTACCGATAAAGCCAGCTCAACCGATAATAAGATTTCCTGTACGGCAATTTTAACTGCTGAGTTCCCGCTAGCGCTGCTGGTCAATTCCTATAAGGCGCGAAACCGCAGCTATAACTCCTGTCAGGATACTGATTACACCTGTATACGGCAAAGTCTTGAAGAAGAATTAACCGTAAAAGAATTTGCACTGGAGGGTAATCAGATCAGTCAAAGCTACCACTACACCATTGCCAAAAGCGATATTGGTGAATCTATTATTAGCCGTAATACTGACCCGGCTTTAAGTAGTTATCTGCGTGATATGATGAGCTATGGTCTGCATCTGGCAGCTCTTATCGAAGAAGAAGCCGAAACTAGGGAGGAGAATGAGCAAATTAGCGCAGAAGAGGAGGCTAAATATAAATTAGTTGGTGATGCCATGGATATCCGCCTTAATGAAATTAATGAACTATTGGCTAAAAGAACTGAGCAGTTAAATACGTTATGGGAAAGCAAACCAAAGGCCTTTCAGGAAGCCAATCTGGCTAATCAAAAAGCCTGGTTTAAAAAGCGTGATGTCGAATGCAAGATTGAATCACAAAAGCCCTATGACGACATTGCAAAAAAAGATCGAGAGCAATATGCGTTTAATACACAAGAATGGACGCATGAATTAAGCGATAAAGATCAGGAAATCCGCTTTAAGAAGTGCACTAATGAGCGCATTGATTACCGTATGAATCAACTGGCAGAAATGAAATAAATTTTAGTATTACGGCTATCTAACGGCAAAGGTCATTAAATAGCCGCAGATATAAATTTAAAAATAATTTAATTATTTAGAAGTTAAAATTAGATTTGTAGGTCTACAAAAAAATGAAAAGATCGGTTTTAAACCTTTTATTGGGCAGTTTAATTGTAGCCGTTGCAGGTGGCGGATTTTATTACTATCAGCAGGGTTTTAAACCAAAAGCTCACCTTACATTAGCAAATTCCAGTTCATTAGCTGATGCTTCCGTGGTAACTGACCATGTATTAAAGCCTGATCCTTATGTGCTATTAAAAGACTCTATTAAAACCCTTGCCCAGAGTAAGCAATTTAGTGATTTTATTAAAACCGATCAGCTTTTACAGCAACACTTAAATCAACTGTCATTAGCGCAGCGCTATGAAGTAATGGAAAGCTTTCTGCGGGCAGTCAATCAGCATATTTCGCTGGTAGATGGAGAAAAACGAGAATTAAGCCTCAATGATGAATTATTTTTAGAAACAATCTCAGAGGAGGATCAAGCCAACTCTGATACAGGTTCTGATATAAAGCCAAAACAGCGTTATCCTTATGAAAAATTTGCCACTAAATTAATTTCTACTTTACCACCGCTACAAGCCAACTGGTTAACGCAGGCGCTCAACTATGATTTTGAAATCCTAAATATTGGCGAAGGTTTCTATACGATTCGGTTAAATCCTAATTATCTGGTAAAACATTTTGCCCCTGCTTTATCAAGAACTGACCAGATTTTTATTAAAGCGCTAGCACAGCAGAATCAGGAACAATTCTATTATGATGCTGGGATTGCTATTACCTGGAAAGAATTAGGAGAGCGCGCTGTTTTTTGGGAACAATATGCCCAGAAATATCCCAAGTCTTTTTTTGCTAAAGATGCAAAAGTATTAGCAGATTATTATTTATATTTTTTTATTTATGGTATGGATAATACTCATCCTCTTCAATATTTTGATGAACAGGAAAATAAACCTGTAATTGAAAGTGAAGCCGAGCAAGCGTTTATGTTGATTAAAGATAAATATCCCAATTCAAATGTCAGCCAAAAAATAAGACAGTTTGAAAATTCAGTAATGAGCGACCAAAAGATTATCGAACCTGTGGAGCCAACTGAACGCAGCATACTCATGGGCCAGCTATAGCAGTTATTAACTTAAACTTTTCCTAGTTTCTTCAAAACTTCAGCCACTGCGACCATGCCAAACGTCGCAGTGACAGCTACAGCCGAGCCATAGCCACCACAACGCAGGCCAGCACTACTATTAACTGCAGTTTCACAAGCGGCTGTATTGCTAAACGGATTATCCACTGAATAAATACAGGTAATGCCAAACTTGTCCTTGGGCTTTTTGCAGATTCCCTTGTTGCGCAGTTCGCTACGGATCTTGGCCAGCATCGGGTCTTGCTCGGTTTTGGATAAATCTGCTACCCGGATTTTTAGCGGGTCTAATTTCCCCCCTGCCCCACCCGACACAATTAATGGAATCTTATTAAAACGGCAATGGAGAATTAGCGCAATCTTGGCTTTTACATCATCAATGCAATCTAAAATAATATCGGGCTGATATTGCTCAATCAGTGTTTTTAGATTATCTGGGGTAAGGAAATCATCAACTAAATTTAAACGGATGCGTGGATTAATACCTTTAGCACGTGCTGCCATAACATCAATTTTGCCATGGCCAAAGGTTTCAGTGAGCGCCGGAAGTTGTCGGTTGATATTGGACGCCACTAGCACATCCATATCAATCAGCGTTAGTGTGCCTACCCCACTACGTACTAATGCCTCAACAGCCCACGAACCCACACCGCCAATACCAATTACCATCACATGTGCCTGCTCAAAATGGCTAAATGCCTGTTCGCCATAAACTTTGGCAGATCCAGCAAAGCGACGTTCATATTCGTCGCTGTCAGTAGTAAGTTGCGTGGCAAAAGGATCAGATGACAGTGACATGTGGATAAGACCAGTCCAGATTGAGGGCTTCACAGGTATTTTGCCAAATTTGCCGGGCCAGTGCTTGTTTTTCTTGCTGAAGATAGCTGGCAAGGCTATCCAGTACAAACGGCAAATTGGCTGGCGTATTGCGGGTACGATGCTCATGCGATTGCTGGCAGCATAGCGGTGTCATATCCGGGCAATCGGTTTCCAGTACCAGATGATCTGCGCCAACGGCCTGAATCACCTGATGCAAGCGCTTGGCATTCGGATTGGTCACCTGTCCAGTTACCCCAAGTTTAAATCCCATCTGTATAAATGCCTTGGCTTCCTGTATTCCGCCACCAAAGGCATGGGCAATACCACCCTGCTTGAAGCGATGTTTTTTTAATAGGGCCAGTGTTTCTGCATGTGCACGACGAATATGCAATAGCACTGGTAGGTTGTACTGTTGCGCCAGTTCCAGTTGTGCTGAAAAAAATTCCTGTTGCCGAGCAAACACTTCGGGTTGTTTCATTTCCTTGGTAAAGGTATCCAGTCCGATTTCACCAATAGCCACCACCTGCTGGCTTTTAAGTAATTGCTCAAGCTTTAACAAATGTTCAGTTGTATGCTCATGAATATAAAAAGGATGCAGCCCGGGTGCCAGCAAAGCTTGTGGATGCTCTGCTGCTGCCTGATTAATTTGCTGCTGCACCTGTACCAATGTATCAAAGCGCTCTGCCAGAAAGCCAATCAGTACTACTGCTTGCACACCCCGCTGCTTGGCAAGCTTTGCCAATACCAGCCGGTCATGATCAAACTCCGGCACATCAAAATGTGTATGCGTATCAATCAGTGGTAGCGGAAGCATTTTGCTCAGCAGCAGCTTGTGGTTGTTGCAGTAACTGTTTTTGCAATTGCAGGGGTGGCGTCAGGTATTCTGGCTTGATAATCCCGGTTAACTGGGCATAAGGAATAGTGAACTCCGGCATGCCTACTGCATAAGGGCCAATTTCATACTGCCCGTATGAAAACACCAAGCCTTCACTGCCGAAGGTGAAATTATCGGTCAGCTTGAACGGCCAGTCCTGTTCATATTTTGCCAAGTCAGCAGAGAGGCCATTTTGCTTCACCCAGTATGCATATTGCTGATGCACCAGTTCATGCAGTTTAGGTTGTTGCTCAGCCAGCATGATATCGGCCAATTTAAGCTGCTTTTTCTGCTTTAAATCCAGAGTGTAATAGTTATCCAGCGCGCTGCCATGTGCGCCGCCTGTATAAAACGCTGCACTCAGTTTGAACAGGGCAATATTGCCTTTCTCACCCAAAAACTCAGGAGTAACCTGCATGGTATAAGGCACCGGGGCACCACGCGCTACGCTGTCCTGTTTGGCTGCCTGAACAAAACGATCCACATTGGCTTGCAAGGTGGTCAGCTTGGCAGGTTGTTCACTGAGCTGCACATTGGATAACTCAAGGATTTTTTGATCCAGAAACTGGTTAATCCACGGCTTGTCAGTTTCCAGACGCTGAATATCAACCTGCGGGCAGCCTTCGCCCTCACAGGCAGGCAGCACATAACTTGCCTTTATGGTCTTGGCACTAAGCTGACCCGTAGCAGCCTGTGCTGCTGTCGTTGCAGGGGTGGGTGTTTTAACCTGTTCAGCAGTTTCATTATGTTTTTGACAGGCCGTGACGCCAAGCAAGCAACTACAGGCCAGCATGCTACTCAGTACAATTTTATTCATAAGATTAATGCATGGTTGTTTAAAAAACTGTTTTGATTTTAAAGCTAAATTTAATAATTTTGATCAGTAGTGCTAAGGTGATTTTATGGTTAATCTGTAATTGATGAAGACTTTTCACCACAATCTGTACACGGCGTTGAGCTTACTGTCCCGTTCTGTGGTTTAACTTCTGGTTTTGGGAAGCCCTTGTCTCGGTGCAGGCTACGCGGCATGAATAAGGCCATTAAAGCCACTGCCGATAATTTGACAACTGACTTTAATGGAAAGTGCTGCTGATTGTTCCAGGCAGGTTTAGTGCTCACGGGTTGACCTAAACTCAATATCCGGCCAGCGCTCCTGCATGATTTGCAGGTTGACCCGGCTTGGCGCCAAATAAGTCAGGTGGCCGCCCCCATCCAGTGACAGTTGATCATGCGCTTTTTTCTTGAATTCATTTAAGGTCTTTTCATCGTCACAGTGAATCCAGCGCACAGTATTGACGCTAATTGGTTCATAGACACAATCGACTTTATATTCTTCTTTTAAACGATAGGCCACCACATCAAACTGTAATACCCCAACTGCCCCCAGAATCAGGTCATTGCTGATTTGTGGCATAAATACCTGCGTTGCCCCTTCTTCTGATAATTCCTTTAAGCCTTTTTGCAATTGCTTTGATTTTAAGGGATCTTTTAAACGAACACGGCGAAACATTTCAGGAGCAAAATGTGGAATCCCGGTAAAGTGCAAATTCTCGCCATTGGTAAAGGTATCGCCAATCTGAATGGTGCCGTGATTATGCAGGCCAATAATGTCACCGGGCCATGCTTCTTCCAGATGTTCACGCTCACCAGCCAGAAAAGTCAGTGCATCACTAATCCGCACTTCCTTGCCCAGCCGCACATGGTTCATTTTCAGGCCTTTTTCATACTTGCCGGAACAAATACGCATAAAGGCAACCCGGTCACGATGTTTGGGGTCCATGTTGGCCTGGATCTTAAACACAAAACCGCTAAATCCTGCTTCGGTAGCATCTACCTGACGCTCTTTGGCAGGATGAGCTTTGGGAGCTGGTGCCCAATCTACAAAGGCATTTAAAACCTGATCGACCCCAAAATTGCCCAGCGCTGTACCAAACAGCACAGGTGTTTGTTTCCCTGTTAAAAACTGCTGCTGGTCAAAATCCTCATGCGCCATTTGTGCCAGCTCAAGGGATTCTTCAAAGGCCTGAAACGCCAGTACACCCACTTTTTCACGGATATCCGGATAATCATAACCCTCACGGACTTCGAGCTCGACAATGCGGGAACCTTGCCCATGCTGGTATAAATAGGTTTTATTTTGGCCCAGATGATAAACACCCGCAAAGTCCTTGCCCGTGCCAATCGGCCAGGTAACTGGCACGCATCGAATCTTCAGCACGCTTTCAATTTCATCCAGCAGCTCAAGTGGATCACGAATTTCACGGTCCATTTTGTTGACAAAGGAAATGATGGGCGTATCGCGCATACGGCACACTTCCATCAGCTTGATGGTGCGCTCCTCAACGCCCTTTGCACCGTCAATCACCATCAGGGCAGAATCCACTGCGGTGAGTGTGCGATAGGTATCTTCGGAAAAGTCTTCGTGTCCCGGTGTATCCAGCAAATTAATAATATGGTTTTTATAGGGAAATTGCATGACCGAAGTCGTGATGGAAATGCCACGCTCTTTTTCCATTTCCATCCAGTCCGAAGTGGCAGCACGGTCAGACTTGCGACTTTTAACAGTTCCTGCCACCTGAATGGCCTTGCCCCACAGTAGCAACTTTTCAGTCATGGTGGTTTT
Source organism: Alkanindiges illinoisensis DSM 15370 (assembly GCF_000619845.1). Classification (GTDB taxonomy): domain Bacteria; phylum Pseudomonadota; class Gammaproteobacteria; order Pseudomonadales; family Moraxellaceae; genus Alkanindiges; species Alkanindiges illinoisensis. The sequence goes on along the minus strand of NZ_JHUX01000008.1, from coordinate 102,990 downwards.
ACCGGCATCCGGGTGACTAATAATCGCAAAGGTTCTGCGCTGCGCAACTTGCTGCGCCAGCTCTTGAGCAAAATCAGTCATAACCACCAATCCAACAGACCAAAAAAAATAAGGCGCGAATTATACCATGTGAACGAGGAGAAGCGGAGTATTACTCTACCTGGGCGCAAGACCTTGCGACATATATGTCTCATATGCTCAAATGCGAGAATTAGTGGCTTTACTTCGTCTTGCAGAACGTTGTTGTTCATCCACCCGAGTGCAAGATAAGCGCTATGGTCGATGTAGCAAAGACTTAGAACGACCACACCTTATCATTTTGCCGCGTGACCTTGATCTACTAGACCTACCTCTACAATTAAGGTAAGCAAAGATGTAGCATCCAGATTATCTGGCTGGCTTCAACTACACTACGCGCCTATTTTATAAGCTGCATTATTTTATGAGTAACCTGCAAGATATTACTAAGCATGTAACCCGCTTTAGAACTGCCATGGAAACCTTACGTGATCAACCTGAAATCTATCCTCATTTACATTACGCTGGCAGTAACCTGAATACTTTTCCAATCCTATGGTGCGATTACACCAGTGAAATGCTAAATGCCTATTTAAAGTCAAAAGGCTATGCTGATTTTAATATTGTCACTGCTTTTAAGCTACGTGGTAGCCGTAAATGCCATGTGTGGCTCACCGATGATCATATCGTGATTGATATCACTGCTGACCAGTTTGGCAAGCGCAAATATCCTAAAGTCCTGATTTGCCAGCCCAGTGACTATTTGCTTAAACATCAGTACAGAAAAATTTTTAGCATTGAAAATATTACTCACAGTTATCATGATCCGATGCAGCAGAAGCATCACATTTATCAGGCGATTAACGAGTTACTGGAAGGCTAGCATTTTAATTGCATACAAAACCGCCCTATGTCAGGCATTCGTTTTAATAGCTAAGTAATAACTTTCTCCATTATTATTTGTTTTGACAAGCCATATTGTCAAAATAATGCCAGTAGCCTACTATGCAGGGAACCCATTTTTCTTCCCTCAGGTAACTCACATGCTAAAAACACAAAAAGTCCATATCGTTCAGGAATTTGATTTTCCGGTTGCCAAGCTATTTGCTGCGCTCAGTGAACATGAAAACCTGCGCCAGATTTTTGCACCAATGAATATTCAGCGCCTTCAGGATGGTAAAGATAGCCGCAATGGCGTGGGTTCAGCCCGTAAGATGTCTTTACCGCTGGCACCATCCTTTGTTGAAACCACACTGGTCTATCGTGAAAATGAATTGATTGAATATGCCATTACCAAAGGCATTGCACCCATTAAAAATCACTATGGCATTATGAAGTTTATTGATTTGGGTAATCGCTCACGCTTGGACTACACCATTGAATTTAAAGGCCGACTGCCACTGATTGGCCCGATTGTTAAGGCCAGCCTGCAAAGTGGCATTAAAAAGGGTTTAAAGAAACTCAAAGTTTAAAATACTTTTGCTGGTCTAAAAGCTGGCTGCTGGTTAAAGCAAAAAATAAATCCCAGCCAACAAAAAGCGGCCCATTGCTTGAGCCGCTTTTTTCATGTGTTACCCAAAGGCTTAGGTACGTGAAGGCCTAGGTACGAGGACGTTTTACCGGCCAGCACATTTTAAAGCGTGCACCGCCCAAGTCCGGACTTTGGTCTACACTAATGTGACCGCCAAACCAGAATGCAATCCTGGACACAATGGAAAGCCCCAAGCCATAGCCACCCGCAGAACCCGCAGCACGTGTCCGGCTGTCATCCAGACGGGAAAATGGCTCAAAGATTTTTTCACGATCTTTCTCCGGGATACCCGGGCCATCATCTTCCACGCAGATATAAGCCTTACCGTTTTCCACGCCGCCACTAATGCGGATCTTGCGGTTGGCATAACGCATGGCATTACCTGCCAGATTTTGCATTACCCGGTGCAGATACAGTTTTTCTGCAGAAACCAACAGCTCATGATCCGGTTCCAGCGTGAGCACCTGTGGCTCTAGCCCCAGATTGCGGGTTTCTTCAGCAACCTGACGCACCAGCTTATACAGTGCTACTTCTTCAAAATTCAGGGATGGCGTGCCTTGCTCCAGCTTGGCATAGGTGAGGATTTCATCAATCAGGGTATTGAGAGCTTCAATATCCTTATCAATCATCAGTTGCTGTTCCAGACGACTTTCATAATCATCGGTGTCAGCCAGCATTTCCACCCCAAAACGCACTCGCGCCACCGGAGTACGCAGCTCATGCGATACTGCACGGGTGAGTTCACGCTGGGCTTCAATCAGGCGCTTGATGTGCTCGGCCATGCCGTTGAAGCTCAAGGCCAGTGTATCAATTTCATCTTCGCCATCCACTTGCACGCGCGCATCCAGATTACCAGTACGCACCTGATTCAAGCCATTGCGCACCAGCCGGATCTTACGTTCCAGTGGCAAAATCAGTGAATACACGCCAAGGCTAATCAGCAGCAGACCAATCAGTGTAACGCTGGCAAACAGGTGAAATGGCAGCCAGTTAAACATGGGAATCGGGCCCATAACCAGCACTTCATTGCCATTGCCAGTTGGGCTAACCACCGAAATACTGGTGCCAGTCGCTGATGCGCCATCACGCAACAGCATGATCACTTCTTTACGGCGAATCCGGGATAACTGGTCAATATCTAGTCCCAGCTTGCTCACTGACTGAATCGAAATCGGATAGGGAAAATGTTGACGAATTTCTTTTAGGCGTTTTTGTTCCTGACCCGGGTAATACACCAGATCATCCAGCATAAAAACTGCCATGGCTTTAATTTGCTGTTCACCCGCCTTATCAACCCGGGTGGCTAATAGCAAATTTTCATTGGGAACTTTGGTATAAATGTCTGCCTGAATTTTATCGCTGTTATAACGAACGACTGATTTTTCGTGTTCCAGCAATTCCTGTTCGCGCCGACTAAATTCAATGGAATCGTTAGGCACCAGTTTAAGCGGTAGATTCAGCAGGATACTGGCATCATCCAGCCAGTTTTGTCGGGTTTGCGCAGAGGTCTGGCGGGCAATACCTTGGGTAATGATATAAAATACACCGGCGGCCATTTCCTCACGGTAGGCCTGTGCACGCTTATAATTTACACCTTGTACCAGCAGGTAGGCAATGAGCGCGACTACCACACATAATAAGACAAGACTTGCGTAAATACGAAAAAATATACTATGCCGCAATCTTAAACCTCATTATTTTCAACGCCAGCTACAGGAGCGCGTGTATTTTAAAAAACGACATATTCTAAGGCAAATTTTATGAAACACAATTTAAAGTGACAAAAAACACACTGTTCGCTGAATAAACAGGTCAACCAGTGTGCTTTTGCGTTTAATTTATAACTATTATTGGTGTAGGGTGTTCTGAAAATCACAAGCCGTTGGTCGACTCTTTAACAAACAGATAGCCCTTACTGCGTACGGTCTTGATGCGTTTCGGGTTTTCCGGATCATCGCCAATTTTTGGACGGATACGGGAAATACGCACATCAATGGAACGATCCTGACCATCGTATTCAATACCACGCAGACGCTCAAAAATGTCTTCGCGCGACAGGATACGGCCAGCATTGGATGCCAGTAACCACAACAGATCATATTCAGCACTGGTAAAATCAACCAGTTCGCCAGACAGGGTCACTGAGCGGCCACCGTTATCAATCACCAGATCATCAAACTCAAGACGCTGAGCGACTTCTTCGTCAACCACTTTATCGGTACGGCGCAGCAAGGCACGAATACGGGCTAGTAGCACACGAGGCTGTACAGGTTTTGGCACGTAATCATCCGCACCCATTTCCAGTCCCAATACCTGATCCATGTCTTCAGTACGGGCAGTCAGCATCAGAATCGGATGGTGATAATGAGGACGAACTTCGCGGCAAACGGTCAGGCCATCTGCACCCGGCAGCATTACATCCAGCACGACCATATCTGGTTGCTCGGCAATAATACGGCGAATGGCACGGTTACCATCCGTTTCAACACCAACTTCCAGGCCATTTCTGATCAGGTAATCCTGGGTTAATGTTGCCAGACGTTCGTCATCCTCAACAATTAAAATCCTTGGCAATTTCTCTTCTTGCGTCATCTGTTTTTCCCCAAAATAAGCTGAGTATCTGTTAAAAATAAAGTAGATACGGTCTAATTACCTTGCGCCAATATACACCGTTTACATTGTAAACAATATGCCATTCACCAAACTGCTACAGCAAGCCCCGGAATTGATGGAAATTTGTTACATCAGTTATCCGCTTGGCTAAAAATACTTCCCCCAGTTACATTTTGATTTTTTACTTGGGTTTTTGGTAAATATTATGTTGATTCTCAAATGTATATGTTTTGGTCTTCTGTAAGAAGTTTATCACTATTCGTCTTGCTTATCGGTTGTCCACAACTTATCAACAAAGTTATCCCTATAGTTATCCTCAAACTTATCCACAATCGTTGCTTTTATAACCAACATAATATAACGATAACTCATCCAAAATCACTTAAGAGCAGATTGCTAATCAGGTGAAAATCCCTTATCTTGTGCCTATCAAATTAAATCAACACAATTAGTAGTGTTTTGCATAAAATCTGGGCATTGCTTGCAGTGACTGCTTTTTATGTGAATGCACGGACCTGTTAGGGAGAAAAGCAGTCATGAATGCGCCAATTGGACAAGCCTCAGTAGTCCCCGGACAATTACGGGTTATTAAGCGTAATGGTGGGGTGCTTCCTTATGATGCCGACAAAATTGCCGTGGCCATTAGCAAGGCTTTTCTGGCGGTTGAAGGCCAGCAGGGTGCCAATTCAAGCCGTATCCATGATCGCGTCACCCAGCTGACAGAAATGGTTGAAAATACCTTCAAGCGCCGTTTACCGTCTGGTGGCACTATTCACATTGAAGAAATTCAGGATCAGGTTGAGCTTGCCCTGATGCGTACTGGCGAGCACAAAGTGGCTCGTGCCTATGTGATTTACCGTGAAAAACAGGCCAACTTGCGCCAGCAGGATGATGCAAATCACCACCCTACCCTGCAAATTTTAGGCACTGATGGGCAGTTAAAACCACTGGATTTAAGCCTATTGCAACACACGGTAGAAAAAGCCGCAGCCGGTCTGGAAGGCATTGATGTACAGGCTATCATTGATGAAACCGTACGCAACCTTTATAACGGTGTGAATGAGGCGGACATCTCTACCACCATGATGATGGCCACCCGCACCCGGATTGAGCAAGAACCGAATTACACTTATGTCACCGCACGCCTGCTACGTGATGACCTGCTCAAAGAAGGCCTCGAGTTTCTTGGCCTGCCGCTGGACACTACCGAGAATGAAGCCCTGCAAGCCTTTTTGGAAAAAGGTGTTGCACTGGAATTGCTGGACCCACAACTGCTGACCTTTGACCTTGAAAAGCTCAAGGCAGCGATTATGCCAGAACGCAGCAACCAGTTTACCTATCTGGGGCTGCAAACCCTGTATGACCGCTATTTTATTCACAGTGAAGGCACCCGGTTTGAGCTGCCACAATTGTTCTTTATGCGTGTTTCCATGGGTCTTGCCTTAAAAGAAGATGACCGCGAAGCACGGGCCATTGAGTTTTATAACCTGCTGTCCAGCTTTGATTACATGGCATCCACGCCTACCCTGTTTAACTCCGGCACTTTGCGTTCACAGCTTTCAAGCTGCTACCTGACCACCGTGCCAGATGATCTGCATGGTATTTATGGTGCGATTCAGGACAACGCCATGCTGTCCAAATGGGCAGGCGGTCTGGGCAATGACTGGACACCTGTTCGTGCCTTGAATTCCTCAATTAAGGGAACCAACGGCAAGTCACAAGGTGTAGTGCCATTCTTAAAAGTAGTCAATGACACTGCGGTTGCCGTAAACCAAGGTGGTAAGCGTAAAGGTGCAGTCTGTGCATATTTAGAAAGCTGGCATCTGGACGTTGAGGAATTTCTGGAACTGCGTAAAAACACCGGGGATGACCGTCGCCGCACGCATGATATGAACACGGCTAACTGGGTACCTGACCTGTTTATGCAGCGCGTGATTGAAGATGGCGAATGGACACTGTTCAGCCCATCCGATGTTCCAGAATTGCATGACCTGACCGGCCTTGCCTTTAAAGAAAAATATGAGGCATATGAGCAGCTGACCCGTGACGGCAAGCTCAAGCTGTTCAAGCGTGTCCGTGCGCAGGATTTATGGCGCAAAATGCTGTCCATGCTGTTTGAAACTGGCCATCCATGGATTACCTTTAAGGATGTGTGCAACCTGCGCTCTCCTCAGCAGCATGTGGGCGTGGTGCATTCATCAAACCTATGTACCGAAATTACCCTGAATACCAGCAAGGATGAGATTGCCGTGTGTAATCTGGGTTCAATCAATCTGGTCAAGCATGTTAAAGATGGCGTACTGGACAGTGAGAAGCTGAAAGCCACCGTTAAAACTGCGGTGCGCATGCTGGACAACGTCATTGACATTAACTATTACGCCGTGCCGCAAGCCAAAGCATCCAACCTGAAGCACCGCCCGGTGGGCATGGGTATTATGGGCTTTCAGGATGCCCTGTATGAGTTAAACATTGCCTATGGTTCAGCCGAAGCGGTTGAGTTTGCTGACCGTTCCATGGAAGTGATTAGCTATCATGCCATTCATACTTCCAGCGAACTGGCGGTTGAGCGTGGCAGCTACAGCACCTTTAAAGGCTCTTTGTGGGATCAGGGCATTCTGCCGATTGACTCGCTGGATATTGTGGCCAAGTCACGTCCTGAGCGCATGTTTGATGTAGATCGTAGCCAGACGCTGGACTGGGATACCTTGCGTCAAAAAGTGCAAAAAGATGGCATGCGCAACTCCAATGTGATGGCAATTGCCCCAACTGCCACCATTTCCAACATTTGTGGTGTGGCGCAGTCCATTGAGCCAACCTTCCAGAACCTGTATGTCAAATCCAACCTGTCCGGTGAATTTACCGTGATCAACCCTTATCTAGTGCGCGCTTTAAAAGAGCGTAACCTGTGGGATGTGGTGATGGTGAATGACCTGAAACACTATGAAGGTTCGGTACAGAAAATTGCCCGTATTCCGGATGACCTTAAAGCGCTGTTTGCCACTGCATTTGAAGTAGAACCGCGCTGGATTGTGGATGCAGCCAGCCGTCGCCAGAAGTGGATTGATCAGGCGCAGTCATTGAACCTGTATATTGCAGGTGCGAATGGCAAGAAGCTGGACATCACCTACAAAATGGCATGGTTGCGTGGCCTGAAAACCACTTACTACCTGCGTGCACTGGGTGCTACTTCGGCTGAAAAATCTACCATCAATACGGGTGCGCTCAATGCGGTTAAGGCTACAGGCGTTGCGCCAGTCATTGCTGAAGCTGCACCTGCTGACGTAAATGCCAGTGCAGTTGTGGAAGATGATGCATTTGCCAATGCGGCGCCAGTACCATTGGCGTGCAGTATTGACAATCCAGACTGTGAAGCGTGCCAGTAATGGCGCCTTCTCCTGTAAATACTGGCTATGATCTGGGCTTGGGTGCCCTGATCGCCATGTTTATCGTGTTTTATGCGCCCATGGTCTATATTTTTATGGCCATATTTAGGTCACAAAAGGATAAACCTGCGCCAGACGATCTTGCGGGAAGTGAGAAATAAACTGCTGTGATGCACGGCAACAGACATATTGCTTGTCATAAAACTGGTTTGAGGGTGCTGTGCAAAATAATAGAGCCAGTAACAGGCTGGAAAACAGCACTCAGACGCAATATTGAATTTAATATTTAAAGAGGTATGGTTAAATGTCCATTTTAAGCTGGGATGATTTAGACGATGATGCGAACACTACGCCACTCGCAGTCAAACCTGCGCCAGTCCAAGCGCCGCAAACGGGTTCTGCACCGCTGGTATCTGCTGCACCAGCAGCAAAAGCGCCAGTGGCTACTGCTCAACCCATTAGCCCAGCACCAGCTCAGCCTGTTGCCAGCAGTGCTGTGGAAAGAGCCACAGAATCCCTAGCCCATCTGGATGTTGCCCCCGGTCTTGAAGAACTGGAAATGGGCGCAGGTCGCGTGCAGGTCGATGACAAGGCCATGATCAACTGCCGCGCTGACTTAAACCAGCTTGTACCGTTCAAGTATGAATGGGCATGGCAAAAATATCTGGATGGTTGTGCCAACCACTGGATGCCACAGGAAGTCAACATGACGGCAGATATTGCCCTGTGGAAATCTGAAAATGGCCTGACTGAAGATGAGCGCCTGATTGTCATGCGTTCCTTGGGCTTCTTCTCTACTGCGGATTCTCTGGTGGCCAATAATCTGGTATTGGCGCTCTATCGCCACATTACCAATCCGGAATGCCGTCAGTACATTTTGCGTCAGGCCTTTGAAGAAGCCATTCATACTCATGCCTACCAGTACTGCATCCAGTCGCTGGGCATGGATGAAGGCGAAGTGTTCAATATGTACCGCGAAGTGCCCAGCGTTGCACGTAAAGCCGCTTGGGGTCTGACATATACGCAAAGCCTGGGTGATCCTACTTTCAAGACCGGTACACCCGAAGATGACCAGACCCTGTTGCGTAACCTGATTGCATTTTATTGCGTGCTGGAAGGGATTTTCTTCTACTGTGGCTTTACCCAGATTCTGTCGATGGGCCGCCGCAACAAGATGACCGGGGTTGCCGAGCAGTTCCAGTACATTTTGCGTGATGAATCCATGCACCTGAATTTTGGTATCGACATGATCAACCAGATCAAGATTGAGAATCCAAACCTATGGACCAAGGAATTCCAGCAGGAAGTGACCCAGATGATTCTGGAAGGTGCGATGCTGGAAATCGAGTATGCACGTGACACCATGCCGCGTGGTGTATTGGGCATGAATGCCGCCATGATGGAAGAGTACCTGAAGTTTATTGCCAACCGTCGCTTGTCCCAGTTGGGCTTGCCGGAGCAATATGTTGGCGTGACCAATCCATTCTCGTGGATGTCTGAGATGATGGACTTGCGTAAAGAGAAAAACTTCTTTGAAACGCGGGTAACAGATTATCAGACTGGTGGTGCGTTGAGCTGGTAATCCAGATCTATAAAGCCTGCGATAATGCAGGCTTTTTTATAAGTTGTTTAAGTATAAGGAACATAACTGCTTTTAATCTGGTTCAATCCGTTTTTGCTTTAAACTTTCAACGTGCAAGCGATTTGTTTTCCAGCCTTTCTCCATAATTTCCTTTTCAATCCGGTACTGGATTCGCTTAAGCTTTATTGCTGGAATAACTTCTTCCTGAAACTGCTTTACATATTCAATCCAGGCACGGCCCTGCACAACATTTGCTGGCATCGCTGTTTTAAAAGTACTTTGCGGAGTAAATACAATTAATGAATGCAAGTACTGGGGGCCAAGCACGTCCTCTAAGACACTTTCCAGTACCTTTGTATGCTTATAATTCTGATGCAATGGATTTTGAAACTTAAAGGATTTTTTATAAATTTTTTGAGTCCAATTCTTTTGCCGCTCTCCACCAAATATCCACCCCTGATAATTTTTAGTCTCAATCACGAATATTCCATAAGGGCTTAACAAGATATGGTCAATTTGCGTTGTGCCATTCTGACCATCTGACAATGTGCAATCATTAAGTAAAATATATGCTTCTCCCAAATATTTTTTAGCTTGAGCTGTAACTGCAAACTCACCCAACTTACCCTTGAATTTTGGTGAAGAAAGATATGCTACAACTAGCATTAACCCAATAAAAATAAAGATATAAAACAGCATGTCTTTTTAATATTCCTTTAAATAATATAGTTTGTTCCTTTAATTTTAAGCCAATAAAGCTATAGGTTGATATTTAAATTGGCTCATAAAAAAAGCCGACATCAATGCCGGCTTTAAACTATTTTTAACGATCAACTCGCGCCACCAACATCATCAACGGCAGCAGTCACAATCATCATCACATTATAGGCAGAAATTTTGCCATTGCTGATATCCACTTTTTGTTCCTTGATCCATGCGCCTTTAATGTTGTTTACATTATCAGAAACGCCCTGAATCCCCTTATTAATGGCATCCTCAAAGCTCACGTTAGAGGTACTGGACACTTCAAAATTGCGTGCAACAGACATGAGTTTTCTCCTCAGTATTAAAATCCAGATATCAGCGCAAACCCTATAAAAAGCTATGGGCTTGCTGCGCCAATGAGGTTTAAGCCTACTCAGTCTGCTTATATTTTTCAGTTGGGCTTGGTAACAAAACGCGCGGGTTTGGCAACTACTGTGCACCTTGAGTAAGTCCAGATTTCGCCACAATAAATGTACAGGCAAAAAAAAGCCCACTAGGTGTAGTGGGCAAAGCGAGTGAACATAAAACTTAAATACGGGAATCCGGTGCCACACGCGCCACAATATAAAGTGCCTTCTGACTGATTTCACGGCTAAACATCACCAGTGCGGCTGAGGTCACAGCCAGCAGCAACTGCCCATCCAGACCCATATTTTTTTGTACCACATACACCATAAAGGCCAGTGCGGTGTAGCTCAGTACCAGGATAAAGCTCATCAGTTGCCATTGCTGGCTGATCACGCCCTGCCACAGCACCATGATATTGCGCAGTGAGTGATACCACTGGCGGGTAAAGGTAACATGCGCAAGGCCTACACCACCTGCAATCAGGCTAAGCCAGAACAAACTCACCTGAAACAAAAACCCATACCAGGTCACGGTGGTTTGCAGGGAAGTTTCTGGAGCATATAATCCATTTAAGGAAAAATGCATCAATGCGGCGCTTAACATAAACCAGAATAAACTGATGCTGGTAAACGTAATGGCCCGCCTGGCCAGTTGAAAAATTCCATGCTGCATACGCTGGTACTCACATATTAATTTTCTACCGTCATATGGCTACACCATGTCGCGGTATTATCCTAAACTTAGAACCAGTTTACACTAATTACATAAAATCACAATTCGATTACAATCTATTTTTGTGTTATTTTTAGCCAGAAAAAAGAGCGGCAAACACCTGTAGCCGACAGGCGGTAAGCTGGAGTTTTGAATGGTACTGGTCTGCCCTTTTATACAATTTGGAGTGTATTAAGGGTAAATTGTTAAGTCGCTCATTTTGCATGGTTTAATGAATTTTAATTAGTCTGCTGTTAATCATTTAAATTATGGTCATTAACCAACGCCCACCAATTATCCAGTCCCTGCTGGATACAGACCTTTATAAGTTCACCATGCTTCAGGTGGTGCTGCACCAGTTTCCTGAAACACATAGCGTTTATCATTTCCGTTGCCGCAATGAAGACAAGATTGCCTATCCATTGCGTGACATTAAAGACGAACTGGACATTGAGCTGGATCGGCTGTGTGAGATCAAGTTTAAACCCGAGGAATTAGACTACTTGCGCAGCTTGCGCTTTATCAAAAGTGATCTGGTGGATTATCTGGAGCTGTTTCAGCTGAAGCGCCGTTTTATCCAGACGCATATTGATGAACAAGGCTCGCTGGATATTGTGGTGGAAGGCCCAATGGTACAGGCCATGTTCTTTGAAATTTTTGTGCTGGCCATTGTGAATGAGCTGTATTTCCGGCGGCTGGAAACACCGGCTGTTCTGGAAACTGCTGAACAGCGCCTGCAAGCCAAGGTTGCGTTCATTAAGACATATGCCCGGCAGCAGAATTCTGGCGAGCCACCGTTTCTGGTTTCTGATTTTGGCACGCGGCGGCGCTATAGCTATGTATGGCAACAGCATGTGGTGAAAACCCTGCATGCAGCAGCGCCACAGGTGTTTCGCGGCACCAGCAATGTGTATCTGGCCATGCAGCTTGGCATTAGTCCGATTGGCACCATGGCGCATGAATTTTTGCAGGCGTTTCAGGCACTGAATGTACGCTTGCGTAATTTTCAGAAAGCTGCGCTGGAAAGCTGGGTGCATGAATACCGGGGTGATCTTGGCATTGCCCTGACTGATGTGGTGGGCATGGATGCATTCCTGCGCGATTTTGACCTGTACTTTGCCAAGCTGTTTGATGGCTTGCGGCATGACAGTGGTGACCCGTATGCATGGGGTGATAAAGCCTATGCGCATTATCTGGCATTACGTATTGACCCGAAAACCAAAATGCTGACCTTTAGCGATGGCCTGAATCTGGAAAAAGCCTGGGCCTTGTACCACTATTTTAAGGATCGCTTCCAGACCAGTTTTGGCATTGGCACCAACCTGACCAATGATATGGGCCATGTGCCGCTGAATATTGTGCTGAAACTGGTGCAATGTAATGGCCAGTCGGTAGCCAAGCTATCGGATAGCCCCGGCAAAACCATGAGCACGGATGAAACCTTTCTGGCCTATTTGCGACAGGTATTTGAAATTGCCGAGCCTAGCGAAAGTTGAGGTTAGGATTGTAATTAAGAGACTTCTTTCATCAGTAACGCCAACTTGCCTTTGACCACTTCGACAAGACCTCGGCATGAGCCTGTCGAATGCTTAATGACCGTCCTTCGACAAGCTCAGGAACCGTCCTTTGGTAAGCTCAGGAACCATGGTTGGTGAGCCTGTCGAACCATCCTTCGGCAAGCTCACCAACCATGTCGAAACCTGACTTTTGAAAGAGATCCAAGGTTAAACATACTAAAAATAAAAAGCATGGCCTGCCATGACCATGCTTCACAACACACTTTAAATTTTATACTGCAGCCAATGCCTGTTCCAGATCCGCAATCAGGTCATCCACATGCTCAATGCCAATCGACAGCCGCACCATATCCTCGCTGACCCCTGCCTTTTTCAGCTCTTCATCGTTAAGCTGTCGATGGGTGGTGGTTGCCGGATGGGTTGCCAGACTTTTGGCATCCCCAATATTGACCAGACGTGTGAACAATTGCAGCGCGTCAATAAAGCGAGTGCCGCCTTCACGGCCATCCTGCACGCCAAAGGTTAAAATACCCGATGCCTTGCCACTCAGGTATTTGGTCACCAGCGCATGTTGCGGATGATCAGTTAAGCCAGCATAATTCACCCATTTAACTTTGGGATGGGTGTTTAAATACTGGGCAATTTTAAGTGCATTTTCGCTGTGCCGTTCCATCCGCAAGGCCAGTGTTTCTAGCCCTTGCAGGATTAAGAAGGCATTAAACGGACTAATGGCAGCGCCCATATTGCGTAATGGAACTACCCGCAAGCGTGCGATATACGCCGCTGCCCCCAACGCCTCGACATAATTGACGCCATGATAGCTGGGATCAGGTGTGTTCAATACGGCAAAACGCTCGGCATGCTCACCCCACGGAAACTTGCCACTATCAATGACAATGCCACCCACACTGGTGCCGTGCCCGCCAATATATTTGGTGAGGGAATGAATGACGATATCGGCCCCATGCTCAAACGGCCGATGTAAAATTGGCGTGGCCACGGTATTGTCGACAATCACTGGAATGCCATGCCGGTGCGCGATTTCACTGATTTTTTCAATATCAATAATATTACCCAGCGGGTTGCCAATGGATTCGACAAATACCAGCTTGGTTTTGGCATCAATCAGCTTGTCGAGTTGCTCTGGTTGCAGGTAATCAAAGAAACGAACCTCTATGCCCTGCCGTGGCAAGGTATGGGCAAACAAGTTATAAGTGCCCCCATACAGGGTTGATACTGAGGCAATATTATCGCCAGCTTCGGTAATGGTCTGAATGGCATAGGTAATGGCGGCCATACCAGATGCCAGCGCTACTCCGCCAATGCCACCTTCCAGCTCCGCTACCCGTTGCTCCAGCACGGCAGTGGTTGGATTCATGATGCGGGTATAAATATTGCCCTGAACTTTCAGGTCAAATAAATCGGCGCCATGCTGGGTATTGTCAAATGAATACGAGGTGGTTTGATAAATGGGCACTGCCACTGACTTGGTGGTTGCCTCTGGACTATAGCCCGCGTGAATGGCAATGGTTTCTGCTTTCATGATTGATCCTTTGTTTTGCATAAAATTATTGTTGGGCTTTTTATAAAGCTATCATAGGACTATATCTTTTTTATTAACTATTTTCTTGATTCATTAGCATCAATTCAGATAACACAACAATGAATTTAAATTTTGGCATTGGAACTGGGAAGGTTTAAAACATCAGTGAATTCATCACGCAAGTTTTAGCTTATCGCTAGGACTTGATCATTACTGAAAACCAAGATATACAGGATTAAAGCCATAAATCAGCACAAATCCCATAGCACATTTTTGCAGTTTTAAATTTCAAAAAAGGATCAAATCAACGTTTTTGCAAGAATAATTTGAATTAACCTATTGTTTTATAATTATTTAATGTTTATATTCATTGGCTGTTTGGTCAAAAAACAAGTTAACCACAGCTTTATCCACAGAGTTATCCCTAAAAATTGGGGATAACTTCTGATAATAAATTTAAGTTTATCCCCGGAACAATGTGATGCAATAAACCACTTAAGCCTGAAAGCTACCGACTTTGGCTAACTCACTGCGCATAGCATCAATCACCGCTTTATAGTCTGACTTGCCAAAAATCGCTGACCCAGCCACAAACATATCTGCTCCGGCTTCGGCAATTTCACGGATGTTTTGCTCAGACACGCCTCCATCGACTTCAAGTCTGATATCAAAACCGCTGTCATCAATGATCTTGCGGGTTTGGCGCAGTTTTTCCAGTGTCATGGGGATAAACTTTTGCCCGCCAAAACCGGGGTTAACGCTCATCAGTAAAATCTGGTCGACCTTGTCCAGCACATAATCCAGATAATGCAGCGGGGTTGCCGGATTAAATACCAGCCCTGCTTTTGCCCCACTGGATTTGATCAGTTGCAGCGAGCGGTCAATATGGTCCGATGCTTCGGGATGAAAGGTAATAATGTCAGCACCTGCTTCCAGAAAATCGCCAATGATGCGATCAACCGGGCTCACCATCAAATGCACATCAATCGGCGCAGTAATGCCATATTTTTTAAGCGCCTTGCACACACCCGCACCAAAGGTCAGGTTAGGTACATAATGATTGTCCATCACATCAAAATGTACCACATCGGCACCGGCAGCCAGTACCTTGTCCACTTCCTCACCCAGGCGTGCAAAGTCGGCAGATAAAATGGACGGGGCAATCAGGTAAGGTTTTGACATGGCTGGTCTCCGCAATAGGGGCGTCACGAACGGGCTGGTTTAAACAGCGCCACCTTAACAGAAAAAGCAGAGCGCCGCTATTTGTCAGTCTGGCTTTGTCAAACTGGCATGACTGGCTGGCGCTACTGTGGTTTGTCCTCTACTAATTTTTGCTGACGGGCAAACGCTTCAACAGCCTGTATGCGGGCAGTCGTTGCCGGATGAGTGCTTAGCAATTCAATATCGGCATCATCCTTTTCCATGCGCTTTAAAAAACGGGCAAAGTAACTCACCGGAATTTGCTGGCGGCTTAAGGTTTGCATGGCATATAAATCAGCTTGCCGCTCAAACTCGCGTGAATAACTTAATGTCAGTAAGGCATACGGTGCATTACTCACCAGATCGGTCACATCGCCGGTAATCCAGGTAATAAACACCGTCATCCCCAGCGCTGACAACACCTGCTGCATGGTATGGCGCTCGGTTAAATGCCCATGTTCATGTGCCAGTACACCAATCAGTTCACGGTCATCCTGCGCCAGTTGCACCAGCTCATCGGTCATTACAATAGTATTGTTGGGTAAGGCCAGTGCATTGGCGCCCAGATTATCACCTTGCCGGAATACCAGTGTTGCTGGCTGCTGGCCTGCCACATAGCGGCTGTAAAGCTGACGGATTTGCTGCTGCCGTGCGGCTGGCAGCTGGCTTTTTTCAGTAAGCTGCTCAATCTGTTCCTGTGCCTGATCACCAATCGAATTTAAGGTATTGGCTGGCAAATGCCAGGCCAGTTGCTTAGCCGTGTATGGCACGCCAAACTTGACCACAACTCCAATAATGACCACCATCAAGACCAGACTACAGGCAATCAACAGCGGACTGCGTTCCAGATGCCAGATGCGCTGATTGATATTTTTTGACCTGAGATTAAGCCACGCAGGCAATTGTGGTTGCAAAAATTCAATACGTGCTTCGTCCGGCAATTCAATAACCGGATGAATCTGGCCCAGTGCGCCAATCAGTTGCATGTCCTGATAGGCATAACAAAACTGCTGCGTGCCCGTATTTATCATGGCATGCGTTTGTCCCTGCATACTACTTTGAGGACTCAGCACCGCCTGCTGCGGTCTGGACACAATGCCATCATAAAAAATGACGTCAACAGATGTATCAGAATTGCCCTTCATGGCAGCACTATCAGTCGATGGCAACATGGGCATTTATCTCTTATAGGGACACATCAATATCCAGAATATCGGTGAGTTCCTCAGCAAAGGCTGAAGGTTCCTGCCGGGCCAGCGTCAGCAAATCATTAGGGCTATCCACCAGATGCACGCTCAGGCTTTCGATCTTGTAGCGGTAAATGCGCACGGCAGCCCAAGCCGACAACAAACCAAAGCTCACAATTCTGGCCAGCCAGTTCGTGATTACAATCCAGCTATAGCGCCACTGGTTGATGTTGCACTCAAAGCGGTTTTTGGCCAGCGATACATGATTCCATGTGGCCTTGTAAAGCCGTGCCTGAATCAATGGCACAATCAAAAATAGCATGAAATACAAAGCCGCCATAAAGCCAATGGCAGCAGCAGAAAGTCCACTGGACGGATTTAATCCTGTCGCTGCAAGCAATATCCCCCCAATAAACAATGCCCCGAGCACAAAGAAATATGGCACATAAATGGCACTAAAATAACGACCTACATCCACGTCCAGCTTAAAATTTAGCTGGCCTAGATGAAGATGATTAAACTGATAGCGCTTGTAAAGCCAGATGGCATAGGGTGTCATGATGCCAAGCGTAAATACAGTAATCAGCAAGCACAACAGCAGGGTTTTATAAATCTGGGCGGTTGAACCCGAGAAAAACAGACGGCTATTGCTGTATTTGCTGTTACGAGCATTAAAACGGAATGTGGCCCGTAATAGCCACGGCAATACCAGAAACAGCAGCACAAAACCGGCCACCGCTACCTTGGGTG
Source organism: Alkanindiges illinoisensis DSM 15370 (assembly GCF_000619845.1). GTDB lineage: Bacteria > Pseudomonadota > Gammaproteobacteria > Pseudomonadales > Moraxellaceae > Alkanindiges > Alkanindiges illinoisensis. The sequence goes on along the minus strand of NZ_JHUX01000008.1, from coordinate 85,842 downwards.
AATACTGCCCGCCAAAGGCAAAGATAAAATACACCGCAGCAGCAATCAGGCGGCCCACCAGAATCTTGGTCGGAATCCCGGTAAAATCAAAGGCACGATTGGCCAGCTTGGTATGTCCATAAAAATAACGCAGGCGGCGCACTTTAGCCCACGGCGCATAAAAACCAATGGTAATAATGGTAAGCACCAGATTGGAAATCCAGATGCCAAAATACTCACTGCCATTGCCATGAAACTCAAAGCGCCGGTGTGCGATAAATCCCGGTGGCGGCGGTGTAGTGCTATCAGCAATAGGCGGAGCTGGTGGCGCCGGATCAGGCACTTGTGGAAAATGGATTTCACGGCCACCATCGGCGTCCGGGCTAGCAGGATATTGATTCATAAAATCCCCTTAGTTATAAATTTCATCAGTTATAAATTTCCTTATTTTCATACACGCTTTTGGCTAATGTTTTGACAGGCCTTATTCCTGTATTTTATGTCTCTTTTCTAAGTCATACTGATTGTGTTTTTAGGATGAAATCAATAAAGATGCACGCCAGCCTGTTTGCGTCCCGTACACCTTCAAATATTTATACAGTCTGATCATAGCAATTATTTTTTGCTTTTACCGCATTTGATTTTATTGCAACTGCCCGGCATGAAACTTTAAATGATCCTGCACAAAACTTTGAATAAAGTAATAACCATGGTCATACCCGGCATGACGGCGCAAGGTCAACGGCTGGCCAGCCTGCTGACAGGCGGTTTCCAGTTGATCAATACCCAACTGGTTTAAAAACTGGTCAGACATGCCCTGATCCACCAGAATACTGTCAAACTGTTTGCCTTTTTGTGCAATCAATCGGCTGGCATCATGGCCTGCCCATTCACTCTGATTATTGCCCAGATATTGACTAAAGGCTTTTTGACCCCATGCACAATCCACGGGTGCAGCAATTGGTGCAAAAGCTGATACCGAGTTAAATTTTTGCGGATATTTAAAGGCCAAGGTGAGCGCACCATGACCCCCCATAGAGTGCCCAAAAATTCCAATACGTGCCGGGTCTACTAGAAAACTGGTTTTAACCAGCTCATATAATTCCTGGGTAATATAGCTTTCCATCTTGTAGTGTGGTGTCCACGGTTGCTGTGTGGCATCAATATAAAAACCAGCGCCCTGTCCAATATCCCAGTGATCGCCCTGTGCGGCATCACCACGCGGGCTGGTATCCGGGGTAATGATAATAAAGCCCAGCTCGGCTGCCAAAGCTTGAGCATGTGCTTTAATGGCAAAGGTTTCTTCAGTACAGGTCAAGCCCGCCAGATAAAACAGGGTTTTGCACTTTTTAGCCTCGCTTTCCCCTTTCAATGCTTGTGGTGGCAAGTACACGCCAAATTTCATAGGCAGGCCAATTACACTGGATTCATGCTCATAAATGCGCTGTTCACCGTTAAAGCAGCGGTTTGAGGAAAGTTGTTTCATGATACCTTCGCCTGTTTTCAAATGGATGAATCATTTCCGGGTTTTAGGGTAGCATAGTCAAAGTTGGGATTTGTTGAGTTGTCTTAAAGTTTAGCCACGCTGATACGGCTTTTTATATGCATGTTTCCCTCCTTGGCAGCGACTAATCCGAATAAATATATAGTAATAATTTTCGTATTATTTTCAGATAAAACATTTCCTTAATGCAGTATAAAAGAAGAACTTATCTATTAGTGATAAAAGATAAGTCTAATAAGGTGTTGGGTAAAATTCAGCAATGTTTGCAGGATTCTTCAGCATCTTCTTAGCAATAATCATTTAATATTAGAATAGGAACAACATAATGCAACTACAACAACGAGCAACCCAAGTGTTAGAAGATAAGCAACAGCGCATTAAAGACTTCGCCGCACTACAACCTGATCATCCATTTACACTGGCCAATCAACATATGCTTCAACTGTCGACCCAAAATTCATGGAACGCAACTGGCGAGCTGTCGATGACTGGAGTTTTATGGTGGGCAATGAACCTTACTGTCGACCTGGCTCCCCCGCATTACGTGGTTTTTAATGCAACGGGCGGTCCCGATGCAGATTTTGCAATTTTCACCTCTGCCGTGACAGGATACTTTTTTGTTGATCCTTCCACACTGCATGGTGAATACCAGTTTACACTTGAAGCTGTAGCAGGCGGAGGTGGTGAAGTCTCGCTAGACTTATACGATATGAACTGGAGTCAGGTCGGCAGTTTTTTTGGGATGGTCGTGGGTATCTCCTTAAGTAAACTGGCTGGTAGCGGTACCATTAGTTATCATTAATATGGCACTGTTCTTAATGCTCAACAATCTGAAATTCAGGCAATAAATTACATAATGACAAATCCAGCCTTCTGGTCATGAGGGCTGGTTTTATTTTAAGCTTTATATAAAACTATAATAAGGCTGATTTAAAGCCCAATAAACCCGGATTTCTAATCGTTATCAAAGCTTTGTAAGCTAAGCTAATAAAGAAAAATTAATAGGCTTTAAACTTATTGTTAATAAATCTCTATTGCTCGAGACCAAGTCTTTATATGCTAAAAATTCATTTCAGGTTTTAAATTAACTGTATCTTGCTATAGAAAAAATAAAATCCCATAGACTCAATAACTTAACTAAACCAACCAGAGCCCTAGAAATCAGCGATGTCCAAAATGTCTGTCTTTTTCATCATTTTCATCTCAATTTTTTATATTGTAGGTTTTGCGGTTCTGGGCAGTGGCATAAGCTCACTCCATCAGGCAAATGCAGCAAAAGACTGGCCAAAAACTATAGCTAGCATTCAAGATGTGCAATTTATTACTGACAATGATTCAGATGGCACTACTTATGAGGTAAAAGCTAAATATTTATATCGTTTTCAAGGCACAACCTACGAAGGAGATAATATTTCTTTTGGCTATAGCGGGAGCAGTGGTCGTGCTGCGCATGAGGAAATTTACGAAAAATTAAAACATGCCAAAAAAGTTGAAGTGCGTTTTAATCCTGATAAACCCAGTCAATCTACCTTAAGCTACGGCGCAACCAGATCACATTTTATCATGCTGGCCTTTGGCACAACCTGGTTGCTATTTGTCATCGGTTTTACTGTGCTATTTTTCTTTTTTAGCCAGCATGATACCAGTCTATTAAGCCGCTTGATTGTGCTGGAATAAATGGCTTTAATCGTTAATGCGAAATAATAATATTTTCATAAAAAGGCTTACTCCATGTACCAAACATTAATTTCTGTTGCAGAAGCAAAAGGTCTAAATGGTAATGTGGTTTTTGTAGACTGTCGCCATCAGCTTGGCAACCCGGCGTGGGGTAGCGAGCAATATGATTTGGGGCATTTACCACAAGCCCGCTTTGTGCATGTTGATCATGATTTGTCAGCGCCTATCATTGCCGGAAAAACCGGACGCCATCCCCTGCCAACATCTGAATCATTAATTACTTTATTTGGCAAACTGGGCATTGGCGCTACGACCCAAGTGGTTGCCTACGATCAGGATAACGGCATGTTTGCAGCACGTTTATGGTGGTTATTGCGCGCTATGGGACATAAGCAGGTTGCGGTGCTGGATGGTGGCTATGCTGCATGGGTGGCTAGTGGTGGTGCCGTTGAGAATACCCAACCTGAATTAGGGGAAGCTTTATTTAACGGGCAATGGCAGCCTCATATGGTGGACAGTAATAATGTGCTGGCTCATCTAGGCAAACCAAATCGGGTATTAATAGATGCCAGACTTCCCAGCCGATTTAAAGGCCTTGAAGAACCGATTGACACTAAAGCCGGGCATATTCCGGGCGCAATCAACCTACCTTTTAATGAGAACTTGGAACATGGTTTTTGGCGCAGCAAAGAAGATTTAAAAGCCAGATTTGAGCACTTTTTAGACCCAGCTTTAGATCGTGAAATTGTGTGCTATTGCGGCTCTGGAATTACGGCCTGCCATAATATTCTGGCATTTGCACATGCTGGTTTAGCAGAACCCCTGTTATATGCTGGATCATGGAGCGAGTGGATTGTGGATGATGAAAGGCCTATAGCAATGAAAAATTAATACCTCATCAAATAAATTAAATATTAATATACAAAGCCTTGATTACTATTTAAAGGCGAGTCGGACTCATCGCGATAGTGTTCACTGGCTATCTGGCCTTAGCCTGCTCTCTAAGATTTCTGAGTTCTTCAAGAAGTTTTTGTCGGTCATAACCACGATACCAGTCCGCGGTATCTCTTCTGATCTCAACCTTATCTGGATCAATATGTCCAACATATAAGCCCTTCGCATCAACCACAAAATTGTAGGGAACGCCTCCACTATAAGCTTCTATGGCTCTAGTCTTAACCAGAATAGGCAGGCTACTCTTTTCGGCAAAATTGGCTTCAATATGTACCACTACAAAATTATCATTAACATAGTGGTTCAACGCTTTGGCTAACTTGGAAACATCTGATGATTCACGCTCAAACAATGTAGCATGCATCTTGTGTTCTGGTGCATCCGGTAAAGCATAAGTATAGTTAAATACTGTGGTTTTCCCATTAATGTAGGCATCAAAAACATGGCTCCAGATGCACCATTCAGCACCATAGGAAACCAATAATGATTTATTTTCCTCACGTGCCTTTGCTAAAGCAGCCTTAAATAATTTTGACTGATCACTACACTCATCATAAATAAGCGCATCACCTTTTCGACAGCTTTTGTCTAGTGTTTTTGGAAAATTATCATATGCCCAACTATTAGACGTATAAAAAGAAAAAACCATTCCAACCAAAATTGGAACGCACAATGTTATTTTCATTATAGTCTCATGAGGTTCTAAATATTCCCCGCAATCATATTAAAAAGCCGCTTATATTAAAATAGCGGCAATTTAATAAAACCTGACTTTACCAAAACAAATCAATAAATTACGACACTCCGAATCGACTCACCACTTTTCATCAAGTCAAAACCTTTATTGATGTCATCAAGGCTTAAATGATGAGTAATCAGGTCGTCAATATTGAGCTTGCCTTCCATATACCAGTCTACGATCTTGGGCACATCGGTACGGCCACGCGCGCCACCAAATGCCGAACCTAACCAGTGGCGGCCTGTCACCAACTGAAACGGACGAGTGGCAATTTCTGCACCAGCTGGCGCAACGCCAATAATAATGCTCTTGCCCCAGCCCTTATGGCAGCATTCCAGTGCCTGACGCATCACCTGAGTATTGCCAATACATTCAAAGGAATAATCTGCGCCGCCATCAGTGAGCTGGATGATCGCATCCACCACGTTTTCAACCTTGGATGGATTAATAAAATGCGTCATGCCGAACTTGCGTGCCATGGCTTCTCGTTCGGGATTCAGGTCAACACCAATAATCTTGTTGGCACCCACCATTTTGGCGCCCTGAATCACATTCAGGCCAATACCACCCAAGCCAAACACAACCACATTGGCGCCCGCTTCCACCTTGGCAGTAAACAGCACGGCACCCACGCCAGTGGTCACGCCACACCCGATATAGCAGACCTTGTCAAATGGCGCATCTTCACGGATTTTGGCCAGTGCAATTTCCGGCACCACAATATGATTGGCAAAGGTAGACGTACCCATATAATGCAGAATTTCCTGTCCATCCAGACTAAAGCGGCTGGTACCATCCGGCATTAAGCCCTGACCCTGCGTGGTGCGAATGGCTTGGCACAGATTGGTTTTTTGCGACAGGCAAAATTTGCACTGGCGACACTCTGGCGTATACAGCGGAATCACATGGTCACCGGGTTTGAGACTTTTAACACCCTCGCCCACTTCCAGTACCACGCCTGCGCCCTCATGACCCAGAATTGCCGGAAAACGGCCTTCAGGATCTGCACCAGACAGGGTGTAATAATCTGTATGGCAAATTCCGGTTGCCTTGATTTCAACCAGCACCTCGCCTGCGCGTGGTGGCGCCAGCTCAACCTCATGAATGCTTAATGGCTTGGCCGCTTCCCAGGCAATGGCAGCACGTGTTTTCATTTAAGACTCCTTTTATCCTTAAGGTCATGACGGTTGGTTTATGTAGTAACCAGACATTTTAAATCACTGATTGATTTAATGTCAGGGAGTGACACGCGCAGCCAGCACAGGTTGCGCTGCGGGAGTCGCCAGCATATCCGGCGGGAACAGACGGCTTTCAAACTGCGGTAGCATCAGTGCCATATTTTGCCCGAGCTTGAATTGCGGCTGTGAATGCGGAAAGCCCTGCGCTTTTTCCCATTGCTTGATACGGCCGTTGGCCATATCAAAAGCACCCTTAAAGCTATGCTGTGCTCGTAATGCCTCATCAAAAAAGGCACGGCCAAAATAGGTGTAATCCGCCTCATTGGTACAGCCAAATGAGGTACGCTCAGCCGAGGATGCAGTAATAACCAGCGTATCCGGGGATTGCAAGGCGGGCACAAAGCTACCGGAATAGCAGGATGAAATGACAATCACCCGCCAGCGAATACCAGAGCGATCCAGTGTTTCACGCAGCCATTGCGGATCAATCGATTGCATGTCAATCGGCTCATTGGCCAGTTCAAACACATTGGGCAGGCCATGCGACGTCATGTATAAAAACAGCACATCACTGTCAGGATTCATTTGCTGGCCAATCCGCGCCAGACTACGCTCAATGCTGGTTTTAGTGGCGATGGGCTGGCTAATAAAGGTGGCTTTATTATTTACCAGACCAATAGAACGGCCATAGGTGCCAAAACGGGTATCAAACTGGCGCTGAATGCGGTCAACTTCCGATTTAAATACGTCCTGATAGCCTGCCCCGGCAATACCCATAAAATACCAGTTACTTTGACCGGGCACACTGCTCTGCATTTGCGACAGCACATCATCCAGCAGGCGCGGCTGGGCATAAATCGCAGCTTCTGGCAGCGTGATGCGGGTTTCTTCCACTTTCCAGATGGGCTGGCTGCTGACCGAAGACTGCCAGATGGTCAGGGTAATGATGATACCCACCAGAATTAAGGCCTGCTCCCACCACGGCCAGTGCAGTGCGCGGGCAAATACCCAGAATACTGCAACAGTTTGCCAGACAAACAGCACCAGAAAAATTGTGGGCAGGTATTCATAACTGACATCCGGCAGGCGGTCAATCTGGCCTAGAAATTGTATAAAGCTTTGTAATAGCGCAACATTAACATCAGCAATCAGCCATAGCATGGCTGGAACCAGCATTAGCCGGCCAAGTCCACTGCGCTGTGCCAGAAAAATCCCGGCAATCAAGGCAATAAACGGCCACAACAGGTAGCTCACCAGCCCCTGCAAGTTAAAATGTCCTGCCCCACCTGCCGTTAACCAGCTAAACAGGGTATTAGCGAGACAGGCCAGTACCGCCCAGAACAGGAACTGCCAGCCATTGGGAGTAACCCAGTCAAAGCAGCGTCTTGAGCCAATTAGCATCCACCACGCGGCAATCTGGTTATCACGCAAATCACTAAGAAAGTTACGAGAAGGCTTTAGTTCAATCATCTAGTGATTCGCTCACATCACACCCAAACTGCATGCGTGTATCCTAGCAAGAAAAGCCTTTTAAACTGTATTTTTCTTGTCTATGAACAACATAGATTACAAAAATAAGCCAAAGAGCAATGTCAGAATTCAGTTTTTGTCGTCAGCTAATGGACTCACCAGTTCACTGGGCCACCGGATCGAATCAATCAGGGCTGTAAGCTGACCATTCGCTGCATAAGGCACTACTCCAAGGCAAGGTGCACTGAGTTTTTTCTGTAGGGTTTCAATTTGCTCTGCCATAAAAGGCTCCTCGGCATGCAGGCAATTGGCCACCCAGCCAGCCAGCGGCAAACCATCACGCATAATCAGCTCAGCCGTCATTAGCGCATGATTCAGGCAGCCCAGCCGGATACCCACCACCAGGATAACCGGCAGGCGCAATTGTTTGGCCACATCAGAAATATATTCCTGCATATTAATGGGCACACGCCAGCCCCCTGCACCTTCCACCAGAATCCGGCTGGCACGGGTCGATAATCCAGCACGGATGTGCCCAACCACGCGTCCAGCCTGCAAGCGCTCGCCCACCTGTGCGGCTGCAATATGCGGTGAAGTTGCTGCGGGTAACTTGATCGGCGCCAGCAGCTCTTCAACCAATTTAATACTGGCATATTGTTGCAAGCACTGCGCATCATCACTGTGTAGATTCCCTGATGCATCAGTGCTACACCCTGCGGAAATTGGCTTGATGGCAAAGCAGTCATAACCCTGACTACTGGCGCGCGCCAACAACAGGCTGCTGACAAAAGTCTTGCCCACATCCGTGTCAGTTCCGGTTACAAAATAAGCATGACGGGCGGTGGCTGTACTCATAAAACGAACCCTAATCAGTTAAAAGCAATCAAAACCTGTTAAGCCCTAAGCAACAAATGAGAAGGTATTAATAAGTATTGAGAAAAGCCAATGGATGTGCAGAAGCCGGCTTTTTAAGATGCAAAAACAATACCTCAAATGACAAGGCAATGGGTGACTGATCATGTAGCCACTGCTTCCAGCGCGACAAGTCCTGACTGGATTTTTTCTGACTTGGTTGATTCTGCCCGGTCTGGTCGCCACCCATTTGCCGGATTGCTGCAATCAGTGCTTTTAAACTGGAAAAATCCTGGCTAAAGCGTCGGATTTCATGCCTGGCTAAAACAGGGCCAGCTTGTTCCAGCCACGCCTGTGCTGACTCAAACTGGAATAAGGGAAAACCCGGATAGCGTATGGCCACTTCAGACAGTGAACCCGCCACCGGAACGGCAAGCCATGCCTCGCCCCCCGGCTGAATGACACGCAGGATTTCCGGCACAATGTCTGAACCCAGCCAGTGCAAGGCAAAATTACTCACCGCACCATCCAGCATGTCATCAGCTAACGGCAGCTGGCTGATATCCGCCAGAATGGTTTGTATGCGGTCATCATTTTCCAGTGCCTTTAGCATATTTGGCGCAAGGTCAATCGCCCAGACCCGTGCACCCTGTGCAGCCAGTGTTTTGGCCAGCACGCCTGTACCGCAACCGGCATCCAGCCATACGCTGTTGGGTAATACAGGATCCATCCAATCCAGCAAATGCCGGGCAGATTGCTGCTGGAGTAAACTGACCTGATCATACTGCCCTGCGGCTGCATTGAATTTTTGCCAGATGGGCGTATCCATTGAAGCTTCCGTTTTAAATGCCTAAGACTGAATGTACCGATAGCAAAAGGGTTAATGGCACAATTACCCTGATTTTTATGTGCAGCTTGAGGTGCAAAACAGCGATAGTTCCAAGATTACACCACGCTGTCCTGCTTACTATAGCCTGGCCTGGAAATAACCATCAAAGCGGCAGGCATCTCCCAGCCATTGGTGCTGGGGAATAGCTGCTGTTAGGGTTGGGGCATGCCGTGGCCGCTTGACAATCACCCGGCCTGCTATTTGTTGCGCTAATGGCAGCAGATATTCGCCCAAATCCATTGTACCGTTCTCAGGCAATAACTGATGCAATATCTGCATTTCTTTTTTCACCAGTGCCTGCTTTTTCTGGTCTTTATGCCCCCCTTTAGGAAACATGGGATCCAGATAAACCACATCTATACGGGTACTGGATTGCTGGCATTGCGTTAAATAATCACTGGCTTCACCATGCACCAGTTGAATGCGCTGCATGGTTTCCGCCAGTTCAGCATGATGACTCGCAGCCAGATGGGCGTCCTGTAGGAGTGCAAACAGCACCGGATGGCGTTCAATCAGAGTCACGCGGGCACCCAGCCAGGCCAGTAATAAACCATCATGACCCAAGCCTGCGGTGGCATCAATCAGTAATGGCTGCTGCTCGGTTTGGCAGGCCCGCGCAATCAGTTCATTTTTACGTGAGGCACGCTTCAAGCGGGCCAGCTGGCCAATCCAGTCTGGTTGCATTTGCATGCCTGCAGCAGCCAGATGCAATCCATTGTTATCCAGTATTAGTGCCAGCTCAGGATGCTGCCTTAAAAACTTGGGATTTATTTTGTCGACGATTTGCAGCGTCGTCTGTATATCACGTTGTAAAAATTGCGGCTGACAAGCCAGTGCATGCTGCTGTTGCTCATGCGTGGCCCATAATGTCAGATGCATTACCACTGAATCCAGCCTGTCCACGCCGTCACTAAAATCACCACACCAAAGATAATGCGGTAATAGGCAAACACACTAAAATCATGCTTGGACACATAACGGATCAGCGCACGAATCACAATAAGGGCCGACACAAAGGCCACCAGCATCCCAACGCCCAGTACCAGCATGTCATTGCTGTGCAGTTCATGCCGTGACTTGTACATGTCCAGCAAGCCTGCGCCCATCAGGACCGGAATACCCAGAAAAAACGAAAACTCGGCGGCGGCCTTACGTGACACGCCCACCAGTAAGCCGCCAATAATGGTAGAGCCTGAACGTGAGGTGCCAGGAATTAGCGCCAGACACTGAATCAAGCCAATCAGGATGGCATGCTTAAAGCTGATGTCTTCAACTTCCTGTGCTTCAATCTGATGTGGCCGTTTTTCTGCCCATAAAATAATGATACCGCCCACAATTAACGCAATGGCAACCGTTATGGCATTAAACAAATAGGCCTTGATCTGGTCACCCAGACTCAAGCCAATAATCACAATGGGAATGGATGCCACAATCAGGTTCATGCTAAAGCGCTGGTCTTCCCGCTTCCCCGTTAATGTGCCAATTAAGGCGCCCCAGAGCTTACCCCAGTACTCATAAATTACTGCGGCAATGGCCCCAATTTGTACGGCCACGGCAAACAGTTCACGCTTTTCCAGCGTCCAGAAATCCAGTAGCTGTGCGGTTAGAATTAAATGGCCGGTACTGGAAATAGGCAAAAATTCGGTAATCCCTTCCACCAGTCCCATAATTGCCGCCTGAATCAGCAACCAAATATCCATACGCACTCCCGATGTGATAAAAGCAACACACTACATTGACATGATTAAAAAAGCTTAATTTTTTGGTGAACCCTGCTCGGCAATTTTTTTCCAGGCATTGTCACGCAAGTAAACCGGCAACGCCTGATCTGCACTCACCGCTTTACCGGCCTTAAATGCTGCGTAGCCCAGCCGGGCAATATCTGTACTATTGGCATGTACGTCTGAATAGGTAGCCAGTTCACTGGCATGGGTCAATAGAGGACCACCATTTCCGGCCAGTGCATAACACTGTGTTTGATCAGGCAATCTAACCTGATCATAGGCAACCAGTTGTTCAATGCCAGATTCATCAGTTAGCGGCTGCATCAGTTGCTGCTGATCCAGCTGGTAAGCCGCGGCATATACCTCATTCATCCGGGCATCCAGCACTGCCAATACCTGCGTTAACTGATACTGTCGATATGCAGCCTGCGCCAGTGCCTGCAAGGTCGATACCGGCACAACCGGTAGATCATGCGCCCATGCCAAAGCCTGCGTCACGGCCGCATTAATTCGCACACCACTAAATGATCCCGGCCCACGACTAAACGCAATGGCATCCAGTGCATTCACATGGATTCCCTGCTCGGCCAATACTGCATCAATCATGGGTAAAATCAGGCGGGTTTGCTCACGGCTACGGTTGTCCTCACGATGAGCCACCACAGTTTGCCCATCAAACAACGCCACAGAACACCACTCATTTGCTGTTTCCAGTGCCAAAAGCATCCTGTACCCCCAAGCCTAGCCCGTGTATTGTTTCTTGATATGTCATTTGATTTTAACGCCTGCTCAACGCCTGCAAGCCAATCGTTAAAGCGGGCTATATTAACAAAAACTGTTGACCATTTATTACTTAAGTTGTTTTTGTTTGAATACCTTTAAATCCTGGCAAAAAAACCAAACAGGATAGTTACAGCAATTCACCAGATAAGAAAACAAATTACTATAAATTAGTGAGATACCATTAAGAACATAGTTTGGGGTGAAATCATGCGTTCTTTATCACGTACCCGGGCGTTTCAGGCGCTTCGTGAACGTCAGCGTGCACGACTTTCCAGAAAGCCGGAAAAAGTACCCACCAAAGGCTGGGTTAACCGGTTACAGTTTGCATTTTTTTCAGGTGTGATGGGATTATTGCTGGGTGGCCTGTTTGACTTTATTACTTCTCTGATCCGCACTTTTACTCAGCCGGACGGAGATGGTCAGTTTATCTGGTTTTTGGCCTATGTTTTTACTGGACTAGGCGCGCTGGTTGGTTTTTGCTTTGGGCCACGAGCGGGTGAGCTGTATGCACAAATTTTTGCGCTTGATGATCATGGTTCCAGCACTGCGACCAGTGAACTGATCCGCCTGATTGCCAAAACCTTGCTGGTGGCAGCACTAATCTGGTGTGTCCTGCTGATTTTTACTTAAAGGAAATAATGTCAAACAATTAAGATTTACCTCGAAAGGCCTCATAACGCAATAAGTACTGATAAAAATACTTAGTGTGGGGTCAGATTTACTCGTCTTCCGGGAAAACAGTTTCCCATTCATCAGTCTTAGCCCGCACTCCCGTTAAACGATCTATTTTGCGCTGGAGTTGTTCCCTGAGCAACTCCGTTTGCTGGCCTACCCGTTGCCATTGCTGCTGTACGGTAAAAGGCTGATGCTTCTGGGCCAGACTACTGGCATTCACAGGCAAATATAACGATGCAGCACCCAGCCCAGTCAGACGTTTTTCTGTACTGCCAAACCACGGGCTTTGCGCGCATAGGCTGGTGCATAATTGTGGCATCACCTTGGATTGCAATTGCTCCAGCAACTCCTTGGCTTGCGTACGGCTCAAATTGGTAAATGGCTGCTTTTGAGCCAGCTCTACCTGTTTTTCCAGCAAATCCATCACTTGCTGTAGGGAATGGTGATCCCGGATGGTTTGTGCCATATCGCTAACCAGCGCAGCAATCAGCTTGCGTTTTGCTACCGCTTTTACCTGACTACCCATACACACCTCATTACGTCAAACACGGCAAAGAGATCATTTAATAAATACTATAATATCAAAATAATGACGTCAAAATCCGTATCTTTACCCAGTAATCGTCTGGCTGCACAATTGCCTAGACGCGCAATGTGCTTTAACACTTATAACTGATGGGGCCGCAAACCATTTTTAAATTTCTGGTAATGGCTGGCATAATGCAGCGCACTCATGCGGTTCATTTGTGCCACCATTTCACTGGCTTCTTTCACTACCTTTCCCGGTGATCCCATCACAATGGAATTGTCTGGAATAACTTTACCTTCAGGAATAAGGGCATTGGCACCAATAATACAGTTCTTGCCAATCACTGCATTGTTCAATACCACAGCGTTAATGCCAATGAGTGTATTGTCACCAATAGTACAGCCATGCAGCATGGCCTGATGTCCAATCGTTACATATTCACCAATTGTCAGTGCAATACCCGCATCCGTATGCAGCACTGCGTTTTCCTGTACATTACTGTAATTGCCCAGAATAATCGGGCTGTTATCGGCACGAATAACTGCACCAAACCAGATACTGACCTGCTGACCCAGTTGCACCTGACCAATGACTGTTGCATTGTCAGCCACCCAGCCATCCCAAGGGCTTATTAGACTAGTGGGGCAATGGTCATCCAGACAATACAGCATAAACATCCTTCCTGTTTTATAAGGTTTAAATTACCAGACTTAAGCCACAAGATTTAAAGTTTTAAATAATGTCTTGCGGCTGGTTCATTAAAAACGGCCATTCGATAGAGTGCCTTAACCCACGCCTGAACAAAGACACCAGAATACGTGCAGTCAAACCCCAGATAATTTCATTATCCAACTGGAAACTGGGCATATAATATTGCTGCCGGTTGAACTGTACTGGATATGGCAGCGGCTGTGCCTTAATAATATGCATGAGTTCCACATAGAAAATCCGCTCGATTTCATCTGGCTGTGGAATAAGGATCACATCCGGTGGAATCAGGCCAACAATAGGTTTAACCCACATGCCACTTTTGGCCCGCTGACTGGGTAATTCCCCCAAAAGCTCTACCTGAAATGGATTTAAACCTGTTTCTTCAAAAGCCTCACGCAGCGCCACCACAATATTACTGGTGTCTCCTGCTTCCCTGCGTCCGCCTGGAAAAGACACCTCACCTGCATGATGCCGCATGTGGGATGCACGAAGGGTGAGTAACACTCTGGGTTGCTCTTCACGGGTAATTGCCAGCAGCACAGCAGCATCGGCACGGCGTGGTGAAGGGGCAAAGCCAATGCCCTGCCTTAACTGATCAATCAGTGAGTCAGCTTTAAATCGCGGAGTTATCATATTTTGCTGCATCATCGTAGCTTACCGCGTTAAACTGGCGATAACCAGATGCCACAAACAAAGTTTTCAGTTATGCTCAACAACTCATCAAGATTTTACTGCTGCCATTCATGTCTTTTTGCCTAAAATGCGGCCAGCAAGGCCAGATTGTTATTCCAGAAGGTGACCAACGCGAGCGTCTGGTATGTTCCAGTTGTGGTCATATTCATTATGAAAATCCCAAGGTCATTTGTGGGGCATTGGTCATTCATCAGGACAAAGTGCTGTTGTGCAGACGTGCCATTGAACCCCGCTATGGTTTATGGACCTTACCAGCAGGGTTTATGGAGCTGCACGAGACCATGGAAGAAGGCGCAGCACGTGAAACCTGGGAAGAAGCAGAAGGTGTTGTGAATATTGAGCAGCTATACTGCATGTACAATATCCCCCGTATTGGGCAGATTTATGTTCTATTTAAAGGCAGTTTACAGGATGGACAGTATGGCGCCGGGACAGAAAGCCTGGAATGCGGCCTGTTTGGTGAAGATGAAATTCCCTGGAATGAACTGGCTTTTCCCAGTATCGAGCGCACGCTTAAGCACTATTTCCATGACCGGCAGCACGGCCAGTTTACCCTCCATCTGGAAACAATTAGCAGCTGACTAATGCTTAATGCTTAATGCTTAATGCTTAATGCTTAATGCTTAATGCTTAATGCTTAATGCTTTTAAAAAGATTTCTACTTATAAAAGCAAGCTATAAAAAAAGGGGCTTTTGCCCCTTTTTTAATAATTTTATTGTCTTTGTTGAACTGTACAGCTTGGCGAATTATTTACCTGTGCTGAACTATTGATTTGTAGCGTACCATAGTCTTGGTTTGCTGCAAGTTTTTCAGCAGCAGTAACTGGATCTAGCTTATCATCTTTCGTTGTCGCTGTATCATTGGATGCTGCATACTCAACACGCAGACGGGTATAACTGTTATAGGTATTCGCCCAGATTGCAGCATTGGTATCACTGTCACCCAATTCGGCACTGGTCGCATTAATTGAACCACGCTGACCTGCAGCCACATTACGGAGACCTGCCAGATTGATCTTAACGCGCTCACCAATACCAATCAACGTACCATCTAGGTCACCAAACTGTTCACCTGCCAAAATAATACTGGGGCTTAGATAAAATTGGGAACCATCTGTACTTGGATAAGCCGCTCGAATTGTTCCAATGACTTTTTGTTTGAAATAAACCGGATTGCCATCATTATCTTTGATTGGGTCTCCATTTGCGTCTTTTTTAGGCTGTCCACATACTGCTTCAGAATTAGTATAGTTGGTTTCATTATTACCATCAGTAACAATGTCACCATTGGCTAATATTGCAATGGGCAGCGTGACCGATTTTGCACAGGTGGCACAAGCTTTGGTATATTCATCCCGATAATTAATAGTAAGCGTTGCATACAATGGAATTTGATAGGTCTGACCTAGTGAAACCAGTTCTTTAACACGCCATACCGCTGGATCCAGATAAGTATTTACTGCACCACGCTTGAATACTGTCGCTGTACCACTAAAATTAGTTCCGCCAATGGTATTCTTTTGCTCCCATGTACCAAGCTCACTACTATCTTTAATTGCACTGCCATTATAAAGCTTGTAAACATCTGCTGAGCCTAGTACTGCAAGATCACGGATTAACTTACCATTTACGAACCGAAATGTGTTGCCATTATATTTATTTGCGTCCGAGTTATCAGCAGTATAGGCTTTAGGACCTATATTAAAGCTGAAATTGTTAAAGCGATTGGTGTAGGGATTGAATACATTGGAATCATCAGCTAAACGCATTTTTGAATATTTGTTTTGTAAATAAATAGCATACCGGGTTAAGTCTGTAGAAGTCGGTGCAATCCACTGTAAGCCATAACCTGTATTGTCACCTGTACGATCCGTTAAAGCAAACATGGCAACTGTAGCGCTTGTATTGCTGCCATCATTACCTGATACGCCAAGCTTTAAATCCACTCCAGTGGTTTGAAAAAGGCCGGCATCCAGTGTTGGTGTTGCAAAGAAGACGCCTGAATTCTTGGCCAAAATGACTTTTTCCAAGCGATGTTTTGCTTCAGCAGTAGAAATCAGTGTTATTTTCTGCGCTTCTAGCCAAGGCTTGGTTTTGCTAATAAATGTCGTGTCCTGAAAATCTTTAGCTGCCACATCTTCAGTCATTTTCTCAATATCAGCTTTGACAGCTGTATCAATATAAACCCGGTTCACAGGTGCTGTATCAATATAAAACTCATTACTACTTGTATAAGCCTTAGTAGAGTCTCCACGGTTACTACGAGCGATTGATTGCAACAACTGACTCATATTAGTTGCTGTTTTTGCAGCTGCACTCTCATCTAAACTGCTAATGGTCGAATTAGTAACACTTTCAGCCAAATCCTTAGTGGTAATGCGAATTAAAGAAGTATCCTGCACCTCAGATGAAATTGTATTACGCACTGGCTTAACAGCTAGTGTTCCAAAAACAATTTTGCGCGTCCCTTCAGCTGCTTTTAAATAAAATGTAACATTGGAATCTATAGGACAGCGAGCTACACCAGTATTACTGGTCACACTATGATATTTGCCGCATTCATAGTTCAAATTAACCACAGGCGTATCATCAAAAACAAGGTCAACGCACGTTGTGTCAGAGCTTGCACACTCAACAACAGTATTGCTTCCCCCGCCTGCTGTAGGATCTTCATTGATGGTATTACTGCCCCCACCACAGGCACTTAGCATCAAGCAAAGGCTAGTTAATGCAAAAGGAAGTTTTGAAGCCTGATAAAGATTTCGCATTACAGTATATCCAATTAAATAAATAAGGCTAACGAATTGGCGTCAAACGAACCTGTCCTTTGTTCGTTAGTTGTGTTTCTGATAAATCCGCTGCAGCTTCCAGAGGAGTAAACAAAATATAGCGGGTATTTTGCGGTATATGCAAATATCCCTGAATTGCCTGATGTGTTGTGACAGTAGGCGCTATAGTTGCCTGATAAAAAGCATTTACCCCTTCCATGACACAACCTTTTTCATCCAGAAAAATAGGTAGCGGCCAATAAAACTTCGGATTACTCATATTATTAGCATAAGAGGTTACCTGAATATCATTGATAGGTTGTGCAAGTTTTGCAACTACAAAATCAAATTTTGGCTCAAATCCTGGTCTGGGCCAGAAATCCAGATATTCATCCTGTTTAAATAGCTTGGCACCTTTAAGCTGTTTTTCATTAAAACAAGTGGCACCAGTTAGCGCAACAATTTGTACCTGGGGAATACGCTGATAATTTTTAGAAAAGTCAACTACTTGAGGCTTCTCAATTTTTTGCTTGCGAAATACGGTCATATCGACCCCTTTTTCGCGCTCCAATACCTCATGGCCGCCTATACCATCAGGCAAATTATAAAATCTTTTTTTGCCTTCCAGATTAAATTCGCGTTGTTCTAGGTACTCACTATCAATGTATTGCTCCCCATCAATCACAGTGACAGGCTCAGCATCAGACACCTGAGAAGTAGTTTTAGGCTTGGTTACTAAGACTTCAGGAACAGTTTGTGAATTAGGCTCATTAACAACCTTCTGATGATTAGTTTCTTTTGGTAATCCAGAAGAAACCTGAGTCTGAGGTGTAGCCTGACTAGTCTGCTTCTTGGTATCAATAGGCTGAACTTGCGCCTGAACCGTTGATGGCTGAGCAGGCAAGGCATTGTTTTGTGGTACCAGTCCTACAACTGCGCGAGGATTTGAGGTAATTGGTGCTACTGATTCTGTTACCTTTGCTGGCTTATGCCTGCTAAATAAAGACCATCTTGAGGTTAAAGGCGACTTTTTTTTAATTTTTGCATTCGTTGTAACTTCCGAATTCTTGTCATTTTTATTAGAAGCATTACGGTCTATTACAATCATTTGCCCATCCGGACCTACAATTGTATAAAAACCGGAACGCTCTGTCGCGGCATTAACCACACTAAGGCAGCATAAAGCCAGTGTACCAGCGGCGACAGGTTTCCAGGTTACTCGTGCCATTTCAAATACCAATTACCATTTAGTACGATAGGCTATACCAAGAATGGTGACTTTCGTATTTGTTTTTACATTTAATCCAGCATAGGGATTTAATAACAGGTTATTAACTCCGGTCTGGTTAGCAAGTCCACTGGTATTAGCAGGAATATTATCGCGGCTACGCAGGTGCATTACCGTTAAATCAATATCAGTATCTGGATCAAACCGATAGCCCATGCCTGCACCAAACATTTGTGCATTATTGATTGGCACAAGGGTATTACGGCGGTCATCAGGAATTGCACTTTTACGAGGTTCATATCCCAAACGCAGTTTGAGACGATCTGTAGCACTATACTCCATGCCAACACCCCAGCTCCATGGACTGCGGAATTTGAGAGGCAAGTTTAAGCTAGATGCCGTTACGTCGTTAGATAGCAATTTTGCAATCTGTAAGGCAGAAACCTGGCGGTCAAACTTGAATCTAAAGTAGTCCCACGCTGCATAATCTGTCCAGCCAATATCAAAATTAAACTGTAAATCAGGCAGTACTTTATATTTTACCCCTGCCTGAAAATGCGCAGGATATTCCAGATCCATAGAGACTTTACCTGTCTCACTCGGTGGAACATACGATGGAAAGCCCAAGATTGCCTGTAGAATTGCACCGGTTACCGATGAACTCAGAGCACGAATTAACTCCTGTCCACCGCGACCATTTTCAATTGCATAGTCACCCTTAAGCTTCATTTTGCTATTGCTTTGATAAACCATACCAAAGCCAAAATCGTCACTTGGTTCCCACAGTAAGCCTAGATTGTAGGAAGGTGATAGTGTTTGCTCCAGAGCAACTTCCATTGAACCAAAGCTTTTGAATGGCCCAACACCTTCTTCTGCATTACACAAGCCAAATAGCAATAAATCACTAACAATGTTGCCATTTTCTTGAAATGGACCACAGACATCTTCATCAATTAGGCGTAATACGCCGATTAGTTCATTAGGAAAACGAAGGTCAGTTTTTAGGCCAATCGCCTGATATGACATGCCAATAGAGGCACCTAATGATAAATTATCACTGACTTTATAGGCAGCAGAAGGCGATAAATAAGTAATACGCTCAATGGCAACCTGTTGACCCATGAAATTGCCAGGATCGCCATCAGCCGAGCCAAAACCAGCCACCAATGGTGCATACAATGCGGAAGCGTAAGTTATTTTTGAGCCCGGTGGCTTATAGGCAGCACCTGCCAGCGGGGCAGCCAGTGGTAAGCCTTGAGGCCAGTTCACCATCTTTTTTAATACAGGGACATAAAGACTGGGATGGTCAACCTTACTAACAGCATAATCCTTGAAGTCACTACAAATTTTTTGGCCAACAGTTGCTACATCATTACAGATGATTGGATCGTCAGAGTAGCCAAAAACGTTGTAACCCGCTGGTGCTTCAAATTCACGCCGGATATTAAAGTCAACCAGTAAACCCTGAACATCAGTTTGCAGACCTTCAATTTTAGTCAGGCCTGCCGGGTTAAAGTGAATTGCACTAATCCCTGGTGGGTCTGCTGTCACCGCATTTCCCATAGACAATGCACGGATATCAATGGATAAGTTCTGTCCTAGCTGGGCATGGCTTATTACCGGCATACTGGAAAGTATGATGGCATAGGCTAAAGGCTGTAAACGCAAATTCAACTTCATACCGGCATGCCTCAGCGGGTTTCACGACCAAAACCCAGGAAATCCAATGGGAACGATAATCCCAGAGAAACGTCTGGCGCATCTTCTGTCAGACCAAAACCCACTGAACCATTGACAATCGTTTTTGGTGAAACACGTACACCCAAGGAAAAGCCTAAAGACGCACTGGTTTGGTCAGCAGGCGTTGAAACTTCGCCACTGGTAAAACGGAATTCACTATTGGTAGAAAAACTTTGCTGATAGGACATGGTTAAGGACACATCGTAGTTAAACGAATAGGCAAAACCAAATGCAATCCCGCCGCTAATACCTGGATCAAATTCATCTAGCGTACGCTCTCCTCTACGCTGATCTAATCCTGATTCCTTTAAACCATAGCTTACTGAGCCTGAAGCAAATAGGACGACTGGATCAATAAATTTACGGGTACTGGCACCACCGCCGATTGAGTAATATCCCTTACCGGTTGATAACCCACGAGTTGCATCAATTTCGTAAGGACTATCTCCTGTTTTGGTCGACAAGCTACCAAACAGGATTAAAGGTAAACGACCTGCTTTTAACGGAAATGGTTCCCAGCGTGCACCAAAACTAAGATCGCCCAAGCCGGCAGTAGTTTCATCCTTTAAGTTATCACTCTTGGCAACCAAAGGTAATGAAGCTGTTAAGGTTAAGTTATCTAGCAAACCATACTGGAAAGTAAAGGTATTAGTAATAGTATGTTGTGCGTCCTCTTCAATCCGTAAACGGGTCAGCGTAGAGCTGCTGTCGCTTAATGCCAGATCTAGGCGACTATCACGATAGTAAGTATAGTCAATATCATAAGTAGCGGAATATGATCCACGTTTAGAAAGCGAGTATTGCTGCTCAGAACGGGTAAAAACTTCTTCAAGGTTACTTTTGGTTGAGGCGTCATCAGCTTTTTGTTGTAGGACACCAGCCGCTTTATTCTCAGGCACCATAGAAGGCGTTTCTGACGCAGCATTTGTTGTGGTTGTATCAGGCGCTGGCGTTGAACCAGTACTCGCAGCAGTACTATCACTACGTTCATTAATTGTGTTGACAACTGCACTGTCAGTATTTGGATTATTGTCATTGGTTAATGGTGCTTCTACCTGAGCACGGCTTTCGGCAGCGACAGGATCGGTTGTCCCCTCTATAGCTGACGGTGCAGCAGTGATCTGGCTATTGGCATCGGTGGCATTATCCTCTGCCGCATATACATTTACACCAATCATTGCCAGACCAATACTTAAAGACAATATTGACCGATTCATCCATTGTTTCTGCATGACTATAATCTACCTTGAAACAGTTATCTTAAATTACACAAATACCCAAATCTATTAGTTATCAGCCAGTGCTACTTGCGTTTGTAATAAAGACGCATATAGGTGTCAATCGGCTTCTGATAATTATCAGATTTTGGGTCATCATCCAGTACACGGCGCATGGTTGCAGCGCGATCAGCATTCTTTTCCATCATTAGTGTTGGATAACGCACATCTACAAACGCAAACCGATCAATCACACTGTCTTCTACAATGCGCATGTCACTTTCCTGTAGCCCCAGTAAACCAGGAAGTTCACGCCCAACAGGAGGGTCAATAATAAATAAGGTATTGTTATCCCAGATTTCCTGAAAATGCTCAGCACTAAAACTTAAGTTACCTAGTGCGGGATCGGCAATAAATACTCGACCATCACGATAAGTTTTAAAAACAACAAAGTGTTTAAATCCTGCATAAGCAATAGGCACAATGGCTGGCTTATCCAGTTTGGTTAAATCAGAAAATTGTCCTTTAAAACCACCACTGTTGTAGCCAAGTGCTGTTACAAAGCGCTTCATATCCAACAGAGAAAAGCTACGGCGCTCTACAATACGGTCATATTCACCATAGCGCATTAAACCATTCATGGTCTGTTGCTCAGTCAGCTTTTCACCAATATAACCATTTAGTAGTGTCGTTAGCGCAGCAGAACCACAACTATAATCATAGGCTTGCTTTACAATGCCGCGAAACTGCTGCTCGACAGCAGGTTTAACCTGTACCGGATTCTGGTGATATTTACCATAAGAATAGTAACGGGAATCTGCAACCTCTGAGTAATAGACAGAACCCGCTGGCTTGTCTGCTACCTGCAGAGCTTCGGTCGCAAAATGATAAATCAGAGCTGACCCTAGTGTGATAATAAACATAGCGCACTTTTTCTAATTTTGGATAACCCGTTCACTGGGTTACCATGTCCTGTTAAGAATACGACTTTAGGTTAATAAGTCGTCATCCATGTAATTTACAAGATACCGTGTTTTTGTCACAAATACACTAAATTTTTTTATTTAATTTGCACTTTAGCGAACTAAATAAATCTAAAACTATAGCCCCCTAACATTTACTTTCAGATTCGTAACGCTAGCGCCTATTACACCAAAATTACCCATAGAACCATTTTTTAAGTTACTGAATGTATTTACATCCTGGCAACCTGAGCTACAGCCTGCTGTAATATTGCTAAGCACTAAATCAACTTTATCCGTAGCACCAGATTTTCCAAAGGTCAAACCGTCAGCATTAATATCGCCATAGAATCCATTAAGACGAAAACCTGTAGTCTGGTTACTTGCTGAAAGTTTAAAATTGAGTTTTAAGCTTGAGTTACTCGAACTATTAGAAGAAATAAGTTCAATTGGATTAGCACCGTCTGCACCTGTAGTACTCATGCAGGAAGCATTATTGCCAACACATAAAATACTGCCACCGGTAAACATAAACATGTGTCCCTGCGGAGTATTCCCCAACTGGACATTAATAGTTAATGGGTCACCAGATTTAAATACCGTATCTATTCCTTCTCCGTTCACTCTAAGTAACTCAGTTACCCCTGTACGAAAAGTATTGGTTGTTGAGCCATCCACCTTACGCCCTGTAAAAATGCTGGTATCACCTGTCGCCAAATAAACAGATAAAGGATTAATTCGTATACGTTCAAGATCAGAAGGTAAGGATATTGCAGCATTAAATACTGGACTGGCAGTATTAGCATCAGCATCCATTTGAATTTTTATGGGAGCAGTGGCCAAAGTAGTAGAACTGTTATTTCTGAATAACCGAATACCTTGCGTAGAACTATAAGTAGCTGGTGCAATAACGAGCGAAGCCTTATTGCTGGCATTAGTCATACCATTGGTGTCTGTAATTATTGCTTCACTAAAGCTAATCGTAGAGTCAGCATACTGAAGTGCAACAGTAATACCATCCTGTCCAGTTTGCTCAGCCAAGGCATTATCATCCATTGCCTGAAGCGCCCAAGCATTAGCCGTGGAACACAATAGACCAACTGCTAAAGCAAGATTATATTTTTGCATAGTCGACCTTCCTGATCTCTCACTGGACGCTTCACAGCGTAGACGAAGCATATTTTAACAGAGTTGATTATGGTGCACAAATTTTAAGCGAAGTTTAATGTCCACTGATTGTCATAGATAAACTGTTGAGATTCACACCAAGCACACTGATTCCACCAATCGTAGGAGCACTACTTGATAACCCACCTACCTTGACATTACTTAGCAAGAAATCAACTTTGTTATTAGTACGACTTGTATCTATAAGCAAGCCATTTGACGTAACACTTATGCCAATATTATCCAATGTTAAGTCGTTAGCTCCATGATCACGAAGAATAATTTGATCAATTGCAATTCCATAATCATTGCCAGTTGAAGAGGTTGATCCATCAATAAGAGTAAAATTATTTAAGCGAATGCCGTTATTAATAACACCAGAGAAATTAAGCAAATTACCTTGAGGGGCATTCCCAAGCTGAGCATTAAGATTTAAACCACTTAATTCAATTTCTGTATCACCAAGAATTTTTTTCTGATTAATAACGCCTGTACTGTCTTTACCAGCTACATAGATATTGCCCGTATTTATTTTTAAATTATCTGGCATATCAATATTGATATTAAGAAAAGCATTAGATCCATTACCATCAGCATCCATGGTAATTACGGTCTTTCCACCACTAATACGAAAATTTGTTGAAGGTGTACCATCACCAAAGATTACAGCACCTGCAGTTTGAGACAAGCCTGACCAGCCGTCATTATCCGTCCAGATAACTTTACCAGAAGTTCCTGAGTTATCCAGAGTTAAAGTAATACCATCCTGCCCCGTGGTATCACTCAGAGTTTCATCATTAAGAGCTTGCATTGCAAAAACTGGAAAAGCAGAAGTTAATCCACTAAACAGCATGGATGCGATGATCAGTTTTCGAAGTTTAAACATACTACTCTTCCTTTAAGTTTCATGCATCCAGTGCCATCTGCTGCTGCAGATTTATAATTATTATACACTCCTGATGACAAAGCGGCATCTTGTGCCGCTTTGCTTTACATATTTAAGCAGCTAAATTAATTAATGGCCACTAATAGTCATGTTAGGCACTTTCATACCCAAAATTGCGATATCACCAACTTGATGGGCAGCATTTGCTGTACCCAACTGAACTGCAGTTAGTCGAACGTCAACATCACCAGCTGTACGAACAATTGATAAACCATCAGTAGTAGCTTTGATATTAGTTCCTAAACTTAAGTTAGCAGCACCTTTATCACGGATATTGATGTTGCCAAGGTGAATTACGCCACCAGCACCAGTTGAGTTATCTTGCAGCTCCAGGTTAGCGATATTTACACCACCTGCTACACTACCACCTAAGGCAATCATCGCACCTTGTGGCGCATTACCTAACTGAACATTCATCTGTGCACCACCAAGACTTACAGTGATGTTATTTAAAATTTTAGCTTCATTAGCAAACTGTGCACCAGTAGCTCCAACGCCATTAGATTTGGCTACATAGATATCACCAGTATTTACAGTTAAAGCTGTTGGCAACCCAATATTTACGTTTAATACAGGTGAAGTACCATTCGCATCGGCATCAACTTTAATGACTACCGCATCACCTGTTGCACCTTTAATGCTAAAACCAGTACCTGTACCATCAGACTTTTTACCCAGTACAATCGCACCGGCAGAAGGGGTAGCAATACCGTAGCTTGCTGTACCTACACCATCGTTATCATGAACAACAATATTATCGGCACCAAAGATTGTACCATCAGCCTGTGCATCCAACTTGATTGTAATACCATCCTGACCTGTGGTTTGGCTCAGCGTTGAATCATCAAGCGATTCCAGAGCAAAAGCACTGCTGCTGATTGCCATAGCAGAAACCAAAGCTAATTTTGTTAAAGTTTTCATCGTATTGTTCCCTGTTCCCTTGAAGATAAGACTGATTACCAAAAATCAAGTCAAGAAAGCCGACAATATTACTATTGTCGGCCCACAGCCTATTAGTGGCCAGATACCAGAATTTCAGAGTTAACCATTTCCATACCCTGAATTTCGATAGAACCTAAAGAAGCAGCAGTAGAAAGATCACCCAGTTTGATGGAACCCATGTAGATGTCGTTAGCACCAGTTGATTTGATAGACAGACCTTGGTTGTTTACACCAATCAGTGTATTAACAGTCAGGTTAGTGCTGTCAGCACTGGTAATTGCCATGTTCTGAATACCAACTTGACCACCACCAACATTGTCGTTAACAGTCAGGTTAGCAATACGGATACCGCCACCAATTACACCGTTAGCAGCAATCATAGCGCCTTGTGGCTGATTACCCAGTTGAATGTTCAGTGCACTGGCACCAATAGTCAGATCAACGTTTTCAATCAGGGAAACTTCACTAGTTACACCACGACGTGCTTTACCAGCCATTGAAGCTACGCTGTTAGAAGCACCAACACCAATGCTGTCAACATGGATAGCCATAGCATTGTTCAGCATGTTTACGTTCAGAACTGGAGCAGTACCGCCAGCACCAGCGTCAGCGTCAACTTTTACAATTGCCAATACGTCATTGGTTAAGCCCAGTGCAGCACGAGCACCAGCTGATGCCAAAGCAAATGGACTAGTAGTATCCACTTTAACGCTTACGCCATTTACAGTGATACCACCACCAGTCGCTGTACCGCCAGCAGTTGCAGCAGTAGTTGGGCTAATAGTAGCAGCAGTAGACAGACCGTCGTTGTCATGAACAATCAATTTACCAATTTTAACTTCATCAGTTTTAATGGTTAAAGTGATGCCTTCTTGACCAGTTGTAGAGCTTAGAGCTGAGTCATCCATTGATTGCATTGCCATTGCTTGACCGCTAATTGCCACTGCGGAAACTAAAGCGAGTTTAGTAAAAAGCTTCATTGCACTCTCCTACGAGTATAAGTTTTGTTGTGCCGCTACTACCTTGTACGGTGTTGTGTATCCAATGCATCCTTACATGGTATTCTTGTAGCTAATCCTGCACAGCAAAATTACAATGCGTACGCTTTGTGTGCAAGCGCTTTTTACTACTTTTGTTTAACATCCGATAAACGGTAGAATATTAGCTCTAATCATTCAACCCAGTTTTATTATTTATATTATTTTTTATAATCAATCACTTAATTATAAAAAATATATATTTGAAGCACTGCCATGGATACCCATACTGTGATTGTTAGACAGGAATTTTGTACTGATTGTGAATCAATTCAAACTTTATCCATATATTTACAAAATTGCGCTGGTTTTATTTTGATTAGCTATCCTACGACCAAAGTTGTAGGGTTATTTCCAAAGTGGCAAGCTGTTGCCTTCTCAGCTTCTAGCACACTGATACTAGAACGTCATGGCTTGCAACAATCGGTTAATTTGCAGCATGCTGATTATTTTTCTATGCTTAATCAATACTGGAATGGATCTCAGTTAAGGAATTCCTATGCCAAAGAATCTTCAAATGGGAATTTTTATGGTGGATTAATGGGATTTATCGGGTATGACTTAGCTGCATCCCAGGCCATAACACTGGAAAATTTAGCATCGCCTGCTGCAATAATAGGGGAATATGATATTTTTCTGAAACAGGAAGTTTCAGTAACTGGAAAAAAGGTTTGGCAACTTTATGGACCCGACTTATCAGAATTGCAGGCTATATATCAGCATATTCAGGAACTTTTGTCGGAAACTGCCACCCGGAATGCGATTGATCCTGCCTTTCAGCTTAGCTTACCGTTTCAACCAGTCTGGCAGTTTCAGCAATACCAATATGCTTTTAACAAAATCCAGAATTATCTGAAGCAAGGGGACTGTTATCAGGTCAATTTAACCCAGCCTTTTAAAGCAATGATGGAAGGCAGTTTAGTTTCTACCATTGATGCGTTAATGCACCTAACCAAGGCCAGTTATGGCGGCTTTATAAAATATGGTGATTTTGAGCTGCTCAGTTGCTCACCAGAATTGTTTATTGAATTTAATGCTGAGGGTGAAGTGATCACCAAGCCGATCAAGGGAACTCGTCCTCGTCATGCAAATCCTGAAATTGATGAAGCGCTTAAGCAACAATTACTAGATTCTGAAAAAGACCGCAGTGAAAATCTAATGATTGTCGACTTATTGCGTAACGACCTAAGTGTTTATGCCCAGACTGGCAGTGTGCATGTGCCTGCATTGTTTAAGATAGAAAGTTTTGCGCAAGTGCATCATCTGGTTAGTGAAATTCGGGCTAGACTTAAGCCTGAAGCATCGCCACTGGATGTTTTGTTTAGTGCCCTGCCCGGTGGTTCAATTACTGGCGCACCCAAGATACGGGCAATGCAGATTATTGATGAGCTAGAAGCAGAAAGTCGTGGGGCTTATTGCGGCAGTATGGGATTTTTGAACTATGATGGAACAGGCACTTTTAATATTTTAATCCGTAGTCTGCAAAAACATGGAAATACGTTAACAGCCTGGGCAGGTGGCGGTATTACCATTGCTTCAAATTGCGAAGAAGAATATCAGGAATGCCTTGATAAAATTGGTGCAATCTTGAACTGTGTTAATAATTTGGGAACACAGAAAAAATCTGGCTAAATGTTAAAACCGCTTCTCCGTATAAAGCCTTTTTTTACAGATTTAAGCTATAAATTTAGCAGCCCTAATCCTTAGCCTGTTTGATAGAAGATAAGGATCAGACTTATCTGTATGGTTAAATGATTTGATTTAAGCGATCAATTAGGCGTTGCTGTTGTTCAATGGTGCCAATGGTAATGCGTAAAAAATTATGGATTTTTGGCTTGTTAAAATGCCGTACGATAATGCCAACCTCACGCAATTTGGCGGCAATTTCCATAGCAGCATACTGATGATGCTGAGTGAAAATAAAGTTGGCTTTAGAAGGAAGTACCTCAAAACCCAATGCAACTAACTGTGCGACCAATTGTTCACGGTTATCAATGGTTTGCTGACAAGTTTGCTCAAAATAGGCTTGATCTTCAAAAGAAGCCACCCCGCCTGCAATGGCCAGTCGATCCATCGGATAGGAGTTAAAACTGTTTTTTACCCGCTCCAGTGCTGCAATTAAATGCGGCTGGGCAAAAGCCATGCCTATGCGCAATCCTGCCAATGCACGGGATTTTGAGGTGGTCTGACATACTACCAAATTATCATATTTGTTAATTAAACTCGTGGCTGACTGTCCGCCAAAATCCACATAGGCTTCATCTACCACCACCACACTGTCTGGATTTTGCTGCAAGATTACTTCAATTTTAGCCAGCGGCAAAAATACTCCAGTGGGTGCATTGGGATTGGCAAAAATAATGCCGCCATTTGGCTGTTGATAACCAGTGACATCAATGGAAAAGTCATCAGCCAGTGGCACTTCAACGACGTTTAAATTGAAGAACTGTGAATATACCGGGTAAAAACTATAGCTGATATCCGGGTATAAAATGGGCTTATCCTGAATAAAGAATGCCTTAAAAATATGTGCCAAGACTTCATCAGAACCATTACCAACAAACACCTGCTCAACCGGCAGTTTCTGCTGGGCTGCAATGGCTTGCTTAAGCGCACTGGCATCGGGATCAGGATAGAGGCGCAGGCTATTACCCGGTTCAGTTTGCTCATTTAACACTTTGATAATGGCTTCTGCCACTTTCGGTGAAGGTGGAAAAGGGCTTTCATTGGTGTTGAGCTTGAGCAGATTATCAATTTTGGGTTGTTCACCGGGCACATAAGGTTCCAGCGTACGAACTTCTGGACTCCACAGGCGTTGCAGATGGGAACTGATGTGCTGGGTGGTCATGCTTCTTGTCTCTAAATATTTTTAAGTCATTGCTTTAAAGCAGTGTGCTTCAAACCCCTAGCCTCTTAATACGGGACTAGGTATCTCTATCATTTAATTAGCTACGGTAACGTGCTGAACCCGCATGTGCTTCCAGGCCTTCCTGCTGCGCCAGTACATCAGCAGCTTGCGCCAGTGACTTACTGCCCTCCGGCGAGCAATAAATAATGCTGCTGCGCTTTTGAAAGTCATAGACGCCAAGCGGCGAAGAAAACCGCGCTGTGCCTGAAGTGGGTAACACATGATTTGGCCCAGCGCAGTAGTCTCCAATGGCTTCGGGGCTATAGCGCCCCATAAAGATGGCACCGGCATGGCGAATTTGCGGCAGCAGCTGCTCCGGCTCATCCATACACAGCTCAAGGTGCTCCGGGGCAACCTGATTAATCAACTGTATTGCTTCAGCGCGATCCTTAACCAGCACCAGCGCACCGCGGTTTTGCAACGATGTTTTGGCAATTTCAGCGCGTGGCAATGTGACCAGATGCGCTTCAATGGCCTGTGCAACTTGCTCCAGTAATTCGGCGTCCGGCGTAATGAAAATGGACTGCGCCACTTCATCATGTTCAGCCTGTGACAGCAAATCCATCGCCAGCCATTGCGGGTTATTTTGGCCTTCGGCATACACCAGAATTTCTGAAGGGCCAGCAATCATGTCAATGCCAACCTGACCGAACACAGCACGCTTGGCCGCAGCCACAAAACGGTTACCGGGGCCAGTAATTTTATCCACGGGGGCAATGGTTTCTGTGCCATAAGCCAATGCAGCCACGGCTTGGGCACCACCAATCGTCAGCACGCGATGCACGCCAGCCAGATGCGCGGCAGCCAGTACCAGCGGATTTAACTCGCCTTTTGGCGCTGGCACCACCATGATGATTTCTTGTACGCCAGCAACTGCCGCGGGAATGGCATTCATCAATACTGAAGAGGGATAAGAAGCCTTGCCGCCAGGCACATAAATCCCGACACGATCCAGTGGCGTAACTTTTTGGCCTAATGTATTACCGAGTGCATCAACATATTGCCAGTCAGGCTGAACCTGACGCTGGTGAAACTCACGAATCCGGCTAGCAGCCAGTTCCAGTGCATTGCGCACTGTAGGTTCAAGCTGCTCAAAAGCCTGCTGCAATTGGCTAGCAGATAATTCTAGCTCATCAAAGTGCTGGGCGGGATGCTGGTCAAATTGCTGGGTCAGGGCCAGCACATGGGCATTACCCAGTTCACGTACCTGAGCAATAATCTGGTCAACAGTTTGAATTAACGCAGGATCATTAACAGTTTCAAAGGCCAGTAGCGCAGAAAACCGCTGCTGAAAACTGGCATCCCGGGTTGACAAACGACGCATTGTCATCACTTCCACAATGATAAGCAAACGCATAGTTTAGCGTGTTTGGCTGATCTTGTGGCAGTTTTAAGCATGGGTGATGATAGGAAATTCTGCACCGGACCATTGAAAGCACCGATGCATTAAAAACATCGATGCAGTTTGGTTTATTTCATGCTACTTAAGCAGACTTGGCAGCAACCGCTTGTTCCAGTTGCGCCAGAATGGGACCCAGCACGGCTTGCTTGCGCTTAAAACTGGCCTTGTTGACAATCAGGCGTGACGAAACTTTGCAAATTTCCTCTAATGGCTCCAGGCCATTGGCACGCAAGGTATTGCCAGTATCTACCACATCCACAATCAAGTCGCCCAACCCTACCAGTGGTGCAAGCTCCATGGACCCATACAGTTTAATGACGTCCACCTGCTCACCAAGGCTTGCAAAATATTGCCGGGTCAGGTTGACATATTTGGTAGCGATTTTGAGGCGGCCTGCCGGACGCACTGCACCTACCTTACCGGCTGTCATCAGGCGGCAACGCGCAATTTTCAAATCCAGTAGTTCGTAAACGTTATGCGCGCCATGTTCCATCAATACGTCTTTGCCAGCCACGCCAATATCGGCAGCACCATTTTCCACATAGGTGGGTACATCACTAGCGCGCAGGATCAAAATACGGACGTTGGGATGAGTGGTCGGGAAAATCAGCTTGCGGGAATGCTCAGGGTCTTCCAGCAAGGCAATGTTGGCATTGGCCAGCAGTGGCAATGTTTCCTTTAAAATACGGCCCTTGCTTAATGCCAGCGTTAAGCCATGATCAAAATTACCGAGTACATCTGACACGTCATTACCCTTCTTGTTCAAATTGGCATGATTCAGCGCAACTGCTGATCAACAATTGCCTGTTACGCCTTAATACGCTGGATATTGGCGCCCAAGCCCTGCAACTTGGCTTCCAGTTGCTCATAGCCACGGTCAATGTGATAAATCCGGTCAATGCAGGTTTCACCCTGTGCAGCCAGTGCGGCAATCACCAGCGAAAATGAAGCCCGTAAATCAGTAGCCATGACAGGTGCAGCCTGCAAGCTTTCAACTCCAGTAACCACGGCTTCCGAACCATTAACCTGCACTTTTGCACCCAGCCGTGATAGTTCCGGCACATGCATAAAGCGGTTTTCAAAAATGGTTTCCGAAATGGTTCCGGTGCCTTCGGCAATGGTATTCACTGCCATTAGTTGAGCCTGCATATCGGTTGGAAATTCAGGATGCGGCTGGGTTTCAAAACTCACAGCCCTGGGGCGCTTGCCGTGCATATCCAGCTCGACCCAGTCTGCACCCCGGTTAATGGTTGCACCCATTTCCTCAAATTTTTCCAGCACTGATTCCATTAAGCTAGGATCAGTATGGGTTGCACGTATGCGCCCGCCAGTAATGGCAGCAGCAGCCAAATAAGAACCAGTTTCAATCCGGTCAGCCACCACAGCATAAGTACAGCCTGTTAGAGCCTCAACGCCATGCACGGTTAAGGTGCTGGTGCCAATGCCTTCAATCTGTGCGCCCATTTTAACTAGCAAATTGGCCAAATCGGTAACTTCCGGTTCCTGCGCGGCATTTTCAATCACTGTGGTGCCTTGGGCAATACTGGCTGCAATCAAAATATTTTCTGTACCACCAACGGTTACCATGTCAAACCTGACTTGGCCGCCGTCCAGCTTGCCTGCTTTTTTGGCGTACACATAACCAGCTTCCACATCAATTTGCGCGCCAAGAGCTTCCAGTGCTTTTAAATGCTGGTCAACCGGACGCGAGCCAATGGCACATCCACCGGGCAGCGATACCTTGGCTTCCCCATAACGGGCCAGCAGCGGTCCCAACACCAGAATGGAGGCACGCATGGTTTTAACCAGTTCATATGGAGCATACTGATTATTTAAGGTTGAGGTATCTACGGTAACCGTGTCACCTTCATAATGCACGGTAATGCCAAGCCCTTGAATCAGCTTGATCAGGGTAGAGACATCTTTTAGACGCGGCACATTGGTCAAGGTAATGGGTGTAGTGGCCAGAATAGTTGCCGCCAGCAACGGCAGCGCCGCATTTTTGGCACCGGAAATACGGACTTCGCCTTCAAGGCGGTTGCCGCCAGTAATTAAAAAACGATCCATGCTAAGGTTATGCTCCAAACAGGCTGGCTTTACGCCACTCTTCTGGCGTCATGGCACGAATGCTGACCGCATGCACTGCACCACTGGCAATATGCTCATTAATAGGGGCATAAACCGCTTGCTGGCGCGCAACCGGACGTAAACCTTCAAACTGGGCATCAACAATGCGTAAATCAAATTTGCCAGCCTGTCCGGTGACATGAACTTCAGCCTGAGGAAAAGCCGCCTGTAACAGCGTGGCAAGTTGGTCGCTATTCATTGCAAACCCCTACATGAAGAAACGGTAATGGAAAAGATTCTAAAATAGATAAAAGATTGGGCGAAAGGTTACTCTGCCCAATCCAAAACGTCCAGTGTGCGCTACTATTTCTATAGGTTTTTGTCGGTTTTAATAGCGCTGGCCGATATTATCTCAGTGTTATGCGGTTTTTAGGCCAATAAACTGATCCTTGTGGACAAAATTAGGCGCCTGCCCATCCACATGGTCACAAATCAATGGCTTCATATATTTCATTTCAACATCGCCATAAATGGTCGCAAAGGCAACATCCTTGGCATCCGTACCTGTACCAATGCGGACAATTTTTTCAATGGGCGCCATACGGGTGGCATCAAACAATACCCATTGATTGCCAACGTAGGCTTCAAACAGGGCATGAAAATCTGGTGGTGGCTCCTCAAACTCGGCGTAACCAAACACAAAACGGGCTGGAATATTGAGTGCCCGGCACAACGCCACCCCCAGATGGGCAAAGTCACGGCACACCCCGGCACGGTTGGCCAGTACATCACGTGCAGTGGTCGATGCATGGGATGAACCCACTTCATAGGCAATATTGGTTTTAATCCAGTCACACACCGCTTCCACCCGGTCAAACCCGCGCGGGATATGGCCAAATGTGCGCTGCGCCATGCCACTGAGCAAATCAGATTCACAATAGCGGCTGGGCAGTAGATAGTGCAATACTTCGGATGGCAACTCGGCAATGTCCATTTCACGGAAAGCCGGATCACGATAAGGCATATCCACACTCACCCGTGCCCGGTAGCGCAACTCAATTGGCCCTGCTGGCGCACTAAACCGGAACAGCCGGTTCAGCTCTTTTTCATCTTCATACTCATGAATATGCAAATGTGAGGAAACCTGTAGCAATTCTTCATGAATGGTTTGCCAAGGATGATGGGCCACTTGTATATGAAAAATAAACTCCGATGGTTGCTTGACTTCGTAACCAAAACTGCAATCAATATCAAACGTGTACATGGTTAAAACCTAAAAATTTTATAACGTTATCAGTGCCTGAAATTCTAGGCCATAAAATTGGTTATGCTGGTTACAAGCTGTACAGTCAAAAGCCGGGTTGTGTGAGAAAAACAGGGTTCACGTAACCAGTTTGGACGTTTGTTAAATAGCGAATTACAATAAGGGCAGCGGATCAAAACAGGTCCCTACATTCCTTATGAGTTGTCCTGATTTGAAACTCATCAGATAAGATGATTGAAGGCTGATGCAATTCTGGACTTAAAATTAAAAGCTATAAAAAAAGGGCTGATCATAAGCCCTTTTTAACCTCACTTTCTGTTAGTAACGGGTCATTTGGCGCTCTTTATGGCGCTTGACCTGACGATCCAGTTTTTCTGACAGCATGGCAATCGAAGCATACATGTCATCGGCACAGGCCTGTGCAAACAGCTCAGCACCCGGTACTCGTAAAATGGCTTCTGCCTTATGGTTGGACTGTCCTTTATGGCTACAGTCACTATGATGATTATCTAAAGATAAAACTACCTGCATACTATTAATATGGTCAAAGTGGCGCTCTACCCGCGCAAATTTTTCAAGAATGCTGGCTTCAATGGCAGGGGTTACAGTAATGTGGTGTCCACTAATTTTGATATGCATAAATCCATCCTCGCATTAACTATCGTTAATTAATCAAGCGTTCCCATAAGCAAACGGCGGCCTTTTCTCCAAAGGAAAATAGGTCGATTTGAACCTGATGGGAACAAACTCTTCGCCTTGCAGAGATACGGCTCATGGTTGCAATTTTATTGTTAAAAATCAAAGCGCAACCTGGAGTCGGACGGTGCATGTCACCGCAGTGGTGACACCTTTAAATAATCATATTCGCCCGCTTAAAGCAAGCGTTTTCGTTCACTGGATGATGGAATATTTAGCGACTCACGATACTTGGCAACCGTGCGCCGCGCCACATCAATTCCCTCAGCCTGTAGCTTCTCGGCAATTGCATTATCAGACAATGGCTTACGCACATTTTCTTCCTGAACCATTTTTTTGATCATGGCACGGATTGCCGTAGACGAACATTCTCCACCGCTGCTGGTACCGACATGACTTGAAAAGAAATATTTCAGTTCAAATAATCCGCGCGGCGTAAGCATGTATTTTTGGGTGGTAACCCGCGATACTGTGGACTCGTGCAAATCGGTTTCTTCGGCAATATCACGCAGGATAAGTGGCTTCATGGCTTCGGGGCCATGTTCCAGAAAATCACGCTGATGCTCAATAATACAGGTGGATACCTTTAATAAGGTCTTGTGTCGTTCATCTACACTTTTAATAAAGTTACGTGCTTCCTGCATGTGTAGGCGCAAATACTGGTTATCACTGCTGCTGTCTGCACGGCGAATTAGTCCTGCATAATACGGGTTGACCCGCAGTTTTGGTAAAATGTCAGTGTTGAGCTGCACTTCCCAGCGGTTATTTTTCTTGCGCACAATTACATCCGGCACCTGATGGTCGCGCTCCGGGTCAGAAAACTTTTGCCCCGGATAAGGATCAAGGCATTTAATCAGGTTCAGAGCTTCTTTTAAGGCATCCTGCCCAAGCTGGGTTTGCCGCATCAGCCGGTTAATATCATTGGCAATCAATAATTCATGATGCTGCAACAGTTTTAATGCATCTAGACGGCAGGGCGTGTGTTCCGGCAGGTTCTTTAGCTGTATCAACAGGCATTCCTGCAAACTGCGCGCGCCCACCCCAGCAGGCTCCAGATTCTGAATGCGCTTGAGCACCACATCAACTTCTTCAAGCTCAATGTCATATTCCAGCAGCTCGGCAGGGTCCATATCCTCACTAAGCACGCCTAGTGATTGCAATTGCTGCACCGCTGCTTCAAGAACATCTTCAAGGCTAATCATCAGGTAGCCACGCTCATCAATACCATCAATGATACATTCGGCAATCAGGCGGTCTATCGGGCTAAAGTGAGCAAAATTAACCTGCCAGCGCAAATGATCCCAGATGCTGTCCTGACTGGTGCGATTATCTTCGCGCTCTTCAAATTCCGGTGTAGCCAGTGCGGTGGATTGATGAGTAAAAATATCATCCCACTGGGTATCAACCGGCAAATCGTCATTGAGCTGGTTGGCCTGCATATGCTCTGTGAGCGAGGTTTCATAATCCGCTCCTTCTCTTTCAGCCTGCTCAGTCGAGCTTTGGCTGGTGGTAGCCTCGGCAGGGCGCTGATTTTCCTCGCTAGGATCAATCACTTCCAGTAAGGGATTACTATCCAGTTGAACCTGAATTTCCTGCTCCAGCTCAAGCGAAGACAATTGCAGCAGTTTAATGGCCTGCTGCAACTGTGGCGTCAAGGATAAGGAAGCAGAAACTTTCATCCCCATGGATAGCTTCATACTGATGTCCTGTTTTTAGTATGAGTTTTTATTATAACCACAAGGCGAAAGCAAAAGGGAAAGCAATTTCTATGCCGCAGCAAAAATATTCAATATCAAAGCTACTGCCCAGCACAATAACTGCACGCAACTCCTTACATAAAATTTATTTATACATCAAATAGTAATCTGGGAGTAATGTGGGAATATGCTATAACAGGCTGACGAATAATTTACAATAAGCGCAAAGTACCTTACTCTGCCGTGAAATAAAGTTAGGAAGATTCGGTATATGACGACTGCAATTGCCCGCTGGTTCAGTATTGCTGCCATGAATGCTGCATTTGTTACACCTGCACTGGCAATCGACCCTGCCCTGCCAATCAATAACAATAGCAAGGAAACTTCAGCTTCGCCTGATCAGACCAGCCCAAACATCAATATAGCGTATCAAACCTTAACCATTAGCGAAGTGATTCAGCCCCCTGTGCAGCCTGTCAATGCGGCTGACTCGCAGATTAATGTGTATGACGATCCCTTTACTTTTAATGCACTGAGCCGCATTACGCTCAAGCAGCTTCGGGTCGATGCCAATGCCAGCCAGCCCGATGTGGTTAAAGATCCGTTTCAGCCCATTAACCGTAAAGTTTTCCAGTTTAACTCCAAGCTTGATCAGCATCTTTTACTGCCAGTTGCAAAAGCCTATAAGAATAAAGTTCCTGCCCCGGTTCAAACCGGTATCGGCAACTTTTTTTCAAACCTGCGTGAGCCATGGAATGCGGTTAACCATTTGCTTCAGGGTAATGGCATCTCATCCTATAAGAGTTTAGGCCGCTTTACGGTTAATACCTTTAGCAGCCTGGGACTGGCTGATCCGGCAACCAAACTCGGTCTTGCCTCACAGGGCAATGAGGATTTTGGCCAGACACTGGGCAAGTGGGGCGTAAAGTCAGGGCCGTTTTTAATGCTGCCGGTGTTAGGCCCATCCACTTTGCGCGATAGTGCTGGCCGTATTTTTGATACCTTTGGCCGTCCCGTGCACTATATGAACCAGAACTCGCTTTACTGGGGTTTAGTGGGCACTGAAGGCGTGGATGCACGCGCCAAATTTGTCGGGGTAGAAGATCTGGTTCAAGGTGACCAGTATGCCTTGCTGCGTGACCTGTACCTGCAGCGCCGGCAGTACCTGATTTCAGGTAATGAACAAAATGCCAGCGTGGACAACAGTTTTGGCGATGAAGACGCCAGCTTTGGCGATGCGCCAGATGATATGAATGAGAGTAGCAACACTAACAGTAGCAGTATGGATCAGAACTTTGGCGACACTGAATCAACAACGGAACCCGCTTCAATACCAGCAGCCGAAATGCAGGCCGTGCCTGATTTTGGGTCTGAGCCTGCGCAAAATCAGGATGCAGCGTTTTAATGTCTAACTTAAATCTTTCAGTTGCCTAGTCCAATGCTTGTCATTTATAAAACTGACCTGTCAGCAGAAATTGCCCAGTTGCAACGGGCATTGCCGAGTCTTCAACAAATGAGGCTTGATGAGCTGTCTACAGTTGACGACACGCTGGTGGTTTTTTCCGATGTTGAAACCTTCTTAAACCAGCAATGGAAAAATCCAACCATTGTACTGGCCAGAGCCGAGCAAGGTTCTCTACTGGCCAAAGCATGGCAAAAAGGCGCGCTGGCAGGCTGGATCTGGAATGAACTGCCAGCACAGCCTGAAGAAGTATTCAAGCAGCTGGATTTACAGTACAAGCGCAATCAGGATAGCCGCGATTTACCTGCTGCGGCACGCTTGCAGCAACGTATGTTGCCCCGTCCGCTAGAGATTGATGGCTACCAGATTGAACAATTTTTTCAGCCTGCTGCGTTTTTATCAGGGGACTGGTTTGATTACTGGCAGGTGGATGACCAGCAAATCCTGTTTTATCTGGCTGATGTTGCCGGACATGGTGTTACCAGCAGCTTGCTGACCTCATGGATGGCAGGCTTTCATGGCCGGGCCTATAGCCCAATGCAACTGGTGACCAAGCTCAATAACAAGCTGGTGGCACAAAACGCCGAAAAGCACATTACGCTGGTTTGCGGCCTGCTGGACTTTAAAACCAATGACATTGAATGGTGCAGTGCCGGCCATTATCCACCACCCATTTTGCTGCAACCCGGACAGGAACCTGCCATTTTAACCACCAGCAGCCTGCCACTGGGCTTAACCAGCGACCTGAAAATCCAGACCCAGCATTTACACATGAAATCCGGTGCACAATTAATTTTTTGTTCGGATGGCGCGCTGGAATCTTTTAAAGGTGGTTTGAACGAGCAGTTTAACCAGCTGATAAAAACCCTGCAAACTGATGGACTTAAGCCGCCAGAGCATGTACCCGATGATATCGCCATTTTATGCCTGTCACGTAAATAAGCCTATTTATTAGCCATGCTTAAGGTGGTAATTACCACCAGCTTACTTGCCGAAGTGCATGAGCTATGGGATAATTATTACTCCCCGTATGAAAATGGCATGTTTATGTCAACTGGTCATATTGAATATGCAGGCTTGGATGGTACCCACGTATTCAAACTTATTGGTGAAGTCCGAGCCACCTCTTGTATTAGTCTTGATCACCTTCTCGATAAAATAGAACAGCAAACTGGCATTAAAGGTGCATTGGTTGATTTGACCAAGGCCACCTTTATTGATAGCACTGTATTGGGCATTTTAGCGAAACTGGGTTTAAAGCTACAGCAAATCCATAATATTCAGGCAGTCATGATTACCACCAATCCTGATATCACCACGCTGGCCAACAGCATGGGCTTAAGTCAGGTATTTGTCATGCTGAACTGTCCGGCAGATGCATGCTGTACGCAGGTATTGCCAGAAGAGCATGGTGATCACAGTGAAATGCTGCATACTGTACTGGAAGCCCACCGTACCCTGATGTGCCTGAATAAAGCCAACCACAATATGTTTCAGCCGCTGGTGAGACAACTCGAACAAGAAGAACAACGCCAGCAGCAAGCTGCCCAGCAACTTTCCTCAACGCAGTATCATTAATCCCGCTGCCCCATGACTTGCTCCCTTCAAGATCAATTGCCTGTGTTTGCAGTAGCGCAGATGAATTCGCAGGATTCGATTGCGCAGAATCTTGCCAATACAGCGCTATTGATGCAGCAGGCACGTGAACAGCATGTCTCCCTGCTAGTATTGCCAGAAAATTTTGCCTGTTTTGCAGCGGGGCAACAGCTAAAAACAGCTGAGCGTTTTGACGAATTGCAGCAACAGCTCCAGCAACTGGCTGCAACATATCACCTATGGCTGGTTGCCGGTTCAATTCCCTGCCCGTATCGTCCTAATGGTCAAACTGTGCCCAATAGCCGTGTTCGCAGCACCAGCTTATTGATTAGCCCAGAAGGCAAAACAGTAGCTCGCTATGATAAGATTCATTTGTTTGATGTGCAGGTGGGTGACAATACGGGCAGTTATCAGGAATCGGCCACTTTTGAACCCGGTGATGAAATCGTTGTTGCCAATACGCCATTTGGCCGTCTTGGCATGATGATTTGCTATGACCTGCGATTTCCGGAACTGGCCCTAGCCTTACGTAAACAGGGAGCGGATTTTCTCACTGCTCCTTCTGCCTTTACTGAAATGACAGGTCGCCTGCACTGGCAATTATTATTGCGTGCCCGTGCGGCTGACACGCAGTGCTATGTTTTGGGTGCTGGACAGCAGGGAACTCATGGTACGCGGCAACCTTTACGCCAAACATGGGGCCATAGTGCCATCAGTAATGCTGCGGGGGAAATCGTGGCTGAACGCACGGAAGCGGGTATGGGCATTGTGGCTGCTACATTTGATCACACCACTATCCAGAAACGGCGTGAATCCATGCCCCTGATGCGGCACCGTCGCTTGGGTTTATTAAAAGATTTCTAATTTAAAATTTTTCTGAAGCTAAAATCATGCTTTAGGCAATGTTTGAACCAGATCACTGGCCAAATCCATGTCTTGTTGCTGCATGATTTTTTCCAGTAATGGCGCTAAAGCACCCAGCTTTTCATCCAGCGCATCGTGAATCGTATCTACAAGCACCTGTGTGCTGCGTTCAATTTCCACGTTTAAGCGATCACCTGCTTTCTTTTGTGCAAAAACGGTCATACGGCGGGTTTCAGGAATCAGCCAGACTTCAAACCAGTGCTCAGTTTTATTGACTTCAAACAGCGTTAGACTAGTGCCGTTAATAGCAATATAACCTTTGGAAAAAATATATTTCATCCATTGCGGTGCGACACCAATGCGATAGCAAAAATTATTGTCATATTGCCTAATGTCCAGAAGGGTTGCGGTAAAATCAATATGTCCTGACAGTGGATGCCCGCCAATTTCAGCACCTTCCTTGGCAGCCCGCTCGGCATTGACCTGGGTGCCAGCCTGATACTCCCCCAGTGTGGTAATTTGCAAGCTTTGTAACATGACATCAAAGCTGGTGGTGTTGGCATCAATGATTTGGGTAACAGTGAGGCAAGTGCCATCAATGGCCACGCTGGCACCAATCTGCAAGTCCTGGCAAAAGCCTGCTGGAAAGTGGATGACAAAGGTGCGAATCCCTGCGACATCAGTGACATTTTCAATGGTGGCAACCGCTTGGATAATTCCGGTAAACATGGGATTCTCTTTGTATAGTAGGTTTGGCTAATTTGACTTACAATCCCTTAGGCTAACACTCGCTGCCATAAAATTATATCCGCTAATAAAGCGCTAGCTTTAGTTAATTGCAGGAATTAAACTTTATTTTATATATTCATATAATTTCATAATAGAGAACATATGTCTTCCACCCAAGCCCAAATATTTCTAAGTTCTCGCCAACACCTTATAGGATGTATTAGTACTATTGTTGGCTACGTAATGATTTGGATGGGAGTAATCACTTGGTCATGGTTAACAGTCCTAATTATTTTTTACAGTGCTGGTTGGTTTGCTGCCGTAAAAATATTTCCCTCAGATCAAAACTATAATGAAAAAGAATCTTCTACAGATTTGAATGTTTCAACTTCTGAACCAGTTTTTTCTCTCACAGAGAATTTACCAACTATACAACATAAAGATTCACATGCTCGGAATAAAATTAGCCCTTTTATCGATGATTTTTTGCAATTAAAAATTACCCATCAACTTGAGTTACCCTATAGTGCAACAAAAATATTGAATGAGATTTACCAAATACTATTAATGCTCTATCAACAAACTGAAACACGTAATGATGTTTTCTCTTTAGAAATTAATAAGACTCAAAAAATTGTATATGAATACTTACAACCTACTATAGAAAATTATTTAAAAATTCCCCGCTACTATGCAAGTAATCGAATCATTAATGATGAAAAAACTGCAAAAGACTTGCTCATTGAACAGCTTGAATTACTCAAAAATGAATTATATACAATGCTAGATAATATTTTGGCTGATAATTTAACTGGCCTTACATTACATGCTGAATTTTTAAATCAAAAATTAAAACCTTATCAGTTCTTTAAAATAGAAGCTGAGGACTAAAAGTGCATTTTTATACTGTGAAAATGGTGAATGCTATTTTTGTCCTAAGTACTTTATTTATGATAATACGTCCTATCTCTATTCCCAATAAAACTGAGGCTAATGTTACCCAAGCCAAAATGATAAGGGATACGATTCAGGAAGCAGCTCAAGATGCTAAAAATTCAGCTATAAAAGCAGCTGAAGCTGCTGCAAGTGCACAAGACACTCTGAACTCGCTTAACTCTAACACACTTGAACTAAGCCAAGACACTGAGGTTCATGCCATCAGAATCTATGATAAAAAGATTTCAAATATATATGCTTGGTATACTCCCGAATGTGAAAAAATGTCCTATGAAAAGTGCTATACAAAAAATACCAAGCAACCTTTAAAACAGGTTAAAGTTATTATTAGTAACTCTAAAAACCCTATTACTCTTGTTTTAATAGCCTATCAACCTATTAATTGGACTATTGAAAAAAAAGATAACACAGAAGTTAATGCTATTATTTTTGGTGGTTGCTGCTCTCAGCATGTCACAGGAGTAACGGGAGAATTACGTGCAGCTTTTAGTCATAATACATACAATACACAGGATGAATCCATATCAACAACTGTTTATAAATTAACTAGGAAAGCTATTACTTCTTATCAGGAAAAATATTATGCAGAATCATTTTTCATTAAAAATGAAATCTGAATCTCTTCAATTAAACTTTAATAACTTTTAAAATAGAATCTATGATATGTTTAAAAAAATTATATTATATATAAAGATATTTCATAATTATTCTTTTATGGTAATAGGAATTAATTTTATTTTTGTTATTGCAACTTTATTTATAATAGGCATTAAGCATCAGGTTAGTAATGGAAGGTATACTAACGATCAGAGACAATTAAAGGCAGCTATAGATGCTGCACGAATTGCTAAAGTAGATGCTGCACATGCAAAAACTTATGCTGAACAAATCAAGCAAAATTTAGATAATATTGAAGAAGACTCTACGGAACAAACAGTTATAACAGAGCAAGACCAAATTTTTAAAAAATCATTAGCGAAACTAAGGCAAAAAGACAAAGATAGTTACGATCAAAAATTTAAGAAATTTAAAAAAGAATTGAGCAGTGATCAAGCTAAACGTGCTTTATATGCTAAACCTATAAATCCGCAGAGCCTTAAGCAGTTAGCAAAAAATGCTCAAATTGTAGTTATTGCTGTACATGATCCTTCTTCAACCGAAGAGACAGATGATCGTAATTTATTTGCAATTTGTGAAGCACTAGAAGGATATAATCAGGCTAATTCAAACCAAGCTTCTATGTGTGCGGATTATGCTTATTGGCATCCTTCTTCTCCATACACAAATTTTAGTGTTGAGATAGAAATTGCTGATCAGATACCCCCAACCATACTGATTTTAAATGCTTATAATAATGCTGTATGGGATGTACACACTAAAAGCAAAAATATTAAAGCTATAATCCTTACTGGTTATGAATCCCAGAAAATTAAGGGATTACCCTTTGATATTCCTGTATTTATTAATACTTATGAGGAATCTTTTTGTCGAGGATGTATTAAGTTAAACTATCCGTATTTTTATAGTTACCAATTAACTGAAAAACTGAAAAAATCTGTCAAAGAGATTACAGGTAAAGATGATTTTACATTTCAAGGTGGCTATCATGGAAGTTAT
Source organism: Alkanindiges illinoisensis DSM 15370 (assembly GCF_000619845.1). GTDB lineage: Bacteria > Pseudomonadota > Gammaproteobacteria > Pseudomonadales > Moraxellaceae > Alkanindiges > Alkanindiges illinoisensis. The sequence goes on along the minus strand of NZ_JHUX01000008.1, from coordinate 42,219 downwards.
TTTTACATTCAATAAAATCACTCCAAGAATAAAGCTTTGAATCAGGATTTAATTATTAAATATAAAATTAAATCCTTAGTTTAATAATATTAAATGTTCCCGTTGTCACTTTTAATCTGATGACTTGCAAGATGTGTTTTTACTTCATATTCCTTATTTTGATCCAGATAGCTTCTTGCTGTTTCTAATTGCTGGTTTAATACCTCAATATTTTTATGCATTTTGTCAATTGACTGAATTTTAAAATCATTGACCATATTAATTGTTTCAAAAGTATTGTTAAAAGCAGTCTGTAGTTTATCCAAATTAATTACACTACTACTCGCCTGTATTTGAATATCTTTAGTTTGGTTTTTTAACATTTTACTTGTAGCAACAATTAAATCTTCAGTCGTTTTATTAACGGCATCAACCTGTTTTAAAACCAACTTCTGATTAGCTAAGGCCTGTGCGACCACAATCGCGGTACGCAATGCTGCTACAGTCGTGGTGGTAGCACGCTCTACACCTTTAATTAATTCAAAATTATTCTTGCGAATCAAATCAAGTGATAAATAAGATTGCATACCGACAGCTTGTTGTGTCAGTAAATCAGTTATTTTTTGATGCAAATAAAACACTACTTCTTCTTTAATCACTCTTGCCTTTTCAGGATGCTGCAACTCAATATCATATAGTTTTTCAGTTAAAATTTGCTCCAGCTGCCGGCCAATATAGATATATTGCTCTAATTGTTGCATCAGTGTCCAAAGTTGTTTTTTATCATGTTCTATACCAATGTTATCTTTTAATAACTCATCTCTACCCTTATCCAAAGCAATCAAAATGGTTGATAAATGTGCTTCCGCCGATTTATATTTATCAAAATAATCTTCTATTTTGCTGCCAAAGGGAATAAAGCCCAGCAATTTCCGTTTACTGAAAAAACTAGTATTGTTGGCAGGATTTAATGCTTCAAGGGTTTGTTTAAGGTCAATTAAACTTTGACCAATACCTTTAGCCTCTTCATCATCATCCATTTTTTTTATGGATCGTGATAGTAAGCGCTGACTAAAGCCGGCAGTCTTTACAACTGTTTGCTGACCTAATTGATGAACACTATTTACTTTATCTTGAAAATCTTTTTGCTGAATATCCAATGTAATAACTGAATGAATAAACTCATCAATCTGCGTATTTAAATTCGGTATAGCGTCCTGATCAAGCGGTACAATATTACTGCTTTGCTCAAGCCGTATGTCATGGTCAGTTGAATTATTTAAGTCATTTGACATATTAGTATTCTCAGTGCTTTATCTAATCTTAAATTTTGAAAACTATTTACTTACTCTTCCTGCGTGGCTCTTAATACTTCTTCTACCGTTGTTTTACCCTGCAAGACTTTCAGCAAGCCATCATGGCGAATGGAGGGCGCATAACTACGCGCATAGGCTTCCAGCTCATGCTCTGCTGCATTGCCATGAATCAGGCGTCGCATGGCATCATCAACGGGCACTACTTCATAAATCGCAGTACGGCCATTAAAGCCCAACTGATTACATTGCTCACAGCCCTGCGCCACCGGAATTTTTAACGGCTCAGTCAATTGCACTTGGCTAAATAATTGCTGCTCGTAGCTGTCCGCTTCGCGCCATGTATGGCAATGTTTACACAAAGTGCGCACCAGCCGCTGGGCAATCACGCCAATTAAGGAAGAAGACAGCAAAAATGGCTCAATCCCCATGTCTTTTAGTCGGGTGACGGCGCCAACTGCCGTATTGGTGTGTAGGGTGGATAATACCAAGTGGCCTGTTAATGAGGCCTGTACGGCAATTTCAGCGGTTTCAAGGTCACGGATTTCACCCACCATCACCACATCAGGATCCTGACGTAACATGGCACGCAAGGAACGGGCAAAGGTCATGTCGACCTTGGTATTGACCTGGGTCTGGCCAATGCCTTCAAGCTGGTACTCAATTGGGTCTTCGGCAGTTAAAATATTACGGGTATTGTCATTGAGGTCAGTGAGTGCAGCATACAGGGTGGTGGTTTTACCGGAACCGGTAGGGCCAGTGACCAGAATAATGCCATGCGGACGGTGAATCAGATGCGTCAGGCGCTCATAGTCATCTTTCATCAAACCCAGATGGGTCATGTTGAGGCGGCCTGCCTGTTTATCGAGTAAACGCATTACTACCCGTTCACCATGGCTGGATGGCAGGGTCGAGACACGTACATCCACTTCACGGCCCGCCAGTCGCAGGGAAATACGGCCATCCTGCGGAATGCGTTTTTCGGCAATATCCAGTCGTGCCATGACCTTGATCCGTGAGACCAGCAGCGGTGCCAGTTCCCGGCGCGGTTGTACAATTTCACGCAATTGTCCATCCACGCGCAGGCGCACGGACAAGCGTTTTTCAAACGATTCAATATGAATATCCGATGCACCCAGACGAATGGCTTCGCTCAGCAAGGCATTGATCAGACGAATGATGGGTGCATCGTCTTCCTGATCCATCAGGTCTTCAGTTTCCGGCACCTGATCGGCAAGGCTTAACAAATCGGGGTGATCTTCCAGACCTGCTGCAACCTGTTGCGACTCTCCGGTATCACCTGCAAATGAGGCAGCCAGCAGGCGTGAAAATTCTTCGTCAGCCACGGTTTTATAAGAAGCAGTCGCACCCAGAAAGCGACGGGCTTCGGTAAGTGCCGGTAAGGGCGCATTTTGCCGACGCACGATAATGGCTTGCTCACCGTCAAACTGGAGTAGCACACCATGACGTTTGGCATAACTGTAGGGAAGCTGAGCCTGACGAAGCAATTGCACGACAAATTCCATTTTTATTAACAGGAACAATGAGTGTACTCTAAGCATCTGGCTGATTAAAGCGCCACTATTCTTTTATTGTCCGATTTCTTCAGCTATCTTTTAACGCCTTTACCAAACCCGGATTTTTGCAATACAGGCCATGACTTTGATCCCTGATACGCTGCTACAGCATGCTTCCCATGAACACTCCCCCCTAGCACCCTGGTGGGGGCCGTTGAGCTTTATGGTGGGTCAGTCCCGGGCATGGCGGCTGGGTTCGCTGTATGTGCGCATTAGCCGCAATATTAATGAATGGCAACTGGAGTATCACCGTCCACGCCATCAGAATGAAAACATGCAGGACTGGGAAATACTGGATATTGATACAGCCTTTAGCGAGCCAACCGTACTGGAACGCTATATGTTTGCGCATACCGGTGATTCGCTATCGCTGTATCCCCGGCTGGCTGATCGCTCGGTGATTGTAAAGCCTATTAATCCCATTTTTATTCCGGCAGGCCAGCAAGGCACGCTGTTTGTCAGTACCCCACTCTGGATGGCGGGTTTTGTCGGCGGCCAGCGTGAACCGCTATTTGATATTGCCATTAACCGGCCCAAGGATTCCTGGTTTGGCCCCGATACCATTAAAGGCGAGTTGTGCTATGCCACACCGGTGGAAGGCCGTACTGACTTAAAGCAGTTAGTACCACGTGCTTTTCGGGCGGTAACACCCGTGCATTTCCACAATACCAGCAGCACGCTATTACAACTGGATCGCATGAACCTGCCTGTACAGGCCTTGCCTCTGTTTCACTGTAGTGATAGCGGCCGCATCTGGACGTCACAAATCCGGGTAGTACAGGACACACCCAACCGTCCTCCACGCATCCGAATTGAAAATCGTACACCCCCGCAGGCGGGTCAGGTGGCTTTTATTCAGCCACCACGGATTGGTGAAGGTGGCTTGTTTCATATGTTTGACAGCTTTTTTTAGTATTAGCCTGTTTTATTATAGTTTTTTAAATAGTGGACTTTGCACTAACCCTATTGTTGAACTGATTACCACCTTGGTCACTGGATTGAATGAATGGCGCTGGATATTACAGAACAACTCAAAAGTACCTTTACTGGCATGGTGAGCGGAATTAAAACCGATCGTCTGGAAGATATTCTGGTCGCACTGGTGATGCTGACGCTGGGTTTTTTTGTGGCGCGCTTGATGAGCAATGCCTTTATCCGCACTATTGGCTTTCGCTTTAATGCCCATCAGCGGCTGGTCTGGCGACGCGGAATTTTTTATTTCATTTTTATGCTGTTCCTGATTACCAGCCTGCGTGAAGCAGGTTTCAAGCTCAGTGTGTTTTTGGGAGCAGCCGGTATTTTAACCGTGGCATTTGGTTTTGCCTCACAAACTTCAGCTTCCAACCTGATTAGCGGTCTATTCCTGATTGGTGAAGGTTCGTTTGAAGTAGGTGACTTGATTCAAATGACCCTGATTCGTGGTTATGTGATTGAAGGCGAAGTGATTTCCATTGACCTGCTATCCATCAAGTTGCGCACGGTGGACAATATTTTTATCCGGGTGCCTAATGAGCAATTGATTCGCACCCCGGTACAAAACTTGTCACGTTTTCCAATTCGGCGCATTCCTATTACACTGGCTATTGCCTTTCAGGAAGACATGAGCAAGGTACGGCAGGTGCTCTTGAATCTGGCCAGTGAATATCCGCTGGTCATGGATGAACCCAAGCCACGCGTTACCGTCACTGCCTTTCGTGAATCCACCATTGAGCTGATGTTTGCAGTCTGGACCCGGCGTGAAAATTTTTTAACCGTGCGCGATGAAATTCAGGAAATGATTAAGGATGACTTTATCCGTAATCATATTGAAATTCCGGTGCCGAAAATTGATTTGCATCAGGGCTTGAGTGACCCGGACACTGTCATGCTGGCAGACAATCTGCAAGGCCCTAATCTTAACGCCCAGTCTATGAATAACCCGCCACTTGGTCCCACACCCCGACGCTAATGAGTCCAAGCGGCTATTCTTGATCAGGAATTCCCCGGCTGTTGCATGGTTTTGTATAAGCGCCATGCAGCCACTGCCAGCACCCCTACCAGCAGGATGAGTCCTACCCACAAGCCATATTGCCGGGTGGAAACCGGCTTTACTATTACAATGGTATTACCCAGATGCACCTTGCCCACGGGATTAAGCTTTTCAGGCAACCGGGGTGGTACGCGGCTGGCCTGCGGGTTAGACACCAGTTGGTAAGGCGCGGTGCCCTGTGCCAGAAAATACAGCACGGTTTTGGGGGCAAAAACCTGTACCGGCAAGCGGGATAGATTCACCGGGGCTTCAATTTGCACCCGCCATTCACGTGCCATTACTGGCTGGTTAAACTCAATCTGGTTTACTTGATTTTCGGTACTGCTACCTTGCTTGTTACGATACAGCCCAGCCTGTCCTACTTGCTGCCAAATCTCACGGCCCTGCTGTGGCAATCTGGCCATTACCCTTACCTGCCATAGCTGATTGGCAGGCACATCAAATTGCATTTTCTGAATGGCAATCGGATACGGTAACTGAAGCTGCCATTGTGGTGATGATTCATGGAGTGAAGGTTCACTGGTTTTTTGAAACTGGAGTTCCTGCTGCTGCCATGCTGGCATGGCAGGCAAGCTGGCCTGAAGCTGAACCTGCTGTAGCGCCAGCGGCTGATCAAAGCGCAACCGCCAGAATTGATAATACTGCCGGATGTCGACCCGCTGCTGTAGCAATTTCTGACCTTTGGCATCGTGCGTTTGCAGCACCTGCCCCAGGCCAGCAAATTGCCAGTCCACCAGATTATCGCTGCCCTCTACCTGCACCTGGCTGGAAAAATCATTATTGTTCCAGCTCAATAGCAAAGCTTCGGCGCGTATCTGACCAGCAGGCTGTTCTGGCAATTGCGGTGCAGCCAGTAGCCAGCTTTGATCTATGCCAGCCTGAGTCAGGTTTAGATCCGGCTGGCCCGGCCAGGTCACCACAGCCTGCTGCTCACCCTGCTTTAATTGAAGCTGAAGCTGGTTTAAGGCCGCAGGATTATTAAATACTGCTTGTGCCGGCCAACGATATACCTGCAAAGGAAAACTGGTTTTTTGGGGCTTAAGCACGGGTTGCATCATGCGCATGGGCATGACCTGCCGGTTGGCATCTATCACCGATAATTGCCGGGGCTGTTCCAGATAGGCTGCAATATTGGCCAGATTCAGCTCAAGCTGCTGCACGCCTTGCAGGTTTTTTTCAACAATTGGCGTGCTGAGCTGACTCGTTGCCGCATGGGCAGTGATCAGCCAGCTCCAGAGGCCAGCAGTAATAATCAGTTTGAAAGTCATATCTGGCCCTGCCTATTCCCTGGATTCAGGTGAAGATGGTGGAATTTCGGCTATTTTTACAGGCGGTAAAGGCGCAATATAACCAATCAGCAGCATAATCAAGCCTGCGCCAATAAAAGACACAATACGTGCAATGGCGGCCACATTGGATAAATCCACCAGCAACAGCTTAATCACCACGACTGCCAGCAAGGCAATGCCCGCCAGCCATACCTGCCGCCAGCCATAGCGACTGGCCAAACCTGTTAGTATCAGGGCGCATAAAGTCCAGATAATGGTCAGGCTGGTTTGCACCAGATCAACCTGCCATGCGCCATTTTCCCACAGTGGTGTACCTGCCCATTGATGCAGGGTGCGAATAATCAGGCTGGTTAAGCTAAAAAATGCAGCAATACCCAATCCAGCCTGTGCCACTTTTATCAATACTGGTGGCAAATCCATCATTAAACGGTAAATCACTAATCCAGCACCAATCAGGCAAATGTCCAGCACATTCAGCACGGGGATATACGGCAAACCACCTATTTGCCCGCTAGACAGCCAATTGGCAGCCATCATCCAGCCAAATAGCGCCACACTCACCGGAACACTTAAATCATGCAGCAGCGTGTGGCGCTGAATGAGCAACAATGGTTTTTTAACCAGTAATAAAGCACTGATGAGACCCAGTGGCAAAATAATCATGGCAATCATCGGCTGTTTGATCCAGTACACCTGTAACAGCACACTGCTATAGATCAATAAGCCCATTGCCCAGATGGCCTGCTCAACACGGCTGGACAGGCTATGCTGCTGGGTAGAAGACGCTGCTTCTTGCAGGGTATTGGCATAAATTAACTGTCGGGAAAGTCGCTGAATTGCCAATAGGCCAAAGGCTGCATAGCTAAAAATGGTTAGTAGCAGAAGTGGTCGATGCACCAGCAAATGCCCATAGTCAAGCCAGATGACAGCAGCATGCAGGGTGAGTGCAGCCAGAATCAGCCGGATTAACAAGCTAAGCTGCGGCCAGTAAAAACGCCAGCTGGCCAACATTGTTATAAATATAAAAATCAGTGGATACAAACTAAATTGCAAGTGGTGCAAAGGCCAGTAAACCTGATGCCCCATACTCCATTGTTCCAGCTCACGCAGCATGACCTGACTGGCCGCAAATGCCCATGCCAATATTAAAAAGGCAGGTTGAAAGAGATTTAATAGCAGATTTACCCCTTGATGATTCTGCTTACGCACTAGCAAGGCACAAATAAACAGGCACACGCTATACACCACCAGTGGCAACAGCAGTTCCTTGCCATCAAACGACAACCACAACAGCGCCAGTGTGCTTAAGACTTCCAGTAACACGCCAAAGCGGATTGACCAGATGCGGTTTTGCCGCTTGCCCAGCCACACCAGTGCAGCCCCCTGAACCGACCAGCCCACTGCGGTCCACTGCGCATCCAGTGCCAATGGAATCACCAGTGCCATAAAGCCAATGCCCAGCGCCAATACACCTTCGGTCAACAGCACCAGTTTCCGGTTCTGGTAAAACAGCTTGTAACCCAACGCCAGATATAATTCAGATAACACGGCACTACTCAGCGCCAGTGCATAGGGAATGTCATGCAGCAGGCCAGCTTGCAGGGCAAAACCCATCAGTGGCACACCAAATAGCAGGCTGCTATCGACTGGGGCAACACGTACCGACTCATCGGCTGGCACGGTTGCCAGTTGCTGGCTATAACGCACCACAATAAACAAATACAGTGCCAGATGCGCCAGCAGCAAGCCTTCCAATGGCCAGCGCATGCTGTCTTCATAGCTATTCCAGCCCAGATAGCCCGCCATGCCAAAGGTCATGCCAGCCCCCAGCACGTTTAAGACCTTCCATGTTTTATAATGTGCCATCCAGGCCAGTGCCAGATTGAGAATTAAATAATAGCTAAACAGCCCCACCAGATTATTGCTTCCGGTAGAAGTCAGTAGTGGCGCCAAAAAACCGCCACCAAAGGCCAGCAAGGCTAAGGGCAAGGCATTTTGCATCAGGGCCAGTGCTGCACTAACGATTGCCAGAATTGCCAGCAGGCCAAACGTCAGGCTGGCCGGTAACACCTCATACAGGCGAAACGCAGCAAACAGGGTAAAGTACACTATGGCAAGGCCAGCGCCCTGAATGCTAATCGCATAGCTGCGCCGGTTTTGCCGTAGCTTTAGGCCAATCAGGGTCAGTGCAACGCCACCAATCGCCACTGCGCCGAGTCGCACTTCAATCGGAATCGTCAGCAGGTCATTGGCCAGTCGCAGCAGTAAAATTACGCCAACCAGCAGCACAATCACCCCAATCCGTACAATCGCATTACCGCCTTTAAACCATTGCAAAAAGGAATGCCAGATGGAAGTCACCACACTCAGGGATTGTTCATCCGGTTCCAGCAATTGTGGGCGCGTAGGTGAAGTAGTAGCTTGCGGCCATGCGGCTTTGGCAGGATTTGCGATTTGCCCTGTTGGCGCTGAATCTATTAAATCCTCGTCAATGGAACTAGCTTGTGCTGTAGCAGCAGGTTCAAGAGGCACCTGACTTTCCAGTGAATGCGCTGTGACGGGAATGTCATCGGTTATTGATGATTGATGAGCCAAAACTTGCTGGCTAGAATCTGCTTGAGCCGCTACCTGAGCCGATGTAGCTGTGGTTTGCCCAGAAGCTTGTTGATAAGCTTGCGACTGCTGAATGGTGGTTTTTAACAGTTGTTCCAGTCGGCTAACGTCCTGTTCCAGTTGACGCTGGGTTCTTAGGCTGGTCACCAGTGCCACAATAGCCAAGGCCAGTGGCAGCAAAAACACCACAATGGCCCAAAACGACAAATGAAACATCGAACATTATCCTTGTTTTACTTATTTTTCATCGTACCGCAATGCAATATATTAAAAATTTAGTTTATGTAAAGGCTAAATGAAGCAAACGGTAAAATTCTTATTTTTCCTGCCAGGTTTTTAGGTGGTGATCACTGCTTTCACCTCACACTTATCTGTTTAAACCCTGAAAATAAATGATTGGCAAAAGCCATGTTCACCACGGTAACAGGCGTGAAATCCGGGTTGAAATTTGCGTTTTTTGCTCCATATTAATAGCCATACTCAAGACTTTAATCCTGCTTTTTTCTATGCGGTTTTTTGCCTGATTGTGCCTGAATTTCTGGCATCAGTACTGTGGCAGATGGTTAAAAATATCGTTCTTTGCCAGTATGTCTCCACGCTGATGTAGTACTGGTGTGGCACTTATTTTCAGGTTTTTTCATGTTATTCTGCATAGGTCCGGCTGGAACAAAACCAATGTGTTGATGCGCATCCTGCCCGCCAGAATTTAATTCTACTTTTTAAAAAATGGTTACTTTACATGATGAAAGATGACATGCCCCCTTTTGTACTGGTTGATGGTTCGTATTACCTGTTTCGGGCATTTCATGCATTGCCACCGTTAACCACCTCTACCGGACTCACTACCAATGCCGTGCGCGGTGCATTGTCTGCCCTGCAAAAACTGATGCGCCGCCTGCAACCCACGCACATGGCCGTGGTTTTTGATACCCCGGAACCGACGTTTCGCCATAAACTGTCCAGTACTTATAAGGGTAATCGCCCGCCAATGCCTTCTGAGCTGGCAGAACAAATTCCCTATTTGCATGCGGTGATCCGTGCACTGGGCATTCCCCTGCTCACCCTGCCCGGCGTTGAAGCGGATGACCTGATGGGAACGCTGACCAAACGCGCCTGCGAGCAAGGCCACCATGTGCTGATTTCCACCGGCGACAAGGACATGGCACAGCTGGTGAATGATTGTGTGAATCTGGAAGACAGCTTTCGCGACCGCGTGCTGGATACGCAGGGCGTGTTTGAAAAATTTGGCGTCTGGCCACAGCAAATTGTGGATTATCTGACCCTGATGGGCGATGCCTCTGATGGTATTCAGGGTATTCCGGGCGTGGGCACCAAAACCGCAGCCAAGCTGTTGCAGGAATATCAGAATATTGATGGCATCCTGCAAAATCTGGATAACATCAAGGGCAAGCTTGGCCAGAATATCCGTGACCATCAGGACAGCATTCCACTGAATCACCAGCTCGCCACCATTATCTGTGACCTGCCGGTTGGACTGGACTGGACTGAACTAAAACTGGGCAATCCCAATGTGGAAGAACTGCGCCGTCTGTATACCGAGCTGGAATTTAGAAGCCAGCTACAGTCGCTGGAACATCCGAATAATCCGGACCGAATGGCAATCCAGACTGAACCTAACCAGCAGCAGGCTAGCCAGAATTTTGAAAGCCAGTCAGAAAGCAGCAGCAGTGATGACAAGCTGGGTACGGCGCAATATCACACCATTTTAACGCAAGCCCAGTTTGATGATTTTTTTGCCCGGCTGCAAAACGCCGATCATTTTGTCATTGATACCGAAACCACCAGTCTGGATTATCGCAAGGCGCAAATTGTTGGCCTGTCATTTGCCTTTGATGCTCAGGATGCCTTTTATATTCCACTGGCACATGATTATCTGGATGCGCCCGAACAGTTAAATCGTGAAATCATTCTGGATCAGCTTAAGCCCTATTTTGAAAATGCAGCCATTGGCAAGATTGGCCATCATTTAAAATATGATGCGCATGTGTTTAAAAATCACGGCATTAATTTAAAAGGCTGGGTGTTTGACACCATGCTGGCCTCTTATGTGCTTAATCCAACAGCAACCCGGCATGGCATGGATGATGTGGCACGCCTGTATTTAAGCCACATGACCATCACCTTTGAAGATGTGGCTGGCAAGGGCGTTAAGCAGCTCACCTTTAATCAGGTGCCGCTGGAGCAAGCTGCGCCGTATGCCTGTGAAGATGCGCACGTGACTTACCGCTTGTATGAAGTATTTCGCCGCAAGCTGAAGGAAGACCCGGCACTGGAACAATTACTGCTCAAGCTGGAACTGCCGGTGGCGCAAATTTTAACCCACATGGAACGCTGCGGCATCAAGCTGGATACCGGGTTTCTGGCCAAACTGGGCGATGAGTTTTCCGGACAAATTGATACACTGGAACAGCAAGTCATTGAAATGGCAGGCCAGCCGTTTAATGTGTCCTCGCCCAAGCAGCTTGGTGAAATCCTGTTTGAGAAAATTGGTATTGCCGGCGGCAAGAAAACTGCGAGCGGCCAGTATGCCACGGGTGAAGCTGTGCTTGAAAAAATTGATCACCCGATTGCTGCCACAGTGCTGGAACACCGCAGCCTGTGCAAGCTAAAAAGCACCTATACTGATCGCCTGATTGCACAGGCCGATCCGGGTACTAACCGGGTACACACCAGCTATCATCAGGCAGTAACAGCCACCGGGCGCTTGTCTTCGACTGATCCCAACCTACAAAACATTCCTATTCGCGGGCAAACCGGGCGGCAAATCCGCAAGGCCTTTATTGCACCACAAGGCCGTGTACTGCTGGCAGCCGATTATTCCCAAATTGAACTGCGCCTCATGGCTCATTTTTCACAGGATGAAGCCTTGCTGCGTGCTTTCCAGCAGGGGCTGGATATTCACCAGGCCACTGCTGCCGAGGTACTGGGCATTGCCCTCGAAGACGTGACCAATGATCAGCGCCGTCAGGCCAAAACTATTAACTTTGGCTTGCTATATGGTATGTCGTCGTTTGGCTTGTCCAAGCAGCTCAAGCTGTCCCGGCAGGAATCGCAGTCTTACATTAACCAGTATTTTGCGCGTTATCCGGGTGTGTATGAATATATGCAGCGCACCCGCAAGCTGGCTTCCGAGCAGGGCTTTGTAGAAACGCTCATGGGTCGCCGTTTGTATACGCCGGATGTAAACGCCCGCAATGCCATGGTGCGTCAGGGCGCAGAACGCGCCGCCATTAATGCGCCACTGCAAGGTTCGGCGGCTGATATCATCAAAAAAGCCATGATTGCGGTTGACCATATTTTACCCAAGGATCAGGCCATGTTACTGCTACAGGTGCATGATGAACTGGTATTTGAAGTTGATGAAGAGATTGCCGATTCTTTGGCTAGCGAGCTGAGTCAGGTAATGCAGGATGTGGTACAAATTGATGTGCCGTTGCTGGTGGAAGTGGGCAAAGGCTGCAACTGGGAAGATGCCCATGGTTAAGAGGTCTTTGACCTGAAACGATAGCCTTAATGATAATGCCGTAAAGTAAAAAACCGCTGCTCAGATGATGACAGCGGTTTTTTGTTTAGCCTGTTATTGTAAATTTTTAATTAATAGCCTACCGAGGCGATTAATACCATCGCGGCCTGCGCCATGAGCTGCTCGGCAATATAAATCGCCAGCAAGGCCACAATGGGCGAAAAGTCCAGCGGCCCGGTGTTGGGCAAAATCCGGCGAAACGGCGCCAGCAAGGGTTCGGCCAGTTGCCACACCACATCAATAAATGGCGAGCGTGCGTTGGTAAATACCGTCACCCAGCTTAAAATAATGGAACCAAAAATAATGTAGCGGCAAAACCGTAACAAGCCCTGAATCAGCGATAAAAAGGTCGCCACTAACAGCTCGGCGGGTAATGGCGCTGGCAGTCCATTCAAATACGCATTGCCCATCAAGTCCAGCAGCTTGAGCAAAATCAGCAACACCAGTGCCGCCAGATTCAGGCGGCCATTGGCTATTGTGGGTAAAATCCGGCTAAACATATCCACCACTGGTGTGGCTTTAACGGTGGCCTGCACCACCGGATTAAAATAATCCACTGCCGCCAGTTGCATGATAAAACGTAAAAAAATCAACAGTGTTGCAATGTTAATCACAAGATTAAACAAAACCGAAGAAAGTGGTTCCATGCATTTGTTCCAGATTTAAAATTTAACTAACGCGTCTTTGTCCCAGTATAGCCTTGATGCAACACAATTTTTACCGCGACTTTACCATGGTACTATTTTGATCCCAGTGCAATGGCTAATTCTGCACTGCGTGTGGCAGCAGCCTGCAAGGCCTGTTGAATATGCACATTCACCTGGGCAGCATCCATCGTTTCAATAGCTGCCTGGGTAGTGCCATTAGGTGAAGTTACGTTTTTACGCAACTGGGCTGGCGCATGCGGACTGTTCACTGCCATTTTAGCGGCGCCCAGTGCCGTTTGCAGGGTGAGTGCCCTGGCTTGTGCTTCCGTCAAGCCCAGATCCTGCCCGGCCTGAATCATGGCTTCCATCAGGTAAAAAAAGTAAGCTGGACCTGAACCTGATACCGCAGTCACGGCATCCAGTTGCTGCTCTTGCTCCACCCACAATACCAGACCAGCAGCCTGTAATATATTGGTGGCCAGTGTACGGTCTGCCGTATCTACCGCTGCCGTGGCATACAGTCCTGTTGCTCCGGTCTGGATCAGAGCCGGTGTATTGGGCATGGCGCGTACAATGCGTGGATAGTCACCCAGCAGGCGTGACAGGGTAGAAATAGTAACACCCGCTGCAATTGAAATAATTAACTGATTCTTAAATTGTTCACGCAAGGGCATTAGCACTTCTGCCATCACCTGTGGCTTGACTGCCAATATCACCACCGTAGCATCCGTGATTGCCTGCTGGTTATCTGTGGTGACCTGCACGCCAAGCTGGCGCAAGGTCGCATGCAGCGCTTCTACTGGCTCTGACACTGTAATATCGGCTGCATTGAATTGCTGGGCCAACAAACCGCCAATGAGTGCCTGTGCCATATTGCCGCCCCCAATGAAGGCAATTTTACCTGTGGGACGAATTGGGCTTGCTGTTGAATCTGTTGCAGTTGATTCTGTTGCAGTTGATTCTGTTGTAAGGTGCATGGTGAACTCTGTTGTACTCAATGACTAAAATTAATGTAAAGACGCACAAAGCTGGTTAATCATCCAGCTCATGTCCCAGTCTTTTTTAGGCCGTTCGCCCATCCGCAACACCACCAGATCATGGTGGGGATGAATAAACAAACACTGACCACGCAAGCCTTCAAGATAAAACAATGCATCATCATGAAATGCTGTGGTGGCATGTGTGGCTTCAAACCACGGAATGCCACGAATCAGGCCATAATCATGGGCTTTGAGCCATAACTGGTAGCCATAATCGGCGCGTCCATCCACCACGCCACGTGCAGGCGTATTACGCGGAATCTGCATTTGTTCCAGCCACTGCGCAGACACAATTTGCTGCCCCTGAAAACTGCCGCGATTAACAAACAACTGGCCCACCCGCAACCAGTCTTCTGGCTGTGCAAAAAAAGCCCCGAAGGTTCTGGCCTGACCGTCCGGCTTATCCAACCATAAAAAACCTGAGTGACAGTGTAATGGCTGCCACAAATACTTGCTGATAAATTGTGCAGCCGTTAAACCTGAGGCACGCTGTAAAATAATGCCCAATAGCTGGGTGTTGTAATTATTATATTCAAAATAGCGTCCCGGCGGCGCAACCGCAGGTAAGGCCAGCGCCGTGCGCTCAATATCATTGCCCAGATATAATGGAATCACCGGTAACACCCAGGTTCTGGCATCCAGCTTAACGTCACTTTTAAGCCCCGACTGCATGCTGAGCAAATGCTCAATGGTAATGTTACGGCGCGCATCATGTTGCCATTCCGGCAAAAACTCAGCCGCTTTTACATGAACTCCTGCAATCAACCCCTGATCAATGGCAATTCCAATTAACAATGCCACCAGTGTCTTGAGCATTGACATCGAATTAAACTGATAATGCGGCTTAAACTGATGATAAAACTGATGCACCAGTTGCCCTTTCCACAGCACCAGAAAGGCACGGGTCTGATGGTTTAATAAATACTGGTCAATGTTGTGCCAGCCTTGGGCTGATAACGGAAACTGCTCGGTTAACGGTAAAAATGCCGGCTGTCCTGCCGGGTTACCTGGTACCGTTTCACGTGGCTGATACCAGTTGCTTTGGGTAATGGGCTGAATGCGCTGCGAACCCAATACCCGCTGTGCATACTGCACCTGATTGCTTAAATACGGCAAAAATCCTTTTGCCTGCCTGTTCAGTTCACCTGTATTATTTTTCATGTTGCGGTGCATCCTGTTTTAAATTGATTGTTGAAGGTGTCAAAATGGGTAACCAGCCACCCTTAACCAGAGGTTGCTGCTGATTGAGCCAAAAACCTTGCGCCGTAAATACGCCTAAAAGCTGATCTTTGGCATATAAAAGCTGTACCTGCTCACGTTGCCATGGCGGAATTTTGGCTTCCTGCAAACATTTTTTTAGCGGCCAGTGACCAGCCCGTCCCTGCACATGCATGACCTCACCGCCACGACGGGCCTGCAATAAAAATGGCTGCTCCATGACTTGCGTCGGAAAACCAAGTTCCTGTTGCTGCCATTGCCACTGACCTGTGGGTAATTCAAGTACTTGTCTACAGGGCCATTGCACCTGTAAATCCTGTGCTTTTGGCAATTGCTGTGGCAGACGATAAATTTGATGCTGGTAACGCCGGAATTGCCAGCCCTGCCATTCTACCTTTGGGGTTGCATCCTGCCGCGCATTGAGCAGGGTTTGCCGAACTTCTTCAACCAGATGAAAAGCCGGTGCATATTGCTCAGCGCCCTGCATCCAGCGTAACAATAACAAGCGCTGCCTTGGCTGGCTTAACCGTTCAAGGGCATGAATATTCAGTACATTGTGGTCGCCACACTGCAACCAGTCCTGCATCAGGACTTCCTGTAAAATCTCCTGACTATCCTGCATCAGCACAGCAGTGCGGTTCAGCGTGCTATCCATGGCAGGCCAGCGGCTTTTGAGTAATGGCCAAACCTGCTGACGCAAAAATACCCGGTCAAAATTATCCTGATCATTCGCTGGATCATCAATATAGTCCGGGCAAATTAATGCCGCCAGTTCGGTAATGTGCTGACGCGAACATGCCAGTAATGGCCGCCATAACACTACACTTTGTCCAGACTCAAGCTGGCGCTGCTCGCTTGTTTTCATGGCCGACAAGCCTTTTACCCCGCTGCCGGACAGCATGCGCAAAAACAGGGTTTCGGCCTGATCCTGCTGATGATGGCCCAACACCAGGATTTCATTATTTTGCAGCAGTTTAAATAAAGCCTGATAACGAACCTTGCGGGCTTCGGCCTCAAGGTTACCAGCCGCCACCGCCACAGGCTGAATGATACAAGGAAGCTGCCATTGCTGGCATTGCACTGCCAGCCAGTTGGCCCACTGGGTAGAAGGGGCCTGCAATTGATGATTGATATGGGCAACACGAACCCGGCCCGGACACAGCAAATGCAGTGCGCAGGCCAAACTCAAGGAATCACGGCCACCACTGCACGCCACCAGAAATTGCTGATGTGGCGCAAACTGGTTTAGTTGCTGCTGGAGCTGTTTTGTAACTGGCTGCTGCCAAAACGCATCAGACGTTGATAGCGTGCCTGGCATCGCGCTTCACTCTCCATTAATAACAGTTCATCCAGCGAATCACGCAATACCTGATGCAAGCGTTCCATTACCACAAGCGGCTGTAAATGCGCGCCTTCGCCCTCATCAATGACATGCTCCACAATACCCAGACTGTATAAACGATCTGCGGTAATGGCCATGGCTTCACTGGCCTGAGCTGCCTTTTCATTGGTTTTCCACAAAATGGCCGCACAGCCTTCAGGGGAAATTACTGAATAAATACTGTGTGACAGCATGATCACCCGGTCTGCCACTCCAATTGCCACCGCGCCGCCAGAACCGCCCTCGCCAATCACCGTGGCAATTACCGGAACTTTCAGGCGTGACAATGCCGCCAGATTGCGTGCAATCGCTTCCGCCTGTCCGCGCTCCTCGGCACCCACGCCCGGATAAGCACCCATGGTGTCAATAAAGGTAAAAACCGGCAGGCCGTAATGCTCGGCCATTTCAAACAGGCGCAGTGATTTGCGATAACCTTCGGGATTACACATGCCAAAATTGTGCTGCAGGCGTTCACGGGTACTCCGGCCCTTATGCTGTCCCAGTACCATTACCGGCTGGCCATCAAAACGGGCCAGACCGCCAATCATGGCACCATCGTCACCGTACAGGCGATCTCCATGCAGCGGATCAAACTCACTAAACAGTTCACTGACATAATCCAGAAACTGTGGCCGTTCGGGATGCCTTGCAATCTGCACTGTTTTCCAGGCAGCGAGCACATTGGGTTCCGCTTTCATCAATTTATTATGCCTCCTGCCCCGGTGTATGAAGTGGCGATGTATGAAGTGTTGGGGCTGTATTCAGGATTTCCAGATGAATCCCCCAGTGCGCAAATTGTTGCTGTTCTTCCTGCAAATCGGTGAGGAATAACAAATTGGCTTGGCCGTGGTCATTAATGCCCAGTTGCCAGGTGTGGCTGTCTTTAACACTAAGCTGCACTTCCGGCACCTGCTGGTCACTGCGGCTATGGTGCAATAAAACCGCCAGACGCAACAACAGGCACAAATGCAGCAATGGCAAGCCACCACTTTTCAGTACCTGTTCCTGTTGTTCAGCCTTGAGCTTGCGGCGATGATTTGCTACCAGCAGAGCCAGACGGCTTTGATCCACCTGTGAAAAGCCGGGAATATCCGAATGTTGTAACAGATAGGCCCCATGACGATGATAGCCACCATGACTAATCGCCAGGCCAATTTCATGGAGATACGCAGCACGGCGCAACAAATCGGCACTGTCTGCATCCAGTTGCAAGTCAGGAGCAACCTGTTCAAACAAATGCCGTGCGGTATTCACTACCCGCTCGGCCTGACGCTGATCAGCATGATAGCGGGCCATCATTGCCTGCACACTGCGGTCACGAATATCTTCATGGCGGAAGCGGCCCAGCAGGTCATACATCACGCCTTCACGGAGTGCACCATCGGAATAGGCCATCTTGTCCAGTTTGAGCACATCAAAAATAGCCCATAAAATTGCCAGACCAGCGGGCAATACGGCACGGCGGTCATCGCGCAAGCCCTCAAAATCTATTTGTTTAATGTCACTGACCTTTAGCAGGCGGTCTTTAAGCACCTGCAAGCCTTCATACAGAATATTTTCCTGCGCATCGCTCAGGCCAAGGCTCACCAGCACCTGACGGCAGGCCTTGATGGTGCCACTGGAACCAACCACCGTATCCCAGCCAGTGGCCTGATAAGTGCTGGCAATTGCCCGGATTTCCTTTTTGGCTGCCGCCACTGCCCGTTCAAAGGCCTTGGGACTAATGCTGCCATCAGCAAAAAAAGCCTTGGTATAGGCCACGCAGCCCATTTGCAGCGATTCGGTGTGAATCGGTTCAAAGTCCTCACCAATAATAAACTCGGTAGAACCGCCACCAATATCCACCACCAAGCGGCGTCCGCCATTGGCCATGGTATGCGACACTCCGAGATAAATCAGCCGGGCTTCTTCACGGCCTGCAATGATTTCAATGGGCTTTGGTAAAATCTCGGCAGCGCGCTGCATAAATTCCTGTGAATTCTCTGCCTGCCGCAGGGCATTGGTGGCCACAATTCTAAGCCGGTTGGGCGTTACCGCGCCAAGACGTCCCACAAAGCGGCTCAAACACTCCAGACCACGTTGCTGGGCAGCTTCATTCAGATGGTTATTTTCATCAAGCCCTGCCGCCAGCTGGACTTTTTCTGACATGGACGCCACTTTGCGTACTTCGCCATGATCCAGACGGGCAATCGCCAGATGGAAACTGTTTGAGCCCATATCAATGGCTGCCAGTAACTCTTCTTCTGCTAGAAAATCAGACATGTTGATTTATTTACTCCACCCTAAGCCCATACAGGGTAAAGCACCCTTTTAGGAAAGAAAAGCCAGTATTGGCACTATGTGAAACCAGTTTATCGCATATCCAGGTTCTGACAGCATCAATACTCAAAAAACAATTGATTGCCTAAAACGATACACAAAATCGAAAGCATCCATTGGACAAAATTATCAATGTCACTGACAATAAGCAAACCTTAGCGGTATCATGCGTTTAATGATATACATCATCATCTGTAGCATGATCCATTATATCACCGGAGTAAAATTATGACTGGTATCGTCAATACAACTGACCAAGATTTTAAAGCAGACGTGTTAGAGTCTGATGTGCCTGTACTGGTAGACTTCTGGGCTGGCTGGTGTGCACCTTGTAAAGCCATTGCTCCTGTACTGGAAGATTTAGCCAACGAATATGATGGCAAGCTGAAGATTGTTAAAGTTGACGTCACCTCTTGTGAAGACACAGCGGTTCAGTACAACATCCGTAATATTCCTGCCCTGCTGATTTTCAAAGATGGCCAGGCCGTTGCCCAGCAAGTCGGTGCACAGCCACGCTCCAAACTGGCTGCATTCATCGACCAGAATATCTAAGCCCAGATTGTTGCTTCTAACGAAACAATGACGCTTTACCGTCCCTGATCCTGTTCACGGACGGTATTTTCCTGCGGTATCCGCTTAATACTTCCCCCATCAATTTATTTTTAATATTTTAATTTCTGCATTCAATATCAAAACTTTGCTTAAGCCAACTTCTTACGACCTGATTAAGCTTGATTTCATTGCCAATATTGCTCAGCAAGCTGGCCAACAATTAAAGCCAGGCAAAAAGTCTAATGAGTTTTGACAAGTTGACATTGAACAAATATTGACAAATGCAGGATCAGGGTTTTATAGTGTCATGAAGATTAAGGCAAGTCACTTGCCGCTTGAATGATGGAATCATTTTTATCATTCGGAGAATAGCCGTTCGGCACCTGAAATTGTCTTTCGACTTTTCGCTTTCGTTATCTACTGGTGGTTTTTAACTTGCTCAGCATAAAGCAGGTAAAAATGCATTTTTGTACATCCTTATTTTACCGAGGCGCACCCTTGCAATCTGTTGCTGCGTTTGTATCCCCTATTTTTATCCACATCTGAACCTCTATGAATCTTACTGAACTGAAGAAAAAACCAATTGGTGAACTCATTCAAATTGCCGAGTTCATGGGTCTTGAAGGCATGGCGCGTAATCGCAAGCAAGACATTATTTTTGCGATTCTCAAACGACATGCCATGAATGGCGAAGAAATTTTTGGTGATGGCGTTCTGGAGATTTTATCGGACGGTTTCGGATTTTTACGTTCGGCCGCTGGTTCTTATCTGGCTGGCCCGGACGATATCTATGTAAGTCCTTCGCAAATCCGCCGCTTTAACCTGCGCACGGGCGATACCATTACTGGCACCATTCGTCCTCCCAAAGAAGGCGAGCGCTATTTTGCCCTGCTCAAAGTTAACCAGATTAACTACGATACCCCAGAGAATTCACGTAACAAGATTCTGTTTGAAAACCTGACGCCCCTGTTTCCAACCGAACAAATGATTATGGAACTGGGTAACGGCACTACTGAAGACTTAACCTCTCGCGTGGTTGACCTGATTGCCCCCATTGGTAAAGGTCAGCGCTCTATTATTGTTGCACCGCCAAAAGCCGGTAAAACTATGCTGCTGCAAAGCATTGCACAGTCCATTACCCGCAACAATCCAGAAGCTTTCCTGATTGTTTTGCTGATTGATGAACGTCCGGAAGAAGTTACCGAAATGGAACGCACCGTACGTGGCGAAGTGGTTGCTTCCACCTTTGATGAACCACCAGCACGCCATATTCAAGTGGCTGAAATGGTGATTGAAAAAGCCAAGCGTCTGGTTGAGCATAAAAAGGATGTGGTAATTCTGCTGGATTCGATTACCCGTCTGGCCCGCGCCTACAATACCGTGATTCCATCATCTGGCAAGGTCCTAACTGGCGGTGTGGACGCCCATGCGCTGGAACGCCCAAAACGCTTCTTTGGTGCAGCGCGTAACATCGAAGAAGGCGGCAGCCTTACCATTATTGCTACAGCCTTGATTGATACTGGCAGCAAAATGGACGAAGTGATTTTTGAGGAATTCAAGGGAACAGGCAACCAGGAAATCAATCTGGATCGCCGTATTGCTGAAAAACGCGTCTTCCCGGCCATGAATATCAAGAAATCAGGTACTCGCCGTGAAGAGCGCCTGATGGACGAAGACAATCTACGTAAGGTCTGGATTCTGCGTAAGTTATTGCATCCAATGGATGAACTGGCTGCCATTGAATTCCTGCTGGATCGTATGAAAGACTCTAAAACCAATGATGAGTTTTTTGACCAGATGAAGCGTAAGTCCTCAACTTAAGGATTGCTGCTTCCAAAGGCACTTTAATGCTTGCGTTAAAGTGCCTTTTTATTGAAATCATGGTGCTTAGCACAACAACCAGGCCGATTAATTCATTTTCCAGCTAAATACTGGTTGAAATGAACTTTGCCAATCTCGGGTTTTGACGCGCTATCGTCCTAACATGCTATGATGCTTTTTCCAGAATTAATGGCATAAACCGCTATTGCCTAATTCCGGTTTATTCATTTATTCACATGATTCCACACGTATGTCGCCTTTACTATCATTGCACTCCCTACAGGAATTAAAACACAGCCGGCAATTCCAGGGCGTGCTACTGATAATACGCCTGTTACTGATTGCCACACTGGCTTGGCAGGTTGATAGCCAGCCCGATTTTTCAATAATCTTTATTGATCAGAATATTTACACTGCTTTAGCAGCATACGGCGTTTTAGCCACTATTCATTATCTGTCCATGCTGTTTCGTCCCACCAGCGCCTGGATTTTTTATCTGGGGATTGCACTGGACTACTGTTTTGCCTTAAGTCTGCTGTTTTTGCTGCCCAATCAGGCCAGTATTATTCTGGTAATGGCAATAACCTTTGTGATTGCTGCTTTTAGTGACCTGAAAATTTCATTTTTAACAGCCATGAGTGCCAGCTATCTATTAGCTGCCGTGATTGCAGGTTTTTTTTATAACACTTTAACCAATAGTCAATTACAGCCCGTTCATTTAACAGGTTGCAGTATTTTTGCCTTGGGATATTTGCACTGTTTTAAGCATCATTTACAAAGCAGTGCCCATGATCTAAAAAGTGCATTAAATAGTGGCATTCTAGAAAAAAAACAATTGGTTGATGCTTTAACCTATCTCTATCCTTATCATCAACGTAATCAGATTCCACTCAGTTTACTGATGATTCGGGTTAAAGCCGGCTCACGTCATCAAAAAGAAGCCATAAGGCAATTATTTACAAGCTATAAAAATCGTTTGCGTAAATGTGATGTACTGGTACAACTGGATCGGCATCATCTGGCTGTGCTGTTATGTGATACCAGCGCGGCACAGACTGGTCATGTGGTCAAGGCATTGGGCTTGGTCAAGGATGAAATGCAAATACAGCAGCCAGAATTTGGCATTCAATATGGCGTTTGCCCTGTGCCACTTGAACAGGAAATTGCACTTGAAGACATTTTAATGCAAATGATGAGTGCGTTGAAGGCTGCAGAACACCAGAATGCCAGTCGGCTTATCTTCATCAATGCCAAACAAAGTGATTAATTTTAATAAAAATAATCAAAAAGGGAGTAGTTTTTTCCAAAAACCAGTGCTAGGATTGCTGCACCATTTAATCTGACCCTTGCGCTGTGTCCTCACCGTAAGGCAACGGATAGCAATAAGCAAGAAACAGATTAATTTGTGGTTTTCGAAAACCTTATTTCTTTTGTGAGAGTGATGCCATGCAAATCAAAAAAATCGCAATCGCTGCTGCTATTGCTGCTTCTTTAGCTTTCGTTGGTTGTTCAAAAAAAGCTGACGAACACGCTGCTGAAGCCCAAGACTCTGCTGCTCAAGCTTCTGCTGCCGCTGCTGATGCTGCTACTGCTGCTACCGACGCTGCTGCTGCTACTACTGCCGACGCTACCGCTGACGCTACCGCTGCTGCTGCTGACGCTGCTGGCAACGCTGCCGATGCTGCTAACGACGCTGCTAACGCTGCTGCTGACAGTGCTAACAATGCTGCTGCTCCAGCTGCTGCTGACACTGCCGCTACTCCAGCTGCTACCGACGCTACTACTACTACTACAGCTCCAGCTGCTGCTCAGTAATAGTTACAGTTTCAAAAAAAGAGAGCTTTTTAGCTCTCTTTTTTATTGTCTATTGATTCGTTCAGAAATCTTCTATTTTATTTTTAATCGCTTTATTTCTAACAACTCGCCAATAAAAAAGCAGCCTTTAGCTGCTCTTCTACGATTATCATCTTGTCACAACACAACATCATTCGTCGTATTGTTCCTGCTCTACCCGCTGACGAAACTTCTGGCCAGCACGGAACGTCACCACACGGCGCGCAGTAATGGGAATTTCCTCTCCAGTTTTAGGATTGCGGCCTGGACGCTGACGCTTGTCGCGCAGTTCAAAATTCCCAAACCCTGAGAGCTTTACCTGATCGCCTGCAATAAGTGCCTGACTGATCTCATCAAAAAATAGCTCTACCAATTGTTTGGCTTCCCGGCGATTAAGACCGGTTTTTTCACTTAAATGATCGGCCATTTCGGCTTTTGTTAGTGCAGTCATGATGCCCTCAAAGTCGCCTTATACGTATCTTGCAACGCATCAATAACACGCTGCATTCCTTCCTTAATTTCAGCATCTTCCAATGTGCGCTCCGGATGTTGCCACAGCAGTGCAAACGCCAGTGAACGTTGCCCTACTTCAATGCCCTGTCCAGTGTACACATCAAATAACCAGCTCTGGATTAACCATTCACCTGCAGCTGATTGAATCGTATGCTGAATTTGGTCAATAGTAATATTAGCACTGATTAAAATAGCTATATCACGTCGAACCGTAGGAAAACGTGATAATTCTGTAAAATTAGATACATAAGGTTGCAAAAGCACATCCAGATCAACTTCACAGACCCAGGTTTTGCCTAGATCAAGCTGATCTTCCAAGGCAGGATGTAACCGGCCCAAATAACCAATGACTTGTCCTTGCACCACGATATTGGCACTTTGCCCTGGATGTAACCAGGGGAGCGAGCTGGGTTTAAACGCAGCCGCCAGCCGCGCAGATGCCAGAATTCGTTCGATCTCACCCTTTAAATCATAAAAATCCATGGACTGGGCTTTGGCATGCCACTGTTCAGGAATAGCAGTACCCGTGGCAATCATAGCCAGTGTCGGAATTTGTTTTAAATCCTGAATTCCTGTGGCCTGTTCATAATCAAAGCGCAGACCCGTTTCAAACAGGCGCACCCGGCTTTGCTGGCGATTCAGGTTGTATTGCACCGATGGAATCAGGCTGGACAATAAAGTACTGCGCATGGCGCCCAGTTCACTGGAAATTGGGTTGGCCAGCTTCAGCAGTTTTACTTCAGGGTTTAACTGCTTTTCCAGCTTTTCATCACTGAAGCTAAAGCTAATGGCTTCCTGATAACCCAGGCTAACCAGGGCCTGGCGCAATTGCTGAATACTTAAGCGATCCTGCGCAGGCTTAAGTTCAATTTCAAGCACCGGCATTTTGGTCTGAATATTATCATAGCCATAAATGCGGGCAACTTCTTCAATCAGGTCTTCCTTGATGGCAATGTCAAAGCGGTAAGACGGCGGAATAACTTCCCAGCCCTTGTTCTCATTATTGCCATTACCATTCACCTGCATTCCCAAGCGGCTTAAGGTTTGCTCTACAAAATCGGCAGCTACTTCATAGCCCAGTAACTGGTTGACTTGCGCCAAGCTTAAGGCAATCGGCAAACGCTTGGGCAAGGCATCTGCTTGCTCTACCAGAACCACTTCACCGGCTTCACCGCCAGCCAGTTGCAAAATCAACTGGGTCGCACGCTCAATGGCGGGCATGGCCAGTTCAAAATCAACGCCACGCTCATAACGTTGTGAGGCATCGGTATGCATGCCATAACGGCGGGCACGCCCTGCAATGGCCAAGGGATCAAAGAACGCACTTTCCAGAAAAATGTCAGTGGTGCTATCTGTTACGCTGCTGTCCAGTCCACCCATGATCCCAGCCATTGCCAGCACTTTATGATCATCACTGATCACCAGCACATCATCAGCCAGCTCAATGTCCTGTTCATTGAGCAGCTTGAGCTTTTCCTGCGGCTTGGCCTGACGAACCTGAATATCACCTTCAATTTTGCTGAGGTCAAAAGCATGCAACGGCTGGCCCTGTTCCAGCAGCACATAATTGGTAATGTCAACCAGCACACTATGCACACGAATACCGGAACGGCTTAGGGCGTCTACCATCCACTGCGGCGTTTTGGCTTGTGCATTAATGTTGTTAATTACACGGCCAGCGTAGCGAGGGCAGCCTGCACTGTGCAGCTGAACCTGCTTCTTGTCGGCAATTGTTGCTGTGACTGGCTGGATTTCAACTGGCGTGACTGCCAGATTATTAATTACCCCCAGCTCGCGTGCAATTCCTTTTATGCTGAAACAATCGCCACGGTTTGGGGTAATGCTGATTTCAATGACACGGTCATCCAGTTTTAAATAATCCCGGATATCCGTCCCAATTGGCGCATCCTGTGGCAGGATTAGCAAGCCATTAACACTGTCTTCCAGATCAATTTCAGATGCGCCACACAACATGCCATGTGACTCCACACCACGCAGCTTGCCTTTCTTAATTTTAAAGTCGCCGGGAAGAACTGCACCAATGGTTGCAACAGGCACCTTTAGACCAACAGCCACATTCGGTGCACCACAGACAATTTGCAGTGGCTCACCACTACCAATATTAACGGTGGTTATGCGCAAACGGTCTGCATCGGGATGCTGCTCAACCGTCAGTACTTCACCCACGACAACGCCAGTAAAAGGCTTGGCAACTGTGCTGCTGTCATCTACTTCCAAGCCAGCCATGGTGAGCTGATGGGCCAGTACATCGCTGTCAACGGCTGGATTAACCCATGACCGTAACCAGTTTTCACTAATTTTCATAACCGCAAATTCCTAAATTCTTTTCTTAAATTCTGTGTGATGTTTTCACCCTCCCTTAACAAGGGAGGGAGTTCTCCCCTGAGAAGCTTTGCTTGGTAAGAGAGGGAGCTAGAGGGAGTAATCAGGGCTTAGCTAAACTGGCTTAAAAAGCGCACATCATTCTGGAAAAACAGGCGTAAGTCTTTGACGTCATAACGCAGCATGGCAAAGCGCTCAACGCCGAGGCCAAAGGCAAAGCCCTTGTATTCTTCCGGGTTAATGCCACAGCTTTTAAGCACATTCGGATGTACCATGCCGCAGCCCATGACTTCCAGCCAGCGTCCGCGCTCATCCATAATGTCCACTTCAGCACTGGGTTCAGTAAATGGAAAGTAGGACGGACGGAAACGCACCTGCAGTTCTTTTTCAAAGAACTCATTGAGCAGGTTAATAATCAAGCCTTTAAGCTCGGCAAAACTGGTGTCTTTAGTAATCACCAAACCTTCAATCTGATGGAACATCGGCGAATGGGTCTGGTCGGAATCGCAGCGATACACCCGGCCCGGACAAATAATGCGGATCGGCAGACCTTGCGTTTCCATCGTGCGAATCTGCACCGAACTGGTATGGGTGCGCAGCAGATGATGCGCGTCAAAATAAAAAGTGTCGTGCATGGCACGTGCCGGATGGTGGCCCGGAATATTCAGTGCCTCAAAGTTATGATAATCATCTTCGACTTCCGGCCCGCGCTCCACTACAAAACCGGCACGGGTAAAAAAGTTGCTGATGCGTTCCTGCACTTGCGTCACCGGATGAATACTGCCAATGGCCTGACCACGTCCCGGCAAACTCACATCTATGGTTTCGCTGACCAGTTTGGCATTGAGCGCTGCCTGCTGTAGCTCGGCCTGCTTGCTGTTTAACGCGGCATTAATGGCTTCACGCACGGCATGAATCGCTGCACCCTGCACTTTTTTTTGCTCGGGGTCTAATGCGCCTAACCCCTTGGAAAACTCTGCCAACTGACTTTTTTTGCCTGTAAATTGAACGCGTGCTTGGTCAAGTTGATTCAAGTCCTGGGCGGCACCAATGGCGGCCAGTGCATCGTCTTTCAGGTTGTCCAGTGACATGCTTTCTTGTGACATGGGGGTTCTCTGATCAATTTAATATAAAAAATAAGTCAGTGATGACTTAAGTTAGCCGATTATTTTAACAGTTTTTTGGGTGGGATAGTGATGCCTTTGAATTGAAGGGCTTGGCAATTGGTAAGATTTTTCGACAGCTTAGGTATTTTTGTAGGTGCTTCTATGGGTTGCATCGTGTTCAGTGGAAGAATGACTGGATACGTCATCCCTATTATCTACCGGAACTGGATCAGGCGGCGTGGTACTGTCTTGCACTGCTTCATCAGTGTGATGCAAAGGCTGATAGGCCTTTTGTGCAGTAATATCGGCACGTTGATTCACCGAATTTTTATATTTTAATTGCCGGGCGGCCTGTTCGCGAAAACCACCGCGCTTGATAATATTGACCATAACTGATTATACCATCTCTAATTTTAACTGATCTCTAACTTTCATAAGAGCAAACCCTAAAAGATTCAAGCCACGCCATTTTACAGGTAATTTTGCAAACTCATGATCTTCAGCTAAACCAATACCCCAAATTTTATCCACTGGCGAAGCCTCTACCAGAATTCGCTGACCAGTGTTTAGTAAAAACTCTTTCAAAGCTGGATTCTGTGAAAATTTGGCCAGATTTGCATTAACAACGATATTAAACCTGTTTTCCTGCCAGACTATTTCATTAAAATTTTTAACCTCTCGACCTAAAGCCTTGGCATGAGCTGCTGACTTTACAGCGAGAATCAGTTGATAGGTTTGCTCGTCCTTAAACAACCTGGCTTTTTCTGCCATCATATAATGCTCAGCCGTTAAAAAGGTTTGACCAGCTATCTCAAATTTTGCTGGATACCATTGGCTAAAACAGCTTTTATCTATCTGGTTTGCTTTTTGCTGATGTCCCCAAAAAAATATGTATTTAGGCTTTAAGCCTTTATGAAGTGATTTTTGTAGTGCCTCCACAGAATAAATTGATTGCATTTTGATCCTACTTATTAATTTAATTTTTTCTTTTTTAAAATAAAAAACCGCCTCTGTGAAGGCGGCTTTCTTGCACTTAAGCAGTACAGATTGACGAATTAAGCCGCCAGATTCTGTTTTGCCAGAGATGCAATCGCAGCAAATGCAACGCTGTCATGCATGGCAATATCAGCCAGCACACGACGGTCGATAGTCACTTGCGCTTTTTTCAGGCCGGAAATCAGGCGGCTGTATGACAGACCATTCTGACGGGCACCAGCGTTAATACGGGCAATCCACAGTGCGCGGAATTGGCGTTTTTTCTGGCGACGGTCACGGTACGCATATTGACCTGCTTTGATTACCGCCTGGAACGCTACGCGGTAAACACGCGAACGCGCACCATAGTAGCCTTTAGCACGGGCAAGAATTTTTTTGTGACGACGATGAGCCACTACACCACGTTTTACACGAGCCATTTAATTTCTCCTTAGATGTATGGACACATACGACGAACTGATGCAACGTCACTTACGTGAACCATTACACAGCCGCGCAATTGACGAATACGCTTAGGAGATTTCTTGGTCAAAATGTGACGCTTGAATGCTTGCTTGCGCTTAAAGCCATTTGCAGTCGCTTTAAAGCGTTTTGCTGCACCACGGCGAGTTTTCATCTTAACTTTAGCCATAACAACCTCTTTGAGCACCTGTTCAGCACGTTGCACCATTACAGACGGCTTGCAGGTAGGGGGCGCATAGTTTAATTGATTTTTGCATAAAAAAAAAGCACGGCTTTTCATACAGAAATTCTTGTTTCACGGCTAAGACATATTGCTGATGCTTAACCTTGGTATTAAACAGAATTACCCAAAAAAACCGCTATCTTAAGTCTGGCTTAATTTTTATGATAGACGTCAGAATTGCTTTTGTACCCACGTTCAATAATGTCTACTTCACCTGCTGCACCACACGACGCTTTTGCTGCCCTGCGTCACCGTGATTTTTCCATTGTGACGATTAATCAGTTTTGCCTGACGCTGGCTATCTTGATGCAGGAAGTTATTGTGGCCTACGCGCTATATCACCTCACGCGTGATCCGTTAGTGCTAGGCTTTATTGGACTGGCTGAAGCTATTCCCTTCATTGCACTGTCATTGTGGGGTGGCTATTTTGCTGACCGTTATAACCGCCAGATTATTATGCAAATTTGCATGGTGCTGTCGCTGCCTTTGCCACTGGTATTATCAGCCCTATTTAGTAGTCACGAGCACGGCCATTTAACTGCACAGCAACTCTCGTTGGGGGTATATGGCATTATTTTCCTGATGGGAACCATTCGTGGTTTTTATAGTCCAGCCGTTACATCTCTCAAACCCTTTCTGGTGCCGCGCAACCTTTACCCCAATGCGGCCACCTGGACAACTATTGGCTGGCAAAGTGCAGTGGTGCTGGGGCCAGTCACAGGTGGTTTGTTGCTGGGTTATCTGGGCTTACATCCCACTTTGTATCTGGTAACGGGTCTATTACTGATGTGTAGTGTGCTGCTGGCTCTGCTTAAACGCCGCAGTTTTCCACCGATTGAACATGACAGTGTGCTGCTGAGCTTAAGTGAAGGCTTCCGCTTTATTTTTAAAACCAAGATTATTTTCTGGTCGATTTCGCTGGATCTGGTGTCGGTGCTGTTTGGCGGTGTGGTTGCCCTGCTGCCCATTTATGCCGATGATATTTTAAAGGTGGGTGCTGAAGGGCTTGGCCTGCTGCGTGCTGCACCCTCAGTTGGCGCATTGTTGATGATGGTGCTTCTGGCCAAGTATCCGCCCACTCAGCATGCCTGGCGCAATATGTTGCTGGCCGTTGCTGGCTTTGGAGTTTTTACGCTAGTATTTGCCTTTTCCACTACCATGTGGCTGTCGCTATTGGCGTTGGCACTAACCGGTGCCTTTGACAGTATTAGCGTGGTGGTACGGCAAACTATTTTGCAGATCTTTCCACCTGAAAACCTACGGGGTCGTGTGGCTGCGGTGAATGGTATGTTCGTGTCATCCAGCAATGAACTGGGCGCATTTGAATCCGGCGTGGCAGCGCGTTATTTAACCGTAATTCCAGCAACTATCCTGGGTGGCACGATTACTTTGCTAGTGGCAGCGCTGACCTATTTTAAAACCCGTGATTTATTAAATGTTGATGTGGAGCACAGTAAACCGGTTGAAGTGAAAGAGTAAGATGTTTTAACGCAGCTTAACTTGCAAGTTTGGCCATTGCGCCAGCCATCTTTTTTGCTGAATTCTTTGCTGGAATACTTTAGGTTTGGGCCTCTTTGCATTAAGGCTAATATGACCTTTAAATAATGAGGCCAGGCCAAAAGGCGCAATTATTTCAATCTGATGATGACGTATCAACACAGCTACACCAGTTTCTACTTCGGGCCAGTAGCTTATGGCATCAGCGATATTTTTATAAGGCAAATCATGATTACGAATATGCATGCGTGCCTGATTTTTGACTGACCAGTTGATATTCAATCGCTGCTTTAATTCCTGCTCAAACTTTAGGTCAATGTGCTCAAGAGTGTTTGCAGAATTAAAATAGATCAGGTCAATGTCATTCAGTGCAGTTGCATCAGTGTAATTATGCAGATGATCCCAGACCAGATTTCTAACAAAACCTGCGGCCAGACCCCATTCTGTTAAATGATTGTTCTCGCAAAAATCAGCAGCGATTTGCAAAATCTGCATACGCTGCTGATCCTGTAAAAGCCATTGGATCAGTTGCTTTTGATATGTGGCTTCGTTCATCTAATTAAACCAAAACGTCCCTTTTATCAATCAGCCTGTCTCTACAAGTTTACAATGCTGCCAGCCAAAATATACCATCATGGTGCCCGATGAGTTTCTGTGATAAGCCAAGAAGGTTGATCTGGATATCCCCTCCAAAAATATGACCTTCATCCAAAGCGTTGACTATTAATTCTTTTAAATTGTTGAAAGAAATCTTTTCAAGAGTATGAATTTCCTGCCTTTGCCGATATCTGATATAAATAATTTCGATATCTTCTGTATCATCAAAATCAGCTAATAATTCAAAAAGCTGATCCTGTGATAAATATTTAGAATTACTGTATGACATATGCAGTTAGCCATCAAACCAGAATATCCCGCTTGCCACTGGGTCCCATCGGACTAATGATGCCCGCGTCTTCCATATTATCAATCAGGCGCGCGGCACGGTTATAGCCAAGGCTAAACTTGCGCTGCAAAGCCGAAGCTGAACATTTGCGGGTTTCTAGTACAAACTGCACGGCTTGATCATACATCGGGTCACGGTCAGCGCTGCCGCCATCCTCGGATTCAAAACCACGGCTGGAGCCACCATCTTCATCATACGGCGTTAAAATGTCGTCGACATAATCTGGGCTGCCACGCTCGCGCCAGGCATCACAAATCCGGTTGACTTCATCATCACTGATAAACGCGCCATGTACCCGCTCCGGTTCGATTTTGCCCGGTGCCAAAAACAGCATGTCGCCATGACCCAGCAGATCCTCAGCGCCGCCGCCATCCAGAATGGTACGGGAATCGATTTTGCTATTGACGCGTAAGGCCACACGGGTTGGAATATTGGCTTTAATCAAACCTGTGATGACATCAACCGAAGGACGCTGGGTGGCCAGCATCAGGTGAATCCCCGCTGCTCGTGATTTTTGCGCAAGGCGGGTAATCAACTCTTCAGCTTTTTTACCCACTTGCATGATCATGTCGGCAAATTCATCGGCCACAATTACAATCAGTGGCAAGGGTTGCAGGCGTGGTGCCCTGTCCTGCACGGCGCTATCCAGCGGCTTCCAAGTCGGATCCAGCAAATCCTCACCGCGCTCAATCGCCTCATTGACCTTACGGTTGAATTCATCAATCTTGCGCACTTTTAAAAAAGTCATCAGCTTATAGCGACGTTCCATTTCATTGACTGACCAGTTCAGCGCGCTGACAGCATCTTTCATGTCAGTTACCACGGGCGTCAGCAAATGCGGAATATCGCCATAGTTAGCCAGTTCAAGCTGCTTGGGGTCAATCAGGATCAGACGCAATTGCTGCGGAGTATATTTCAGCAGCATGGACAGCAGCATGGCATTCACCGCCACCGATTTACCCGAACCGGTTGTCCCTGCCACCAGCATGTGCGGTGCTTTGGCAAGGTCTGTGAGTACCGGACGACCTGCAATGTCCTTGCCCATTGCCATGGTAATCATGCCTGCCGGATCGCGATAGGTGGGTGTTTCCAGCAGTTCAATCAGACGTACCATTTCACGCGAGGTATTCGGCACTTCAATGCCAATGTACGGCTTGCCCGGAATCACTTCCACCACACGCACGGATGCCATCGACATGGAGCGCGCCAGATCGCGGGAAATATTGGTGACTTTGGAAGCTTTTACCCCCGGTGCCAGTTCCAGCTCAAAACGGGTTACTACCGGGCCGGGCTGGGCTTCGACCACTTTGGATTTGACATTAAATTCCTGTAGCTTGATTTCCAGCAGCTTGGACAAACGCTCCAGTTGCTCGGCGGTGTAGCTCACTTTGCGGCTGGGGTCTGGCAAGTCCAGCAAGTCAAGACCCGGCAAAGGTGGCAGGGTGGCACGATGCTGGATGACCTGCATGGCACGCGACATGGGTCGGCCAGTGGCATCGTTTAATGGTGCATCAAATTCATCGTACGTCTCGGCCGGGTCCGGATAAGGTGACAGTGCATCCTGCTGATCGGTTTCATTTTGCCCAAACTCCTTGATTAGGGCTTCAATGTCTTCTTCGGTAGACGGACGCTGTGCCGGTGGTGTTGGCTGAATAATTGTGGGCTGAGCCACAGCTTGCGGGCTTGCAGCAGTTAAAGCATTGGTTAGCGGTGCATCAGTATTATGGGCTGAATCTAATGATTGTCGTACATGGTTTTCAGCAAATTGGGATTCTGGTAAACCATGCTGTACTGTATCGGTATCCTTGCCATGAACTGCCTCATGAGTTTCATTAGGTGCGCTGGCAGGTTCAGGCTTCACTACCAAGGACTGCTCAAAAATATTCAGGGTGCGTTCGAGTGCATCGGACGAAACCGCAACTCCAGTCGCTGCATGAGTAATGGTTGCCGCAGTAAATGCATCAGGCGCTGGAGCAGCAAATGTTTTTTCAGGCGTGCCCAGTAACTCATCCAGCAGATCATTATCCTGCCAGGCAAAACTGGGTTCAATCTGGGTATTGATCACCTGTGCCGTGGCCTCATTGGTGGACAGGCTAATCGGCGTGTTGGTTTCAGCCAGCACATGATCGGCTTTTTGTACCAGTTCGGCTAGATGATCCAGCGTGCTGGTTGCGGTTGGCGCAACAACGGCTGCTGTGCTTGCCGCCCCCAGTGTTCCCACTGTTGTGGCTGCGGTGGCAGGTTGTGCACTATGGGCAGCCCAGCGCTCCCCGCTTTGAATCACCTGAGGTTCAGTAGCTGGATTGAAAGCTGTAATAGTTTCTGAAGCATTTTCTGCCGGTTCCAGTTCTTCCGGTGAAGCTTGACCAGAGGTGCTGGCGGTCTGGGTAGTGCTAGATTGTTGAGTATTCTTAGTGGAAAAACTTTTGTTATCAAAATCAGCAATGGTTAAATCAGGTGCAGCTTCACGTTCCGGCACATTGCGGTAAAACAGTTCCTGTAACAGGCCGGGAATTTTACCCAGTCCATCCATGGTCTTGTCCCAGCGAATACCAAAAGCCAGTGTGACCATCACCAGCAGCAATACAACCAGAAACACCGTGGATAAAATCATGCCCATCAGCGCCAGCAGGTTACGGCCAATTTCATAACCAATAATCCCGCCAGAGGCATTGCTTAAGGTATCTGCTGGTTCCAGCCAGTGCAGGCTAAACAGGGCCGCCAAGATCATCAGCAAAAACACTTCGGCTGCCAAGCGGAACGGACGGCTTAAAAAACTGTGCGGCCACCACAGCTGAATCGCTTCAATCAGAATAAAAACCGGCAACAAAAACGCTGCACGGCCAAAAAATCCATACAGCAAATCGGCAATCCAGGCACCTGCAACCCCACTGGCATTACTCACCGTGAGCGTGTCACTGGACACATGCGTCCAGCCCGGATCAAACGGGGTATAGGTGATGGTTGCTATCAGCAAATAGATACCAAACGATGCCAGAAATACTGTCAGTAAAATTCGCTGCGCATATGCGCCCGCTGCTGGGTTCATTAATGTCCTACCACCAAGTATCAGCTACAATTAGCCATAATTACCATGCGCTCATCATGCGCCCCTGCGCACTACTTTTTATCAAGGCATGTTATCAAAACAGTGTGCCAAAAGGCATCATACCGAAAAGCCAGTATAACTCCCAAGTTTGACCTGTTCTGGCTGTGGCGTCTAGCGGATGGATGTAAATAGCCACTTTATTGCACTGCAACTGATCGGGTCATGCCAGTCTGCCAAAACGGGAAAACCGATTATGATGATATGTATTTTCTTGTGATTCCTTTCTGGCATTTGCAATGATCTGCCGTATAATTCCGAACAACCGTAAAACATTTGAAAAAAGGAATAACCATGAGTTCCCGGCACATTCGTCTACTGATATTGGGTTCTGGCCCGGCAGGCTATAGTGCCGCTGTGTATGCAGCGCGCGCCAACCTAAAGCCAGTGATCATTACCGGCCTGCAACAGGGTGGCCAGCTCACCACTACAACTGAAGTGGATAACTGGCCTGGTGACCCGCATGGTTTAACCGGCCCGGCATTGATGGAACGCATGCAGGCACATGCCGAGCGCTTTGGCACTGAACTGGTGTATGACCACATCAATGAAGTGGATTTGCAGCAGCGTCCTTTCCGTCTGGTGGGTGATGACGGCGAATATACCTGTGATGCGTTGATTATTGCCACCGGTGCTACGGCACAATACCTTGGCCTGCCGTCTGAAGAAGAATACATGGGCCGTGGCGTGAGTGCCTGTGCAACCTGTGACGGTTTCTTCTATAAAAACCAGCCAGTGATGGTGGTGGGTGGTGGTAACACCGCTGTGGAAGAAGCCCTGTATCTGGCCAACATTGCCAGTCATGTTACCCTGGTACACCGTCGTGACAAGGTTCGTTCGGAAAAGATTTTGCAGGACCAACTGTTCATCAAGGAAAAAGAAGGCAAAATCAGCATTCTGTGGAACAACCAGATCGATGAAATTCTGGGTAACGACAGTGGTGTCAATGCGGTTCGTCTGCAATCTACTGCTGGCGATACGCAACAAACCGTGGATGTACAGGGCGTGTTTATTGCGATTGGCCATAAGCCCAACACCGGTTTGTTTGAAGGCCAGCTGCATCTGGAAAATGGTTATATCAAGGTACAAAGCGGCACACAGGGAAATGCGACAGCGACGAATATACCGGGCGTGTTTGCTGCCGGTGACGTGGCCGATCATATCTACCGTCAGGCCATTACATCAGCAGGGTCAGGCTGTATGGCAGCACTGGATGCTGAAAAATACCTGGATGCGCTGGAAACCCATACCGAAGATGAGCTGGAAGCCCCTAAGGTATAAAGTCTTGAATCTGGTTAATTTCTGGTTTTAGCATTGCTGGCTTAATCAGGATCAACCCACAAAACCGTGTTTATCCACTGATATGCACGGTTTTTTTATATTTCCAGTTTTACAGGCTTCCGTTTACGCTGTATTTTTAACTATAGTCACTTTATCAATAGACTTATTCTAATAGCAAAGTACAAACAGGATTCAAAAACATGCAAAATATCTGGAGCGATGGCTATGTTACTGATGTTGCCTATACTTATGGTTACTACAAAGATCTAAGTCCAACCTTTCAAAATTTCTGCCTATTGCTTTCCGGCCATGATTCATTGTCCGCCGATGAAAATAGTTTTCACTGTGAGCTAGGCTTTGGCCAGGGCGTAAGTCTTAATATTCATGCTGCAGCCATACCAGGCACCTATATGGGTACTGATTTTAATCCAGCTCATGCAGCCCATGCCAATAAACTGGCCGTAGCAGCAGGGAGCCAAGCGCGGGTTTTTGATGACAGTTTTGAACAACTGCTTGCACGCTCGGATTTACCCCAATTTTCCAGCATTAGCCTGCATGGCATCTGGAGCTGGATCAGTTCGCACAATCAGGACATTATTATTGATTTTATTAAACAGCATCTAAAACCGGGCGGTGTCGTGTATTTAAGCTATAACTGCTTACCCGGCATTAGCGCAGTATTACCGATCAAAGAACTGTTTGACAGCTATAGTCAACTTGGCACCACTGAAACCAATGTGCTTACCCGTATTCAGCAATCCCTGAATTTTACTCAGTCCTTGTTTAATCTTGAGCCGCAGTATGTCAAAGCCATGCCTCAGGTCATCACTACCCTTAATAACCTTAAAAATAAAGACCCTTACTATCTGGCCCACGAATACTTTAATTTAAACTGGCAGGCATTATCATTTCGCGATGTGAACCGTCAGCTGGATGCAGGCAAACTGCAATATGCCTGTACAACTGATTTAATTACTCACGTTAACTCCATAAATCTAAGTGCAGAAGCGCTGGAGTTTTTGACCACAATTGAAAATCCAATTCTACGCGAGCAAACCCGCGATTACTTTTTTAATCGTCAGTTCCGTAAAGACCTGTTTGTGCGTGGTGCTGTTGCCCTGACCCTTGCTGAACAGAAAAATAGATTACTCAGTACTTCTATTGTCCTGTTAACTCCACTGAATCATATTCCAAATCAGGTTACTGGCTATGCAGGGACTTTTGATTTAAAGCCGGAAATCTATCAGCCGTTTCTGGAGCTGCTGGCACAAGCGGATTATGCACCAAAGACAATTGGCTACCTGTTAAGCCAACTAACTGCACTAAATTATGAGCAGGTTATTGATATTATCAGAATCATGACGGGTTCCAATTTTATTAGTCCCTGCCAGTCACCTGAGCATATTAATCGGGTACAGCAGCAATGCGATAACCTGAATGCCTATTTGATTAACCAGGCTAACCTTAGTCCAAATATTAGTGTCCTGGCTAGTCCGGTGCTTGGTGCAGCTTATAATGTAGGCCGGGTACACCAGCTCTTCCTGTATGCCTACACGGTAAAAAATTTACAGCAGCCGACCCAGTGGGCCAGCTATTGCTGGGAGGTCTTAAAATCTCAAGGCCTGGTCATGATTGACCAGAATCAGCAAAAGCTCAGTGGCGATAAGGACAATCTGCATCATCTGGAAACTTTGGCTACAACCTTTAAAAATGAATCCTTTCCGTTACTGCGTGCCCTTAAAATCCTGCCTGCCTCAGGCAACCCAGAATGATAGGCCAATGGGTTATTTAAATGGAAAGCATTATTTGAGAACCAGACATGAACATTGAAGCGTCCTGCTTTGTGTTTCCCGATCCCGAACAGGTTGATCCACAAGGTGAGGGCATTGTTGGCATTGGTGCCGACCTGTCGCCTTCTACCTTGCTGGAAGCCTACTGCCACGGTATTTTTCCGTGGTTTTCCAAGGACGACCCAATTTGCTGGTGGAGTCCTGACCCACGCTGCATTATTTACCCAAAACAATTTCAGCCCAGCAAATCTCTAATTCGCCAGCTCAAAAAAGACCGCTATACCATTACCCTTAGCCATGCATTTGAGCAGGTAGTGCGCGCCTGTGCCGAACCACGCGCCTATGCACAGGAAACCTGGATTACCGAAGGCATTATTACAGGCTATACGGGTTTGCACGATGCTGGCCTGGCGCATAGTGTAGAAGTCTGGGAAGGCACACAACTGGTGGGCGGTTTATATGGCGTGCAAATTGGCCAGGCATTTTTTGGTGAATCCATGTTTAGCCGCCAGACTGATGTCTCCAAAATGGCATTTTGCTTTTTGATGAAACTGTGTGCTGCATCAGATTTTGCCTGGGTCGATTGTCAGTTGCCCAATGATCACCTGATGAGTCTGGGTGCTACTACCCTACCGCGCCGTGAATTTTTACAGCAGCTTAAAACAGTCATCATGCAGGTGCCACCCAACTGGCAAGCATTTACAGCCCGGGCATTTCCCACTCAATATATATTAACAACTGATGCGTTTTTGGACTTGATTCACTAAGCCATATCGGATTATGTTAACCGGATAAAGGGCCGTTTATATTAGTCCACCATGAAGGACATTCAGTACTACATTACACCGCCGCATCAGTGTAGTTACATTGAAGGGCGGGCCGCGCGCATGGTATTTCTGGATCCGGTCAAGCGGATTGATACCGTCACGCTCTCTGAATTATCACGCCAGGGATTTCGGCGTAGTGGCGATTTTGTCTATCGCCCTGAATGCAATCATTGCCGCCAGTGCCTGTCTGCGCGCATTCGGGTTGACTCATTTAAAATCAATAGTAGCCAGCAAAAAGCCTTAAAGCGCAATAAGGACTTAAGGCTGGAAACCCGGGCGACCTATCATGCCACCGATGTACATTATCAGCTCTATGAGCGCTATATCCGGCTACGCCATGCTGATGGAGATATGTATCCACCAAGTCGTGAACAGTTTGAAAAATTTCTGGTCGATAGCTGCACCAACAGTTTTTTTCTGGAAATGTGGCTGGGCGATCAGTTGATGGCTGTCGCTACCTGTGACCATCTGGATGATGGCATTTCTGCGGTTTATACCTTTTTTGATCCCGATTTGCCACAACGTAGTCTGGGGACTTTTGCCATTTTACAGCAAATAGAATGGGCCAAACGCAACCAGTTGCCCTATGTGTATCTGGGTTATTGGGTGCCCAGCGCTCCCAAAATGAAGTACAAGGCACAATTTGCGGCGCTGGAAGTGCTGATGAATGGCCAGTGGACTTGCCTGCCTGATCATTTAAGTGACCAGGAAATTGAGGAACTCAGCAAGTCCCTAGGGCCTGTCAACCAGATGATTCAGATCTATTAACCGCGCCTGTGTCTTTTTGTTAGTCGACCAAGCTGCCCTGCTGTTTTTCTAAGTTGTTTATTGAGCAAAATCCATACTCAGGGTCAGTGCCATAATGACCGCATGTTCCTTGCCAGTACTGGTTGGATAATAATTCTTGCGCAGGTCAATTTGGGCAAATCCCAGTTTTTCATACAGTACAATGGCTGCCTGATTACTTTGCCGCACTTCCAGAAAAATCATATTGCAGCCCTGGCTAGCACGTGCCTTCACCAATCCATCAATCGATTGCTCAAGCAATTGATAGCCCAAACCCTGTTTTTGGCTGGCGGGGGCAATGGCCATAAGCAACAAATTGGCTTCATCCAGCACTGGCTGTAAAATACAAAACCCGACAATCTGGCTTAGTCCCCTGTCCTGCTGTTCCAGCACCGTACAGTGATGACCTGCGGCAATACTATCCATAAACAACTGCTGGCTCCATGGATGGGTTTGCACCTGTTGTTCAATGGCATAAACTGCCGGAACATCAGCCAGTGTCATTGCACGAAGTAAAGCGGCCATAACGATACGCCAGAATTTAAAGCATGATTATAGTTAAGCGATTACTGGAAACCCAGTGTTTTACCCTCTATAACAGGCGCGTTTATACCCCATAAAAAAAGCGGTCTGGCTGACCGCTTGATGAATTTGTCCTGCTTGCTCAATTTAACCAATGATTGACCGTTTTAATCCAGAGTTATTTAAGTCAAACTTTATTTAGCCAGCGATAAATCCCAGTTTTTGTTTCCACTGAGCTAGCAATGCATCGGTGTCAAAATCATTGGGATGAAAGTTTGGCCAGAAAAATGCCAGCAGCTCAGGAATCTGCCGGGTCATAAAACCCTTGCGGCCATACATGAATTTGATCATGTATCTGGTGTCTTTCCAGGTTAATTTTTTATCCTGTTTCATCAGGCGCGCAGTAAAATAGGATTGGGTGATAAAAATAAATATCATAGCCAGCACCATGGCTGCAGCACGCATACTATAGGCTTTCGGGCCACGACCATACAGGGTGGCATACACATCAAATACCACGGCCTTATGCTCATTCTCTTCAACCGCATGCCACATCCACAAGCGGTACATGGTTTGATCTTTAAACATGGCCTGAACGTCAGGGTTACGCAGCAATTCAGCAGCAATAGTCGCGGTAAAATGTTCCAGCGCACAGGTCCCAGTTAAACCAATCATTTCCGGCGTAAAACCAAAGGGCTTGAGTAGCTTGCCTACCACGCGAGTGGTGTTTTTGATCAAAGCACCGGTCATATTTTCCAGCCTGCGCACGTCATAGCCATAGGCCTGCGCTGCAGCATTAAAAGCCAGATGCTCTTTGGAGTGCATGGCTTCCTGACCGATAAAGGCCGAGATTTCCTTTTGCATGTAGGGATCAGCCAGCTTGGGGTCATTACGCACCGCACGGGTACTGTCTACAAAGAACTTCTCACCATCCGGAAACAAGGCAGACAAGGCAGTCATAAAATGGGTTAGGCCTGCATCATGGTCTGCCCAGTAGCGCGGCACCTGCTGGAACTCAAAATCCATGCGACGTACCGGAAAACTGGCTTTGACTACACCACCTTGCATTGCGGGTATATTAGGCTGTGGAGATACTTTGGCATTCATGATGTTCCCTCCTGCTTGCATAGGCCTCTATCAATGACCTTTATGCGACTATATTTCTGATCATAGAAGATTTAAATATAAAAATTAGTGCTAAACAGGACAGGGTTTTATCACTTAGGGACAACTAAACTATGCCGCTAAAGGAGTTTTATTATTTACCTTAATTTAAATTTCAATGACTGTTTTTAAATTTTATTAAATAAAAAAGCGGCTATGATCAGCCGCTATAAAGCACAACAAGTGATTAAAGGTACAACGCTTATGTCTTAATGAGTGTTAAAACCCAGCTTTTCTTTCCAGCGGGCCAACAGCGCATTGGTGTCATGGTCATTGGGATGGAAACCAGGACGGAAATAATCAACCAGCTCTGGAATCATGCCAGTGATAATGCCATGCTTTAAGCTATAGCCATATTTGAAAATACTGCTCAGCTCTTTGGCATTGAGCTTGTTATCATTTTTTAGCAAGCTGTAGACAAAATAAGACTGGGTACAAAACAAGGCAGCCATCGCAACAACCAGCGCCGTATTACGCAGGACATAGGCTTTCGGGCCACGACCATACAGGGTTTCAAACACATCATATACAACGGCTTTGTGTTCATTTTCCTCGACAGCATGCCACATCCATAAGCGGTACATGGTTTCGTCAGTCATTTTGATCTGAATTTCTTCATTGCGCAGTAACTGGGAAGCGATAGTCGCCGTAAAATGCTCCAGCGCTGTGGTTGCAGTCAGGTCGATCATTTCCTGTGTAATGCCAAAAGGCTTGGCAACTTTCAAAAAGCCTTTACGGAAAGTCTGGATTACCGTATTGGTTTTCTTTTCCAGACCTTTAACATCATGACCATAAAAATTGGCAGACTGGTTAAACCCAACGTGCTCTTTGGAATGCATGGCTTCCTGACCGATAAAGGCCGAGATTTCCTTTTGCATGTAGGGGTCAGCCAGCTTGGGATCATTACGCACCGCACGGGTACTGTCTACAAAGAACTTCTCACCATCCGGAAACAAGGCAGACAAGGCAGTCATAAAATGGGTTAAGCCTGCAGAGCCGTTCATCCAGTACTCAGGAACCTGATTAAATTCAAAATCCATACGACGTACAGGAAAGCTGGCCTTGATGGCATTCGCCTTGATTGAGCTATTTGAAGCAACTTGCGTATTAACTGTTGGGCTAGTCACGGTGGCGTTCATGTTATTTTCCTCTTGCTGACGTCGAAAGACGACACTGCCTATACCCTGATCATAAAAAACCAAGCGACTTTACTGTAGTGCAAAATAGGCCAGCCTTTTGTCAATTAGGGACAACTGTTCACTCAAAATGCAAAAACTATCACAAAATGGCTATTTTTTATACTAATCAGGCACTGAATATTTAGGTTTTAATAGACATAAAAAAAGACGCCATTAAAGACGTCTTTTTTTGAAGCAAAAAACTAAAAATTAGTTAGTTACTTTAGCTACAACACCGGCGCCTACAGTACGGCCACCTTCACGGATTGCAAAGCGCAGACCTTGGTCCATGGCGATCGGGTGGATCAGCTCAACAGACATCTG
>NZ_JHUX01000007.1 GCF_000619845.1 Alkanindiges illinoisensis DSM 15370 | reverse complement strand
ACAACACCGGCGCCTACAGTACGGCCACCTTCACGGATTGCAAAGCGCAGACCTTGGTCCATGGCGATCGGGTGGATCAGCTCAACAGACATCTGTACGTTGTCACCTGGCATAACCATTTCCACGCCTTCTGGCAACTGGATGGCACCAGTTACGTCAGTAGTACGGAAATAGAACTGAGGACGGTAGCCGTTTAAGAATGGAGTGTGACGACCACCTTCATCCTTGGACAGTACGTACACTTCAGCTTCAAACTTGCTGTGTGGCTTGATGGAACCTGGCTTGGCCAGTACCTGACCACGCTGTACGTCTTCACGCTTGGTACCACGTAGCAGTACACCACAGTTCTCGCCTGCACGACCTTCGTCCAGCAGCTTACGGAACATTTCAACGCCAGTCACGGTTGTCTTCACGGTATCTTTGATACCCACGATTTCAACTTCTTCACCAACCTTGATAATGCCTGATTCAACACGGCCAGTCACTACAGTACCGCGACCAGAGATTGAGAATACGTCTTCAATTGGCAGCAGGAATGCTTTGTCGATTGCACGCTCTGGCTCAGGAATGTAAGAGTCCAGGGTTTCAACCAGTTTCAGAACAGCTGGAACACCATACTGGCCATCTTCACCATTCAGGGCTTGCAGTGCAGAACCACGGATGATTGGGGTGTCATCACCTGGGAAGTCGTATTTGGACAGCAGGTCACGAACTTCCATTTCAACCAGTTCGATCAGCTCTTCGTCATCAACGATGTCGCACTTGTTCAAAAATACCACGATGTACGGTACACCAACCTGACGGGACAGCAGGATGTGTTCGCGGGTCTGTGGCATTGGGCCGTCAGTTGCAGAACATACCAAAATCGCGCCGTCCATCTGGGCAGCACCGGTGATCATGTTTTTAACATAGTCAGCGTGGCCTGGGCAGTCAACGTGTGCATAGTGACGGGTTGGAGAATCGTATTCAACGTGTGCGGTGTTGATGGTAATACCACGCGCTTTTTCTTCTGGCGCAGAGTCAATTTCAGACAGTGCTTTTACATCGCCACCGTATGCTTTGGCACAGTTTAGGCTGATTGCCGCAGTCAGTGTGGTTTTGCCATGGTCAACGTGACCAATGGTGCCGACGTTTACGTGCGGCTTGTTACGTTCAAACTTGGCCTTTGCCATGATGTCATTCCTCGTCCACGTCGAATGCCTTTGACATCCGCACACTATTATTAAACGTAGTCTACGACCTGTAAGCCTGTCTAAGATAAGTAAACTTAGTCTACGACGCTTGGTCTGATGACCTGATTTGCTCAGCCGCCTATTAAAGCACGCACTGAACACCAACACAATAATTTAGGCAGGCTTTAATGCCTGCCTTTGTGGCACTTACAACCACAGAACTTGCTATACCATCTGGTACAATATCTGGAGCTCTTATCCAGATTTGAACTGGAGACCTCTCCCTTACCAAGGGAGTGCTCTACCACTGAGCTATAAGAGCTGAAAATCTGTATTCACTTGGAGCGGGAGACGAGGGTCGAACTCGCGACATTCAGCTTGGAAGGCTGACGCTCTACCAACTGAGCTACTCCCGCACTTGAGGGTGAATTACAAAATATGGTGGTGGGAGAAGGATTCGAACCTTCGAAGCTTTCGCGACAGAGTTACAGTCTGTTGGGTTTGACCGCTCCCCAATCCCACCGCTGTGTGTTAGTTCACACATCGCCTACCTGATTTTAGCTTTCTTAAAACTGGTGCCGACACCCGGATTCGAACTGGGGACCTACTGATTACAAGTCAGTTGCTCTACCAACTGAGCTATGTCGGCGTTACGTTTTAGCGCATCAAGTGAAGCGGACAGCAGTTTAACAAAAACAAAGGGTGACACAAGTGCTTTTTTGAATTTTTTGCAAAAAAAGCTTAAATATCCAGTCCGTTTGCCGATAATTCAACCGCTTTGATCACTGCGCGAGCTTTTATCAGGGTTTCGTTCCATTCTGCTTGCGGTACTGAGTCGGCAACCAGCCCTGCACCCGCCTGCACTTGCACTTGCTGATCACGAATTACTGCAGTACGGATCGCAATGGCGGTATCCATTTCACCATGCCAGCCCAGATAGCCCACAGCACCACCAAATACACCACGTTTGACGGGTTCTACCTCATCAATGATTTCCATGGCACGGATTTTTGGAGCACCGGATAATGTGCCTGCTGGAAAAGTAGCTTTAAACACGTCCATGGCAGTGACATCATCGCGCACATCGCCTTCAACATTGGACACGATATGCATCACATGCGAGTAACGCTCAATTACCATGCGCTCGGTGACCCTTACCTTGCCAATTTTACTAACCCGTCCTACATCGTTACGGCCCAGATCAATGAGCATAAGGTGCTCGGCAATTTCCTTGGTGTCACTGAGCAAATCCTGCTCTAGTGCAAGATCTTCACTATGGGTTTTACCACGGGGCCGCGTACCTGCCAGTGGCCGCACAGTGGCAATGCCATTTTCCAGTCTTGACAGGATTTCAGGTGAGGAACCAATCAGGTA
Organism: Alkanindiges illinoisensis DSM 15370; assembly: GCF_000619845.1. GTDB lineage: Bacteria > Pseudomonadota > Gammaproteobacteria > Pseudomonadales > Moraxellaceae > Alkanindiges > Alkanindiges illinoisensis. The sequence continues at coordinate 184,015 of NZ_JHUX01000007.1, read as the reverse complement.
AAAGGGATTTTGATCAGCTAGTGTACTGCCCTGCACCATGAACAAATAAGGGGAAGGGTTTAAGTGCCGCAAGGCCCGATAAACCGACAGCGGATCGCCATCAAAGTCTGACACCATACGGTGACCAGGTACCACCTGCATCACGTCACCGGCGCGAATATACTCCTTCACGGCATCAACTGTGTTCAGGTAATTGTCCTGTCCGGTTAAAGAAGTAAATATGGGCGCGGTATGTGGCTTGGCTTGCAGGCTGATGGGCTGAGCCAGTAATTGCTCCAGTTCATCCAGCCGCTGGCAAGCCTGCTCAAAAGCATTTTCTTCTTGGGTATCGGCATGAGTAATCAAAAACAGGGTGTCACTTAAATTATCAAATACCACCACGGTTCTGGACAGCATCAGCCAGATGTCGGGCAAGCCCAGCACGTCATTCGCAGGCGGATTTTTAAGCCGGGGTTCAATGTAGCGTACTGCATCGTAGCCAAAATAGCCGACCAAACCACCTGTAAACACCGGTAATGCTGGAATCAGGTCAGCACCGGGCACCTTAAACTGGCTTTGAAACTGCTGGATATAGGCAAATGGATCTGCACAGGAAAATCGTTGCAACTGGCCATTTTGCTGCAATTGCATGATGCCATTGTTACACTCTAAGACTGCATCCTGCCCCACGCCAATCATGGAAAAGCGTGCCCATTGCTCGCCACCCTCCACGGATTCAAACAAATAAGCCAGCTGGTGCTGACGTAAACGGGCAAAAACCGATAGCGGCGTATCCGTATCGGCCAGACGACGGCGAAAAACCGGAATATAGTTAAACCCTGCTGCTTTAAATTGCTCAAATTGCTGCTGATCAATCATGCTGTTCTCACCACACTTGCATTTATTATTCAAACGGCGCGCCTGCATTTCAGTAAAAACTAGACAAAAATTCAGGCCGAAGACTTACCGGTATTTAGTAAAACCGGACATTATTGTTATGAGTGACGCCAGCGTGAGCAGCAATAAACAGACATTGAGCTATAAAAGCACATAGAAAACTCGAAACAGTGTGACAGGTAAAGTGTAACGCTAAAGCAATTGTTGCAGCGAATCAAGTACTAGATCAGGATTGCAGTCAGCAACAGGTTCACCGTGATTATAACCATAAGTCAGTGCAACACATTGCATGCCAGCGGCATGGGCAGCTTCCACATCGTTGCGTGAATCGCCAATCATCAGGGCCTGATGCGGCTCAAGCTCAAAACAATGCAGCGCATGTTGCAGGCTCATTGGATGCGGCTTTTTATGGGTGACGCTATCGCCACCCAGCAGCAAGTGGAAGGGCGACAGCAAATCAAGGGCTTGCAGCAGGTCATGGGCAGGCTGATAGGGCTTATTGGTAATACAGGCCAGCTTCAGGTTTTGATTCTGGCAAGCCTGAATAAAAGCTTCAACCCCCGCATAAATCCGGCTTTCCACACAAACATGCCGTTCATAATGATTTAAAAACGCTTCAAGCAACTGGTGCTGCTGTTCCTGCAATGAATCATGCGCCTGTGGCCGTGAGCCATGTACTGTTGTAGTAATCCCCTGCTCATGCTGGTGCTTGATTACACAATAGGCCAGTTGTGGGGCACCACGACCTACCCAGCAGCGCACCTGTGCTTCGCTAACAGCAGGCCGGCCAAGCGTGGCTAGCGCTGCATTCATGGCATGGTAAATATCAATGGCAGAGTCAACCAGCGTGCCGTCCAGATCAAAAAATACAGCGCGTAAGTCTCGAAGTTCAGCAAGTTTCATGACACACCTTAGAGTTATTTTAAGCGTGGGCGTAACTGGGTACTAAAAACCTGCTGCCTAGCGGCCTATTAGCAAGCATAACAAGCAGGCTTTAAATCATCATTACTGGCTTTAACCAATAAAATACCAGATTGAAATAAGCACCAGTAAAATCAGAATCGCCATAGCCAGTGCTGCTGGCAGGGTATTTTTAATGCCTGATTTGGGGGCAGGCTGCGGTACAGAAGAATTAGTCTGTACTGCTGACGGCGCTGCTTGCGCCTGAATGGTAGGCGTAACCGAAGGTATAGGCGCTGGTTTTGGAATGGAAACCTGTGCAGGACGACCTTCATCAGTGAGTACTACTGATTCCGTAGTTTTTCCACGTAAGGCATCATGCAGCGTGTTTAATACCAGAAAACGCACCACATCGATCTGGAATTCATCATTTTCATGCAGTTGCTGCTCATCAATGCGCGCGCCATTGACAAAGGTTCCGTTGGAGGACTTTAAGTCTTTAAGCCATAAGTTATTATCGCGTACCGACAGCTCAGCATGCCGGCGTGACACATGGCCACCCTGAAGCACAATATCCACACTTTGATCACGGCCAATAATCCTGTCCTGATCAATAATGATTTCCTGTCCAACAAATGGGCCGGCAACGGCTTTAATTTTCCAGGCCATAGTGTTTCCTCAAGGCTATAAAACGAAAAGATGCAACTATTTCATACTGCTTTAATTCTGCCATAACACCAATGTCGAATAGACATCATTCTGAACGAATGGTGGTTTGAATGACGGTATTTCCATCACGCGTGGTATTGGTGACTGGTGTTATCGGCTTTACATCTACCATAGGCTGCACCACAACAACAGGTGGATTTATCACGGGTGTTGTAACTGCACGCTGAACAGCCACTGGGGTTTTATCAATAGTGTTCATGCTGGGATTGGTGCTGGCGTCCGTGGTGCTATCGCCATAGATCCGGTCAATTTGCTCAGGCAAACGGGTGATATTGCCATTGGGATCCAGAATGAGTTGCAGGCCGCGCACCTGACCATAGCGTTTTTGAGTCAGGTCATTGACAGACTGGCCATCACGGATAATGGTAGGATGCAAAAACACCAACAGGTTGCGCTTTTCACGGGTACCACTATCAGAACGGAAAAGACGACCCACTACCGGAATTTTGCTAAGACCGGGCACTGCTTGGGTACTATCTGTTGCATCATCCTGAATCAAGCCCCCCAGTACAATGGTTTGCTGGTCTTCAGCAAGAATTGCAGTTTTAATCAAGCGTTTGGTGGTAGTGATATCAGTTGTACTAACCGAATTAGGGACTACAGCTGATACTTCCTGTTCGACTTCCAGACGAATGGTACCGCCATCGCCAATATGCGGAATTACCTTTAAGGTTAAACCCACATCCTTGCGTTCAACAGTTTGATAAGGTGAAGTTGTACCGCCGCTGGTGAGCGTGGTAGAACCAGTAATAAAGGGCACGTTCTGGCCAACTACAATATGCGCTTCTTCATTATCTAGCGTAAGTACTGAAGGAACCGACAATAAATTGGCCTTGGAGTTACTGTCCAGTGCCTGAATCAATGCACCATAAAAATTAGTCTTGCCATTTTTCTCTCGAACATCACCCAGAGCTAGTGCTACGCCTTTTAAACTGTTGGCTGCAGTGGCTGCTGTCGTACCCCCAGCCGCCACTGCAGCACCAATACTTGCCAGACTTGCCCCTGCATTGGTGAAGTTAATTAACCCCACACCACTGGTTAAATCACCCAGTGCCCATTGAATACCCAGTTGTTCACCAGTTGAGCCAGATACTTCCACGATGGCTGCTTCAATCAGCACCTGTGAGCGACGTGAATCCAGCTGATCAATGGCGGATTCAATTTCACGCATTAATGCCGGCTCAGCTTTCACAATCAGGGCATTTTGGGTTTCATCGGCAATAATGCTGATCCCGCCTGCACTAAAGGTGCTTAATTGATTGTTATTACTGTTGCCATTGCTACCCAAGCTAGTCAGGTTCACGCTGGCGCCATTACCCAATGAGCTACTGCTGCCCGTATTGCTGGTGGTCCCCGTCGTTGTATTGTTGCTGCTATTGCTAAATGAACTATTGTTGCTAGAAGTAGAATTACTGCTGGAACTGGTATTTTGGCCAGTCACCAGACCTTGCAGCATTTGCGCCAGATTCTTGGCACTGGCATGTCTTAGGCGAAATACCCGCAGGCCACCCAGACGATCCGCAGGGGCGACATCCAGCATTTGTACCAGTTCACGAATACGCTTGCGGCTTGCCGCATCGCCCTTAACCAGCAGGCGGTTGCTGCGTGCATCAGAAATCAGGCGTATCCGCGAACCCCGCACATCGCGTGATGTCCCAGTAGCACTCATGGCATCAACCAGCCCAATGATTTCTTCGGCCTGACTATTGCGCAGGGGAATTGCTTCCATGTCATCATCACCGGTTCCATCCAGCGTGCGCACCAGCTTTTCAATTTGCTCAATATTTTCGGCACGATCAGACACAATCAACGCATTGGTGCCGGGAATAGCCGCCAGATGGGCATATTGCGGCATTAACGGACGAATAGCCGGAATTATGTCGCTGGGATTGGTATTTTCAAGCCAGATGACCCGGGTAACAACCAGTTCACCCCGAATGCGGTTGCGGCTGTCAAATGGTGTACCGCTACTGCGGGCATTGGTATCAGGCACCAGCTTGATAGTATTACCTGAAGGAACTGCCACCACGCCATTAACATTCAATACGCCCAGAAACAGGTCATAAACCTGATCACGTGTTAATGCCTTATTGGAAATCACGGTGACCGTGCCCTTTACCCGGGGGTCAACAGCAAAGTTCTTGCCCGTGATATCCGCGACTTCATTCACAAAAGCCGTCAGGTCGGCATCGCGCAGATTGATTTTCCATGTCTGGGCATTGGCTGGAAATGCCAGCGCAGCCAGTAATGGTAACGCCATGAACACACCATAAGCAGAGCGTTTATGAGCAAAGTTTGCCATGTGTTGCCTACATCCTTTTCAAATTCTGACAAGCCCGGAGACGTGGACACGATTGCGTTGCATTGTGCTGACCTACCGAGGCATTAAAAACTTTGTTGAATGGTCATGGTTTGCTCACCACGACGGATTTCAATTTGTGCATTGCGCTGCTGCTGAATTTGTTGCAGCGCCCGGATATCATTCTGGATTTGTCCCAGTGGCCGGCCATTAAGTGACACAATACGGTCGCCCGGACGCAAGCCTAGCTTATTGCGGATTTCAGCAGGTGCGGTTGCTGAAACTTCATAACCCTGACTGGTGGGCTGTACGCCCATTTGGCTTAAATAGCCACTGGGATTACTTTGCAACTGCTGAATGGCATCACCCAGCGCATTCTGGGCTTGCTGAGCCTGATTAACAGGATTATTCAACGCTGCTGCTGTGGAAGTAACAGCCGGCCCGGAAGCCATTGCGCCTTCATCTCCAAAATACAGAGTTGCTTCACGGCCATCTGCATAGCCCAGTGTGACATGATCCCAGGCCACAGCAACAAGACGCTGGCTGGTGCCTTCAATCTGCTGGCCAATACGGTAGCGGTTAGAAATGTTATTGGCACGAATCACCGCCGCTGAATTGCGCGCTGGCCTGCCCAGAAAAATTCCTTCCAGCTTCAGCGGGATCTGCGCTTCAGGGCTTTGCCCAGAGGGTAAATCCACCCGGTTTTCCTTAAACAAAGAAAAACCACTAATGTTGGGCACTTGCGTGGACTGGTTATAGCTGAGCGGAATGTCACGCGCAACTGGCGGCTGTGGCGGCGCCAGTACCAGCCAGATCAGGGCAGCCAGTTTCCAGCATAGCCAGACAATTAAAACAAACAAGAGCCACGGTGCGGTTTGATCCAGCGTTTTAAGTGAAAAATACTGACGCATTATGGCGCTCGCAAACTCGATAGGGGCTGACGGGTCGACACGACAGCGGTATCCAGTCCGGCCTGTCCCCGGTAGCCTGCAACAGTCAGCAATAAGCGCTGGGTTAACTGAACTTCCAGCATTTGATCCTTGGACAAGTAAATATCACCCATGCGTTCGTTTTGTCCGGTAGTCAGGTTAAGTTGCAATCTGCCCTGCGGTGCACTTAAGTGAGCCACCAGTGGCGGCAGATTCGCACGTTCAATGTGCCCTTCAAAAGGATAACCCAGCATGCCACCGGCCCAGTTCATTTGCCCTTCGGCATCCTCCCAGCCCTGCTGCTTGTGATAAATCACCTTGAGATCACGTAACTGGATTGGATTATTGGGCCACTGCCACGGAAACAGGCTGCTTAAAGTTTGGGTGCTGATTTGTCCATTAAACTGCTCGATGCGACGCTGGTTAAAACCCACTGCCATTTTACCATCCAGACGGGTATCACCAGTTCTCAGCTCAACGTCAGCGCCTACTCTTAACAATAGCAGTGACCACGGGCGCAATTTCCATGAAACCACACCCTGCACCTGCTCAATGTGCCAGTCAGCCTGACCCTGCCAGATGCTGCCACTGATGCTGTCAATATAGGGGTTATTGGGGGAAACACGTGCAATGATCCAGGCTGCTGGTAGCTGCAATACAATGAATAAAAGCAATAGAGAAACTGCAAAGACCCACCAGCCCTTCCCCGGCTGTTTTACTGTCATTTGTTAAAATACCATCATTTGTTTTAACCAGTGGCCATGTGCCTGCATGATGGCTCATTATGCGCAAAACTGCTGCAAACGAAAAGCGTTTTATATTAAGTTTTCATCACGCTTTAAGCCAGTAATATCAAAGCACACCACTGGCTTGCGTTTTTTTAAGAAGCTTTAAATCAAGAAATCATCCAGCTTGGCGCCATCGGTCAGTTTAGCGGCCAGCCAGCGTGGTTGCTTGCCACGGCCAGTCCAGGTTTCCTGCTGGTTTTCCGGATTGCGATAGCGAGGTGCAACGGGCTTGCGGTTTGTACTCTTGCTGGACTTGTTACCCCGGGCAACCAGTTCTTCCAGTGTTACACCCACAGACGCAGCAATTTCTATAATTCTGTCATACGCTGCATCAAGCTCTTGTTCTTTTTTTGACTCGATTAGTGCTTCGGCTTCATCGGTCAGTTTTTTCAGTTCAGCAACTGATAAACTACTAATATCAGGTTTCATTACCACTCCCACGAATATAAATAACCATTGTTATATTAAACAATATGGGCTGATCATATTATAATCGTGAGAGTGTGTCACCTTATTCTTTAAAGTTTATAGGAATAAGGATTAGAACGGTAAATCATCATCCAGATCGGTATTATATTGCGGGCTGCTGGTTGCCCCAGTATTTCTGCCCTGACCTGATGAATATTGATTATCACCGGACTGATTATTGCCCGAATAATTATTACCAGACTGGCCATTACCAGAACGGGCGCTATAGGGTGCATAGTCCATATTCTGGCTGCCTTCACCCTGACCACCACGCGGGCCATCCAGCATTTGCATGGAATCACCACGGATCTCAGTAGTAAAGCGTTCCTGACCATCTTTATCAGTCCACTTGCGGGTACGCAGGCTGCCTTCAATATAAACCTTGCTGCCCTTCTTTAAATACTGCTGAGCCACTTCACCCAGACGGTTATTTAATACGATGCGGTGCCATTCAGTAATTTCCTGACGTTCGCCTGTGTTTTTATCCGTCCAGCTTTCACTGGTAGCAATGGAAAACTGTGTGAGTGAACCACCGTTTGGAAAGCTTTTGGTTTCAGGATCACGGCCCAGAGTGCCAACAAGAATGACTTTATTTACACCACGCATGGATTATTCCTCATGTTTAATTTTTTGATATGCTGACTGTAAACTAGTCTTTATGAAAAGGCTACAGGTTGATTCACCAATAGCGACAGCTTTTGTCGCGCCTCATCATTCAGGTCTTTTGGGTCTACTTTAATGTAGGCAATGCCCTGCTGTTTTAAGATAGCAACTTCCTCAACCCCTTGTACTTCAAGGATTTGAGCACTCCAGTTGCTCAGGTTAATCTGATCTGATGGCAAGTCAACAGTTAGAGTAGACAGGTAGCGCGGTGACTCCAGAAACCAGCTCACGCCAAGCCAAATGGTGGCCAGGGCAACCAGAATGCCCCAGGCCAGTGTGGTATTGCTGCTGGATAATAACTGCCCGCCCAGTACACCGCCAAAGAACGCTCCCAGAAACTGGCTGGAAGCATTGATACCCATTGCCGTAGCTTTTACCGAAGGCAGGGCAATCTTGGACAGCCATGAAGGCAATAGGGCTTCGATCACATTAAAGGCAATAAAGAACAGCGCCAGACCTAAAATTAATCCCCATGGCGTGGTATAAAATAGGCTTAAAACAACTAATGCCGCAGTAATGGAAAATACCGCTGCCATAAAAATATAACGCATTTGCTGTTTTTTTTCGGCCACAATAATACTGGGAAAGGCAAAAAAGCAGCTGATTAATAATAGGGGTAAATATACCCAGCCATGATGATTTACCGGAATACCGGCCCACTCAACTAACTGGCTTGGAATAAAAACAAACAATGCTGTCATGATTAAATGCAGCATGAAAATGGAAATATGCAGGCGGTTTAAGTTGGCATTATTTAATACCAGTTTAAATTTTTCCCGATAATGACCATTGGCCTGTTTATGCTGAATCGAAACCTGCGGCACCAGTAATAGCAGGAAAATTGCCAGAATACCGGCAATGCTGGAAAACCAGAATAAGCCGGACAAACCAATATGTGCCGTCAGTAATGGGCCAATAATAAAAGCCAGCATGAAGGATGCGCCAATACTCATGCCCATAATGGCCATGGCCTTGCTGCGCTGTTCCTCACGGGTGACATCGGCCAGTAATGCCATCACCACCGCAGAAATTGCCCCGCCGCCTGCCAGTGCACGGCCAATAATCACCTGCCAGATCTCGGTAGACATGGCAGCAATTGCATTACCCAGCGCAAACAGGATCAGGCCAAAAATAATCAGGCCACGGCGCGATACATAATCCGCCCACAGGCTAAAGGGAATTTGTAATAAAGCCTGGCTTAAGCCATAAACACCGACAGCCAGACCCAGCAATGCAGGGGTCGCACCACTGTACTGCTGCCCTGCAATGGCAAAGACCGGAACGATCATGAACAAGCCCAGCATGCGCAGGGCAAAGATACTACCTAAAGCAAACGTGGAGCGGCGTTCTGTGGCATTCATGAAAATTTTGAACCGTAAAGGATGATGCAATAGAAAACGCTAAGCAGTATACGCTTATTTTACTAATGTGCCAGATTGTTGCATAGCCGCTGCGTTTGCACAGCCCTGCCTGATTGAAAAAATTTTTTGGTAACGGCGACGGGATGACAACTTGAAGTTACATAAATTATCACCATATTTAGGCTTAAATATTATTCTTTTAACCTGTATATGGCGTAGCCGGAAGGTCCTGGTCATCAGACTGCGATGGACTGCCTTTTAGTCGTTTGATCATGCGTTACCGTTGTTCATCCACAATTAGCTGAGATTTACATGAGCCAAAATGAAATTCGTATTCGTGGTGCAAAAACACATAATCTAAAAAATATCTCGCTGGATATTCCGCGTGATAAGTTTGTGGTGATTACCGGATTATCAGGCTCGGGTAAATCGTCACTGGCTTTTGATACCTTATATGCCGAAGGCCAGCGCCGCTATGTGGAGTCGCTGTCGGCTTACGCACGGCAGTTTTTGTCGCAAATGGAAAAGCCGGAAGTAGACAGCATTGAAGGCTTGTCACCAGCGATTGCCATTGAACAAAAATCCACCAGCCATAACCCGCGCTCCACCGTTGGCACCATTACCGAAATTTACGATTACCTGCGCCTGCTGTATGCCCGCGTGGGAACACCGTACTGCCCGGAACATGACTTGCCGATGGTGGCACAAACCGTGTCTGAAATGGTGGATAGCGTTAAGGCCCTGCCTGAAGGTGCAGCGCTAATGTTGCTGGCGCCCGTGGTTCGTGAGCGCAAGGGTGAATATACCCACCTGTTTGAACAATTGCAGGGACAGGGTTTTGTGCGCGCGCGCGTGGATGGTGAAATTATTGAGCTGGATGAACCACCAACGTTGGACAAAAAGAAAAAACACACCATTGAAGTGATTGTGGATCGTTTCAAGGTGCGTGAAGACTTGGGCAACCGGCTGGCGGAATCATTTGAAACTGCCCTGCGACTGGGTGGTGATATTGCCACCTTAAGCTGGCTGGATGGCAGTCATCCTGAGCAGGTGTTTTCCGCCAAGCACAGTTGCCCCCAGTGTGACCGTGCAGTGGCCGAACTGGAACCGCGCTTGTTTTCCTTTAACAATCCCTCTGGTGCCTGTCCGGTCTGTGATGGCTTGGGTGTACGCAGTCACTTTAGTGCCGAAAAACTGATTCCCAATGCTGAACTGTCGCTGAATCAGGGCGCGATTAAAGGCTGGGATCGCCAGCGTCCGTATTACTTTGGTTTTATTACCAAGCTGTCAGCGCATTATGATATTGATATGAATGCGCCGTGGCACACCTTGCCCAAAAACCAGCAAAACATTGTCTTGAATGGTTCGGGTAAGGAAAAAATTGATTTTTCCTATGTGGATGAACGTGGCCGCAAGCAGCATCGGGTAATGGTGTTTGAAGGGGTACTACCCTATCTGGATCGCCGTTACCGGGAAACTGAAAGCAATCTGGTACGCGATGATCTGGCGCAGTATTTGTCCAATGCCGCCTGTGATGCCTGTGGTGGCTCCCGCCTGAATGAACTGGCACGCAACGTGAAAGTGGTCAATTGTACTCTGCCTGAAGTCACCAAGATGTCGATTGGTGATGCAGAAAGCTATTACCAATCGCTTAAACTGGAAGGGGCCAAGGGTGAAATTGCCGACAAGATTTTCAAGGAAATCCGCGAGCGCCTGCATTTTCTGGTGAGCGTTGGCCTGAATTATCTGAGCCTGTCGCGCTCTGCCGATACCCTGTCCGGTGGTGAAGCACAGCGTATCCGGCTGGCCTCACAAATTGGTGCGGGCTTGATGGGCGTGATGTATGTATTGGATGAGCCATCCATTGGTCTGCACCAACGTGATAATGACCGCCTGCTTAAAACCCTGATCCGTTTACGTGATCTGGGCAATACCGTACTGGTGGTTGAGCATGATGAAGACGCGATTCGTGCCGCTGACCATATTATTGATATTGGCCCGGGTGCTGGCGTACATGGCGGCGAAATTATCGCCGAAGGTACGTTTCAGGAAATTGAAGCGCATAGCGATTCCCTTACTGGGCAGTATCTGTCGGGTCGGTTGAAAATTGAAGTGCCGAAGCAGCGCAATGCGCCACAGCCGGACAAGATGCTGCATCTTAATGGTGCCTGTGGTCATAACCTGAAAAAGGTGAATTTAAGTATTCCGCTGGGCCTGTTTACCTGTATTACTGGTGTGTCCGGTTCAGGTAAATCCACGCTGATTAACCGCACTTTGTTGCCACTGGCAGCTACACAATTGAATGGTGCCAGTACGCTCACGCCGGAAAAATTTGACACTATTGATGGCTTACAACATCTGGACAAGGTGGTCGATATTGACCAAAGCCCGATTGGCCGTACCCCACGTTCTAACCCGGCTACTTATACCGGATTGTTTACCCCGATTCGCGAACTGTTTGCGCAAACGGTGGAAGCCAAGGCTCGCGGTTATGCGGCTGGACGCTTTAGCTTTAACGTGAAAGGCGGACGTTGTGAAGCCTGCGAAGGCGACGGTATGATCAAGGTGGCCATGCATTTCTTGCCGGATATGTATGTGCCGTGTGATGCCTGTCATGGCAAGCGTTACAACCGTGAAACGCTGGAAGTGAACTACAAGGGCAAGAATATTTCCGATGTGCTGCAAATGACGGTGGAAGATGCTGCCGAGTTTTTCTCTGCCATTCCGGCCATTCATCGCAAGCTGGAAACCCTGATTCATGTGGGGTTGGGATATATTCGCTTGGGTCAGGCAGCTACGACGCTATCCGGTGGTGAGGCGCAACGGGTGAAACTGGCGCGTGAACTGGCCAAACGGGATACTGGCAAGACGCTGTATATTCTGGATGAGCCGACCACTGGTCTGCACTTCCATGATATTGCCAAGCTGCTGGAAATCCTGCATCACCTGCGCGACAAGGGCAATAGTATTGTGGTGATTGAGCACAATCTGGATGTGGTGAAAACCGCAGACTGGATTGTGGACTTGGGCCCGGAAGGTGGTTCTGGCGGTGGCTTGATTATTGCCGAAGGGACACCGGAAGAAGTAGTGAAGGTGAAAAAATCATTTACAGGGCAGTTTTTGAAGCCTTTATTGAAATAAGCTGAGTTGTGCATGTAGAACCACTGGCGCCGATTTAGAATCTCTGATGATTTTAACTTTGCGCCAGCTTTCTAATTTATCTGTGACAAGTACACTTTCAATGCCATCAAACAAAGAGGGTTGTGTTTTCAAAAATTTATCAGCCCGATTTAAGCATTTACGCAGCCATGAATAAGACATTTTCAGCTCTGCCGCAATATTCAAATAAGTATGTTTGTCTGTTTTAGATTTAAGCCTTTCAAACAATTCAATATATGCCAATACCATTGAAAAGCTATTTTCTGCAATCTGCCTGATTTGTATTTTCTCTGTGATCAGATTGTCCTCAGCATCAAGCAATTGCTGCAATGGTTCATGTGCATCCGAAGCTTTTGCTTGCAGCAAGATAGGGTGTGTTGTTGCATCTGGGTTGTTACGCAATGGTTGATCTATCCTTGCTGCGTACTTAATATTTTTCTCAGAATATTCAACAAACTTTTTATGCATTGCACCGTACAAATATTTCCGGTGTTCTGCATTATTAATATCGAATGAACCAAGTACTGCTACTTTCCATTCTGTAATAACAAAAATCAAAGCTTCATTTTCAATATCTTCTTTTTGATGTTCCCCCGAATCTTTAGCAATACACTGCCATAATGTTCCATATTGCTGTAGCTCAGCATAAATTTTTAGCTGTTCAGTTTTGTCCATATCAATGTTCTAGAAAAGAAAAAAGCAAGTTAATGCTTTTAAATTTAAAACTAATGACTTCATTAATGCGGTGCCGAGTGCTGATATTAACCCGTACAATTCAAAACAAAAGATTACCCTAAGGTTTTGACAATGTTAGCCTCGTTCCTTATTACTTGATGCTTCCTTTTTCCAATAAGATGTACTCAGCCATGAACTTTAATGAGCTACCGTTTCAACATGCCATTGAATTTAAACAAGGCAATGGTTCACGACAACTTGCCGTGTTTAGTGACCCTGAATGCCCTTATTGCCAACGGCTGGAACTTGAACTGGCCAAACTGGACGATGTCACTATCCATGTTTTTCCGTTTCCCCTGACGCAATTGCATCCAAAAGCAGAACAAATTACCCGTAAAATATGGTGTTCGCCGGATCGGACCAGCGCCTGGCGTGATTATCTGACCCAGCAGCTTAAGCCAGACAATGCCGGAAACTGTGATACTCCAGTTGAAGCCAATCTGCAACTTGGTCAAGCGCTGGGTGTCAATGGCACACCCACCCTGATACTGTCCAGCGGCAAATTAATAACAGGCGCTGCTTCTGCTGAGGATATTGATCCTTTACTGGATTAGATAGACTAAAAAGTGCGGCTAGCAGCTGTTACAACACTATTGATTAAACGTCGCAGTCTGCTCACCTACCAACAAATTTTTGCCAGTCGTTTCTGGTTCAAGGCATTTTGCTTAACGGCTCAAGCTTAAATTTGAGTCGTTTTTTATGAATATCTAAAAAGACTTTTTGTTGTTTCATGCATCAATTCTGTAAGTTTTTAACTTAGCTCAGGTTTTTCACTTATATTGCAACAATAAATGCCCCTGTAAAGACATTAATCAGGGCAGCTGAACACAGCAATATGGAGAAGAAAAATGCTTACACGCAGGGAAGTCCGATTTTACTCAGCGTTTATATTATCCTTACCGTTTTGTAGCCTGATGGCCAGTAGCCTAAGCTATGCTGCTATAGAAGCAGAAAACAAACTGGAAACTGGGGCAAGCCAAGCAATAACGCCCACATCACCCTTGCCCTATCCGGTTGCCGACGCGCAACTGGGTGAAATGCTTTATCCGCATGAAGCCGATTATGCCCAGCAAATTGGCATGGAGCTTGAAAAGCTGATCCGTAAACGCGATAGCCAGGGACAGGCGCATCGTGATGTGCACCCCAAAGCCCATGGCTGCGTTAAGGCACAATTTCAGGTGCTAGATCAATTGCCTGTGTCGTTAAGTCAGGGCATGTTTAAACCGGGGCACAGCTATCCAGCATGGATCCGGTTTTCCAATGGCTCGCCAAAACCGGATCGTGCCGACATCAAGCGCGATGCACGCGGCATGGCCATTAAGGTGATGAATGTTCCGGGGCAAAAACTACTGGAAGATGAAGCACAGGCCAGCACGCAGGATTTTATTTTAATTAACCATCCGGTGTTTTTTGCCAATGAACCCGAGCGCTATCTGGCGTTGATGAAAGATATTAATGGCGGTTTTTTAAAAAAGCTCCAGATTCCTTTTTCACTGGGCTTTAAAGGCAGCAAGATTGCCTTTCAAACCACCCGTTCCAGAATTGCCAATCCGCTGCAAGCCCGTTACTGGTCAATGGTGCCTTATCAATTGGGTACAGGTGCAAACCGAAATGCCGTGAAGTATTCAGTACGGCCCTGTATTGCCAAGCAGGACGCCATTCCTGCACAGCCAGACCACAACTATTTGCGCGGTGCCTTAAAGCAAAGCCTGAATAATGCTGATGTGTGCATGGAGTTTCTGGTGCAGCCGCGCACGTCTACTGCGCTGTCCGTGGAAGACTCGATGACCGAATGGAAAGAAAGTGATGCGCCATTTTATAAGGTGGCAACCCTGACCATTCCACAGCAAACATTTGACACACCAGCGCAAAACCAGTTTTGTGAAAACCTGTCATTCTCACCCTGGCATGCGCTACCTGAGCATCGGCCTTTAGGCGCAACCAACCGGATGCGTAAGGTGATTTATGACCATATCAGCCGGGTCAGACATCAGGCTAATTCTGTAGTTCGTCAGGAACCTGAATAATGACAGTAATTTTACTTGACCTAAGGAAAGACCAGTCAGGTCAGTAAACCTAAACAGGTAGAAAATATCTTTTGGCGGGCCTTATACAAAAGCAGATACCTCGCTCAATACCATTGCCTTAGTAAACAGTTTATCGCGTGTTACGTATTTATTTGCTACCATTCGCCGCCTAACTTCTGCTCGACATCTTGGCCTTATGACCTCGCCATACCAACTGCAACTTCAAGAAAAAATTGACCGCATCAGCGCGCAATTTGCTGATTATAACCCGCCTGCCCTGCAAGTGTTTGAATCCCCAGAACAACACTATCGCATGCGCGCGGAGTTTCGCATCTGGCATATTGAAGATGACCTGTTCTATGCCATGTTTGAACGCAGTGCAGATGGCAAGCAGAAGAAAGTCATTCGTATAGATGAATTTCCCATTGCAGACCAAGGCATCAACAGCTTAATGCCAAAACTACTGGCAGCCATTAAAGCTGTGCCTGTGTTAGCAGAACGCCTGTTTGAAGTGGGCTTTTTGGCAACCTTAAGTGGCGAAATGCTGGTCAGTTTTATCTACCACCGCAAGCTGGACGCAGACTGGGAACAAGCCGCCAAAGCATTGGGCGAGCAGTTGAATATCAGCATTATCGGGCGCAGTCGCGGTCAAAAACTGGTGGTTGGCAATGACTTTGTGGTGGAAAAGCTCAAGGTTCAAGGCCGGGAATTTATCTACAAACAAGTGGAAGGCAGCTTTACCCAGCCTAACGCGCAAGTGTGCCAGCACATGCTGGACTGGGCTTGCAGCGTGGCAGGACATTCAGATAAAGATTTACTGGAACTGTATTGCGGCAACGGTAACTTTACCCTGCCTTTATCGTTGAGATTTAGAAAAGTATTGGCAACCGAATTGGCAAAATCATCGGTACATGCGGCTGAATGGAATATTGCGCAAAACCAGATTGATAATATTCAGGTTGCACGTTTATCCGCAGAAGAGTTTACCCAGGCCTATCACGGTGAGCGTGAATTCAGACGTTTGCAGGAAGCCAAGATCGACCTCAAAACTTATGATTTCGATACGGTCTTTGTTGATCCGCCACGCGCAGGGATTGATGACGCCACCTTAAAACTGCTGCAAGGGTTTGAGCGCATCATCTATATTTCCTGTAACCCGGACACCCTGCACGACAACTTAAAGACATTAAGCCAAACGCACCGTATTAGCCAGTTTGCCTTGTTTGACCAGTTTCCTTATACCCATCACGTAGAATCCGGGGTATTACTGGAAAAGCTTTAAAAGGTGATAGTAAGTTAATGGCAGACATTTTTATTGCAGGACAAGGCCTGGTACACGCTACGGCAACGGTAGATTATCCGCGCCCGGAGCGTCTTGTTGCAGGTAATCCAAAACGGCTGACTACTAGCCTGTATGAACATCCCAACATGAGCTGTGGCATTTGGCAGTGTGAAGTGGGTGCGTGGCGCATTGTATTTGCCAGCAACAAACAAGAGTTTTTTCAGCTGATCAAAGGGACAGTTCGCCTGCACGACGCGCAAGGTCAGTTTGTGGAAATTCATGCAGGTCAGGCTGGCATTATTCCACCCGGTTTTATCGGTATGTTTGAAGTGCTGGAACCGGTAGAAAAATATTATGTAATCGTAGAAACCACCGCCTAACGACTGGGCATTATCACGATTAATCGCGTTTGGGTGCATGCTTAATATATTGCAGTGTTACCACTCGCGATACCACCAGCGTTAGATACATCACCCCCACAAACATCTGCAATGAAACCAGCACCCGTGCTGCAGACGAAACAGGAATAATATCGCTTAACCCTGTGCCAGACTGCACACTAAAACTTAAAAATAATAATTCCAGCCAAGTTCTTGAGGCCTGACCATGAAAAGCAACAAAGCTGGCTGGAAATAGAGTCTGGCAGGCACTGTACAAGAAAGCAAAAGCCCAGGCAAAGAGGGTAAAAACAGTTGCTGCGGCAAAAAGCTCATCGCGGGTAACGTATTTATCAGCAAACATATACATCAGCAAACCTGACGCACCATAGATATAAGCTGCTGCTTCAATGACATTGGCAGCGACCTGAATATGCGGTGTTCCACCACCAAATAAAATAATGCCGGACAGGATTAAGGCAGCTATTACCAAAATCAGGCCTACGACGGTATAAATGGGACTGCGCCGGATAATTGCAGCAATGAGCAACAAAGCCAGTGCACTCAAGCACCACGACAGCGCGTTACTGTTCATTGTTTTGGTGGTCAATGGCGATAAAATGAAAATAAATAACTGCAAAAACAGCAACCATGCTGAAGGCAACAGTTTTAGACCTTTCCAGTGGATTAACAGGCTATGCATTATGTGATAGCTATTGTGATTAACTTATTGAAAAGTATGTCATGTTTGTCTGTTAAAACATTTGAGCCTTATGATGTTTATGGTAACGGCAAGTGAGATAAAAAAATTTGGCATAACAGCCCTATCCTGAAAATTACTCTGGACAGGGCTTAGCCATAAGCTATCTTCAATATCAAGCCTGATCAGGTCATTTTTAAAATGGGCTTGACCACCTTGCCGCTAAAACTGTCACGAATGGCATCATTGATCTTTTTAAACGGATAAAACTTGACCAGTTTTTCCAGCGGGAACTTGCCTTGCTCATGCAGTTGCATGATGTGCTGATGCGCATTTGGCGTTTTGCCACCGCCGCCTACAATGCCAATTAATCGCTTGCCATTTAAAGTATCGGCATGATTCAGCTTAAAGGTATGCACGGGCGAGCCGCCACCCACCATGCCACAGACGCCTAGAATTCCCAGAGATTCCATGGCAGCAGGCACCATCTTACCGCCCAGCGTACAATCCAGACTGTAATCCAGCCGGTTTTTGGTCAACAACCGGATCTTGGCCGCAATGGCTTCTTTTTCCGATTTAAACACATGGGTAGCACCCAGTTTTTTGGCCAGCTTCAAGCGGTTGCTGTTGGGATCAACCACAATAATGGTTTCACATTCGCGCACCACCGCTGCCATCACTGCCGCCAGTCCGGTAGAGCCTCCACCAAAAATAGCAATGCTGCTGCCCGCTTGTGGCTGCAATTCATTGAGTACCGCGCCTGCACCAGTGGTAATACTGCACCCCAGTGGCCCCATCAAATCCAGATCAATGCTATCAGGCACTTTAATCAGGTTGCGCTCCAGAGTAATGGCATGGGTTGACCAGCTGGATTGCTGGAAAAAATTGCCATACAGCTTGTCGCCATTGGCTTTTCTAATGGCATGTGAGCCATCCAGCCGCTGAAAACCAAACGATAGCGGGCCTGCCAGCTCACAATAGCGTGGCTGGTCGCGCAGGCAATTGCGGCATTTGCCACAGGAGGGAAAACTAATGATGACACGATCACCGACTTTAAACTGGCTCACCTTGCTGCCTATGGCTTCAATGATGCCTGCGCCTTCATGCCCCAATACGCAGGGTTTGCCTGTGGGCAAGTCACCATTGAGGACTTCATGGTCAGTGCCACAAATTCCGCAACTACTGATTTTGACCAGTACTTCATACTCTTGTGGTTCATCCAGCTCAATTTTGGCCAGCTTGACTTTGGGATAGCGCGACAGGGAAACAAGTGAACGCTCAAACAGGGCTGCTGTTGCACGCATGATCATTATCCAATGTGTTCGTTGCATGCCAGTGTTCCATCAAGCCTGCATTAGATAAGTAGATTTTCTGTACAGTTGCTGTGCATAAACTTTTAAACATTTTCATTTGATAATTTATTTAATTTAACCCGGGTAATATTGATTATTTATTTTTATCCGGGTAAATTAAGCAAGCTTCCTCAAAAATTAATGAGAACAACATGAATACCTTAACCCATTGGACTGCTTTCCAAGATCACCAGCAATTTGCCAGTGGTGATCCCTGGGATGTGGCTGTAGTAGTGAGTCGTGCCCTGCAACAGCAGCCGGGTCAGAATATTTATATTTTTGATGATCAGACGGGTCGCATGGTCGATATTGACTTAACCATTAGCCCTGCTGCACTCATGGCTCAATTGCAAACCCAGTATGCGGTTAATGAAACAGCAGTACCCGAAGCATTGCGTGGCGCAGGCAGGCCAAAGCTGGGCGTGGTAGCACGCGAAGTGACCCTGTTACCCCGGCACTGGGAATGGCTGGCAACCCAGCCCAGTGGTGCATCAGCGACCTTGCGTAAACTGGTGGAGCAGGCCCGCAAACAGGATCAGGCAACTGTTGCAGTAAGACAGGCACAGGAAGCCACTGACCGCTTTATGAATGCCATGCTTGGCAATGCACCCGGATACGAAGCAGCAGCACGGGCATTATATACCGGTCAGAAAGAAGATTTCCTGCGCTATATCGAGCCATGGCCAACCGACCTGCGTAACTATGTACAACGGCTGGCTGAACCTGCATTTGGGACAATTAAGGCTGAATCTGAACAATAAACTTTATGAATTCAATCTTCTGAATAATGTCCGTAATCTGCTGACTGTCCGGTCAATGTCAGTTTTTGCCACTGGGTTTAACGTGGCCTTGGCTTAGGCTTGACCGATATTTAATGACAGAAAATCAGTAACCAGCAATCAGGAGGCCCGTGATGAATCCACCAAACCCGACTTTAAACACTCCGGCATCCGGATCAGACCAAACGGTTGCTTACCCCTATGTGAGTGTTCAATCCCCAGCACAGGCTGAAACCCATCCGGTGTTTAATGTATCGTCTGAGCTGGGTGACATCAACCTGTTTGACAGTGATCTGGCCCTGCAGGAAGCCGTACAACGTGAAGGTGCAGACTGGGCCATTGATGATTTAAAACAGTTTGGCGCACTCACGGGCTCGCGTGATTATTTGTACTTAGGTTATCTGGCCAATAAATACAAGCCGGAACTGGATACCCATGACCGCTTTGGTCATCGTGTGGATGTAGTGCATTATCATCCGGCTTATCATGAACTGATGCGTTCAGCCTTTGCCAACCAGTTGCATTCGCTGCCGTGGGTTAATCCGGTAGCGGGTGCGCATGTGGCACGGGCTGCCAAATTTTTAATGCAGGCTCAGGTGGAAGCGGGACACATTTGCCCCACCACCATGACTTTCGCCTGTATTCCCAGCATTCGCTCCACACCGAAACTGGCCGCGCTGTGGGAAGAAAAAATCCTGAGTCCGGTGTATGACCCACGGAATTTGCCAGCTTGCCAGAAAAACGGCCTGACCGTTGGCATGGGCATGACCGAAAAACAGGGCGGTTCCGATGTGCGCGCCAATACTACCGTTGCTGTTCCAATTCATCAGCGTGGGCCGGGCGAAGATTATGAAATTACCGGACACAAATGGTTTTTGTCCGCGCCCATGTGTGACCTGTTTCTGGTGCTGGCCAAAACCGATGCTGGTGTTTCCTGCTTTTTGGTGCCGCGCTGGCGACCAGATGGCAGCAAAAATAGCCTGCAGGTGATCCGCCTCAAAAATAAAATGGGCAATGTGTCCAATGCCTCCAGTGAAGTGGAGTTTCGCGGTGCCTTTGGCTGGCTGGTGGGAGAGGAAGGCCGTGGTGTTGCTACCATTATTGAAATGGTGAGTTTAACCCGCTTTGATTGCATGACTGGCTCAACCGCCATTATGCGCATGGGGCTGATTCAGGCGATTCATCATTGCCGGCAACGGGCAGCCTTTGGCAAAACACTGATTGACCAGCCACTGATGCAAAATCTGCTGGCCGACCTGACGCTGGAATATGAAGGGGCATTGGCACTCACCATGCGTATGGCACGTGCGCTGGATCAAAAAGAACAGGACAGTTCAGGGAATTCGCATGAAAGCCTGCTGGCCCGGCTTGCCACTGCCATTGGCAAATACTGGATTTGCAAGCGGACACCGAATCATAGCTATGAAGCGATGGAAGTGATTGGCGGCAGTGGCGTGATGGAAGACAGCCCCATGCCACGCCTGTACCGTGAAGCTGTTATTAATACCATCTGGGAAGGTTCAGGCAATGTGCAATGTCTGGATGTGCTACGCGCCATGACCAAAACCCCGGCCACCGTGGAGGCTTATTTTAAAGAAGTCAGTTTAGCGCTAGGCAAACATGCGCTGTTTGACCAGGCAGTAAGCCGCTTGCAGGCAGAATTTCAAAATAGGGAAAATCTGGAATTTCGTGCCCGCAATGTGGTCGACCAGCTGGCAGTAGTATTACAGGCAGCTTTACTGCTCCAGCATGCTCCGGATTATGTGGCTACTGCATTTTGTCTGTCGCGTCTGGGCCAGCAAGGCATGCATAATTATGGCAGCCTCCCTGTAGAAGTGGATGCCAAAGCCATTATTCAGCGCACTTATCATGTTTAAATTCAACAGCCAGTTTTAACTTCAATAAAATGCTGAAAAACAAAAGCCCGAATCAATCGGGCTTTTTGCTATAGGTCACCTGATCGGTCAGGCTGACTTGGGGCAATTGGCAATCAGTTGCTCAGGCTGAGAAAACACCTGACTGCGATGATAACCATCCACATAATGCTCAAGCTGGGTCAGGATTTCATCCAGTCCATGCAGGTCACGGGCATTATTAGTAATCAGCTGCAACAGGGTTTCAACTTCTTCAAGGCTATACTGTTTTTCAATGGCCCGCACAATCAGGCTGTGCTCAGTCCGCTCACCATTGGCATCATCAAGCAGCAGCTCTTCATACAGTTTTTCACCATTGCGCAGGCCGGAAAATACAATATCAATGTCGCCATGCTCGGTTCCCGGTTCGCGTGGCGTCAGACCGCTTAAAAAAATCATGCGCTTGGCCAGATCAACAATTTTAACCGGCTCACCCATATCCAGCAAAAATACATCGCCACCCTTACCCATGGCACCCGCCTGAATGACCAGCTGGGCGGCCTCGGGAATGGTCATGAAATAACGGGTCACTTCCGGATGGGTTACAGTAATGGGCAGGCCTTCGGCAATTTGCTTGCGGAACAGTGGCACCACAGACCCGGATGAGCCCAGTACATTACCAAAGCGCACCAGACTAAACTGGGTTTTACAATCCGGCTGGGCAGCCAGTGCCTGACAGGCCAGCTCGGCAATCCGCTTGGAGGCGCCCATCACATTGGTGGGACGTACTGCCTTATCCGTTGAAATCAGAACAAACGTATCCACCCCGGAATTCTGGGCAGCCTTGGCACAGCGATAGGTGCCCACACTGTTATTCATCAGGCCTACAAAGGGATTGACCTCAACCAGCGGCACATGCTTGTAAGCCGCTGCATGATAAACAGTATCAACCTGATAATTGCGCATCAGCTGTTCCAGCTTGGCCTGGTGCAGCACGCTGCCCAGCGATGGAATAATGCATAAATCCGGTGCGGCGGCTTTTAACTCCTGCTCAATGGCATACAGCGCATATTCCGACAGTTCCAGCAGAATCAATAGCTTCGGGTTAAGCTTGATAATCTGACGGCACAATTCACTGCCAATCGATCCGCCAGCACCCGTCACCATTACCACTTTTTGCTCAATATTGGCCTTAAGAAAATGGGGAATGGGCGGCACCGGGTCACGACCCAGCAAATCCATGATATCCACTTCCTGTATATCAGAAATTTTCAGGCGACCATTCACCAGCTCTTCAATTGGCGGTACTGACTGGACTTTCACCATCAAAGGTTCCAGTTTTTCAATAATCTGGCGGCGTTTACTACGGGTAATGGATGGCAAGGCCAACAGTACCTTTTGTACCTGACGTTTGGGAATTACGCGAGCCAGTTCCTGACTACTGTAAACCTTAACCCCAGCAATACGTCCGCCAACCAGCAGCGGGTCATCTTCCACAAAACCGACCACTCGCTTGTAGGCATGATTTCTCAGGGAATTAAATAAGGCAATGCCGGCTGACCCTGCCCCATAGATCAGAATATTCTTGGTGGGCGTTAAAATAATTTGCCGGTGACGCAGCACAAAACGCGCCATAATCCGGCTCGTCCAGAGCCAGATAAACAGCAAAAACACATAAGGTAACGGTACTGAGCGCGGAATATGCAGCAGCATGGAATTAATGCTGAAGATCACCAGACTGAGTAAAAATAGGCCCAGCAGCACTGATTTAAACAAATTCTCATTAAAGGAACGTAGAATTTCCTGGTACAGGCCACTGAGCCCCAGAAACACAAAAGACAGCATATAAATAATTACCTGACTTTGCAGCGGCAGGTAATAGTCCAGCGACAATAAGCGCGCGGCCATCAGGAAATGCAGGATAAAGACCATGATGACCAGATCACTGGACATGATAATCAGCTGCTTTTGCCAGCGTGGCAAACTTGACAGGCTTTTTAGCGTTCCACGTATCAGTTTGTTGGCAGGCATGAAATCATTCACTCGCGCTAATAACACCTGAGGGTTTACGCGCCTGCTCAGCCACAGTTGCAATGGCTTGCAGGGTTTTTGCAATATCTTCCGTACTTAAGCTCGGGTGTACCAGAAACATCACACTGGTTTCACCCAGTTGCCTGGCCACAGGCAAACGTTCTGCTGGTCGCCACGGCGTGTGATCAAATGCTTTTTCCAGATAGACCTCAGAACATGAGCCACTAAAACACGGCACGCCCAGTGCATTGATTGCCTCAATCACCCGATCACGCGTCCAGCCTGTAGCCAGTTGTTCAGGCTTGATAAAGGCATAGGCTTTATAATAGGCATGCTGAAAATCACTGGATGGCAGGGGTACCTCAAAAATACCTGCCTGCTGGCAAGCCCCTAAAATAGCCTGGGCGTGGGCAGTTCGCTTTTGATGCCACTCAGGCATATAGGTCAGCTGGATGCGACCAATCACGCCCTGCAGCTCGGTCATGCGCCAATTGGTGCCAAAGGACTCATGCACCCAGCGAAAACCCGGTGCATGCTGACGCTGATAGACTGCTTCATAGCTTTTGCCATGGTCCTTGTAAGACCACATTTTTTGCCAAAGCTGCTCATCATGGGTGGTGACCATGCCACCTTCGCCACCCGTGGTCATGATTTTATCCTGACAAAATGACCATGCGCCAACATGCCCAATTGAACCGGCAGCACGACCTTTATAATATGCCCCATGCGCCTGTGCGCAATCCTCAATCACATAAATGCCACGCGCATTGGCAAACTGCATGATCGGGTCCATGTCACACATCCAGCCTGCCAGATGCACACAAATAATGGCGCGGGTATTCGGCGTGATGACTGCCTGAATGGTACGCAAGCTGATGTTCTGTGAATCAGCTTCTATATCGGCAAATACCGGATTAGCACCAGCTGTGACAATTGAACTTGCCGAGGCCAGAAAAGTGCGTGACGTGACAATGACATCATCACCCGGGCCAATACCCAGCGCCTTTAGGGCCAGATCCAGCGCTACCGTACCATTGGTAAGGGCAATGGCATGTGGCACGCCCACCCAGTCAGCAAATTCTTTCTCAAACTCGCGGCATTCCTGCCCTGTCCAGTAATTCACCTTATTAGACAGCAATACATTGGCAACGGCATCCGCTTCTTGCTGGGTAAAACAGGGCCATGGTTGAAAAGCAGTATTGAGCATGATATTTATCTTAATGAAAAAAACTGGATTACTGGCAAACTCTGATGGATTAAAACTGCATCACAGCTTCTTATATCCCTTTTAAAATTCAGGACAGTCATCTGATGTCTGTCAATACAACGAAACAGTACTGGTGTAATAGCCCTTAATGCACTAATTGATGATGAGTCAGCCTGAGATTATTTACGGGTGTAGCGGCTTCTTGCATAGAAAAACCAATATAACAGTTGATAGGCTAATGCATAAATAACAAACAGCCCAATCGCACCCTGAAGCAACCCTACCAACACCTTGGCTAAAAACAGGTAGGTATTATGAAACATCAGACTATGCCATTTTAGCATGGCCTGCACTGCACAAAACAGCGAACCCGCGCACACAATAGAGATAATTAATAAACTAACCCACGATTTTAGTACAATAATCGGTATATTGGCGAATGCTACTTTTTGCCAAGTCACCTGCTTTGCCTTAGTCTTGATAAACCAGCCTAAATAGACCAGTGCCATCGTGGAGCTGGCATATTGCAAAAGTCGAGCCAATGACATATCACCAAGATAATCCAAGCGAATAGAGACTTGTAACCAGAAAATACGCTCGGCAATAAAGCCATCAGGATGGGTAATGCCATCCCAGATTAAGTGTGTGATGGAACCCAGCAATAAGCCTAAAATAATCGTAATACCAGATTTCCCCCATTGCTGAAACTCATGAGGTGACGCTAAGGCGGTAATAGCTAACCACGGCTGCAGTAATGCTATTGCCGCCGGTTTTAATAGCCAGTGCCACAGCATGAATAGGCCCAACCCCCAAGGTAGACAGTAGCTTAGCAACCCAGGCCATGAATGTGATTGCTCAGATACAGCTTGGGAACTATTTAAAAAATATGGCAAATCCGGCAGCATAGTGCCAAGGAGTAATGCCTCAAAATTAATCCATCGTCGATAGCGGTAAAATGGAAGTGCTGCTGCCATATGCGATAATGTAAAAGCCATTTAGTGCCATAGGATGT
The DNA here is from genome assembly GCF_000619845.1 of Alkanindiges illinoisensis DSM 15370. Lineage (GTDB taxonomy): Bacteria > Pseudomonadota > Gammaproteobacteria > Pseudomonadales > Moraxellaceae > Alkanindiges > Alkanindiges illinoisensis. The sequence continues at coordinate 158,488 of NZ_JHUX01000007.1, read as the reverse complement.
CAGAACCTGACATTAACCTTCCTTCCGCAAGGGTCGGGCTGGATTTCCCACCACCGTGATACCAGCAGGCACACTTTTGGTGACTACTGCACCCATACCAATAACTGACCCTTGACCAATAATTAATGGCTTATCTGGTGTACCCTGTTTAATGACGGCCCCTGTTCCAATATAAGCATGGTCTTCAATGATGATGTTGCCATTGCACTTTACTCCCGGTGCAAAAGTCACAAAGTCACCAATAATGCAGTCGTGCTCAACATAGCTATACAAATTGGCATGAAAGCATTTGCCAATTTTAATATTGGAGGTCAGGGTGACAAACGGGCTTAGTGCTGCTCCTGCACCAATTTCCACCTGATCCATAATGACTACATTGCTGGCTTTAACCTGCCATAATTGGATGCCATCCTGCTCAAGCTGCTGGGCTAACTTTTGGCGGATATGACTATTGGCAATGGCAATCTGGACAAATTTATTTTGTGCTTCTAAAACTTTAAACGCGGCATAATTTAATGCAGTATGTCCATTAATTTCTTTGGGTTGTTCCAAGCTGTCATCAATAAAATAAATTTCTGCTTTAAGTCCTTCTCGCTGCAATTGCTCGCGTGCCACTGGCATTAAACTGCGGCCACAACCAGATGCCCCATAAATGGCATAAACAGTATTAGTCATTGTCTTGCTCAGGCTTTGAACCGGTAAACTTATTCATGATGGTGTCTTTCTCCTGAGGTAAAAGACGTTGTCTGGCACGTTCTATAGCGAGATGCAGGCGTTGTTGCAATATATCCTTGGATGGCAATACTGTGAGGTATTCCGCCACATGGATATCCGATTGTTCCAAATCCAGCAATTCAATTTGCTCATGCTTTTTAGATGAACACAAGATAATCCCTAGCGGTGGATTCTCATCTTTTTCCTGTTCATATTTGGCAAGCCAGCGCAAATACAGTTCCATTTGACTTTTATGGGAGTGTCGAAATTTTTCTGTTTTTAAGTCAATAGCAATCAGGCGTTTTAATTTGCGGTTATAAAACAACAAGTCAATATAAAAATCATCTTCGTCAATCTGGATACGTTTTTGCCGTGCAATAAATGTAAATCCTGAACCCAACTCTAAAAGAAATTGTTCAATATCCCTTAAAATTGCATCTTCCAGATCCTTTTCAAGATAACGATCATTTAAATCAAGAAAGTCAAGAATGTAGGGATCTTTAAGCAGCAAGTCCGGGTTAACCTGACCGGATTGTCTTAATTGTGCGAGTTCGTGAATAATCGTTTGTTCTGGTTGTTTAGAAATAGCGGTTCGTTCAAATAGCATTGAGCCAATGCGCTCATCCAGAGTCCGGGTTGACCAGCGTTCCTGTATTGCCATCGTTAAATAAAAGTCACGCTTTAGCGGCTCATCAATATATATAAGCGTTTTAAAATGAGTCCAGCTTAACTGCTCACGCACTGCGTGAACAATCTCATTATCCTGATATATTTCTGCAAATCTTACACAATAATTCAGTTGAGCCTTACTCCAGCCCTTACCAAATTGCTCAGTTAAATTTTTGGATAAGTTGCCAATAATCTGTTTGCCATAATCTGCACGGCTACCCTGCAATATTTCCTGTCTGATCCGCTGCCCGACCTGCCAATATAACAGGGTTAGCTCAGCATTAACGGCTATGGCAGCTTGTCGCTTGGCAGCATGAATTAACTCAATTACTTCATGTGTTAACTGTGGCGTTGCTAATGCAGCATGCGTTTTATCAGTCATCATTTATGGTTAGGCAATCAGGCAAATATAAAAAAGTATTAATCATTTTTTTGCTCAGGATTTGAACCCGTGAACTTGCTCATGGTTGCTTCGCCTTCAGCGCTAATATCATCTTTTGACAGCACTTTATGTACGGTTTTAAACATGATCTTAAAATCGAGTAATGTTGACTGATTTTCAACATACCAGCTATCCAGCTTAAATTTTTCATCCCAGCCAATGGCATTGCGGCCATTAACCTGTGCATGGCCAGTCATACCGGGACGCACATTATGGCGTTTGGCCTGCTCAGTATTATAAAGCGGTAAATACTCCATGAGTAGTGGGCGCGGGCCGACCACACTCATATCACCTTTAATGACATTCCACAGTTCTGGCATTTCATCAAGGCTGGTAGAACGCAGCATTTGACCAAATGGCGTTAAACGCTCACTGTCTGGCAAGGGATTGCCCTGTGTATCCACTGCATCACGCATGGTACGAAACTTAATCATTTCAAAGGGCTTACCATCTAGTCCCGGACGAATTTGCCGGAATAAGACTGGTGAACCCAAGTTCTTTTTAACTTTATAAGCTACATAGATGTAGAGAGGTGACAGGATAATCAAAGCGGTTGAGGCAATGATGATGTCCAGTAGTCGCTTAATCATAAAATTCCCATTTCACTTAGCATGGTTTGATTGACTGCATTAACATCAAACTTTTCTTCTGCAAATTTACGTGAAGCGGCACCCATTTTATAAATAAGTTCAGGATTAAGAATAAATTTTTCCATAGCGTTAGCCAGCTCACTGACGGATTTTATAGGAATGAGATAACCATTGTAGCCATCAATCACCGTTTCACGGCAGCCGGGAGCATTCGTAGTAATAATTGGTCTGCCCATGGCCATTGCTTCAAGTACAGTCCGCGGTGTGCCTTCACGATAAGACGGCAAAACATAAATGGAACTAGCAGCAATAGCGGGCTTAACATCACTCAACTTGCCCCAATAGTGAAATAGCCCCTCGCTGATCCAACCGTCAAGCTCATCTTGCCGAATTGCATTAGGGTTATCATCAATCCACCCAACCAAATCAAATTGAATTTGTGGGTGTTTATTTTTAATAATTTTAGCTGCTTGTGCATATTCACGTATGCCTTTATCACCCAATAATCTGGCAATTAATAAAAACTTTGGTGTGGGTAGATTATTATTCGTAGGAAAAGGTTTTACGGCATACTCAAATACATTTACACCAGATCCATTCACGACAAAACTTGAAACTGAATCTTTTAAGATTCCCATTTTTTTAAATAACATCTGATCATCAGGATTTTGAAAAAATACTTTTTTTGTCGAGGATAATGCTGTGGCATATAACTGATGAACCAAGCGTTGCAAATTAGTCTTTTTATAATTTAATTCTTCTGCACCCTGAAAGGCATAGCCTAAACCCGTAATAAGGGCAAACCGGTTGGGGACGCGAGCAAAAGTTGCCGCCAATACGCCATAAATAACCGGTTTAATGGTATAGCCCATCACATAATCCGGCTTAATCTTTTTCATCAAGTGGTATAGAGCAAATAAGGTTTTTGCATCTGCAATGGGATTAGTGCCTGTACGCTGCATGGGAATATCATAGACAGCGTAGCCCAATGCCTTTAAAGCATTAAATTCTTCAGGGAAATGATTAAATTCTGGCGCAGCAATATGAATTTCAAAGCCAGCGTTTTGCAGAGCTTTAATTAAGGCACCGCGAAATTTTAGGATAGAAGCTGGATAGCTGGCGATTAAGAGAAATTTCATTATTTAATAAGTTCCTCAACTTTTTGCCAAAAAGCTTCTACAGAGCGGTTTTGATTAATATATTCTTTATTGTTGAAAGAATTATCTATTGGGTTTTTTAAGTTTGCCCTCAGTGACGTTTCAATAGCTTCAATTGAACAATCCTGTGTAATAGATATATAAGGTATAGAATTAACCCCATCTGTACACGGTGTCGTAATAATTTGCTTTGATCCAGAGGCCATCATCTCAATAAGCACATTCGGGAAACCTTCTATTTCGGATGAAATTATCCCTATATCTGCTTTAGCAAACCACTGAATTGGATTACTAATTTTTCCAGTAAATATTACTCTGTCCGTTAAATCTAGGGTTTCTACAAGTTTAGCCAAACTCTCACGCTCAGGCCCATCACCAATAATAACTAATCCTGTATTAGGAAAATCACTTGCCACATTTGCGAAAGATATTATCAAATGATCAAATTTTTTTAAGGAAATTAAACGGCCACAGCCAACGATTAAGGTGGAAAAAGGCTTTTTTTCAAGCTGGCTACTGGCAAGCTGCTCACTGATATAAGTTAGATTTACGGGATTAGGAAATACCTCAATAACTTTAGCAGGTGCATAACCTAAGTTAGCAATGAGTGAAGTTTCCATTCTTTCGGTCTGGCAAATGATTAAATCTTGCTTACCATACATGAACCTATAAATTAGCTTAAAAATAAAACGCCATAAACCAAAGAAGCGCTCAAAGATAACAGTTGATTCACGGCTAATAAGGTATTTTGTTTTAAAAAGTCCTAGCTTACGCATAAAGCTTAATACACCATTTACATGCGTATGTGATGAAAAAGAAAAGTCATAATTATTTTTATAACTTAGATAAATTAGGCTAAGCAAAAACATAGGTAATGAGGTCTTCTCAGAACCATAGTTTTTAACAATAAAATTTAGATTAGGATGATCTTTTATTTTATCCCAACCTTCTTGTTCACCACGCGACATAACATACATGGTAACATGATGACCTTCTTCTAAAAGCATCATTATTATATTAAACATCACACGCTCTGCCCCTCCTAGAACGGCAGTAGGTGAGGCAAAGAAAAAATTATACTTCATCGCTTTTTAACGCCATAGACAAAGATTTGGATAAATTTCTCATAAGTACAAGATATCGCTAGGATTGACTTTTTTATATATACTTAATTTATTATAGATAATATAGTATAACTGAATAAACAGGATTATGAAAAATCAAAATTCTAGGATTTAAGCTAGGAAATTTAGATGATAAACCTCCTTTAATCTCATCCATTTTATTAATTCCGCAGCCTAGATACCAAGTAAGTTTTTGATATATTATAAAATTTATTAACTTCTTATATAAGAAAAAAAATTTATTATATTTAAAATAATTAATTACCATAAAAAATACTCCTACTTACTTAGCCGTATTCGGCTTGATACAAGTAATACTATATAAACAAATAAATAGATAAAAAATATACTACCAAGATGAGGAAAAAAAGAACCTCTTGCTAATATTACTGAGTTCATCAAGAAATAACATCCGACAGCATACAGAAAGACACTACCTGTACGCTTATAAAATACAAAATCAAAAGCAATGAATAGTCGGCCTATAAAATAGGCTAAAATTAAAGCTCCGATAAATCCTACATTAAGTAGAGCATCACCAACAATGGAGTTTCCTAAACCGTAACTTTCCTGAGTATATGAGGTAATAAGAAAAGAAGCATTTATATCTTGCTTATTTAGCCCGGTGACAAGCATCAAAGTAGAGACACCAAAAGGTATAAACATTAATATACCTGTTAACACTGATATACCATATAAGCTGGTGCCGTTATACCATAAGCTAAATGCAGTTGAATAAGAACGAAAAGAAGCAGATAGTTCAGCTGTGAATGGTATTATTGAAGAGTTCTTATCCGATGTTTGAAATCTACTGAATGCATCCAAAAAGGCATGTAAAAGATCAGTACTTCTAAAATCTACAGCTCCAATTAGTTTTATTATTGATAAAAAATATCCTGCAATAAATAAAAGGATAAAAAAATAAAAAATAGATATACTCTTTCTAGAAATAATAAAAAAACTAAAAACTAAAAGAATTAAAGCTCGAATCGCTGGTCCTCTGTCTCCTGCAAGAAAAGTGCCAACTGAGAACAGAACTAGTATTAATAAAAATAATTTTGGAAAGAGGCTTAAAAATTTCTTAAAACTATATTGTTCACCTTGTATTTTCGCATTATATATTACCACCCCAAAACATATAGGTAGTATCCTTATAAAATAACCTAATATACTTCCTGCTATACCATCTGGATCCTCTTTATGCATACCGAAGTAATAGCTTGGCTCAATAGTTAAAAGGTGTAGTACAAAAAACAAATAAAAAGCTGCAAAAAAAGGTTGCCGCGGCAATAGCTTTCTCTCTAATGTTCCCATTGAGTTTAAACTATAATTTTTAATATTTACTCCCAGCTGATGAACAATACCAAAGATAACAGCACCAAAAAAAACTGTTGCATATAGCACATTTAAATTCAATAAATTATAATCGTAAATCACCCCAAATATATAACTTTCTTCATAAGAACCTAATAAAAAATCAACAGGCAGTTGAAGAAAAACAATAAAATATGAAATTATAAAAAGTAATGTTAAAGAGAAAGGATACTTACTCATTCTACAAATAAATATAGAATAAAAATAAATAACTAAAAAGTAAAAAAAGATGCCTATAGAAAGTAAAGTAAGATTTTTATCTATAGTTTTAGGAACTAGAAAATAGAAAATAGAAAAAAACAGTAAGGGTATAAAAGTAAGTAATTGGATAATAAATAAATTATATCTAATGTTAAACATATCGCAAATATTCCTTTAAATAATATTTTTTCTGTTTATTTTAAGCTTATGTAAAATATCATTTAGCATCCATTCTTGGGGCTCAAACTTACCCTCTTGCCAATTTAATTCGTTATCCCAATAACCCAGACAATTATCATAAAATTTTACTGGAAACCCATAACTTAACTCAACAATATGTGGAATTTCATTTATATAAATGAAATCTATTGTTAAACAGGATGACTGAATCTTTTCATTTAATCGTTGAGCTATTTTTAATATTCTTATATCTATATTTTCAGGATTGAATTCAATAAAATTTCCACTACCTGATGCTCTAAAGTCACCATCACGAACAAATCTTTTTAGTCCAAAAATTCTGCCCCCAATCATTTGAATCCGAATATCCGAGTCTAAATTAGGAGAGAAATCCTGAAAATATACATATCCTTTTTCAGGTGGTTGTTGCTTAGCAAACTTTGTAGTTATAAATAGCCTCATGAATCCTTTCAATAAATCTACAAAATTTGCTTTTCCTTCTTTAAATCTTCGCAGTCTCTCTCTAAATGCGGTTAGTCTATCAAACTGTGAAAATCCTTTTCCAAAGGCTTGCTCAATAAGACTCCTAGCTTCTTGTTTAGTTTTTATCAATTTTACATTAGCAGAGCCAGCACCACCTTTGAGCTTAAATACTTTGGGAAAAGAAGTTTTATTAACCCAATCTATGGCTTCTTGCTTATCGTAAAATACATAGCTTGGTACTAACGGCGCCCCAATAGCCTCAAGAAGATACTTTTGCGCTACCTTATCGTCAAAATGCCAACCTGTATTAAAGTCTGGAAATACCTTTACCCCAGCATGCTCTAGGGCAAATAATATGTGCTTAGCAGTGAGCACATCTTTGAATTGACCATGGTGGTGGTGCCACATAAAGGCATCGCAGTCGCCGACTTGTTGAATTATATTGCTATCAAATGCATTTACTATTTTATAGTTAATGCCCTGCTTTTCACAGTAAGTGATCCAACGATCAGAGAAGCTGCCTTCTCTATGGTGAATGGCTATCTTCATGATGTTTCTACCTAAGCAACTCAACATTGTGTCTGATGACAATTTTCAAAAACCCCACTATATCCAGTGTTTTTAAATCAAGCTTGAGGCGGTTAATTAACATTCTTTTAAAATATGACCTCTCATATCCGCTTTTGTCTCTTAGAGAGATAATCGATAATATGGACTTGTGGTAGTGAGACTTGGTTTTTGTTAGAGATTTACTATCTTCAAGGTTATAAATTGCTGTTACTCGTTGAGATTTAATAATAGCGTAATACTTCGCCAGCCTCGCCCATAAGTCTAAGTCCTCTCCACGATTTAAGTTATTATTGAAATAACCCACTTTGCTAAAGCATTCTCTGGATATAACAGCTATGCTTGTCCATATGAGGCTTTCTTGAATTGCCTCTTTAAAATAATTTTCTATCTTAAATATAGGAGTATTTCGTGGATGCTTAAACGTCTTCCTCTTGTCAGAATATTCAAATGAGGTTACAAATACTTTCTCATCTGGAAACATGCTCATCATCTTACATATTTCTTCAAGATGACCATTTTCCCATAAATCATCACCATCCAAGAACGCTATCCATTCTTGTTTAGCCTCTTTTATTCCTCTATTGCGTGCCGCCGAAACGCCTTGGTTATCTTGGTGAATGATACGAATTCTAGGGTCTTGTATTCTTTCAATCAGCTGAGCACTTTGATCAGTGGAACCATCATCCACTACAATGATTTCAAAGTCTTGGTAAGTTTGCTCCAATACAGAATTTATCGTATTTTCAATACTTAACTCTTTGTTGTATAAAGGTATTACCACTGAGAACATATCAGATACTCACCCCAGCGAAATTAAGCTCAGCTTTTTGGATAGCTTCTACTCTTTTGCCAGGAGAACAATAATCATTTTTAGAGATAATTTCTATAATTTGCTTTGCTTTACTCTTAACACAAAATTCACTGTCAAATAGCCTATAGGTGGGCTGATACTCAACAGTCTCCAAAAAATCTCCACATTTTCTATGGTATTCATTTAGCATGAATGGTATTTCAGCAAAGCAGGCAAAAATAGCAGCGTGCAGCCGTGTACTTATAACAAAATCACAGCTCTGTATAGCTTCCCACATTCGCTGCGTCTTTCTTTGGTATGGAACCACTTCAAAGCTTTTAGGCTGTACTTTACTGATAGTTTCTAGTGTTAGTCTCTCATCACCTATTTGGTCGTTTCCATTAATTATTAGAAATTTGAAATGGATATCCTCTTGAGTATCTAAATGTTTCAAGAGTTCACACATCATTTCATTACGCTTTATTTCATTATTTATATGAGTGGGCGCAACAATGCTCTCATAAGGGCAAACACTTATCCCTATAATTTTTTTATTTTTTTCCTTTTTACTTTCAGGATATATGTTAGGCATTAAAGCTGCCAGATCGAAAGCATTTACAGGCTGATAAGGTAAATCTAGCTGACTTACGATATCAAACGAAGCCTGATCACGTACAGCCAAGAAATCTAGGTAATGTAAATATTCATAAACTGCTCTTTCATCGTCACTAGATTTAAAAGGGCCTATTGAAACGCCTATACCACCAATCTTTATTTTTGAGCCTTGCTTTTTTAACTCTACGGCTTTTTGTTTAATATTTTTAGGATCCATTTTACTATGAATTGTCGATCCTCCTGCCGATATCAAACAGGAAGAATTTCTCAAGAGAAATTCGCCTTGAAGTCTATAAGTTTTAGGCAATGCCACTGGAAAACCGTAAACACTACCTGACTTTGTTTCAGGCAAATTCTCTTTTTTTGCCAAGTACCTAACTCCGTTCGCTCCCCAATAGGTTTTGGCTCCCCATTGGCTCACTTCTATAAAAGCATCATCGCCAGTATTTTTATGGCCGTAAAAGCCCGTGAATAGTATGTCCGACTGGAACATATTAGCTCCTTAAATCCTTAATGATGCCCCTAAGGTCTTTATCTAAGAGCAGTGAGAAACTAATGAACAAAGCAGTATTTAAAGAACCTATCAGGATGATTACCCCTATATCCGATGATATCCAAGTAGCTAAGAAAGCTTTAAAATAGTAGAGGACGGTAAACATTAAACTACCAACAATAAGCATAATAAATATATCCTTTATTTGATTAGCTACTGTATAGGCAAGTAATTTTCCACTGAAATACATATTTATAAAATAGGAAGAATAGGAAAAGGCTACAAGAGAGATAATCAGACCATTGAGGCCAAAACCTAGCCCAACTATTAAGCATAAAATACCAATTATTTTTTTAAGTATCTCCACCCATAAAAATAAATCACTTCGACCTTTTACTTTTAGAATATTCAGATTATAGGCACTAACAGGTCGGACAATTGAAGCCACCGCTAGGACTTGGAAGAAAGGTACGGCGGGCAACCACTTCTCACCAAAAACAAATCTAAAGCCCTCTTCAGCTACTAGAATGAGAGACAACATGATAGGTATTGTTGCGAACATCACCAACTTCATAGATTTGCGGTAGGCTCGTCTCAGTCCTGCATCATTATCGATATTGGCAAAATAAGGATAAGTCACCTTTCCCATCACTATGCTTATTTGCTGTACAGGAAAAAGACGCATGGTTTCCGCCTGATTGAACAAACCTACCTGCGTGGGAGAATAAAACTTACCTATCACAATCCGGTAAGCGTCATTATAAATCGTATCAATGAGACTAGAAATCGTGAGTTTATAACCGAATTTGAAATGATAAATAAATTTTTCTCTGTCAAAGATAAATGACGGACGCCAAGAGATAAGCATCCAGTTTTGAAGGGCAAAAATGATAGCCTGTGTTAAATTCAACCATACCAAGCTCCATACTCCGTAGCCTAAATAAGCCATAGAAACCCCTACAATGCCTGAGAGAAGAACCGACGGTATCTGCAATTTCATTTGCAGTTTAAAATTCATCTCTTTGGTGAGCTTTGTAATGTGGACAGCAACAAATGCTCTAATAACAAAACTCAGGGCTAATAAACGGATAATGTCCGTTAAAATCTCTTGGTTATAGAATCCAGCAATGAGGGGCGCAGTAACGTAGATGATTATGTAAATCATGCAACTCATCAGCAGATTGGTCACAAAAACAGTGGAATAATCTGCCTGATCCGGTTTTTGTGTGCGAATCAGCGAGCTTGTCATTCCACTATCCATTAAAGACTGCCCTATAGATATCAGCACAACAATCATCGCAATGAGGCCAAAGGCTTCAGGGGACAATAAGCGTGCCAATATCACTTGTACGCCAAAATTAATAATTTGGACGCTAAATTGCTGAATGAAGTTCCACTTCACGCCAGAAATTGCTTGTTTTTTAAGGCTCATTTAGCTCTGCTGCTATTTTATTGTGCCAAGTATCTGTACTACTTTAAAAACTGCACATACCAAGGCATTGCTTTCTCAATCCCTTGAATAATATTAAACTGAGGGTCATAATCCAATAGCGTTTGAATCTTAGTGATATCCGCCTGACTATGCCGTACGTCTCCAGCCCTAAAGTCCCGATACACTGGTGCTTTACTATAATTTACGCCATTGTTGCTTAAATTTTCTTTTAACGCTTCAAACAAAGTATTGAGTGTGGTACGCCCACCTACAGCCACGTTATAGACCTGATTCTTTGCTTCTGGATGAGTAACCGTGGCCGCCAGAATATTGGCCTGCACTGCATTTTCAATAAAATTGAAATCACGGCTGGTGTCGCCATCGCCATTAATAAATACTTCTTCATCTTTAATCATGGCAGCCGTCCACTTGGGGATTACCGCAGCATACGCACCATCAGGTGTTTGGCGTTTGCCAAAAATATTAAAGTAGCGTAGCCCAATGGTGCTAAAGTTATAAGTGCGGGCAAATACATCGGCATACAGCTCATTGACGTACTTGGTGACAGCATAAGGCGACAATGGATTGCCAATATTGGCTTCTACTTTGGGCAAAGCCGGATGGTCGCCATAAGTAGAGCTACTGGCTGCATAAGTAAAACTTGCAACCTGTGCATCACGGGCTGCAACCAGCATATTTAAAAAGCCAGTGATATTGGCACTGTTAGTGGTAATGGGATCAGCAATAGAGCGTGGAACAGAGCCTAAGGCTGCTTGATGCAATACATAATCCACGCCAGCGCAGGCTTTATGGCAGTCTTCCAGATTGCGGATATCACCTTCAATAAAACGAAAGTTTTGCCATTGTTCCGCACTGACCAGACTTTGTACTTCATCCAGATTATGCTGAAAACCCGTGGCAAAGTTATCTAACCCCACGACTTTTTGATCAAGCAGCAATAGCGTTTCTAATAAATTGGAACCAATAAAACCAGCCACACCGGTAACTAGCCATGTTTTAGGACTTTGTTGAAGATCAGTACAGACCTGTGTAAAACGGTTAACTTCGTTCATGTACCCCACCTCTTATAAACGCAAGTCAGAAGCGTCTTTATCTAGGACGTATTTTAAATCATACAGGACATGCGCTTCTCTACCCCATGCACGGATTTGCTCAGTGTTTAACGCCTTAAACTGTTCATGCGCGACCGCTAAAATAATCCCATCATACTGTCCGGCTTCTGGTGCGCCAATGGGTTGCAAGCCGTATTCATGTTTTGCCTCGCTTGCATTTACCCAAGGGTCATATACATCTACCTGAATGTTGTAATCTTTGAGTTCTGCCACAATGTCCACAATTTTGGTATTGCGTAAATCCGGGCAGTTTTCTTTAAAAGTTAGTCCCATGACCAAGACTTTTGCACCATCCACAACCATACGTTTTTTGAGCATGGCCTTAACCAACTGGTTAGCCACATACGCGCCCATGTTGTCATTGAGGCGACGGCCTGCCAGAATAATCTCTGGGTGATAGCCAATGGACTGGGCCTTATGGGTTAAATAATAGGGATCAACCCCAATGCAGTGCCCGCCAACCAAACCGGGACGGAACGGTAAAAAATTCCATTTGGTGCCAGCGGCCTTGAGTACTTCTTCGGTATCAATTCCCATCTTGTTAAAGATCAGTGCCAGCTCATTAATTAGCGCAATGTTGACATCACGCTGGGTATTTTCAATCACCTTGGCAGCCTCAGCCACTTTAATGCTGGAAGCCTTATGCGTACCCACTGTAATGATCTGGTTATAGACTGCATCTACCAGATCGGCAATTTCTAGGGTAGAACCAGAAGTGATTTTCTTGATATTAGTCACGCGGTGTTCTTTATCACCAGGATTAATCCGCTCGGGGCTATAACCAGCAAAGAAATCCTGGTTAAATTTTAAACCTGAATTTTTTTCCAGAACAGGAATGCAGTCTTCTTCAGTAGCGCCGGGATACACCGTGGATTCATACACCACGATATCGCCTTTTTTAAGTACCTTGGCAATGGTTTCAGACGCCTTAACCAGCGGTGTTAAATCTGGCTGCTTGTAGTCATCAATCGGGGTAGGTACGGTCACAATATAAAAATTGCAGGTAGCCAATTGGTTTAAATCAAAACTAAACGACAAACGTGGACTGGCCTTTAATTCCTCTGTAGAGACTTCCAGTGTATGATCTATGCCATTTTGCAAATCATTAATGCGGGTTTGATTAATGTCAAAGCCTACTACATCAAATTTTTTGCCAAATTCTACCGCCAATGGCAAACCTACATATCCTAGTCCGATCACCCCAATTTTAATGCTGGACAAGTTGTTCATATTGCTTTCCCCAATACTCTATTCATCAGTAATTTTTAAGATTTCGATCGATACTTATACGTATACGAATACCCTTCACTTTGCAGTGCACCTTGTGGTACATCATTGAGAACCAGACCATGTACATTTTGACCAGAATGCTGCAAGCGTGACATACACAGCTTGATTTCCTTGATTGGCGTTTTGCCATAACGAGCTACCAGCAAATTTAGTCCCGTATATTTGCTGATAATAATACCGTCGGTTACTGCCAATAATGGTGGTGAGTCAATAATAACGTGATCATATTGCTCGGAAATTTCATGAAGGAAACTTTCAAAGGCTGGATTTAACAATAATTCTGACGGATTAGCAGGGGTAGAACCCTTACTGACAAAAGACAGGCCTTTTACAGGTGTATCCTGAATGATATCGCGTGCCGCCAAATCTTTACTGCCACTGAGGTAATCAGCTAATCCATTGCCAGGATCTGCATTAAAGTACTTATGCATGTGACCACGACGCATATCAGCGTCAATCAACAATACAATCTTGCCGGTTTGCGCCAGAATAGTGGCCAGGTTGGCACAAATAAAAGACTTGCCAATTTCTGGCGCTGGACCTGAAATCAACACCACATTATTTTTGGCATTTTTTTGGGCAAAATACAACACTGTGCGCAGGCTACGCAGGCTTTCCAGTGTCAGGTCTTCATGGTCTTCTAGGGCCAGTAACGGTAAGGTTTTACTGCGTACTGAACGAAACTTATCCAGAATAGGGCTATGGGCCAGCGTTGCATATACGGGGAGGCTCGTTTGGGCTTCAATGCTTTCAGCATCCTTAACGCCGCTACTCAGCATATTTCTAAGTAAAGCCAGTAATACCCCGACAAAGCCACCCAGAAAAATTGACAGGATGAGTACCATTAGGGGTTTGGGCTGTACAGGTTTAAGAGGCAAAATCGCCGGATCAACCACGTGGGCATTACCAATCTGGCCAGCCTTAACCACTTTAAGTTGCTGGTAGCTGTTTAGCAGACTGGTATACAGTTCAGTATTGATTTGCACATCACGGTACAGTTGCAGGTACTGACGCTGCACTTCCGGCAAACGGTTTAAGCGCTGGTTTAATTCTTTGCTGCGCTGGGCAATGGCGGCCAGTTGGTCAGTGACTTCCTTCATTAGCGGGAAGTCATTGGTGTATTTGGCACCCAGCTCGGCACGTTTTTGTTCCAGTTCAATCCGTCTGGTTTCCAGCTCTACATTCTGGGTGAGCAGCAATTCAGATTCCTTGGTGACGTCAATGGTGTCATTTTTTTCGCGGAACTGGTTAAAACGGTTTTCAGAAGTTTCAAGCTGTGCCTTAAGCTCTGGCAACTGCTTGTCCAGAAAAGCCAGTGTATTCTGGCTTTCTGCCGATTTACGGGTAATATTTTGTTCCAGATAAACCTTTAAAATTTCATTTAAGGTATTGGTAATTAATACCTTGTCACTACCCGTATAATTCACTGAAATAATGCCGGTTAGCTTGCCTTTTTCAGCAGCGCTAAGCTGGGCATTAATTCGGTCCACCATGGTTTGCAAGGCAATCTGGCTAATGCTGAAATTGCTGCCTGCTACACCTAGGGCTTTATTAATATTCAGTTGCAGCAAGCCACCCGATACCATTTGTGCGACTGGCTGGCCAACCCGCCCTTTAACTATTTCACCAGTGGGCAGCGCAAGCTCATAATTTTCATTATCAATAAAGTGCAGTTGCAGTGGCTGGTTCAGCAAGTAAGCCGGAACCTTAAGCTGCCTAATATGTAAGGCAAGCCCCTGCGAGTTGCTCATAATAACCTGTGAAGGGCTATGGGTGGTCTGATACTGGGTCCGCTTGAACAGGCGATTACTAAAGGTGTTATCCAGACTCTGAATAGAAATATCCAGATTCAGGTTTTCAATGACTTTCGATAACACAAAACGTGACTTGATGAGCTCAACTTCGGTTTGCGCTGGTGATTGCACTTCCATCAGGTTGGCAACATCACCCAGCAACGCAGTGGACATATTTTTGTTATCTTCAACCTGAATCAACCCATTCACGCTATAGGTTGGGCTGGTAATGCGCAGGTAAAGTAATGCCAGAAGCAGCGCCAGCACGACACAGGCAACAATAATTTTCCATTGACGCAGGAGCATAAAAAATAATTGCTTGAGATCAATACTGTCGTCTGTATAAGTGCCTTGGTTTTGCCCGCTCATTATTTAATCCAGATCTTTAATTTATCAATCGCAATAACAGCGCTTGCATCCAACCATTGACCGAACCCACATAAGGGTTTGATCAAACTCCTGTTTATTATTTCGCAAGTTACTGTCATTGTAAGAATGTTATCCCACCAATTTTTCATGCCATGCCTTAATGCCGCTAATAATCATATCCCGGGCATAAATAAAGGCACCTTTAGGCTGCTGATAGGGGTCAGGAATTTCCTGATGCTGCCAGTGCCCTAGCAAAAATGTCTTTCCCCGGGCAAAAGGCCATTGTTTTTCCACCAGCTTTAACTGACCTTTGGTCATCACAAAGATCAGGTCAGCTTGCCTCAGCAGTTCTGTGTTTACCTTTTGCGCGCGATGGGCTGAAATATCAATTTCCATTTCCTGCATCAGGTCAACGGCATGCTCATCCGCTGGATAATCCACCAATCCCTGTAAACCAGCAGACAAAACTTTCTTGTCTGGAAAATACTGTTTCAGCAAGCCTTCCGCCATCGGGCTACGGCAAATATTGCCCGTACACAACACCAAAATGGTTTCAAATTCCACGTTCTGCTACCATTATTAGTTGCCATTGCCAATCAGCTGCCCGGTTCGAATCACATTAGCTGAAGGCAATAACAGATTCAGTACCCGGCTCCAGCGCGCAAGTCCACTGGCATCCACATAAATAATGTCACGTGGCTGTACCGCAAAACGCTGCGCCAGAGCCAGACTGGTAAAAGAGGATAAATCCAGCTGATAAACTGTAGCTAGATTGCCTTGAGCATTGTCACGCAGGACATAAACTTTGGCTGGATTGGCACTTAACGGATTTAGGCCTGCCCCTTCACCAATCACATCAGCCAGACTCATGCCCTGTTCACGCAGGATTAAAGGTGCTGGTCGGCCAGCTTCACCCAAAAAGTAAATTTTGCGGCTTTCGCGCGACAGGATATGAACTTCATCGCCATTCTGGATATAGAGCTGATTAGGAGACAAGCCCTGCTTTTGCAGATCCAGTAAGCCAAACTGGTAATTTATTCCGTTACGGATCAGGCTAATGGCATTCAGGTCACCGGTATTCAACATACCGCCTGCTGCACTTAATGCCCCGTATAAGTTAACGGGTTCATCTGAAATTACGTATTGGCCCGGCAAGCGGACTTCACCGCCTACAAAAAACTTGCGGCCCTTATATTGTAATACTTTAATCTGTGCATCGGGCTGCTTGAGATATCGGCTTAGCCGCTGGTTCAATTCCCGCTGTAAGGCAGTAACTGTTTTACCCTGCGCCCGGATTTGCTTGATTAACGGAAAGGACAGATTGCCTTCCTGATCAATTTTAAAGCCAATTTGCTCAGCATTGGCGGGCGTAATATTGGTTGCTGCTGGGGTAATTTCAGGATAAGCCCATAAATAAATGGACAGCACATCGCCTTTTTGCAATACATAATTGCCCGCAGGCTGCTGTTCAAACAACTGGGTCAATGCCTGATTAAAGCTGGTCTGGGGGATTGACAGCTGATTGGTCAGCTCGGCAGTAACCGGTACCAACTGGACTTGCAGCCCATTGGTTAAGGGCGTTACTTCCTGCGGCATTTCCGGCAGATCATCAGTGCGCATGCCCGGGATCAGGCTGCAACTGCTCATTAGCGTTGCACACACAAGCGGGATCATCCATTGATAAGCTCTGGCAGGACGATTTATGTTGAAAAAATATCGCACTCAAGAGTCCTTTTGACTGAACAGCTGATGACTAAATGACAAGAAGGAAATTCGCTGGGATTGTGGAAGATTCATCGAAAACTTGCAAGCTTCACTTTAACTAATCAATGGCTTTTTTGTTTGTACTAACATTAGGCCAGCTAAAAAATCAGTTCAGTTTGAGTTATAGATTGAGGAAGCGCGAATAAAACACATTTACGGGCAAAAAGCACGCTCAGGTTACAGCTTTCTGGATGAAATGCAAAAACGCCCCGACAAAATCAGGGCGCTATGATGACATCAAGCCAAGAGAGCTGGAGACAACAGGTGTTTTACTCCAGCCAACTGATAAAGGGGCATTGTATGCCCCTTATTCAGCGCTGATTAATAGAGAAAGAAATACCACATTTAATGATCCTGCGCCCCGGAAGCACCTACCCCGGTCATGGAGCGTACAAACTGGGCATCAAAGCGGGCTTTTTCACGCTGAGCACGTGCTGATTTGTCAGTGACTGAAAACAGCCAGCAGGCAGCAAATGACAGCACCATGGAAAATAGCGCTGGATTGCTGTATGGCAGTGGCGCACTGTCACCCAGTTTTAGGGTATCAACCCACACGGCCTTGGTGAAGAAAATCAGTACGACGGCACTAATCAGTCCCAGCCAGCCGCCAATGGTGGCCCCACGTGTTGTTAAACCTTTCCAGAACATGGACAGCACCAGCACCGGGAAATTGGCCGAAGCAGCCACAGCAAAGGCCAGCCCGACCATAAACGCCACATTTTGCTTTTCAAACACAATACCGAGGAACATGGCAAAAATCGCCAGTACCACGGTGGCAATCTTGGACACCCGCAGTTGTGAGGCTTCGGTGGTTTGACCTTTTTTAAACACATTGGCATATAGGTCATGCGATACCGCAGAGGCACCAGACAGGGTTAACCCGGCAACTACAGCCAAGATGGTGGCAAAGGCAACCGCAGAAATAAAGCCTAAAAACCAGTTACCAGCAACTGCATGGGCTAGGTGTACAGCGGCCATGTTTCCACCACCAATCAGTTCCAGCTTGCCGGACATGGCCATTTTGGCGGTATCCAGATAGGCCGGATTTTGCGATACAAATAAAATGGCACCAAAGCCAATAATAAAGGTAAGCAGGTAAAAGTAACCAATAAACCCGGTGGCAACCACCACGGATTTGCGGGCTTCCTTGGCATCCTTAACCGTAAAGAAGCGCATCAGGATATGTGGCAGGCCAGCCGTACCAAACATCAGTGCCAAGCCTAGGGAAATGGCATCAACCGGATTGGAAATCAAACCGCCGGGACCCATGATTTTGGTGGCCTCAGCCGTGGTGATGTCATGTGCAGTACCATAGGCGGCAATAGCCTGATTGAACATATTGCTAAAGCTAAAGCCAACTTCCTTAAGCACCATAAAGGCCATAAAGGTGGCACCACTGAGCAGCATGGCTGCCTTGATGATTTGCACCCAGGTGGTGGCCAGCATGCCACCAAACATCACATAGGCCATCATGAGCAGGCCAACAATCACCACTGCAATGTTGTAGTCAAGGCCAAACAGCAGCTTGATAAGCTGGCCTGCGCCAACCATTTGTGCAATCAAATAAAATGCAACAACCACCAGTGAGTTCACGGCTGCCATTGCCCGCACTGGTTTTTCTTCCAGCCGGAATGACGCCACATCGGAAAAGTTGTATTTGCCCAGGTTACGCAAGCGTTCTGCCACTAAAAACAGGACAATGGGCCAGCCTACCATAAAGCCTAGCGAGTACAGCAGGCCGTCATAGCCTGATGAAAACACCATGGCAGAAATCCCTAAAAAGGAAGCTGCCGACATAAAATCACCTGCAATGGCCAGGCCATTTTGAAAGCCGGTAATGCCACCACCTGCGGTATAAAAGTCCCTGGTGGAGTTGGTTCTTTTTGCAGCCCACTTGGTAATAAACAATGTGGCCGCCACAAAAATCACAAACATGATAATGGCAGTCCAGTTGGTGGCCTGCTTTTCGGCAACCCCCAGATCCGGTGAGGCATAAGCCATACTGGTTATACCACCAGCAATGGCCATTGTGCCCATGCCGGCTATTTTGCGGTTTAAGATGGTGAAAGCCAATCTTTTTGAAACTGACGGTATTGAAGTTGATAGTGCTGAATCCTGCATGTTAGCGCGCTCCCTGCTGGCTGTTATCACGGGTTTCACGGGATTTGATGTCGTTGACCACGTCCTGGGTCAGGCGCTCATGTTCTCCATTGGCAATCACCGAATACACGGCACATAACACAAATGCGGCCACAATTACGCCAATACCCAGCGGAATTCCCCAGGTAATGACACCACTATTAAACGAGCTGTGCAGGAAGTCTGGCGCGTAGGCCACCAATAAAATAAAGCCAATATAAATAATCAGCATCAGGGCTGACAGGCTCCAGCTAAGCGTTCGTTTTTTTTGAACCAGCAGTTTAAACTTTGGATTATTCAGCACCGCCTGAACGTGGCTGTCTTCTGCACTACCCTCTGGTTTATCACCGGGCCTTGCGCTGCTTTCTGTTGCGCTATTTTCCATGTTACACCTCGCTTTTTAACAAACAGCCAACCGTGGCCGCTGGGCGTTTATTCGCCAATTTTATGCATTTGACAGTAGCAACTTGCGCTACACTTGAAACTTAGACTTTGGTCTAGAAGGAATTTTGCTCCTTAAAACAGCGCTATCATGCAAGGATGACGTCGATGGGTACAATCATGAACAGCTGGCTGGTAATGGGTGTTTTGGCCATTTATATTGCCGCATTATTTGCCTGTGCCTTCTTTGGCGAGAAATATGCCAGCCGCCTAAGCCAGCGTGGCCGCATGCTGTTATTTAGCCTGACGCTGGGTGTGTATTGTTCATCCTGGACGTTTTATGGGGCTGTGGGTGAAACCGTTCGCAACGGCATTGGCTTTTTGCCGATCTATCTAGGGCCTTTGCTGTTTTTGTGGTTTGCCTATGATGTCTGGCGCAGGCTGGGCAATATCCGTCAGCGCCAGCCCATTTCATCCATTGCCGATTTTATTGCGGCGCGCTATGGCAAATCCGGTTTTCTGGCTGCACTGGTTACCATTCTGGCGGTGGTTGCGATTTTGCCGTATCTGGCCCTGCAGTTACGGGCGATTGCCTTAAGTACGGTGGTGCTGCTGGATCAGCCTAAAGATGCAGCCATTACCACACATGGCGTGTTACTGCTAACTGCCCTGCTGGCGGGTATTGCCATGCTGTTTGGCACCCGGCAGGCCGCAAGCAATGGCCAGCAGGGTGGCCTGATGGTGGCCGTGGCATTTGAATCGGCAGTTAAGTTGCTGGCACTGATCATTGTGGCGCTATTTGTGGTGCTGTTTAGCCAGCATCCAGTGGATCAGATTGGGCGCGACATTGGGGTGACTTTTCAGCAAATCCAGCGCGAAGGCCTGCCCGATTCCTTCTGGACGCAAACCCTGCTGGCCGGTGCTGCCATTATTTGCCTGCCGCGCCAGTTTCATGTGGCCGTGGTGGAACTCAAAGACAAGCGTCATTTAAATGGCGCACGCTTTTGGTTTTCTGTGTATTTGTTGCTCATGGTTCTGGCGATTATTCCCATTGCCAGTTGGGCCTTGCACATGCCCAGCACCACCCTGCCCATTCCCGATGTAGCCGTGCTAATGCTGCCCGTAATACATGAACAAACCTGGCTGGCCCTGCTGGCCTTTATTGGCGGGTTTTCTGCGGCAACCGGGATGCTGCTGGTGGCCACGCTGGCGCTATCCATCATGCTCAGCAACGACCTGATTTTACCGGCATTATGGCGCTTTAATATACTAAGCAAAAATGACCAGCACCTGTCGTACTGGATTCGAATGATTCGCCGGGTGTGCATTGGCGTGGTGATGCTGCTGGGCTATGTGGTTTATCGCATGCTGTCGGATACCAACCAGCTGTCTGCTTTTGGCCTGCTGGCCTTTAGTGCAGTGATCCAGTTTGCCCCGGCATTAATTGGCGGCCTGTACTGGCGTGGCGGTAGCTGTCATGGCGTGATCATTGGCCTGCTTGCCGGGTTTGCCCTTTGGGGCTATACCCTGTTCTGGCCTGCCATTTTGCGCAATATGCCCAGCTCACATCAGGAATGGGCCTTGTCCCTGCTGTATCAGGGACCGTGGCAGCAGCACTGGCTAAAGCCGGAAAGCCTGCTGGGGTTTTCCTCGCTTGACCCACTCACCCATGGCGTGCTGTGGTCCTTAGGGCTAAACCTGTTATTGTACATTTTAGTGCCCAAATACAAACGCTTAAGTATTGCCGAGCAAATTCAGGCCGAAAGTTTTTTTAAACATGACCTCTATGAAGAAGAACCTTCATCAAGCGCCAGCACCAACAGCACCGCAGGTGCACTGGAACAACTGGAACAGCAAACCCGCCTAAATATTGATGACCTGATTGCCTTGTCCTCGCGCATTAATGGGCCGCAACGTACCGAAGCGGCATTTATGCAGTTTGCGGCAGACAATCATTTGCCTTTTGACAAAAAAATGCTGGCTGACCATCGCTGGTGGCGCTTTACCGAGCAATATCTGGCCAGCGCCGTTGGGGCAGCTTCAGCACGCACGCTGCTGACCACTGTGCTGGTCAACAACGGGCTGGCCGTGGGTCAGGTGGTGAATATTCTGGATCAGGCTTCACAATGGCAACGCTTTAATCAAAGCCTGCTGATGATCATGATGGATTACATGACACAGGCCGTCAGCGTGGTGGATGCCGACATGCGGTTGGTGGCCTGGAACAAACGCTATCTGGAACTGTTTGATTATCCGGTAAATTTTGTCTACGTCGGCTGTCCAGTGGCCAATCTGATCCGCTATAACGCCGAACGTGGCGAGTGCGGGCATGGTGATGTGGAAGACCATATTGCCAGGCGAATCATGTGGATGCGTGCTGGTAACCCGCATGAATTTGAACGGCAGCGCGCGGATGGCCGCATTATTGAAATGCGCGGTCACCCGATTACCGGCGGTGGCTTTGTTACCACCTATGCTGATATTACCGTATACCGTCATACCGAAGCCCTGCTGGAAGCCCGGGTACAGGAACGCACCCAGCAGCTTGAGCGTGCCCTGCGTGAACAGCAGTATGCCCGGCAGCAGGCTGACCTTGCCAACACCTCCAAAACCCGGTTTATTGCCGCTGCCAGCCATGACCTGTTGCAGCCCATGCATGCGGCGCGACTGTTTGCAGCGGCGCTGGAACATGCCAATTTGCCACCTGCCGATCAGGAAACCCTGCAACAACTGGATCGTGCCCTGCATGGTGCCGAAAGTATCATGACGGCCTTGCTGGACATTGCCCGGCTGGATGGCAATGGCATGAAGCCCAACCTCACCGAATTTGCCCTGAATGATTTGCTGCATGACCTACAGGTGCAATTTCAGCCCATTGCCGAACAGCGCGGCCTGCAATTGCGGGTTCATGCCACCCGGTTATGGGTTAAAACCGACCCGCAATGGCTACGCCGCATGTTGCAGAATTTTGTCAGTAATGCGCTACGTTATACTGCGCAAGGTCGAGTGGTGGTCGGGGTGATGGGCAGTGGTAGCCAGCCGGATCATTTACGTGTTGGCGTGTGGGATACCGGCCCCGGCATTGCTGAGGCGCAGCAGGCGCAACTATTTGCCGAGTTCCAGCGTGCCGGACACACTTCACCGTGGGGCGAACAAGGTATTGGTTTGGGTTTGGCGATTGTCGAGCGCATGGCCAAACGGCTGGGACACCAGATTAGTTTTCACTCTAAGGTGGATCATGGCTCGTGTTTTATGCTGGAACTGCCTACCGTACCGCCACGTCAGCAAACAGTAAGCAGCAGTGTCCCGGTTCAAAATACCCTGACTAGCCTGAAAGTACTGTGTTTGGACAACGACGCCACCATTTTGCAGGGCATGCAGCTTTTGCTGGACAAATGGGGCTGTCAGTTGTTTCTGGCACAAACACCGGAACAGGCACGGCAGATCCTGAGTACCGAAACCATTCAGGTGCTTCTGGTGGATCAGCATCTGGATGCAGAAATTGAAGGGCTTGAATTTTTGCTTAAATACAACACCAACAAAATTCCTGCCGCTCTGATTACTGCAGACAGCAACCCTGACCTACCGCAGATTGTGAAAGAGCACAGTATTGTCCTGCTTAAAAAACCACTCAAGCCCGCTGCCTTGCGTGCCTTTCTGGCTGGCATTCGCGCTTAAGCAAACGGATACAATTTCACAACAGTGTTAAAAAAGCGACAGCCTGCCAATTGAATGTTTTTTAAACAGTTAATGTATGGTTGAGCTGGCGCTAGACTTAAGTCCACTACAGAACAACTGTGCACTCAAATATAAGATCAACAGCATTCACGCATTATTTTAGTGTGGCAATAGTTTATACAGCGGCTTTATGCCCAGTAGGAACAGTGTCCAGTTATAGCGCAGCAATTTATAACGCGACCATGCAGCCATGCCACAGCTCATGTAATGCCTGTGTTTGTGTGAACTTCCACGCCTCTGATCTAAGCATACTGTTTTAACCATGGATGATTTTGTCATGACTACTGTGAATTCCAGCAATACCAATTCTACCCAACAGTTTTATCAGCAATACAGTGCCAATCACTTTTTGCCCAGTATCAACTGGCAGTACCTGTTTAGCCAGAACCAGCTTTTACCGACGCAAGCATTGGCCTTGCAAACCATCTATCAGGTCACGGTGCCTTTGGCACTCACCACCTTAAAACGCCTGAATATTGATATTTTCGCCGAACATGAAAAAAAACCACAGGGTCTGGGCCTGTTTGACAAATTGCGGGCACTGGAACCCAAGCTGATCGAACATTTGGTAGAAGCTTCCAGGCGCATGGATGAAAAAGTACGCCACCTGATCTGGAGCATGATGCTGCGTGGTGGTGCAGTTTTGGCATTTAAGGCCTGGCTGGGTAAAGTGAAAACCAGCGAAGAAAGCATTGATATGGGTTATTTTAACGAACTGGCTGACCTGCTCTGGCTAAAAACCGACCCTTATACCCTGGCAGAACAGTTTGCGGTTGACCCGTATGCCGAGCATGAGCACCTGTTCCTGTTTTATGAAGATCATGTATTGCTGGATCGCTTCAGCAATCTGGCTACGGCTGAGCTGTTTGTGAAACTGGGACTCTATGACCCGGCATTTTTGTGCCTGAATGATGAACAGGTACGCGATCATTTTGTGCAAAAAGGCCTAATCACCCAAAGTCAGGTGGATGATCTAATGGATTCCCTCAATCCGCTATTTACCGACATGCCGCAAAGCCGGCAACGGGTCGTACATTTTTATCATTAATGAATTTTGATGATCAAGCTTATGCTGGGCTAAATGTCCAGCATGGGCTTGCTATTTTAATTTATATGATAATTAAGATAACTCACGAATTTTTATTAAGTTTTTAAGAAAAATGTAGGTATGAGTAAGCCTGAATAGAAAACCAAGATAAAATAAAATCCTGTTTTTCTCCTCTTAATTGCTCATTATAATAATTACCTAACACATTAATCCCATCAAATTCCAATTTAGTTGGAAGAAATTTAATACTCATTAAAAGGCTAAATTTCTTTATATATATAGCATAAACATTTATATCGCTTAAAAAAACGCATCGGTTCCTTTCACTCCCCCTAGCTCTAAAAGTTTATTTTTTATTAACGTGGGATATGAATTATTCCAGTCTATTCTCTTACCAGAATAATAAGTAGGCGCAGGAGTTTCAAATAACTTTATATATTTTTCATTTTTTGGAATTAATAGACTTCTTTCATAAGTAGTTTTTACCCCTTTAAATTCCCCCTTCTCAAGGGGGAACATAGGGGGTTATGAAAGAAGTCTAATAAAGCAACTGCTTTTGTACTTGCAACGCCTAAGCCACTATTTCCAGATCGCATATAACAAAGCTTTGCTTTATTTGTATTTATCTCTATAGAGTCTGTCCAAATAAAACTTACAAGAGGTAGCCCAAAACTTATCATTAAGAGAAACGTGAATAAAAGCCCAGCTTGGGCAAAGCTAATCAGTTTTATATAGGGCTTTATTTGTGTTCTATTCATACTCAACACATTTAATAAAATAATTTTTAATAATATAGAAAAGCCACCTCAACGGATGACTTTAGTTTAAATTAACTTGACTGAAATCATGAACAAATCTATTACAACTTCGGCTCATCCACATTCAACGTACTAATCGCCAGCACCGCCTGCGTGCGGTTTTGTACGCCCAATTTACGAAAAATTGCCGTCACATGCGCTTTAATCGTAGCTTCTGACACATCCAGCATATAAGCAATTTGCTTGTTTAATAGGCCTTCTGCCACCATCATCAGCACCCGGAACTGTTGCGGCGTCAGGGTTTTAATGCGCTCGGCAAAATCGGCCTCGTCACGGGCACGCGGGTCATGGCTACTCATGGGCAAATTGGGCGGCGCCCAGGTATCGCCTGCCAGCACGGCATGTAGCGCTTCACCAATATGCTGCGGTGGCGCTGACTTGGGAATATAGGCCACCGCACCATGTGCCAATGCCCGCTGAATCACCGCTACTTCTTCATGCGCTGATACCACCACAATCGGTATGGCCGGGTATTGCGCCCGCACATGTACCAGCGCGGAAAAACCTGAAGCCCCGGGCAAGTGCAAGTCCAGCAGCACCAGATCGGGTTCCGGGCCTTGCTCCAGCCGGGTATAAAACTCGGTCACTGAAGCCGTTTCATGAATTTGTGCCTGTGGCAGGCTGTAGCGCACTGCGTGAATCAGTGCATGACGAAACAGCGGATGATCATCAACAATCAGGATATTCATAGAGTTCTCAACACCTAACATCCTTATTTCAGTTTAAACACTATGTGGCTTATTCTTACTTAAATCCAGCTTTTATCGTATACCGCCATCTGCGCTATAAAGTAAGAATTGCGTTACTTTATAGCGCAACAATTGTTGTTTAACGGGCCACCCAAGCAGATTGCCAAACAGCAGGCGACTATTAAAAAGCCCCAGATTGACCTTGCACTTGGGCAGATGCGAACCATCGCTTTGCAAGACACTGTCCTGCAAAACGAAGTGGCTCTGCTTTATCCTCTTGGAGAAATCGCACTTGCGTCACAGTGTGACTCATCTCTTGCGCGCGGGCGAATGAGGCATGTATGCCGCAAGGCGTAGCGGCTTCGCTTTATCCTCGCTCATGCATAGCCTTCGCCTTGCGACACTAAAACGATTATTAATCGTTTTTTAACGCGTCTCAGGATAGACAGTAACGATTAAATGCTCGACGACACTTGGGTCAGCCAGCGTTGAGGTATCGCCCAGCGTATCCAGTTCATTGGCGGCAATCTTGCGTAAAATACGGCGCATGATTTTGCCAGAACGGGTTTTGGGCAATGCAGGCGCCCAGTGAATCGCATCCGGGGTAGCAATTGGCCCAATTTCACGGCGCACCCAGTCACGCAGTTCTTTACGCAAGTCTTCGGTTGGCTCGACATCGGCCTGCAAGGTCACATAGGCACAGATTCCCTGCCCCTTGATCTCATGTGGCATACCAACCACTGCTGATTCTGCTACAGATTGATGCGCCACCAGTGCACTTTCCACTTCAGCAGTGCCCAGACGGTGACCAGACACGTTCAGTACATCATCGACGCGGCCAGTGATCCAGTAGTAACCATCCTTGTCGCGTTTGGCCCCATCACCAGTAAAGTACATGCCATTAAAGGTGGAAAAATAAGTGTCAATAAAACGCTGATGATCGCCGTACACGGTACGCATCTGGCCGGGCCACGAGTCAATTAATACCAGATTGCCCTCGCATTCGCCTTCCAGAATATTGCCTTCTCCATCCACAATGGCAGGCTGCACGCCATAAAACGGTCTGGTGGCAGAACCAGGCTTCAGTGGTGTAGCCCCAGGAATTGGCGAAATCAGGATGCCACCGGTTTCAGTTTGCCACCAGGTATCTACAATCGGGCAGCGGCCTTCACCAACGACGTTGTAATACCATGACCACGCTTCCGGGTTAATCGGTTCACCCACTGAACCCAGCAGACGCAGACTATGACGGTCACTTTCACGCACATAATGGTCACCTTCGCGCATCATAGAACGAATGGCAGTTGGTGCGGTGTATAAAATGGTGACATCATGCTTGTCGATGATCTGGCCAATCCGTGCCCAGGTTGGATATTGCGGCACGCCTTCAAACATCAGCGTGGTGGTGCCGTTGGCCAGCGGGCCATACAGCAGGTAGCTGTGACCAGTAATCCAGCCCACATCAGCAGTACACCAGTACACATCATCGTCACGGATATCAAATACTTCACGGAAAGTGGTTGCCGCATACACCAGATAGCCACCCGTGGTGTGCAATACACCTTTGGGCTTTCCGGTAGAGCCTGAGGTGTACAGAATAAATAAAGGCGCTTCGGCATCCATCGGCTCTGGCGGGCAGTCTTCATTGACCTCGGCAATCGCTTCGTGATACCACACATCCCGTCCTTGCTGCATATGGGTCGGGTGTTCGGTGTGATAGACGGTAATCACACTGGTAACGCCTTCGGTGCCCGGCATTTGCAGTGCCGCATCCACATTGGTTTTTAGCGGAATAGTCTTGCCACCGCGCAGGCCTTCATTGGCGGTAATCACGACGCTGGACTGGCTGTCTTCAATCCGGCTGGCCAGTGAATCCGGTGAAAATCCACCAAATACTACACAATGCACCGCACCAATGCGGGTACAGGCCAGCATGGCAATCGCTGCTTCGGGAATCATTGGCATGTACAGGGTGACGCGGTCACCTTTTTTAACGCCCTGCTTTTTGAGCACATTGGCAAAACGGCAAACTTCCTGATGCAGTTCGCGAAATGAAATAATCTTGTGGCGATAGGGATGATCACCTTCCCAGATAATGGCGGGCTTGTCGGGATGATTGGCCACATGCCGATCCAGACAGTTGGCCGACACGTTCAACTGGCCATCGCCAAACCATTCCACATGGAAATTATCCTTGTCAAAGGACACATCACGCACCTTGGTAAATGGCTTGATCCAGTCAATGGATTGCGCCTGTTCACGCCAGAATTGCGCATTGTCTGTGACCGATTGCTGGTACTTGGCTGCATAATCTTCGGCAGTAGTACGGGCGTTTTTTAAAAAATTGTCGGGAACAGGATAAACTTGTTGTGACATAATCACTTCCTTGCAAGATTCTCTTTTAATGGCATGTAACCGGGAATGCCTTTTCCAATAGCATCAGGAACTTCTGTATCCTGATGAGTATAAAAATAATCACCCCGAGTATTGCAATCTGTTGAATGGCATGACAATCATGCTTTGGTAGTAGTCCCACTATGAAATACGACTTTTGATCTACCGCGCACTGTTTTAAATAATCATTGGATAGGTTATTTCTATTAGCTTTAAAGTAGTGCAAAACTACTAGTGCCACCAGTGCTATTTGTAAAAATTTGCATGAGTTTTTCTGCCAACTTAAATTTTTAAGCTGGCTTAACAACTACTTAGTTGCGCAATAAATGCGGTGGCCTGCTTCTTGCTTAATCATGTCTATAAGAATGACTGTTCCGTATAGCCATAATTTGCTCCTTCGCCTCTTTAATTGAGGCGATTTTTTTATAAAAAAAACCGTAACGCAAGGTTACGGCCAAGGAGAACTTTAAAATCGTTTTTTAGCGTTAGGCTTAAAAGTTATAGCGCGCCATCAGGTTAAGGTGCGATTGCTTGCCCTCATCGCCATTAAATACTTCGCGGTTGCCATAGGTATATTCACCGCCCAGATCGATACTGGACACTGGCTTGTAGAACAGGTTAAGCGAAGCCTGTTTTAGCTCACGATTGGCGCCCGGATTGGCAATGGCAAACTGGCTGCTATCCTTAAAATCCACCCAGCTTAATGCCACGGTACTGCGCATTTTGGGATTAAAATTATGGGTCAGGCCCAGTTGTGCACTGTTGTATTCATCAAAATACAGGTCGCCAGTGGCTGCATTCACGGAAAATCCGGTTCCTGTACCATAGTTAAAGCTGCCGTCACCTTTCACATGGAAGAACTGGCCGCTAAGCTTGTTGGCGGGATCAAGCTGATACCATGCCCCAATGGCTGCACCGTAGCCTGCTTTCTCGTCTTCAGTATTTTGAACCTGGCCATTCACCGTACTGGTGGCCACACCGCGTTTTTCATGTAGCATGCCACGCACGGCAAATGCGCCCTTGCTGTCTGGTAGTTTGTGTTCCAGCCGGGCTGTTAATGCCGGAAAACGGGAATCCGAATTGCTGTCTTCCTCACCCGCAATGGTTAGAGAGGTGGCTGTACTTAAGGGATGGGTATAGCGAATCTGGGTTGCACGCCGGATGGATGTGCCGGTAACGCCATTAAAGTCTACGGTTTCAGCCGCATATTCCTGCCCCGTAAAAGGCGACCAGGTTTGACCAAACAGCCAGTTGCCCGTTGTCAAATAAGCATGGCGAATCCGAAAGGTGGCTGCGCCTGTACCACCATTGCCCCAGAAATCTCCTTCAATTTTTCCGCCGACATCACCGATGGCGGTTGGGGTTTTAAAGTCCACGCCCACCCGGGTAACAGCGGCAGTAAAGGCCGTCTTGTTTTCAACTGGGTCGCTACTGTCCAGTGGCTGGGTATGCAAGTTACTGAATTTGCCAGTGGGCTGGCCCTTAAAGTCATGCAGCATATCGGCACGAATAAAGCCATAGACCTTGGCAGCAGTTTTGCCATCAGGTAACACAGCCCAACCTTCTGGATTGCGGCTCACCGGAACAGCCGGCATGGGCTGGCCTGCGTTGGCACTTTGCGCAGGGGCAATGCTGGCACTGGCTGGTGCTACTGCCGTTGCTTCCAGTGCAGGTTCGGTGCTGCTGGTTACAGGCCTTGCAGAAGGGCTAACGGATTGCTGGGTTTGTTGCTGTGCACTCAGTTGCTGCACGATTTGCTTGAGTGCATTGACTTCCTGTCGCAATGCTTCAATTTCAGTTTGGTTGCTTGTTGTGTCGGTGGTAACTGCATGACTCGTGCTACAAAAGCTGGCAGCCATAATGGCAAACACTGCCATACTGAGCACTTTTGCATGTGGTCTATTGCTACTTGATACGTGGCTCGTTAATTGTTTCATCACTCACATCCTATGCCTTGTTTTATCACCTTTGCCAACTACAATCCCACCCGGAGAATGAGGCCATCATTGGCTTTTTTTATGATTTACCCTGTGCGTTATGCTTTTTTAATATATAAGGTCTTATAATTATTACTATTCACCCAAAGTATTAGATGCACGATGAATTTAGCCATCGTTAAAATACTCAATGTCACACAACGCAACATACCCGTACGGCACAATAAGCCGTGTCAGCACATTCTGGAATTGCACCATGGCAGAACAATCCATTCGTGAAGCAAGCGAAAACACCGCAGAGGCCATTAGTGATGCGACTCAGGCAACGGCCACACTGGTGCAAAAGGCAGGTAAAGCAACCACACACAAAGTGCTTGAAAAAGCCACTGAATACAAAGATGTGTACACCACCGTACACGAGATGGCACAGCATTTCTGGGAACGAGTACCCTACCTGCTAATTGCCCTCACAGTGTTTATCCTGTTCTGGCTGATTTCCAAGATTTTTAAATTTTTTGTGGTCAAAACCTTAAGTGGACGGGCCAAGCGCAAGCAAAATCTGGTGCTGGTGCTTAACCGGATTGGCAGTACCTTCATTGTGTTTATCGGCTTTATGATTGCGCTGGTGATTGCCATTCCCGGCTTTACCCCGGCGCAACTGATTAGTGCCCTGGGGATTGGCTCGGTGGCAATTGGTTTTGCCTTTAAGGATATTTTTCAGAATATGCTGTCCGGCATTTTGATTTTGCTGGGCGAACCATTCCGTATTGGCGATGAAATTGTGTCCGGCACCTTTACGGGCGTGGTGGAAGACATCCAGATTCGGGCAACCTACATCCGCACTGGGGATGGCCGCCGTATTGTAATTCCCAATGCCAACCTGTTTACCAATCCGGTGACGGTAAACACGGCCTTCGTCAAACGACTGTGTACCTTTGATGTCGGCATTAGCTATCAGGCCAATATCCAGGATGCAAAAACCATTATCCTCAATGTCATTGACCAGATTCGCACCATCCAGTCGCAGCCTGCCCCATCGGTTCAGGTGAAATCACTGGGGGATTTTGCCATTATTCTGGGCGTGAACTGGTGGGTGGATGTGAAGGAAGTGGGAATTGGTGCATCGATTGATGAAGTACAAATTCTGGTGAAAGAGGCGCTCACCACCAAGGGTATTAATATTCCCTATCCCATTCAACAACTGGTGGTGGACCAGAGTACCGTCGTGCCCGGCAGCGAAAACAATGACTTGACCCCGGCAAAAAGTGAGTTTTAACCATCGTGATTTAAGCAGCCTGCTAAGCCTAATATTTAGCTTAGCCAAACAATTAGCCTAGCCAAACAATCGGCCAATAATGCTGGACACGGCGGTTTCAGTGCGCAGGATTCGCGGGCCAAGGCTGGCGGGCTGACAGCCGTTGTGCTGCAGTAAATCAATTTCAAACGGAATAAAGCCGCCTTCCGGGCCAATCACCAGCACGCAAGGCTGGTTTATGGCAACAGGCATGGGCTGGTCGGCATACGGATGTGCCACAAAGGCAGGTTGATCTGCAATCAAACCCGGCAAGATGTCTTCCACAAAAGGCCGGAAACGCTTAAAGCATTGCACTTGCGGCCAGATTGTGTCTCCCGCCTGCTCCAGCCCCAGTTCAATATAACTGTCCAGTTGCTGCAAAAATGGCGTTTGCCAATAGCTTTTTTCCACCCGGTAGCTATGCATTAAAATAAGCTGATCAACACCCAGCGTGACTGCATCCATGATCAGCCGTCGCAACACTTTTGGCCGTGGTAACGCCACAATCAAGGTTAGGGGTAACTTAGGCGGTGGCGCCTGATCCAGCACGATATGATTCAGCAGCAGTTGCTGGTCAGTGATGCTTTCAACCAGCGCGGTACCCTTTAAACCATTCTTTTGGCCGATCTTGATGGTATCGCCCATATTTAACTTTAAATGCTCACGGATATGGCCAAGCCGCCGTGCATCCGTAATACGGGCGCACTGATCTTGAATTTGGGTGGGATCAAGCAACAACAGGTTCATGGTGAAAAGACAAAATTTGCCGGGTAACTTAAAACCCGTCAGTGTAAGCCATTTAATCTGGCCCAGTCTCGTTAAATCATTGCCTTGTCAAATCATCTGTTCAAGCTATTTAACGCTTTTTTAACAGGCCATCATCAATCATTTGCTGAAAATGCTGATGCAAGGTTTCTTCAATAGGCCGGTAATGAATCTGCAAGGTCTGGCGAGAGCGGGTATTGTCAAAACGGATGGAATAGCCCACGTTCAGCTTGACAAAACGGCGACTTACACCCGCTGCAATTGGCCCCACCAGCCAGACCAGCGCCTTAGGCAACAGCGTTCTGGGCAAAGGGTATTTGGGGAAATATTTTTTCAGGATTTCTGCCATGGTGAGCAGGCTATAGGTGCCTTCACTCACAATATAACGGCCTTCGGCTTCTGGCGTGAAACCAGCCTGAATATGCGCCCGCGCCACCTCACGCACATCCACCAGCCCAAATTCCAGATCCGGCACGCCAGTTCGTTGCTTGCCACTGCCCAAATCCTGCATCACTGAAATACTGGTGGACTGGGTTTTTTGAGTTAAGGCTGGCCCCAGCACCAGTGACGGGTTAATCGTGACTAGATCCCATTGTCTACCATTTTTAGGTTGTTGGTCGTGGATTTGCCATGCCTTGCGCTCCGCCGCCACCTTGGAAAATGAATAGGGCTGATGGCTCACGCTACTGGTGTTGTTCCAGTCCTGTTCGGTAAAAATACCATTGGGGGTTTCTTCAATTTCAATGTTATCGCCAAACACAGAAGCCACCGAACTGGTGAGTACCACACGTTTGACTGTACTCACCTCATTGCAACTGCGCAGCACATTTTCTGTTCCCTGTACTGCGGGTTTGACCAGTGCTTCATTGGCATCCTTAAAACCCTTGATAATAAAGGGTGACGCGGTATGAATTACCAGCTCGCAACCTTCAATGGCGGACTTAAAACTGCCCGGTTGCAACAGGTCCGCTGCAAATAGCTTTAAGGTGCCGGTTGTGCCTTCGGCAGCTTTTTTTAAATGCGCAACCGATTTTGCATTGTCCGGATTACGCACCGTGGCATGAACAGTCAGGCCATCTTCCAGCAGGTATTTGACAATCCAGCTGGCAATATAGCCGGACGCGCCGGTGACGCAAACGGGTTTGCTTTTATCAATGATGGTGCTCATGCTGGTCTTCCTTGTTATCACTTAATTTATTAATGCCTACATTATTTTAGCCGGATGCAGGATTGGGTTTAGCGTTGTCAGTCGGCTTGATTACAGAATCATCTATGAATCAGGCGGTCTTGAGTTTACGCCTGATTTTGTGAATTTGACCAGATTTTGCCAGCATGTTTTGTTGAAAACTGAAAAGAAAGCTTATGGTTGCCTGACAAAAAACTGGCCTTAGCGTTCTGTAAGACTTTAATATTTTGTTAGATTTATCTTTCAGGCAGTGTGTCTAATTGCTGAATGAGCGCTAATTGCCGATCCAGCGCACCCTGGTTGGCCTGCATCACCTGCAAGCCCGCAATACTGGCCTGCTGGGCTTGTGCCGGCTGTTGTAGCCAGTTTAGCCACACACTCATTAATTCTTCCGCATTGTCCACCTGCGTCAAGGCATGGGCCTGCATGAGCTGCTCAACAATCACCTTAAAATTAAAAGTATGCGGCCCCATCACCACCGGCACGCCCAGTCGCACGGGTTCCAGCGGATTATGCCCGCCAGTGGGACTGAGTGAGCCGCCAACAAAGGCCATGCTGGCCAGTGCATACCACAGCCACAACTCGCCCATGCTGTCCGCCAGATAGACCTGTGTATTAGCTTCAATTTTCTGTTGCTGGCTGCGGCGAAATACCTGAAAATCCTGCTTTTCAATCAGCTCGGCTACCCGGTCAAACCGTTCAGGATGCCGTGGCACCAGTATTAATACTACGTCAGGATATTGATCTAAAACTTTGGGAAACTGCGCCAGAATCTGGGCTTCTTCCGGTTCGTGCGTGCTGGCAGCAACCAGTACTGGACGCTGAGCCAGTTGCCATTGCTGTTTTAGCTGCTCTGCCTGCTCTAATAAAAATTCAGGCGGCTGAGTATCAAACTTGATACTCCCCGTCACCACCACCTTTTTGGTGTCCGCACCCAAGGCAATAAAGCGCTGTGCAGTGGCCTGATCCTGTGCGGCAATACAGCTGAGTTGCTCCAGCATCGGACGGGTAAGGCGGCTAAATTTGCCGTAGCCTTTGGCCGAGCGTTCCGACAGGCGGGCGTTGAGCAACATACTGGGAATTCCAGCGTCATAGGTTTGTGCCAATGCATTGGGCCATAATTCGGTTTCAATTAAAATAAACAGGCGCGGCTTATAACGCTGCAAAAATTGTTCCATTAATGCGGTGGTATCTACTGGCAAAAAAACTGCTTCAAACAACTCAGGATAATTTTGGGCAAACAAAATTTTGGCGCGTGCCTGTCCGGTACGGGTGGTATTGGTCACCAGCACAGGTTGGCCCAGCTTTAAAAAATGTTCAATCACAGGCTGGGCGGCATTGGTTTCACCGACTGACACGGCATGAATCCAGATGACCTGCTGATTTCTGTTTAGCTGATTTGTAGCTGGCTGATGTTTGCGCTGCTGGTTTTTAGCCACGGATTTAACCGCAAAACGCTCAATGACTTCATCCTGATAATCCGGCTGTAGACGCGAACGCTGCCACACGCGCAGGCGATACAGTGGCAACACCAGCGCCAGCAGAAATTGATACCAGAAAGGAGGTTTTTGCACAGGTTTCGACATAGTCAAATATCAAAGAAGCCGCATGCTGCCAGCAACACGCCGCTAACGAAAAATAAAGTGAGCAGAGTGTAGCCTGCCTGAGTCTATAAACCAAAATTTTACGCAGTCTTTTGCCCAAAACTGATGTTTTTCTTATCAATGTTTCTCTAAAAATACAACGTTAAATAGAATCATTCAAAACAATTATCCCCCTTGATACAGGGGGATAAAACAACGCAAAATTGAGCTGGATTGCTTTAATCGATTATTGATTAAGGAATGGATAATCCGTATAACCTGTTGCACCTTCAGCGTAATAAGTGGCAGGGTTTGGGGTATTCAGCTCAGCTTGCTGCTTAAAGCGTTCCACCAGATCCGGGTTGGCAATAAACAGCTGGCCAAATGATACGGCATCCGCCTCACCCAGCTCTAATAAGCGTTCAGCCTGTTCACGCTCCAGCTTTTCATTGGCAATAAATACCCCACCAAATTTTTGCTTGATCAAACCCGCCAGGCTGTCATCAGCGACATACTCACGGGCAAAAATAAACGCAATCTTGCGCTGGCCCAGTTGTTCAGCCACATAACCAAAAGTTTCTACTGGATTGTCATCACCCATGTCATGCGAATCACGACGTGGTGCCAGATGCACGCCCACCCGGTCTGCGCCCCATACGTCAATCAGCTGGTCAGTTACCTCCAGCAACAGGCGTGCCCGGTTTTCCACAACGCCACCGTATTCATCATCACGCTGGTTGGTTTTGCTTTGCAAAAACTGGTCAATCAGGTAGCCATTGGCACCATGCAGTTCCACCCCATCAAAACCAGCCGCCTTGGCATTAATCGCTGCCTGGCGATAATCCTGCACAATCGCTTTGACTTCTGCCGTGGTCAGCGCACGCGGGGTCACATATTCTTTTTTGGGACGTACCAGACTCACATGGCCTGCGGGCTGAATGGCACTGGGCGCAACTGGCAATTCGCCATTTAAGAAAATCGGGTCAGAAATACGCCCTACATGCCACAACTGCATGACCATGCGGCCACCCGCAGCCCGTACAGTATCAGTAATTTTTTTCCAGCCTGCCACTTGTTCTTCCGACCAGATGCCCGGCGTATCGGCATAACCTACCGCAGATGGCGTAATGGCCGTGGCTTCGGTAATGATTAACCCTGCACTGGCACGCTGCACATAGTATTCCTGCATCAATTCATTCGGAATACGTGATTCCCCGGCGCGCGAACGGGTGAGCGGCGCCATGACCAGACGATTGGGTAATTCAAGGGCACCCACAGTTAAAGGCTGAAACAAAATGGACATAACAACTCCTGTGACCTGTATTTATTGACGTCAGGTCTTACAAATCGCGTTGTAAAGATTGCAGAAATTGCTGAATGACGGCTTCATTACGCTGGTAAAATGACCACTGTCCGACTTTCTGACAACAAATCAAACCTGACTTTTGCAATACAGCCAGATGATTTGACACCGTTGATTGCGACAAACCTGTCTTGGCATCAATCTGTCCGGCACATACCCCATAGCTTGCAGACACATGCTGGGTTGGAAAATAATGTTCCGGCTGCTTCAGCCATTGCAATATTTCACGACGCACCGGATTGGCCAGCGCCTTTAAAATCGCTTCGCTATCAATCTGACTGGTCATGCACTTATCCTCAGCGTATGTCGTTAGCAAGTATTGTGTCTTGCCAGCACTATTATAGCCAATTCATTCTGCTTTTCTGCGCAGGATTAATATATAGCACATATTCGATATATGTATCGTTTTTTTTAGATATATATATCGTAAAATTGAAATAAGATGTATCAAAAAAAAGGGCAATGTTATATTGCCCTTTCCCTGCAAATATTTTTCTATCCGAATTTGTGGATCAAAGCCCCATTTTTAAACTGGCTTCAATAAATTTATCCAGATCACCATCCAGTACCGCACCGGTATTGGAATTTTCTACGCCAGTCCGCAAGTCTTTCACGCGTGAATCATCCAGTACGTAGGAACGAATCTGGCTACCCCAGCCAATATCCGACTTGGTGGCTTCTAGCGCCTGTTGGGCTTCATTACGCTTCTGGATTTCCAGCTCGTACAGTTTGGCACGTAACAGCTTCCAGGCACGGTCACGGTTGGCATGCTGGCTGCGTTCATTCTGGCAGGCCACCACCGTTCCTGTGGGAACGTGCGTCAAACGCACTGCCGAATCGGTCTTATTAATGTGCTGGCCACCCGCACCGGAAGCCCGGTAAGTATCAGTGCGGACATCGGCCGGATTGATATCAATTTCAATATTGTCATCCACTTCTGGCGACACAAATACCGCTGAAAACGAGGTATGACGACGGTTACCGCTATCAAATGGCGACTTGCGTACCAGACGATGCACGCCGGTTTCAGTTCTAAGCCAGCCAAAGGCATACTCGCCTTCCACCCGGATAGTTGCACTTTTAATCCCGGCTACATCGCCATCAGATTCTTCCATGACTTCAGCCTTAAAGCCATGACGCTCAATCCAGCGCAGGTACATGCGCAGTAACATGGAAGCCCAGTCCTGTGCTTCTGTACCCCCGGAACCGGCCTGAATATCCAGAAAGCAGTTATTGGGATCCATCTGGTTACTGAACATGCGGCGAAATTCCAGCTTGCCCACTGCTTCATCGGCGGTTTTAAGCTCACTATCCACATCATCCAGCAGGCTTTCTTCATCTGCTTCCACCGCCAGATCCAGCATGGCTTGTGCATCTTCCAGCTGCTGGCTTAAATCATCCAGTACACCCACAATATTTTCCAGCTCGCCCTTTTCCTTGGCCATTGCCTGTGCACGGCTCTGGTCATTCCAGATGGCAGGGTCTTCTAGTTCGCGTAATACTTCTTCCAGTCGCTCTTTTTTATAGTCGTAGTCAAAGATACCCCCTAAGCGTTTGACCACGCTCACGCAAGTCCTTTAACCGAACCAGATACGGATTAATTTCCACAATACATCTCAAAACAGTCATAAATGAACCTGAATTTTAGCACGTCCACCTCATTGCTCAACAGCTATACCCTTTTTCAAAAATATCTAAACGTCTATTTCTTTTTTTAACACTGGCTACAAAGTGCAGCGTTGTTATTCATATTTTTAAGTATGGCCTTGGTAAACAACCCGAGAAATGGTTGCATAAATGTTACAAGTTAGGGCAAAAAACCCAAAATATTTACAAAATGTGTGTCATATCAGTGCATAACTTTATAAATTAAAATATTAATTCATTGAAATACTTCATAAAAAGTAGCTAAATTGCAGTTAACGGGTTCAGGTTTGACTAATTTCTTACGCGCTGTAAGATGGCAAATGTGTAACAAATAATTTCATTCTTTTTGGAGAGATATCATGAAAAAATTAGCGCTGGCTGCTGCACTATTGGCCACTATGTCTGCAGCAAATGCCTATCAAACTGAAGTAGGTGCGGATTACACTTATTTTGATAATGATAACAGTGACAGTGTGAATGCATTTGGCCTGGATGCAACCTACTACTTCAATCCAGTAACCGACAACAATGCGCCATTGGCTGAAGCTGCTTTTATGAACCGCGCCAGTAATGTTGGTGTCAATGTTGCTACTGATGATGCCGATGACGAAACTACTCAATATGGCATTAAAGGTGAATACTACGTACCAAACACTGACTTCTACGTGTCTGGCAACCTGTCACGTGTTGAATTTGATGACGACCATGCCAATCAGTATGGTGCTGAAATCGGTTATTTCCCTGCACCAAACTTCCTGATTGCTGCGGGACTGGTAGGCACTGAATATAATGACGACAGCAACACTGATCCTTCTATTCGTGCCAAGTATGTAACCCGTGTGGGTCAGCATGACTGGAATTTTGAAGCGGGTGGCGTATTTGGTGATTACGACAGCTATAATGTAGCTGCTGATTATTTTGTCGACAATACCTTTAGCATTGGTGGTCAGTATGAAAACACTGACTTAGGTGCAGGTGATTACGATGTATTTACGGTTCGTGCGCGTAAATTCATTAACCAGCAAACCAGCGTCCAAGGTGAGCTAGGTTTTGGTGATGACACCAACACTGTAGGTATCCGCGGAACCTACCGCTTCTAAGGATTAATCCTTTAAAAAAAGCCGCTACTCATGATGTCTAGCGGCTTTTTTATGGCTTCTTTTAAGGTATGCCGTTTAAGTCACAATTTCAGCATGTTGTATCAGCAATTGTAATCGTTGCCTGCCCTGATATTCATTAATATCCAGTTGATAAGCCAGTCGAAGCTTGGGCATGGTGTCAGGCCAGTGTTGTCGCTTGGCATTAAAATAAATGGCATCAATACGCTGCTTATGATCAGGATGCTGTAACAACAGTTTCAAATGCTTGTCTTGCAACCAGCGATATTCCAGCACCTTAAATAGCCCTTCAAATAGCGGTGCAGGAAAACCCTGTCCCCACGGCCCGGCATGCGCAAGGTCACGCGCAGTATCCAGACTAAACTCATGGACTTGCAGTTCGCCATCCGTCAATAGCCGCGCATCAAACAGGCTTGGATCATGTTCTGCAATAATTTGCTGGAAAACCTCTGTAAAAGCTTCAAATTGCTGGCGCGGTAAGGTTAATCCTGCTGCCATGGCATGCCCGCCAAAATGACTCACCAGCTCAGGATACTGTTCAGCTACCCGCTCAATGGCATCCCGAATATGAATGCCAGCAATGGAACGCGCCGAACCTTTGACAAACAACCCATCTTCACTGGGCGCAAACACAATAGTGGGCCGGTGAAACTGCTCTTTTAAGCGTCCGGCCACAATACCAATCACGCCCTGATGCCAGTTGGGTTCAAACAGCACAATGGCGGGTGGAATATCGCTCAGGTTGCTATAGGCCGAATGTGCCAGCAAGTCCAATGCTTCCTGTTTCATTTGCGCTTCGACCCGACGGCGCTCACGATTCAGCTCATCCAGCCGTTGTGCCAGCGGCCATGCCTCATCAAAGCTATTAGCCAGCAGGCAATCAATCCCAATGCGCATATTTTCCATACGTCCAGCGGCATTAATGCGCGGGCCAATCACAAAACCCAGATCCTGCGGGCTAATTTTATAGGTTTCACGGCCTGCAACTTCCAGCAGGGCCAGCACACCGGGGCGACATACCCCCTGCCGGATACGCTCAACCCCGGCAGCCACCAGAATGCGGTTATTAAAATCCAGTTGTGCAACGTCAGCCACCGTACCAATGGCCACAATATCCAGATACTGGGTAAGATTAATACTGGCTTTGCCCTGCTGTTTGCGCTGGGTTGCCAGTGCAGCCAGCACATAAAAGGCCACTCCGACACCAGCCAGTGCCTTGCTACCAAAATTGCATTCCGGCTGGTTGGGATTTACGACGGCTGCACATTCTGGCGGTGTTTTGGTGGTCAGGTGGTGGTCAGTAATAATCACCTTAATTCCGGCTGCATGCGCGGCTTCTACTCCGCTATGACTGGAAATGCCATTATCCACCGTCACAATCAGTTGCGGCTGGTATTCATCAATGGCCAGTGCCACAATTTTCGGAGTCAAACCATAACCATACTTAAAGCGGTCTGGCACCAGATAGCTAACACAAGCACCCATCTGGCCCAGTGCCAGCATCATGAGCGCAGTGCTGGTTGCGCCATCAGCATCAAAATCACCTACGATCAAAATCCGGGTTTGCTGATCAATGGCCTGATCCAGCAGCTTAACTGCACAGTCCAGTCCTTTCAGCTGTTGTGCGGGTATCAATTGATTGAGTTTAAGGCTCAGTTGTTCAGCCGAATCGACACCGCGCGCTGCATACAGCCGGGCCAGCAAGGGAGAAATATGCTCACCCAGTTGCCCGGCAACAGGCGGACAAGGACGGGCAATTAACTGGTATGAGGACATGGCGAATGCAAAATGGATCCACAGGACGATATAGGCTGCAAGCTATCATGTAATCCGTCATGACGGAAAATAATAGCAACAGAATTTAAGGCATTAAACGCTCAATACGCCAGCCTGTGTCGCTCAAACTATCAGGAATGTATTTTAAACGGTCGTGCAGGCGGTTGGGACGCCCTTGCCAAAACTCATAAGAATTGGGCTTAAGGCAATAACCACCCCAGAATACCGGTTTTTCAATATTGGTGGTGTGTTCAAGCTGGTGGTTTAAATCGGCAAAGCGCTGTTCCAGCAATTCACGACTTTCAATGATGCCACTTTGCGGGGTACTGACATGCGCGGCAATCTGGCTATCCCGTGGACGCTTATGATAATACGCGGTGGATTCCTGCTCGCTAATACGCTCAACCGATCCATGAATGCGCACCTGCTGTTCCAGTGCAGGCCAGAAAAACAGCAGCTCGGCATACGGGTTAGCCGCTAAATCCTGCCCTTTCTGGCTGTCATAATTACTATAAAAATAAAAACCATTTGCGTCTGCACCACGCAGTAACACAGTACGGGCATGCGGACGGCCATTGCCATCAGCGGTAGCCAGCGTCATGGCATAAGGCTCGGTAACCTGTGCCTGCAAGGCATGATCCAGCCACTTCAGGAACTGGTCTAAAGGATCGGCGGACACATCATGCACCTGCAAACTGCCTTTGCCATAATTTTGCCGTAATTCGCTGAGATCCTTTACACTCATACTGCCCTCGCCTGCTTTGACCTTGGAATCATACTGCCAGCACTGCACATTTCTTAAATTGCTTATGCAGCAATGGCACGGCTACGGATCAGCTCAGCCAGTTGTTTGGCCAACTGGTCGACCTGCGCCTGCGTTTCACCTTCAACCATGACCCGGATCACTGGCTCAGTGCCTGATTTGCGAATCAGCAGGCGGCCACGTCCGGCCAGTTGCTGTTCTGCTTCATCAAATGCCTGGCTTAAGGCCGGGTCGGCATACGGATCAAGCATTTGCGCCAGTCGTACATTCACCAGCGCCTGCGGTAAAATGCTTAGCCCTTCTGTCAGCTCATGCAGTGCTTTTTGCTGTGCCACCATTTGCGCCAGAACCTGCAAGCCACAAATCAGTGCATCGCCGGTGGTGCTTTTATCCAGACATAAAATATGGCCGGAAGGCTCACCGCCAATTTGCCAGTGGCTTTCTTCAAGCTCTGCCATCACATAGCGGTCACCCACCTTGGCCCGCTTAAAGGCAATATTGTGCGCCTTTAGCGCCAGCTCTAAGCCCATATTGCTCATCAGGGTACCAACCACACCATCAACGGCACAGCCGGCCTGCGTGGCCAGAATGTATAAAATGGCATCGCCGTCCACCAGCTTGCCGTGCTGATCCACCATGATAATACGGTCAGCATCACCATCCAGTGCAATGCCCACATCTGCCTGATAATCCACCACGGCTTTTTGCAGGCTTTCCGGATGAGTAGAACCACAGTCAGCATTAATATTCAGGCCATCGGGCTGGCTATGCAGTGCAATGACTGTTGCTCCCAGTTCACGCAAAATGGCTGGCCCCACCATGTAACCGGCACCATTGGCACAATCAATGACAATCTTCAGGCCTGTCAGGTTTAACTGATACGGAAAGCTGGACTTGCAGAATTCAATATAACGGCCACTGGCATCCTTGATCCGGTAGCTTTTGCCCAGACGGTCAGGTGCAGTAATTTCAATAGGCTGTTCCAGTTCGGCGCTAATGGCATTTTGTAGCTCATCAGGCAATTTTTTACCTTCCGCAGAAAAAAACTTGATGCCATTGTCAAAATAAGGATTGTGCGAGGCTGAAATGACAATACCGGCATCCGCATGGAACGCCCGGGTTAAATGTGCAATGGCTGGGGTCGGCAGCGGGCCAAGCATCAGTACATCCACACCAGCCGCGTTTAGGCCAGCCTGCAATGCTGCTTCCAGTACATAGCCAGACAAGCGGGTATCCTTGCCCATCATCACTTTGGCCTGGCCTTTTTTCGCCTGACTGGCAAACACGCGTCCTGCCGCAAAGCCCAGTTTTAATGCAAATTCTGGAGTAATTGGGTCTTCGCCAAATTTTCCACGAATGCCGTCGGTGCCAAAGTGGCTCATGTTCTTTTCTCGCTAAGATTATTTAGTGCAATACCAAACCTTGTAGGTTAAAACAAAGTTTACTTAAAAATTTTAAGTTTTTGTAAAAATTAAATTGAGTAAAACAAAAAACCGCCAAAAATTTTGACGGTTTTTAAGGCAAGCTGAAGCAGGTTCAGGCCAGGCTAAAATTAGCCCACCCGGTAGTTTGGCGCTTCCTTGGTAATGGTCACATCATGCACATGCGATTCTTTCATGCCTGCTGCCGTAATTTTCACAAATTTCGGTTCGCTGCGCATGGTGGGAATATCCTTGGAACCAGTATAGCCCATGGATGAACGCAAGCCACCCACTAACTGATGCACAATACCGCTCATCGGACCTTTATAGGGCACGCGGCCTTCAATGCCTTCCGGCACCAGCTTTTCCACACCTTCTTTGGCATCCTGGAAATAACGATCAGATGAACCCGTCGCGCCAGCCATGGCACCCAGTGAACCCATGCCACGGTACGCCTTGTAATAACGGCCTTGGAACAGCTCAACTTCACCCGGTGCTTCTTCGGTACCTGCCAGCAGCGAGCCAATCATAATGGCACTGGCACCAGCAGCAATGGCCTTGGCCACATCACCAGAATAACGGATACCACCGTCAGCAATCAGCGGAATTTGTTCATTTAAGGCACGCGCCACATTATCAATGGCTGAAATTTGTGGCACACCAATACCCGCCACAATGCGCGTGGTACAAATCGAACCAGGGCCAATCCCAACTTTTACCGCATCGGCGCCGGCATCCAGCAAAGCCAGAGCAGCATCACCAGTGGCAATGTTGCCGCCAATCACCTGAATATGCGGGAAATTCTGTTTTACCCAGCGCACGCGCTCAATCACGCCATGCGAGTGACCATGCGCCGTATCCACCACAATCACATCGGCACCGGCTTCTACCAGAGCTTCCACGCGGGATGGCGTATCAGCGCCCGTACCGACAGCTGCACCCACTCGCAAGCGACCCTGATTGTCCTTGCAGGCATTGGGATATAACTCAGCCTTACGGAAGTCATTGACGGTAATCAGGCCTTTTAAAACAAAGTCATCGGCAATCACCAGCACTTTTTCAATACGGTGCTGTTGCAGCAGTGCCTTGATTTTTTCATTGGATTCGCCTTCACGCACGGTCACCAGTTGATCCTGCGGGGTCATGATATTGCTCACCGGCTGGTTCAGGTTGGTTTCAAAACGGGTATCCCGGCCTGTCACAATACCGACCACCTTGTTGCCCACCACCACGGGTACGCCACTAATCTTGTGCGCATGGGTTAGGGCAATCAGTTCACCCACCGTGGTATCTGGCGATACAGTAATCGGGTCTTTCACCATGCCGGCTTCGTATTTCTTTACCCGGCGAACCTCGGCAGCCTGCGCGGCAATATCCATATTTTTATGCAAAATGCCAATACCGCCTTCCTGCGCAATGGCAATGGCCATGCGGGATTCGGTGACGGTATCCATGGCAGCAGAAACCAGCGGAATATTGAGTTCAATTTCACGGGTCAAACGTGTCTTTAAGGAGACATCTTTTGGAAGAACATTTGAATAAGCAGGGAGTAACAAGACATCATCGAAGGTTAACGCTTCTTGAACGATGGTCAGCATAACAGTCTCACTGGTTAGTTTCGTGCGGCATTATAACCGAAAATCCGGGATAAACGCGACGGGGTTTTAGCATTGCCATGACATTTCACTGGTTTTTATCCAGCTCACTGGATTTTCCC
Source organism: Alkanindiges illinoisensis DSM 15370 (assembly GCF_000619845.1). Classification (GTDB taxonomy): domain Bacteria; phylum Pseudomonadota; class Gammaproteobacteria; order Pseudomonadales; family Moraxellaceae; genus Alkanindiges; species Alkanindiges illinoisensis. The sequence continues at coordinate 113,528 of NZ_JHUX01000007.1, read as the reverse complement.
TGCTTTAAGTGCTTGAGCATTTAAAGCAGGAAAAAATACCAGTCTGTCCAGATTTAACCGTTGAAAAGCCAATAACGCCCCAATTAACGCATGAGAGCCTAATACTGCCTAATAGTGCGCTCTATCAAACTGTACTTACAGCAATACACGACGTATATCAGACAATATTTCGGCCAACGCGTGGGTAAAGCGGGCGGCGTCTGCCCCATTAATGACCCGGTGATCATACGACAGCGACAACGGCAGCATTAGGCGCGGCTCAAAATCCTGACCGTTCCATACAGGCTGCATGCTGGCTGGCGAAATCCCTAGAATAGCCACCTGCGGCCAGTTCACCAGCGGCGTAAATGCCGTACCGCCAATACTGCCCAGACTGGTAATGGTAAAGCTGGCACCTTGCAACTCCTGTGGCTTGAGCTTTTTATCACGGGCCTTCTGGCTCAGCTCGCCCAACTGGATGGCAATGTCCTGAATGCTCAAGGTATCCGGATTACGCAACACGGGCACAGTCAGTCCATCTTGCGTTGCAACGGCAATGCCTAAATGAATTTCATTGCGCAGCACAATGGATTTCTGGTCATCGGCCAGATGGCTATTAAAATAAGGTTCTTTTTTCAGTAAATACGCCACAGCTTTTACAATAAACGCCAGAATAGTCAGGCTGATATTCTGTTTTTTATAATCGGCTTTAAGGGTATTGCGCCAGTTTTCCAGTTCGGTGATATCGGCTTGGTCAAACTGCGTGACTTGCGGAATATAGTTATTCAGAGAAAGTTGTGGGACAGACACCTGTTGCAGGCGTGACATTGGCTGAAGGGTGCTGCCGCCAAACTTTTCAAAATCCGGTAAGGCTGGTAAACCATTGCTAGCCAATACAACATTTTGGCCTGAAGTAGCAGCTTTTTCTGTACTCAATGTATGCTTAACAAAGGCAAACACATCTTCCTTGAGAATGCGCTGGTTGGCACCCGATGGTGGGACTTGCGCTAGTACCACACCCAATTGCCGGGCCAGTTGTCGTACTGCCGGACCTGCATATACCTCAGCATTGGCCTTGATTTGTTCAGCACTTAAGGCTTTATTCTGCTGGTTTTGCTGACCCTGTATATTTTTTACGGAATGATTAGAGGCATTATCCTGTCCAGTGTTCCGGTCTTGCTGAGCAGATGGGGCATGCTTATTTGGTCGAGGCGCTATAGCGTGTGCCATTTTATCTGGTTCAGTATTTTTGCTGCCTGCCAGACTTTTTGTATCTGTCTCATTGTGCTCAAGGCTTAAAATGACCATGCCCTGTTTAACTTTTTGGCCAGTTTTCAGCTTGATTTCCTTGACCGTCCCACTCACTGGACTGGGCACTTCAACACTGGCCTTGGCCGATTCCAGCACAATCAGGCTTTGATCCTTTGCAATGCTGTCACCCACACTCACCAGAATTTCTGACACATCCGCTTCATCCACACCCAGGTCAGGTACTTTAACGTCTTTTATTCCTGATTCAGAGGCCGGTTCATCCTGCTCAGTAGCCATTTGTTGTTCTGGCGCGACCTGATCTGATTCGTCCACATTGCTGTTTTCAGTGGGAGTTGGCTGCTCAGCCGTATCACCTTCCAGCTCAAACAGCATATCGCCCTGCTTCACGCTTTGGCCCTGTCGGATGGCAATGGCTTTAATTATCCCACTGGCCGGACTGGGCACTTCCACGCTGGCTTTCGCCGACTCCAACACCAGCAGACTTTGTTCCTTTTCAATACTGTCGCCGACTTTTACCAGAATTTCTGATACATCTGCGCTATCTACACCTAGATCAGGGGCTTTAATATCCATACTGCTTACTCCTGTTCTGGTGTGCTGTCAGTTTGTCCCAAGGTTTGGCTTGGTTTTTCTGGGTCTGGTTGTTGTGGGCTTGATTGTTGTGGACTTAATAGTTGCACATTTTGATTGGCTGAACCGGGCGCTTCATTTTCGGTATTGGTTGAGGCATGGGCATTGTCCTGATTGATGCTGGATTTGGCGCTGGTAACATCATTGATCGGTGCTGCTGCTTGAGGCAGCCATGGAGCCGGCACATCCGTTTCCAGCTCAAAACTGGAAATCGCATCCTTCACCATGCGACGATCCACTTCACCTTCGTCCGCCAGTAGTTTTAAGGTTGCCACCACAATATGCGCGGCATCCACCCCAAAATAGGCACGCAGGTTTTCCCGGGTATCCGAGCGGCCAAAACCATCGGTGCCCAGCGTCACATAAGGGCGGCTATCCGGCAGATAAGCACGAATTTGCTCACTGTAAGCCCGCACATAATCAGTGGCAGCCACCACAATGCCCTGATGATTCGCCAGCTGCTGTGCCACCCACGGCACCTGAATGTCTGATTCTTCACAAATTGGATGCAGGCGGTTTTGCAGCTCGCACTTCATGCCATCACGCGCCAGTTCATTAAAGCTGGTGACACTCCACACATTGGCATGAATGGCGTACTCATCCTTTAAAATTTGCGCGGCTTTTTGCACTTCACGCAGGATGACCCCGGAACCCAGCAACTGCACGGTGGCCTGCTCATCCTCCTGTAACAAATACATGCCACGGCGAATGCCCTCGGAAACGCCTTCCGGCATGGCAGGCTGCACATAGTTTTCATTCATCACCGTGAGGTAATAAAAAATACGTTCCCCGCCGCCAGAATCGACTGGCCCATACATGCGGCGCAGGCCATCCTGCACAATCACTGCCAGTTCATAGCCAAAGCACGGATCATAGCTCATACAGTTGGGCACCGTATTGGCCAGCACCAATGAGTGTCCGTCCTGATGCTGCAAGCCTTCACCATTCAAGGTGGTGCGGCCTGCGGTTGCGCCCAGTAAAAAACCCTGTGCCTGACAATCCCCCGCTGCCCAGATCAGGTCACCTACCCGCTGGAAACCAAACATGGAATAAAACATGTAAAACGGAATCATGGGCAATGCATTGGTAGAATAACTGGTGCCCAGGGCAATCCACGCACTGAGCGCCCCGGCTTCATTAATGCCTTCTTGCAGCATGTGGCCGTTTTCAGCCTCGCGGTAGCTCATCAGCTGCTCGCTGTCTTCCGAGGTATACAGCTGGCCGCTGGCCGAATAAATCCCCAACTGGCGAAACATGCCCTCTAAACCAAAAGTACGCGCTTCATCCGGAACAATCGGTACTACCCGGTCACTGAGCGCCTTGTTTTTCAGCAAGGCTGATAAAATCCGCACCATCACCATGGTGGTGGAATATTCCTTGTCACCACTGCCTTCAATAATTTGCTGGAAGCTGTCCAGATCAGGGATGGCAAGTGGCTCCGCCTTTTGACAGCGCATGGGCAAGTAGCCACCCAGGGCTTCACGGCGTGCACGCATATACTTGATTTCAGCAGAATCCTCATCCGGACGGTAAAATGGCAAGTCCGGCAATTGCGCATCAGTTAAGGGCAAGTTAAAGCGGTCACGGAAATATTTTAGCGCCTCAGCTTGCAATTTTTTAATCTGGTGGGTTTTATTAATACTTTGGGCTTCTGCCGACAAGCCATAGCCCTTGACTGTCTTGGCCAGAATTACAGTGGGCTGGCCCTTGCCCTTCACAGCTTCGGCATAGGCAGCATATACCTTAAACGGATCATGGCCACCGCGATTCAGCGCATCAATGTCCTCATCGCTCATATCCGCAACCAGTTCTGCGGTTTCCGGATACTTGCCAAAGAAATGCTCACGGGCAAACGCACCACCCTTGGCTTGATACAACTGGTATTCGCCATCAACTGCTTCTTCCATGCGTTGTCTTAAGGCGCCGGATTTATCGCGTGCCAGCAGCGAATCCCAGCGACGGCCCCACACCACCTTGATCACACGCCAGCCTGCACCCCGGAAAATCGATTCCAGCTCCTGAATGATCTTGCCATTGCCACGCACCGGGCCATCCAGCCGTTGCAGGTTACAGTTAATCACCCAGATCAGGTTGTCCAGCTTTTCGCGGCCTGCCAGTGCAATGGCACCCAGACTTTCCGGCTCATCCATTTCACCATCGCCCAGAAAGGCCCAGACCTTGCGGTTTTCATCCTTAATCAGCTTGCGGTTGGTGAGGTATTTCTGAATATGTGCCTGATAAATCGACATGATCGGCCCAAGACCCATCGATACAGTAGGAAATTGCCAGTAATCCGGCATCAGGTATGGGTGCGGATAGCTGGACAGCCCTTTGCCGCCCACTTCACGCCGGAAATTGCTCAGTTGCTCTTCATTAATCCGGCCTTCCAGAAAAGAACGGGCATAAATCCCCGGTGCCGAATGGCCCTGGTAATAAATCATGTCGCCGCCAAAACGATCACTCGGTGCGCGGAAAAAATGGTTAAAGCCCACATCATACAAGGTCGCGCTGGAGGCAAAGGTCGCCAGATGGCCGCCCAGATCATCACTTAAATTGGCACGCAGCACCATGGCCAGTGCATTCCAGCGAATCAGGGCGCGAATACGGCGCTCCATGTGTGCATCACCGGGCAGGCCTGCTTCTTCATCAACCGCAATGGTATTTAAATACGGTGTATTCAGGCGCTGGATAGGCACATGACGTGCAATGGCTTGCTGGTATAACGCTTTGAGCAGAAAAGCAGCACGTTCAAGGCCCACATGCGAAATGACCGAATCAAATGCATCCTGCCATTCCTGGGTTTCTAGCGCATCCGGGTCCTGATAAAACGCCATGCTGCTCTCCTTTTATTATCAATTTTCTAATGTTGGTGCCACTTACCTTACGGACTTAGCATAGCGGGATTCAATAGGCAATCGACTAAAGAATTGAAAAATAATGTATGTCGTATCAAACACAATCAGGCAAAACGTGGAGAGCCAAAAAGTTCTAAAACAACAAACCAGACTTAAATTTCAGGCAAAAAAAACCCGGTAAAAACCGGGCATTTTCATCATGAGGGTAACGCAGAAATCACACTATCAAAAACAGCATCAGGATTCGCGCTTGGGTGCCAGTGCCAGATAAGTGGCCGGATTTTCACGCTTGCCATCTTTTAACACTTCATAATGCACATGCGGGCCAGTACAGCGTCCGGTGCAGCCTACAGCAGCAATATTCTGGTTGGCTTTTACCTGCTCACCTACAGAGACAAACAGGCGTGAGGCATGACCGTAACGGGTAATCAAACCATTACCGTGGTCAATTTCAACCAGATTGCCATAGCCGTTTACCCAGCCTGCGCGGATGACAATGCCATCGCCTGTGGCATAAATCGGGGTGCCAGTCGGTGCAGCCAGATCAATGCCCGGATGGTATTCACCCCGGCCCGACATGCTGCGGTAGCCAAACTTGGAGGATACCCGTGCATTGGCAATCGGCTCAATCGCCAGCAAGGCATTGGCATTGACGTTTAACGTGCTGTCTGGTGTCACAAAACCTGAGGACCGATAAGAACGGGTCACGGTTAATGCCTGTGACAACTGACCCAGATTGTCCTGACGGGCCTGCGCCTGACGGGAAATCTCATCAATCTGCTGCTGGATGCCATCATCCTCAGCAGTTGCCAGTACACTCATCTCGCCATTGTACTCACCGCCCATGCCAGTGCCGTGGTCATGATAGTGATCATGCTGCTCATCAGCCTCAATCAGGCCGCTGGCACTCAGGGAATCAACCAGCTGTTGCTGGGTGGTCCACATCTGGGTGACATAGCTGTCCAGTGCAGTCTGGTCAGCAGAAGAATTCAGTAAAGTCTGTGGGTTTGCAAATGATGATGAAGCAATCCATGCTGTAAAAGATAAGGCTAAAAAAATCCGGCGCTTATGCATATAACTATAATCTCTTTCCTGTCCTGCTGTTAGATCAGATGATGCGTTTGCCACTTGCTCCGGGATGAAAAAATCGTTTAAGGTTAAACGGCTTTTTTAACTCAAAGACTTAGCCATGAAGCGTCCAGTTCACGCCTTTGCCACACATCATCAGGATTTAAAAACAGGGGGTTTGCAATCTCTCCAAGCCCAAATGCTCTATCTGGAGAAACTTACGCAATTGACAAAGCCAGTGTTACCTCAACATGAAAACTGGCAAGTAGTTTCCTTTCAAGAAGGAATCCTGTGTGTTGCTGCTGAACAATATGCAGCGGTCAGCCAATTACGATATTTACAAACGCATTACGTTAAGCAACTTCGCAACATCACCGAGTTTAAAAATTTACGTGCCATCAGGGTCATTGTAGAAGCAAAACCAGCACCAAAAGTAGTGCCACACCTGCCTTTACCACCACTGGATGAGCCAACCCGGCAAGCCATTTTAGAAGCTGCCACCCTCATTCATGACCGCGAGCTTAGCGAAGCGCTACAACGTTTGGCAAGCAAAAAATGATCGAAAAGTGAGCACAATGTGGATTTAGGCTATTTTTTAAGCAACATAAGTACACAAAAAGCTGTGGATAGTTACATTGCAAACCTAGGGATATAAGGAAGTTAACTCACTTTTACGTATGAAATCGGGCAATTTACATCGTCATCAAATGTCACAATTTCATAACATTCCGGCGTGGCTAAAATTTTACGTAGTAGTTGATTGTTGAGTGCATGTCCGGATTTATAGCCTTCAAAGCGGCCAATAATGCTGTGGCCAATCAGGTATAAGTCCCCAATGGCATCCAGCATTTTATGCCGCACAAACTCATCGCTAAAACGCAAGCCTTCTTCATTCACCACACCCTGCTCATCCACGGCAATTGCATTGTCCAGCGTGGCACCAAGCGCCAGATTATGCTGGCGCAGGTATTCCAGGTCACGCATAAAGCCAAAGGTGCGCGCCTGACTGATTTCCTCAATAAATGAAGTAGTAGAAAAATCCACCTCAGCGGACTTGTATTCTTCGCTAAAGGCCGGATGATCAAAGTCGATGGTAAACTGCACGCTAAAACCATGATGGGGTAAAAACGCCGCACGCTTGTCATCCACACAGACTTCAACAGGCTGCCGGATGCAAATGTATTTTTTGGCCGCGTCCTGCTCCTGCAAGCCTGCCTGTTGCAGCAAATAAATAAATGGCCCGGCGCTACCGTCCATAATGGGAATTTCCGGCGCAGACACCTCAATAATAATGTTATCAATGCCCATACCTGCCAGTGCACTCATCAGGTGTTCAACCGTGCCAATGCGGGCTTCCCCCTTGACCAGATTGGACGACATGACCGTTTCCTGTACCAGCAAGGCATTGGCAGGAATATCGACTGGCGGGTCAAGGTCAATGCGCCGAAATACAATGCCACCATCAATCACATGCGGTAAAAAATTGATAAATACGTTTTTACCGCTATGCAGTCCAATGCCACTGGCTCTGATCACTTGTTTGATGGTTCGCTGTTTCAGCATAAAGGTCTATCTTAAAAAACTGTGTTAAAAAGCAAGGCGCCTAAATTAACATTATTGGCCTGAATAGAAAACAGGCCTGTAGATCCAACTGATCTACAGGCCTGTTTTTTGAAAGTACCTGCCAACACAAGGCGGCAAGTGCAATAAGATTATTTCTTTTGCTGGTTCTTCAGGTAATCCTGAATGCTCATGGGCGCTGGACGAGCCGCTGGTGCTGGCTGCGGCGCTGGAGCAGGCTGTGGTGCAACAGAAGGCGCACGACGGCTAATGGCAGGAGCATCATCCTCATCCACTGGCTGGCTGGCAGCAACAGGGGCTACAGGCGCAGGCTGTGGCTGGGCAACTGGTGCTGGTGCGGCTGCAGGACGTGCAACAGGTGTAGAAAAATCTACCGGGTCGCGATTCAGGCCCGTGGCAATCACGGTGACGCGCAATTCATCACGTGCTTCAGGGTCAAACACTGTACCGTAGAAAATGTCGCCTTCATCCAGGTCAACAATCTGGCTGACCACATTGGAAATCATTTGTACTTCGCGCGGCTTGATGTCATCACCACTGGTAATGTTAATCAACACACCCTTGGCATTTTCCAGACGCACCTGATCCAGCAGCGGACTGCGAATTGCCATTTCTGCGGCCTGACGTGCGCGGTCTTCACCACGGCTGGCTCCAATACCCATCATGGCATAGCCACGGGTGCTCATGGCAGTTTTCAGGTCGGCGAAGTCAAGGTTAATGTGACCGTGATTCACCACCAGATCAAAAATACTGCGTACTGCGTTCAGTAACACATCATCAGCCTTTTTAAAGGCTTCCTTCATGGAAATATCGCCATACACACTCAGCAGTTTTTCATTGGGAATAATAATGAGTGAGTCAACGTGGCGTTCCAGTTCTTCAATGCCTTTTTCAGCCGATCTCTGGCGCTTGCGGCCTTCAAAACCAAAGGGGGTAGTAACCACACCAACGGTCAGAATACCCATTTCCTTGGCCACTTCCGCCACAACTGGCGCAGCACCTGTCCCTGTACCACCACCCATACCGGCAGTGACAAATACCATGTCCGTGCCTTCAAGCTGGTCACGGATTTGGTCGCGTGCTTCTTCAGCCGAGGTGCGACCCACTTCCGGATTGGCACCAGCACCCAGACCGCGGGTACTTTGCTGGCCAAGCTGCACATTAAAGGGCGCTTTCATCCGGTCCAGCGCCTGCTTGTCCGTATTGGCACACACAAACTTTACGCCAGAAATTTCTGACTCAACCATGTGTTGTACCGCATTGCCACCGCCGCCACCCACACCAAAAACGGTAAAACGGGCCTGCCCATTGTTGTCGACTACTTCATCTTCAATTAGCGTAAATGAGGACATGACCTTTTGGTCTCCAAGATTTGTATGGCAGCTTGTATGCCCGTAGCACTGCCTGAGTTAAGTAAAAAACGTTAAATAAAAGAAAGCTTAGTAAATAAATTAGCATGCGTTGCCCTATGCTCACTGTCAAGTGAAAACGGATATTCAACAACAAACTCACAGCATAATTTAAACGCTTACTGCGGGATTAATCACTTAAAACCGCAGTCACTAAACTAATGCACTAAACCAGCTGGCGCAGCTTTTCGAGCATATTCTGTACCGGCTGTACTACATATTGCTGCAACCAGCCGTCACTGGCTTGTTCTTCCGCTCCCACTTCGGTGGCACGTTGTTGCTCATTCTGGCTATACATCAGCAGGCCACTGGCCGTGGCATAAATGGAACGGCGCAGCAGCGGACGTTTTTCTTCGCTGATATCTACAGCCAGTGGCGGATTACCCAGATGGGCAGACACACCTAGTACGCGGCGTGCCAGCGCAACTGCACCTTCAATCTGGCAGGCATCTCCAGTAAGCACCACACCATGACGCAGAACATTAATGGCGCCACTTTGTTCCAGCTGCTGGCGCACTTCCTCAAAAATTTCTTCGTAGCGCGCCACAATGATATCGGCCAGTTCAATCCGGCTGATGATCATGCCCGGTGCAATGCCAATGCCGGGAATCTGGATCATCTGATCCGGCTTAATGGCCGACAAGTCCACACAGCCATAGCGGATTTTCAGGTTTTCAGCCTGTTCGGTTGAGGTTTGCAACACAGAAGCAATATCACGGGTCACATGCTCGCCACCCTTTTGCAGGGTGTGGCTTAGAATCAGGCGGTTTTCCAGATACACGGCAATGTTGGTAGTACCAGCGCCTATATCCACCATGCACACGCCATATTCTTTTTCATCTTTAAGCAACACCGCTTCACTGGTGGCCAGCGTTGAAATAATGGTGCGCTCCACACCAATTCCGGCGCTTTTTAGCGCTTTATCCAGATTTTGCATGGTATTGATGGGCAGCATCATCAGGTGATAATGGCCGGTAATAAAATTGCCCGACATATTGATGGGATGATCTACCCATTCCGGCTGATCATCAATGGCAACGCCTAGCGGTACTGCATTGGTGAGGTAATGATCCGGCATCAAATGGCTGCTTTTGGCCATTTCCAGGGTACGTACAATTTCAGTGGTGGTAATGGTCTGGTTCATCACCGGCGTGCGGCCAGAGGCATTAAAGCTTTTCAGCTCGGCACTGGGAATCGCCACCCATGCGGTATGGATGCGGCAATCGGCCATGTCTTCCGCTTGTGACACGGCATCCTTGATGGCGGCCACCACTTTATCCAGATTACGGATAATACCCTTGCTCATGCCCCGGTTGGGCGCATGCGCCATCCCAATCACTTCAATCTGGTCAGGTGCATGAATCCGGCCAATCAGCACCGATACCTTGTGTGTTCCAATATCTATGGCAACAACAGATGGAACCGCTTCATTCATGACATTTACCATGCGTTATGTGTTCAAGTCTCATCAATCTTCCACTCATTGATTGACCACAGGTTGAGCGAGAGGAGTAACCACTGGCAGTTGTGGTTCAATCACAAACTTGCCTTCTACAATTTTTGGCGGTTGTGTATTTTTCCACTGTAAGGCAAGGCCGTTACGGTAGCGCAAATCAACAGCCACAATATTGGGCCATTGTGCCTTTAATTCGGTTAAACCCAACTGGCTTAAGCGGTGCAGCTTGGTTAAGGTCTGATCCTGATCAACAATAACCCGCATGCCGGTATTAAACTGCATAAACCAGGTCATGCGGTCGGTCAGGTGCAATTCCTTAAGCTGCATGCCTAAAGGGGCAAACCACTGGTTGATTTGCCGGTATTGCTGCATGAGTTGTACCGAATGGCTGGCCGGACCGTGTAATAGCGGCAGGTCGCGGCGATCTACATAACGGGCTTCTACAAAGATATGGCCACTGTCACTTAGCAGGCGACCACTGCCCCAGCGTGCAATCGGATGCCGTGGCGTGGCACGCACCACCATGCCGTTGGGCCAATGCCGGGTGACGACCACCCGGTCTACCCAGGGCAAGGTTAAGGCCGCATCACGTAAACGTTCCAGATCCGTGGTGAAAAAGCCTTCTTTGACCAGTGGCTGCAATTTGTTTTGCAGTAATTGTTGCTGGAGCGGATTCAGCTCACCCGCCACCCTGACAGTTGCAGCAGGGGCATGGCGCATGGTGTTGAGCATGGACCAAAACCCTACGCCGCATAGAATCACGGCCAGAATCACCAGCAACCAGCTACCCCACCAGGAAGCGCGCTCCCAGCGGCCTGCACGATTGGCACTGCTGCTGATCCCCTGCACGGAGGGGGCTTTACGGCGTATGGAAATGGGAAGCTGTGCCATAATGACCTTAACCCACGCTTGACATAGGCTGGGTTTGAGGGTTTGTTTGAGCCTGTGCCGGAGAAAGGGTTTGCTGCAAAATTAGCTGACAAAGTTCGGCAAAACTGTGTCCGATAGCCTTGGCAGCCATGGGTACCAGCGAATGATCGGTCATACCGGGTACGGTATTGACTTCCAGCAGCCAGAAATTGCCCTGCTCATCCTGCATGGCATCGATACGGCCCCAGCCGGTAGCACCCACCGCATTAAAGGCACGTAAGGCCAGTGCCTGTAATTGTTGCTCAGCGTCATGGCTTAAACCGCAAGGAATGCCATACTGGGTGTCATTACGCTGGTATTTGGCTTCATAATCATAAAAAGCGGCATCACTGGGCGGTTGCAGGCGAATCACTGGCAAAGCCTGACCGTTTAAAATCACGACAGTAAATTCACGGCCGGTAATCCAGCGCTCTGCCATTACCACCGCATCATGGACAGCAGCCTGCTCATAGGCCGGCTGGAGTTGCTCAAGGGTTTCCACCTTGCTCATGCCAATGCTGGAGCCTTCATGCACGGGCTTAATAATCAGCGGCAAACCCAGTTCCTGTACCACCTGGGCAAAATCAGTATTCTGGTCCAGCAGGCGATATGGTGCTGTCGGCATGCCGCAGCCTTGCCACAATTGCTTGGTTTTGGCTTTATCCATACCCAGCGCCGACGCCAGCACGCCACTGCCGGTATAAGGCAGGTTTAACCATTCCAGCAGGCCCTGAATCTGGCCATCTTCACCACCACGGCCATGCAGCACAATAAAAGCACGGTCATAGGCAGTAATTTCGGTGATTGAACGTACCGCCGGATCAAACGCTTCTGCATTAATACCCTGTTCCAGCAAGGCCTGCAGGACGGCCTGACCACTATTTAAGGAAACCTCACGTTCGGCTGAGTTACCCCCAAACAATACTGCAACTTTGCCAAAATCCGTGCTTTGTATGTGTGACACGCTATACGTCCATCGTTTAAAACATTCTTTTACGATAACCCGGCATCAATAGCGGGCTAGTCGCACCAAAAAAGGCTCAATCTAGCATGAGCACTCCTCTGCAGCAGTCCGTCATGTTAGACAAATCTGCGCAAATGACCAAATTTGTTTTTGGCCTGTCCTGCTTAAAAATAGTGCCCGGCTCTACCTGCCATACCTATGGCAAAAACCACTCAATATGACCGTTTAATGACTATTTTGCCTTTAAATACAAGCCTTGCTGCGCCAGCTCCACTGAAATGGCACCCACATTGCCAGCACCTTGCGTCAGTAGCAAGTCATTTGCTTTTAACACATTTTGTAACACTACAGGTAACTGGCTTTCAACCGGATCAACTAGAATCGGCTCCACCTGACCGCGCAGGCGCAAACTGCGAGCCAGACTGCGGCTGTCAGCACCAACAATCGGCTTTTCACCTGCCGGATAAACTTCCAGCAATAACAGCACATCCACCTGCGACAGCACCTCAACAAAGTCTTCAAAACAGTCGCGAGTACGGGTAAAACGATGCGGCTGAAACAGCATCACCAGACGACGATCCGGATGGCTTTGACGTGCAGCCTTAATAGTGGCTTCCACTTCCTTGGGATGATGGCCATAATCATCCACCAGCTTAATATTGCCATTATCCTGTGCAAATTCGCCCTGAATCTGGAAGCGGCGGCCCACGCCTGAAAAGCCTTCCAGTGCACGGCTGATGGCCGCGTCCGACACACCTTCATCGGTAGCAACGCCAATAGCAGCCAGTGCATTGAGCACATTGTGCAAGCCAGGCTGATTAATGGTTAGCCGTAGTGGCTCCCGATCCTTGCGCAGCACGGTGAAATGCGTTTGCATGCCCGATTGCTCGACCTCCACGGCACGGATGTCGTTTTCTTCGCCAAAGCCATAAGTGAGCACGGGACGGCCAATGCGCGGCAACAGCTCGCGAATCACGGCATCATCACCACACACCACCGCCAGCCCATAAAACGGCAGGTTATGCAAAAACTGGATAAACGTATCTTTGAGTTTTTCAAAGCTGCCGCCATAGGTTTCCATGTGGTCAGCATCAATATTGGTAACAATGGCCGCCATTGGTTGCAGGTATAAAAATGACGCATCACTTTCATCGGCTTCAGCCACCAGATAACGGCTGGCACCCAGTGCCGCATTGACACCGCTGCGGTTGAGCAGGCCGCCAATCACATAAGTGGGATCAAGGTTTTCCTCGGCTAGCATACAGGTCAGCAGGCTGGTGGTGGTGGTTTTGCCATGGGTACCTGCTACTGCAATGCCATGCCGATAACGCATCAGCTCACCCAGCATTTCAGCACGGCGCACCACAGGAATGCGCTGGCTGATGGCTTGCCGGATTTCCGGATTTTCACGGTCAATTGCCGTGGACACCACCAGCACATCAGCGCCTTCAATATTGCTGGCCTGATGACCAAAATGCACCGTGATGCCCTGCTCATTTAAGCGCTCAGTGGTCTTGCTGGGCTTTAAATCTGAACCGGAAATCTCATAGCCCTGATTTTTAAGCACTTCTGCAATGCCACACATGCCAGCGCCGCCAATACCAACAAAATGAATATGCCGGATGCGGCGCATTTCCGGAATCTTGATCAGTTGCTTGGCCTGAGCCGATGAAATATTGGATGGCGTCATAATGAACTCAAATTTGGGCGTAATACAAAATTAATGCGACAATGACAACAGAAATTCACTCACCTGACGAGTGGCCTGCGGATGCGCCTGCTGTCGGGCTTTTTCAGCCATGGCCTGCAAGGTGGCACGTTTCATGATGGGTTGCAGCGCGGCCTGAAGCGATTGGGGAGTCAGGCTGGCTTGCGGACATAGTAATGCCGCACCGCAATCTACCAGATAGCGGGCATTGGCGGTTTGATGGTCGTCTACCGCACTGGGCAATGGCACAAATACCGCTGCAACCCCTGCGGTTGCAATTTCAGTCACTGTTAAGGCACCGGCACGGCAAATAATCAAATCGGCACGTGCATAGGCATTGGCCATGTCTTCCACAAAAGGCATTACCTGCACATTTAGCTGGCTACTGGCCAAATCAATATAACGCTGCTGGGTGGCCTGCAACTGCTGCTGACCGCACTGATGCATGATATTTAAGGGAATATCCAGACCAGCCAGTGCTGCTGGAATCCGTTCATTTAAAGCCTGGGCACCTAGCGAACCGCCAACCACCAGAATATTTAACGGCAAATTGCCGCGTTCGGCATAGCGAACTTGCGGTTCTGGCAAACTGGCAATATCGGCACGCACCGGATTGCCAGTGGTTTTGACTTTTTGAGATTCAGTAAAAGTATTCGGAAAAGCCTGTAATACCAATGCGGACAGGCGTGCCAGTTGGGTATTGGTAAAGCCGGCAATGGCATTTTGCTCATGGATCACCAGTGGCAAACCCAGCAAGCGCGCAGCCAGTCCACCAGGACCGGCCACATAACCCCCAAAACCAATCACGGCATCAATATTTAGCTGGCGCATCAGACGCATGGCCGCCAGTGTTGCTGCCATGATTTTAAACGGTGCAGTAATCAAACGCTTGAGGCCATTGCCACGCAAACCCTGAATATCAATCGGATGCAGTGGAATATTTTTAGAGCCAACCAGACGATGTTCCATGCCAGTACGGGTTGCTAACCAATGGATTTCAATGCCTTGCGCACGCAGGTGCTCAGCCACGGCCAGCGCAGGAAATACGTGTCCTCCTGTGCCCGCTGCCATGATCATGACGGTCTTAATTTGTTTTACCTGCCCCTGAACCACAAACCACCTGTGCTTATGCTTTTACACATTTATCCGTATTGCCTGCTGAATGCATATCCGTATGCCAATTAGGCGCTTATTCTAGCCGGATTTCAGGTCAAGCTTAAACAGGCCAGCGCTCAATTTGCCAGTATTTTTGTACGACAATCCTATTTTTTGATAAAACGCGGCGGATCACCGGCACGCAATCGGCCTACAGAGCGCCACGGGTTTTTGCGCCACTGGCGTTTTTCCAGTTCATCCAGTGCCCACCAGTACAGTGGAATGATTTTATCCTTTAAAAACGGCAATGCTAAAGGGTCAAAGCCAGTCCACGGCAAGAATGGATTGCGCCTTGCATAAGCCCACACTTCAATCCGGGTCGATGGTCGTACACTTTTACCGCGTGCGTGAAAACCAAAGGTATCTGCCACCACCAGTGTATTTTTTTTGACGGCAAATGCCTTGGGTTTTGGCAGGCCCAGTTGCTCAAGTTCTGCTTCACTGATCCGGAATGAACCCCGCGCGCTCATACGGTCTGCCCTCGCCGCATTAATCGAACGCTGCTTTTCCCAGTCAAGGCGTGCCGGTGTTAATTGATGCGAACCGGGCACATACACAAATGGCCCCTCGTCCTCAGCCACATCAGTTAAAAACAGCCATGCCTTGACGCTGGAATGAAAGGTATCGGCATGCAGTTTGGTTTGGGGATCTGCCTTGGCCTTGCGTACCTGTGACAAAATGCTTTGTATATACAGCATCGGCTGTACCTGAAATGAACCCACATAATTCAGCAGGTGTTGCAGTTCGGGCTGTGCAATCAACTGTTGGGTGTTTGGCAGTTGTGGCAGGGTCTGATAGTCCAGCGGAATTCGCCGCGTTACCGTATTGCCCTGCAAGGTTTCACGGGCTGGCAATTCTGTGCCCAGCAGTTCCTGTTCTAATCGTGCAAAGTCATCAGCAGGCAGGAAATCTTCTTTAACAATAAATCCGTACTGGTTAAAAAACCGGGCATCCTCAGCTGTTAAAGACTTGCTTAAGCGGGCACGGCGGCGAGCAGCGAGTCGTGCCGCCAGCTTCACCCGCCATAAATGCAAGCCTGCCTGATTAAAGACTGAATTACCCAGAACCGGATTATCCACAAATGATTTGGCACCGGTTGCCAAGGCCAGTGTCCATAGCGGTGCCTTTAGCCAGCCCTGCGGTTGCTGCAAAATCGTCTGGTATTCCTTCAGCAGTTGCTTCACCTGCATCAGCCACGTCCCTGTTCCAGCACAGCAAACAGGTCATCGGCAATGGAGGTGCCAAACTGTGCATCAATTTCACGCACACAGGTTGGGCTGGTCACATTAATTTCAGTTACGTACTCGCCAATCACATCCAGCCCGACAAAAACCAGACCTTTTTCCCGTAACACAGGACCAATTTTGGCGGCAATGGCTTTATCTTTTTCGGTTAATGGCCGCGCTTCGCCACGACCACCTGCGGCCAGATTACCACGGGTTTCCCCAGCCTGCGGGATACGCGCCAGGCAGTACGGCACTGGCTCGCCATTAATCATTAAAATGCGCTTGTCACCATCTACAATTTCAGGAATATAGCGCTGCGCCATAATCGGCTGTGTGCCCAAAATAGTCAGCATTTCCAGCGTTGAACCCACATTAGGACTGCCGACGGTCAGGCGGAAAATCCCGGTGCCACCCATGCCATCCAGAGGCTTGACAATAATATCCTGATGCTGTGCCAGAAACTCACGGATCAGGCTTTGTTGCGAGGTCACCAGTGTGGATACCTGTAACTCACTAAACTGGGTGGCAAACAGTTTTTCATTGCAGTCACGCAGGGATTGCGGCTTGTTAATAATCCACGCGCCTTCACGTTCGGCCTGCTCTAAAATATAGGTGGTATAGATAAAGCGCAGATCGAATGGCGGGTCTTTGCGCATCAGGATCACATCATAGCTCGCCAGTGATTCGCGCTGTTTTTCGCCCAGTTCAAAATACTGGCCGCTCCGCGCGGCATAATCTTCAAACACATCCAGTGCTGCAATAGTGCCAAAGGCTTTGCCTGCATCAATAAACAGGTCATCCTGCAATGCATAACCAATCGTATGTCCACGGCGCTTGGCAGCCCACAGCATGGCAATGGTAGTGTCTTTTTTCAGGTTAATATTTTCGATGGGATCCATCACAACCAGAACGCGCATTGTTTTTTATCGCTAATTTTTAAAGATACGGAAGTATAGCGAATGACGTACTTTTTTTGGTTTAAAATTGTCGTTGTATAAGCCAATAGATTCCTCGAAAGAAAAATTCACGTCATACTTGTGTCAAGTTTTTAAGTCGTGCATAAAACAGGTAATAAACGGCTGGTATAAGATAAAATACTAATAAAGCGCCTGACCACAACCGCAGTTCATATAGCCGATGTTGGATATAGTAAGCATGACTTATATAAGTAATACTGCCCTTATTGTTTATGGCAAAATTTCCATCTTCAATAATGGTCTGTCCTTGTAACAAGCTAGAACACTTAATGAAATTATAAGCTACATAAATAATAACTGTAATTAGTAGAGAATTTAGCCAGTTCGGTAGCCTATCCATTATCTCACTTATAGAAAAATTTTCTTCTGTATAGATGCTGGTTGCTTTTTTTGGCGAGAAATTGTTATAACAAATACACCGAAAGGTATTATGCAAATAGCAAACGATATGAAATACCAATCTGCTAACTCTGATAAATAAGGCAAATTACAATAAGTGAGCATATCTATAAAAAGCATAGCCAGAAACCCAGCGCCAGCTAGATTTCCTAGTATCTGATTTGATAACTGAAAGTTATACACACTTGGCTTTTGAAAGTTTATGATTATGCCCCTTACTTTTCATAATAATACTGCATTTTTATAGGATCATTCTTGTAATTGGTTTTACTCTACCCAGTCTTCAATCACTAAGCCATCAATCCGCTGAAACTCACGCACATTATGAGTCACCAAGACTGCTTGTTCAGCCAAGGCATGACAGGCAATCCATAAATCATTAGCACCAATTAAAGTTCCAGATTGTTTGAGCCTTAAGAACTGAACAGCATAATGCTGGCAAATCTGTGCATTAATGGGATAAACCACTGAAATTTGCTCAATGAGCTTTTCAAGGTTATGAAGTACTCTCGCTTTTTGGCTGCTATTTTCAGCACCTTTTAATAATTCTGCATAAGTGACAAAAGACATCACCAAATCATCATTAGGTTTTAATTGATCTACTTTGGCTGCAACACTTTCTGGCTTATTTTTAATGAGATAAATAATAATATTGGTATCGAGCATAAACCTCATAATGTTTCACGCTCTTGTAGTGGTAAAGCCTCTTGCTGTTCCTGCTCCATAAAATGGATAAATTCATCATCAAAACCTTGAAGCACCTGCATGAATGCTGCACCACGGCTGGCCTGAATCGGGTGAATCACTAAATCACCCTGCGCATTTTTAAAGATTTGCACACGGTCACTGTTGAGACGCAATTCAGCAGGAATACGTACTGCCTGACTATTGCCATTTTTAAACACACGGGTAATATACTCGGTCACTGTACACACCAATTTATATTGAGTGTGTACAAAATAGCATATTATTTGACCAACTTAAACCCCATATTTCTCCCGATAATCCTGCATTTTAGCCAGATCATCACTACGGTTATTTTTCTTTAAATAATCCATCAAATCCTGCATGGTAATCAGCGCATGTACCGGAATATTCAGCTGCTTTTCCACTTCCTGAATGGCCGATAACTCCCCTTGTCCCTTTTCCTGACGATCCAGCGCCACCAGTACCCCTGCAATCGTTGCCCCGGCAGCTTGCAGAATATCCACCACTTCACGAATGGCCGTGCCCGCCGTAATCACATCATCAATAATCCATACGCGCTGGCCTTTCACATCCGCGCCCACCAGCATCCCACCTTCACCATGATCCTTGGCTTCCTTGCGGTTAAAGCCCCATGGAACATTCACGCCATGCTGCTGCCAAAGTGCCGATGCGGTTGCAGCCACAAACGGAATCCCCTTGTATGCCGGGCCAAAAATCACGCTCACGCTTTCGCAGTTCATCAGCTTGTCGGCATAACCACTGGCCAGCAGAGACAATGCTTCGCCATCATTGAGCAAACCAGCATTAAAAAAATAAGGGCTGATTCGACCGGATTTTAAAGTAAACTCACCAAACTTGAGCACACCACGCTTTAATGCCAGTTCGATCAATGCTTGAGGACTAAAAGGCTGAACAGATGACATGGCAGGCTCCTGTTTATTTAATTGGTTATTTAACAACGAAAGTTAAGGTATACAAGGTAATCAGCGCGCATGATAGCAAAGGATTTAGACACTGGGGCAAAAATGCTTCGGGTGGTGTCAATTAATGTAAATGGTTTACGCTCGGCCACGGCCAAGGGGTTTTTTCAGTGGCTGGAAAATTCAGGTGCCGACATTGTTTGCATGCAGGAGACCCGCTTGCAACCGCACCAGTGGCTGGAAGAACATAAACCTGCGGGCTGGCACATGCACCTGTGCCATGCCGAAAAACCCGGTTATTCAGGCACGGCCATTTATAGCCGCCATCCGTTTAGCAGTATTAATAATGGCTTGGGTTTTGATATTTGTGACACCCAAGGCCGTTTTACGGCTGCGGAGTTTCAAACCAGCGAAGGCAAAAATTTTGTAGTGGCATCGCTATATCTGCCATCCGGCTCCAGCGGTGATGACGCACAAGCGCGCAAAGATTTATTTTTACAGGAAATGCTGCTTCATTTCAGGCAATGGCGTGAACAAGGCAAGTCCATTATTGTTTGCGGTGATTACAACATTGTGCATAAAGAAATTGATATCAAGAACTGGAAAGGCAACCAGAAAAATTCCGGCGTCTTGCCACATGAACGCGCTTGGTTGGACACCTTATATGACGAATTAGGCTATGTGGATGCCTTTCGGGTTCATCGTCCAGATACGCACGAATACTCCTGGTGGTCTAATCGGGGGCAGGCCTGGGCCAATAATGTGGGCTGGCGCATTGATTACCATGTGGTGTCCCCGGACTGGCGCGACCGGGTCGCCAATGCCTTTATTTACCGGGACGAACGCTTTAGTGACCATGCGCCAGTTGTGATTGATTATGTGCTTTAAGTGAGTTTTCCGTAATTATTTCTTTTGTGACTGTGTTCACGCTTTGTAAGCCTGAGCGTACATAACATGACGTTAATTTACTATTTTCAAACAAACAATAAAAGCGCATTATTCTCTTACGGCACAGGGAAGTCGGTCAGGATGACCAGAAAGGAAGGACTGCCGTAGGATGGAAAGGTTTTGTAGTGTAGGACATTACAATACTGTATGGAAGCAAAGACAGGACGTTGACTTGAGACCCGCGCTATCAGGATGATATTGGCGCGGGTTTTCTCCATTTTGTCTGAATGTGCTTTTGCCTTTTCAGTTTTTATCATCCTTTTTTATGGCCACATAACAAATTAGTAAAGCCACTATGTTCCCCAATAAATCTCACCGCATACTCTATAGCTTGTTGACAGTCTTATTACTAGTCTGTGTTGGCACGTTTACCTATCTGGGCTTTTTTAATAATAAACAAAATTCAAGTATCATTTATGAATACGATCTGGGTAAAGAAGCCTGCTATATTTTAGGCCCCAACCAGCAGGAGAAATATGTGTCCTGTAGCATGGTTAAACTGTCCAGAAATTAATCACTGTCTTTTAAGATCGTAAATCACTGTCTAGCTTTATATTCATTGGATTTGTGCAAGCACAATTGACTATGATGTGCTGCCTGCTTATTGAGGATAGGTCATGTTAACGGTTTACGGTATTAAAAATTGCAGCACCATGAAAAAAGCCTTTGAGCAGCTAGATACTCAGCAGTTGGGCTATGAATTTCATGATTATAAAAAACACGGCATTGATTTAAACACGCTTGAACATTGGGCCAGCCGTGTCGGCCTTGATGCCTTACTTAATAAAAAAGGCACCACTTGGCGCAAGTTTAACCCCGAGCAACAGGCTGCTATTTTATCCAGCCCACAGCACACGCTTCAGGCTTTACAGGACAACCCCAGCATGATCAAACGGCCAGTGCTGGTTAGCAGGGAGCAAATTCTGGTAGGTTTTGATCCAGCCAGTTACGCGACATTGGCAGGTTAAAGATAAGCGTTAAATCCGCTGCTTTTAATCGCTCATTACTGACATTGCTGTGGCAAATTAACTTTAGCAATATATTGCCCGCTACAGTCCCAGACAATGGTATCGCCTACTTACACCACTGGCTTAAAGATAAGTGCACTTTCCCGAGAACCTGAGCCTGTTAACACCACATTAATCTGGCCTGTTTGATCATCAATCTCAATGGCCTTTACAGCTTGCGGCAAAGTTTGGGTCAGGTCTGTGTCCAGCATACTGGATGGAAACTGATGATGGCGCTGATAATAATGATCCACCGCACTGGTGGCTTTTTGGCCCAGTGTCGCAGCCTGCGTCGTTTTGGCACGCATTGCATAATTGTTATAAGCCGGAATCGCGATGGCTGCCAATACACCGATCATCACCACAAAAGAAATAAAAACAATAATAATGATAAACAGATTACTGGTGCCGCCTCGGGTACTTAATATGCCGTATAAACGATGCGGATGGCTGGTATGCTGCCTAGCGTTGGCAATGACCTGCCGACAGTGATTATAGTACAACGCATCAGCATATAATGGTGGTACAAACCACAAACCTACCATGAGTGCCAGATATAACAGCCCGGCAATTGGTGCACCGGCACTACCCATAATCCCGGCAGCAATACCAACAATAATTAAGGCCACGTAAGGCAATACAAAATACAGCAAGGCATTACGCCACATCTTGCGATACAGCATCCAGTAAAACGTAACAAAAAAGGCAGGCCAGTGCCAGCTTGGCCTCCCCTGGCCTTCCCGATCAAATTCAAGAAATTTCTTTAAATAATAATTCTGATTACTGCCAATGACTGCCTGATACTGCTCTTTTCTGGACAACGATTTATAGCATATATCAGACTGCATCAATGAGGAGGCAGGCATAGATGGCTGTACAATTGCTGGCTCATCATCAATAAGAAAATGTTTTAATTCGCTGCCACAGCCCACGCAATAGCGCGCCACCAGATTATTCTGGGCACGACATTCACTGCAAAACATGAGTTATCCCCCAACTCAATTTTTTGTGTTATATCGACTGCGTCTATTAGTTGATACGTTATGGATGCATGTCGATTATTTTGAGACTAGATTAGTCAAAAAATGGGCAAATGAAAAGGGAGATTCAGATGAAAAAGAGGGAAAATTTCTCTCTTTTATATCTTAGAATTTAATTCTGCGATATAAAAATAAATACATTAGCAAGCTTATTTCTTTGTCCTTCTAAGCCATCTATCGGTAAAAAATATTGCTCTAGATCAGACTTACCAATTTCAAATTTTTATCTTTATTTTTAATTGTAATTTAATTAAGCTGGAAAAAATATTTATTAGGAAAACCACTATCTGTTCCAAAAAATTCCTTACTATTAAAATATTTATACTCACTATTATATCTTTTATAAAGGCTAGTGTATCTAAATTAACTTTCTTGGGATGAAATTATATTTTTATACTTTCTTTATCTTCAACAAATTTATCCATACAATATTGACTTAAAGAACCTATAGTATAATTATTAAATTTATTAATTCTATCCTTATAGAACCCATCTAATACATTACTTGTATTAAATAAGTAAAAATTATAAATTTAATTTGCTTCTTCATTTAGAATATATTCCCCCATCTTGGACGACTATCTGTGATTCTAATTTAGTGGTATTATAACCAAATACTAATCTACTCTTCTTTTTTCCCAGAAATACAAGTACAGAAACCACTGAATGGATCAATTGTATTTTTTTGCGATTTACTTGATACTTTATTATCATTTCTAGAATCAACCAAAAATTCACTTTAATAATTTATATTAATTAAAGTTTCTTCTTTAAAAGCTGAGAACTTTCACTTAATTTAAAGTAACTTTACTTCCATTAAAATATATATTTTGGCTACCATCTACTTTAAACGACTTAACAGCACCTAACAACTTTGTTTTAAATAAGCCCTTTAAAAAATAAGATAAATATATAGTATTTTGCTCACTATCTCCTTCACTATATCTAACAATATATAAAGTTCTATTATCAATGGAGGCATTAATATAAGTTGTATCAAATCCTCTTTCATTTACAAGAAACCGAAGCTCACTATTTACATTATTATTTGATATTTCTTTTAGTTCATCATTAGTAAGAACACTTTCCTTACATTTTATTCCATTACATAAAAAATTTTTATTTTCAAACAAAATTGGAAAAGCTCCTTGTTCATGTTTTATATCTTTTTTCTTTTGCATTTTTTTAAAATAAATTTTATTGTTTAAATTAAATGTATAACATTCATTCTCAACATTTATATTATTATCTTTATATGAAAATGTTGTTCCTGATAAACAGACATTTTTATTATTTTGACTAAATTTAATAATAGGAGGCTCTGTTGTGATCTCTTCTAATCTATCATCCACAAAATAACCTACAGACTGCTCTAAGGGATATACTTTTTTCGTTGTAGGATCCAATACAACAAAGTATTTAACTTTTCTAGGTACGCCCTTTCCTGTATCTCTTTCTTGATCAATTATTAAAGCAACTTTATTCTGAGCAAAGTTTACTTTTTTGATTAATGAATTATTATAAATTTTTAAATAATTATCTGAACAAAAATTAATATATGCTTGTTCGAATTCACACTTAGCAACATCTTCTCGTGTAATAGAAGTATTAACAAATTTTTTGTTTTCAACATCAAGATTTTGATTATTCTCTTTAGAGAAACCACAACTTGATATTACTAAATTAATAGAAAGTATTATTACTGTCTTCAAAAATTTCATTTAAAATTTCCTATTTACTTAAATGAATTGCTTTAATTTTTTCAAAAATGGCTCTTACTTTAGCTGTTGAATGGCTATTAGCTTTATTTGTAGCTGATTGATGATATCCGATAGTACCATCCGATATATTACCAAATTTATTCTTTTTACCTTTAGGGAGAGCGATTGACGCCCATTCTTTTGAAGCATCTGTCATTGCTTGATCAACTGTAGTACTACCATTTTCAATAAGAGCTTTAATTGAAGGTCTATTCAACAATAAATATTCTCTAAAAACCTTCTCTTGCATATCACTGTCATATAATTCTCCACCAGATAATCCTAATGCTGCTTTGGCAGCTGAAAGCGTTTTTGGAATTGTTTGATATTTTCCAGTTGCAAAACGCCTACGCTCATCCTTCCAAGTATAATCTTTTGAAGCATCTAGTAATTGATTAATGGTCTTACCGGTTATCGTTCCAACCCTATCATTCATTTTACCAAATTTAACTTTTTTCCCTTCTGGTGCTCCAGCATTCCAAGCTTCATAACTTCCTTCGCCGCTGGCAATAGCATTACCTAGTTCTTTTACTAATTCAACTATACTTTTATTATTACTTACTGGAGAATTTGAATTAGGTACTTTTCCACTACAACTAAGAATAGTAATTTTACTTTTTTTACAAAACTCGCTCAGAGTACCATTAACTATTTTTTCAACGTTCGTACCATAATATGCTAATTCTTCTACTTTTAAGTTCTCATACCATAAGATATCAAAATGTACCCAACCTGTAGCCCCTTGTCCTCTAGATTCTAAAAATATACGATTTCCACCTCTCATTCCTGTAGGAGCTGCATTCATATATTTCATAAATATTTTTTCCCTAACAATATTAAGCTTAGTACTATCACTAATTAGAACATCAAGAGCAGCACCACTCATATGATTCACTGTCTGACGAGATTGTCTATTTGAATTATGCCCTGCATTATTTTCAATACATCGGTAACCAGAACTTATACCTGTAATTTTTACACCTAAATCTTTTTCTTTTTCTAAGTAAAAATGAGCCGCCTTTAAAATCCACATTGTAGATCTATACATTCCAGGTGCCTCAACGCCTAAAATCTTATATTGTTTTTTTCTACTAGCCCCAAAACCTTTACATTGAGCACCGCCGCCAAACTTTGAACAAGGGCATGCTATAGATTCCATATACTTTTGAATCGGGTATTTCTGGTTAAATTCATCTAAAGCAGAGATGACACTTCCACAAATCTTGCCCGTTTCAGCTACCCCCATATAATCACGTTGAAATTGTTTGATGCATTTTGCTGTTAGCTCAGTGAACTCATCTGTGGGTAAAGCCCCGCCAAATCCTGCTAATCGAATATTAATTTCTCGTATTAGCTCACTTTTACCGCTAGAAATACATTGGGGATTGGTTTTACATAAGTTGGGTGCCTCGGCCTTAGGAGTACCTCCTTCCTCACTGCGATCATCGGTAGTAAAAATGTTTCCTAAAGCCTCAGCTCCATCTAAAAGTGCCTTTTTACCTTCTTCATATTTTTCCTCAAGAGTTTGTTTAGCTGCTTCATATTTCTTCTCGAGCTCTTGTTTTGTTGCGTGAATATCAATATCGAAGATTGAACCAGATGAATCAGAATTAGGTTTCGCTTGTTTATTGTTCTTTGGAGAGGGTGCTGGAGATTGAGCTGGCTTCGGTTTTATTGGATTAGCTGGTTTTGTCTGCTTCGTTCTATCATGATGTGCATGATTACCGCTTGCAGGAATATTTACAGGCAATTTAATAGTTTGGCCGATGCTAATTTTATCAGGGTTGTCAATACTATTGAGTCTTTCTAAAGCGCGTACCGTTGTATGATTTTGCTGAGCTATACTGGTCAAGGTTTCGCCTTTTTTAACGATGTGTGTCTTTCTCTTATATTTTCCACTATTACCCTGATTCGTTACGGTGTTTAAATCTAGAAGCACTTTTGGACTAGTAATTTTTACCAGCATGCGGTCTTTTGACAATATGAAACTCTGAATTTTTACCATTGTTCCGTTAAACATACTTTTTATGTAGACATCTAAAATGGTTCCTTTATCTCGACTAATCTCAACAATGCAACCTTTAGAGTTAGTTATTCCTTCTGCAATAAGTTGTCCGGTTTTTTGATTTTTTACATTGTATTGTGCCTTTGGTATAGGGTTACCAAATAAGTCTACAATTTGAATAGTAGCTAATGACTTTTTATTCATTGCTTTAACCCTTATTATTCCTATATATGCTGGCTAATCATTAGTATCTAAATTATCGATAAAATCTTCAGCATCGAAACCATCTATAGATAAACCCCAATTATCATTAGAACCTATTAATACTTGTACCTTTGACGGATCTGCTGTAGTAATCTTCGCAGTACGGCCATGTTCATCTACTTGCCCAGAAAGCAATACATTGGTTTCTGGTATAAATGCTTTATAACTTAACTTGCTAAAATCACTTTCCCAGAACAGGTCATAAATATCTAAGCGATTACTAAATATAGGGGTATTGGCAAGTTTGGGAAGTTCATATGAAACCTTCGCTCCACCCTCAAACACATGCTGTCCAGCCTTACATTCAAACTTTCCACCGGTCTTTATAAATACACCACTACCATTAATAATGAGCTGCGAACCACCAGCCGTGAGTACAATCTCCTTGGGGCTGGTCAGTTCTATTTTTTCTTCGGTAGAAATGAGTTTAATCACTTTGCGGGCAATGGCCTCCAACGCATCATCCTGTGCCTGCAGTTCAATTTTGCCCTTGGCAGCAAATGCCTTGATGCCTTTCTGGGCAGCAAACAGACTGATTTTATCCTGAGCATGGCCAATGATATTTTTCTGGGCGCTGAGATTGATTGAGCCATTGGCACTACTGGATATATCCTGGGATGCCTGCAAGATGATATTTTCAGGGGTAGTCAAGGCAATGCCATTGGGTGAGGCCAGCAGCATCACTGCCTGCCTGAAGATTTTACCCTGCTCCTGCTGACTGGCATCTGCACTTTGTTCCAGCTTTTGGGTATGGCTTTCCATAAAGCTTTGAAGCTGACCAAGTGCTTTGGTCGGGGTAATATCATTACTACCACCGCCAAAGCTGCCGCAGACATTAATAAAATCTTCTGAATTAATATCAATATCCCTTAAAACGGCGCCAACGTCTTTCAGGGTTTGCAAGGGATTAGTTTTGATATTTTGCTTTAAGCTGGCTAGCCGTGCACTAATGGTTTCTGTGCCATGATTTTCAAGCGTTTCAATAAAGCCTTTGAGGTTTTCAACGGCTTCTGCTGCATTATTAAAATACTGGTTAAATTCGTCAACAATACCGCTGACATTATCCTGAATGGCACCAATATCATTGATGAAGCCGCCGCAATCTTTGAGCGCCATTAAGGGGTCATTATTTAAGCCGTTTTTAAATAAATTCAGGGTGGTATTTAAGGCATGGTTGCTGCTTTTAAGCTCCAGTGATTCAATAAAACGTGGCAGGCGATGAATGACATCCAGTGCATCAGCTTGCTGTTTTAGGGCAATTTCACTGAGCATTTTCATGCTTTCATGGCCTTGTGCCAGTAAGGACTGCGCTTCTGCTGCGGCCAGATGGTCAGAAATAGCCTGTTCCTGCGCATAGGTAGAGATCAGCATGCCTTTGCCTGCCCGTACTGCGCCCCAGGCATCGGTTCTTAATTCAAAGCCTTCGCCACGGCCTGCGCTGGTTTCAGATTCCTTTGGATGGCTTAAATTGCCCAGATTCAGTTGACTGGCGCCATGACTGCTATGCAACTGGGCACTAATTTGACCAGTGGTATCGTCAAACCGTAACTGGTTAAAGCCGCTACCGCCCACTTCTTGTGAGCGAATGCCACTTAAGCGCTTGGTATCAGGCAACTGGCCTTTAACATCAAACCGGGTGGGATGGCGCTGTGCTTCATGGATACGGCCAGTCACGAAAGGCCGGTCAATATTGCCATCAAAGAAATCCACTACCACCATTTCACCAATACGAGGCAGAAACCGCGCGCCATAGCCCTCGCCAGCCCACGGGGTTAACACATCAACCCAGGCAGAATCCTGATCACTATTACTACTGCCTGCGCCGCCACTGTGCTGGTGGTCTTCCATGCGGGTAAACAGGAACTGAACTTTAATACGGCCCCATGCATCCACATGGATAGTTTCAGATTCCGGGCCAACTACCCGGGCGCGTTGCGGATAGGCTGCCGGGCGGTGATGTAGCGGGTTGTACTCGGGTTTGACAGGAATACTACGGCGGATCAAGGTCAGCTGATTGCCCTGCCGTTCATCCTGCTGTTTTTCAGGGTAGTGCCAGTGATTGTGTAGCAGTAGCGAGGTGATTTGCTGTTTTAAGTCCTTGGGCAAATTATTCTGGTTATAAAACTGTCTGGCAGTAATTAAAAATTCCCGCTCACTGTCTACATGCCCATCAATTTCAGGATGACGGTTTAGCGTAAACCAGTAGCCCGTTTGACTATCACGTACGCTGCTGAAGGCAGTAAATTGCTTGGCCTGGCTGTCATGTTGCTCACGCAGGTTGCGGTTGAGCTTTTCCAGCTGGGCATTGCCTGACGGGGTAGCACCATCTTCACCCTTCAAATCCTGTACCCAAGCTGGACTAATCGCCCAGGCCTGCTCCAGGCTCAAGCTGGCGCTAGCCTGGTTTTCACTATGCTGATGCGGACTGACAACACTGCCAGCACCTGTTTCTGTTTCCAGATGCTGTGCCTGCCAGTGTTGTACCTGTACTGCATTGGGTTGTAGCGTACGTATCGCAGTCAGGTGGGTAATATGGTCATACTGTTCCGTGGCACTGCTCTGATGATAATCGATGATCTGACGCTGTAAGGCAGAATAATGCCGGTTGTCATCAATCAGGCGCAGGCGTTGTGGTTCTAGCAGACTGGCATCACTGGACAAATAGCTGGTTTCATCAATTAGCCAGTTAATCCCTTCACTGCGCCAGAGCCGGGTTAGAAAGTCATAATCCGATTCATTGGACTGCATGACAAAGGGCCGGATATCATAATTTTGAGTTAAACCTTGCACATCAAGCGTCAGGCTGGCAGCAAACAATGGGCTTTTGGCTTGCCACTCAGCACATAGAATCTGGCTGATCTCGACCACAGTTTTGTTCATGAATACCCGGCTATTGCGCCGCTTGTGCCAAAGACTGGTTGTGTCCTGCAGCGTGAGCTTGTAAGGGGTTAATGCCCCATCACTATCGCCAGCACTAACCCCGGTAATAATGCCCGAGGTACGATGCCACAATCCGGTATCCGTTAATTGCGCGACCACGACCTGACTGCCAATAAACTGTTTTAAGGCAATATAAGGGTTATGTGAAAGGCATAAGAGTTCAGCACTTAAGCCTTCATTGATCACATGACGGCCTTCTATGCGCTGCAAAAATACCTGTGGATTGAGTCCAGCATTGGAAAATTGAATTCGAAGCGCACGGTGCTGCGGATCTAAAGTCCACTGAACCAGTGCATTAAATAGGCTCATCATTGAAATTATTATGGTGCTTTGTAAAATTTTGCGAATTCTAATAGACCACTCGGTCTATGTATTGTAGCTTTTTGTATTCGCTTTTTATTTTACTAAATTTATATACATTATCATTTGTTTTTTATAATATTTTTTATTAATTTTAAGTTAATCTAAATAAAATATTCTTATTTATCATTTACTGGTTTTTTACCACAATCTTGCTTGGTTAACGTGATGCAATTGCCTTTTTTAACTCTAAATGCGCTTTAGTTTAAGAACCGTCCTAACTCACGAACAAACTTGATAGGTTCATCCAATAACGGGGTATGGCCGGATTTTTGAAACTCCACCACATGTGCTGGCTGCATTTTGTCGCTAATCACACGCTGACCACAGGCATGATACAAAGGTGACTGCATCCCAATCATTACGGTGGTTGGAATTTGCCATCGCCCCAGAATTTCACGGTAGTCGTGTTGCCCAGCCATATAAGCATTCAAATACAAACGGATATCTTCCAGCCTTGATAGCGCAATAACATGCGGCATCAGTACAGGCAGTTGTGCAGACAGATTAAACACATGCTTGATTAGCGGCTTGCCCAGCATGGTTTCAAAAATTTCCCCCAGAACAGCCACTGCCTGACGCCGGGTAGCATAGGGCAACTGCTGTAACAACAAGTGGTTTTCAAACGGCGCAATAATATCCAGCATGTGCTGAAACTGACTAAATAATTGCGCCTGCTGCGTGCCAAACAATCCATAATTCCAGTCTGGCCGATTTCTCACACAAGGTGACTGGTCAATGTGCAAATAACGGCGTACCTGTGCAAACTCAGGGCTATGCTGCAAATGCAATGCTGTACTGGCTCCCAGCGAATAACCCACCAGATAAAAATCTTTTAAGTCAACATGATGGATAACATCCAGCACATCCTGCGCATGGTTTTCAAAAACATCCGGTTGATTCAGGCGCAGTGCCTTTGACTTGCCAAAACCCCGAAAATCCGGCATGTAAAATTTAAAATGCCGGATAAAAGGCAAAATAAAGGGTAGCCACTGGCTGCTTTGCATGCCCAGTCCATGCAGCATCAATACTGGCTGGCCTTGCCCAACCACACGGACGTACAATAGTTGCTGGTCACGCGTCATGACTGTTGGCATAATCCTGCTCCTGCTTACATCCGAATTAATGGCTAAGGTCTTGTCATTGAGTAAGATGTCGTCATCCGGCTACTTTGCACGATTGAGCAAATACGCGCCAAAGCCAAAACAAATTACAATTGGTAACAGGACAAACCATGCAGGTGACGGTGAATACACCAGGCTGGCATAGCTTAAAAAGTCTTGCAAATAGCGAAAGCCCAATCCAATAAACAGGGCTATTACTAACCGAAAACCGATAGACTGCTGGCGTAGCGGCCCAAAAATAAATGAGCAGGCAATCACTACCAGCGAAATCAGGGCAAATGGGGCGGCAATTTTTTGCCATAGCGCCAGCACATAGGGTTTTGGCACTTGCGCGCTGGCTGACAAATAGCGCATGTACTCAATCAGCTGGGTAGGTGCCAGATCGTCCGGTGCTACTGTAACGGTCTGGACAAAGCGCGGTTGCAAACCCAATGGCAGGTTTAGATGATTGTTATGAATTAGTTTGGCACTGCCATCCGGCTGAATCTGGATTTGATTTACACTCTCCAGTTGCCACTGCTGGTTTTGCATAAATTCACCCGTTTGGGCAGTCAGCGTCTGGGTAATACGGTATTTTTCGTTCAGGTCAATTACTTCAACCTGCTTAAGCTGGCCCATTGAATTGGCATAGTTCACATAAATATAGCGATTGCCTTCACGGGTCCAGTAGCCATGTACCTCACCAATTTTAACTGACTGACCGCCCTGCTTCTGGATAGCACGTGCCTGTTCGTTGGTATAGGGCAAAATCCATTGGCTTAAGGCAAATGAAACAATCACTAGCACTAAGGCAGGCCATAACACCCAGCTCACAATACGCCACAGGCTGATCCCTACTGAGCGCATAACAATCAGTTCACTACTGGACGCTAAGGACCCTAAACCAATAACCGCACCCATTAGGCCGGCAATGGGCAGGATGTCATACAAAAACTTGGGAGCCTGCCACAAAATATAAGTAAACGCATTTAAGGCACTGTAGCCTTCCTTTAATTCACCCAGCTCGGCAATATAGGAAAACAGCATAAACAGAATCAATAGTATGATTGCTGCACCTAGCATCGCCAAGCCGGATGTTTTAATGACATGCCGAGCTAACATTAGAATTGATGTCATGTCCGGGCCGCCTCCTTGATGCGTTTGGCAGCCTGTGGTGACAGTCGCTGCCGCCGTGACAGAAGCAAGCCCACCACAAGATAAATGACCAGCACCAGCGGATAACCCCACAAACCCAGCTGGTCTTTGGTAATACGGGTTTTAACTGCTATTAAAGCCACAATCAGGCTGGCAAAAATCAGAATGGCAGGTATCAAGCGGTAATAGCGCCCCTGCCGTGGATTCACCTGCGACAAGGGGAGCGCCAGAATTAATGCCAGCGCCATCACCCATGGCGCACTCAAGCGCCAGCCAAACTCACTTCTGACCACCGGTTCATCCAGGCGCTTGGTCAGTGCTGTCATGCTCATGGCTTCTACCCGCTGGGTGCCAAGCTCAGGATCACTTTCATGCTCAATGCGCAAACGGTAAGTAGCAAATTCAGCATGGGTGTATTCAGGCTTGCCGGGATAAATTTCATAGCGGCGGCCACGGGTCAGGTCGACAACGCTGGCACGATTCGTTGGATCAACCACGCGGGTTGCCCGTTCAGCCATAATCAGCATGTCCGGTTTGTTGGGTTGCTCACTGTGTTCATAAAAGAAAATATCCTGTAAATCACGGCGGTCATCCGACAGGGAACCAGCATAAATTGTATAGCGTCCATTTGAGATAAATTCTCGGGGTTGCACCAAATCAAATGCACTACGAACAGCTTGGGTAGCGTACAACTGATCAAACTTGCGGTTACCCCAGGGAGTAATCTGGATGACCAGCGCGGCTTCGGCTACAATCAGTAGTAGTGTCATGGGAATTAGTAATACACCCAGACTATCACGACTCACGCCGCTACTGTTAAGCACCGCCATTTCATGGTCAACATACAGGCGGCCAAACACCAGCATCAGGCCCACAAAAAAACCTAGTGGTAACGTCAGAGTTAAAAATTCCGGCAAGCGAAAAGCAATAATAGTAAATAGTACACTGGCATCCAGACGGCCCTGTGCTGCTGTTCCAAAATACTTGATCAGCCGTCCACCTAATAATATGAGTGTACACAGGCTAAGTGTAACAGCACTGGTGCTAAGAACCTGACGAACCAAATAACGACGAATGATCAAAAGGGCTATCCACAGTAAACCCAAAAGGGTGATGACAAAGGGCTATTACAAAATGCCAAGTTTAAGTACTTATACCTTAAAAAAATAGTACGTGGCGTATCAATTTAGGCTGTTCAAGTCTAGCAGGACAGTGTTTTAATGGAATACTGCTTCGCCACGATGATGCAAGGTCAATACATGAAACTGAATTTACAGAACAAACTTTTACCAACCTCAGACACAACCACTGGCAGTACCGCCAATAGTAATGCCACGCTGGTATTAATTCTGGATCAGGAAACACTGGTACAGTCACACGACCAGCTACCCAGTGATGTGCAACAGCAACTCTCCACCCAGATTGAGCGTGCCCAGTTCAAGGCCAAACTGGGCGAAACCCTGCCAGTTTATCAGTTAAATAATACTGATTTTTCCCAGGTTTTGCTGGTGGGTGCTGGCGCGTTGGAAAAGATGACTGCCGGACAGGCGCAAACACTGGCTACTAGTATTTATAAGGCATTGGCCAACCGGACGGCGCAAGCAGTGATTTCACTGGATGCACTGGCTGACCAGACCATTGAGCCATTTGTACTGGCGTTGAGTAATGCCGCCTACCGCTTTGATACTTATAAGAGTAAAAAATCTGAAACCATTCTGGACAGCATTGTCTTGCACAGTACCCGTGCTAATGAACTGCAATCCCGTATTGATTACCTGCAAGCTGTGGCAAAGGGCCAGTCACTGGCCAAGGATGTAGGCAATCAGCCTGCCAATGTGTGCCATCCTGAATATATGGCAGAGCAAGCCTTACAACTGGCACAGCAATACCCCGATCTGCTGAATGTTTCCGTGCTGGATGAAGCAGCCATGCAGGAACTGGGCATGAATGCATTGCTGGCAGTAAGCAAAGGTTCCGAGCGTGAAGCGCGTTTGGTGATTCTGGAATATAAAGGCAAGCCGGATGATTTTCAGTCGGATTCAGGCAAACCTGTGGTGCTGGTGGGCAAAGGAATTACCTTTGATACTGGCGGTATTTCGATCAAGCCAGCTGCTGGCATGGATGAAATGAAGTTTGACATGTGTGGTGCAGCATCGGTACTAGGTACGCTGCAAGCCCTGTGTGAAGCCAGACTGCCCATCAATGTGGTGGGAACACTGGTGTGTGCCGAAAACATGCCCTCTGGCCGCGCGACCCGCCCGGGTGATATTGTCACCACCATGAGCGGGCAAACGGTTGAAATCTTAAATACCGATGCTGAAGGTCGTCTGGTGCTGTGCGATGCCCTGACCTATATCAAGCGCTTTAATCCGGATACTGTAATTGATATTGCTACCTTAACGGGCGCCTGCGTGGTTGCACTGGGCAAGGTACTGGCTGGCTTGTTTAGTCCGGATAATGAACTGGCCACTGAGCTGCTGGAAGCTGGTCAGCAATCGCATGACCGGGTATGGCGCATGCCAGTGATTGATGACTATCAGGAACTGCTGGACTCCCCGATTGCCGATATGGGCAACATTGGTGGGCCTTACGGCGGTGCCATTACTGCTGCGTGTTTCCTGCAACGCTTTACCAAGGAATATCGCTGGGCGCATCTGGATATTGCCGGGGTAGCATGGCTATCGGGCAGCAATAAAGGTGCAACAGGTCGTCCAGTGCCATTGCTGATGCAATTCCTGCGTACGCGTAGTCAAGCCAGTCAGAGTCAGAACGTACAGTAAGTGATAACACATGGCTGATGTTGGGTTTTATCTTATCCAAAGCCAGATCCGGCAGGTCGATCTGGCCTGCCGGATTTGCCGCAAGAGCATTCAGACTGCCCAGCAGCCCCTGCTGGTCAAGTTTGATGATCTGGATGCCATGCAACAGTTTGATGCCTTGCTGTGGCAATTTGACCCGGCCAGCTTTGTGGCCCATGACATCGACAGCTTGCACTCACCCATTTGCCTGAGCCTGACTTTGCCGGAACAGTTTAAGGGCGACTGCCTGAATCTTGGTCAGGCAATTGTTGATCCACAGCGATTTGGTCGTGTGCTGGAAATAATTGAAAATACAGACGCTGCCAAAGCCGTAGGTCGTGAACGTTTTAAGGCTTACCGTGCATTAGGCATTGAACCAGTGACTTATCAGGTGTAGCTTATTGCTGACATGGATGAAAATGCAGATCAAGTATTCTAATCCATTGCAATTGATGTATTTAAAATCGGTTAGTTTTTGGGAAAAATTATGGCGTTAAATGTGGGCCGTGACTTCCAGATGCGTTGGTTGGCAGCGCCAGAAGCGGTGCGCCAGCAGGTTTTTAGTGAACTGGACAGTATTTGCCAGTTGCTGGAAGTGGAAACTGACTTTAACCAGTGGCAAATTGCCGATGCACAGCGTGAGCAACAGCATCAGGCACTGGT
This sequence comes from Alkanindiges illinoisensis DSM 15370, assembly GCF_000619845.1. Classification (GTDB taxonomy): domain Bacteria; phylum Pseudomonadota; class Gammaproteobacteria; order Pseudomonadales; family Moraxellaceae; genus Alkanindiges; species Alkanindiges illinoisensis. The sequence goes on along the minus strand of NZ_JHUX01000007.1, from coordinate 78,269 downwards.
TAAAGCCGCGCTGGAAGAACAGCAACGCCAGCAGGAACTGGAACGTCAGCGCGCCGAGCAACTGGCCCGTGAAAAAGCCGAAGCCGAAGAAAAAGAGCGCCAGCGGCAGGAACAGCTCGCGCGCGAGCAGGCAGAAGCTGATCGCTTAAGGCTGGAACAAGAACAGCGTGAGCTAGAGCAACAACGTGAACAGCAACGCCTTGCCCAGGAACAACTGGCGCGCCAGCAGGCAGAAGAAGCTGAACGTGAACGGCTGGCCAAAGAAGCTGCCGAGCGTGAAGCACAAGAGCAGCAACGACTGGCTGAGCAAGCCAGACAAGAACAAGCTGAGCTGCAACGGCTAGAGCAGGAACAACGCCTGCTGGAAGAACAGCGCCTTGCTGAACAACAAGCTGCCAAACTCAGGCAGGAACAGCGTCAACAGGAACAGGCTGCACAGCTATTACAACAACATACCAGTCAGGTGCAGGCGCTTAAGGATGCGCTGTGGCTGGAAGCGGAAATTTATATTGAAGAAACCTTGCAGCAGTTGAGTGAGCGCTTAAAACAGCAAGCCAAAATTGAAATTGAGCAGATTATGAGTGAGCAATAACCTCGCTTTCCCTTTATTTTCAATATCTTAATAAGCAACAGCCTTAACTTAATAAGGCTGTTGTAGCTGTTCTAGTAGGCCTTTGGAATATAGAATTTACAATCAGGAATCTGCTTTTGAAGTGTAGTATATTTTTCAAGCAGTTCGTTACGTGGCTTTTTCTCAGTTTCATTAACAAATGACCGAAAAGCAAGACGTTGTTCTCTAAACTTTGATTCCAGCTGATTACAGTCCTGCCTATTCTTTATTGCTGTTTTCGCTTCATTGTCAGTAATTTTAATGTATTTATTTTCCCTGATTCGCAAGCTGTTTCCGTCCTCAGATAAACTAAAGGGAATGACTGTTAAACCATTATTGACACCTAGTTGATTATCTTTTTGCTCAAGAACCATTTCTTTTTTATTTTGGCCTGATAAATTAGCAGCACTTAAAACATCTTCATTGACCAAATAGGTATCCTTAGCTTCTTTACGAATTTCCAATATTTTAGAATAGCTGGTATCTTCTAATTTCCAGTATCCAATATATTTATCATAAGGCTTGGAACAGGCTGTTAATGCTAAAGTAATCAGGGTTATAAAAAATATTCTCATCATTTCCTCATCTTTAATTAAATTATTAAGGCTTAAAAAGGTGCCTAACCTATATGTTTTTTAATCACAACATATTTGAGTTTTAAGTCAGCTAAAAATAGCGATTAGAAGTATTTATTATTCATTTAGCCCATATTTATTAGGCTGGGACTATGGAAAAGCTGGAATATCTAATATTGGGTTAACGCAGAAACCCATTCTCTGCAAGAAAGCTCATATCAATGGTACTTTTGGCCGTGGCCTGTGCAGCTTTATCGCCCAGTAACAAGCGCTCCAGATAACGCGCCAGTACGTCTACTTCCAGATTGACCTTGCTGCCGACTTTCCATTCCTTAATTGTGGTTTGCTCAGCCGTATGCGGTACTAAATTGAGGCTCAGCAAAGCGCCATTTAAATGATTAATGGTCAGGCTAATGCCATCTACGGTAATGGAGCCTTTTTCTGCCAGATATTTGGCCAGCTCATCCGGTGCCTTAACTTCGAAATACAGCGAGCGGGCATCTTTACGTACCAGGGTAATTTCACCCAGCCCATCCACATGCCCACTGACCAGATGGCCTCCCAGACGTGTGGTGGGTAACAGGGCTTTTTCAAGGTTAACCAGTGTACCCGTTTTCCATTGCAGCAAGGTGGTGCGGCGAATGGTTTCCAGTGAGACATCAGCCGCATACCAGTTCTTGCCAAAATCAATCACAGTCAGGCAGACACCGCTGGTGGCAATTGAATCACCCAGTTTGACATCGCCCATGTCCAGTCCGGCAGCATCAATCACCAGACGCACATCACCCGCCGTCTGGCTGGACGATAATACTTTTCCTACGGCTTCAATGATGCCTGTAAACATAGCGCGCTATCTTTCACTGCAATTAAACTGGCGCTGATTATACCCAATCATGGGGCAAAAGCCATGTCACAAACTAACCTCAAAAATATCGCCACAAAACATCGGGTAACTTTTGCCAAACCAGTTCATGAGCCTGAAAAACGCAGGCTAGATGGCTTAGCGGGCCACCTGATTGCATTCGGCCAATTCATCTGAATTAGCATTCCATGCCTTGCCTGCACTATTCTTGTAATAGCTAATTTTGCCGACCCGTGTGACCAGATTCTGGCAGGAGTCCATGGACAACTCAGTGCCCCACGGCCCAGTCAGGCTGCAACTTTTGCCATTGCATTGCCAAGTGATTACCGGGCCGCCCTCAATGGGAACCGTGACTTTGCCCTGATGATTACTGCCAGCTGTCCAGGTGGTGGCAAAGCTTAAGGGCGCCAGCAATAGCAGGCAGGTGGTTAGCGCAATTTTTTTAAGACGTGTTTGCATCATTTTTCCTTATTGTCATGTTTAATAAGGATTAACCCGACTTCTACTTAAACAGGTGGGCCTTTAATATCCTAATGCAGCCTGAGGCTGTTTAATATTTTAAAATGTGAGCAATTATTTTAATGATTCAGGTGCAATCAAACATGCTTACCACAGTGCCAGTTGCGTACTTGGCCCAGAGGTGTCCACGCCACCCAGCTCGGCAAAGTGATAAAGCTGACCCAGCAATTGATTGAGGGGTGGCCCTGACTTGGCCTGTGTATCGGTAATTACAATAAACTCAAGGGTACGCGCGCGCTCGGACTGACGCTGCTTGCTCACCCGGTAGCGCGGTACATCCTGTGTCAGCAAAGTCACACGGCCGCGATCCAGATTGGCCTTGAGCAAATCCTTGGGTGCAATATTGCCATCGGTGCTGTAGCTGGTCAGGATAAAGCGGGAATTTAGGGTTGCCACCAGTTCCTGATAGGCCTCGGTAGCATACTTGGCCGAATTGTAGGGGCTGGGGCGTTCCTTACGCCATGCGCGGTCGATGCCACTTTTAAAGCCCGGTGTATCAGGGGTGGGTAAATCCACCTGATCCCACAGGGTGAGTGCATTGAGCACATGATAATTGCTGCTATAGGCATGCTGGTTATATGGCGGATCCAGATAGGCAATATCAACCTTAAACGACGACATTTGTTTGGCCAGATACTGGGCATCCACGCACCACATTTCAGCGGCTAACTGGCCGGGCGTGCCAATGGGGCAAAAGCGGCTAGGTGTAAGCCACAGCAGGGAGTCAATACGTTCCAGCGCGGTCTGGGTTTTGCCACCCCAGCCCTGATGGAAACTTTTAAAGACACCACTGGTATTGCTAACAAAACTGGCTGAATAGAGTAATGGTGCCAGCAATGCACTCATTTCCAGTGGCGTAATCAGGCCCTGATGCTGCCATTGCATAATCTGGTTGCGGATGGCATCAATGCGCATGCCATTGCGGCGCTTAAAGAACAGCCGGTCACGCGCCGGATCATAAAAATCATCATCGCGCGGGGACAGGTTGCGGGTGACCCAGCCCACCTGTTCCGGCAAGCTGTTGAGTTGGTCAATCGCTGCCTGATAGCCGCCCAGGCCTGCAAAGTCCGGCGCTTCCACACAGGCCAGCAAGGCATGGTTCAACGCATGGCTATACGGTTCCCAGTCATTGGCAATTACGCGGTAGCCATTTTGCCGGGCCAGTCGTGACACCACGCCACTGCCGGCAAACAGGTCTGCAAAAATAGGCGGCTTGCCGTTTTTACTGCTTTTACTATTCAGGGTGCCGGTTTGTTCCAGTGCTGCCAGAATCAGGTGCAGCAGACGACGCTTGTTGCCCAGATAAGGCACCAGCTGATGAAACAGGTAATCATCGGTGGTTCGCGCAGCGTGGCGACGCTTGTGATACACATTGGCTTCAGTATTCATCACTCTACGCTATTGGGTTAGAACGTCTCATTGAAACATGAACTGGTTAAGGGGCAACAGGGCTTAGAATCAGGCGCACATCCTGCCCGACCTGAGTCAGCTCCTGCAATTGTAGCCGATATTGCTCGCGCATTTGCGACAAAGATACATTAAACATGGCACGCGCATCACAACCCAGCAAGGTCGGCGCCAGATATACAATCAGCTCATCCACCAGACCCTGCCGCAAAAATTCGCCAGCCAGCGTTGGCCCGGCTTCTACCAGCACCTCATAAATTTGTTTTTGATTTTTTAATTCATTCAGTAATTGTGCCAGAGCCATGTCCGGCCAGTGTTCAACCGCTGGTGCCACTTTCGGCTGGGTACCAACCAACAGCAACTTTTCAGGATGGTTTAACAGCTGGGCCTGTTGCGGAAAACGGCTTTGCCGATCCAGAACCACCCGTAAGGGCTGCACCACGTTTTCAATGGGAAAATCACTGGATAATTGGCGGACATTTAAGGCCGGATCATCCGCTAGTACGGTGTTAATGCCAGTAATCACCGCGCCACTCAGGGCACGCCAGTGCTGCACATCCAGCCGGGCGGCCTCACCGGTAATCCATTTGGATTCACCCGATGCCATCGCAGTACGGCCATCCAGACTGGCGGCCATTTTCAGGCGCACATAGGGTCGCCCGCCAGCCATGACTTGCAGGAAACCCTTGTTTAAGGCGCGTGCTTCAGCTTCTAGCACGCCCACTCTAGTGCCAATCCCTGCTGCTTCCAGAATAGCCTGCCCTTTGCCTGCCACCAGTGGATTGGGATCAAGGCTTGCCATTACCACATGGCTAACCCCTGCCTCTACCAGTGCATTGGCACACGGTGGTGTGCGGCCATAATGCGCACAGGGTTCCAGCGTCACATACGCTATTGCACCCTGCGCCTGCTCACCAGCCTGTCTTAAGGCAAACACTTCGGCATGTGGCTGGCCTGCTTGGGGATGAAAGCCCTCACCCACAATCTGCCCATCCTTAACAATCACACAGCCCACGTTGGGATTAGGCTTGGTGCTGTACTGCCCCTGTTTGGCCAGTTCAATGGCACGCTGCATATAAAGGGGGTTAATCATGGTTTCTGACTGTCTTTACTAAGCTTTTCTGATACTGGCTTTTCTAATGTTGGTTTTTCCAGACTGGCTTTCTCAAGCATATTTCTGGCAATGCCGGTTTGCTCCATGCCCATTTGCTCAATTTCACGCTTAAAGGCATCTACATCCTGAAAATCCCGGTACACCGAGGCAAACCGCACATAGGCCACATGATCCAGGTCATACAGTGACTGCATGACAATTTCGCCAATCTTGCGCGAGGTCACATCCCGTTCTCCAAGTCGGCGCAAATGCTGGCCAATATCCAGCAGGGTGGCTTCAATCTGGTCCTGACTCACCGGGCGTTTTTGCAGCGCCAGTGTCAGTGAATGTCGCAGTTTTTCCTCATTAAAAGGTTCATTGCGCCCGTTGGACTTAATCACCCGTGGCATGACTACATCGTAGGACTCAAAAGTGGTAAAGCGGTCACCGCAGGCCACACATTCACGACGACGACGGATTTGCCGGCCCTCGGCAGCCAGCCGCGAATCAATCACCTTACTATCGGGAGCATTGCAAAACGGACAGTGCATGGTGCTAGCATTTGAAAAATTGATGGGTCAGTGTAGCAAAAATATGCATTTTTAATAAGTATAAAAAAACGGCCTGCTAGAGACCGTTTTTATCTTTGAACCCATATAACGACACGTTACTCTACACGTTCGCCATGCTGGGTAATATCCAGACCTTCGCGTTCCTGTTCTTCATTCACACGCAGGCCAATGATGACATCTACAATCTTCAGCAGGATAAAGGTCACGACACCACTATAAATAATGGTAGCCAGTACGCCTTCTGCCTGAATCCACAGTTGCTTGCCCAGTGATGGCAACTCAAGACCAGCGGCAGCAATGACTTCACTGTTAACACATACGGCTGTCAGCATAGCACCGACAATACCACCAACCGCATGCAGGCCAAAGGCATCCAGTGCATCATCTGCTTTGAGCATGCGCTTGAGGGAAGTGGTACCCCAGAAGCATACCACACCACCAATCAGACCCATGATCAGCGCGCCACCGACACCGACAAAACCGGCAGCAGGGGTAATCACCACCAGACCGGCCACAGCGCCGGATGCACCACCCAGTACAGAGGCCTTGCCACGCACAAAACGCTCAGCAATCAGCCAGGCAAACGCAGCAGCAGCAGCAGCAACCTGAGTCACCAGAATCGCCATGCTGGCACGGCTGCCAGCGCCCAGTGCGCTACCGCCGTTAAAGCCAAACCAGCCCACCCACAGCAAACTTGCACCAATTACGGTTAAGGTGAGGTTGTGCGGTGCCATGGCTTCCTTACCAAAGCCAATGCGCTTGCCCAGTACATAGGCAGCAACCAGGCCAGCTACACCCGAATTAATATGCACTACAGTACCACCCGCAAAATCCAGCGCACCGGCATCAAACAACCAGCCGCCAGCCGCCCAGACCCAATGCGTAATCGGTGCATAAACCGCAATTACCCACAGGGCAATAAACAGCATGAATGCAGAGTACTTCATACGGTCAGCCACCGAACCACTTAAAATGGCTACGGTAATAATGGCAAAGGTCATCTGGAAAATCACAAACAGGCTTTCAGGAATCGTACCGCTTAAGGCATCAAATGCTACGCCGTTGAGCAGAACCTTGCCCAGATTGCCGATATAGGCACCTTCGCCGGAAAAAGCCAGTGAATAGCCCACAATCACCCAGATCAGGCTAACCAGTATGGTGGCAGACAGGCTATACATCATGGTGCTGAGTACGTTTTTCTTGCGCACCATGCCGCCGTAGAATAGCGCCAGACCCGGAATGGTCATCAGCAGTACCAGCGCCGTTGAGGTCAGAATCCATGCCGTATCACCAGTAACCACCTTGGGCGCTGCTTCTGCCGCAGGCGCAGCCTCTTCAGTAGCCGATACTGTTTGTTCAGCCGCTGCAGCTACCGGAACATTTGCATTGTCCGGTGCTGTGGCCATGGTGATATTATCACTGGTGGCAGGTGCAGCTGTTTCTGTGGTTGCAGTTGCTGTCGTTGCATCTTGTGTAACAGCTTCTGGCATCGTTGCAGGCGCTTCTGCCCATACACTTGCTGATGTTAGAAGTGCACTGGATAACCCCAGCGCAAGTAACATGTGTTTCATTGTGTCTTCCCCCAACACAGGATCAATGCGTTATTTTGGTTACAGCAAAGTCCATGCCATGATTGTAGTCTGTACTAAACTGCATCCGGTCCGGTTTCGCCAGTACGAATACGGATCACCTGCTCCAGATTGCTGACAAAAATCTTGCCGTCACCAATCTTGCCAGTGCTGGCAACACGGGTAATAGCTTCAATGACTGCATCGACCATGTCGTCGCGCACGGCAATATCAATTTTTACTTTTGGCAAAAAATCAACCACATATTCAGCGCCACGATACAGTTCGGTATGGCCTTTCTGACGACCAAACCCCTTGACTTCAGTGACAGTAATACCCTGCACACCTATTTCCGATAATGCCTCGCGAACATCGTCAAGTTTAAAAGGCTTAACCACAGCGGTTACAAGTTTCATTTCAAAAGACCTCAGGTAAATAACCAGTAATTTCCATGTTCAAAAAACGTGCCAACAGCATCAATTGTGGGGGAAACAAAAAAGGCCGCTGACGCGACCCTCTTTATAACGTATTTGACTGTCAAGTTGTACCTAGAATGTTTTACTGATGCTCAGTTGTACCGTACCATCGCAGGCTTTTTTATCAACGCATTCACTGTCTTTTAGGCTGGTATCTACCCAGGCCAGTTCAGTAGTCAGGCCCTGCACACCAAAACTGGTGCCCAGCTTATAGTCGATATAGCTGTCATCGGTACTGGCCGTACCCAGCGCGCGGTTCATCATGCGGCTATTCTTGAACAGGTTATAGCCGACACCAGCCACCAGTCCAAAACCGGTATCCTTGATGGGTGCGGTATAATTGGCACTGAAATACCAGAAGTTATCGGACTGGTTAAAATAATCATTGGAATAATTTGCCCCAACCATCAGGTTATCTTCCTTGATCACGCTACCAGCAAGGTTTAAACGGCCAAACAGCTCATTATAGTCGGGCTGTTTGCTACCCGGCGCAGAATCGCCAGAGCCTGCATACATATAGCGGATATAGCCCACATCCAGTGTGGTATCACGGTTGGGAATCAGGTTGAGCTTGGTGGCATAACCCAGCACGCCGTCAATTTCTGCAGTACTGTTGCCGCTGACATTTGAGGCCCACAGACTGGCATATGTTCCTGACTCATGGTTAAAGTTAATGGCACCCTGAATGGCAGGATTATTACTGGTTTGCGAAATACCACGGAAACGGTAGTCGGTAGACAGCGTTACATTACCTGTGGTGGTTACACCCGGCACGGTAATCACATCGGCGGCCTGAACATGGCTCATCAGGGCCAAGATACAGCCTGTAACTGCAATTTGTTTTAATCCTTTCATCACATCACCCTTAAAATAGTTAACCCTAAATAAATGTATTCACTTTGCCAAATTCGCTGGCAATTAGTGTCGCTACATGGCCTCTGACAGGCAAAGCCTTACGCAGATTTTTCCGTGTTCGACATCGTTGTTAACTGATCATGCATAAAATTGTTTCCAAATGCTACAAGAAAACTTAATTCTGTATTTTTACTTTAGACTTTTGCGATTACACTTCTACTTAATCAATAAAAACCTCAAGATTTTATGCGGTTTTTTTATTCTTTTTTTCCATATACTGATTTTACGCCTCAAAATGGAGCATTAATTCACCATGATAGAGCAATTGCTTCAAGCCATTCTGGAACAGCTTCACGAACCCAAAGCCGATCTGGAAAAAAACCTGCGCGCCTTGTTATCCGAGATGATTACCCGTATGGATCTGGTTAGTCAGGAAGAATTTCTGCGCCAGCAAACCGCATTACTGAATGCCCAGAAAAATATTGCCAGCCTGTTAGTCGAGATTGAAACATTAACTGAAAAAGTTGCTTTACTGGAGAGCCCAGCCGCACCCTAACCGTGCACCTTGAGCTGTACAATCTGATTAGCTGTACAATTTAAGCTGCGTACTTTTTAATCAGTCCTTATTTAAAATCATTAAATTTTCAAAACAATAATTTAGGTTTTTCTATGTCATTTGCTGTTGTAACCTCCCGGGCAGCGCTCGGCCTGCATGCGCCTGAAGTTCAGGTTGAAGTGCATTTAAGTCAGGGATTACCTGCCCTCACCATCGTTGGCCTTCCTGAAGCTGCCGTGCGTGAAAGCAAGGATCGGGTGCGTTCTGCCATTATCAATAGCGGGTTTGAATTTCCCAGCCGTCGCCTGACTATTAATCTGGCGCCTGCCGACCTGCCCAAAGAAGGCGCCAGACTGGATTTACCGATTGCGCTGGGTATTCTGGCGGCTAGTGGCCAACTGGATGCTGATGCCCTGCATGACAAGGAGTTTGTGGGCGAACTGGCCTTAAATGGTGATTTGCGTCCAGTAATGGGTGTACTGGCTGTGGCCCGCGCCGCGCATCTGGCCAAACGGCCATTGCTGGTGTCTCATGGTAATGGCAATGAAGCCGCCAAGATTCCTGACGCACGGATTTATGCGGCAGGCACGCTTAAGCAAATTTGCGCCCATTTGCAGCAGGTGGAACAGTTAGCTCTCGTGCAGCACCAGCCACTTACCCAGCAGATTAACCTGCCGGATATGGCCGATGTGAAAGGCCAGCATCGGGCACGCCGCGCTCTGGAAATTGCAGCAGCAGGTGGCCATTCACTGCTGTTTTGTGGGCCGCCCGGTACTGGAAAAACTCTGCTAGCGTCACGTCTGCCCGGTATTCTGCCGCCACTGAATGATGAAGAAAGCCTGGAAGTGGCTAGCGTGTATTCTATTGCCAACCACGCTTTAAGTTTTGGCGAACGGCCTTTTCGTGCGCCGCATCATACGGCATCGGCAGCAGCACTGGTGGGTGGCGGTTCACAGCCACGGCCCGGTGAAATCAGTCTGGCGCATTATGGCGTGCTGTTTCTGGATGAGCTACCAGAATTTGACCGCAAAGTGCTGGAAGTATTGCGCCAGCCACTGGAATCCAAGGAAGTGGTGATTTCACGGGCAGCACGGCAAATTACCTTTCCGGCCAACTTTCAGTTGGTGGCCGCCATGAATCCCTGTCCCTGTGGTTATGCCTCGGATAGCAGCCAGCGCTGCAAATGCACACCGGATATGGTCAAGCGTTATCGGGGCCGTTTATCCGGACCATTGCTGGATCGTATTGATTTGCATATTGAAGTACCTGCCCTGCCGGCCAGTGATTTGCAATCCCGAACTGCGGGCGAAAGCTCAGCCAGTGTACGTGCCCGGGTGATTGCAGCACGCCAACGTCAGATTCAGCGGCAAGGCCTAAGTAATGCAGCCTTAAATCCGCAATTGCTGGATCAGTTTGCAGTACTGGGTGAGCCTGAGCAAAAAATTATCCAGCTGGCGCAGCAACGCCTGAACCTGTCAGCACGTGCCTATCACCGCATCTTGCGGGTTGCACGCACCATTGCCGATCTGGCAGGCAGTGAGGTGATTGCCAGCAGTCACCTGACCGAAGCCTTAAGTTACCGGGGACAGGGCTAATACTGCAAAATCTGAAACCAGAAGCATTCCCTCATGCAATAAAAAAGAGCTGATTATTCAGCTCCTTTTTATTGCAGTTTTAAAAATTTAATGGCTTAGAACGTATAGCTTGCGCCTAGTACCACTTTGTTTTTCTGTTTGCTTTCATCACGTGCATAACCGCCAATCAGATAATCCAGACTCATGGTCGCGCCAGTTGCACCCAGTGGATGACTTAAACCCAATGTGGCATGACGGAAAGCAAAGTCTGTGGTGGTCGGGCCGGTAAACTCATCATCATCACCATAGTAATAAGCGGCCAGCTGTGCCTTACCAGTAAAGCCACCGGGTAATGCAGGGGCATAGGTAGCAAGGAAATATGTATCGCCCTTATTCCCGAAGGTCACATTGTTCAGCAGGGTTTGTGCGCTGATGCTGAATTCCTTGTAGTTCAGGCCCAGCATGGTTTCATAACCGGTAGATTCCCAGCCCGGATAGTAGTAATAAATCGTACCACCCACGGTATACCCCACATCTTCAGTCAGCTTGCCTTTAAAGCCACCGTAAAAGTCATTTTCAAAAGATTTGGTAGTACATTTTGTTCCTACACAACCAGGTTGCAATCCTGCGTATGAATACCCCAGGGTTGAAAACCAGTAACCTAAATAAAAGCCGCTGTCATGGCTATAATCCAGACCACCCTGTACTGCAGCATTGTCATTTTCTGGACCCCATGGTGCTGTGGTAATACCACGCAGGTTATAATTGGATACAACGCCTACGTTGCCAGTTACTGTTCCCGGAAATGGCAAAGGTGTTGTTTCAGCAGCAACTGCATTGCTTAAACCGCTAACCACTACCACAGAAGCTACCAGAGTTTTTAAACCAAATTTCATTGTGCACGCTCCCCAAGAACGATCTATGTTTTAAAGTGACGACGCTGTCATATTTCCTTAATACAATTGGCGTGCCAACCTTTGCTTTTTTAATTAAGTATATGAAATATAATTATTATTTTTATATTTATAATTTTTTATAAGCAAAAATCTGGTTACAAGTTAGTCGATCATCTTGGTGCGTTTTTAAAAAAGATAAAAAGGAACGCCTTAAAACAGGGCGTTTTTTAATCCATCTCCATTAGGGTTTAAAAATATATACCCATAAAAAAATCCGTCCCAGCTAGCACAACATAGGGACGGATTTTAAGATTGTCTACTGCTTATTTTTTAGCGGCTTCAATGGCTTTTAATACTTCAGCCTTGGCCACGTCACTACCTTCCCAGCCACTGATTTTTACCCACTTGCCCGGCTCAAGGTCTTTGTAGTGGCTAAAGAAATGTTCAATTTGCTTGATCAGCAGTTCTGGCAGGTCCGTGTATTCCTGCACGTTTTTATAAAGCGGAGTCAGTTTTTCATGCGGCACGGCAACCAGCTTGGCGTCAATGCCACCGTCATCTTCCATTTTCAGCTTGCCAACCGGACGGCAGCGGATTACCGAACCTGCAACCACTGGATAAGGCGTTACCACCAGAACATCAAGCGGGTCGCCATCTTCAGACAAGGTGTTTGGCACATAGCCATAGTTGGCCGGATAAAACATGGGCGTGCCCATGAAGCGGTCAACAAACAGCGCATCAGAATCCTTGTCAATTTCATACTTGATCGGATCATGATTGGCAGGAATTTCAATGATCACATAGATATCATTGGGTGCATCTTTACCGGGAGGAATGTTGTTGTAGCTCATAGGATCACTCTACTGCAAAAGGGTGGTTTAAAAAACGTGGCACATTATAGCCCTAAGTTGACTCATCCGGCATCCATTGCAGCAGACATTGTGACGGATCATACCAAAAATGCCTGACAGGAGAGCTATAGGCCGGGCTATCACTTCTGGATCAGATGCGTGCCGTCAATAACAGTAAAAGTACCGGACATGCCATCGACAGCAACCAGAGAATACTACGTAGCGTGGCCCAGTTGGCCAGATAGGCACAGCCATACAATAGTCGTAGCACCAGATACGCAATGCTCAAATTAAAGGTAATGGCTGTCGGTACCACCAGATACTCTGCCAGCAGCACACTGGTCAAAAACAGCGGCAGGCTTTCAAAGCTGTTGAGCTGTACTGCATTGGCACGCGCAGCCAGCCCTGTGGTTCGTGCCATAAATTCGCGTGGCTGCTGGTTATCCTTGAGAGTAAACCCGCCACTTAGCTTGGCAATCCATGCAAATACATAAGGCAGCAAACACGCTGCCAAAATGACATAAATAAGGGAATTGATTGAACTCATTGGCTGTTGTTAAAATTTAAAAAAACAGCACAACCTTAGCATAAGAATTTCTATAATAATGTGATTTTTTAGCCAATCAGGTCAATTTTTAATTGCAGATTTCCTGCTGGCTCGTTACCTGCTCACTTCCTATTTTTATTGTATGGGTTGTCTTTGTATGCCTGATCCTGCTCACCCGCACTCCCCGGATTCTGATCCAATACATCAGAACTCGCTTCATACTGCATTGGCACAGCAACAGCAGCATGAGAAACGCCTGAATAAACTCACCATAGTTGCAGCTATTATTCTGGCATTGATCATTAGTGTCATGGCTGCCAACCAGAATTTATATTCACTGCTGGCCACCTTTATGGTTACTGGCCTGTTCTTGATTCTGTCCAGTGTTTATCAGCGCTCACTGTTGCTGTTATTACCCTTGGTGCTAGTTTTTTGCCTGACCGATAACTTCATAAGCCATCACTTGCAATTCGATCACGGGCATTTGTTTTTGCAACTGGTTGCAATAGGTAGTTTTACTGCGTTGTTCCGCTTATCCCGGCCTTATTTGGTTAAGCTGATGCAAAAATTTTAAGGGCCATTAACCTTTTAAAAGTTTATTTTCAGCATTTAGGTATAAAAAAGCAGCCCATCAGGACTGCTCTTTTGTTTACATGACTGCAAAAATCTTATTTGCGCAGGTCTTTACGCAAGATTTTGCCCACGTTGGATTTTGGCAACTCGTCGATGAATTCAACGTATTTTGGCTGTTTATAGCCAGTCAAATTCTGCTTGGTGTAAGCCAGCACTTCATCAACGGTAAGGCTTGGGTCTTTTTTCACAATGAACAGCTTGGGCACTTCACCGCTTTTGGCATCTGCCACACCAATGGCCGCGGCTTCCAGCACCTTAGGATGCTTGGTAACCACTTCTTCAATTTCACTAGGATAGACGTTAAAGCCAGACACCAGAATCATGTCTTTTTTACGGTCTACAATTTTAACGTAACCGTTTTCATCCATCACGCCAATGTCACCCGTGCGGAAATAACCATCGGCAGTCATCACCTTTGCGGTTTCATCAGCACGCTGCCAGTAGCCTTTCATGACCTGTGGGCCACGAATGGAAATTTCACCCTGTTCGCCCAGTGCTACCGACTTGCCATCGTCATCCAGAATTGCAACATCGGTTGATGACAAGGGAATACCAATGGTTCCGGTGTACTTGGTAATGGAAGGCGGGTTAGCCGTTGCTACCGGAGAGGTTTCAGACAGGCCATAGCCTTCCACAATCGGACGGCCCGTAATTTGCTGCCAGGCTTCAGCAGTTGATGGCAGTACTGCCATGCCACCACCCATCGCCACTTTCAGCTTGCTAAAGTCCAGTTTCTGGAAGTCGGCATTGTTGACCAGTGCGTTAAACAGGGTATTCACTGCCGGGAAGAAAGCCGGTGGATATTTGGCCAGTTCCTTAACCAGCCCAGGAATGTCACGCGGATTTGGCACCAGAATGTTGGTAGCGCCGGTGTACATACCAAACATGGCACAGACCATGAAGGCAAAAATATGATACAACGGTAGCGCGCACAGGATATTGTTTTGCTCAGCAGTTGCGCCTTCATCAAAGGCACTCTTGAAAATGGCTTCAACCTGTAACAGGTTGGCAACCAGATTGCTGTGAGTCAGCTCGGCACCTTTTGAAACGCCAGTGGTACCGCCGGTATATTGCAGCACGGCAGTGTCATCAAGGCTCATGACCGGACGCTTGTAACGATTGGCGCTAAACTTGTTCAGGGCAGCCTTAAACGGTACATGATTCTTGATGTTCCATGCTGGAACCTGTTTGCGTACATGGCGCAGTACCATGTTGACAATCAGGCCTTTTACCGTACCCAGCAAATCGCCCACACCAGTCACAATGGTATGTTTTACCGGTGTGTTGTTCTGGATTTCCGAGAAAATATGCGCAAAGTTTTCAACAATAATCAGGACTTCTGAGCCGGAATCCTTAAGCTGGTGCTCAAGCTCACGCGCGGTATATAACGGGTTAACATTAACCAGCACATAACCGGCACGCAGGATGCCAATGGCAGCTACCGGATATTGCAGCACGTTGGGCATCATCACTGCTACACGTGCACCCTTGCTCAGGTTCAGGGATTGCAGGTAGGCCGCAAATTTGCGGCTGGCATTATCAAGTTCAGAAAAGCTCATGGCTTTATCCATACAGATAAAGGCATCGCGTGAACCGAATTTCTGAAAGTTTCGTTCAAACACGTCAACCATTGAGGTGTTATTTGCCGGCATAACGATTTGTTCTGGAATACCTGCCGTTTTGTACGTCTTGTACCAAATATGATCCATGTTGAAAAACGCTCCTGTGTGCATCGGTTATCACTAGCTTAGGCTAAGGTTATCATAAGATATTTAATTAGGGTTAAACCAAGTTAGTGTCAATTAGTCAAGAAATGTTTTGACCACAACTGGCTGGCTTAAGCTCCTGTTAATATTTTCATGTTTTAACAGATTAAAGGGGCTTTCGCCCCTTACCCCTCTTACGGCCAAATTGTACGCATGCCAGCAACTTTTTGGTAGCCTCGCGGCAGTAAATGACCGCGCAAACCACGCTTGCCGATATAGTGCGCCAAATCAGCTCCTTTTAGCGTCAGGGTGCGTGAACCGGCTTCAATGGCAAGGCTGCTTTGCGCATTCAAGACCACCATGGTTTGTACGCGCTCACCGGATTCCAGTGCAATCAGTTTGTTACCTTTACCCTTGCTCATTACAGGCAAATCCGCCAGTGTAAAAATCAGCAAACGACCACTGGAGGATAGTACGGCAAGCTGGTCGGCCTGCGCAGGCACCTCAAGCAATGGCAACAGTTCACTGTCCTCACTCAGGTTTACCAGCGCCTTGCCGGCCTTGGCATTGGTATCCAGATTGGCAATGCTGCTGGCAAACCCATAGCCCTGACTGCTGGCCAGAATAATCGACTGCGTTTCCTCACCCATGATCAGGTCAATAAAACGGCTACCTGCGGGTGGATTTAGCCGTGTGGTGAGCGGTTCACCCAGACTGCGTGCTGATGGCAAGGTGCTGGCTGCCACTGCATAGCTACGTCCAGTGCTATCCAGCAAAAATACCCGCTGGTTGGACTTGCCTGCACAATGCGCCAGATACTGGTCACCAGCACGGTAATTCAGATTCGTTGCATCAATGTCACCTTTGGCAGCACGAATCCAGCCAGCTTGCGACAACACCACGGTAATGGCTTCGGCAGGAATCAGGTCACTTTCCTTGAGCGCAGTGGCTTCCTCACGCTGCACAATCGGTGAGCGGCGCTCATCCCCATGCATTTTGGCATCGGCCTGTAGTTCGTCAATAATCAATGATTTCAACGATTCCGGGTTTTCCAGTTGCTCACGGATTTTGCTGGCCTGTGCAGACAGCTCATCCTGCTCGCGGCGAATTTCCATTTCTTCAAGACGGGCCAGGTGGCGCAGTTTCAGCTCCAGAATGGCTTCGGCCTGAATTTCATCAATCCCAAAATGCTGCATCAGCACCGGCTTGGGTTTGTCTTGCTCGCGGATAATCCTGATTACTGTATCAATATCCAGATAGGCAATTAAAAGACCGGCCAGAATGTGCAGGCGGCGCTCAATTTTATCCAGCTGGAAACGCAGACGGCGCTTCACTGTATCCTGCCGGATTGCCAGCCATTCCAGCAGAATTTCACGAATGGACTTGACCTGTGGGCGACCATCCTGCCCGATCATGTTCAGGTTCACCCGGTAGCTGCTTTCCAGATCGGTGGTGGCAAACAAATGGCTCATCACTGCATCGGCATCCACGCGATTAGAGCGCAGTTCAATCACCAGACGCGTTGGGTTTTCATGGTCAGATTCATCACGTAAATCGGTGACCAAGGGCAGTTTTTTGGCCTGCATCTGGTCGGCAATCTGGGTCAGAATCTTGTTGCCGGAGACCTGATACGGCAGTGCTGTAATAATGATCTCGCCTTTATCCACGTGGTATACAGCACGCATGCGATAGCTGCCACGGCCTGTGGTCTGGATTTTAAGCAACTCATCCGGGCTGGACACAATTTCAGCCTGCGTGGGCAAGTCCGGTCCTGGAATAAAGCCAGCCAGCTTTTTATCCGTCAGCTCAGGATTCTTGAGTAAGGCAATGGTGCCCTTGACCACTTCACGCAGGTTGTGCGGCGGAATATCAGTGGCCATGCCCACTGCAATACCAGTGGTGCCATTCAGTAAAATATTCGGTAAACGCGCTGGCAGGGTGACTGGTTCTTTCATTGAACCGTCAAAATTGTCCTGCCACTCCACCGTGCCCTGACCCAGTTCACTAAGCAATACCTCGCTGTAAGCTGACAGCTTGGCTTCGGTGTAACGCATGGCCGCAAAGGATTTTGGATCATCCGGTGAGCCCCAGTTACCCTGCCCGGAAATGAGGGGATAGCGATAGCTAAACGGCTGTGCCATTAGCACCATGGCTTCATAGCAGGCACTGTCCCCATGCGGGTGATATTTGCCCAGTACATCACCCACCGTGCGTGCCGATTTTTTGGGTTTGCCACTGCTTTTTAAGCCAAGTTCGCTCATGGCATACACAATGCGGCGCTGCACTGGCTTTAGGCCATCAGAAATATGCGGCAGTGCGCGATCCATAATCACGTACATGGCATAGTTGAGATACGCCTGTTCGGTAAACTCGGCAACCGAACGGTTTTCTGTCGCATTTTGCACAAAACTAGTCATAGTTTATTGATAACCTTAAGATTAAGGACAGTTAGCAAGTGAAATTAAGTTTTATTACTTGCTTTATCCTGTATCCGTCAAACAAGCTTGCTGGACGTTAGATATCGAAATAACGCCCAGATTAAGATTAAATTTAAAACACCGAGAACATGGCCAAACCAGCGCAAACCCGGGTCTGTTGTTCTAGACTGAAAATAACCAGCACTAAATCCTAGGCAGACAATTGGAACAGCTACCAGAATCAGTAGAAACTGCACGCTGTTATCGCCACTTCTTCCAATTAAGGAATTCTTATACATGGCAGTCAATTCAGGAGATATTTTTGGTAACTCACCGGATTCAAATATCGCACGCATGATTCCAAAGTAGCCAATAAACAGCAACATACATCACAGTGGAATAATGAGACCAAGCCATGCACTATTCATGCTGTTTCCTACATGGATAGTACAGATATAGCAAACTTAACTGGCCAGTTCCTTGCTCATTTTGGCACCATGCTGGCGTAACAGCTCCAGCGTGGCGCGTTCTTCCGGTAGCGCATCCGCCCAGTCAATCTGGTCAAAGTCGCAGTCAAAAAACAGGTCGCTGATGGATGACAAAATAGTCAGGCCTTCATCATCCCGGGTGTTTGGATCAACCTCATGCGCCAGCAGGATTTTAACTACTGGTTCACAGGCAGCACTGGCTGCATCCCAGAGTGGGCCATATAACTCTTCGCTGTCCCACAAATGTAAATTGGCGCCTGCTGCAATCAACGCCTGCAAAATATCAATATACGGCTTTAGCTGTGCCTGTTTTTCTGCTTCGCTCAGCGGATGGTTGGCCTCATGCGCATCGCAGATATTTTCCCACCAGCGAAACAACTGATCGCACAGTTTGGATACGGGCGGCCCGACTTCTTCATCAACAAAATTGGGATCAACCTGCTGTAACAACTGCTGCACCTGGGCAACGTCCAACTCATCAATGGCTTGTAATAATGCTTTTTGCTGTGGATTTAACATGGTTTCTCGATCCAGATATTATAGCGACAGCTTAACAGGCTCGGGCGTCTCTGACAAAAAAGCCCGACATGATTTGACGGGCTTTTGTACAGTTTATTCCTGCTCTGGCACCAGTTCTTCCCAGTTTGGCCGGGTTTCATGGCGATGGTCGTTGAGTTTATCCAGGCTATGCTCAAACATATGATGCAGTTTTTCAATGGCGCCATCGAGTGCCAGATCAAGGCTGGAAGCCTTATTGGTCACTGCCATGGGTTTTAGGCCAGCCGCACGTGCTTCAATAGCACAGCGCTTGTCCTGATCGCCCCCTTTGTCGGCATTTTCATCACTAAAATGCACTTCAATATGGGTTACTCGTTCACTGTAGCGACTAAATTCGCTTTTAAGCTGGTCACGCACATAATCAATCATTCGTGCTGTGCCTTCAATATGGTTATCTGTACGAACTTCAATATTCATAATCTAAGGTTCCTCACTTGCATTATACGCCTGACTATCAAGACGCTAAGTTTTTGGCTTGACTGCCCTGCACCATAATGGGCAAAGAACTGCTGAACATACCAGCATCGTGTAAAAAGGCTAGTAAAGCATTCATGCGCACGTTCTTTTTCAGGCAGACAATAACCAAGGCCCTTGTTCGTTTTAATACGAGAACACTTTGAAGATAGCATGGAAAAACAGGACCACCAGCGGGATTTAGATGAATTTCACCATTTGAAACAAATTAACGAACATTAAGTACAGCTTTATAAAATAGAAAAATTATTAATGCAGAACTAAGGAAAAATTAAGAATAAAGGCCCAACTTAAACAAAATTTTTATGAGTTATCATGATAAGCAGACATGATGACAGCTTGACGTCCAATACATCCCATTATTGTACCTGACAAGCAGACACAATAATGGAATAATGGGATTTTACGGACAATTTAAAACAGCTTATAAGGCTGCCACATCGGCCAGATTACCTTTTTCTTCCAGCCAGACCTTACGATCTGCAGCCCGTTTTTTGGCCAGCAACTTGTCCAGTAGTCCCGCCGTATGATGGCTATCATCCAGATCCAGTTGTACCAGACGGCGGGTGTTTGGGTCCATTGTGGTTTCGCGCAGTTGCAGCGGGTTCATTTCACCCAGACCCTTAAAGCGGGTAATCTGGGGTGTGCCACGGCTCTTGATTTTCTTGAGGATTTGCTCAAGCTCTGCATCATCCAGTGCATAATGCACCTCTTTGCCCGCATCAATCCGGTATAAAGGTGGCATGGCAACAAACAAATGTCCTTCTTCTACCAGGGCCGGAAAATGCCGTACAAACAAGGCACACAGCAGCGTGGCAATGTGCAAGCCATCCGAATCCGCATCCGCCAGAATGCAAATCTTGCCATAACGCAATTCAGACAGGTCATCACTGCCTGGGTCAACCCCAATGGCAATGGCAATATCATGCACTTCCTGTGAGGCCAGTACCTCATCAGACGATACTTCCCAGGTGTTTAAAATCTTGCCCCGCAGTGGCATGATGGCCTGAAAATTACGGTTACGCGCCTGCTTGGCACTTCCGCCTGCCGAATCACCTTCTACCAGAAACAGCTCGGTTTCCTCACGGGTAGCACCGGCACAATCCGCCAGTTTGCCGGGAAGTGCAGGTCCCGAGGCTATTTTCTTGCGCTCAACCTTTTTGGCGGCCTTTAAACGGCGGCCTGCCCGGTCAATAGCCAGCTCAGCCAGTTGAGTTGCCACTTCGGGATTCTGGTTAAGCCACAATGAAAAGGCATCTTTGGAAATATTCTGCACAATGCCAGCAGCTTCACGGCTGGACAGGCGCTCCTTGGTTTGCCCGGAAAACTGCGGCTCCTGAAACTTGAGCGACAGGATAAAATTCACGCCATCCCACACGTCATCCGCAGCCAGCTTTAAATTACGCGGTAACAGGTTGCGCAGCTCGCAAAATTCGCGTAGTGCATCAGCAATGCCGGAGCGCAAGCCATTGACATGCGTACCACCTTGCGCCGTGGGAATCAGGTTGACATAGCTTTCCTGTACACTATTTTGTAAAGAGCCGCCACCCTCGGCATTCCAGCAAATGGCAAACTCACAATGTGCACGCTCCACGCTAGCCGTGGCCACAAAAGGCTCAGCGGGAATAATTTCCCGGCCATCCAGCTCATCCTTTAAATAGTCCAGCAGGCCATTTTCAAATTGCCAGACCAGGGTTTCACCACTGTCTTCATCATGAAAACTGACTTTTAAGCCAGCCGACAGCACAGCCTTGGCCTTTAACGCATGCTTGAGCGCGCGCAGCGAAAATTTGGGACTATCAAAATATTTGGTTTCCGGCCAGAAACGTACCATCGTTCCCGTCTGGCGCTTGGGCACGGCTTTTTCCTGTACCTTAAGCCCGTCCAGCGGCACACCCTGTGCAAACGCCATGCTATATAAATTGCCTTGCCGTTGCACCTGTACTTCAACCCGGGTGGATAGGGCATTGACCACTGAAATACCCACGCCATGCAAGCCACCGGAAAACTGGTAATTATCGGTAGAAAACTTGCCGCCCGCATGCAGCCGGGTCAAGATAATCTCAATGCCGCTCTGGCCATATTCCGGGTGAATGTCCACCGGCATGCCACGGCCATTGTCCTGCACGGATAGCGAACCATCCTTGTACACCACCACGGTTACTTCATTGGCATGACCCGCCAGCGCTTCATCCACCGCATTATCGATGACTTCCTGCGCCAAATGGTTGGGGCGTGAAGTATCGGTGTACATGCCGGGGCGACGGCGCACCGGATCAAGGCCGGACAATACCTCTAGCGACTGCGCAGTATATTGACTCACGTTATTCACTTCCCATTATAAAGTCATTGATTAACTGTTTTCTTTCATCCAAGGTTTTACGCTGGCTGACCATTAAAATGCTATAGCCACTGTGTGTATATTGCTTATTGACCAATCGACGCAAAGCACAGGATTCATGCAAAAACAAATGACGAAAAAAACTATTAATATCAACTAAAACATACAACATTAAATTAATAACACATCCAAAGCTCAGGCCTGCTCATGAATGCGCAAGCCGTCTTTTGGATAAATATCTGAATGAACATGAGTGCCTGTATAGCAGTTTATGCCTCAAGCAAGCTGGCGCAAATCATGACCCGTGACAAACTCTAGCACGCGGTCATGCTGACGCAGGGCCTGCATACTGCCATAGCCCCAGCTCACTGCACCAAATGCCATATTGGCCTGTGCTGCTGCCTCGGCATCGGTTTCCTGATCGCCAATATAAATGGCATGCTGGGCTGCAATGCCGGTTTTCCTTAAAATCTTTTTCAAATGCGCGGTCTTGCCAAAAATCGACATGCCGCAATGCACCTGACCAAACAGGGCAAACAGTTCAGCCCCTAAAATGACAGCCACGTTTTCCTTTGAGTTGGATGACACAATGGCCAGCCGCACACCTGAGCTGGCCAGAAACTTCAAGCTGTCGCTAATGTGTTCAAACAGTTCAATCTGGTGCGCATTGCGCCGCATACGCCGGATAAAGCCGCGCGATACCAGCGGTAGTTTCCAGGCTGCCATGTTCACATGCTGCATAATCTGGCGTGGTGTGGCATGACGCAAAGTTTCAATCTCGTGCATTTCAATTTTTTTGAAACGATACTGCTCAGCCAGCTCGTTAAACACACTGGCAAAAAATGGAAATGAATTGGCTAGCGTGCCATCAAAATCAAAAATAGCCAGTTGGTACTTTGCGCGTTGCATGCGGTGTGCAGCCTGAGAATGAATCACGCCATTAGCGATCAAACAAGAAATTAATGATGAGCGGAATTTTGCTGTCCATATCATGCATAAAATGGTCACCGCCCGGCTCTACAATCAGCGCACTCTGGGCCTCATCCTGACTGAAATAACTTTCAGCCTCACGGTAATCCAGTACTTCATCCCCCTGCTTGAGCAGCACCAGAATTCTATCTGGGCTAGCAGGTACAGGCTGATACAATGCCTTTAGGTCTTCCAGCTGGTCCGGGGTAACGACCCAGCCAGTTTCAGTATGATGCTCGGTTTCACCCTGCGCAAAGAACCGTTTGAACCGTTCAAATGGTCGCACAGATGGATTAACAAGAACAGCCCGCACCGC
Organism: Alkanindiges illinoisensis DSM 15370; assembly: GCF_000619845.1. Lineage (GTDB taxonomy): Bacteria > Pseudomonadota > Gammaproteobacteria > Pseudomonadales > Moraxellaceae > Alkanindiges > Alkanindiges illinoisensis. The sequence continues at coordinate 55,406 of NZ_JHUX01000007.1, read as the reverse complement.
ATGCTTTGCGACACAAGCTGTCGCATAAAAGCCACCAAGGCTGCTGCCCACCAAACCGGTGTGGGCGTCCTGAGCAATAGCCTCATCCAGCAGTTGCATAACCTGCTGTGGGGGCAGATTCAGATCGGGTCGAACCACCCTGATTTCTGGTCGGTGGGTTTTACACCAGTCTTCCAGCATTTGACCCTTGGCAGATGCCGCATTGCTGTTGAGTCCATGAATGTAAATCAGTTGCATAAAAATGGCCTATCCGGCAAACACATCAAATCGGGCCTAAATTGTACGCGTGTTAAAGTTATGCGCAAGTCTGATACGTTCTGTGTAAAGCGTATAACAAGAGGCGATACTGCCTAAGTTACACTTAAGTTATGTAACAAAATTACTTTTTGACCACTAAGTGCTTTTACTTTCAAACATTTTTTTACGTACTGCTCAACTATTTCAGGATATAGGTAGTAGTAGGCATTTTAGTGTAAAAAATCGGCAATTGGCTAAACTGCTTTGAAAATAAGCCAGAATGAGCATTTTGGCCAATTATTGTACTAAAGTAGATATTGACACCTTTAGTAATCAAGAGTAAACATCATGTAACAGCTTGTAATAGCTATGTCACCCAACTGTGACCCACTGCTTAATCGCACAGGAATAAAGTCGATTTAGCGAATAAACGGAGGATGCCGCATCATGCCTAGCTTAACCCCACTTCATGAAAACTACTGCAAGTTTGACCGTAGTCCTCCGTCACAGGCCGATTTTCTGGAAGGTCTGTCACAGCTGGCCACGTCGAGTGTGAGTGGTGTGGCCGAGCTGGTGCAAGAAATCCATCGTGAAATTTTCCTGCAATATTTTTCCTTAACCACCCGGCAAGCCAATTTTATCTGGGATAACGGCATTACCAAGCGGGTGTATAATCTTAGCCAGCGCGTCATGCAACAATATGGTAAAGGTCTTGCCATCAGCTTGCGCGGCCTGAACCGTTATTTTCCGGTATTGCATGAAAAACCCCTAACACCACTGATGCATTTTATAGCCAATGCGCTGAATGGCGTGCTGGGTGATTACATGCTTCAAAGTCACAACCCGCTGGCATTGCCCATGGTGCTGTATGACCGTTATGGCCAGTTGCAGCGCGGCGAACTTTCCGGACGGGTAATTATTCTAGTACATGGCCTGTGCATGAACCACTTAAGCTGGGCACCGGGTGAAAGCAGCGGACTGGGTGAACATATCCTCTATCACCAGCAACAAGCCAATGTGCTGTACCTGAACTACAACACTGGACGCCGTATTTCGTCCAATGGCCGTTCATTTTCCAATGTGCTGGAAGACCTGATTAAACGTAATCCGCGTATTACCACCATTGACCTGATTGGTCATAGCATGGGTGGGCTGGTGTCACGTAGTGCGCTGTTTTATGGCAAGCAAAGTGCCTATAACTGGATTAACTACGTTGAAAATCTGGTGTGCATTGGTTCACCGCATCAGGGTGCAGTATTGGAACGCCTGGGCTTTATGTTTCAGGAAAAAATCGGTAAGGTGCCGTTTGCCAGTGTACTGGCGCAGCTTGCCAATATGCGCAGTGCCGGGATTATTGACCTGCGTCATGGCAGTGTGCGTGATGACGACTGGGAACATCTGGATGCCAAGATTGGCCAGATGGACGATTGCCGCAAGCCTGCGCCGCTACCTTCCCGCGTAAATACTTATTTGATTGCCGGAACGCTGGAACGTGAATCGTCAAGCTCCAAGACCCTTGAAGCCATTGGTGACTATCTGGTGAGCGTCAAAAGTGCACTGGGAGACCATCCGCATCCGCAGTTCCGTTTAAAAGTGCCTGAAGACCATAAAGCGGTATTTTATGGCCTAAACCATTTTGAGATTCAGCATCATCCCCGTGTACGTGAGCAAATTATTGCCTGGCTGTATCCGAATGCCAGCCAGGTGCGCGATCCAAGCCAGCGCATCGAAACTATTGTGGATTAGGTGCAGACTAGGTACACGCTAGATTTTTGGTAAAAAATCACTAAAAAAGGACGCATCAGGCGTCCTTTTTTATTTCAGGGTTTACGTATTTTAGTCCGGCACCAGCGCCCGTGACTAGCGACGCACCAGTTGCCATAGGTTCAGCAGCAATAATCCGCTAAAAAACACCAGTGCCCAGGTCGGCAGCGATTGCCCCAGAAACGTCCAGTCAATGGCGGCACACTCGCCCGAACCATGCAGTACCTTTTGCACCACATCCCTTAACGGGAAGGTATCCAGCCAGTAATCAAGGCCCGGCCCGCAGGCAGGCACATCTTCCGGTGGCAGGTGCTGCAGCCACACATGCCGCGTTGCCACTGCAAACGACCAGCTAATGGATAGCGTGGCTAACAGTGCATAGCTACGGCGTACCCAGAGTTTTGCCGGATTATGAATAAAGGCAATCAGTGAAACCAGCCCCATGCCCATCAGGCCAACACGCTGGAAAATGCACAGCGGGCAAGGCTCCAGCATTTGATAGTGCTGCAAATACAGGGCAAACGCCATACCAGCCACACTGGCCAGAAACAGGATCAGACTGACCACACGGTAGGTTAACCTCATTAAACATGCTCCTTGGGCGATGTTGCTGATACTGCATGATTCTGGCGATAAGGCGCAAGATAAGTTTTAAAGTCGCCCTGATCCTGCTGTTCCAGTTGCGCCTGTGCCTGCCACGACTGCTCGGCAATCTGGCTAAAATACTGTTGCTGCTCCGGCGGCAATTGCTGCTCACCCTGCTGAGTGGCATAACGGCTGGCCAGTGCATGGCCAAAGCGCCACGATCCCCCAGCTGTGACCGTATCACTAAGCACTTGGGCGGACAGCGTATGTTCAACATGCTCCAGGCGCTTGCTCATCACCTGTAGTGCTGCCTGATAAATAGGCTGCGCCGTTGTTTCATCCAGCATGCGGGCAATGGCCTGCATGTGTTCCAGTTGCTGGCGTGCCCATGGCTTGAACAGGTATTCGCCTTCCGGGGTATTTAAGCTCAGGTTCACATTACGGCCCTGATCCACCACTTTAATCAGGTTGTGATCAATACAGTCCTGCTCGCTGTCATTAATCGCCGGACTCTCCTGCAGTAAAGCATATAACGCCACAACTTCCAGAAAACAGGCACTGGTCAAATCAATCCCAATGTCGCTATACGGGTTAATATCCACGGCGCGCAGTTCAATATAGGCTACGCCACGATTTTTGAGGGCCTGGGCTGGTGTTTCGCCAGACTGGGGAATTTGCTTGGGCCGGATTGGGCTGTAGTATTCATTTTCAATTTGCAGCACATGATCATTGATTTGCAATGGCTCACCGTTTTCATCATCCAGACCTAGCTCACTAAAGGCCTGATACGGCGTATGAATGGCCTGCTCAATGCCACGGATGTAATCCTGCATATTGTTATAGTGAATGCCCAGGCCGCGCTGTGCACTGTTCTGGTAGCCTAGCCGTCCCATGCGCAGGGCGGTGGCTTCCGGCAGGTACATGGTGCCGCTAACCAGTGGTTGCAGATGATGCTGGCGGCCTGACAAAAAGCAGGCACAAACCGAGGGACTGGCACCCAGTAAATATACCACCAGTGGCGCCAACCGCAGGAAATTACGGATCAGGCCAAAATAACGCTCACTGCGATAGTCCTGCAAACTCAGCTGCTGTAATTCAGGTGCGGTACTGCTGTGTTGCTGCCATGCCGTAAAAAGCTGATCGGGGAATGACACGTTATAATGAACCCCGGCAATGGTTTGCATGCGGCGTCCATAACGTATGCCAAGTCCACGGCGGTACAGGGTTTTAAACTGACCCAGATTCGAGGACCCGTATCTGGCCAGTGGAATATTGTTTTCATCCTTGTCCAGCATACAGGGCATGGACAATGGCCACAGGGTTTCCCCTTCCGGCAGATTTTGCTGCACCACCACATGCAGCTGGCGCAAAAAATCCAGCGCCTGTTGCGGATGACTCACAGGTGGCGTAATCAGCTCAATCAGCGCTTCTGAATAGTCGGTGGTGATATGCGGATGGGTTAATGCCGAACCCAGTGCGCGTGGATGATCGGTTTGCGACAAAAAACCATTGGCCTGCATGCGCAGCGATTCTTTTTCAATGCCGCGCTGCATGCCTGACAAGTGATCAGGTGTTAACCACGCTGGTACATTAAACTGGGTTAACAAGTCCGGGTTACGCATTCATTTTACTCACTGGGCCAGCAACATCACTTTGCATATCAATTTATTGTGCAAAGCAAGACATAGCGATTTTGCCTTTTATTGGCTTAAAACGCATGATTTTTGATGTGAAAAAAATAGCTTTTTTTCGGCTTTTTCATCATGGATACGGATTTAAGCTCGTTTTTTGCCATCTTTGTACTTTACAGTAGGGGCTTCATTGAATGAATGGGCATATTCCATGACGCCGCAGCAGGTTTTAAACTTCTGGTTTGAACAGAGCACCCCCGCTCAATGGTTTGAAAAAGATGAGCGATTTGACCAGCAAATTCAGCAGCAATTTGGTAAATGGCATGCCCATGTTGCTGCTGCTGAAGCTTATGCATGGCGCAGCAGTAGCGAAGGCCGTCTGGCTGAAATCATTGTGCTCGACCAGTTTTCCCGTAACCTTTACCGAGATCAGGCGGCTGCCTTTGCCTGTGATCCCATGGCGCTGGTGCTGGCACAGGAAGCCATTGCACAAGGTGCCGACCAGCAGCTAAGTCCGGTGCAGCGTTCATTCCTCTACATGCCTTTCATGCACAGTGAATCGCGACTTATCCATGAAAAAGCACTGGATTTGTTTACCCAACTGGGCATTGAAAACAACCTGAAATTTGAAAAACTGCATAAAGCCATTATTGATCGTTTTGGCCGTTATCCGCACCGGAACGCTGTGCTGGGCAGAACATCCACCCCTGAAGAACTGGAGTTTTTAAAACAGCCTAACAGTTCGTTTTAACTTAATTTTTTCTGACCATGCAACCATGAAGCCATTATGAAGCATTTCCTACACTGCTTATACAGCGTGGTTTTCTCTGCTGCGCTGCGCTGCTTTATAATGTGCTGATGCCAAGCGCATAATCCATTATTGTGCACATTGAGCCTGCGGTAAGACTTGTTCACTGGCTGGGAGCCTACCTATGCGTGCCATCTTCATTAACCTTGCTGTGTCTGGTTTGGCAGCCTTGCTGCTGAGCGGTTGTGTCATGGCACCTTCCCAGCCCCGCAGCTTTGCCAGTCTGGGTCAGTTTGAGCAATATCAGCTAAATACAGCCATTTACCGGGTTCGTTTTACCGGTGACCCAGACATGAGTGCGGCAAGTGCCGAGGAAATTGCCCTGCTCAAGGCTGCCAAAACCACACTGGATGCCGGTTACCGCTACTTTATGGTACTGGATCAAGGTAAGTCAGCTCCTCGTCGCCGTGCTGTGGTTTATCCTGATCCCTTTCCCGGCTGGGGCGGCCCGTTATGGCATGGCCCGCACCGTGCACGCTGGCCTTATTATGGCAATGGCTGGTATGGTCCCGGCTGGAATGATCCATTTTATGAAGGCGTGGTATATAACCTTGATCCAGTGGAAGTGAGCTATACCATCAAGTGCTCCAATACCGCTTCGCAAAAGGGTGAAGAATTTGATGCCCGGCTGATTATGACTTCACTAGGACCGAAATATTATCTGAATGCTGATGGCACGCCGCGCGTTATTGTACAGTCCACCGTTCAAAAGCCTTAACCAGAAGCGCTACCTTTATTATTCTCAGGCACGTTATATGAACCAGTTTAACCTTGATGATCACCCCTATGTGGCCCTGTGTGATTTGTTAAAAATAGAAGGTTGGTGTGACAGCGGCGGCGCAGCAAAAACCGCCATTGAACAATGTCTGGTTAAAGTGGACGGTCAGATAGAAACCCGCAAGCGTTGCAAAATTACTCGCGGGCAAATCGTCAGTTTTGCAGGCCAGCAATTGGTGGTGGTCTAGTCCTGCTATATTTCAAGCCAGTTGCAGTTAACTCAGTAGTGAGCAGATATTGACTCAACCATTAGCAACCCAAATTCATTATTTAATAAATGCCACCTGCTTGCGCTCAAGCAGAGCTTGTAATTTCACCAAAATCTTTTAATTTTCATCAGTAACTTTAACTCCCTGTCTTATGGGTAGCACCCAGTTGTGCCATGATCACGCCACCCAGAATCATCAGTGCACCCATGCTGTGATAGCTGTACCAGTGTTCATTCAGATAAAACACAGCAATGGTCGCCGTTAATAAGGGTGTGAGGTTAATAAAAATACTGGTGCGGCTTGGGCCAATCAGCTGGATAGACTTTACCCAGACCAGCGGAGCTACCAGCGATGGCAAAGTGCCTGCGTACAGCACTAGCCAGATATTTTGCGCAGTAATGGGTGAAAATCCGTCATACAGCACAAACGGAATATGAAACAGCATGCCAAAGCCAATTTGCAGATAAATATTGGTGAGCAAATCCAGCGGTAATTGCCACCAGCGGGTAAATACGCCATAAGCTGCATAACAAAACACTGCCAGCAGCATGAGCAAATCACCCAGATGGAAACTGCTCAAATGCCCACTAATGATGTCTGACAAGTTGCCCTTGGCAATGAGCACCATGATCCCGGTTAGCGAAATAATCCCACCCATAATGGCAAATAGCGTGGGTTTTTCACGCAGCAACACTGCTGCAATGGCAATGGTAAATAGCGGAATCATGGCATTTAAAATGCCAATATTGGTGGCCGAGGTGGTATGCGCAGCCTCATAGGACAAACCCTGATACATCAGCATGCCTAGCAAACCCAGCACAGCCAGTTTAGGCAGATAAGGCCAGATCAGTTGCCGCTGTCGCCACACTTTTGGCAACACAAACGGACTCAGCAGCACAAACGCCAATACCCAACGATAAAAACTGATACTCAGTGCAGAGATTGCTCCCACTGCCAGCTTGGTGACGATCACATTAACTGACCAGATCAGCACCGCCGCCAGCGGCAGCAAATACACATAGGCATGCTGTTGTGGCAATTGACTGGATGTGGAATGTGATGAAGCCATTGTGCTGTTCCTTTGATTAACGCCCATTCATAGTTTAGCGAAGGTCGTATTGTCACCCTAGGCTTTAAAGCAGACATTTATACTGAATTTCGGACAGTTTGCCTTAAAGATGACTTTTAAAAGGGGGTTTTAAATTGCAGTTATCAATCCGGTGTATTGCAACACTTTTTGGAAATTCTTATTGTTGACCACTACTATTTGAACGGCATCTGCCATGAGCTATAACCGCCAGCCGCCCATTCATGTCGATTGTATTATTCATCAATATGCACAAAATGCCGTGATTGAAGCGCATTGTGTGCCGTGGGGTGAGCTGAATTTTGCCCTGCATGGTGTAATCAACCTGCATGCTGAAAATACCGATTACATTTCGCCGCCGCAATATGCCATCTGGCTGCCACCCAACACAGCCCACAGTGCGCATAGTCAGGCCAATACCCGCTATATCACGCTGGTGATTGCGCAGGAATATTGTGCTGTATTGCCAACGGGCATCAAACTTATTGAAATTAGTCCAATACTGCTCAGCATTGTGCATGACTTTATCAGGCGTGATATTCGTCGACCTGAAACCCCGGCTGACCAGCGGCTTGCCCAGGTGCTTATTGACCAGATTCAGCAGGCGCGCTGCTATGACCATTACCTGCCGTGGTCTTATCATGCCAAACTGGAACCTGTGTTACGGCAAATTCAACAACAACCGGGCAGTCTAGTTACCCTACAACAATGTGCTGAACTTGCAGGGCTTTCCGAGCGTCATTTATTGCGTTTAAGCCAGCAGGAACTGGGCATGAGCCTGAACGAATGGCGCAGCCGGGCCAAGCTGCTGGTTGCTATTGACCTGCTGGAAAAACAGCACAGCATAAAAAGCATTGCACACTATCTGGGTTATCAATCATCCTCGGCATTTATTGGCATGTTCCAGCGCATGACTGGAAAAAGCCCCAGCCATTTACGCAGGCATTGCTAATCAAACTGGATTTTTTCATTTTTAACCTCACAGATTAATTTTTAAAATGAAGAAACGTTTTACAAAACAATAAAATTATATTGTGCAAAATTTAATTTTTAGCAATATAATTAATAAAATTTAAAAAGTCTTCCATCATGACTGACTCTATATCGTGTCCTACCGAAGAACTTTCATTATCTACCGAGTTGTCACAGCCTGAGGATATGCTGCTGCTGGATCGCCAGGTTTGTTTTCCGCTATATGCCGCATCAAATTTGTTGAACCGGCTTTATCGTCCGGTGCTGGCACAGTTTAACCTGACCTACCCGCAATATCTGGTGATGCTGGTACTGTGGGAAAGCTCGCCCTGTACAGTGGGTGAACTGGGGCAAAAACTGTTTCTGGACAGCGGCACACTTACGCCCTTGCTTAAACGACTGGCTACTAATGGACTGGTTGACCGCCAGCGTGATCCTCAGGATGAACGCCGGGTATTGATTATACTCACCCAACAAGGTCATGCCCTTAAACAGCAAGCCGCTATTATTCCCGAAACGCTGGCCAGTCAACTTCAACTATCGACTGAACAACTCGATCAGTTACGCAATCAGGTTCAACATATGGTGGCACTCATGTCACATGCCTTGAAGCCTGAACAATCCCAATCTTTACTTTAATGTCCCACCACGCTCTCAAAAGGAACCCTCATGTCCCAATCTATTTATGATATTCCGGTAAAAACCATCGAAGGTGAAAGCATTAACCTGAACCAGTATGCTGGCAAGGTACTGCTGATTGTCAACACAGCATCCAAGTGCGGCTTAACGGCCCAGTATGAAGGACTGGAAAAACTGTATCAGGCCAAAAAAGATGATGGTCTGGAAATTCTGGGTTTTCCCGCCAATAACTTTAAAGGCCAGGAACCGGGCACCGATGAAGAAATCAGCAGCTTTTGCAGCCTGAACTATGATGTGCATTTTCCACTGTTTTCCAAAATTTCAGTGACGGGCGACGACCAGCATCCGCTATATGCCCAGCTCACCAAAGCCCAGCCGCAAACAACTGGTGAAGGCTCTATGCGTGAACGGCTAAAAGGGCTGTCGATTGAAACCACTGAAGCGCCTGAAGTGCTGTGGAATTTTGAGAAGTTTTTAGTCAATAAACAAGGTGAAGTGGTTGCGCGTTTTGCACCGGATATCACTGCTGATGATCCGCGTATTGTTGAGGCCATCAACGCTGAACTAGCGAAATAAATCATCCAATATAGCTATTGTTCAAATACGATTTTAAAAGCATGAGGGCTTTGACAACGCCCTCATGCACTTTTTAGCTACTTATTATAATAGTTGAGCCAACCGCTAGCCTTTAATTAAGGCTGAGGCTTGCTGCATTTACCCATTTGAGCCAAAGAAAGCTTTTGAAGTTCCGCCTTACCAGTTTGTTCATCCACCAGCTTAAGATTAGCACCACCCACAAATGCACCGATTTTAATATATTGCTGAACAAAGTAATTTTTTCCAGCTTCTGTTTTCACGGTTAGCTTGTTGGCAGAAAACTCGGATTCCGTAGCCAGTTCATGATCACGGTTACCCTCTACTTCTTTGTAGAAAAATGTACCCCGCGCTGATTCACCCAGACACTCCCCATCTACCCAAATATCTTTTTTCAGGGCTGCACCTACCGGAGAATTAGTGCGATAAACATAAAGACCCGCTTTACCACCGGTTGGTGCATTTAACTGTTTGGCCTGACTGGACAGCGTGTTATCTGCCATTGGTACAGAAGCACAACCTGTAAATAAAATGGTAGCACCCATGAGTAATAAAAATTTTTTCATCATTTACTGCTGTTGTTAGAAATTGGAACACCATTATAAGTATTATCCATTGTTTTTTATACAAATTTATGAATGTCTCTATAGTTTAATTAAAGAGATTTTTATAAATGATTGGAGAAAAACAGTTATGGAATATAGTTTTCACTTTATGGTTATGACAAGGCAATAAGCCTTCAACATCCATATAGCACCTATATCCCATGCTCTCGGATAGGACGCTATATCCCTGTTTAAATCATATCGTGTTTATAAAAATTCTTATCAGGCTTAATCCAAAATCCGGTTACAGTTCAGTTGATTAGGCTGCGCACTAACCTTAATTAATCGGTCATCCACCTTCATTACCCATCGATAGAATTTAGGGATATTTTTTACATTAAAACTATTATGACTCACAGTATTATATTGCGCCAAATCCTTATCATTAGTACTACTGCCAAACCCATAGCCACTGTCAGCATCACAATAATTGCGGTCACCATTTCTGGAAGCCAGCCAAATTAGGGGCAGTTTGCTGCTCATTGATAGCTCAAACTGGTTCTGGATAATCTGGTTATGATGCGAAGTCTGATGACGTACCGTGCCCCCTTCCCCACAATTCCGATACAAATAAATCGCTCCGTGATGAGGATCTATAAAACGATTATTGCGAATAATATTATGTGCAGAACCATCCACGGCAATCAGTTCGCGGGATTTGGTTTGCACCTTAAATGCATTGTTTTCAATGGTATTGTGGCTACTTTCCGCATCCAGATACAATGCAAGACCAGCTGTTTGCCCTATAAACTGGCTATTTTTTAAAGTGACATGATGCACGCCCGGTGCAAGATACATCATATTATGCTGTCCACCAATCAGGGCAATGTTGTCTAAAATAATATGATGAGGCGCTGCCTGTTGTGCGCGTTCAGTATGTCCTGCCTGATGAGAAGACTGCTTTAACAACTTCCCCTGCCCATTTTCGGCCATACCGTGAATGCGTAATGATCCGGTAATCTGGGCATTTTTAATGGTGATATGATGCGGTACTTGCCAGGTGTCCTGATCTTGTTTTGAAGTAATTAGTACTGAGGGCTTGGCATAAGTCGCACTAACTTCTGCACCATTGCCATCAAATACAATATTGGCTACGCGCCCACCAGCAAAAATAAGCTGCTTGGTAATTTTTGCATTTTTTGGCAGCGTCATTGAGCAATCAATATAAACACTAGGCTGTTCTGTAGTAGCAGGTTGCAAAACTTCCTGTAGCTTTTGCGCCGTGCAAAGCGTGAGGTTGCTATTATCTTTGGCTACGGCTGTCTGTGAAAAACTAGTGAGCATAATGATTACCAGCAATAAAATTTTAAACATGAACACTTGAGCGTTTTAGTCTATACATCGCCTTAAAGTTTAAAAGAAATGTATTTGCTGCAAGTACTCAATTTGAACGTCTTGTGATAACCAAGTGTGAATATAATTATTTTAAGAATACTTAGAATGCATTGTAGCTGGCATAAAAAAACCGCCTGATTAAAGGCGGTTCTTTGCTTTAAACCTTGCTATCAAGCACGGTTTTTCAGCTTACGCAGGGTTTCCAGCTGGGCGGCGGTTTCAGCCAGTGCAGCCATTGCCGCACCGGTATCCAGCTCACCACGCTGGTTTTCCAGCAGAGTTTCAGCCTGTTTACGCGCTTCCAGAATGGCCGCTTCGTCAAGGTCACCGGCACGCACTGCGGTATCCGCCAAGACGGTTACCACATGCGGTTGTACCTCAAGCACACCACCCGATACATAGATCACTTCTTCTGTACCGTTTTCCAGTTGCACACGAATTGGGCCTGGTTGAAGCAAGGTTACCAGTGGCGCATGGCCAGGCAAAATACCCAGCTCACCGCCTGCACCTTTTGCAATAAGCATGGACACCGCACCTGAATAGATGGATTCCTTAACGCTTACTACATCACATTGCATTACTGCCATGAGATAATCTCCCTGAACCTAAACGTATCGTTAGAGTTTCTCGGCTTTGGCAATTGCTTCTTCAATACCACCAACCATGTAGAACGCTTGTTCTGGCAAGTGATCGTATTCGCCAGCCAGAATACCTTTAAAGCCACTAATGGTGTCTTTCAATGGTACAATTTTGCCTTTCTGGCCAGTAAATACTTCAGCCACGTTAAATGGCTGTGACAGGAAGCGTTGAATCTTACGCGCACGGTATACAACCAGCTTGTCTTCTTCAGCCAGCTCGTCCATACCCAGAATCGCGATGATGTCTTTTAGCTCTTTATAGCGTTGCAGTACGGTTTGTACACCACGGGCAACAGTATAGTGCTCTTCACCAACCACGTTTGGATCCAGCTGACGTGAAGTTGAATCGAGTGGATCTACCGCAGGGTAAATACCTAAAGACGCAATATCACGGCTCAGTACCACAGTTGCATCCAAGTGAGCAAAGGTGGTGGCTGGTGACGGATCGGTCAAGTCATCCGCAGGAACATAAACGGCTTGTACTGAGGTGATCGAACCGGTTTTGGTCGAAGTAATACGCTCTTGCAGAACGCCCATTTCTTCGGCCAGTGTTGGCTGGTAACCTACCGCAGATGGCATACGACCCAGCAGTGCAGATACTTCGGTCCCTGCCAGGGTATAACGGTAAATGTTGTCTACGAACAACAGTACGTCACGACCCTTGCCATTTTCGTCTTTTTCATCACGGAAATATTCCGCCATGGTCAGGCCAGTCAGCGCAACACGCAGACGGTTGCCCGGTGGCTCATTCATCTGGCCGTAAACCATTGCAACTTTGTCTACCACATTAGAGTCTTTCATCTCGTGATAGAAGTCGTTACCTTCACGGGTACGCTCACCAACACCAGCGAATACAGAGTAACCACTGTATACTTTAGCGATGTTGTTGATCAGTTCCATCATGTTTACGGTTTTACCAACACCCGCACCACCGAACAGACCAACTTTACCACCTTTAGCAAATGGGCAAAGCAAGTCAATTACCTTGATACCAGTCGCCAATAGTTCAGTAGAACCTGCTTGCTCAGCATAGCTTGGCGCTTCACGGTGAATCGCCCAAGTGGTTTGGGTTTCAACCGGACCAGCTTCATCAATGGGACGGCCTAAAACGTCCATGATGCGACCCAGTGTACCTGTACCCACTGGAACAGAAATCGGGCCATTGGTGCTGGTTACTGGCAGACCGCGCTTTAGGCCTTCAGTAGAACCCATGGCGATGGTACGAACAATCCCGTCACCCAGCTGCTGCTGAACTTCCAGCGTTGTTTCAGTATTGTCAACATGCAAAGCGTCATAGATCTTCGGAACGCTGTTGCGCTCGAACTCGACGTCGATTACCGCGCCGATGATCTGAACGATACGACCGCTACTCATTGCTGTCTCCTCAATTCAAATTAAAAATGTTAAACGGCAGCGGCACCGCCAACGATCTCGGAAATTTCCCGGGTAATCGCGGCTTGACGCAGCTTGTTATAAATAAGTTGCAAGCTCTTGATCAGCTCGCCCGCATTATCAGTTGCTGCCTTCATGGCAATCATACGGGCAGCCTGCTCGGAAGCAATGTTTTCTACCACGCCCTGATACACCATGGACTCAATGTAACGCACCAATAAGCCATTGAGTAATACATTGGCTTCTGGCTCATACAGATAGTCCCAGCCATAGCTGCGATTAAGCTGTTCGCCTTCGCTGCTTGCCGCCAACGGCACCAACTGATCAATCTGGGGCTTTTGGGTCATGGCATTGATGAACTTGTTGGACACCAGATAAACACGGTCAATCTCGCCGCGATCAAAGGCATCCAGCATCACTTGCACAGACCCGGTCAACTGTTCCATGCCTGGCGCATCGCCCACTTGCGTGGTTGCACCCAGCACCTTGCCGCCATAATTCTTGAAAAACGTAACCGCTTTTTGACCAATTAATGCAAATTGAACATCAATCGATTGTTCCTGCTGGGTCTTTACGTGCTGAATCACACGCTTGAACAGGTTGATATTCAAACCACCTGCCAGACCACGATCTGAAGAAACAATAATATAGCCAACGCGTTTTACCGGACGCTCAACCATATAACGATGCTTGTATTCAGGATTTGCTTGCACTAAATGGGCAATCACACGGCGCATATTTTCGGCATAAGGACGGCCCTGCGACATACGCTCCTGCGCACGACGCATTTTACTGGCAGCCACCAGTTGCATGGCACGCGTAATTTTTTGCGTGCTTTTAATACTGGCTACCTTGGCGCGAATTTCTTTTAAACTTGCCATACGCTTAACCTGTTATTTGGAAGATTCAGGCAAACCCTAAACCTTCCAAATGTGATCCGTGAATCAGGTATTAACCTTCAGGATAAACCTTGAAGATTAATAAGCCTGAGTTGCTTTGAAGCTTTCAATACCTTGCTTCAAGCCTGCTTCAATATCGCCATTAAAGTTGGCTGTACGATCAATCTCGTCCATTAATGCACTGTGTTGAGAGCGCATATAAGCCAGCAGGGCTTCTTCAAAGTCACCAATCTTGTTGACAGGAACATCAGCCAGATAGCCTTCGTTAGAGGCATAAATGGAAACGGCCTGATCAGCAATGGAGAACGGCGCATACTGCTTTTGCTTCATCAGCTCGGTGACGCGCTGACCATGCTCTAGCTGCTTACGGGTTGCTTCATCAAGATCTGATGCAAACTGGGCAAATGCTGCCAGTTCACGGTACTGTGCCAGTGCAGTACGGATACCACCAGACAGTTTTTTGATAATCTTGGTTTGTGCAGCACCACCCACACGCGATACCGAAATACCCGCGTTTACTGCAGGACGTACGCCCGCGTTAAACAGTGAGGATTCCAGGAAGATCTGACCGTCAGTAATCGAAATGACGTTGGTTGGTACGAATGCAGAGACGTCACCAGCCTGGGTTTCAATGATTGGCAATGCAGTCAGGGAACCAGTCTGGCCAGTTACGGCGCCGTTGGTGAATTTCTCAACATAGGCGGCAGAAACACGGGATGCACGCTCCAGTAGACGGGAGTGCAGATAGAATACGTCACCTGGGTATGCTTCACGGCCTGGTGGACGACGCAGCAGCAGGGAAATCTGGCGATACGCCACAGCCTGCTTGGACAGATCATCATACACAATCAGTGCATCTTCACCACGGTCACGGAAGTACTCACCCATGGTACAACCAGAGTAAGGCGCCAGGAACTGCATGGCAGCAGGTTCAGAGGCAGAGGCCGCAACCACAGTGGTGTAAGCCAGCGCACCAGATTCTTCCAGTTTGCGTACCACGTTAGCAATGGTTGATTGCTTTTGACCAATTGCCACATAGACACATTTAATGCCAGAATCTTTCTGGGCAATAATCGCGTCAATCGCCATGGCAGTTTTACCAGTCTGGCGGTCACCAATGATCAGCTCGCGCTGGCCACGACCTACCGGAATCATGGTATCTACTGACTTATAACCAGTTTGTACAGGTTGATCAACGCTTTGACGCCAGATTACACCAGGTGCAACCTTTTCAACAGCATCATTAACCTGGGCATTGATTGGGCCTTTGCCGTCAATCGGGTTACCCAGTGCATCGACAACGCGACCCAATAATTCAGGGCCTACTGGAACTTCAAGTACACGACCGGTACAGCGAACTTTCTGGCCTTCTTGCAGGCTTAAGTAGTTGCCTAATACGACAGCACCGACTGAATCTTGTTCCAAGTTCAGTGCCATACCGTATAAGCCGCCGTCAAATTCGATCATCTCACCGTACATGGCATCAGCCAGACCGTGAATACGCACGATACCATCAGATACCATGACGATGGTACCTTCATTCTTGGCGGTCGCGCTGGTGTCCAGATCGCTGATACGCTGTTTAATGAGCGCACTGATCTCGGATGGATTCAGTTGTTGCATTTGCGCTATACCTCAATATTTTTTAAGTTCTGCCTAACCGTTGGTATTACACCATTACGCGGTTAAACGAGTTCGCATTTTTTCCAGCTTAGCCTGGGCAGAATCATCAATCACCTGATCACCGGCACGAATCACAACCCCTGCAATCAAAGCAGAGTTTACAGTTACAGTGGCATCAATGCTGCTGTTAAAGCGTTTTGACAAACGGTCAACCAGCAGTTGCTTTTGCTCATCCGTTAACGGAAAGGCAGATTCGATGGTGACATCAGTCTGATTCTGGTTTTGTGCCTTTAGCTGCTCAAACTCAAGAGCAATTTCTGGCAACAGGTTTAAACGATCATTTTGTGCCAACAAAGTAATAAAGTTGGACACTGATTGATCCTGTAGCGCCGTATTGGTGTCTACAATGATCTTCACCTGTTGTTCAGGGGTCAGCTCAGGACGATTCAAATAAGCGGAAAATGCTTCATCTTGAACCATTGCACTTAGCAGTTGCAGCACGGTAGACCAGTTGTCTGCCATACCCTGTTCAGATGCATAGCCAAAAGCCGCTTTGGCATAAGGCCGTGCTAACGTCAAGAGTTCAGCCATGAGTCTTCTCGCTTATAGTTCTGCAGCCAGTTGATTTAACATGGCAGCATGGGCTTGTTCATCAACCTGGGCTTTAAGAATCTTCTCGGCACCAGCCACTGCCAAGGCAGCAACCTGCCCGCGAAGCTGTTCACGCGCCTGATTGATTTCCTGATCGACTGCTTCACGTGACTGCTGACGAATACGCTCACCTTCGGCTGCTGCCTGGGTACGCGCTTCTTCAACCAGTTGGGCAGCACGACGGTTAGCCTGCTCAATGAGTTGAGCTGCCTGTGCTTTTGCGGCGTCCAGTTCCTGCTTGACCTGCGCCTGTGCATTGGCAAGATCAGCTTTGGCACGCTCAGCCGCATTTAACCCATCAGCAATCTTGCGCTGACGGTCACTAATCGCTGCGATTAGTGGTGGCCAGACAAACTTCATGCAGAATGCGACAAACATCGCAAATGCAATGGCTTGGCCAATTAATGTGAGGTTGATATTCATTGCAATTCCTCAATGATGAATTTGGGAATTAAGAATTAACCACCAACCGCAGTTCTCAGTTGATCGATGAACGGATTAGCAAAAATCAGGAACAGACCAATACCCACACCAATCATTGGTACCGCATCAAGCAGACCAGCAATCAGGAACATGCGAGTTTGTAATTGTGGAGCCAGTTCTGGTTGACGAGCAACAGATTCCAGGAAACGGCCGCCCAGCAGACCAAAGCCAATAGCAGTACCTAAAGCACCAAAAGCGATCAGAAGAGCTGCTGCAATAGCGGTTAGACCAACTACGAGTTCCATGTGTAATACCTCAAAGGTTAGGTTTATAACAAAAACAGGTGATTCATTAAACAATATAAACAGCACCCAGCCTGATTAAAGCCGGGTGCTGAACATTAATGCTTTTCGCTTGCCATGCTTAAATAAACAATGGTCAGCATCATAAAAATAAAGGCTTGCAGGGTAATAACCAGAATGTGGAAAATTGCCCAGGGCACAGACAGCGCCCACTGAATCCAGAATGGCAGCAGGGCGATCAGAATAAAGATCAGCTCGCCAGCATACATGTTACCGAACAGTCGCAGTGCCAGTGATATTGGACGCGCCAGAAAGGTCACCAGTTCCAGAATCAGGTTGATTGGAATAAAGATAATCTTTAATACCGGGTTTTTAGGATTGAACGGGTTTAATGCCAGTTCACCTACAAAGCCACCAATGCCTTTTTCGCGCAGGCTATAGAAAATGATCAGCGCAAAGACAGATAGTGACATGCCCAGTGTAATGTTCGGGTCAGTGGTTGGCACCACTTTGAAATAAACATGATGCGGATCCATGCCAAATACATTGGAACCTACCATAGCAGCCAGTTGCGGAATGAAGTCCACTGGAATCAAGTCCATGGTGTTCATCAGCAAAATCCAGACGAATATGGTCAGTGCCAATGGCGCAATCAGACGGGATTTACCATGAAAGGTTTCCCGCACGCTGGTATCCACAAATTCGATGACCATTTCAATGGCAGACTGGAACTTGCCTGGTACACTAGTATTGGCACGGCGTGCAGCCAGCCAGAACATCAGGCAAAAAATAATTCCAAGCGTGACAGACCACAGCATGGAATCCAGATGGATGGCATTAAAGCCCATTTGCTGTGCTTCAGTACCATTTTCAGCCACTTTCCATGTACCGTCCGGCATTTTGCCATAGGTCCAGTTAGTCAAGTGATGCTTGATGTACTCTGTCGAAGTCAAGGCGTGTTCTTCAGCCATAAATCGCACCCAATTATTAAAAACGAACCAATATCTAAAAACTACTAATAGCAAAACTGGGTCAAGGTAGTTAACGGATGACGCGTGCTGCTTTTCATCCCGTTACCCCACCAAAGAATCTCTCATTACACTCAAACCACAACCAGTCCAGATGACTGAACAGGATTACCGAATCAGTATCCGGCTAATTGTTTGGCCGCTGCCGTGCAGTCCACAAGGGATACAGCCATGCCATAACCTGCACCATAACAAAACCACCAAACAGGGCGGGAATTGACAATGGCGAAACACTGCGAAAAACGATAATAAAACCAACAATAACAATAACAAACTTGCCTATCATTCCTTTATACATTGCGCCTAGTATCTGCTTGGAGGCATGAGCGCCACCCTGACGGAAAGCCTGCCAGGCAAAATAGGCACTGCCTAGCCAGCAGAGCAAGGCACCCAGCCCTGCACTTCGGGCCGCAACCCAGCCTGCAATAAAATAGGCCAGCAATGATGAAATGGGTATTACAACCGCCTGTGCGATGGTCAGGCCTCGCGCTAGACGTCGATCAACCAGCATACTATGCATATTGGATAGGCGCTTGGGCTGATGCATAATGAATCTTCTGGCTACGGTTGAATACGCAATGGCCTGTGCTGCCTTTTAAAATTGCAGCAGAACCTGTCAAAATTTGACCACAATACTTTTAAGCGCGAGCATTATAGTGGTGCAAACCCAAACATGCAATCAGTTCCATTCCAGCAAGCATTGTATTTTAGTATGAATCCGATAGGCGAAAAGACCAGCTTTTATTTCCCGATTTAAGATTATCTTAAGGTTTGGTACAGGCCACTATATCTTGTGCCAATTTTTGCCAGCCAGCCACAAAATCTTGTTCTCCACTCATAATCTCATCAATAGTTTGTACCTTAACTGGTTGCAGCCGCTTGAGTGTGGCTGGGTCTGCATGACCTTCTGCCAGCAGGCACATGGGATAAATTGCGCCATTTTTTGACTTTGGACGCTGTTGTTGCAGCCAGACCAGCTGGCGAATAGTCGGAGGCAAATCATGTTCAACCGTCAGGCTACCCTTGAAATTCAGGTTCAGGCTGCGTTCCAGATACTGGTAGGCATCGTGATAAGCCCAGTATGGCTTGGCGCCTGATGACTGATACTGGCTGGCCTGAGCCATGAGGCGCTGGCTAAATATCTGGGCATTGTGCTGGTAGCGGCTGGCATATTGCGGGAATTGCCGGGCACGTACTGTAGCAATGGCATGGGCAATTCCAACGGCGTTAGCAGGATCTAGCCACAGGTGCGGGTCCAGTGAACTGGCAAAGGCTTTACCCTGTGGATCACGAAGTGGCAGGCGCTTAAAGGCTTTTAGGTCAAATAGCGCAATGGCGTTAGGCTGATCTTTTAGCACTGCTGCCAACGGGGTTTCGTACTGTGCGCCAAACCACAGCACAAAATTGGCCTGCTTTAAGCGCTGGCGATCAGCTGGCCGTAACTGCACATCATGGCCGGACTGGTTGGGTGGCAAGAGCAATACCGGTTTTTCAATGCCCTGGGTAACTGCCGTTGCAATCAGATATAACGGATGGGTACTGACTACCATGCCAGAGACAACAGCGGCATGACCCTGCCCTGAAGGTGGCCGGCTTGCCGCTTCGGTATGATTTAAGCCTAGGATGGTTATTCCTAAAAACAGTACCCCTAAAGCCAGTGCGGCAATAACAAAAAAGCGCATATCTTCCCCAAAGCGGCCTGCTGACTTTGCATCAGGTATAAGGTCGTGAAATCATAGTGAATTAAAGGGTAGCATGTTATACTATTACGTTTACTAAAAAAGCAACTGCCGTTTGATCGTGTGAAATCTTTTTACAGAGGCTTCACGCTTGCAAACGGTTTCAAGCGCATACACTTTATCCTCATGACTGGCTTTGATCTGCCGCGCTGCCCTTAAGGAGGCACCCATGACCAGCTGTTCCCATCCGCATGATAATGCACTGCATGGCGTTCATCAGACCGCCCATAGCCAGCAGGCTGTTGCGCAACGATTGCTGGAAGCAGAACAGGCCTGTGTAAGTTCAGGTTCCCGCCTGACCCCGTTACGGCGTGAGGTGCTGGAACTGATCCTGCTGGCCAGTGCCCCCATTGGTGCTTATGACCTTTTGGCCAAAATGAAGCGTGATAATGAGCGTCCGGCAGCGCCGCCTACGGTTTACCGTACACTGGAATTTTTGCTGGAACAGGGCTTTATTCATCGGCTGGCATCCATTAATGCCTATATTCCCTGTTGTCACCCGCGTGCCGGACATCAGGCTGCCTTCCTGATTTGCCAGAACTGCCATCAGGTGCAGGAAACCTCTGCCAGCCCTTTAATGGACAGTCTGGCTCAGGTAGCAGCCAGTGGTGGTTTTACCGCTCAGCACAGCATGATTGAAATTGCCGGACTATGCCAGAATTGCCAGTCATGACTACCCCATTCCTCATCCAGCTTAGCCATATTTCGGTGCAGTTTGAGCAGCGTTCAGTGCTTAAACAAGTGGACCTTACTATTGCGCCACAGGAAATTGTGAGCCTGATTGGGCCCAATGGTGCAGGCAAGTCGACGCTGGTGAAGGTGATTTTGGGCATTCAACGCATTAATGCAGGCCAGCTTCAGCGCAAGCCCGGACTTAAAATTGGCTATGTGCCGCAGCGTTTTAATCCCTCTGCTAGCCTGCCATTGCGGGTGATGGATTTGCTGGAAGTTTCCCATTGCCAGCCAGCTTTTTTACAGCAGATTATTAGTGAAACCGGGATTGCCCATTTACTTAAACGTCAGGTGCAACAGTTGTCCGGCGGTGAGCGGCAACGGGTGTTGCTGGCGCGTGCACTGCTGCAAAGCCCACAGCTACTGGTGCTGGATGAACCCATGCAAGGTCTGGATATTCAGTCGGAAAGCGAGCTATATGCCTATGTGCGCACCCTGCCTGAGCGCTATGGCTGTGCGGTACTGATGGTGTCGCATGATTTGCAGTGGGTAATGCAGGGCACCCAGCGCGTGGTGTGCCTGAATCACCATATTTGCTGCAGTGGAACGCCCAGTGATATTCAGCAGCATCCGGCCTATCAGGAACTGTTTGGCAGCCAGCGCATGATTTACCAGCATCATCACGACCATTGCGTGCATGGGGAAGTTACTCATAACCAGTGTGGCAATACACCGCATATCCACCCGGAACCCGAGCTATAAAATGGACAGACGTTAAATGGATTGGCTGATTTTACTGGCACCAGCGTGGGTGATGGGTAGCTTGCTAGCATTTTTAACGGCGCCGCTGGGCTGTCTGATGCTCTGGCGCCGCATGGCATTTTTTGCCGATACCATGGCACATGGAACCCTGCTGGGTATTGCCATGGCTGCCTTGCTGGGTTTGCCGCTATGGTTTGGGGTAGGTTGCCTGTCTCTTGTACTGGTAGCCATTTTGTGGGTGCTGCATGATTCGCGTCTGCCCAGTGATGCCCTGCTGGCACTGTGTTCCTCGGCGCTGCTGTGTGGTGGCCTGCTGCTTATTCAGTACCTGCCTACACTGCGGCCAGAATTGCTCAGCTATTTATTTGGCGACTTGCTGTCACTGGACTGGCCAGACATTCCGGCACTAACAGCGGCAGTGGTGGCTGGGGTAATCGTGCTGCTGTATAACTGGCGCGTGCAATTGCGGCTAGTCACCGATGCTGATATTGCCACCAGTGAAGGTGCCAGGGCTGGCCTGCAACGCTTGATTTTTATGCTGTTACTGGCACTGTTTACTGTTTTGGCGCTGCGTGCTGTTGGTTCCCTGCTGATGGGCGCCTTGTTGATTATTCCGGCATTGACTGCCCGCCTGCTGGCGCATTCACCCAGGCAAATGGTGCTGTGGGCCTTTGTCTGGGCACAAGTCGGCATTGCGGGTGGCTTATGGGGTAGTGTCTGGCTCAATAGCTCAACTGGCCTTGCGATTGTTTTGTGTATGGCCGCCTGCTTTGCCCTGATTTTTCTGGGACAAAAAACCCGGCGTTACTTGAAACTGGTTTAAGCCAAAAGCCGGACTATTTTTATGCTCTTTTGGACAGCAGGTTTTTATTAAGTACAGGCTGCTACAGAGCTTTTATTATCTTCTTTAGCTTAATAGACTAATAACCACAACAGACCAAAGCAACGATAGCTGGTTTCACACTGGGTTGCTTAGAACCTGTTATTTTAAAACCTTTATCTTTCAATCTTTTATCTCTAAAATCAGGAGCCCTGCCTGCCATGCCAGCACAATCGGTAATTTTGCCCTTACCTTCGGTTCATGCCCGTTTTCTGGTAATTAAAACCAAGCAGCTGGATGTGGCACGTATTAAGGCACAACTCCAGCATTTTATCGATACCCGTGATCGCCTGCTGACCCAGCACACCCATCAGAATATCAAGACAGCCATTGCCTTCGGCCCTGAACTATGGGCACGACTGTATGACAAAATGCCACCCAACTTTAGCCAGTTGCAGGACATTAGCGGCGCTGCCTTTGACATGCCGGTTGTTCCTGCAGATATTTTTATTCATATTGCCAGCGAGCGCGCTGACATTTGCTTTATTCTGGCGCAGGCTGCCTTGCAAGGCATTCGTAACGATGTTGAAGTGGTGGATGAAATCACCAGTTTCCGCTATATCGACAACCGCGACTTAACCGGTTTTATTGATGGTACAGAAAATCCGCAAATGGCTGATGACCGTGCCGAGGTGGCGCTGCTGCCTGAGGAAAATGGTGAATTTTATGAGGGCAGTTTTATTTTCGCCCAGCGCTTTGTGCATGATCTGGATAAATGGAACCAGCTACGCACCACCGCACAGGAAGATGTGTTTGGCCGTACCAAGCTGGATAGTGTGGAACTGCCAGACGACATCAAGCCCAAGAATGCGCATATTTCACGGGTCGTCATTGAAGAAAATGGTGAAGAACTGGAAATCGTGCGCCATAGCCTGCCTTATGGCAATGCCAGTGGCGATATGGGCCTGTTTTTTGTGGGTTACACCAATGATTTAAGTATTATTAACCGCATGCTGGCGCGGATGCATGGCAAAACCGAAGATGGCCTGCATGACCGTTTGCTGCATTTTACCAAACCAGTCAATGGCGCCTACTTTTTTGCACCTTCGCAGGAATTGCTGGAGCAGCTATTAGGAGATTAACGGGCTAACCACTATAAGGATTAGGACAAAAAGGACAGCAAATATTGTCCTTTTTGAGATTGAATTTTTAAGCTGGCTCCTGGCTTAAGGTTGCGGCGCCTGCACAAACAGTAAGGCAAAGCGCCGCGCAATCGGCAGTACAATAAGCACCGTGGGAAATGCCACAATCCATGAAATCAGCCAGGTACCCAACCAGATTCCTGGCAGATCAGGTTGTAGCCCTAGGCTTTTTAGGGTGCTGATGAGCGACACCACGGCACTCATCATGCCGGATAGAATCAGTGGCATGACAACAGCCATATAACGCGCAGGTAATTTTTTAAATTTTGATGAAGAATTTAGCATCACTGGTTTTTTTGGGTTTGACATCATTTTAATGCTCCTTAACCGCTTTAATCATTAATACGTTGATTCACGTAAACGTTTACGGCAATTGAGAGATTGCTTGGGCACTATAGCATTATTTTTCTAAAAAGATATATCTATTTTATTACTAATATAAGATGAGTTTTATAGGCCTGTCGGACGAGGCTGCCCTTTTTTACTGCAAATTTGCTATATTGTGCAGCTTTCCGTTTTTGCATTTTAATCACTTATGAACACTGCGATCCAATCCGCACTTGATACTGCCATCGATAGCCTGAAACAGCAGGGCGTTTTGCCACAGGACTTTCAAAACAATAGCAGCTTGAGCCGAACCCGTGATCGTAGTCATGGTGATTTTGCCTCCAATGTGGCCATGATTGCCGCCAAGGTTGCAGGTTTAAAACCGCGTGATCTGGCCGAAAAAATACTGACTGCCCTGCCGCAGGTGGATGTAATCAGCAAGGCTGAAATTGCAGGCCCCGGTTTTATTAATTTCTTTTTAAATGATGACCAGCGTTTTGCCGTGCTGGATCAAATTATTGCGCAAACCAGCCAGTTTGGCCGCAGCCAGCAGTTTAATGGCAAAAAAGCACAGGTTGAATTTGTGTCCGCCAACCCGACCAGCAGCCTGCATGTGGGACATGGCCGGGGTGCTGCTTATGGCATGACGGTGGCTAACCTGCTTGAAGCAATTGGCTGGACGGTACAGCGCGAATATTATGTCAATGATGCCGGTCGCCAGATGGATATTCTGGCCACCAGTACCTTTTTACGCTATCTGGAATTGTGCGGCCAAAGCCTGACGTTTCCTTCCAATGGCTATCGTGGCGCGTATGTGACCGAAGATATTGCCCAGAAAATTTTTGATCAGTATGGCAACCAGTTTAACCGCCCGGTAGATGCGCTGTTTGCCAATGTGCCCAGTGACGCCGAGTATGCTGCGGAACTGGACAAAGATGGCAACAAGGTGCTGCTGTCCGGCGACAAGGAAAAACATATTGATGGCCTGATCCATAACGCACAGCAATTGCTGGGTGCAGAGGATTATCGGCTGTTTCACCAGACTGCATTGCAGGTGATTCTGGATGACATCAAGGACGACCTGGCTGATTTTGGCGTAACCTTTGACCAGTGGTTTAGTGAAGCCACCTTAAAGGACAAAATCACCGAAGCCTTGGAAGTACTGGATCAAAATGGCTTTTTGTATGAGAAAGATGGCAATATCTGGTTTAAGTCCACTAATTTTGGCGATGAAAAAGACCGTGTGGTCAAGCGTGCCAATGGCCAGACCACTTATTTTGCTGCTGACATTGCCTATCACTTGAATAAGTTCCAGCGTGGCTTTGATGAAGTGATTAACATCTGGGGTTCTGACCACCACGGTTATATTAGCCGGGTTAAAGCGGCCATTGATGCACTGGGTTTTGATTCCAAAAAGCTCACCGTGCTGCTGGTACAGTTTGTCAGCCTGTGGCGTGGCAGTGAAATGGTGCAAATGTCATCGCGTTCTGGCCAGTTTGTCAGCTTGCGTGAATTGCGTGAAGAAGTGGGCAACGATGCAGCACGTTTTTATTATGTAATGCGCAAGAGCGAGCAGCATATTGACTTTGACCTTGATCTTGCCGTGTCGCAAAGCAAGGACAATGCGGTGTACTACATTCAGTATGCGCACGCGCGGATTTGCAGGCTGTTCAATAATTTTAGCAGCCAGCTCGGCGAAATTCAGTTTGATGAATTAAATGCACATAAAGCCCAGCTTACCAGTGAGGCAGAAAGTGAACTGATTACTAAGCTGGCGGCTTATCCTGATGTACTGGCCCGGGCTGCCCAGCAGTATGAACCACATCAACTGGGCAATTACTTAAAAGAGCTGGCCGGACAGTTACATGGCTGGTATGACACCCACCCGATTATCAAGATTTTTGCAGAACAGCCTGAACTGGCTAAAGCTCGTCTGTTATTAGCATATTGCGTACAACAAGTGCTTAAAAATGGGTTATCTTTATTGGGCGTCTCCGCACCTGAAGCGATGTAGGCGAAACATTGTTTCGTATCGCTGCAAGATCGAAGGCTATGCCTGAGATGGCCATGTAATGAGAATGGATTAGCAAAACCACTTCGTCTTGCGGCATACATGCCTCATCTGCCCATTCACAAGGCATAGAGCATGGTCGCAAGACTGAAGGCTATGCCTGAGATAGCGATGTAAAACGGCAAGAATAATGAAGCCCTGCTTCACCTTGCCGCAAGACCAGAAATCCCGATTTTGGGTTAGAAAAATAGTTGTTCATTGAGGAATAGACTGTGTTTGGCAAAGCTCCACGGGGCGCGACCCAGCGTCCACCGGTTAAAGAACCCAGCAACCAGAAATTGATCCCCGGATGGTTATGGATGATTTTTGGCATGCTGTTGGGGCTGTTTATTATGGTGCTGCTGTATTTATGGCAACCCTGGCGTCCTGCCAATCGGCCCATTGACGCGACCCGGACAACATCGACCGAATCCAGTGCGGATGAAACCAACAAGGACTACCAGTTCTACGATTTGCTGCCCAAGCAACAAGTCACGCCTGTGCCGGATGAAGCCGTACCTGCCAATCCCAACAACGCGGCGGACAATATCATTGTTGCAACGCCCAGTACCCCTGCTGTTGAGCCCACTGTCCCAGATGATATTAATGCGGATCACAGTGACCCGGTAGAAATCACCACGGCCACCCTGCCACAGTATATTCTGCAAGTGAACAGCTACCAGAATCCGGATGATGCCGACGCACGACGCGCTGAAATCCTGCTGGTAGGCTTGCCTGCCGATGTGCGTCAAAGCACGCTGGCCGATGGTTCAACCTGGTTCCGGGTAGTTTCCGGGCCATTTGCCAACCGCGCCGAAGCCTTGAATGCCCAAAGCCTGCTGCAAAACAGCGGGATTGATTCACTGGTGGTGGAACAACGCAAGTAAATCAAACCACGTAATACCCTATTTAAAAAGCTGGCTGTGTTTTAGTCAGCTTTTTTATTTTTCCAGATAGCCTGTAATCATCTCGGTCAGCTCCTGCTTGATGTCCTGTTCACTATATTTATTGATGCCCTGCGAGCAATAGCTCATGATGGTTTGGATTGTGCTGTTGACCACAATAAATACCTTAAGCTCCAGACGTTCCGGATGTTGTCCGGTATAAAACTTGCCTAGAATGTACATGCATAGTTCTGAAAAATGCGTTTGCAGAATTTGTATGGATTTTTGGCCATTTAAGCTGTGCCAGTGACGCAGAATTTCAAGGTAATAGCCATTGTTGGCCTGGAGCTGTTCGAAGCCAAAATCAATACTGGCCGTAATCATGCTTTTTAAATCCGGAAAACTGTGACACAGCACAAACTGCTTAAAATCCTGTCCAAGCTCGTGGCTTTTATATTCCAGCAGGCTTTCAATAATTTCCTGCTTATTGCTGAAATACTGGTAAATAGACCCAACGCTAATACCAGAATGTTCAGAAATCTTGGGAGTCGTTAAGTCTTCAAGACCATGCAAGCCAATATAGTTTTCAGTGGCTTTTAAAATCCGGTTGACCAGTTCTCTGGCCCGTTTTTGCTGTGGCTGCTTGCGCATAACAATAACCCTCCCTAGTTATTTAAATCAGTAGTGCTTTAAGTCACCACTGATTTGAATGACTCGCTATTTGATTAACTGGCTTGATTGACAGATATGCAAGCATCTACTTTTATCATCGACACTTGTCATAATGTTTAACGCCTCAACCCACCTAATTTTCAAGCATTTGAAATCAGATCAGTTTAATTGATCTTTTCCCCTTTGTTACTTGAAGAAGTATATCAAGCAAAAAGCGAATATATATTCAACTTATAAATCACCTATGACAATAGTTTAAATGCTCAATTGCTTAATTTTTTACTTTAATTTAATTTTTTTTGAACTGTTTGAGTAAAACTTAACAGTTATGAGCAGTTTTTATCCTAATGCCTGTTAAAAATATGATTTTAACCACAACACTGTCTGCTCAACATTGGCATTTGGTCTTAGAAGACTGGCTTAACAGGGCTTCTATGGCTGTCACCGCGCATGAATGTTAATGTAAAAAGGCAGCATACTAAGCTATGCTGCCTTTTTTTATTTACACTGGTTTAGCCCTGCTTCAACCGGTGTTAGCTGTATTTCAAAGCTGATTCAAATTTTGCTGATTCAAGCCTTACTTGGCACCACGCTGTTGCAGCTTAGTCCCAAATGCCACCACCTTTTGATAGCCAGCTGGCATGATACGCTGGATCAGTTCCAGTACTTTGGCATCATTACCAATCAGCAGGCGTCGGTCATTATTGCGAACTGCTTCCAGAATCTGGCGCGCGGCTTCTTCAGGTGGCGTACGCAGCAGCTTGTTAAACTGCTTACCAGCTTTTTCCGGGTTCATGCCCAGGCTACGAATACTGTCGTTCATGCGTGCTGCATTGGCAATGTTGGTACGGATACCGCCCGGATGCACACAGGTAGCACTCACGCCATTGTTTTGAATGTCCAGCTCCTGACGCAAGGCTTCGGTAAAGCCACGTACGGCAAATTTACTGGCATTGTAAGCACTTTGGGTTGGCTGGGCAGTCAGGCCAAACAGGCTGGAAATATTAATGATGTGGCCGTCACCGCTGGCTTTCAGATGGGGTAAAAATTCTTTGGTGCCATATACCACACCCCAGAAGTTAATGCCCATCAGCCATTCCAGTTCTTCATAGCTCATGCCTTCAACAGTACTGCCTAGCGCAACGCCAGCATTGTTGAAAATCAGGTTTACCTTGCCATGATCCTGTACAGTTTGTTCAGCCCAGGCCTTGATCCCGTCACGGCTGGATACGTCCAGCTTGGTCGTGGTGACTTTAACCGGGTAGCTGCTGACCAGCTCAACGGTTTTAGCCAGTCCCTGCTCGTTGATATCGCTCAAGGACAGGTGTGCGCCCTGTTTGGCCAGTAATATGGCAAGCTGCTGACCAATCCCTGAACCTGCGCCAGTAATGGCCGCCACTTTATTGTTAAAATCTTTCATACTGAACTTTCCTGGTTAAACCGTACACGGTGTCGAAGAAAACCTGCTACATGGTTAAGCACTATAATTTTGACAATACCTATTGTCAATAAATATTATGCGCCAATGATCTGCAAGGGTAATAGATTACTGCGGGCTGTCGATGGCAGAAATTTTCAAAACCAGTCATGCCGCCATCAGTTTTAGCAGTCAGCCCTGCATGGACAAGGCTTGCTATAAAGCAGGCTGGTTTTTAGACTGTTTTTCAGGCAATTTAGACTGCTCAGGTATTGCGGCTAATGGTCAGAACCACGGCTGCAATTCGTTCCGCACCCGGATAATCCTGTTCATTGAGTTCGTCAGCAAAAATATCGGGATCAATGAGCTGATAATTAAAGGAAAATTTCGAGCCAAACCCTGCCAGATGCTGCTGCACAGCCTGTTGCAACAAATCCTTGCCATGCGCAATCACTACCCCAGTGTAAAGCAGCAAGGTGCCATGCAAGCTAAGCCGTGGCAGAGATTGCTTCACAATATTTAGCGCCAGTTCAGCACCCAGCAACTCACCGCCATGCCGGTACAAACGCTGGTGCCGATCTACCAGATAAGGCGGATTGGCGGTAATCAGGTCAAACTGTCCCTCTACCTGCTGCAACAAATTGCTATGCACGGCCTGTACCTGTTCGGCGCCGTTCAAACTGCTGTTAATCGCGCCATAGGTCAGCGCCAGCGGGTTAATATCAGCCGCAAAAATCTCGGCTTTGGGGGCATAATGGGCCAGACTGATGGTGGCAGGTGCTGCTCCGCTACATAGCTCAATAGCCCGTGTAATGGCAGGCCGATGCTGGTTGAGGTGATGTTGCAGGGCATAAATAAAACGATAGGTGTCTGGCCCAAAAAACACCGCATTTTCCTCTGCCGTGGGATAGGCGGAATGCACCAGCAAATGACTATTCAGGCTGGACACCCGAATCTGGCTGCACCATAAATTTTGCTTTTGGGTAAGCAATTGGTTATTGAGCAATAATCTAAAAATAAAATCTGGCAGCAGGCTGGATTTAAATGGCAACGACCAGCCAAAAACATCAGTTAAATTGGCTGCCTGAGTTTTGCCACTGCGTTTAAGATAGGCAGTATGACTGGTGGGGCTAATGGTGGTGAACTGATAATCCTGGCTTTGTAGCCAGTGTAAAAATTGCCTTACATCCTGTTGTAGTCCCGTGACACTATGTTGTAAGGCCTGCATCTGGTTCATCTGCTTTTTTCCTGTTAAGGCATGATTTTTAAAAGGGAAACCGTTAAGCACGATCAAACTGCCGGGTATTAAACGTAACAGCAACACTGATATTGCTGAGTCTGTACCACAAAACTTTACACCCTATTTTTAAAAATAAAGCTGTAATCATGTTCAGGAATTGTAGTAGGAACAACAAGATGCTAGCTTTGCAAAAGAATATTTTGAATCATTTCTTTTTGGGGAAGTTGCCCGGCAACGTGCCACAGGCAGATGCAGCACAACCTCAAACCTATCGTCAGTTTTATCAGAATTTTTTACAGGCTTATCCCGGGGCGTCCACCATTCGTCAGGCCAAGGCCTTTTTGCAGCAGCAACTGGGCTGGGTGGCCAAACAGCATTGTGACCTGCCGGAAAACCCGGAAGATTTACCACAATGGATGCAGCAGCATACCGAGCGTACCGGCTATGCCTACCAGCAATATTTAAAATCCCGCAAGCAGGGCGCGCCACGTCGCTATTTTGCCAACAAGAGCGAAGCCTTACTGTTTTTACAGCATGTTGAACCCACTAAGCGCGTGGATGGTTCATGGCTATACGGCACCTTGCAATCCTGGCATGACATCAATTGCCACCAGTTAATTCGCACCTATCTGGATGAGCTGGGCAATGGCCTATCCGCCCAGAACCATGTATTGCTCTATCAGCAACTGATGTCAAAAGAAGGTATTCCACTGGCTACAAATTTGCCGGATGAATATTATCATCAGGGCTGCATTCAGCTGGCGCTGGGTTTGCTGGGTCAGGATTTTATGCCGGAAGTGATTGGCTTTAATCTGGGTTATGAACAAATGCCACTGCATTTGCTGATTACCACTTATGAGCTGGATGAACTGGGCATTGACCCTTATTATTTTAGCCTGCATGTGACTGTAGATAATGCGCACAATGGCCATGCCCAGCAGGCGGTTGAAGCCGTGTATGCCATGCTGCCGTTATTTAAGGAACGCGACGAGTTTTATCAGCGCATCCGACGCGGTTATATGCTTAATAATCTGGGCATGGGCACTGAACAAATCATTCAGAGAATTGATCTTAAAGAAGCCATTACCGATGTATTCAAACATAAGGCAGTAGTTGGCCAGTTTGCCCATGGTAATTATTGCCGTCTGGCAGGCCATTCGATTAATGAATGGCTGTCCAACAGCGATGACATGGGCCGCTTTATTGACGTACTGGAAGAAGCAGGCTGGATCAAGCGCCATGAAAATCCGGAAAACAGCCGCTTCTGGCACCTGATTCATGGTGAAAAAGCAGTCATGTTTGGTGTATTTAGCAATGCCGAACAACAAATTATCTATGACTGGATTGCTGGTGACTGGCTTAACAGCCCTGAGGCGCCACGCATTCGCCGTTATCGGGCAGTGCATCGCCATGTCGAGATTGCGCCATCACAAACCCTGACTATTCAGCAGGCGCTCAACAGTAAAAATGCTGATCTGGCCGATCTCGCGCAAAAACTGGTA
The DNA here is from genome assembly GCF_000619845.1 of Alkanindiges illinoisensis DSM 15370. Classification (GTDB taxonomy): domain Bacteria; phylum Pseudomonadota; class Gammaproteobacteria; order Pseudomonadales; family Moraxellaceae; genus Alkanindiges; species Alkanindiges illinoisensis. The sequence goes on along the minus strand of NZ_JHUX01000007.1, from coordinate 23,920 downwards.
GAACGCGATAACTCTGAACAGGCGTTTTACCTGTTAATCCCATACCTTGCGCCATCATTACACACCAGTGTGGTGGGCTTATGGGCCACCCGGCAGTTTGTTGGTCTGCTTAATCAGGAAGCCAATTTGCCGGTTCAATCCTGACTGGTTTTAGCCTGAATAGTTTAAGCCTGACAGGGTCAATGACTTGGTCGCAATTCCCACCTGATCTTCGGGTATTTCAAGGGAATTGCGGCTTTTGCATATGGATGCATGGCTAAAGACGTTTAACTGTAGCGTTATATGTGCATAGCTGTCTTAATTTTTCTGCTAAAAGTATTTTCTTAATGCTTTTTAAGCGGCGTACTTTCACACAAAATCTGGCATTTATTGAGAAAGATGACAGTCCGGGCAGAATATGGCATGCTGAATTGCCTATTCAACCTCGTGTTGCCAGAGACCAGCACCAAGACAATGACTGATGATCAATCCAAACCGCAAGGCACTTCACCTGTTGTGCCTGTTACGGAAAACACCCTGCCTCCCATGCCACTAGCCCAATCCGATACAACGGATCAGCCAGACACTGTGCCCGATGATCAAGATAAAGGCACGCCAGCAAAGCCGGCCAGCAAAAAACCCGGCAGCCGCAGTGTGAGCAAGCGCCGCAGTTTTAAGGGCCTGAGTCTGGAGCAGCGCCAGAATGAGCGGCGTGAAAAGCTGATTGAAGCAGGCTTGCAGGTGTATGGTACACAAGGCTTTTTTTCGGTGACCGTGCGTGATGTCTGCAATGAGGCCAAGCTGACCGAACGCTACTTTTATGAGTCATTCAAGCGCAGTGAAGAGTTATTTAAGACCATTTATTTGCGCCTGATTGAACAGCTGCAGCAAAATATTCTGGCAGCGGTGATGCAAAGCAAGGCTGAAGCACGCCTGATGATTGAGGCAGGCTTAACCGCCATGTTCAAGTCTCTGCAGGATGATCCACGCATGGCCCGTATCCTGTTTATTGATGCGATTTTAGTGCATGAAATGCATGGCAACACCATTAGTGAAGCTGTATCCCGCTTTGATCGCATGATTCAGGCTTTTATGATGCTGATGTTTCCCAAGAAACCAGTGCCCAAGGCTGACCTGTCGCTATTGTCTACTGGCTTAAATGGTTTTGTCACCCACATTGCCATGCGCTGGGTGATTGGTGGCTTTCGTGAGCCACTGCCGCAGGTACTGGCAGCCTGTCAAGTGGCCTATTTGTCCATATTGCAGTGGATGGAAAAGGAACCGCAGGAGTAATTCGAGCCATATTGCCCTGCGGGATTGGCGTATACCTGTGCTTTATTTTGCTAAAAAATGGCTTATTTCAGGCAAATGGGGATTTTTGCAATAAAACTGTCATCTTTTGCCTTTGTAATAGGACTGTCATATCACAAGCCTAAACCCTGAACCCATCAGGTGGCTTTATTAATCGCTGCATGATCCATAGCAAAATTAGCATAGCGGAATCGAACACAGGTGGTTCCAATAAGGGCATAACAATGAAAGATGATTATATTTTAATCGTGGATGATGAATCACCAATCCGCGAGATGATTCACACCGCACTGGAAATGTCTGACTTTAGCTGTCAGCAGGCCGGTGATGCCAAACAGGCACACCAGATGATTGTAGACCAGCGTCCCTGCATTATCCTGCTGGACTGGATGCTGCCCGGCGGCACCAGTGGCGTGGATTTGTGCCGCCGCCTTAAGCGCGATGAAACACTGGCCGAAATTCCAGTGATCATGCTGACTGCACGGGGCGAGGAAGACCACAAGGTGCAGGGTCTGGATGCCGGTGCCGATGATTACATGACCAAGCCGTTTTCCACCCGCGAGCTGGTATCACGCATCAAGGCCGTATTGCGCCGCAGCAATGCACTGAACAATGAAAAATTGATTGAAGCCGAAGATTTACTGCTGGACCCGGTCAGTCAGCGTGTAAGCTATCAGGACAAAATCATTGATATTGGCCCTACCGAATACCGGCTGCTGGCATTTTTTATGACCCATCCGGAACGGGCCTATACCCGTGCGCAACTCTTGGATCAGGTGTGGGGCGGCAATGTGTATATTGAAGACCGTACCATTGATGTGCATATCCGTCGCCTGCGCAAGATTCTGGAACCGTATGGCGTAGAGCGTTTTGTGCAAACCGTGCGCGGTACAGGCTACCGTTTTTCCACCCGTACCGATCAATACACCTGATAGGCTATAGATCTTTATAATACCTTGCATAAGCAAGCGAATACCCTAGGGCCAGAACACATCCTGCATGAATCTTAAAAGCCTTAACTTCAAGCGTTTTAACCTGAAAAACCTGCCACCGCAACGTCTTCCCCTTAACACCCTGCCCATCTGGCGTGATCTGGTGAAAGACCTGCGGCTGTGTCTGGTTCTGCTTATTATTGCTGCCGTGATTGGCTTGCTGAGCCATGCGCTGTGGCCCTGTCTGGTGATTGCACTGGTGCTGTTTATTGGTTTGCAGTTTCGCGCGTTTTACCAGATTTATTACTGGATCCGTTTTCAGCCCGAGCAAAACCCGCCCGAGCTGTCTGGTGTGCTGGGCGAAATCCTGTATTTGCTGTATCGCTACCAGCGTCAGGAAAAGCAGGCCAAGACCGAGCTGATCAATACCATTGCCCGCGCACAAACCTCGATCTCTGCATTACAGGATGCTGTGGTACTGATTGACAGCAAGCAGCATCTGGAATGGTGGAATCCGGCTGCCGAACAAGTATTGGGCTTAAAAGCCGTGGATGTGCAGCGTCCGGTACTCAATATTATCCGGGACCCGGAATTTGCCCATTATTTTGAAAACCTGCATGACTATCCGAATGGAATCAAGCTGGATTCCTGGGTAAAACCGCAGCATTTTATCCAGTGTGAAGTGACCCCATTCGGTGACCATGAATTCTTGCTGCTGGCCTATGACATTACCCATTTGCACCGGCTGGAACAAATGCGCAAGGACTTTGTGGCCAATGTGTCGCATGAGCTGCGCACGCCATTAACGGTGATTAGTGGCTATCTGGAAATGCTCGGTGAGCAGCAGGATGTCAGTGCACGCTGGCAACGCGCCTTCAAGCAAATGCAGCAGCAAACCCGGCGCATGAATGCCTTGGTTAATGACTTGCTACTGCTGTCACGTCTGGAAAATGAGGAACTGACCAACAAGGATCAGGTAATCCACATGGCATCCCTGCTCAATGAATTGTTTGATGATGCGCAAGCCTATAACAGCGACTATGGCCATACCCTGAATCTGCATATTGAAAGCCATTGCAACCTGCTGGGATCAAAGCTGGAAATTGCCAGTGCCTTTAGCAACCTGATTACCAATGCTATTAAATACACCCCCAAGGGCGGCGTCATTCATATTGGCTGGTCGTCAGATCAGGAACATGGCTATTTTTATGTAGAAGACAACGGCATTGGTATTGAGGCCTATCATATTCCACGCCTCACCGAACGCTTTTACCGGGTGGATAGTGCGCGCAGCCGTGATTCTGGTGGCACAGGACTGGGGCTGGCAATTGTCAAGCACGTACTGGCGCAACATGAAGGCTATCTGGATATCCAGTCTAAAATCGGTCAGGGCACCATCTTTAAAGCAGTATTTGCCCAGTCCCGGCTGGTGGAATAAAACTGATCATTAACAACGTAAATCTTGTATAGGCAAGTGATTTAATCCTGTCTATAATTTTTGATATTAAAATAATGAGCACAATCATGCAGACACTTAAAAATACCCGGAATCAATGGATTGAAGCGTATTATTCAGGCAACCATGCATTGCTTGAGATGCTGGAAACTGATGAGTTTTTTGTTCAGGAAAACAATCACATGACTAACAACGATCTGCGTTATCAGCAGATTAAAAATTTAGTTAAACAGAGCAAATGGCAACCAGAACGCTTACTGGAAAAAGACCTGCAATTTTATCAACTCAGTGCTACAGAATACCATGTGACAGGAATAGTTTATTCAATGTCCATTCAAATCAGCATTGAAGAAAAATGGCAGCTTGAAAATGGCCAGTGGCGTGCGGCCTCTCTAATAATGACTGCTTGATCCTGCCTATAAGCGTTATTATCTGACCAATTATTCTAAAAAGAATTTGCATATTGCCAAGGAAACTATGTTCCTCTATAACTAAAATCAACACTCCAGAATTTTTGCGGTGAAGCCTTGCCATGACCGAAACCAGCCATGCCGTTCCCCAGCTTGCCCGCAGCCGTGCACTGGCCCAGATGGCCCTGATCATTGCTGCAAGCTGCTGGATTATTTTGCTGATTCTGGTGAAGTTTTTGCCGGACTATGCCTGGCTGCTGCATATTCTCATGCTGGCTGCTGAAGCTGGTGTGGTGGGTGGGCTTGCCGATTGGTATGCCATTACCGTGCTGTTCCGCAATCCGTTTGGCAAGATGCCGCTGCCGCGCCTGCTGCGTGAACACACCGAGATCATTCCGCGCAACAAGGCCCGCATTGCTGAATCCATGGGCCGTTTTGTGCAGGAAAACTTTTTGTCGCCGGACATTGTGCGTCAGTCGCTGCAACGTACCGATGTCACTTTAATGGCGGGTAACTGGCTTGCCCAGTCGGCCAATGCCCAGCAAATCACCGATTTGTTCCAGCAAACTGCCCCGCGCATTCTGGATTTCTTTGGGCAGGACACCATTAGCGAGTTCATGCAAAAAAATATCGTGCAATGGGCCAAAAATACCGACATGCATCACCTTAGTAGCGAGCTGATCCGTGCAGTACTGGAAAATGACTTCCATGAGGATGTGCTGCAACGCGGGCTGGATACGGCCCATGTCTGGGTAAAAAACAATCCGGAAAAAGCCCGGGCACTGGCCAGCCGCATGTTTAACGAGCTGGGTGTGGGCACACTGGCATGGGGTGCTGGCCTGATAGGCATTGACGTACAGCGCCGCATCATTAATGCCTTTATGCAAAAGGTAGAGCAAATTCTGGAAAACCCGGAACATCCGTTGCGCGTTGGGCTGGAACAGCAATCACAACAGCTGATGCTGGCCTTGCGTGACCCGGAATCACCCGCTGCGCAACAGCTCAACAGCACCAAGAATGCCCTGCTGGACAGCCCGGCGGTGGTGAACTTTTTAACCGGGGCAATTGTCATCTTACGCGATGCCATTAAGGGCGACTTGCAAAGTGAGCAGTCCGCCATTGCGCATAACCTGAAAACTGCCATTATCCGGCTGGGCAAAAACATTACAACCAGTCAGGACGTGCGTCAGGTGCTTAACCGCGAAATTGAAAAACTGGCAGTAACCTTTAGTACCGATTATGCCGACAAGGTCATCCGCTATATTAGCCAGCGCATCCATGAATGGGATTCACGCGAAATGATTGCCAAGATTGAAAGCGAAGTGGGTGGCGATTTGCACATGATCCGGGTGAATGGCGTGGTGGTGGGCGCATTCATTGGCCTGATTCTGGGAATAATCCGGGCGCTGGTTGAAAATATTCCGATGTAGAACCGTCATATTTAGCGTTAAAATGTGACAGTGTTCATCAAAATGATGATAATGCCTGCGCACGCATGGGCAATAATGCGTTCAGGTCAAAGCGGGCCAGCTGTTTTTATATTGTTTTTGATAAAAATTCGCTCATTTTCACAGCAACAATAATCAGGATTCACCTGCATGTTCCAGTCAATCATTGCTGATTTCCAGCAGCATTTGTGGCTTTACCTGTCCATTCCGTTTATCAGTGGCTTTATTGGTTATGTGACCAAGGTTATTGCCATTCAAATGATGTTTGCGCCGCTGGAATTCAAGGGAATCCGGCTGTTTGGCCTGCCGATTGGCTGGCAGGGCATTGTGCCGCGCAAGGCTGAAAAAATGGCCACTGTGGCGGTGGAGCTGATGACCAGCAAGCTGATCCGCCCTGAGGAGATTTTTGCACGGCTGGACCCCAAGCGCATTGCCAAGGAAATTGAACTGCCCATGATGGCGGCAGCAGCGGAAATTACCCGTGAAGTGGCACAGGAATACCAGCCGGGTCTGTGGGAAGGCATGCCGGAATTTGCCCGCAAGCGCCTGATCCGCCGGGTGCAGGCCAAGGCACCGGAAATTGTGGAACACATCATGACCGAAGTACAAAAAGATGTGGTGCATTATTTTGACATCAAGCACATGGTGATCAGCAATCTGCTCAAAGACAAACGCTTGCTCAATGATATTTTTAAAAAAGTGGGCAAGCAGGAATTTAAGTTTTTTAGCAATGCCGGGTTTTTCTTTGGTTTTGGCATTGGCGTGGTTCAAATGGTGTGCTGGGTGCTGTTCAAGCAACCGTGGATGCTGCCGGCCTTTGGTGGTTTTGTCGGTTTTTTTAGTGACTGGATTGCGCTGCAAATGATGTTTAGGCCGTTGCGCCCGAAAAAAATCATGGGCTTTACCATTCAGGGTTTGTTTATCAAGCGACAAAATGAAGTGGCTGCCGATTATGCTGCCCTCATTTCCAAGCAACTGCTGACCTCGCGCAACATGATGGAAGAGCTGTTTTCCGGTACGCACTCAGCGCGGGTGATTGAACTGGTGAGCCGCCATGTGAAACAGGAAATTGACTTACAGGCCGGCATTGTACGTCCGTTGGTGGTATATGCCATGGGCGGTGAAAAATACCAGCGCCTCAAGGAACAGGTGGCCACCCGCATTATGGCGCAATTGCCGGAAACCATGAAGCATGTGGAATCCTATGCCGAAGATGCCATGGATGTGCGCAACACGCTGGTGACCCGCATGCAGCAACTGACGCCGGAAGAGTTTGAAGGCATGTTGCGCCCGGCGTTCAAGGAAGATGAATGGTCACTGATTATTGTGGGCGCGGTACTGGGTTTTTTGATAGGCGAAATGCAGATTCATTTGATGCTGTAATGCTGTACCAAAATTGATCAGAGCTTTTTGATTTTGTAGTGCTGTGTTAAGCCAGCCTGATAGTTGGTTATAAAATAGTGATTTAGTAATGACTTAGGTTGGGTCAGCCTGTTATAACAGTTTTCATGATTCCTTAAACTGATCTTAGGCGTAATTATTCCGTGCCCAGCCGTCCCTTATCCATCCAGCACTTATCCTCGGTATCCACGCTCTGGAAACCATTTTTATTATTTCTGGTGCCGCTGCTGATCACCAATATCTTGCAGTCACTGTCTGGCACCATTAACACCATTTTTGTGGGACAGTTGCTGGGTGTCAATGCGGTGGCTGCGGTAGCCGTGTTTTTTCCCATCCTGTTTTTCCTGCTGTCTTTTGTGATTGGTCTCGCAGCAGGCGCCAGTGTGCTGATTGGTCAGGCGTGGGGCGCGCATGACGTCGAGAAAGTCAAGCAAATTACCGGCAATACACTGGCACTGGTGATGTCTCTGGGCATCGTGATTGCCATTGTTGGGGTCAGCTTTACCCATCAGGCGCTCAACCTGCTGGGCGTACCAGCGGAAATTATACCACTGGCGGCTGACTATTCACGCCTGATGCTGCTGGGTAGCCCGCTACTGTTTGTTTTTATCGTCTATACCTCACTGATGCGCGGCGTAGGTGATTCCATCACACCGATGATTACCATGGTACTGTCCATTATTGTCGGACTTGTTACCACGCCGGCCTTGATCAAGGGCTGGGTGGGCCTGCCGCAAATGGGCATTCAGGCGCCTGCCATTGCCACCATTGTGGGCTTTTTGGTCGTGCTGACGTATCTGTTTTTTTATATGCGCCATAAGCAGCATCCGCTGGCACCCGATGCGCAGCTGATTGCACATATTCGCTTTGACTGGCCAATTACCAAGCTGATCCTGCGCCTTGGCCTGCCCACCGCCCTGCAAATGGTCACCAGCTCTATTTCCGGCATTGTGATTATTGGACTGGTCAATCACTATGGCGCACAGGCTACAGCAGCCTACGGGGCCATCAATCAGGTCTTGAGCTATGTGCAGTTTCCAGCCATGTCCATTGCCATTGCTGGTTCTATTTTTGCGGCGCAAGCCATTGGTGCCGGCAAGGATGAAGCCCTGAATTGTGTGACCCGTACCGCACTCATCATGAATCTGGCCTTTACTGGCGTGCTGATTGTACTGGCTTATGTGTTTTCACGGCATCTGATGGCTTTGTTTATTACCGATCCCAGTGTGATTGAACTGGGCCAGCAACTGCTGCACATTGTGCTATGGAGCATTTTACTATTTGGTGCCGGTTCGATTTTTGCAGGCATCATGCGCGCCAGTGGTACTGTCTTGCTACCCATGCTGATTAGCGTGGGTTGTATTGTACTGGTTGAATTGCCTTGCGCGGTGCTGTTTAGCCACTGGTATGGCTTGCAGGGTATCTGGTTTGCCTATGCGCTGGCGTTTACCCTGATGTGCATCCTGCAAACCGGGTTTTATCGGTTGGTGTGGAAGAAAAAAACCGTGCAGCGCTTGATTTAAAGCCTGGATTTCCCCATTTATTTTTAAACAAATGCATTGTTTTGGGATTTTTGCGCTTTGCCATGCTGAAAATTTCAACAAAGCAGGACGAAATGCGCATTTTCTGGCAAACTAGGCGACTTTATTGCGACCGCTTATTTGTGATATGAAGTTGCTTCATTTGCATGCCTTGCCTGCCGATATGCAGTTGCCGCCCACGGCAATTACCATTGGCAACTTTGATGGTGTCCATCTGGGACATCAGGCAATGCTGCACACGCTAAAACAGCGCGCGCAGGCGGATGGCCTCAAGACACTGGTGATGCTGTTTGAACCGCAGCCGCTGGAATTTTTCAAGGGCAGCGATGCCCCGCCCCGCATTACCTCCTCGCGTGAAAAAATTGAACTGCTGCGTGCTCAGGGCATTGATTATGTGCTGATTGCCCGCTTTGATCAGGCCTTTCGTTCGCTCACTGCGCGCCAGTTTGCCGACCTGCTGAAATTCCAGCTTAATGGCATGGCACTGGTTTTGGGTGATGATTTCCGCTTTGGTTGTGACCGTGCTGGCGACAGTGATTTTTTGCGTGCTTATGGTTTTCCCATTGATAATCTGGAAACGGTGCTGGTGCATGGCGAACGGGTGAGTTCTACCCGGATTCGCAATTGCCTGTTACAGGGTGATTTCAAGGCTGCAGCACAACTGCTGGGCCGGCCGTATAGCATTACCGGGCGGATTCAGTATGGTGACCAGATTGGCCGTACCATTGATTTTCCCACGATTAATGTAGCCTTGAAACGGCTGACACCTTGCCTGCATGGCATTTATGTGGCCGAGGTACAAACCATTTATGAGCCGTCGTTACCAGAACGGGTGGCGCAGCAACACCATGGCCAGCCATCGGGTTTAAATGGCATTGCCGGCTACCAGCCCAACAGTATTCTGGGTGCGGCGCATGTGGGAACGCGGCCTGCCATTGCACAGGAAAAACCGGAATGGCGGCTGGAAGTGCACTTCCCGGATTTAAGCGCCAACCTGTATGGCCTGCTGGTGCGAGTGACTTTTTTGCATTATTTGCATGGTGAAAAAAATTATTCCTCACTGGAAGCGCTCAAGGCTGGAATTTTGCAGGACGTCAATGACGTGCGTGCCTTTCGCCAGCAATATTCTGACAGTGATGCTTCCGACAGTGACGCTTTAAGTTTTCTGATGATTTAACCTGTTTTCATTGCCAGTGGGTCGTCCTGCTGGCCTAAAGGATGATGTGACTGATGAGCAACCCGACTAAAGACAGCAGCCAGACTACCGAAGGGGTCGATTATAAAAGTACCCTGAATCTGCCGGACACTGCCTTTGCCATGAAGGCCAATCTGGCCACCCGTGAAGCCCAGTGGCTGGATGAATGGCAGGCTGATGGCCTGTATCAGCAAATTCGTGCTGCGCGTGCCGGTCAAACCAAATACATCCTGCATGATGGCCCGCCGTATGCCAATGGTTCCATTCATCTGGGTCATGCCGTGAATAAGGTGCTCAAGGACATTATTGTCAAAAGTCGCACTTTGTCCGGTTTTGATGCGCCGTATGTACCGGGCTGGGATTGTCATGGTTTGCCGATTGAACTTAAAGTTGAAGAAAAAGTGGGCAAGGTTGGTGACAAAGTCGATGCCAGAACCTTTCGCAAATTATGCCGCGACTATGCCGCCAGTCAGGTGGCTATCCAGCGCAAGGACTTTGAACGCCTAGGCGTGCTGGGCGACTGGGATAATCCCTACCTGACCATGAACTTTAAGCAGGAAGCCGATATTGTCCGCGCCCTGGGCAAGATTGTGGCGGCAGGCCATGTACAGGCCGGTTTAAAACCCGTCAACTGGTGTCTGGACTGTGGCTCTGCACTGGCTGAAGCTGAAGTAGAATACGAAAATAAAAAATCCGATGCCATTGATGTCGGCTTTGGCGTGGTTGACCTTGCCGATTTAAGCCAGCGCGTGGGTGTTACGGTTGATGTACCGACTGATATCGTCATCTGGACGACAACACCATGGACACTGCCTGCCAATCAGGCGGTTGCCCTGCATCCAGACATTGACTACCAACTGGTTAAAGTCAGCAACGATACGGGTGAACAGGCTCTGATTCTGGCCAAGGATTTAGTGCCATCGGCCTGCGAGCGCTACCAACTTTCAAGCCCAAAAATAATGGCTGAATTTAAAGGTGCCGTACTGGAAAAACTGGTGTTGCAACATCCATTAATTGCCGAGCGTCAGGTGCCGGTCATTTTGGGTGAGCATGTCACCGCTGCCAGTGGTACTGGTGCCGTGCATACTGCGCCGGGGCATGGCGTGGACGACTACAAGGTTGGCCTGCAATACAATCTGGCGGTGGACAACCCGGTTGGCAGCAACGGGGTGTATTTACCCACTGCACCGATTTTTGCCGGGCAGCATATTTATAAAGCCAATCCGCAAATCATTGATAACCTGAAAACCATTGGAAAGCTGATGGCGCATCAGCCCATCCAGCACAGCTATCCGCATTGCTGGCGGCATAAAACGCCAATTATTTTCCGGGCTACACCACAATGGTTTATCAGCATGGAGCAGCGCGGCCTGCGTGAGCAAGCCATGGCAGCCATTCAGGATGTGCAATGGATTCCGGACTGGGGCAAAAACCGGATTGAAGCCATGGTAGATGGCCGTCCGGACTGGTGTATTTCCCGTCAGCGCACCTGGGGTGTGCCGATTCCGTTTTTTGTGCATAAAGACAGCAATGAACTTCATCCGCGTACCAGTGAACTGATTGAACAGGTTGCCCAGCTCATTGAGCAGGAGGGCGTTGAAGCCTGGTTTTCACTGGATAAAACCAGCCTGCTGGGTAGTGACAGCGATCAATACAATGCCATCAAGGATACGCTGGATGTGTGGTTTGATTCTGGCACTACGCATTATGCCGTGCTGGAACAGCGGGACGATTTACAGTCACCTGCCGACCTGTATCTGGAAGGCTCCGACCAGCATCGCGGCTGGTTTCAGTCGTCCCTGCTGACCTCCATTGCCATTAACCAGCGCGCGCCATTTAAAAATGTGCTCACGCATGGTTTTACCGTGGATGAAAACGGCCGCAAGCTGTCCAAATCGCTGGGTAACTACATTCCGCTGGAAGACATCATCAAGCAGCTGGGCGCTGATGGCCTGCGCCTGTATGTGGCATCCAGTGATTACCGCTACGAGATTGCCGCCAGTAAGGAAATCTTTAGCCGGGTGAGTGACAGCTATCGCCGCATTCGCAATACCCTGCGCTTTTTGCTGGCCAACCTGAACGGCTTTAAACCCAGTACCGATCTGGTGCCGGTGGATCAGCTCATTGCACTGGATCAATATATTATCCAGCGCGCCAGCGATGTGCAAAACAGCATTATTGCCGCCTATAACGATATGAACTTCCATGTGGTGTGCAGCCAGCTCACTGGTTTTTGTATTAATGATCTAGGCGGTTTTTATCTGGATATTATCAAGGATCGCCAGTACACCACCAAAACCGATTCCCATGCACGCCGCTCGGCGCAAACTGCGCTGTATCATCTGGTACAGGCCTTTGTACGCTGGATGAGTCCAATCCTGAGCTTTACTTCGCAGGAAGCGTGGCCACTGATTCCAGAGCAATCGGAAAAATATGTGTTTACTGCCGAATGGTATGACTTGCCACAAGCCACTGGTACGAATCTGATTAGTTCCGAAAACTGGCAGGCCCTGCTGAGTGTGAAATCAGCGGTCAACAAGCAAATTGAAGCAGCACGTAACGCCAAGCTGGTGGGCAGTAATTTATCGGCTCAGGTTGACCTGTGGGCAAATGACACGCTGTACCCCATCCTAAACCAGCTGGGTAATGAACTGCGCTTTGTACTGATTACCAGTCAGGTGAACCTGCATTCATTCGATAAAAATCAGGGCGAAGCCACCGAGGTCGAAGGCTTACACGTTAAAATTTCTCCAGCAGCAGGCACCAAGTGCGCGCGCTGCTGGCATGTGTTACCGGATGTTGGCAGTCACGCCGAGCATTCAACCATTTGCGGACGCTGCATTATCAATGTGGTCGGTCAGGGTGAGGAGCGCCAATATGCCTAATCACCAGTCTACCGCTCATCCATTCCGCTTGCACAACCTGTGGTGGCTACTGCTGGCGCTGGTTTCCATTGTGCTGGACCAGTACACCAAGCATCTGGCCAGTACCCAGCTCACTTTTGCCGAGCCAGTGCCTGTTTTGCCTTTTTTAAACTGGACACTGCTGCATAACTATGGCGCAGCATTTAGTTTCCTGTCAGATGCCGGCGGCTGGCAGCGTTATTTCTTCACTGGGCTGGCCGCACTGGTGTCCATTGCATTTACCATCTGGCTCATGCGCATGCCAACCCGGCTAAAAGTGCTGCCGCTAGCAATTGCCCTGATTCTGGGCGGCGCACTAGGCAACCTGATTGACCGGGTTACGCTGGGCTATGTGGTGGATTTTATTCATGTGTATTACCAAAACCATCATTTCCCGGCGTTTAACATTGCCGACAGTTCCATCACACTGGGCACCATCCTGCTGATTATTGATACGTTTTTTCTGGAAAAGTACCGGATTCAACAGGCAACAGCACAGGCCGCCTCCAATGGCGCTGATACCTCTAAGGCTCAGGAGTAACGCATGACTGATTCAAACCATCCTGCTGGCACATCGCAGTTTGTTAATCCCAATGAAGATACCCGTATTGGTGAAGGCAGCAAGGTTGAATTGCATTTTTCAGTGGCGCTGGAAAATGGCATTGAACTGGACAACACCCGCATCCGGCCAGAACCTGTGAGCCTGACCATTGGCGATGGCAATTTGCTGCCCGGTTTTGAAAACGCGCTGCTGGGCCTGCGTGCGGGTGACCGCCGTACCGTGCACCTGCCGCCGGAAGATGCCTTTGGGCCGTGGAACCCGGACAATGTGCAAACCTTTGATACCGTCAAGTTTGCCGAGCGTCCGCAAGTCGATCAAATGATTGAATTTGAGGACAAAAGCAAGTCTACACTGCCCGGCGTGGTGAAATCAGTTAATGATGACATCACTGAAATTGACTTTAACCATCCGCTGGCGGGTCGCAATGTGGTGTTTGAAGTGGAAATCATCCGGGTCACACCAGCAGGACAATCCGGCTTATCCATTTTGTCCAGCAATGCCAGTAAACCATCCTAAAGCAATGCAGGCAATCTAGGGCAAAAAAGCATCTTTTGCCCTGATGAAAAAACACCCCGGCAATCATAGCGGGGTGTTTTTTTGTGGCGAGGATTTATTCGCCTTAAAAATAATAACCAATCGAAATATACAGCAGCTTTTTCCAGTCGGCATCGGCGCTGCCCTGCGCATAGCTGTTGGCATCACCACCCACCATGGCGTCATTCTTGGCAATCATATATTCAGCAAAAATACCCATTGGCCCATAATTAAATCCAATCCCGGAAATCAGCCGCTGTGACGTGGCAAAACCTTTTGGCTGCTTGTCCATCACGCTATAGTTTAAATAGGGCTTGATATTGCTAAACTTACCATACGGCCTGGCAAAGCTATAGGACAGCTCGGCACTGTAATAATCATAATCATTGGCCAGATTGTAGCTATAGTCAAAGGCACCAAATGTACTGATGTCCGGTATTTGCATGTCCTGATTGTCCAGACGATGCTGCCCGGCTACCAGGGTGGTATTCCACTGTTTCCAGTTGCTACTGCTAAACACATTCCAGGCATTACGGTCACCGGACTGGCCATTTTGCTGATTTTCCAGTATTGAATGCCAGTACGATGCACCTACAGTATGATTAAGTTGCGCATTTTGCTTAAACTGATGGCTAACCCGGCCAATCAGCATGTTTTTTTCTTCAATATTGGTGCCGTTGGCAAGGTCATCAGCCTGGGCCAAATTAGCGCTAAAGCGGCTGGCATCATTGCTTTGACCAATATAATTACCGCCATCCTGCGGGTAAAAACCCAGTGACAACTCGTTGCCAGAGGTCTTGTACTGGTACTTGATACCCGGATTATGCGTGTCTTCCAGCCCCAGATTATAAGCCGTGCCTTCGTAATAGGTACTGCCCCAATACTGACCCGGGCCAAAAGGAACTGGCATCATGCCAATACTTAATTGCTGCTGTGGATCAAGCTGGTAACCCACCCATGCATCCACCAGCATGCTCAAATCACAGAGTTCTTCCGTACGGTAGCAGCGATAATCGGCATAAGCCAGCCAGGTGGGCGAGCTATAATTAATCACCAGCTTGCTGTCTGCAAACTCCAGCTTGCTCTTGTCAGTCTGGGCAAAATCCTGATACTGGTATTTGGCACGAATTGCCCCGCCAATCTCCAGCTTGCCCGGCCCATCCATCGCCACCTCAACCGCATGCCCAGCCTGACTGGCCAGCCATAGCGGTAAACAGACCAACAGCGAAATTACACTTTGCTTTTGCTTCACCACACACCTATCGCGTTAATCGCCGCAGCAAGTCAGATCATGACTCTTATGCAGCATCAGAATTGGCAATAAAAAAGGCTTAGAATTTTGTTCCAAGCCTTATTTCAAAGCGCGCAATCATACGCAAAGTGCAGTAGGCAGCCTAGCCGAATTAATTAGACTTTAGTCTAAGCCGCCCTGACCTGTCAGTCATTCTGGCAAGATATTCAGGCAGGCAGACTGTCCAGAAACACGCGGAAATCCTGTGCCACCCGGATGGTGGTTTGCTTGGCCGAAGGATTCAAATAGGTCAGGTTAATAAAGCCATGACCATGACTTTCTACCCGGTCCAGAATCACCCGGTTGCCCAGTTCACGCATGCGATGTGCATAGGCTTCGCCTTCGTCACACAGCACATCATAGGCAGCACTCACCACCAGTGCTGGCGGCAGATTGGTCATATCGCCCAGCATTGGTGTCACCAGTGGGTCCTGTAGCGTCAAGTCACTCAGTCCCACATAAGCATAATTGGCTTCTTCAATATCCAGATCGCTTAAGAACAAGCCCTGGGTAAAGGCTTTACGTGACTGGTACTCATTCACCAGATCAACCACCGGATAAAACAATAGCTGCGCGGCAGGTGCGTCAGGCGTTCCTTTGGTTTGCTGGCTCACTACCGCAGACAGGTTACCGCCAGCACTATCACCGCCCACACAAATGCGAGCCGGATCAGCGCCCAGTTCAGCTGCATGGGCTTTGGCCCATTTCAATGCTGCAATACAATCATCCACTGCCGCTGGCGCTGGATATTCCGGTGCCAGACGGTAATCAATGCTCAGCACCTGCATGCGGCCATGGTGGCACAGCAAGCGACAGGCTTCATCATGAGTATCCAGATCACCGACCACAAAACCACCGCCATGATAAAACACCAGCAATGGCGCGCCCTGATGCTGTTCAGGAAGATAATGGCGTACATTTAACTTGCCAGCAGGCCCATCAATCTGGAAATTCTTAACCTGGGCCACTTCTGTGGGCTTTCCAGCAATCGACAGCATTTCACGGCGAAAATGGCGACGGCTTTTCACTGCATCGCGTGTAACCAGACTGCCACCACCTTCCAGCTGGCGGAATGCCAGCAACAGGCGAATGTGGGGATCAAGGCCTGCGTATTCATACTGATAGCCCATTAAGCGGGCCAGACGCAACTGCATAGGCGCTGGCAGATGTGCCAATAAGCGTGCTGCATCTCCGCGTGCCTTGCCACCTGCATTAGAAACCTGGCGACGAATTGTTTTTACGACAGACATTATTGCTTCCTGAAACGTCAACTGCCGTTATATTGAACTGCCCAGTTCATTTTGACAAGATTTAGACAATAAATATTGTCAGTTTTTCCCATAAAAAAACCGCAATTCCAGTCAGAACCACGGTTTTTTAGCACCTGAATAAATCAGGTCATTTTCATCGCCAAGCCAATAGGCCTAGTCAATAGACTCAATCAATATCGCTTAAATTCACACCCAGACGTAGGGAAACTTCTTCATACGCCTCCACCACACTGCCAAGCCCCTGACGGAAACGGTCTTTATCCAGTTTTTTCTTGGTGTCCTTGTCCCACAGGCGGCAACCATCCGGTGAAAATTCATCACCCAGAATCACGCGGTCATGGAATACGCCAAACTCCAGCTTAAAATCCACCAGCAGCATATTGCCGGCATCAAACAGCTTGCTTAGCACCTCATTCACCTGATAAGTGAGTGCCTTCATCTGCTTTAACTGGTCTTCAGTGGCCCAGCCCATGGTCACTGACAGTGACTCATTCACCATCGGATCACCCAGCGCATCATCCTTATAGAACAGCTCAAAGGTAGGCGGGGTCAGTGCTGTCCCTTCTTCAATACCCAGACGACGGCACAGGCTACCGGCTGCATAATTGCGGATGACACATTCAACCGGAATCATTTTTAAACGCTTGACCAGCACTTCATTGCTGGATAGCAGTTTTTCAAAGTGGGTTTCAATTCCGGCTTCCTGCAACTTTTGCATGATAAATGCATTGAAGCGGTTGTTGACCTTACCCTTGCGTGCCAGTTGTTCAACTTTTTTACCGTCAAAGGCAGAGGTATCGTCACGAAACACCAGAATTAAATGATCAGCATCTTCGGTTTCATAAACTGATTTTGCTTTACCCGTATAAAGTAAGGATTGCTTTTCCATTACAGGACCTTTTAAAAAGAGATTACCGCGTTAGGCCGGCCAATTTTGGTTAAGTTGAACAAGCACATCAGACGCCAGATTTTTGTCAATCAGCGCATTTTTTTCATCCTGCACGGTAATCGTGGTGATGGTACCGGCACGGTTCAGACGTAGATAAACAGTTTGGTTATTGGTTTTAATAGAAACCCAGCCTGCACTCTGGTTACGGTCAACCACTGTGATATTGACCACACTTAAAGTTGCTGCCAGCAGATCCCATATCCGGTTGGCATCACCTTCAATCTTTAATAGCGGATAACCATTGCCATCGGTCACCAGTGCAGGACGCGATGGCGCACCAATGCCCACACTGGCATTATCTGCATTCACGACGCCGCTGTTTTGTGGACGGGGCATTTCAAACCGGTTGCCTTTCTTGTTGGCAAAGTCTGGTGCAGATTGCATGGCAGCAGGGCTAATGGCAGGAGCCGGATAGATAGCAGTCATTGGACGGGTTTCACCAGCAGGCAACTGCAAGGGCGGCAATACGGTTGCCTCTTTATAGGCCAGCGAATGATTGTCAACGCTAAAGCGGCTACAGCCCGGGGTAACAGCCAGGGTTAGCAGTGATAAACCCAATACAAGCCCAACGCGATACAGCATGGTTAATCCTCAAATAAGGGCGTGTTAGCGCACAATAACACCACTGTCCAACAATGCCTGATGAACCTGTGGCTGATAAGACTCTGCCAGAACAGTGAGTGGCAGACGAATTCCGGTGCCAATCAGGCCCATATCACTTAACGCCCATTTTACCGGAATTGGATTCGATTCACAGAATAATATCTGATGCAACACGGCAATGCTGTTATTAAGTTGTTCAGCTTGTTCAGCTTGTTCACGATTTCCTACTTTTGCAGCTTCGCAAACCTGACTCATCACACCTGGCGCCACATTTGCAGTTACCGAAATATTGCCCTGTGCCCCCAGCAATATCAGGCGATAGGCTGTGGCATCATCACCGGAATACACGGCAATTTTCTGGTCTAGGCGATTAATCAGATCATGGCCACGATTCAGGTCACCAGTGGCATCCTTAATCCCGACAATGCGGTCTACATCAGCCAAGCGGATTACGGTGTCATTATGCATGTCCACACCAGTACGGCCAGGAACATTATATAAAATCTGCGGCAGGTCTACTGCTTCGGCAACCGCCTTATAATGCTGGTACAGGCCTTCCTGCGTGGGTTTATTATAATAGGGTGTAACCAGCAGGGCTGCATCAGCACCCAGTTTCCGGGCAGTTTCGGTCAGCTCAATGGCTTCACGGGTTGAATTGGCGCCAGTGCCTGCAATGATTGGAATACGGCCTGCTGCTGCCTTAATGACAGCCTCAATCACTTGGGCATGTTCTTCAACATCCAGCGTGGCGGATTCACCCGTGGTTCCTACCGCGACAATACTGTGTGTTCCCTGCTCAATGTGCCACTCGACGAGCTTCTTCAACGCGTCCCAGTCCACGCTACCATCGTTATGCATTGGCGTGACCAATGCGACAATTGAGCCATGAATGGAGGTTGCCTGTTGCGTCATTTTTTTATATATCCTGTATCGCCATCAAGCACTAACACGATAAAAATAGTGAATGGATGGGGTGATTAAACATGAGTGATCAAACATGCAAATGGTAAAAAACCCACGGGCTAAACACAAGTTAAATTCACTTTAGTTTAGAACAATAACCATCAGCATAAAGTGCAAAAAACAATACAAAAAGGCCAGAACATCGTCTGGCCTTTAGCTGTGGAATTTTGGCACCACATAAAATCTGGAGCGGGAAACGAGACTCGAACTCGCGACCCCAACCTTGGCAAGGTTGTGCTCTACCAACTGAGCTATTCCCGCGTAGGCCGCTATCTTAACCTGTAATGAAGCTGAGTCAAGCATTTTCAGATTTTTTCACTGCAAATGGCGTTTTTATAGTCAAACCTATCAATAATTCATCTATTTTAAAGAGAATTTGTGATTTACCTACAAAAACCCTATGGAATCCCCTGCTGATTTGGTTTTATGTTAACCCCAAGATTTAAAACAGCAATCTGGTCAGTATCCTGGCTAAAAACAGATCCAATTATCATGCGTTTTGCCAGCCGCCTGCCAGCTCACACTAAAAATAGCCCATTGTAGAGGATTCTTCCGTGCGTATTTTAACTTTACTTAGCTTATCGGCTGCCATTGCCCTGTCTGGTTGTGCCAGCTCCACCATGAATAGTGCCACAGGCGTTGACCGTCGCCAGCTGTTGCTAGTGTCCAGTGATGAAATTAACCAGACTGCTGCACAGGGCTATCAGCAAGTACTGACCGAAGCACGGCAAAAAGGGGTATTAAATCCTAATCCTGCCCAGCTACAGCGAGTACAGCGCATTGCCAATCGTTTGATCCCACAGGTCAATGTCTACCGGCCAGATGCACGCACCTGGAACTGGCAGGTTAATACCATCAAGAGCAATGAGCTGAATGCCTATTGTGCACCCGGTGGCAAGATCATGTTCTATACTGGCATCATTGACCGTCTAAAATTAACCGATGATGAAATTGCAGCAATTATGGGTCATGAAATGGCGCATGCCTTGCGTGAACATGGACGTGAGCGTGCTTCGCGTAGCAGTGCCACCCAGCTTGGCTTGAGTGTGCTGGCTTCAGCAGTGGGCCTGACTGAAGGACAAACCCAGCTTGCGGGTATGGCCACCCAACTTGGTCTTGACCTGCCTTTTAGCCGCAGTCAGGAAAGCGAAGCCGACTCACTGGGGCTCGAACTCATGGCACGGGCAGGCTATAATCCTCAGGCTGCGGTTACCCTGTGGAACAAGATGTCAGCCGCCAGTCAGGGTGAGCCGCCCCAATTTTTGAGTACTCACCCCGGGTCGCAAACCCGTATTCGTACCATTCAAACGCTATTGCCCAAAGTCATGCCGCTTTATCAGCAGGCACGACGCTAGTGATAGCATTGCGGCAATAGTCAGCATACTTAAGGTGAAACCATGAGTTTCACCTTATTTTTTCTGCCAGCCTATCCTTAAAACGTATTTATCAGCTATTAAGACTTTAAGGATGCAGTGGCTGCATATGATTGCCGACGCGTTTAGGATTTGCGCCATAGCGATTGGGTGCAGGCGTGCTATCTACACACATCATCACAATTAAGGCCACGACTCCAACCACTGGAATCAATGCCAGCAGCATCCACCAGCCACTACGGCCAGTGTCATGTAGGCGCCGTACAGCTACGGCAATACCCGGAATAAGTACAACCAGCATATATAAGCTGCTTAGCATGAAATTACCCGGGCCGAATACCACTGCATCCATAATGCTCAGTAGCACTGCAATCATTAAATTAATAAAGGCAAACATCCAGTATTCATGCCGTCTGGCTCTGCCCTTGAAGTTGGCGTAATTATCCTTAACCACTTTGAGATACCAGTTCATCACCCACCTCTCGTGTTTCTTTGTCAGTATTTCACTGTTGTTATCGTCATTATTCTTTTGATAGCGGTTACAGTGAAACGCTTGTGCTCAAAAAACCTTCACCTGGCCAGCTTATTTATTTAAAACTGGTTAAAAAATATATAGCGCACTTTAAGGTATTCAACAATGAGTTTTTATGCCATGGGTTGCTTGATAAATCAGAATATATTTATCACTCAGTGATAAAAACAGAAAAGCATGAATTATATTTTCAAAGGTTATTGAATCTTAAAATTTTTTTAATAATTTTCCCGTCAAAAAACTGGCTTGAAGGCCTGATCTTGTTATCATATTGGCGATATGATAACCTAAAAACAACAAAAATTGCCGGTACGGCAGATAACAGATTGAGTCTTCGCCATGACATTTTTAGCGTCAGCACCTGCGTTTGCCAATCGTCCACTGGGTTCAGGAGAACTGTTATGGTGGCGAATGAGTCAGGCTGCATCCAATACCGGGGTGGTTATCGCCCAGATTGATGGATCAATTGATCCGTTCAGACTACAACAGGCCATTCGGCATGTTAGCTATATTTTCCCTATGCTGCGCGCCCAGATTATTGAGCAGTCACCGCCCAGTTTTCATTTTCCACAGGTAGTGGACATTCCCCTTATTCGTATTAAGCGCGAGTCAGATCAGCACTGGCACAGTGTAGCAGAACAACAGGTGAATCAGCCTATTAACCAGCCTGCCAAGCCTTTATGCCATTTTGTACTAGTGCATGGTCACAATACCTCAGAGCTACTATTTTCGTTTAATCATGCGCTGATGGATGGCTTGTCGGTAGACACCATGATTAGTGAGATTCTGCATTGCTATTCAGGCTCTCCCACTTATCTGCAACCGCGTGCACCATTGCCACCCTATGATGAGTTATTGGAAGACGGCAGTTTATGGCATTCCATCCGCCATAACCTGAAGACCATTGGCAAACTGTTACGTCCGCAGGCTGTGGCACAATTTTCTGTTCCGACCCTAGCCCCATTCCAAAAAACTCAAACCTGTTTTCAGGAACACTGGCTGGACGCAGCGCTCACCCAAAGACTGGTTCATGCCTGCAAGACCAAACAAAGCAGCATGCATGGCTTGCTAAGCAGTGCCCTATTGTTAACGGCTGCCGAGTTTATTAATGACTCTGACAGCAAGCCCATTTTGCTGAGTACGGCCATTAGTGTATTACCCAAGCTTAAACAACCGTGCCATCAGGAAGTGGGTTATTTTGCCTCTGCCATTGACGGGATGTTTCAGGTAACGCCCGCGGCTGATATCTGGCAAATTAGCCAACTGGTTAATCAGGACTTTAAGCAGAAGCTGTCACGTGAACACATTGCTTTTGGCTTGTGGCTTCGCCGCCTAATCATGTCCCTTAAAAAACAGCCTCAGCAACTGCTTGAGATTATTAACAAGAATTCGCGCAATAGTGTTCACTTTACCAATATGGGCCGGGTGAATTATCAGCAGCAGTATGGTGAACTTACCCTACAGCGCTTTATCAACCTACCTAGCTTGAATTATCTGGATAAGCCGTTGATTTGCCTGGCAACCACTACATTTGCAGGACGGGTACAACTTACCTTTTCATACAATGTGCCAGCCTTGCAACCCGCCCTGATTAAAACATTTATCCAGCGCTACTTAGCCAACCTGAATACTGCCTTGCCTGAACAGGCAACCATTACTTTAAAGCTTGATGAGATATCAACATGACCGCTGCTTTTAATCCAACACTAGATCAGCTTGACAGTATCGACAGCCACGATTTTATTACGGTTTTTAGTCCTAAAACGTCCTGTAGTACAGCCACACTAATTCATATCTTGCAGGCTAACCGGCATTATTTTATTGAAAAAATCGCCCAGCGCGGTGTGCTGTTATTTCGTGGATTTACGCCGTGCAGCACCGAAGAATTTCATCAGCTGGTTACACAGGGATTAGGCTTAGAACCGTGGAACTCATTTAACAATAATAATATGCCTGCTTTTATTGCCAGCTGGCTGCGTAAATATAGTGAAGGCTTATTGGGCGCTGGCGACTATCGCCGCTATCTGGACAAAAATACCGTGCAACTTGGCCCGGTTGAGTCATCAATCCAAGGACCCCATGTAGAAGGTGGGGTACGTTCTGAACGCTCGCGCTATTTGGCACTCTGCTGTTTTGAGCCTGCGCCATACCTAGCGGAAACAGGCATGGTCGATTTGGGTCAGGTTTATCGGGAACTGCCCAGTAAGATACAGGAAAAATACTATAAGGCATGGAACCGTTTTTATTATATCTCACAACGCAAGGTCGGGTTAGTAGACAAAATCCTGCTGAAACGCAGCCCATTTACCATGCTGGTCCGCCCGGATGGCAAAGCACACTTGGCTTTGACACCTTGTCCAGCAGTTTGCCGCGTTCCTGAAACTGGCGAGCTTTGTATTCAGCCTTGGGCTTTTGCTAAAAATACCAATGAAATTTCGCATGCAGCAGCAGTTCAAGCTTTTCCAAATCGAGGAAAAATCAATAAAGATTCAACCGCTGATGGGATGAATCTAACCTGGGAATTATGTGATGCCAAAGGCCATAGCCTAGACTGGAGTACAACTGAACAGCGCCAGCTTTTCGATAATATTTTCAACAAGGCTTATTTAATGAACTGGCAAAAAGGCGATATTGCTTTAGTGGATAATATCAAGATTGGCCACTGGCGCATGAATGGTGAACAGGGCAATCGTAAGCTGGTACAGATTCAGGCCAATGCATTTGATGCCAGTCAGTTTCGGGCTTAAGCGTTATTTATATTTTTCCAGTCTGATGCACAGCCTGCTCTTTGTAAAGCGGGCTTTTTAATGACGATTTATAGCTCGTTGAAAGCACAGCCAGATTACCTCTAAAGGCGAGGCTTGCTGAGAGTATATTTTTAGGCATAAAGAAACCCCCATCAGTTTAACTGATGGGGGTTGAATAATGAGCTGTGAGTGGCAGTGCCACGCAAGTCCTGTAGGTCACGACCCCTAAATAAAAAAGGGGATCAGTCTTGAACTGATCCCCTTAGGAATAATGAGCTGGCGATGCCCTACTCTCACATGGCGAATGCCACACTACCATTGGCGCAACGTGGTTTCACTTCTGAGTTCGGGAAGGGATCAGGTGGTTCACACGTGCTATGGTCGCCAGCACAACTGGTTGGTCTTTGATCTTATGGTCAAAGTACCCAATGCTGTACTTAAAGACTAGCTTTAAGATTTAGTCATGAATCAATGGAGTCTGATATTTGTCACTAGTATCTTGAATCAAGCATAAGGTTT
>NZ_KK211037.1:262978-397940 GCF_000619845.1 Alkanindiges illinoisensis DSM 15370 | reverse complement strand
GGGCATCTGCAAGGGGAGTGCCTGCAATCGGCACCAGCATATTGATGGGTACTGACTGGGGATGGATGGGCTGGGTGGCCAGTTCATGCAATAAGCTGATGCGGTCGCTTTGCTGCTCACCTAAGCCTAAAATGCCACCACTACACACTTTCATGCCACTGTTACGCACATGCTCTAAAGTTTGCAGGCGGTCATCAAAGCTGCGGGTGGTGATCACATTGCTGTAATGCTGGCGTGAGGTATCGAGGTTATGGTTGTAGTAGTCCAGGCCTGCATCGGCTAACCGTTCTGCCTGCGAGGGCGTCAGCATTCCCAGCGTCATGCAGGTTTCCAGCCCCATACCTTTGACTTCACGTACCAGCTCCAGCACATACGGCATATCCCTTTCATGCGGGTTACGCCACGCAGCACCCATGCAAAAGCGTGATGAGCCACTGTCTTTGGCGGCCTGTGCAGCCTTTAGCACCTCATCAATGTGCAGTTTCTTTTGCGGGGTGAGCGGGGTGTCATAGCTGTTGGATTGTGAGCAGTAACCACAGTCTTCAGGGCAGGCGCCGGTCTTGATCGACAATAAGGTGCTAACCTGTACGGTGTTGGGATCAAAATGCTGGCGGTGCACAGTCTGGGCAGTAAACAGCAGGTCATTAAACGGCTGTCCATAAATCTGCGCCACTTCACCTCGTGTCCAGTCTGTTTTGCTCATAATGGCTTAAGTCCTGATAGTGATCTCTAAATAAAGGCCTGAAAAATGCAGTTTTCTGTTTGGCTCATGCGGGTGCGGTGGCTGGTGAAGAAATGGGCGGCATGATGGCGGTGAGCAACTGCAAGTTTCCGGTAATCACACCACGCAGGGTAATCAACTGGTTAGCAATTTTTTCCAGCTGGCAGGCCCTGCCCTGTATCAGCACCACCTCCATCATCTGGTTATCCGCCAGACTGACATGCAGCGAGCTAATCACTTCGCTTAAGTTCTGGTATTGCAGGTCAGCAATCTGGCGTTGCAGGTTTGGCATGGAGCGATCATACAGCAAGGTAATCGTACCCACCATTACCTCATTGCCAAGCTTTTGCTTGTGCGCCATGACCTGCTGGTGAATCATGTCGGCAATAGCCTGCGAACGGCTGTCAAACCCGCGCTGCGTAACCATGTCGTCCAGTGCCCGC
Organism: Alkanindiges illinoisensis DSM 15370; assembly: GCF_000619845.1. Lineage (GTDB taxonomy): Bacteria > Pseudomonadota > Gammaproteobacteria > Pseudomonadales > Moraxellaceae > Alkanindiges > Alkanindiges illinoisensis. The sequence goes on along the minus strand of NZ_KK211037.1, from coordinate 396,776 downwards.
AGCAATTCCTGCGGCAAGGACATGGTAATCCGGCTAACCGGCGCAACTGATGAACACGCCTGACTGTGTATTTCTGCCGTCAGATCTTTTAGCGGTGTATCCATTGCTGATCTCTTAGAAAAATTTGCTGTCTTAACTGGCGCTACATTGATCTGCTTTGCATCTTGATTTACTCAACCCGGTCATCCACGCGGGTCATGCGTGGAATATGCGGTAACTCCGCCAGTGCAGGTTCCACTTCCGTTTCATCGTCGCCATGCACCAGTTGGTTAATATGGTTGCGCACGGCAATAAATTCTGGACTGTTCATTTGGCTGGGATGACGCGGACGGGACACGGGCACTTCAATAATTTCAATCAGTTCACCCGGGTTGGCTTTGAGCACCACAATGCGGTCAGCCAGCAAAATAGCTTCATCCATGTCATGGGTGACAAAAATCACCGTGATGTCAATATTGCGCCAGATATCCAGCAGGTGTTGCTGCATTTTTTGTCGGGTGTGCGGGTCCAGTGCGCCAAAGGGTTCATCCATTAGCAGGATTTTAGGTTCATTGACCAGCGCACGGGCAATGGCCACCCGTTGTTTCATGCCACCAGATAACTGGTCAGGAAAGGCATCGGCATATTGTTCAAGCCCTATCAGTTCCAGCCATTGCAGGGCAGCTTTTTCGGCGCTGTCACGGTCAGCCCCGTTCATTTGCGGGCCAAACATGACATTTTGCTTGACGGTGCGCCATGGAAACAGGGTATAGCCCTGAAACACCATGCCCCGGTTACGGCAGGGGCCACCCACCTGTTCATCATCCACTTTAACGTTGCCGCCATCATAGGGTTCCAGCCCGGCCACAATGCGGCTAAAGGTAGACTTGCCACAACCGGACGGCCCTATCACGCAAACAAATTCGCGGCGGTAAATGTCAAGGCTCAGGTCTTTTAATGCCAGTTTTTTCTCGCCCTGTCCGTGATAATACTTGGACAGCTTTTCTACTTTTAGTACCACCGGACGCTGGTAAATCTGGCCAAAGCGGGCCTGTACCTCAGGCTGCATCTGGTAAAACTGCAAGGATTTGAGTTCGGTTATTTGAAGTTCGGTCATTTTTTTGCTCCTTTATCCCAACGGAACAGACGTTTGCCCAGCCAGGCCAGAATCAGGTCGGTCACCAGTCCAATCACGCCAATAATCAAAATAGCTGCGTAAACATTGTCAAAATTCTGGTAACGCGCCTGCTGGGTAATAAACCAGGTAATACCGGAGCTGGTGCCCACCAGTTCTGCCACAATCAGGTAAGTCCAGGCCCAGCCCAGCAGGACACGCTGGTCACGGTACACATCGGGTAAAATGCCGGGAATTACCACATGACCCAGCAACTGGCGGCGGTTGGCGCCCAGTGTTAAGCCCGCTTCCAGCAAGCCGTTTTCCAGCTTGCGGGTGGTGTTGGCAATAATCAGGATTTGCTGAAACAAGGTGCCAATTACAATAATGGCAATCTTGGGCGCATCATAAATACCCAGAATTGCTACCATCAGGGCACCAAATGCAGGTGCTGGCAAGTAGCGAAAAAATTCCACAAATGGTTCCACCAGCCGCGAAATAATGCGGGAATGGCCACACAACACCCCTAAAGGCACACCAATCAGCGATGAAATAAAAAAGGCAATAAACACCAGTTTGACACTATGCCACAGGCTTTGATGTAGCCACGGATCAGTAGGTTGTGGTGGTGGCGTGGTAAATGCAGTCACCAGTGCTTTGGCAACTTCATGCGGGGCTGGTAAATATACCGGGTTGACGGGTGTGCCCTCAGGAATCTGCAAACCTTGCGTCTGCATATTGTGGGCTTCCATATTAAACACATCACGTTCAATCCGGGTATTTGGTTCAAAATAAACCACATCGCCCGCATTCTTGATCATGACCTGCGAATGCCAGATAAACGGCAAATAGCTGACTGCACACCACACCAGTAAGGGCAGCAAGAAAGACAGTACCCCCAGGCTAATATTTTGTTTGGCACTTAAGGCCTGAGATATTTTTACCATAATTCCACTTTACCCCGGTTGAGCAAGTCTCTTGTCCAGGCCCAGCCCTAGCATTGGCAGCCTGAATAGCTGCCCTACTCCCCTAAAAATAATGCAATGCGCTTCGCTATGATTGCTTTGATGGCTTGATTGCCTGTGATTTTTGCAATAAAAGCTGGTGTGTCTGTGCATTGTCTCCAGCGCGCAGGGCTAAAAGACGCAGCAGCAAAAGCCCGTAGCGGCCAAGTGGTTGCACCAGTTGCTGATAAATGGAATACATGGCTTTGGACATGCGGATACCTGCTGCGTGAACACGCATTTCATTCATTTAGTTACTTTGCATTGACCACGGATGGATCAATCAGGCTGTCAACATTCACTGGCTTGTTATAAATGCCATTGTCCACGTTGAATTTATTGACGTTATAGGACGAGCCATACAGTGAATCCAGGCCGTCTTTTTTCACCATCACGCCTTTATTGCCTTCAAGGTCCAGCAGGTGGGTACCATTTAAAAACTCGGCATAGGCGGCAGGTTCCAGCCCTACCCGTGCTGACATAATCTTTAAGGCATCCGGCTGGGTTTTCGGGTCATTGATGTAATGCACCACTTTGTCCCAGACCTTGCTTAGTTTTACCCAGTCAGCGCGGTGCTGGCCAAGGCTGCTGGGCGAAACTGCCAGCGTATCGTAAATCAGGCCCGGTGCATCAGCAGAGGTATACAGTGCCTTGGAACCAGCCACAGCCTTGAGGGCCTGTCCGGCAACGGGCTGCCATACGGCAACTGCATCGACCTTGCCAGAGGCCAGTACCTGCGGCATTTCATTGGTGGGTGCATTCAGTAAGGTAATGGAATCCGGGGCAATATTATTTTTGGCCAGTGCGGTGTTAAGCAGCAGGTGATCCACCAGCCCTTTTTCTACCGCCACAGTTTTGCCTTTTAGGTCGGCCAGTGAATTGATGCCCTTTTTACCAATGATCATGTCATTGCCGCTGGAGTAATCGGTAGCCAGAATGATGATGCCACGACTGCCAGATGAAGCATTGACCAGATTATCGCCGTTGGTGACCAGCACGCCATCCAGCTTGCCTGCTGCAAAGGCAGACAATGATGCCGAATAATCAAACCACTGAAAATCCACGTTCAGGCCAGCCTCTTTAATCCAGCCTTTTTCAATGGCCACCTGCCATGCCACCCAGCCGGGCCAGTCGCTATAACCCACCTTTAAGGGTGCGGCACTGCTGCTGGATGAGGCCGCAGTAGTGCTATCCGATGTTGTGGTGGGTGACTCATTGCTTTTACTACAGCCCGACAACAGGCTGATACTTGCCAGCATGGCAATCAGTAAGGCCGTGGCAGGCATTCTGGACGGTAAAACGGACAAACTCATCATGTGAATATCCTCAAGACAATGCAGTATGACAAAAACTGCTTTTAGTAATACTGAGTACTAAGCAAGCCCTGTGCCAGAACAAAAATCATGTTTCAGGTAAAATTTTTATCCAACTAAGCATTTGATAAAATTAATTATTTTTGAAATAAGAATTCTAAATAAACAAGATAAATTTCCCTTGTGATCTGCCATGCACCGTTATGGCCCAGCTTGTTTTACAAAAGCGGGTAGATGCACTGTGATTGCCCTTTCGACCAGTCTTTATAAAAAAAAGCAGCCCGTACGGTACTGCTTTTTTATTAAGCGTTAGGCTATTAGCATTGGATTGTTAACGCTGAATTGTTTTGGCAATAAAAATTCAGCCATTCACCTCAAAACTGCTACTGCACACTGGCAAGATAATTGCGCCAACCCCCAAAATGGCTAATATCAGTTGCGCCGTCCAGTGCAATCGGTTCGGCAATAAAACCGCACTCTACTCTGCCATCTGCCAGCCTGACCTTGCCAATACCCAGTGGCGCTGGAATCAGGCTGACAAAATCCCCAAAGGCCGCCGCCGACAAACGCCATACCTCGACAGGAATAGCCACACCATCCTGACTAACTTTTACCATGGCAGGACGAAACGGTGGGCCACCTGCAATGGCATACAAGCGGTATTCAGCAGCAGATTCAGTGGTTTCGATTAGCATGGCGCCGCGTTCAATCAACTGTGGATTCAAGGCCATGCCGGATAAATGTGCGCCGCATACCACCACATCAATCGTGTCTTTCATATTTTCTTTCCTATCCTATTTTCTTTCCTGTTACGGGTTAGCCCAGTACCTGTTCCAGTTGCTGCGCCAGATCAAGCAGGGTTAAATCCTGTGCCGCCGCTGCAAAGAAGGTAATACCAAACGGCAAGCCATCAGCACGCTGTCCGGCTGGGAGCGCAATTGCCGAGAAATCCAGCAGGTTCATGAAGTTGGTGTAATAGCCGAGCTGGTTATTGAGTTCAACCGGATTGGCTAGCATGTCATTAATTTTAAAAATAGTGCCTGCCGTTGGCGTGAGCATTACATCCACCGATGCCATGATCTGGTTAGCCTGACACTTGTATTCGGCCAACTGGTAAAAGGCAGCAAAACAATCCACGGCACTAAATTGCGTGGCCTTGCCAATAATTTGACGGATGACGGGCAATAAACTGTCCGGCTGCTGCTGGATTAAATGCTGCACCACATGGTAGCGCTCAGCCACCCATGGCCCGGCATACAGCAATTTTGCCGCTTCCAGAAATGGCGTAAAATCTACTTCCTGCACGCTAAAGCCCTGAGCTTGCAGTTGATGAATTGCCTTGGCAAACAGCGCCGCATAGTCACTATCGCCAAAGAACTGCAACTGATCCGCCCGGGGAATGCCAATGGTTTTTACTAGTTTTGGCTCTGCCAGCAGGATGGGCTTGCTATACGGCTCTTTAGGATCAAAGCCTTGCGCAACCTCTAGCACGGTAAGGCTATCGGCGGCATTTTTGGCAAAAATCGATATACTGTCCAGACTGCGGCACGCAGGCACAACCCCACTATTGGACAATAAGCCGCAGGTTGGTTTTACACCCACCAATTGATTAAAGGCAGCAGGCACCCGGCCTGAACCAGCCGTATCGGTGCCTAATGCAAATGACGCCAGATTTAAAGCCACTGTCAGTGCCGAACCTGAGCTGGAACCACCAGCAATATATTCCGGATTAATGCTATTGCGCGCTACGCCATACGGTGACCGCGTACCATTTAATCCCGTAGCAAACTGGTCCAGATTGGTTTTGCCCAGTGGAATGGCCCCAGCATCCATGAGCTTTTGCACCACGGTGGCAGAAGTTGTTGGTACATTAGCAAAGTTCGGGCACGCGGCTGTGGTTGGCACGCCTGCCAGATCAATATTGTCCTTGATAGCAAAGGGAATCCCATACAGTGGCAAGTCAGCCGGGTTTTTACGGGCCAGTTGTTGCGTATAATCGCGCAGCCAGTCTGCACTGAGCTGATAAATCCAGACCTGATGGCTGTCCCCAGAATCTTCCGCCTGTATGCGCTCAAGCAGATATTCCACCAGTTGCAGCGGAGTCAGGCCCTGTGCATAAGCCGTCCGCAGATTACTAATACTGAGATCAGTCAAATCAAATTCTCGTGTGTGCTCAGTCATGCAGCCTGCTCCCTGAGTACCATTAGCGCCTGCCCGGCACTGACCTGATGGCCCACTTGCGCCACCACCTGATCCACAATGCCAGCGTGTGTAGCAGTGACGGTAAATTCCATTTTCATGGATTCAATAATCGCCACCACATCACCGGCCTTGACATGATCACCGGTCTTGACCGGAATTTTCCAGATACTGCCAGGGATATGTGCTTCTACCAGTTGTTCACCCGCCTTGAGCTGCAATTCATCGCTGACATTACTGCTGTCGGCTTCGCTGATGTATTCGGCCTGTCCTGCAGCTTTCCAGCGGTCACGCTCGGCATCAAACGAGGCTTGCTGGGTGGTTTTAAATGATTCAATGCTGGGCTGGTTGTCCGTTAAAAACCGGTTGTATTCACGCAGGCTCAGTTCACCCTGTTCAATTTTCACCCGGTAACGGCCTGCCGCAAATTCCTTGCGCATGTCCAGCAATTCATCTTCCGACACTTCAAAGAAACGAATCTGGTCAAAGAAACGCAGCAGCCAGGGCTTGCCAGCTTCAAACTCCGGGGTAATGTGATAGCGGTTCCACATTTGAATGGTACGGCCCACAAACTGGTAGCCGCCCGGCCCTTCCATGCCATACACGCACATGTAGGCCCCACCAATACCGACGGCATTTTCCGGAGTCCAGGTACGCGCCGGATTGTATTTGGTCGTTACCAGCCGATGACGTGGATCAAGCGGTGTAGCAACCGGGGCACCCAGATAGACATCGCCCAGTCCCATCACCAGATAGCTGGCATCAAACACCACTTTTTTGACATCATCAATGCTGTCCAGCCCGTTAATACGGCGAATAAACTCAAGGTTGCTGGGACACCATGGCGCATCGGCACGCACCGATTGTATATATTTTTCAATAGCCAGCCGGGTTTGGGAATCATCCCAGGCCAGCGGCAGCCACACGGTGCGCGATTGCACCACCATATCATCAATGGCAGGCAGTTCATGCTCTGCCTGCTTCAGCAAGTCCAGCAAGTGGCTTTGGGTTAGCAGGTTGGCATCATAATGAATTTGCAGTGAGCGAATGCCCGGCGTCAGGTCAATAATGCCATTGATATTTTTTCCCTCGACCCATTGCATCAGGGCATGCACGCGAAAGCGCAGGTTCAAGTCCAGCACCAGATCGCCATATTCTACCAGCACATAATTATCACCGGCCGGACGGTATACCACTTGCGGCGCATCTGGTGCCTGATACTGGCTTAAAATGGCAGAATTCAGGGTTTCCCAGTTGGCTTGCAGCGTGACATTAAATGCTTGCGGCAGGCCATGATCAGCCTGTGTTAACAGGCTATCCAGTGCCTGTTCCTGCTGAAGCTCCAACTGGTCGGTTTGGTCCTGACTGATGGGAATAAAGCGTACCTTGTCGCCCGGACGCAACTGGCCCAGTTTCCAAAGCTCAGCCTTGACCACTACGGCCGGACAGACAAAGCCGCCCAGGCTCGGCCCATCCGGCCCCAGAATAACTGGCATATCACCAGTAAAGTCAATCGCACCAATGGCATAGGCATTGTCGTGAATATTGGACGGATGCAAGCCTGCTTCGCCGCCATCGCTACGTGCCCATTCTGGTTTTGGCCCAATCAGGCGCACCCCTGTCCGGCTGGAGTTATAATGAATTTCCCAGTCGGTATTAAAAAAGGTTTGAATGTCAGCTGGGGTAAAAAAGTCTGGCGCACCATGCGGGCCGTACATCACGCCAATTTGCCAGTCCTTGCTGATCTGTGGCTGCGATGATTGTTGCAGTGCAGAAAAATTGACAAGCTCACTGCTGGCCTCACTAGCCGCTGTAACCGCTACTGCACTAATGGGCAACATATCTCCCAGACGCAGGTTACGTCCGGCATGACCACCAAATTGTCCCAGACTGAAGGTGGCCTTGCTGCCGAGGTATTCCGGCACCTGCACGCCACCCTTGATGGCAATATAACTGCGGCAACCCGCCTTCATGCTGCCACAGGCCAATACCTGCCCGGCTTTGACATCAAAACATTGCCACAGGGGTTGTTCCACCCCATCTAGGGTGATACTTAACGGTGCACCCGTAATGCACACCCGACTGTCACAGTGAAATTTTAGTGTTGGCCCGGTCATGGTGCATTCCAGACCAGCACTGTTGTCCTCATTACCCAATAGGCGATTGCCAATACGCAGGCTCAAGGCATCCATCGCACCAGATGGCGGCACACCGACATTCCAGTAACCCAGACGGCCTGTGGCATCCTGTACCGAGGTTTGTACTCCGGCCTGCAAAACTTCAATACGGGCAGCCTGATAGGCAAAGTCATTGAGATAACAGGTCGTCTGCTGGCCCGACTGAAACACCTCACCCGCCAGAATGGACTTCACATAATCCAGATTGGTTTCAATCCCGGCCAGCCGGGTTTCATCGAGCGCCTGTTGTAGCTTGGCAATGGCCTGTTCACGGTTGTCGGCATGTACAATGATCTTGGCCACCATGGGGTCATAAAATGGCGGCACGTGAGAGCCTTGCTGTACCGCAGCTTCTATTCGCGCATGAATGTCAGGATTGTCCGAAAACTGTACTTGGGTGAGTACACCCGAGGAAGGCTGAAAGTTGCGGGCCGGGTCTTCGGCATACACCCGCACCTGAATGGATGCACCCTGTGGCGTGGGGGCCTGAGCAGGCAGCTCAAAATCACCACTGGCCAGCAATACCATCCAGCCCACCAGATCGGTGCTGGTGACTTCTTCGGTGACACCATGCTCCACCTGTAAGCGCGTGTTGACTTCCAGAAAGTAAAACTCCTGCGTGTCGGCATCCATCACAAATTCCACCGTGCCTGCCGAACGATAATTAACCGATTGCATCAGGCGAATGGCCGTGTCCTGTAGGTTTTGCCGCTGTGCACCACTTAAATGCGGTGCCGGGGTTTCCTCAATCACTTTCTGGTTACGGCGCTGTACCGAACAATCGCGCTCACCCAGTGCCAGCACCTTACTCTGGCCATCGCCAAACACCTGCACTTCAATATGGCGCGCATGCTGAACGTATTTTTCCAGATACAATCCGGCATCCTTAAAATTGTTTTGCGCCAGTTGCGACACGCTGGCATAGGCATCCTGCAACTCGGTTTCACTCCACACCAGACGCATACCAATCCCGCCACCCCCTGCGGTACTTTTCAGCATCACCGGATAACCAATCCGGTCTGCTTCACTTAAGGCTTCGGTTACATCAGCCAGCAGGCCACTACCCGGCAGTAATGGCACCTGACTTTGCATGGCCAGCTCACGGGCAGTATGTTTTAAACCAAACTGGCGCATCTGGTTGGCAGTTGGCCCAATAAAGGCAATGCCTGCTGCGTCACAGGCTTCAGAAAATGCTGCATTTTCCGACAAAAAGCCATAACCCGGATGAATGCCCTGCGCTCCGGTTTGTAATGCCACTTGCAGGATTTTGTCGGCATTGAGGTAGCTTTCCTTGGCCGGTGCCGGGCCAATGCACACCGCCTCATCGGCAAGGCTCACATGCAGTGCATCGTGATCGGCTTCGGAATATACCGCCACCGACTGGATACCCAGCGTTTTTAGGGTGCGGATAATACGACAGGCAATCGCGCCACGATTGGCAATTAATACTTTATTAAACATATCAGGCTGCCTCTCCGCAGTGTGGGGTGGTTGAATCTGCGATGGTGTCCCAGACCAGCAAGCGAATGGCTGTCGGGTTGTAGGCATTACACGGATTATTAAGCTGCGGACAGTTGGAAATCAGCACAATCAAATCAATCTGGGCTTGCAGCTCCACATATTTACCGGCAGCAGAAATGCCATCAGCAAAGCGTAAATGGCCGTCTGGCGTTACGGGCACATTCATAAAAAAGTTAATGTTGGCACCAATATGCCGCACGGTTAAACCTGCCTTTTGGGCAATCGGGTGGTTGGCCAGCGCGTACATAAAATTATTGCGGCAACTGTGCATGGGATATTTGTCATGAGCATAGCGCACGGTATTGCTTTCGCACGAACAGGCGCCACCCAGGGTGTCATGGCGACCACAGGTATCTGCTGTGATGGTGGCAATATGACGGTTTTCATTGCTATACAACCTTGAACCCAGCCCCAGATAAAGCTGGCTGCTAGCCACAATAGTCTGGCTAGGGCTGTAGCGTTCATTGGCATCATGCGCACTAATAAACAGGGTATCAACGGCCTGATTGCCCTCCAGATCCACAATACGAAACGTCTGGCCTTTTTTGACCAGGCCCATCCAGGCTTCACCGGCAGGGCAAACTTCATTCAGGATGGCATTGCTTTCCAGTAAAGTACTTTCTTTAAATTGAATGACCATGTTGTTATTCCTTAAATTCAGTCGTGATGCACGAAATTAGATACGCTCAATTCGTCACTATTCTGGTCAAAATTGGCTTAAACTGGGCTCAGCAAAATAGCGGGCGTTATTGGCAAAACCGCGCTGGTTTTGCGGGCAGGAATTGCGGCACAGGTCATCAGGTGCAATGGGGTTTGCTTTATAAGCGGTGATTGAAATATCAGCAGGCTGGTAAATGGTCGCCGGATTGAGTGGATGCGGCGCGCTGGACAATATCAGCAGGGTTTCCATCTCAAAACGCAGCTCAATGATGTTATCTGCCTTGCTGTGCTGCTCAGCCCACACCAGTGCGCCCTGATTGTCATCGTGGTCATCAGCACTGACCTTGCTGAACAGGTTGATATTGGCCACCAGATCCTGCTGGCCCAGTCCCCACTTTTCCATTTCCACCAGAAAGCCATCACGTCCATTGCGGAACATGGCATTGCGGGCGTCACCAAAGGTTTTACTGCCGTATTGCGCCTGAATCTGGCTAGCATCGGCCACACCGCAAAGTGTATCAATCCAGCCGGTATCGTCACGAATGATTGAGCACATCACCCGGCCCATGTCGGAATAACAGACATGGCCGGCCGTTAAAAATGCCGTGTGCTGTGCCTTTAGGGTATCCGGCATGTTATAGCGTTCCAGCTTTTCCTCGGCATTAAAAAACAGTACCGACAGGTTGGCGTTACTTGCTTCGGCCTTAAATTGCAGCACAGTACCGCGGCGAACACGGCCAGACCAGTGATGTCCGCCGGGTAATCGCTCGTACCATAATGGCTGATCAACAGAATATAATGAATAAGACATGCTCATACTCCACAACAGGACAAACCAAAAAACAGAGAGTACACACTGGCTGGTGCAGGTGTTTTATCTCCCGGGCTTTTGTCCCGCCGTGTAGTTCCAAACCAAAAATTGGTTAGAACCGTTTGCTCTCGGACCAGGCATCTTTGTGACCTACAAAAACCGGAACCCTAGCAAACTTTAAATAGACTGTGATGCAAATGGCCTTAAGTTCAAGCCTTTCCATCATGAGTGTATGTACCCAATGATGCAAATCGCAGCATGATTGATGTACTCTCAATACACGCTATAATGCAAAGTATGCGCCATGTTTTTAATTAATTGATTTTATTTATTTTTTTATAAAACTATTAATATTCTATTTTTTATTTATTAAGTGAATGCACTAAAACTGCTCCAGCATCATTTTAATGCACTACAAACGAGCACCATAAAATTCAATTCAAACAAGTTATAAAAGAACTTATTTTTTGCCTGGTTTAAATAATAAAAAACAGCAAATTTTGAAGCAGCATGTGACTTAAATAAAGATAACCAGCCTGATTAAGGCTGCCTCATCAATATGACTTTCATTTAATAGGGTTAGGGGAAATCTACTCAAACTAGTAACCATCAACGTACCCTATACTTTCAATTCTCACCTTAATGAGTAGTCCCAGATTAAACCCTAAAAACTATTCAATTACAGGAAACGATATGTTTAACTTTTTTATGGCGCAAAATATCAAGCATTCTGGCAGCAAGCGTCAAGCTGTCTGGTCGGCATTGCGTGAAAATCCCATCATCAACCGCCTGATGGAATTTTTACCATGAACAAAAAAGTAGCCAATCCGCTGCAACCTGCTAATGTCCAGTTTGCCTCAGGCGGTATTCAATGTAGTGCCTATCTTTACCGTCCGGCCGCAGCTAAACCTTCTCCCATTATTGTGATGGCGCATGGTCTGGGTGGCACGCGAAAAATGCGCTTGACTGCTTTTGCCGAACGCTTTGTAGCACAAGGGTATGCCTGCCTGGTATTTGATTACCGTCACTTTGGTGATAGCGAAGGTGAACCACGCCAACTGCTTGACATCAATAAACAGCTAGAAGATTGGAAGGCCGCGATTGTCTATGCACGCAGTCTGCCTGATATAGACCCAAAAAAAGTCATTCTATGGGGTTCCTCGTTTTCCGGTGGACATGTACTGGCAACTGCAGCCTCTGAACCGAAACTAGCAGCAGTGGTTTCACAATGTCCATTTACTGATGGTCTGGCCTCCAGTCTGGTAATGCATCCTGTCACCTCAGTCAAGCTCACTGCACTGGCAATCCGTGACCGGGTTGGTGCCGCATTTGGCCAAGCACCAGTAATGGTGCCTTTGTCAGCCTATCCTGGCGAAATGGCCCTGATGAATGCCCCAGATGCCATGTTAGGTTTGACAGCACTGACCCAGTGTGACCCAGACTACAAGAACTTTGTGGCTGCCCGTTTTGCCTTGGATATTATTCGCTACTATCCTGGCCGCAGTACCCCCAAGATCAAAGCCCCTGTGTTGTTCTGTATCTGTGATCCCGATACGGTTGCCCCCGCTAAAGCCACCTTACGGCATGCCAAGCGTACTCCATGCAAGGACATTAAACGCTATGATTATGGTCACTTCGATATTTATGTTGGTGATGCGTTTGAGCATGTGGTACAGGACCAGATCAACTTTCTTAAACATACAGTTCCTGTTCGCTAATTAAACACGCCTAATTCATTAATATCGTAGGGGGAATACGTTATGAGTAAATATCAACTCAAAAATAAAGTGATTGTGATTACCGGCTCAACCGGTGGTCTTGGGCAAGCTGCGGCACAGGCACTGTCTGGTAAAGGGGCTAAGCTAGCACTACTGGATCTTGATCTCACCAGTGTGACTGCGCAAGCCAGCGTATTAGGGAGTGATCAGGTGGCTAAGGGCTGGGTAGCCGATGTTCGCTCGCTAGAAAGTCTGGAAACTGCGATGGCAGAAGTGACGCAGCATTTTGGCAGGATTGACGTGGTGATTGCCAATGCCGGCATTGGCTCAACAGAGTCACTGGAGCATATCGATCCCAAAACTTTTGAACGTACCATTGACATTAATCTTGTCGGGGTATTCCGCACCTTTAGGGCTGCCTTACCTTATGTTAAGAATAATCGCGGTTATTTGCTGGCCGTATCGTCCATGGCAGCCTTTGTCCATTCACCACTTAATACCCATTATACTGCCAGCAAAGCGGGTGTATGGGCCTTATGTGATAGTCTGCGTTTAGAACTCAAGCATTTGGGCGTCGGTGTAGGCAGCCTGCATCCAACCTTCTTTCAAACCCCGATGATGGAAGCAGTACAAGCTGATCCTGCCGGTCAAGCCGTCTGGAGTGGCAATACCGGTATCTGGAAATACGTTCCCATTGAAGACGTGGTGGCTGGGCTGGTAGATGCTATTGAACGGCGCCGTGATATTGTAATTGTGCCTAAAGCCAATACTTTGGTTGCCCGTGCGCCAGGGTTGCTTCGTAACCTCATTGAATTGATTGGTTTTAACCGTAAAGATCTGAAAAAAACCATGCAGATTGATGCAAAACAGCATGGTTGATTTACATTTTAGGTCAAAACATATTATCCAGATTGATGCTGATCTGGATACAGTACCTGAATAGCCTTAATCACATGTTTTTAAGACTATCTTTGACATGTGATTCACGCTCCTGCTGAGGTGTGTGGCCTGTCCACTCCTTGTAGGCACGGGTGAATGCACTATGTTCGGAATAACCCAGCAATAAGGCAATGTCGACAATTTGCAATCTGGGGTCCTGTAAATAAGATCGTGCCAGCTCGTGCCTTACCGTATTTAATTCATGCCGAAAACTGGTTCCTGCTTCCATCAAGCGTCGTTGCAAGGTGCGGCGTGAACAACACAGCAAGTCTGCCAGTTGTGCAATATCAGGTTCACCCTGATGCAGCAAATAGGCGATATGCTTCCTTATCTGCTCAACGATTTCTTCTACCTGAGGCAATTTGGCCAACAACTGATCAGCATGCTGATCCAGCACGGCAATCAATGCAGGATCAGGGCTTTTTAATGGCAAGCTCAGCATATTCAGGCCAAAACGCAACAGCGGTTTAGGCTGCTCAAATAACACCGGACAACCAAAATAGTCTTCATAGGGCTTAATGTCAGCGGGCTGCTCATGAATAAAATGCACGGCCAGCAATGAAGTAGTGCCCCGAATCAGGCTACGGCAAAACTGCACCATCACCGTCCGTCCTGTTTCATCCACCAAGCCCCCAGCTTGATAGTCCTGAATATCCCAGGTTAATTCAATATACGCTGGCCCAATATCAATGCTTGCAGGCACAACATCAAAAATCAGCCGCTGATAACGCTCAAAACGCTGCATGAGTGCGCCAAAATTATCGCAGGCCAGCAGCACCGAACCCAGAATGCCCAGATGCCGGGCAGTAATGGTTTGTCCTACATGCAAACCAATAAGGGGATCATTCAAATGCTGTTTTGCAGTTTCTAAAAGCTGATCCCAGTGCGCTACAGGCATACCGCCAAGTCCTTGCACATCAGGTACAGGCCATGGTTCACCCAGTACGCTTTCAGGGTCATGGCCCTGCGCTTCCAGATACTCAAATAGCAATTGCACATAAGTCTCTGGAATCATCTTGCGGTGTAATGGTTTGCCCAAGCAGCTAATCTCTTGACGGACACGGTTGGCGCAAAGTATCAAATGTTTCATTAAAAATTGTCAAGCCCTTATCCGCACGGGCTTATCGATTGTCTGCATAATGTTGGGGCTTGATGCATGCCGTACAGAAGCAAAAACCAATATAGAGGTAAAATCACAGCAGGAACACTCAAGCAGGAACATTCGAATTGATATTAAAGGTGCCAGCACGCCTGTGTTTGCTACCCTGCAAATGTCGCCAACCACGCAGGATTTTATCTGGCAACTATTGATTACCCTAGAGCTGCACGATTACCCATTCCCTTACAGCCAAGCGCGATGATTAAAAACTTTGGGGCTTAGGAATTTAAAGGGGGTTGTTAAGGAGTAATGCAAGCATATCCTTGATCTGGGAATACAGCAATGGTGGGGACAACTCATCCGAATAAGACCCTGTGGTTCATCAATATGGGAATCGATAAACTCTTGTCCAGCCTTGGCTTCAGCAAGCATTGCCTAACAATATTAATAACACTGCTGTCCGGTTCCGATAGCCTTAAACTGTCGGGATGACCGCTAAATTAAATGAATATTCAAGCGCTCCTCAAGTAATGCAATACGGCGACTTAATTTGGATTTGATAAGGATATGGTCAAAATCCCTATACCCTTATTTTAGGAGTTTTCATTTTATGAGCGATATATGCTCTGAAAAGTATCCCAGCCCATGTAGTGATCCATCATGAGGTAAAATAAAAAAATAAGGATGGCTACCATTATCATAAAGCCAATGTAATGGGTATTTAGCAATCGGCCTGAACTTGAACTGCCTGCGAATATGGAAGCCTCTGTAGGGCAAGGAAATCCTGACAATCGCTCATGCTTCGGACGTGCCAGTAGCTTAATAAAGGCATCAAGGCGATTTCCTTCAAGCATGTAAGGATCAAATTCATGCTTTCCATAATGCTCAAGAAAAAACTCTTGTAGTGCTTTTTCCCGAACAAAATATTTAATTTCCCAGCCTTTAAAATAACGCTCTGAAATTAACTCACGTTTTAATAATTCAAACCGTTGGTCAAGTGGATTCTGAACAGCTTCGTTATAAATTCTGTTAATTGTTGAGGCAGGTGCTTCAATGCAATGAAAAAAACATTTATTCCCGTAAATCAAAATACCGGCCATTTCTCCACGGACGGTATTAGTTTCAGCATTTCTAGTTATACTAACCAGATGATCCTTAATTGTAGAAGGTAAAGCAGTGGATGTGCTTGCATACGAGAATCTCGTAGGATGCGGCATTAAATACTCGATATAATAATAAGGTAGATTTTTTATCACTTTGTAATATACACTTGTTTTTACGAGTAGTTCGTAACTTCTCTAAAGATTTTTTATGACATATCAGTTTAAAGATAGAACAATTTTTCTAATAAATTTATTAACTGTAATATTAATTAGATACTGATAGATTTAATATCATCTATATTATTAAAACATTTACTCGTCTATTTTTTAAGTAAGATATTGGTTACGTCAAGTTATTATCTAACTTTATTTCACTTGAAAGAGTTAAACGCGAAAGAATAGTGATTCATACATAGAACAAGAAAGGACATGATTACTATGGCAAGCCCTACTATAAACACAATGTACTTTTGGCTGGTAACCTGAGCCTTACCACCATGCTCAGTAAGACGCTGCGCTATCGTAGGCTCATGCACCGCTAGTATTTCAATACCGGTATCTACTCCAAAGTTGGAAGTCTGAGTAATGTTTTTATTTACTAAAAATTCATTTACTTGTGCTAAAACAAACTTATTAATTGATTTTTTAATACTTTCTTGTGTCCAGGTTTTACTATCAATAATAATGCTGCCGGTACCTGAGACTTTTTCAAATCCTGTGATTTCAAAATAGTATTTGAAATCAATTTTCTGCTTAACAGCAAATCGCCCTACAGCTTTGTGAACAACCATTAGGGTTGCCTTGATTGAGGGATTATCTGATTAATGCTACAGGATAGAAGTATTAATACAAGGCTTGCACTGATGGCATTTCTTACTATTGTTATAATACACATTGATTAGGTCTTCAATTTTAGTATTAATATATTGCCCGCTAAATATCCTAAAAATATAGTTTTGAATTTAAGCTATAAAAAACCCCTACCATTTAAGTAAGGGTTTTAAACTTAAAAAGAATAGATAGACGTATTGGCCTACCTATCAGTTAAAAGATGATTTAAAGAGGGTAAATTTTACTTGCCTGAGGGCCTTTTTGACCCTCGGTAATAGTAAACTGTACTTGCTGTCCCTCATGAAGAGTCTTAAAACTATTACTTTGAATTTCACTATAATGGGCAAATAAATCTGGTCCAGATTCTTGTTGAATAAATCCAAAACCTTTAGTTTCATTAAACCATTTAACAACGCCGGTAGCAGTAGTAGACATTTTATAATCCTATTTGAAAAATTAATATGAATTTAATCCATATAGATCACTCAAAAAATAATTTATGAAGCTAAAATCTTATGAAAACGGAGAATTATAAATAAAACTGCGGAACGAGAGACTTAATAAAGCTATAATTATTTTATAGAGTATTTAACCTGAAATCAGTCATGGACTTTAACCAATAACCTTTCGGTTTAGTATTTATACGCCTATAAATCCAGTTATACAATCTTTTATTTAAAAGTAATGTAAATTGTCCAAAGAAAATTGGTCAGCTATATAAATAAATATAGTAATAATAAGACTAATGTTCCTACTAAAAAGTACATTCCGTAGTCACGATCCATGTGTACTACCCCGATAAAATTCCTATTGGCCTGCCAATACCCAGAGAAACTATTAAGCCAATAAAAAGCCGTCTGATTGGGCGGCTTTTTATAAAGTTATTTTTTAATGAAGGCTTTTAGTACTGTAGTGTGTGGTACTACCGATAGCGAACTTCCGGAAACCCTCTAAATAAGGCGTAACGCGTTCTTCTTTAAGATTAAAATAACTTATTTCAGTATTGACCAGTGACTTAAATCCTTTTGTACTTATTCTCACTTCTTTCTCTTGATACATAAAGATTTGATCTTTGGTCCCATCACTATTATTTATCACATCAATAATATTCATTAAAACTCTGTTCATTTGCTTTTTTCTTAATTTATCCTGAGAGTCACGAGTATACCGTGTATATGTTTTAAACAATGGAGAATAACAAGTACACAACATTAAATCTGAAAATAAAAAATGCCGATTACTACCTCACGTTTCCTAAACAACAACCAGCAGGTCAATACGCTCACCTAAGCACAATACTTAAAATTTATGATTAGAACAGCCTGTCAATACGTCCAGTTCACGCATGGTTGGCCAAGTTAAGTAAACAAAAACTACTGTGTGGTAGGGTCGGCATTAGCATTAAAACCAACCGCTTTGTCCAGCCCTATTGTCATCCGTTCCTGCTTATTAACCTACCGCATGCCACCGATGATGTCTTGCTGATTAACCGTTTGGTAATGCAAGGGCTAGAAAAGATCTACCAACCTCACCTGAACTATAAATAGGCGGGTGTTAGGTGGTGCTCTACCTTTGTCAGCTTTCACCGATATTACTTTTTTCTCTACATCAACATCCAAGACACGCCAGCGCCTTCCTGCAAAAATCAGGTATTGCCCAGGGATAAGAATATGCTTAATGGGTAGAGAACCAAGTGCTTTTCCCTCAACAATCAGTCTAAACTCCTCCGTTGAAACAAATGCTGCAAAAAAATCATAGTGATTAACGAGATTTTCACCCTTCTCACCATGCAATAAAAGCCCTGTACTTTCCTGCATGAGTAACAGCTCTTCGCCCATTCCCCGTAGTAATGAAAGAAAGTCTTCTCGTACTATCCCCTCAAAAGGCCCTTGATGAATCAATGTATGCCATAGCTCAGCGGCTGTAGCTCCGCCTTTCTGGGCAATAACCGATAGTATCTGCTGCACCAGTGTTGAATAATGTAGACCCTTAATCCGCGGTGGTTCAAACCAGCCTTCAAGCAATAGTTGAATCATAGCTATCATCTGTAGCAGTCCTTCCCGAATACGATCTGAGAGACCTGAATCAGGTGTTAGCTCACATTCTATACAATATCCTCTTAATATAGCAGGCTCGTCCTTACGCCTTCCCGAACGGCCAAGGCGCTGTCTGAGACTGGCAACCGATGGTGGAGAACCAATTTGACAGATACTTTTGACATGTCCAATATCAATGCCAAGCTCAAGGGTAGTAGTACAAATTGCTGTAGCATTCTGGGACTTATCTTTTAAAGCTTTTTCAGCATCTTCTCGATATTCCTTGGATAAATTGCCATGATGCGCCCAGAACTGACTAGGAATACCTTCCTTTTCACATAGACGCCGTAATAGATCGGTATACCATTCCACCTGTCCCCGGCTATTTGGAAAGACCAGATTATTAGTCCCCCTTAGGACTTGGTATAGATAAAGATGGCAAGCCACGCTATTAATTAGCGTAGTAGACTTTATTTTAATTTATTTAATCGCCTAAATTTTTGCTTTAGCTTTGTTATCAGAGATGATGTCTCCTCAAAGGAAAAATGCTAATATTCTATATCCTGCATGGCTAAAGCATTTTAATGAAATACGCCAAAATACTTTGTGAGTAAGGTTTAAATTATTAAAAAATTTCGTTTGCAATCAAAAGCATACTTAATCTTAGCAATTTAAACTTACAAATTCTCAATCCGTGCGGAAAATGTGCTTTCCAGCTGGCGTAACTGTTTGTCCACGGTCTTGCTCTCCTCATCTATGGAAACCCTTGTTTATGGCACTTATTAGCTTACGCGACATTCATCTGGCCTTTGGCGGCCCTGCCCTGCTGGATGGCGCAAGCTTTGCCCTTGAGCGCGGTGAGCGCGTGTGTCTGATTGGCCGCAATGGTGAGGGTAAATCCACCCTGCTCAAGCTGATCAATGGTAGCTTAATGGCAGACAGCGGCGAAGTCAGCAAACAAAATAATTTGCGCATTGCCATGCTGGAACAGGATGTGCCCATGAGTACTGGCCGTGTGGCCGATATTGTCGCGGGCGGTGCAGGTGAAGCGGCACAGGTACTGATTGATTATCATGCGGCCAGCGATGCCTGTGTAGCCGGTGACATGCAGGCCTGTGATCACATGGGTGAATTGCAGCACAAGCTGGATGCGCTGGATGGCTGGGCGCTGGAACGTCAGGTGGACACCATTCTGGCCAAAATGAATCTGGATGGGCATGCAGACCTATCTGACCTGTCTGGTGGCCGTAAACGCCGGGTGCTGCTGGCACGGGCACTGCTCACTGAGCCGGATGTACTGCTGCTGGATGAACCGACCAACCATCTGGATGTTGAAAGTATTGAGTGGCTGGAGCAATTTCTGCTCGACTGGCCCAATCTAACTCTGCTATTCATTTCGCATGACCGCGCGTTTGTGGATCATGTAGCCACCCGTATTGTTGAGCTGGATCGCGGTATCCTGCGTAGTTATGAAGGCAACTACGCCAGATACCTTGAGCTTAAAGCCCAGCAACTCGAAGCCGAAGAAAAACAAAATGCCAATTTTGATAAAAAACTGGCTGAAGAAGAAGTGTGGATTCGTCAGGGCATCAAGGCACGTCGTACCCGCAATGAAGGCCGTGTGCGTGAATTGAAAGCCCTGCGTGAAGAATTCAAGGCGCGTCGCAGCCAGCAGGGTAATGTGACGCTCAACATTCAGGATGCCAAAAAATCCGGCAAACTGGTGTTTGATATCGAGCATTTATCTCTGCAGTTTGGCGACAATATACTGGTCAATGACTTCTCTGCACTGGTGATGCGTGGCGACCGTATTGGCCTGATTGGCGATAACGGCGTGGGTAAAACCACGTTAATCCGCGCCTTGCTGGGTGAACAGGAACATGGTGGTACAGTTCAGGTCGGTACACAGCTGGATGTAGCGTATTTTGACCAGTTACGTAATCAGCTGGATCTGGAAAAAACCGTGCAGGAAAACGTGAGTGCCGGCAGCGACTTTATCGAACTCAACGGGGCAAGACGACATATCCTCAGCTACTTGCAGGACTTTTTATTTTCCCCGCAACGCGCCAGAACGCCTGTTAAGGCCTTATCCGGCGGTGAGCGCAATCGTTTGCTGTTAGCCCGCCTGCTGTTAAAGCCTTCCAATCTGCTGGTGCTGGATGAGCCAACCAATGACCTTGATATGGTAACGCTGGAGTTGCTAGAAGAAATGCTGGGCAGTTATCCGGGCACCCTGCTGCTAATCAGCCATGACCGCGCATTTGTGGATCAGGTGGTGACTTCAACCTGGGTATTTGATGGCAAGGGTGGCATTGAAGAATATATTGGCGGTTATCAGGATTATCTGACGCAAAAAGCCCAGCAATCCAAATATCAAAATGTACAGGCCAGCAGCCGCGATTCGTTTAAGGATCAGAAAGCAGCACAAAAAAGCGAGCAAAAGCCGAGTCAAAACTCAGGGCAAAAAGCCAAGGCAGATCATCAGCCTGTCGTATCCAAAAAAGTAAAATTGAGTTATAAAGATCAACGGGAACTGGAAGCCTTGCCGGGTGCAATTGCCGCGCTGGAGGCTGAACAGCAACAGCTGTCTGCAAAGCTGGCCGATGGTAGCTGGTTTACCACCGATGCACAGGCAGCAACCCAGGCCGCTACACGGCTGGCCGGGATAGAACAAGAACTGATGGACAAACTGGAGCGCTGGACCGAGCTTGAGGCCGCCAGTCAAGGAGAGTAAGACAATGCTGGGTATGAAAAAAACACCAATCAAAACCTTATGGGTTATGGCTGGCCTGTCTATGGCCATGAGTGGCTGTAGTCATTTTGGGCATGGTCATGCGGCAAAAATTCAGCCCAACAAGCCACTAGTCCAAACCAATCAGGTGTATTACGCCCCGGCACAAACCTACAATCTGGACCTCAATTCAGCCGTACTGGCAGGCAAGCTGGCCCTACAGGATAGCTGCACGCCCGAAGGCAATAGCTTAAGCATTACTGACCAGATTGGCCGCTTTTACCGGATTGATGCGATTAACCTGAACAACAACCCCAAGCTGCCCGGTGCCAGCACACAGGATATTTCCGGCTTGAGCAGCCAGATTGGCCAGCTATATACCCAGCTCTATAATGCACAAATCCAGACACAAGCACAGGGTGCTGTTAAACCCGTACGCTCCCAGCTTGGCGCCTCGGGTTATCTGGTATTAAGCCAGAATAATGAGCGTTTTATTGGCCTGCTCATCCATAAGCGCGGTGACTATGCTTATGTGCTTCAGCACAGTCAGGCCAAATATGATGAAGCCAGCATGCAGCAAACCCTGGCTCAACTGGCCAAAAATATGCAAATTCCGGGTCGCCAGCTTAAAAAGTCTGGTTCCGAGCTGGCATTATCCATTGATTTAGCCACAGCGACCCCGGCACAATTGGCAGACTGGAAGAAAACTGCCCATTGTTCATGAGTTCATCACATCCCCATTCTGCACAACCTCAATTCTTACCTGCGTTTCTTGCCCCAAAATACTGGGGCATCTGGCTGGGCATTTTCCTGCTGTTGCCCTGGGCCTATGCACCGTGGCTGGTGCAACGCAGTCTTGGCCGTGCCATTGGCCAGTTGCTCTGGAAAGCCCTAAAATCCAGACGCAAAACCACACTTACCAACCTGCGGGTTTGTTATCCGGGCCTGTCTGAGCCTGAATACCAGCGCATGGGCCAAGATGTATTTGAAAACATGGGGATCGGCATTTTTGAAAGCCTGACCGCATGGTATAACCCCAAGCGCTTTAATGGCAAGGTGAGTATTAGCGGGCTTGAACACTTGCAACAGGCGCAGGCTGAACAACGTGGCATTTTACTACTAGGCCTGCACTCTACCCTGCTGGATGCCGGTGGCTTGCTGTGCAGCTATTATTTCACACCGGATGTGATGTACCGTCCGCAAAATAACCCCATGCTGGACTGGCTGATTTATCGCTCGCGCCATACCATTTATGAGCAGCAAATTGATCACGACAATATTCGTTTGCTGGTGCGTCGGCTTAAAGACAAAAAGATTGTATGGTATTCACCGGATCAGGATTTTGGCCTCAAGCAGGGCGTAATGGCGCCTTTTTATGGTGTTCCTGCGGCAACCGTGACTGCACAGCGTCGCCTGATCAAAATGACCAATGCCGCAGTGATGTCGTTACATTTTTATCGCAACGATGATCGTAAACCGCATTATCACCTGAACATTACGCCAGCCCTGCAAAGCTATCCCACCAGCGATGAAGTGGCTGATGCCACCACCAGCAACCAGCTTATGGAACAGCAATTAAACCTGGCTCCCACCCAGTACATGTGGTTTCACCGTCGCTTTAAAACCCGACCCGAAGGTTACTCACGTATTTATTAAACGGATGCACTTAGTCATTGGTGTAAATACAGCTACACAGGTCAACCTTGCATAAACTGTATTTACCAAACTGATTTTGACTCGTGACTAAAACTAACTACTATTTCAAAACACTCAATTTTAAATCCAGCCCTAAACATAGCCCATGAGCCGCCCTATGAAAGTCATGCAACTTCTTCCCGAACTGAACAGTGGTGGTGTAGAGCGTGGTACGCTGGAAATTGGCCGTGCCCTAGTGGCTAAAGGCCATACCTCGGTGGTGGTGTCCAATGGTGGTCGACTAGTGCCGCAACTGGAACAGGAAGGGACGCGTCACCTGCAACTGGCCATTCATAAAAAATCATTAGGCAGTTTATTTAAGATCAGACCACTACGCCGATTGATCCTGCAGGAAAAGCCGGACATTGTGCATGTTCGCTCGCGTGTGCCCGCATGGATTACCCACTTTGCCCTGCGCGGTATTCCTGCAAAGCACCGTCCGCACTTGATTAGCACTGTACATGGCATGTATTCAGTCAATGGTTATAGCGCCATTATGACCAAAGCAGAACGGGTGATTGCGGTATCTGATAGCGTGGTGGATTACATTCATCGGCATTATCCGCACTGCCCCAAATCCAGCATTGTGCGGATTTATCGCGGCATTAATCTGCAGGAATTTCCACATGGCTACCAGCCTTCAGCAGCCTGGTGGCAAATGGTGTACCAGCTTTTTCCACATCTGGAAAACAAAACCCTGATTACCCTGCCCGGCCGCATTACCCGCCTCAAGGGCCATGAATACCTGCTCAACCTGATTAGCGAATTAAAACAGGAATTTAATGTGCATGGGGTGGTGGTTGGCGGCGCCGATGAAAAAAAACAGGGCTATCTGGATGAGCTACATCAGCGTGTTGTGGATATGGACTTGCAGGAGCATGTGACCTTTGTCGGCCACCGCAGTGATATTCGCGAATGGCTGGCGGCCAGTGATCTGGTACTGTCGCTTTCCATCCAGCCGGAAACGTTTGGTCGTACTACGCTGGAAGCACTGGCACTGGGCACGGCGGTAGTGGGGTGGAACCGTGGCGGGGTGGCAGAAATCCTCAATCGCTGTTATCCCACTGGACTGGTAGAACCCGAAAATGCCGAAGCATTGTTTAAAAAAATTCACCAGTTGCTGGCTACGCCAATGCCGCCTGCGCCAGTACAGGATTTTCAGTTATCCCAAATGACCGATCAAACCCTTGCTTTATATGAGGATGTAATTAAAACCCTGTGAGCAGTTTTCTTTACGACACATTAGCGCATTCTAAAAATTGGATTTTTTAGATTGTATTGCATGATTTTGATTATAAAAAATTTTATTATTTTCAAATAACACAAACCCGAGCGTGGCGTCCTGCCTGCTCGGGTTGATGCTTGCGGCTGTGCTCTCGTGTGTTATTGTAACCTGCTTTCCCTGTCCCGTATCCGATCCGTGATACTGTCTTTTCCGTTCAGCATTACCCTTTTCAGAGTGTCTATCCTTAGCTGGCCTGTTCCGTGCCATGTCCTGCGCTGATGAAGCTATCTTATAAATTTTCCACTTGGCAACATAGACGCTAAACTCGGCACTTAATGTAAGTAATTGCTTACAGAATGTCACTTATTGACACATTATTGCCCAATAACGATTTTATCTGTCACTACCTTTTCGGCTTTATCTATCCCTTCCTTGATTTTTTCACTGGCTTCCTCGTGGTCACTGGCCTCAACTTCCAAGGGTTGCTGTTCAGCCTGAGCCGATGGCATGTATTGTAAACGTGTTAAGACCGGAAAGTGATCCGAGCCGATGTTGGGCAGCCGTTGCATGGTAATCAGAGCAAAATCGGTACTGTGAAACACGTGATCCAGTGACCAGCGAAGCAAGGGATAACTGGCATGAAATGTATTGACAAACTGGCGGCCAACCCGGGGATCAAGCAATCCACTAATGCGCTGGAATAACCGTGTGGTGCGTGACCAGGCCACATCATTCAAATCACCCATCACAATACAGGTCTGGTCTACTGACGCAATGTGGCGGCCTACCGTCAGCAACTCGGCATCACGCAGGGTCGATTCATAGGCTTCGGTTGGGCTAGGCGGCTTGGGATGCAGGCAATACAGCTTAACCTTTTTGCCAGAGCGCAAGGTCACTGTGGTATGAATAGACGGAATTTCCTTGCTCAGTAAAAACTTGACCTCTGTTTTTTCAAGCGGCAAACGGCTATACAGATGCATGCCATACAGGTTATCCAGCGGAATACGCACCACATGCGGATAATCTGGCTCAATGCTGGTTAGCGCCTGTTCCCAGACCTTATCAGTTTCCAGCGTTAGCACCAGATCCGGCTGATGCTTACGGATTTGTTCAATCAGCAAATAATGCTTGCGGTTGGGTGTTAACACATTGGATACCAGCATGCAAATCTGCTGATCCGGGTGCGGGATAGTGACCTGTTTAACCTGCTTGGGCCAAACCCTGGTATAAGGAATCACCATCTTGATCTGGTAGGCCAGTGCAGCGGCCAGTAATAACAGGATTCCGGCGCGCCATGCATCCCATGGCGAAGGCAGTACCAGCAATACTAAAAAATCGGTCAGGCCCAGTGACAGGATTTGCAAGCGTGGAAAATCAAGATCGCGAATCCACCATTCGTCACGGGGAATCAGCGACCATACTGTTGCAAACACCACGATTAAAGCCAGCACTTCCAGGCTATTTAAAATGAATTCCGGCATGTTTTAACAGTCAATATCTTTCATTCTTAATCATGCCTTAATTCTAGGATTTTTTGCAGGGTATTTAGTAGCCCTAAAAATTTGAACTTTTTATGGTTTATTGCATGCTAAACGTGCAGGCAGGTCG
Organism: Alkanindiges illinoisensis DSM 15370; assembly: GCF_000619845.1. Classification (GTDB taxonomy): domain Bacteria; phylum Pseudomonadota; class Gammaproteobacteria; order Pseudomonadales; family Moraxellaceae; genus Alkanindiges; species Alkanindiges illinoisensis. The sequence goes on along the minus strand of NZ_KK211037.1, from coordinate 371,013 downwards.
TAGTTTTGTTAAACTCGGCTACTTTGTACACGACATGCGACTTGAGGCGTAATGATATGAAAGTGGGTTTGGTTGGTTGGCGCGGCATGGTAGGTTCTGTGCTGATGCAACGTATGGTTGAGGAAAATGACTTTGCGCATTTTGAGCCATACTATTTTTCAACCAGTAATGCAGGCGGCGATGCGCCAACATATGGCAATAAAACCGCGCCTGCCCTGCTGAACGCCACTGATATTAACGCCCTGAAGCAAATGGATGTAATTGTGACCTGTCAGGGCGGCGATTACACCAGTGACGTTTTTCCCAAGCTGCGCAATGACGGCTGGAAAGGCTACTGGATCGACGCTGCCAGTACCCTGCGCATGCAGGATGACGCCATTATTGTGCTGGATCCGGTAAACCTCAATGTCATTAAAGATGGCTTAAGCAAAGGCATCAAGAATTATGTAGGCGGCAACTGTACTGTATCCCTCATGCTGATGGCTGTGGGTGCGCTGTACCAGAACAATCTGGTGGAGTGGATGACTGCCATGACCTATCAGGCTGCGTCCGGTGCCGGTGCTCAAAACATGCGTGAGCTGATTGGCGGCATGGGCTACCTGCGTGATGGCGTTAAGGATTTGCTGGACAATCCGGCCAGTGCCATTCTGGATATTGACCGTCAGGTGGCCGAACTGCAACGTGGCGATGGTTTCCCCAAAGCCAACTTTGGTGTACCGCTGGCAGGCTCCCTGATTCCTTATATTGACAAGCAGCTGGACAATGGCCAGTCCAAGGAAGAATGGAAAGGCCAGGCCGAATCCAACAAGATTCTGGGTCTGCAAGGCCAAGATATTATCCCAATTGATGGCCTGTGTGTACGGATTGGCGCCATGCGTTGTCACTCCCAAGCCCTTACCATCAAGCTGAAACAGGATGTGCCCATGGATGAAATTGAAGCCATGATCCGTGAATCCAACGACTGGGTTAAAGTCGTGCCCAATACTCGTGAAGCCAGCATGACTGATCTGACTCCGGTTGCCGTTACTGGCACACTTAGTGTTCCGGTTGGCCGTATGCGTAAGCTGAACATGGGTAACCAGTATCTGGGTGCATTTACCGTGGGTGACCAGTTGTTATGGGGCGCTGCCGAGCCACTGCGCCGGATGTTACGCCTGCTGATTGAGCATCAGTCTGCCTGATCTAATACGGCCTGCATAATATATGGGCAAGCAATCTCTGATTGAGTCGCTTGCCCATTTATGTTACAAATCATCTTGTTATCCAACCTATTTATTGTCTTCATTTTCCTACGGAAAAAGATCATTCACTAGCATAATGGAATTTTAGTATGGTCTTGCGTAAGCGTCTTTTTGCCAGCTTAAGCACCGGATTATTACCCCTGTTTTCTTTCTCACTGGTGCCTGCTTCCGTGCTTTCGCCGTCCCTCGCGCATGCCCTGATTATCCAGCCGGTTCAGGTCAAGTCTGCGCTGGGTGAGCCGTTCTATGCCGAAGTTGCATTATCAGATCTTGGCGCAGTGAGACTACAGGATCTTTCCGTAGGCATGGCCACTTCTCAGGAACTGGCTGACCTTGGAGTGAAATCAGGTTCCTATAACGGGACATTAAGCTTTAATGTTCAAGCCATTTCCAGTGACCGTGGTGTCATTGTAATTCGTGGCCGCCAGCCGGTAAATGAACCATTTGTTGACTTTGTACTGCGGGTTAAAAATGGCCAGAATACGCGTCTGCAACGGGTGAGTGCCATGATTGACCCGGCTGATAAAAACAAGAAAGTTATTAACCTGAACACACAAGCCCAGAATCAAGTACAGATACAAGCTCAGGCCAGCAGCACGCCCCCGGTATCCCTAGCTACTTCCAGCATGCCCACCATTGACGTGCCAGCCAGTCGTAATGAACGCCCGCTGCCCAGTACCGAGCGCAGGTTAAATGTGGCAAATGCCCAGCCACCAGACATGAAAGCCCAGCCGTCAGCCAGTCAGCCAGCTACCAGTAAGTCCGTGGCTGTGCCTAAAGAAGTTGAAGTGTCTACTGCGCCCAGAAAAAATCAACCGCGCCATGTGGTCAAAAAAAATGAATCATTGTGGAAAATTGCCAAGCAACTGGAACCACAGCTCAAGCAGCCTGTGGGCCAGATCATGCAGCAGATCCGCAACCTGAATCAGGATGCCTTTATTGCCGGCAACCCGAACCAGCTTAAGCGTGGTGCAACCCTGATCCTGCCAGAGCGTGAACAAAACACGGCACTGGTTGCTACGCCACAAACAACACCGCCATTCAAGCCTGTGCCTAAAACGCCAGCAGCTTCCAGCAGTGCGCCAGTTAATCGTAGTGGCCGCCTGCCCAAAGCCGAGCTAACCCTTGTGGCACCAAATGTGCAAGGAAGTGCTCAAGGAAACAGCACGACTGGTCAAAATGTAGGTTTTCAACCGCTGCCGCGCGAAATAGTCTTGAAAATTGGTCAAGAACGTCGTAAAACAGTTTTAATGCAACATGAAGTGAGTGAGCTGGACGCTCAACTCGCGCTAAACGATAAGAAGATCGCCATGCTAAACGCTAAACTCGCCGAACTGGAACATCAGCTGAAAACGCGCAATCAGGCTAAAAAACTGCCTGCGCAAAAGCAGCCCCTGCAAGCCCTGCCTCCCAAAAAGGCAGCCAATGCCATTCTCCCTATCGTTGCTTTTGCCAGTATGGGCCTGTTTGGGTTTGCGCCCAATATGGCACGCGCCGCAGAAGGTGACAGTGGCGGAGGTTTCCCGATCTGGATCATCATTGCTGTAGCAGTGGTGGTCATTGGTGCGATTGCAGCCAAGGTCTTGATGGGCAAATCTGCCAAAAAGCCTGCTGCCCGTGGCAAAGCCAAGCGCCCAGTCGCCAAGCGCCCAGCCCCAGTTGCTGCAAAAGAACAGCCTGTTGCCCGCCCAGCGGCGCCGGTTGCTACTGAAGCACCTGTACCCGTTGCCCGGCCTGTAGCTCAGGCGGTAAAAACCGATGTGCTGCAGGAAGTACAAAGCTATATTGAGCGTGATCGCTATACTCAGGCGGTTGGCCTGCTTAAGGATGCCATTGGCAAGAATCCAGAGCGCGTTGATCTTCAGGTAAAACTGCTTGAAGTGTATGCCCTGCAAAATGAAATTGATGGTTTTGAACAGCAGTTTAGTATTGTTACAGCGTTTAATCAGCCAGAAACTACTCAGCACGCTGAAAAAATGCGCATGCTGTTGCAGCCAAAACCTGCTGAAGAGTTTACGCCAGTTGATGATTTAAGCTTTAATTTCGAAAGTAGCAAACCTGCCACTGCTGAAAATAATGTTATTGAATTTGATGCAAAATCTGCTCCTGCCATGCCACAGGAAGTGGAAGTCCCTTCTTCTGCTGCCGACCAGTCACTGGCTGAACTGGAAGCTGAGTTTGGTTTTACACAGGAACCTGCTGACAAGACCGAAACAGCCACTTTTGACCTGAATCTGGATGAGTTTGACAGTAAACCTCAGGTACAACCACAGGCCAAGCCTGTTGATTTTGAGCCTGTTACGGCGAAAGCAGTACCAGAAGACGCGCCGATTGATCTGGAATTCGACCTGAATGATTCTTTTGTTCTGGAAGAAGTAAAGGTTCCCGAACCAGCGCCAACCCGCTTTAACCTTGAACTGGATCAGCCAAAAGAAGCGGCAAAAGCACCAATAGTGCCGCAGGTGAATCTGGAAAACCTGGAAGTTACGGATACCAATTGGGCTGATGGTTTTGACGATCAGGACTTCAACATTGGCACCTCAACCACGCCAACGTCCACTGCTACTGTATCAGTCACGCCTGCCGATACTTCTGCCAGTCCGGAAGATTTTCTGGCCAAGGAATTTCCATTTCTGGTTAACCTGGACGTCCAGCAAACCAACCTTGAGCTGGCTGAAAGCTATATTAATCTGGGTGAACGTGCCAGCGCCCGTGAACTGCTGGGTGAAGTAATCAATCAGGGTAACCCCCAGCAACAGGCTCAAGCACAGCATTTAATGCAAAAGCTGGCGTCATAATTTAATAGCTCTCCTACACTTCAAGGGCAACTTTGGTTAAGTTAACTAAAGTTGCCTTTTTTGTTATAAAGCTGGATGAATCTTTTTTGATTACAGTGATGCCTGTTTTTTGCTGATCCAGCATTAGCCGTTAAATCCTGTGGCTGGAAACAATGATTTGCAGGCTAAGGAAATTCATGAACACAGCGCTTTCCACAATCGCACTGCTCTACATGGGTGGCACCTTTGGCTGTACAGGCCAGCCCTTAGTGCCGCTACCTGCTGAGATTTTTTTACCCAGGCTGCAACAGCTCTTGCAGGATGATTACCCCGCACTGCAATATTTTGTGGCTAGCCAGCAGATCCGCGATAGCAGCCAGCTTCAGCCACAAGACTGGCAGGATTTGCTGCAAAAAATTCAGCAAATGGTACAGCAGGGCATTCACCAGATCCTGATTGTGCATGGCACCGATACGCTGGCATATACCGCTGCCTTTTTAGCGGAATTTATTCATGCTATGGTGGCAGAGCCTGTCCAGCTAGTCCTTACGGGTAGCCAGTATCCTCTATTGGAATCCAGTGGTAATGCGATCAATCCACACAGTGATGCCTTAAGCAATTTAGCCACAGCCTATCAGCAGCTTTGTCATAGTTCTTCGTTAGCGCATAGCAACTGTTGGGTGGCTTTTGATGGACACATCTGGCCTGCCCACACCGTGCAAAAAATTCATACCAGCAGGACCCCTGCCTTTGCTGGTATATCAGTGGCATCACGTCCAGCGCCTGAGCAGCCTCTACTAGCGCTTGAAGCCCTGTCCAGCCTGAATATTGCCGTGTATTACGCGCTTCCTTTAAGCCCTGCAATACTGGCGCAGCAGCTCCAACATCTGCTAAGTAGCAAACCACAGGCTTTGATTATTCTGGCGTTTGGTGCAGGTAATCTGCCACAACATGCAGCCATTGAAGCAGTATTACAACAGGCACAGCTTGCCAAAGTTTTTGTTGTACTCAGTACTCAAGTGGCTTTTGGCGGCGTGAATTTTAGCTATGCTGCCGGGCATTGGCTGGCACAATTTGGTGTATTATCCGCAGGCAATTTGTCACTGGCAGCAAGCTATGCCCGTCTGGCCTGGCTCTTGTGTCAGCCGCTTAGTTTTGGGCAACGCCAGCAGCAGTGGCAACAGCGCCTCAGTTGATAACACTTTTTGTGCGGGGATCTTATGCAACGCTATGCAATTGGAATTGAGTTTAATGGCCAGCATTACCGGGGCTGGCAAACTCAGCAGGTTGGCGTTGCCAGTGTACAACTTACTATTGAAAATGCCTTAAGCAAAATTGCCAATCACAAGGTGGAGGTACATGCTGCCGGGCGTACCGATGCCGGGGTGCATGCCAGTAACATGATTGCCCATTTTGATACCAGTGCAATTCGCCCGGAGCGCGGCTGGATTATGGGCGCCAACACCCTGCTGCCCAAGGATATTGCCCTGCGCTGGATTCAGCCCATGGGTAGCGATTTTCATGCCCGCTTTAAGGCCTGTGCGCGCCGTTATCGTTATGTTATTTATCAGCACCGCTTTCGGCCTGCTTCGCTTTATGGGCAAGTGACTCATGTTTATCAGGATTTAAATGTGGATAACATGCTCAAGGCTGTGGACAAGCTGGTGGGCACCCATAATTTCACCAGTTTTCGGGCAGCGGCTTGTCAGTCCAACCAGCCCGTGCGTCAGGTCACCCATGCCCGTTTGTTCCGGCATGGCGCATTTTTAATCCTGGATATTCAGGCCGACGGTTTTTTGCATCACATGGTGCGAAATATTGTCGGCACATTGCTGGAAATTGGCACAGGCGAGCATGAACCGGAATGGATGGATTATTTGCTTGAAGTGCAGGATCGCAATCAGGCAGGCATTACTGCACCGCCTGATGGCCTGTATTTTATTCAGGCTTATTATCCGTCAGAATTTAACCTGCCCTCAGTAGATCTGGGGCCAGTCTGGTTAAACCTGCCAGCATAAACCCGGCTTATATTATTGTATTAATCACGATAAAGCCTTCTTAATGCTTGGGCTTTATTGCTGTTTACGCTTGCGATACTCTACCGGCGTTTCATTGGTCCAGCGTTTAAAAGCCCGGTAAAAAGTGCTTGGCTCGGAAAACCCGGTTAAATACACAATCCGCTCTACACTTTCATTGGTTTGCGACAGTAGACGTTTGGCCAGCCGACAGCGATAGTCCGACAGGATTTGCTGAAAACAGGTATTGGCTTCACTGAGCTGGGTACGCAGGCGGCGCGGTGTGATATTCAATTGGGCAGCAACGGTTTCCAGTGTGGTTTCGCCACTTTCCAGCGTAGAACCAATGGCACGGCGCACTTCACCAACCAGATCATAACGTGCCAGTTCCTGAAGCTTTTCCAGTGCCAGTTGCTCATGTAAACGCAACAGCTCAGGTTCAGACTGCCATAGTGGATAATCCAGAATGGCTGGCTCAAAATACAGGCGGGTTTCGGTTTGCCCCAAGCGTACTGGACAGTTAAATACCCGGCGGTATTCTGCTTCACTGGCACCGTGGTTATAGTTAAAATCCAGACAAGTCACCTGAAAGCGGCCTTCGGTAACAAAATTAAAAAAACGTAAAGCGCCTGAGACAACACACTCACTAAAGTGACGTTGTACCTTGGTATCCGAGTATTCTATGCGGCCATTGGTCAGATAGCAGCTTTTGCTGTCGACCACCAGTTGGGCATTGAGCGCATCACTAATCAGGCGCTGATAGGCCAGTGCCCGCTTGAGCCCTTCACCAAAGGTGCCACTACTCATAAACAGGTATTCAATTACCTGCCCGCGGTACAATGGCAAATGTTCGCCTAGATGCAGGCCAACATCAGGGTCACCTGTAACTTCTTCGGCAGCCTGCCAGAAGGCCACCTGTGCACTTAATGGCGTGCGCTTGCGGGCATCAACCTGATTTAAGGCAACCCCGGCACGTCCCAGAATTTGTTCCACCGGCATATTGGCCCGGCGCATGGCCTGATAACCCAAGCGCAAAATAATTGAAGCATCTGTCAGTTGTCCCGCCATATCTACGCTCTCATTTGCCTTAAGTTGCCAATACTTAACCAAACCATTCTGTCAGGTTATTGGCTGAATTGACAGCCTAGTTTAATGTCATACAACCAGAAATGAAACGTATTGTCGAGGCACTGGCCTGCAATTATTCGCCAAATGAGTGGACGCGCAGCCACCAGAATGGATTGTTTTCTTGGCCAAAACTGTCTATAATTTGCGCCTTATCTTTTCGTATCAGGTAGGCTATGGCCAACAAAGAAGAACTCATTGAGTTTGAAGGCGTTGTCACCGAGACATTGCCAAACACCATGTTCCGTGTTCGTCTGGAAAATGGTCACGAAGTGATTGCTCACATTTCCGGTAAAATGCGCAAACACTATATCCGCATTCTGACTGGTGATCAGGTCAAGGTTGAAATGACCCCGTATGACCTAACCAAGGGACGCATTACGTACCGCGCCCGCTAAGTTTTTAAAAACGCCCAAAGCCGCATCATTGCGGCTTTTTGTGTTCCTGCTCACCTGTTTTTAAGTGATTGGTTCTCAAGTGGCGGTTTTTAAGTGCCATGCTTTTACTGCCTGAGTTGCACATCTGCCTTTTACGACCCAGTATGACGCTAGTGTCCTGTTTTCGAATTACTTTTTATAAAAAAATCCCTTAATTTACCAACTAACCGATTTATAAATGCCAACTTAGAAAAGACAATCAAGGAGTATGGGATGAGTACTTATGTGATTCGCGCCAAGTGCTTTGGCTATAACGATGAAGTATTTTATGTGGCCGGTAACCGGATTGCCAATGTCTTTCACGACAAGACACAGGCCGAGCAAATGTATAAACAACTTGAAATTGAGGCTGCACGAAACTTTGCCTTATATGAAGTTGAAGCCCTGTTTAATGCCAGCCAAGAAAAATTAAAAGCGCTGGATGCCTTTGTATTTGAACGCTGCGGCAAGCACATTGCGACAGGCTATGAGGTCAGGGAAGATACCTTACCCGTAGAATTAAGTGATGATGATACCTTTGAATTTGTTCAACGTGCAGGCATGCAAAGCTATCAGTTAATTAGTTTTGAGCAAGTTCCCGTATTTTATGCACTCTGGTCGGTTAAGCAGCAGGAATGGTATAAGACTTACGATGAGTTTTTTACCGGGCTCATTTATGCAGCCAGTCCTGAACAGCTAAAAGACCAACTGGAATTTATTTTTGATGAACAGGGTTCCTCATTAGAGTTCACTGGCGCTCTGGAAGACCTGTCCAGCACACCAGTCCTGTTCCATGCCCTGATTACCAGTCATCCCAATATTAGTTATAACGTAAAAAACCAGCAAATCCGCATCAAGAACTGGGATACTGATGCCCTGTATAGCATCAATGCCCTATTAAAAAATCCGTTGTTTGAAATTCGTAAAATCTCACTGGATGCGCTACAGGAAATTGAAGCTGGGCTTGTGCAGGAATTTGATGAGTATTAATCAATCCCTAATTGAAATTATGAATTTTTTAAACGGATTATTTAAGCTAAGAGGCTAAGCCATATTTTATTATTGAGTTTGGGCTAGCCTTTTCTTTAAAGCTCTACAAAAGACTACATAAAAATCCTGTCTAGGGGCTAAAGGCTAAAATACCCGGCAGAAGGCTTTATGCTACACTACAGCATGTTTTTGAAAATATGCCTGTTTTAGCTCAAGGCTTATTTAGTTCTAGTGTCTATACAATTTGTAATTCATCCGTCTTCGGCGCTGGCTCATCAATATCATGCTATTAACCCATCATGAGAACCAAATGCTTTCGCTGCAAGGTCGTCGCGTTGGTATTTTTTTACTGGCTTTTGTGCTGTATTTTATTGCAGCTCTCTACTGTATTTATATTTCCAGACAACCGGGTAGCGTGGCAGCTATCTGGTATGCCAATGCCATTATGGTGATGTTTTTACAAGTCTTTGCCTATCGCGACTGGTACATTTTTCTGATTCTGGCCGCGCTGGGTAACATTTGTGCCAATCTGGTATTTCATGATCCGATTGGCATGAGCCTGGCATTTATTCCCAGTAATTTACTGGAAATTGGTTTAAGCGCATATTGTCTGCGCCGCTTTATTCCGTTGCGGCAATGCACGGAAAATCCGCTGGTTCTGCTGAAAATGCTTTCTCTGCTATTGCTGCCCATTGCAATTAGTGCATCGCTTGGTGCACTGGTGTTAATTATTTATGGGCTAGTCCCCTATGAACAGGGCTGGTTATTTTTGTTCACGGGCAGCGTGGTAGGTGCAATTTCCATTATTCCTACTGGGTTGTTGCTGGTTAATTATGGCTGGCAGGATTTTATACAGATTAATCAGTCTTTTACCTTTTTGATGTGTATTTTGCTGGCCCTACTGATTGCGCTGTTTGGCTTTGTGTACTTGCCCGATCCGTATATTTATATTTCAGCAACCCTGATTCTAGTGGCATTTATTGGGCGATTTTCGGGAACGGCACTGGCTGTGCTGGTCTATTCAGTAATTATTAGCACGCTGATTGCCATGGGCTTTTTTCAGTCGTCGATTCAGGGGCAATATATGCACAGTGATGCATATTTATATCTGCCACTGGTGATGACTTTGATTCAGCCCTTATTGCTGGCCGCTGCAATGCAACGGATTCAGAATTTGAAATTGTGGTAGAAGTTTTGGATATGGCTTTTGAATTTAATTATGACAAACCATTTTAATTAATCTTTTGGCCATTTTCTCGTATCAATAAAATTTTCATAATTGCGATAGTAAAACTCCGTGATCTGTTCAAGCGTATTTATATTACTTTCTGGGTTAAATTGAGCCGCTCTTCCTTCCGGAAACCACAGACCTGAATTATTCTTATCTATATAAGAAGCTAATAATCCTATATTTTCATTTGGACAATTAGCTTTTAATCGACCATATGCTCTAGTCATTAGATCAATTGGCATCATATCTTTTTTACTCAGTCCTAGCCACTTTGCTGCGCCTGTATCAGTATTTAAAACTTGAGCCATACCTACCTCTCGCCAATAATCTTTAGGGCTATGATCAGAGATAATTAAATGAGCAACAGCAACATAAGGAAAACCTGCTTTAAGCAATCCTATAGCCTGAGAAAAACCAAAATCATTAGGTGACTTTGCTTGCTTAGTAAATTTTGCTCTAATAATTTTTAGCTCAATTGCTAATGTCTTAGAGACAATAAGCTGATTATCTTCATAAGGAATAATTAATAAATCAATATCACCTGGAAAATTTAAGTTTGAGACAATACTAGAAGATTTTACAAATGGATAAATCATGACCACACTAGCTTTGCCCATACTTTCAAAATAATTTCCAATTAATTCTCTATAACCTGCACCAAATAGCTTACGATCACAGATATACATTAAACCTAACGCAATCTCATCATCCTTATTAACTAACTTAGCATCAACATAAAAAAATATCTCTCCATCTTCTTAATGTCTTGGTCTTACTTTTAAAGGACGAATACAATCTAAGGCTTTAGACATTTTTCTTTCACTCGATTTTTATTAATATTTTAAAGCTTAAATATTACACAATAAAAAAGCGCAGCCGAAGCCACGCTTTTTGTTAATCATCACACTGTGGCTTACAAATCAAAAATCTTGCCCGGATTCATAATGCCATTCGGGTCAAACACTTTTTTCAACTCACGCAAATAACCAATTTCCACTACATCGCGGGTATATTCCAGATAATCCTTTTTGGTCATACCTACGCCATGCTCAGCAGAAATGGAACCGTTATATTTTTTAACGGTTTCAAAGACCTGGGTATTTACCACTTTGCACTGATCGAAGAATTCATCCTTGGTCAGGTTAGCGGGTTTTAAGATATTTAAGTGCAGGTTGCCATCACCAATATGGCCAAACCAGCAGATTTCAAAATCCGGATAGTTGGCAGCCACAATGGCATCAATTTCCTTGATAAACGCTGGCACATGGGTAATGAGTACGGAAATATCATTTTTATACGGGGTAAATGGTGCAATGGTTTCCGAAATATCTTCACGCAAGCGCCATAGGTTTTGTGCCTGTGCCTGCGTCTGACTCATCACACCATCCAGCACCCAGCCCTGCTCCATGCAGTGCTCAAAAATGCTCATGGCATCATCAACCACAGCTTCAAAGCGGCCTTCAAATTCCAGCAATACATAAAACGGACATGGGGTATCAAATGGCTTGCCCACATGACCCGCATCCAGCACTTTTTGCAGCGCTACTTCACCAAAAAATTCAAACGCTGTTAGGTCAATGCGTTGCTGGAATGCATGCAGAATCGGCATCACGGACTCAAAATCCGGTGTACCTAGTACCAGTACTTTCAAGTCCTGTGGCTGGCGTGTCAGCTTGATTTCTGCTTCAGTGACAATGCCGAGTGTGCCTTCTGCACCAATAAATAAATGCTGCAAGGCATAGCCAGTGGCATTTTTAATCATGCCTTTATTTAGGCGCAAAATATCGCCCTTACCAGTCACTACCGTTAAGCCCAGCACCCACTCCCGTGTCATGCCGTATTGAATCACCTTGATGCCACCAGCATTGGTGCCAATGTTGCCACCCAACTGGCTAGAACCTGCCGAGGCAAAGTCCACCGGATAATATAGCCCCTGTTCTTCGGCATACTGTTGCAGGCTTTCAGTCACCATACCAGCTTGCACGCGCACCATGCGATCTGCGGGCAAGAACTCCAGTACCTTGTTCATCCGGTCAAGGCTAATCACAATTTCGCCATTGGTGGCCACCGCACCGGCTGACAAACCGGTACGTCCGCCGCTTGGGGTAATAGCAATCTGGTGTTGATTGGCCAGCCTAACTACTGCCTGCACTTCCTCCGTCGTGGCCGGAAATACAATGACCGACGGATTGGGTTCAAAATGCTTGGTCCAGTCCTTACCCCAGGTTTGCAGGCTGTCACGATCAGTTTTGACCCGTTGTTCGCCCACGATGGCAGATAATTGTTCCAGTAACGATTCCAGTTTTTCGGCAGATAAGGCAAGCGGCGCATTCATGGCAAACGACTCTTAAGAAAAAAAGCAGACTCTATTGCAATATGCTATCATATACGGCTTGATTTTTGGCCTTTACACTTTTTTGGTTTTGTGGAGCCGGCATGAGCCAACAACTTTCCTTGCAAAAAGATAAAATTCGTTTTCTGCTGCTTGAAGGCGTACACCAGAACGCCCTCGATGTTCTCCATGCGGCTGGTTATACCAACATTGATTACCGTAAAACAGCACTTGATGAAGATGCCTTAATTGAGGCCATCAAGGATGCACACTTTATTGGTATTCGCTCGCGCACCCAGATTACCGAAAAAGTGCTGGAAGCGGCCAATAAACTCATTGCCATTGGCTGTTTTTGTATTGGCACCAATCAGGTAAATCTGGATGCAGCACTGGTACGCGGTATTCCGGTATTTAATGCGCCGTATTCCAATACCCGCTCGGTAGCCGAACTGGTATTGGGCCAGCTCATTTTATTGCTGCGCGGCATTCCGGAAAAAAATGCACTGGTGCATCGCGGTGGCTGGTCAAAATCTGCTGAAGGTTCCTATGAAGCGCGTGGCAAAACCTTGGGGATTGTAGGTTACGGTTCGATTGGTACTCAATTGTCAGTACTGGCTGAAAGTCTGGGCATGAAAGTGATTTACTTTGACGTGGTGACCAAACTACCTCTGGGCAATGCACGTCAGGTGGGCAGCATGCAGGAATTGCTGGCGCAATCTGATGTGGTGTCCCTGCATGTACCTGAGCTGCCATCGACCAAAAACATGATGCGTGCCGAACAGTTTGCCCAAATGAAAAAAGGCGCCATTTTCATTAATGCCGCCCGTGGCACCTGTGTTGAGATTGATGATCTGGCCGCAGCAATCCAGTCTGGCCAGTTGAATGGTGCTGCCATTGACGTGTTCCCGAAAGAACCAAAAGCCAACGATGAAGAATTCCTGTCGCCGCTGCGTGCGTTTGATAATGTGATTTTGACCCCGCACATTGGTGGTTCTACGCAGGAAGCACAGGCTAACATTGGTCTGGAAGTGGCTGAGAAGTTTGTGCGTTATTCCGATGCCGGTGCAACCATCACTGCCGTGAATTTCCCGGAAGTGGCCATTCCACAACAGGAAGGCACCCATCGCCTGCTGCACATCCACAAAAACGTTCCCGGTGTTTTGTCGGCAGTGAACCAGTTGTTTGCTGCGCAACACATTAACATTGCGGCACAAAGCCTGATGACCAAAGGTGACGTCGGCTATCTGGTGATGGACGTGGATGCCGGTGCATCTGAAGCCGCACTGGAAGCCCTACAAACTGTGGAAGGCACCATTCGCGTGCGCGTGCTGTACTAAATTATTTTAGTTTAATTATAAAAAAAGCCCTGTCAGTTTGATGGGGCTTTTTTTATGGCGAAAAATAATCAGTCCGGCACTTCGCTAATATCGCGTGGTTCCTTACGTGGCTGCACATTCATTTCATGACGGAACGTGCTGGAACGTGCATAGGCTGGAATACGCACCCGGTTGATAGACCCCAGCGGCTGGTGTTCCTTTAGGCAATGCCACGGATTAAATGACAGCACATCATCACCATACACGCGGCGCGCCGGACTATAGGCATCCTGCGGCGGAATCACAATTTTGCCAATTGGTTGATACGGTGACTTGTTTTCATCCCATTCAATTGAGGCATCTTCAATCGGCATATCCGCCGGATTGGTACACAATTGCGCCCGCAGCTCGTATTCCGCGCCTGAACGGCTAAAGAAATCCACCACCAGATCACGCATGCCGGAAGGTCGGTCGGTAATATCCACGCTTTGCCCGGCCAGTGCAGCAACCTCCGGCGACAACGGTGCAGCACTGATCTTGGCAATATAGCGGCCATAACGAATGGCGGCCATGCTATAAAACGTTTGTCCCAGAATATGCACGGGCGGCGTGCCCAGTTTCTTTAATGGTGAATTGGTGTGTGCCAGTAGACCGGCCACCGTACTGACCGGTTTGGCCAGTGAATCACCAATTTGCTTCACCAAGTCTGGTGACTCATCATATTTTTCTGCCAGATGCTGCATTTTCCAGTAGGCTTTTACATGACCAAACGGAATCACCGGGTGATTCACCATTAAAAAATCCTGTGTTACATCGTTTTGATGCTCCGGCAGAATTTTTTCACCGTCTACACCAATGACCTTGACTGCCATACCATACGCCGTGGGAATGCGGTCATCCTTAATATGGCCAAAGGCACTGGACAGGCGAATCACTACCGGATAGCGGCCAGCCTTGGCAAACAAGCCCTGCGCCAGATGTTCCGGCAGATTGTCATAGACTTCCAGATGGCCAATCACAATGCCATGACTTTTGGCATGGGCATCACGGGTGGCATGGCGGTGATGGTCAAATGCACGAGTATTGACCCGCGCCATGGACTCTACGATTTTATTAATCAGGTCATCTTCGTCACTGGCTTTGACTTCAACATCAGGCGTATAGGGATAGTAGGACATGACAGGCTCGCTGGTATGGTCTGATATAAATACTGGCTGGGATAGATAAGCTAAAACGACAAGTTTCCCAAAACTTTAGCGGTTTTAAGGAAACTGTTCTGGTGTGATGATTTTAACGGACGCTTAGGCTGCTGCGTATTTTTCTTTCTGGCGCTCAAATTCTGCAAAATATTGTTCAGCCAGTTCCTGTTTTTGCTGTTCAGTTAGGATCTTGCCCGACATCTGGAAAAAACGGTGTTCTTCTTCTGATAAATGATGATGCACCTGCTCAACCAGTTTTTTGGCAGTAGCCATCCACGATGAGGTGGTCTGGTCAGCCTGTTCCAGCTCTTCAATGTATTCATCGATTTTATGGTGCTCGGATAAGGCATGCCGGGTTAAATCCACCCCGTTATCATCCATCAGCAAAGGTACGTAAAAATAGCGCTCTTCCGCAGTTTCATGCGCTTCCAGCTCAATTTTAAATTGCTTGAAAATTTCATCGCGCTCTTCACTGGCCCCACGAGTTTGTAATAATTGTGCGCCCAATTGACGTTGCACTTCGTGACTCTGGCGCAGGGCTTCAAAAATATTCATGGCTAACACCTTTTTTATGCATGAGTTAATTTTCAGACTTAAAATAACTTATTGATCTTGCTGGGCGTGTTGCAAAAATGCATGCAGTGTTTGATGGTTTGTAAATTTTATCGGCTAAATTAATGGTTATGGCGCAAGCCTGATGATTTTATATTGAGGTATAGAAAAAAGAAAAGCCCACAGGATTAATTTCACCTTCCGGGCTTATGCGGCTGTATAAAACGGTTTCTTTATTATTGACTTAGTTCCTTTAAGCTTGCAGGTTTCCCAACCATATTCTGATCGTTATGGTGCTTTACCAGCGCTCCTTGCCAGCAACTTATCGTGCTGCCATCATCGCAAATAGACTGATCGGTCTATAGAGGTTAAAAGATATATCTAGTGTGAGCATTTGCTCACAATAATGTCTACTTTTGTTCACAGTTGAGTGCAATTATGTGTTTTTGCACTTGCCGCTGTAATCCTGTGTGACGAACCAGCCTGTTATGTAACGCCTGTTCGGCAGCAGCCGGTTCGCTCCACAAATCAACCTGTTGCTTGGCACGTGTCACAGCGGTGTAAAGCAGTTCACGACTTAACAGGTTTTGTGCAGCAGTTTCCAGTACGACGGCCACCCTATTAAATTCTGAACCCTGAGATTTATGCACCGTCATGGCAAACGCGGTGCTGATGTCATGCAATGGCAAGCGGGTAACTGCAATAGGCTGGCTTAAATGCGCAAAATGCACCTGCCACTTGCCAGTATGATCTGCCAGACACAGGCCAATATCACCATTGGACAGTTGCAGGCCATAATCGTTGCGGCTCATCATCACCGGGCGGCCAGCAAACCAGTCACCAAAGCCAACCGTCTGGGTGAGTGCCAGTTGCAGCCGACGTGACATTTCCTGATTGATCCGTTTAACGCCAAGGCGGCCTGAGCGCATGGCTGTTAAAATGCGGTACTGATCAAATACCGAAAACAGTTGCTGCACCGACTGTCCGTTTTTTAGCGCGTCAACATACGGTAAAAAACCCTGCCATAACTGGTCAAACAGTTGCTGGTCGCTTAAAGGCTCAGGATTAATGTGTTTTAAAATGGACTGGTTTTCAGGCTTGTGAAAGGTGTGCCAGAACGTCGTAATATCCTGCGCCAAAATTGCCGATGCCAGTTGGCCAATACCTTGCGTGGCATTAAAGCGCTTACTTTCCAGCAAATGAATCTGGTGATCCTGCAAGGCCGGGGTTTGTTGCAGGTCAGCCAGTACTGCCCCGGCATCCACCGCAGCCAGCTGGTCGGCATCGCCCAGAATAATCAGGCGGGTACCCGGTGCAATGGCATCAAACAGCAAACTGCCCAGCGCCAGATCCAGCATGGAGCCTTCGTCCAGTACAATCAGGTCATACGGCAACGGGACGCGCTGGTGATAACGGGGCTTGCCGCTGCTGCCCAGTCCCAGTAGCCGATGCACAGTCTGGGCGGTTTGAATCTGGCTGCTTTGAATGCCGGATTCGGCAAAGGCGATATCCAGTACACTTTGCATACGCTGTGCGGCCTTGCCCGTGGGAGCTGCCAGTGCAATACGCAAATCCGGCTGGGCCTGTTGCAGGGCCTTAACAATCCTCACCAAGGTATAGGTCTTGCCAGTGCCCGGCCCACCGGTAATCAGGCTAAAGGAATGCCTGGCGGCCAGGGTAATGGCTTGTTGCTGGCGTGCATTGGCCGTTTCACCGGCTTCAAATTGTACAGTTACTGGCCGAACAGCCGTTAAAATGCGTGTTAATTGTTCAGCCAGTCGATATTCCTGTTGCCACTGCCGATAAAAGTATAGATAATCCTCCGCCCTGACCAGCGGTGCCGGTTGAGTTGTGGCCTGTTTTTCATCCACAATCAAAGGATGCTGTAACTGTACAGATTTTAGATGCTCTGGCGTTAGCAGCAAACAGGTATGGCCATTGTCCAGTGCCTGCCCAACATTAAGAATAAGTTGTTTTAATTGATCTTTTTTAAGGTCAGTAAGCCCAGCATCCAGACGGGTTAACTGGGTTGCCAAAGCAGCAAACCAGGTGTCTTCTACAGACTCATCAGTTGTCTGAATATTATCAACAGACTTATCCGCAAGGTTATCAACAGGTTTATCCACAAACTTACCCACAGGGTTATCAACAGAGTTATCCACAGCCTTGCCTGCCTGTTTTAGTGCCCTTAGAAAATGACAAAAGTCTTTTAATGTTTGCCCATTTGCCATCAGGTTGTTTAGTTATTGCCACGGATCATGCTGTCCTAGCAAGTGATCCAGTTGATCAAGCAAGTCCTCGTTTGCCTGCCAGTGCAGGATACCGTTCTGGTCAGAACCCTGCTGCATGCCACGCAAATACAAATACACAGACCCTCCCAGATGCCGTGCAGGCTGATAGTCTGGCAAACGCAGCTTAAGGAACCGATGCAAGGCCAGCTGGTATAGCGCCGCCTGTAGCCAGTAGCTGGAATTACTCATGTTGTCGCGCAGTGCCGCAGGCTGGTAATCACTATACTGGTCGCCCAGATAATTGCTCTTGTAATCGGCAATATAATATTTGTCCTGATGCACATATACCAGATCAATAAAACCATGCAGGTAACGTGCATTCATCACGCTATTGAGCGGCGCTACCGGTACTTGATGCTGGGCCAGTAACTGCCCAATGGCTTGGGTATCCACCATTTTGTCAGCAACCGACAGGTGAAACTCAAACTCATGAATCTGGCTGTCCAGACTGGCCAGCGTGGCACCTTCTGGCAATTGAGCCTGCAAGATATCGTTAAACCAGCCTGCCATGTGCTCAAGGTCAACCACAGGCTGCCCATAGCGTTCCAGTTGGGCATTAATGGCAAAGTTCTGCAACTGTTTTTCAAACACCTGCGGCCAATATTCCTGATGTCCGGGATTGAGCTGCTCCAGAATATGATGCAGGCAATCCCCTGCATTGGCACCGCGTGGAAAGCTAAAACACAATGGCAGTGTGGGTTCACTAGTTTCTGGATCTGCTACTAGTGTCGCTTCTGTCTTAGGTTCTTTTGGTTCAAGACGTCCTGCTTCAAGCTCCTTTGATTCTAAAAGATTTGAAGAAAGCACTAGGCCTTCATCAGCTTGCAGAGCTATTTTTCCTGTGGACATGCTAGCGCGCTGACTGGTTTTTTGTACCTTTTGTAGGTCAGTTAATGGCTCATCGGTATGCAGCAAAATGTCATCCGCAGGAGTAGCAGCAATGTCATTTAAGGCTTGATGCTCCGGTTGCTCCACCACGATGGGCAGCATTTTTTGATGGCGTGACAACTGGCTAAAACTGGTGAGACCCCACGCATATACCCGATGGCTGGGCACTGGCCGTGCATCAATATCCACATGGCTGCTCAGCTGTTTATAAATAAACTGCGGACATTCAGTCAGTCCGTCCTGTACCAAGGTATTGGGGCCGCTCCAGCCCTCACGTGCGGCAGGTAGCCAGTGATACAGTGCGCCCCTGATTTTACCATCCTTTATTTTACCATCCTTTATTTTACCATCCTTTATTTTACCATCCTTTATTTTACCATCCTTGCCCGGTGCAGGTGGCGCAATCACATATAGGCGCATGCTGGCACGCGTGAGAGCCACATAAATCAGGCGGCGTAATTCGGCCTGTTCACGTTGCTGATGAGCTTCCAGCTGGGCAGCATTACGGTTGGAAAACGACAGCATGCGTTGCTGGTTTTCTTCATAAAAAATAATATTGGATTTTTGTCCACCTTTCGCGGGATCAAGCCCCGCCACAAACACAATGGGAAACTCAAGGCCCTTGGATTTGTGAATGGTCATCAGCTGCACGCCCTGCTCGCCGGACAGCCTGCGCTCCAGCTCCCACTCGCGCTGACCCGGCTGGCTCATTTGGCGCATCAGCCACGCCAGCAAGTGATGCTGGCCCTGAATTTTTTCGCTTTGCTGGTGAATCACTTCAATCAAATGGCGCAAATTCACCACCAGCCGTTCGGCATTGGGCTGCCGTGACAATTGCGGCCAGATGTCAAAGGCTTCACTCAGCTGCTGCCATGCTGCCAAAAATCCGGCCCTGTACCAGCGTTCACCCAGACTAAAAAACAGACCCTGCAAGCGTGCCAGTTCATCGGGTTGCTGGTCGAGTTGCACCAGTGCCTTTAAGGTTTTGCCAATCAGGCTGCCCGCCAGCGCACGCCGCAAACGGCCTTCATGGTACGGTGCCAGCATCACTTGCATGAGCGCGACAATGTCTTCGGCCAGCGTGGTCTGGAAAATACTTAAGCGTGAACCACGCCATACCGGCACTTTGGCCTGTTGTAACACGGCCTGAACCTTATCCAGTTGACTGTTGGAACGGCATAACACGGCAATATGGCTGGGGCTGATGGGCTCAAACTGGTCATGGTGCTTAATTTGTACTTGTCCGCTATGGCTTGCTTGCAGCAAATGAATGATTTGCCACGCCACCTGTTCAAACTCGGTTTTTTGGTCTTCAATACACAATAGGCGCAAGGGCACATGATTGATGTCATTGCCATCACGCAGCTCAGTGCTATTGCGGCCACCGGCTTCGACGGGCTGATATTGTACCTGCTCGCCAAACTCGGGATTAAACTGAAACAGGCGATCTACCGCTGACACCAATGGCGCAATGGAACGATGGTTAAAGCGTAAAAAATGCTGCTGCCCGCCATGCTGCATGACCTGCATTTTGGCGCGCTGATAGGTGAGCATGTCCCCGCCGCGAAAACCATAAATGGCTTGTTTGGGATCACCGACTAGCACGAGGCATGAGCGCGGATTAAACAGGGCCACTTCGTCTTGCGAAGCTTTGCTTCTCATCTGTCCGCGCGCAAGGCGAGAGCTTTGCTCGAGCAGGCGAGGATTAAGCAAAGCACTGCCATGTTCTGAGGCGTTCTGCGCTGCAAGAAGGCCAGAATCTTGTTCAAGCACTACAGGAGATTTAGAAGGCTGATTGATAGATTGCACCGGCTGCCGCCAGATATATGCAATCACGCGATCCTGATCAAAATTGGTGTCCTGAAACTCATCCACCAGTGCCACCGGATAACGGTGCTGGATATGCTGCGCCAGACTTTGGCTGGCATCCTGTTGCAGCACATCGGCCAGTACACGCATTTGCTGGGAAAAGGTGGTTTCACCACGCTCGCTTAAAATTTGCGGCAGTTGCTGGCGCACCATTTGACTGACAAAATAATGCGTGTGCTGGGAAATTTGCTCCAGACTGTCGTGCAAATGCAGCATACAATGCTGAACCTGCATCAGCACCTGACAGGCAGGCAGATTAATAAAATGCTGCTTAAGGGCTTCATCAGCCTTTTTAAACTGGCCTTCAATCTTGGCAAATCCTTCCAGCCAGCGATACTCAGCACTGTCTGCATTAAGCTGACACAAATAATCCAGCAGGTTGTCCTGCAATGCCGCTACGATTGCCGGAAATACCTGCGCATTATTGCTAAAGGCGCGGTTCTTCACCAGCTTGCTGTGGTGTTCCCCATCCGGCTGTAAAAATGCAGCCAATGTTGACCAGTCACATTGCTTTAATTGCTGCTGGGTCTGCTCAAATAATTGCCAGTCAATCACTGGCATGTCAATCGGCTGCAATTGTGCGGATAAAAAATTCAGCACCGTGGTCATGCTACCGCGATAGTCTTCGACGTCTTTGAGCTGGTCGGTGAGTACCAATAATTCAATGATGCACGCAGGCTGACGGCTACGCCATTGACGCAAGGCATCGTGCATCACCTGATAGCAGGCCTCGGCTTCCTGTTCACTAATTTGCAGGATTTCATGCTGGCCGCTATCAAAGGCAAATTCATTCAGCAGCTTCTGGCAAAAACTGTCCAGCGTGCCCACAAACAGTTCATCAAAACTGTCCAGTGCCAGTTGCAGGCGGTTGCTGGCATGGTTGAGCTGCTCGATATCCAGCTTTTGCAGCAAATACACGGCCAGCCAGTCCTGCTCAGCCTGCATGTGTTGTAATACTTCAGCATGGTGTTCAATGGCGCGGTGAAACAGGCTGCGAAAATCCTCAAAACGCTTGCGGATGCGCAGTTTTAGCTCGGCAGCAGCAGCACGGGTAAACGTGGTGGCAATAATCTGGCGGGTCAGGTATTCGCCTTCCACAATAAAGCGCACCATCAGGGTGGAGAGTGTCCAGGTTTTGCCAGTGCCTGCCGAGGCTTCAATCAGGTGAATCCCGTTGAGACCAAGGTCAATGGCCGGGGTTGGCGGAATGATCGCCTGTGGCTGAACCTGACTATTCATGGCATGCGCAGCCTGGATTAAATCCCCTAGAATTAAATCCCATAATGGTCACGATCATTGATTAAGCACCTGACTGAACTGTTTAATCGGCTGATACAGCACAATCGCATGCTGCTGCATAAAGTCAGCAAATAGCTGCCCTGCATCCTGCCCGCGTAAAATCAGTTGCCAGTCACGGTGCTGGGCGCAATCTTCCTGCTCCTGCACGGGCCAGAAACTATTACCGTCCAGCCATGTCTTGCACAGGCTATCCAGATTTTTAATACTGGCCTGTTGCTGTTCTGCATCATAATGCACACCGGATGCATGCAGCACCAGATTGGGTGGCAACACCCACGGCGCACAACTGGCCTGTTGCCACACGTCCAGCCATTTGAGCAACTGCGCACTAGCGACAATAGCGGTGACAGGTTGATAAATCAGCGTGCTATCACTGAGCACAATCACCCGCTGGCCAATGTCCTGCTGTACATCAGTTGCTTGTGTGTTGCGCTGGATATGCCAGGCCAGATGCTCCAGCCAGTAACGCAACTGGCGCTGGCCTTTTTGTTTATAGGGATATTGGCTTAACCAGAGCTGACACTGTTCATCCGCTGGCACCTGTACCCGCAATTGCCATGGTTCAAGCATTAATACCCGTTCGGTGAGTGCTGTTTCCTGCTCGCCATAACGGCGCAAGCGCTGGCGGTTGCGCGCAGCCTCGGCCTGACTTTTTTTCCAGTAGGCCATGGCCGCACTTCCTACCGGCAAAATGGCCTGCAAATGACCCTGCGCCAGTTGATCCGGCTGCTGCTGATGTAACGCGCGAATATGATATTCATCCAGCTTGTTCAGGCTTAAGGGTTCAAAAATGGCGGGCAAGTCTTGCCGGGCAATTTGCTGTACGCGGCTCTGGCTTAAAAAATGGCTGGCTGGACGGCACAACTGGCGAATAATACGCTCTAGCGACAGTAGTCCCTGCGCCTCATGAATCAAGTCCTGGTCCAGCCACTTAACCACCGGGAACTGCTGTTGCAGGTTGGCAGCTACCGTCGACCATGTGCCGTGATAGCTGCGCGGCTTGCCATGACTTAACTGGTTTTTGCCAAGGACTATCGTAGAATCTGGATTGCTGGATTGCGTGTTGCTTGTTTGCGCCTGAAAATTCATTAGCTCAAATGGTTCCAGCGTATGGTAATGCACGATGTGTGCATACAGCATGTCCGGTGTTTCCAGCATGTCGCGGATAAACTCAATCAGTTCCTGCAAGGTGCCGGACGGCTGGCGTGGCTGGGTATCGCTGACATCAAAGCCATTGTAAAACATCCAGCAGGCCTCCTGTGCCAGCAACAGGCCATCCAGAAAAGCGCCCTGTTCATCAATCAGGCGCGAACGGTCACCGCGCTGTGCAGGCATCACGCTCATCAAATCAAAGGTGTTTTTAGTGTCGCGTGCGGGAAACAGGCCACTGTCCAGATTAAGCATGACCACTAGCTTATACGGTAGCGGACGCAATGTGCCCAGACGGCTAAAGGTAATTTTTCCGGTTGGCACCGAACCGGGTGGCGCCTGTTCCAGAATTTGCCCCACCTCATCCAGTACAAAACGGAATGGCAGGTTCAACTGCGAGCTTTGGGTTAAATCCAGACTGTGCTGCAATTCATCCAGCGCACAGGCTACGCCCTTGCCGCCAATTGTGCCTGTGGTATGGTCAAAGTCACTGCTGAGTTCTTCACGCAGCAAGCTAAGCCAGTCCTGTAGACTTTGATGCTGTGATTTATTGTGGGTTTTCAGCCAGTGACGCCGGACGTCCAAATCCTGATAAATCCGGGATAACTTGGCCAGCAGTTCAAAATCCTGCCGCCCAACACCCTCGTAGGCCAGCACACCGGCATGAACAGCCTGCACTGGCATGGCAATGCCCAGCATCAGGCGGTTTAAGGCAAACTCCAGGGTAAAGCGGGTGTCATGGTCGCCATCAGCCAGCGTTTCACGCAAGTGCGCGCCATCAAAACCACGACGGAAACCCGCATCTGCCAATAGCTCACCCAGGCGTTGTACGTCTTCACGGTTTAAGGCATACAACTCCTGTACCGCTTCCAGACCCAGCCAGTCCAGCAAATCCTCAACACTAAAACGGCCATCCAGCAAATAATAACGTCCGGTCATGGCTTGCCATAACTGTTCGGCATCAGCCTGCGCCACGCCAGTAATATGCACGGGTAAAAACATGCCGCTTTGCGCTGAAAACACCGTGCGCACCAGCGGCGCAATCTCATTCAGGTTGGGCACAAACACCACAATATCAGCAGGCTTGCGGGTCTTATCGGCACTTAGCCAGCCCATCAGTTGTTCACGCAGCACTTCCAGCTGGCGCAATGGCGAATGGCAGGCATGCACCTGAATGGAATCATCCTGCGCCTGCAATTTAAAACCATGCTTTTGTGGTTGCACCAGATGCAGCACGTCATGCTGGATTTGTCCCAGCAGGGTATTGGGAAAATAAGCCGGAAACAGATCCAGCCATTCACCCTGATGGCTCACATCATTGCCCGATAGTTCAGCCAGCAGGGCAAAAATATCGCGCGCCTGCTTGCCCATGCGGGTCAGTAACGGATGACGGCTGTCAAACAGGGCGGCAGCCTTGGGGTTTTTGAGTTCAAACTGCTTGAGCCACAGCGGATCAACGCTATCCGCCCAGTATTCCTGCGAGGGGTTGTAATGCAAAAACTGGATATCAATATAGCGTGCCAGTTCCTTAAGAAAAGTAAATTCGGACGGCGGCAATTGCAGCACGGTAAACACGGTCAGGCTTTTGGGCAGCACCTTGCGCTTGGCCGGGTTTGTCTCCAGTATCTGCCAGAA
The DNA here is from genome assembly GCF_000619845.1 of Alkanindiges illinoisensis DSM 15370. Taxonomy (GTDB): domain Bacteria; phylum Pseudomonadota; class Gammaproteobacteria; order Pseudomonadales; family Moraxellaceae; genus Alkanindiges; species Alkanindiges illinoisensis. Next base: position 346,688 of record NZ_KK211037.1, on the reverse strand, counting down.
ATTGCGCCGGATATTCTGGTGCTTTTCAAAGTCTTCACTAAACAGGGTTTGCCATAAAAACTGCTGCCACAGCTCCATGTCGCTGTAGCGTTGCAGCAGCCATTCCGGGGTCTTGGCATCCATGTGCTGAATCACCGGAATCATATCCAGTAACTGGCCTTTGCCCCAGCGCACCAGCCATTCGGGCCGATACAGCACATAATTGGCAAATACCTGTGCAATGTGTTCGGCCATTTTCCATAGTAGGCGCTGCTGGTTTTTGGCAGGATTGGCTGAATGATGTTGCAGCCGTTCAAATAGCGGCTTCAGTACCTGCTGTGCCTGTTCATATTGCTCAGGCTGCTTGAGCACTGCCAGAAAATAGGCAAACAGCTTCCATTGAATGACCTGCCGTGCAAAGGGTGCACTGCGCGGAATATGATTGCCCAGCACACGCCGATACAGGGTCCACTGGTATGTCCCAAAAAAGTCGGTATTTAGGCGCGCGCTAATACCCTGCTGGCTAGCCAGTTGATAACGCAGCCACACCCCTACCCCGTGCGACGGCACAATCACCTGCTGTGCCTCCAGCACTCCCACCGGATGCGCGGCAAAAAAGTCCTGCATGGCTGCAAACAGCAGATCAATACGCTGACTTTGGGTAATGTTAAGCATGGCTAATTAGGACACCGCCTTGAATAAAAATGGATCAAATAACAATCAGCAATACTGCCTTGGCGTTCTTGCAACATCCCTTGTTTATTGCGCCTTATCTTAACCCATTTGCGCCGGTTGTGCTGATCTGCATCACACTAAAAACACTGGCGCTGCTGTTTCATAACCACCATTTTTTCAGGCGCATTTAGCAGTGCTTTTGAACATTTACAAAGATTATCAGGAACACTAAACGAATCCCTAACTCAAACCACTGGTTTTATGGCACTTTATGACCAAGCGTTTAATGCATCCATTTATTTGGCTGGTTTATGCCGGATGTTATGTGAGTTGAGCTTTGATTAAATCATAGCTTTGCACACCAGATGATCAGCCTTTTTATATTTAATAACTGCTTTTCTAATGACCGTGGAGAAAAAATGACAACTGCCAAAAATGCCGATGAACACCTGATTAGCCCAACACTGGATCTGGAACTGATTCGCCGTGAATGCATTGATCTGGTCAAGAAACGCGCCTGGATTTCTGCCGGAGCAGCCGTAGTCCCAGTGCCTTTTCTGGATGTAGTGATTGATACCAGCGTGCTCAGCGTATTGCTGCCGCAAATCAACGCCAAGTTTGGGCTGGAACCAGAACAAATTGCCGTGTATGACCCCAAAACCCGTCAGGTGCACTGGAATGCCTTGCGTAAGCGTGGTATTCAGTTTGCCGGACTGGTGACCACCCGTGCCGTGGCACGCAAGAGCCTTAGCGGTTTTGCCGGGAAAATCCTGACCAAGCAAGTGACCAAGTTTGTACCATTAGGTGGGCAGATTGTGGCAGCCACACTGGGTTACCAGATTTTGAAAAAAATTGCCCTGACGCATGTGGAAGACAGCTATAAACTGGCCAAGCAAATGCAACAGCAGCAAAAAAAACAGTAAGCCAGCGTATTAACCGCAAACGGGCTAATCATAATTACAGTCACAATGACTAGTTGTGATTAACCTGTTTTCATACATTGTAATTTTAGGTTTTCTGTTAAACCTGACGGGTTATTAAAGACTATAATCATTTAAAACTGGGTTTATTATTGAACCCTAGCTGCCCTCTCGTAATAACAACAATGTTAGGCAGTCTTTCATTCATTAATGCTGTATTGATCAGTTAACACGCTGTGAGCCGACTGGCGTTATTCTTTATCTTAGGCTTCTCGGGTTACACACTTTCAAGGACATTTCATGTTTAGCTGGTTTGAAAAGCGGATTCATCCCTATCCTGATGCACCACCACCGCTGTTACCGCAACAGTTTTTTGCCTTTATCTGGCAGGCCACCAAAGGCACACGCGGGCTGATTATTGGCCTCACCGTCCTCACTGCCATTATTGGCATTTTTGAAGCCATGCTGTTTGCCATGATGGGCAAAATGGTGGACTGGCTCAGTCATGTTGAGCCTGCCCTATTATGGCAAAAGGAAGGCATGCGTCTGGGCATATTGGCTGCTGTAATTGTGGGCAGTATTTTGCTGGTGGGCTTGCAATCGCTGATCAAGCATCAGGGCTTGCTGGGTACTTTCCCCATGCGGCTGCGCTGGAACTTTCACCGCCAAGTGTTAAGTCAAAGTCTTGGCTTTTTTAGCGATGACTTTGCCGGACGCATTGCCACCAAAGTGATGCAAACCTCACTGGCGGTGCGGGACGTATGGATGCTGGCTGCTGATATTCTGGCCTTTATGCTGGTGTATTTTGTCACCTTGAGTCTGGTGATGGGCTCATTTAGCCTGTGGATGCTGGTGCCATTTTTTATCTGGCTCACTGCCTACAGTCTAAGTATGTATTATTTCCTGCCGCGGCTGGGTGCCATTGCCAAGTCACAGGCCAATGCCCGCTCCAATATGGTTGGCCGGGTGACTGATGCCTACACCAACATTCAAACCGTGAAGCTGTTTTCGCATGCTGGGCGTGAAGCAGATTATGCCCGTGAATCCATGGATGATTTTCTGGTGACGGTACACCAGCAAATGCGGCTGGTCACGTGGCTGCAACTCACCAACCAGTGCCTCAATGCATTTTTGATTTTATCAACTTCCGGTGTGGCACTGTGGTTGTGGTCAAATTCAGCGCTGGGCATTGGCGCTGTTGCAGCAACCACAGCCATGGCCTTGCGCTTAAATGGTTTTGCCCAGTGGATCATGTGGGAAATTTCATCCCTGTTTGAAAATATTGGCACCGTACAGGATGGCATTAACACCCTGACCAAGCCGCAACTAATTGAAGACAAACCCAATGCCACCACCTTAAAAGTGACGCAAAGCCGGGTGCAATTTGACAACGTCAGCTTTGCCTATAGCCCGGACAAACCGATTTTATCTCACCTGAATCTGGATATTCAGGCTGGTGAAAAAATTGGACTGGTGGGACGTTCCGGCGCGGGTAAATCGACCCTGATTAACCTGCTGCTGCATTTTTATGAGCCGCAACAGGGGCGTATTCTGATTGATGGGCAGGATATTGCGCAGGTTACCCAAGACAGTTTGCGCGCTCAAATTGGCATGGTGACGCAAGACACCTCACTACTGCATCGTTCGGTACGTGAAAATATCCTTTATGGCAAGCCGGATGCCAGCGAGGCTGAACTGATTGCCGCTGCCCAGCAAGCCGAAGCCGATGAATTTATTGCTCACCTGACTGACCCCAATGGCCGTACCGGCTTTGATGCCCATGTGGGCGAGCGTGGGGTTAAACTATCAGGTGGCCAGCGTCAACGCATTGCGATTGCCCGCGTGATGCTAAAAGATGCACCCATTCTACTGCTGGATGAAGCCACTAGCGCGCTGGATTCGGAAGTGGAAGCAGCTATTCAGCATAGTCTGTACAAGCTGATGCAGGGCAAAACCGTAATTGCCATTGCCCATCGATTGTCTACCATTGCAGCCATGGATCGGCTGATTGTGATGGATCAGGGACAAATTGTGGAACAGGGCACTCATCAGGAATTGCTGGCCAAAAATGGGATTTATGCGCGGCTCTGGACGCACCAGAGTGGCGGTTTCTTAGTAGAAGATGATACAAATTAAAAGTATTTCGATAGGCTTAGTCTGTATTTAGATTAAGCCTATCAGTACATAAGCTGTTTTTTGCCTATTCAATCGTTGGTTAAATACAGGCCATTTCAATGTATTCGGGCACACGTTGTTTGGTCATATGCGTACAAAAATCATCAGCTTCGCTGCTGTTTAAGCCCCAAAATACTAAAACGCCACGCTCTTTAGGGTTCTGAGCATTTTGCAAATGCACATAGCGTGTGGGCGCTGGTTTTTTATTCAGCATATCCTTATAGTTTGCTTCTACAAAGGTGCTGCAAGATGACAGCTTAACTGACTGACAGCTAAGCTCACTATTGCAGCGTTGCTGATAGTTGCCCATTAAAGAAGAACTTTTCTGCTGCTCATTAAAGCAGTGTTCAGCATCGACCGACTCAAACACACCTTTTAAGGTAATTTCCCTGCCCTGTCCCTGCATCTTAATCTGAACAGTGGTATAAACCGGCGAATGATCCTGCATGGCAGCGTGCGCTGCGGCCAGCTTGGCACGGTGCTGCTCGTTGGATATGCTGGTATAAAGCCATGTACCGCCCACAATAAACACCAGTGCAGCCACCAGTGCCACCAGCAAATGATTTACGTTCATGAATTCCCCAAAACTTTCTTGCTGTAGTTTTTTTGATCTACAGTTTTTATTGCAAGATTCTTATCACAAAATTTCTTAATTCAATTTATTGTGATTGCGCTAAAGATATAACATGAATTGTCTTTTTAGCGCTTTAGATTTAATGACTAGCAATGACAGTAATCAGGTCTGTGCCATCTATTGTGGTAGCGAATTTAATCTCACAATCCAGAAATTTTTGAATCATGGCGGCTTGGGTGCGGGTATGTTCGCTTATGCACTGTGCGGTAAATGTGCCACCATTGCCCAAGGCCAGCGGCAGTAACAACTGATCCGCCAAATGCTCATCTACGACCGCATTACTTTTCAGGTAATTTTTCACCTCGCGCGCTAGATCATGCGCAACCCGTTCGGCACTTTTGCGCATTTCGCCTAGTGCGGTAAACAGCTGACAATGCTGCTCACTGTGTACAGCAACATAAGCCGTATTGCCCTGACTAATGCCTTTTAAATAAACCTGCTGGCTGTGACTAGGCGATAATTGATCTTGCAGCACGGCCATTTCGCGTTTGGCAATATCATCGGTTAAATTCAACACACCGGCATAAGAATTAACTGCCTGCACTTCACCACGCTTGGTTAAATCCAGGCTTTGCCGGTTTTGCCAGGGCTGGATAGTGGCAGTGACCTTACCGCCACCAATCGGGAAAAATCCGGCTTGTTCTACCTCAAATTCAACGTCAATGCCCATCCTGGAAATTGTCGGTAAAAAGCATTGCTGGATAAAATCAGCAGTCGGTGCCATAGGATTATGCGTGCCGCCCTGAATACTAATCCGGCTGGACTTCTCCTGAAGCAACAGGGCAGGCAGCAGGGTTTGCAATACCAGCATGGTGCTGCCTGCCGTTCCAATATTAAAGTCATACTGCCCGGCCTGAATGCCTTGCGGGAAAAATTCAAGCTGCTGGCTGTGCAGCTCATCGCCCTGCACGCTGGCATTACTGATGCGCTGGGCCGCCTGCACACAAACCAGATGCTGGCGCATTAAGCCGGGCTTTTTACGGCCAGCGCGGATATTGACCAGCCGGAACGGCTTGCCCGTAATCATGGACAGCGATAGTGCAGTACGCAAAATCTGGCCGCCCCCTTCCCCTTGTGAACCATCAATATCGATGATTGTTGTCATTGCTTTTCTCTAATTAATTTGTTTTATCATTAAGTTTAAATAAAAGAACATACTGTCAGTGCATGGTAGTGCTGGGTTACAAGTGACTTTGCGGGTTAGGCAAAGGCTTGAATCGTGCAAGGTGCTGAGCTTGCCATATGCAAAGTTGTGCACGAGCTCACCGCGCGCCATAGCCCTCTGATATTTGTTCAACCCCTCAGACGGGAATTACGGGGGTCTTGCACTCGCTCAGTATGTTCTAAACGGTATTGCCCACCACAATTGCAATGCGCAAAATTCTTTACGTGGTTAGTTAAACCACATCAATCTGCCAGTTAGCAGCCTGAATTGTAATATTCAAATCTCGCAATTTGGCGCTAATATCATCAGCCTGTTTTTGCAGGCTAGCGACGGGTATCACTTTTTGCCATTTGATTTCGCGCGCTATAGCGATCCGGCTCACGGTGCGTACTGGCAATGGCCCCGGTGATAATTTTATGCCGCTCTGCCAGTTCATCACGCTGCATTAAAAGCTCTAGCAGCAGGCGTCCATCGCCCAGTTTTGCCTGCGCATTGGTGCGGTGAATCTGCAAAATCAGCCCCTGGGTTTCATGGGTTAAGGCAAAGACCTGTTGCATCAGTTCATTCGGGTCTTCCGATGGCGTATCGCCTTCCTGTACCAGCACGTTGGCGTTGATACGCTGTTTCATTGATGCCAGCTTTTTTTGCTGGTCGCTACGCAGTAATAAGGCTTCTGCGAGTTTCATTTTAGTTGTCCTCAAATATTCTGCAATGGATTGCTAAGCTTGTTAGACGCTGGCTGAGCTTGTAGTTCGACACGTCCCGTAAGCCTGTCGAAAGGCACCAACCATTGAAAGGCAGTGCTTAAACTTGTGTTGATTCAGGAGTTGAGCATGCGGAACCGATGGCTGAACTCGTCTAAACCAATCGGACTACACCCCGTACTCGGTGGCTGAGCTTGTCGAAGCCCTAGACGACCTTGACATTGAAAGCTCTGGCAACTTCTCAAACTCATGATTGATAAGTGCTTCCTTCTTTTGCCGTCGCCACTTTTGCACCTGCTTCTCTCGTGCAAACGCTCCATCAATCCGCTCAAATTCCTCACAGTACACCAAGGTTACTGGTAAATGCTTCTTGGTATGATTTGACCCTTCACCCATTTGATGCTGATAAAGGCGAGCTTCCAGATTTGTGGTACTGCCTACATAATAACTATCATCAGCACATCTCAGTATGTACATATAAGCGTTCATGGATTGCATTCGGCATTTTTATTAGTAAGTTAAACAATAGTGTGTTATTCGGCCTTCGACAAGCTCAGGCACCGGATCAACACAAACCGGGCACTGCCCTTCGGCAAGCTCAGGGAACCGGCTAGCATCCTTGGATAGTTAGTGTCCTTTGGCAAACTCAGAAACCAACTTTCGACAGCCTTAGAGGAAGTGTCGAACCACGGTTGGTGAGCTTGTCGAACCATCATCCCTTCACACACACCACCTGCCGCAAGGTATAGACCACCTCTACCAGATCCCTTTGTGCCTTCATCACATCTTCAATTGGTTTATAGGCCGATGGAATTTCATCAATCACCGCTGTGTCCTTCCGGCACTCCACGCCTTCAGTTTGCGCAACTTGATCCTGCACGGTAAAGCGTTTTTTGGCTTCGGTACGGCTCATCAGTCGGCCAGCGCCATGCGAGCAGGAACAAAACGATTCCTGATTACCAAGACCACGCACAATAAATGACTTGGCACCCATCGAACCCGGAATAATCCCGTATTCACCCAATCGCGCACGCACCGCGCCCTTACGGGTCACCAGCACTTCTTCACCATAGTGAGTTTCGCGGTCCACATAATTATGGTGACAATTCACTGCTTCCACCTTGGCATTAAACGGTTTTGGAATAATGGTGGCCAGTGCTTTAATGGCAGATTCCATCATTAGTTCACGGTTTTTCAGGGCAAAACGCTGCGTCCAGCCCACCGCAAACCAGTAATCATCAAAATGCTCGGTGCCTTCAACCAGATACGCAAGGTCTTTATCGGGCAGGTTAATAAAATGCTTTTGCATGTCTTTACGCGCCAGCTCAATAAAATGCGTCCCAATGGCATTTCCCACACCGCGCGAACCGGAGTGCAGCATAATCCACACGCCCTGATATTCATCCAGGCACACTTCCACAAAGTGGTTGCCGGTTCCCAGCGTTCCCAGATGCTTGCGGTTGTTAGTATTTTTCAGGCGCGGATGCTTGGCACAAATCAGCTCAAAATCCGCCGCCAGCTCAGCCCAAACCTGATCCATCCGGTCTGGTGCATTTTCCCATGATCCCCGGTCACGGCCGCGATTTTTTGGACTCATCCCGTGCGGGATCAAACGCTCCAGTTCTGTCCGTAGCGCATGCAGGTTATCTGGCAAATCGGACGCAGTCAGGCTGGTTTTCACTGCCATCATTCCGCAACCAATATCCACGCCCACCGCTGCTGGAATAATGGCGCCCTTGGTTGGAATCACACTACCAATGGTGGCACCAATCCCCACATGCACATCCGGCATCACCGCCATCCATTTATAAATAAACGGCATTTGTGCAGTTTTCAGCAATTGATCCTTGGACTTTTCATCCACGTTCACACCCTGCGTCCACATTTTTACCGGAACGGTTTTTTCAGTTTGAATTACGTTATAGGCACGGGAAGCAGCGTGCGGTTGCGCTGACAACTCTACGGAAGACTGGGCTGAATTATTAATGGATTGCTCAATGGCTGTGTTCATGGTCTTACCCTATTTTAAAATAAATACTGGTTATTCATGGCTTAGCAGGGATTTTCTATACTGCTATCATTTGCTCATGTATATATTGCACAGCCTGTGCCAGCTTTAAGTTTTCTTTTAAATTAAAAATAAAAATATTTAAAATCATTGAATTAAGCCATAAATTATTTTCTATTTAAAAATAGGTAAATTCAAATTTTTTAAATTTATAGAATAAAATCTATTATTATATTTTTTAATCTATAATTTATTTTACTGGTTTTGCTACTAAAAGCTGCTAAGTTAAAGCACAAGAAAAATTCAATGATTCCTATAAATTTGAGATTATTTCTATGGTTTTTATCCGCTATCTAGTGGCAATAATTTTATTCATTACAGGCATATTTTGTGTCATCCGGTTTTTTAGTGATGACTGGAACTGGATTTTTCTACTGGCCTTTGCAGTTTGCATTATATTGGCTTACTGGATTAAGCCTGCTACTTCACAACGACAGCGCGCGGGGCGACGCAACAGTAATACGAAGAGCAATCACGACTGGCTAGACCTCATTGACCTACCCATTGAATTTTTATTTCAGATCATTAGCTGGCCTTTTCGACTGCTGGGCAAACTGTTAAAGCATCTGGATATTGATTTTTCGCCGGATCTTTAACGCTTGGTATTGGGTTACGCTTTTTTCTGTTCTGCTGATTCGGCAACTTCCTGCAACATCCCTGTCTCACTCAGGCGATAGCGCTTCAAATCATCAGCTAAAAATACTGTGCCCTGATAATAAGTTTTCACCTCCTGTTCAATCGCGGCCTGTCCTGCATCACCATGATGCCGCGGACTAAAATGCGTGAGCACCAGATTGGGCAAGCTTACCAATCCGGCAAATTCCGCCACCAGCTTGGCCGAGCTGTGCATTGGCCCCGGCCCCACCTTATCTAGCACCGCCTGCAAATAGGTGGCTTCATGCACCAGCACATCAGCATTCTGGCAGGCCTGCGTTAGCACATCGGGTTGCGCATTATCCCCGGCAATCACTGCTTTAACCTGCATAGTTTGGTTTTGCACAAAATCGTGGCTATGCAGAATTTGCCCGTTAAATTCTACATCCTGCCCATGCTGCAAAGCTTTCCAGTCACGTCCAGCAGGTAGGCCTAGTTGTTGCAGTGCTGTGGTATTTAACTTGCGCCGACTGTGCTGCACGGTAAAGGCATAGGCATAGCATTCCACCCGATGTACCAGCGCATAAGCCTGTACCCAAATCCCATGCATCAATTCAACTGGTTGTGCCAGCACACTACTGCTGTCACGCAAAATCACTTCATAAGACAAATGCAGGTCGGTGAGCTTAACGGTGGCGTTAAACCAGTCCAGTACGTTTTGCGGTGCAATCAGAATTAAGGGTTCGGTGCGCTTGCCCATGCTGGCGCTGGCCAATAAGCCCGGCAAGCCATAGCAATGGTCGCCATGCGCATGGGTAATACAGACTACAGCCATGTCATGCGGTGACAGGCCAGTATGCTGCAAGCGGTGCTGGGTGGCTTCCCCGGCATCAATCAGTAGCCATTTTTTGCTCAAACTGGTTTGCAGCGCCAGGCCAGACACATTACGGGTTTTGGTGGGCACTCCGGAAGAGGTTCCCAAAAAGGTAAACGTGAGCATATCGGTCATGGCCATACATCCCAAAATAGACATCGCAGAATAGTGCAAAAACTGGGGACATTTTAGCGGGTTTATCACTGGTGTGGGGCAATGCTTGTACGTGTACTTATTAAGCTTGAATAAAAAGCGGGCTGCGCATGTTTATTGGCTGGTTTTATCGCTAGAATTCAGCCAACACCTCAATATTAGCCAACTGGAATGACGCACAAAAAAACCGTGGTGATTGGCTTTGTCGGCGCAACGCTGGATCAGGGCAAAAAGGATGATCGCTGGCAGCGCTGGCGGCCAACCATGAGTTTGCTCATGCATGATGATCTGGTCATTGATGAGCTGGTACTGTTGCATGATCGCCAGCACCGCAATCTGGTGAATTTTTTAAGCGAGGATATGGCACAGCTTTCACCGCAAACACAGGTGACTGGCGCCAAGGTGAGTGTGCGTGATCCATGGGATTTTGCCGATGTTTACGGCGCCCTGTATGACTTTGTCAAAAACTATCAGTTTGACACTGAAAAATATGAGTATTTGCTGCATATCACCACAGGCACGCATGTGGCGCAAATTTGCTGGTATTTGCTGATTGAAGCCGGTTATTTACCTGCCAAGCTCATCCAAAGCTCGCCCAATGAAAATAAAACCGCACAGGGCCAGTACCGGATTATTGATCTGGATTTATCCAAATATGATGCCTTAAACCAGCGCTTTGAAAATGAGCAAAATGCCAACTGGCAGCAGCTTAAAGCCAATATTGCCACACACAATGCCGCCTTTAACCAGCTGATTGAACAGGTAGAACTGGTTGCCACCCGCTCCAGTGCGCCGATTTTAATTATGGGCGCCACGGGCGCTGGCAAATCGCATCTGGCCAAGCAGATTTACCAACTAAAAAAAGAGAAATTTCATTTAAATGGCCGCTTTGTTGATGTCAATTGTGCCACCCTGCGCGGTGATAGTGCCATGTCGGCGTTGTTTGGTCATGTTAAAGGCGCGTTTACCGGGGCAGCCAGCGCACGGCAGGGATTACTCAAAAGTGCCGATGGCGGCATTTTATTTCTGGATGAAATTGGCGAACTGGGTGCCGATGAACAAGCCATGCTGCTCAAGGCACTGGAAGATAAAATCTTTTTTCCAGTTGGTAGTGACAAGGAAATTCAGGCCGATTTCCAGTTAATTGCAGGCACCAATTGTGATTTGCGTCAGGAAGTTAAAGCGGGACGTTTTCGTGAGGATTTATGGGCACGCCTGAATACCTGGACATTCTTTTTGCCTGCGCTAAAAGACCGCAGCGAGGATATTGCACCCAATGTGCAGTTTGAACTGCAACGCTTTGCCAACCTGCACCAGCGCCAGTTACGGTTTAACCGCGACGCATTGGATGTGTATCTCAAATTTGCAAAATCGGAACAAGCCACCTGGCAAGGCAATTTCCGGGATTTAACCGCCAGTGTGACCCGTATGGCAACGCTGGCCAATGGCTCCCGCATTAACCTGCCTGATGTTACGCAGGAAATTGAGCGCCTTAAGCAATTGTGGAAAACTGATGCAACAGACCCTGCACTTGGGGAAAATGCACTGTGGAAAAACCAGAAGTTATCCACAGATGCTGCCCTTTTAGCACAACTTTTAAGCAACGAACAACTCATGCAAATTGATGAGTTTGATAAGATTCAACTACTTGGCGTGATTCAGGTTTGTCAAAATAGCAAAACCATGGCCGAAGCCGGACGCCAGCTGTTTGCCGTATCACGCGAACAACGCAGCACCACCAACGACAGCGACCGGGTTAAAAAGTATCTGGCTCGTTTTGGCTTAAGCTGGGAAATACTTCATTCTTCCAACTGATGAGCTACCGGAGTCTGGTTAGCGTTTGCCGGATCAGGCTGCTGGGTGGCTGGTTTTGGCTTCCGGAGTGATTTGGTCATTGTTTTTAACCTTTCTTCAAGCTGATTGACCATGTGGCTTAGCACAGCAATGCGTGCGGTTTTTTTATCATTGGTGGCAATAACGGCCCATGGCGCCTGAGAACTATCGGTACGCTGGAGCATATCCGCTGCGGCCTCCAGATATTGCTGCCATTTTTTGCGATTGCGCCAATCCTCATCAGTAATTTTATATTGCTTGTGCGGATTAACCTCGCGGGCCTGAAAGCGCTTGAGCTGTTCCTTTTCACTAATGCCCAGCCAGAATTTGATCACCAGTATTCCGCTGTCACTAAGTTGTTGTTCAAAGTGGTTGATCTCATCATAAGCGCGCTGCCACTCAGCGTTACTGGCAAAACTTTCTACCCGTTCAACCAGCACGCGACCATACCATGAGCGATCAAAAATAGTCATGCCGCCCGGTCTGGGCAGGCGTGTCCAGAAGCGCCATAAGTACGGATGGCGTTTTTCGAAAGAATCCGGCGCAGCAATACTATGAATCTCATACTCGCGCGGGTCCAGTGGCGCGACCACGCGCTTGATTGCGCCGCCCTTGCCAGCAGCATCCATCCCTTCAAACACAATGACTACGGATGAATACAGCATATACTGGCGTAGCAATTGCGCCACCTGTTGCTGAAGCTGTGCCAGCTCCACGTTATATTGCTGCTTTTCCAGCTTTTGTTGCGCAGGTTTTAACAACATGGCTGGAATACTGGCCTGTTGCCAGCAATTTGCAATCTGCGGTACCGGTAACGCGGTGTTTGATGCATCTAGCACCAGATGGCCGAATTCCAAATCACGCTGCTGGCTGTTTTCACCATTGATGATAAACCAGTCGTCGGTAAACTGTTTGCGCAAGCGCTGAATTCTGCGGTACTGCTGCTGGTCGCGCCAGTCCAGCCCATGCAGTTGCTGCCATTGCCGGGCACTGGCATCCAGCTTGTTCAGGCGCTGTTGCAGGCAATTCCATGAAATATCAAACCAGCACTTGATTACAGTCACGCCATTAGCGGCCAGATCCTGCTCAAACTCGCGCATTTGCAGCACTGCCTGCTGAAACTGACGCGTATTAAACTGGCTTTCATGCAGGCCACTGTACAGCAGGTCACCATACCAATTGCCAAACAGCACGGCAATTTGCCCGCATGCTGGAATGGCATCCACATAATCCTGCCAGAACGGCTGGTTGCTGGCCAAGGGTTTGGACAAGCTGGCCTTGACCTTTAGATAACGCGGGTCCATCCATTCCCGTAACTGGATGACGGCTTCCCCCTTGCCAGCCAGTTCAATACCGCCCACCAGAATCAGCAGGCTTTTGCCAGGCTGAGGCTGCTTAACATTTTGACTACTGGCGCGCAACTGCAACTGGGCTTTTAACAAGGCCAGATTTAATGCATCCGGCTCAATGTGGGTAAGTGCAGGTACAGCCGGTTTTATACTGCTGGCTGATTGTGGCTGGTCTAATTTTTCTTGCGCTTTGGAATGATCCACTGTTGGCTTATGAATTGCTGGCTTGCGTACAGTCCGCCTCTGAAGAGCCTGTTTTTGACCAGCGGGCGACATGGGCATTTTTTCTGACATGGCTTTATCCTTTTTTTACATTAAAATTCTAAAAGTTGAGTATGCTGGCATTATGTCGTTTTCTTCACTGGTTTTATGTCAGCTATTGTCACTTTATCCAAGCAGCTCAGATATTATAAACGCCTCCAGCTTCATCGTAACCGCGATGTTTCCCATTATTTAACAGCAGTTCAGCATTGGCAAAAGCAGCGTATGCAACGCATGCATCAGCCTTTATTTAGTCAGCTTCAATATCAGCGTCTTGCCAGTTTTTTATTAGATCGCCTCTATAATATGCATGACTTGAATGAGTTAGCAAAGCAACTGGACAAGGCGCTAAAAGAAAAAATCAAGCTGGATCGCTTTTTGCCTGAAGGTGTACTTAGCGCTGCTATTTCTGCCTTCAGGCTGGCCTACCTGACATTAAAGCTGGATGAACAGGTTGCTCAGCATTTGCTCGATCAAGGCATTACCATCATTGATGATGACAGCATCCATCAGGCCATGCTAACACTGCAACAATATAATGATCGCATTAAGCAGCTGATACTACTTAGAAAAATAAGTCAGGCTTTTCATCAGTATGGTCGAAGTTTTTTGACTCAAAGCGCTTTCCGGCTGGCGCGGCGCACGGCTTATCGGCGTGAATTTAACTTTTTATATGATTATCTGGCCGAGGCATTTGCAGCTATTCGCAGTACTGATCGCAGTAACATTTTTTTTGAGCAGTTTATCGCTGATGAAAAGCAGGTATTGCAGCGTATTTATCAGGGACACCCCATGCCTTTTGGCCAAAATTGTCAGCTTGCACAGGCTTGATGCACAATTTTGGCACGTCCGGATGATTCCGTGCTTAGAAAAATCGGTTATGCTTCGTCACCATGTTATTTTAATGTCATGATTTTTTATGTCAAAGTTTGATGCACTGCAACAGCAACTCGAAGTTTTTCATGCAATGGATTTTCATCAGGACCCAATACTGGCCAAGCGTTTGAACGATGTACAAAGCTGGCAAAAAGAACGCATGAAAAAAACTCACCATGATTTTTTTGCAGTGCCAGAACATCACTTAATGACCCAGTATTTTTTAAACCGCCTGTATGGTGGCCCTGATTTTGATGTACTGGCTGGACAGATTGCCCGGTTGATCAATAATGCTGGCATGGTTGAAAAAATTATTCCCGACTCCGCCATCCGTACAGGTTTTTCCGGAGTAGAACTTGCTGTACTGGCAATCCGGCTGGATCAGGAGCTTGCGGTTGAACTGCTCAACACTTACGCGCCCACCATGCCACTCAATGATGACATCATGCGCCGCGCCTACCTTAAGCTGGATCAGCGTGAACCCCGCTTGCGCCAGATGGCACTGCTGGATGAGCTGGGCATTAGTCTGGATAAATATGTACGCTCGCGCATGGTCAAGGCTGCTTTTAAGATGGCAAAAGGACTGGCCTATAAATACAAGGTTGGCCCCATGTATGACTTTGTGGAAGAAGGCTTTGAGGCCATGAAACCACTGTCATCAGCACAGGAATTTGTAAATACCTTTACTGCCAAGGAACGTGAAATTATTGACAAGGTTCATGCGGGCGACCCCTATCCATTTGCCTGATCGCATGTCAATTACTGGTAGCCATCATCAGGACTTTACAATGCAGCAGGCGCTCTGGATGATCAACGCCAGATGACTAAAGTGGGCAATGGTGTAATGTCGAGCACTGCTTAAAGTTATGAAACCTGTTCACTTTAGTCATTAAATTAATGTATTTTTTTGCAGTTTAGGCCAGCAACACAATCTAAAATCTGGCATGATCGGCAGCATTGTTTATGTTTATTTTACTGCATTTACCAGCTTATTAGGGAGTTTTACCCATGTCTGACAGCAACAATAGCACCCATAATAACCTTAATAATCCCAATAACAATCCTTCCCCACAAAATACACCTGCGCAAGACAGCAATAATGCCGCCAATGCCAACTCTCCCTTTTTAAGCCAGCCCTTACCGCAAGGCACTCCACAGGGCCAGCAACAAAGTCTGCCTAAGGGTGCTGACCACCGCAATCTGGGATCAACCACCCATTTTGGCTACAAGACCGTGGATGTGGAAGAGAAACAGCAAAAAGTGGCAGAAGTCTTTCATTCAGTGGCAGCCAAATATGACCTGATGAATGATTTGATGTCATTCGGGATTCACCGCTTGTGGAAGCGCTTTGCCATTAATCTGTCCGGCGTACGGCGTGGCCAGCAGGTGCTGGATATTGCAGGTGGTACGGGCGATCTGGCGCTGGCCTTTAGCCGCGAAGTAGGACCACAGGGTCACGTGGTGTTGTCTGATATCAATGAATCCATGCTCAATGTAGGCCGTGACCGCCTGATTGACAAAGGCTGTACCAATGTGGATTTTGTACTGGCCAATGCTGAAACCCTCGAACCCTTTGCCGATGAAAGCTTTGATCTGGTGACCATCAGTTTTGGCCTGCGCAATGTCACCGACAAGGACGCTGCCCTGCGTGCCATGTACCGGGTGCTCAAGCCGGGTGGTCGCCTGCTGGTGCTTGAATTTTCCAAGCCGGTATTTGAGCCGTTATCACGCCTGTATGACCTGTATTCCTTTACTGCCTTGCCCGTGATGGGCAAGCTGGTAGCCAATGACTCTGAAAGCTATCGCTATCTGGCCGAATCTATCCGCATGCACCCTGACCAGCGCACCTTAAAGCAAATGATGGAAAATGCAGGCTTCCAGAGCTGTGATTATCACAACATGACTGGTGGTATTGTGGCGCTGCATCGCGGCTTTAAGTAATGAGCGAGGATAAGTTGAGTATTACTCAACCCGAGCGCAACACCGAAGGCTATGCCAGAAGTAAGAGGATAAGTGAAACCACTTCGTCTTGCAGAACAGTGTTCTTCATTTACCCGAGCGCAAGCCACGCTGCTGTGCAAGCCAAAGGCAGCGTTGTAGTTTCGGGATAGGACTTCAATAATTTAATAAGAGAACTGCTCATGATTCCCCTATTAACTTATAGCTGTTATAAATCGAGTTTTGCGATGAGAAGCCCAGCTTTGCAAGATGGTTTTTCTTGCATGGCAGCGCCATTTGTCCCATTTAAACGACAAACCTTAATTATTTCTTTAAAGCCTTAACATGCCCTCGATGCATACCAGGCTGACCTTGTTTTAAGGAAATCATCATGCTTGCTGTACTTGCGCTTGGTACCGTAGAAACCCTGTTTAACCAGTGGATTGACCTTGATGCTGCCACCCGCCAGCAACTTAACGGACTGGCCGGTAAACTGCTGCGCGTGGTGATTGATTCGCCGCAACTGTCGGTGGATGTCTGGTTTGACCAGGACAAAGTACGCTTAAACCCTACAGCACTGGGCATGCCCGAGCGTAAAACCAGTATTTTTGAACAGCGGCCCTATGATCCGGTGCATGATCCATTACAGGCACCAGAACAGGCCACCACCACCTTGCACGTGGCCAATCTGGTTGAACTGGGCAAATTAATGACTGCTCAAGCAGGTGCAACCGGTAATATTCCATTGCAGGGCGACATGAGCCTGCTCCAGCAGTTGCAACGCATTCTGGCGCAGGCGCAGCCTGATCTAGCCAGCCGCTTAAGTCCATGGATTGGTGCGATTCCCGCCGGACAGCTGGGCAATGCCATTAGCCAGACCCGGCAGGTGTTTAGCCGCATGGCCTCCAGTGTGGCCAGCCATGGCAGCGAAGCGATTAGTGAGGATAGCCAGCTATTTGTAGCCCGCTGGCAAATGGACCAGTTTAAAAACAATGTCCGTAACCTGCGTCAGGATATTGAACGTGCCCAGGCCAAACTTCAGCAACTGCAACGAAAAGTTGAGCAACACACTCAACCTAAGCTGGATATGCCAGCAAAGCCTGAACAGGCCACTACACCATCTACCGCATCGCTATCCTTAGCGCAGCAAACCCGGCAACAGCAAGAACAGCAGCAACAGTAAAAACTTTAGGACGACAGCCAATGATTCCGCATTTTTCCCGCTTGCTTGAACTCTGGCAACTGGCCGCACATCATCGGCTGGATACCCTGATCCCGGAGGAAGAACTTCCGGCCAAGGCACGTCCGCTTGTTCAGCTCATCAAGTTGCATCCAGCGGCATGGACCAGCCGGGCCAGCAAGGACCCGTTGCGTCTCAAGCATGCACTGGAAGAAATGGGGCCGTTGTTTGTTAAGCTTGGGCAACTGTTGTCTACCCGCCGCGACTTAATTCCACCTGAGCTGTTGGTGCAACTGGTACAGCTTCAGGATCGGGTTACACCATTTGCCACCGATATTGCCCGGCAACAGGTCGAAACATCGCTCAATGCTAAGATTGAAACCCTGTTTGCCCGCTTTGATGATGCGCCGCTGGCTGCTGCCTCAATTGCACAAGTGCATACAGCAGCCTTGCATGATGGCCGTGAAGTGATTGTTAAAATTGTCCGCCCGGCAATTCGTCCGCAAATCATCAAGGATTTTGAAATCCTCAATTGGCTGGGTCACTGGCTGGAAGCACGCCTTGAAGCTGCACGTGCCCTGCATCTGGTTCAAGTCATTAGTGACTATCGACAGGTGATTTTAAACGAGCTGGATTTAAGTCTGGAAGCAGCCAACACCATGCAGATGCGCCATAATTTTATGGGGTCCAGCATGATGTATGTACCGGAAGTCTATACGGCCACCAAGGATGTGATGGTGGCTGAGCGCATTAGTGGTGTGCCGGTATCCGATATTGAAACCTTTGAGCGGTTGGGCATGGATCGTGCCATGCTGGGCGAAAAGGGCTTGACCATCTTTTTTACCCAGGTGTTTCGCGACAATTTTTTCCATGCCGACATGCATCCGGGCAATGTGTTTGTTGAAACCCTCAACCCGCAAAATCCACGCTTTATTGCCCTCGACTGCGCCATTGTGGGCGAGTTATCCAAAAGTGACCAGATGACGGTGGCTCGCCTGCTACTAGCAGTAATGAATAATAACTTTGAGCAACTTATTCAAATTGTGCATCAGGCAGGCTGGATTCCGGCAGGTACGGATCAAAATACCCTGGCACGTGAAATGCGCCGCACTGTCGGTCCCATGATCTCCAAGCCCATGGATCAACTGGATTTTGCTGGTATTCTGGTGCAGGTGATGGATATTGCCCGTCGCCATCATCTGGAAATTCCGCCCCAGCTCATGTTACTGCTCAAGACGTTGGTGCATGTGGAAGGGCTGGGACGCGACCTGTATCCACAACTGGATATCTGGAAACTGGCCAAACCGATTTTAACCGAGTGGGTCAAGCAAAATGTTAACCCCATGAACAGCCTTAAGGAACTGGGCCAGCAAATTCCTGACATGCTGATGGGCGCAACCGATTTGCCCGCCTTGCTGATTGATAGTCTGCATAACCTGCGCCAGCAAGGGGCATGGCAGGATCGCCAATGGCGTGAGTTACAGCAAATGCGTCTGGACATCCAGCAAACCCGCCGCCGTGACTGGATTGCCGCCAGTGGCTTTTTAACCCTGCTGATAACGGCTACCCAATTACCCTGGCCAGTGGCCGTGATATTCCTGATTCTGGCAGGCATTGTGGTGCTATGGCGTTTAATTGCCTGATTGATAGCATTTCTATTTTTCGCTGAATCTCAACAGGCTCATTTTTACCACTATTGATTGAGGATCATGTTGAGCCTATTTACGCTTGAAACCTTAACTGGCCTAGTCTTATTTGCATTGGTTAGTTCTATTACTCCCGGCCCGAATAATATTATGCTGCTAAGTTCCGGCGTTAATTTTGGTTTTAAGCGAACGATTCCCCATATGCTGGGCATTTGTGCCGGTTTTTTTGTCCTGTGCCTGGCCACTGGACTTGGCATTGCTGCCGTTTTACAACAGTACCCAACATTGCATATTGTGCTTAAAATCATTTCTGCACTGTATCTGGTGTATCTAGCCATTCAAATTGCCCGTAGCCGTCCTATAAATAGTCACGAAGTGGCAACCAGCCATCCCCTGACATTTTTGCAAGCTGCCCTGTTTCAGTGGGTTAACCCCAAAGCCTGGATGATGGCGCTATCAGCCATGATTATCTATAGCAGTACACTGCATCCAGTTGCCAGCATGTGGTGGATTTCCATTGTGTTTGCCATCATTAACCTGCCTTGCATTGCCTGCTGGGCTTTGTTTGGGGTACTACTAAAGCAAGTCCTGAACCAGCCAGCCTATTTAAAATGGTTTAATATCAGCATGGGGATTTTACTGGTTGCCAGCATTTATCCTATTTTAAAATAAGCTGCTCATTGATGAGTTGCCAATCAGTTTTGATAAACGGGATTACGGTTAGTATTTTAATGGTCATGCTTTTTGGTATGAAAGCCTTAAAATTTCCAATAGGCCTTTTATTGAATTCCATGCAACAACGCGCTAAAGCTCAGGATTTGTTGAAATGGATTGCCATGCTCAGCATGGTGATTGATCATTTGCGCTTTATTTTTCCCAGCATGGACGCCTTGATCATTATTGGCCGGTTTGCTTTTCCATTATTTTGTCTGGCAATGGCTGCCAATGTACAGCGTCTGCCTGTCAGCACACCTGTCATCTACCATTTTCCCTATCTGGTACGTCTCAGCGTTTTTGCGGTTATCTCGGAACTGCCCTATCGGTTGCTGCGGCCTGAGGCGGACACACTCAATATATTGCCCACCCTGCTACTGGGCTTACTGATTTGCTTAAGCCTACAGTATCCGTCTAGGGCTGGCCTGTTATCAGCAATCAGCTTCTCCTGTATAGCAATCCTGCTTAACCCGTGGCTCATGTATGGCGCCTTGGGGGCCTTGTTGCCTGCTGTATGTTTGGCAGGTTTGATATATGGTCGGAGTTTTGTGCTATTGGCCATGCTGCTTAGTGCGCTATGCAATATGTCCCTGCCCACACTGAATATGCTGCTTAGGTTATCGGCCTCGCATTTTAATCCGCAGGATGGCCTGCTCCTTATGAGTGCAGCGTTAGCGCCTCTCCTTGGGATCATAGTATTGCAGCAAAAAATCAGTTTTTCTGTTTTCCCGGTAACTGCCTGGGGCTACTGGTTTTATCCAGTACATCTGCTAATTATTTATCTCATAAAGCTATTATTTATCAGCTAATTAAATTTGATGCCTGACCAGTTAACCCAATATAGCCGGCTCAAGATTTTATAAACTGACCATTCTTATATTAGGGTTGTGCCTAATCAATGCTTTTTGCACAATATCCGCTCGCTCATCTGCTAGCCGAGGCTGTTTTGGCGTATATCCATCATAAAATGTCTGCACTCACCATCCGTGCCGGGCAGGAAGCCCTAACGCATATTCGCCAGAATGGCATACAGCCCCAGGATATTGACATTATTCCAGGTGCTGCAGGTGGCCCTAAAGGTATTGGGCTATGTGGACTGGATCAAGCCATTTTTGGAGATTTCCTGCTGCGTGCACCAGTTCATGGGAATAGCAAGCGCACTTGCTTTGGCGCGTCGATTGGCAGTTGGCGCTTTGCTGCCATTGCTGCACACGGTGGCCAGGAAGGGCCAAAACGGTTGGCCGAGCTGTACACCAACATGCAGTTTTCCAAGAAAGATAAAGTCCCAGAGGTAACTCAGCGCTGCCACGAGATGTTGCAACAACTGATTGATGGCAACATGGAAAGCCTGATCAATCATCCGTGGATGCAACTGGTCATTGTGGTGGTTAAAAGCCGGCATATTTTTGCCAGTGACCATGTTATTCCACTTGGACTTGCATTAGCTGGAGTGTTTGGCGGCAACATGCTGTCCAGACGTGCTAACCGTTTGTTCATGCAGCGCGGCTTTGCGTATGCCCATCCACAGCATAATCCGCTGCCGATCAATGACAATCAGGAATTTTTTACCCATCACCTGCCCCTTAATGCAGATAATGCCATGCATTTGCTGATGGCTTCTGCAGCCATTCCTGCCGTGATGAGCGCTGTAAGAGATATACCGCTGGCGCCCAAAGGCAGTTACCGAGATGGCGGCTTGCTGGACTATCATCTGGATTTACCTTATAAACCCAAAGGCCTGGTGTTATATCCCCACTTCACTGACCGGATTATTCCCGGCTGGTTTGATAAAAGTTTAAGCTGGCGTAAAGCCAACGCCCAGAATCATCAGCGTACTGTGCTGATTTCTCCATCTCCTGAATATCTTGCTTCCTTGCCGCTGGGCCGGCTACCGGACCGTAGTGATTTTGCCCGTTTTGCCAGTAACGATAGCGAACGTAAGAAATACTGGCAGCAGGCTGTAGCAGAAAGCCAACGCTTGGGAGATGAATTTCTGGAATTAATTCAAAAAGGCAACATTAGCGAGAAAATGGTTGTATTTTGATCAACTAATGTGAAGCAGTTTTAAGTTTATTTAATAATATTTACAAGAAATATTGAACCAATAAAGGAGGTCTATCCTTTTTTCATTGCCCGTGTAGCTGTTTTTTGATATAAGAAAAACATTTATTCTGACAAGAACAGGTGCTTACCATTTAGGTTTCAATAACATATTAAGCACTACTATTGACCAGACATTTATCCAGCCAAGGGAAGAAGTACCAATGAATATGAAGCTCAAGACTACCTTTACCTCATTAACTATCGCAATTGCCGCTTCACTCGTTGCTGGCTGTGGTAGTGACCATGATGATTTACCGCCATCAAATCCTAATCCTCCCGCAGCTCAAGCCAAAGGTAAAGCCATTGACTTTTATCTGGCTGGCGCTACAGTTACTTTTGAAGATTGTAATGATCAAACCACTACTACTGATGCTACCGGTGGCTTTAACTATCCAAATGACTGCCGCGATACAGCCCTGACGGTTACTGGTGGTATAGATATTGGTACTGATTTGCCATTTTCCGGTACGCTAAAAGCGCCAAAAACAACCGCAGGCAATTTGAATATTGCTTCTCCTCTCACAACTTTAATCACCTATGCTGGTGGTGCAGGTGATAGTGCAGCGGTTGCAGCCAAACTAGGCCTAAGTGGGAAAAACCTGTTAACACTTGATCCAATGACTGATGCTGCTGCATTAAAACAAACAGTTGTGGTACAACAGTTTGTTGATCAGATTCAAAAAGCCCTAATCCAGCTCAGTACTAGCGGTGGTGGTAGCCTAACCCCAGAGCAAGCAGCACGTGCAGCTTCTGCTGCGCTGGCTGCCCGTCTTGAAGCACAAACTGGTACAGTGGACCTGACCAATATTGATTTCATTCAGGCTGCAGTTCAAGGTGCTGTACTAGAAGCTAAAAATGATTTACCAGCAAGCATGCAGGCAAATATTGAGAAAATTGCTGCCAATACCGCCGCGCTTACCGCTGCCGTAATTCAGGAAAAAGTAGCTGCTGTTAATACTGCATTAAGCAACATTACGATTGGTGCAAATCCTCAAGCGACCTTAAATGCGCTGGGTGAAAAGCTGGAAACTGTAAAAGCCACCGCTACATCTCCTGCTACTGCCAATCTGATTAATGCTTTATCTGCTGCACTTATGTCCACTACTGTAAGTGCTGCTGACCTGCAGGCTTTGGGCGCAGCTGTTGCGGCTGGTAATCTGAACCAGATTAAAGATGCTTTAGCTGATGTTAATGAATCACTGCCAGCAGGTAGCAAAATTCCTGACAGTATTGCTGATGACCTACAGCAGGTTGACCTGTACAAGAACTATCTGCAACTAGTTAGTCTGGGCCTAAATGGTGGTACACCGTACAATATTGCTGCCATTGAAGGTTCTGTAGTATCAGGAAATGAACTTAGTACTACTGGTCCATTGGACAGCGTACAGGTTAAACTCAACAAAGTAGGCTCACCATTTGAAGGTAACTTCTCAGAAGCTCGCGTTGGCTTAAGCTATGCGATTAGCGGTGGCAATACACTTGACCTGATCATTGATCGCGTAAACATGAGCTTTGACAGTAATGGTACGCTGACTGCTGCGTCTGTTCCTGTAGGTGCCACTTATGCGTTCCGTGGTACTGGTTCGCCAGCGCTGGTCGGTAATTCTAAAAATAATCTGCAGGCCGATAACCTGACTGTAACCAATGGTGCAGTTACTCTACCAATTGATACCTTCTTGAATAAACTGGCAGGTACAAGTGGCATTCCAACCAGTCAGGTTGAAAGCTACCGTCCAAAAGCGGGTAATAATGTCAGCATCAAGGTAGCTCTGGGTGCAACCAGCAGCACTACTGTTCGCGTAGGTACTGGTACTGGTGATGCAGCCAAAGCCGCTACCAGCATTGGTATTAACACCAGCACCAGCAACACACTGGCAGGTCAGGGCGTTAGTGCAGTACTGAAAATCCAGCAGTAATACTTAAGGGTAATTCCTTTGTATTAACAACTTATAGAGTTACCTTCGGGTAACTCTATTGGTTTACGGGTTCATATTTTCTCAAAAATTTTGTCTTTACCTTCTTACTGATGAAGGATTTTTTATGTTTCTCAAACGTCATTACTTATCCAGTTTAGCGTTAGGCTGCGCTTACAGCATTTCAGGGTTTAGCTATGCAGCGCCCAATGATGTGTTTTTACAACCCTTACCTGCCAATGTCGCATCGCCACTAACTGTAGAAGCCAGTTTTGATATTGTAAACGACACCGTGGATATTTTTAATATCCGGGAAAGTGAAGGCGCTGTGGGTGATAATGCAGGTGATTATGATGGCGGTCATCTCATGCTGAGCTACGCCTTTAATCCACAGTGGGTGGGAGAAGTGGCTTACTGGAACCGTAATATTGAGTATGGGCAGGACAGTAATGAGATTGATAGCTGGCTGGCTGCAGTTCAATATACGCCTTTACTCACACTTAAACCTGGTGATGAAGTTGCCATTCGTTTGGCTTTATGGGGCAACCAAGCTGATGAACTCAGCAAGACATCTACTACAATTGTTAATAACCAGCGTTTTAGTAAACTTAAAGTCAATGACCTAAATGACATTCAGGCACAAGTGGATTTACTGTTTGCCCGTCGTCTGGATCGCCAGAATAAGCTCAATGGGTTTGTCAGCCTTGGGTACAGCAAAGTTGACGTTGATAGCTTGAATGCTAATCTTAATATTGGCGGTAACTGCAATTTTAATATTCAGGTGAACTCAAATAACCAGCTCAATGGCCAACTAATAGCACCTTGTACCAATAATGGTACAACCCTTGAAGAAGCCAGCTTTACCGATCAAGCTTCCAACTATGGGCTGGATATGGACAAAGACCTCAGCTACGACGCTGGTTTTTTCAGTATCGGTGGCTCATGGAACTGGAGCTATAAAAAGTTCAATAGCTTGCTGGGCTATCAGTTTCAGTACCTGATGCGCCAGGATATTGATGACCGGGTAAGCACTTATGGTAATTCGGCCATTAAGAGCAACCATACACTAGGGCTGGACTTGTCCTATAAGCTCAACAATTACACCAGTCTGTTTGTGGCCAGTCAGCTATTTAAAAATAACTTTGTTGGCACTATTCCCTTCCTGTATAACTCAGTCACTGCATCACGCTTAGACCGTAAATATGGCTATGCTTCTTTTGGGGTACGTTTTGCCAATTTTTAATTGCTTACTATTGCAATAATTTGATATTAAGGCTGGCTGCTGAATTTGTTTTCAGCAGCCAGTTTTTTCGTTTTAGGATAATATTTTCGTATATTCATTAGAATAAATTATACCGATTTTACGTGTGCTTAGAACCTATTGCATGGGCAGGTACAAGCGGTGCAATTTCCACTATAATCCTTACTCCACCTGTTTGATTTTATAAAGAGTGTTCCATGAATAACTGGCTAGATGATGTAAAATTTGACCAAAACGGTTTAATTCCGGCAATTGCTCAAGACCATCAGACGGGTCGTGTTCTCATGGTCGCCTGGATGAACCGGAAAGCACTACAACTCACCCATGATACCAATCGTGGTGTTTATTTTTCCCGTTCGCGCAACAAGCTGTGGCATAAGGGCGAAGAATCCGGACATTATCAGGAAGTGCATGAGATCCGTCTGGATTGTGATGGCGATGTGATCATATTGCAGATCACCCAGCATGGTGGCATTGCCTGCCATACCGGCCGTGAATCCTGTTTTTACCGGGTACTCACCCCGCAAGGCTGGCAGGTGGTGGATGCCGTGCAAAAAGACCCACAAGCCATTTATGGTGGCAGTAAATCGCAGCATGATTCATCACACAGCCATGCTATGGCCACCGAACAGCAACTTATCCAGCGCGAAAGTGTGGATGTGCTGGCGCATCTGGCAGGGGTGATGCAGCAACGCAAGCAAGCTAGCGAGGATAAATCGTATGTGGCAAGCCTGTATGGGAAAGGGTTAAACAAGATTCTGGAAAAAGTCGGCGAAGAAAGTATAGAAACCATTCTGGCCGCCAAGGACTGTGCCATTCACCTGAATGCACAGGAATATCAGGATGAGCTGATTTATGAAACCGCTGACTTGTGGTTTCACAGCATTGTGATGCTGGGCTATTTTGATCTGGCACCAAAACGTGTTCTGGATGAGCTGGCACGTCGTATGGGACTGTCTGGCCTTGATGAAAAAGCAGCGCGTAGTTCTTCGTAGTCAATATATGCCATGACCTGTTTTTTAAAGCAGTGCTGTTCTAGCAGACTGTAGGGCTACTCAATTTACCCTGTTTTAGCCTTACTTTTTTAGCCGTATTTTCTGACTATTGATTATAAACATGCATTATCCCTGTAACATGGATCACTCAGAAAAATTTAGATAAAAGAACGCTACAGGGGCGTTTTAAGCGGGTGTATCCTTAATAAATATTCACATTCTTGTCATTAAATCGTGCTAATTTTGTCATAAGTCAATGAACGATAACATATCAAGGAGCTGGCCATGGCTGGTTTATCAATCTGGCATATTGTGCTGTTTGCCATCGTCGTAATTTTGCTGTTTGGCACGTCCAAACTTAAAAATCTGGGTAAGGATTTAGGCGGTGCAGTAAAAGACTTTAAGGATTCTGTGAAGGATGAAGATGCCAGAAAAGCAGAAGCGGCCCGCCTACATGATGAACGCGTTGTAAATGGCAAAGCTTCTGAGCACGTTGTTTCCCAGGACAAAAGCTAGTTTAGTCCCTGCCATTTATGCTCGGGATACAACCAACCTGACTTATACTGAATCTAATGTATGCTAAATATTGGTTTTAGCGAATTATTGCTGTTTGGCATTATTGCGCTGGTTATTTTAGGGCCGGAAAAACTGCCCACAGCTGTACGTACTGCCGGCCGCTGGTATGCGCGCTTGCGCCATCTGGTGAGCAACCTGCAACAGGATATTGAAAAAGAGCTGCAACTGGCAGAGCTGCGTGAACACATGCAGCAGGAACTGGCCCGCATTAAAAGTATTGAAGCACAAATGCAGGCCCAGCTTGATCAGATGTCAGATGAACTGGCTGAGCTTAACCAGACTTCTCACTCGTCTTCTGTGCCAGCAGTAGCCAGTGTTTATTTGCCCATTACGCTGTCCCTCACCACAGTAATGGGCGTGCCTTATACCACTGGGCATTTACTCAGGCTGACTTTGCTGCAACTGCATCAGTTATCGGCCAACTCCCAATCCAATACTCATTCACAAGAAGTGCCTCAACATGCTGACACCCAGTCGGGTGCGCCTGAGTCTCATCATTTACCCAGTTCTGCATTAAATAATACCGAGGCGGCCTTATGAATTTACTCAGCACGCCCCCAGAGCCAGTGGGATCACAACAAGCCGAACAGGAACAGTTGGCGCAAATGCCATTAACCTCGCATTTAATGGAACTGCGTACCCGGCTCATGCGAATTCTGGGTATTGTTCTGGTACTATTTTTTGTCATGCTGCCGTTTGCCAATCAGTTGTATGAAGGCCTGTCGCGGCCTTTGCGTGCCCAGCTTCCTGCCAATGCCACCATGATCGCCACCGATGTGACGGCAACTTTCATGGCGCCATTCAAGCTGAATTTCTTTATTGCGCTCATGATTGCCATGCCGTATATCCTGCACCAAATCTGGCAATTTGTGGCACCGGGGCTATATAGCCGGGAAAAACGCATTGCCATTCCGCTGCTATTGTCCAGTATTGTGCTGTTTTATGTAGGAATTGCTTTTGCGTACTTTATTACCCTGCCTGCGGTGCTGACCTTTTTTATTCATGCGGCACCTGAAACCGTAGCACCCATGACTGACATCAATAGTTATCTAGGCTTTTGCCTCAAGCTGTTTTTGGTATTTGGCCTCACCTTTGAAGTGCCGGTAGCCACATTGCTGTTGATTCTGGCGGGAATTGTGTCGGTAGAAACCCTGGTGGCCAAGCGCCGCTATATTATTGTGGGCTGTTTTTTTGTGTCGATGTTTATTACACCGCCCGATGCCTTAAGTATGGCAATGCTGGCAATTCCCATGTGGATTTTGTTTGAAACTGGTCTGTTCTTTGGCCGTTTTCTGGAAAAGCAGCGCACTCCTGTCTAGAGTTTGCCAGTTCAGGCCTTGTGCTTTATGAACCTTGCTTAAGTGATTGTTTTTAGACATTCGCGGTACTTAGTTAAACTGTCATCAACTGGTCAACTGCCTGTCAAGTTTCTGTCATCAACAGCCTGCAATATGCAGGCGTTCCTTTTTTTTGACTTGTGATTTGCCAGGACTGACAATGACTCAGCTAAGCCCCTATACCGAAGAACGCGAAATTGATTGCAATACATCGGACAATCCTCATTTTGAAAGTATTTTAAACAGCCGTTTAATGAATAATCAGCTGAGCCGCCGTCAGGTTTTAAAAACTACCAGTGGCGCTGCTGCGGTGTTTATGGCGGCTTCACTGGTGGGCTGTGGCAGCGATGACAACGATAATAATAGCGCTACGACGCCACCAAGCACGACGCCGAAACCAGAAACACCACAACGCCCGGAAACATTAAGCTTTAAAGCAGTTGATAAAAACAAGAATGACCTGATTACCGTGCCAGAAGGCTATGAAGCCACCGTTTTGTATGCACTGGGTGATCCGTTACATTCCAGCATTGCCGCCTGGCAGGACAGCAGCCGCGAAAGTGGCGCGTCTTACACCATGCGCTCCGGTGACTGCCATGATGGCATGCATTTCTTTGGCGTTGGCAGCAATAACAAATGGCAAGCCGACCAGTCTGCACGCGGCCTGCTGGTGCTTAACCATGAATACATCAACCCAAACTATCTGCATGCCACGGGTGCTACTGTGGTTGCCGGCAAACGCACGGTTGAAGATGAAGTCATCAAGGAATTCAACGCGCATGGTGTGTCTGTGGTTGAAGTCAAGAAAGACGAAAAAACCAGCCAGGTGAGTATTGTTAAGGATTCGGTATTTAACCGCCGTATTACTGCCACCACTGAAATGGAATTTGGCGGCCCGGTAAAAGGCACAGATCTGGTTAAAACCCGGTTTTCCAGCAATGGCAGCAAAACCCGCGGCACCCATAACAACTGTGGTAATGGTTATACCCCTTGGGGCACTTATTTAACCTGTGAAGAAAATTACATTGGCTATTTTGCCCGTAATGCAGCAGATGATCTCAAGCGCACGGCTAAAGAAATTGTGGCACTCAATCGCTACGGCTTAAAACAAGGTTCCGGTTCACGGTATCAGTGGGAAACGGTCACTGGCAGCAGCCAGCAGGATTTATTTGACCGCTGGAATGCGTCTGTAACGGCTGACAGTGCTGAGCAGGATTACCGCAATGGCCCAAATACGTTTGGCTGGATTGTGGAAATTGATCCGTTTTCTACCGCTGCACCGCGCAAACGTACCGCACTGGGTCGTTTTGCCCATGAAGACTGTCAGGTTGGCCCGGCCATTGAAGGCCAGCCCTTAACCTTTTATATGGGTGATGACTCACGCGGCGAATACATTTACAAGTTTGTATCCAAAGCCGTGTGGAGCAATGTAGATATTAATGCCGGCTATAGCGCTGGTGACAAATACCTGAACGAAGGCACGCTGTATGTTGCCAAGTTTAGCGACGATGGTAAAGGTCAATGGATTGAGCTAAGTTATGGCAAAAATGGCCTGACCAGCAGTAATACAGTATATGCATTTGCCAGTCAGGCAGATGTACTAACGCATGCCCGTTTAGCCGGCGATGTGCTAGGGGCTACCAAAATGGATCGCCCGGAATGGTGTGCCGTGAACCCGAAAAATGGCGAAGTGTATGTCACGCTGACCAATAACAGTGACCGTGGTAGCAAGTATCCAGTTGATGCCATGAACCCGCGTCAGTATAACGATACAAAAGATGGTAAAACTTCAACTGGCAACAATAACGGTCATATTATCCGCTTTAAAGAAGCCAACAATCGCCATGATGGAACTACCTTTAGCTGGGATATTTACCTGTTTGGCGCGCAGGCGGATGCAGCCAGCAACGTTAACCTGTCTGGCCTGACTGATGCCAATGACTTCTCGAGTCCTGATGGCATGTGGTTTGATAACCGTGGCGTGTTGTGGATTCAAACCGATGATGGCCAGTATACCGATGTGACCAACTGCATGATGCTGGCTGCATTGCCGGGTCAGGTGGGCGATGGTGGCGTCGCCACGGCGCAAGCCCTGAGCAATGCATCTGGCGAGCAAACCACCATTAAAGGCAAAAATGCCAGTGAAAACAGCTTAAAGCGTTTTCTGGTTGGCCCCAAGGAATGTGAAATTACCGGGATTGTCATGACCCCGGACTGCAAGGCCATTTTCCTGAACGTGCAGCATCCGGGTGAGGAAAGCAAACCGGATTATAGTAACCCGGCCAGCTTTGGCAGCCACTGGCCAGCCACACAAACCAATGCAGCCAATACTACCAGCCGCCCACGCTCTGCTACTGTAGTGGTTACCCGTAAGGATGGTGGGGTAATTGTGGGTTAAGATGCTGAACCAAGCATAAGATTAGGTAAAACCCTCCCAAAGCGGAGGGTTTTATTTTTTACAGGGTTTTACATTAACAATTACTGAATGGACGTACTGGCCATCGCAGGCAAATCCTGTTTAGCCTGACTTGCGCCAACTGGCGCAGGCAAATGATTTTTTTCTTCCTGAAAGCAGGCATATACATAACTTTTAATATCTGCCAGCAAACGCTCAGGTTCTACCAGTACACTGTTCCAGTCCGGGGTTAAAAACACCGAAGCCATACACTGTTTTTCAATAAGCAAGGGAATTAATTCTTCTACAAAGGTTTTCAGGCTCATGGCCTGTACCTTGTGCTTGGCCCAGTTACGGGTATTGCATAGACGTGCATATTTGGCGTCCGGCCACAGGGGCAAGGCCATTTTACCGCCCACAGTACCCGACATGGCCCATCCATCGTGATACAGCCCCCATACCTCACGCTTGGCAATAATTTTCTGGATAAAATATCTGTAACGGGCTTTGGCATCCAGCTCCAGCATATTAAGCTGTGGCGTTTGGGCAAAATTTTCCATAGCTATCTCTCGACAAGTTCATGTTGTTATTCGGTGGATTTGACTTTAGTAATACGTCATTAAGGGTTGCTTTAATGCCTGCTATCAAACATTACAATCATGTTAACAGGATACTTCGGCCATATTAAAATGAGGTGCACAACATAGGCAATGCACCACCAGACAATATAAAAAAATAGTTAGTGCAAATATCTGAAATGCTTAAATCAGTTTGCTCAATGCAACCTCCAGAAAAGTAAAACAATCCTGATTGAGAAAGTCAAGAAAAGCCCGGCCAATGCGCTCACCTTAGGTATTTTTCCCATAAGCCAGAACGGCTACTTTTTTGCCATGACAGCTATTTTCAGGTAGCATAAGGATCATTCATTTTTCTTTAGGACAGGCATCTGGCGTTATATTACGCTGGTATATGTGTGCTATTGCCTCACCTGTCAGTATGTTTCTGTCTCGCTGTTGAATCTTGTTAAATTAAGGAATCCTGTGACCCAATCACAACACCCCACCGGTCAGGAAGTGCTTGCCACGCGTGAACAAAGTACGGCTATTGACCATGCCCGTCTGGGGGAATCCTTCAAGATTATGGCCTATGCCGGTACAGGTAAAACCACCACTTTAAAACTAATTAGCGATGCCATGCCGCAGCGTCGCGGGCTTTATCTGGCCTTTAATAAAGGAATTGCCGATCAGGCGCGGCAAAAATTTCATCGCGGTGTGGATTGTCGTACCTTTCACTCGCTGGCCTTTCGCCATGTGGATCGTGGCATTACCGACAAACTGCGCTTACCACGTTTAAGCCCCAGCATTCTGGCGCGTGAATACCAGCTTGAACCTGTCACTATTCGCCGCCTGCTGAGTGGCAGCTATGAAAACTTTACCTTAACGGCCAGTCGGCAAGCCAACCTGATTAGTAATGCCGTTAGCCAGTTTTGCTCCACCAATGCCCAGTATCCGGCACCGCGTCATGTGATGATGCCGGAATGGATGCATGAGGACGATGCCACTGCCCTGCAACAGCATCTATATCCGTTTGTGGAACGGCGCTGGCTGGAGTCGATTGATCCGCGTCACAATGCCGGGATTGGCCACGATATTTATTTAAAACGCTGGGCACTATCCAGCCCGGTGATTCATAGCGATTATATTTTGTTTGATGAAGCACAGGATGCCGACCCGCTGATGCTGGGTATTTTGCTCAAGCAAAACGCACAGGTGATTTATGTGGGCGATGCGCACCAGCAGATTTATGCGTGGCGTGGTGCGGTGAATGCCATGCAGCAATTGCCGCTGCCGTCTTCCCGCCTGACGCAATCCTTTCGTTTTGGTGAATCGATTGCCGAAGTGGCGAATGTATTTTTGCGCAAACTGGGCGAAGACGTGCCGCTGCATGGCCGTGATGATTTGAAATCTGTGGTAGACACACAGCCATTTCCCAAAAAGCGGGATGCCATTTTATGCCGTACCAATGCCCGTGCTATGGAATTATTATTGTCGGGACTGGTACAAGGTAATAAGGTGGCGTTACAGGCTGACCATGACCGCATTGCCCGTTTTGTTGATGCCGCCAGCGCACTCAAGCAGGGCCGTAAGGTGTTTGATGTGCCGGAACTGTCATGGTTTAGCTCGTGGCATGAAGTGCATGAATACTGCGAAACCAATGATGGCAGCGATATCAAGCCGCTGGTACGGCTGGTGGATGAACATGGCACCGAACCGTTAAAGCGCGCGCTGGCCAAGATTAGTCCGATTAACGAAGCGGATTATGTGATTTCTACAGCGCACAAGGCCAAGGGGCTGGAATGGCATCATGTGCAAATTGAAGATGACTATAATTTTAAAATTCACAAGGATGAGCCGCAAGTGAGTGTGGAAGAGTTACGCTTGCTGTATGTGGCCTGTACCCGCGCGCAAAAAGGGTTGAATGTGCATTATTTAATGCCGCTGCTAAATGCGCTACGTAAGGAACAACTTAGAGAAGATAAAAATAAACCGAGTGATCAGAAGATTGTGGCTTTTTGACTGGCTTTTAAATCAGCATCATTTAATGTTAAAATGTGTGCCTCATTCCTTTATATGATGAGTAATAATCATGCGTACCACATTGGCGCTTGACGATGACCTATTAATGCAAGCTCAGTCTTACACCGGTTTGCAAGAAAAGTCTGCCCTGATTAGGGAAGCCCTAAAAGCATTAATTGAGCGTGAAAGTGCAAAGCGACTGGCCAGCCTAGGCGGTACTGAGCCGCAGTTAATGGTCATACCACGCCGTCAATCCAGTTAAGTATTAAGAATTCTATGATTCTAGTTGATACTTCAGTCTGGATTGACCATTTACGGGCTTCTGATAACACACTGGTTCAACTGCTACAAAGGGGACAGGTTCTAGCTCATCCTTTTGTTATTGGTGAAATTTCGCTTGGAAATCTTAAACAGCGAACTCAAGTGCTAACCGCATTAAAGCAGCTACCCCAAGCCATCATTGCGCATAACAGCGAAGTAACCCAATTGGTTGAACAACATAATTTATTTGGCTTAGGTATTGGTTATATTGATGCTCATCTCCTAGCCAGTACTTTGTTGTCAGCGCACACAAAATTATGGACACGTGATAAACGTTTATTTAATGTGGCCGAAAAACTGAATATTCATGTGTAAACCAGACATTAAATTTAATTTCATATCGGATGTGTTTTAACATTCGCCAAACCTATTTTCCTCGCCAACACCCCAAAAATCCGCTATAAAGCGCCTGACTTTTATCCTATTCCCTTCTCTAAATCCGAGCATATTTATGAAACTGGTTCTGGCGCCAATGGAAGGCTTAACTGATCCGTTGATGCGGGACTTACTCACCTCGGTGGGTCATTACGACTGGTGCGTGACCGAATTTATCCGCGTCACCGACAGCCTGTTGCCCGAGCATGTGTTTTATAACTTTTGCCCAGAGCTACAAAACGGCGGCAAAACCAAAAGTGGCACGCCGGTGCATGTGCAGTTTCTGGGCAATGATGCCAACCGTCTGGCGCAAAATGCCGCGCGGGTGGCTGAACTCGGTGCGCCTGCCATTGACCTGAATTTTGGTTGCCCCGCCAAAACCGTCAATCGTCATCGCGGTGGTGCCGTGCTGCTGGATGAGCCAGAGGTCATTCATTCACTGGTGAAAGCCGTGCGCGATGCCGTACCTGCCCATATTCCAGTGTCGGCCAAAATGCGGCTGGGTTATCTGGATGAAAACCACACGCTAGACAATGCGCTGGCGATTGAAAGTGCTGGGGCAAGCTGGCTGACCGTGCATGCCCGCACCAAGTCCGATGGCTACAAGCCACCTGCTTATTGGGAAAAATTACCTGACATTCAACAGGCCATTAAAATACCCGTTATTGCCAATGGTGAAATCTGGACGCTGGAACATGCCGAGCGCTGTCTGGAGATTTCCGGTTGTGCGGATTTAATGCTGGGGCGCGGTGCTGTAACCCGGCCAGATCTGGTCAACCGCGTGCGCCATAGGGACGACAGCCGACAACTTAGCTGGCCTCAACTGGTACAGTTACAACTGGATTTTCTGGATGCTGCCAGCAAAACCGAACAGGGACTGGTGGGACGCTATAAACAATGGCTGGGCATGCTGACCCAAGGCTATGCTGAAGCTGCGCTGTTATGGAATGACATTAAAAAGATCAGGGAACTGAATGGTCTGCGTGCTGCACTTGAGCAACAACTCACAGAAAAATAATGCAATTTTCACTATTTTTGTCCTGCCTCTGTAACGCTTAAGTGTGAATTAACTTTTATTTCGTATACTTTAAATTGTTCAGTCTCATCACTGATCTTTAAATTTGTTTAATTATCAATCAGCAGGCTTGCTTATATCTGTATTAGCGGCAGTGATAGCTTTTTATTATAAAAGCTTTATTTAAAAATCCTGCTATCCGCGCGGATTATAGATGGGTTTATACAGCAAGCTACGGTTTTGATGACCTTGTTGATGACATTGCTTGACCCGTATTGTTAAGGAATATTCACTTTTGCTAAAAATGGAAATTTGATGTGTTGCTACTGATTGTCCTGCTGCCACTGGTTTTGGGCACCCCATTGACCTGGTGGCTGGCACGCATTGACAGACTGTATAGCTGCATTGCCGCATGTGGCATAAGTTTGCTGTGTTTTATCAGCCTGCTCACAACTGCCTTGACACATGGAGTACAACAACCGCTATTGCAGCGCTGGCAATGGCTACCGGAAATTGGGCTGAACCTGAGCTTTCGGCTGGATGGGCTGGCGCTAATTTTTGGCCTGCTGATTTCCGGTATTGGTACACTGATTTTTATTTATGCCTGGTATTACCTCAACCGTAAAAACTCTTTAGGCAAGCTATATAGCCTGCTCATGCTGTTTATGGCTGCCATGCTGGGCATTGTGCTATCCAATAATTTGCTGATTTTGCTAATTTTCTGGGAACTTACCAGTATTTCATCGTTTCTGCTGGTGGGTTACTGGCAAAACTATGAAGTGGCACAAAAAGGCGCACAAATGGCGCTGACCATTACCGGACTTGGCGGATTAGCCATTCTGGGTGGGTTTATGCTGCTGGGTTATATTGGCGGCACGTATGAGCTGGATGCGCTGCTTGGCATGCGCCAGCAATTGCAGACCAGTCCCTATTTTATGCCTGCTTTGCTGCTGATTTTACTGGGTGCCTTTACCAAAAGTGCGCAGTTTCCCTTTCATAGCTGGCTCCCCAATGCCATGGCTGCACCAACGCCCGTGTCGGGTTATTTGCATTCTGCCACCATGGTCAAGGCGGGTATTTTCCTGCTCATGCGGCTGTTTCCCATTTTTGCCGGATCGCTGTGGTTTCACGGGATTGTCACCACGGTTGGCTTAGTCACATTTTGCTTTGCTGCATTTCTGGCTATTTTCCAGCATGACTTAAAAGGCTTGCTGGCCTATTCCACCATTAGTCATTTGGGTTTGATCATTTGCCTGCTGGGTCTGGGTTCACCACTGGCCATTGCGGCGGCTATTTTTCATGTGCTCAATCATGCCTCGTTTAAAGCGGCGCTGTTTATGATTGCCGGGGTGATTGACCATGAAGCAGGCACCCGCAACTTGCGCAAGCTGGGCGGGCTGTGGGCCTTGATGCCCTTTACCGCCACCTTGTCAATGATTGCGGCGGCAGCGATGGCCGGTGTGCCACTCACCAATGGCTTTTTGTCCAAGGAAATGTTCCTGACCGAAACCGTGGCTCTAACTGGCAGTACCTGGCTGTTACTGGTGCCCATGCTGGCAACATTGGCCAGCCTGTTTGCTGTGGCCTATTCAGTGCGCTTTGTACACAATACTTTTTTTGGTGGTGCCTTAAACCAGAAAATTGCCAACCAGCAGGCGCATGAACCGCCGCTGGGTATGCGTGCGCCGATCATCCTCTTGTGCTGTATTTGCGTGCTGGTCGGGATTTTGCCGGCCCTGCTGGTGCAAAATATTGTGCAACTGGGCAGCAATGCCATACTGGGTTATGTGCCCAGCCAGACCGTACATCTGAAATTATGGCATGGTGTTAATTTGCCGCTGATTATGAGCCTGATTGCCCTGATTGGGGGTACTGGGCTGTATTTGCTGCTGGCACGAAAACAGCAAATTCTGAAAATCAGCACCGATCAGTGGTTTGGCCGTTTTACCGGAGAAAACCTGCTGGATCAATTGCTGGAAAATAGTGTGCTGATGGCGCGCCGCTTTACCAGTTATCTGGAAAATGGCTCGTTGCAGCGTTACCTGATGCTGGTCATTATTGCAACAATGGCAATGGCACTGGTGCCCTTATGGGGCCAGAACCTGGCTACGGGTGGCCGCCTGCTGAATCATGCCTCATGGCCTGCCATTATCCTGTGGGTGTTGCTAATTATTGCCTGCCTGATGCTGCTGTATTTTCATCATGAACGCATCAAGGCCGTGCTGCTGGTGGGCGCAGTTGGCTTGGTAGTGAGTGTTTGCTTTATTGTCTTATCAGCACCTGATCTGGCGCTCACCCAGCTGTCAGTGGATGTGGTCACAACTGTGCTGCTACTGATGGGGCTATCCCTGCTGCCACAGCTCTCGCCGTATGAATCGAGCCGTACCCGGCACTGGCGTGATGTGGTGATATCCCTGCTGGGTGGCGCTGGAATTGCATGGCTGGCGTGGCTGATCATGACCCGTGATCATCAGTCCATTTCCTGGTTTTTTATGCAGGAAGCCTTGCCCAAAGGGGGCGGCAGCAATGTGGTGAATGTGATTCTGGTGGATTTTCGCGGCTTTGATACCTTTGGTGAAATTTGTGTACTGGCCATTGCTGCAATCGGTGCGCTAGTCATGATGGATGGCATGCGCGCGCATGGTGCGATTGCCACTCCCGGCTTAACCTTGCGTTTTAATCCCTCGCCACTGATGCTGCGTATGACGGCTTCATGGGTGCTGCCAATTGCACTGGTCTACAGTCTGTATATTTTACTGCGTGGCCATAACCTGCCGGGTGGTGGCTTTATTGCTGGCCTGATTACTGCCATTGCACTGGTGATCCAGTACATTGCCATTGGGCAGGAACAAGCCGAAAAACTGATTCATGCGCGCGATGGCCGTTTGTATGAATGCTGGATTGGTGGCGGCCTGACGCTGGCTGGCCTGACCGGTGTGGGTGCCTTGTTTTGGAATAAACCATTTTTAACCAGTGCCTATTTTTATATGGATGTTCCCATTCTGGGCAAATTGCCGATAGCCTCGGCCATGTTGTTTGATATCGGCGTATTTTTTACCGTGGTTGGTGCAACCCTGCTGCTGATTTCGGTGCTGGGTGATTCACGTCACTCCAGCATGTCAGGGCCTGTTTTACCCGAAAAACAGCGATAAGGAGCAGCCATGAGAAATCCGCCACTAGAAAATCCGCCTGGAAAAATACGTCTGAAAAAAAACAATTCTGCAAAGCTTATGGCAGAGGAAAAACCATCATGATTAGTCTGGAATTCCTGCTGGCAACCGGCATTGGGGTGGTTACTGCCTCAGGCATTTACCTGTTATTGCGTGGCCGCACTTTTCCAGTGATTCTGGGCCTGTCGCTGCTGGGCTATGCGGTAAACGTGTTTATTTTTAGCATGGGCCGCCTTAAGACCAACGCCGCACCTATTCTGGTGAATACCACGCAAAGTACCGATCCATTGCCTCAGGCACTGGTGCTCACAGCCATTGTGATTGGGTTTGCCACCACCGCCTTTGTGGTGCAACTGGCCTTGCGCAGTCGCCATGAAAGTGGCAGTGACCATGTAGATGCTGCCATTCCGGAACAGGCACCGCATACCATTCAACGCCAAGTGAAGGATGCGTCCTGATGTTTGCGGCCCTACTGGATTTCTGGCAGTTGCATACGCCGATTTTTTCCATTTTACTGCCGGCATTTGCAGCATTTAGCCTGATTCTGGTGGGCTATCCCAGCCTTGATTCCAACAAGCACAAACATCGCCTGCGCACCAGCCGCATTATTGGTCTAGCGGCAACCCTGCTGGGTTTTATACTGGCTATTAACCTGCTGGTGCAGGCCGATCAGGGTGTCATTAGAAGCTATTATCTGGGCGAATGGGCTGCCCCTTTTGGCATTGCACTGGTGCTGGATCGCCTGTCTGCCCTGATGATTATGCTGACCTATGCCCTGGCCTTGCCAGTGTTGTGGTATGCCACTGGAGGCTGGGATCAGAAAGGCCGCTACTTTCATGCCATGTTCCAGTTTCAGCTCATGGGTCTGTGTGGTGCCTTTTTAACGGGTGATCTGTTCAACCTGTTTGTATTTTTTGAAATTCTGCTGTTGGCATCCTATGTGTTGCTGCTGCATGGACAGGGCCGCATCCGTTTTCGCATGGGCGTGCATTATGTGGTGCTTAACCTGACTGCTTCTGCCATTTTCCTGATTGGCCTTGCCATGGTGTATGGCAATGTGGGTAGCCTGAACATGGCCGATGTGGCACGTTTGCTTCCCACACTGGAAAGTGACCAGTTTGCCATGGCGCAAGCTGCTGGCATGATTTTACTGGTGGTGTTTGCCATCAAGGCCGCCATTGTGCCGCTATCATTCTGGTTACCTAATACTTATGCCGCTGCTTCGCCACCGGTTATGGCACTGTTTGCCATTATGACCAAGGTTGGGGTGTATAGCATCCTGCGCGTCAATGGCACCATCTTTGCGGCAGCTACAGTCAATGCCAATCAGCAATTCATGAGCTGGCTTTTGCCGATTGCCCTGCTGTCCAGCCTGATTGGTATCATTGGTGCACTGGCTGCCCATAGCATGCGCCGGCTGGTGAGCTATATGCTGCTATCCTCGGTAGGCACCATCCTGATTGGCATTGCCCTGCCCAGTATTGCCGCATGGTCAGCCGCCCTGTTTTATTTAATTCACAGCACGCTGGTGGTAGCTGCTTTTTATCTATTGGTGGAATGGATCAGCTACCAGCGCAGTGCGGTAGAAGATACCCTGCATCCGGCCATTGCCATACAGCAACCGGTCTTGCTGGGCATTTCCAGCATGGTGATCATGATGATGATTGCCGGCCTGCCGCCTTTTAGCGGTTTTTTGGGCAAGGTCATGCTACTGCGCAGTGCAACCGAGTTACCCGGCACGTTCTGGATATTTTTAACAGTACTGCTGGTCAGTTTTATCAGTTTGATAACGCTGGTTCGCATGGGCATTACTGTTTTCTGGCGGGTTGAACCCCCCAATGAACTGATCCAGTCACAATACCTGCAACCCGAACGGGTGATACCGCATCGCCTGCCACTGGCTTTTTTTAGCCTGCTGGCCCTGTTGTTATTGCTAATGGTGTTTGCTTCACCTGTGCGCCAGTACACCAGCGCCACCGCCGCACAGCTCCAGAATGCGCCTGCCTACCAAAAGGCAGTGCTGCAATATGATGCCAGTAACCAGCCCATTAGCCGCCGTCCCTTTGATTCATCCTACCTGCCCTATATTAAAAATACCCAGTCCACGGCAGTGACTGATAATCTGGAACAGGAAGACGTCATTGAAGACCCGGCGCTTGTGGATCAGGCTAAAGTGATTGAAAATCCGCCTCGTACTATTGCGGACAATCCGGCTGCGCCATTGCCTGCTGTACCAACTGCCGGGGCTGAGCCAGCAACGCCGTCTACCGTACCTGAACTTCCCAAGCAGGTTAGCGCTGAACTCAAACCAGCGAGGTCTTCAAATGCGCCCTAAGTCCATCTGGATTGACCGCTTCCAGCGCCTGTTTCCGCATCCGTTTTTATCCTTGATTCTGGGCGCAAGCTGGCTAATGCTCATGCATAGTGTGGAAGCAGCGCATGTGTTGCTGGCTGTGCTGGTGGCTATCATTTTCCCCAAGCTTAGCCAGTACTTTATCCAGCCCGCGCAGCCCGTACACTGGCCTACCGCTATCCGGCTATTTTTTGTGGTGCTGTGGGATATTCTGGTGGCCAATATCCGGGTGGCCAGACAGGTGCTAGGGCCTTTGCACAAGCTGCACCCCAAATGGATTCGGGTGCCGCTTGATACCACTCACCCCAAGGTCAACACCTTATTGGCACTCATTATTACCACCACGCCGGGAACTGTATCAGCGGGACTGGAAGACGGGGAAAATAACATTCTGGTGCATGCTTTGAGCACCGATGACCCCAATGCAGTCATTGAAGAAATCAAGCAGCGTTACGAGCAGCCCCTGATCAAGCTGTTTTATGCCCAGCCCAGTGAATGGCCTGATCCTTTCAACAGTGAGCCAAGACCACAACCCAATCAACTCCAAAGCAAGGACACCGCGCATGATGATTGACTGGCTCAATCTTGCCCTGCAAATCAGTATTGGTGCAGTGAGCTTTGCCATTGCCCTGTGTACCTGGCGCCTGCTGGTTGGTCCTTCGGTGATAGATCGCCTGCTGGCACTGGATACCCTGTTTTTAAATGCCACGGCACTGATTGTGATTCTGGGCATGTACTGGCACAGCTTTATTTATTTTGAGGCAGCCCTGCTGGTCGCCATGCTGGGCTTTGTTTCCACTGCGGCACTGGCGCGTTATTTTACCACTGGCCATATTATTGATTAGCTTTTTAAGGCCTGGCTTTTTAGTGCGTAGCCTGCCATTGATTAAAACTGCACTGATCAGGAGTGATACATGAATAGCCTACTGGAAATTCTTGCCATTATTTGTGTATTGACCGCCTCACTATTTCTGGTGATTGGTGCTATTGGCCTGTTTCGCCTGCCCGACCTGTTTATGCGCCTGCATGCACCGACCAAATCCTCTACATTGGGACTGGGTGGTGTACTCGTTGCTTCCATCCTGCTGTCCATCAGCTTTGGCCGTTTTGGTATGGCTGAAATTCTCATTAGCCTGTTGGCTTTTATGACAGCACCAGTTTCTGCCAACCTGATGGCACAGGCAGCCATTCACCTGAATTTACGCTCG
This sequence comes from Alkanindiges illinoisensis DSM 15370, assembly GCF_000619845.1. Taxonomy (GTDB): domain Bacteria; phylum Pseudomonadota; class Gammaproteobacteria; order Pseudomonadales; family Moraxellaceae; genus Alkanindiges; species Alkanindiges illinoisensis. The sequence continues at coordinate 305,352 of NZ_KK211037.1, read as the reverse complement.
CAAAGTGGTGATGTGCCCGAAGCCATTGATCGCCCGCTCCCATGGCAACGTCCGCGTGAAACAGAAGATTAAATTTTATACTGCCCAATAATTAAACAAATAGATTAAAAATGCGACAACGTTCCCATTATGTCGTGCCAGTCATCCTCCACAGTTCGTCCTCTTTTTTAAAAAGCATATTATTTAACCGACCTTAAGTAAAACTAATAAGGTTCTCAGGACAATTTTAATAATGAGGAACGGCAATGATGCTGAAAAGTAAACTAATCACCGGTCTGGTCGGCCTAACACTGCTGGGTAGCAGCTCTGCCTTTGCCGCCTTACAGACCACGCCTACCAACTCCAAGGCCACCTACGCCAAAACCAAATATCCCATTGTATTTAACCACGGTATGTTTGGCTTTACCCGTCTGGGCGTGCCTGAGTTTGGACTGGATTATTTTTATCAGGTACTGCCTGATCTGGCCAGTAACGGTGCGACAGTCTATGCCACGCAGGTTTCTCCCCTCAACAGCACTGAAGTCCGTGGCGAACAACTGGTCAAGCAGGTTGAAGAAGTACTGGCGATTACCGGTGCCAAAAAAGTCAACCTGATTGGCCATAGTCACGGCGGCCCAACCACCCGTTATGCAGCAGGGGTTATGCCGTCCAAGATTGCTTCAGTGACCACCGTTGCCGGGGTGAATAAAGGCTCCAAGGTTGCTGATTTACTGCTATCAACAGGCGTTGGCGCACAAGTGGTTTCGGCCTTTGTTGAAGCCACACTGGTGCCAGTCATGAACTGGGCACAAGGAAAGCCAAACCTGCCCAGCAACATGAATGCGTCCCTAAAAAGCCTGAGCACTGAAGGTTCACTGGCCTTTAACAAGCGCTTCCCAAATGGCATTCCCACCACCGAATGTGGTCAGGGCACAGCAGTCACCAATGGCATTTATAACTATTCGTGGACAGGTAACAAGACCGTGACCAATGTGCTGGACCCGGATACCATCGTGGTTGGCCTTGCAGGACTGGCTTTTGGCTTTACGGATAACGATGGCCTGGTTGGCACCTGTAGTGCGCACTTTGGCAAGGTCATCCGTGATGACTATGCACACAATCATCTGGATGAAGTAAACCAGATTCTCGGTTTACGTGGCCTGTTCAGTCCTGATCCGGTTGAACTGTATCGCCAGCACGCCAACCGTCTAAAACTGGCAGGCCTATAACCTGCCCTCCACCCATGACATGCTTTCATTTTGTTGTTTCAGCATGTCATGGCGTGTTTCATTTATTACCTATCCGGTTGGCTCATGGTCTGTTCGTCTGGCCTTACTGGATTTGCAAACCTGCATCAGGTTTACTGATTAAATTTCCTGTTTATTAAAATCTGCAAATGAAAAAAAAATACTTTCTTGCTTCTTTGCTGGTGGTTGTGCTGGCAATTGCGGTTATCTGCCTGATCCTGTGGCTAAAACCGGACAATTCATCCACTGTGACTTCAGCTAACTCTGCCACAAATTTGTCCAATAGCATGCTTGAGGACAAAACCGTGTCTGATCCGACAGCGAATGATACCAGCAGTAATCCGACTGAACCCGCAGAAGGCTTATCTGCTTCATTACAGGATACGGAAATTGACTGTGCGCTAGAAGCAACCCCGGCAGGCCAGTTGGTACTGAATGTCAAAATTCGCCGCTGCTTTGAATATTTCCTCACCCAGATTGGTGAAAAATCGCTTGGCAGCATTGATCAGCAGGTCAAACAGTACATTCAGCACAATCTGCCGACCAACGCCGCAGCACAAGCCACTGACCTGTGGCAGCGCTACCTTAAATACCGTGAGGCCGAAGGTAAACTGCAAAACAGCGGTGCCAATACAGACCCTGATCATTTACAGCGGGTACTGGATCAACTCACTCAACTGCGTCAAAAATATTTTAATCCAGCAGAACTCAATGCCCTGTTTGGCGATGAGATGACTTACAACCAGTACACTATTGACCGTCTAAGCATTCTGGATAATAAATCACTGAACGCAGCACAAAAAGCCCAGCAGCTCAAACAGCGTTTTGCACAATTGCCACCAACGCTGCAAAAGAATCTGGAAGACATGAGCAAGCTGCAAGACTTACGGGCATTAACCCAGCAAATCAGGCAAAAAAATGGCAGCAAGGCTGAATTGCAGCAAATGCGTGAACAACTCGTTGGGCATGAAGCAGCAGAACGGCTGGAACAGCTTGATCAATCACGTGCCAACTGGCAAAGCCGGGTACAGGATTATTTAAATCAGCGCCAGACTATTTTAGCCAGCAACCAGGCCCCAGAAGACAAACAGCGAGCCATTACTGCCCTGCGTGAACGCCAGTTCAGTGATGACGCCGAGCGCCAGCGCGCCGTGACCTATGAGCATTTTAGGGATCAAGGCACCAATATTAACGAGCTATTGCAATAAACCAAACCATTAACAGCAGACGGGTTAAACCCATAAATAAAGTTTTTAAGGCATAAAAAAACGCACCAAATAGATGGGTGCGTTTTTTATGCGAAACAAATGCGGATTAAGCAGTTGCTTTGCGCGCTGGTAACTTCTCACGGATACGTGCAGATTTACCTGAACGGTCACGCAGGTAGTACAGCTTGGCACGGCGTACATCACCACGACGTTTCACTTCAATGTTGGCAACAATCGGAGAGTGAGTCTGGAACACACGCTCAACACCAACACCGCTAGAAATTTTACGCACAGTGAATGCAGAGTTTAAACCGCGGTTTTTAATCGCAATAACTACGCCTTCAAATGCCTGTAAACGCTCACGGTCACCTTCTTTTACCTTAACCTGAACAACAACAGTGTCGCCGGGCGCAAAAGCAGGGATATCGGGTTTCAACTGAGCATTTTCAACAGCTTGAACTAAAGGATGCTTGCCACTCATGGTGGATACTCCTAACAATGTGGTCAACCTGAATTAAAAAAGCAGGTCTGACGCACTGGGGACAGAGGCTAAAGCGCATATCTCCCGTTATGGTTTACCTTTAAACCATATCACTATGGATCAAAGGCGCTTTACAAATAACCGATTAATCCTCGGCTGGGGATGAGGCGCGATCAGCAGCGATTAATAATCGATGCCGCGCCACAAGAGAAAAACCAGGTTTTTCTAAAGCGATAAAGTATGAGCAGTATTGCTGCGCAAGGACTTCATCTCGTTACAAGAACAAAATCTACGACTTTTTAACACTATCAGATAAAGCAGTGTCCACATCATCTTTGAGCCATTTCTTCTGCTGCCGTGTGAGTTGAACACTGGCAAGCAATTCAGGTCGACGTGTTTTGGTACGCTGGTAGCGCTGCAAAAAACGCCATTTTTCAATATTTAAATGATGGCCAGTTTTTAACACTGCCGGAACAGCAACACCATTAAATATATCAGGCTTGGTATAATGCGGACAATCCAGCAAGCCATCCACAAACGAATCCTGCTCTGCCGACTGATTATCCGACATCACATCAGGCAAGCGGCGAATCATACTATCCAGCATCACCATGGCAGGCAGCTCGCCACCAGTGAGTACATAATCGCCAATTGACCATTCCTGATCAACATACTGCTCAATAATGCGCTCATCAATGCCTTCATAACGGCCGCACAATACAATCAGGCCATCATGTTCAACTAGCTGCTTAACCCCTGCTTCATTCAGCGTGGTGCCCTGTGGCGACATATACACCACGGGAACTCTAGAATAACCTGCGCTTAAAGCCAATGCTTTGGCATGCAATATGGCTTTTTCCAAAGGCTCAGCCAGCATCACCATGCCCGGCCCACCACCAAATGGACGATCATCCACCCGGTGATAATTGTCTGTCGTAAAATCCCGGGGATTGATACAACGAAACTCAACCTGATTTCGCTTAATGGCACGCCCGGTAATACCAGATTCAGTAATGGCATGAAACATATCAGGAAATAAAGTAATGACTGCAAGCCACATCGCAACATTACCCCTTACTGATTAAACTGAATCTCGCTTAACACTATTGAATTAACAGTGCGTGCCTGAGAGTTAGTAATCGGCGCCCCAGTTTACCCGCATCTGCCGTGCTTCCAGATCCACATTCTGCACTACATCTGCGTGCCACGGAATCATGCGTTCTTCGCCATCAATACTCTCAGCTGTAGCGCGTACCACCATTACATCATTGGCACCGGTTTCAAACAGCTCGGCAATTTGGCCCAGATTCACGGGTTCACCGGCGTCATCAGTACCTAGTACAGTCAGGCCTACCAGATCAGCCCAGTAGAACTCATCCAGGCCAGGTTTGGGTAGTTGGGATTTGGATATCCAAATGTTAACACCCGATAACTGCTCAGCAGCATTGCGGTCTGAAACATCCTTTAATGAAACAACCAGTCCCTTACCCTGAGTACGCCAGCGCTTGACATCTAACGTTTTCCAGCCAGTGGAGGTTTCAATCCACCACGGCAGGTAATTAAACAGATTGGCCATGGGATCCGTATGAGAATACACCCATAGCCAGCCCTGAATACCATAAGCGGCACGCAACTGACCAATTTGAATGCGGTCAGCAGGCGGCTGCAAGGTAGTATTCATGGCTTAAAAGTCTATTAAAAATTAAACAGCAGGCTGTGCTTTAGCGCTTTGAGCAGCAATTGCAGCAACGCGGTCAGAAGGTTGTGCACCAGTACCAACCCAGTGATTATAACGCTCAGTATTCAAACGAATTTTTTCAGCATTACCTTGAGCAGTCGGGTTATAAAAACCAATACGCTCAATGAAACGACCATCACGGGCATTGCGGCTATCAGTTACAACGATTTGATAGAATGGACGCTTTTTTGCACCGCCACGGGCTAAACGAATTACAACCATGATACACCTTTATGATTCTTACGGATCTGCTCTGCACCCGACCACCGGATACGCTTTAGACCCCTTTCAAGAGGGCGGTATTTTACTTGATCTATTTTCAAATTAAAAGAATTTTAATCAAGGGAGAAAAATATTTAGCGACCTGACCAGTCTGAAGTGGCAGATAAACTACAAGCTGTGGCGGCTGTAGTCCAAAATTTTTGACCCTGATTATTAAGACAAATGACTCCATCACCTGCTTGCTGGGTTCCTGTTATAGGCGTCGCAATCAATGTCCAACTATTGGCGGTGGCTGGGGATGGACTAAACGCCAAATTATATAACGCTGTCCCTTGTTTAGGGGTGGTATCTCCACCACCATATACTGTAGATACAGTTGCACCTGCAAAGTTACCGTTTGCAGCACGATAACTTTGCATACGCTGAGCAATATAAAGCATTTCGCTTTGCGCATCAGTCCGTTGAGTTCTTATTTTATATTGGGTATAAGATGGGTAAGCAATAGCAGCCAGAATACCAATAATCGCAACCACAATCATAAGCTCTATAAGCGTAAAGCCTCGTTCACTCTGGCTATTCATCATCACTATCATCCTTGCAACTTTCATAGTCATTTAATTTGGTTAACGACTCTGTTGCTTTAATTTCACAATTAATGCCGGTGCTTGTTAATAGCATGGCATCATTTTTTAAATCTTCAGGTATAGCTTTAATTGCCCAGCTTTGCCCTAAAATATTGTCAGTTGATGAAGATAATGGCTTTTTTTTAAACAAATCCACTAAAGTCAGGGTGTATTTCTTATTGGTAGTACTCCCTAACGGCAATTCTAAAGTGCCATGGGATTCATCATAATAGTTTGCCGGGCTGCCATTATCATCTATATAAGAGTATAAATATGATGGATCAAAACCTTTATAGCTAAAATTTTTTCCTTTATGTCTTTCCAGCTGTTCAGCCAGTTTAAGCATTTCTTGTTGAGCAGCTGACTTGGCGGCTCTTCTTCCATATTCTGCATAGGTTGGTATGGCGATTGCTGCCAAAATGGCAACAATCATCACAACTATCATTAACTCAATGAGCGTAAAACCTTTATTCATTCGATTCATGAGCTAGGCTCCTGTCTTGCATATTTTTCGTACCATCGATTAGGAATAAGCTTCAATGCACCACCCGTATTCAGAAAGTTTTTACCAGTAACACAATCATTACCCTTACAAGGCTTACAATTTGGCCCTGTACAAATATCATTAGGATCTGGAACCACTAAACTTCGCTTATAAACATCGTTGTCTGTACCGCCCCCTACATTAAGGGTCACAATGCCAGAACCTAAATTATATCTATAGTTGGCATCTTCTTTACAAACACCTGTTGGCAAACATAAGCGTTGGGCAAAGCTATGTCCTTTTACGCCAGCACCGCAGCTCGAAGTAGTACCATTGTTTGAAGCATCAAACTGAGTAACATACAAACTGCCTTCTAATGCAATAGGATTGGTTAACGCCTTAATAATACTTGCGCTTCCATTACTATCATCGAATTTTTTATTAAAGAGATAATACCAACCTCCCCAACCACTAGTTTTATCAATAGTAGTGGTTGTCGTTGCATCATTAATATATCTCAATTGAGTTGCTGAAGGATCAGTAGCAGTTGTTGCAGCTAGTGTTCTGGCTGCCATATTACTACTTGGATAACGTCCTTCACTGGTGCTTGGATATACATCATAATCATATATCGCATAAGCTCCATCATACTGTAGGCCACTTGGATCTTTCTTTTGAGGTGAATCGCTAGTTGCTAGTAAAGGTGAGCTTTTGTTACCAGAAACAAATGTTACCAAGACAATATTTCCGCCATAAATTTTTTCACTACCAGCGCTATAATGTGCTGTAAACACAGGTAAAGTATAAAAACGTGGACTGGTACCATCTGTTTGATGTAAGTTTAAAATTCTAGTAGTCTGTGTTGTAAAGGCCGTTTTGCTTCCATCATTTTTAAAATCAACACGAAACGCCTGTCCAGCAAGATCACCAAAATACACATGATCAATCATACCATCATTATTTCGGTCTATAGCCCGAATTTGACTGGCTACACTATATTTTAACTCGCTATTGCTATCTGAGTCGGCATTCCAGAGTAAGTCTCCGCTATCAGCATCAAACATGTATACGCCAGCGCCAATTTTATTATCTTGATTATAATTATAGGTTTCATAACCAGCGTAACCAGTGCGAATGCCCTCAGCATAAAGCCCATCACCATGAACTCCACCAGCATCATAACCACCACCAACAAACATCACTAGTTTACGCTTACCTTTCCAGTTGACATACCCCAGAGTAGGTTTAGACCAGCTTTGACCCATTTTAGCAAGTGCAGTAAAGGTAGTTCCTGAAGGATTATCCTTGTTGTAAACCTTACTGGTTGAAGGATCAATATGAAATTTGATTTTAGGGTTATTAATATCGGTTAGGTCAAGCGCATAATAACTACGTCCACCCATGCGCATGCCTCCATAAACCCATTGTTTACCACTTAGGTTTTCCTTTTCTTCGCTATCAGCATCCCTAGCAGTACCTTTAACTGTTAATGTACCATTAGCTTTGGTCACATAAACAGTATGTGCAGTCCATTCACCATCAATGCCGTAATAAAGTGCTTCTTTACCACCAGCGAGGTTACCACCACCGTTTTTAAAAGTTTCTGATTGACGCTCAATAATTTCTTTAGGCACAAAGGCAAATTTCTCTACCCCTGTAGTGGCATCAACTACTTGTACTAAACCTTGGGTTGTTCCAAACAGCACATAATCTTCACGACCTGTACTACCTACACTGATCTTACCTGTCGTGCTATCTTTTGTTGCAGTTGCCTTACCTTCCTGCGTTAGTAGCACAGGATTAGAGTGCATGATACTGCCCATTTGCCGCACTTCTGCAGTTTGCGTGCTTAAATCCAAACCATTAGTATTGGTATCACTGGAAATATTGTAACCCAGCAAGCTCATTAATGCGCTGGCATAGGTGGTATCTGTTTTGGTCTTATCATTTGAAGTATAGGTATAATTTATTTTTACCAAATCAAAATCACGAGTTACTCGCTCGCTTTCAGCCTTTGTACCGTCATAACTATAATCAGTAAGCAGGTTTCTAGCAGTGGTAGTTTGGCCTTCTGCATTTGTTCCTGTGCCTAATGGTAACCGACTTAATGCACCGCCTTTCTTAAAAATAGGCGTACTTGCTGGATAATCAATGCCTCCTTTCGCCCAGATATCTGCCAGATCCTGCAATTTACTTTTTTTAACGACAAGATTGTTGTCACTAGCTGTTTCACCTGCATAAACACTGCTATTTAGAACATAGTATTTTTTCAAGTTACCAAACCAGATTTGCTGTTTATCTGCAGGATTAACTTTTGGTTCAAACTGTGGAAAATAAGAATACGGCTGTACTGCTGCAGGATTTAAGGCATCTACAGGAATGGTTGATGAACCAGTACTCATACTAGGTATATCTTTAATTAGATCACCAACAAATTTATTAATGCTATTTGATACATCTTCGGGTTTTGAGCCAGCAATCCACCCTCCTTCTCCAATTGTACCCCATGTTTTTGCATCTTCTACGTCATCACTGGCTGTAGTTCCTCCACCAAAACTACTACCAAACCCCACAACGGCTGTCTTAACTTTTACACCTGCTGGATTTTTAGCTGGAGCAAGTAATGCCTGCGCATACTTCCCAATACATGCCCAGCTATTATTCAGATTTGAATATCCTGTACGGCTACCTAAGGGGCTACTATTACAAGTAAATAGACTACTCTTGTCTCCTAATGATTGTCTCATAAGAGCATAAGCTGTTCCACTCGTACCATCATCACCTACAGCCCAGCCATTAGGCTCAGGTTGACCATCTGTTAAGAAATAAATGCCCTGTCCACTACACTCACGTTGTGCAGCATTATCCTTTTGACCAGCAATAGAAGTTGGTGCAACATAATTTGTTGAGCCAGTAATTGAGTTTGTGCCATTATCAATTTGTTGTGAACTTGTCCAGCCTGAATAAGTAGCGCCATCTGATGCTGTAGACGATCTAGGATCATTAGCAGCATAAAATAGTTCTCTATTGGCATTATTTGTAAAATCATAAACCAAGCTTGTAGAGCCCGCTGGTGGTGTCCAACTTTTATTGCTGTCTTCACACCAGCGTATTATTATTGGCGAACCATCCGGTTTTTTATATGTTCTATAGCTATTAGTTGGGTTTAAGGGAGACTTGCAAGGATAATTGCTTGTTCCATTCGTCTGTCTATTTCCTAAACTTTGATAATACCTAATATTATAATCACTAACATTAGTATTCGTTCCCATTAAATATGCTGCTGCTTCTGCATAAGCATAAGGTGTTGGTGTACCCCCATTTGCATTGAGGTCTTTTAAAGTGGTTAATAATAAATCTCTTTGAGTCGTATTAATAACTTTATCCCGATATTTTGTTACTATTCGAGTTTTTGTAACCTCTCTATATTTGGTTACTTGCCGAGTTCTCGTTACGTCACGATATTTTGTAACAGGACACGTTGTATTAACAGGTCTTGGTTCTTTTATAACTTCATAATATTCTGTTTTACAAGTTGACCACAAGAATCCACATCCCTCATATTCATTACTGAGAGTTGTTCCAGGAAAACCTGTAGGTTTAGAAGTTGATTCGCCACTCCATCCTTTACATACATAATCAGCAGTCCATCCGCCATTACACGTTTGATATTTTGTAGATGAACTAAAAAAACTCCTTGTTTGTATCATTCTCCAACGGGGTTTATTAAAGGTCTGCTCTTGATTTACAACACATGCTTCTTGAACTACATATGGTTCTTGCTCTGTATATGTTTCAGTTTCTGTGTAGGGCTCTTGCTCTGTATATGTTTCAGTTTCTGTATAGGGTTCTTGAATTGTGGTTGAGTTTAAAACTGTACCTAAGGCTCTGGCTGGCACTCGAACATAACCATTATTTCCTGCAAAAGTGGATAGTCCTACAATAATTTTATCATCAATTTTAGGGACAGTTTGTGTTCCTAATAATGTCTGTCGTAAACCGTCCTTTAAGCGAGTTAAACGATCATAACAACGATAAGAATTGTCAGTTTGCTTCTCACAACCAGTTTTAGTATCTGTAACTTTTGAATTGCTTGCTGCTACCACTGCTGTTACAGGACAATAATATCGTGTGTAATAACTTGTAGTCGCGGTATCTGGTAGTATTCCTGTATTTGTTCCTGAACAAACACCATAATCCTCTTGAACACTCATAGAAGTATATGGCACATACTTATTTTGATTATTATTCCATATTGTATAGCCCTCTCCCCAGCCCATACTTCCTGACAAGTCTAGCATCATCATTAACGTCGTATTGCCAACAGCATCCTCGGGTACTTTATAAATTTCAATATCGCTGGCATAAGTTGTTGGTATACCTGCGCAAATTATAGCTGTTACAGCAAAACCAATACTCGCTGCTTTAAATTTTTGCTTGGCACGCATCATGTGCTCCTTATAATCCAGTGCATCTTTAAAATTCAGTCTTAATTTTTTCATCATTGACTCTCCTTTATGATGCACTTACAGGTTTCAAGGTATATTCCATTTCCTGAGAACTATATGGCACATTCTCTTCTGCCAAACAGTCTGTTACTGTTTTATTGCCTGCAACAGGATCAACAAAACTAGTGTAATTCGTCAGACATGTATTAATATCTGCAGTTGATGAACTGCTTAAATTGGGTATCAGTGAAGTAACGCTTACAATTACCTTTTGAATCTGATTTGTTTTTGACATTAATGGATCATCGCCCTCAAGCATATGCTCCCAATCTTTCCCTGCATTTGCAGGACGTATCGCCACGCGAGTCACTACTGCTGCACGTTTACTAATAAAATCTGCTGTGCGACTTAATTTACAAAACCCAGTGGTGCCCTGCTCAGTGTTTTTAATTGCTGTGCCATCCCAATACACTACACTGGCGTTACGACTACCTTCTAAACTATTTGCTTCATTACCGCGAATACAAAACACCAGCTCTTTGCCTTTATTTTCCGGACGCAAAACATAAGCCAGCATACCATCACCAATTTGCATCTGGGTTAAGGTCAAATCGTTGGATGTTTGATTTTCAAGGCTAAAAAATACCGCGTCAGAAGCCTGCTGTAATAAAGCTTGTGCTTGGGCATTAGTGGCAATATTTAATGATGTCATACTGCCACGTATAGCCCATGTTCCTACAATAGTAATAACCACCAAAAGAACAAGTACTACAATGAGAGTTGCACCTTTTTGGGCATTGGAAGGAATAGATTGATTCATTTTCCTTCCTCCTTCAGTCCAAATCCATTACGCAAAGCAATTGTTTGAGTTACCACTTCTCTAACATATAAATTATTTTTTGCATCGTCTATTAGCGGCTGATCAATATCATAAATCTTATATTGTTTATCCGCTTTGGTTAAACCATGGTTACCTACTGTATCAGATGAACGCACCAATAAACCAAGCTTAATGGAAACGATTTGTGGCTTACTAGCAAGATCAAGATAATCATTAATGTTGATATAGCCAAAACGATCCAACACACCATCTTGTCCGGCTTTACTTGGTAATACACTTTCATCTAATGTATCTTGTGCCACACCTAGTAAAATATGCATATGGTCAACACGCGGAATAATAATTTCCCCATTTCCACCTAAATCAGTTAAAGCTGTATTAGCATCACCTGTATAAGAAGTGGCTTTACAAGCCAATGCTAAGGGTTCATTAGGATCATTATTAGTATTACTATCTTTTCTTATAAAATAGCGCTGAACTACATAAGCATTCGCTGCAATAGTGTGTCCTTCACAATCATACTGATTACCTACTGTGTTTTTATATTGAATTACTAATTGATCACTTTTTTGATCTTTTAAGTTAGATAGACCTACTTCCCCTACTGTCATGAGTGAATTAGTACTTTCTGATCCATTAATTGTAAAATCTGCTACTGGCACACTGCTTAAATTTGAATGACTTAAAACCAATCCGCCATGAAGCACTGCAGGGTCAATAACTGGTGTAGCCGCGCCTAGATTTGCTAGCCGTACATCTCTTAAAATGTATTCCAGACCAAAACTACCACTGTTTTGCAAACTGGCAGCACCCTGCTGTAAAGCCATACTACGTTGTCCTGTAATAAATAACTGAGTTGCTGCTGCGGTCACCATCAGTCCCAGAACAATAGAAATCATTAGTTCAACTAATGTAAAACCATGCTGTAAAGGCAGTTTCATTTTAAAATGCCTCCATAACAATACATTGGGCATCAGGTACATAAGTCCCTGAACTCATACAACTGGAGACGTCATCACTAGCAATGGTTGTTTTACCCCACGCTACATAAATACAGCTACGATTACTACCATCACAGGGATGCATAATAATTGTTTGGCCTTTTTCATTTGCTTTAGTAATTATTTCATTAGCATCATAGTCTGCCATCTTGGTCCTATCACAATCAGGCTCATAAATAGCAGTCGAACCCAGACAACCTGTTTCAGTTTTTTTATCATTAATCGCAGTAATATAACTATTTAACCCTAAACGATTAATCCGAATTCTTTCAGCCAAATCTCTTGCCAGATTCATTGCCATTGTCCGGTCAGTTGCTTCGGCAGTCGCTTCCATAGCCCGTAATTGCAATGCAGAAAAACCCAATACCCCAATGGCCAAAATAACTAAGGCAACTAATACCTCAATCATGCCTACACCACGTTGATAACTAATACTCATCATGTGCATGCCCCTGTTTCATTATGAATTTTTTCTATAACCCCAATTCTTGAAATTGTAATCACTCTAGATTCTTCTAATTTGGTGCTACACAACGTGAAGGTTTGAAGTTGAGGGACAACAATAGTTTCTGGCTGTGTAACATAATTTGCATCATAGTTAGGATCGAGAGGATTACCAATAGCATCCTCTTTGGCTTTGTTATAATTAGGATTATTAATCCGACTAGAACCGATACCAATTGGACTAAAAATTACCTCTTTGGCATCACTTGATAATTCAATATCTTCGTATTTAGATATCCAATAGAAATTAGTCATTGTGTTTGGGCTGTTTTCAAATTTTACAGTAACATCTTTACGCAAAACTGCAGACTGACTTCGTGCCTGACCAAAAATATAAGCCAAATCCTGTGCAGTAGTATTTAACCTTTGCTTTGCCACTAAATTGCTCATCGATGGGGCAGCAATCATTGCCAAGATAGCAATAACAGCAATCGTGACCATTAACTCAACCAGCGTAAAGCCCCGACTACTTTGCATACCCATCACCCTAACTTGCACAGGTTCATCCTGAACACTTCTCTAATGCCTAGACTAAATAGTCTATATCTGCAAAGCAAGCAGTAGGCGACTGACGCCTACAAAAGCATGATGAGTTACAATTTATAGCTATTTATTAGCTTTTATATTTCTAAAAATGTGAACTCAGTCAACTTGATGGGTGGTTATTCTTAATTCACGAGGTAAGGTAAATATAATGTTTTCCTCACGGCCTGCCAGCTCCTGTGGCAAGGTAGCACCCCAGGATTGCAAACGCTGGATCACTTGGCCAATCAGTACTTCAGGTGCCGATGCGCCGGCTGTAACGCCAATTTTGCAGTCATTGAAAAACCACTCTGGATTTAACTGGTCTGCATTATCAATCAGGTAAGCCTTCTTGCCCATGCGTTCTGCCAGTTCACGCAGGCGATTGGAATTTGATGAGTTGGGAGAACCTACCACCAGCACGACATCGCAACGGCTGGCAAGATCACGGACTGCATCCTGTCGGTTCTGGGTGGCATAGCAAATATCGTCTTTGCGCGGCCCCTGAATATTAGGAAAGCGGGTACGCAAGGCATCAATTACACGCGCGGTGTCATCCAGCGACAATGTGGTCTGGGTCACAAAAGCAATGCGCTCAGGATCACGGACTTCAAGGCGGGCAACATCCTGTTCATCTTCAACCAGATAAATAGTGCCACCAGCACTTTTATCATATTGCCCCATGGTGCCTTCCACTTCAGGGTGGCCCTGATGTCCAATCAAAATGGCGTCGATACCGTCCCGGGCATAGCGGGTGACTTCAATATGCACTTTGGTTACCAGCGGACAGGTCGCATCAAACACTTTCAGGCCACGGCGGCTGGCTTCTGCCTGGACTGCCTTGGACACGCCATGCGCACTAAAAATTACAATGGCATCATCCGGTACCTGATCCAGCTCCTCAACAAAAACTGCACCTCGGTTGCGCAGATCATCGACCACAAACTTGTTATGCACGACTTCATGGCGTACATAAATGGGTGGCTCGAACAGTTCCAGTGCACGGTTAACAATGGCAATGGCACGATCAACGCCAGCGCAAAAACCACGGGGATTGGCTAATAAAATGTCCATGTTATACCTTTACTGATGCACTATACCGGTTCTAGATAAGGCGGATTGGCCAGACTACAAGTTTAAGCCAGATTATGGGTGACTGACTGTTTTTATCCAAAAATATTGGATTGCACTGGTTTCCAGCGTCATACGGGTTGCCATACTATATTGGCCGCCAGATTTTCGCTAAACTAGCCCATATTGCTCATCATACAGGAAAGCGCTTATGTCTGGTTTATTGTTTGTGGTTGCTGCGGCATCCGGCACAGGCAAAACGTCTCTGGTTAAGGCGCTGCTGGACCGGGTGAGTGATATTCATGTGTCGGTGTCACACACCACTCGCCAGCAGCGTCCCGGTGAGCTAAACGGAATTCATTACCATTTTACCACGGTAGACAGCTTTTTAGAGCTGGTGAATGAAGGTGGTTTTATTGAGTATGCCGAGGTGTTCGGCAACTACTATGGCACTAGTCAGGCCGAGGTGAAAAAACAACTGGAAGCTGGTCATGATGTGCTGCTTGAAATTGACTGGCAAGGGGCTGAACAGGTGCGCCGCCTGTTTCCGGACAGCAAGCAGATTTTTATTATGCCGCCCTCACAGTATGATTTGCGTGAGCGCCTGTCTGCCCGCGCGCAGGATAGCCTCGAGGTGATTGAGCAACGTCTGGCCGGTGCGATTACCGATATGCAGCAATATATTAATTTTGATTATCTGGTCATTAATGATGTGTTTGATCGTGCGCTCCATGATATTGAAAGCATTATTCATTCCTGCCGCCTGACCATTAGCCAGCAGTCCAAACGCCACCAAAAACTGATTAAAGCACTGCTGACGCCAAATCCCGAGTTGTAATAACTAGCGTCAAAAATCAGGTATTAACAATTGTGGCTTGCATAAATCAGGAATTGCCCTTACATCTAGTCTATGTTTTTGGATAACAAGATGATTGATGATGAATACTGCCGTTTCCAGCCTGCCTTTGGCCAGCATTGACTTACCGGACTTTAGCCAGCTCGGAGTGGATGAACTAAAACAAAATGTTGAAAGTGCGCTACAACAAGCGCAACAACAAATTGAGCAATTTCCGGAACAGCTCCAAGACGCCCAATACGCGCTTGAACTGATTTTTGAGCTGGATCATGCTGAGAATGCGCTTCAGCAGCATTGGGGCGTGTTGTCGCATTTAAATGCAGTTAAAAATAATGCTGAGATTCGGCAGGTTTATCAGGATATTTTGCCTGTCCTCAGTGACTATTACACTCAGCTTGGCCAGCATCAGGGCTTATATCAGGCCTATCAAATGGTACAGGCCTCGCCTGCTTTTTCTAGTTTAAATCCAGCACAGCAATCCGCCATTAACCTGGCCCTCCGTGATTTCAAGCTCACTGGTGTTGCACTGGAAGGCGAAGCCAAAGCCCGTTATGGCAAAATTTCAGCGCGGTTGTCTGACCTGTCTTCTACCTTTTCCAATCATGTGCTGGATGCCACGCAGGCCTGGAGCATGCCGCTTAGTGATGCACAATTACAAGGCCTGCCCGAAAGCAGCATTGGTTTACTCAAACAACTGGCAGAACAGCGTGAACAAACCGGCGCGCTGGCCACGCTGGATTTTCCAGTATATCTCGCCATTATGACCTACGCCGAAGACCGCGATCTGCGTGAAACCGTTTATCGCGCCTATGTAACCCGTGCTTCAGAGCTGGGTGATTCCCAGTTTGATAATAGCGAACTGATGCAGGAAATCTTGCAATTGCGGCAGGAAATGGCAGCACTACTGGGTTTTAAGGACTATGCTGAATATTCACTGGCCAGCAAAATGGCACCATCCGTGGATGAAGTGAAACAGTTCTTGCTGGATCTGGCTGATAAAGCCCGTGTACCCGCACAAACCGAGCTTGCGCAACTTCAGCAGGAAGCCAGTGCACATGGTATTGATCAGGTTGCACCGTGGGATACGGCGTATCTGGCTGAAAAAATCAAGCTGCGTGAATATAAGCTGTCACAGGAAGAACTTAAGCCTTACTTTCCCGCACCTGTGGTCATTGCCGGGCTGTTTAAAATTGTTGAGCGCCTGTACGGTATTCAGATTGAGGAAAAGCGGGCGCCTGTATGGCACTCCAATGTGCATTACTATGAAGTGAGTGAACATGGTCAAGTAATTGCCGGGTTTTACTTTGACCTGTTTGCTCGCAGTGGCAAACGCGGCGGTGCCTGGATGAGTGGTTTCCGTTCACGCATGAAGATCCGTAATGCCATTCAGCTTCCCATTGCCTTTATGGTGGGAAATTTTACCCCGCCAGTGGGCAACAAACCTGCCCTGCTTACCCACGATGAACTGGTCACCCTGTTTCATGAGTTTGGTCATGGCATGCACCACTTGCTGACTGAGGCTGATGTGATTCATGTGGCAGGTACGCATGGGGTGGCATGGGATGCAGTAGAGCTGCCCAGCCAGTTTATGGAATTCTGGACATGGGATGAAGAAGCCTTAAGCCTGATTAGCCGTCATTTTGAACGTGATGAAACCCTGCCCAGCGAGCTACTGAATGCCTTGCTGGCTGCACGCTATTTCCAAACTGGTATGCAAACCTTGCGGCAAGTGGAATTTGCCCTGTTTGATTTGAACATTCACAGCACAGTGCCTGCACCGGATACCGTGCAGATTCAGCATATTCTGGATGAAGTGCGCCAGCAGGTGGCCGTTTTGCCAACTGTACCTTATAACCGCTTCCAGCACAGCTTTAGCCATATTTTTGCAGGTGGCTATGCCGCAGGCTATTACTCTTATAAATGGGCTGAAGTGCTGGCCAGTGATGCCTTTGACCGCTTTGAAAAGGAAGGACTGTTTAATGCGGAAACAGGCAAAGCCTTCCGTAATGCTATCCTGGCAGTGGGAGGCAGCGTGGATGCACTGACGGCGTTTAAAAACTTTCGTGGCCGTGAACCCCAACTGGATGCCTTATTGCGGCATAATGGCTGGAGCAATGGGTCTGATGGTAGCCCTGCATCCGATTCTGTTTCTACCGCTGGATAAGCTTTTTTTATTGAGAACCTGCATGACACCCAAAAAACGTTTTATCGCTGGTGCAAAATGTACAAAATGCAATGCTCTGGATCGTGTGGTGCTGATGACCACGCCTGATGATGAATGGATTGAATGTGTAGAATGTGGTGCCAGCGAGCGTCGTCCCACCAGTATTGACCAACTGGAAAACACAGTTACAAATTCACCATCAAAAGCTGATGAAGTGGGTGTAGTGCAGTTCAAACCGCTTCGCTAGACTCAAATCATTAAAGATTCAAGTGATTAGAGAACAGAACATTGGAGAACACACATGCAAGATCCAGAACAAACACCAAAAAGTAAGCGTTGGATGATTATGCTGGGCGTTGTCATTTTACTGTTTATTTTGTATTACATTGCCTCTTACGCGATTAATGGTAAAAGTCTGGACAGAGACCAGAAAGACCCACAGCCTGGTTCTTCCATTAATCAGGATACCCAAAAAAGTACGACTGATATTGACCGTAATAATGAAGCACCGCTGGCGCCCTCTACTAATGAAACCAGCCAGAATCAGCAACCTGCTGGCAACTCTATCATTGACACCAATCTGCTAACTGCGCCTGTACCACAGGATGCTACTGTAGCACGTGAAGAAATTAGCCGTTTACAGGATCAGCAAGCCCAGTTAACTGAGCGTAAGGCGTTACAGGAACAACAGCTTAAAGATTCTGACAAGCTGGTTGAACTAAAAGAGAAATATCTGGCTGACCTACAGGCTCAACTGGATAAATCCAACGCTTAATTGCGTGTTTTATGATTTTCCTTTAACGCATTTCTGATTCCTGCCTGACCAAGCCTTGCATTCCAAGGCTTGATATCAGGCAGGATTTTTATTTTGCCGATTTTCTGTTTTAATAGCCTTGTAGTCTTAAACCACAGATGCTTTGCTCTTATACTGCTGCGCATACAGGCTACAGGCATTGGTTTTGACTTCCTCTCCCGTTTCTATTTCTCCCGCCTTGTCACGTTCAGTGATGACAGGCTTGTTACTGCTATCAGTCTCTGCCTTTTTGTTTGCCAGCATGGGTGTACTCATTCGTCTCGCCTCGCACACTGTTGACAACCCAACCATTGTGTTTTTTCGCAATGCAACCGGGCTTTTAGTTCTTACGCCCTTCCTGTTAACCCGCAGTCAATACTCCTTAAAAACAGAGCGCTTGTGGATGCATGCCTGGCGTGCCGTTGTTGGCTTAATTGCCATGTATGGCTTTTTCTATGCCATTGCTCATTTAAAGCTGAGTAATGCCATGGTATTTACTTATTCATCCCCTGTGTTTATTCCACTGGTAGCCTGGTTGTTCTTAAAGGAAAAAATTACAACCATGATGGCCATAGCAGCCAGTTTGGGATTAGTGGGCGTTGTGCTGGTGGCCAAACCTGATACTGGCATGTTTAATGTCTTATCTGGCATTGGACTGGTGTCCAGTTTTCTGGCTGCCATGGCCTTTGTGACAGTACGCGCGCTGACTGACACTGAACCTGCCACCCGGATTGTGTTTTATTTCTGCCTGTTTGGGACGCTGCTGTCTGCGATTCCAATGTTCTGGCTATGGCGCACGTATAGCGTGCATGAAATGCTGTTGCTATGTGGCGCTGGTGTACTAGCCACGCTTAGCCAGATTTGCCTGTCCAAAGCCTACAGTTGTGCACCTGCCGGCCAAATTGGACCAGCCAATTATCTTGCGATTATTTTTGCAGGCATTTGGGCTGCTGTGTTATGGCAGGAATACCCGGATTCCTTAAGTATTATTGGCATGAGCATTATTTTACTGGCGCTGATTTTATGTATGCCACGTTTTTCCCGGTTGATTCGCTTGCCCTAAAGCTAAAAATGTTAAGTCTAAAAACTTGACCGCTAACCTGTCCTGGCATCAAAGCTACACCATAAAACCATACTATAAAATCAGGCCATAAAAAACGGCATCTTTAAGATGCCGTTTTTTTAGCTGATCACACAGATGATGGATTAATACCAGCCAAACATCTTGAAGATATAAGGCGCGAAGGTCACGACCATCAGGGCTGGGAACAGCACCATAATCGGCAGCAGCCAGCGTTCATAACGATAGTAGAACTTCGTGTACTTGGCCTTGGCTTCTGCATCAGCCGCCATGACCTCCTCATCCCCCACCGAGAGCCGCGTAAGCAAGTGGTTAAGCGCCACGGGTGGTGTGACATAACCCAGCTCAAACGCCACCAGACAGATCATCCAGAAGTGAATTGGGTTAATACCATTAGCATATGCCACTGGTGCAATGGACGCTGCCACCAGAATAACTGCACCAAACGGATCGGTCGTCATACCAATACCCGCCAGCAACAGAGCAATAAACAGCAAGGAGATGTAAACGTTATTCAGATGAGTTGGCAGCAGATGAACAATTTCGGTTTTTTCAACCAGACCACCCACACTGGCAGACAGCGCCATCAGAATAATCAAGGCGCCAATATGACCTACCGTTTCTGAAGTTGCAAAACGAATGGCAGCTTCAAAACCAGTACGGCGTTCCTTACCATGAGCATCATGCGTACGTAAATAAGGTGAGCTTGCAGCATGTTCCTGTACCATTTTTTCATGGTCATCAGCGGTTTGACCATAAGCCATGGCAGCCGAGCTTGGCTCACGGCGAATTTTATCAAACAGAACGATGGCCAGCAAAATCAGCGGCAGAATCATTGGCGCGGTAAATTCATTCATCTCAGTATTGAGTACATACCGATAGAACAGCACCACAGCCGCAGTAATGATGACATAAGGAATTACAGGACCAAGCGCGCGAACCATGCCTGGAATCGCAACTGTTGGGGAATTGATGCGGAATTTTGACTCGGCAAAAAACAGTGAAACAGTCAGGAAGAACAGTGAAATAAACCAGAACACGTAAATGCCATGATCAAACAGTTCATCCGACGTCACATGCTTACTGTCCAGCATGGCAATTAATACCACCAGCAAACACGGACGGATCACCATACCCAGCGTACCGGACATGGCAGAAACGGCCAGCGCATACTGGCGACGCGCGCCCGAGTTCCAGACTTCCTTATAGATCAGCGCACCGGCCGCCACCACGAAAATACCTGATGCACCGGTATAAGCGGTAGGGATAGAAGCCCCAATCAGGATAAGCCAGGTTAAGGTTTCAGGTGAGAAATTCCATGGACGTAAAATATTCAGGAACAGGTCCATTACCCGGGTCTGGGTTAACAGCATACCCACCCAGATGAATAAACCCAGTGCCAGGAAAATTGCCACGTAATCGGTTAAGAAGCCTAAGTAAATGGCCTGCCCAACCGAATAATCCATAAAGAAAATAAAGGCAATGCCAGTAATGATTGCCATCCAGGCATATAACGGTACAGCCATCAGGGCCAGACCAAAACTGCCACCTTCCTGCTTGGGTACTTGTGGCTTAATCAGGCGGAACAGACTGATCAAGGTGGTTGCAACAAATAATGTGGCCCACAGGTAATTAATGATTAGTGCATTGGGATCAACCGCAACCCCGGAATTAGCCAGAGACTTGATGTAGCTAATCACAGAATATGACAGAAAACCGTTGGCCAACAGCATTGCTGCATCATGCACCAGATAGTCCATCCGGGTTACGGCAGGACGCAAACCAATATGATGCTTGTTCAGGGTCGCAGTAAGCGCTGCAATCACCACCATAATGACCAGGAACAAATTGCGGTTTTCAGTACCAAAATGGAAAATGGCAAAAAAACCGGTTTCAATGGCACGGAATACTTTTACGCCAGGATGGGCATCAATGTACTTCTGGGTATTTTCATAAAACTGATATTTTTCTTCACAGACCTGTTGCGCTGCCAGTAATGACTGGCGTACCTGCGCTGGGTCTTGTGGCCCAAACAGGTCGGCAAACTCATCATCACTGGCCGCACCGCCACCAGCCATCTGCTGTTGAACCTGTGCTTCAATGTCAGGATGACGTTCACATTTTGGTGCTACAGGATCTGCACGTAAGAATGAGTACTGAACTCCAGTGGCAGGATCCCCATATAAATGCTCACCCACACGCAGGAGCTGGCCATGAATCATCTCGCCAGTGCCAATAATGAGTGTTAATACCAATATGAGAAAAATCGGAAGGGTTGAAAACCATTCCGACCATGTACGGTTTAAAAAGCCAGATTTGGCTCCTGGCGTAGGATTGGATTGCATAGGCATTCTGCCCTTATTGTACGATAAATCTTACGAGAGTTAGTCCTCTCACCCTCACGGCGAAATCACGATACATTTTTTGTCGTTTTGTATGACAGAAAATCGTTCTGAAACGCATTTTGTCAGTATCATGCACCATTTAACTCGCACTCGACTATGACATTACGAACATTTTTTTAATTAAATTTGATCAATTTGATCGGAATTCGATACAAAAAGCCAAATTCATCACTTTTTTTGCCAGAAAATTAAGCCCATCTACAGTTTGGTTAAACTCTTTTTATGTTTTAAATAACAAATCACTGTTTTAAGCAAAATAAAAATAATGCCTGTTAATACCCCAATCTGGTGCGACTCAATCAGCACAGGTGCCTGAATTAACTGGGCAGTTTCGCTATAGCCCATCCATTTTTCAAAACTAATCTTCAAGGCAATGCAGACCAATACCAGTATGGCAAACTTGCGTTCGCGCTGTATGAACAGGCTTTCAATTGCAGCCACCACAAAGATGCCATGCAAAATGCCAGACAAACCGGCATAAGCTTGTACTGCTGGTAGCAGTCCATATAGCCCGGCACTCAGAAGAGGCGGCAATACCAGAAGGCCAAGTAACAATGTCTGGCGCTGAAGCTGGGGAAAGATAAACGGCAGGCTTAAAAATGCCAGCATGTTCAGTGCATAGTGTCGCCAGCCCACATGCACCCAGTGCGCAGTCCACCAGCGCCACGGTTCACTCGTCATCAAGTCACGCTGATAAATAAACGTGTTCATGTCCAGTTGCAGCAAGCCACAGGCCAAGCCAACGCCCAAGATGATGGATAATAGCGAAAGCGTTTGTTTGGGCCACATATAGATCAGTGCTCCTGGCATAAAAAAACCGCCCGGATTGAACTCGGGCGGTTTTTATTATCGCATTTTAATTGGCTGGTGCTTGAGTAGCATCGGGCGCCAGGTCAGCATTATTACTGGTGTCAGGCACTGTATCACTGGCTGGCATGCCGTCATCAGTAGCTGGCACAGTACTTTCTGTCGTGCTGCCAGTTGATGAGGTATCGGCTGATGGCGCTGTTGTATCGGCAGGTGCCGTATCCACTGGCGCATCATCACTGGCAGGTGTTGCCTCTACAGCAGGTTTTGCTTCAGGGGCTGTACTACCGCCATCAGTAGCCGGTGCGCTGCTGGTATCTGCGGAATCATCCAGCAGGTTATCCAGTGACAGACCAGAATCATCGGCTGCACTTTCATCCCAGAAATGGTTATAGCCATCTTCCGGTGTACGCATGCCGGTATTTTCAGTCCAGTAACGGTCAGAGGCATTCTGGATCATCTGACGGGCAATCGCATCAACCAGACGATAGTTTTCATTAACGGGTTTGCCTTCCTCAATAGAACGACCATAGGTGCGCAGGGCGTCACGGATTTTGTCCTTGTCACCGGTTGCCTGTGCTGCAATGACATACAGGGCATGTGGCAGGCGAACGCCACCACGCTCACCAATGGCAGACGATTCTTTCATCACTTGCCATGGATCAGGCTTGCCATCGCCAGCACCCGGTAACAGGGTCCAGATGGCTGCACGGATGGCATTGGGGGCGCCCCAGAACTGTTCATTGTTAATGCAGCTCATGCCACGCTCAACAATGGCGGCAATATCTTTGGGTACGTTAACCGCACCACCAGCATTGATGTCATTGGTCACTGCCTGCAGGCCACTGACCATGCCCATCAGATAGACGGTTTTGTCCAGATCGGTTTTCATGCTGGGGCATTGATCGCCCAGCTTGATTTTATATTTGGCTTCGTAGTGTTCGGCAAATAACAAGTAAGAGGCATATTGACGACGCGCTGCGGTTTCAGCCCAACGCTTCTGTTCAATCCGTGCATCCTTGGCTTCTTCAATCTGGTTGGCCTTGGCAGCACGCATGTAGCGCAGTTCAGCATTCAGTGCATTGTTTTCGGCACATACCCCGGCTGAAGTATAGAGTAAAACCCCAATCTTGGCAGGATCAGCACCCATGGCCTTGGTTGACATGATCAGCGGTGTGGTGGCATTGCCGCTGGCGCAGGCCATATCGGCGTCATCCATGGCAATAATCGGTGGAACAATATGTCTTTCGGCAAAGCCAAGGGCAATATTGGCCCCGCCTTTGATGATCTGAGAGCAACCTGAAAGTAAAAAAGCAGCGGTTGCAGCTGTCACCATGCCTTGGCGAATTCTACGGGCAGTAGACATTTATGCGGTCCTCAATCTTGTTTTTGTCCTAATAACCTGCAAAAGATAGCACGAAGATTAATCAAGGTACAATTATATTGTTGAGTGACCGACCAATAAAAAAGCCCGCCGAAGCGGACTTTTTAAAGCAATTCCAGCAATGACAGATCAGACGAC
This sequence comes from Alkanindiges illinoisensis DSM 15370, assembly GCF_000619845.1. Taxonomy (GTDB): domain Bacteria; phylum Pseudomonadota; class Gammaproteobacteria; order Pseudomonadales; family Moraxellaceae; genus Alkanindiges; species Alkanindiges illinoisensis. The sequence goes on along the minus strand of NZ_KK211037.1, from coordinate 281,355 downwards.
CTGTTGTTATGCCTGTGGAATGTCTTTCATGGACAGCTTGATGCGGCCACGCTGGTCAACGTCCTGAACCTGAACCTGAACTTTCTGGCCTTCGGTCAGTACATCAGCCACATTGGCAATACGTTCATTGGAAATTTGTGAAATATGCAGCAGGCCATCAGTGCCCGGCAGAATATTCACAAATGCACCAAATTCAACAATGCGTACCACAGTACCAGTATAAATGGTGCCCGGCTCCACTTCAGCAGTCAGTGCCTGAATCTTGGCAATTGCAGCGGCAGTGGCTGCTTTGCTTTCACCAAACACACGCACGGTGCCATTGTCTTCGATATCAACAGAAGCACCGGTTTCTTCGGTCAGGGCACGAATGGTCGCACCACCTTTACCAATCACGTCACGAATCTTGTCCGGATTAATCTGGATGACTGCATAGGTTGGTGCATGCATGTTGATTTCTGGACGGGCACGGTTCAGTACCTGATTCATGGCATTCAGGATATGAATACGTCCGGAATAGGCCTGATTCAGTGCCACTTCCATGATTTCTTCAGTGATGCCTTCAATCTTGATGTCCATTTGCAGCGCGGTAATGCCATTGGCAGAACCGGCCACTTTAAAGTCCATATCGCCCAAGTGATCTTCATCACCCAGAATATCGGACAATACAGCAAAGCGTTCGCCTTCCTTAACCAGACCCATGGCAATACCAGCAACCGGGGCTTTTAAAGGTACACCGGCATCCATTAACGCAAGGCTGGCACCACATACAGAAGCCATGGAAGATGAACCATTGGATTCGGTAATGTCAGACACAATACGCAATACATACGGGAAACGGTCAGGCGCTGGCAACACGGCCTGCACACCACGACGCGCCAGACGACCATGGCCAATTTCGCGGCGTTTCGGACCAGACTCACGGCCAGTTTCACCCACGGAATACGCCGGGAAGTTGTAATGCAGCATGAAGTTGTCGGTTTTAGTACCTGCCAGGGTATCAACCATCAGGGCATCACGGGTGTTACCCAGCGTTGCAGTCACCAGTGCCTGAGTTTCACCACGGGTAAACAACGCAGAACCATGGGTACGCGGCAGCACACCAACCTGTACATCCAGTGCGCGAACAGTTTTGGTATCACGGCCATCAATACGTGGCTTGCCAGACAGGATATTGTCACGCACGGTACGGTATTTTAGGTCTTCAAACAGGTTGGCGACTTCATCGCTTAAACCAGCATCAGAACCTTCTGGTGCAAACTCAGCCAGTGCGGCTTCCTTAATGGCATCCAGTGCAGCATAGCGTTCCTGCTTTACCGTTAAGGTATAAGCTTCAGAAACCTGCGCTTCAAAACGGGCTTTTAACTGGTCTTTGAGTTCAGTATTAACCGCTGGCGCAGTCCAGTTACTTGGCTGAGCACCCACTTGCGCTGCAAAATCGTTAATAGCTGCTACTGCAACCTGCATTTCATCATGGCCAAACAGCACCGCGCCCAGCATCTGGTCTTCAGACAGCTCTTTGGCTTCTGATTCCACCATTAGTACAGCCTTGTCAGTACCGGCAACCACCAGATCCAGTTCACTGGCATCAAGTTGCGCAATGGATGGGTTCAGGATGTATTCACCATTGATAAAACCAACACGGGCTGCACCAATCGGGCCTTTAAACGGTGTACCGGCAATTGCCAGTGCCGCAGAAGTTCCCAGCATGGCAGCAATATCAGCATGCATGGTTTTGTCAGAAGAGACTACCGATGCAGTTACCTGAATTTCATTGTAGTAGCCTTCCGGGAATAGTGGGCGAATCGGACGGTCAATCAGACGGGAAATCAGGGTTTCAGCTTCACTGGCGCGGCCTTCACGCTTGCCATAACCACCCGGAATGCGGCCAGCTGCATATTGTTTTTCCTGATAGTTAACAGTCAGCGGGAAGAAATCCTGACCGGCTTTGGCAGTTGGCTGTGCAACTACGGCAACCAGCACACTCACACCACCCATAGTCACGAATACAGTGTTGGCCTGACGCGCAATGCGGCCGGTTTCCAGCACCACGGTATGCTGGCCATATTGAAATTCTTTACGAACAATATTAAACATGGACATCTATAATTTTTCCTTAATACATTTTTGGTGGCGCAAGGCCCCTAACGACTGTTATCTATAATGATTTTTTATTTATCGTTTGAATAACAGGCGTTAGAAGCCGCTTTACGCCATACAGTGAACATACAAAGAAGGAGCGAATAATCGCCCCTTCCCCAATTCTAATGAAGTCTATTCATTAGTTGCGACCAGTTGCCCATAACCATTAAAGAATAGCGGTTTGAACAGTTGATCATCTGGCTCGTCTTAACGACGTAGACCCAGTGCACCAATCAGCGATTGATAACGGTCGCTGTCTTTGCCTTTTAAGTAGTCCAGCAGTTTACGGCGCTGGTTTACTTTGCGGATCAGACCACGACGGCTGTGATGGTCATGCTTGTGCGCTTTAAAGTGACCTTGCAGGTCATTGATTTGTGCAGTCAGCAGGGCAACCTGAACTTCTGGTGAACCTGTGTCATTTTCTGCGCGGGCAAATTTTGCGATGATATCAGCGCGGTCTGCGTTGTTTAAAGCCATGAGAACTCTCCGAGATGCTTCAATAAAAGATGCGAAAATTTCACAAAAGGCGCCTTACTTGCGCAATCACCTTTAATGAATGCCGTGCATCACTACAGCAGTCGCATATTTTAAAGTAAATGCTGCATGATTGCAAAATTGTTTTCAAAACCCTGTCATTTTGGACACTGACTTTTTGCCCTGTCATTGGCACACTCAACGCCAATATTGCCAGCACGCGATGAGTTGAACGTGAAACTACTGTCTACCAATACCTGCCATGTTCCCAAAAATCTATCGGCTATTATCCGCCAGCAGGATGAACAACCCGCTGAAGCAGGTGGCATGACCACAAAACAGGTCAATAAAATCTGGCGCAGTATTGAGTCACTGTATAAAACCGGCAACTATCCGCTGGTGACATTTTGCCTGCGCCGGCAGGGGCAAATCATCCTGAACCGCTCACTGGGTCATGTGCACGGCAACTCTGCCGAAGGACTGGCCGTAGATGCAAAAGTTGCCAATCCGGGCACGCCTGTCTGCCTATTTTCGGCTTCCAAGATTGTCACGGCCATGCTGATTCATTTGCTGGATGAACAAGGTGCCATTAACCTGCTTGACCCGGTCAGTTATTACATTCCCGAATACGGCGTGAATGGCAAACGCCGTGCCACAATTTTTCATTTGCTGGCACACCGTGGTGGCATTCCCAAGATTGAAGGCGATGTTACCCCAGAGCTGTTGTTTAACCATGATGAAATCATGCAGCGGCTGTACAAGGCGGCGCCCGTATCGGCTGCGGGTTCCCGGCTGGCCTATCATGCGGTTACCGCGGGCTATATTCTGGGCGAAATTATTGAACGGGTGACTGGACAGGACTTACGCACTTTCCTGCATAAGCAAATTGAACAACCCATGGGCATGGATTATTTTAACTACGGCTTAAAACCGGAAATGCGCGATCAGGTGGCCATGAACTACGCCACTGGCCTGCATCCGGGCCTTGGCACCGATAAATACCTGAATCACGTGCTGGGTGGTGGCCTGCAACTGGCCGTTGATGTGACCAATGACCCGCGCTTTATGGAAACCATTTGTCCGGCTGGCAATATTTACACCAGCGCTGAACAGGCAGGCCGCTTCTTTGAAATGCTGCTGAGTGGCGGCAGCTATAATGGCAAGCAGATTTTATCGCCGCGCACCGTATTCCGGGCAACCCTGCCCACTTCCGGCACCAGTCTGGATCGTACGTTGCTGGCACCAATGCGTTATGCGCTGGGTCCGATGCTGGGCAGTAATCCGGTTGGCCTCTTTGGCCCCATGACCGGACAGGCTTTTGGCCATATTGGTTTTTCCAATATTTTCTGCTGGGCTGATCCGGCGCGTGACATTAGTGTGTCACTGCTGACTTCAGGTAAATCGGTGGTAGGTACGCACCTGCCCAGCCTTGGCAACGTGCTTTACCAGATTTCCAGCCAGTGCCCTGCTATTCCGCGTGAACAGCGCCGCTCGCTATTTGGCAGCGACAGTAGCGAAACTGATCAGGTTTAAGCAATAAATTCAGTTGCTTAATTCAGCCGTTTTAAATCACTAGCAATACTTCAGGTGGTCTTAGAAGATTTTAGCTGCTTTGGCTACTTGGAGTCATGCTTGATAAAAAACTCATCAATGGCCTGTGCAAACGCAGGAATGTCATCCGGCTTGCGGCTGGTAATAATGTCGCCATCACGCACCACGGGCTCATCCTGATAGTTGGCTCCTGCATTGGTCAGGTCGTCTTTAAGCGACTCATAAGCGGTAATATCCTTGCCTGCCACCACGCCACTGGAAACCAGTAACCACGGCGCATGACAAATCGCTGCAACCAGACGGTCTGCATTTAAAAAATCCTTGACCATTTTTTGTGCCATTGGATTTACCCGCAGCTTGTCTGCATTGACTGTGCCGCCTGGCAGTACCAGCGCATCATAATCCTTATAGTTGGCATCTTTGAGCAACAAATCGGCCTGAAACTCATCCTTCTTATTCACGTCACTTTCCATGCCCTGCACGGTCTGGTCTTCCGCAGCAATCAGCACTGTGCTATGGCCGTGATCCTCCAGAATTTCACGCGGGCCAGTCAGCTCAACCTGTTCAAAATAGTTATGCACCAGAAATGCAATTTTTGCCATGATGTTCTCCGTTGTGAGGTTTGCTGTTTTTAAATTTGTTATTACCCTAGCAAGCCTGTATAAAAAATGACATGAGGCTTTATTTTTAAAATGTATTTTTAGGTAAAGCAAATTCCTTTAAAGCTTTCACATTATATTCAAAAACTCCTGCCAAAACGCAGGCATAAAAAAAGCTGATATTTCTATCAGCTTTTTCATATACCAAATAAGATTAGGCCAGTGCGTTTACCACGGCCTCACCCATGGCTTGTGTACCCACCTGTGTCATGCCATCACTCATGATGTCACCGGTACGCAGCCCCTGATCCAGCACCTTGCCCACTGCATCTTCAATGGCTTTGGCTGCGGTTTCCTCACGGAAGGTATAGCGCAGCATCATGGCCACAGACAAAATGGTGGCCAGTGGATTGGCAATATTCTTGCCTGCAATATCTGGCGCTGAACCATGACATGGCTCATACATGCCCTTGCCATTTTCATCCAGTGAAGCAGACGGCAGCATACCAATTGAACCAGTGAGCATGGCGGCTTCATCTGATAGGATATCGCCAAACAGGTTGCCAGTCACAATGACATCAAACTGCTTGGGTGCACGCACCAGTTGCATGGCTGCGTTATCCACATACATGTGTGACAACTGGATATTGGGATACTCGCTGGCCGCTAGTTCAGTCACGGTTTGCTTCCACAACTCAGTGACTTCCAGCACATTGGCTTTGTCTACCGAACAGACCTTGCCACCACGCAGGCCAGCCATGTCAAAAGCAACTTTGGCAATGCGCTTGATTTCAGACTCACTATACACATCGGTGTTGTAGCCCTGCTTTTCACCGTTTTCCAGTGTGCGAATGCCACGCGGCTGGCCAAAGTAAATACCGCCAGTCAGTTCACGGACAATCAGGATATCCAGACCTGCCACAATTTCAGGTTTTAGGCTTGAGGCATCGGCCAGTTGCGGATACAAAATGGCTGGACGCAAATTGGCAAACAGGTTCAGTTCGCTACGGATTTTGAGCAAGCCACGCTCTGGACGGATGGAGCGCTCAATGGTGTCCCACTTTGGCCCGCCCACTGCGCCCAATAGTACCGCATCAGCTTTTTTAGCCGCTTCCAGCGTGACATCGGGTAGCGGTACGCCATGCGCATCAATGGCACAACCACCCAGCAGGCCATGCTCCCAGCTTAACCCCAGACTGAATTTCTCATTCACCACACCGAGCACATGCTCCGCTGCTGACATGATTTCCGGGCCAATTCCATCACCCGCCAAAATTAAAATCTGCTTTGACATTGTCTTATTCCACTCATCAATTTATTAGCGATATATCCAGCCGCCTACGAACGCATCAAGACTACGGCTTGATATAAAACGCCTGTATAAAAACCTATGTAAAAATCAGGAATCTAGCCTTTGCCGCATTCCTTTTAGAGTTTCAGGTTTAGCCGTGCGCGCACATAACTGTCCTTAATTGCCTACCCGCTGCTCCAGAAATTCACCCATTCCAGTTGTCGGATCAAACGGACGACAAAAGCGGCGCAGTACCTTGTCATTTTCCAGTAAGTCAACGCATAGCGGATCTGGCGTTGCGGCATTCAGCAAGCTGGAAGCGGCGTCTGCACTACGCTGCCGGAACATATTCAGGCGATAATTGCGGTCTGCACGAAAATCATGAATCAGGGCAAAGTTTTCAGCACGGTCGGGTGTGACCGGATAAAAACGCACCTTGATTTCATTACGGCCCGGACGCATGGCAATAAAATAGCGGTTAGCCTGTCCAGTAGTCAGGCTGTTGTCTTCAAACCGCACAATCGAGGCATGAATTGCCGCATCAGTTGGCTGCCGGGTGGCTTCATTGATCACCACAATATTGTTGAGCTGGGCAAATTCACAACCAACCCCACCAGAACAGTGCAAGCCCACTAACCCTTTGGGTGGCGGGCTTTCCAGCACCTCAACCTTGGCCGCAGAAAGGCGCGGTGGTGGAGACATACCTGATGTTTTTGTTGATTTTGGCGCCAGCTGGCATCCCACCAGACTTGCGCACAACAGCCCTACTGCAAAACCTGTTAAACCCGCTTTGTACATGGCAACCAAGTGCTCCATCAATGGGTGTAACCCAATGTACCCGAACCAAAATAGTGTCTGGTGAATACTTAAAAATGAAAGTATAAACCGATCAACTATACCTTAGATTGCCTTATTGCGCACTTCCAATCTACGGGTCTTAAGGTCGCAGGCTATTAAAAACCCAGGGACGCGATTGCTGTGCCCTGCTCTCAAACTCGGAAATCACCGCACTATCCTGCAAGGTTAAACCAATGTCATCCAGACCATTAATCAGGCAATGCTTGCGGAATTCATCGATGCTAAAGGCAAACTCCTGGCCATTAGATGTGCGGACTACCTGAGCAGGCAGGTCTACCGTGAGCTGATAGCCGTCTTGCGCCTGACATTCATTAAATAGCTGGTCAACCGTTTCTTCCGGTAAAATTACCGGTAACATGCCATTTTTAAAGCAGTTATTAAAGAAAATGTCGGCAAAACTGGGCGCAATTACGGTTCTAAAACCATATTCTTCCAGTGCCCATGGTGCATGTTCACGGCTGGAACCACAGCCAAAATTGGTACGCGCCAACAATACAGTTGCCCCTTGATAACGCGGTTGATTCAGCACAAAATCAGGATTTTTGGGGCGTTTGTCATTGTCCAGCCCCAGATAACCTTCATCTAGATAACGCAACTCATCAAACAAGTTGGCACCAAAGCCAGTACGTTTGATGGACTTTAAAAACTGCTTGGGGATAATCAGGTCGGTATCGACATTGGCACGATCCAATGGCGCTGCCAAACCTTGTTCAACGGTATAAGGTTTCATGTTTTTTTCCTAAAAAATCACAAGAATTTTAAGTCCCCTTTATCAGGGGATTTAGGGTTTTTAGAAATAAAGCGATCTCAAAAATGACGCACGTCAACAAAATGACCGGCCAGTGCCGCCGCCGCCGCCATCGCTGGACTGACCAGATGGGTGCGCCCGCCATTACCCTGACGACCCTCAAAGTTGCGATTTGAGGTAGAGGCACAATGTTCACCCGGTTGCAGCTTGTCGGCGTTCATGGCCAAGCACATCGAGCAACCCGGTTCGCGCCACTGAAAACCAGCAGCCAAAAATACCTTGTCCAGCCCTTCTGCTTCAGCTTGTTGTTTCACCAAACCAGAACCCGGCACCACCATGGCCTGCTTAATACTTGCAGCAACCTTGCGACCTTTAATCACCTCAGCCGCCGCACGTAAATCCTCAATGCGTGAATTAGTGCATGAACCAATAAACACCCGATCCAGTGGAATATCACTTAACGCTTGACCTGCGCTTAAACCCATATATTGGTAAGCCCGCGTCCAGTCGTTGCGTTGTACCTCATCCTTGGCTTGCGCAAGGGTTGGCACGGACTGTGTGACTGGAATCACCATTTCAGGCGAAGTGCCCCACGATACTTGTGGCTCAATGCTGGCACCATCAATCTCAACCACGGCATCAAACAGCGCGTAATCATCCGAATGCAGGGTGTTCCAGTAGGCAACGGCCTGATCCCACTGCTCGGCTTTGGGGGCATGCGGCTTGTCTTTGACATAGGCAATGGTTTTATCATCTACTGCCACCATGCCCACGCGCGCGCCAGCTTCAATGGCCATATTGCATACCGTCATGCGGCCTTCCATCGACATGTCACGGAACACCTGACCACCAAACTCAATCGCATAGCCTGTGCCGCCCGCTGTACCAATCTTGGCAATAATGGCCAGCACCACGTCTTTTGGCGTAACCCCATCACCCAGCACGCCATCCACACGAATCAGCATGTTTTTGGATTTCTTTTGAATCAAACACTGGGTCGCCAACACATGTTCCACTTCGGATGTGCCAATACCATGTGCCAGACAACCAAAGGCACCGTGTGTAGCCGTATGCGAATCACCACACACCACGGTCATACCAGGTAAGGTTAAACCCTGCTCCGGGCCAACCACATGCACAATGCCCTGACGCACGTCATTGATATCAAACTCAACAATATCAAACGCCTTACAGTTTTCATCCAAGGTTTTGACCTGAATACGCGAGGTATCGTCCTTAATACCGCTAATGCCTTCAGCACGTTCGGCCTTGTCAGTCGGCACGTTATGATCCGGCGTGGCAATGTTGGCATCCAGACGCCATGGCTTGCGGCCAGCCAGTTGCAGGCCTTCAAATGCCTGTGGACTGGTTACTTCATGCAGTAACTGTCGATCAATATAAATCAGACACGAACCATCGTCGCGCTGCTTGACCAAATGGTCATCCCATAATTTGTCGTAAAGTGTTTTACCGGCCATGTTATTTGCCTCGCCAATGCTGGGTAAGAATTTGCTATAAGCTTATTATAGGGAAATTTTTAAATAAAACTAATTTATCATTTTTATGATTTAAAAAACTTTTTGGAATGTGTTTAAAAATTCGTGTTAAAAGGTTAGAAATACTTTCAATCTCTAATTTGGTATTTTTCCGAATGCTTGTAGTTTAATCCTATAATTCTCGTATAAAAATTTAACTCATCTACATATACCATAGCTCTGTTTTTTCACTATCTTCAATAAACATCTTTTTATTTTCCTGCACTATGGGTATTTCAAGCCACTCAGCAATACATTGATAGGTATTTTTTACTTGCTCAAGCTCATCTATAGCCTCTTTTCCTGTTATTTGCCCTATTTTGAGATTATCCAAAAATAACTTATGCTTTTTTGACTAAAGAATACCGGAAATCACCGACATGAACCTGTCCAACTTTGATGCTTTTCTGGCGGTGATGCAAACTGGCTCGGTATCCTTAGCTGCCGAAAAGCTGTTTCTCACCCAACCTGCCATTACCAAGCGCTTGAAAAGTCTGGAAGAAGAACTGGGCGTACGCCTGTTTGAGCCAGCTGGACGCGGTATCCAGCCGACACAGGCCGCGTATGAGCTGTTACCACGCGTGAAGCACTGGCTGTTGGAATATGAAGACATCAAACACGCCTTAAGCCATGCACAAAACCGGATTGGCGGTATTTTGCGTATTGGCACCAGCCACCATATTGGCCTGCATCACTTGCCATCCATTTTAAAGCAATATGTGCAGCAATATCCGGAAGTGCAACTGGATGTGCATTTTGTGGATTCCGAACAGGCACATCAGGCGGTACTCAGTGGCGAACTGGAGCTGGCGTTTTTAACCCTGCCACCGCAGTTTGATGCACGGCTAAATTACCAGCCGCTATGGCAGGATGCGCTGCAATTTGTGGTAGCCCCATTTCACGGCTTGGCGCAGCAGCAAAACCTGACGCTGGAAGATTTGGTAAATTATCCCTGCCTGCTGCCCGCAGCGCACACCTATACCAGCCAGATTACCTTGCAGGCGTTCGAACAATTGGGGCTAAAACCACAGGCCAACATGAGCACCAATCCGCTGGAGTCTATTCGGATGCTGGTGTCAATTGGCCTCGGCTGGTCGGTATTGCCCAGTACCCTGATTAATCACGAGCTGGTGGCGCTGGATTTACCGCTGGCCTTAAGCCGTGAGCTGGGCATGGTAAGTCATCCGGCACGTACGCAATCACGGGCAGCCATGGCATTGATTACGCTGTGTCAGGCCACACCCTAAATTGACCAGTCTTCCACTGGCCAGACATGCGCCAAGGCATGGGCATGCAAGCGGGTATCGGGATTTACCGCCACGGGATGATCCACAAATTCCAGCAGGAAGCGATCGTTAAACGAATCAGAATAGCCCCAGCTTTCTTCAATTTCTGCACCACGTTCTGCCAGCCACTGCTTCAAGTGATGCAGCTTGCCGGCTTGAAAACAGGGTTCGCCCTGCAAGCGTCCGGTATAGCGCTCATCACAAATTTCGGGCTGGCTGGCAATTAGATCAGCCACGCCAAACGCATCAGCAATCGGGCGTGTCACAAAGCTATTGGTGGCCGTAATAATCACAATCTGATGTCCCGCCTGCTGATGCTGCAAAATGGCAGCCATTCCCTTGGGTCGCATGGCTGGCAAAATAACCTGCTGCATAAATTCAGCATGAATGGTTTTTAAATAATCCATGTCATGGCGGCTTAAAAATTCAAATACAAACTCATTGTAGGCCACCGCATCCAGCGTACCAGCCTGATAATCCTGATAAAACTGATCATTACGGGCACGGTGCCGGGCTTCATCCACCAGTTGCTTATGAATCAGAAATTCGCCCCATGCATGATCCGAATCAATGTTCAGCAATGTATGATCCAGATCAAATAACGCCAGCTTCATCCCCCAACCCCTACTTTTGATAATTTGCTCACAAAAAAATGTAAATCTCTCACCGCTATAGGCCAGAAATTCGGTAAGATCATAGCAAATTTCATTGCTTATTCTTTGATTTCTCATGTGATGATTTGTGTGAAGGCCAAATCCCAAAAATCAAGGAAATGCATTTAACAAAATTAAGGTACGCCAAATGATCGACTCCGAAGGTTTCCGGCCCAATGTCGGGATCATATTGGCAAACGAAGATGGACAGGTGTTGTGGGCCAAGCGAATTGGCCACAATGCATGGCAGTTCCCTCAGGGTGGCATTCAGTTCGGTGAAACACCCGAACAGGCCGTTTATCGTGAGCTTTGGGAAGAAGTCGGACTACTTCCCGATCATGTCCAAATACTGGCGCAAACCCGGGGTTGGTTGCGCTATCGTTTGCCACATCGCTATGTCCGGCAGGACAGCAATCCTGTCTGTATTGGCCAAAAACAAAAGTGGTTTTTGTTGCAGCTTAAGGCCTCGCAGCAACTGATCCGGCTGGATGCCTGTGCCCCGGCAGAGTTTGACCAGTGGACGTGGGTGAGTTACTGGTATCCGCTCACGCAGGTGGTTGCCTTTAAGCGTGATGTGTATCGCAAGGCCATGATTGAACTGTGCCGTCGCCTGCCGGGAAAAGCCCTTAATCCATTGAGAAGCAAGGAGCTTTAAAATAGCTCCTGCTTTTTAAAACAGGTAACCTTTAAATCTGTTTAATCATTCAAATTGTTTATCATTAAGATATAGTACTAACAAGCCAGTGCGCAAATACGGAGAATAAGCATGTCGGCAATGCAGCTGGAAACATTAAGGCGTATCGTCCAGGAGGTCGATGCGGCTGCCAGCCTGCATGAAGCACTGGAAGTAATGGTGGAACAGGTGGCCGAGGCCATGGGTTCGGAAGTCTGCTCGGTGTACCTGCTGGATGAGCGCAATCAGCGTTACGTGCTGATGGCGTCCAAGGGCCTGAATATTGAATCGGTAGGCGTGGTGTCACTGGCAACCGGTGAAGGCCTAGTGGGTCTGGTCGGCCAGCGTGAGGAAATCGTCAACCTTGAGGATGCGGCCAGCCATCCGCGCTTTCGCTACCTGCCCGAAACCGGTGAAGAACTCTATAAGTCGTTTCTGGGCGTGCCCATCATGTACCGCCGCAAGGTGATGGGTGTGATGGTGGTGCAAAACCGTGAACGCCGTGCTTATACCGAAGCGGCTGAATCCTTTCTGGTCACGCTGTGCGCACAGTTGTCCGGTGCCATTGCGCATGCGCATGCAGTGGGTCAGGTTGATGTATTCCGTAAGCCCAGTTTGGCCAAGTCCTCAAAAACGTTTCAGGGCGTGCCCGGTGCGGGCGGCGTTGCCATTGGCCGTGCCGTGGTATTTTATCCACCGGCTGATCTTGATGCCGTGCCGGATCGTCAGGCTGACGACATTACCGAAGAGCTCGAACTGGTTAAGCAGGCGATTATTGCTGTACGGCAGGATATCCGCGAGCTGGATGCCAAGATGCAGGAATCGCTGATGGCAGAAGAGCGGGCCTTGTTTAGCGTGTATTTGCGCATGCTGGATGACAATGCCCTGCCCGCAGAAATCAATGCCTTGATTCGTGGCGGTAACTGGGCGCAGGGTGCAGTGCGCAAGGTGATTGAAAGCCATACTGCTCACTTTGCCCAGATGGAAGATGAATACCTGCGCGAACGGGTGTCTGACATTCGCGATCTGGGCCGCCGCATTCTGGCACGCCTGCAAACTGCCGATGACCAGCACCGCGAATTTAATGAAGACAGCATTTTAATTGGCGAGGAAATTACAACGGCAGCGCTGGTAGAAATGCCACTGAATCATATTGCTGCTATTGTGACCACCGAAGGCGCTGCCAACTCGCACATGGTGATTGTAGCCCGTGCGCTGGGGATTCCGACGGTGGTGGGCGTGACTGAACTGCCGGTCACCGCGCTGGATGATGCTGAAATGATTGTCGATGCGCATCAGGGCCGCATTTTTGTGCATCCGATTCGTCGCCTGCGCCAGCGTTACAAGGAAATTCAAAAAGAAGAACAACAGGCCGCCAAAGATTTAAAAAGTTATGAAAACCGCGAAACCATTACACCCGATGGCCATCCGGTAACCCTGTATGTCAATACCGGCCTGATGATTGATGTGGTGCGCGGTGTGCAACGTGGGGCGCAGGGCGTTGGCCTGTACCGCAGTGAAATTCCGTTTATGCTGCGTGAGCGTTTTCCCGGTGAAGAAGAACAGCGCATTATTTATCGTCAGCAACTGAGCCATTTTGCCAATAAACCGGTGGTGATGCGCACGCTGGATATTGGTGCTGACAAAGACCTTCCCTATTTTAGTATTAAGGAAGAAAACTCGGCGCTGGGCTGGCGTGGCATTCGCTTTACCCTGGATCATCCAGAGATTTTTTCTTCACAGATTCGGGCGATGCTAAAAGCCAGTATAGGTCTGAATAATCTGCATATTTTGCTGCCCATGGTGACCAGCGTCACTGAAGTTGAAGAAGCACTGTATCTGCTGTATCGCTCGCTGGCTGAGGTACAGGAAGAAGAACAGGTTAAAATCGCCGTGCCCAAGGTGGGCGTGATGATTGAAGTGCCCAGTATTCTGCTGCAAATGCGTGATCTGGCAGAACTGGTCGACTTTTTCTCAGTGGGTTCCAACGACCTTACCCAGTATTTACTGGCCGTTGACCGCAATAATCCACGCGTGGCCGGGCTGTACTCCAGCTATCATCCAGCCGTGCTGCGGGCACTGAATTTTCTGGTGCGTGAGGCGCATCACTTAAACAAGCCAATTAGTATTTGTGGTGAAATGGCCGGTGAACCCACCACAGCCATTTTGATGATGGCCATGGGCTTTAATGTGCTATCGATGAGCTCAAGCAATATTTTGCGCATTCGCAAGACCTTAAGCCATGTGCCGCTCGCCGATGCCAAGAGTTTATTGCACGAAGTGCTTAAGATGGACAGCGCGCCAGTGATTAAAAGCTGGCTGGAGCATTACCTGATTAAACAAGGTTTGGGCGACATGGTGAAATCCAGCCTAGCGCTCCCTACTGGCTAAGACTTTTTTAGCTTAATTTCTTTTATTTAGATGCTTTTATTTTAAAAAATAAATCAAAAAAGAGGACTATGACAGTCCTCTTTTTTATTGGCTTTTACCAGGCCAGTGCTAGATTAAAATTTGCTGGTTGGCCAGCAGCGTATCCAGATCAACATTCACATTGGTTAAGGTGAGCAAATCTGTACTGGCATGCACACCGCCATCACCATCGCGATCAATGCTCAGTACGGTATTGGCACCATTTTGTGTCACAGTGATATAGGCATCCAGCGAAGCTGCCGAGCCATCACCATTGTAATCCACCAATAGCTCGCCAATATCAATCTGGTCTGCCTGACTGTCAGTGGCCGTATTTCCGACATGGAAATCGCGCCAGGTATCGCTACCATTGCCACCTGCATTATCGCTGTCACTCAGTAGCATATAGATGAGGCTATCCGAACCATCGCCACCCACAAAGGTTTCGTTGGTTAAACCACTCACCAGAATGTCATCACCAGCCGTATCAGGTAGCGGCTGCATGCTGCCAAAGACACCATCAATTAGTGGCTCTACAGTCTGATCCAGTAAGCCATTCAGCAGGCCGCCCAGACCCTGTGTCAGGTCTTCAAGTCCTGTAACATCACTGTTATACAGGTCTTGAATTAGCTGGGTCAGCACACCCAGCGCACCATCATCAGTATTGGTCAGGTCGTTAAGTGAGTTGACAATATCGCCAATCACAAAATCATCATTGCGAATGACATTATCCAGCAGATTGCTCACAGGAATCAGATTGGTGTCATCACCGCCAGTCAGGTCATTCACAATGGTGGACAACTCATCCAGCAAGGTAGTCGAATTGCCAGGACCGGGGTTTGGTGGCAACAGGATACCATCACCATTGGCCAGATCAACCACGCTATTAACAATTGGGCTGAGTACACTGCCAACGAGCGTATTGACCACACCACCCAGGCCATCAAGGCCCAGTACATCGATTAGCTCATCCAGCAGGGCACCATCACTCAGCAAGCCCGCAGCAACGTCATCCAGCACGCCTGTTGCCTGAGCCACTCCGTTTTGAATCACCTCTTCACCAGAAAGCAGGTTGTCTACTGCAGTCACCAGACCATTGGTAATATCGGCCAGATTCAGGTTAATGCCCAGTAGCTGTAGTGGAATGCTCAAACCAGTTAATATCGGGTTTAGTACGCCTGTAAGGCCATTCACCACATCGCCTAGCCCCGCTGTATTGACCAGTTCATCCAGACCACCTGCATCAATATTGATGCCAATGGAACCACCCAGCAAGTCAGAGACAATCTGGTTACCACCAGCCACTGTATCATTAAGGACATCTGATATCACCGTGGTGCCATCGCCTGCACCCAGCAGGATGTCAAGGTTTTCTGTAGCGGCTGCAATCGCATCAGGATCACTGCTTCCCAGGAAGCCAGCCACGGCATTCAGGGTGTTAATCAGCGCACCCAGATTTTCATCACCACCGGTGTTGGCTGCGGTTAGCGTATCTACCAGCTCGGTAATGGAACCCAGTACTGGCTGGTCTGTGTCAGTGAGCTGCTCCACAATGCCGGTCAGGCCACTTAATGTGCCAGTGCTTGGATCTGCCAGATTGTTGACCAGTGTTGAGGTTGGTACAATACCAGAATCATCACTCAGGTTAGCCACTGCATTTTGCACCACAGTCACCAGTCCATTAGTGCCTTCAACCGGATCGGTATTTCCGGTATCTGAACTATTACCTGCTGCATCAATAGCAACCAGTCTCAGGCTACGCCCTGCAAACCCGGCAGTATAAACTGCGGCATACTGGCCATTTTCATTCACTGTAGTGGTTGCCATCAGTTCGTTGGTATCGGCATCCCGAACCTGTAGCGTTGTTCCTGCTTCGCCTTCACCCAGCAGTACACTGTTATCCGCGCTAAAGGCCAGTGCGCCTGGAATTTCCGGTAATATGGTATCAATACCAACACTTACTGCTGCACCGGTGGCCACATTACCAGCTTCATCAGTAACCACTGCACGGAACTGGTAATTACCATCCACCAATCCAGTTTGTGCTGTATCGGTATCTGTCCAGCTAACTCCTCCATCAGTTGAAACTTGATAGGTAACGGTTGCCCCATCTTCAGGGTCAGCACTGAGTGCCAGCGTAAATGTATTATCATTGGTGATATTATCACCCAAGATTCCACTGTCGATCAGGCCTGCAAGTGTTAATGCAGGGACTTGTGGCAAGACAGTGTCCACAACCACGGCAGTGGCATCAGTGGCTACATTGCCATCGGTATCAGTTGCTGCAATATTGATATCCAGTGGACCTTGTTCGCTGGCATCAACCTCGGCAACAATATAACCGTTGGTCAGGTCAGTTGCATTGACGGTGTAGTCTGTGCCATTAACGCTCACGACTGTACCAGCAATCGCATCCTCCCCTAGGCCAACCTGTACGGCAATTGAACCGCTGCCCGCTTCATCAGCATTAATGACACCATCACCATTTATATCAGCGATGATACTGACATCGCCCAACAGGTCATCGACCACAGTGTCTACTGTCACTGTGGTACTGCCTGTATCAATGTTGCCTTCAGCATCAGTAATACTGGCAGTAATTTCAAGATCACCTTCAGTGGTTGCATCCACTGCAGCAGTAATGAAACCATTATCCAGATCATCGGCATCAATCGTGTAATCGATACCATTAACCGTAATGGTATTACCAATGGCAGCGTCCGGCCCAAGGTTAACGCGTACATTCACCAGACCGTCATCACCAATTTCACCGGCATTCAGCAGATTATCGGCATTGATATCCGCTATAACGCTAAGCTCACCTACAATGTTTCGGGGTGTGGTATCCACGGTAAGGGTAACAGTATCAATTGCGGTATTGCCTTCCGTATCAATTGCGCTAACATCAATCGTCAGGTCACCCTGCGTACCGGCATCAACGCTAGCAACAATATAGCCGTTGGTTAGGTCATCGGCATCAACGTTATAATCAGTACCATTGACAGTAATCACAGTACCTTTTGCTGCTTCTGTGCCCAGTCCAACCTGAACATCAATCAAGCCATCATCACCAATTTCAGTGGCATTTAACAGGGCATCCGTATTGATGTCAGCCACTACACTTATACCATTCAACAGGTCACGTGGCGTGGTATCCACAACAATACTGCTGGTGGAAGTGCTGGTATTACCTTCACCATCTGTGGCTGTCACATCAATGGCCAGCGTGCCATCTGCATCAACAGCGACATCGGCAGTAATACTGCCTGCTGTCAGATCATCAGCATCAACCACATAATCAGTGCCATTCACATTAATGATGTCACCCGCTTCAGTTTCAGCACCCAAGCCAATCTCTACTTCGATATTGCCTTGTGCATCAATTTCATTGGCACTAATCACATTATTGTCATCTATATCACCTGTAATACTGATATTACCAATAATGTCGCTTGGTGTAGTGTCTACGGTCACTGTGGTATCCGCGGTATTAGTATTACCGTCTGCATCAGTTGCACTGACGTTAATAGCCAAATCGCCATCGGTAGCAGCAGCCACTTCTACATTGATAAAACCATTGGTCATATCATCTGCACTAATGGTGTAATCCTGTCCATTCACCGTAATGACGCCACCCGCCTCCGCATCTGCACCTAGCGCTACTTGTACTTCAGCCAGTCCATCCAGGCCAATTTCAGCAGCGTTGAGGATTCCATCGGCGTTGTCATCGGCCAGGACTGTGATGGCACCAACAACATTTGCCACTGTATCTACAGTCACTGAACCAGTTAGGCTGTCTGTTGCGCCATTGCCATTAGAGGCAGTTACATTAATTTCCAGCTCACCATCGGTAGGCGCTGTTAGTTCAGCAGTAATAAATCCATTGACCAGATCATCTGCATTCACAGTGTAATAAGCACCATTAACGGTGATTATATTTCCTACCTGAGCATCTGCACCTAACCCAACCTGCACTGCCACTGTACGGTCAGCACCAAGTTCAGACGCATTAATAATACCGTCAACATTGGCATCCGCCACAATAGTAAGTTCATCAATCAAGTCAGCATCAGCATCAGCATCAGCATCAGCATCGGCATCGGCATCGGCATCCGCATCAGCATCAGCATCAGCATCAGCATCCGCATCCGCATCAGCATC
>NZ_KK211037.1:0-262026 GCF_000619845.1 Alkanindiges illinoisensis DSM 15370 | reverse complement strand
GTCAGCGTCAGCGTCAGCGTCAGCGTCAGCGTCAGCGTCAGCGTCAGCGTCAGCATCGGCATCGGCATCGGCATCGGCATCTGCGTCGGCATCTGCGTCGGCATCTGCGTCAGTATCAGCATCAGCGTCGCCATCACCATCATTATTATTTGAACTACTGCCGCCGCCATCAGAACTTGCCAGGGCCGCCACGCCTCCTACCCCTAATGCACCTAGCAACCAGGGCATTGCTGCAATTCCTGTTCCTTCAGTCAGCAATAAAGGTTCTATCGATTCAAGGGGTAAATAATCAATTAAGGCAAATGCCCCGTTTTGTGGGTTAACCTCAGCCAGCCAGAATGACCCATCTGCATCGCGCAAGACCAGGCTATTACTGGTACTATTAGCCGCATCAAAAAAGCCATCTAATGTGACAACTTCACCATTTTTTAGTGTAACGACCAGAGAATTTTCCAGTCGCTCCATCTTTGCAACATCAGCCCGGTTTACACCCATCTGCACGATGGATGGTTCATTGAGTGTTATACGATTACTTACAGTGTTTTGTAAGGTTTCTGCCGAATGCTTAGAGACAACAACGATATTAGCGGCCATGATTTTACCTCTTTTAACAGGGTTCTTAATTAATCCTTTATTAGTTTTGGCAACAGAATTAACTCATAAATAAGTTCTTAAAGCTGCTGTTTTTCAATATATGAAATTATTTTTGTTTCTAATGTGAATTTATTTATACTTATGAACAGTTAATGTAAATTATAATTTTAAAAAGATATTAAAATAAGAAAATTTCCTAAATATTAATACTGAAATAATTTCTTTCATTATTTAAATTTTGAAATATATTGTTCAAATATTACCCAATAACATTATTTAACAAAATAGAATCTGCCAAATTTTAGTTTTTAAGTTATTAAAAAAGCTATAGTTTTAAAATTTAATATGGATCAAAGTTTCAGGATTTAAAATAATGAGCCAATCCCCTGATTTTAAAAAATTAATGGATCAAATCTATCAGTATTTCAATGACAAGCAGCACACTTTTCTGCCTGCTTCTGGTTGTCCTTACGTTTTGTTTGTCTCATATGGCAACAGGAGTCAGCGTGCTCAGGTCTGGCAGACCACTCATGACAATTTTGATGCAGCATGGAAACGCTGTCAGAATTTTTTAGCTAAACTTTATGAAAAAAATCAATCCCTGCCAGAGTTTATTAAAGTTGATCTAGCTTACCAGTTTGAAAAGACGAGCTTTGAAGCACTTCAACAACTTATTCAGGCTCAGCCCCACAACAACCACTTTCGGCGTGGAATTTCTTTTGATTCGCGTTTTGAACTGGCATTTTTAGAACAGGAGCTATATGGCAGTGCAATCATTAAGAGTGAAAAAATTACTCAGCCCGGTTATTTTGATCAGGCAAATCTAGCCAGCTATATTAAAAAGAAATATAAACATCAGCCAAAATTAGTATTAACTGGCATAAAGAATCAGCCTATTATTTTATTTGATACTTTTAGCCTATTTATTCAAAATAATTTGATTATTGAACTTAATTCTAAAGGTATGCTTAATGGCATTCGCGCTATTAATCATTCAGATTTTAAATCTCATATTCGCAATTTAATTACCGCTAATGCCGAGTTTCTTTATCAACAAATCCAGCCTAATGGTAAGTTTATCTATGGCTATTTTCCTGCCTACAATAAAACCCTTAAAAGTTATAATACGGTACGTCATTGCACCTCACTATATGCACTAATTGAAAGTCTGGAAGTTCAGGCGCAACCGAACTATCTTCCTAAAATTCGCCAAGCCATCGAGTTTGCCGTGCAGCATTTATATGCTGAGGTTCATATTAATAACCAGACTTTAGGGTACATGCTGGATGGCACTGCGCCTCAGCAGGAAATCAAGCTGGGTGCCAATGCAGCAGCCATTCTAATGATTACCAAATATTATCAGCTCACACAGGATGCCCAGTATCTGCCTTATGCAGAGAAAATTGCGAAAGGCATTTTGTCCATGGTGTCATCCAGTGGTGAAACCATTCATGTGCTGCATTACCCTTCACTTGAACTCAAGGAGAAATTTCGCATTGTTTATTATGATGGCGAAGCTGCTTTTGCCTTGTTGCGCCTGTATCAAATCAATCAAACCCCTGAATTGCTGGCCACGGTAGAGCAGATGTTTGAACACTTTATTGCCAAGGACTACTGGAAATATCACGATCACTGGCTCAGCTACTGTACCAATGAGCTCAGCATGATTAAGCCAGATCCACGTTATTTTGAATTTGGACTAAACAATTATCTAAAGAATCTAAAATTTATTAAAAACCGTCAAACTGCTTATGCCACCTTTCTGGAAATGCTCATGTCAGCGCATAAAATGGTATGCCGCTTAAAGGCCAACCCCAGCAAGGATGCCCAGCAAACCGCATTGCTGCAACAGGCGTGCCTGCCTGAACTGGAAGATACGATTGAGCTGCGTGCAAATTACCAGCGCATCGGTTTTTTCTATCCGGAAATGGCTATGTATTTTGGTAGTCCACAAACCATTTTAAATGCCTTCTTTGTCCGGCATGATCGCTTCCGTACCCGCATTGATGACAGTGAACATAATCTTTCAGGCTACATTGCTTATTATTTGCATTTTGAACGCCAATCACAGCCAGAAGCTGCCCAGTCTTTAATGCCCTCGTCCTTATTGGCCTAATGAGAACTAGGGCATTAACTTAACGATGCCAGCTTTATGGCAATAACCTTTAAACAGCCATCGTTACGGTTGCAGGCGGACTTTGCTGACCGCTTTAATCACCGCAATGATGCCGGCAACAATGACTTGGTACAGGTAACTGCCCTGTTTAATTTATTTAATGATGATCAAAAGCAACACTTGTATCAAAATATCAGCGAAGCCATGGCAGATGTTCCTGCGTTTATCATTGAGCGCCAGCTTGCCCTGCTTGACCGGGTGCATCCAGATTATGGCAATGGCGTGTGGCAAGTGTTGAACGATGATCAGGCCAGTGCACCGCAGCAAGGTGAACTGAAAAGCACCTAAGGTTGAAATAATCCTTACCTTGATAAAAAAACGCGTTTAAGGCATCAATACCTGCGCCAGTTCAGCCACTGAATGCACAATTGCCAGTGGCTGATATACAGCCAACTCAGCTTCGGAATGTACACCGTAGCTGACACCAATGCGTGGCATACCAATACTTTGTGCCATTTGCATATCATAGGTGGTATCCCCCACCATCACTGCTCGCTCAACGGGAATGCCTGTTTCTTGCAGCAATTGCTCCAGCATCAGCGGATGCGGCTTGGATCGGGCTTCATTGGCGCACCGCGTGGCAATAAAACGGTGGCGGCTTTGGGTTTGTGCCAAGACCCGATCCAGCCCAATGCGATTTTTCCCGGTAGCTACTGCCAGCAAAATCCCATGTTGCTCAAGCTGGGTTAATAGCTCATCCACACCACCAAACCAGCGTTGCGTGTTGGAGTTGGCCACATAATGCCGTGAATATTCAGCCTGAATATGCGGGTGTAATGCTTCATGTTCCGGGAACAGGGTTTGCATAACTTCCGGGAGTCCCAAACCAATGATATTTCTGGCTGCATCAGTAGTCAGGTCAATCTGGTATTGCTGCGCCGCCCATTGCAGGCTTTGCACAATTTGCGAGACCGAATCAAACAGCGTGCCATCCCAGTCGAAAATAACCAGTTCAAAAGGTAATTGGGATAAAGCCGTCATTAATGTTCCAGAACAATATTTAAAGTGCTACTTATGATTACTGACCCAGCAGAAACTGGCTAAGCTCATCCACTGACTCTGCAATGGCCAGCGGTTGCCAGGGTTCCAGCCGCTTGAGGCAGTATTCTTCATGATCACGGGTCACATATGCCGTGCCCAGCATGGAAACCCGTGCCAGTGTGGCCATTTCCATGTCCATGGCAGAATCGCCTATCATCAGTGCGCGATTGGGTACACATTCTGCCAGCGCCAAAATGGCATGAATCATGGCTGGATTGGGCTTGACCGGTCCCTGATCAGAACCCACGACAGAAAAAAAATAATGGTCAATCTTTAGTGTACGCATTTCTGCCAGCACTTCAGCCTGGGCTCGGCCCGCAACCACTGCCATTTTCTGGCCTGAGGACCACAACTGTTCCAGTAATTCTGCAATGCCTGCATAGAGCGTGGCAGGCTTGCGGAAAGTAGTAAAGCCTTCAAGATTTAGCAGCATTTTTAAGTCATTGACTTGCACGGCATGGTCAGCGGTAATGATCTGATCCAGCACCGGCACCATGCCACTTTCCTTTAAAGCTTCCCCCTGCGTACTTTCCGGCTGTTCTTTTTTGGCATCCAAAAATAAGTCGATAATGGGCGATACCGAATCAAACAGCGTGCCATCCCAGTCAAAAATAATTAAGTCAAATGAACCAAATGAAGTAATCAAATTGTCTAAAGCTCCATTTTGACTAAAGTCTAATTCTTCCCGACTATGCCGACCTAAACCTAAAAACGCAACTGCTGGATCAAATTTTTTATATCTGCTGGTAACTCTGCCTTAATAATTGAATAACCTGGAATTTCAAGCTGGGCAGCATGCAGACACAGGCGGCGCGCCGGTGTACCCTGCCATAAAACATCATGACCATATTTGTCATCGCCCACCAGCGGATGGCCAATAAACAGCCCGTGTACCCGGATTTGATGAGTACGTCCGGTTAATGGGCTGGCATTCACCAGTGTGGCCTGCTTAAAGCGTTCTGCCACCTGCCACAGGGTCTGGCTGGGCTTGCCTTCTTTAGACACCCGTACCCGGCGCTCCCCATTGGCCAGCTCATAGCGCAGCAAGGGTGCATCAATCATCTGGCTGTCCAGTAACACATTACCCTTCACCAGCGCCTGATAAGTCTTGCGGATTTTTCCAGTGCGCAGGTAATCCTGTAATAGCTTTAAGGTACTGCGTTTTTTACTGATCATCAGCAGGCCGGAAGTATCGCGGTCAATGCGGTGTACCAATTCCAGATACGGCTTGCCCAGTGCCTGCCGTAGCGCCTCAATCACCCCAAAGGCCACGCCACTGCCGCCATGCACCGCAATTCCGGCAGGCTTATCCAGTACAATCAGTCCCTCATCTTCAAATACAATCCGGTTTACCAGACTTTGCGCCAGCTCATCGCCCACTTTGACCTGAACCTGCTCATCAGCAGTTATCCGGCGAATAGGTGCTACCCGAATCTGGTCTCCGGTTTTTAGGCGGGTTTCAGCCTTTACACGACCCTTGTTCACCCGCACTTCACCCTCACGGATCAGGCGATAAATACGGCTTTTGGGCACGCCCTTTAAACGGCTAAACAAATAGTTATCAATGCGCTGGCCATCCTGGTGCTCATCAACCTCAAACCAACTTACCTGCTGCCAGCTTTGTTCAGCCATACCTAACCTGTATTTATAAAAAATGTGAATTCACGGCCTGCCTTGCAACAGTTGGGTTGTCTTTAAAAAAGCTCAACCTGCTTGCTGCTGCAAGGCACATATTTAGCAATGCTGGCCTGTGAGAAAAAATAACAAACAAGCCTGAAAAAATCCTGACTTCCCGTATGCTTAAACGAAAAGGTCTGATATAGTCAGCGCACGGTGGTGTTTGCCCATTGCTTTACCGGTTCAGTTGTGCCAATTGCACCCTGATGGTAAATGCCAAATGGTTATCCCTAGATAATGCGCAGCACGACCTTAAGGAATACATCCTCGCCGAGGGTTAAGTATATCGGCAAATCTTGTCAGCCTGTATGGGTTTTATCAAATACAAGCCAATCTGGCTGACAAGTTTAAATGAACCCTGCCTTTATGCAGGTTTAAATGAAAACTGATGCACACATAACAGGTCGCAATCCGCTGTTTTTGGTGTTTTAAAATCAGAAGACAAAACAGTTTACCGTGTCATGCAAACTGCCTTGCGCCATATTACGTGATCCGTAGTTGCGGCAGACACCATAGTGAACATGGTGATGCAGTCTTAAGGAATGACTTGATTTGGTTACGGTAAGCGTTTTGCGATTTTAGCCAAACAACAGGGAGCACCAATCCATTTGATTGGACGAGGCACCGCTATCCGGTGTCAAAGCAAGACTTTGACCTTTGATTAAAAGGAATTAGTACATATTGGTCAATGCGGTCTGTCCCATTGACACCCAATAGCCGATAGGTACTAAAAAGCTCGCCGTTCGCGCGATTATATGGCGAACCGATCTGTGTGTGTGTGTCACTATTAGGTGTCACACCCATGAAACGTATGCTGATCAATGCAACGCATGCTGAAGAAATTCGCGTTGCACTCATCACTGGTAATCGTCTATACGATTTTGACCTTGAAAACCGCACCCGCGAACAAAAGAAATCCAACATCTATAAGGGTCATGTCACCCGTGTAGAGCCTTCTCTGGAAGCTGTGTTTGTTGAATATGGCGCAAACCGTCAGGGCTTCCTGTCCATGCGCGAGATTGCCAACAGCTATCTGCAAGCCGATGCCCGTTCCACCCACAATATTCGTGACCTGATTAGTGAAGGTACCGAACTACTGGTTCAGGTCGAAAAAGAAGAGCGTGGTAATAAGGGCGCTGCCCTGTCTACCTTTATTTCACTGGCTGGCCGCTATCTGGTATTAATGCCCAACAACCCCAAAGGGGGTGGCATCAGCCGCCAGATCGCTGGTTCTGTGCGTGAAGAAATGAAGGAAATTCTGGCTACCCTGAATATTCCGCGCGGCATGAGTGTGATTGTACGCACTGCCGGGATTGGCCGCACGCCGGAAGAGCTACAGCTTGACCTGCAACATCTGCTCACCCTGTGGCAACAAATCCAGAATACCGCCAGTAATAGTCCATCACCTATTCTGGTGCATCAGGAAGCTGGTGTGGTCACCCGTGCCGTGCGTGATTACCTGCGTGATGACATCAGCGAAATCCTGATTGACAATGAACAGGCCTTTAATGAAGCCCATCATTTTGTACAACAGGTGATGCCGCACCAGATCGACAAGCTGAAAAAATATACCGCCAGCGAACCATTATTTGCCCGTTTTGGCATTGAAAGCCAGATTGAAACGGCTTATCAGCGTGAAGTCAAACTGCCTTCCGGTGGTTCGATTGTGATTGACCAGACCGAAGCGCTGGTATCCATTGACATCAACTCGGCCAAAGCCACCCGCGGCCATGATGTTGAAGACACTGCCCTTAATACCAATATTGAAGCTGCTGAAGAAATTGCCCGCCAGTTACGCCTGCGTGATATTGGTGGCCTGATCGTCATTGACTTCATTGACATGACCAAAGACCGTAACCAGCGTCTGGTGGAAAACAAGCTGCGTGAAGCCACTCAAAGCGACCGTGCGCGCATTCAGTTTGGTCAGCTATCACGGTTTGGCTTGATGGAAATGAGCCGCCAGCGTTTGCGTCCTTCACTGGAAGAAGCCACAGGTTATGTGTGCCCACGCTGTCATGGTACTGGCATGGTGCGTGACCTGCGTTCGCTGTCCTTGTCAATTATGCGCTCGATTGAGGAAATTGCCCTGCGTGAACGTCAGGGTGAAGTGCAAATTGAAGTACCGGTTGAAATTGCAGCGTTTCTGCTTAATGAAAAACGCAATGCCATTGTGTATCTGGAACAAAACAGTCAGGTACGCATTACGGTATTGCCGCACCCGCATCTGGAAACACCGCACTATCATATCCAGTACAACCGTGATGGTTTTGGCCCGGCCAGCTATGAGCGCACCGAAGCCACCCGCGCCAGCGAATCAGAACTGGGTTATGAAGCCACAGACTGGCAACAGCAACCTGTGGTCATTGAACCTGCCGCGATTACTGAAAAACCCCGCCATGCAGAGCCTGCCGTAAAAGCCCCAACCAGTCAGCCTGCTCCAGCAGCCAAGACAGACAACCGTGCCTGTGCCTGGCTGGAAAACCTGTTTGTCACCAAGCAGGCCAAGACCCAGGATGCGGTAAGCGCCAAAGATGCAGCCTCGGCCATTGAACAACTGGTCAATGATGGCGCAGTTAGCAAAGGTGTCTATGGCAGCCTGAACAAGGTGGCACCGGCCAAAGAAGAAAAGCCCGAAGTAGTGAATGTATACAGCAAGGGTGCTGTAGCACAGGACACCATTACAGCGGCAAGCCATGCGATCAGTAATGACAATAATGGTCGTGGCAACACAGGCAATGGTCGCCAGCGCAACAATAACCGCAAGCGCGATCAGCAGCGTGAACGTGAGCATAGTCCACGTGAACGTGAGGTGGTTGAAAGCGTAGACGTTGCTCAAATCGCTGAAGACAGCAACGCAGCACCACAAGTACGTGGCCGTGGTCGCCGTCAGCAGCCAAATCAGGACAGACAAGAGCGTCCTGAGCGTCAGGATCGCCCGGAAAGAACCGACAGCCAAGAGGCGGCTGTTCCACGTCGTGACCGTCAGGCCAGCAACCGTCCTGGCCGTGGCCCGCGTCACCGTGATCAAAGCGTACTGACCGAAGCTGTTGAGCAGGCCACAACCAGTGTGGTTGAAACCCGTAGCGTGCATGCTGCACACACTGAAACTGTAACGCAGCCTGCAATTGAAACAAATCATGCTGACCAAGCACCACGTTTGCTGGCAGTTGAGCATGAAACTCAGGTGCAGATGGTGGAAGCACTGGTTATCAATGTGGATTCTCACCAGTCCAGCCTGATTAGTCTCGATCAGCCTGAGCCGGTAGTCAATGAAGCCGCGCCCAACCATGCCGTTGATGTTGGTGAAGACCCAGCCAGTAACCTGCCAAGCGCAGATTCTGCCACCACAGCCGAGCCCCAGCGCGCGTTAAATGACCCGCGTGAACGTCGTCGTCGCCGTGAATTGGGTCTGGACGAGCCAGCGCTGCAATTTGCAGTTGACCCGGCCTTAATCATAGCTCAGGTAGACGAAGTGGCCAGTAGCAGTGCACAGCAGCTTCAGTCACTGCCGGTACAGGGCACCACGGGTGAATTTATCCGTGCTGTACTGGGTGATGCCGCCCAGGCTTTGCTGGAAGATGGCAATGTGATTACCGCATTCCTGCAAGCCCTGCAACAGCGTCATCAAGTGGCTAGCCCGGCAGAACAGCCTGCGCCAGTCCAGCAGCCTATTGCACCTGTAGAACCACAGGAGCCAGTAGAGTTACTACCGACAACGCCTCCTGAGCCCAAGCAACGTGCAGCCAATGACCCGCGTATGCGGCGCAGAATGGCGGCTGAAGCAGCACAGGATGGTACTGTAGTGCCTGAAACAAACCCGGTAAACGAGCCGCAGGCTAGCGCTGATGAGCAAGCTACCGCTGAACAATTAGGTGCAGCCGAAGCACCAGTGGCTGAACCTGTGGATGGCAGTACTGCTGAAACCCAGCCTGAGCAGGCAACTCACGATAACCCGTCAGTTGAAGTAATCCAGGCCAATCCGGTGGTGACCACTGAGGTGAATGCTTCAGCTGAGCAAGACCAGCAGGCTGCCCAGCCTGTGGGTGAATCCGAAGCCAACCTGCAAGCCGTGGTTGCAGCCAATGCTGAAACTGCCACGCCATCCGATGACAAATCAACTGACCAGTCTCACCAATTGGCAGCTGATGAACAGTCGGACAGTGCTGACGCTGACTCCAAGGCTGACAAGGAAAAACCAGCCCGACCACGTCGTCCACGGGGCCGTCCACCGAAAAAGCAGGGTGCTTCTTCGTAAGCATGTACCGTCATGGGTAAACACTTCCCGGACAGTGATACGCCAGCCAGTTCTGAGTACACCATTACTCAACTGGCTGAGCTAACCCTTGCCAGCATCCGCAATATCCGCGCCTATCAGGAAAAAGGCATTTTGCCTGCCCCGGTTAAGCGCGGACGCATTGCCATCTACGGCGAAGACCATCTGGTTCGCCTGCGCATGATCCAGCAATTACTGACCCGTGGCTATTCGATTGCCAATATCAGCGAAATCCTGCATGCCCATGAACAGGGCCATAATCTGAACCAGTTGATTGGCCTGAATACGGCTGTTGCCAATATCTGGACTGAAGAACAACCGCTTCATTTAACCCTTGATGCACTGGCCAGCCGTTTTAGTACGGCACCCACCTCGCAGGACATCCAGTATGCATTTGAAGTAGGGGTGCTTGAGCCAGCGCCAGATGGCCTGGTTAAAATCAGCCATGCTGGTCTGCTGCAACTTGCCACCACCCTGATTGACTATCAATTCAGCTTTCGTCAGCTGCTGGATATTGTGGTAAACCTGCGCAAAAATCTGGACACTGCCGCCACCTCTGTTGCAGAAATTGGCCTGTCTATTGTTTTCCCTCAAGTACCTTCTGTGCCCCCGCTTGAGCTGCATCAGGCCACTGCTCTGGTTGATCAGCTGCGCCCACTCTTTGCAGCCACAGTGGCCATTGAACTGAATAATGCCCTGTCACGTGCCCTAAAACAGCAAATGACCCAGTATATGGTGAGCCATGTGCTAAAACAGTCTGATAATTCGTCCTAATGGGCTCTTGACCCGCGCCAGATTTAACGGATAATCGGGCATATTTTTGTTACCCATGCACGATTCGCTGGCCTGTTGTGGCAACCCTGCAACAGGCGCTGCCAATTTAAAACCCTGTACCGACTTAAAATAAAGGATCGCTATCCATGAGCCAGTCTAATCAGAAAGATGTTATTACCTTAAGCGAAGTGGCAAAGCGGGTTCCTCGTTTACTCAAAAAACTGCCTCATGTGCTGAATGGCCTGATCCTGGCCAACGATACCCGGGCCAGCAAACCAATGGGTCTGGGCTGGGCATTTGAAAAAACCGTTCGGCAAAACCCGTATGGCAAAGCCATTTTATATAAAGAGACTGAGCTGAATTATGTGCAGTTCAATGAATGGATTAATCAGATTTCGCATTTCTTTTTGTCCAAAGGCCTGCAAAAAGGCGATGTGGTTGCCGTCTTTGTTGAAAACCGCCCCGAACTGCTGGCCACAGTGGTTGCACTGGCCAAAATTGGTGTAACTGCCGCGCTGGTCAACACGGCGCAAACAGGCAAAGTATTGTGCCACAGCATTAATCTGGTACAGCCCCGCGCGATTGTGGTCGGTGCAGAAGTACAGTCTTCCCTGCATGAAGTGCTGGAAAATCTGGATGTGAACAAGCAGGAAGTGTACTGGTTTGCAGATCAGGATACCTTAAAGGATGCAGGCACTGCACCCGCAGGCTACCAGAATCTGGCCAGTATTATCCAGCAGTACCCCAGCTTTAACCCGCCAACCACCAATAGCGTGTATTTTGTCGACGGCCTGTTCTATATTTACACCTCAGGCACGACTGGCCTGCCAAAAGCGGTGGTTTTCACCCATGGTCGCTGGATGCGTGCTTACGGGACGTATGGTCATATCATGGATTTAAACCAGCACGACGTCATGTATGTGACCCTGCCGTTTTATCATGCAACGGCCATGGTAGTGTGCTGGGCAGCGGTACTGGCGGGTGGTTCGGCGCTGGCTATTCGGCGCAAGTTTTCTGCCCGTGAATTCTGGGCAGATGTGCAGCGCTTTGATGCCTCGGCCATTGGCTATGTGGGTGAGCTGTGCCGTTATCTGCTGGAAACCCCAGCCACCTCTATGGATAAAGACCACCGTGTGACCAAAATGATTGGCAACGGCATGCGTCCCACCATCTGGAACAAGTTCAAGCAACGCTTTGGTGTAGAAGAAGTGATGGAGCTGTATGCCTCCAGTGAAGGTAACGTGGGCTTTAGCAATATTTTCAACTTTGACAATACTGTCGGCTTCTCTCCTACTCCTTATGCCATTGTTAAATTTGACAAGGAAAAAAACGAACCCATCAAGGACAGCAAAGGCCGATTTATCAAGGTTAAAACTGGCGAAACTGGTCTGCTGATTGGCAAGATTACCAAACGCGCGCCCTTTGATGGCTACACAGACCCGGAAAAAAACAAATCCGTGGTATTTGAAAATGTATTCAAACAAGGTGACCGTTATTTCAACACTGGTGATCTGGTGCGTGATATTGGCTACCGTCATGCCCAGTTCGTTGACCGCCTGGGCGACACTTTCCGCTGGAAAGGTGAGAACGTATCTACTACCGAAGTTGAAAATCTGGTGGCTGAGCATCCAAAAATCAGTGAAGCCGTGGTGTACGGTGTGGAAATCCCTAACACCAATGGCCGCGCTGGCATGTGCGCCATTACTCCGCATGAAGGCCATAGCCTTGAAGAAAGTGATTATGCCGAACTGCTCAGTTTCTTCCAGCAAAATATGCCTGCTTATGCGGTGCCAGTATTTTTACGTGTTCAGAAGCAAATGGAAACTACGGGAACCTTCAAGTACCAGAAGAACACGCTAAAAACCCAGGCGTTTGATCCAAGCAAAACTGATGAAACCATCCTAGCGTGGTTGCCGGGTGAAAAGCAGTACTGTGTCGTAACAACTGATATTCATGCCAATATTCAGGCATCCAAGTATCGTTTTTAGGCCCAAATTGCCTAAAAACCCAGCAAACCGCCGTCTGTAATGCATTCGGCGGTTTTTTTATGACCAAACAATGAAATAAAGCCACATTGGCGCTTGCCATATTTCAATAAGCTGATAGAATGTGCGCCACAACGAAGCGTTGTGTTATGGGTCGTTAGCTCAGTCGGTAGAGCAGCGGACTTTTAATCCGTTGGTCCCGCGTTCGAGTCGCGGACGACCCACCATATACTTCAAATCCATATGTGCCGCAAGGTATGATATGGTGATTAAAGGCTTAAACTTCACGGTTTAAGCCTTTTTTTATGGCTGATGATAAAACGATAAAGTCTAATTCAGTTAAGTTATTCTTGCTAAATATTTTATTTCTCTACAAAAAAATACATTATATTTAATTTACCAAATCTTGGGTACTTAAACTATAAATGAGCTACTTTGAACATTTATTTACTTTAGCGATGTATTTAAGAAAATCTTGGAGATAATTGTGGAAGATGCAATAGACAAAATACTTATAGAACAATTTGATAATGCTGAAAAGTCTATTAAATTTATTACCCATAAAATTTTAAAAAAACATTCTAATAAGCTACCTCATGATTACTTTGTTAGTTTAGAAATAAAAGTCAAAAATTGGAATCAAGTTACACAACATGAAAGATTAACTTACTTTCACAGTATAGATAAGAACTTAGAAGTACTTTTTAAGCCATCTGAAAAAAATATTATGTATCAGTTAAATAAAATCTTCTATTTCAGATTTATAATGTTTGATGCTATTAAACTCTCTCAATATAAAAGGGCTATTATTGCTTATGGTTGGCTCCAGAATTTTCTTGGTCAAATATCTCAAGGAATATGGGAGCGTAATGACCATTTTAGAGCAGCAGACTTAGCCAGAGCCAAGCATGAAAAACAAAAAATGAAAGAGGCACCTACTAGAACTAGTGCTTTAAATTTATGGAAATCTCTTAATCCTAAAACAGGGAAAGGCTGGAGAAGCTATACAGAATGTGCAAATTATTTTTGTATTCAACAACAAGATGAATCTTTAAGTCCTCGCACAGTAGCATCATGGATTAGTACTTATGAGAAACATAAGCCTAAAAATCCATTATAATATTACAATCTGCTAGCATATTGTACGCTGTGCTAGGACTATGTTTTACATAAAAAATGAATAATAAGAAACTATAGCTATCTCAAAACGGAGCTATAGCAATGCAACCTCTTCTTAAATTTTCAAACACTTCATCTTTATCCAACCTGACTCAAGATGCGCAAAAACAGCGTGTGCTTGAACATTTACAGCACAATCCAGCCATAGGTTTAAATCGCTTTGAAGCCGATAAATTGCTTAATGTCTGCCACCTTGCTGCACGCATTAAGGCCTTGCGTAATGAAGGCTATTCAATCATTAGCGTGGCAGAAATTGCCCATGATTTAAATGGCAGGCCGCACAAAGGCATTGCCCGCTACTTTTGGCAGGCTTGCCAGCAGCATCAGATGGCTAAAGCGGCTTAACCTATAAATCAGCCCAAGAAAATAAAGAGGGACAATATTGCCCCTCTCTAACTTAATGCCAGTGGATCGCAAATTATGTGCCGATCAATTACCTTGACGGGATTGTGGTACAGGCGCATCAATCTCAATCAGCTTTTCAGACTTCAGTTCATCCCAAAAGCTTTGCGGGATTTCAACCCCCAATGACTGTACATTGGCTTCCACCTGCGCGGCAGTACGTGCGCCCGGAATAATGGCAGCCACTGCGGGATGAGCTTCGGCAAATTGCAATGACGCTGTGCGTAAATCAATCCCGTATTCATCCAGCACGCGCTGTACCCGTGCGCGTTTGTCTGGTGCCCACTCAGGAATGGTGCCGTCATACAAATAGCGCTCACGCCCGCCCAGATAGCCTGCCAGCAACGGTGAACCAATCACCGCAGAAGCGCCCTTCTCAGCAATTTTTGGAAGGGTTTCATGCAGTGCCCGACTGTGATCCAGTAAGGAATACTGGCAGGCCAGCAAAAAGATATCCGGGTCTGCGACTTCCAGCGCTTTTAGTACGGGTTCAGGGCTATTCACCCCAAAACCCCATGCCTTGATAATGCCTTCCTCACGCATGCGGGTTAGCTCAGGCATTGCCCCTTTCACCGCTTCTTCAAAACGCTGTTCCCACGGCATGCCCAGGTCTTTTTCATTGTCTGGCGACAGGTCATGGATATACACAATATCAATTTGCGAAACGCCCAAACGCTGCAAGCTGTCCTCAATGGAACGCCTGACGCCCTCTGCCGAATAATCATAGCGATAGTCAAATGGTGCCGGATCAGTCCACATGGTGTCTGGAATCTGATGGGTTGCCGTTAGGATGCGCCCAACCTTAGTTGATAGCGTGTAATGCTCAGGCCTTAAGGTATGCAGGGCATGGCCAAAGCGCCGCTCGCTTAAGCCCAGTCCATACCACGGTGAGGTATCAAAATAGCGGATACCAGCATCAATGGCAGCCTGTAAGGTATGCTGGGCTGCTGCATCAGAGGTTGGGGTAAATCCATTGCCAATCGCTACACCGCCTAGCCCCAGGCGGGTAATAGGGCGGCAGCGTGTACTGGCTGAGCTATTTGCAGTGCTGTTCTTGCTTGTATTATTGCGCGGTATTTGTGCCGTACCATGCTGATAACCCTGCGTGGGCATCACGGTGCCGGGCTGTTTAAGGTTGGCATACTGGTCAGTATCAGAAATTGACATCGTTAGCTCCTAATTTTGCTGTTCGTTCGCTATGGGCATTCTTGAAGATTGCCATGCTGGTTTTTACTCATGAATCAGCATCACAAAAATGCATGTGCAGGTTACCCCGCTGACTTTCGATAAATGCTTTAGGGCAAAGCATTAACCTAGCGTGCTTAACTGGCTTAATTAAGAGGTAATTTGTTAAGAGAAAATTGTTTTATTCAGAATGATGTATGGGTAAGTCAGTATAATTATTGAAATGACCGACTTAATGCTTATTGCTGTTATCAATGGATGATAAATACTGCAGATCGAAAAGCCTGATCATCAAAAAACCGGGCCACAAAAAAGCCTTGTACCACTTAGTGTATACAAGGCTTCTTGAGGGTTATTGAATGTTTAGCCATGTTTTGCAACCGTCATACCCGCATGAGCTGATTTTGGCTTCATGCTGGCAGACGTTGAATTAAGCTGCATTTCATCCTTACGGAAATGATCCATAATGATGGTACCAATACGACCAACAACTACAGCAAACAAGAACGCAATCACGGGATATAAAATAGCAGGAACTGTCATCATGATCTTTACCTCTATTTGAAATATAAATGTAATATGAGTCACAGCCACGTTACTCATGGCCTAAATGTACGCATTTTTTGAAGTTTTTGAGCATAGATTGTCGGACAAGTGCTGATCCATAACAATAATCCGGAAAGATTGTCAGACAATTTTTTAAAATTTTTAGCAATATTTACTTAAGTATTTATTTTTAAAATTCTTTTCAAATTATTTCATTTTTTTTACCATGCAAAACCTGCCCGACAGTTTAGAAGCCTGTAACGTAACAGTATGTAACCCACTGTCTATAATAAGAAAAGCCTGCAAGCGCAGGCAATCAATCAGTGGTTTTTAAGTGTTTTTACACTATTTACAAATGGCTAAGCCGGGTCAGCACGTTATTGGTTTCTATATCAGCATGGGATAAATCATCATTGCGGGAACTGGTGAGAATATCAATTACCTGTGGCAACACAACCGCAAGGCCAGTGTGCGCTGTCGCAGTGCTAATACCAAACTGCTGTGTCACCTGCTCAATGCTGTCGGAGGCAAACAGGCCATCAAGCATATCGGGTGTAATGCGATCATTAATTCCCGGCCCCACCCATGACGCAACCTGGGATTCTAGCCCTTTTTGTCGTAACACCTGCAAGGCCGGATTCAAGCCACCCTGCTGCTTAATCCAGTGTAATACCAGTGGAATCAGCTTGAGCATAAAGGAAGCCTGTCGCTCAGGCTGTGCAAACGCATGCTCATGCATGTTACCGCCTGCCAGCCCTCCAAGCGCTGAATCAATGACCTGATTCACCACTGTACGGTCAATATGGGCAGGATCAGTATGGGTCACAGGATCATGCTTGGTTCCCAAACCCAGCACCTGTCCATGCATTGGGTCCTTAAAGCCTGCATCGGCCAATGCTGAATGCTGGCCACTGGCCTGCTGGATTAATGCGTCTATCATGGCTGTTAATGTTGTCATTGCTGGCTCCTTACTTCTTAAATGTTTCTACCCAGGCTGTTCTATGTTTTGCTGTTAAATCGCCATTGTTAAAATCATGGCGCAGTACAATGCTTCAAAAGGGTAGTTGTTATTTTCACTATATAAAGATGAGCAACGCTAAAGCATTGATATTTTGATGTAATGCTGTAATGAAATGCAGGTTATGGACAGGTTTAAAACCCGTTTTGTTGTGAATCATTTAATCCATGCAGCACCCTTAAACGCCGCCATTGTGTTTCATCAACCTGATCGCGCCAGATAGCAACATAGAGAGGCGGTTGATGGGTAGTGGTTAAGGTCAGATGGATTACAGGGCCTAAATAGCGAATTTGAAGCAACTGACCGCTGTATCGCCTGCCCTGACTGTATTGCCAGTACCAGCTCTGGCTATCGCCCTGCCATAGCATTGTAATACAACGCGTTGCCACCAGCTTGGGCCAGCCCAGATGCAGGCCCAGCAGTATGCCAATCAGCACTATCGCTAGCGGCCATGCCAAGCCACTGGTCCAGATTAATCCAGCCAGCAGGGCCAGTGTCAGCCAGTGAATCACCTGCTGCATACGGCTTGGGCGTAGCGTCACATCAACCAGCATGGACAATGGCGGCTTATTGAATTAATGCAGCAGATTTTTCAGTTTTGCAATCATCTCAACCAGCTCTGGTTGTTCTGGCTCACTCACTGCCATAAACCAATCCAGCAAATCCGGGTCTTCCTGTTCAATCAGTAAGGCAAAGGCCTGTTTTTCAGCCTCAGGTGCCGTTAGGTAATGCTGGCGTACATAAGGGTCAAAATAAATATCCAGCTCTTTTAAGCCACGACGCGCACGGTAAATCACCTTGCGGTCATGCAAACTGATGTCATCACTCATGCCTTACTCCAGCCAATCAAAATCGTGGTGTAGTGTAGCATGCTGCTGGTTTATCCACCGTCCTGCCTTTGACAGAAAATTGGCAAAAACAGTAGATACTACTCAGTTTTTGGCAATAAAACCCATTGTTGCTCCGGCCATAATCTTCTTTACTGTGTGCCAGGTTTTATTAGCATTTTTGCTGACCCCACTGATTATTTGCAAGGAATCCCATGAGCGCAGCCAACCTACTCCGTCCTTTGCCACCAATGGCACCACGTACCATTTATAACGAAGAGCACGAAGCCTTCCGCGATACCGCACGCCGTTTTTTTGAAACTGAAATTGCCCCTTACCATGAAAAATGGGCCGAGCAGCAGCATCTGGATCGTGGGCTTTGGAACAAGGCCGGTGAGCTGGGCCTGCTGTGCGCCACGATGCCGGAACAATATGGCGGCAGTGGCGTAGACCGCCTGTACAGCGCCATTCTGATGGAAGAACAGGCCTATGCGCTGGATTCAGCCTCTGGCTTTGCCCTGCACTCTGATATTGTGGCCAACTATATTTTAAACTTTGGCAATGAAGACCAGAAATCCACCTGGTTGCCTAAAATGGCCACTGGTGAAGTGGTTGGTGCGATTGCCATGACCGAGCCGGGTACAGGTTCTGACCTGCAAGGTATTCGCACAACAGCCGTTGCTGATGGCGATGACTATATTGTAAATGGCTCCAAGATTTTTATTACCAATGGCTACCTGTGTGACATGGCTGTGGTTGCCGTAAAAACCGGCAATAGCGAAAAAGGCGCACAAAACATTTCCCTGCTGATTATGGATGCCAAGGCACCCGGCTTCACCAAAGGCAAGCCGCTAAAAAAAGTCGGTATGCATGGTCAGGATACCTGCGAGCTGTTTTTTGATAATGTACGGGTGCCAAAAACCAACCTGCTGGGCATGGAAGGCATGGGCTTTATCATGCTGATGAAAGAACTGGCTTGGGAACGCCTGATGGTGGGTCTGATGTCACAAGCCGCAGCAGAAGCCGTATTTGCCCATACCGTGCAGTACACCAAGGATCGCAAAGCGTTTGGCAA
Organism: Alkanindiges illinoisensis DSM 15370; assembly: GCF_000619845.1. Taxonomy (GTDB): domain Bacteria; phylum Pseudomonadota; class Gammaproteobacteria; order Pseudomonadales; family Moraxellaceae; genus Alkanindiges; species Alkanindiges illinoisensis. Next base: position 243,274 of record NZ_KK211037.1, on the reverse strand, counting down.
GCCGATTGGCGCATTCCAGAACACCCGCTTCAAGCTGGCTGAGCTGCGTACCAAAATTGATATTGGCCGTACCTACGCCGATCGCTGCATGGAACTACAGGTGCAAAATGCATTAAGCGTTGAAGCTGCTGCGGCTGCCAAATACTGGTTATCTGACATGGTGAACCAGATTGTGGATGAATGCGTGCAGTTGCATGGCGGTTATGGCTTCATGATGGAATATCCGGTTGCCCGCGCTTATGTGGACAATCGTGCGCACCGTATTTATGCGGGCACTAATGAAATCATGAAAGAGCTGATTTCACGTACCCTGTAATCTTTCTGCTTTAATTCTCTTTTTAATCAGGGCTATTCTGGCAACAGCATAGCCTTTTTTATTGCTACGGCTTTCAGCACTGACTTTTTAAGCTGAACAGAAATGCTTGAGTAGCCAATGCCTGCAAGCAACTTAAAGCATATAAGAAAAATAAGGCCCAAAACTGATAACAAATTTTATAGGTGACATCATGATTAAAACTGCTTATGCCCCCGCTTACCCGCATGATTCATTTATAGAAATTTTTCCTGATATTTACCTATTACAAGGCAGTATTAAAATAGCATTGGGTTTAAGCATGAACCGCAACATGGTCATTGTTAAATAGCAAAATGATTTAATTTTAATTAATGCTATGCGGATGAATGAGAAGGAATTAAACCGGCTAAATCAGTTAGGCCATGTTCGGCATGTTATTCGTTTAGGCGATTTTCATGGTCTGGATGACCAGTTTTATATTGATATCTATCAGGCGCATTTCTGGAGCCAACCAAATCACGCAACCTATAAAGAACTGGTTCCTGATAGCTTCGTTAGCTCCTCTACAAAACCGCCTATTAACGATGCAGAATTTTTTATTTTTAATACTGCGCAATATCCTGAAGCCGCATTATTCATCAGGTCTGCCAAATTACTCATTACAACCGATAGCATTCAGTACTGGACTAACTGGAAGTACATGAGCTTTGCCACCAAAATCATTTTATTCATTATGGGTTTTCGGCTTGGCCTTTTTATTGGTGGCCCCTGGTTAAAACGGGTCACGCCAAAAGGTAAAAGTCTACAAACAGATTTTGAAAACCTGCTTCAATTAGATTTTGATGCGCTCATTGCAGCACATGGCACATTATTAAAAAGCAATGCAAAAACACAACTTATAGACGTAGTTAGACGTAAATTTCCAACCAACAAAAAAGTGCCATAAGGCACTTTTTTATTTAGATTTAAAACAGGGCTTAACCAAACAGCTTAAAGCGCTTTTTGTTGTTGGCCTTGCCACCATCAAAGGTCAGTATATCATCTTCAAAGCTACTGCTGCGTAGCTCAGCCTTATCTTTTAGATAATTCATGGAAACACGCCATGGTTCACTTTTGCCCTGACGTGGCATCACATGCTCGGCACGCTTGATATATCCTGAGGCCAGACTACCCATCACCGTATCATCGGTTAACTCACTGGCATCTGCCTTGGCCAACACAACCTTATAGTGCTTCTTGTCCATATAGTTAAACAAACGTGCCAGATAATCAGCAGCCACGTCCACTTTAAGCGTCCAGGATGCATTGGTATAGCCAATAATAATGGCAGCATTCGGGATATTACTCAGCAATACACCTTTGTACAGCATGTGATTGGAAGTATTCACTGGCTGGCCATCAATGCTAGCCTGCAGGCCACCCAGAATCTGGATATTCAGCCCAGTGGCAGACACAATAATATCGGCATCCAGCTGTTTGCCAGATTTCAGCAATATCCCGTTTTCAGTAAAGCGTTCAATCTGGTCGGTTTCAACCGAAGCTTTACCGCGTTTAATGGTTTTAAACAAGTCACCATCCGGCACCACACACAGGCGCTGATCCCAGGGATTGTAATTCGGGGTAAAATGCTTCATGTCCACATGCTTGCCGACCTGAAGTTTAACTGCCTTTAACAGGAATTTTTTCACCAGTTCCGGTTTTTCCTGTGACAGTTTAAACACCAGACGTTGCACCCCAATATTACGGCTACGGGTCAACTGATACGCCACTTTTTCCGGCATGAATTTCTTCATCTTGTCGTACAGGGCATCAATAGCAGGAACTGTCGCAATATAGGTTGGCGAGCGCTGGAGCATGGTGACATGCGCAGCCTTGTCTGCCATCGAAGGCACCAGTGTAATAGCAGTAGCACCACTACCAATAATCACCACTTTCTTGCCGCTATAATCCAGATTCTCAGGCCAGTGTTGCGGCTGAATTACAGTGCCCTTAAACTTGTCTTCATCTGGGTAAGCCGGTTTAAAACCTTGGTCATAATTATAATAACCGGTACAGCCCAGCAGGAAGTCCGCAGTCCACTGTTCAGTCGTATTATTAGCAACATTCAGTACTTCAAGTTCCCACATTTTTTTGGCTGAAGACCAGTTGGCTGTTTTCACCTGACGCTGGAAATGAATATGCTCAAAAATATTATATTCTTTGGCAGTTTCATTCACATAATTGCGGATTGAAGTGCCATCAGCCAGTACTTTGGATTGAGTCCACGGCTTAAACTCAAAACCAAAAGTGGACATGTCAGAATCCGAACGAATTCCCGGATAACGGAACAAATCCCAGGTTCCACCGATACTTTCACGACGCTCCAGAATCGCAAATTTTTTCTGTGGTGCCTTGAGTTTCAAGTGTACGGCGCTACCAATCCCTGAAATACCTGCACCAATAATCAATATATCAAAATGTTGAGCCATCTGTGTCATCAATCCGAATTAACTTGCCTAAAACATAGTCACTAAATTGACAATAGTCAATGTCAATTTAGGCCATTAGAGTAAATACACTAATAATTTAGGATAAATTCGCACAGAACGATATGCCTAGTGCAGATTTTTTATGCGGTCAATTTGCTTAGCCAGCCAAGTTCCAATTTCATGGATTTCTTCAAGGCACACCTGATGCTCTATGCCATACTCATACCAGTTGACCAAACATCCTAGCTGTTCAACAGCAATACAGGCATTTTTTCCCATTTGTAGCGGCACCACACCATCATACTGGCCATGCGCAATCAATACCGGAAGTTGCTGCTGTACGGCATTAAACTGCGCCTGCAACACCTGCGCATCTGGAATATAGGTCGACAGGGCAATTACACCCGCCAATCGTACTGTATGGCTTAAAGCTGCTTGATAAGCAATTGCGCCGCCCTGAGAGAAGCCTGCTAGAAAGATATGGGAAGAAGGAATACCACGCTGGTTTTCGCGGCTAATTAACTGACGAATCTGTTCAACACTGCGCTGGATTCCGGCCTGATCTACCTTTCGATGATCAGCTGACATTTCCAGAATGTCATACCAGGCAGGCATGATATATCCCCCGTTGATGGTTACCGGGATTTCTGGTGCATTTGGAAATATAAACCGCACAGGATGTTGGGATGACAACTTTAGCTCGGGAATGACGGGTACAAAATCATTGCCATTGGCACCCAAGCCATGTAACCAGATCACTGTAAATTGTGGATTTGCAGCTGTTTCAAGTTCAATCACAGATAATGTCGACATCAGAAAACTGGCTTTAAGGATGATGTGTCTATCATAATTGATCCTGATCCTATAAAAACCTTCTGGCATAAAAAAACCGGCGCTAGGGCCGGTCTTTTCTACTGCTCTGCTTATTCAGCAGCAGGTTGAGTCAGGGAGCGATCCACTAATTCAACATAAGCCATTGGCGCAGCATCGCCAGCACGGAAGCCAGCTTTCAGTACGCGCAAATAGCCACCTTGACGCTCTTTATAACGAGGGCCAAGCTCAGTAAATAACTTACCAACAACTGCAGCACTACGGGTACGGGCAAAAGCCAGACGACGGTTAGCAACAGTATCATGTTTCGCCAAAGTGATTAAAGGCTCGGCAACACGGCGAAGCTCTTTAGCTTTAGGCAAGGTTGTTTTGATCAGCTCGTGTTCAAACAGCGAGTTAGCCATATTCTGGAACATGGCCTTACGGTGGCTGCTGGTACGACCTAATTTCACACCACTATTACGATGACGCATGGTGAATAGTCCTACTAATTAACGGCTACGGTAAGCAAAGCGATCATCCACACGCAGACTGGCAGGTGGCCAGTTATCTAAGCGCATGCCAAGCGACAAGCCTTTGGAAGCCAACACATCTTTAATCTCGGTCAACGATTTTTTACCCAGGTTAGGCGTTTTTAACAGCTCAACCTCAGTACGTTGTACCAGATCACCAATGTAGTAAATGTTTTCTGCCTTCAAACAGTTGGCAGAACGAACGGTTAATTCCAGATCATCAACTGGACGCAACAAAATCGGATCAACTTCTTCACGACTTTGTACAGGCTCTGGGGCATGGTCTTTTTGCAGGTCAACAAAAATGGCAATCTGTTGCTGCAAAATGGTTGCAGCTTTACGAATTGCTTCTTCCGGATCTACAGTACCATTGGTTTCCAGATCAATAACCAGTTTGTCCAGATCAGTACGCTGCTCAACACGTGCATTCTCTACAGTGTAAGAAACACGCTTGATCGGGCTATAGCTGGCATCAAGCTGCAAACGGCCAACCGGACGGGTTTCCCCTTCCGGAAAGCGGACATCAGCAGGCTCATAGCCACGGCCCTGGGTTACTTTCAGGCGCATTTTTAAATGGCCATTAGCACCCAGCGTTGCCAGTACATGTTCTGGATTAACGATTTCAACATTATGCGGTAAACGCAGGTCAGCGGCAGTAACTTCGCCAGGACCTTGTTTATCCAATGTCAAATACGCTTCGTTCTGTTCGAACAGTTTAATTGACAATCCTTTAAGGTTCAGCAAGAGCTCGACGATGTCCTGCTGCAAGCCTTCTAAAGTACTGTACTCATGCTCGACACCTTCTACCTCTGCCTCAACCACGGCAGCGCCCGGCAGTGACGAAAGTAAAATGCGACGCAAGGCATTACCTAAAGTGTGGCCAAAACCACGCTCTAAAGGCTCAAGAATTACTTTTGCCGAGGTTCCACTGACCGCATCGACTTTAATCGCTTGCGGAGTCAGAAACTCGTTTGCAGTACGCGTCATATTGCCACCTCAAGGGATTATTTCGAATACAATTCAACAATCAAGCTTTCGTTGATTTCGGCAGGCAGATCGGAACGATCAGGTGCAGACTTGAACGTACCTTCCATCTTGGTATGATCAACTTCCAACCAGGAAGCAATACCGCGCTGAGTACCAAGTTCAATTGCATTTTTAATACGCAACTGGTTTTTTGCACCTTCATGTACAGCAATCACATCACCGGATTTAACCTGGATTGACGCGATGTTTACGCGACGACCATTCAGGGTAATGCTGCGATGGCTCACCAGCTGACGCGCTTCAGCACGCGTAGAGCCGAAGCCCATGCGATACACAACGTTGTCTAAACGGCTTTCCAGCAATTGCAGCAAGTTGTCACCTGTTGCACCTTTGGAACGAGCGGCTTCTTTGTAATAGTTACTGAATTGACGCTCTAAAACACCGTACATACGACGTACTTTTTGTTTTTCACGTAACTGTAACGAATACTCGGACTGTTTACCACGACTTTGGCCATGTTGGCCTGGTGGTTTACCAGCCTTTTTGGTTTTGACGTCAAACGGTTTAACGCCAGATTTTAACTGCAGGTCTGTCCCTTCGCGGCGGGAGAGCTTGCATTTTGGACCTATATAGCGAGCCATGAATGAGTCTCCTTATACGCGACGTTTTTTAGGCGGACGGCAGCCGTTGTGAGGAATAGGTGTCACATCGGTAATGCTGTTAATTTTATAACCCACTGCGCCTAATGCACGCACCGCAGACTCACGACCTGGACCTGGCCCTTTAACAAGAACATCCAGATTTTTTAAACCGTAATCCAAAGCTGCTTTACCAGCAACTTCAGCTGCTACCTGAGCAGCAAACGGAGTAGATTTACGCGAGCCACGGAAGCCCTGTCCACCGGAGGTGGCCCAGGCCAGTGCATTACCTTGACGATCGGTAATGGTCACAATGGTGTTATTAAAAGAAGCATGAATGTGAGCGATCCCTTCAGAAACGGTCCTGGTGACCTTCTTACGGGCGCGGGTATCTTTAGCCATCTTTTAGCTTCCAGAGCAATTATTTCTTAATTGGTTTTTTCGGACCCTTGCGAGTACGAGCGTTGGTTTTGGTGCGCTGACCACGAACAGGCAAGCCACGACGATGACGAAGACCACGATAGCAGCCTAAATCCATCAAACGTTTAATGTTCATGGAAATTTCACGACGAAGATCACCCTCGGTAGGAACCTTGGCAACTTCGGCACGAATCGCATCCAACTGCGCATCCGATAACTCACGGATTTTGGTAGTAGCAGTAATTCCTACAGCAGCTAGAATGTTAGCAGCAGTATGACGGCCAATACCAAAAATGTAAGTTAAAGAAATGACAGCGTGCTTGTTATCCGGAATGTTAACACCGGCAATACGAGCCATTCATTTTCTCCAAAAAGGCAATTGAAAAATCAACCGCCCCATCAATTATGAGGGGGCGGATAATAACGCAATTCACCTAGTGAAATCAACAGGTAAGTCAGTTTATTAAAAAACTAGCCTTGACGCTGCTTGTGGCGAGGTTCTGCGCTGCAAATTACGCGAATTACCCCATTACGGCGGATCACTTTACAGTTACCGCAAATTTTTTTAACAGAAGCTTGAACTTTCATGTTAAACACCCTTCAGGTTGAATCACGCAAGCACTTACTTGTTCAGCAAGGAAGGTGACTTTTTCATCAATGACTGGTTCTCATACTGATGTGAGGTTAAATGCGCCTGTAGCTGCGCCATAAAATCCATCACCACAACTACTACAATGAGCAATGAAGTTCCTCCCAAATGGAAAGGCACACCAAATGCACTTTGCAATACCATAGGCATCAAACACACTACGGTAATATAGATTGCACCAATAAAAGTCAATCGATTGAGAATATGGTCCAAATAACGGGCTGTTTGATCACCAGGACGAATGCCAGGCACATAAGCACCGCTACGTTTTAAATTTTCTGATACTTCTTTAGGACTAAATACCAAGGCGGTATAAAAGTAACAAAAGAAGATAATCAAACCGCCAAACAGCACGAGGTACAAAGGCTGACCTGGTGACAATACCAATGCCATATCCTGCAGAAAACGCTTGATGAAGCCCGCGTTTGGATCAGCGCTTCCTACCCATTGACCCAGGCTTGCTGGAAATAACAGCAAAGAACTGGCAAAAATTGCAGGAATCACCCCAGCCATATTAATTTTTAATGGCAAATGGGTTTGCTGTGCAGTAAATACTTTCCTACCCTGTTGCTTTTGTGCATAGTTCACAGGAATACGGCGCTGTGCTTTTTCGATAAAGATTACGGCAGCAATGACAGCAAGACTTAAAATTCCCAGCAGCAACAGGCCAATTAAACTGCTTTGACCCTGCTGAATGGATTCTACCGATTGCAGAACAATGCCAGGTAAACCCGCCACAATCCCCGCAAAAATAATCATTGAAATACCATTACCAATGCCACGCTCGGTAATTTGCTCACCGAGCCACATCAGAAACATAGTACCCGCTACCAAAGAAGTCACTGCAGGCACATAAAAACTTAAGCCTGTAGACAGAGTTATCCCCTGACTTTGCAGTCCCGCGCACATTCCAATCGCCTGTACCAGACCTAGAAACAAGGTTCCCTGGCGCGTGTACTGATTGATTTTGCGGCGACCTGCTTCGCCTTCTTTTTTAAGCGATTCAAGTGAAGGCACAACAGTCGCCATCAACTGAACAATAATTGAAGCAGAAATATAAGGCATGATGCCCAGCGCAAGAATCGACATGCGCTGGAGGGCACCACCCGAAAACATATTGAACAGGCTAAGGATAGTATCCTTATTCTGTTCAAATAGCTGTGCTAACCGTTCTGGATTAATTCCAGGCACTGGAATATGCGATCCCAAACGAAACACTAATAATGCACCTAGCAAAAAAAGCATTCGCTGAATGATTTCCCGGTATTTCTGATGAAATGCAGGACCTTTTATTGCTCGTTGAACGTTATTGATTGTTGAGTTTGGGGGCATAGCCACTTGGGATTACTCCTCAACCTTGCCGCCAGCTGCTTCAATTGCAGCTTTAGCGCCTTTGGTCAGAGCAACACCCTGCACTGTGAATGCACGAGTGATTTCACCTGAAAGTACGATACGGGCACGGATTTTGTCCTGACGCACGACGTTGGCAGCTTTTAAAGTTGCCAGACTTACAACGTCACCTTCAACCTTGTTCAGTTCAGATAAACGCACTTCAGCAGTTTTAAGTGCAAGTTGGCTGGTAAAACCAAACTTAGGCAAGCGACGGTAAATTGGCATCTGGCCGCCTTCAAAGCCGGCACGGATTCCACCACCTGAGCGTGAAGTTTGACCTTTCACACCACGGCCACCAGTTTTGCCCAAGCCAGAACCAATACCACGACCCAAGCGGCGATGTTCGCGCTTTGCACCTTCAGCAGGAGCAAGCTCATTTAAACGCAAAGTCATGGCTGCACTCCATTATCAACTGGCTCAACGCTTACCATATAGTATACTTTATTGATCATACCACGGTTTGAAGGCGTGTCCTGCACTTCAACAGTGTGACCAATGCGACGCAGACCTAATCCTTGCAAACATAGCTTATGATTTTTTAAGCGATGGGCAGAAGATTTGATCTGGGTAACCTTGATTGTTTTCATGTCAAATTACCCTTGAATTTCTTCGACAGTCTTACCACGTTTAGCAGCAACTTTCTCAGCAGAGGTCATATTTTTTAGACCTTTGAAAGTTGCATACACCACGTTGGTTGCATTGGTAGAACCGTAGCATTTTGCCAATACGTTTTGTACACCAGCAACTTCAAGTACAGCGCGCATTGCACCACCAGCAATTACACCAGTACCTTCAGAGGCAGGCTGCATATAAATGCGGCTTGCACCATGTGAAGAATTTACCGGATGTTGCAGGGTTGTACCATTTAGCTCTACACTGATCATGTTGCGGCGAGCAGCTTCCAGCGCTTTTTGAATTGCAGCTGGAACTTCACGCGCTTTGCCACGACCAAAGCCCACGCGACCATTGCCATCACCCACTACGGTTAACGCAGTGAAAGAGAAAATACGGCCACCTTTAACTACCTTGGCAACGCGGTCTACAGCAACCAGCTTCTCAACAAAGCCTTCGTTTTGTTCAACTTTTGCCATGATTAGAACTCCAGACCGCCAGCACGGGCAGCATCAGCCAAGGCTTTAATACGACCATGATATTTAAAACCAGAACGGTCGAACGCTACTTTGGTAATACCAGCAGCTTTAGCACGCTCAGCAATTAATGCACCTACTTTAGTAGCTGCATCAACGTTGCCAGTTGCGCCAGAACGTAATTGTGCGTCTAAAGTAGAAGCTTGCGCCAGTACTTTACCACCTTCTGGGGAAATGATTTGAGCATAGATGTGACGCGGTGTGCGGTTTACACACAGACGAGTCGCACCCAATGCACGAATGTGCAAGCGCGTGCTTTTGGCACGACGCAAACGGGATTGTTTCTTGTCGTTCATACAGAACCTCGTGCCTTATTTCTTCTTAGCTTCTTTACGGAGAATGACTTCATCCGAGTAACGTACACCTTTACCTTTATAAGGCTCTGGTGGACGGAAAGAACGGATGTTAGCAGCTACCTGACCCAACGCCTGCTTATCAATAGATTTCAGGATAATTTCAGTTGGAGTCGGGGTTTCGGCAGTCACGCCTTCTGGCAGCTGGAAATCAATCGGATGGGAGTAACCCAGGTTCAGGTTTACAACAGTACCTTTCACCTGAGCTTTATAACCTACACCAACCAATTGCAGCTTACGTTCGAAACCGTTGCTAACACCAGTCACCAAGTTATTTAAAACGGCACGAGCGGTACCTGCCTGCATCCAGCTTTCTTGATTATCATTTGCTGGAGCAATCAGAACTTTACCGTCTTCCTGTTTTAGCTCGACCAGCGCATGCAGGTTGAAAGCCAGTGTACCTTTACTGCCTTTCACTTCGACCTGCTGGCCGTTCTGGGTTACTGTAACACCAGAGGGTACAGTAACCGGGGCTTTAGCCACACGAGACATGAGGAATCACCTATTAGGAAACAAAAGCAATCACTTCACCGCCAACGCCAGCAGCACGTGCAGCGCGATCGGTCATGATGCCTTTACTTGTTGAAACAATTGCAATGCCCAAACCTTGCTTAACGCGTGGTAAGTCATTTTTGCCGCGATACTGACGCAAACCTGGACGGCTTACACGCTTCACGGTTTCAATAACTGGCTTGCCTTCAAAGTATTTCAGGGTCAGCGTCAGTGTTGGTTTACCTTCAACATCGGTAACTTCAGTACTGGCAATATAACCCTCAGACTGAAGCACGCCGGCAATGGCTTGCTTCAATTTGGATTGTGGCATTGAAACAGTTGCTTTCTTTGCCATTTGTGCGTTACGAACACGGGTTAGCATGTCGGCAACGGTATCTTGCATACTCATGTATGTTGCTCCTTACCAGCTTGCCTTAACCACGCCAGGGACATCACCCTGCATAACCATTAAACGCAACATGTTACGGCTTAAGCCGAACTTGCGGAAATAGCCATGCGGACGGCCTGTTAAACCACAACGGTTACGTTGACGAACAGGAGATGCATCACGTGGCAATGCCTGTAGTTTCAGCATTGCATCCATACGCTCTTCATCGCTTGCAGTACCGTTAGCAATGGTTGCTTTCAGTTCAGCGCGCTTGGCAGCATATTTAGCAACTGTTTTTTCGCGCTTTAACTCGCGATTAATCATGCTTTTCTTAGCCATATTGACCTCTTATTTAAACGGGAAGCCAAACGCACGCAATAGTGCACGGCCTTCGTCATCTGTACGGGCAGTAGTAGTAACAGTAATGTCCATACCACGGATACGATCAATTTTATCAAACTCGATTTCAGGGAACACGATTTGTTCCTTGAGACCCAGTGAGTAATTACCACGACCGTCAAAAGACTTAGGCGAAAAACCACGGAAGTCACGAATACGCGGAATAGTAATAGAAATCAGACGATCCAGAAATTCGTACATCTGATCACCACGCAGCGTAACTTTACAGCCAATTGGCCATCCTTCACGGACTTTAAAACCGGCAATAGAGTTACGTGCATGTGTTACCACTGGCTTTTGACCAGCGATTAACGTCATATCTGATACCGCACCTTCCAACAATTTCTTGTCTTGAGTTGCGCCACCTACACCCATGTTCAGGGTAATTTTAGTAATGCGAGGAATTTCCATCACATTTTTCAAGCCTAATTGCTCTTGCAACTGGGCTTTGATTTCTTCGTTGTAACGTGTTTTAAGTCTGGCCATTGCCGATCAACCTATTACTTCGCTACCGCCACTGATTCACCATTTGATTTGTAAATACGGGTTTTAACGCCGTTTTCATCAATCTGGTAACCAACACGGTCAGCCTTTTGGGTTGTAGCGTTAAAAACCGCCACGTTAGAAATATGAAGCGCAGCTTCCTGGGTTACGATACCGCCTTCAGCGCCCGTAGCCTGGTTGGCTTTTTTGTGCTTCTTAACCAGGTTAAGGCCTTCAACCTTAACACGGTCACCAGTAACAGACAGAACAGTACCCTGTTTGCCTTTTTCTTTACCTGCGATCACGATAACCTGATCGCCTTTCTTGATCTTCGCCATGACTGCCTCTTACAGAACTTCTGGTGCCAATGAGATGATCTTCATGAACTGTTCAGTACGAAGTTCACGAGTCACTGGCCCGAAAATACGGGTGGCAATCGGTGCCTTGTTGTTGTTTAACAACACGGCAGCATTGTCGTCAAAACGGATCAGAGAACCGTCCGGACGGCGAATACCGAATTTTGTACGAACGACAACTGCGTTCATTACATCGCCTTTCTTGACACGACCACGTGGAATTGCTTCCTTCACGGTCACTTTGATAATGTCGCCAACGGAAGCGTAACGACGATGCGAACCGCCCAGTACTTTAATGCACTGAACACGGCGAGCGCCGCTGTTGTCTGCCACGTCGAGCATCGTTTCGGTCTGAATCATTGCCCTACTCCAAAACCGAGCATCATCGGTCAATTCGAAAGGCGCAAATGCTACCTGAATTTAACCGATGATGCAATAAGAACTAGTTTTGCCCAGCTGTTTCTACAACTTCAACCAAAGTCCAAGCTTTGGTTTTAGAAATAGGACGGCTTTCTTTGATGGTGACGATATCGCCAAGTTTGGCAACATTGTTTTCATCATGGGCGTGTAACTTCGTGGAACGGCGGATCATTTTGCCATACACAGGATGCTGAACCCGGCGCTCAATCAGGACAGTAATGGATTTCTCCATCTTGTCACTCACTACTTTGCCAGTCAGCGTACGTTGAGTACTTTGTTCGCTCATTGTCCGTTCCCCTGTTTCTCGGTGAGGAGAGTTTTAATGCGTGCAATGGCTTTACGGGCAAGTTGCACTTCATGCGTTTTGCCCAGTTGACCAGTTGCTTTCGCCATACGTAGACGAAATTGATTCAGTTGTTGCTCATCAAGCGCAGCATTCAACTCTTCAACCGATTTTTCGCGTAAATCTTTGGTATTCATTACATTACCGTCCGAGTCACAATAGCGGTTTTGAACGGAAGCTTGGCTGCTGCACGTGTGAACGCTTCACGAGCCAGTTCTTCTGAAACCCCTTCCATTTCGTACAGGATTTTGCCAGGTTGAATCTCGCAAACCCAGTACTCCACGCTACCCTTACCTTTACCCATACGGACTTCTAAAGGCTTTTGAGTAATTGGCTTGTCTGGAAATACACGGATCCAGATTTTACCGCCACGTTTAACACGACGGTTAATGGCACGACGAGCAGCTTCAATTTGACGAGCTGTAATACGACCACGCTCAACAGATTTCAGCGCAATCGTACCAAATGCGACTGTGCTTCCGCGATTTGCCAGACCGGTGTTACGGCCTTTGTGCACTTTACGGAATTTGGTGCGTTTTGGTTGCAACATGGATTATTCTCCCTTGTCTGCAGCAGCGCGGCCTTCACCACGTCCACGGCCTTCACCACGTCCGCGACGGTTTTCACCATCATTACGGCCTTCGTTACGACGGTCATCACGACCACCACGACGCTTAGGCTGACGCTCATCAGCAGGAGCCGGATTCAATACCTGACGCATACCGCCCAGGATCTCACCACGGAAAATCCATACTTTAACGCCAATCGTACCGTAGGTTGTTTCAGCACGCATGGTTGAGTAGTCAATGTCTGCACGCAGGGTATGCAATGGCACACGGCCTTCACGATACCATTCGGTACGGGCAATCTCTGCACCACCCAGACGACCAGATACTTCAACCTTGATCCCTTTGGCACCAGCACGCATGGAGTTCTGTACAGCGCGTTTCATGGCACGGCGGAACATCACACGCTTTTCCAGTTGGGAAGCAATGCTTTCCGCAACCAGACGGGCATCAAGATCAGGCTTGTCAATTTCATTGATGCTGACTTGTGCAGGCACACCCATGATCTGGGTCAGCTCACGCTGCAGCTTCTCAATGTCTTCGCCTTTTTTGCCAATCACAATACCTGGACGTGCAGTGCTAATGATGACTTTGGCAGCACCAGTAGGACGCTCAATCAGGATTTTGCTGACCATGGCAGATTTTAATTTCTTGTGCAAGAAATCACGAACCTGTAGGTCTTTTAGCAAATATTCAGCATAATTTTTCGGATTGGCATACCAGTTGGCGTTATGACGCTTCACTACACCAAGGCGGATACCGATTGGATGAACTTTCTGACCCATATCAAACCCCTACCTTAACGGTGATGTGACAGGTACGCTTGCTGATGCGATCTGCACGACCCTTAGCACGCGGTAGAATGCGTTTTAAGGTAATGCCTTCATCTACATAGATTGTAGAGACTTTCAGATCATCAACATCCAAGCTATTGTTGTGTTCTGCATTCGCAATTGCAGATTCCAGTGCTTTTTTCACCAGAACAGCTGCTTTTTTATTGCTGAATGACAGAATTTCAAGTGCGCGTCCAACCGGCTTGCCACGGACCAGGTCAGCGACCAGGCGAGCTTTCTGGGCCGAGATGGCCGCACCGCGTAATTTAGCAGTTACTTCCATTTTGACACCTTACCGTTTGGATTTCTTGTCAACACCGTGACCGCGATAGGTACGGGTTGGCGCAAATTCACCAAGTTTATGACCAACCATGTGTTCAGTGATAATCACAGGAACATGGTTACGACCATTATGAACAGAGAGGGTTAGACCCACAAAGTCCGGCAGAATCATCGAGCGACGTGACCAGGTTTTGATCGGCTTGCGAGAGTTGGCAGCTACAGCAGCTTCGACTTTGGCAAACAGATGCGCATCGACGAACGGGCCTTTTTTCAGAGAACGAGGCATATTCTAATTCCTTACTTGACGCGACGATCACGGATGATCATGTTAGTCGTACGCTTGTTGCTACGAGTCTTATAACCCTTGGATTTTTGACCCCAAGGACTTACTGGATGCATACCCTTGTTGCGGCCTTCACCACCACCATGCGGGTGATCAACCGGGTTCATTGCCATACCGCGAACGGTAGGACGAACACCACGCCAGCGGCTTGCACCAGCTTTACCCAGTGAGCGCAGGTTGTTTTCTGAGTTGGAAACTTCACCCAGAACTGCACGGCACTCGATATGCACTTTACGCATTTCGCCAGAACGCAAACGGATGATTGCGTAGCTACCATCACGACCCAGCAATTGAACAGAAGTACCAGCAGAACGTGCTAATTGCGCGCCTTTACCAATTTTCAGCTCAAGGTTATGCAGGGTAGAACCCAGTGGCATGTTGCGCAGTGGCAAGCAATTACCAGTACGGATCGGCGCATCATTACCTGACTGTACGCTATCACCAACACTCAGGCCTTTAGGGGCGATGATGTAGCGACGCTCGCCATCGGCATACTTTAACAGTGCGATGTGTGCGGTACGGTTAGGATCGTATTCAATGCGCTCAACAGTGGCTGGAATGCCATCTTTGGTACGTTTGAAGTCGATTACACGGTACAACTGCTTGTGACCACCACCTACGTGACGTGTGGTGATATGACCGTTGTTATTACGGCCACCAGTTTTTTTCTTATTTTCAGTCAACGCAGCCAGAGGGCGGCCTTTGAACAGATGTGGATGAACCACTTTCTCTACAAAGCGACGTCCTGGAGACGTTGGTTTACATTTTTGAATAGGCATAATTTTCGTCCTTACTCCGCTGTGCTCTCAGCGGTATCGCCCAAGTCAGCCATTTGAACATCCTGGCCAGCTTTCAGGGTGACGTATGCTTTTTTGCTGTCAGAACGACGTCCAACAGTACGGCCAAAGCGTTTGGTTTTACCTTTCTGGTTTAATGTGTTCACAGATTCAACCTGAACACCAAAAAGAGTTTCAACCGCTTTTTTAATCTCAAGCTTGGTGGCGTTGACGTCAACTTTAAACACTTGAACGCCAAGCGTGTCACCCAGTACCTGAGCTTTTTCAGAGTAGTGTGGTCCTTTTAGGACTTGATACAAGCGTGCGTTATTCATCCTAGTTCTACCTCAAGTTTCTTGGCAGCATTTACGGACATCACAACTTTATCAAACGCGATCAGGCTAACCGGATTAACCGCAGCAGCATCCACCACGTCAACGTGAGGAATATTGCGCGCAGCCAGATACAGATTTTCATCTATAGCATCAGTCACGATTAATGCACGAGTTGCATTTAGGTCGTTTAGTTTGCCAAGCAATTCTTTGGTTTTTGGTGCAGATACAGCAATATCTTCAACCAGTACCAAACGTTCCTGACGAACCAGTTCAGCCAGGATACATTGCATCGCACCACGATACATTTTGCGGTTTACTTTTTGAGACCAGTCTTGAGGACGGGCTGCAAAAGTTTTACCACCACCACGCCAGATCGGGCTACGAATAGAACCCGCACGGGCGCGACCAGTACCTTTTTGTTTAAAAGGTTTTTTACCGCCACCAGAAACTTCAGCACGAGATTTTTGTGCTTTAGAGCCTTGACGAGTACCTGCCAGATAAGCAGTTACCACTTGGTGTACCAAGGCTTCGTTGAATTCTCTGCCGAAGGCAACGTCGGACAGCTCAACAGCTGCACCAGAAACAGTCTTCAGATTCACGTTAATATCCCTCAGGCCTTGATGGTCGGACGAACGATAACGTCGCCACCAATCGAACCGGGTACAGCACCTTTAACCACCAGAACAGAACGTTCAGCGTCAATAGATACCACTTCAAGACCTTGTACGGTTACACGCTCGTCACCCATGTGTCCGGCCATTTTCTTGCCTTTGAACACGCGACCAGGTGTCTGGTTTTGACCAGTAGAACCATGTACACGGTGAGAAACCGAGTTACCATGAGTTGCATCTTGTGTGCGGAAATTCCAGCGCTTAACACCACCCTGGAAGCCTTTACCTTTGCTCTGACCAGTAACGTCAACGATCTGACCTACGGTGAACACGTCCACACCGATAGTACCGCCAACTTCACGACCATCAAGGTCAGCTTCGTTAACGCGGAACTCTTTCACAACACGGCCTGCAGCAACACCCGCTTTGGCATAGTGACCTTTCTGGGCGTTGGTAACGCGAGATTCGCGACGTTCGCCAGTGGTAACCTGCACAGCCTGGTAGCCATCAGTTTCCAGTGTTTTGATTTGAGTAATACGGTTTGGATCGACTTCGATCACCGTGACTGGCACGGAGACGCCGGCTTCTGTGAAGATACGGGTCATACCGCACTTACGACCGACTAGACCAATAGCCATTTGTTTAACCTCTTAAAAAGCGGCTTGTTGAGCAGTTTTGCTATTTAGAAAAGCATTTAGTTGCATCAACTTACCGAAAGCCTTAACACTGCACGAACTAATCTAGGATTAGCCCAATGCGATCTGTACGTCTACACCAGCAGCAAGATCAAGTTTCATCAGCGCGTCAACTGTTTTATCAGTTGGCTGTACGATATCAACCATGCGTTTGTGGGTACGGATCTCATACTGATCACGCGCGTCTTTGTTGACGTGTGGGGAAGTCAGTACGTTAAAGCGTTCGATGCGAGTAGGCATCGGAATCGGGCCGCAAACTTGCGCACCAGTGCGCTTAGCGGTCTCTACGATCTCCTGGGCAGACTGATCAATCAGACGATGATCAAACGACTTCAGGCGGATACGGATTCTCTGGTTAGCCATACCAGTTACTCCAAGCCAAATAATAAAGAATCACCCTTGACGCGCCTCAAGCTTGAGGGTCAAAGGCAGTGAAAATCACTAAGGTCGTGAACGATGCCACGACTGTCATGGCTGGTTTTGACAGGCAAAACACAGCCGCTTGAGAAAACCAAGTTTCTCGAAGGCTGGCTATTGTAGGGACAAACTGGCTTAAAAGCAAGCAAACTTATGTGGGCTGAACGTTGTTTTTAGCGGCTTTGACAGAATTGAGTCTTTGTGCCTGTGCAGTGGCTTGCAGTACAAAATCAATGGCGCGGTTGAGCATTTCGTTTGCGGGCTTAAAGGTATCCAGCGAAGTAGCCATCAGTTCATGGAATGACTGAATATAGGTCCCATCCTTGTTTTCCATATCCGGCTTTTCTTCCAGAAACAAGGCCAGATTAACAGGCGTGATTTCCGGATGAAACTGGAAAGCCAGCACATTGTGCTTATACTGATAGGCCTGCTTTGAACAGGCTGCACTGCCGGCCAGTAATACAGCACCCTCAGGTAACTCAAAGGTTTCGTTATGCCAGCTCAAGGCAATCAGGTCATCAGGAAAATCAAAAATATGCTGTGATGGATCGTGCTGGGCAGCTCCATCGACCTTGAAAATCGACCACCAGCCAATTTCTTCATACTTGTTCTTATGAACCTGCGCCCCCAGACTACTGGCAATCAGTTGCCCACCCAGACATAACCCAATGATTGGCTTGTCTTTGGCTATGAACTCCCGAATCCATTGTTTCTCCTGTTTTAACCATGGATAAGTGGCTTCATCGTTTACACTCATCACCCCGCCCATGACGATCAGCAGGTCAATCTCATCGGTGCTAGGCAAGTTGCTGGCTTGCTGGCCTTTATCCAGTGCAAAAAACTCGGTATGGCTGAATACTGCGCCTTTTTCTTTTAAATAATGTTCCGGGCTGCCATAACCTTCATGCAAGATATGCTGGAAATAATGGACCCGTAGTGCTGTCTGCATCAGTTTACCTCCGGCTAGTCAGTATGTGTGCTGAACTCGTTATTAAACAGCCATTAAATCATGCGTGATTTTATGACTGTGTTATCTTTTCCTTTAAAACCGTTGCCAAATTGCAGTCGCTGCTGATGCAGGTAATTATTTTGTCTGATAAAAATAAATCAGGGTTGACCTTGCCAGCACCCTGTTATTTATTTAGCGTTGACTCAAATATTGCCTTGTGAACTTGTGATGACGGATTCAGCCCACACCAATACACCTGCCAGCCCCACTACTAACAATACTCTTAAAACTACCTCCAGGCCTGTTAGCTCCAGTATTACCCATTTGATTCATCCTGAAAAACAGGTGCCACAAAAGTTTGGGTCGGTTCAACCTGCTGTATATAGGGCATCTACGGTGTTTTTTGAGTCTACACAGGCTATGCGCAACCGAAGCTGGCAGGATGACTACGACTATAGCTATGGCCTGCATGGCACACCAACCACCTATGCGCTGGCTGATCGTATTGCTGCACTTGAGGGGGGTGAATATTGCATTTTGGCGCCTAGTGGTTTGTCTGCCATTAGTCTGGTGAACTTTACATTTTTACAGCAGGGCGATGAGGTCTGGCTACCTGACAATATATATGGGCCAAACAAGGATTTGATCAGACAGCTTAAAACCCAGTTTGGCATTGATTATTTCCTGTATGACCCGCTGGATGCCAGCAGCTTTACGCCTTCTTCCAGGGCCAAGCTGATCTGGCTGGAAGCAGCCGGTTCAGTGACGCTGGAATTTCCTGATCTGGTGAGCTTGGTGAAAAAGGCACAGGCAGCCAATGTGCTGACCGTACTGGATAACACCTGGGGCGCCGGGCTGGCATTTTGCCCGTTTGATTTTTCAGAAGAACATCTGAGTGTCGATATTAGCGTGCATGCCTTAACCAAGTATCCCAGTGGTGGCGCTGATGTGCTGATGGGCAGTATTGTAACCCGGCAACGCAACCTGCATCTGGCTATGCTACGTACCCATGCCTTACAGGGCATTGGTGTGGGCGGTGATGACGCCGAGCGGATTATTCGTAGCCTGCCCAGTATTCAGCTTCGTTATGCGCAGCAAGATAACACTACGCGGCAACTGGCCAACTGGTTAGGCCAGCAGGATTGTTTTGCACAGGTACTTCACCCTGCCCTGCCTGATGCTAAAGGACATGCGTTCTGGCAACAGGTGTGTGGTGAAAGCAACCGGGCCGCCGGACTGATGAGCGTGCTGTTTAAACCCGAATTTTCCCTGCAACAGGTGGATGCATTTTGTGATGCCCTGCAATTGTTCAAGCTGGGCTATAGCTGGGGCGGCCCGGTGAGTCTGGTGATGCCTTATCAACTGGAGCACATGCGACAACTTGGCCATCATTATGAAGGGGTTTTAGTGCGCTTTTGCATTGGGCTGGAAGCTATTGATGATCTCATGGCTGATTTACAGCAGGCATTACAAAATATTTAGTTCATTCTTTTCAATGAGTTAATTTGATTAAATTAAACACCTAAAAAATCATGGAATTTAAGATTGACAGCTGGATTTTATAAGATGTATTTTATATACATCTTATAGCACAGCCAGAGATGCTTGCCATGTTAACCCAGAGCCAGAAAGACCTTGTTAAAGCCACTGTTCCTGTATTGCGTGAACACGGGGTTGCCTTAACCAGCTATTTTTATAATCGCATGTTGACCAACAACCCGAATTTAAAGGAAACCTTTAATCTGGCGCATCAGCGTAGTGGTGCACAGGCACAGGCTCTGGCAGGCGCGGTGCTGGCTTATGCCGAAAATATTGAAGACCCGTCTGTGCTAGCACCAGTCATTGAGCTGGTGGCGCACAAGCATGTGAGCCTGAACATTCAGGCACCGGATTACAATATCGTGGGTGAAAACCTGCTGCATTCCATTAGTGAAGTGCTGAAAGTGCCGATGGAAGATGAGCTAATTGCTGCATGGGCAGCGGCTTATGGACAACTGGCCAATGTGTTTATTGAAACTGAACAAAAGATTTATCAGGAACATCAGCAAACCCAGGGCAGCTGGCTCGGCTGGCGCAAGTTCAAGATTGCCAGAAAGGTTCAGGAAAGTAGCGAAATTACCTCGTTTTATCTGACCCCTAGCGATGGCGGCAAACTCCCACCGCATCAGGCTGGCCAGTATATTTCCGTGCGTATGACTGTACCGGAACTGGGTCACAAGCAGCCCCGCCAGTACAGCCTGTCGGATAGCCCGCGTCCTGATCATTTGCGCATTTCCGTGAAGCGTGAAGATGCACAGGGTGACAAAATTGGCGGCTGGGTATCCAATACTCTGCATGCCATGCAGGAAAATGATGAAATTGAAGTAACTGCACCCACCGGGAACTTCTTTCTGTTCGACAGCCACAAAACCAATGTGCTGATTAGTGGCGGTGTGGGCTTAACCCCCATGATTGCCATGCTCAATCATCTGGTGAGTCTGGATATGCCAAAACCCGTGCATTTTATTCATGCCTGCCGGGGCAGTCAGGTGCATGCCATGAAGCAGCATTTAAATGACCTTAAAACCCGGCAGCCAAATCTGAGTCTGTGGACTGCCTATGAACATCCGCAGGACAGTGATGTACTAGGTCAGGATTATCACTATGCGGGCCGTCTAAATCTGGCAGAGTTACCGACTGAACAATTGCCAACTGATGCCGATTACTACCTGTGTGGCCCGATTCCATTTATGCAGGAACAGCACAAGGCACTGGTGGCACGTGGCATCAAGCCCGAGCAAATCCATAGTGAAGCCTTTGGCACTGGCGGTGTGCATTTTAGCTAAGGACTGTTAAGGCGCTACAGGTATTAAGTACAACTGTATTTGAATAGCTGATTGTTTAGAATGCTTATTTAGTTTATCGGCGATCAAGGGTTAATCTGTGATAGGATTAACCCTGCTTTTATTTTAAGCAACCTGTGTTGTTCTTTGTCTCTTCTACCCTTGTGTACCTAAATCATGCAATTAAACCGGTTTACCGATCTTGGCTTGCGGGTACTGATTTATCTGACCCAGCCGCCCCGTCCTACGCCTTTTACCATCAGTGAGATGGCAGAAGAGCTGATGGTATCGCACAACCATCTGGTAAAGGTGGTGCATTTTATGGGCAAGCAGGGCTGGGTACAAACCACTCGCGGCAAGGGTGGCGGTATCAGTCTGGCACGTCCGGCTAGTGAATACCGACTGGGTCAGGCCATTAAAACGCTGGAACAAAATACCCAGCAGCAAATTCAGCTGGTGGACTGTCATAGTACACCCTGCACCCTGATTAGCATTTGTGCGCTCAAACCCGCGCTGGATCAGGCTTTACAGGTGTTTTTTAATTATCTGGATCAGTACACCCTCGCAGACATGATCAAGGCGCCACTGCAACAGGCTATCAAGGCCGATAACCGCATTCCGGTGCTGGATTTAATGCTGGCGCAATAGTACTGGCAGAAATTAAGTTGCTAGAAATCAAGTCGGTTCTTAGTACCCTTGTCCCTACCCCATCACAGGCCACGAAGAAAAAACACAGGCAGTGCAAAAGGCTTTATACTGCACCCAGATGATTTGCTCACCTCATACCGTTTCAGATAACACTCTCCTAGATCATTAGAGCCCTGTTTGACTATGCGCCCTAAAGCCAGAATACCCAAGTTTCAGCGTCATGACTTCAAGCCGATTTCTTATGCCAAAAAAGAAAATACGGCAACCTCTGCCTATGCCCTCAGTGCCTTAAGCTGGTTACGCAAGGCTGAGTTTTTAATGAGTGCGCCCAAGCTTAATTTGTGTGTAGAGGATACAGGCTTTGAAATCGCCTTTGCAGGTCGTTCCAATGCCGGCAAGTCCAGTGCCATTAATTGTATTACCGATCAAAATCAGTTGGCACGGGCTTCCAAGCGTCCGGGTCGCACGCAAATGATCAACTTTTTTAGCCTGGGCAATCCCGATCAGCGTTTGGTGGATTTGCCCGGTTATGGCTATGCCGCCGTGCCCGAAGAAATGAAAAAAGTCTGGCAAAAAGAGCTGCAAAATTACCTGATTGAACGCAAAAGCCTGACGGGTCTGGTGTTGCTGATGGATGTGCGTCATCCCCTAAAGGACTTTGACCGCATGATGCTGGAATGGGCTAAAGATCGGCATTTATTTGTGCATATCCTGCTGACCAAAGCCGATAAGCTGAACCGTGGGCCAGCCAGCACTGTATTGCTGGAAGTAAAAAAAGAACTCAAAAAAATGAAGCTGGATTTTTCCATTCAGCTGTTTTCATCGTTAAGCAAGCTGGGTCTGGAAGAACTGGCCATGGTGATGGCGGGCCGCCTGAACTATGTAGTGGATGAAGACGGTAAAGCAATTAATCCGATGGATAATACCTTAGAGAGTCAGGAAAGCAGTTTATTGCATCCTGATATTCATATGGATGCGGTTGGACTTAAAGGCATTAATATTGACGATATTTCAGAAGTAGGTGATGAGGATCTGGATGAGTAAACGATAGTGTATAAAAATGAAATAAATACTTTAATATTATTTCATTTATCATCGCTCACTCTCCCCTACCATCTCAATGACCCAGACTTCCGACTGTGATCCCAAGCGGAATGGCACACCCCAAAAGCCAAAGCCAGAACTCACCACCACATGGGTATTGCGGATTTTCTCGTAGCCATACGCCACGGTATTTAAGTATTTCACAATAAAATTGGCCGGGAAAATCTGCCCATTATGAGTATGCCCGGATACCTGCAAATCAATGGGTAACTGGCTGTTTTCATGAATACCACTGGGCCGATGATCCATGACAATGATGGGTTGATTCAGGTTTGCTGGCATTAATTCCGTGGTGGCTTTGCGATTGCCTACCATGTCATCCAGCCGCCCCACCAGCCAGACCTGATTATTGATCAGCACACTTTCATCAATCAGCACCTGCACACCGGCCTGCCGCAGTGCGTCAGTGATTTCTGCCCGATTACCATACAAATCATGATTACCCAAGGTGGCATACACACCAAGCGGCACCTGACTCACCAGTTGCTGCAAATTGGATTGCATCTGGCGGGCCTGGTAGTACTTGATATCATCATCCATAATGTCGCCGGGCATCAGCAATAACTGCACCTGTTCACGCTGGATAATATTGCTCAATTGCTCTAGATGACGTTTGCCCACTAGCAGGCCTAAGTGCAAATCCGAAACCATGGCAAGGCGTAGCGGCGTGCTTAAAGGCTTATCAATAGTAATGCGTAACCTGCGCACAGTAGGCCTATAGGCGTTATACAGGCTTAAACCAACCAAGCCTGCAAAGCCCAGTGCCATCATTAGCAGTACACCATAATTCTGGTAAAACGGCTGTTGATACAGGGTACTTAGGCTATAGTGAAGAATCACATTCACGCCAGCCACGGCCACAGTGGTTAAAATCACCAGCCATAATAAGGTGAGCCATGTCATAGCCAGTTTAAGGCCTAGGCTGAAAAGCCGCAGGATGGCGATCACCAGCAACCCATTGCTGATTGCAAACACGCCCCAAAGCAGGTATTGCGCAGACTGCGGGCTTAAAATACTGGCAAGGCCCCAGTTCAAGCCCTGTGCAGCGCCATAGCTAAACAGCTCAAACAACGTCACCATAATCACTACAAACAACCAGCGCATACAACATCTCTTGTTAAGGTTTTAAATCTAGAAAATCTATGACTTGCGGTTCCTTTCCATTGCCATACTGGACACTTCAAAGCCTAATTTCTCAAAGAAATTGGCTGAGCCTTCATGGCCTGCACACAATACCCAGGTTGCACCAGGTGCACTATTGATAACGGCTTGCACCAGATCGCGGCCAACGCCCTGCTTGCGATAGGCTGAGTCAACCACCAGCATGGAAATAGAGCCATTCGACAATCCATCGGTTATGGCACGAATATAACCAATCACCTGCCCCTCATGTAGCGCAATAAAGTTACATGACGAGGCATTCACCAAGGCGTCAAACTGCTCAAGGCTGGTAATCCGCTGCGACCAGCCATTGTCCTGTAGAAGCGCATACGCGGCCTGCCGGTAAGCGGCATCACATTCATCTGCTGTTAAGCTGCGTATTTCGGTTTGCATGGGTTTATACTCAATGTTTGCCTTTCATTGCCGAGGTTAATCATGCAGGCCACCACATTTTCAGAAGCTGAAAAAGCCCTGATGATTAAAAAAAATACTGTTAAAAAATCCAGCGCTACTTCACTACAGAATTACATCATGATATTGGTGGCTTTAATGCCACATTTCTATGAATTTTTTGCCACAACGATGAACATTTTTCATAAACACGGATTAATGGTACTCAGGCCATCCTAAGCCAAAAAATGGATGACCTGAGCGATGCGATTTATCAACTGGAAAAACTCGCTGATTTCTCAGCACGGTAATAGCTGTTAATCCGATAGTGAGGAGGCCGGAGGTTGAACGGCTGGCGTGCTTTCTGTTGCCGATCCATTCATTCCGGAAAAACGCTGCACCACCACGCTAATCATCATGTCACCCTGCACATTCACCACAGTGCGCACGGTATCCAGAATACGGTCTATCGGCAATAAAATCGCCACGGCTTCAGCTGGCAAGCCCACCGATTGCAGCACCATAATCATGGTAACCATGCCCGCACTGGGAATGCCCGGCGCGCCTAAAGATGCAATCATGGCAGTGAGGCATACCACCACCTGCTGGCCAATGCTTAAATCCAGTCCTACCAGATTGGCAATAAACAACGCTGCTGCGGCTTCATATAAAGCCGTGCCATCCATGTTCATTTGTGAACCCAGCGGCACCACAAAGCCCACCACGCCCGGATTAACACCCAGATTTTGCTCGGCACAGCGCATGCTCACCGGCATGGTGGCAGAGCTGGAACTGGTGGCAAATGCGGTAATCAAGGCAGGCCGCGCTCCCCGGAAAAATCTTAGCGGGGACATTTTGCCAAAAATCCATAACAGGGCTGGCAACACCACCAGACCATGAAAAATGGTACTGCCAGTCACCACTACGGCAAACTTGGCAAGGCTGCCCAGTACATCCAGACTTTCGCTGGCAATCAGTTTGGCCATTAAGGCAAAAATACCAAGGGGTGCCAGCCACATAATCCAGCTAACTATTTGCATAATAAGCTGAAACGACTGGTTAAAAAACCCATGAATAACCTGATAGCGCGGGCCACCAGCCACCAGTGCCGCACCAACCAGCAAGGCAAACACCACCACGGCCAGCACATTATTTTCCGCCATGGCCTTAAAGGGATTCACCAGTACGCCATTAATAAACTGGCCAATAAACTCAGAGGGAGAAAACTGCTGCTTGGCCTCAAAGCCACTCATCGCCTGCTGGAATAGGTCAATGTGCAAGCCTTGCCCCGGCTGAAATAAGTGTGCACACAAAATACCAATCGTTACTGCAATCGTTGTGGTGGTTAAACAGCAGATTACTGTAACTTTCCAGACGCGATGCCCATGCTCATGCGCCTGCAAGTTGGATACGCCCACCACAATCGAAGTAAAGATTAGTGGCACCAGAATCAGCTTGAGTAAACCAATAAAAATACTGCTGGCAATACCAAGTCCATACAGGCTGGCACTGTGAAAAGCTGATTCAACCGGCAGTGTATTGAGTAATAAGCCAAACAATACGCCCAGTACAGCAGCAATAAAAATTTGCGTATTTAACGACTTAAATAGTTTCATGGTGCTCATTGATGGTGGCTGGATGCAAAAGCATAATGGCTGTAATCCAGCACCCTGTAAAATATTTTTTTGCTATGAATTTTTATAAAGTTTATTTAAAAACAATAAAAAAGCCATTCTTATAAACCCAAGAATGGCTTTTTAACATGCAGTGCTGATAGACGCCTAGCGCTCTTCAGTTTCCCGCACACGCATCAGGCCTTCCTGCACGGTGCTGACCACCAGCTCGCCATTTTGCCACATGCGGCCAAAATTCAGGCCACGGGCGCTGGCTGTTACCGTGGCATCCATATCATGTAGCAGCCATTGATCGGCACGCACTGGCTTATGGAAGTACAGGGTATGATCCAGACTGGCGGCTTGCAGGTTAGGCGTCATAAAGCTAATGCCATGCGGCATCAGTCCGGTTCCCATCAGGGCAAAGTCCGAGCTAAACGCCACAATCGCCTGATGCAAGCCTTCATCATCCGGTAGGCTGTCCCAGGTTTTCATCCAGTGCGCACGCGAGGGTGCTTCCGGCTGTGGGGTAAACGGATTGGTGACACTCACATAGCGCATGTCAATATGACGCTCGCGCATAAAATTGACCCGCACATTTTCCGGCAGGAAATTCACAATGGATTCCTTGAGTTCCTGCTCGGTTTTGAGGGTGGTTGCCGCAGGATATTCCGGCTCAGAGGTCTGGTAATTTAGGCCCTCTTCCTGTGGAGCAAAGGAAATCAGCGCGGTAAAAATCACCTTGCCATGCTGTAAGGCCTTAACCTGACGACTCACAAAGCTTTTGCCATCACGCAGATGTTCTACATGATAAATAATCGGTGCCTTGATATCGCCGCCATGCAGGAAATAGGCATGCAGCGAATGGGCTGGGCGATCTGTGGTCATGGCCGCAGCACGTAACGCTTGCCCCAGTACCTGTCCGCCAAACACACGCTTGCCCACAATATTACGGCTAATGCCACGAAACAGGTTTTCTTCAAGCTTCTCGAGGGTAAGTAGCTCAACCAGCTCGGTTGTTAATTGATTCATCATAAACCCATGTCATAACTCATGTTTTTTAACCATAAACATAACTATGGCCGCATGCCGCCAAAAAACATGACTGTAAAGTAACGTCTGTCCAGTATAGCAAACTGGATTGGAAATGAGAAAATTGCTGCTATAGCCAGTTAATCTGCTTGAGCCGATAATACAGAAATGAGCTTATAGCCACCATAATTACCAGCACGATAAAATAGGCCGCCGGCCAGTGCAGCTCCGGCATATTGTCAAAGTTCATGCCGTACACACTGGAAATTAAGGTCGGAACCGCCAGAATTGCCGCCCATGATGCCAGCCGCTTGACGATTTCATTTTGGCTCAGGCTGACCTGTGCCATGTGAATGTCCATGGCTGATTTTTGCATTTCGCTTTGGCTTTGAATAATGTCCAGCGTGCTTAAAATCTTGTCCTGAATGTCCCGAAAATACGGAATCACTTCCTTGGGAATGACCTCAAGCAGTTCCACCGACTGGTGTGCAATCAGGTAGCAGGTCACTTCCTTGGTGGGCACCACAGCCAGATGAAAATTGGTGAGCTCTTCCTTTAGCCCATACAGGTCAATCAGCGTTTGCCGGTGAAACTTGTCGGTAAAAATATTTTGCTTCAAATCCTGCAAGCGATCATGCAAATGGGCAATGGCAGGCAGATATTGCTCAACCAGACAATTCATCAGCGCATAAAAAATATAGGCCGGGCCATACATGACCTGATGCGGGCTGGCTTCACACAGGCTGGCCACCTGCTTTTCACACAGCGCATCACTCTGGCGTACCGAAATAATATAGCGGTCAGTCAGGAAGATATTGCTGCTACCAAACTCCAGTTTATCCTGCTGGGCATTCTGGCTTACAGTACTAAATACCACAAACAGCGTATCGCCATAGGACTCGATCTTAGTACGCTGGAATAATGCGGTGGTGTCTTCAATGGCCAGTTCATGCAAGCCAAAATCCTGCTTGATTTGCTGCAAAACTTCACTTTCCGGCCGCAGCAGGTAAATCCAGGCAAAGTAATCGGGCTGTTCTGCCAACGTTGCCTTTACCTGATCTAGCGCCACTGCACCCACAGCCTTGCCAGTGGCCCGGTCATACAGCAGGCAATGCACCTCGCGTGGGCTGTCTAGCGGCTCAGGTTTTTTTTCATTGGCGGGACTTGAAGTGGGCGTAAGTGGCGGCATCATAAAAGACCATGATCATCTGTAGAATTACTCTATAAAGATCAGTTTATTAAAAATAGCCTAGCAACTGCGTATCACTTTAGCAGTACTGTTGTTATGGCAGGGCGGTTTGGGGCAACGGCATCAGCGCTATGGCCTTTGTGGTGGTTTCCATGTTTCTCCATAATCAGCGCTACCTTAACCAGTACGTTATCCAAAACGCTAATGTGATGGCGCAATGGCTTGTGGCATGCTTGAGCAGTGCTAAAATGGGCAAGCCCGGTAGTAACTGTGTGTTATTGCGCCTTTTATCGGCAAATTTTATGCAAACGGTCAAGGTTTTTTGTTCAGCGCTGGGTAATAATAGGCGCAGTCAACAAATGCATTGCTTAAACAGGCAACATTAACAGCAGAACCAGAAACCAGCAAAATCAGCAGGCAGGATGAGTGAATGGCAAAGAAAAATAGTTTTTCCCAGATGTATCGTCGGGTTTCCGGCAAGCTGCTAAGCACCTTTGTCACTCCGCAGCTTTTGGGTGAATCCGGGGCAACCGATAAGCTCTCCACCGCGATAAAAGCGCAGGAGCTTTCTGCTGCTGGGGTTGCCGCTGCTGTAGAAGCTGAAAATGGGGTAACGTCCAGCCAGCTGGTCTGCTATATCCTGCAAAACTATTCACGCAGCAATGCACTGGTGCTGGACAGTGAAACCCGCCGCCTGGAATTGCCGCCAGCGCTGGACAGCATGGACAGTCCATTGCTAAATGAAGATGCTTCCATTCTGTTTTTGCAGCAACGGGCCCAGCGCAATAATTTTTATCCCAATAACTATACCTTTCCACCCCGTCTGCTCAGGCTGATTGAAGCACTGGAAAAAAATCCAGAACTGGACATTCAGCTAGTTCCCGTGACGGTGCTGTGGGGCCGCGCGCCGGAAAAGGAAGAATCCTGGTTCAAGCTGCTGGTCACTGATTCCTGGGCAACGCCAAGTGCGCTCAAGCAACTGGTCAATATTGGCGTACATGGCCGCCAGACTTATCTGGAATTCCATGAAGCGCGTTCACTGCGCCAGATGCTGAATGAAGCATTGGTGAAATATCCCAACCTTGCCCCAGCCACGTATATTGTCAGCAACCTGACCGAATATCTGGCCAAGCAGCGTGAAGTCATTTTAGGGCCGGATTTATCGGATCGCCGTAATGTGGTGAGTGGGCTGATCCAGTCGCGTGATGTGCAAAATGCGCTCAAGCAGGAAGTAATCCGCAGCAACATTACGCCAGCGCAGGCTGAGCAAATGGCGGCGGGCTATCTGGATGAAATTGTTTCTGATTACTCCCCATCCAGCGTGCGGGTGTTTGAACGCGGGCTGGCATGGCTATGGACGCAGCTATATGACGGGGTTGAAGTACATCACTTTCAGACTGTGCGCGAACTGGCCGAAAAATATGAAATCATTTATACACCTTGCCACCGCAGCCACATTGATTACCTGTTGCTGTCGTATGTGATTTACAAGCGCGGCCTGATGATTCCCTACATTGCAGCCGGTGACAACCTGAACCTGCCGTTGCTGGGCCAGTTCCTGCGCGGTGGCGGTGCCTTCTTTATCCGTCGTTCGTTCAAGGGGCTTGAGCTGTATAGTGCTGTGCTCAAGGAATACCTGCATAGCATTTTGGTGCGTAACACACCGCTGGAATACTTTATTGAAGGCGGCCGTTCGCGCACGGGTCGCCTGCTGCGTCCGCGCACCGGCATGCTGGCCATGACCATTCACAGCAAGCTGCGGGGTGGTGGCAAGCCAGTGGTGTTTATTCCCACTTATTTTGGCTACGAGCGCCTGATGGAAGGCGGCACCTATGTGGGTGAAATGCAGGGCAAGCCTAAAGAAGCCGAATCAATTTTTGGCCTGATTCAGGCCGCGCGCAAGATTGAGCGGATTTTTGGCAAGGTGCATGTCAGCTTTGGCGAGCCGGTGTTTCTGGATAAGATGCTGGAACAGCATAATGCTGACAAGATCCGCTTGACCAGTAATGAGCAACCCTTGCCAGAAGAAGCATCGGCTGCGGTGAATGCGGTCGCGCAGGAAATCATGCAGAACATTAACCGGGCTGCCGTGATTAATCCGGTATCACTGCTGTCGCTGGTATTGTTATCCACGCCCAAGCATGCGCTGGATGAAGAAGTCTGCATCAAGCAACTGGACACCTATCGCCGTCTGGCAGAAATGGCGCCCTATGATGAGCGGGTTGAAGTCACTTCCCTGCCGGGCCGGGAAATCATTGGCTATGGCTTAAAGCTCAAACTGATCAAGCGCGTGCATCATGTGCTAGGCGATATTATTGCCATTGAAGACAATCAGGCCGTGCTCCTCACCTATTTCCGCAACAACATCCTGCACCTGTTTATCCTGCCGTCCCTGATTGCCTCGCTGGTGCAACACAATGGCAAGATCACCCGGGAAGACATCAACAGTGTGATTCAGACCCTGTATCCATTCCTGCAAGCCGAGCTGTTTTTGAAATGGCAAGCAGATCACCTGCCGGACGTGATTGACCATGTGGTCGAAGCCCTGATTGGCTGTGAGCTGATTATGGATGATGGCCGCGAAACCCTGTATAGCCCCGCACCCAACAGTGAAAGCTATAACCAGCTTGGTGTACTGGCCACGCCGGTCAAGCAAAGTCTGGAACGCTACTTTATGACGCTGGCCTTGCTGCGCCAGCGCGGTTCTGGCCGGGTGACTGCCAAGCAGATTGAGGATTTAAGCCATCTGCTTGGTCAGCGCCTGTCAGTGCTGTATGAATTTAACTCACCCGAGTTCTTTGATAAAACCTTGTTCCAGAGCTTTATTGGTGCCCTGACCCAGTTGGGCTATATCCGTCTGGATGAAAATCAGGTACTGTACTTTGACGAAACCCTGATTAACATGGCAGACAATGCCCGTCTGGTGCTGGATGAAGACACCATGAATCATTTGCAGCACATCACCAACTTTAGTGATGAAGAAGTGATTGCTGCCATTGCCGCGCTGGAAAAACAGAAATCCCGGCGCAAGCGCAGTAAATAACCTGTCTTTCATGTCATAAAAAAATCCCCCTGTTATCTCAGCAAGGGGATTTTTTTATGTCTGACCTAAAATTTTAGGTATTGTTATAGCAACAAGTTATTCATCGCGGGTCTTGCATTCCGGCTCCTGTGGATTTTGCTGGCAACGCAAGCGCTTGAGCAGATTCATCATTTTAGGATGATAGGTCTGGTTTTGTACAAATTCGAGGCGCATTTTGCGGATCAGCTGAAAATAAGCCACCTGATTGTCGGCAGGAATATCAAACCAGTAACGCGCTGGCACCTTGTTGTCATAGTACTGGATTTTCTTCATCAGGCGCGGTGCCTGTGCTGCAAACCATGCCCGGCTTTGTGCGCCAAAGGTTTTGGGAAAGGCATTCTGGTGTGCAATCACATTCATGGTCATAAAGCTAATGGGGAAGCGTGCAATGCCGCCCTTATTGCCCAATGCGCGGTATAGCTCAAATGCTTCAAAGGAATAGCTGGGCAATGGCACAATATCCACTTTGGGGTCCTGCACCTTTAAAATTGCCGTATCCACTGCCATCAGTACCGGTTCGCCGCCCACCTGCTCAATCATGCGGCGCTGTACCGGATCACTGGCCAGCACACCCACCCACTTGCCTTCAATCTTGATCAGGTCACTCACCGTGCGGTCCTTAATGGTGAGATAAGCAGAACCAATCGGAATAGCCCCTACGGCTTCATGGCCATTTTCCACCATTTCAGGCGCCAGTTTGGGATGGCCGAGCAAGAGCAGGAGGTTACGTGCTACGGTATTGCTGGGAATGGCACCCACGGCATTAATGGAACCGGTAAACTTGTTAAATTCACGGGTGCTAAAGCTGGTGGCACTGACTGCATCACACTTGCCCAGCTTATAATCATTGATTGCCTTTTCTTCCTTGTTATAGGCTTTCAGGTCAATCATGACTGACCACTTCTGGGCAGCCAGTGCATAATCCTTCATAAACGCAAAGTAATCGCCAGAAGTGCCACTCAGGTCAAATACACACAGGGTCTGAGCCTGTGCACTGGTGGTCATAGCACTGCCCGACAACAGCAACGATAACAAGGCCAGCTTTACAAACCCCCTGTTTTTCAGGGCTTGTACCCGTTGATCTTTCCGTTGAAAAAAATTCATTTTCCCTCGCTATAACTATTATTTATCCTTTTTCTGTTATGAATCCTGCGGTTACTCGTCTTTCAGGGCGCACTCATAATTGGTGGCATCCTGCTGGCAACGCAAGCGTTTTAACAGACTCATCATGCGCGGGTTATAAGTCTTATTTTGCACAAATTCAATACGCATCTGCCGTAAAATACGTAAATAGCCCACCTGATCCTCACTGGGAATATCGAACCAGTACTTGCTCGGAACGCTGGCATCATCACGGGCAACCTTGCTCATCAGGCGTGGTGCCTGACTGGAGAACCAGCTACGGCTTTTCTGGCCAAACCCAGCAGGATAGGCATTTTTCTTTAAAATCAGATTGAGTGACATAAAGCTTAAAGGAAACCGTGCCACCCCGCCATTAGATCCCATGGAGCGATACACCTCCAAAGGAGTAAAGGCCATGCTGGGTGCTGGCAAAATATCAATCTGACCGGTTTGAAACTTGTTACCGGCATTGTCAATGGTCATCAGTACTGGCTTGGCGCCCACCTTGATGGCCATCCGGCGCTGTACCGGATCAACTTCCAGCACGCCAATCCGCTTGCCTTCAATTTTAGCCAGCGTATTAGTGGTACGGTCTTTGGTGGTGAGATAAGCCGAGCCAATCGGAATGACTCCGGCGGCTTCATAATCGCCTTCCACCATGTCACTTGCCACTTTGGGATTACCCATCAGCATGAGCAGGTTACGGGCAATGACGTTGCTAGGAATAGCGCCAATGGCATTGATTGACCCTGTGTAGCTGTTGAAGTTACGGGTCACAAAACTGGTTGCCACCAGTCCATCACACTGGCCGGACTTAAAATCCTGTAAGGCAGCGCCTTCATTACTATAGGGTTTTAGGGTAATGTCAACATTCCATTTTTTAACCGTTAGCACATAATCTTTCATCAGGGCGTAGTTGTCGCCCGACGCCCCGCCAAGATCAAATGCGCAAATAGTTTGTGCACTGGCAGTGCTCATTAACCCCAGAAGTCCTGTCAGTAATAGCAAGTTTTTTACTGACGTTTTACCTTTTTTATCCATGATAGCCATTCCCTATCTTGTTGTGCCGTGTAGCCCATTACACGCAGTATTGAAAGTATCCCGGGCTGCCTTGCCACTCACTATTTCTTCGACCTTTTTAGTCCGGCTTCCAGTGCCGGAGTCAAGGTTTACCCGGGACGAATCCTGTCATTTGTTAGCAATGGTAAAAAGATACTATTGCTAACCCCCAATCAGAAACCAAAACCATTCACATTGCAAGTGCCAAAACCACCCATATTTATCAAAAAAATAGTCAAACTGCCGTGCAGGTATTTGTTTTACCAATTAACGCTTAATGCCTGTTTTCACAAGATAATGCCAGTATCATGGCATAACCCTGCCGGTAATCCGGATATTGTAGCTGGTAGCCCGTTTGTTCAAGACGCTGGCTCGCCAGCCGCTTTCCGCTCACGGGTGCTTCAAGTGTCGTTACGTTTTCAACCTGCAACTGCTGGGCCAAATATGCCAATACCTCATGTTGCAAGCTGGGTTGCTGGTCGGTGGCCAGATAAAGTGGCGCCAGTTCTATCAAGGTGCTCAGATGAGCCAGAAACCCTGCCAGATCATCACTGTGGATCCGATTCGTCCACTGGTTCAGCTTGACCGGCTTGCCCTGTTTAACCCAGTCAATTAGCCGCAATCGTCCGGGCCCATAAATTCCACTGGGCCGCACCACAGTTAATCGGTTGCCCCAAACTTTGCGCCAGTGCTGTTCAGCTTGCCACAATACCTGTGCCGTGGGCGTGTCCGGCTGTGGCGACGTGGTTTCATCCATCCGCTCGCCTTGACCACTGCCATAGACACTGCTGGAAGAAATAAAAACCACTCGCTGTACCGGATGCGTATTCAAGGCTTGCTGTAAGGGTGCAATGCTATCAATAAACACATGCCGATAACTGTCTGCTGTTCTGTCATCTGGAGACAGAACCACATAAACCCAGTCTACGGGAGCCACTTTAGCCAGATTCAGTTGCTGAACGGATTGGGCAATGGCATTGACCTCGGCAATAGATCGTGGGCTACGGCTAATCCCTGTCACCTGATGACCCATAGCGACCAGATTTGTCGCAAGCAGGCTACCAATATTGCCCAGCCCTATAATCAACACATGCATTTTTAAGAAACTGCCATTACACTTTGCGCATGAGTATAACTGTTCGTGACTTATCGGGTGTAGGGGAAGCTGCCGCACAACTGCTGGCCAAGCTGCATATTTACACGCCGGTCGACTTGCTATTTCACCTGCCGCGCGACTATGAAGACCGCAGCCGCATCATTCCCATGAGCCAGTTGTTTGTGGGCAAAACAGCCCTATTGCAGGGCACCATTCAGTCGGTTGACTTTCCACCGGGCAAGCGAACTTCCATGGCCATTCAAATCAGTGATGGCATGGGCAAGATCACCTTGCGCTTTTATCAGGTGTATAAGGGATTAAAGGAAAAATTCCGGGTGGGCAGCAGCGTGCGGGTGTTTGGCGAAGTGCGTGTAGGCGCACGTGGCCTAGAGCTGTATCACCCCGAATACCAGTTCGTCAGTCCGGATGAACCACTGCCTGCCTCGCGCCTGACCGCCATTTATCCCACCACCGAAGGCTTGACGCAAGCCAAGCTGCGCCAGTTTGTCGATCAGGCCCTAAAACATTACTCACAGCATCTGCCGGAACTTTTGCCGAGCCAGTGCGTGAAGCACTATGACATGCAGGCCGCCTTGTGTTATATCCATCAGCCGCCAGTTGATGCCAATGTCTTTGACCTCAGCGAGGGCCGCCATCCAGCCCAGCAGCGGCTGATTTTTGAGGAACTGGTGGCGCACCAAATTAGCCTACTCACCCGTCGGCACTATATTCAATCTATTGCAGCGCCTGTTATTCAGCCAAGCCAGCAACTGATTACGGAACTGCTAGCCGGCCTTGCCTTTAAACCCACCAATGCCCAGCAGCGCGTGAGTGCAGAAATACTACAGGACTTGCAACACAGTAAGCCCATGTTGCGGCTGGTACAGGGTGATGTGGGCGCAGGCAAGACGCTGGTTGCCGCCATTGCTGCCTGTCATGTGCTGGAAAGTAACTGGCAGGTGGCGCTGATGGCACCCACCGAAATTCTGGCTGAGCAGCATTTTATTAACTTTAGCCAGTGGTTTGAACCACTGGGCATTCAGGTTGCCTGGCTGTCCGGCAAGCAAAAAGGCAAGGCACGCGAGCTGTCTGAACATCTGGTTAAAACCGGACAGGCGCAACTGGTGATTGGCACCCATGCACTGTTTCAGGCCAATGTGGCTTTTAAAAAGCTTGGCCTGGTGATTATTGATGAACAGCACCGCTTTGGCGTTGACCAGCGGCTGGCTTTGCGTGAAAAAGGCAATGCAGGCACTACCCCGCACCAGCTGGTAATGACGGCAACGCCTATCCCGCGCACGTTGGCCATGAGTGCCTATGGTGACCTGGATACTTCCATTATTGATGAACTGCCACCAGGTCGTACCCCTATTACTACCGTCACTATTCCATTTGAAAAACGCGAACAGGTGATTGCACGGGTTGCAGCCAACTGTACTGAAGGCCGGCAAGCCTACTGGGTGTGTACGCTGGTCGAACAATCGGAAAGTCTGGATGCACAAGCAGCGGAAGATACCTTTGCCGAGCTGTCGGAACGCTTACCGCACTTAAAGCTGGGACTGGTACATGGCCGCATGAAGCCGGAAGAAAAGCAGGCCGTCATGCGTGCCTTTAAAAATAATGAACTGCATTTGCTGATTGCCACCACTGTGATTGAAGTGGGTGTCGATGTGCCCAATGCCTCACTGATGATTATTGAAAATGCTGAACGGCTGGGACTATCGCAGCTGCACCAGCTCCGTGGTCGCGTGGGTCGTGGCAGTACCGCCAGTTTTTGTGTGTTGCTGTACAAATCACCGTTGTCTGAAAACGGTACTGAGCGATTGGCTACCTTGCGTGCCAGTACTGATGGCTTCGTGATTGCCGAAAAAGACCTTGAGCTGCGTGGTCCGGGCGAAATTCTAGGAACGCGACAAACTGGCCTGCTGGGTTTTCGGCTGGCCAACCTGCAACGGGATGAATATCTGCTCCCACAGGCACAGCGTATTGCTGCCCTGATCTTAAGGCAGCATACCGAACTGGCTGAACCCCTACTCCAGCGCTGGTTGCCAGAAGCACCGCGCTATGCCTACGTTTAAGCCCTGATGCAAACCCTGATCAAGGCGATACGATCTTTAGCTCAAGGTCATGCGTCGGCTTGCCTACTGTGTCAGTTTTATCCCGCCGCAGCTGCCCGTAGTTTATGCGCCAACTGCTGGCATGAATTGCCGTGGTTATTGCAAGCCACTGCATGCTCTCATCACAGCTTGCCTCATCACAGCTTGCCCAATCAAAGCATGTCGCATTCCGTACAGGCGGCCTGTCATTATGTCTGGCCGGTTGATCGCCTGATTCACCAGTATAAATACCAGCAGCGGTTGGAATTGTTACCCATACTGCATGATATTTTGCTGCAAATGCCTAAACCTGCTGTACAGGCATTGGTGGCTGTGCCCAGTTCACCCGAAAAACTGGTCACACGGGGTTTTAATCCCACCCTGTTACTGGCTCAGCAATTAAGCAAAATGTGGCAAATTCCGCTGTGGCAGCCCTTGAACCGTCATCACAGGCCTCCCCAGCAAGGTTTGTCACAGACGGAGCGTTTCATTAATTTGCAGAATGCCTTCTATATCAATACTGATCAGTGCCGGGTCATTTATCACAAAATCCTGATCATTGATGATGTGATGACTACGGGTAGTACCCTGGCTGCCATGCAGCAGCAACTAAATAATCTAGGGGTACAGCAGATCCAGAGTCTGGTGATTGCACGGGCATAACGCTCAGGATGGGTTCCGGCAGAAATGGACGAAATGGCAAGATTTTTTGGTAAAAACCGCACTTGCCCCCTGCCCATTATTCAAATAGATGAATAGAATAGGCGCCAGGTTTAGGCGCTGTTTAACTGATCATTATTTTCGCGCAAGGGAGCTTATCGTATGCTCGAAGCTTTTTTTGCCACCGAGCGCGGCAGCTTACAGGACACCACCGTCCGGGGTGGTTTTGACCTCGAGCAGGAGCTGGTCTGGATTGACCTGATTGCCCCCACGCAGGAAGAACAGCAGTGGGTAGAAGACGCCTATGGCCAAACCCTGCCGACCATTCGCTCCCTGGAAGATATTTCTTCTTCAGCCCGCTACTATCGTGATGATGATGGCATCCTGCATATCAGCACCTATTTTTTGTCCAAAAATAAAAGCCTGCAGGCGGATAATGAAGACGAAGACAACAGTCATATTTTAGCCACCGCACAAACCGTTGCCTTTATTTTAAGCAAGGAACGGCTGTATACCCTGCGTGGCGAAAAACTGGTGTCGTTTCGTGCCTTTCGCGCCCGTGCCCGCCGCAATGATTATGACATTGACTACAAAGACCCAATCTGGATTTTGCTGGGCTTGCTGGAAGCCAAGGTGGATGAACTGGCGGATATCTTAGAGGACGTGCACCGCGACCTCGAAAAATATTCTACTGAAGTACTCAATAATCATCATCGCGAAAACGTACTGGATCTGGATGACATGGTAACGCGGCTGGCCCAGCAGGAAGATGTGTTAGGTAAGGCCCA
Organism: Alkanindiges illinoisensis DSM 15370; assembly: GCF_000619845.1. Taxonomy (GTDB): domain Bacteria; phylum Pseudomonadota; class Gammaproteobacteria; order Pseudomonadales; family Moraxellaceae; genus Alkanindiges; species Alkanindiges illinoisensis. Next base: position 205,031 of record NZ_KK211037.1, on the reverse strand, counting down.
GCTTTGCCTGATCGACTTGCGCCGTGTGCTTACTTTCCTCAGCCGTCCTCGTGCATTGGGCAGCCATATTTATGATGTTGATGTACGGGAATTGACCGAAGACGTGCGCTCACTGGTTGAGCACGATACTTTTTTGTATCAAAAAGTACGTTTCTTGCTCGATACCACGTCAGGATTTATTAACACTGAGCAAAGCGACACGATCCGTCGTTTCTCTATTTTACCCAGCATGCTTGCCCCGCCAATGCTGATTGCCAGCATTTATGGCATGAACACTGAAAGCCTGCCATTTGCCCACGGACACTACAGTTTCTTCTTGGTGATATTTATCGTGCTGTTATTTTTTATTGGACCTTTAATTTATTTTCGTGCTAAAAAGTGGATTTAGATTGCTTACAGAATTTAATGTTTGTAATTTGCTAAAATGCGATTACAATAAGTAACATAAAATTAACATAAAGGTTTCAAAGTGAAATTATCAAAAGTAGTATCGCTTGCTTTCGCTTTGTCGGTTACGCCTGTGCATGCGGTTGAAACCTTGCGCGTGGGCATTAGTCAGGGTTTTCAGCCAGTACTGGAATCACTCAAACCGCGTTTGTCTCAACAGCTGGGGATGAATATTGAAATTTCTCCACGCCAAAATATTGATTTATATACTGAATTTAACAAAAAAACTGTTAGCTCTGATCTGGTCATTTTTATTGAAAATCCGGCTTACGGTACGCCAAAAATTAATCAGTTTCTGGAAAATAACAGTCAAATCATTGCTGCCAGTCAGGTTATCCTGTGGTGTCCCAATAATCCACTACCCAAGCGGGTGACTTTACTGGATACGCTGTTTCAGGCTAAAGTCAGCACCATTGCTGTACCGCCCAAAAGCAGCCGGGTCGGCAGTATTTTTCTTAAGAATGTTCCCAATATTCCTGCCAACACACGGTTGGTAACTGCCGGTGATTCACTGGCTGCATGGCGTATGGCCCGTAATAAGCAGGTACAGTGCGCAGTAACACTGGACAAGTGGCTCCGCCCAGGCGACCAGTTTGTCTATATTTCCAATGAAGAAATTATTTTGCGTGGTTATATCAATCCAGCCCGTAAAAACACAGTAAAAGCCCGTCAGGTGATTAACCTGCTAAGCTCTCCGCTGATTCAGCCACTGATGATGCGCGCTACTTCAATTGAGCTGGCACAAGACATACCAAAAATCAGAAAACTGGAAAATCCAAAACGAGCACGAGTTGGTTAATACCAACTCTTTGTCTAATAATTGAATAAGACTTTATTAGTATTTTAAAATCATGCCTTTAAACCAAAGGCATCCTGTAAATTGGATGCCTGAATGATAGCCTGCATTTTTTGTGGAACATGCTGCAAATAAAACTGCTGCCCGGTTGCACATTGCCTTAGCCACTGTACAAACACTGCCAGCGCAATGCTATTACTCGATTTCAAACCAGATAAATCCAGATATACAGGCCAGTGATTTTGCTGCTTTAACAGCTTTAAGCCCTGTGCATAGACCGAGGCAGCATTGTCAAATTCAATGCTACCCATTAAGGCTATCACCTGATCCTGAACTTTAAGCTGCGCCCCCACCATTAACGGTTGCCTGCCGCATCAGCAGATGGGGTAAAGTTTTTAATGGCGTTATCCAGATTGCCCTTGTTGCTTTGCACTGTTGAGGAAAACTGGTTACGGAAGGTAAGCCCGATATCAATGCCATTTAACGACACATTACGCACTTTCCAGCTTTCACCACTTTGAATCAACTGATAAGTGACTGGAATAGTGCCATTACTGGTTTTAAAGTCCATGCTCACTACGGCCTTGCTGGGATCACGACCCGGCGTAAACGGGCGAATGCTATAGCTTTCATTGTTATAGGCAGCCAGACCCTTGGCGTAGGTCCGAATCAGGCTCTGACGGAAGGTCTGGGTAAAGGTAGTGCGCTGGGCAGGCGTTGCCTGACGATAATACTGACCCATGACGCCACGGGCAAAACCTTCAAAATCAACATACGGCTCAATATTTTCTTTAACGATGGTGTTGAGCACTGCCGGATTCTTCTGGTAATTGGCGCGTTCTTTGACCAGACGGTCAACCAGCGTATCAGAAATACGTTTTACAAATACTGGGGCAGGTTCAGGTGCAGCCTGCACACTGGTGCTGGCAACCATGGCTGCGAGCATGCTGGCACTTAATGTGGTTGGCAATGCTTTAAATTTCATGTTATTCCTCTCATTGAGTAAGGCAATATTGCAATCAGTACTGCCTGATGAAAATTATGTTCTGCAAAATGGCCTAAAACCCTTCTGCAAAGCCATCCGGTTGCGCCTGTACCGCAGGCGTTGCTGATGCTGTCTTGTTGGCACCAGCATTTCCGGTAATAAACTTGTTGATCAAATCTTCAATATCCATGGAACCCTGGGTCTGGGTGATCCTGTCACCTGCCTTATAGTACTTTTCACCGGCACCAGGCACGATTTTCAAATATTTTTCACCGAGAATTCCGTTAGTGGCCACCATGGCATAGGCATCGTCATCAATGGTCTTGACGTTACTGTCAATTTCCATCACCACTTCTGCCTGTAGGGTTTTAGGGTCAAGATGGATATCTGTGACACGTCCAATGGTTACGCCACTGATGGTAATCTTAGCACGCGGTTTTAAACCGTTAACATTGTTAAATTGTGCGGTTAGCGTATAAGTGTCTCCATAATTGCTGCCCAACAGTCCACTAACTTTCATGGCCAGAAAGAACAGCGCAATGGCCGCTACAATTACAAAAATGCCTACGGTGAGTTCACTGCTTCGTGTCCTCATGACAATCCTCCGAACATGACCGCAGTCAAAACAAAATCAAGTCCCAGCACACACAGGGACGAATAAACCACAGTACGGGTAATGGCAGTGGCAATGCCTTCTGGCGTCGGGTCACAGGCATAGCCCTGATACACTGCAATCCAGGTACAGGTCACTGCAAAGACAATACTTTTAATAATGCCGTTAATGACATCTTCACTAAAGCTCACCGAACCCTGCATGCTGGACCAAAAAGAGCCTTCATCCACCCCTAGCCAGTCCACGCCAACAAACTTGCCACCCAGAATTCCCACTGCCGAGAAGATAATGGTTAGTAAGGGCAAGCTGACAATACCTGCCCACAGGCGAGGCGCAACAATGCGGCGCAGGGGATCAACCCCGATCATTTCCATACTGGACAGTTGTTCAGAAGCTTTCATTGAGCCAATATCTGCTGAGATACTGGAACAGGCACGTCCGGCAAACAGCAGGGCTGCTACCACTGGCCCCAGCTCACGTAACAAGGTTAGTGCCAGACCAGTGCCCAGCATCGACTCACTGCCAAACCGAATTAAAATGGAATACAACTGCAAGCCCAGCACCAGTCCAATGAACAGGCCGGATACGCTAATAATCAGCAGGGACAGTACCCCCACCCGATACATTTGCTCGACAAACAGGCCAAAACCCCGGGGCGATGGCACGGCCAGCAAGGTACGCAGCAGTAATAGCAGCGCTGCCCCAATACCTTCAATCCGCTCAATGACGGCACGTCCAAGATGCTGCACCGCGTTCATGTAGGTTCTCCCATTGGAGATGTTGCCAGATAGGGAGTTTGGCTATATTGAAACTCGACCGGGCCTTCTGCATAGCCATTTAAAAACTGTTGTACAAAAGCAGATGGCGAGGCTCTTAGCTGTTCAGGCGTACCTTCACCCATAATTTTGCCTTCTGCCACCACATACACATAATCAGCAATCGACAGGGTTTCATCTACATCGTGCGATACAATAATGGTAGTAAGCCCCAGTGCTTCACGCAGGGCACGGATCAGGCGAGTCAATACGCCCATCACAATTGGGTCTTGTCCCGCAAAGGGTTCGTCATACATAATCAGGTCAGGATCCAGCGCAATGGCACGGGCCAGCGCTACCCGGCGATTCATACCACCGGATAACTCTGACGGCATGAGCTGTTCAGTGCCACGCAGGCCCACTGCCTCAAGCTTTAGGCCAACCAGCTCGGCAATCAGGTGCTCAGGCAGTCGGGTGTGCGCCCGTAATGGAAAGGCCACATTCTCAAATACTGTCATGTCAGTAAATAAGGCGCCACTTTGAAACAACATGCCCATGCGGGCGCGCACTTTAAACAGTTGCTGACGGCCAAGGCTGGCAATATTTTGCCCTTCAAATAATACTTTCCCACTGTCGGGTACAAGCTGCCCGCCAATCAGGCGCAGCAGGGTAGTTTTACCCGTGCCGGAAGGCCCCATAATGCCGGTAATCTGTCCACGCCTGAACTGCATGTTTACGCCATCATAAATAGGACGGTCACCGCGGTAAAAAACCAGATCTTTGACTTCGATTAATGAATCATCGGTTAACGTATGCGAATCTTGTGTCCGATTTTGGGGATTAACCATGCGCACAATAATCCGTAACAAAATATTAAAAAAACAACTTTAGCATACTTTATATCGCACTATAAGTAGGGAACGTAGTGCTTTTGTTTTAAGGCAAGCTGCTTTGAATGGTGAAGAATAAGTTATTACTTTTCCACCAGTTGAATGGTTTCCGGGTAGACTTCAGCCTGCTGGATATTAAATTCGGGCAATACTGACGGTTCTTTTTCCTTTAAGAGCTGAAAGCCCAAATAAACCGCATTTAAACCGACTAAAAATACAAAAAGATAAGGCATTTGTTTTCCTTGTTAGCATTTTACCAATTTCATCAATCCGCTGGATAACGCATTGCTATTTTGTGCCCTGCTATTTGCTGCATAGTATAGCGTATTGCCACCATGAACAAGATGCAAAAATCTGGCTAACCACAGGATCAGCACTAAAAGATTGCGCGAAGTACAGATGTCAAAAAAGCCGGCACAGTACCGGCTTTTTAGGCAACCTGCTAAAATAATACAATGAATTAGCAGGTTAGAATAAGGTCATCTGGTCATTAAACCATGACGAACTTAGTCATCATGGTTATTGGCGCGTGCCTTGTTGGCATAAGCCTGTTCTTTAAAACGGCGGGTTTTACGCTCAACATTTGGAGTATGCTCAGCACCGAAGCTACGCTCACCACCAAATTCACGGCGCACTGGACGGCTATCTGAACGATCACCGCCAAATGAACGACGCTCACCGCCATCACGGTTGAATGGACGACGTTCGCCACCTTCGCTATTGCCAAAGCTGCGACGCTGGTCACCACCATCACGGTTAAATGGACGCGCTGGACGGTCGCCATCACGATTGAATGGACGACGTTCGCCACCTTCGCTATTGCCAAATGAACGCGCTGGACGTTCACTACGATAGTCTACGCGGTTACCACGATTGTCGTCATTGCCAAAGCTGCGACGCTGGTCACCACCATCACGGTTAAACGGACGCGCTGGACGGCTATCTGAACGATCAGCACCATCACGGTTGAACGGACGACGCTCACCGCCTTCGCTATTGCCAAAGCTGCGACGCTGGTCACCACCATCACGGTTAAACGGACGTGCTGGACGGCTATCTGAACGATCAGCACCATCACGGTTGAATGGACGACGCTCGCCACTACCAAAACGGGATTCGCCTTCAAAGCGACGGCCACCGCCACCCGGACGGCCACCACGGCCATTACCATTACCACGACCAGCACCACGTGGACGCTCTGGTGGTGGGCTTGGCTCAAGACCCGCAATTTCGGTCACAGCCAGACGGGCACTCAGGTATTCTTCCAGACCACGGATTTTACCGCGCTCACGGTGCAGTGCCAGCGTAATGGCACGACCACTACGGCCCGCACGACCGGTACGGCCAATACGGTGTACGTAGTCTTCATTTTTCATTGGTAAGCCAAAGTTGATGACATGGCTAATACCGGGAACATCCAGACCACGCGCTGCAACGTCAGTGGCAACCAGTACACGTGCACGGCCATCACGCAGGCTCTTGATGCGACGGTTACGTACGGTTTGTGGCATGGCACCATGCAGGGCAACGACCTGATGACCCGCTTCAGCCAGCTCTTCGGCCAGCATATCGGTATCTTCCTGAGTGCTGGCAAATACAACTGCCTGATCCATGGTTTCATCGCTTAACCAGTGAGCCAGCAGTTTTTTCTTGTGCTCAAAACCATCAGTCCAGTGCAGGGTTTGTTCAATATCCACATTAGTGCTTGAACCGGTTTCAATTGCAATACGCTCAGGCTCGTTCATCATCTTTTCAGCAAGACGAATGATACGGTCAGCGAATGTTGCAGAGAACATCAGGGTTTGCTTGCGGTTGGCCGCCAGATCACTAATGGCTTCAAGGTCTTCGGAAAAACCCAGATCCAGCATGCGGTCTGCTTCATCAACAATCAGCGCATCTACTTCATGCAGGCTCAATTGACGACGATTAACCAGATCCAGCAAACGGCCTGGTGTAGCCACAACAACTTGTGCGCCTTTTAACTGGGCAATTTGCTTTCCAAATGGCATGCCGCCTACAATGGTCGCAATGCGCAGGCCACGCACATGACGAACCAGTGCAATCGCATCCTGGCTAACTTGCTGAGCCAATTCACGGGTTGGGCACAGCACCAGTACTTGTGGTGCAGTTACAGATTTCATGCGGTCTTTGGCAGACTGCAATTGATTGGTGGTTGCCAGAGGATTCAAGGTTGGCAACAGGAAGGCAACGGTTTTACCGCTACCGGTCTGGCTAGATACCAGTAGGTCTTTACCGTCTAATGCGGCAGGAATAGCTGCAGCCTGCACAGGGGTGGGTGCAGTGAAGCCCAGATCGTTCAGGGCTTTTTGATATTGTTCAGCTAAAGGAAAATCAGCAAAAGTGTTGCTCATAGAGAGTCTCGCCCCATGTTGGGCGCTCCAATAAAGTCATAAAATAGACATCGGCATCAGGCAGCAAAGCAGAGATCTGACTCTTGTCAGTGGGCTTAGGCTTACAAAGACGATGCAATATACGCACAACAGCTTACGGCAGCAGCCTGAAAAAGATGGTCAGTGTAGACTGACTAAAGATGAGAGGCGCGAAGAATAGTCATCCTGAGGACTGTAAACGCGCAATCGTAAATCAATTAGATGTTCAGGCGATGAACGGAAATAAGTGCGTGGCGCATTATAGCGCCAATCATTTAGAAAAGCTATACAATATTACACTTTATTTAGAAGCTGCGAATAAGCGCACAGTTGCCTGATTAGAGGATTTCTGGCTAGGGCTGTGTACCAATACTGGTTGGCGGCAAACGATCAGGCAATGTTTTGAGCTGATTAAGCATATTGTTTAGATTAGGACGTGGCTCGGCTGGCGCACTAGGATTGTCCAGCGGCTGGGTTAATAAAGGCTGCTTAATGACCCGATTACGTAGCGGGTTGGTGGTTTCATTCTTCAAGAATTCATTATAAGAGCGATCGGTCTGATTGGCATAACGCTCATATTGCAACCGGGTACATTCTGCCTCACGCATGTCTTTAGGACAATCCAGCACATCTGCAACATTGGCCTGAGCTGGATTGGCTTCTGTTTCATGGCGCAAGGCACGGTCTGACAGTTCGGTGGCTGCATAGCCCAAAGAAGAAAATAAGGTACTACCCAGCAATAATCCCATACTAGACAGGTAAATTAATCGCGGCTTAATCATTTTTATGTCTCACCCGTTAAAGTTGATTTAAACCGAGTATAAAACAAGCAATGATTAAATTTACGCCGCTTATCATTTCACTGATAAATATAATAATTGTTTACATAAACCTGTAGTTGTATAAAAACCTGAACTTTAACTAGCGTTTTATCAGAACGCTAACCACACAGGTTAAACGATCCACATATAACTTCTTTAATACAGGAGTGCACCCGAGAGCAACCGGTCACGATAATTTTCTTCCGCTACAATTGCCGGGGTAGTTTGTCCACTGAGTAATGCTGACTGTCGCCCTGTAAATACGACTGGTTGGCGTTGCAGTTTATTGTCCTTATCCTGCTCAGCAGTTCGTTGTAAATAATTAATAGGCTGCCCATATTGATTGTTAGTCGCTACGTTTTCAGCAACCTGGCGTAGCTGATCTTCGGTCAGTAACTCACGTGCCATAGCAATTTGGCTGGCCATTAACATAAGCACACTCAGTAAAGCCGCTCTTATCATTAAACTAATATTCATCTGTAAATACCCCGATATTTTCTAAACTAATTAAACTTTCTCTTATGTTGGTTAATTAAAAAAGGCGCAACTGGGCGCCTTTTCCTGATATTGGTCACTAGATACTTCTAGCCACCAATTTTCTTGTACTTGGCACGCTTTGGTCCGGCATCGTTACCCAGCATTTTTTTGCGGTAGGCTTCATATTCACTATAGTTGCCATTAAACCACTGCGGGCCTTCATCTTCAAACGCCAGAATATGCGTGGCAATCCGGTCAAGGAACCAGCGATCATGCGAAACCACCAGCACGCTGCCCGGGAAAACCTGAATGGCTTCTTCCAGCGCACGCAGGGTTTCAACGTCCAGATCGTTGGATGGTTCATCAAGCAAAATGACGTTAGCGCCCTGACGCAGGGTCTTGGCCAGTTGCAGACGGTTACGCTCACCACCGGACAGCTCGCCAACGCGTTTTTGCTGATCCTGACCCTTAAAATTAAAGCGGCCAATGTAGGCACGTGACGGTGTGGAGTATTCACCAATGGTAATAATATCCAGCCCGTCAGATACTTCTTCCCAGACGGTTTTTTTAGGGTCGAGTGTGTCACGCATCTGGCCAACATAGGCCACCTTGACGCTTTCACCCACACTCACTGATCCAGTATCCGGCTTGTCTTCACCGGTAATCATGCGGAACAGGGTGGTTTTACCGGCACCATTGGGGCCAACAATACCTACAATACCAGTTGGTGGAACGCTAAAGCTTAAGCCTTCATACAGCAAACGGTCACCAAAGGACTTGCTGATATTTTCAACTTCAATCACCTTGTTACCCAGACGGGGGCCAGGCGGAATATAAATTTCAGCGGTTTCATTGCGCTGCTGGAATTCGCGCGAGTTCAGCTCTTCAAAGCGCTCAATACGTGCCTTGGATTTGGCCTGCTGGCCCTTGGCATTCTTGCGCACCCATTCCAGCTCGTGTTTCAGGGCTTTGGCAAAAGCTTCTTCCTGCTTTTGTTCCTGCTCTAAACGGGCAGTTTTCTGTTCCAGCCAGTTGGTATAGTTGCCCTGATACGGAATGCCATGACCACGGTCCAGTTCCAGAATCCACTCGGCCACATTATCGAGGAAGTAACGGTCGTGGGTAATGGCCACAATGGTGCCGGCAAAGTCTTTAAGGAAGCGTTCCAGCCACGATACGGACTCGGCATCCAAATGGTTGGTTGGTTCGTCTAGGAGCAGCATGTCGGGCTTGGACAGCAGCAAACGGCACAGTGCCACACGGCGGCGCTCACCACCGGACAGCTTGTTGACATCAGCATCCCAGGCTGGCAAACGCAAGGCATCAGCAGCTTGTTCCATCTGGTTATTCAGGTTGTGGGCATCCCAGGTCTGAATTATTGCTTCCAGCTTTTCCTGTTCTTTGGCCAATGCATCAAAGTCGGCATCTTCGGCGGCATATTCGGCAAACACCTCATCCAGACGTGCCAGTGCATCCAGCGGCTCGCGCAGGCCATCTTCAACATTGCCACGCACATCCTTGGCCGGGTCCAGATGCGGTTCCTGCTCCAGATAGCCAATCTTGATGCCGGGCTGGGCACGCGCTTCACCATTAAAATCCTTGTCAACACCCGCCATGATCTTCAGCAAGGTTGATTTACCGGCACCATTTAGACCCAGCACACCAATCTTGGCACCCGGAAAAAACGATAAAGAGATATCCTTGAGGATTTCGCGCTTGGGCGGAACCAGCTTGGATACCTTGTTCATGGTATAAATATATTGGGCCACGTAGGACTCCTAAATTACTTCTTTGCAGTGAAAATCACTTCACCACACTTAAATCGCTAGAATAAAAACGCTGAACAAAAAGCATTGGAACAAATTTGGCGCATAGTATAGCGGATTTCTGGCAAAACTCATGTAAAGCAACTGCGCAATGCCATAATTTTATTGGGAGCAAACTTTTACACTTCACCTTGGCAGCTTATAAAGTAACGTTTTAAAGTAGTTTATTTTTTATACGTATTAAAAATGTATGTAGTTTAGATAATAGAGTAAAGGCTCGATTATTTTTTGTACAATTTTTTAGAATAATTACTCTAGGATTAATAATTAAATTATATTTATATCAATTACTTAATTATATAAAGGTTAAATTTTAATCCGACGAAAGGTGTATATTTTTTTTGAAATTTTTATAACTATATATTTAGGCAAAACTACATAAATGCCTGGAATTTTTTATATTGCTTTTTTTGAAAGAGACTTAAATATGGCCAGCCAGATTCAAAAGATGTTACCCAAAGTGGTTAAGGATAAAGTTGCCTTGATTACTGGTGCTTCCAGTGGTATCGGTTTAACTGTTGCCAAGCAATTGGCAGGTGCAGGTGCCCACGTGTTGCTGGTAGCGCGTACCCGTGAAAAACTGGAAGAAGTGAAACAGGAAATTGAACAGGCTGGCGGTAAGGCATCCGTATTTCCTTGTGACCTCAATGACATGACGTCAATTGATGAATGTGCCCAGAAAATTCTGGCTGAAGTCGGTCATATTGACATTCTGGTGAATAATGCCGGGCGCTCGATCCGCCGTGCCGTGGAAGAATCCGTTGAGCGCTTCCATGATTTTGAACGCACCATGCAGCTGAATTACTTTGGTGCCGTGCGCCTGATTTTGAGCGTGCTGCCTCACATGATTAACCGCAAAAACGGTCATATTATTAATATCAGCTCCATTGGTGTGCTGGCCAATGCCACCCGTTTTTCTGCTTATGTGGCGTCCAAGGCGGCACTGGATGCCTTTAGCCGCTGCCTGTCTGCCGAAGTGCATGCCCATAACATTCAGTTAACCTCTATTTATATGCCATTGGTGCGCACGCCAATGATTGCGCCTACCAAAATGTATAAATATGTGCCTACCCTGTCGCCTGAACAAGCGGCAGATATGGTGGCAAAGGCCATTATCAAGAAGCCAAAGAGCATTGCCACCAAAGTGGGTACCTTTGCTGCGGTCAGCTATGCGCTGGTGCCCAAGTTCAATGACTTTGTGATGTCAGTCGGTTATCAGTTGTTCCCAAGCTCTACAGCAGCCGTTGGCGACAGTAAGAGCAAAAAAGCAGGCAAGCTGAATCTGGCGCAACGTGCCTTCGCCCGTCTGGTTCCAGGTGAACACTGGTAAGTTAACCAATTAGTAAAAAAACAGTTTTAAGGCATTTAATCTGGTTTTTTACTATTATTGACTAGATCAAACATGAAAGCTGTATGGTGTTCATTTGCCATACAGCTTTTTTATTTTCATAAAAACATTAAATAACAGTAAATTGATAAGCTAAATTCTTAAAAAATAAATGCGAGTTGTATATGAATTATTATTCGCATTATGATAAAACCCATCCTTTTCTTATCGTGGCCTTCCCGATGAACACGCTCGAATCACGCCCAGTGCCCAAGCGGGCAAAAAGCTTTCAGCACACTCGCCGCTTTTTACCCGTGCTGGCATTGCTGGAAAAATTACTGCAACAGCCCATTATGATGACTGAACAGCAGTATCAGCAGTTAATTGATGGCTTGTGGCAGGGCGATGCGTTGATGGATGCCCTGGTGGACTGGCTGTTTGAGGACAATACCCGACAGCGCAAGCAGTTGTTTGAACAAGCGCTGCATGAAGGCACTGCATCAATTAAGAATTGCCCTGACCTTCTGCAACAATTTTTTGCCCATGTGGAAACCCAACCCGACTGGCTGGATCAGGCACAGTTGCAGCAGGCCGTTGCGTTTATGCATTCTGTTGGCCTGAATGCCAATTATGTGTTGCGCGATCTGGCCCTGATGGGTGGCTATTTACTGGCAGGCTTTAATCAGGCATTGGTGATGACTGGCGCATTAAACAAGGGAGCATCCCAGCGGCTGGCTGAAACCAGTAAATGGTGGATGGATTGCACTGCTCCTCAAGGCTTGGAACGGTTTTCCGCCGGCTTTAAATCCACAATCCATGTCCGGCTGATTCATGCACTGGTACGCCGTAACCTGCACCGCAAGCCGGAGTGGAATGCAGAGCACTGGGGTTTGCCCATTTGCCAGATCGACATGGCAGCAACCAATCTGGCCTTTTGTAGCCTGTTCCTGCTGGGCTTGCGTGGTCTGGGCATTGTGCCAACCCGACAGGAATCACAAGCTGTCATGCATTTCTGGAAATATCTGGGCTGGCTGATGGGGGTCGATCCACGCTGGCTGGTAGATTGCGAACGGGATGGCCATATCCTGCTTTATCAGAGCTTATTCACTCAAGCTGCACCGGATTGGACCAGTCAGGCCCTGGGGTCAGCCTTGTCGCAAGAGCCGTTGGAAAAGGAATTTAAACGCTGGCAAACCCTGCAAAGGCATTATGACTATCATAAGCACCTAAGCATTTCCCGCCTGTTCCTAAGTGCACAAAAAATGCAGCAACTGGGCTTGCCCAAATATGTGCTGCCCTGGTTTCCGGCATTCTTGATTCCACAAAATCTTATGAGTTACCGCATTCAACGCCGGCTTCCTGTGCTTAAAACCTGGCAGCAACGGCGCGGACGGCAGGCCCAGTTAAATTATATGGCCACGTTTGGTAAAAAGGGCCATAAGGTCATTCAACCTGAAAAAAACCATCCGGCCTATATTGCCAGCTAAGGCTTATTTTTTATATCAAACAGGGAATGCTAAACCATGAAACCACTGGACAACACCACGATATTTATTACCGGAGGCAGCCGTGGCATTGGCCGGGCTGTGGCATTACGGTGTGCACAGGCTGGTGCCAATATTGTAATTGCTGCCAAATCTGCCGAACCGCACCCAAAGTTGGGCGGCTCAATTTATACTGTTGCTGAAGAAATTCGTCAGCTTGGCGCGCAGGTTTTGCCATTACAGGTTGATGTACGCGATGCACTACAGCTTACTCAAGCCATTGATCAGGCGGCTGAACATTTTGGCGGGCTTGATGTGCTGATTAACAATGCCGGGGCGATTCATCTGGGCAATATCCAACACACTGATCTTAAAAAATATGACCTGATTCAATCGATTAATCACCGCGCAACCTTTATTGCCGCTAAAGCAGCCATCCCCTATCTGAAACAATCAGGGCAAGCTCATATCATCAGTTTTGCTCCGCCCATTAACTTGTCAGCACACTGGCTGGGCCTGTATGGGCCATATGCGCTGTCAAAATACGGCATGACCCTGCTCACCCTGGGGCTGGCTGAAGAATTAAAGGCAGATGGAATTTGTTGCAATACCTTATGGCCAGCTACCCTGATTAATACCGCAGCAGTAAGCGAGAATATTGGACATGAGGCAGCACAACACATGAGTCGCAAGCCGGACATCATGGCTGATGCCGTCTATAGCCTGATTACCGGTGCCTGTGGTCACATGACTGGCCAAAGCCTGCTGGATGAACAAGCCCTTAAACTGGCAGGTATTACCAATCTGGCCGATTATGCCTGTTCGCCAGAACATACAGATAGACTGGCCAAAGACCTGTTTGTCGATTAATGACTATTCTGCGCAAGCAATTAAAGCGAAAAAAGCCAGACACCCTGACATAACGTCGACAAGGTATCCGGCTTTTCATCAGACTATTTAGCCTTGAATCAAGCTATCGGGTTTTTTAGCTTAACCCGATTTTTTTACACCGGCCTGTAGCAACAAGGCACCCAGTCCACCAATTTTTGGCTCACTGGGCTTGGCAGCCTTGTCATGCGGTTTGCCTGATGGTCTATCCTGACGCTTCGGCGTATGCTCACCGGATTTTCTGGTTGCAGGTTTGGCTTGCTTGCGTTGCTCATTGTTGAATGAACGCGGCGCACGTTCCGGCTTTTCTTCCGGATTCAAGCGCAGGCTCAGGCTAATGCGCTTGCGTTCAGCATCCACGCTCATTACCCGCACCTGAACAATCTGGCCGGGTTTGACAATTTTGTGCGGGTCATTCACGAACTGGCTGGAGAGCTCAGACACATGAATCAAGCCATCCTGATGCACGCCAATATCAACAAATGCACCAAAATTGGTAACATTGGTGACCACGCCTTCCAGTACCAGGGTGCTATTGGCCAGATTGTCGTTTAAGTCCTGCATGCTTTGAATATCCGCACGGAATTTGGGCATACGGAACTCAGGACGAGGATCACGTCCCGGTCTAGACAATTCATTCAACACATCCTGCACCGTGGGCAAACCGTATTGCTCATCCACAAATTCTTCGGCGTTAATACCGGACAATACATCCGCCTTGCCCAGCACCTGCTCCAGACTCTTGCCCAATTTGGCCAGAATTTTTTCAACCAGTGGGTAACTTTCCGGATGCACCGCTGAACGATCCAGCAGCGCTTCGCCATCCTGAATACGTAAAAAGCCTGCTGCCTGTTCAAAGGTACGATCACCCAGGCGTGGTACTTTTTTCAATTGCTGGCGATTGTTAAATACGCCATGTTCACGGCGATAATCCGCAATTTGCTGGGCAATGTTTTTATTTAAACCGGCAATGCGCGACAGCAAGGCAGGCGATGCGGTATTCACATCAACACCCACCGCATTCACACAGTCTTCCACCACTGCATCCAGTGTGCGCGCCAGTCCAGTCTGGTTCACATCATGCTGATACTGGCCAACACCAATGGATTTAGGATCAATTTTCACCAGCTCGGCCAGTGGGTCCTGCAAACGGCGCGCAATGGATACCGCACCACGAATACTGACATCCAGTTCAGGCAACTCCTGCGCTGCCAGTTCACTGGCTGAATAAACCGATGCCCCTGCTTCACTCACGGTGACGCGGGTCAGGTTTAATTCAGGATGCTTTTTAGCAAGCTCACCCAGCAGGTTTTCGGTTTCACGGCTGGCCGTGCCATTGCCAATCGCCACCAGATCCACCTGATGCTCACGGCACAGGCGTTCAAGCTCGGCCAGCGCGCCTTCGGTGTCATTTTTCGGGGCAAATGGATAAATGGTGCTATGTGCTAGTACATCACCGGCACTATTGACGACTGCCAGCTTAACACCGGTACGGATGCCTGGATCAACCCCCAGCGTGCAACGGCCACCAGCGGGCGCGGCCAGCAACAAATGCCGCAGGTTTTCTGCAAACACTTTCATCGCATCGGCTTCGGCAGCCAGACGCTTTTCTGTCAGCAGTGAATGTTCAAAATGCGGGCGCAACTTGCCCAGCCAAAGCAATTCGCCACTTTGTTTTAAAAATTGCTGGCGTGATTCCGGCTGCATCTCATTGAGTTGCAAATCAGCAAAAATTTCGGCCAAACGTGGGGCATCTTCACCGTCCACTTTTAGGGTCAACACATTTTCCTGACGACCACGCAGCATGGCGAGCAAACGGTGATTGGCCACTTTGGCGAGACTTTCGCTGGACTCAAAATAATCACGGAATTTCTTGCCGACTTCGCGCTTTTCTTCACCAGCCAGACGGCTGACCAGTTGGGCAGTTGCTGCAAAGCCCTGCTTGAGCGGTTCGGTGAGTTCCAGCCGGGTTGCCCACAAGTCCACCAGAATATGCTGAATGGCTTCCAGCTGGCTGGCTACATCAGGATAGCGCTCTTCAGTGCCACTTGCAGGAACAAAACCAGCCAGTGCCGCTTCAGGGTCAATGTCTTCCTGCCAGATTTTTAGCGCATAGGGCTCAAGGCCAGCTTCGCGGGCAAGCGCTGCCTTACTGGTACGCTTGGGACGATACGGCAGGTACAGGTCTTCCAGCGCAGTTTTGCTATCCGCAGCATTCAGGCGGGCCAACAGAGTATCGCTGAGCTTGTCCTGACTGCGGATCGAATCAATAATTTTCTGGCGGCGTTCATTTAGGTCGCGTAAATAAATTAAACGTGCTTCCAGCTGACGTAACTGGGTATCGTCCAGTCCTTCAGTCACTTCCTTGCGATAACGTGCAATGAAGGGAACACTGGCACCCTCGTCCAGCAAGCGAATGGTCGCTTCAATTTGGGCAGGACGAACCGCAAGCTCGCTTGCCAGTTGTTGAACCAGCTCAGTCATACATCGTTTCCACGACAAAAATGAAAGTGGCGATTATACGTCCTGTACTCTTGAATTGAATATGCTTTATTAAATTTTATTCATGAACTGCCAAGGCTGTTTTAATGTCATAAAAAAGCACTATTTTGGATTTAGTTGCTTGAAATCTGGCCTTTTTTTAACGGGTTTGCTGCAAAGCCCGGAATTATGATGATTTTAGTAGATTAACCTGTATATATTTGGTATCTATTGCCTGAATCTATTTGTATTTTTACTCATCTTGCCCTAAATGTAAGCAATTACTCAGTATTTAACAGCATTTATAAAATTACCGGATCTGGGCTACAGATCCACAAAGGAGTCAAACATGAGTCTCGTTGTGCCTGCAGAAGAGCAACTCCTACGCCCTGAAGCAGACCGGGTTGAACGAATTCTGGTCGTTGATGATGATGTCCGCTTGCGTACCCTGCTACAGCGTTTTCTGGAAGACAAGGGCTTTGTGGTCAAAACGGCACACGACGGCACGCAGATGGATCGTCTGTTGCAACGTGAATTATTTTCCCTGATTGTGCTGGACTTCATGTTGCCAGTCGAAGATGGCATCAGCATTTGCCGACGCCTGCGCAATACCAATATCGACACACCGATTATCATGCTGACTGCCCGTGGCAGTGACAGTGACCGTATTGCAGGCCTTGAAGCCGGTGCTGATGATTACCTGCCCAAACCCTTTAACCCCAATGAATTACTAGCACGCATCCGTGCAGTGCTACGCCGTCAGGTGCGTGAAATTCCCGGCGCGCCCAGCCAGCAGGTTGAAGTGGTGAGCTTTGGCCCGTGGGCACTGGACTTGTCTACCCGCACGCTCACGCGCGAAGGTCAGGTCGTCACATTAACCACGGGTGAATTTGCGGTATTGAAAGCACTGGTACAGCATCCGCGTGAACCCTTGACCCGTGACAAACTCATGAATCTGGCGCGTGGTCGTGAATGGGGCGCCATGGAGCGCTCTATTGATGTTCAGGTATCACGCCTGCGTCGCCTGATTGAAGAAAATCCGGCGCGTGCCCGTTATATCCAGACTGTCTGGGGTGTAGGCTACGTGTTTGTGCCGGATGGTGCAGAATAAGCCAGACGCATCACCTGTTTTAGCCGGAGTATTAAAAGTCCGGGCAATACTCCGGATTGAATCCTAATGCTTCAATCCGGAAATTTATAAAAAGGATGGCAAATCTTGCCACAATACGCTCAGAAAACTACTAACCAGCGTCATCAAAATAGCGAAAAAACGGCATTTGAGCTGGAAGCGCCTTATCAGCCTCGCCCGCGCACCCGCTGGGAACTATTTCTGGATAAAATCAAGCCACGCTCCACCGCCATGCGAACCACGGTACTGGTGTCTGGTGTGGTATTTTTTAGTTTGTTCATGTCGCTGGCCTTTTTCTGGCGCACCTTATACCTGCCCGAAATCCGCCAGCATGCGCGCTATCTGGCCATTGAGCTGGACCTGCTGGAACAAACCGAACTGCAAGTGAATGAAGATCCGTTTGCCTTTGACCTGCATGACTGGCTGGAACAGCGGGTAGGTGTGCAAATCATCCGCGAACCCAGTGAATTTCCCACGCCACGCGAAAAACTGATTGCCGAGTTTTTTACCGGACGGCTGGAAAAGGAACTGTCACGGGAACTTAATGAACCTGTGACCGTATATTTTGAATTTAAGCCTTCGCCACAAATCTGGATTTATTATCCATCGCTGGGCAAGGCTTGGGTACGCGAACCGCTGGATTTTTATGCCGAATATAGTGCCGAGCTGATTCTGGGCTGGCTGCTAGGTATTCCGCTTGTTAGCTCAATTATTATTTTGACCCTGGTACGCCAGCTTAACCGCCCGTTACGCCGCCTGCAAAATGCCGCCCGCGATTTTACCCAGACCGGCAAGGCACCTTATCTGGAAACCAATCACGGCCCCATTGAAATCCGACAGGTGAATTCGGCCTTTAACCATATGATTAGTACCTTGCAACAGGCCGCACAGGAACGCACCATCATGCTGGCCGGGATTTCACACGACTTGCGCACCCCACTCACCCGTATTCGCCTGACTGCCGAGCTGTTGCCGGATGAAGACTTGCAGCAAGGGTTAATTTATGACGTCGATGATATGGATGCCATCCTGAGCCAGTTTATTTCTTATATGCGCGATGGCTCGGATGAAAAAGAACAGATTACCGATATTAATGCCCTGATGCAGGAAATTATTGTTCAGTTCAAGCCACTGAAAATTATTTATCAACCGCAGCTATTGCCACAAATTTGCCTGCGCAGCCTGTCGATTAAACGCATGATTGGCAATCTGGTCAATAATGCCAAGCGCTATGGTGCAGAACCTGTTTACCTGTCTGCCAGCCTGTTAGGGGCTTATATCATCATTACTGTGCGTGATAGCGGTAGCGGCGTGGATGAAGACGATATCGAATCCCTCATGCAGCCATTTGTGCGCGGTGAAAGTGCCCGAACCACACAAGGCAGTGGTTTAGGACTGGCGATTGTCAAGCGGATTGCCGAGCTGCATGGCGGTTATGTCAATGCGCGCAATCATCCTGATGGTGGCCTTGAAGTCAGCGTAGGATTGCCTTTGGTGCGCAAGCAGCCGGTTGATCCCAAGGCTGAGGTCAGCACATTGCACAAAATTAAAAAACGCTTAACCGGTGAAGATTAAAGCCTTATAAAAAATCCAATTATTGGTTTATTTGCAATGCATAACAAAAAACCCCTAAAGCCTGTAGCTTTAGGGGTTTTCTACCTGCATGTGAGTGCAGGTCTTACGCATATGGTGGCGTGAGGCGGGATCGAACCGCCGACACACGGATTTTCAATCCGTTGCTCTACCGACTGAGCTATCGCGCCGATGGGTGTGAATTAAATAGAAATAGGCGGGTCAAGTCAAGTGCTATTCCTTAAAAAGCATTCTTATGCCTCTTTTTTAAACAGAACGCCGCTTTACAGATTAAATCTTGCCCAGATGCGACAGGCAGCGGTGAATTGCGCCACAGCCCGGCTTAAAGTGCTTGACGCCTTTTTGTTCCTCGGTATCGCACACGCCTTCAATCAGGCGCTCGGCCACGCCACGGCCACGGTTGGACGGATGCACCACCACATAATGCACCAGACGGGTATCATCCTGCCCACTCACCCACACGGCACCAATAATTTTCTGGTTAAACTCAGCCGTATAAATCAGGCTGCCCTGCTGCATGGCTGTTTCCAGCTGTTGTACGGCATCATCGCCATCACCAAATTCAGGGCTGGTTTCATAAAGCCGGCTAAGCTGTGAGCGCAGGTTTTCATCATTAAGCTCAGAATATGCGTGAACGGTAATTGGCATAGCAGCCTCCCACTGGTCTTTTTGAATGAATTAACTCTAGCAAAGGCTTCACCCTACCGCCAGAGAATACGTTATAATTAATGTTTTTCAGGAGCTTTGTCGATGGCAGAACGTGTCAGTGAAGTGGTGCGCAATACCAGTGAAACGCAAATCCGCGCACGCGTCAATCTGGACGGTACTGGTGCAGGGGTGCTCAATACCGGTGTGCCTTTTCTAGACCACATGATTGACCAAATCAAACGCCACGGCTTGTTCGACATTGATATTGAGTGCAAGGGCGATCTTGAAATCGATGATCACCACACGGTAGAAGACTGCGGTATTACGCTGGGTCAGGCCTTTGCCAAGGCGCTGGGTGATAAAAAAGGCATTCGCCGTTACGGGCATTTTTATGCACCGCTGGATGAAGCACTGTCGCGTGTGGTGGTCGATATTTCTGGGCGGCCCGGTTTGTTTATGGATATTCCATTTACCCGCGCACGCATTGGCACTTTTGATGTTGACCTGTTTTCTGAATTTTTTCAGGGCTTTGTCAACCATGCCCTGATGACCCTGCATCTGGATAATTTGAAAGGTAAAAACAGTCACCACCAGATTGAAAGTATATTTAAGGCCTTTGCCCGTGCGCTGCGCATGGCCTGCGAGCTGGACCCGCGTGCAGCAGGCACGATTGCATCGACCAAAGGTAGCCTGTAAATGAGCCAAGCCAGAACACGTATTGCCTTGCTGGATTATGGCATGGGCAACCTGCACTCGGCGGCCAAGGCACTGGAGTTTGTGGGTGCTACGGTTGATGTGACCAATGACCCCAAGGTGATTGCACGCGCTGACAAGATCATGTTTCCCGGTGTGGGTGCCATGCGCGACTGTATGGCAGGCATGCAGGCAGTGCACGTGGATGAAGCGGTAAAACAGGCCGTGTTTAATAAGCCAGTACTGGCCATTTGTGTGGGCATGCAGGCCCTGATGCAACATTCACAGGAAAATGGCGGTGTGAACTGTCTGGGTATTTTTGAGGGTGAGGTGCTGCGCTTCCCCGATCAGGCTGGCCTAAAAGTACCGCACATGGGCTGGAATCAGGTACATCAGCATGATCCTGCTCACCCCATGTGGCGTGATATTGCGCAAGACAGCCGGTTTTATTTTGTACACAGCTTTTATGTGCAACCTAAAAATCCTGAAATTGCAGCCGCAACCTGTGATTATGGCCAGCCATTTACCTGCGCCTTAAGCCAAGACAATTTGTTTGCAGTACAGTTTCATCCGGAAAAAAGCCACACGGTTGGATTACAACTGCTGAAGAACTTTGTGGAGTGGAATATCTAGTTGTTCTTTTTTATCGCTATATTTTTAAATCAAAATAGCGTGTTTGCCTGATAAAACCATATAAATTTTTAGTCTGGTTTATTCGACTGTTTTCTTGAGCTATTCATGTAGTTTTAACAAGATTAGAGTATGTTAGCTAAGCTTGTTGAAACCATCACCTTGCAATAAATTTATTTAAAAAAATGAGGAAATATATGTCCAATAATATTCATCTAACTGATTTATCCATACCCAGAACTGACAGTGTATTTAATGCAAATGGTCGTTTTGGGCGTTTATCATTTTTTGCATGGTTATTCATAATTACCATTATTTTTTATGTCGTTTTTGGAATAACCGCAGCCATATTTACGCCAAGTGAGCCTATGCAATCTACAGCAGGTTTACTCGGTGGCTTCCCAGCAACTGCTATTATTATATTTGTTATTCTTTATATTGCGCTGCTTTACTTGAATATCATATTTACCATTCGCCGCTTGCACGATATGAATAAGACTGGATGGCTTTCCTTGCTCCTTATTATTCCATTAATCAACTTATTTTTTATGCTTTACCTCTCAATTGGCAAAGGCACATTGGGTGCCAACAATTATGGCTTACCACGTATTACTCAAGGATGGGAAAAAGTGCTGGGCTGGATCTACATTATTCTTGTGCCCATTACCTTGCTGGGTATTATGGCAGCTATTGCGATTCCAGCTTACCAGAGCTACGTAGAACGTGCTAAGACAGCTCAGGAATCTGGTTACTCGCAACCTATGGAGAATGCTTCATACGCCCCACCGGTTTCATCATCAGCCAGCAGTACGACCCAGTGACAAACTAATGGTTTGCATTGTGTTTTAGTTTATGCAGAAGTCATAAACCCTGCGCTATAGAAAGCTGCACTATTGCTATTGAGTGCAGCTTTTTGCTTTAACGGCGTTGATTAAAAACTGGATTACATAGAATCAATCATCGAAGCTATATTATTTTTTTGCTATGATTGCCCGCTACTCTTGGTGCTAAAGGTTTGCTAAAGCCATGTTGATTATTCCAGCAATTGATTTAAAAGACGGCAAGTGCGTGCGTCTAAAACAGGGCCGCATGGAAGATGATACGGTATTTTCAGATGATCCTGTGGCTACCGCAACGCACTGGGTGAATGAAGGCGCACGCCGCCTGCATCTGGTGGACCTGAATGGCGCATTTGCTGGTACGCCAATCCATAAAAATGTGGTGGAAGCCATTGCCGACGCACACCCTGAACTGCCCATTCAAATTGGTGGTGGCATTCGTTCGATGGACACCATTCGCCATTATCTGGAAGCGGGCGTTTCCTTTGTAATTATTGGCACCAAGGCGGCCAAAGAGCCTGAGTTTGTGGAACAGGCCTGCAAGGAATTTGCCGGGCATATTATTGTGGGTATTGATGCCAAAGACGGCATGGTGGCCACCGATGGCTGGGCCAATGTGCTGGACATCAAGGCAACTGATCTGGCCAAGCGCTTTGCCGATGCCGGTGTGTCCAGTATTGTGTATACCGATATTGCGCGTGATGGCATGATGCAGGGCGTTAACGTAGAGCAAACCGTGCAACTGGCAGATTACTGTGGCTTGCCGATTATTGCTTCTGGTGGTGTGACCAACCTTGAAGATATTCGCCTGCTGAAAGGCCAAAAAGGAATTCTGGGTGCCATTACTGGCCGAGCCATTTATGAAGGCAGCCTGAACCTGCGTGATGCGCAATTGCTGCTGGATGAAGAGCACGTTTAACCATTAAAAAGCATGCGGCTGGCAATTTTTAGTTGTCAGTGTATTGAAACCTACAGGCAGTCTTAAGGGCTGCCTATGCTATTGATTGAATTACATTAATTTTCTAATTAATAGTTATTAAGATAAAAACAATGATCTGTAACCTGACAATTTTTGTAATATTCATTATTGCTATTCTATTACTTAATATCTGGAGTAAATTTATTCCACCTTCAGCACCAAGCCCTCAATCAGATTGCTGTACTGTCAGTGATGAAGTACTTCGAAACTATGTTTTAAAATCGTCAGTGCTAAAAACAAAATCCATTGATCAGCTTATTCAAGATATTGGCCCGTTCCAGAACATGGGCGATTTTGATTTTGGTAGAGCTGTTTATGCGTGGCATGGCCAGACTTTACAGATTCAGGTCTGGACAAAATCCAATAGTGTAGAAGAAATAATCATTAAAGAAATAACATAATTTTAGAGATTAAATTTAGCCCGTAACATCCATTAGCATAAAACCAACTTATCCTATCGCGCTTTTAAACTGGCCTTTGTTTTAAGGTAGAGCGCATGCAATATCCAAAACAACAGGAGCATGCTATGGCCGACGCTCAGGCAATGACCACTACAAATACCCTGCCGCACGCCACTTTACTGGAAAGCATTAATGTTTTTGCTCAGGTACTGGGGCCAACCTGGGCCAAAGGGGTGATTATTCGACGGCCTGCCATGGTTGGCATTGCAGAAAGTCTGGGTCTTGATAAACATGCGGTACGCTATATGCAAAAGCTGCGCAACAAGTATGGCAATGATCCGCTATTACTGCGCCTGCCCAAAGGCATTAACTATGCATTGGTATTTATGCCGGAACATGTGCATCGCGTGTTGCAGGAAACCCATCAGCCCTTTGCGACTGATAGCCGAGAAAAACATGCCGCACTGGCGCATTTTCAGCCGGATGGGGTACTGATTTCGCAAGATCCTGAGCGTAGCAAGCGCCGGCATTTTAATGAAGCCGTACTGGATACTGCATTGCCGGTACACCGGCTGGCAGATCATTTTATGAGGGTAGTTAATGAGGAAGCCAGTCAGTTACTGGATAGTCTGGGCTATAAACAGCAACTGGACTGGACACGTTTTGCCAGTTGCTGGTTCCGTATTGTACGCCGTGTGGTGTTTGGCAGCGCAGCGCGTGATGATGAGCACCTGACGCATCTGGTAAATAAACTGCGCGGCCATGCCAACTGGGCTTTTATGTATCCACGCAACAAGGCATTACAGCAAGAGCTGCACACCCGGATTAATCATTATATTCAACTGGCTGCACAATCAGGGTCAGCGCCAGAACCCAGCCTTGCTGCGCTAATCGCCAACATGCCACAGGATGCCGCCACCGCACCGGCGGATCAGGTAGCGCACTGGCTATTTGCCTTTGACCCCGCTGGGATGACGGTGTTCCGGGCACTGGCCTTGCTGGCCTCACATCCGCAGCAAGCTGCACAAGCACAGGCAGAGCTACAGGCCAATACCGGTTCGGCGCGGCAATACCTGCCTTATTTGCGTGCCTGTATTCTGGAAAACTTACGCCTCTGGCCAACTACACCGGTTATCTTGCGGCAAAGCATGAGCGATACAGTGTGGGAAAATGGCATTATGCCTGCAAAAACCGGCCTGATTATTTATACCCCGTTGCTGCACCGTGATGATGAATACCTGCCCTATGCCAATATCTTTGCACCTGAAGTGTGGCTGAATCAGCAAAACACGGCTATTGCCAAACAGTGGCCGCTGTTGCCGTTTAGTGAAGGGCCTGCCATATGCCCGGCGCGCAATCTGGTGTTACTGCTTACCAGCAACATGCTGGCCGAGTTACTGCAATCTTCTTCTCTGGAATTGCTGTCGTCACGGTTAAACCCCAAATTGCCGCTGCCCGGTACGCTTAGTCCCTATCGCCTGCGCTTCAAGGCAAGCTCATAGGCCAGAGCCTTAGTCATCAGACTTTAGCCAAGCCATAACAAAGCACCTTATTTCAGGGTGCCTTTGTTGGATTAAGGTCGTGTGATACGTCTTTGATATTTAAACTAAGGTTTTAAAATAATGCAAAAAACTGCTGAATTATTTGCAGTGTTAATAATCCGGTCAAAACCCAGTTAAGCGCTACAGTTGCCCAAAATACTTGCTGGAATTCGGTTTTGGCCGATTTATGCCGAAGTTTTTGTTGGGCCAGCAATGCACCGGGCCATCCGCCCAATAGTGCCAGCACATGCAGGTTTTTTTCAGGAATGCGGCGTCTGCCCTGCTGTGCAGCTTGTTTGTCCATAGCGTACAGCATATAGGTCAGGCAACTGAGCAGCACCGGAATTACCATAAACCACAATGGCAATTGCCGGGTTAATCCTAAGGCCACAATAAATGCCAGATACAGCGTAATCAGCCAGCCGCGCCACTGTCGCGGATATTGCCGATATGGCAACAAGGACTTTGACAAGAAAGTGTCAGCTATTTTGTCAGTTGATTTTGCCTTGTTTTGACGACGCACATAACTCACCCGCTGGGCATTGAGGCGGCCCTTACTATCCTGTATCACTTCATATTCCAGCACTGCACCTGCCAGTGGACGCGGCCCACGCTGTGAAAATGACTTGATATGCAGGAAAATTCTATTTTCACCCTGACCCGGATTCAAAGGCTGAATAAAGCCATAGCCTTTGTCATCATGCCATTCAATAACTTGTCCCTGATAACGCATGCCTGTTTATTCCAACCCATTAATTGTAAGTGGCGAGTGTAATCGATCCGCCAGCATGGCACGCATCTCGGCAGGATCTTTTTGCAAAATATGCTCACCGCTGCGGGCCTCTAACTGGTTACGTGCGGCAATTTGCAGGCGGGATAGCCAGAAACGGCAAGCAGCCATGGCCAGATAAACAGGTAAGGCCTGCTGCTCATCCCGGGTTAAGGGGCGCACCTGATGATAGGCCTGAATAAATGCCTGCGCCTTTGCCAAATCCAGTACCACGCTTGGCCACTGGCTGCAAAAATCGTTCAGGCAAATGGCAATGTCCAGTAACCACTCATCATAGGCCAGTTCAGAAAAGTCCAGCAGCCCAGTCAGGGTATTGCCATCAAACAGAGTGTTATCACGGAATAAATCACCATGAATCAGGCCACAGGGACGCTCCGGATATTGCTGCTGTGCGGCTTCAAACTGCACAAAACTCTGGATTAATAATGCTTGGTCTGCTGGCGTTAAACTGGGCATGAGTTCATCACGGCTATGCTGCCACCAGACCTGTCCATGATTGTTGTCGCGGTGCAGCGGATAGGTGCGCAAGGTGAGGTGCAAACGGGCCAGTGTGCGTGCCATTCCACTCACTTGCCGCACAGTGGGTTGCATGGGCGGCTGGCCCATTAGGCGGGGTGCCAGTTGTGCAGGCTTGGTTTGGATAAAATGAATGACCTGTCCGGCCTGATCACTCAGTGGTGCAGCAACCGGCAGGCCTTGCTGTTTAAGATACTCCAGCAGCGGAATCAGCTCGTGAATGTCATTGAGGCTCATTTCCTCAAAAATGGTCAGTACCAGTTGCTGCGGCGTGTCCAAGTGCACAAAATAATTGGTGTTTTCAATTCCGGCCTGAATGGGGATAAGGCCAGTGAGCGTTAGCTGGTAATGCTGAGCCAGCTGTTGTACTTGTTCCAGTGCCACGGTGGTATAAACTGACATAAATCCCCTGCCTGCACGCTTTTGCCTGTCAAATTTGCTAGAATATAGCCGTTGAAATACAACCGCTAGAATAACGTGTTATGGCGCTATTGTGCGTGCCTGTTCATGTATTTCATCTTTCATCCACTCTCCTGCCCTGACTGGAACTTGCTATGCTGGCCAAACGTATTATTCCCTGCCTTGATGTTGATAACGGCCGTGTGGTCAAAGGTGTGCAGTTTGTGGATATCCGCGATGCCGGTGATCCGGTGGAAGTCGCGCGGCGCTACAACGAACAGGGCGCAGATGAAATTACTTTTCTGGATATTACTGCCACCCATCATGGCCGTGATACCACTTACCGTACTGTCGAGCGCATGGCCGAAAGCGTGTTTGTGCCCTTAACCGTGGGTGGTGGCGTGCGCAAGCTGGAAGACATTCGCCAGTTGCTCAATGCCGGAGCGGACAAGGTCAGCATTAACTCGGCTGCGGTATTTACCCCCGAGTTTGTGGGTGAAGCCTCGGCCCGTTTTGGTGCGCAATGCATTGTCGTGGCCATTGATGCCAAAAAAGTGGGCGACAACAAGTGGGAAATCTTTACCCATGGTGGCCGCAAGCCCACGGGCATTGATGCGGTAGAATGGTCAATTAAAATGGCAGGCTTGGGCGCTGGTGAATTACTGGTGACCAGTATGGATGCTGATGGCACCAAGGCAGGCTATGACTTGGGTCTGATGAAGCAAATTACCTCCAGCGTCAATATTCCAGTCATTGCCTCAGGTGGCGTGGGTAACTTGCAGCATTTGGCCGATGGTATTTTGCAGGGCGGTGCTGATGCCGTACTGGCTGCCAGCATTTTTCACTTTGGCCAGCACACCATTCCGGAAGCCAAGCAATATCTGGCCAATCAGGGTATTGAAATGCGGCTGTAAGGCCTAAATCAGGCTTAAAACTGACTAAAAAGCGGTGTACTGTTTCAGCCAGCATTTGAGACAGTCACCGCTTTTTTATTGATCTTTAATTTTGCAAAAGTGTTCTCAGCGTTAAGCAAAATAAAGTTCTTATTAAAAAATCTATTAAAACAATGTGATTAAAACAACGCCGTTACAGTAAGGCAGTCAGCATTTTCAGGCTCAGCAGCATCAGTAGTATGGCAAATACTTTCTTTAAAGTAGCAACTGGCAAGCGATGCGCCAGTTTTGCCCCCAGTGGCGCGGTAAAGAAACTGCATACTGACATCAGCAACACGGCAGGCCAGTAGACAAAGCCAATCGTATAGGGAATTGTGGCCAGATCAGCATCATGGTTGAGCAAATAGCCACATGCACCCGCCAGGGATATCGGCAAACCCATTGCTGCCGAGGTGCCAATGGCTTTTTTGATATCAATATTGCGCCAGCTTAAATATGGCACTGTGAGCGAACCGCCGCCAATGGACACCAGTGCTGAAATTGCACCAATCCCCGCCCCGACACCCAGCAACTCGGCACTGGACGCAGGCTTATGGCTGGGGCTGGGTTTCTTGTTTAAAAACATTTGAATGGATACATAGCCCATAAACAATGCAAAGAATATGGCAAGGTATAACGATGGAATTTGCGCAGCTATAAAGGTTGCCAGAAACGTTCCTGCAATCACTGCCGGTGCCATACGTCTGACGATGTCCCACAGCACTGCGCCGTTGGCATGATGTGCACGCATGCTGGAAAACGAGGTGGTCACAATAGTAGCCATAGAAGTACCCAGTGCCAGATGCACCACATTGTCCGGCGCAAGGCCCATGGCCAGAAAAATGGTGGTGAGTAATGGCACCATGATGCCGCCACCGCCCACACCCAGCAAGCCTGCCATAAAACCGGCAAATGCTCCCAGCCCAATAAAGGCTAAAGCCCATTCAAGTGCCATATCCATACCCGTGAATGCAAAAAGTGAATTTTACGAACTTTCGCGCAAACCTGCCAGCAGGCAAAAGCCCGCGCTTTATTTAAGCCAGAATATGGTCATGGTAAGGTCTATATTGTTCGTTGAGTCGACTGTCTTATCAGTTTTTTAACTAGGCCTCTGCCAGACCTTCACTGGCTTTTTGCAGTATATTGATTAACTCAGCAGTCATTTCTGGCGTAAAATGATAGGGGTTAAACTTATCTAATCCATAGCTTTTTAAAAAGGATGGTACTTCCTGGTCAATAGCTGCATATTTCATTTCCCACGATGAAAAGGTGACTTTTTCAATTGGCTCAAGTGATAATACCTTTAGCTCAGTATGACGCTCATCCTTTTCCAGCTTGGCATATAATGCATCAATATGTTGTTTAGTGCCTTCTAAACATTGAAAAAAATAACCATTGCCAAAATACAGCGCACCCACCAATTTATTTTTCCGGTTTTGGCGACGGGAGGTGGTTAAAATATTGATCACATTTCTATCGTAACCTTCGTTTTTGTCACTCAGCGGTGTGAAAGTTGCTTTACTCACATACGTCATACGGATCAGTTGATCTGGGGTTTGTTCACTCATCTCGATTTACCCATATAGTCCAGTCCAGACTTTCACCCTATACAGATTTTTCGACGATAGCTGATTACTTTGCAGTTTTCTAACCAAAAGATACCAATTGATAAATTTGGTGTGAGCTGGTTTGGAGAAAAGCTTATTGTTCGGGCACCCTACAGCGTACAGTACCTAGAGCATGGCCTGCTTGAAAATGGTGGCGAGCAAAAGCCTCATTTTCAAGCAGATGCGCCTCAATCAATGACTGTTATTTAAGCCTGCACCAGCCATAAGGTAATGATGGCGGTGGCAATAATGCTAATGATATTGGTGAGCCAGAATACTGTCATACTAACGCCGCGATTCTCAGGCTGGCGGGCAGTTGGCTCATGGAATTCCCCAGCATTTTCATCAGCCTGTTGCAGCAACCCAACCAGTTCAGCCGTCATTTCAGGGCTAAAGCGGTAGGGGTTAAATTTGCCCATCTGATGGGTTCTTAAAAAGGCCCGTACTTCACGGTCAATGGTGGCGTATTTCATTTCCCACGATGAAAAACTGCGTTGTTCAACTGGCTCAAGTGATAAAACCTTTAGCTCGTGATGACGTGGATCTTTTTCCAGCTTGGCATAAAGCTGGTCAATATCCTGCTGGTTGCCCTCCAGACACTGAAAAAAGCAGCCATTGCCATAATACAGCGCGCCCACCAGATTATTTTTTTTGTTCTCACGGCGGGCAGTGGTCAGGATGTCCTTCACGTCCTTGTCGATGCTGTCACCTGCTTTAAAGGGTTTAAAAGTGGCCTTACTGGCATAGACCATTCGGCTATAGTGATTTGTCATGTCATTACTCAGCTTAAGTTATTGCTTGAATTAGGTTTTCTCAGCTGCTGAGAATTATAAAAATTTACTAAAATTACCTTAGTTGTTTTGTAGTTTATCTAATTTAAATTCATTGGGTCTACGCTATATGACAGTGGTGTTTTAGTTAAAATTTAAGACATATTCCATTGATTTATATGTTAATTAACTCATGGTTATTAGCTTGATTATTTTTTAAACACCCTAATATATAAAGAACTTAATACGGATTGAGTTGCCTGAAGCGCTTGGTCAAAGTAGTAATTGCATGATGTTTTTTTCAACCAAACGAGGTTTTTCATGTCGAGTTTACCCAATGGTGATTATTATCGTCAGCTCACCCTGTTTCAGCAGGAAAAGCAGGCGTTGATTGATCGCTCTATTTGTTTAACCGAGGCTGCCAAGTATTTTGGCATAGCACCCAAGGCCTTTATTCAACAATTGCATGCCTTAAAGCTGATCTATAAACCCGCCAAACACTGGTTGGGCTATCAGGACAAGCTCAATGCCGGACTACTGGTACAGCGTCCGGTAGAATTTACCCACAGTACCGGTGAAACCGGATTTCGCTCACAAGTCCTGATTACGCCAAAAGGCATGCGCTGGCTACATCGCCATTTAATGCCCAGTATGGCCTGAGCAACAGGCCTACTGGCTTATATTTTTGTCCTACTGGTCGTTGGCCAGATCTTCCATACCGCTAGAAGGTTGGATTTTCACCTTCTCAATTTTGCGGCCATCCAGCGAAATAATTTCAAATACCAGCCCATCGCTCACTACTTTTTCTCCCTGCTCGGGCAAGTGACCCAGTTGTAGCAGCAGGTAGCCAGCCAGCGTGGAATATTGCTCGGCATCATCGACCAGATCCACATCAGTCAGCAGGGAAACACGGCGGATGTCGCTGGAACCATCAACAATCCACGAACCGTCCTCAAGCTGCACTTCGCAGTCGTCATCATCATGCTCATCGGGAAATTCACCGGCAATGGCTTCCAGAATATCAATGGGTGTGGCAATCCCTTCAATTGAGCCATATTCATTGAGGATAATGGCCATTTGCAACGGCGCCTGACGCAACTGTTCCATCAGGCTCAGTACCTTGATGTTTTCATGCACCACCAGTGGCTGACGCAAGGCCTGTTCCACCCCCAGCTTGCCGGTTTCCAGATAGTTGTTCAGCAGGTTGTGATTGAGGGCAATCCCTTCCAGATTGTCCAGATTGTCACGCGCCAGCAGCAGCCTTGAGTGATTCATGTTCATGATTTGCTGGCGAATGGATTCTTCATCTTCTTCCAGATCAATCCATTCAATATCAGGGCGCGGCGTCATGATCGACTTGACCGGACGTTCAGCAAGGCTGAGCACGCCATGAATCATGCCTTTTTCTTCCGGGGTAAACACTTCATTGGCCAGCGATTCCTTGGCCAGTACATCGGCAGTTTCACCCAATTCTACCGGTTCTACATCGGTACGCTTGCCACCCAGCAGGCGCAGGACGGCATCGGCGGTGCGCTCACGCAGGTCACTGGTGGTAATCAGGCGTTCGCGGTTGCGGCGTGCGGTCTGGTTAAAGGCTTCAATAATGACCGAGAAGCCAATTGCTGCATACAAATAGCCTTTGGGAATATGAAAGCCAAAGCCTTCGACAATTAGCGAAAAGCCAATCATCATCAAAAAGCCCAGACAAAGAATCACCACCGTTGGATGTTTGGACACAAATGTCATTAACGGTCTGGAAGCCAGCATCATGATGCCAATGGCAATGGTGACGGCAATCATCATGATGGACAAATGCTGCACCATGCCCACTGCCGTAATCACACTATCCAGCGAGAACACGGCATCCAGCACCACAATCTGGGCAATCACCACCCAGAAAGCGGCATGCACTACATTGCCTTCCTTGGGTGCCTGTCGGCCTTCCAGCCGCTCATGCAACTCCATGGTGCCCTTAAATAACAGGAACACACCGCCAAACATCAGGATCAGGTCACGCCCGGAAAAGTCGTAACCCATGATGTTAAACAGCGGTTCAGTGAGGGTGACAATCCAGGCAATGGACGCCAGCAGCACAAAGCGCATGAGTAACGCTAACCCAAGGCCAACCAGGCGTGCCTTGTTGCGTTGCTCAGGAGGTAATTTTTCGGCCAGAATGGCAATGAACACCAGGTTATCAATACCCAGCACAATTTCCAGAATGACCAGCGTGGCAAGTCCAAGCCAGGCGGACGGGTCAGAAATCCATTCAAACATCATGATGTAGCCTCCTGAATACTGTACCCAGTAGCTATCTTGTTATGGCAATCGGTAAACCCGCTGGATGACAGCGTCATGCGACAGGCCCGGCAGGAAGTAAGGAGAGATAAGTCATCAGGACTATAGGGTGCCAAGGGACAACAACCACTACTCATAAGAAAAATTTTCTGACCAAAAGTGATAGCAGTATAAAGCAGGATTTACGCCAGCTTCATTAAGTTTTTTCCGACAGGTTTCATTAAATTATGTTACCAATCATGTGAACGATAAAGCTATGTACTTATAAATCCTCAAAATTAAGTTAGGGTTAAGCTGTAGGGCTGTTTGTTGCAAGGAATCCGCTGGCCAAACTATGGGTTAATTGCCGCTGTCCTGACCACTTCCTGCCGGGCTTGGATGTCACGCCAGTCATGGACTTTCGCCTTATTTTAAGGCACTGTGGCACCCTGTTTTACCTGACGCCACTGACCCTGGAACTGACGATTCAACATGACGAAAAGCCACATGACAAAAACCGTTGCAATCATTGGAAGCGGCATGGCAGGCCTTGCTGCAGCACGCCTGATGAAAGATGCCGGCTTTGCGGTGACTATTTATGAAGCCTTGAATGGACGCGGCATGGATAGCCATACGGTAATGCTGGATGGCGGCATTATTGATGCCCCGCTACGGGTTATGAATCCCTCACTGTGGCGTAATACACTGGCTTTGGCCAGCCACATGCAGGTGCCCGTGTTCCGGGTGAATACTTTCATGTCATGTAACTGGCTGGATGGAGAAATTGACCGTTCCCCACGCCTGACGCCATGGTTTAAAAGCCAGCGTACCCGTCTGGGCAATTTGCCCACTGCGGCCAGCCTACGCTTTATTAACCGCGATACGCTCAAGCTGGTTAAGGGATTGTTGCAACTTAAAAAAGCACTCAAGCAGTTTAAGCAGCATCCCCATCAGGATATGAGTCTGGCTGAGTTTGCCAGCTTACATTCATTTGACCCGCTATTTTGGTATGGCACGGTGCTGCCTGTGGTCAACACCATTTGCACCTGTGAGCCACAACATATTGCGCGCTGGCCGGCCAAGCCTTTGCTGGCGTTTCTGGAAAAACTGCTGGATGGCGAGCCTTTGCTGCGCATGCAGGGCGGTACACCAGCGCTGGTGAATGCGTTAATCAAGGATATTCCCAGCATTAGCGGCGCTAAAGTGGAGCAAGTGCAGCAACAGGGCCAGCAGGTATTGGTGCGCAATGCACGCGGTGAACAGGGACTGTATGACTATGTGATTGTCGCCACGCCTACTACCCAACTGGATTTTGTGGATGCACAGCAGTTTGCGCCTGAGCTGGCGGTTTTAAAACAGTTTCAGTTTGATCGTGGCGAACTGGTGATTCACCGTGATACCCGCTTTATGCCTGTTCAGCGCAAAGACTGGACAGTACTCAACTACAGCATGAACCGACAGTTTAGCCAGCAAATGTTCAGTATCTGGATTAATGCCATTGAACCAACGCTGGTCGGCAAGCCGCCAGTATTTCAAACCTGGAATCCGGTATTTGAACCCGAACCCGAACTGGTGATTTCACGGGTTAAACTCACCCGGGCCATTGTGGATCAACACACCACCAGACTGGTGCGCCAGTTGCAGCAATTGCAACAGCAGCCCGGCCAGCGCGTGTTCTTTTGTGGCTCATGGTCGTGTGAAGGCCTGCCTATTCTGGAATCTGCTGTTACTTCGGCCATGTGGGTGGCCAATCAATTGGGCGTTACGGCGGCTTTTGCCGGTAAAGCGCCATTACTGGTGCAAACGCAGGGGTTGGCACGCTGACAGGCCTATCCATGAAAAACAAATTCAAACCTATCCTTGCCCAGCAGCTTAAACAATGGCTGCCCGCTTTATCACACCATCAGCTATCCCAGCACCGCTTTGCCATTGCCAGCACGCTGTTGGGTGACCCGAACCTGCTGGCATGGAGTAATCTGGGCTTTTGGCACAATACTAGTGATTATCAGGTTGCCTGTGCACAACTGGCGCAGCAAGTGGGACTGGCAGCTGGCCTGCAAGCCAATGACCATGTACTTGATCTGGGCTGTGGACAAGGCGCCAGCTTGCTCTACTGGACAAAGCAGTTTGGTATTGGGCACCTGAGCGCGTTTGAAATCCAGCCTGCCTGCATTGCACGCATACAGGCGGCAAACTTGCCACAGCTTGATGGCATTTATCAGGCCGCATTTGACCAGTTGCCGCTACCGGATCAGCGTTTAAACCATGCCTTTGATGCCATAGTTTGTGTGGATGCCGCCTACCACGCCCATTTTAGTGATTTTCTGGCCGTCAACATGGCTGCACTCAAACCACAGGGACGAATTGCCTTTACCACTTTAAGCAAAAGTAATGACTGGCCACAAGCCTCGCTTTTAAATCAAACCCTCACGCTAAAGCTGCTCAACCTGGCTTATGTGCCTGCGCAAAACCTGCTGAAAAATGATGAAATCAGAACAACCTTACAGCAAGCAGGCTTTACCGACATCCGCCTGCAAGTGCTTGACGCCGAAGTTTTTACAGGGTTTGCCCGCTATATTCAGCAGCTCGACCCGCCAGAAATTCTGACAGTGGCTGCAAAAGCAGACTGGCTTAAAATTAAAATGACTGCCCGGCTGTGTGCATTTTTGGCTAAACAGGGACTTGTTCATTATGTGCTAGTGAGTGCCCGGCTGGTTTAAAATGCTTGGCTGGTATAAGAAGCTGATTAAAAAACATTTAAAAGATAATTAACCTATTTTTTTCAGGTGGTTTTTGGGTTTAATCCTTTTTTAACTACGTTTTATTAGCAGGAAAATTAAAGCTTAACTGAGTGGAATTCGTTAATTAGATAGCAAGCTATTCACTACAGAATCATTAATTAAATGCAAACCAGCAAATGCTTAAGCGCACCATGTTACACCCAATCTATGACTCATTGACGAATCGTAGCAATACAATAAATAAAGCCCTGTAAAACGCTGCAAAAGCACGCAAAGCGCCACTCAAAACTTGCATCATTACCCGCTATCATCATGCTATAAGCCGCGCCCGTTATGGCCGTCCCTCATGGACAAGCTCTGCCATGACAAGGGGTGCCATAGAGGCACTGGGCGGGTCATTATAATCCTTATCCTTGCAAAGCTTTACTGACATGACAGTTCCGCTATAAGGAACTGGTCATTCCTATGAATGGATCACGAGAAACAATGAATCAAGCAACGTCTTCCTATCTCGGCTCAAATCCCAATACTGAGCCTTATGCCAAGCCCCATACTGGCTTATCTTCTAATACACCAACTGAAAAACCCAATGCTGAAAAACCTAGCCATGCCATGAGCATGAAAACCACCATGCCATTAGTGGCCTTGTATTGTGGCTCACGTGCTGGCAACAAGCCGGTTTACCGTGAACAGGCCATTTTACTGGCACAACAACTGGCCCAAAACAATCTGGGTGTAGTGTACGGTGGCGCCAGTATTGGCCTGATGGGTCAGGTGGCCGATACTGTGCTGGCACATGGTGGTGAAGTGGTGGGTGTAATTCCGGCATTTTTACTGCAAAACGAAATTGCCCATGCCACACTCACCGAATTGTATGTGGTGGACACCATGCACGAGCGCAAGGCCATGATGGCAGAGCGTGCCAGTGCTTTTGTTGCCTTGCCCGGTGGCCTTGGCACGTTTGAAGAAATTCTGGAAGTTGCAACCTGGGGGCAACTGGCGCAGCACAGCAAGCCCATCGTGCTGTTTAATGTGCAAAACTATTATCAGGGCCTGATTGACCAATTGGCGCATGCGGTGAATGAGGGATTTTTAAGCCCTGAACATTGTGCCAAGGTGGTGGTATGCCAGACTGTCGAGGAAGTGATGCAGGCCATCCAGCTTGCCACGCAACAACCCGGCAGCCTGCAAACCGAGCATGTGTAAGCACAGCTCAGATTTAAAATGGCATGCGCTTGGCTGGCATCAGCTTTTTTTGATTTTAGCCGCAAGCATGCGTGCCATACCGCCATAGGCCCAGCTGATCATGGCATAGCTGATTAAGAACAAAATGATCAACACAATCAGTATAATGGTAAGTCCAATGCCTGAGCTTAGGGTTTGACTTAAGAACGCCATATTTTCACCAGCCCATGCCATGAATGACAGTGCAACCAGCGTGAGCACCAGTGAACTGTCCCAGCTGATGGCCAGTGATGCCCAGAGCAGCCGCTTTTTTTCAGCGGGATTGGGCGCTCTAAATTGGTCTTTAACAAACAGTTGTCCGGTAGTAATAGCAGCAATAAAAGCCGTCAAAAACGACAGGCTACTGCCAAAATTAATAAAAAAGCTGATTGCCAATAAAATCACATTAAACAGAATATAAAGGCCAAAGTAAGCCCAGTAATATTTTTTTAAGTTCAATTGGAATTTTCCTTGAGTAGAAGGCTTGCAAAATTATGGTTGGATTCTTTTGCTGTGGTTGGACAAGCTCAGCAACCGTCGTTCGACACGGTTCCTGACTTGTGGTTCGGTAGGCTCATCAACCACCGAAGGGCGGTTCCTGAGCCTGTCGAAGGACGTTAATGCTCATCCAGAATATCAGCAAAACGCGCCTGAATGACGGCTGCCAAATCATGTGGTTTTAAACCAATATCCAGCCCGCGCCGCCCGCCACTGACATACATGATTGCCAATGACTGCGCCGAGGCATCAATCAGGGTGGTCAGGCGTTTCTTCTGGCCTACCGGACTAATGCCACCCACCAGATAGCCTGTAATGCGTTCGGCATCCTTGATATCAGCCAGATGCAGTTTTTTGCAAGCCAGTGCCTGTGCCGCTTTTTTCAGGTTCAAGGTATGGCTGACTGGCAAAATGGTGACATAAAACTGTTTGTCATCAGTCACCAGCAGGGTTTTAAACACCTGTTCCAGCGGCAGGTTGAGTTTCTGGGCGGCTTCCAGTCCAAAGTTGCTACAGGCAGGGTCGTGCTCATAGTCATGGAGACTGTAGCTGATTTTCTGCTGGTTTAGCAGGCGGCAGGCCGGAGTCATTGCTATCTCGGTTCAATCCAACACTGGGCTGATTGTACTTTAGTTTTGCAAGGGACAGCACAAGTCAGACAGCTTAGGTTTTTTAGTAAGGCTTTAAATCGAATAAAGCTTTAATTGAACCAAACTTTGTTCGATTAAAGCTTCGATCAAGCAAAACTTATCATCATACAACAGCTTGTTACAGCCCAAGGCTGCTGTAGCCTTTACACTGGGCCTAGCTGCTATGGGGACTAGTTGCTTAGGATATCGCTGCCCCTATTGTTCCTGTTTTTATTTCGTTTGATTTGAGCTGGCTTTGCTTCAGCCCGTTGCCTGTGAGGTAGCTTGTGGCCAATTCTATTCCTGCTGCGTCTTCGCGTCAGCCAGTGCAGTCGCCGATCAAGGTTGATCCTGATTATAAAACCCTGCTGTGGCTGGTGGCGCTGGGCTTTTTTATGCAGTCGCTGGATTCCACCATTGTAAATACCGCCCTGCCCAGCATTGCGCATAATCTGGGAGAAAGTCCGCTGCAAATGCAATCGGTGGTGGTGGCCTATGTGCTGTCGGTGGCCGCAGTGATTCCGGCCAGTGGCTGGCTGGCAGACCGCATTGGCATCCGCTATGCCTTTTTGGGTGCCATTGTGATTTTTTCACTGGCATCGTTATTTTGTGCCCTGTCGCAAAGCCTTAACCAGCTGATTGCAGCACGGGTATTGCAGGGCGTGGGCGGTGCCATGCTGCTGCCGGTTGGGCGATTGGCAATTTTGCGGATTGTACCGCGTGCCCAGTTTCTGGCAGCCATGAGCTTTATTACCATTCCGGGTTTGATTGGCCCATTGGTTGGTCCGGCACTGGGCGGCTGGCTGGTGGAAGTGGCCAGCTGGCACTGGATTTTCTTGATTAACCTGCCCATTGGCATTATTGGGGCGCTGTTAACCCTGCGCGTGATGCCAGTATTAAAAAATCCGGCTGTTCCCAGCTTTGATTTAAGTGGCTATGTATTGCTGGTGGTGGGCATGGTGTGTTTGTCGCTGGCGCTTGATGGCCTGTCCGATCATAGTATGGTTGCAGTCATGCTGATTTTGCTGATCATGGGCATTGCCGCAGTGGTGGGTTATGGTTTTCATGCGCACAAACACAGCAATGCCTTGTTTCGGGCCGACCTATTTCAAAACCGCACCTTTAGTATTGGTATTTTTGGCAACCTGTTTGCCCGGCTTGGCGGCGGTTCGATTCCTTTTTTAATGCCGCTGATGCTGCAACTGGCGCTGGGCTATAGCCCGGTAGAAGCTGGCCTGATGATGATGCCCCTGATTCTGGGTGCCATGACGGTCAAGCGGATTATCACGCCTTTAATCCAGCGCATTGGCTACCGGCGCGTGCTGGTGAGCAATACTTTAATTGTGGGTCTGGGCATTGCCAGTTTTGCGCTGATTCCTGCCGACCAGCCCACCTGGTTAAAAGCCATTCATTTCTTTGTGTTTGGCATGTTTAATTCGGTGCAATTTACCGCCATGAATACCCTCACCTTAAAAGATTTGGAACAGCGCCATGCCAGTAGCGGCAACAGCCTGCTCTCAATGATCATGATGCTGTCCATGAGTTTAGGGGTGGCAGCAGCCGGGGCAATCCTGTCCGGGTTTACGGCGCATTATCAGACCTTGCATAATCAAACCCAGGTGCTGAGTGCTTTCCATGCCACGTTTATTTGCATGGGTGCCATGACCATGGCTGCCACCTGGATTTTCTGGCAACTTGAGCCGGAAGACAAACAATGCAAACGACAGGAACAGGCGGAAGTGGGCCTACCTGAATCATCCTAAACCAGCATCACAAGGTTTACAGGCTTAACGCAACGCGCCAATATAATGGTGCGGCACTTCCTGCTGTGCATATTTGTCTTCAATCCCGGCAGACAACTGCACGCTTGAGGCACTGCTTCCCTGTTCAGTAGCGCGACTCACTCTCTCCTGTAATACAGGAATGCCAGTGACCGCAGCTGGCACAAACCGCTCAAGACGCTGGATTAATCCTGCCATGTCGGCATCGGCATCAGTTCGCGCCAGCCGCAGGATTTCCTGGGCATAATCCGGGTTCTGGGTCATATACACACTGTCAATCACCCGCCCCTGCTGACGGCGCAAGCGCACATATAACTGGCTGGCCAATGAAAAAAATTCCGCATTCACATAATCATTGTGCCCAAAACTGTTTTTCACTCTATTGTTTCCTCAAGCATGGCTGGCATTAAAAGGCTTACCGGGCCGCAAAACCGGGTGACCCCTTTTTCCTTATTGAACTTATTACCCTGAAGCAATAAGTAAGCCAAACTTAAGCAGGATTTTGTGACCTGATTTTCATTAAG
Organism: Alkanindiges illinoisensis DSM 15370; assembly: GCF_000619845.1. Lineage (GTDB taxonomy): Bacteria > Pseudomonadota > Gammaproteobacteria > Pseudomonadales > Moraxellaceae > Alkanindiges > Alkanindiges illinoisensis. Next base: position 165,713 of record NZ_KK211037.1, on the reverse strand, counting down.
AGTTTTAATCTATTATTAATTAACTATTTGTTTAATATATCTATTACTCAAAAATATTTAATTTGATAGATAAACCACAGAAAACTGTTGCACCAGAATCAAGCCTTTTTGTGAAAGCCATCGCAAAATGCCCTTATTTGTTCTAGGCGTTTTGGATCATTTGCTGAAATGTTTCTTTAAGCTTTATATAACGAGGATGGACTTTAGCTTCATCCCACTTGGCCTTAAAAATCTGTGCAGCGGCTGCCTTGACTGGGTCTTCCGGCGTGCGCGGCAATTCATCACGGCCATGAGCACCACTTAAGCCTTTTTTGTCATCCGGCACCGGGCCATCATATTTTTTACCGCCTTTATGGTTGGCATAACGCCGCGCCCGGGTATAGCCCATTTGCAGGAATTTGCGCGCCATGTCGGCCCCAACAAAGTCATCATTGTCCAGATAATTTAAAAACAACTCAAAAATCTTTTCACTGCTAAGCCGCGCCTTGTCCGCATCGGCAAAGCGCCAGTGCGGCAAAATCTCTGACTTATATGGTTCCACCAGCAACACGCCCTGCTCACCCCGTCCCACCCGGTACAGTTCAGGATGCTGGCGAAAATCAATTTGCTTAAAGTCCAGACTGTAATCAAAGCTGTTTGAGTGTACCCGTGCAGCACGGTGCGGCACGTGACTTGTGGCGGATTTGGCAGCTTGTACAGTGCTGACTGACCTTTTGGCCTGCATTATGGGCGATCTCCCGGAAATACTGGATGTTCACTAAGTTGATTGTGACGCAATTCATGCAGGCGGCTGTACGGGCTTGGTTGAAATTGGGCAACTGGCTGGTGATATTTTTTTACACTTCGGCTCGCAATTCCTGAATTGATTTTGCAGGCTGTCACAAGAACGTCATACGTCTTTGTTAAAAATAAAGCTCAAAAAAACCCTGCAATTGTTAAAGAGGTGAATCATGAGTATTGATGTATCCAGCCATTTGGCCAAGGCTGAAAATCCGGAAGTATACCGGGAAAGACTGTATAAGCTACAAGTCCGCTGTGTGCAGGAAATCCGTATACTTAACAAAAAGCTGAATGAATTTCATCAGCAGGCATCCCGCCATACGCTGCAGCAGCGCATTCAGGAATTGCAGCAACGCCAGAAATTTTATCAGGCGCAATTAACCAGTCTTACCACTTGTGCCCTGGCCTAGTGCGTAAGCTGGTGTTTAAATAAAATGACACTAAGCAATTAAAAAACTGGCTAATTTTTATCGATTACTACACGCGATAATCAGATTCAGATTAAAACCCCAAACTCATTTTTCTATATCCCTTTTGGGATTTTTTCATTTTTATGGCTGGTTGATTTACTGTCCATAAGTAACTGTCCAGCGGTAATGGCCTTAATTATGGGATTGCCAATAAATCAGAATAGCCTTCTAAATTCTTGGAAAACAATGCTATAACCGTTCATTTTATTCTTTGCCCTTATATACACACCATGAACCGTAGCCAGCGCCTGCTTCAATTGCTGCAACTCCTGCGCGAACATCACTTTCCGGTCACTGCGGAAACGCTGGCTCATCGGCTGGATGTCAGTGTGCGCACCATTTACCGCGATATTGAAACACTTAAAAATCAGGGTGCCAATATTGCTGGCGAAGCTGGCCTGGGTTTTCAGCTACAAACCGGTTTTTTCCTACCCCCGATGATGTGGACTGAAAACGAAATTGAAGCCCTGATTCTGGGTACGCGCTGGGTGGCGCATTTACCGGATGATCCCTTAAAACAGGCAGCAACGTCCATTCTAGCCAAACTGCAAGCCGTCTTGCCTGAACCGCAGCAGCGCCTGTTTGAGCAAACTACGCTGTATGCCATCAATCAGTGGCTGCCCGTTAATCAGGACATTGTGGCGTGCATCCGGCTAGCCACTCGCCAGCAAAAAAAGCTGCATATTGATTATGAAAATGAAGCCGGACAGCAAGGCAAGCGCATGGTCTGGCCATTTACTATTGGTTATTTTAACGACAAGATGATATTGGCCGCCTGGTGTGAGCTGCGCAGTGATTTCCGGCATTTCCGGCTGGATCGGATACAGGCCTGCAAAGTGATTGATGAATATTATCCATCGTATAAAAAACAGTTATTTAAACAATGGTGCATCAGCCAGCGCATTACGATTGCTACTGACAGAAACTGACACAACTACAGCTTATGATGCAGGACAGACAACAACAGCAAGGAAAACCAACAATGAGCCAAATGACATTTTATACCCATCCGCAATCACGTAGCCGCGTGGTTGACATTATGCTGGCAGAGCTGGGTATTGATTGTGAGCGGGTGCAACTGGAATATGGCACCAGCATGAAAGCACCCGAATATCTGGCGATTAACCCGTTTGGCAAAGTACCCGCGCTGGTGGATGGCGAGGTGGTAATTTATGAATTAGCGGCCATTTGTGCTTATCTGGCGGATAAATATGCCGAAAAAGGTCTGGCTCCTGCACTGAATGACCCCAAGCGTGGCCTGTATTATCGCTGGTTTTTTATGGTGGCTGGCCCGTGGTCAATGGCCACCACCGATCAGGTACTGGGTGCTATACCAACCAAAGAACAGGAAGGTTTTGTGGGTTATGGCAACTATGAAACCGCCTTGAATGCGTTAATCAGTGGCTTAAGCGAAGCAAATCCCTATTTATGTGGCGAGCAATTTACTGCTGCTGATGTGTTTGTTGGCTCACATCTGATGTATATGCTTAGCTTTCAGCGCCTTGAACCGCATCCCGTAATTTTACGCTATACCGATCATCTAAAACAGCGTCCCAGCTTTCAGGCAGCTTTTGCGCCCAACCCCTAAATCCAGACCGTAAAAAAGGACTCACTGGAGTCCTTTTTTAGATTTGCGCTGGAAATTAACGCGCTCTTTGCTTGGTTCTGGCCGGACGGTTTTTGCTGTCCTGTGGGCTGTCCTTTTGCTCGCGTGGTGGCAGACCGGTATGCTGGGTCAGAATCTGCCCTTTTTGCGGCCGCTTGGGCTGGCTTGATGCCGTACTACGTGGCTGGGAACCACTACGTTTTTGCGAATCGCCTGCCACACTGGAGTTTTTCTTGCGGGCTGAGTTGTATTCGCCTTCCGTACCTTGTGGCTGGTAAGTCGGAATCAAATGCTGCTTGCTGTTACCAATCAGGTCACTACGGCCCATACTTTTAAGGGCTTCACGCAACAATGGCCAGTTGTTGGGATCATGATAACGCAGGAATGCCTTATGCAAGCGGCGGCGTTTTTCACCTTTGACAATATCCACCGTCTCAGAATGGCGCGATACCTTACGCAACGGATTCTTTAAGGTGTGGTACATGGTGGTGGCGGTGGCCATCGGGCTTGGATAAAAGGTTTGGACCTGATCGGCACGGAACCCGTTTTTCTTCAGCCAGATGGCCAAATTCATCATGTCGTAATCAGTCGTGCCCGGATGCGCCGCAATAAAATAGGGAATCAGATACTGTTCCTTGCCGGCTTCCTTGCTAAAGCGGTCAAACATTTGCTTAAAGCGGTCATAGGTGCCAATGCCCGGTTTCATCATTTTGGACAGGGCATTTTCTTCGGTATGTTCCGGCGCAATTTTGAGGTAACCGCCGACATGATGGGTAACCAGCTCACGCACATATTCAGGATTTAAGACCGCCAAGTCATAGCGCAGGCCGGAACCAATCAGGATTTTCTTGATGCCCTTAATGGCACGCGCCTTACGGTAAAGCTGGGTTAGCGGCGCATGGTCGGTATGCAAGTTGTCACACACGCCCGGATATACACAGGACGGCTTGCGGCAGTTTTTTTCAATTTGCGGGTCTTTACAGGCCAACCGGTACATGTTGGCTGTTGGGCCACCTAAGTCGGAAATCACCCCGGTAAACTGCGGGGCGGTGTCACGGATTTTTTCCACTTCTCGCAAAATGGATTCTTCTGAGCGGTTCTGGATAATGCGGCCTTCATGTTCGGTAATCGAACAAAAGGTGCAACCACCAAAACAGCCACGCATGATGTTGACTGAAAACTTGATCATGTCAAAGGCGGGGATGCGGGCATCGCCATAGGCCGGATGCGGCAAACGCGCATAAGGCAGGTCAAACACATAATCCATTTCTTCGGTGGTTAATGGAATCGGCGGCGGATTGATCCATACATCACGGTCACCATGCCGTTGTACTAAGGCACGGGCATTGCCGGGATTGGTTTCCAGATGCAAAATCCGGTTGGCATGTGCATACAGCACCGGGTCATTGGCGACCTGTTCAAAGTCCGGCAAGCGAATGACCGATAACTCACGCGGTGGCAGCTTGTGTTTAATGGCTTTGCTGGGCGCTACTTTAAGTTGCACGATTTGCGTATCAGCATCAAGTTGGGTGCCTTCGCGGATAATGGGATTAGCAACCGGTTCTTTGACAAAACCCTGATACTGACTAACGGAATCCTTTTTTTGCTCAATGTCACAGCCTTCCAGATCTTCAGTCATGACATAGGGATTAATAATTGGATCAACCCGGCCAATACTGTCGACATCATTACTGGCAATTTCAATAAAGTCTTTTTTGGCCTGCTTGCCGTTTTTATTTAAAATAAATGCCGTACCACGAACATCGGTAATATCCTTGATGTTCTCGCCTTTGGCTAAGCGATGCAGGACTTCTACAATGGAACGCTCGCCATTGCCATACATCAATAAATCGGCCTTGGCATCCATTAAAATGGAACGGCGCACCTTGTCCGACCAGTAATCATAATGGGCAATGCGGCGCAGGCTGCCTTCAATGCCACCCAGCAAGACTGGCACGTCAGGATAAGCCTCGCGGCAACGCTGTGAGTAAACAATCGCTGCACGATCCGGGCGCTTGTTGGGTACATTGCCCGGTGAATAGGCATCATCCGAGCGAATCTTGCGGTCAGCCGTATAGCGGTTAATCATGGAATCCATGTTGCCAGCGGTAACGCCATAGGCATACACTGGCTTGCCCAATGCCTTGAATGCTTCCGCCGATGTCCAGTCCGGCTGGGCAATAATGCCTACCCGAAAGCCCTGCGCTTCCAGTGTTCGGCCAATAATACCGGAACAAAATGACGGATGATCCACATAGGCATCACCGCAAATGATAATAAAGTCGCACGCATCCCAGCCTAATGCATCCATCTCAAGACGTGACATTGGCAAAAATGGGGCAGGCTCAAAACATGATGCCCAATGCTTGTTGTAATCAAACAACCGGGTTGGGGTATCAATATCTTTATAAGCGGTAGACATGCTGGCGGCTCTTTGAACGGCAAATTGGACTTGCGCAATAAAACGGGCTTGCTAAACAGGCTGGCATTTTCCAGGCAAAGAAATAAAGCAAACGTGAGAACCGCTCAGTTTAACATGAATCCTATTGATGATTAAGGATTGTACAATTTTTATTCGACGGAATCAGAATAATGTATGGCTAGCTGCGTTTTATTAACACCATTTTTCCAGCATCCGTACAGTCAGCTTTAGTTTTAACAGAGCGTGGTTACCGGCAACAACCATTTGTTTACCGGCTTTAAAACGTCATGGATTAAACCAATGTCCTACGTTTAACCCAAATATTTTGTTACTTTTAAGAGTATGATAACCCTAAACCTCATCCCATCCCATGCGCTCAACCATCCCGAGCATAAACATGCCGGCCAAGCCCTAAGGATTTTTGACTGATACATGAAAATTTTTCCCTCATCTGAGTACAGTCAAATTATTCGCTATACCTTTTACTGGCTGGCAGCCTCACTGTTAATCGGGCTGGTGTCCGGTGTGGCGTCCACCCTGATTTACATGTGTTTTGATCTGTCCACGCTGGTCAGAACCACCCATCACTGGCTGATTTTTTGCCTGCCGCTGGTGGGTCTGGCCATGGGTTACCTATTTTACCGGCTGGGTACACCCATTGAAAAAGGCACGCATTTGCTGATTGATGAAATTCACCAGCCACGCGCATTTATTCCCAAGCGCATGAGCCCCCTAGTGTTTTTAAGCACCATTTTAACCCAGCTGTTTGGCGGCTCTGCCGGACGTGAAGCGCCGGCGGTGCAACTGTCCGGTGCGCTTACCGATCATCTGGCCCAACTGTTTCGCGTGCATCCGGATAACCGCAAGATTTTTTTAATTGCCAGCATTGGCTCCGGTTTTGCCTCTATTTTTGGCACACCGCTGGCTGGGGCATTTTTTGGGCTGGAAATTACTGCACTGGGCAGCTTGCGCTATTCGGCAGTTTTTCCGTGCTTTTTATCGTCCATTGTGGCGTCACAGGTACCGCACTGGTTTCATATTGTGCATCCGCATGAATATTATAAAATCTCGGCCATTCCAGACCTTGGGGTAAATTCCGTACTAAGCGTAATGCTGGCCGGGATTTGCTTTGGGCTGGCAGCGCGGCTGTTCATTGCATCCATTCACGCAGTGAGTGCCGTGTTTAAGCGTTATATCCGCTATATGCCATTTCGGCCAATGCTTGGCGGCCTGCTGATTATGCTGCTCACCCTGCTGGTGAGTAATACCGACTATAACGGTCTGGGCGTACGCACTATTGTGTCGTCCTTTTATATGCCGCAACCGGTCTATGATTTTTTATACAAAACCGTGTTTACTGCCTTAACGCTGGGCTCGGGCTTTAAGGGAGGAGAAATTACCCCGCTGTTTTTTGTCGGCACCACACTGGGCAATGCGCTGGGCCTGATTTTACCGGTGTCTTTTTCACTGCTGGCCGGGTTGGGGCTGGTGGGGATTTTTTCTGGTGCCAGCAAAGCGCCCCTGACCTCGATTGTGCTGGCGATTGAGCTGTTTGGCTCATCCATTGCCATTTATGCCATGATTGCCTGTCTGTTTGCCTACCTGTTTTCTGGCAATTGCGGCCTGTACCGTATCCAGCGACCCAACTATTACAATAAGGATTAACCCTATTACAAGGCTTGAACGAATTGTTTGTGCTGAGTGCTTTGCCTTAAAATGTGCCTGACACAATAGACTTCTTTCATAATTGCTTAACTTGCCGTCGACCATTTCGACCAGGCCTCGGCATGAGCTTGTCGAACCATGGCGAAATCATACTTTTGGAAGAAGTTTACTGAACATTTATATATTGAATAATAAAGAACTGCCGGTGCCGGATGGTCAATCATCCCGCACCGCAGTGATCATGCCGTTTACCGGGTACTTGCAGTGACAGCTACCAGATAAAAATACTCAGGCATACACCACTTCCGCAATGCTCACTTTATCCGCATCATCAGCAAATCGCGCCTGATGGCTTGCCCGAATCATGTCCACCGCTTTTTCTGCAATCATAATGGTCGGTGCATTGGTATTGCCATTGACCACGTTCGGCATTACCGAGGCATCCACCACACGCAGGCCATCAATGCCGTATACTTTCAGCTCGGGATCAACCACGGCCATGCCATCAATGCCCATCTTGCAGCTACCGACCGGGTGATACACGGTATCAACGCGCTGGCGCAGTAACTCACGAATGTCGTCATCGGTTTTAACATGCCCGGAAAAAATATCCTGCTTGATGATGGGGGCAAATGCCGGAGCATCCATCAGTTTTTTGGTGACCTTAAAACCGTCCACCATGTCCTGCATGTCCTGTTCATCTTCCAGAAACTTGAAGTCAATCAGGATGGGGTCATCAATGCTTGGCCCGCTAATTTGCACCGAACCGCGACTGCGCGGATTAAGCAGGCACACATGACAGGAAATGCCATGACCGCCATGCATGGTGCGCGCATGGTTATCCACCAGTGCCACCACAAAATGCAGTTGCAGGTTGGGCTTGTCCAGCTCAGGCCGGGTTTTTAAGAATCCGCCACACTCGGCAAAGTTGGTAGAAATCAGGCCACGGCGATTGCTGCGATACAGACGCAGTTGTTTCATCAGGTCAAACGTGCCCGCAGGTGATAGGCCAAACGTACCGCCAATCAGTTTAACCTTATAGCCAAAAATAAAGTCGGGGTGATCGTGCAGGTTTTTGCCCACACCCGGCAAGTCTTTCACGACCTTGATGCCATGCTGCTCAAGCTCGGCACGCGCGCCAATGCCGGACAGCATTAAAATTTGTGGCGACTGGAACGCCCCGGCGGACAGCAGCACTTCACAGCGTGCCTGCACGGTATGCAGTTTTTTCTGCTGGCGGTATTCAACGCCAGTAGCGCGGTTGTTTTCAATTAAAATGCGGGTAGCCGACGCCTGCGTAATCACGTGCAGGTTGGGACGCTGGCCCAGATGCGGCAGCAAATAAGCACGGGCAGCACTACAGCGCTCACCATTTTTCTGGGTCACCTGATACACGCCCAGCCCTTCCTGCGTGGCGCCATTAAAGTCATCATTTAAGGGATAACCTGCCTGCTCGGCAGCCTGCAAGTAGGTTTGCTGCAAAGGATTGTCAGTTTGCAGGTCGCTTACATTCAATGGCCCATGCTGGCCGTGGAATTCGTTATTAATACGCTCGTTGTGCTCGGATTTTTTAAAGTAGGGTAATACTTCATCGTATGACCAACCGGTATTGCCCAGTGCCGCCCACTGGTCGTAGTCATCGCGGTGACCACGCACATACACCATGGCGTTAATTGCTGAACAACCGCCCAGTCCCTTGCCACGGGGCTGATAACCCTTACGGCCATTTAAGCCGGGCTGGGCAATGGTTTCAAAGGCCCAGTTGTTCAGGCGCGTGGGAATACTGAGCACCGCAGCAGCAGGCGTATTGACCATCCAGTTGTTGCCATTGCCTCCTGCTTCCAGCAGGCATACCGACACATTGGGGTCTTCCGAGAGGCGACCAGCCAGCACGCAGCCTGCTGAACCACCACCGATAATGACAAAATCATAGACCGACTGAGTCATGTTGCATCCTTTCCTTATTATTAGAATTTTAATTATGCTACTTTTTTAGAGTAAATACTTTAATTTTTACGGCTGCATGAAAAATCTCCATAAAAAAAGCCGCATCAATCGACACGGCTTTTTAACATTACAGGAAATTAATCCAGATAATAGGTAGCTAAAGGCGGGAAGCCATTAAACTCAACCGAAGAATACGAGTTGGTATAAGCGCCTGTAGTTAACCAATAAACCCGATCACCCACTGCCAGATTAAGTGGCAATTGGTAGTGCGAGTTTTCATACATGATATCGGTAGAATCACAGGTAGGTCCAGCCAGTACCACGGTACCTTCCTGAACTTTTTCTTCCATTTTTGGGGTATAAATTGGATATTTAATCGCTTCACCCAGTGTTTCAATCAAGCCCTGAAACAGGCCAACATCCAGATATACCCAGCGATTCAAGTCAGTACGCGACTTGCGGGAGATCAGCACCACTTCAGACACCAGCACACCTGATTCACCCACCAGTGAACGGCCCGGCTCCAGAATAATTTCCGGCAGGTCATCACCGTGGTCATCATGCAGGTAACGCAGGATTTCCTCGGCATAAATCTGAATCGGGTTAACCTCAGAAATATAGTTGGCCGGGAAACCACCGCCCATGTTAATCATCTTGAGGCTAACGTCTTCTTCAAACTTCATCCAGTCAAACATGTATTTAACTTTGGATAGTGCTGCATCCCATACCGCGATGTCTTTTTGCTGACTACCCACATGGAATGAAATGCCGTAAGGAACCAGACCCAGATTTTTCGCCTGTACCAACAGGTCAATCGCCATGTCCGGGTGGCAGCCAAACTTGCGTGACAATGGCCACTCAGCCGTTTCACCGCCTTCTACCAGAATACGCACAAAAATCTTGGAACCCGGCGCCTGATCCGCAATATTTTGCAAATCTGCCTTGGAATCTGTGGCAAACAGGCGCACGCCCTTGTCATAAGCATACTTCACATGCGCGGCTTTTTTGATGGTGTTGCCGTAGGAAATACGGTCTGGCTCTACACCACATTCCAGTACGCGGTTGAGTTCAAAAATGGATGCAATATCAAAATTTGAACCCAGTTCACGCAGCAGGTTAACCACTGGAGCGCCCGGATTTGCCTTCAGGGCATAATGCACTTTGGCAGTCGGAAAACAGGTCGCCAGTTCCTGATATTTTTGGCGAATAACTTCCAGGTCCACCACCAGGAATGGAGTCTCCTTGTCTTTGGAGAATTCCTGAATCTTTTCCCATTCTTCGGGTGAACAGTAGTTTTCAAGGCGCATGGGCATTTAACTCGGCGATTAGAAAAACAAAAAGTAGCCAATGGTTAGGCCGCGAAGAGTTTTTACTATGTCGGGTTTACTTAAAAGGTTCAAGTAAAACAACACAGTACTAACGAATCATTTAACTATCTTAACACGCTGCCTCAAGTGTTTTAGAACACAGCCTGTAAAGCGCGGATTTTGCCTGTATTTATGCAGCGTTACAAGACCTTTGACCAGCAATTTTCAGGCATTTTTAACAGCATTTTTCCACTGCTTTTACAGAGGCAAAAACGGTGCCTTCCCTGCACCGTTTCAATACTTTCGCGGCCTCTTGCCAGTTTATTTATTTTGTGGGACAAGCTGATGACACGACAGCAATTAATACTTAATCGTTACTTTTGCCCAGAAGTTTCTCCCCATTTCATTGATGATTTCGGTAGCGGCATAACCAAAGGCTGAATTACCCGCACGGTTCAGGTGTTCACTGTAGGTCTTATCAAACAGGTTATCCACGCCAATGCTGAGGCCTAGCAGGGGATTAAACTGATAGGCAGCATTGACTGAAAACACCCCAAAGCCGCTGCTTTTGCCAAGGTCATAGCCCACAATATTGCCCTGATTGAGCGCCACACGATCCTGCCGGTCTACCAGACGCAGCAAGGTGCCCACACTTAACCGATCCTGCTGGTAGGTCAGGCCAATGCGCGCATCCAGTGGCGCAATCTGCGGCAATGGCTGGTTGTCAGTCTCATTACGGCCCCAGCCATAGGCCACGTTGAGGTCGGCAGTCAGGTTATCCGTGAATTGATAACTTGTTCCGGCTTCTGCACCGGCAATGCTGGCATCAATATTTTTGGCCCCAGCACTATTGCCTGCGTGGCCTGCATGCTGGTGATAGCTGATCAGGATAAAGTTATTGATCTGGCCCGCGTAGGCAGAAATCCAGCTATTCCACGGCCCGGCATGATGGGTTAAGCCCAGATCCAGCTGGGTGGTCTGTTCCGGCTTGATACCCAGAAAGGCACTGGAACTACCACTATGCACCGGGCTAAACAGCTCCCAGTAATCCGGCATGCGCGCTACATGACCCACACCCACATAGCCATTCAGGTTTTGGTCAGGCCAACGGTTTTCCAGCCGGACAAACCCGCTGGGCAGAGTTTCACGACGGGTTTTGCCATAAGGTGTAGGATAGGCATTGGTGGCAGCATCATGGGCCAGATATTTGACCTCATGCTGGTCAATGCGCAGGCCAGTAATGATTTTGCGGTTATCACTTAATGGCTTGCTGAGTTCGGCAAAAATTCCGGTTTGTTCAAATTCGGCATCCTTGTCCCATACTGCATCCTTATAGGTATATTGCCCGCCCATACGACCCTTGTGTTCGCTGTGACTGGCATCAAGCCCGCTCACCAGGGTGTAATCCAGCCAGTTCAGGGTAGCTGCCAGACGGCCACTGATGGTTTTGCGTGCCAGTTCCATTGCCATGGCCGAATCCATACTGCCCATGCTCATGTCCTCCGAATCGTCCATACCGTCCATTGCACCAGAATCGTGATCGTGTTCACCGCCCATATCCATTGGGCTGGGTGTGCGCAAGGTAAAATTGTCCATGATGTGGTCGGCATTGTTGTAGTTAACCTGCCCTTCCAGTTTTTGCAGCCACGGCAACAGGTTGTTCTGGGCAAAGCGCACGCCCACACTTTCGCGTAAAAACTGGCTGCCATCCATGCTACGGCCTGCATATCGGGCTTCGCCATCGCCCTTGCCCGCGCTTAGTTCAATCCAGCTGTCCTCGGTTGGCGTATAGGTGGCGCTCAGGTCTGCATTCCACTTGCGCCACTTGGCTGGTACTTTTTTACCATTGCCATCCTTGTAATCATCCGACCGTGAAGTATTGGCATTCAGGCGAATGGAACCCTGCTGGTTGCCCAAAATGGTTTCAATGTCATTGTCAAAGCGCTGGTTGGATGCGACGGTGGCACTGGCCTGCCCCGTAATGGTGTCTTGCTCAAGGCGTTCAGGCGTACGGGCAAAGTTTACAGTGGCTGCTGATGCCGCACCGAACAGTACCGTTTGTGGGCCTTTAACCACGGTAATTTCATCAAAGTTTTGCGGTGCAATATACGAGGTTGGCGCGTCCATCCGGTTGGGACAGGCACCCAGCATTTCGCTGCCGTTGGTTAGTATTTTCAGGCGTGAGCCAAACATGCCGCGAAACACCGCATCGCCATTGGTGCCGCCATTGCGAATGGCATTAAAACCGGCAATGTGCTTGAGATAATCAGCACCATCGGTGGCAGGCACGGGCTGAATCGGCTGCTTGGGATCAGCCTGAATCAGATACGCCTGCGTGTTTTGCGGATTGCTGGCCGTCACCACAATTGGGGCCAGCTCGCAGTTTTGACCTGTATGCCCGCTGTGCACACTTTCGTGATGGCAATCTGGAATGGCTGAAGATGACGTAGGGCTGCCTAGTTCGTCCGATGCTGCAACCTGATCAGATGGCAGTGTGACCACATTATCTGTAGCCGCAGGTGAGGTGTCAGCATGAGCCAGATTGCCATGAAATCCTGCATAAACAATACAGGCCACTGATAATGTCATGGTTGACAGTTTTAAAGCAGGGCTATTTAAAACTGTCACATTTGATAAAGATATAGCGCTGCTCGGCTGATTAAAATGAGTCATCATTAATCCAGAATATATTAACCAATAATCTTGAGTCCTAAAATTTAATCAATAAAACCCATGCCTTTTATATTCATTATAAAAGGCAGTTTATTTAAATAAAATTTTAGTGATACCGCTAGGCAATATAATCAGGCGGCGGGGCACGACTTTGCGGATTAATATAATCAGGTGTTAAGGCTGGAATCGCAGCATAGTAAAAGCGCGGTAAAGTGACATAAACCGTTAGGGCAGCAGCAGACCAGAAGGGCTGCAAATCAGGCGGTGGAATAGCGTGCCCATACAGCGTGCAAAAGCCACAGGACAAATGGCTAAAGTGATGATCTACCGTATGGACTGGCGTTGCTGGCCCAGCCATCGCATCAGCCATTGTATGCTGATGTTGAGGCGAATGATGTTGAAGTAAATAATGCTGAGCTGACTGGCGCTGTTGGGACTGATGCTGTTGAGATTGCTGAGCTTGAACAGCCAGCATATGTCCGGATTGGCTATGCGACTGGCCTTGCGTGTGGGAAGCAGCCTGTTCAGAAGGAGAGTATCTAAACGCATCGATAATGATCTGGCAAACGCCAAAACCAGGTACGCTATGACCCGGTAAAAATGGCTGGACAAAAACCACCAGCTGCATACACCAGGCCATTAAACCCAGTATTAAGCCGACCTGTTGTCGCTGCACGACCATCTCATGATTTATCAAGTGAGCCTAGTTTAACCGCAAAAAAAAATTTGTCTATTTTTAAACAGTTTTAATTTAATCAATTTAAACTGATCTGCTTTTATTTATACCAGCTGATCCTGTTTATTCATCAGCCCACTTATATAATTAAATAATGCAAAACAAAAATTAACAGCCTGATTTTAATAAATCGGTTAAACATCATTTAAACAGGCATGGTTTAAATAGTCAGGACACGCCAGCCTGATTATTTTAGTGTGCGGTATGGATTGAAATACAAATACTGTAATTTTTATTTCAATCTGTATTTTTTGACTTTTATATTCTGGTCTTGATGAATTGATTTTTAGCATTGCGGAGGCAGCATGACTTTAGGCCTAACGGCGCTTGAGCTGGCGCGGATACAGTTTGCCTTTACCGTATCCTTTCATATTATCTTTCCGGCCATTTCCATTGGACTGGCCAGTTTTCTGGCAGTGCTGGAAGCCTCGTGGCTGAGAACCAAAAATCCGGTCTATCGTGATCTGTATTTTTTCTGGATCAAGATTTTTGCCGTGGCCTTTGGCATGGGCGTGGTGTCCGGGGTGGTGATGAGTTACCAGTTTGGCACCAACTGGAGCGAGTTTTCCCGCTTTGCCGGGGCAGTTACTGGTCCTTTGCTGACCTATGAAGTGATGACCGCCTTTTTTCTGGAAGCCGGCTTTCTGGGCATCATGCTGTTTGGCTGGAACAAGGTGGGGCCAAAGCTGCATTTTTTTGCCACACTGATGGTGGCTATTGGCACCTGTATTTCCACCTTCTGGATCTTGTCCAGTAATAGCTGGATGCAAACACCGCAGGGCTTTGCCATTGAAGGTGGCCGGATTGTTCCGGTGGACTGGTGGGCTATTGTGTTTAATCCCTCCTTCCCGTACCGGCTGGCGCACATGGTGGTGGCGGCTTTTCTGGTTGCTGCGTTACTGGTGGCCGGTGCGGGCGGCTGGCATTTGCTCAAGGGCCGCCGTGATGCGCTGATTAAAAAAACCTTTTCCATGGCGTTGTGGCTGATTGCGGTGCTTGCGCCCTTGCAGGCTGTAATTGGTGACCAGCATGGCTTAAATACCCTTGAGCACCAACCGGCCAAACTGGCAGCCATTGAAGGACATTGGGAAACCAACAAGCATGAACCGATGGAATTGCTGCTGTTTGGCATTCCGGATATGCAGGCTGAAGAAACCAGATATGCCATCGGTGTGCCTTATCTGGGCAGTTTGCTGCTGGCGCACTCCTTAGAAGGCGAGATCAAAGGTTTAAAAGAATTTGCCCCCGAAGATCGCCCCAACAGCCTGATTGTGTTCTGGAGTTTCCGAATCATGGTGGGTGTTGGCCTGCTGATGATTTTGCTCGGGTTTATTAGCCTGTATTTACGCCTCAAGAATCGCCTGTATGACAGCCGGAATTTCCATAGGTTTGCCTTTTTGATGGGCGGCAGCGGTTTTGTGAGCCTGCTGGCTGGCTGGATCACCACCGAAGTTGGGCGCCAGCCATGGGTGGTGTATGGCGTGCTGCGGACCAAGGATGCGCTATCTCCGGTTAGTGCCGAACAAGTGGGCCTGACCCTGATCATTTTTGTGGTGGTGTATTGTGTGGTATTTGGCGTGGGTATTTATTACATGCTGAAATTGCTCAACCAAGGGCCGCAGCCATTGGCGCAGGATCAGCAAACCGGCGGCCCCGGCCAGTTCAAAACGCCGATGCGTCCGGTGACTGCTGCCGATGAGGCACCGGTTGACAATCCCTCCCCGCGTCCCTCAGCACCTGACGCCTCAACAGAGGCTAACAACAGTACCGACAACACTGACCCCCGCAAACTGCCATCAGATGAGGAGCGCTAATCATGCTGGATTTATCACTGGTCTGGGCTGGCATTATTGCCTTTGGCGTGCTGATGTATGTGGTGATGGATGGCTTCGATCTGGGTATTGGCATCCTGTTTCCATTTTTTCCCCAGCAGCCGGAACGCGATGTCATGATGAACACCGTGGCTCCGGTGTGGGATGGCAATGAAACCTGGATGGTGCTGGGCGGTGCTGGCTTGTTTGCTGCATTTCCACTGGTGTATTCAGCGGTGCTGTCGGCGCTATACCTGCCCATTATTTTAATGGTGGTGGCACTGATTTTCCGTGGTGTTGCCTTTGAAATCCGCTTTAAGGCCAACCGTACCAAGCATTTATGGGACATGGCCTTTATTGGCGGTTCCATTGCCACTGCACTGCTGCAAGGCATCATTCTGGGTGCTTATATTCAGGGCATTACCATTGTTGACCAGCGTTTTGCTGGCGGCGCGTTTGACTGGCTCACCCCATTTTCCGTGTTTACCGGCATTGGGGTGCTGGTAGCCTATGCCGCGCTGGGCTGTGGCTGGCTGATCCTGAAAACCAGTCATGACTTGCAACAGGAGATGTACCACCTGATGCCCAAGCTAGGACTGACGCTACTGGTGATTTTTGGGATTGTCAGCCTGTGGACGCCACTCAATAATCCCACCATTGCCGAACGCTGGTTTAGCATGCCGCAATTTTTTTACTTCCTGCCTGTGCCTATTCTAGTGCTATGGTGTACCTATGCCATCTGGCGTGCCTGCCAGAAACAGCAACAGGCCAGACCATTTATTTATGCCCTGCTCATGTTTTTCATTGCCTTTAGCGGTTTTATCATTAGTTTGTGGCCAATGATTATTCCACCCAACATTACCATCTGGGATGCCGCGGCACCGCGTAGCAGTCAGGCGTTTACACTGGTAGGCGCAGCAATTTTAATTCCGATTATTCTGGCCTATACCGCGCTGTCGTACTGGGTATTTCGCGGCAAAATCCATGTGGGCAGCGAAGGCTATCATTAATGCGCAATGAGGAGTACGCCATGAATCCAGGTAAGCAAGTTCCTGAAACCAAGCCTGCTCCGGCACAAGGCAAAGTACGCCAACTGTTATGGTTTGTGGGCTTGTGGGTACTGGGCGTGCTGGCGATGGGTGCAATTGCCGGAGCATTCCGCTTTTTTGCCCAGTTTGCCTATCAGTAATTAATACTAAAACGATGTAAAATCAAAGGTGACTGTATTGTCATCTTTGATTTCATTTAATAAAGTTGAGATATCATAATAATGAAAAGGACATTTGGCTTATTACAAACCCGCAATCACCATCTCCTGTTTTGCTATTTCTTGATGATTCCCTATGTACTCATAAGCGACTTGCCTCTATTTATTTATCCTAAACACGAAAGCTTTGAACAGGGCTGGATATTTGTTTTGCTAGGATGGCTTACTATACTGGATGGAAATTTTGCATGGCTTGCCAATCCATGTTTGTTTATAGCCTTTATCCTGCTAAGTCGTCGCCCTGATATTGCTTTAACTGCTGTATCTGCCGCATTGCTTCTAGGACTGACCATATTCACTTACAGCGATATGCAAGCATTAGATTCGTCAAAAACCACATCCGTTCATTTAGGAATAATCGCCATTAGCCTATGGTTCATTGTTACAACAGTTTTAATGACGACAATTAAAAAAATTAATGAAAATTTTAAAACTGAATAGAATGCAACCTTGATCACGAAATCAAAGCTTGTCAGGCTCGCTGAGATCACTTATAACCGGGTTTATGCATTGAGCCACTGATTAAAAATTAAGGACAAAAACATGGCACTGGAAAAACTGCCACGCAATAAAAGCAATGATTACACGCATGACATGGCTGCTGCACGCCGTACTGTGGTTGAAAACAACAGCGGTCACTCGCTGTATCATACCGGACAATACTCCATTCTACCCGAAGCCCTGCCCGGCAATATTGAAGGTTTTAGCGGTATTGTACAGGTGCCAATGGGTTTTGCTGGGCCATTGCTCGTACATGGCGAATATGCGCAAGGCGAGTTTTATGTGCCCATGGCCACTACCGAAGGCACACTGGTGGCCAGTTATAGCCGCGGCATGAGCCTGACCCGTGCAGCAGGTGGCATTACCACCACCGTGATTGATGATGCCATGCAGCGTGCGCCCGTATTTGTGTTTAAGGATGCCCGTGCCGCCCGCGATTTTGGCCAGTGGGTCGATGCCCATTTTGCAGAGATCAAAGCCGCTTCCGAAACCACTACTAGCAGCGGCAAGCTGCGCGATATTGAACAATATGCCGCCAGCAAGATGCGCTGGTTGCGCTTTAACATGACCACGGGTGATGCCGCCGGGCAAAATATGGTATCCAAGGCCACCCATGCCGCCTGCCAGTGGATTCTGGCGCAGCAACCACCCGGTTTAGAGCACTTTACGCTGGCAGCCAACTTTGATACGGACAAAAAACACTCGGCGGTAAACAACCTGCATAGTCGTGGCAAGCGCGTGGTGGCGGAAATCACTATTCCTGCCGAACTGTTTCAACCGATCATGCACTGTACGGCTGAGGATTTAATGTATCAGCGCGGCTTGTCCAATCTGGGTGCATTCATGTGTGGTTCAGTGAGTAATGGCGCGCACTTTGCCAATGGCGTGGCAGCGGTGTTTCTGGCCTGCGGGCAGGATATTGCCAATGTGGCCGAATCCAGTGCCGGTTTTGTTTACACCGAACTCAAGGACAATGGCGATTATTATATGTCGGTGACTATTCCATCGCTGATTGTCGCCACTTATGGTGGTGGCACTGGCTTGCCCACCCAGCGCGAATGTCTGCAAGCCATGGATTGCTACGGCGCTGGCAAGGCATATAAGCTGGCCGAAATTATTGCTGCTACGGTATTGTGTGGTGAGCTGTCATTGGCTTCGGCCATTGTGTCGAATGAATGGGTATCCAGCCATGATGCATATGGACGGAATCGGAAGTAAATCTTTAAACCCATCATTTAAATCACTGATTAATAAAATCAAGAGTACAGCATGCCTTTGCAAAATCGTGTAGATCCTTGGGGTAACTTACTGGCTATTAATACACGTGGTTTTTGGCTGGGTAATCGCGGCATTTTACATAATGATCAACAGCAAATTATTCGTACCCATGCGCATAAGGCTTGGGTAATTTGTCAACTCGATTTTAAAGGTCGACAACGCAAAGTCTTTTCTCCAAATCATTATTCAGAATTATTTTTTCTGGATGAAGCTACTGCGCTGGCTGCTGGGCATCGACCTTGTGCGGAATGCCAAAGAGAAAGGTTTAATGTGTTTAAGCAATTATGGCTTAAGGTAAATTGGCCTCATCCTGAATTGACCCGTATTTCTATTTCGGAAATTGATAAGTGGCTGCATCAGGAAAGAATAGGCAAAAATCAGTTTTATCCATTTGTCGAACTGCCAGTTGGTGCTTTCTTTGAACATGAAAATCGGCCGCTTCTAAACTGGCATAACGGATATTATCTATGGACAGCTGATGGTTATACCAGAATTGAGGGCAATTTAAGGCTTGGAGATGAAATTCAGCTTATTACACCTCGGTCTGTTGTAAATATACTAAAAGCTGGCTTTATACCTCAGATACATAGGTCAATTGAAAGCTCCTGCTAATTTTTTACTTTCAATCAATCCAGCCAACCTTTTAATCGCAGGCTCAATGTCTTCAAGCGCCAGTGCCCCATAATTAAGCCGCAGACAATGACCAAACTGCTGGCTGGCTGAGAACATTGGCCCCGGCGCAATGCTGATTCCCGCTGCCAGTGCCTGCTGAAACAGGCTTAAGCTATTGATGGCCGGATTTAAGGTGAGCCACAAAAAATAGCCACCGTCAGGTGCAGAAATTTGCGTATCTGCCGGAAAATGACGTTGAATCGCCTCAACCATGGCCTGATACTGCTGCTGTAAATGCTGGCGCAATTTGCGCAAATGGCGATCATAACCGCCATGCTGTAAATAATCCGCCAGTGCAGCTTGCGCTGGAATAGACGGCGAAATGGTGGTCATCAGTTTTAAGCGCTGTACCTGCTGGCTAAAGCGCCCGGCGCTCACCCAGCCTACCCGATAACCCGGTGCCAGACATTTGGAAAATGACGAACAGTGCATCACCCAGCCCTCAAGGTCAAAAGCCTTAACGGGTTTGGGCGCAACATTGCCAAAATACAATTCGTGATAGACATCATCTTCAATTAAAGGAATTTGCTGCGCGGTGAGCAGTTCTACCAGTTGCTGTTTTTTGGCATCACTTAGGCTGGCACCCGTAGGATTTTGAAAGCTGCTCATCAACCAGCAGGCTTTAACCGGATACTGCGTCAAGGCCTGTTGCAGCAAATCAATATCCATGCCTTGTACATCCACTGGAATTTCCACGGCCTTAAGCTGCAAGCGTTCCAGCACCTGCAAGCTGGCATAAAACGCAGGCGATTCTATCGCCACGTAATCACCGGGCTTGGTCACGGCCTGCAAACATAAATTTAATGCTTCCATCGCTCCGGTCGTAATCATGACCTCATCCGGCGAAAGCAACACATCCGCCAAGGCATAACGCTGTGCAATTTGCCGCCGCAAGTCCAGCACCCCAAGCGGCATGTCAGTTACCAGAGTTTCTGGCTGCACAAAGCGCAAGGCATGCGCAGCCGACTTGGCCAGCCGTTGTACCGGAAACAGCACCGGGTCGGGAAATGCCGAACCCAGTGGCACAATACTGCGGTCACGCACCGATTCCAGTAGTGAAAACACCAGATCACTGACTTGCACAATGGTTGGGGTATTTACAGCCACAGCGCTTTTTTTGGATAGCGTAGTCACTGTATTAGAAGTTAACACTACGACTTTTGGCTGGGCTAGTACATAATAGCCCGACTTTGCCCGCGCCTGAATCAAGCCCCGGCTTTCCAGCAAATAATATGCTTTAAACACCGTAGCCGGGCTGACATTCCATGAGGCACAGGCACTGCGTATGGAAGGTGCGCGCTCACCCGCCTGAAGCACGCCACTATGGATGAGTGCGGCAATGTCTTCAGCCAGTTTTTCATAGCGTTTCTTTTTCATAGCATGCTTCTGATGGCGGTGAAGGGATAAGCCAGCCCCTGTTATAGCTGCAAGCACTATAGCATTTTAGCGCAAGCGGCTATATGGCAGGGCTTAACTGGTACTTAATAAGTTGATTTAACAGTGATTAGATGATGGATTAAGCTGATGAAAACAGGTTACAGGTGATTTTATTGTAGTTATAAAAATGAAAATTTATACATTAAAAAGCGCTACTCTATAAACCTATCTATAAAGCAGCGCTTGTTTTAAATGTTGTTTAAACCAGAGGAAGCGCTAGCGGCGCACCTTTACTTTTTCTTTTTCACGAATGCGCTCAGCCTTGGCAATTTTTTCACGGATGCGCTGGCGTTTTAAGGGCGACAGGTAATCCACAAACAGCTTGCCATCCAGATGATCCATTTCATGCTGAATACATACCGCCAGCAAGCCATCAGCTTCCAGTGTAAAAGTTTTGCCATCCAGATCCAGCGCCTCAATTTTTACCCGCGCCGGACGTTCAACCTTGTCAAAAATCTGCGGCACCGACAGACAACCTTCCTCATACGGCTGGGTGTCTTCGGTCAGCGGCGTAATTTTGGGATTGATAAACACCATCGGCTGGTTTTTTTCTTCCGACAGGTCCATCACAATCAGCTGGATATGACGGTCTACCTGTGAGGCCGCCAGTCCAATACCCGGCGCCGCATACATGGTTTCCAGCATGTCGGCAGCAAGTGTGCGGATCTGGTCGTCAACCACATCAACCGGCTTGGCCTTGGTGCGCAAACGCGGATCCGGAAAATTTAAAATTGGTAAAAGTGCCATGCAGTACTCATTCTCAGGTTAAAGCGGCTGGACTTCGCTTCAATAAACGCTTATTGTAAACCAGTCACGGGGGGAGCGCTTCATTGGGCTATGCTTGCAGTATTATAGTATAGCGCAAAGTACATCGCTCAGTATTAGGGATTATCATAATGAGAACAGTATTGTTCATGAATATGGCCTCTAACAAGCACATGAAAACATCACAACAACCTGCTGCCACTCAGCATCAAATTGCCGAAACTACTGGCAAAATCACAAGTAGATTACTGGCGCTTTCCTTGGCCGTTGGTGTTGCCTTTGCAATCCCGAATTTTGCTTTTGCTGATTCACCCAATCGCACACCGCCTAGCCTGCGCGTTAATGCACCCAGTGTTTATATTGTCAAAAAAGGCGATACCCTGTGGGATATTGCTGGCCGTTATTTAAGCAAGCCATGGCGCTGGCCGGAAATCTGGGCCGTGAACCGTCATGTTAAAAATCCGCACTGGATTTATCCGGGTGACCGCCTGCTAATCTGCCTGATCAATGGCCGTACCGTGGTGGGCCGTGATGAAGGGGATGGCTGTGCCGGAATTGAACGCCGCATGAGCGATACTGGCCTGCCGGTAGTCAAGCTGGAACCACAGATTCGCGTGCAATCACTGGATCTGGCGATCCCAATTATTTCCCTGTCCAGCATTCAACACTGGCTTAAGCACAGCCGTGTGGTCACCCTTGACGAGATTGAAGGCACGCCATATGTTCTGGGCAACCGCGATAATCGCGTGATTGCAGCCGTTGGCCAGTCGGTTTATGTACGTGGACAAGGCCTGGTGATTGGCCAGCAGTATGGTGTCTATCGCGAAGGCACCGATTATGTGGTCACCCGCAACAATAAAGTGGTCGAAAATCTGGGGCGTGAGCTGAGTCAGGTGGCTTCCGGTACGATTACGGCCATTAATGGTGATATTGCCACCATTGAACTAACCCGCAGCTTTGATGGTGAAGTACGCAAGGGCGACCGGGTGATGCTGGAAGACACCACGCCACTGCCTAATACATTTTATCCGATTCAGCCGGATCAGGTCGCCAGCGGTGGCCGGGTCATCCGCGTTCTGGATTCCATTAGTTCTGCTGGCAAAAACAGTGTGATTGCGCTTGACCGTGGAACAGCCGATGGGGCTGCGCCGGGTCAGGTATTTGCCGTGTACAAGCGTGGTGAGATTACGACTGATCCCAAAACCGGTGAAAAAATCCAGCTCCCCAGTGAACGCACTGGCCTGGCCATGATTTTCCGCTCGTTTAACCGGGTGAGCTATGCGATTGTGCTGGAAAGCGAGCTGCCCATTAAGGCAGATGATGAAATTCGCTCGCCACTGGGCGATATTAGCGACCAGCTTTAAACAGGGCTAAATCATGGCAATTCACTGGTCGCAGCGACTGGTTGATGAGCTGGCCCTGTGGTTTGTGGTTCAGCATTCCGTGAGCGCCTTTAAGGCGCTCATGCTACATTTTGGTAGTGCCGATAAAGCCTTGCGTGCTGCTACAACCACATGGCAATCCTTACGGCTGCATCATGCCCATCCCAAAAAGCTACAGGAATGGCAGCAAAATCCCGCGTTTGCCACCCAATTTGAACAAGCCATTCGCAGCCTGAATCATGTGCAGGATCATGTCTTAGCACTAAATGATCTTCATTATCCCAAGCAACTCAAGCATATTCCTGACCCACCAGCTTTTTTGTTTGTGCGCGGCAATATTCACCAGCTGAATCAGCCGCAAATCGCCATGGTGGGCAGTCGCAAACCCAGCCAAACTGGCCACCAGATTGCGGCCCAGTTTGCCCATGCGCTGGCACAGCAGGGTTTTGTGATCACCAGTGGTTTGGCACACGGCATTGATGCCAGTGCGCATCGGGGTGCATTGCAGGCAGGTCAGGGCCAGACCATTGCCGTAATGGGTACGGGTATTAATCTGTGTTATCCCAGCGCCAATCAGGCCTTGTACTGGCAAATTATAGAATCTGGCGGGGCGGTGATTTCTGAACTCATGCCCAACACCCCAGCCCGTGACTATCATTTTCCAAAGCGTAATCGAATTGTCAGCGGTTTATCACTGGGTGTGCTGGTGGTTGAGGCTGCACTGAAAAGCGGCTCATTAATTACCGCACAAAACGCACTGGAACAAAACCGACAGGTGTTTGCCATTCCCGGCCATATTTATAATGAACAAAGCCGGGGCTGCCATCAGCTTATCCGTGAAGGCGCCCTGCTGGTTGATGATCCGCAGCAAATTGTAGATGAACTGGATTTGCCACGCCGCTGGCATCATCAGGAACAGGGCCAGGAACAACATCACGTTCAAAATCAGCAAACCACGACGCTCACTGACAACAATCCTGCACAAAATGATTCCAACGCCCTCTTTCCAGACAGTAGCATTGAGCCAGTTACGTCAATGGCGTCCCGTGCTGTTTTGTCTACCGCTCCGTCTACCCTGGAGCTTCCAGCGCATTTACAACCGGTTTATCAGGCACTGGACTGGGTGGGCATCAGTCTGGATGATCTGGTCGATAGCAGCAGTATTGATGTGGCTACACTCACCAGCCACCTGATGGAAATGGAATTGCTGGGTTTTGCAGTGCAGCAAGGCGGCTTATACCAGCGCTGTCGCCAATAGATTTTTAAGCTAATATTTTATATTGAGTAATATCTGTGTAGCGTCTTTGCACGCTTCTATAAAAAAAGGTGATACACCAACGAGAACCGCTTTAAATTCTGCAAGCGCCATCTTATCTTTTATAACCAGTCTTATTTAAAATAGCCAATATTAAAATAAGCAAGGTACTTATCATGCAGCTTGATCTCTCACAGGCGATTCAAACCCTTAATAACGGGCAGGTGCTGGCTTATCCCACTGAAGCCGTATGGGGACTGGGCTGTGATCCCTATAACCAGCAAGCCTTTGAGCAAATTCTACAGCTGAAAAATCGTCCTATCGAAAAAGGCGTAATTTTGATTGCGGCCAGCCTTGAACAGGCTGAACCGTTTTTGACAGGTTTGAGTGCAGCACAAATTGCCCAAATGCAGCAATCCTGGGATATTACTGAACAAGAGCAGGCCAGCACCTGGCTGGTGCCGTTAACGCAAGCCGTACCTGCATGGATCAGCGGCCAGCATGACCGTGTGGCTATTCGCGTAACCACGCATCCAGTGGTACGTCAACTTTGCAATGGCTTTGGCGGGGCCATTGTCTCCACTAGTGCCAATCCGGCAGGGTTGCAACCTGCCAAAAACCGCACAGAGATTGTAAATTATTTTGGTGAGCAACTGGCTGTGCTAGATGGGCCACTGGGTCAAAGTACTGCCCCCAGCAAAATCAGGGATATTGTTACCGGGCAAGTGCTGCGTGATTAAATAAGAGAGGTAAGTTGGCCCAATTAAGGCTATGTTATACTGTGCTTTCATCCTATCACTTGTTTTTTAGCACCAGCCATGTCCCTACTTCGTTCGCAGTTCTGGAAGCATTATTCGCTTGAGCAGTTAAATGCTGCCGAGTGGGAAGCACTGTGTGATGGCTGTGGATTATGCTGCCTGGTCAAGCTGGAAGATGAAGACAGCGGACAAGTGGTGTATACCAAAGTGGCCTGCCAGCTACTGGATACAAAAACGGCGCAGTGCAGCAACTACGCCAACCGTAAGCAGTTCGTGCCGGATTGCCTGCAACTCACCCCTGAACTGGTGCCGCAACTGAACTGGCTACCGGCAAGCTGTGGTTATAAGCGCGTGCAACTGGGGCTGGATTTGCCGGACTGGCATCCGCTAATTACCGGCAAGGCGCAATCGGATATTCCTGCCAAAAAGTCTGCGGCTGGGCGCTGTATTTCCGAACACGATATTGACCCCGATGACATTGAGGAATATGTCGTGCGCTGGGTACGCTAGTTTTTGCATCACTCATAAAAAACAATAATTTCCTTAAGGATAATAAGATGTCAGACAATCAGCTGGCTTATCAATATGGTTACCTCACGATTACGGGCGAAGGGGATGCCTTACAACTGATTGAACACTATCAATTACGACGGGCAGAAGGATGGAATGCTGGAGAAATTGCCGAAGACCGTTATCAGTTTGAGTGCATGTGTATCCGGATTAATCTGGGTTTGCTGGAACTGGATAACGCTGAATTCTGGTGGGCTTCCCTAAAACATCTTACGGTCACACTCAACACTATGCCTGCTACCTTACAGCGTACCCTGCATGTGGTGACGCATGGTGCAAACTCCCAGAATGCAGGCTTTTATCTAAGCCGTGAAAATATCCGGCTTTTGGCACGGTTAAATACAGCATTGCATGTGCATGGTTACCAAGATGCGGATGATGGTCATGACTTTCCCTATACCAGAGTTTTGACACCTGCTTTAATCCCGCATCAGGCCGGTGAACAAGCCAGTTTTTACATTAGCTCTGCCTTATATCACAGTGAACAGTTGCAAGCCCTGATTAACCTGCCCAGTGAAAAACAATATAGCAAAGGGGATATCAAACGCTATGATCCTGTGCGCCAGCAACCGATCTATCAAACCATCAGTAGAATTGAAATTAAATCCGGTCTGCCAGCAACTGCCTGCATTGTTGAGCATGTAGAAGCCTTATTAAATTTATTAGAAAGCCAGCAGGCACAACTTTGGCAAATGGCGCAGGATTATCATATTGAATTTGGCATTACAGCCTCAGGTTATATGAGCAATCCACATAAACGTTTTTTTCCGGCACAGACCATTGAACGATTAGCAAAATTGGGCTTAATTCTTGATTGTGATTTTTATTTTAACGATTCGTTTTAATATTTTACCCAGTATATCTTAAGAAATATTTATCCTGTTGATTTATCAGCACAGCGCAATAATAGTTGCTATGTTTAGCCTAATTAATATAGAGACCACATGAAAAAATTTAAACTCATTCTACAGATGCTGGTTGCATTATTACTCACCTATTTGTCCCTGCTGGTTCCTACACAAGTACAAATTAGCCGTCCCGGTACAATGGACTGTGAACAGGGCTGTCAGGTTGCAGCAGCAGGTTTTCCCATGCCGTATGTCGTGGATGGTATTATTTCTCCAGTGGGCAGTGTGTCAATGAATCCATTTAATCTTTTGTTTATTCATCTGGATGAGTTTGTTTTAACTAATTTTATTATTTCCTATATTTTCTGGCTGGCGCTCACCCTCATTGCCCTAAAATTGTATCGGATTCAGCATCCTTAAATTCTCTGACCATTTACTTCTTTTTAAAACCAGATACTTAAATTCTACGCAACTCATCATCATTTTTAGCGGGCTTTGGCTGACAGCCCTTTAAAATTGGTTATGATTGACTATAAATTAATTCAAATTACCATTATGAACCCAGCTATTCCCCTGCCCGAACGCATCCGTCCTCGCCAGTTGTCTGAAGTGATTGGCCAGCAACACCTGCTAAGCGAACAGGCGCCCTTGCGCAAGATGATTGATCAGGGCAACCTGCCGTCCATGATTTTCTGGGGGCCACCGGGCGTCGGCAAAACCACGCTGGCTTTATTGCTGGCCGAAGCGGTAGACCGGCCATTTATTAGCCTGTCCGCCATTAGTACCGGCGTGAAGGAATTGCGCGAGCTGATTGGTCAGGGTGGCGAACTCAGCACGCCAGTGGTGTTTATTGATGAAATCCATCGCTTTAACAAGTCACAGCAGGATGCGCTGCTGGCGGCGGTGGAAAAAGGCAAGATTACCTTAATTGGCGCCACCACTGAAAATCCGTCATTTGAAGTAAATAGTGCATTGCTGTCGCGCTGTCAGGTCTATGTGCTGGAATCGCTAACGGTTGAAGAACAATTGCAGGTGATCCAGCGGGCACTCACACAGGATGCCTTTTTAAAAGAAAAAACCATCGAGCTAAAACAAACTGATGCCCTGCTGCAACTGGCGGCTGGGGATGCGCGCAAGCTGCTGAATCTGCTGGAACTGGTGATTAGCACACAGGCGGTTGAACCGATTATTATTGACAATGATTTGGTGATTAACAGCGCCCAGCAAAATATTGCCCGCTATGACAAAAGTGGCGAGCAGCACTATGACATTGTGTCGGCGTTTATTAAATCCATGCGCGGTAGTGACCCAGATGGCGCACTGTACTGGATGGCACGCATGATCAAGGGTGGTGAAGACCCGGTATTTATTGCACGCCGTATGCTGATTCTGGCCAGTGAAGACATTGGCAATGCCAATCCGAATGCCCTGTTGCTGGCCGGTGAATGCTTTCGCGCAGTGCAGGCCATCGGTTATCCCGAATGCCGGATTATTCTGGGGCAAACGGCAGTGTATCTGGCCACCAGTGCCAAAAGTAATAGCACCTATCTGGCCATTGATGCAGCGCTGGCTGCTGCTGAAAAAACCTCACATTTACCTGTACCGCTGCATTTGCGCAATGCCCCAACCAAAATGATGAAGCAGCAGGGTTATGGCGCGGGTTATAAATATGCGCATGATTTCCCCAATCATTTTGTAGCGCAAACTTATTTACCCCCTGAATTGCAGGGCAAGCGGTTTTATAACCCGGCACAAAATGCGCGTGAACAGGAAACTGCCCGCTTGCAGGACAGTCGCTGGCAGGGTGCAACGCCCACTAAAAAATAGCTTTTAATCAATGGATTAAAAAATTAAGGCTCGCCTACTGGACGGCGTGCTGTAATTTTGTCATGTTAAGCCATCTTCCTACAGGGCAGCCTGATTATGCTGCAAACCGTTAAGAATATGGATGTTCGGCGCTATGTGCTGGTGGCGGCAGTGCTTGCCTTGATTCCCTTTGCACTGCTCAAGGCATTTTGGCCAATGGCCAGCTCTTCTCATAAACAGGCTGTGTCTCCTGTCCCGGTGGACCCTGTGGACAGCGCAACTGCATCAAAGGCCAATGCCAGCAATCCGAATGTAGCCTCTGCTTTGCCAGCTTCTTTTGAAGACATTCTGGCGTATTTAAACCAGCATAAGGCACTGGCAAAAATGACGGATGCCAAAGACGTTAATCTGCCGGACATTGCCAAGCATGGCCACAATCAGATCAGCTTTACCTATACCGATAACCAGCTTAACGATTTTCAGTATGCCGATGGCAACAATACGGCCAATTATGTATCACGTCATTTTCAGGACATTATCTGCAACACCTATACCCCGGAAATCCGCCAGATTTTTGTGCAAAAATACATTTCATTCCGGCTGATTTTGCAAAACCGCAATCAGTTTGTGCTGTTGTCCGAGGCATTTAACCCGCAGCATTGTCCGGCTGCTCCAGCGCAGGAATGAAGCATGTCAACTGACGATTCTGTAAATAACAGCGCTGCAAGCCAGCGCTCTGCAAACAAACGCGCTACAGACAAGCAGGCTGCAATTAACCCACCGGCATCCGTCCCTGCTCCAGATCAAGCTGTCCATCCTGTGTCTAGTGCATCAATAACCAATCCGGCAGCCAGAAGTTTGAGCAAAGCGCGTGAGGAAGCCCAACAGGCACAGCTTCAATTTGCAGGCCGTGGCCGGAAGCTGGCGATGTATGCCATTGGGCTGCAACTGGCACTGTTGCTGAGCAGAGGACTGACCCAAACTACCGGTCTATTGCAGGATGTTGTGCTGTACCTGTATTGCCTTGCCTTTATGCTATCCATTTTTGGTATTTTTTTAATGGCACGTGGCTTGCGCTTTAATAGCATCACCACGTTTGTTAGCGTGATTGCCCAGTTTGTTCCTGTTATTAATACCCTGATTTTGCTGTATTTAACGATGAAAGCAACGCGAGCATTACAGCAGGCCGGCTATCAGGTTAGTTGGCTGGGTGTTAAAACACATCAACCCAAACACTAAATCAGCGACGCTACCCACTTACTCCAAGCCGCTGTATTACCAAAATCATCGCTGCTATCAATGGTGTTATTTTCTTTCAAGCCAATGGTCAAGGCTCAGGCGGCCTGCACCCAGCAGCATCAGCGCCAGAAAACCACCTGCCAGCCCAATATTTTTCATAAAATGGATACTGTTGTTGTATTGCTGGGCGGCATCACTGCCCCCGACATGAAACAGCAAAGCCGTCAGTATACTAAACACCGCCAGACCCAGTGCAGCCACGCGGGTTTGAAAACCCAGTAAAATGGCAAGCCCACCGCCCAGTTCAGCAAAAATCACCAGCGGCAACAGGCTGCCACTCACCTGCATGGCCTCCATATAGGCCACAGTACCTGCATAATCACTGAGTTTACTCCAGCCCGAACTCACAAAAATGGCGGCAAGCGCAAGGCGTGCCAGCAATTGAATGATAGCTGCCAGTGCAGGTTGACGAATAAGGTTTGCCAGCAAAACATTGGGATTAAACATATAGTGCTCCAGAATCAGGTTTAATAGGTATTTATGGTTGGTGCACACACTGTATAAAATCAGGCCTGTTCTTCCTACTGCAAAAATAATGACGACGCATTGCATCAATAGAATGATCAGGCAGGCCATTTAAAAAATCTGCGCGTTGTTGCAGCTTTATATCGACCATTAATCTATGTTCAGGGCTGCGTGGGCAAAATTCCTTAAGCTAAATTTAAGCTAGGCTGCTTACTGTGCAGGCCATTCTTGTGACACTTATGATCTGGCCATGTTTGTTGATTTTCCTTATCACCGCTCCCGCACGTTCAAGCTTTCGGTTGCTCTCAGCGTCTTGCAATTCAATGCATTGGTGGCTTTCTGGCTGGCCAGTGTAGTGAATATTCCATTTTATCAGGCGATTGCTGGCTTAACGTCCTATCATGGGCGTGCGGCTGCCATTTTCCTGCTGGCAACCGGCCTGATTATCTTTGCCTATTACCTGTTTGCGCTGCAATTGCTGAGCTGGCGCTTTAATGCCAAGTGGGTGGCAGGTGTTTTGGTGGTGATCAGTGCCATGGGCAATTATTTTGTGTCGGAACTGGGCATTGATATTAATCAGGGCCAAATCCTGAACATGATGCAAACCGATCTGCATGAGATGCTGGATCTGGTGTCCTGGCGTGCTGCCCAACTTACCGTGCTGACCATTATTTTGCCCCTGCTGGTGATCTGGCAGGTCAGGTTGCCCAAAGCTTCTATTAAAACTGTGCTGCTGCAAAAGCTGCTGACCTGCGTGGCCACACTGGCAATTATTGCAGGGCTGGTATTTACCTATTATGGCCAGTATGCGCCGATGTTCCGCGAACACCGCAATTTAAAGGAAAAACTCAATCCCAATAATAGCATTAGCGGGCTGCTGAGTTACGGCAAGCACTACTTCAGGCTGGAAGACAAGCCACTGTTGCATTATGGCACTGATGCCAAAATGACGGGCACTACAATGACAGGCACTGCCACTGACTTGCCGCGCCTTATGGTGCTGGTGGTGGGAGAAACCGGGCGGGCTGAAAGTTTTAGCTTGAATGGCTATCACAGGGACACCAACCCCGAACTGGCCAAGCTGGATGTGCTGAACTTTTCCAGCGTGGCGTCCTGTGGCACTGAAACAGCCGTGTCGGTGCCCTGCATGTTTTCTGGCATGCCGCGCCAGCATTATGATGCCTCACTGGCCAGCCATCGCGAGGGTCTACTGGATATTGCCAAGCGTGCAGGCTATGAAGTCACCTGGATTGACAACAATTCGGGCTGCAAGCGAACCTGTGACCGGGTAAGCCGCTTTGGCCTGCCACTGTCAGACAAGGAGCATTGGTGCAATAATGGCGAGTGCTATGATGACATCCTGCTGGCCAGTATGGATGCTTATCTTAAGCAGTTGGCAAATAAGCTGCATCCAGCAAACCAGCTCATTGTGCTGCACCAGATGGGCAGCCATGGCCCAGCCTATTACAAGCGCTATCCAGCGGCATTCCAGAAATTTGTGCCCACCTGCGATACCAATGCCATCCAGAATTGCAACCATGCCAGCCTGATCAACAGCTATGACAATACCATTGTCTATACCGATCACATTCTGGCTGGCCTGATTTCCCGTTTAAAACAGCAAACTGGCTTTCAAACCGGCATGTGGTATGTTTCCGATCATGGCGAATCAACTGGTGAACATGGCCTGTACCTGCACGGCGCACCGTATGTACTGGCACCCAGCCAGCAAACCCACGTTCCCATGATTTTGTGGTTTTCCAAGGCGTGGCAGCAGCAACAGCCCACACTGGTGCCCTGCCTGCAACAGCAGTTAGGCCTGCCGCGTAGTCAGGATAATCTGTTCCCCACCCTGCTGTCTGTGCTACATATTAATACCCGGGTCATTGATCCGCAGTTCAACATGCTGTCACTGTGCCACGCATAGGTTCGCTGATGATTAAATTACTGTTTGTTGAAGATGACCCCATGATTGGCGAATCCACCCAGATTCTGCTTCAGCATGAAGGCTTTAACGTCGACTGGGTGCGTAGCGGGCTGGCCGCCATGGATGCCTTGGCACGGCATGATTATCAATTGGTACTGCTGGATCTGGGCCTGCCTGAGCTGGAAGGCATGGAGGTGCTGCGTCGTATTCGTAATGACAGTATTCGCAGTGACAGTATTCATAGTGACAGCCAGATTGCCGTGCTGATCATTACCGCACGCGATACCCTAAAAGACCGGGTACGCGGCCTGAATCAGGGGGCAGACGACTATCTGGTCAAGCCCTATGACTTTGAGGAACTGATTGCCCGCATTCATGCCTTGTTGCGGCGTACCAGCCCGGCAGCCATGCAGGATTATTACCAGATTGGCGGGATTCGCCTGTATCCGGCCACGCATCGCCTGTTTAAGGGTGAACAGGAAATTGAGCTGTCCAACAAGGAATGGGCCATTCTGGAACCCATGATGATGCATCCGCACCAGATTTTTTCCAAAAGCCATCTGGAACAAAAACTGTATGACTGGCAAAGTGACGTCAGCAGCAACACCATTGAAGTCTACATTCATCATTTAAGGCAAAAACTGGGCAAGGATTTTATCCGTACCGTGCGTGGAATCGGCTATTGTATTGACCAGCCCTCTGATTAAGCCGGATTAATCGTTATGCCCCTAGTGCTGCCTGCCTTTCGCATCCTGTCACCCCAGCAGCGCTCGCTACGGCAAAAGCTGCTGATTAGCCTGACGGCCTTTAGTGTATTGCTGTTTTTGCTGCTGGGCTATTCAGCCTACCGGATTGCGCTGGAAGAAACCCAGGAAATTCTGGATCAGCAAATGAAGGAAATGGCTTATTTTCTGGCCGAAACCTCCATTGACCATCTGGATTCTGCTTTTCGGCCCAACCACCGCTATGATGAAACCGATGTCTTTATTGATATCTGGACTTATCCGCTGTCTGACCAGCCAGTCCAGCATAGGCAGACCCTGAGCGAAGACCCGGATCATATTCGCCTGTCCCGTCAGACTACTGCGCATTTTCAGCTTGTGCATTCATCGCGCGGGGAACTGAAAGTCTTTGTGTTGCCGCTCCGAGACCGGCAAATCCAGATTAGCCAGCAGCTTAAAGTGCGGCGTCATCTGGCACAGGAACTGGCCTTGAGCATGCTGATTCCCTATGTACTGCTGGTGCCTTTTCTGGTGCTGGGACTGGGCTTGCTGATTCGCCGCCTGTTTAGGCCAGTCGATGCCTTGCAACGTACCATTGCCTCACGCAGCCATGGTGATTTAACCCAGATTGATACCCGGCATTTACCGCTGGAAATCAAGCCGGCCATTGATGAATTTAACCAGTTGTTTGCGCGCATTGAACAGGCACAGCAGCAACAGCAGCAGTTTATTGCCGATGCAGCCCATGAACTGCGCTCACCCATTACTGCCCTCAATCTGCAACTTAAAGTCCTGCAAAAAACCCTGCCAGCTGAATTAACGCAGGATCGCAACTTTTCCAGTTTAACGCAGGGTCTACAGCGCATTCAGCATCTGGTGCTACAAATGATGACACTGGCGCATCAGGAAGCCCAGCCTGCCAGCCCGCAACCGCTAACAGATATGGTGGTACAGGTTCATTTTGTGATTGAACAATTAATGCTGAGTGCCCGCAAAAAACAGATTGAGCTGGGTCTGGATACCCGTATTACCCAGCTTCAGGTTGCCGCCGATCCGGTGCAACTGCAATCCATCCTGTTTAACATTATCGACAATGCCATCAAGTACACGCCAGTAGATGGTGAAATTGCCATTTGCTTAACTCAAGATGCACACCGGGTTTATTTAAGTGTGGAGGACAGTGGCCCGGGGGTGGCAACCACCGATTACCCCAAACTGACTGAACGCTTCGTGCGCCTGCCACAGGCCCATCAGGACATTGTCGGTAGCGGGCTAGGGCTGGCCATTGTAAAAAACGCGGTACAGCATCTGGGCGGCTCGCTGGAATTTTGTCGGTCAACACGGCTGGGTGGCTTAATGGTTAAGGTGAGCCTGCCCTATTAACTGAGGGTTCTGCCTTTGCTGAGCGTACCATGCATACATTTGAATAATAGCGCATAAGCCCAGATTTACGGCCCATGCCACCCATAGTGTCCATAAATTATGGCTTAAAAAATGCGCACCACGCATCATTTGCCCCCAGCCCATGGCAAAACCCAGCAGCAGCGCCGCCAGCAAATAATAGCGTGCCTTATGCGGCTGCGACTGCCAATACGCAAAAAATAGCGCAATCAGGGCAAATCCGGCAGACGCATGCCCACCGGGAAAGCAATGACCGGCCTTGGATAAATGATCCAGCCAGACCAGATGATGCTGTTGTACTTGCACCAGACTCCACGGACAGGCATGCCCAGACTGTGATTTAAGCAGTCCGACCAGTGTGGTGGTGCATAAGGCCGATATCAGCACGTAGCCGCTTGGCAAGCGATAATGACGCCAACCTGCCCGGTAAAAACTGCCTATAAACTGAATCAGCAGTATAACAATCAGGCCAATAATCACATTCTTGACCCCATGATGGGCAATATGAGTCAGCCACCAGTTATCACGCTCAAAAAAGCGGCCTGTGCTATCCACCCACGGGGCAATTAACCAGTGATCCAGCACGCCATTGACCGGAAAAAATTGAATGAGCAGCAGCGCATAGGCCAGCAATCCAGCAGTATTAAACAGCCAGAATGTTTTGGAATATTGGGTTGCGGTGATTGCCATTGCCGTTTAATGCCATATCTTGGGGTGCGCAAACGGTAAAAGCGCCAGCTTAAATTTTGCTTAAAGCAATTGGATTAAACCTGCTTACTGGCTTAAAACCATTGACTAATGGCTGCTGGTTTATTGTGGGTTGATGCACTTTGTCTAGTTTTTTTCACTCAAGTATTTCCAGTAGCGTCGCGGCACTTGCTGAATATGCAGTTTCAGGTTTTTGCGCTCAACAATGTTGGTGCTTTTAAAATAATCCTTCCACAGCTGGTCATACAGCGCTTCCTGTGCATCCAGGGTAATGCTGCTGGTAGTGAGCCGGGCCTGCTCAATCATGGATTTATTGGCTTCACTGGAGAGCCGCACTTCATGCACCTGCTTTAAATCATAAAACAGGCCATAGTGCCGTTTTTCATCATAAATCAGCCAGTGCTGGTCGGCGTAACGCCGTTTAAAATGCGGCGCAATCAACGGCAGCACATTAAAATCCGGGCTAATCACCGCAAAATAAATGCCCTCGCTGGTTTTTTTAAAGCGCACAAATGCTTCCATGCGATGTTTTTCCCGGCTAACACTTTTGGCCATTTGCGTAACGCTCAATACCGCCGGATGACCATAATTCGCATGCACCGCATCCTGATGGTCAAATACATAGCAGGCCAGCTCAAACAGATGCTGAAAGGTGGTGGCCTGCTCGGACAAATAGCTAAAATAAAACTGCCGGCTAAAATTGCTATTGGTTTTCTGGCACAAGGCCGTCCACACCCGTTTGGCATTGGCGTCATTACTGATAATGGTAATTTCTTCGGCCAGCCTGCCTTGTTCTTCTAGGCCTCGTTCATCCGAACCCCATGCACCTAAGCTCTGTGCAAACAGTTCTGGCTGAAAGTCTTTTTCACAATAAATCCGCAGCTGCCCGTTCTTAAGCCGTTGTTTTTCCTTAAAGGCATAGGCGCGAAAGATACAGCATAACAATCCGGCAAAACTGCCATCAAAAATATAGCTAATCATGCTAGCACTTGAAAACACATGACTTAAAAGCCAAGCTGCAACTGTGGTGACAGGGTGGCGGCATACTTGGAATTGGCCACCGCCAGAATGCTACTGCGGATTTGTTCAGGCGTAGGATTGCGCAGGCTAAATGGCGTATCTGCACAGCGGATAAAATGTCGTGCCCGGTTATAGGCCACGCCCATGCGCTGCAGCTGATCGCTATGCAACTTGCCAAAACGCCGCGCCTGTACAATCTTGCGCGCTGATTTCACCCCAATGCCCGGCACCCGCAAAATCATCGGGTAATCGGCCCGGTTGATGTCAATGGGGAATAAATGCGGATTACGCAAGGCCCAAGCCAGCTTGGGATCAATTTCCAGCTCAAGGTTGGGATGCTGTTCATTGACAATTTCCTGCACGCCAAAACCATAAAAACGTAGCAGCCAATCGGTCTGGTACAGGCGGTTTTCCCGGATTAAGGGCGGCAGTGTGCCAATGGCAGGCATGCGCTGGTCGTGACTGATGGGAATGTAGCCCGAATAATACACGCGCCGAAGCTGAAAATTTCTGTAGTACTGATCAGCCAGCAACAGCACATCCTTATCCGTATCTGCGGTTGCACCTACCACCATTTGCGTGCTTTGACCTGCGGGAACAAACTTTGGTGTACTGCGAATGAGCTTGCGATCCTGTTTAAACTGCACAATATTGCGGTGCACGATGCCCAGATCATGCTTCACCTCGGCATGCGATTTTTCCGGTGCCAGCAATTTAAGCCCGGCTTCGGTGGGCATTTCCAGATTAATGCTCATGCGATCAGCATACAGTCCGGCTTCCTGAATCAAAGCCTCACTAGCGCCGGGAATGGTTTTTAAATGAATATAGCCGTTGTAATGTTCTTCCAGCCGCAGTTTTTTCACCACCTGAAGCATGCGTTCCATGGTGTAATCAGCGTTTTTAAAAATACCCGAGCTTAAAAACAAGCCTTCAATATAATTGCGCCGGTAAAAATTCATGGTGAGCTGCACCACTTCATCTACGGTAAACGAAGCGCGCTTGATGTCATTGCTGCGGCGTGACACACAATAGGCACAGTCAAAAATACACACGTTGGTAAACAGGATTTTCAGCAGCGACACACAGCGGCCATCTTCGGTATAGGTATGGCAAATACCGGAACCCGTGTCCCCCACACCTTTTTGGCCACCGCCCTTGCTAGTGTTTTTGCGGTTACTGCCACTGGATGAACAGGACACATCATATTTGGCGGCATCGGCCAGAATTTGCAGTTTTTCGCGGATGCGTTCAGACATGATGATAATTTTGCTGGGCAGTAATGATGATTTTTAGCTTAACAAGATTTAAAGCAGGGTTAAAAGGCAGGGGAAATTCAGCGCGACAGGCTGTGTCTGCATCAGGGTTGAAAAAAACCGGACAATTTACCCGGCTTCTTATAATTTAAATCTTTTATCCTGTTACTTTTTAATGGCGGCCATAATCGGGCAACCCTTAAACTGTGCCGCCTGTGCAATGGCATCCTGCTCTCCCAGCACACGGGACAGCTCGGAATTTTGCGTGCGCTGCGACTGGCCCATATTCACGGACACACTGGGGCCAATACCCCAGCCACCGCCACGGCCAAAAATACCGCCCACACCCAAGCCTACCCCAACACCTGTCGTTTTAGGACTGCTCACGCCACGCTGGATATATTGCGCAATGCGGCCATATTCAGCATGCAGTTGGGCGCAGTTGAGCGCCTGATACTGGGTAGGTGACACATACATGGGCTTTACGCTAGAGGCACAGCCAGTCATCACCAGCACACTGGCCATCAGCACGCCCAAAGATAAAACATGATGTGGTAAAGCCCGATGTTTTAAAGCCACGATGGCACACTCCTTCCCATTAGTTTAAACAGCTCACGTTAAGCCTTGCTGATTTCATCAAACAGGTTCACATAAGCCTGTGTGAGTTTATGATCTACATTTAAATGAATCAGTGGCTGGTTTTTCTGGTGCGATTCCTTCATCACCACCGAGGTTGGCAGCATGGTATCAAACACCGGCAGCCCTTCGTCTTTGAGTTCCTGTACCACCTGCTGTGGCAGCTTGGCCTGACTCTGGAACTGATTCACCACGATGCCTTCTACTTCAAGCGCCGGATTATGGTCACTGCGGGTTTCCACCACATTTTCCAGCAGGGTTTGCAGGGCACGGCGGGAAAACACATCACAGTCAAATGGAATAATCACTTTTTCCGCTGCAATTAATGCCGACAGGGTAAAAAAGTTAAAGGCGGGCGGCGTATCAATAAAAATTTCATCGTACTGGCCAGCCAGTTCATTTAAGGCATCGCGCAGTTTAAAAATCTTGTGCTTGCTTTGTAGCGGATGCTCCAGCGCGCCCAGATTCGGGCTGGAAGGAATCACAAACAGGTTGTCAAATGGCGTGCTGTGAATCACTGCATCCAGACCGCGTTCCTTGTTTTTCAGAATGGAACCCAGCGCCGAGCCAATCAGGCCCTTGCCTTGCGAGGCATTTAATACTTCATCAAAAAAAGTTTCAATATTGGGTTCCAGCACCGGATTATTCTGGCCATAGGTGGCTTTTTCACCGAGCAAATATTGGCTGGAATTGCTTTGCGAATCCAGGTCAATCACCAGTGTGCGCTTGCCACGGGCTGCACTAATCGCTGCCAGATTGACAGTAATACTGGACTTGCCCACACCACCTTTTTGATTAAATACTACACGACGCATTTGTTTTCCCCTTAAATGAAAGCTGGCCTGCCTGATTCTGAGATTAGTTTATTTGTCAGGCTAATTTGTTGCAGACTGTCTAACAGTCGTGCTGGTTAACTGATTTTGCTGCATTGGTTGAATTTGCGGGTCAACAGCAGCGGACTGAGCAATTTGCTGGGAAGCCGCGTTACCGGAAAAATCAGGTTTCAACACCACCAGCGTAAGCAACCCGGCAAAGGCAACCGCCGCCACAAAAGCACCCGCCTTACGCTGGGCCAGACTCATGTCCCGTTTGCTAAACGCCTTGATGATAGCCGATAAAATCACCACAAATAAAATGATCTTGCCATAAAACCATGGCTGCACCACAAACTGGTTCTGGTATAACAATACCATGCCGGTAATAATCAGCACGGTAAAGGACAGATGCTGCAAGGCCACCAGCACAATACGGCCTGCTTTTCCGGGCTGGTTTTGCGGTACACGGAACAGCAAGGCAGCACGGATTAAAAAGGTAATCAGCGCCAGACTGCCGAAGGTCATGTGAATAATTTTTAAAATTAAGTGTGAATCCACCCCATGTCCTCTTATTTCATTGCGTGATAGGTCGCGCTTTGGCTATTTAAAGTAAAGGTTTTTTAAAGCAATTGCCTGAATATGCTGTTTAAATTTAGGATTTAGGCTGATGCGCACATTGCGGGCTGTCTGGTGCATCACCCGTCCATTCATCCGGACTATAGGCGTGAATGGCCAGTGCATGAATGCGGCTGGGTGCAATCAGATCACCCACCGCGCCATACACTTTCTGGTGCCGTTGTACCAGCCGCAAGCCTTCAAACTGGCTGCTCACCACCACCACCTTAAAGTGTGATTCCTTGCCAGGAAAATAGCCACCATGCCCATGTGACTCGTTTTCAATCAGCAATTCCGTAGGGGATAAAGCCTGCAAGCGCTGCTCAAGTTCGGTTTGTAAGGTCATGGCTACCTCATCCTGTTAAAAATAAAGTTTGGCAAAAGTGAGTCATGAATCTAGTCATGGCGCAGCTGGCGCGGTCTAAATCCGGCCAGCAACAGCGCAATGCCATACACCAGCGCACCCAGCGCACACAAGGCCAGCAGCTCAATAATGCGCATCCATTGCGACACATCGCCATTGTAAAATTGTATCGTTGCCAGCAGGGCAGCCACCATGGCAGCATTCGCAAATCCGTACTGCACAAAGATCTTTTTCCAGTGGCTGCCAAAGCGATACACCTGCTGTTTATGCAAGTACCAGTACAGCAGGCCTGCATTGACAAACGCTGATCCCGTTGAAGAAATGGCCAGTGCAATATGGGCAGCATCCCAGTGCATCAGTTTAAATGTTCCAATCAGTACCACGTTAAGCAGCATATTGGCAAACACTGAAATCAGGCCGATTTTTACCGGGGTCTTGCTGTCCTGCCGGGCGTAAAAACCGGGCGCAAAGATTTTAATCAGCATAAAGGCCAGAATCCCACCCGACATGCCGCGTAAGGCCCATGCCGTCATTTCTACATCACGCACGCTAAACGCCCCATGCTGGAACAGCGCCTGAATCATGGGTTCGGCCAGCACAGTCATGGCTAGGCTGGATGGAATGCCCACCAGCATGATCACCCGCGCCGCCCAGTCAATCATGTTGCGGAATTTTTCATGGTTCTTTTCAGCATGCTGGGCTGACAGTGACGGCAAAATTACACTGGCAATGGCAATGCCAATCAGGCCCAGCGGCAGTTCAGTCATACGCTCGGCAGTATAAAGCCACGACACCGAACCATCCTGCATAAAAGATGCCCAGATGGTGTTGAGCAGCAGGTTAATTTGCGTCACCGATACGCCAAACAGGGCGGGCAGCATTAGGCGTAAAATACGCTCTACGCCTTCATGCTTAAAGTCTACCTTGGGTGGCACCAGCAATTTTTTACGCCATAGCTCGGGAATTTGCAGCGCCAGTTGCAGCATACCTGCCACCAGCACCGCCCAGCCCAGCACCATGATTTGCTGCTTGCCTTCAAAAAAATCAACAAACCACCACGCTGCTGCAATCTGGGTAATGTTGAGCAAAACCGGGGCAAATGCCGTGCTGGCAAATGAACCATAACTGTTCAGAATACTGCTGGAAAAAGCCGTCAGCGACATAAACAGCAAATAGGGAAAGGTCAGCCGGAACAGCTCAACCGCAATGCCAAATTTTTCCGGGTTGTCATGGAAGCCCGGCGCATACACATACATGATGGCGGGAGCTGCAAACAGCGCAATAATGGTCAGCGGCATTAAAATGGTGAGCAGCGTACCGGACACACTACTGATCAGCAATTGAACTTCGGCATGGGCGCGCTGGGTTTTATATTCGGTGAGTACCGGAATAAAGGCTTGTGAAAATGCCCCTTCGGCAAACAGGCGACGGAAAAAATTAGGAATGCGAAAGGCCACCACAAAAGTATCAAATACCCCGCCTGCGCCAAATACATTCAGCAAGACCATATCCCGGACCAGGCCCAGAATACGCGACAGCATGGTCATTGCACTAAAAATAAAGGTCGAGCGCCACAAAGCCATATCCCCAAGCAACTGCTGACTAAAAATGCGCTATTGTAGATGAAATTAACAGCAGCCGTTGTAATATCGCTGCGCTGGCAGTGTTTTAATTCACGCTAACCTTGCAGGTGACTATTTACCAGTGACTGGCCAATCACCTGCCTGCAGCAATTCGGGATTATAACTGCACAATTCCAATGGCATCTTCATGCAAACTGCTTAAAAATAGCTTGCCTGCATGTTCGCGCACGCCCGTAATCATGTGATAGTCAGCTGGGTTGATTTCAATATTATGCACCAGCCTGCCATGAGCGTTATAACCCAGCACCTGTGCATGTCGCTTCACTGGCATGTTCAGGCGGCCAATCGTATGAGCCAAGCCTGTCCGCATGCCATAAGGCAATTTTTTTAGCCAGTGCAGGCGCCAGTCAGCGGCACTGGGAATTGCAATCCAGATGATGCCGGACTGACCCGTGGACATATTGTCGGGCACGCCGGGCAGTGCACTAAACAGGCTGGCATGCTTTGACACAATATTCATCTGCATCACCTGATTGTTTCCGGTTTCTGCCACCAGCACCATGGATTCATCGGACGACAGGGTCACACCATTGGCGAAAGCTAGCTTGTCTAGCAGGGTTTCCACATGACCATCCGGGTATAGGCAATGCAGCGCCCCGCTCATGGGATGCTGAATCAGATCCATTTGCCATTCATCTACGGCATGATGCTGTGATGAAGTACTAAAGAAAATCCGGCCATCACGGGCAATGCTGGCATTGTTGCACAGCCGTATCCGTTTGCCATTAATCTGATCCACCAGTACCCGCACTGCACTCGTGGAGATGTTGACCCGCAGTAACTGACCCAACTGGCCGTCACACACAATCAGATGGTTTTCATTTTGCACTTCAATGCCAAGAGGCCGCCCTTGCAGCGTAGTAATTAACTGGCTGGCCCCTGTGGTGGCATTAATCCGGAAAATTCGGCCATCAGCAAGGCCAGTCACCAACTCGCCACTGGGTAAAATAGCCACATCTTCCGGTGCAACACCGGGTACGGGCAATCGCTGGCAGGCATAGAGCATCGCATTGCTTCCTTTCTAAAATAGCTTCTTTTCCAAAATAACTTCCTTGCTAAAACAGCCCAGTACAGTGAGCATAACCCATTAACGTTAATGGCTTTACCTGACACTTTACCGGTGTGGTGTTTTTCGTTTTAAACGTCTATTTTTCAAATTTCAAACTGGACAGTAGCTGACTGGATAGTAGCTATAGCTGCCCCTTGGCTTTTTCCTATAAGGCATCCGCATAATAAGTGGCGATGGACCGACGAATCCGCTGCCAGTCCAGATGCTGGCCCGGATCAGTCTTGCGGCCGGGTGCAATATCAGAATGCCCTGCCAGATGCTGCCGGGTGTGGGGATAAGCCTGCTGAATACCAAGAATAACGGCAATCACAGCCACATATTGTTCATCAGTAAATGGCTGATCATCGGTGCCTTCCAGCTCAATTCCGATCGAATAATCATTACATTCCGGCACGCCCAGATAGCTGGAGCGTCCCGCATGCCAGGCCCGGTCATTGCATGACACAAACTGGATAATTTCACCGGTACGCAGAATTAGCACATGCGCTGATACTTTCAGTTCATGGATGGTTTGAAAATACGGATGGGCATTGGCATCAAGCTGATTTTGAAAAAACTGCTCAATATAACCGCCACCAAACTGGGCAGGCGGCAGGCTGATATTGTGCAGCACAATCAGGCGGACGCTGGCCTGCTCAGGGCGTGGGTTAAAATTGGGAGAGACCACATGCCGGATTGAAATCGGGCAGCCGCTATCAGGGCAGGAAGCTTGCAACCAGCCATCCGGATTAATCGTCAAGGGTGACCAAGCAGGAAAAGGTAATGCGTCATGGTCAGTGCCAGTGTCCATTGATGCAATACCTCATTGATTAAAATAAAAGTAAGAATGACTTTACAGGTTAGGCGGTGAGTTGTTTAAGGCCGCCCACCACTGATTGCAGGGCACGGTCAATAATCTGTGGCTGGTCATCGACCAGACGGGCACGGCCCTGACTCAGCTCAACCGCCAGATGCATTTGTGACATTTCAGCCACTTTAATACCGCGCCGATTGGCAAAAATCAGCTTTTCCATACTGCGGATACGCGCCACCAGCTTGTGACGTTCCAGCTGATCGGTGGCACTAAACTCAATCCATGCCCCCACTTTCAGGTGCTTGACCATTTGTACATACTTGTCACTGGCAGGCAGAGTTTCGCCTTGGTACAAATCCACCAGTTCCGATTTGGGCAACACCACACTCTTGAAGTCACTGGCTGAGCCGCTCACTGCCTGATCGACTGCAATCCGATCTACGCCATCAGCCCGCACATCCTGATCTTCGGTCAGCACTTCAACCACGGGTGTTTCAAGGCCATCAATGGTTTCCTGATGCACCCGGTCAATTTCACGCAGCAGGCTTTCAGACTTGATGGGATCAAAATTGACCGAAGACAGTCCTTTTTTTAAACTGTTGCTCAGCTTGGGCGCCACACTTTTTAAGCGTTCCAGCCATGCCGGA
Organism: Alkanindiges illinoisensis DSM 15370; assembly: GCF_000619845.1. Classification (GTDB taxonomy): domain Bacteria; phylum Pseudomonadota; class Gammaproteobacteria; order Pseudomonadales; family Moraxellaceae; genus Alkanindiges; species Alkanindiges illinoisensis. The sequence goes on along the minus strand of NZ_KK211037.1, from coordinate 122,380 downwards.
TCTTCTTTAACCGGCATCATCGACCAGATTAACGCGTCCACCACCTTCACCGCCTGCCGCCATGATTCTGCATCCTTGCCATCCTTCAAGAAGGACAAATACAGCACATGACGCCAGCCTTCCTGCAACAGGCGAATCACTGCCATGGGCAGGCGGCGGCCAGTCAGCTTCTGGTTTAACACCAGTTGCACTTCACTGCGCGCCAGTTCAGCCTTGGCGCGGCGCTCTTCTGCCTCACGGGTACGCTGGTCTATCAGGGCAATGCGTGCCTGCTGTTCTTCATAAAACTTGTTGAAGTCTTCCAGCAACTCGGTAAACACGCTCATGTCGCTGGTAAAATCAGTCAGGATCTTAAAAACGGTTTCTTCAATTTTCTTATAGAGAATGTCCGATGCGGGTGCTTTTTCATCCCAGCCTACCCCGGCCTTGGCCAGACTATTGAGCAGCAAGCGGGCCGGATGTTTTTCAGTCTTGAAAAACTGGTCATCCAGCAAGGCAACTTTCAGCATGGGAATCTGCAAGCGACCGATCAGTGCCTTCATGGCCGTCGGCAAATCCTGATCATCCAGAATATAGTCAAACATGGCCGATACCAGATTGATGATATCGGTGTCTTTCTGGCCAATCAGCTCAACGGTGTCTTCATCATTTTGCAATTGTCCGCGAATGTGCTCACGTACTTCAGCCACGGAAGGAATATCGGCATTCACGGCCACTGGCGTGAGCGGCTGGATGTCCTGCAACTTGCTCAGGCGGGTCATCAGCTCGGTGGTGGCAATTAGTTGTTCCTGCGCCAGCGGAAAAATGTTTTGTGGCATTAAGGGTACACTGGCCACACTTTGGCTAATCTGGGCAAAATGCTGAGCCTGTTGCACCAGACGCGCCGGATCAACCACAATGCCACCTGTGGTGGTGGTTTGCAGCAACGGTGAATTCGGATCGGTATTAAGTTCAGTCACCTGCCCGCTGGTATTGCCATTACCACTGCCATCTGCCGAGCCGCTACCTGCATTTTTCTGGTTCAGGTCACGGATATCACGTAGCACATCCACCAGATCGGGTTCTTCTTCCTCAATAAAGCTACTGTCATCACTCACCCGGGTAGCAACAACCGGCACAGGTATTTGCGCCTGCTCCAGTGCATTACTCACCAGGGCAGTTACTTCGCGCATGTCCAACAGCGTGGCAAACTGCCGCAGCAAGACAGTTTTTTGCAGGATGGTCAGGTTATTGTCACCAAAGCACTCCGGCACCAAGTGTAATAAGACCTTGGGATGAAAAGGCAACTGGTCAGCATATTTCAGGGCAGGCAGCAAAGCGCTCAGGCGGTTAAAGGCATCAGTAATAACCTGATCGGCCTGATGCAGCAAACGGGTGGATAAGGTTTCGATAACAACATTCAGTTCAAGCTCGTCAGAACCTACCAGTGCAATGGAATCCAGCGACATGACAGGCGCAGGCGTGCCTTGCTCCTGAGGCTGATGCGCCAGTTGCTGGAAGTTTTGCCATTTTTCATTGAACAGCCCGGTAACCTGACTATTGATCTCATCACGGCGATGGCGCAATAATACAATAATGTCCAGATAGGCCTGTTGCTGACCATCAGGTATTCCTTCACATGCTGTCATCAGATAGGAAGGCAGCTCAGCAAGAAACGACTGAAATCTGGTTTGAAAATATGCAAGCACTTGAGGGCGCAATATGTCACTAAAGCGCAGCAATATTGCAGATCCGCTCGGTATCTGATTTTGACTACTCATGGCCATACACACTAATACAGTTATCGATCCTTGAACGCTTACTATATACTTGTTTGGCGATTCTTGGCGAGTTTTTTAACGCTTGAATTATGTATAATCGGTCACGATTTTACACGAATATTTGTTGTTTTATCTTAGTTTATTCAAATTTCTGGTTGGCGATATGATCTCTTCTGAGCTGCTTGCATGCGCGATTTCACATAATATTAATCAGGCCTTAAATGAAGATATCGGCACGGGTGATATTACTGCCTGTTTGATCCCCGAACATGAACAGGCGCGGGCTGTCGTAATCACCCGGGAAGACATGGTGCTGGCAGGCCAGCCTTGGGTCAATGCCCTGTTTGAACAGCTTGATCCAGCGGTTAAACTCAACTGGCTGCATGCTGAAGGCGCGCAGCTTAAGGCCAACGAGGCTTTTCTAGAGCTAGAAGGCAATGCCCGTAGCCTGCTGACTGGCGAGCGCCCGGCCCTGAACTTTATCCAGACCTTATCTGCTGTGGCAACCAAGGTGGCTGAATATGTGGTGCTGCTTGATGGCCTGCATACCAAATTGCTGGATACCCGCAAAACCCTGCCCGGCCTGCGGATTGCACAAAAATATGCCGTGGCGATTGGCGGTGGACAAAATCACCGCATTGGCCTGTTTGATGCGTTTTTGATTAAGGAAAACCACATCATGGCCGCGGGTGGTATTGCGCAGGCAATCGCGGCTGCACATCAGATTGCACCCGGCAAGCCCGTGGAGGTGGAAGTAGAAACCTTTGATGAGCTGGATCAGGCGCTTACTGCGGGTGCTGACATTGTAATGCTGGATAACTTTAGCAACCAGCAAATGACAGATGCTGTCAAGCACGTGGCTGGGCGCTGCAAGCTGGAGGCCTCAGGCAATATTGGCAAGCATAACCTGCGTGAAGTGGCGCAAACTGGCGTGGATTATATTTCCATGGGTGCCTTGACCAAGGATGTGAAAGCCATTGATTTGTCAATGCGACTGGTGAAGTAAGTTACGCATGAACCTGCTGGGTACAATGCCCAGCCTGCGTTTATTCTATATTTCAGACAAAAAAATCATTGCCTACTTCTTGCCATTGATAAAACCGTTTGCTGCCCAGTGACAGCATTTCCCTGTCCTCAATGGTATCGCCATAAACATAGACCTCTTCAAAATCAGAGAGGTCATATTTTTCAAGTATTCTGTTTTTCTTGATGATGCCACTACAATCTTGATGCTTATACATCCCTGTCAACATACCGTGGTTTTCTTCTATTTCGCTGCAAATCAAATCCAGCCCATGTAATTTACACCAAGGCTTTAAATACACATCCATTGACGCAGAAACCACTACAATTTTATCGCCTTGCGCCAAGTGCCAGTTAATCTGCTGCATAGCATTCGGGCGAAGCACTTGTGGCAGATCATTCTGGCTATACTCAAGGCCGGCTTTGCGTAACAGCGCAGCATCAGCTCCCTGAAATCCAAATTTAAAGATTTTTGACCTGATTACTGAACCTGATAAAAGTCCCAGTTTGTATCCCAAGATATAAGGCAATAATACTAGCTTGCCCCATCTGAGTCGCTTGGGATTGACCACTGTATAAATAAACGGTGTAAATGTATCGCTCTGCGTGATGGTGCCATCAAAATCAAACAATGCGATATTGGTCATGATATTCCTTTTATTAGTTTTTGAGATAGTTGGATATTCTGCTCTTTAATCTTTAATCTGATTGGTCACTTCCAGATACCAAATGGTTTTACCCCAGAAATTGTTTTTCAGTTTAGGAAAAGTATCACCTTGCTCAAAATAACGTTTTTCTGATTGATTAGCAGGACTCCACCACTGGCCTGAGTATGGGCAAATCTCTCCGCCAAAACCTTTTAAGTTTTCAGCCTGAATAGTTTCAGTAGATCCCCCTTCATCGGCAATTCGTTCAACCAAAGTCCACATAGTTTCAAAGTACATATTTTCACCCGTCTCAGAATTTCGACGAGTGTATTCAGGTGCTAAACCATTATCTTTCTCCGGACTAAATGCAATAAATGTTAAGCCCATGTCTAATTCTTCACAGATATATATACCTTTTTGAACTACTTTTTCTCCTGTTTTAATTTTTATCTCAGGATTAATGCGATAAATTGGATAGGAGGCTGGCAACTCTATATCAATATTACTAAATAGACTTAAACTGGGGAATTCTTTAGCAAGGAAGTCTTTCTTCCAAGATGTGGGATATGTATATTCAATAATCGAAGCATACTGCTTTGCTTTCGAATAATAATCAAAAGTTTGCCAAACCTTATCTGTGGGTAAATCATCCATCCAGTGCGGAGAAAACTCACTTAAACCTTTATCATTGGAACGAATCTCTCCAACACAATCTAAATAAGTAAAATCGCCTGCTTTGATTTTGGCATACGCATAATTAATCCGATCCATAGTACCGCGCAAATTCGGCAAGACAGTCCCACCCCAGTTAATATCAGCCTGTTCTGGTAATGGTAAATCTCGTAAATTATAAGGTAAGTTATGCATATAAATTTCAAATAACTCTTCCAAACCATCTAAAAAAAGATGATAGTTATTTCGCATGGTTTCAAAAAACTGTAGGGAACTAAACTGCTCTAATAAATAGGCTTCTTTCGGGTTAATGCTATAATTTTTCATTGTTTTTAATGTCCTGTAGTCTGAGGTTTATGCTCTAAGCGCGGAGCCAAACTATAATCTCCTAGATTGGTCTGTAATGTAGGCACACCAACCACGGAGAATTCACCAATCGACGAGTCTGTACCATAGCCCCAACCGGTTAATTTACGTTTACTTAAGCCCGATGAAATAAGGTCATCTGGGTCTAAAACAATTTGTATGCCACCACCTCTTAAATAAAATTCAGCCTCTTGCTGAGAGGCAGCGGGGCCTTCCCATGCATAAAGCTTTTTTCCTTTAGGTACCGTGTATTCAAGGTACTCACCATTCGTGTTCCACTTCGCCCAAACCGCAAATTTATCACGCCATTCTTCACGACTTTTTAATTTTAAAAACTCGGATTTTCTCATCCAGCAAATACTGTTATCTAAATTTCCTGGTGCTACAACTCTTACCAAAACTTCACCTTCGTGAAACACTCTATCCTTAATTAAACCTTCAGCAAAGGTGTTGTACTTGCTTTTTAAAGGATGCTCATAACCGCTTTTTAAAGCAGGCTGCGTATCACTAAGATCAGGATGAAAAGGTGTCACTGCTGTTTTAGGATTTACTTTTGCGGGTTCAAAAGGTAACGTACGTCCTTTCACCTTTTTATATACCCAATTTGGTTTATTCTTTCTAAATGCTGCTAACTCTTCGGCTTCGGAAACTCTTCTAAACTGCGTCAAATTCCTCACGTTCGTCGTTGCTTTAAAAGCCTGATCACTTTCCCTATCTATTCTGATTGCCAGCTTTTCTAAAAAATCTTGTATTGGTTTTAAAAATGTACCCAGCTTTTGATTGGCTAGATTTCTTATCTCAACCACGTCTTTCAGCATATTTTTTGCTTTAATCCCCACCCCGCGACTGGCATATTTATCTATAAAATTAACGGTTTCCTTAAGATAACCCAGTAATTTGTCAAAAACACTTAGCAACTCTTTTGTAGAAATAACTGCTTTTACTTCACGAATTTTAGTTGCAATGGATTTATAAATATTCGTAATGCCTTTACTTTTAATAGCTTTTTTAACAGCTGGACGGGCTAGAAATTTATTTAGCTCGGTAATTCCGCTTTCAATGGCGGGTTCAGCCATTTTATAAATATTGCCCCCTGTAAACTGAAGCGCTTTGGTAGCAGGCCGCAGCATAAAACGGCGCACAGGTGCCAGAATGACTTTAAAAATGCCTTTAAACAGTGAACCCAAAACAGGAAATAAACCAATTAAGGTGAGGATTAAACCAACCCATACCCAAGGATTATTAATATCTTCCTTAATTTTCATGCAATTCGCACAAAGATCACGTACATCACAGATCTGATCCACAAAGGGAATCATTGAAATAACTGTCCCTGTGGCAATTTGTGCAGTGCTTTGTTCCTCGGCAAAATCTCCCTGAATAACTACCCATAACCATTCAGCAATATCCTCAAGCGTTTCCTGACCTTTTTGAATTGCTTTATTAACAGGTGCGGCAATAGAAGCTAATGCATTTAATAAGTCTTTCTTTGAGGGTAAAAAATCTGTCATTTTGTAATCACTTTACTAATCATTTTATTTTTCAAACTTATTCAGTTGAGCCAGTACAGAATCATAAGTATCCCAAGGCTCATCTTTAATTGTGGTATTTTCCTCATATTCTACTTTTATGGCTTGCTCCGGCACATTTTCATGATAAGCCTTACCTTGCTGATCAAGTTTGCCCTCTATCGTCTGATTATTTTCAAAGAATATTTTATAGCCCAGATTAGCAAATGGCCGGTTATCTGCATCCAGATGCTCCAGAGCAATCCAGTTTTTATTCTGAAATTTCGGTAATACTGGTACGCTAATATCAATTTTCTCCCCGCCCAAAAACTGATGCTGCCCGGCTTTGGCTTCAAACTTGCCGCCAGTAATCACTTCAATGCCTTTAGCACTGATTTTGACTTGTGAGCCGCCTGCACTTAATACAGGCGTGGCAATCTCCAAACTATTGAAGGCTGGCTGTTGATTCATCTTATTGGCCTTATCTTTAATTATGATGCATTATTCAAATTAGTTCGCATTCTAACCAAACTCTGAATTTTTACCAAATGACTTTTATTATTGCAATCCAGCTTGAAGACAGTGTAGTAGTGGCTGCCGACAATCGCATGACAATTGAAAACAGTTTGGCTGAGAGTCGCCATGCCGATACCTTACAAAAAATCCGTTTCTGGCAGCAGGGCATAATAACTGGTACGGGTGAAAGCCTTACACTTGAACGAATTTTTAAATCTTTTCAACAAAGTAATAATCCTCAGCAATTACCTGCATTATTGCGTGATGCCTGTGATGCAAGGCGTCTGGAGATTGGTGAGCATGCACAACTTGAAAAAACCCGGCTGCTTTATTCTTGTTTTACTGGTTCAGGCATTCGCCTAAAGACGGTGGGCAGATTTGCAGAAGATATTGTGGTCAATGCAATCGACCCGATGACCATGGAATTATTCGTATTTAATGAGGACATCAGCCCAATTTATCAGGAGCTTATACATTTGCAGCAAAGTTTACGCAATCCGCAGCAATGTCGCTCTACAAGTGAGTGGATGAATACTTATATTGCGCCGCTCACGACCATTTTTAAAAAATTCAGTCAGGCAGATCAAACAGTGAGTGCCAGTTTTGATATTTATTTTCAAACCCCAACCCAGCAGTTCTTGCAGCATGTGAAAGCAACTGCTTAAACCAGCTTTAACGATATTTTTAAGCCGCCACACTCAATCAGACTAATGCAGGGTAGCGGCCCATCAAACTTAAGCCGCTATGTTTTAGGCTGGAGTTGCAGTAAGTTGGCATTTGGCCCATCTTCCAGCAACCAGATTGACCCATCCGGGCCTTGTTCTACTTCACGAATACGTGCGCCCATATCAAAGCGTTCAGCCTCATATGTCCTGTTGCCATTAAATTCAATGCGGATAAGCGCCTCTGAGGATAAGCCCCCAACAAAGGCATTATTTTTCCAGGCTGGAAACTGGTTACCGCTGTAAAACATCAGGCTGGAGGGTGAAATCACCGGAGACCAGCTCACGGCAGGTGCCTTGAATTCAGGCCGGGTGTCGTGGTCAGGAATGGGCGTGCCATCATAATGATCGCCGTTAGAAACCAGCGGATAGCCATAATTCTGGGCTTTTTCAATCAGGTTGAGTTCATCACCGCCCTTGGGACCCATTTCAATTTCCCACAGTTCACCTTTGGCATTAAAGGCCAGTCCCAGTGGATTACGATGGCCAAGGCTCCAGACCTGCGCCGCCACGCCGCCCTGACTGGCAAATGGGTTATCTGCCGGGATGCTGCCATCATCCTTAAGCCGGATGATTTTGCCCAGATTGCTGCGCATATCCTGCGCGGGATCAAACTTTTGCCGTTCGCCAGAGGAAATCCACAGCAGGCCGCTTTGATCAAAAGCAATGCGGTGGCCAAAATGTCCATCGCCTGAGACCTTGGGCACTTGCCGCCAGATGACTTGCAGCTCGGATAACTGGCCGCCACCCGTGTTGTTCAGTGCTAGCTTACCGCGTGCTACTACTGCGCCTTTGCCGCCTGTACCACTTTCAGCATAACTTAAATATACCAGTCCGTTTTTGGCAAAATCCGGATGTAGCACTATGTCGCCAAGACCACCTTGTCCGCCATAAGCCACTTGCGGGACGCCAGTAATGCTGCCGGTTTTTCCAGTTTTTATATCATAAAGCTTTAACTGGCCTTTTTTTTCAGTGACCAGTAAGCGGCCGTCCGGCAAAAAGCTCATGGCCCACGGTTCATTAAACTGAGCCACTTTGCGGCTGCTAAAGCTGGTTTTGCTGTCCACGACAGGGGCAGCTTCCGCAGCCACACTATTGGACGAATTATTGCAGGCCGCCAAACTCGCCATCAGGCCAGCCATGAGCAGGGTTAAGGTTGTACGCTTAAGCATGGATTTCTCCGTCAGGTGGCTTAAAGCCATACGGCCAGTCCACCCGTTTTTATAGGGTCGCTTCATATTAACAATTGAAGATCAGCATCTCATAAATTGACCATAAAACAGTTTTTACCCACCTGTGCATGAGTTTTGTGACGGTCTACCCTGAAAGTTTTGCAACATAAAAAAAGACGAGATAATTCTCGCCTTTTTTAATTTCCGGTTAAGCTTTAAGCTAGCGCCATATTTATCAAAACAGTGCTCATCAAGACAAGGTTCACCAGGACAGCACTTACCAGACTTACCAGCCCAGTGCTTTTTGCTGCGCCAGAATCAGCTCGGCAATTCCTTTTTCAGCCAGTTCCAGCATCTGGTTGCATTGCGCGCGGTTAAAGGGCTTGCTCTCGGCAGTGCCCTGCAATTCAATAAATTCACCAGATTGGGTCATCACCACGTTTAGATCGGTTTCACACTTGGAATCTTCTTCGTAGCACAAGTCCAGCAAGGCTTCACCCTGATACATGCCCACAGAAATCGCTGCCACCAGACCTTTTAGCGGGTCACTTTTCAGTTTTTTTTGTGCCTGCAATGCAGTCAATGCATCAACCAGTGCTACCGCGCCACCCGTAATGGCTGCTGTACGGGTGCCGCCATCAGCCTGCAATACATCACAATCAATGGTAATGGTATTTTCACCCAGTTTTTTGAGGTCAACCATCGCGCGCAGGCTACGGCCAATCAGGCGCTGAATTTCCTGTGTGCGGCCAGATTGCTTGCCACGCGCAGCTTCCCGGTCATTGCGGGTATGGGTAGAGCGCGGCAACATGCCGTATTCGGCAGTAATCCAGCCTTGGCCAGTACCTTTTAGGAAACGTGGAACGCTGCTTTCTACACTGGCCGTACACAGCACCTTGGTGTTGCCAAACTCAACCAGCACAGCGCCTTCAGCATAACGTGTATATTGACGGGTAAACGTTACAGGTCTTAATTGATCGTTACTGCGTTGGTCAAAGCGCATAGGATTTCCTTGGCTGGCGTTAAATTTTAAGAGGCATTATAACAGCACATCAAAACAAGATGATAATCTCAAACGTGATCTAATGCGCTTACTGCTCTATGGTATCAACCCAAGATGACACTACAGTAATAATCCGGTTTATTCATTTTTTATAATTTTGTTTTATTCATCGGGTTTGATTTCTTTAATTCATTACCAGCCTACTCAGCTAACTTAGTTATTATTTAATTATCTTATCTAATCAGCCAGATGTTAAAAAACCCTGCAACCATGAACTGGTACAGGGTTTCTTGCAGGTTTGACGCGAATGTTTAAATCAATTTAAGCAGCGCGGGCAAACAGGTTCTTCAGTGACAGCTTGGCACGAGTAGCCTTGATTTTATCAACCATCTGGTCAGGCAGTGAATGCTCAGCCAAACGTACCCACACGCTGGCAAACTGCTTGGCAAAGCTGGCTGAGTTGTAGTTCTGGCCATACTCTTCACACACGGCACGGACTTTAGGTGCCATTTCCTGATAACGGTTGGCAGGCACATCCGGGAACAGATGGTGTTCAATCTGGTGGCTTAAGTTACCGCTCATGAAGTGAATGATCTTGCCGCCGGTAAAGTTGCTTGAGCCACGAATCTGGCGCAAATACCATTCGGCCTTGGTTTCATTGGCGGTATTATCTTCAAGCATTTCGGCATCTTCAGTGAAGTGTCCACAGTAAATCACCGCAGATGCCCAGTAATTACGAATCAGGTTGGCGACAAAATTACCTGCAATGACCGGCAGGAACATGGGTCCAGCAATCAGCGGGAACAATACATAATCCTTGCCAAACTGACGCAACATTTTTTTGCGCAGGTTTTTAGATTGTACATACACTTCTTTCCAGGTTTTAGTACCCTTAAACAGCACCTGTTCCAGTTCCAGACGTTGCAAGGCTAGTAACCATTCAAAACCGGTTGATAAGAAAATACCCATGGGCACATTAAACAGGAAACGCGGCTCCCATTCCTGCTCACGGGTCATGCGCATCACGCCATAACCAATATCATGATCCTTGCCCAGTACATTGGTATAAGTGTGGTGCATATAATTATGAGTGTATTTCCAATCTTCACCAGTACACACGGTATCCCAGTCATAGTTGGCACCGTTTAAGGTGGGATCATTGAGCCAGTCAAACTGGCCGTGCATCACGTTATGACCCAGTTCCATATTTTCAACAATTTTAGACACACCCAGCATGGCTGTACCCAGCAACCAGACCGGTGGAATCCAGCCACCAAACATCAGCATGCCGCGTGAGGCAATTTCGGTGTAGCGTACAAAGTTACGCACCTTGTAGATATAGTCGGAATCTTCCTTGCCAATCTTGGCCATGGTCTCGGCACGAATGGCATCGATCTTACGGCCAAATTCCTGAATCTCATCAAAGCTTAATGCACGGCTTTTGCTTTTTGCGGCTTTTACAGCGTCATAATTAATGCTATTCATGATCTTTTACTCAATATATTGGTTTGCGTTTTAAAGGGCTGGCTTACAGGTCAATTTCAACAGGGCTGACCGCTTCGCTCACACATAACTTAATTTGCACATTGTTCTGGTCATTAATTTCGCCAGTCAGCTGATTCTTTACGGCACCACTGACTTTGGTACACACGCAGGTATTGCAAATGCCCATGCGGCAGCCAAATGATGGTTTTAAACCTGCTGCTTCGGCACTGGCCAGCAGGTTGCCACGGCCCTCAAATTCCTGCATGCTGCGGCGGAAATTCACCGGAACCGCTTGTGCATCATCACTCACGGTAACGGGTAAAAAGCTTTCCTGAGTCAGTTGCGCACTCCAGCCACGTTTTTGCCAGATCTGGCGGGTGGCTTTCATCAGGCCGGGTGCGGCACAGACATAGGTTTCGCGGTATTTGGCATCAACACACAGCTGATCCAGCGTGTCTTCATCAAAAAAGGCTGGCTTGTCGGCACTGTCCACAATAATGTGCAAATTGAAATGGGAATGCTTGGCCGCCAGTGCTTCCAGCTCGGCACGGAATGCCGGATCACGGGAATAATAAATCAGGGTAACCGGCAGTTTAGAGCGTTCAAGCGCTTGTCTCGCCAATGGAATCATGGGAGTAATGCCACTGCCCGCAGAAATCAGCAACACCGGATGATCATGTTTTTTTAAGGTAAATTCACCCATGGCAGGGGTAATTTCCAGCACATCACCCGCACGCGCATCATTGGCCAGATAGTTGGACACACGGCCCTGCTTTTTAATCCCCAGCACAATGGTTGAATCGCCAGGATGGCTCACCAGACTATAGGCACGTTGATGCTGCACTCCGTCAATCCGCACAGTTACCATGACAAACTGGCCGGGCTGGTACTGATTAAATTTGTTATTGGTACGCAAGGTCAGCTTGATCATGCCATCAGCAATCGGTTCAATGCTTTCAATGCGTGCCATGGTACGACGCAGGGTCCACATCGGATTCACCTTGGCCAGTACAAAATCAACAAAGTCTTCGCGAATCCAGTGTGGCTTGTAATTGCTGGTCTGTAACATGATGCGGCCCTCTTGCTTATCTTCTGATGTTGGTGTTCTGGATGTATTCACGTATTTGGCAGTTTGCTACGTTAGTGAACACTTGTTAGTATTGTGAACACTTGTACACTAATATAGCGTTTTTTAGATTTGAGTCAACACCTGTACACTGAATTTTTATAAAGAAGTTTATTTTTTTTGTTAAACTTGTTGCCTCATCAGTTTTTTTGGTCTGTCTGAATGTCGATCAGAGACGAACGCAAGCAACAAAGCCGTCAAGCCCTGCTGGAAGCGGCCCTGACCTTAAGCACCTCTGGACGTTCCTTTAGCACGATCAGTCTGCGCGAAGTGGCGCGTGAGGCTGGCCTTGTTCCCACCGCGTTTTACCGGCATTTTCAGGATATGGATGAGCTGGGCAATGATCTGGTGGATCAGGTGTCGATTAGCCTGCATCATCTGTTGCGCAGCCTGCGTGAGGGATATACCGTTAAGGCAGGTTCCAAAACCCGGCTCAGTATTGAACGGTTTTTTACTGCCGTTGACCAGTCCGCACGGCACTGGCTATTCCTGATTGGCGAGCGCTGGGGTGGCTCATCGGTCGTGCGTGATGCCATTGCGCGTGAAATTCATTTTTTTGTGGATGATCTGGCTGAAGACCTGAAAAAACTGCCTGCCTTTGAGCATGTTGGTGCCACGCAGGACTTGCAGATCATGTCGTCGATTTTGATTAATATGTCGTTTTCCTGGGCCATGACCTGGCTGAATTTGCCAGAAAAAAATAACCCAGCCACGTTAGCAGAACAGCGTGAACAACTGATTCAAAACACCACCAAGCAGGCGCAACTGATGTTCCGTGGCATTTCCAACTGGAATAGTGAAGCTGGCGACAAGTCCTGAGTCTAGCCTTTGTATAGTTAAAACAAACAGCCGTAAAAAAAGCCTCAAACAGTTGAGGCTTTTTTATGCGTTGAAAACAGCTTATTTTTTGGCAGGTGCTGGCTTTTTCACCAGTGCACGTTCTTTATTGATCAGGTAATTCACCACCTGAATCACTTTCTGGTCTTCACCTTTCACCACATACTTGCCGTTGACAACCAAGGCGGGAACACCATCCAGCTGGTAGGCCTGAGCCAGTTGCTTGGACTGGGCAATCTTGCCAGAAACTGCAAACGAGTTAAACATGGCATTAAACTTGTTGCTGTCAACGCCATAGCCCTGATAGAAATTCGCTAGTGATTTCTGGTCAAACAGGCGCTGGTTTTTCTGGTGAATGGCATCAAACAGGGGTTTATGGACTTTATTGGTCAGGCCCATCAGGTCAACTGCATAATAGCCACGGGCATTTTGTTCCCATACCGGATTCATGGCCGCCGGGCTGCGCACAAAGTTAATGTTGGCAGGCTTACTGGCCAGCCATGATGCCACATAAGGTTCCAGACGGTAGCAATGCGGGCACCCATACCAGAAGAACTCACGTACCTCAATCATGCCGGGTTTTTCCACTTTGCCCGGATTAGACAGTACGGTGTAATCCTTGCCTGCTACAAACGGTTCAGCAGCATTAGCCAAACCAGACATAGCCATTACAGATACGGTCATTGCACTTAAAACCAAATGTTTCATCTTGATCATACGTCCTGTGCGTGTATAAAAATTTTAGTAAATGGTAAAACATCTTGTGGGATAGTATATGTGGATTCTGTGAACTTTTGCACAAGGTCACTGTTTTTATTCAATGTTAGCGATTATGCTGGTTTACAATCAGCACATGCAAGGCCTACCAGCGTGATAGCGCCTGCAATGAATCATGTTGCAAAAATACTTTAAATTAACTTTTGGAATGTTGTGACTATGGCCTCTACAAATGGGTCCCCTACAAACGGGCCAGCTGCCAATGTGGATACACAGGAAATTGCCAAATTTGATGCACTGGCTGCAAAATGGTGGGATACCACACCAAACTCCGAGTTCTATCCCCTGCACCAGATTAATCCATTGCGCCTGAACTGGATTAGTGAACACGGCAATGGCATTAGCGGCAAGAAAATTGTTGATGTGGGCTGTGGCGGCGGCATTCTGGCTGAGTCCATGGCACGCCGTGGTGCAGAGGTGCTGGGTGTTGACATGGCAGAAGCCCCTCTAGCGGTGGCCAAGCTGCATGCCGAACAGGAAAATGTCACCAATATTACTTATCGCCGCGTCCCCGTAGAGCAACTGGCTGCCGAGCAAGCCGGACAATACGACATTGTGACCTGCATGGAAATGCTGGAGCATGTGCCTGATCCAGCCGCCGTGGTGCAGGCCTGCTTTGATCTGGTCAAGCCAGGTGGTCACGTGTTTTTTTCCACCATCAACCGCAACCCCAAGGCTTATTTATTTGCCATCATTGGCGCTGAATACGTGCTGCGTTTGCTACCGCGTGGCACGCATGACTTTAAAAAGTTTATTCGCCCATCCGAGCTGGCATCCTATATCCGTCAGGCAGGCTTAAGCTACGACCACATCATTGGCCTGCACTACAACCCGCTGACCAAATATTACTGGCTGGCGCCCAATGTGGATGTCAATTATATGGTGCATACGCGGAGGCCTGCTTAAATGAGCTTGCAACAGCCGCTACGTGCCGTCCTGTTTGACCTTGATGGCACCCTAATTGACACTGCCCCGGATTTTATCCGCATTATTCGCCTGATGTGTGAACAGGCACAAATTCAGGTTCCAACAGATGACCTGATCCGTGCGCAAGTGTCTGAAGGGGCACGGGCAATGGTCAACCTGATTTATCCTGATCTTGAGCTAAATAGCCCGCAGCTGCTAAAGATACGCCAGCAGTTTCTGGACATTTATGCCCAGAATATTGCGGTGGATACCTGCCTATTCCCACAAATGGAAGCATTATTAAGCGCACTGGATGAACTGGGTCTGCCGTGGGGTATTGTCACCAACAAGCCCCGCAGCCTGAGTGAATCATTACTGGCTGCCCTGAATTTAACTGAACGCTGTCAGGTGCTGGTGTGTCCTGATGATGTGAGCCGCACCAAACCTGATCCTGAACCCATGTTACTGGCCGCCAGTCAGCTTGGCTTAGCACCGGAACAAATTATTTATGTGGGCGACCACCCGCGCGATATTGAGGCCGGACGTGCAGCAGGAATGCCGACTGTATTAGCAGCATATGGCTATTTACCACCTGATCACAGGGATGATCTTGACGCATGGCATGCCAATCATATTGTCTACAATGTTGATGAATTAATTGAATTAATCCATCAATCGGCTCACCATTTACTCACAGAACAGGGCTAATCTGCATTATAGAATTTAACCGCAAGGCGAATAAACCATTGCTCTTGTACTGCTAGCGCATAGACTGTTGATCCCTTTCATAATTATTAATGAATAAATAAGAGGAAGCTATGATTGACCTAAAACATTATCAGCCCCGTACCGACCTGCTTAAAAACCGGGTTATTCTGGTTACGGGAGCCGGGGATGGCATTGGCAAAAGTGCTGCTCTCACCTATGCCCGCCACGGCGCAACCGTGGTGCTACATGGCCGTACCATTTCCAAACTCGAAGCCGTTTATGACCAGATAGAACAGGCTGGTGGCGCCAAACCCGCTATTTTGCCACTACATTTGGCCAGCACTTCGGAGCTGGAATATTCACAACTGGTGACCACCCTGCAAAACCAGTTTGGCCGTCTGGATGGCATTTTGCACAATGCTGGCATTCTGGGGCATCGCATTGCACTGGAGCAATACGATGTACAAACCTGGGATGAAGTAATGAATGTGAACCTGCGAGCGCCGTTTTTACTGACCCAGTCGCTGCTGCCACTCCTGAAACAATCGCAGGATGCCAGCGTCATATTCACCAGTAGCGGCGTCGGTCGTACTGCACGCGCCGAATGGGGTGCCTATAGCGTGTCTAAATTTGGGGTGGAAGCCTTAAGCACCATTTTTGCTGCCGAATTCGCCAGTAACCCGGCCATCCGCTTTAACTGTATAAACCCCGGTGCTACCCGTACCAGTATGCGCGCTGATGCTTACCCGCAGGAAAATCCGCAAATGGTGGCCACACCAGACAGTATTATGTCGGCTTACCTGTACCTGATGGGACCGGACAGCCGTGGTGTGAGCGGTGAATCAGTCGATGCCCAGCAACCTTAAGCCAGCCAGTAAAAAACGGGCCAGTACAGATAGGTGAATTCAGTTTTTTTCAGGCTGTGTTTTCACAAGGCCTGTAAAACATGATAAAACCTTAATCTTGCTTTTAGCCTTGTTGGCTAACCAGTCTGTTGCAAGCTGCTCATGAAATAACGCTTTGATGAGCGCACCCATTAATTTGTAATGCTTAAATAATCTGTATTTGCAAGGAAACCCTGCTCCTATGATAAAACCGCGCTTACGCCAGCAGCTTGCCGAGCTAACCGCCATTCCCAGTATTGCCTGCACCATGCCGGAGCAGGACATGTCGAATGTGCCGGTGATTGAAACACTGGCAAACTGGTTTGAAAGTGCCGGTTTCGGTTGCGAAATCATGCCGGTTGCGCCCGGCAAGGCCAACCTGATTGCCGTTCGTGCCGGAACTGATCCGCAAGCACGCGGCGGGCTGGTGCTGGCTGGCCATTCGGACACGGTGCCGTTTGATCAAAACCTGTGGCATAACGACCCATTTAAAATGACAGAACGTGATGGCAAGCTGTATGGACTGGGCATGGCCGACATGAAAGGCTTTTTTGCCCTGATTCTGGATGCGGTGGCCAATTATGCCAAGACGCCCTTTCGGGCACCGCTGATTGTGATTGCCACCTGTGATGAAGAAACCTCAATGGCTGGTGCCCGCGCCCTGATGGAACAATCCAAAGGACAGGGACGTTTTGTGCTAATTGGTGAACCCACCAACCTAAAGCCTGCGCGCCTGCACAAGGGGGTGATGCTGGAACGTGTGGTAATTACCGGCAAGTCCGGTCATTCCAGCGATCCCGAACTGGGCCGCAATGCCATTGATGCCATGCATGAAGTGGTCAACCGCCTGCAACAGTTTCGTACCAGCCTAAAAAAAATCCAACAGCCGCTGTTTCCAGTACCTTATCCCACCCTGAATCTGGGTTGTATTCATGGCGGTGACAATCCCAACCGCATTTGTGGCCTGTGTGAATTGCAGTTTGATGTGCGGCCACTGCCCGGCATGGAAATTGAAAATATTCGCGCTGATATTCGTCACCTGCTTAAAGGGATTGAACAGCAGTTTGGCGTTAGCATGCTGTATGAACCCGCCACCGCAGGTTCCGGTGCGGCTGAAACCCCGGCCAACTCACCGTTTGTACAAAAAATTGAAGGCCTGCTGGGAGAAACTGCCGGGGCGGTATCATTTGGTACAGAAGCGCCGTATTTTCGGGCGCAGAATATGGATACCGTGATTCTGGGGCCGGGTAATATTGAACAGGCACACCAGCCGGATGAATATCTTGAGATTAAAAATATCTCACCCATGCTGTTATTATTAAACCAGTTGATTCATTACTATTGCGTTCAGGGTCATGCAAAGATTTGATAAAACAGTACGCTTGAAAAACAGGCTAGCCATACTGCACTTTTTTATTATATTGCTATTTAGCTGGTTTAGCTCAGCCTATGCTGAAGAACTAAATCTACAAAGAAATCATTTAATTGTCGACAATGATCCATCCAGAGCAGTACTCCCCAAATTGAACCTCTCTTTCAATGATACAGAGCTATTAACCGGTAAAGTTCTTTACGCAGATCTGCCAGTACAACAACTTTCACCAATCGTCAAAGATCAAGTCGAACAATTAGAAAGAGAAGCATGGGAGCTTCATAACGTAGGGCTATATGAACTGGCATTTCCATTGTATATGGCAGCGGCAGAGCAAGGTAGCGCAACAGCTCAAGCTGAAGTTGCCCATTCTTACTTTCACGGATACGGCGTGGCGCAAAACCACCAGCAGGCAGCATTCTGGTATGAGAAAGCCGCAGCACAAGGCGATGCCTACTCTCAAGAAAAATTATGCTTGCTATTTGATGATGGACTGACCCAAGACCAGCAACAGGTGCGTTATTGGTGTGAAAGAGCTGCCTTACAAGGAGTAACTCAAGCAAAAAACAAATTGAAATTGTGGAAGCAGTAATTTCCGTCATCAACAGGTTTTTGACTTATAGCATGTAATTTTTAAAGTCATTCCCGCTCACGAATTATGCGTTATGTTTATGCTACTATAAAAAGCAACTAACAGTTCCCTTTGAGCTTTGTTTTAACCATGACAGACGAATTTTTGTGTCCAGACACCATGACAGAACAATACGTTCACTGGTTCCGTAACTCTGCGCCCTATATCAATGCCCATCGTGATAAAACCTTTGTGCTGATGTTTGGTGGCGAAGCAGTAAACCATGAGAACTTTCGCAACATTATCCATGATATTGCCCTGCTGCACTCACTGGGCATTCGCCTGATTCTGGTACATGGTGCGCGTCCGCAAATCAATGAAAACCTGATTGAATACAATCTGGAAACCCCATTTCATAATGACTTGCGCATTACCACCCGTGAAGCCCTGCGCTGCGTGCTGGATGCCGTGGGTTCTATTCGTCTGGAAATTGAAGCGCTGCTGTCGATGGGACTGGCGAATTCTCCTATGTATGGCGCGCGTATTGATGCGGTGTCCGGTAATTTTGTCACGGCGCGTCCGTATGGCGTGCGCGATGGTGTGGATTACCAGCTCACCGGTGAAGTGCGTTCGGTGGATGTGGATGCGCTGCAAAAAAGTCTGGCCAACCGCAATATTATTGTGCTTGGGCCAACTGGTTACTCCACCACCGGTGAAGTATTCAACCTGCTCGGGGAAGAAGTAGCGGTTAAAACTGCCATTGCGCTCAAAGCCGACAAGCTAATTTTTCTGGGTGAAAAAGAAGGCATTAGCGATGATGATGACCGCCTGCTGCGTGAATTAATCCCTAATGAAGTGGAACAATACCTGCGCAATAAGCCACTGGACAGCGAACTGCTACTGCATATGAAAGGCGCTGCGGATGCCTGCCGCGGTGGTGTGCGCCGCGTGCATATCATTTCCTATGCGCGTGATGGCGCGCTGTTACAGGAACTGTTTACCCGTGATGGTTCTGGCACACTGATTAGCCATGATCCGTATGAAGAAATCCGCACGGCTGATATTGACGATGTGGTAGGCCTGATTGAACTGCTGCGCCCACTGGAAGAAGAAGGCATTCTGGTGTATCGCTCGCGGGAACGGCTGGAAACCGAGATTGACAAGTTTGCCGTGATTGAACGCGACGGCATGATTGTGGGTTGTGCCGCCATGTATCCGATTCCAACCACGGGTGATGAAGTGCATGCTGCAGAAATTGCCTGTGTCGCAGTGCATCCCAACTACCGTAGTGGCAACCGGGGTGCCGAGTTACTGGATTATCTGGAAGCCAAGGCACGCAGCAAAGGCATCCATGATTTATTTGTGCTCACCACGCGCACCGCACACTGGTTTATTGAACAGGGCTTTGAGCCAGTACCCGTTGAAGCACTGCCCAATGCCCGGCAAGCGCTGTATAACTATCAGCGCAACTCCAAAATCTTTAAGAAGATGATTTAAACACTGGCATCAAAAACTGCCATGCTACAGCAATAAAAAAGCCACGCCGGTTTCAATCAGGCGTGGCTTTTTCATCGCCCTGAAATTTTATTGCTGAAACAACTCAGCCACGATTTCAAAACTTCTTAAGCGATCCTCAAAATCATATAAATCACCAGTAAAAATCAATTCGTCAGCCTTGGTTTGCTGCACAATATCTGTAAGTCGCTGCCTGATTTTCTCTGGCCCACCAATGGCGGCCATGCCTAAAAAACTATTTAAGCTGGCTTGTTCGTGCGGATTTAATTCACGCATCTGCCGGGTTGGCGGCTGGCTTTTAATACTCTTGCCCTGCATCAGGTTTAAAATGCGCTGGTACAAACTGGTGGCTAGATAATCGGCCTGTGCATCGGTATCGGCTGCAATCAATGGTACGCCTAGCATCACATATGGCTTGTCCAGTACCGCAGACGGCTGAAAATTTTCCCGGTATAGCTTGATGGCATCCATCATAAAGCGTGGTGCAAAGTGCGAGGCAAAGGCATACGGCAAACCTTTAGCGGCTGCCAGTTGCGCACTAAACAGGCTGGAACCCAATAGCCAGAGTGGCACATGCGTACCCTGCCCCGGCACTGCCTTAATGCGCTGGTCGGGTTGTGGCTCGCCCAGCAGGGACTGAATCATGCTGACATCCTCTGGAAATTCTTCAGCAGTTTCCAGATGATTACGACGCAAGGCCCGCGCCGTATATTGATCAGCGCCCGGCGCGCGGCCCAGCCCCAGATCAATCCGGTTGGGATACAACGTGGCCAGCGTGCCAAATTGCTCAGCCACCACCAGCGGTGAATGATTGGGTAGCATCACGCCACCGGAGCCCACGCGAATGCTGTGAGTATTGGCCGCCAGATAACCAATCAATACTGCTGTGGCCGAACTGGCAATGCCATCCATGTTGTGGTGCTCGGCCACCCAAAAACGGGTATAGCCCAGTTGTTCAGCATGCTGTGCCAGCGCCAGTGAGTTTTTAAGGGCTGTGACTGCATTACTATCATCACGGATAGGTGCCAGATCCAGAATCGAATATTTGCAGGATGACAAAACCGACATAGAGGTTCCTCATAAGCGCAGATAAATCCCAAACAGGAATTTAGGACTAAAAAAATCTGCCTAAAGTGTAGCGGGTTTTACCCACCGTACCGCCTGCAATTACATAAACATTAAAAACACAGCATTTCTTAACAGCCAGCAGCGCCAGTTTGCTTTAGGGTGAAATCATCAACTCAGCATATGGAGGAACACGATGTCTCACAAGCAAAACCAGCCTGCAGGCGGTCATAATGTAAAACAAGTGAACGGCCAGCTGGTACAGGATCATGGTGGTAATGACCAGGACAACCGCAATCAAAGTACGCGTGACCAGCGTAATAAAGGTCAGGGGCCAGAAGGCGGTCAAACCAACCACAATAACTATCAGCAATCACGTCGATAGTGAATTTTTGCAAGACACAAAAAGCATGGGTTTTAGCCCATGCTTTTTGTTTTGAATGATTAAAATAAGAAGATTAATAACGAAACTTGATTTCGACCAGATGAAAACCAAACTGGCTTTTAATCGGGCCATGGATTACTTTTTCAGGCTTGGAAAACACCACTGTATCAATAGGTTTTACCAACTGGCCTTTTTTAATTTCACCCAGCTCACCACCTTTTTTTGCAGAATTGCAAGTCGAGTGCTGCTTGGCCAGTTTGGCAAAATCGGCGCCATTCGCCAGTTGGACTTTAAGCTGTTCAGCCTGTTCACGGGTTTTGACCAGAATATGACGGACGATAGCGGGCATGACAATTAGTGAAGTTTTATAATGGGATGTTTATTTTATATCACATAAATAAAAGGAATAGGATGCAACAAGCAATTACCGGTTTTCATCAGGATGACGAACTCCATTGGGTGGTAGAACTAGCCTGTGGGCATCAGCAGCATGTTCGGCATAATCCACCGTGGCAAAATCGTCCGTGGGTGATCACTGCTGAAGGGCGTGCAAAGATGCTTGGGATGATATTGGAATGTCGGGTATGTGATAAATCATTACACAAGTAGGTTTAACAAAGCTTAATACGCTGGCTAATAGATAAATGTTCAATTTTGAGTTCGGAGATGTACTGCATAACTTGGAATAATAACTTCCAGATCAATTTCTTTTAACTCTTTATCTGTTAAAGCATCTAAACTTAATTCCATATATTCAATATCATACCAAGGCATTTTAATTGCCTTTGAATTATAAAAAAACTGATCTTCAGCATTATAATATAAACGTTCTCCCCAAATTGACTGAATATTAAAACCTCTGTTTTTATCTATAAGAATATTAATTATCTTTATCCAACTATCACGCTTATAAGGAAATTTATTAACTCTTTCAAAATGTTTAGTAATTAAAGAGCTTGCTTCTTTTAGAACATGCGTGTCATAAGACTCAGACCACTCTAAGCCCATGTATTTCCATGCCGATAAATCCTCTACAGCTTTCATAGATAAAATAAGAGCCTGTGAACGAGCAAAAGCTTGATAAGCAAAAAGATAATTCTCTTGCGATATGACTATTAAATCAACATCACTCCAGAAGCCAAGTTGCAATTGATCAGAGGCAAGTAGTAATTCACTACGGAATTGACTTTTCCATCCCTCTGCTGAAAAAATTTGAAGGTTATTTGCTGTAATCTTATAAACTGCGGCCAACAAATTGTAATTTATATTAGAAATATCAATCATCTGAGCTCTTCTATCTAATAAGAGCTGAAAATAAGCTCAGCTACCCAATACTCTAAAATCATAAAGAAGGGCGCATACGCATCCTTCTTTATTTGAGAGAATTCCAGAAACCAATTATGCCCTCATCACATAGGGCGCGCGTTCGCTAGGCAAGACGCGGTGCGTCTTGAAATCCCAGTGCTGCCGCGGACATATGAGGTGCATTGCACCGCAAGGGCGTAAAATCAGCAAAATGAATTGCATTTTGAAATCCTACTGCCGCGAGCATAGCTCTTGGCGTAAAACTGGCACGGAGCAGTGCTCCGTGAAATCCCACTGCCGCAGGCATAGCCTTTGGCGTTCGCTAGGCAAAATACGATGTATTTTGAAATCCCTAGCTCACTCCCATTCAATTGTTGCTGGTGGCTTACTGCTTACGTCATATACCACGCGCGATACTTCCTTGATTTCATTCATAATACGATTAGAAATGGTTTCCACCAGATCATACGGTAAATGGGCAAAACGCGCAGTCATAAAGTCCACGGTTTCTACCGCACGCAGCGCAATCACCCACGCATAACGACGGCCATCACCCACCACACCCACCGATTTTACCGGCTGGAAAACCGCAAAGGCCTGTGCAGTTTTGTCATACCAGCCACTGGTGCGTAGCTCCTGCATAAAGATGTCATCGGCACGGCGCAGGATGTCGGCATATTCCTTTTTCACTTCCCCCAAAATACGCACGCCAAGGCCCGGGCCCGGGAACGGATGACGGTAGATCATGCTGTGTGGCAAGCCTAATGTCGTGCCCAGCTTGCGTACCTCATCCTTAAACAGGTCGCGCAATGGCTCAACCAGATCAAAGGCCAGATCATCCGGCAAGCCGCCCACATTATGATGCGACTTGATCACATGCGCCTTGCCCTGCTTACTGGCTGCTGATTCAATCACGTCAGGATAAATGGTGCCTTGGGCCAGAAACTTGACGCCTTCCAGCTTGCGCGCTTCTTCGGTAAACACCTCAATAAACTCGCGGCCAATAATCTTGCGCTTTTTCTCTGGGTCTACTTCACCTGCCAGTGCAGACAGGAAGCGTTGTTCGGCATCAGCACGGATGACGCGAATACCCATATTTTCGGCAAACATCTGCATGACCTGATCACCTTCATGCAGGCGCAGCAAGCCATTATCCACAAACACACAGGTGAGCTGGTCACCAATCGCCTTATGCAGCAGCGCCGCCACGACTGAGGAATCCACGCCACCCGACAGGCCCAGCAGGACTTTTTCCTCACCAATTTGTTCACGTAGCTGCTCGACACGCAAGTCAATAATGTGTTCCGGTGTCCATAAATTACCGCAGCCACAAATGCCATGCACAAAGCGTGAAATCAGCGCCTCACCCTGCAGGGTATGGGTCACTTCCGGATGGAACTGTACGCCATAAAAATTGCGGGTTTCATCACTCATGGCGGCAATCGGGCAGCTTGGCGTGCTGGCACTGATCTTAAAGCCTTCTGGCAACGCAACTACCTTGTCACCGTGGCTCATCCACACGCGCAGTTGCTTGGGTGCATCTTCAATTCCGGCAAACAGGCGATCCGGGAACTCATGGATCACATCGGCACGGCCAAATTCCTGAAAGTCGCTGGACTGCACATCACCGCCCAGTTGCATGGCCATGGTTTGCATGCCATAGCAAATCCCCAGTACCGGCACGCCCAGATTAAACACCACCTCTGGCGCACGCGGGCTGCCCTCAACTGTGGTACTTTCCGGCCCGCCAGACAGGATAATGCCGCTTGGCGCAAAGGCACGAATGTCGGCCTCAGACATGTCATAGGCGTACATTTCTGAATACACGCCGGCTTCGCGCACACGACGGGCAATCAGCTGGCTGTATTGCGAGCCAAAATCCAGAATAAGGATACGGTCGCCAGTGATGGACGTGTTGATTTGCGCATTAATTTGAGCATTGGGCTGATTAGCAGTCATGGCAGGCGGCTTCAAATAAAAGGAAAAATTTAGCGCGTTATTCTAGCATTTTTATTGGATGACGCGAAGGCTTGGTACATCATTTGCGCACCACGCACAAAGCATTACCAAAAGCAGCAGTCCCACAGCATTGTATTGGCCTGTTTCATGCTACATCTAATTGATGTCTGAATAATGATTTATGCCTGCCATACATTATTGATAAGAGGGCAAACTGATGAAAATCATTGTGTTGGGCGCGGGTGTTATTGGCATAACAGCAGCCTGGTTTTTAAGGCAAAAAGGCTTTGAGGTTGTGGTGATTGAGCGACAAGCCGGGGCTGGCCTTGAAACCTCGTTTGCCAATGGCGGCCAGATCTCAGTGTCGCATGCCGAACCGTGGGCCAATCCGGGTGCACCCAAAAAAGTACTTCAATGGCTCATGAAAGAGGACGCACCGTTATTATTCCGCCTGCGCGCTGACCTGTTGCAATGGCGCTGGGGCATGCAGTTTTTAAGGGAATGTACACCGGAGCGAACCCGGCATAATATTATTCAAATTGTTAATCTGGGCACCTATTCACGGGCCAGTCTGCAACAGTTACGGCGTGATACCGGCCTTCATTATGATGAGTTAAGCAAAGGCATTTTGCATTTTTATACCAGTGAACAGGAATTTGAAGCAGCTCTCGAACCCGCTAAAATCATGCGTGAATTTGGCTGTGACCGCCATGTGATTAGTGCACAGGAAGCGATTGCTCTAGAGCCTGCTTTAGTTTCCATTCAGCATCAGATTGCTGGTGCCACCTATACCGCTGCCGATGAATCTGGCGATGCGCATCAGTTTACCCAGAATCTGGCACATCTATGCGCTGAACAAGGCGTGCAGTTTTTGTATAACACCACCATTCTGGGTCTTATGACGGATGGCCAGCAGGTTACTGGCGTTAGGGTGCAGGATGCACAGGGTGAACAAATCTTAACGGCTGACAATTATGTGCTGGCGCTGGGCAGTTATAGCCCGCAACTGGTTAAACCGCTGGGCGTGGATTTACTGATCTATCCAGCCAAGGGATATTCAGCCACCTTCCCCATTCTTCAAGCAGACAAAGCACCTAGTGTTAGCCTGA
This sequence comes from Alkanindiges illinoisensis DSM 15370, assembly GCF_000619845.1. GTDB lineage: Bacteria > Pseudomonadota > Gammaproteobacteria > Pseudomonadales > Moraxellaceae > Alkanindiges > Alkanindiges illinoisensis. The sequence continues at coordinate 96,987 of NZ_KK211037.1, read as the reverse complement.
CCGATGATGAATTCAAGCTGGTGTTTTCACGGCTGGGTGATCGCTTACGGGTGGCAGGCACTGCGGAACTTAACGGCTATAGTACCGAGCTCAATGAAGTGCGCTGCAAAGCCATAACCCGCCGGGTATTACAGCTATTTCCCGATGCAGTCGATATAAACCGGGTGCAATACTGGACGGGTTTGCGCCCTGCCACACCATCCAATGTACCGTATATTGGCCGCTCAAAAATTGCTAACCTGTTTCTGGATACAGGCCACGGCACGCTGGGCTGGACGCATGCCTGCGGTTCTGGCCGGGCATTGGCTGATATTATGGCTGGGCAAAAACCCGGTGTGGATTTTGCGTTTACGGGGTTTTAAAAAATCCTGTAGCGCATATCACTTCATGCGCTACAGGCCAGTTTATTATTGTTAGCTTGCCAGCTTATTCATGTAAAACTCATTGATGATGCCATTTGGCCCCAAAAGTTTTTCTTTCCAAACTTGCTCTAACTGTTCTGTATCGTCATTTCTCGGATTAAAGTCTTTTTTAAGGAAATCAGGTGCCTTGGTGATTAAGGGCCGTAAAAAACCATCCTGCCCAAAAAGCAGTTTTAATCCCTGAATAAATTCCTTACGGTTCTTGTGACTGCCATGTTTATAGGCAATCACTATGGCTGCATAGATGCTGACAGGAATTACCACACCCATGACCGCACATACGGCAATAAAACGGGTAATCCATTTATCTTCATCCAGTATTTTATACACATCATAACTAACCGTTTTATGCTCCAGTTCTTCGAGCGCATGCCACTGCCACATGGCCAGGGTTTTAGGATCACTGAGCCGGTTTAGGTCAGCATGACTCAACCACTGGATTGCCAGATGCGCCGTAGCATGTTCCATGACCACGGTACAGGCCAGTTGCTGAACAGGCGTTAATTTTCTAAGCAGCCCTAATCCTCTGGTAATACTTTTCACACCAATTTCAACATCAAACCCTTTTTTGATTAATGCCTTGTTAAACCGGTCATGCTCCCTGCCATGCATGGCTTCTTGGCCAATAAAACCGGCAATCTGCTGTTTCAGTGCGTCATCCGTGATGTGATCCCTAAAATAGCGAATTGAATCCATAAAAAAGCGCTCACCCGATGGAAATACCGCAGATAGCGCCACAAAAACCGAGGTCGTCAGTGCATTGTTAAAAGCAAAGTTCACAGGAAAATCGTCAGCAAACACAAATTGCATATGACGTACCGGAATCTGGTTTGAACCGAGTCTGCTGTTTTTAAACGTACTGCCAATAGGCTGATTTTTCAGGTGCGTTGTCATCTTATATCCTCCCAATAGCGCAAATCAGCGCTTTAAGCCCTTGCACGAATAGTGCATACAACCTATATTTATCCGATAAAATTATCGGTTAAAAGTCGGATTTTAGTCGTAACTATTTTGGATCATATTGGAATCGTGACTATGAAGCAGCCTGTTCAGCAACGCGCCAAAAATACGGTGAATGCCGTGATTGAAGCAGGATTTATCTGTGTAAGTCGTTATGGTGCAGCAGCCACCACGATTCAGAAAATTGCGGAAATCAGTGGGGTCAGTACCAGTTCGATTTATGATTATTTTAATAATAAAGACGATATTTTTAATGCCATGCGAACGCACTTTACCCAGGATGTCATCCGGGTTTTAAACCAGCCCAACTATGATTTTAAAAGTATGTCGCGGGCTGAGGTCATTCGCCAAATCCTGAATTCACTCAAGGAACTATTTGAGCTAAAAGATGGGATGTATATTAAATGGCTCAAGGAAAATGTGATTTTTGATCAGTCGACCCAGCCTGAAATTAACCAGATTATTATGGTATTAAGCCAGCTCACTTTTAATTATGTGGTGAATCATCCTGAACTGATGCAACTAAGAAATATGCCAGTGATGTTGTATATTTTTGCCAATGCAGGAATATTTACAGTGCTCAAGTATTTAACAGAAAACGTCCCGGTAGGTTTTAGCTTTGATGAATTGGTCAATGGATTAATTGCAATGGTCGATGGCTATGTTCTCAATGAACTGAGTCAGCAGAAACAAAGCCCTTGAGCTGTCATAAAAAAGAAAGAAAAGGGCAAGATAGTTTCTTGCCCTTTTTATTTCTTATTATTTTCTTAAACCGCCTTCACCACCTGTGCCATTTTCGGCTGGCTGGGCAAGCTGTGTCGCACAATCCGCCACAGCACCTGACCAAACTGCTTGCGAAAGCTGCCGGTATTGTAATGAATGCCATAGCGCTCACAAATTTCCTGAACTTTAGGCGCAAGCTCAGCATAACGATGTGCCGGAATGTCCGGAAACAGGTGATGCTCAATCTGGTGGCTTAAATTACCGGACAGCAAATGCAGCAGTTTGCCGCCGCTTAAATTGCTTGAGCCACGAATCTGGCGATAATACCAGTGACCCCGGCTTTCATTTTCCAGCACGGACTTAGGGAAAATCTCTGCATCTTCAGTAAAGTGACCACAAAAAATAATACTGAATGTCCACAGGTTACGCATGCCATTGGCCGCGAGGTTACCCAGAAATACCGGTAAAAATGACGGCCCAGCAATTACTGGAAAAAAGACATAGTCCTTCAACAGTTGTCGGGTAATCTTTTGCCGGGTGGGCTGCCAGCGCGCCATAAACTCCTGCTTGCTCATGCGGCCTTGCAGGTATTTACCAATTTCAAGGTCCTGAATCGCAACGCCCCACTGAAACAGCATGGCCAGCGTCATTGCATACAGTGGCTGTCCCAGATAAAACGGGTGCCAGCGCTGCTCGGGAAAAATACGCAGCAAGCCATAGCCCACATCGTCATCCATGCCTTTGACATTGGTATAGGTGTGATGCTTGAAATTATGGGTTTTACGCCAGTTGTCGCTGGTGCCCACGGTATCCCACTCGTAGCTTTTGCCCTGCAAGGCCGGATCATTCATCCAGTCATACTGACCATGCATCACGTTATGCGCCAATTCCATATTTTCCAGAATCTTGGCAATACCCAGCAGGGTGGTGCCAGCCAGCCATGCCGGTGGAAACCAGCCCAGAAATAACAAGCCACGCCCGGCCATGGCGGTATAACGCACAGAAGCCACAATCTTGCGGATATATTTGGCATCGCCCTCGCCCAGATCAGTCAGAGTTTGCGCGCGCAAGACATCCAGTTCCGCTGCCAGCATGTCCAGCTCGGCTGCATTTAAAGAACGGCTCTTTTGGCCCTTAGGTAACTTGAACTTGGGCTTTTTTAATAACATGGCACGGTGTCCTCTTTTCTATTCGGTTTAATGTGTTGCAATCTTTTTGGCCAAGGTACAGCAATAGCTTAAATGTCCAGTACCAGATCACTGCTTGCCCTACTCACACACACGCGCAAGGCCGGATTTTCATCATGCTGGGATTCACCAGAAATCAGGTGCTGGGTGCTGCCAGAAACCTTATGGCAGGCACAGGTGTTGCACAGACCCATACGACAACCGCTGGGATGATTGATGCCTTCTGCTTCCAGCGCGGCCAGAATGGATTGGCCGACAGGCACGGTTAAAATGCGTTGTTGCTGTTGCAGGGTAATTTGTACGGTGCTGCAACCTGTGGCCTCCGCATCCGTAGAGATTTGCGGCGGCGAAAAGGCTTCGGCCTGAAACGACGCCACCTGGGCTTGCAGGATTTCCTGCGCGCTACGAACAAACCCTGCCGGGCCACAAGCCAGCACATGGCTATTTTTCAGGTCTTCCTGCTGGGCAAACTGGCTGGCCTCAATCCGGCCACTACGCTCATACGATTGGGTTGGCTCTTGCTGGGTATGATCTTGCTGGGTCAAATACAAATGCAGGGAAAAATTGGGCTGAATTTTGGGCAGGGCCAGTAATTCCTCAATAAAGCAGGCTTCTTCACGGCGGCGCACCCAGTAATGCAGTTGTACGGTCTGTTTGCTGGGAAATAGCCCGCCTTTGGCCGCTTGCCGGGCATATTGGCGCAGCAGGCTAATCATGGGGGTAATGCCGCTGCCCGCTGCCAGCAGTAATACAGGCTGTTGTAATGCAGGCCATTGAAAATCGCCAAACGGCTGGCCCAGATACAACACATCGCCTTCACGCGCTTGCAAGCATAGCCAGTTACTCAAGCGTCCGCCTTCTACCTGCTTGACAGTAATGGCCAGCAAGCCGGGCTGCTCAGGCACCAGACTGGTACTATAACTGCGTGCAACACGCACCCCATTAATTTCGGTAGCTACACTAATATGCTGGCCAGCCTGCGGTATCACCACATGACGGTTGGGTTTTAGGATCAATGTCACACTCTTACTGGCAGCTTCCTCACGACCCACAATTCTGGCCATGGGCTGATCCAGCGACCACAATGGATTAAGCTTGCTGACCCAGAAATTCACCACATTAGGATCCATGGCAATATCAGCAAAGCCACGCAAGCGTTGCCATAGCGCTAACCCGGCCCTTGAGTCACCGGAACTTGACGGCAAGATATCTGGTGAAGCAGGCTGGCTGTTAAGCATGGCAAAACCTTGATCAATTGAATGCAGGCTAGTTATTATACAGATGTATAGACACTTGTATATTATCTTTTCCGGTTTTTTGTCTTTATAATGAAACCGTCTTGTTAAATAACCCGTCATTTATGCCATTGCCTGCTGCTGCAACTACTGGTGCTGATCTGGAAAACCGTGCTCCACAAGGGCGGCGGGTGACGATCAGCCGGGCAGAAATCATTGAGGCGGCCTTAAAACTGCTAGGTCCGCATCGCAGCGTATCGACCCTAAGCCTGCGCGAAGTGGCACGGGAAGCAGGCATTGCGCCCAACAGTTTTTACCGGCATTTTCGGGATATTGATGAACTGGCCATTGCCCTGATTGAACAGGCTGGCAGTGCCTTACGCAGCATTATTGGCACAGCACGGCAACGTGCTTCGCGTGAGCGCAGCGTGGTGCAAAGCTCCATGGAAGTATTCATGGAACAGTTGCGGCTAGAACAAGGCAACCTGCCGCTGTTATTGCGTGAGGGAAAAGTTGGCTCGGCAGCCTTCAAGCAGGCCGTGGAACAGCAGCTCTGCTTTTTTGAAACTGAGCTTAAAGAAGATTTGGTACGGCTGGAACAATTGCATGGCAACCAGTTGTATGCGCCCGAGCTGGTGGCCAAGGCCATTACCCGGCTGGTGTTTGCCATGGGTGCCAATGCCATGGAACAAGATAGCGACAGCCAGAACCGCATCCTGACCCAGACCGTGGACATGATTCACATGATCATTGCCGGTTCACGCCACATGGCCAATCGTGATTTATAGCTAGTTGATTCGATTTATCTTTACTCAATAATCAGACTCTTAAAACATTTACTAATCACTGATTTTCCTGTCCGGCTTAAATCTTAACTGTGCTCAGGATTAAGCCAGTCTTATTTATTTTGTATTCCCCCAGACAAGTTAATGACAGTCCGGCAGACTATTGCTAGCATCTGATGCAAATTTTACCTGATGCCGCCTGAATGGAACTGATTGATTTTATCCTGCATGTTGACCAGCACCTGCTTGAATTTGTTCGTGATTACGGCACCTGGGTGTATGCCATCCTGTTTTTGATTATTTTTGTGGAAACCGGCCTGGTGGTTATGCCACTTCTTCCCGGTGACAGCCTGCTGTTTGCAGCTGGTGCAATTGCTGCTACTGGTGCAATGGACCCGGTACTGCTCAGCATCCTGTTATTTGTTGCTGCGGTGATGGGGGACTCTCTTAATTACCAGATTGGCCGCTACATTGGCCCGCGTGTGTTTAGCATGAACCTGCGTTTTATCAAGCGCGACCATTTGCTAAAAACCCAGTCATTTTTTGAAAAACATGGCGGCAAGACCATTATTTTTGCCCGCTTCCTGCCAATTATCCGCACCTTTGCCCCTTTTATTGCCGGGGTTAGCCACATGCAGTATTCACGTTTTTTAATGTTTAACGTGATTGGCGGTGCTGCATGGATTCTGTCATTTGTGTGGCTGGGTTACTTTTTTGGCAATTTGCCGGTAATCAAGGATAACTTTACCTACGTCATTTTTGCCATTATTGGCATTAGCATGTTGCCTGCGGTGCTGGAAATGCTGCGCCAGTACTGGCCAAACCATAAGCCTAACGCAAAGAATTAGTCATATTTAGATACAAAACTGATAAGCTCAGCAGTATATCAGTGGGTGGACTATTTTAGTTGGGTTAAGCTGTGCAAACGGCTGTCCCAAAGTGTTCACCTCCTGTAAGCTTTGTTTCACGGTTAGCTCAACCATTATTTTAATTAATTCATTGATAATAAAAATAATTATTTAGAAATTCAGGATGTTTCTGTTTATTTCAAAGCGCAACATAAGCGTGTAAAACCGAACACAAAATAAACAGCCCAATTTTTTTAAGCGCTTATATTAAAAAAACAAATTTTATAAATGGAGAATTCATCATGTTTCGTTGGGCAATCATTTTTGCAGTTATCGCCTTAATTGCAAGCTTGTTAGGTTTCGGTGGTGTAGCCGGTCTGTCTCAAGACTTTGCTATCATCTTCCTGGTTGTGGCTATTATTCTGGCTGTGGTGGCCTTTGTTAGCCGTGGCAGAATGCCTTAACCCGCAGATTCCCTGTAAAAACAAAAGGTTTTTGTGATTATGTCTTACATGATCAAGTGAACCAGACAAAGAAGCGGCCTAGGTCGCTTTTTTGCTATTTGTACTTTTTAAGCGCCTCTTTTTCTCATTTTCTAACATCGAATCTAAGTGCGGTTATTTTTATTATTAAATTCCTATATTGAAACTTTGCAGCTAAAAGACGCATTTATCAATAATACTGCATGTAATTGGCAAAGAATGCCGCCTATGGCCTAAAAACGATGCTTCCGGATTTTGAATATTACCAGCAGCCATGTCACTATATTTTTTGCTGCTGGGGTTTTAATATCTGTTGCACTGAACCTGAATAATAAATCCTGAGAGACATGATGAATAATTTTACTAAATTGTCGGCCAGTCCCTGCTATGAAGTCATTGTGATGGGCGGCGGTTTTGCCGGGCTTGGCGCAGCCATTCAGCTTAAGCAGGCCGGAATTAAAAATTTTATTTTGCTGGAAAAAGCCGCTGAACTGGGCGGTGTATGGCGTGAAAACACCTATCCGGGCTGTGCCTGTGATGTGCCCTCCAGCCTGTATTCCTATTCCTTTGCACCTAATCCGCACTGGAGCCGGGTATTTGCCGGGCAGGCAGAAATCAAGCAATACCTGCAAGATACTGCCGAGCACTACGCGGTCATGCCGCATGTGCGCTTTGGCCATGAAGTGCTGTCGGCACACTGGTCGGATACCACAGATTGCTGGACGGTTGCTACCAATCAGGGTGAATTTTGTGCGCGCTTTGTGATCATGGCCTGTGGCCCCATGCATGAGCCAGTGTTTCCCAAGGTAAAAGGCATTGACAGCTTTGGTGGCGAGATTTTTCACTCCTCACGCTGGCGCCATGACATTGACTTAAGTGGCAAGCGGGTGGCAGTCATTGGCACTGGGGCGTCGGCCATTCAGTTTGTGCCACAGATCCAGCCCAGGGTAAAACAGCTCAGCGTTTTTCAGCGCACGCCACACTGGGTATTGCCCAAGATGGACAGCAGCCTGCCCAAACCCGTACAGCAGTTATTCCGCTTCCTGCCCTTAACCCAGCAAGCCATGCGCAGCACGGTCTATGCGATTTTTGAAAGCCTAAACGGCGGCATGCAAAGCCCCGCTGCCATGCGACAGTTCCAGCGTCTGGCTCGTTTTAACCTTCACTATGCCATTAAAGACCCAACCTTGCGCCGCAAGCTAACGCCCAATTATGTGATTGGCTGCAAGCGCGTGCTGCAATCCAATGACTGGTATCCGGCACTGGCACAGCCCAATGTTGAGGTCATTGCCAGTGGCTTGCAGGAAATCCGCGGTAATACCCTGATTGCAGCAGATGGCAGCAGTACTGAAGCAGATGTAATTATTCTGGGAACCGGCTTTGAAATTGCCGAGCCACCGATTGCCCAGCGTATTTATAACCGGCACGGGCAAAACATGGCTGATGTCTGGCAAGGCAGTCCGCAAGGTTACATGGGTACCATGGTGGCTGACTGTCCTAACGGCTTTTTGATGTTTGGCCCCAATATTGCCGTGAGTTCCTCAGCATTTATTATTATTGAAGCGCAACTGGCCTATATCATGGATGCGATCCGGCAGGCCCGCCAGCATGACATTCGTAGTATTGAGCCAGACCCGGAACGTATTGCTGCTTTTAACAGTCGCGTGCAGGACGCCTTAAAAAATACCGTCTGGAACAGTGGTGGATGCAGCAGCTATTTTATTGACCGTAATGGCCGTAACAGCACCGTATGGCCATGGACAACCTTTAAAATGCGCCAGCAGCTTAGCCATTTTAACTTAAATGAATACCTGCTGGATCAACATGCCGGTGAAGTGGCTGAAGGCTAACCAGACGGCACTTATCATGTAAAGGTAACATTTTCAACTCAAAAAGGCCGTGCAAACTGTACTTGCAGGCACAGGTTTTTGGGTAGACTGTTGGGCGTTTTATTTAATAAAAACAGCTTACTGGAGAATGATCCATGGCACAGCCTGCAATTGAATCACGTGAAATCCGTTATACATCCCCTGAAGGGACGACGCTGGTTGGACATCTAGCGCTACCGAAAGAAACCAACGGCGCTGTTCCCGGCATTATTGTTTGCCCGGAATGGTGGGGACTGACCGCATATCCCAAGCAACGTGCTGAGGAACTGGCAGCACAGGGTTACGCGGCACTGGCTATTGATGTGTACGGCGATGGCAAGGTGACCGATCAGGCCAGTCAGGCCAATGAATGGATGAGTGACCTGCTGGCCAATCAGGACTTGCTGATGCAACGCGCCAAGGCAGGCCTTGATTTTCTGGCGGCACAAGCTGAAGTGGATGAAAGCCGCATGGCAGCCATTGGCTTTTGCTTTGGCGGCAAGATTGCCCTGGACATGGCACGCGAAGGTTATGACTTAAAGGGCGTGGTGAGCTTTCATGGCAACTTAAGCCCTAAATTACCTGCCAAAGTCGGTCAGGTAAAAGCCGAGTTGTTAATTGAACATGGCGCAGAAGACAGCATGGTTTCCATGGAAAGTCTGGAGCAGTTCAGGCAGGAAATGGATGCAGCACAAGTGCGCTATCATGTGGATGTGTATCCGGGTGCCAAGCATGGCTTTACCAATCCGGTGGCTGATGACCGTGCGCGTCTGAATGGCATTGATCTGGGCTTTAACGCGCAGGCTGCCGAGAAATCCGGTCAGGCCATGCTGGCATTTTTTGAGCGAATTTTTAAATAATCCAGTGTGGGTGTAACCTATCTAAGCCATTGATGCAAAGACCGTGACTCTGGGCAATATCAGGGTCACTTTTAATGCAATCATCTTCTCCATTTATATTAAATTTAAATAAATCAAACTCTAATCTTCTCTAGTAATGCGTCACTTAAAGCTTAGCCTGCAACCACTCATTAATTTCCTTATATTCCAGTAAGAATGGTGAAAGCGCTAAAAACTGCTTTAAAAAAACTTCTAATTTTAAGATGAGGTGTTCCAAGTCTTCAATTTCACAAAATTTTGGAACCCACTGCGTTCTGGCCCACTCAATTAAAGGCTCACAGGTGATATAGCAATTTTTATGATGGGGAATAAGGATAATATTCGTTTCTACCCCTTGTTCATAAAGACTGATGATCGTTTTTTCACCTAATTTTAAAGAATTAATAGCACTTGGGACGTGCTCCAGAAAAACGGCCAAGTCAGTTCTTACATCAACATTCCACGCTATATCATCACAAACACATAATTTAAATTGTGCTGTTTCTGCTAATTGATCACAAATATCCATTAAAAGCTCTCTATAATCAGTATCATAAGGCTTTTTAAAGTGCTGGGGACTCGTGCTTAAATTGGTTAAAAGCATATTCATAATAGCTATCTTATTATCTGGTAATTGTCCTTGAGGGTTTCTGGTTCGCCCCCATTAATAGCCTGCATTTTATAATTAAGTTTAAAACAGGTACTACCCGCTTGAACCCGACTCTGACCGAACAATCTGCTGATTTTGCCACACGCCTGCTGGACTGGTTTGACCAGCATGGTCGCCACGATTTGCCATGGCAGGTTCGCGATTATCCATACAAACATCCCTACAAGGTCTGGGTGTCGGAAATCATGCTGCAACAAACTCAGGTCAAAACGGTGCTGAATTACTTTGACCGCTTCATGCAGCGTTTCCCCACCGTTGAAGCACTGGCACAGGCCAGTTGGGACGACGTTGCGCCGTATTGGGCAGGACTTGGCTATTATGCACGGGCGCGTAACCTGCACAAGGCGGCTCAACAGGTGGTGGCTCAAGGCGGCTTTCCAACGACATTAGATGGCTGGATGGCGCTATCGGGTATTGGCCGCTCTACCGCAGGGGCGCTGATGTCTTTGGGCTTACAGCAATATGGCGTAATTATGGATGGCAATGTCAAGCGGGTGCTGAGTCGGCATCAGGCGATTGCAGGCGACAGTATGTCTACACCTGTTATAGCACAGCTTTGGCAACTGGCCACACAGCTTACCCCCCAACAGCGTAATGCTGATTATACGCAAGCGATTATGGATCTGGGTGCGACCATTTGCACCAGTAAAAAACCCTTGTGCCTGTATTGCCCGGTGCGTGAGGATTGCAAGGCTTATCAGCAAAACCGGGTACTGGATTTTCCGCAAAAAAAGGCGGCCAAAGCTACACCAGAAAAACAGGCGTTTGTGATTATTCTGGAAAATAGAGAAACAGGGCAATGGTTGTGGCAACAGCGTCCAAATGAAGGCTTGTGGGGTGGTCTGTATTGCCTGCCTATTCTTGAAAGCCAAAATCAACTATCAAGAATCACTCAGTATTTTGCGCTTGAAGAAACTCAGCAGAGTAATCTAATCATTAAACATTCTTTTACTCATTTTACATGGTTTTTAAATGTCAAAAAGTTCAGTGTTCCATTAGATCAATGTACTGCTATACAAGATTTTTGTGGACAGAACCAATGGCTGGATAAACAACAAGCAGTGGATAAGGGAATTCCAAAAGCCATGCTGAAAGTACTGGAACAACAGGAATGATTGACTATTTAGCCTGCCGACTAGCTTTTTAAGTGGGATTCCGTAGTGCAGCACGTTATGATCTTTACATGAATTTGCTGCATGGAATTTAGTGATCAATGAAGGATCATGTTTTAACCGCTACTCCTGCTATTTATAGTTTTACTAAGGCAAGTTTTCTAACCACCTTATCACGCTGGTTGATGATTGCTGGACTGATCATACTGGCAGGCTGTGCCTCTACTCCCAAGAAAAAACCCTTGCCACCTGCTGCGCAAGCACAAATTAATGAGCTGCGTACCATTCCGTTGCCCGAGCGTTTGCCCATCCCTGTTAAAGGCATCAAAGCCTATCAGTTGAAGGATACCTGGGGCGCAGCCCGCAGTCAGGGACGTCGCCATGAAGGCATTGATATCATGGCGGAGCGCGGCACCAAGGTGTTGAGTGCCACCACTGGAATTGTGGTGGACATGCGCAATAACAATTTAGGTGGAAAAGTGATCTGGATCGCAGGCCCGGCAGGTAGCTATCATTATTATGCGCATCTCGACAAGCACAAGCGTGGCCTGAATGTTGGTGACCGGGTCAAGAAGGGCCAGGTGATTGGCTATGTCGGCAATACCGGCAATGCGCGCGGGGGCTCACCGCATTTGCATTACGGAATTTACCTGAGTGGCAAGGGTCGTGGTGCGGTTAATCCGTTTTTGTATTTATTCAGGTCCTGAAACAGGTTCTGGTTTTAAAACACTTCATATTAGGGTTTAGCATGTCCATTCAACTGGCAGAACACATGGCAAATTTTGCCGAATGCGGTAACCAGCAGCGCATTATTCTTAAAAACGGCCAAATGCTGCAAGGCTGGATTATGGAAATTAATGAAGATGCCTTGCTGATTAGCACAGGTTTTAATGAAAAATCCGGACAGGATAACTGGATAAATTTTGATGAGATTGATCTAAGCCGCCTTGAGTTCTGGGATATCCGGGAACAGTACTGGATGACTTGGGTGATGCCGGATTAATGCAGTTTTCTGTATGGCAGCGTTATGCCAGGCCTCAGGCTAATAGGGCTGCCCGGTTCATTATTATTCTATTGATAGCCAGCCTTGCCGGATGCCAGCGTCCGGAATCAGGCCAGCAACCGGGTCTGTTCCAGTTGCCGATGGAATATCTGCACCTGATGCAAACACCGCTGCCAGCGCAGTTGCCAGTACCGGTACAAGGGGTTAAGCCGCAGCAAATTGTTGATACCTGGGGGGCAGCCCGCAGTCAAGGTCGTCGTCACGAAGGTGTGGATATTTTTGCCAAACGTGGTACGCCAGTACTGAGTACTACAGAAGGCCTGATCCTGTCCGTTGGGATCAATACGCTGGGTGGTAATGTAGTCTGGGTGCTGGGGCCGGACATGAGCCGCCATTATTATGCGCATCTTGAATCCTATGGCCAGTTTAGTCAGGGGGACTGGATCAAGGTAGGTGATGTGGTTGGTTATGTGGGCAATAGCGGCAATGCCCGCACCACGCCGCCACACCTACATTACGGCATTTATCGTAATGGTGAAGGTGCTATTAATCCTTACCCTTATCTGACCCGCGATTAGGCTGGTTTTCGCTGGATTTATAGCCTGTTTTCACTTATAAATTAAGTTATTACCCCACAATCTCTACCTAAACTTTAAATTGCACCAACCCAATAGCCTTATAGAATAACGGCGATACAAGAAACCCAATAGTTGGAATAATAATGACCAACCTGCTGCGCAAACATCTGGAAGACCAGCCACTCAATTATGGCCATGGCAAAATCTCGGCTTTTATTGCCATTAGTTTTGGGCTGCTGGCTTGCCTGACTGCATTTTGTTTTTTATTTCCCAAACTGCTGACCATGCCGGAATTACGTTCCGTTTATGACCCGTTGCTCATCAAGATTTTGCTGTTTAGCGGCATCGGGGTGGGCTTTATCGCAGGGCTGTGTTCGGTATTTCGCAATCCTAATCGCCTGTGGGGCCTGAGCGGCATTTTCTTAAATACCTGTGCGGCCTTATTGGCCAGCGGGCAAATTGAAGGAAGTCCTTATGAAGCACGCAATGTGTATGCCGGGCTGGATTATTTCATTTTAACCCTGCTGGTGCTGGCACTGGTGTTTATTCCCATGGAACGCATGTTTGCCAAGTATCAGCAGCAAAAAATCCTACGTAAAGGCTGGGTGACTGACCTCAAGTATTTTATGTTTAGCCATCTGGGGATTCAACTGCTGGCATTTTTTACCATTATCCCGGCACAGGTGCTGTTTAACCAGTGGATCAATCCGCGCCTGCATCAACTGGTCAGCAGTCAGCCACTGGCATTGCAGTTCCTTGAAATCCTGCTGGTGGTGGATTTTTTCAGTTACTGGATTCATCGCAGCATGCATAAGGTGCCACGGCTTTGGCGCATTCATGCCGTACACCACTCTTCACTGCAAATGGACTGGCTGGCGTCCAGTCGCGTGCACGTGGCTGAACTGATCATGAATCGTTTTGTGGGTTATATTCCTTTGCTATTTTTAGGATTTTCCCCGGCAGCCACCTATGCCTACCTGATTTTTATTTCCTTTCATGCCATTTTTATCCATGCCAATGTACGCTTTCGCTTTCCATACCTGCGCTGGATGATTGCTACACCCGAGTTTCATCATTGGCATCACTCTTCAGAAGATGAAGCACTGGACAAGAATTTTGCGGCCTTTTTGCCGATTTATGATGTGATTTTTAAAACTGCTCACATGCCTTCCCATTTGCCACAGCGTTATGGCACCACGCCCAGCACCAAAGTACCGGAAGGCTTTGTCGACCAATTGGTGTATCCGTTTAAAAAACGCAAGAAAAAGAAAACCTGATTTTGAATGATTAATAAGTGGATGAATACAACACCATGACCACAACAGCTACTCAAGCCAGCGAATCAGCCATTCAGCGCTGTAGCTGGTGCAGCAATGACCCGCTCTACCAGCACTACCATGACCATGAATGGGGCAAGCCCAGCCATGACCGCCAGCAGTTGTTTGAAATGCTGTGTCTGGAAGGCCAGCAGGCGGGCTTGTCATGGATTACCGTGCTTAAAAAACGGGACTGTTATCGGCAGTGCTTTTTTGATTTTTTGCCTGAAAAAGTGGCACAGCTCAGTGAGGCTGAGATTAATCAGTATCTGCAAAACCCCGGTCTGATCCGCCATGCCGGCAAGCTCAATGCCATTGTGGCGAATGCGCAGGCGTGGCTGGCAATGGAGCAGAATGGCATTGATATGGTTGAATGGCTGTGGTCATTTGTCAATGCAAAACTACAACCACAGGCTCTTCAGAATTACACACAAAACCCTGTTCAAATCGCGGCCAGTCTGGCAATGTCAAAAGCACTCAAAAAAGCCGGTTTCAAGTTTGTCGGGTCAACCACCTGCTATGCCTTTATGCAGGCTGCAGGTTTGGTGAATGACCATGACGCCGGATGCAGTAGCCGTTTGCTGGCTACCCATTAATTTTTTATTCACGCAAGGAACACAGCATGAGTATTATCCGTAGCTATGCCGCTCTCGAACCGGGCCAGCCCCTACAACCTTATGACTACGATGCCGGCGAACTCAAAGCCCACGAAGTTGAAGTCAAGGTAGAATATTGCGGGGTATGCCATTCGGATTTATCCATGATTGACAATGAATGGGGCGGTGCCAAATATCCGCTGATTGCCGGGCATGAAGTGATTGGTACGATCACCCAGCTTGGCAGTGAAGCCCGTGGCCTGCAGGTCGGCCAGCGTGTTGGCATTGGCTGGACTGCCGATAGCTGCCAGCATTGCGATTGCTGTATTGGCGGCAAACAGGTGCTGTGCCAGAATGGCACCACAGCCACCATTGTAGGTCATGCCGGGGGCTTTGCCGAAACCGTACGCGCAGGCTGGCAATGGGTGATTCCGGTGCCGGATGACTTAAATCCGGAAGTGGCTGGCCCGCTATTATGCGGCGGCATTACCGTGTTTGATCCCTTGCTGCGCCACAATATTCAGGGTGTGCATAAGGTTGGGGTGATTGGCATTGGTGGCTTGGGACATATTGCCATCAAGCTGGCCAAGGCATGGGGCTGTGAAGTGACGGCCTTTAGTTCCAGCCCGGATAAAACCCAGGAAATTCTGGACATGGGTGCGCATCAGGTGATCAATAGCCGTGATAAAGACCAGCTGAAAGCCCTGCGTGGCCAGTTTGACCTGATTATCAACACCATCAATGTCAGTCTGGACTGGATGCCTTACTTTGCGGCACTGGCACCTGAAGGCAAGTTTCATACCGTTGGCGTGGTACTTGAGCCTTTAGCCGTGCCTGCTGGTGTGTTAATTGGGGGGGCCAAGGTAGTGACTGGTTCGCCGACGGGTTCACCACTCGCGCTCCGTCAGTTGCTGCGCTTTGCGGCCCGCACGCAGGTTGAACCCACGGTTGAAGTATTTCCGATGTCACAAATCAATGAGGCTATCCAGCATTTGCGTGATGGCAAGGCCCGCTACCGGGTAGTGCTTAAAGCGGATTTTGCCTAAATCTTTTATTTATAACTTTAGTAAACGAAATGGCCTGCCTGAGTTGTAAATCCATTCAGGCAGGCCATTGCTGTCAATATCGACGCTTTATCACTATTCACACTCTAGAGCTTATACAGATTTTCATGTCCCGGGTTTGTCTGGGTTAATTTGTGTTTCCGCTTAAAGCCCTATTATTTTCTGGCAAGCCATTTGCGCCGAATCAACACTAAGCTACCCAAGCCCAGCAACATTCCCACCGAAACACTGCCACCGCCGCCTGAACCTGAGGTACTGGCTGACTGTTGCGCCTGCTGCTGTTCCTGTTGCTGCTGATACGCTAGCGGATCAACATAACTTAAAATCCAGCTGGCATAATTGGCAACCCGGGTATACACGCCGGGCAAGGTGCGCTCACCGCAAGGCGTGTCTTCACCCCAGCTGGTAATACCCGTCAGCAAAGGCTGACCTGAACGGATATTCACCACCAAGCCTGAGCCACTGTCACCCACGCAGGTATCAGCAGGATTTTGCTGGTCTACCCCGCTGGCGCACATCATATTGGCACTGATTGGCCAGCTCTTGTTATTGTAAAGGTAGCGACTGCTACCACAGTTGACAATCTTAAGCTGCCCCACCTGTAAGCGCGAGGGATACAGGGTTTCCTGTGTGCCATTACTGGCTGTTACCACAGTCTCACCCCAGCCTGCCACCTGAGCCAAGCTGCCCAGCGCCGTATACTGACTGGCCTGTGCGGGCTTTAACCAGTCAATTGTGTCACAACGCAGACCACAGGCCTTTAAATCAACGGGTTCTGACAGCTTGAGCAGGGCAATGTCATTGTCCAGATTAACCCCGGCGTCATAACCGGGATGAATAATCTGGCGACTTACCCGAATTACCTGAGTGGCCGGGCTGTTAATCTGATCAAGGTCTACTGTCCCTGCCACCACGTAATGATCGGTAATCGGCTGCTGCTCAAGCTTCTGCGGATTAAAGCAATGCGCAGCTGTGACTACCCACTGCGCATTAATCAGGGTACCGGAACAAATATAGGCAGCCTGTCCACTAGCGTTTTGCGCAAACAGGGCAACCTGCCACGGCATTTGTGTACTGCTGGCCGTTGTTCCATTGACCACAGTCGGCTTGGCAATAATGGTATTTTGGGTTTCTGTTGCCACGGTATTGAAGGCTGTATTGGCCTGTACTGGCATAGGCAAGCTGAAAAACACGCTGGCGATAATGCCAGACCAGTAAGGATTAAGTTTTTTCAAGGGAATGCCTGCCTGCACCATAAGACAACGCATTATGGGCCTGAAAATTTCTCTCAATCAAGACAAGCTCTACCCGGAGTTTTAATACCGGGTAGATGATTTGTTATTTTTTGGCGTACGGGTCTTTAATCATACTGAGCTGTGCATTCTGGTAACGGCTGTTTTTTACATAGTCCTTCATGCGGCCCAGCATCTGGTACGGCTGCTGCTGCACAAACATATTGGCTACGGTCAGCGGAATCACGCCACCCGGATCACCATAACCTGTGGTGGACACTTCTGTTTTGGCAGGCCCCAGTGGCTTCAGGGTCCAGTCGCCTTCATAGTGGGTTAGGCGTACCACATTATGGCGTACCGGAACCCGGCTATCGCTAACTGCCCTGTTTTTAATGGTCACAGTGCCGTCGCTGGCCTGACTGATTTTGCCCTGAATAACCACATCACGATCCTGCAAGGGAAACGGAAAATCCAGTTGCATGCGAATGATAAAGCTGCCAGTGGCATCATTACGCTCAATCACATTCACAGCACTGACATACGGCACCCACTGAACCAGATCATCGGTGTCCAGAATCACTGCAGCCACACTGGTAACACTGCTATTGAGTACCGTGGTGGCACGGTAATTAAAGGCGGGATTATCCGGTAGCTGATACGTCCACACCTTGATGCCCTGTTTATTGATCGCCAGCTTGGCGCGTGACAGATCAGCAGCAGCATGGGCGGTACTTAAGGTTAGCAGGCTTAAGCCAATGGCATAACACAGCTTGCGCGCAGAGAACCGGTTGACGGTGTTGTTCATGACTTAATATCCTGCCTGATCAGCGTATACGGCTGAGATTTTAGTTGTTCTACCATTAATTTTTTAATGACAATACATCCTGCATGTCATAACGGGCTACTGGCTGCTGGATCACCCATGCCGCGGCACGCACTGCACCACTGGCAAAGTTCATGCGGTTGGTGGCCAGATGCTTGACCTCAACCCGCTCGCCTTCACCAATAAACATCACCGTGTGTTCACCCACAATATCGCCACCCCGAATGGTTTCAAAACCAATGGTCTGGCGCTCGCGCGGCCCAGTATGACCTTCACGTCCATAAACCGCAACGTCTTTGAGGTTACGGCCCAGCGCATTAGCCACGGTTTCACCCATCATGTAGGCGGTGCCGGATGGTGCATCCACTTTATGGCGGTGATGGGCTTCAATGATTTCAATATCCACCGTTTCACCAAAGGCTTTGGCCGCCAGTTCCAGCATTTTAAGCGAGACATTCACGCCCACCGAGTAGTTGCCGGAATACACCACCGGAATATGCTGTGCCGTGTCGCTGACCAGCTGCTTTTGTGCCTCAGATAAGCCCGTGGTGCCAATGACAATAGCAACCTTTGCATCACGGCAAATCTGCAAGTGGGTTTCAGTGGCTTGTGGCGTGGAAAAATCAATCACCACATCACACTGGTTAATTATATCTTGCAGACTGGCGGCCACCTGTACGTCCAGCTTGCCTACGCCTGCCAGTTCACCCGCATCGGTGCCAATCAGTGAACTGCCGGGGCGCTCGACTGCCGCAGCAAGCGGATAGCCTGCCTGATGCACTGCCTGAATCAACATGCGGCCCATGCGGCCACCTGCGCCCAAAATCCCAATGCGTGGTGAAGTTGCCATGCCTGCTCCTCAATATTTAGCGTTAATTAATCCAAAACCAAGCCAGTCCACTGACTATCAGACCCTTTTACCCTGCAATGTGCTTAACGTAGCAGGTTACGCAATAACTGCTTATTCTATCGGGTGCCGATTGCCTGAACTGTAGCAAATAATGTAACAGCAGTAATGCAAAATATAAAAATATGTAACTATATATACAGAACTGTATACAATTATGAATCCCTCGTATTAAATAAATAGCTAAAATTTTTAAAAAATAACGCTGGAAGTAAAAAATGAATATGATCCATCCCGCGATGTATACATCCTCTAAAAAACTGCAAAAAAACACTCTAAGTGTCGTCATTCTGGGCACAATGCTGGCATTGTCAGCATGTGGCGGATCGGATAAAACCACAGAAACGATTGTAACCACTACGCTCGTTAACTCAGTCAGCAGCGGGGCAGGCATGCCTACTGCACAAAATGGTATAGACGGTAGCTTTTATATTGATACCAATGCCTATGTTTTATATGGCCCTAAAAAGAATCGTACCTGGCCTGCCATAGGGGTTTCACTGGTGGGAACAGCTGGCCTGAATGGCAGCGATGGCTATAGTGTAATCAATGGTTCTGGCGCACCGCTGGCAACTGCTGGAAAGCCTGGCGATTTTTATATTGATGTGAGTAATGTAGTCCTTTATGGCCCAAAAACAGCAGCAGGTTGGCCAAATACGGGTATTTCACTGATTGGCCCGGCAGGCGCCACAGGCCAGCACGGTGCTACAGGGGCAACGGGTGCTACCGGTGCACAAGGCGCTACAGGAGCAACGGGTGCTACAGGCCAACAAGGCGCTAGCGGCGCGGCTGGGGCAACTGGCGCCAACGGTACGACTGGCGCAACCGGTGCACAGGGTGTAACTGGTGCAACCGGAGCCACAGGTATTACGGGTGCAACTGGTGCGCAAGGCGTAACCGGAGCCACTGGCGCACAAGGCGTTACGGGTGCGACTGGGGCAATCGGTGTAACTGGAGCTACAGGAGCAACGGGTTCTCAAGGCATTACCGGTGCGACTGGTGCCACGGGCGCACAAGGCGCTACAGGTTCTCAAGGCGTTACCGGTGCAACGGGAGCTACAGGTGCGCAAGGGGCAACCGGAGTGACAGGCGCAACGGGTGTAACGGGCGCCACCGGGGCAACAGGCCAGCAAGGTATTATAGGGTTTTCTATCATTAGCGGGTCAGGCGCACCTTCCTCAACCCTTGGTAATGTTGGCGATACCTATATTGATATAAGTAACGGACGACTATATGCCGCCAAGACCATCAACGGCTGGGGCGCATCAACTTCTCTGGTGGGTGCAACCGGAGCAACTGGTCAACCGGGCGCCACAGGGGCGACGGGTGCTACAGGCCAGCAGGGTATGCGTGGTAATGCCGTACTTAATGGCTCAGGCGCTCCAGCCGCAACTCTGGGACTGGATGGTGATTTTTATATTGATACCACAACCAGCCGTTTTTATGGCCCTAAAGCCAATGGGGTATGGCCAAGCCTTGGCATTTCACTGGTAGGTTCTCAAGGGGCGGCAGGTGCCACAGGGTCACAAGGTGCAACTGGAGCCACTGGCATAACTGGGGCGACAGGGACAACGGGTGCTCAAGGCGTTACGGGTGCAACGGGAGCCACTGGGGCAACCGGGTTGGCCGGCAGCAATGGTAATATTATTCTCAATGGTAACGGAGCACCCACCACTCAGGGCAATGTTGGTGATTTTTATATCGATACTGTGAATTCAGTCTTTTATGGGCCAAAAACTGTTACAGGCTGGCCAAGCATAGGGGTATCTTTACAAGGCGCAGCTGGCGCTAATGGTGCAACGGGTGCTACCGGAGCCACAGGCATTACGGGTGCTACCGGTGCGCAAGGTGCTAGCGGTATCACAGGGGCAACGGGTGCACAAGGTGTTACCGGAGCTACAGGGGCGCAAGGTGTTACAGGTGCCACTGGGGCGGCTGGCAGCAATGGTAATACTATCTTAAATGGCAGTGGCGCCCCTTCACTGGCTGTTGGCGCGGTGGGTGATTTTTATATTGACACCACCAATGCCCGACTGTATGGACCAAAGTCTGCAGCAGGCTGGTCTATTTCTATTGCGCTGACAGGGGCAACTGGAGCTACGGGCGCACAAGGTGTTACCGGCGCAACGGGTGCAACTGGCGCTACAGGTTCTCAAGGTGTTACTGGTGCAACCGGAGCCACAGGTGCGCAAGGCGTTACCGGAGCTACAGGCGCAACAGGTGTAACGGGCGCCACCGGGGCAACTGGTAACAGTGGCACAGTCGTATTTTCGGGATCAACGGCACCATCCAACGCTACCGGTAGTAATGGTGACCTTTATATCCAGACGGGTTCCGGCTTGATCTATACCAAATCCAATGGGAGCTGGGGCAGCGGCGTTAACATCAGCAGTGCCGTTAGTGCTTATCCCAATGTAGAGTTGAACATTGCCAACAACAGCAGTCAGCAGATCAGCAGCTTAAGTGGCACAGCAAATTTTGATACCTTGTTTTTTAGTGGCTCAAATAACATCCGCGCCAGTCTGACTGGTGGCAATAGCTGGAATGGCACGACCTTTACCGTAGGTGGTACAGGTGCAGGCTGGTATCAGTTTTCTACGCAAGTGATGGGTGTTACCAATACCGGCGGAGAAACCATTATCGGCATTGCGCATTATCTGGATGTTAATCAGGCCGGTACGCCGATCTGTATTAGCACCTATGATCAATATACCAATGGCGCAAATGCAGGCCTCAGAAATAGCACCAAGATTAACTGTATGATGTATCTGGACAACGGTAATACCGTGCGTTTCAGAGCACAGTCATGGAGTAACACAACTGCGGCCTTTACCTCAACCAACGGCACGACCCATCTGTCCATCACCCGCATCAAATAAGGATCAGCCGGTTTAATTCATCCGTTAAGCCTCAGTCCGCCGGCTTTTACAGCCTGCGGACTGATCAGGTTGAGAACAATGCCATGACAATACTAGCAACGTTAACCCGACGTGAGCGAAAAATTTTTTTAAATGCGCGCTGATGGTTTTTTAATCAAACAAATTGCCGAAAAACTATATATCAGCGAACGAACTGTCACTACCCATCAAGAAAATATTTATAAAAAGCTCAATATCCACCATAAAGCCTGCCTGCTGAAATACGCCTCATACTACCCTGAATTTTTGGCCAGTTTAACCGAACGTGAAAAAAGCATTGTGCTGCTGATGACTGAAGGACAAGGGAGTCAACAGATTGCCTTTCAATTGAATATCAGCATTGCAACCGTGTACAGTCATCGCAAAACCATTCATAAAAAGCTCAATCTACTGCACAAAAAATACGATGTTTTAGGTATAGCCGACCCTGTCTAGAATCGCTTTAATTCGACTGTGGATCAAAATACCACTCTAATTTTAATCAAATCTATTAGGGAAAAATAATATGGCTCTGGAATCATTTGTTGGAGAAATCAGCGTGGTGGCCTTTGACTTCGCCCCACAGGGATGGATGTCATGCAACGGACAACTCCTCTCCATTTCACAATATACCGCGTTGTTTTCACTGTTAGGCACCACTTATGGGGGCAATGGACAAACCACCTTTGCCCTGCCCAACTTAAATGGCCGCGCCATTGTGGGTGTTGACAACAATCAGTTTCCCCTGGGTGGTCAGGGCGGTAGCCGAAATATTAGTTTAACGCTTGCCAATTTGCCTGCTCACGCGCATTCACTGGATGCACAGCAAGTTACCGCGACTGCCACCATACAGCCGCAAGGTAGCTCGGGCAACGGTACAACCACTGATCCCACGAATGCGGTATGGGCCAATGTTAATGATGGCATCAATACCTTAAATAGCTACACGCCAGATACCACCCAGCTTGCCAACATGAAACCGATACAAGCCAATATTGCGGCGCAGTTAAATTCAGGTACAACAGGCATTGTGGGCGGCAGTCAGCCGTTTGATGCCAGCAATCCCTATCTGGCACTCAATTATATTATTTGTATTAATGGTATCTATCCATCACGTCCTTAATCTACTGCCTCATCCATGCAAACAGCCTGATGTTAAAAATCAGGTTGTTTATTGGGATCATTCTCTATTCTATTAATCATTCAACTTAAACCAGATGCGCGTCCAAATCATAGAACATCCTATTGGCTTCAATTCTCGCTTTTTCACTAGGAGGAAATTTTTGTTGCTGAATGAGTTGTGACATGGCAACTTGGCCTGCTTGCTTATAAGGCGCGCAGTAGGTGGCCGATACACTGAGTTCATCAAGTGCCCGCCATGCATACACGCTATGGTCGACAAATAACAGGTCATCCGGCTGGGTAATATTAACCGCTTGCTGAGCAAAATAGCAGGCAGTGTCATACAATTGCCGTTCACGATAAAAACGTGCCAGTTCATACAAAGGCTCAGCACGTTGCTGCCGACTGATCCATGCCTGCAAATAAGCCAGATACACTTGTTCAATGGGATAGTTTAAGCGCTCGGTTAACTGGGCCGCACGAAACTGGGCCATCCAGCGTTCCTCTTCCCAGCCAGCGGCACTGGCACGCTGCTGATAAGCCTGCAAGGCCGCGTCCAGCATCCCCGCATCCTGATAGCTTTGTGCCAGATAAAACTGGTAGCGCAAATTGTCCGGCTCATCCTGAATTCCCTGCTGTAGCAAGGCAATATCTTTAAGGTAAGTGGTTGCGTCCTTGCCACGGGCGCTGTCGTGCTGTACAAAAATACGGAGCCCTTCCAGCGTTTGCCACTGATGCGGCATGGGCGAATCCAGATATTCGTGCAATACTCCTTTCCAGCGCCAAGGCAGCCGCGTAGAAACCAGCGCATTGCGCTGATAGCATATGTGATCGTACAGGCATTCAAAATAGTAAGCTGTGCCGTCCAGTTCAGGATAGCGAAACTGCTCAGCCACCAGCAGGGTTTCGTCTGCATCAATAAACAATAAATAATCCGCAGGGGGCAACTCATCAGTGAGCGCCAGTTCTAGGGCTTCGCTGCGGTTATGGCCAAAATTTTTCCAGGAACGTTCAAACAATTGTCCCGGCAGATCCTGCATATACTGCCGAATCATGTCCTGTGTGCCATCACTGGAACCCGTATCGACAATAACCCAGGAATTAATCCACGGCTTGACCGAAGCAAGACAGCGCAGGATCACCGCAGCTTCATTTTTGACAATCATGTTCAGGCGAATGTGTGGTGACATATTCTTATAAAATCAATTTTATTTGGCCTATCATAATTTTTATTGTCTGACGATTCAATCTGCCCCCAGATTAGTCATGCTCAGGTTATTTGTTGCCTGAACCGACCACATATCAAAAAGCCCATCTAGTAAGATGGGCTTTTCGCATTTATACACGTCACAATAATCGCGATAAGGACTATCGCTTCATGGCTTGGTCAGTCAAACAGGCGCTCAAAAAATGACTTTTTCTTGGGCGATTGCTTGTCATCACCATCCAGTGTGGCTTGCAGTTCCTGTAACAGTTCTTTCTGGCGGCTGGTTAGATTCACCGGAGTTTCCACCACCACACGGCACAGTAAATCACCCACCATACTGGTACGTACCGGTTTTACACCCTTGCCGCGCAGACGGAACAGCTTGCCAGTCTGGGTGCCTTCAGGAATTTTCAGGCTCACACGACCATCAAGCGTTGGAATTTCCACTTCCTTGCCCAGTGCTGCATCGGTAAAGCTAATGGGCACATCCATGTACAAATCGGCACCATCACGCTGGAATACGGCATGCTCGCGCACCACCACTTCTACATACAAATCGCCAGGCTGAACACCAGCACCACCCGCTTCGCCTTCACCGGTCAGGCGAACGCGGTCACCGTTATCCACCCCGGCTGGAATACTGACTTCCAGTGTGCGCTTGCGTTCAGCCACACCCGCGCCATGGCAGACATTACACGGATTTTTGACAATCTTGCCACGGCCCTGACAGGTATGACAGGTTTGCTGAACTGAAAAGAAACCCTGCTGCATGCGCACCTGACCCGAACCATGACAGGTCTGGCAGGTAGTGACATCTTCCGGATTTTTGGAACCTTTGCCATTACAGGCTTCACAGGCCGCTGGTGCCGTAAAGCTGATGGTTTTTTTCACGCCCTTAACTGCTTCTTCCAGGGTCAATTCCAGCACATAACGCAGGTCTGCCCCACGGCGCTGACGTTGGCCACCGCCCGCACGGCCACCAAACATATCGCCAAAAATATCACCAAACTGGCTAAAGATATCCTGCGCGTTAAAGCCGCCGCCACCGCCAAAGCCACCCATGCCTTCAAAGGCACTGTGTCCCATGCGGTCATAGGCAGAACGCTTGTCGCTATCGGACAAGACTTCATAGGCTTCTGAAGCTTCCTTGAATTTTTCCTCAGCTTCCTTGTTATCAGGATTACGGTCCGGATGATATTTCATGGCCAGCTTGCGATAGGCCTTTTTAATTTCGTCCTCGCCTGCACCTTTGGATAACCCTAAAACCTCGTAGTAGTCTCTCTTTGCCATGGCTGGCATAACTCCTAACCAAAATCAATTAAACAATTGCGGCTAATCTTGGGGCAATGTGGTGTTTTTGCAAGCACTATTTTTCACAAAAAATGCGGCGAATGCGTTCCCGGCTAAAAAATTGCCACCCCATAAATAAAAACCAATGTGAAATGAAGCGCTTGCTGTAACCAATCAGCAACTTGTTTCAACAGGACAATGACAGTGATTTTTGTCCATTGGCCTACAGTAAATCCATAATAAACCATCAGGCCACGGATGTTGCTGCCCTGGACAGGCTAAACCCGTTTTTTAAGCTGACAGGTTTTAAACCATGCCGCTTAGGCCTTTTAACCGATGCTGACTGGAGTTCACCCAATGTCTATTTCCGTGAAATTTTCCATACTGGCCAGTGCAGGGCTACTGTGCCTGACCGGCTGCGGCCACAAAGCCAACCTACCGATTGATGCCAGCTATGGCGCTAATCCGGTACTGCCCGCGCCGCAGAAAAGCCTGCTCCCCACAGTACATATTGCACCAGCCAAGGGTTGGCCTGCCAATACCATGCCCGTTGCAGCCAGTGGATTAAAAGTACAAAAATTTGCGGGTGGCCTGATTCATCCGCGCTGGCTGTATGTACTGCCTAATGGTGACGTGCTGGTGGCTGAAACCGATGCACCGCCCAAGCCGGAAGACAGCAAGGGCATTAAAGGCAAAATCATGACACTGGTGATGAAACGCGCGGGTTCATCCCATCCCAGTGCCAACCAGATTAGCCTGCTGCGTGATACCAATGGCGATGGAGTTGCCGACCAGCACACCGTATTTTTGAAAAACCTGAACTCGCCCTTTGGCATGACACTGGTCGGTAACGCACTCTATATCGCCAATACTGATAGCCTGATGCGCTTTGATTATACCCCGGGTGCAACCAGTATTCAGACCGCGGGCACCAAAGTACTGAATTTACCGGCCGGGCCAATTAACCATCACTGGACCAAAAATGTGATTGCCAGTGCCGATGGCAGCAAGCTCTACATTACGGTGGGTTCCAACAGCAATGCCGCTGAAAACGGGCTGGACAAGGAACAGGATCGCGCGCGCATTCCGGAATTTGATATTGCCAGTGGCAAGGTACGTCCTTTTGCCACCGGATTGCGCAATCCCAATGGCATGGACTGGCAACCGCAAACCGGGGCACTCTGGACTGCAGTGAATGAACGTGACGAAATTGGCAGCGATCTGGTACCGGACTATATGACCTCGGTTAAGGATGGGGC
Organism: Alkanindiges illinoisensis DSM 15370; assembly: GCF_000619845.1. Taxonomy (GTDB): domain Bacteria; phylum Pseudomonadota; class Gammaproteobacteria; order Pseudomonadales; family Moraxellaceae; genus Alkanindiges; species Alkanindiges illinoisensis. The sequence goes on along the minus strand of NZ_KK211037.1, from coordinate 70,523 downwards.
GTTTTATGGCTGGCCCTATAGCTACTATGGCCAGCATGTGGATGCCCGGGTAAAACCGCAAAATCCGGATCTGGTTGCCAAGGCCCTTAAACCGGATTATGCACTGGGCAACCATACCGCATCCTTGGGCTTAAGCTTTTATAAGGCTGATTTAATGCCTCAATATAAAAATGGCGTATTGATTGGCCAGCATGGCTCGTGGAATCGCAAACCGCGCAGTGGCTACAAGGTGATTTTTGTGCCATTTCAAAATGGTCAACCAGCGGGTAAACCGCAAGATGTGCTTAGTGGCTTTGTCAATGAAAACGGTGATGCGCTGGGTCGTCCGGTTGGCGTTACGGTAGACAAGGCGGGCGCGATCCTAGTAGCCGATGATGTGGGTGATGTGGTGTGGCGCGTGTCGCCAAGGTAAACAACATCATTATAGTTTTTTGATGGTATTGAGTCAGGCTGGAGTTGAAATTAGCTTTGGCCTGACTCACTGGTTTCTTAACTACTCCCAAATTTTAGATAGCTTGTCATCATATTTACCAACAAACATATAAGTATATTTAAATTAGGAATTATAATTTTTATTAAGATTCAACTGTAATTCATATTTCATAAAGTACTGCTCCATCATCTCGTCACCTTGAAACTCACGAGCCAAAAGCCGTAATCTTTGTAAATTCTTGTCTTCATTATCATAAGGAATATCAGTATATCCTCTAGGGAGGCCAACGGCCTCCTCAATATCCTCTATAACCCAGCCAAGCAATTTTAGGCCGTCCTCAGTAAAGATCGCACGTGGATCAGTATATACCCAAAAATCCCTATAGCAACTTTCGACAACTCTCAAAACTTCAACAAAATAATCTTCAGCTAGATTGATCACCTCTCCATTTGGGGCATTTTTTAAGTCATCTATATCTATAAAAAAGGAAAAATATTCAATCTTACCATTTCTTATTGTTCCAGTATGACCCACTGGGACTTGACCAACCTTTTGCATATAATTACGAAGGCTTACAAAATACTTTGCAAGGCCATTGGCTTTGAGTTTTTCTTGATGAGTGATATACCACTCATCAAATTCAGGATATTTAGTCATAACAGATTGAAGTGCAAAAGTGATACTTCTTGAGGCTGAAACAAAAGCGCTCAAAATATAAGAAAATTCATCGTAATGACCTTGTACCTCTTTTAATTTTTCAAGAAAGTAATCTGCTTCACCAACTTTCGTCGCAACTATGTGAAAACCTCGTGATGGAAATTGAAATTTTTCTATACTCATTACACTTCCCTAAAAACTCTTAAGAATTAGTTTATTGGAGTTATAATATTCAGTGGTACAAACTAAATCCAAATATTTTACTGAAATTTCAATCCCATCTTTGCTCCACCATCAATACACCGATTTAGCTTTTATAAATGCCTGTAATCCTTTAACGCTACGATACAAAAACCATAGCCAGATTAAGGCAGCAAACCCTACCCCAGCCAGCCAACAATAATAGCCAATGCCCTGCGTCACGGGCAGCCAAAACAAGGGAATAAAAAACAGGCTATTGATGAGCAATAAACCCAGTAGGCCCACACAACTGCGCATGATCCACAAATGATGGGAGCGCAACCAGACATCCTGACTCTGGTTTAAAAAGTGATGACTGCTCCATAGCGCAATCAGTACGCCAACCCCTAAAAGTAGCGACAGTAACATCAGGCCATAATTGATCCCTACCCACTGCTGCTGTGAAAATGCTGGTCGCGCTGCCATGCTGTTCCTTTTCCACCCCGGTATTTTTAGCCCAACATCTGATTATTACAAAAAACGTAAAATCCAGATAGTAAACTGGGCAAAATTATCTACTGGCTATTTCGTACTTTTCCCTGATAGCCATGTGTAGGCCATGTCAGCAGCTGAGTATAACAAAACTACTTATTGCATCAGGTGGCATTTAAAAATAAACCTGCGGTGCTTTGGCTTGTCTTTAATTAGTCTGTAAGGTTAAGCATTTTCAAGGTTTTTTGATCGGTGGGGGTGATGCGTGACAGTGCCTTGGCAAATACTGAGTTTTCATCTGTGATGGCGGCAAACAAGGTCATACAGGATGAAAACTTTAATGCATCAATACTGCCAAACAGGGAAAGTACCGACTGGTCTGAATCAAGCACGACGTTAGTGATTTGTTGCAAGCGGGGGCCGAGTACAGGGTGGTTAAGATAGTCCTGTGCCTCGGCGCGGTCACGAATGCCAAAGTGAACCGACGTGGGGCTGTGGCCAAGGCCGCGTAATTGCGGAAAGATAAACCACATCCAGTGCGATTGCTTGCGCCCATTTTGGATTTCACGCAGGGCCGTTTCATAGCTGGCATCCTGCGCTTCCACAAACCGGTTCAATGAGTCTGTCATCAGTTTTTTCCTACACTGTGCTGTATGATCAGGTGTTTTGCCATAAGCTTGCCCTCTATTTCAACTGGTTTATGGCCATTGCCTGATCTTCATCCTGTGGCCAGATCAGCTGACTTGAGGCGGTTTGACCTTAAACCACGCGGCATAAAGTGCAGGTAAAAACAACAGGGTTAATGCGGTGGCGACAATTAATCCGCCCATAATGGCCACTGCCATTGGCCCAAAAAAAATGCTGCGTGATAGTGGAATCATGGCCAGCACCGCTGCCAGTGCCGTGAGCACAATGGGCCGAAAACGGCGCACGGTTGCTTCGGTAATGGCCTTCCACGGACTCAGACCACTGCTGATGTCCTGCTCAATCTGATCAATCAGGATAAGCGAGTTGCGCATGATCATGCCGGACAGTGCAATGGTGCCCAGCATGGCCACGAAGCCAAACGGCTTGTTCAGTAACAGCAAAAACAGCACCACGCCAATCAGGCCCAGCGGCGCAGTAAGCATCACAATCAGCGTGCGCGACATACTGCGCAATTGCAGCATCAGCAAGGTCATCACCACCACCAAAAATAATGGCATGCCAGCATTCACTGAAGCCTGGCCACGTGCAGAGTCTTCAACCGTTCCACCAACATCCAACAGGTAGCCACTGGGCAAGTTTTGGCGAATGCTATTCAGCGTGGGTGAAATCTGGTTGACCAGTGTCACGGGTTGTTCATTGGTGCGAATATCCGCACGCACGGTCACGGTGGGCAAACGGTTGCGATGCCAGATAATGCCTTCCTCAAAGCCATAGCGCAGGTTAGCAATTTGCGCCAGTGGCACGCTGCCGCCATTGCTACTAGGCACAGCCAGACTGGCCAGTGATTCCACTTGCGCCCGCTCACTTTCGGCACCACGGATGCGGATTTGAATTAGCTCGCGTTTTTCGCGGTATTGGCTAATGTCCATGCCGCTAATGGAACTTTGTAAAAACTGCGCCAGCGTACTGCTATCCACGCCCAGTGCCCGCGCGCGATCCTGATCAATGTCCAAATAAATGATCTTGCTGGGTTCCTGCCAGTCCAGATGCACATTAGTAACATTAGGATTTTCACCAATTTTGGCCGCCACCTGACGTGCAATCTGGCGTACCTGCTGCATGTCTTCACCGGACACGCGGAACTGTACCGGATAGCCGACAGGTGGGCCATTTTCCAGCAAAGACACCCGATTGCGCACTTCAGGGAACTGTTCATTTAAGGTTTTGATCAGCCACTGGCGCAAGGCATCGCGGTCTTCAATGGTTTTGGCCAGCACCACAAACTGGGCAAAGCTGGCCTGTGGCAACTGCTGGTCTAGCGGCAAATAAAAGCGTGGTGAACCGGTGCCGACATACGCCACATAATTTTCAATACCCGGATGGCTTTTGAGCATTTTTTCAAGACGCGCCACCTGTGCTTCTGTAGCTTTTAAAGACGCCCCTTCGGCCAGCTTTAAATCCACCATGATTTCCAGCCGGTTGGAGGGCGGGAAAAACTGCTGCTGCACCAGCCCAAACAGCATGATTGAGCCGATAAAGGCCGCTACGGTAATGCCAATGACGGTTTTACGGTAACGCACGCACCATTGCACCAGACGGCGGAACTGCTGGTAAAAACGGGTAGCGTAGGGGTCATGCGGGTCGTGCTCTATCGCAGTGGCCGATTGATTAATCACTTGGTCTGCTGGGATTGAGGTAGACACAGAAGACTGCTTTTTGTGTTTAAACCTTAACCATAAGCGCTGATACCACGGCGCCTGATGCTGCATTTGACTCAAATCAGGCAGCAGCTTGTCACCTAAATAGGGCACAAACATCACGGCAGCCACCCACGAGACCAGCAAGGCAATGGTTACCACTTCAAAAATCGAACGGGTATATTCTCCGGTGCCAGACTGTGCCGTTGCAATGGGCAGGAAACCCGCCGCAGTAATCAGCGTTCCGGTCAGCATGGGAAACGCCGTGCTTTGCCACATAAACCCGGCAGCCTTAAGACGGCTAAAGCCCTGCTCCATTTTAATCGCCATCATTTCCACTGCAATAATGGCATCATCTACCAGCAGGCCCAGCGCCAGTACCAGCGCGCCCAGGGAGATCTTGTGCAGGCCCACATCAAAATAATTCATGACGGCAAAGGTCATGGCCAGTACCAGCGGAATGGAAAATGCCACCACCAGTCCGGTGCGAAATCCCAGGGAAAAAAAGCTGACAATCAGAACGATAATCACTGCTTCGGCCAGCACCCGCACAAATTCGCCCACGCTTTCCTTTACCGCGGCAGGCTGGTCGGATACCTTGCTTAAGGTCATGCCAGCCGGCAAGGTGTCCTGCAAGCGGGCAAACTCAGTTTCCAGATTTTGGCCCAGTGCCAGAATATCGCCACCCTTTTTCATGGCCACTGCAATACCAATACCATTGTCGCCCATAAAGCGCATGCGTGGCTGTGCCGGTTCGCTAAAACCGCGGTACACATCGGCCACGTCAATCAGACGAATAGTGCGACCTGCCACATAAATTGGCATGTTTTTAATGTCATCGAGCGACTTGAACTGGCCACTTACCCGCAGTTGAATTCGATCAGTTGGCGTTTCAAAATACCCGGCGGGCACAATTGCGTTTTGGGCTTCCAGTGCCTGCTGCACCGCACTTAAGGGCAAGCCCAGACTGACGGCCTTGGTGTTGGACAGCTCAATCCAGATTTTTTCATCCTGCAAACCAATCAGGTCAACCTTGCCGACATCCTTAACGCGTTGCAGTTGCAATTGCACGCGGTCGGCATATTCCTTAAGCACGGCATAGTCAAAATCCTTACCGGTGAGCACATAAATATTGCCAAAGGTATCGCCAAATTCATCGTTAAAGAATGGCCCCTGCACGCCCACCGGCAGGGTTTGCTTGATGTCACCCACCTTTTTGCGCACGTTATACCACAGGTCAGGAATGTCCCTGGAGCGCATGGAATCACGCGCCATAAAGGTAATCATGGACTCGCCGGGGCGTGAATAGGCAATAATCTTGTCGTATTCACCGGTTTCCATCAGCTTTTTTTCAATGCGGTCAGTGACCTGCAAGGACACTTGCTCGGCTGTGGCACCCGGCCAGTAGGTTTGGATCACCATTACCTTAAAGGTAAAGGGCGGGTCTTCACTTTGCCCCAGCTTGCTGTACGACGCAAAACCAATTAGGGCCAGCAGGATCATAAAAAACAGCACTAAGGCCCGGTTGTTTAAGGCCCATTCGGACAGATTAAAACGCATGATCTAGTCCTTTTTGGCCGTAATTGATGATGCAGTCTGAGGCATTGACTGAGCATTTTGTTGAAACACAGGTTGGTTGTCGCGATTCACGGCACGAACTTTCTGGCCCGGCTGTAACAAATGCACGCCGCCAATTACCAACCAATCCTGTGGGCTTAAACCAGCCAGCACCGGCACACTGTCACGGCCATAAGCATCAATGCGTACTGGTTTTTTCATCAGGGTCGAATTGGCGGGATTGACCACCAACACATAGCTTTGCTGCTGCTCGGCCGTGACTGCTGCCAGTGGTACAGCCAAGGCCGGGCTACTGCTGCTGGTAGTCACAAAAACGCGTGCGCTCTGGCCAATTTTGACGGGTGCGCCTGCGTTGGCAAACGCCACCCGTACCGCAAAGGTACGCGAGGCATCGGCAGCGGGGGAAATTTCACGCACATAGGCGGAGAGCAATTGCTGTGGATTTGACCATAACGACACCTGCACCGGCTGGCGTGGCTTAAACTGCTCAATCATTTGTTCCGGCACGCCAATCAGTACTTCACGTTCGCCATCCAGCGCCAGACGGTAGACGGGTTGCCCGGCACTTACCACCTGTCCAGTTTCAATGCTGCGGCTCACCACCACACCGCTTTTATTGGCATATAAAGTGGAATAACTGGCCTGATTGCTCACCACATTTAAATTGGCCTGCGCCTGCTGCACATTGCTGCGCGCGGTTTTATACTGGTTTTCAATCTGGTCAAACTGCGAGCGGCTAATGGCATTGGCAGGCAGCAACTGGCGATAGCGTTCCAGTTCGCCCTTGGCCGTACGCTCAACAGATAACGCGCTGTCCAGTTGCGCGCGTGCCGCACCCAGTTGCAGGTTGGCATCAGTCGGGTCGAGCACGGCCAGTGCCTGCCCGCTGCGCACCCGGTCACCCACTTCCACCAGCCGCTGGGTGACCTTGCCAGCCACACGGAATGACAAGTCTGCTTCCTGCCGCGCCCGGACTTCACCGGAATAGCTGCTTTGGCTACTATTGCTGCTCAACGGTTGCGCCACCATCACGGCACGTAAGGGTGCTGGTGGTGGATCGGCTTTCTGGCAAGCACTAAGCCCGGCAGCCAAAGCCATTGCCAACATGATCAGCAGATGTGCTCCCAAACGGCGCACCGGCCGTTCCCCAGTGTGATTCATCGCCCCAAATTTGATGTGGTCACTCATGTTTTCGTATTCTTTTGTCAATTTTGCTAATTTTTATACTAATGAGTTTATAAAATAAAGTAAACCAATCAGTACAGTAATTTTAGGGCATAAATCAGGTACAATTGATTCAATCTACGTCAGGTTAGACAAGCTGTTGCGCATGAGCGATTTACGTCACACGGCCACGCCGGGCCGGCCAAAGGATATGGCCAAACGGCAATCCATTCTGGATGCTGCCAAATGCCTGTTTCTGGAACTGGGCTATGAAGGCAGCAGCATGGATAGCATTGCCTTGGCAGCCGGAGTATCCAAGCTCACGGTGTATAACCACTTTAATGACAAGGAAACCCTGTTTATTGCTGCGGTGGAAAATCACTGTGAAAACCAGTTGCCCGCACTGGATTTTGATTTAAAACCCGACATGGCGATTGAAATAGCACTCAAGCGCATTGCCCTGCGTTTCCAGTCCATTATTTACAGCAAGGAAGGGCTGGAACTGCATCGCCTGATGTGTAGCATGACCCAGCATAACCCCAAGCTGGTGCACAAGTTTTTTGCCGCCGGGCCAACGCGGGTGCTCAGCCACATGACCCGCTTGCTGGAACAGGCCCATGCGCAGCGCAAGCTAAGCATTGCCAACAGTCTGCAAGCCGCCGAGCATTTTTTAAGCCTGTTTTGTGGGCATCGTCACATGCGTGTGCTGTTTGATATTGAAGCTGCACCTAGTGAACAGCAGCAGCAACGACTGGCACAGGACAATATTGCCTTTTTTGTGCGGGCTTATCGTTGCTAGCCATCACTTATTGTAGTTGTTAAGCGTTTATTCATTAAATGGATTAAGCCGGATCATCACTGGTAAGCCCAATTGCTTGAGCAATGCTGCACGGGAATGCGGATTGCGTGCTGCTTCCTGTGCAATCAGTTGGCTAAATTGCTGGTTAAAGCCCTGCCGGGGATAGTGGCTCAATACATCTTGCCGATACGTTTTGTTCAATTGATAAAACCGCGCACCAATCACATCACAAGCGGCACCCTGTTGCAGTAAGCGGCTTTCTACACTGTCATGTTCATCCAGATGTGCATTCATGTGCAGGCAAATCATGTCTGCCACTGCATCAGCTTTTTCTGCCGGATAATTGACGTTCTGGCTCCATGTTTTTGCAGCTTGCGCACTGGCGAGAGTAAAACAACCACAGTTTTGCCCGGCATGCGCATCAGTCAGGCCCAAGTCATGGAATAGGCAGCCAATCAGCAGGCTTTCAGGATCAAAGCCAAGCTGTTCAATCTGGCCCAGCGCCGCACCCCAATAATAAGTACGCCATGAATGACCAATAAGTGCGGGCGTGGCACAACCTTCCAGCTCACGGATGGCTTCCCTGATAAAACGGTTATCTGGCACCTCAATGTTTTGTAGGGTCAGGTCAACTTTGGGCTGATCCAGATGCAGCATTGTTGTTAAAAAATGCGTCATGCTGGGGAGCAAGGCACGACGAATTAATGCCTGTTTTTCCTTTAAGCTTAAGCGACCATTGCTGGATCTTGTCCATAAGTAGCTGCCCAGTGGCGCAGCATTGTGCATGGTAGTTTCTTTGTTGTTATTCACGATGTGTCATCCATTAATTAGAGTAATTGCTCTAATTTAAAATAATCCAATTCATGCTTAAAATCTAGAGTAATTACTCTAAAAATTAAATTTGGCTTATGGGCTTTAAAAAACAAGCCTGTTGGAAAACTGGCTACTGATCATGCCGGATAGTGACAGGTGGCCGTGCTGGTAAAAATAATTTGCAATTAAAAACTTAAGCTGGCCTAAAACTGGCATATATTCAAACCAGATGCGTCAAAGTGGTTTGAAAGTTCTGATTGCCGGAGTGCTTATGTTTAACGCCAATGACCCTGCTGATTTCCACGCTAGTCAAATCAGCGCCAACCCACAATCTGGTGAGCAAACCGATCCGCACGCGCCCCTGCGTGATGATGTGCGCCTGCTGGGTAATTTGCTGGGTGATACCCTCAAGCAGCAGGTTGGGCAGGCATTATTTGAAAAAGTCGAACAAATCCGGCATCTGGCCAAGCAAACCCGCGATGGTGATGAACAAGCCAAAAACCAGCTTGATGCCGTGCTGTCCAATTTAACTGAACAGGAACTGTTGCCAGTGGCGCGGGCATTTACCCAGTTTTTAAACTTTGCCAACATTGCCGAGCAGTATCACCGGGTGCGCCGCCGCCGTGACTGGCAAAGCCGTGAAGGCACACCACCGCAGGCCGGGTCACTACAAGAGCTGATTCCACGTTTGCTGGCGGCCAATTGTACGCCCGACCAGCTATGGCAAACCGTGCTGGAACTGGATATTGAACTGGTGCTGACCGCGCATCCCACTGAAATCAGCCGCCGTACCCTGATTCAAAAATATGATGAGATTGCCGAATGCCTGCAAATTCTGGATCAGCAACAGTTAACCGTGCAGGAAAAACAGGCGGTGCTAGATCGGCTTAAGCGCCAGATTATTGCAGCGTGGCACACTGATGAAATCCGCAGTCACAAACCCACCCCCGTGGATGAAGCCAAATGGGGCTTTACTGCGATTGAACAAACCCTGTGGTTTAGCATTCCGCAGTTTATGCGTGAACTGGATGCAGTGGTATTGCAACACACGGGCAGGCATTTGCCGCTCACTCATGCCCCAGTGCGGTTTGCTTCATGGATGGGTGGTGACCGCGATGGCAACCCCAATGTGACCCATCAGGTGACGCAGGAAGTCCTGCTACTGGCACGTTGGCAGGCCGCTGATTTGTACTGGCGCGATGTCGATGCCCTGCGCTGGGATTTATCAATGGAAGACTGCAATGCAGCCTTACGTGAGGTGGTGGGTGAACGTTCCCGTGAACCCTACCGTGATATTTTGCGCACAGTTCGCACCCGGCTGGAACATACCCGCAACTGGCTGCATGCCCAGATTCGCGGTGCAGATCAGCGTGTAGATCAGGGTACAAACAGTAGTTTTTCTGATCCGTCCAGCAATAGCTCAGCCATTGATCGCAGCGCGGTTTACCATAATACCGATGAACTGATGCAGCCGCTGCTGCTGTGCTACCAGTCGCTGGTGGATTGCAACATGCAGGATGTCGCCAATGGCGAGCTGCTGGATTTGATCCGCCGGGTGGCCTGCTTTGGCATTGAATTGCTTAAGCTGGATGTGCGGCAGGAATCCGGCCGCCATCGTGAAGCGCTCAATGCCATTACCGAATATTTAAAACTCGGCTCGTATCTGGACTGGGATGAAGCGAAACGCCAGCAGTTTTTGTTGCAGGAACTGAATAATCCGCGCCCGCTGTTGCCGCATGGTTTGCATGTGGATCAATCGCATAGTGGCTGGTCGGATAACGTACAGGAAGTACTGGCCACCTTTGACATGCTGGCCCGTCAGCCGCATCACTCACTGGGGGCTTACGTAATTTCAATGGCGGAATATCCCAGTGATGTACTGGCAGTAATGCTGCTGCAAAAAGAAGCTGAAATGCCAAGGCCCTTGCGCGTGGTGCCGTTGTTTGAAACCTTAAAAGACCTGAACAATGCCGCCAGCAGCTTACAGCAATTGCTGGAAATTGACTGGTATAAGCAGGCCATTACTGACAGTAACGGTCAGGCTAAACAGGAGATCATGATTGGCTATTCCGACTCGGCCAAGGATGCCGGGTTTCTGGCTGCCAACTGGGCACAGTACCGTGCGCAGGAACAACTCACGCAGGTGGCTGAGCAGCATGGTATCCAGCTCACCCTGTTTCATGGTCGTGGCGGGTCGATTAGCCGTGGGGGTGCGCCCACCTATCAGGCCCTGCTCTCACAACCACCGGGCTCGGTGAAAGGCAAAATCCGCGTGACCGAACAAGGCGAAATGATCCGCTTCAAGTTTGGCATGCAAGGTATTGCCCTGCGCAATCTGGAGCTGTATGCCAGTGCCACACTGGAAGCCACCCTGTTGCCGCCGCCAGCCCCCAAGCCGGAGTGGCGCACCCTGATGGACAGCATGACTGAAGTGGCAGTTGGCACCTATCGGCAAACCGTGCGCGAAAATCCGGTATTTATTCAATACCTACGCACTGTAACGCCTGAGCTGGAACTGCAAATGCTGCCGCTGGGTTCACGTCCGGCACGCCGCAAGGTCAGTGGTGGCATCGAATCGCTACGGGCCATTCCATGGGTATTTGCCTGGACCCAGGTGCGCCTGATGCTGCCAGCCTGGCTTGGCACTGGACGAGCCTTGCGCACGGCATTGGCAGAAGGCCAGCGCACCACTATTGACGACATGATGCAGCACTGGCCCTATTTTCAGACCCTGCTGGACATGCTGGAAATGGTGCTGGCCAAGGCAGACCCGGCCATTGCGGCCTATTATGAATCGCGCTTAACCCATGATGCGCAGTTGATTGATCTAGGCAAGGAATTGCGGCGCAGGCTGGACAGCGCCACCCAAACCCTGCTGGAAGTCATTAACCAGCCTGCCCTGTTGCAGCATGAATCCATGCTCAAACGCTCAATCAATGTGCGCACGCCATATATTTTGCCGCTGCATTTGTTGCAGGCCGAACTGATGCAGCGCCGCCGCGAGCAAGACGACAGTACCTATGACCATGCCTTGATGGTCACCATTGCTGGCATTGCCGCAGGCCTGCGCAACACAGGTTAACGTAGAAGACATTAAAACCAGATAGGGTTAATTCATGCAATTACATGATTTATTATGGTTTTATGGACTTAAATTTCATAAGAGGAGAATGATATGGGCGCATGGGGCACTGGAATTTTTGAGGATGACACGGCACTGGATGCCATGGAAGAAGCGATTGACAGCACGGCAGTAGATTTTTTGCAACAAGTTATTCTCACGGAGGACGATGAAGAATATCTGGAATATGATCGCGCGCATCAAATCATTATTGCCGGGGTGATACTGGATTACCTGCTCAATGGCACAGTGTATGACCACAATGACGAAGCCTTTGAACAATGGCTGGAACAGCAAAGCAGGAATGATTTGAATCAGTTTAAGACCGCAGTACTGGCAGGCCTTAAAATTGTTCTGTCTAACCAGTCAGAACTGAACGAACTGTGGCAGGAAAATAATGTGGAATATCCCAACTGGCGCGCAAATGTCGAAGCAATGATTGCCCGGCTAGAGGAATAATTAAATCGCGACCTAAAATAATAATCTGAGATCGTTCATGACACAATTAATCGTGCTGGCAGTTATACTGGTCAGTTTGCTATTGAGTGGCTGTACCAAAACTGGTTCTGATGCGAAAGCCGAATTGTCTGATGATAATAAAGTGAAATCTGAAATAGCTGAACCAGTTCATTCCAATACACTCAGCACTTTAAATAATAGTTGTGAACGATTAGACCTGAAAACGCTCACTGGTTTTACAGAGGGTACAGCTGAAGCAAGCTGCCAGCCAGTTAGAGATTTTCACTTAAAACAGTTTAAATGCTCAGTGTCACAAAATGCATTTAGTGCTGAACTCAATGCTATCGTTCTCGAAACAGATCAGCTATCCGTTTTTGCATACGCTTCTTCTAAAGACTGTCAGCATGCTGTTGAGATTCGGAACGCGAATGAGTAATTACATCCAGCACCACAGGCCATAAGCGCTGGTGCGAACTTCTAAATAAATCCATGTGGCCAATCTGCTGAAAGCCTTCTGTGGCTGGCTCAAGGCAAATGGTGCGCTGCACGGCATTGGGATACAGGCGCAACAGGTCTGCCACATTGGTCGGCGTGGCAATTTCATCATCACTAGCATGAATAGCCGTTACCGGACAGCGAATGTCGGCATGATAATGCTGGTCAATACTTTTGCCCAATGCATTAGCCACATAACCCGGCTTGCTGCACCAGTCCGCCCATTGGCGCGCCACATCTTTGGGCAGATTTTCGCCCCAGCCAATTTTCTTGTTGTTGGCATGCCCGTATAGTCGGATATTCAGTGGCATGTAGACATTAAACAACACAGGTGCCAGCCATTTGGTTTTACCGGTTAAGCCTTTGACATGGCCTGTCGAGCCAGCAATAGCAATCACCTGTGCAATTTTCTGGTGGTTGCGCACCAGCCCGGTAAGCTGACCGCCAGCGCTATGGCCAATTAAAATCACTTGCGGCTGACCAGTATGCAGGGTGAGCCAGTCCAGTGCGGCAGGAATATCCAGCTGCCCCCAGTCCTGAATACGCGCGTTACTGTATTTCACCGGCTCATGCAGTGACTGGCCAATGCCGCGAAAATCAAACACCAGCACCGCATGACCTTGCTGGCTTAACCACTCACAAAACCTGAAATAAAACTGCTGCAAAATACCGGTTGCCGGACACAACAGGACAGGTTGTTTTTGCTGTGAGTCCTCTGCCTTAAAAAAATGGCCAGACAAGGCATAGCCATCTTCAGCAATGATATGGACAGTTTGAGGAGTAATAGGTTTGTTCATTGAATTAGTCCTGAAATTCCTGTCGGATATGGTTTAACCAGCGTTCAACAATAGCCAGCTCATCGCTGGTAAACCCTTGTGTGAGCCGCAGATTAAGTGCCGCAAGCTGGGTCTTGAATAACGTCAGCTGGTCTTTGCCCAAGGGCGTCAGCCACAAGCGGGTAGCGCGGCCATCTTGAGGGCATTTTTTGCGTTCCAGTAGTTGTTGCCGCTGCATGCGGTCAATCAGGCCAGACACGGCTGACGGCACCAGATCCAGTGTCTGGGCAATATCACCAGCCAGTGCGCCATCCTGTTTTTCCAGCACAAACAATACCCCGGCCTGTGCAGCTGACACCTGAAAGTCCGGCTGCCGGTGTGACTCAATCCAGCGTTGCAAACGGCGCTGGCTACTGTTTAGCAGAAAGATGAAAAACGGTTGCTGACGCATCTTGGCGGTACTATTTATTTCACATGCGAACCAATTTAAAAGATTTAGGATAATGCTGCAATAAACGATCAAAAATGTTTGTTGACTGCTGCGTTCAGTATTTCAATATAAAGAACCCAGTATCAGGTGGGCTGGGTATAACAATTTTAACTTGAAATTCAGGCAATTCATTCTGGGTTTAATGTTCTTCCAGTGCCTCAGCCAGCAGGCTTTCAATACGCCAGACCCGGTACAGGCTGTTAAACACCTGCTGTTGTTCGCCAATTTGTAATACCATTACTGGCAAATCCGGCTGCTGATAATCCTCACAGGTGGCCTGATTGGACGCCAGCCAGGCTTCGGTTTCTGGTAAATCAATCAGTTGCTGCTGCTCAAGTGCCATTGTCATTAAGCGCTGGACATGCGGTGCAAAACTGGCATCCAGCCCCTTGCACCAGACACATTTAAGCAAATCCAGCAGGACTTCACTGCGCTGTTCCTCATCCACGCTATACAGGATGCGCGCCAGATTCAGGGTAGCCGCCTGCGTTGGACGGCAAAATGGCGCAATGCTGACCTCGGTACGCCGTGATAAACGCGCAATCAGGCCCCAGTCAAAGTCATCACGTCCCTGATACGGCAACGGATGCACCCTTAGCGTGAGATTATAATAATCCACCAGCTCGCGCTTGATATAGGCCAGAATCAGCCAGCTCACCGGGTCTTCCAGCGCCAGATAAATGTCCAGTCGGGCATGCAGCGCCTGTATTTCATTGAGGTTTTCCGGGTCATTGACCAGATGCTCGCCCCATTCAATATGGTTGATTAAAAAAATTGGCTCGTTATTCAGTAATTTTTGTTGTTTTAGGCGCCGGGTCAGGCGTAAAAAATCATCAATGGCACGGTAATGCCGCCCGCCAAATAATAAAAATCCGCTGGCAATCGGTTCATCCACAAAGCGGATAGCAGCTAAATCAGGCGCTGCATTGCTGGTAGACGCCAGAGATGGGCGCCGCGTGGCCATGTAATGCAGGGTATTGAGCTTGCCTTGCTGGTTTTGCCACAGCATGTGAAAAATATCCTGCAACAAATGCAGGTAATCCATGCCGCGCAAAGGCGAAGTTTTTAAAACAGTGGTGGCTTGCTGAATAAGTGCCGGGCTGGGCAAACTGGCGCGAACTGTTTCACTAACTTCAAAGACAAAGCGGTGCTGGGCAGCCAGTACAGTGGCATCATCCAGCATATACTGCTGCCAGGCAGCGGCACTTAAATGATTGGGCGGTGGGCTGGCCTGTGTGCAAATGACAATCTTCAGTGGTTTTAAGCGCGGAATCAGCAGTTCTTCCAGTTGCGGCAAAAGCTGCACCAACAGATAACTGTAGACATCATCAAACCGCAGGTAAACCGTAATGCCATTGCGTGAGGACAGGTGCCGTTGCCGGTAAGGCCGGTTGAAAAACCATCGGGAACGGATCGGGTCTAACCACCTTCGCGCCAGCGACATGAATATTTCCTTGCAATCACACAGGAGTTGTTAAGGGTTATCAATCTAGAATACTAATGGCAAGGACGCAAGTTTACTGTGTGCAAAAACCTGATGAAAAAACTAACAAGGCAAAGCACTGGTTCACTATTCAGTTGGAAATGTATTGATTAACCACAACAATTTCTTACCGGACGTGGCTGGTAACCCGGCAGTTTTCAGATTGTGATAACAATAATCTCTTTACTTGATTGAACCTGTTATGTCATTACCTGATTCACCTGCCAAATCCTCAAGTACAACAGTCCGCGCCACGCCTGTTCCCCGTACTGGTCAAGGCTCCGGTCATCTGGATCGGGCTACCTTTGGCCAGCGCTTTCGCCAGTCCTTTGCTGACCCCCGCTTTGAGCAGGCCAAAACCCAAATTGCCCTACTGGAAGACATTGCCTGGAAAAATTATCAGGATGGCCGCAAAGCCCCAATTACCCGTGCGGCAGGTGAAGGCTATGCTGACCCGGATTATGAAATTGCTGTGGAATGGCTGGATGCCAAAGCTGCCATTGAAACCGCCAAGCAAACCCAGCAGGATCGCAGCACGCCAGATCAGGTACTGATTATTATTGCCAGCCATCGTAATGATGACACCTGCCCCGGTGAAGTCAGCAAAAGCTGGCGGCTGGCCAATATTGCCAAAGCACAGCTTGAACGTGAGGGAACCGTGTGCGAGGTGATTGATTTAAGCCGCCTGACTTCCGAATACGGCCTGAATATTCACCCCTGCAAGGGCTGCGTAGCAACTGCCATGCCGCTGTGCCATTTTCCCTGTAGCTGCTATCCCAATCATTCGCTCAACCAGACCGGCGACTGGATGAATGAAATTTATACCAAACTGGCAGCGGCACATGGATTATTGATTGTATCGCCAACCTACTGGTATCAGTCGCCGGGTGGGTTAAAAAACCTGATGGACCGGCTAGTGTGCCTCGATGGCGGTAATCCTGATCCCACCAGCACGCATGGCAAAAAAGCCATTGAGGCCAAACAGATTGAACTGGCTGGCTGGGATTATCCCAAACATCTGGCAGGCCGCGCCTATGCCGTCATCGTACACGGCGATGTGGCAGGGGTTGAAGCGCAACGGCGTAACCTGTGCGATCAATTGGACTGGATGGGCTTTATTGCAGCTGGTTTTAAGGGCCGGCTGGACCGCTATATTGGTTATTATGAATCCTATGCTGAAAGCCATGAAGCGCTGGATCGTGATCAGGCGGTACAGAATGAAGCGGTGATGGTTGCCGAAGCCTTGCAGGTGACCATCGGGCAATTGCGTCAGGGGATTGATCTGGAACCTGCACAACAAGTTAAAACTGTGCGGCTCAAGTAAAAGCGCTTTCGTAAAGTTAGTCTAGCAAAGCCAGTTTCGTAAGCTCTGCTCATAAATCTTACCTTAAGCTAAAAAAATGCCCTGTCAGCATCAATCCAACAGGGCATTTTGGGAATGGCCGCTTAGCACCAGACCTTTAGGACAATTTAGTCCAGATTAACATCCGTTAATGCACCAGTTGATGCACTGGACACCAGACGGGCATATTTAGCCAGTACGCCACGGGTATATTTAGGCGCCGGACGCGTCCAGTTGGCACGACGGGTGGCCAGTTCCGCCTCATCCACATGCAGGGTAATTTCACGGGTCTCTGCATCAATGCTAATACGATCACCGGTATTGACCAGGCCAATTAGCCCGCCTTCAAAGGCTTCCGGGGTGACATGACCCACCACAAAACCATGGCTACCACCACTGAAACGGCCATCAGTAATCAGTGCCACCGACTGACCCAGCCCCTTGCCCATAATGGCCGAGGTGGGTTTGAGCATTTCACGCATGCCGGGGCCGCCTTTCGGGCCTTCGCCGCGAATCACTACGACTTCACCGGCTTGCACTTCACCATTTAAAATACCCGCCATCGCGCCTTCTTCGCCTTCAAATACGCGCGCAGGGCCTTCAAAGCGCAAGCCTTCCTTGCCGGTAATCTTGGCCACCGAGCCTTCTGAGGCCAGGTTGCCCTTTAAGATCACCAAATGGGAATCTTTTTTGATCGGCGCATCAAACGGCATGATGATTTGCTGGTCGCTTGGATAGTCCTGCACATCTGCCAGATTTTCGGCCAGCGTTTTACCGGTTACGGTTAAACAAGAACCATCCAGCATGCCGGCATCCAGCATGCGCTTCATTAAAGGCTGAATTCCGCCAATCGCCACCAGCTCACTCATCATGTATTTGCCGGATGGACGCACGTCCGCCAGCATTGGGGTTTCCTTGCCCACACGCACAAAGTCATCAAGGCTCAAGTCCACATCCATGGTGCGCGCCATGGCAATTAAATGCAGCACGGCATTGGTAGAGCCACCCAGCGCAATCACTACTTTAATGGAGTTTTCAAACGCAGCCTTGGTCATAATGTCGCTGGGTTTAATGTCCAGACGCAGCAGATTTAACACAGCTTCACCGGCACGGGTACAATCATCCTGTTTTTCCTGTGACACGGCATCCTGCGCACTGGAACCCGGCAGGCTCATGCCCAGCGCTTCAATAGCAGACGCCATGGTATTGGCGGTATACATGCCGCCGCAGGAACCTGGCCCCGGAATGGCCACTTCTTCAATTTGCTTGACCTGAATTTCATTCAGCTCGCCCTTGGCATGCTGGCCAACGGCTTCAAATACGGAAATTACATCGGTATGGCCCTTGCCCGGCTGAATGGAACCACCATACACAAAAATGGACGGACGGTTAAGGCGCGCCAGGCCCATGATACAGCCCGGCATATTTTTGTCGCAGCCACCAATGGCAACCAGTGCATCAAAGCCTTCACAGCCGGCGACAGCTTCAATCGAATCGGCAATAATTTCACGCGATACCATGGAATACTTCATGCCTTCGGTGCCATTGGCAATGCCGTCGGAAATGGTAATGGTGTTAAAAATGACACCCTTGCCGCCTGCTGCATTAACACCACTTTCAGCATTGCGCGCCAGGCCGTCAATGTGCATGTTGCACGGCGTGACATTGGCCCAGGTGGATGCAATGCCCACCTGTGGTTTTTTGAAATCTTCATCAGTAAAGCCTACCGCACGTAGCATGGCACGGGCCGGGGCGCATTCCACGCCATCGACCACCTGTGATGAATGCTTGCGTAGATTAAGGTTGTTCTGATTGTTATTGCTGTCATTACTCATGGGATGTTCCTAGTCTGTGCTTGGGATGTGCCTGCGCCAATAGCGTGGGTAGCATGTTTTACAAATTGGGGATAATTCTATGCCTTAAGCGGATTAAGGGAAAGGCATAACATCTTATAAACAGCATACCTGCTGCCTTGTATCGAGTAAAATATATTAAACATATCAGAATAGGTCTAAAAATATATGACTACAGCAACACTAAGATCGCTTAGACACTTCGTTGTAGTGGCGGAAGAGCTGCATTTCGGGCGGGCGGCGGCACGTCTACATATGACACAGCCGCCTTTAAGTCAAAGTATTCAGGCACTGGAACAAGAGTTAGGCATTGTCTTATTCAACCGTACCAACCGTAGTGTCAGCCTAACCCCGGTTGGGGCATTATGGTTACCGCATGTCCGTCAAATTCTGGACCAGACCGAGGCTTTACCGCAAGTTGCCCAACGATTAGCGCGCGGCGAAATTGGAACGCTTCATTTAAGCTTTGTCAGTAGTACTGTCTATGGACTCTTGCCAGAATTGGTCAGCCGTTTTTCAATGGCTTTTCCTGATGTTGAAATCACCTTAAAAGAAGCCACAAGCAACCTTCAGGTGCAGGCCCTGTTAAACCATGAGATTGATATTGGACTAGTGATTGCCCCGACCCATCGGGATTTTCCGCCAAACCTTGATTATCACCCGATATCCTCTGAACCGCTGATCATTGCGCTACCGCAGACATGGCTTAATGAAAAAAATAAAATTGGCGATAGTGACACCGTCAATCTGCGTGATATGGCACATTTACCCTTAATCCTTTTTCCCCGCGAAAGTTCACCAGCCCTGCACGATCTCATCATTGGATATTATGCACAGCTTGGCATCGAACCCTTGCTCGGTCAGCAGGCCATCCAGATGCAAACGATGATTGGACTGATCTCTGCGGGAATGGGTTTTGCCCTGGTGCCTGATTCAATGCGGACTTTGCAGCGGACTGGCGTTGTTTATAAGGCCTTATGTGGAGACGCGCCAATGATGGAAACAGGACTGGTTTTACACACGCACAATGCCCCACCTTCAGCACGCAATTTGCTTCAACTGGCAATACAAATCCGTGAAGGGAATCCAAATTTCCTGTAAAGACTTTGGCGCGCTTGCTGGCAAAATTTATAAAAATTAATAGTGCGTGCGAGTTTCTCCCCTATTCAGGGGATAGCAATTTTCTGGCAGCGCCGTACCATTCTTGTAACCCAACCGTTCAGGATGAACTCGATGAATAAGTCTTTTCTTGCTGCCATGACGCTCGTGCTGGCAGGCTCAACCACGGCACATGCCGGATTGCTGGATACCTTGAGCAAGGTCAATCAGGCGGTTAATACAGTGCGTGGCAATAGTGCCAATGTTCCAGTGGTAACGCCTGCCCCGGCGCAACTGGCTGCTGACCATTCACAACTGATGCAAAGCTATGCCGCGCTGGATTGTGCCAGCTTGCAGGCCATGAGCAACAGCCTGACAAATACACTGGCGCAGCAGTTACAGGCCGTACCGCAGGAAAATCAGGTGAGCAAAACCGCAGGCATGCTGGGCAAGGCTGGCGGACTATTTGCCTCAGTGGGTGCACTGGCAGGGGTGGATGTCCGGGCGGTGCAGCAAGCAGGACAAATGGCGCAGCAAGCCAACTCATTGGCGGCCAATACTTCTACCGCAGCACCACAAAATGTGGTTGAACTTAACCAGCAACTGGCTGCATTACAGGTAATTCAGCAAGCCAGGGCATGCAAGTAAAGCTATTAAAAGAAAAAGTTAAAAATTCAGGCACATTAAAACAATAAGAAACGTGCCTGATTTTCAATTGTGAGAACAACTGGACAAGCTATCAGAATTTCAAGCCAGAAAATTGAACTAAAAGATTGAAGGCAAAAAAACAGCCTGAATTAATGTTCAGGCTGTAAGTCACTGGTCTGGGATGTGGTTTTAATTTCCTGTCCATCCGGGCTGGCATACACCAGCACTACCCGGCGACTTAAGGCATGACCCACAACCGCTTTTGGATCGCTGATCAATTGCTGCTCACCGGCAGCCACCGTGGCAATCCGGCTGGCATCCACGCCCTGCTGAATTAAAAAGTTTTCAACGGTTTTGGCACGGCGCTGACTTAAGTCCAGATTATAAGCCTGACTGCCGCGGGCATCGGTATAGCCATACAGGGTCAGTGAATAATTGCTATTTTTGCCCAGCACGGTGGCAATATCACCCAGCACCTGCTGTGAGGCTTGCGACAAGCTGGCCTGATCCAGCGCAAAATGTACCACGTTGGGTAGAACGTCCTGCGTTGCTGGTTCAGCTACTGGATTAACAGGCTGGGAAACTACTGGCGCAACTGTTGTGGCACTCACCAATGGCCATGGGCCAACCACACCATGACAGCCTTTTTCAGGGCCATTTAACTGCTCAAGACTGGGATAATTAGCCTTGTTCCATGCTGGTAAGGGCTGGGCGGCCAGTGATTGCGCCGTAGCATGGCAATTGGCTGCCTGATAATTGGCCTTGTCAATCAAGCGCTCAGCCGCCGCAAACAGCTCCCGCGAATGTCGCCAGCCCAGCTCACAATGTTCGGCAGCAGCCCACACCAGCATGACTTCCGCCTGTGCAATTTCAGTGGCTGCACAGTCAAAACCTGCTTGCTGTTTAAGCAACTCGGCATTGACCCATAAATCGCGGCGCATGACTTTGGAAGCCTGAATCACTGGCGTGGTAGTAGAAACAGGCTGCTGTTGTTCCAACTGTTCAATGAGTTGTAAGGCTTGCGCCTGTGCCTGCTGTTCAGCCGCCGTGGAGCTGCCCTCACTGTGTTGGTTGGCCGCATAAGTCAGCCACATTTGCGCTTTTTGGGCATGGTACTGAGTTAGCACATCATTACTTTGCAAAAATGGCTGAACCCGCTGTTGTAACGCCGCCACGCTATTTTGTTCCAGCGGGTTATCAGACTGATTGGCTACAGGCTGGCTCATGGCAGGCATGGCCAATGCCAAACCGCTGACCAGACAGGCTGCCAGCGCCAGTTTTAACTTAATGGCCTGCATCGTCTGGCTCCTGCGATTTGTTGACATTGCTGTGATCAAAGTTCAGCAGGTCTTCATCAAACTTGAAGCGGAAGCGTAAATAAGGCCCCTGAATAGTGGTGCTGCTATCTGCCAGATCCTTGTCCTTGTAGCCGGAGAAGTTATAACCGGCAGACAGCCATAAATTGGCGGCCAACAAATAGCCGACTTCACCGCCCAGCAGCAGGCGACGGCCTTCGCTGGCATCGCTCCACAGCAGGCCGGCATTAATGCCTGCATCCCAGCGCTCGCTGATGTCATACATGGCACGGCCACTCAGCAACTGGGTAGCACCTGTGGACTTGATGCCTTCAAAGTCTGCCTTGACATACTTCACTGCATACTGACCAGACAGCGTGGTTTTGCGATTCGGGTGAAAGTTGGCATGGTTGGACAAAATATACACATTGCGCAGATATGGGCTGGACAGGTTGGTTTCGTCATTTTCATAACGGTATTCCAGCTTGGTCAGCGCATCAAAGCGGTTCTGGTCAAAGTCACGGTAGGCTGCACCAACCTGAAAGCGGTCAATTACACGATCGCCGGTGGTATCGCCCTTGTTGTCAATCTGGCTAAACACGTTTTTGGTCAACAGGGTGACATCATCGGTGAGCTTGTAAGCCAGACCCAGTGTATTGAGCAAGGTGTCAGACTGATCAGCCCAGCGCATTTCCAAACGCGCTACCCCTTTCCAGTCCGGATTGGTCAGGTATTCCAGACCAACCGAGGCTGCCGTGCTGTCCAGTGACTGGTTGTCAGTACCAGCAATCGCCTTGACTTTTTCCAGACTGGTGTTGGCATAAATTCCTTTGGCCACTTGCCAGCGGTTGCGGGTTCCAATCGCCGCTTCGGCTTCACGCGCACTGATGCCATCACGTACCCGGTATTCACTAAACACCGAACCATCCTGACTGTAATTGCTGTCAATCCCCACCACGGTGGTGTTGCGGCGCTGGGTATCGTTTAGTTCATACAGGCCATTGATGCTGGAAATAATTTCCTGACGGGCATACAGGCGGGCTTTTGGACTAATCTGGTAATTGCCACCCAGCGCAAAAATCCGGCGATCCGCATCACTGATATCCTGCTCGTATTCAATAAAGGCATTGGAGCCTTCCCAGGGCAGCGCACTGTTTAGCTTGGCGCGTACTGTGGTGCCATCATACGGGGTTACCTGCTGGCTGGTGGCACTAGCAGCGCTCACGGTTTCTTCGTAATAGCGCACACCTAGTTCCAGTGACATCAGGCGGTTCAAGGCACGTTCCACACTGGCGGAAATGCCCTGACGCACGCCCTGATTGGCCTGGTCTTCGGTACGAATGGCTTCAAAACGGGTTAAGCCCAGTTTTTCCACCCGTGCCTGTGCCTTAATACCACTTTCCTTGCGTCCGGCAGTAATTGGTGAAGCCGTGTTGTAAAAACCGCTGTCGGCCTGATTGTGGTAAGCACGCAATTCAATATTGTTGATGCTGTAATCCAGCTCAATGCGGCCAGCAGTGCCGGACTGCTCACCCGTGGCCGATGTGCTGGCATTAATGTTTGATAAGCTGTTGGCTGGATCAATGGTGTTTTCACTACGGGCCACTTCAGCCACCAGCTTAGCACGGTCATTCAGCTTGATAACGGTATTGACACTGGCCAGTTGCTCATCAGTGAGCGGGTCATCACTCTTGACGTAAGACCCCCCCACTTGCACCTTGCTGGTGACTTTTACCGAGCCGGACACCCCGCCCACGGTATATTCTTCACCGCCCTGATCGGCTTCTACAGTAATACGCAGGTAAACCGGATTTAAGTTGCTATCAACGCTGGAAACGGCTTCTTTTAAATAAATACTGTTGCTGAAGGTATCCACTTCATAGTCGGTAAACCGCGCCAGTGTACGCTGGGAAATGATCAGACCCGGATTATTGCGGTCACGCACAATCACTTCCACTTTTTCACTATTGCGCAGCACATCATCGCTGCTGACCTGACCCAGTGAATACGGGCCGGTAATGCCCAAGCCACGCTGTTCGTTGGTAATCTGGGTGGCATTGGTTTGCGCCACAAAGCCAGTGATTTTGGTGCGATCGGTTTCAATGCTGGTGCGCGCGCCAGTCAAAGAGCGGTTGTACTGGCCTAAAGACAAGCCGTCATCATTGTCGGTGCGGGTAACGTAATCACCATACATAACATAGGAACGGCCCTTGTCGACCCGCACATATAGTTTGCTGGTGGATTGCGCATCAAAGCCCTTGGCGGCGGCATCACCATATACCGGATAATATTCATCAGGACGGATATCACGGAACAGGCGCTGGTCTTTGTCCTTGTCGGAGTCATAAGCCAGCGTCAGCAGGTATTCGCCTTTTACCTTACCTTTTAAAAATAATGCCGCACGACCCGTGGTGTTGGTTTTGCCGCCATTACTGGATGCAATGTCGTTGAGCTCTTCTTCAAAGCCATCGTTGCGGTTCACCTGACTCAGTTGCTTGGGATCAAATTTCTGGAAGGAAATCGCCCCTTCGACAATACCGGCGGCAATCATTGGACGCAGTGCCGGCAGGAAGCGCACTGGCAGGTTGGCATTATAAATGCCACTGGTGACGTTTAAGGTGCCTTCGCCCGCCTCACTGGGTGCAGTAATTGGCACCAGCAGCGTGCCGCCTTCCACAAACACCTGAATGCCGGGCTGAGCAGGATCCAGGTCTTTGATCTCAACCTTGCCAATGGTGCTTTCCAGCGTAATCGGGGTACGGCTGGCCACCATGGTGCCATTGTGATCGACAATTTTCAGCACAGCACTGAACACATCAGAACCGTTAGCCTGTGCTTCCTGCCTGGGTGCACTCAAGGCCAGCTTGCTCATTTGATCCGGAGCAATCACCTGAATCTTTTGCTGTTCACGCAGGTTACCCATGCTGTCCAGCTGGCGCACTTCAATCTGGTTACTGCCCGGCTTGAGGTCTACACCAATATAGTCAAAACCGGCAATCTGGAAATCCGGCAGAATGGCTTTTTTGCCAATGCGCTTGTCATCAATGTGCTGGCCATTGACCCATAGCTCAATCATTGCACCAGCCACGCCTTTCACCTGAACGGTGGTTTGTGCATACGGCAGGGTTTGCCCGTCTTTTAAGTTTAAAATGGCCAGTTGATTGCTATTGGCTTCAGCCAGTGCCTGCTCAAGATCAACCAGTACTGGTGCCTTGACGGGTTCAATTTGTGCCGCACGCAGCTCTTTAATCTGGTCTTTGGACAGCTCAATATTACAGTTGGCAGTAACGCCCTGCGCACTGATACAGCCACTGGCTGGCTGGCTGCGCACATCGCCCACGCTATAACGCAGCGGGTCTAATGACAGGTCGGCACGCAGTACCTGTTCCAGATTGAGGTTTTGTTCTTCAATCTTTTCCTTGCGCTTGTCAACCTGTTCAACCAGCGGCTGGGTACAGGTGCCTGCGCCATCCGCAATGGCAAAATCGGCACGGTGCAGTTCGCCACGCTTGAGGTCAACAAAACGGCTACCGGCATCACCGGCATTACGGTTGCCCAGCAATACCATTTCAGCATTGCCCGGCAGGGTGCTGCGATCCAGCTTTAACACATGGGTTTTGGCGCTCACGCCATAAAAGTCATATTTGCCTTCACGGTCAGTGATGACATAGCTGCCATCTTCCATGAACAGGCGGATACCGGGCACACCGCGCTCACCCACATCCTGCATGCCATTGCGGTTACAGTCCATAAAGACCTTGCCCACAATAAATGCATCCGACATCAGTACGCCGGGCGTGACTTCAATTTTGGCCGAAGCTTCGTTGGATTCCACGCCGCTGGCATCGCGCGCGCGTACGCGATTAATACCATCGCCATTCAAGGCATTGGGACCAATCTGCACACGGTACTGGATTTTAACTTCTTTATTGGCATCCAAATTACCCAAGCCCAGGGTCAGATACGGGCCTTTGCCACCCAGCGGATCACTCACCTTAACGCCATTAACCCGCGCCGTGCCCGCCACATAAATAAAGCCGCGTGGCAGGGTATCCTTAATGGACACCTCCTGCGCTACCGTTTCGCCACGGTTGGCCACGGTCACGGTGTATTCTTCAAAATCACCCAGCTCGGCAGTGGTGTGAGTGGCGGTTTTCTTCACAAACAGCGGTGAGGTTGGCGTGGACAGTACCGGATCAACTGGAATATCAATATTTAACGCCGGGTCGCCATTATTCAGGGCAAAGTTGCCGCCATACGACCACTGCGGATGAACGGCTTTATCACTAGAAAAACTGGGATAAACGGTTTTGTCACTGACAAAGGTGTACTTGGTTGAACCGGGAATGGTGGACGTGTCCACTTGCAGGCTATAGTTACCAGCAATCACCTGCGGATAAATAAACTCACCCAGTTCATTGGTGAGCTGCGTGGCAGGAATGGAAATCAGCTCGCCAGTTTCAGCATTCACATTAAAGGCCACATTGTTGCCTACCGGATTGCCACTGGCATCCATCAGGGTCACTTTGGCACCAACAACCGGCTTGCCAGTCTTGGCATCAAATACAATACCGTATGGGTCAATCAGCACATTGGTGTTGACATCATTAATGGTTGCTGTCGGGTTGCCGCTGGCATCCAGACAGTTCACCAGACTAACCAGCACCTTGTCCCGCTTGACTGTTTGCAGAATTTGGTCATTCGGATTGGCCGTGGTGCTTTCAACCGTGGCCAGCTGGTAGTGAAACAGGCCGCTGTTGGGTGCAGTTTCCACACCAATCACTTCAACCACATCTCCGGTAACTGTGGATTTAACCCGGATTTTTACCTGATCGCTGATAGCGCGGCTGGCATTGCACACCGCACTGTCGGCAGAAATATACAAGGGCTTGTTTAGGCTACCAGTAGCCAGAATCTGGTTGTAATTGCCGGTGTTATTACTAATGGCAGACTTGCCGGATACCACGGTTTTGGCAATATTAGACAGGGTGGTTTTTTCACCGGTGGCCAGTTGGTATTTG
Organism: Alkanindiges illinoisensis DSM 15370; assembly: GCF_000619845.1. GTDB lineage: Bacteria > Pseudomonadota > Gammaproteobacteria > Pseudomonadales > Moraxellaceae > Alkanindiges > Alkanindiges illinoisensis. Next base: position 43,981 of record NZ_KK211037.1, on the reverse strand, counting down.
ACCGCAAACTGGTTATTTAAAGTGGTGCTGGCAATATTGTTGTTCATGCTAACACTAAGCTGCACCCGTTCAACGCTGTGCGCTTCAATGGCAGGATAGGCCACCACGACATCATTAATGCTTTTGAGGTCAGCCGGCTGCTGGCGGGTATAGCTGTTGTCACCGGTTTTAAACAGGATCAGCGCATTGGGATTATTGCTTTGGGCACTTTTATAAATGGTGTTGGCCGGCAGTGAATCTATCATCACCACCATGTCCTGCGCCTGTCCGTCAATAAATACACGGGTTGGACGAATGGCCTGTGAGCCTTTGTTTTCCAGGGTCAGGGTGTAGTTCAGGTCATAACTTTTGCCACTACCGGGCGTAAAGGTTTCCTGATCAACCGTTTTGCTGGCGGTAAGTTCTGGCAGGTAAGCCACCAGACTGTCGGTTGCTGTGGCAGTGACATTCGGGTCTTCAACCACAACAGCCTTGATGGGCAGGTTTAATTGCTGCTTATCCTGCAGGTTAGCTGATGCTGTTGCCACCACCCACAGATTAATGGATTGTAGGCGATCCAGTACAATGGAACCGCTCAGGACTTCATCACTGGCGTCAAACTCACCATTCTTGTTTTTATCAACATAAATCTTGATATTGCTTAAGCCACTGGCTACCAGTTTTTCAATATTAATGCTGGCCTGGGTATTGCTGGTATTGGTCAGGGTGTTGAGCCACACCACGCGGGCACCGGCTTCTATTTCCTGGGTTGCAGGCTGGGTGAGCGAAATGGCGTACAGGGCTGCTACTTCAACCTGAACGGTATTGGATTCGGTATTACGGGTTTGGCCTTCTGGCGAAAGATAGGTGGCGTATGCTGTATTCTTGATTGCCACACCAGCCACTGGAATTACGGGTGTTACCGCGTAACCCTGCTGAGCCATCACAATAGACGCTGCAAGTGTAGAAAGTAAGAATGTCGCTTGGTATGCGTTATTTTTCGTATGTCGCAACACAGCAATATACCTTGAATAAAGTTTTAATTCGGATGGAAGCCGGTACTAGACCGGCTTCCATTAAAAACAACAAACTTAAAGACTATGAGGTCAATAACCAGAAATTAGTTATTGATTTTCACAGTAAAGTTAAGGTTTACAGACTCAGTTGGCGCCAGAGTAAACGCGCTGCTGGCCAGTGCACTACCATTAACCGTCACACTACCTTTGGCCGCTGGTGTCAGGGCAGGTGCTGGTGCTGGTTGCAGCGTGGTATATACAGGTACCGCGTCGCTGATCACTACATTGCTAACACCGGCATTACCGTCGTTTGCTGCAGTAATCTGATAGCTGATACAAGTACCTGGCTTGGCCTGAATGGCGTTTTGAGTATAAGAACCTTCTGGGGTTCCATCACAGTTGGCATCGGCTGCCTGTTGCTTGGTCAAACGTACCTGACCAATGTTGACAGTACTGGTATCATCAATATGAACCACAGCACCAGCAGTTGGTGTAATGGTCACAGTTGAAGTATCAGCCTGACCTGCAGTTGCGTTGCTCGGTGCTTCTACTTTTACCAGAATGGTAACAGATTCACCGGGTTGCAGACCGGCACCATTTGCTGTACCAGTGGCCAGCAATGCAGTTAAGTCAGTACCCGTAACCAGTTCTGTATTTTCAGCCAGACCGTTATTGTTCAGGTCAACATATATAGAAGTGGTTGCGCCCAGATTGCCAGCATGTGTAATTGCAAATGGCAGGGTGTTGGCACCAGCACCTTCAGTCACGTTACCGTTGTTGATCAGGGTATGGATGTAAGTAACTGTGCCACCTGGGGCGATTTGACCAGTACGATCTGGGGTGAATGACAGGTTGCGTACTTCGTTAATGGTAATACGGTCTTTGATCGAATCAGTTAAACCAGTACCTGAAGAAGTCACTGCAAATACGATGTCACGGCTATCAGCTGGGGTTGCATTGGCTGGTGAAGTCACTACCGCACACAGATAAGCAGTACCATTTACAGCAATGTTGCCTGTGTTGGTGACCTGGTTGGTAGAGCAGTTGCCAGTAGCATCAGAAGTATAGTACTTCACAGTCCAGCCAGTTGGCAGGTCTGAGCTGATGTTAAAGTTGTCAGAAGTACTGCCAAAATTGGTTACAGCCAGCGGGAACGTTACTGGTGTTGCCGGGTTGGTTGTCTTGGTGTCAATGATGTCACCAGCAACATAGGCGCCTTCACCTGCATTTGGTGTATCGTTCTTAACGCCGTCCTTGTCACCTTTGCCATTGCTCAGATCCACTTTGGATGCAGTAATACTGCTAATGGTCAGCGTCACGGTATCAGTTGCAGTGTTATTGGATACAGGCGTAATGGTCAGGATTGCGCTAACTGGTGCAGGGCCAGTGTAGGTGCTTGGCAGCGTTACACGTGCCACGATCTGCTGGGCAGAACCGGCAGCAACCGGGCCAGAATCCACAACTGGATCACTGTTGGTATCAGTCAGTGGTGTTACACCGTCTGCTTTTAACAGCTCAACAATACTACCGGCTGGTAAGCCAGCTTTATTCACGGCAATGTTGTAGGTTTCTGATACGTTGCCCGTGTTGTGAATCCAGATCTTCTCGCCACCGTTGTTACCGAAGTTAACGGCTACGCCCTGTTGCGTGGTTGCACTGATCACGTCATCTTTTGCAGCAGTACCCGCTACTTTATCAGCATCGGCATAGGCATCAGTTTGCGAGTCGTTGATTGTACCGACGTACAGGGAGTTGACGGTTACAATGGTGGTGTTGGTTGGCTGTTCTGGAGTACCAGTACCTGGGCCATCCGGGTCAAAGGTTGCGGTGTTGGCAATCGAACCTGCTGGTGTATTGGCATTAACCACAACTTTAAATTTCAAAGTACCAGTGGTGTTTGGTGCAACACTACCTAAAACAAAATTCACAGTATTGCTGGTGAAATCGTATGCGGCGCCTGCTTCATCAGCTGTAGCATCGGTACGGGGGGTGGCAGAACCACTCCATACACCAGAACCGACAACATAAGCCACGTTGGCTGGCAGAACGTCTTTTAAAGTAACGTTGGTTGCTGTCGCATTACCGGTGTTTTTATAGGTCAGGGTATATTCAACGGTACGCTGGAGATTAGTTCCAGTTGGGTTTACGCTGGTCACGTTGGCAGATTTAGTCACCTGAATGACTGCACCGGCAACAATATTAACGGTATCCGTATTATTGGCGGTAGTTGCGGTATTGCTGCCACCTGCTGCGGTTGCAGTAAATACGTTGGTGGCAGAAACCAGTAATTTACCAGCCTGACCATTGGTTGCAGTATTTAATGTCGTACCAACCACAATCAACCCAACAGACTGGCCTGCGCCGACGCTAATCGTCGTGCCATTAATGTCAGTGCTATTATCCGGTACGCCATTCTTGTCGGCATCCAGATATACATGAATATTGCTGAAGTTGTAGTCATCCCCACCAACGTTGGCCAGATCAACCTTGAATGTATCAGCACCATTACCCGTATTGGTCAGGGTATGTGCCAGGCTCACCTGTCCATTTGGATTTGCTGTAGTGGTTTGATCAGCCGTTAAAGTGAAGCTGGCAACCTGCAGTACAGTGGTTTTTACTTCATTGGAAGTCACAGTACGTGGTGTATTGGTTGCATCGGTATAGCTTGCAGTTGCAATATTACTGATGTTGGTTCCTGCTGCTGGTGCTGCAGCATGTGCTGCAGGTACAAGCGCCAGACCCCCGACAACCACTGCAATGGACGCAGCCAGTTGATTTAAGCGCGGTAATGCGATGTGCTTTGACATCTTGTTGCCCCTAGTTGTTTGTTAGACGGGTAAATTACTGACCAACGGCACCAATAGTGCTGTTGACACGGGTTTGAGCTGTCACAGTGATGGATTTTCCAGCAGGAAGTTCAGCAATGGTCCAGCGTAATGCACGATACTCTTGCAAAGGTACATTTACGGTTTGCGAGCCTGTTTTACGTTTTAATGGCATCGCAGCAAAATTCACCCCGTCAGTGCTGGCTTGAGCCTGTGCTGGTGTTGATTTTGCTAAAAACTGGGTGTCCGCAGGGATAGGCAGGGTGGCTACCAGTCCTTTCACATTTTTTGCGGTATTGTTGGTATAGGTAGCACGATATTCAATGATGTCGTTTGGCTTGGCCTGCTTGACGAGCTTGGCTGATGATTCGCCTTTTTGATTCAGCGTAATCTGGTAGGCAGACAGCTCAACTGACACTGGTGGCTTGCCCGCTGGCGCCTCAGCCTGTGCTGTGCCAGACATGAATGCAATTGCTGCTATTGTTGTTGCAATGTAACTCAATGCACGCATAACTACTCCCAAGGCTAAGCATTACGATAACAAAAAACACCTGCTACCTTAGGAACCTAGCGCTTTATTGATAAAAAAGTCTTTAATATGCAACAAAATGTTGCATCCGTCACAATATTACGAACTAATATATCTTTTTAACAAAAAAATTTCTACTGTTACTTAACTACACAAATAATATACAGATAAGCGGCTTATTTTGATTACTCATCGGTTGAATTTGCCCCAATTTGGGGCAAATTCGTCAGTTCTTTTAATAAATTTTCAAGTCCTCTAAGACTAAAGATATAGAGCTATAATTATGTTGGTTCGCATATAGGCTCTATTAAGGTACCTGAACACAAAACCGGACTTTCCCTTGCTGGTTTGGCAACAGGGTGCCGCCAGTCTGCCACAGCAATGCGCCATTTGTATGACTGGCATTACAGCTACCAGACGGCGTGCTCGTACAGGAGGCAGTCTTGTAAACTGTTCCAGTAGGCACACTATCCTTAATGCTGACATCAATCAGGTTTTTGGTGGTGTTATTGCGGTAGGTAATTTCATATTCCAGATACCCCCCATTTTGCACCTGATTCTGCACGCCAAAGCTGCCAGTATCTGCGGCTGTGGATGGACAGCTGGCCACACTGCGCACGCCTTTTTGCATGGTTAAACCTGCACTGCCCAGTAACGTGGTGTCCTGACGTTGCAGGGTGCTGCCTGTAATCTGGCTATTGTCAGCAAGCGTCACGCTAAAGCTGGCCTGCAATTGACCCAGATGCTGCGCGCCCATGCTGGCGGTTGCCGGCGCATAAACCCGCTGTACCAGACAAGCTTCTTCCGCATTTTTCAGGCTTAGGGGCAGGCTTTGGCTAAACAGGCTTTCTCCACTATCTACCTTGCCATTACAGTTGCTGTCGCGGTACACCACGGCTTGCCAGTTCTGGTCGGTACTGTTGGCGGGTTGCTGTGAGGGGGTCTGGTTCAGGCTGTTGATGGTCAGCACACTTTGAGCCGTCAGGCGATGCGGATAATCAGCCACGCCGCCGGCAGTAATGGTTTGCTGGCCATCTTCACTGAGCAATGCAGTTAAGCGTGCATCCCCGAAATTGTGGTTGCTATAGCTGCTAGCACCGGTATTGCTCACTGTAATTCGGTCGGTGGCACGGCTATAACCCGTCGTGCCGCTAACTGAGGAATAACCGGTTAGGTTGGTTTGGGCAATACAGAAACTGCCTGCTGGCAAATCAGTAGGTGACAGGCTAAAGCTATACTCACCATTGGCATCAGTTTTGGTAGTGGCAACAGTCGTGCTATTACAGTTGGTAATGCTGACTGAGCTGCCTGTAATTCCTGCTTCACCGATATTTTTAACCCCATTGTAAGCATTGCTGTTGACTGCGGTGCTGCCACTGTTGTCTTCAAATACTTGCCCGCTAATGTTGACAACCTGCTTTTCAACAATGTTGATGCTGGCTGGGATTTGTAGCCGTGCTGTTGCATCCAGACTAGCTGCGGTACAGGCACCACCATTGATTGACAAGCCGATTTCGCCATACAGACCTTGCGCATAATCTTCATTGCTACCTGGGGTATTGCGATTTGCTATACGGTAAGTAATCCGGTTGTAGCCTGTATTTAAAGGCACACTGGTTTGAATGAACGGGCTTGAGCTCCATTTGCCATCTGTCCCGACCTGACTACCATTAAGCATGATGTAAGCGCCGTCATCCAGCTGACTGCCAGCATTACCGATACATAATGAAGCTGTACTGTTGGCAGGCACATAAATACCTGTAATTAGTTGCCATACCCGGCGGTTATCACCTGCCTGAGTAGCAGGATCCAGTGCCAGCAGGGTCTGTGATTTGGCTGTGTCGGTGTTTAAGCTGGTAATGATGCGGCTAATCATTGGATTATAAGTGCCTGAAGGGCCAAAGACACTGTTATTGCCGCCAATAGCTGCCTGGGTCAGATAAGCACCTGTAGGATTAACCTGAGTGGGTAACCATACAGTTGACAGATTAACATTTTCACTGCCATTTGCAGTGCCATAACTCAGCGCAAATGCACCATTAGGACGGATTTCATTAAACTGGCTATTGCCATTAGGGTTGGTACTTCCCCAGACGTTATAAAGTGATTCACCGACCCCACTACCCGGGTTGAATTCATTACTCCCTACCCGGATATCGGCCTGAATAGCAGTACCGAGTGTAGAGGATGCCGTGGTGTCATAACCTACTTGCAGCTGGAAACTGCCGCCATTGGCAATGCTACCCACCGGGCATGACCACTCCCCGGAAGACAGGCTACAGTTGGCACCATTGACAATCTTGACGCTGGTGACCGTAACCCCAGTCTGGGTTCGCGGTTTGAAAACAGCCACAGTCCCGCTGGCATCATCCGGTCCCTGGTTGGTAATGCTAATCAGCTGGGTGCCAGACTGCCCGCGATAAATGGTGGGCAGATCAGGAGTAATGACAAACCGTGCTTCTTTTTGCGGTGTGTCGGCAATGATCGCCGCCGGCGTACTAATTGTAGTGCTGGCACTGCTACTGTTATTGCTGCTGACCGGATCAGCACCTGAAGTCACGGCAATGGTGGCCGTGTTGGTAATATTACCCGAGCTACTGGCTGTTCCATTTACCGTAAAGGTCAGGTAGCTGCCACTGGTTGGTGCCGTACTGCTGGCATTAACTGGCAGTGTGCCTGTTGCCACGCTAATGCTGTTGCCACTACCACTGGCTGTACCACAAACAGCGCTACCACTGGCACTACAGCTCCAGCTTACATTGGTCAGGGCACTGGGTACGGTGTCAGTGAACGTGCTGCTGCTGGCTGCACCCGGCCCTTTATTCCAGACCTTGATGCTATAGCTGACATTGTTGCCTTGCGTCACGCTACTGGTTCCAGTCTTGTCAATGGCAAGATCTGTGCCAGCAACAGTGTTGGTATAGCTACAGCTAATGGCCGTGTCAGCCGGATTAATGCTCAGGGTATTGCCACTGAGCGCAGTGCTGTTGCCACTACAGGCCAGCGTAGCACTGTAGTTACTGGCATTGCCTGTACCAAAAGTTTCACTAATGGTACCGCTTTCGCCGGCATATACGGTAACGCTAGTGCCGGTTGTGGTATTACCTGCTGTGGTTGCAGTGGAAGTTCCAGAGGTTGCATTGTTGCCAAAACCACTACTTGTAACAGTAGCTGTGTTGCCCGCAATACTGCCTGCAGACCAGATTTTACTTAGGGTTAATGTGGCAGACTTGCGCGCATTGGTGTAAGTACACACGGTTGCTGTGGTGCTGTTGCTAATGGTAATGCTTCGTGCCACTGCGCCACTGGCCAAGGTGGTGCCACCGCTACAGGCCAGTGTACTGTTGTATTGTGCAGCACTGGCGCCACCGCCAAGGGTTTCAGTTGGCAAGGTAACCACATCTCCGGCATACATCGTGACTGCACTACCGTTAGTGCTGTTATTACCTGTTGAGGTTGAGCTAAACGTTGCATTATTGGTGCCGCCTGTGGTGGTAGCTGTTGCAGTATGCCCGTTCACTGCATTTTGCCATTGCTTGGACAGGCTTAACTGCTGGGCAATCCGGCTATTGGTATAACTACAGGTAATGGCTGTGTCAGCAGGATTTACCGTCAGGGTAGAGCCTGTGAGCGCGGTGGCATTACCTGTACACGCCAGACTACTGGTGTAGTTGCTGATACTGCCTGTAGTGAATGTTTCACCCAGTGTAATGCTGTCACCGGCATAGACCGTCTGGCCTGCTGCTACATCAGTTTCGCTAGCAGTATTGGCAACAGCCGACAAGCTGGTCAGGCCAGTTGCGGTAATGGTTGCCGCATCATTAAGCTTGGCATTGGCCCAGATTTTTTGCAGGGTCAGGCTGGCAGACTTGCGACTATTGGTATAACCACAGGTGACATCAGCATCCGGCATGATCAGGTTGTTGCCAGTTATACTAACGGCTGCATTGTCACTATCGCGTGTACAACTTAGTACCGCATTATAATAGCCTGCGCCGGTAGAAATATTTTCACCCAGAGTTACTGTACTGCCCACAGTTACTGCTTGTGCACTGGCAGTATCGGTTTCACTGGCTGTATTGGCTGTGGAGACAAAGCTGTTTAGGCCTGTTGCCGTGATGGTCGCTGCATCATTGATGCGTGCATTGACCCAGATTTTTCGCAAGGTCAGGTTACGCTGTTTGGTATTGTTAAAAGTACAGGTTAGGTTAGCACCGTATTTCACATTGGCAGCGGGAATGGTTAAGGTGTTGCCGGACAGGCTACCAAAACTCCCGGTATTGCTGGTAACAGCGCTATTGGCATCAGTACAGCTGGCTGCTGTCAGGTTATAACCGGACACTGCACTTTCAGTGATTCCTACTGCTGTGCTGTTGGCTGTGGCGTAGTTCACCTGCGCAGAGGTGACAGCCGTGCCTGCTGTGGTGGTGCTTACACTATCGGTAGTAACGGCTGTACCACTGGCATTGCTCAGGTTGCTTAAGCCAGTAAAACCAAATGTGCCTACACCGCCATTGGAAATCTTGGCAATTTTAACAATCGGCTTTTGACATTGCAGTGCTGAATCCAGCGATACCCCAAAGTCATCACCGGTACTGCCAGTTGGTGTGCGTGGATTATTATTTTGATAAACCGCCTGCGCACTGGTAATGGAAGTTACTCCGGTAGGCAGGGTCAGTGTAAAGGTAGCACGGCCAGTATAACTGGTATAGGTATTATCAATAGTTAAGGTTGCTGGCGTTACCGAAGCACCGTTTAAAGCAGTTAGGGTAGCAGTGCCTGCATTGGAACTGGCTGACCCGTTGCTGGAAGCTCCAGGCGTGGTTAGAACAGCATAGTCAACGCCATTAACTCTAATACTTAGCGTTGAGCCAGTTACGATGGGTGAACCATAAGACCATGACAACTTGCCACTCAACACAATCGCGCCATTGGTGCCGGTGCCATAGACTGTTCCGGTATTATTGACTGTTGCCGCCAGCGTTCCGGTAAAACTGGCACCAGTGCCATCACCGTCAAATACCGTAAATGCTGTTGGCGTGAGAATGTTCACTGCCTGTGCCGCACTACATTGATTGGATGCAGTGCCACTGGTGACAGGCGCATCCACAGTTATGGTTGTGCTTTTGGAAGCACTATTGTCTGAACTGTCAGTTTCTGGCACAGAAGCTGAGCTAATGGTTGCTGTATTGGTAAATGTTCCGGTTTGATAAGCCAAACCTGTGACCGTATAGGTCACATAACTGGTATTGCCCGTGCTATCCACAGGTAGACTAATCCCTGTTGCGCTACGGGCATTGCTGCCTGCAACATGGGTATTGAATGTACCGCAGGTTGCCGTGCCACTGGCCACACAGGTTAGAATTGGCCCGGAAATATTGGCCGGCACATTATCGGTCATTACCGCATCAGTGACTGCTGCAGGTCCCTTGTTCCAGACCTTAATGGTATAGCTAACTGGCTGGCCTGCCTTGACAGAAGTTGTTCCAGTTTTGGTAATAGCCAAGTTGGTCGCAGGTGTTACGCTGTCGGTATCGGTAGTGGTACAAGTCCCTGTCGTTTGATTATAACTACGGGTAATGCCATTAGACGTCACACAGCTTTCACCTGTTGAGGAGGCAAAGTTAGGTAATTCAACCGTGGCCGTATTGGTGACGTTGCCACTGCTAGCCGTAACATTGGATGTCACCAGAATTTCATAAAATTCGCCACTGGCCAGTGAGGCAATGGTAATGCCACTGTTTAAACTGGCTAAGGTGGGTGTGGTGGTACACTTGTTACCACTGGCACTACTACAGCCCACTGCCGTTGCAGTCAATCCTGTGCTACTACTGTCTTTTAAAATAGGTGTTGCAATAGTACTTGGCCCGGCATTGGTCACACGTACGGTATAAGTTGTACTGCCACCCTGCACGACAGATGTCGTGTTATTGGTTTTGCTAACGTATAAATCACCAACGGTAGAATCCACACTGGAAGCACTAAATACAAAGGCATCGGCGGCAGTAGTACTGCCCCAGTCTGTACTATTGGTAGTGCTATCACTGCGGACATACACCCTAAAGCGCAAGGTAGTAATCGGGTTATCGTTTAAAACCTGAATACTGCCGCTAGAACCTCCAGCACTGGCGGTTGCACCAATATCAGCAGCGGTATTGGTAATATTAAAACCTGACACACCCATATTACGGCCAGAGAGCCGGCTAATGGTTGTGCCTGTTGGCGGACTGCTTAGCTGGAATTGTGCTGCAAAACCCAAATTACTTGATGTTCCGCCCAAGCCAGAAATATTAATAATAGGATTAAAAACCGGCCGGTTCCAGGCCACCACAATATCGCCAAAATAATGGCCTAAGCCACCATTTACAGTACTTGTATTATGCGTACTATTATTATCAAGTCTGCCTGCCCTTAATAAGAAGCGGGTGCCATAGTTATTATTGATATCAATACCAGTACCGGGTGTTGCATTTAAACGGCTGGAGGTAAAATCTGTAGCGGCTGGTGAGCCCTGTCCACTTAAAGGAATATAGATATTGTCACCATCACCACCAAACACCAGACCGGTATTTGCCAGCGTCCCAGTGTATTGCTGGTTTTCAATGGTATAGGTAACCGCTGTCTTGGGATAATAGGTACTGGATGCCGTTGTCCCTGATGGGTTATCCGGGTTAAAGGCATAGGTATTGGTTTGTGCTGATGTGCTAGGCCCAGTTGCGGTGGTGCTGCCACCTGCGGTAAATAACTCCATGGTTGGCGGTGCCGCATACAGCCCGGAACTTGCACCCAGCAAGACGAGCATGGCTGTTTTTAGCCATACCGACAGCAACCTATGGGAAGTGGCTGGCGCTTTAGTAGTCTGACCAGTTTGACTGGCGGTTACAGGCTGGGCTGGCATGCGGTTGCACCCTTCTAAATTTTTAGACATAAACTTATTGGCCGGCATAGCGCACCCCGAATTCAAAGACATGGCTTGCGCCGCTGGCAACTGCTGGAACGGTGCCGCTGATACTGCCGGACTGGCCAATGGCAGGCGCGCTAATGGTATTTGCAGTGCAACTGCTACACACTGGCGCAATCACCATTACGGTAGCAGCCGGTGTGGTATCCCGGAAGTTGAATGCGCCAATATTGAGTGCACCCTGATTTTGTACGGTCACACGGTACAGCACACACTGGCCGGAACCATTAGCATTGCGGCCAATGGTTAAGGTGGCAGCGGTATAGCTGCCCTCAGCCACGCCATCACAGTTATTATCCTTGGCTTGCAGTTTTGACAGGCGAATCTGGGTGGCACTAATGGTGGTAATGTCAGTGACCGAATCAATGGTGTTGTTACTGCCATCACGCATGATGATATTGGTGGTATTGACCACCCCTACCCCGCTGTAACCCGTGTTCTGTACCTTGGCGAAAATCCGCAACTGGGCACCTGCGGCAATCATGCTGCCATTAATGTTGTAGGTGCCATTAATCAGCAGGTCTGTGCTGTCAAGCTGGCCATTGTTGTTGAGGTCATAATACAGGGTAGTTTCAAAACCGGGCTGGTCGTTGCTAATGGCCAGATAATAGTTACCATTAAGTGCTGTTGCAGCGTTATTAATCAGGTTATGGCTATACACAATCGTGCCATTCGGGGCAATCTGTCCGCGCAGATCCGGTGTTAGCACCACGCTGCCAGTGCTATTCAGGCTGCTGATATTAATGGCATTCATCAGGGTATCAAAGCCGGGATTGCTGGCGTTATTACTGCTTACATAAGTGCTGGATGCCACCTTGAAATACACGGGAATATTGCTGGCAGTGGCTACATCAGCCTTTAATGTCACGACCGCGCAGTACAACTGGCTTTCACCATCAGCCAGCAGGCGGGTTTGCTGGATTTCACTGCCCAGCGTAGTACAGCTATTACTGGTTGACTGGTAAAAGCGAATGGCAGCCACACCCTGCGGCAAGTCCACGGTAGTAAAATTGCCATCGGCATCGGCGCTCAAGGCATACGCTGTGGGCGTCCCCATATGCTTGACTGACAATGGAAAAATTACCGTGCCCGATGAGCTCCCGGTGAGGGTTTTCCATGGATTGCCTGCATTCTTGATACTGCTATTGCCCGTTCCGTTGTTGCTGGTTTCCGGGCTGTTGGTTAAATCCACCAGTCGGCTGGCATCGGTAATGATGATACTGCCGCGATCTTCTACGGTATCGGTTTTGCTGCTGTTGCCCAGCGATTGCGCTTTTGGAAACAGGCTATAGCTGGTGGTAGCGCTGGCTGCAAAGGTGGTTGGGGTGCGTAACCTGACCACAATTTCCAGTTTTTCACCCGCCTGTAACAGTCCGGTATCCGTAATGCCGTCGCCATTGCTGTCCAGCAACGGCGTCACGCCATCGGCACGGTAGAATTCCACCTGATGCGGGGTTGGGAAATTGTCATTGGTAAAGCTTAGATTAAAACGGTCTTCACTATTGCCGGTGTTCCACACATAGTTCCTAAACAGCAGCTCGCCACCGGAGCTGACCGCAGGGGCTGTTACCAGATTATCGGCTGCAGCACTGCTGGCACTGGTAGAAATGCCATTGATTTCCACGCCATAACTGGGATTAATGGTTAAAATTGCCGTGTTACTGTTTGTGCTAATATCGGTGGTGGCCGCACTGTTGTCGTGGTCATAGCTCACCTGCACCGTGTTGGGAATACGGCCGGGTAATACTTGGTTCACCTTAACCTTAAACTGGATAAAACCGGAACTACCTGCCGGGACACTGGTTAATACCGCATTGATAGTATTGCCATTTAAATAATAATTAATCCCTGTTGGATCATTGCTACCAGTAGCAGGATCAACAATCTGGCCATTCCAGTTTTCAGTGCCATCATTCACATAGGAGAGTTGTGCAGCGTTAAGGGTATCACTGATGCTAACCTGCCCGCTGGCCACCACGCCGGGATTTTCATAATCCAGCCGCACCGTCACAATCTGGTTTTGATTAACGGTGCTGACTGAAAATGACTTGCGCACCAGAATCACGGCTTGATTGCTCACCGTACTGCGGTCGGTATTTTGCTGGGACTGGCTGCTGGTTTGTGAGGTGGCGGTGAGCTGGACATCACCAGTTGCCGCATTGCTGCTACCGGCTGGAATGGTGGCACCAACCAGCAAACCTATTGATTCACCAGCGGCCAGGCTATAACTGCTAATTGCACTGCCATCAGGAATGCCATCACGATTGGCATCCAGATACACCACAATACTGCTGTAATCAAAATTATCACCAGTCAGGTTGGCAGCAGTTAAATTGTAGCGATCCGTGCTGTTGCCGGTATTGCTCAGTTCATGCGAGAAAAATACCCGCTGGCCCGCAGTGGCTTGCACGCTACGGTTGGCGGTCAGGGTAAAGGTATAAACCGGAATAATGGTGGTTTGAACCAGGTTGGAGCGGCTGGTTTGCACCACGCTTGAGCCTTCTTCCTTATATTCACCAATAGCCATGTTGCTGATAATCGTGCCAGCCAGCGGTGCAGCATGTGCATCGTGGCAAAACAGGCTACCAATGCTTAACGCCAGCAGACCCAGTTGTGCCCATAAAAACCGTCTGGAACCAAAAGTCGCTCTAGTATTACAAGTGATCATGTTTAATTACCTTTAATCTCTAGCGCCTTAAGGATTAACCCGGATGGAGAAATACAGCGAAGCTTCCTGCTGCGGCAACAATGTGCCCACGTTACCGGCAATCTGGCCATTGGTGACGGTCACGCTGCCCTGACTGACACTCACGCCCGGTGGCGTCAGCAGGGTGGTATATACCGGAACCATATCCTGAATCACCACGGCATCCACTGCTTCAGCGCCCTCATTACGCACGGTCAGGCGGTACACCACACACTGGTTGGGTTTGACCTGAACGCCACTGGTGCTGTAAGTCAGACTGGTAAAATTGCTGCTGGCACACAGTTCATTTTTGGATTGTGACTTGGTCAGCCGTAACTGGTTGGGATTGACGGTGGTGCTATCGGTATTTTGCACACTGCTGGCACTTAAGCCGGTAACCTGCCCGGTTGGCGTCACCACAATCTGTACCTGACTGCGGATGCCATTAGTGGCCGTAGCGGGGGCCTGTACCTTAACCAGCAACTGCACCGCCTGATCCGGGCTTAAACCACTGGCTGCAATGGTATGCAGGTCGCTGGCAATGGGATCGGTACTGTCCAGCACCCCATTATTGTTGGCATCAAAATATAAGGTATAGCTAAAGCCATCATTGACATTCAAGGCTTGCAGGCTTAGCAGCACATCACCGGTATTCTGGCCTTCTGTCACTGCACCAGTATTTTTCAGGGTGTGCAAATAAACTGTGGTGCCGCCTGCACGTACCTGACCCTGCTGGTCATTGGTTAGCTCAAGACGGCGTGCCTGCGGCAAATTAACCTGATCCTTGATGACATCACCCTGCCCGTTGACTGGCGAAGCAATAGCAAACCACAGTGGCAATGCCGTTTGTGACGCATTAACAGGGGCAGTCACCACCGCACAGTAGGTCTTGCTGGTTCCAGCGGCTATAGTGCCAGAATTAACAATTTGCTGGCCCAGCGTGCTGCAACTGGCGTCCCCATTATAAAACTTGACATCCCAGCCTGTGGGCAGACTACTGGCTGTATTTAGCGTATTCAGGCTAATGGCACTGGCCGAGACAATCAGGTTGTAATTGTTGCTATTGGTGCCTGTGTTGTTAATTACCAGTGGAAAGGCAGTGCTTTGACCTGCCACTACAGACTTGGCCAGCCATGCACTGCCATTGTTGTCAATGTTACCAACGCCAGTACCGCTGCCATTGGCATTGGACAAATCGGTAGCGCCCTGAGTGGCAATCTGGTTGATCTGGTTGCGCACCGGATCAGACACCGTGCTATTGGTGGCAGAACGCGCCTGCACATCAATATTGATTACATTATTGCTGCTACAGGTGGGCGTGGTAATCACCACCACCTTGATCAGGCGCGCCTGACCACTGGCCAGCGCACCGGTATCCACCAGTCCGTCACCATTGCTGTCGTTTAGCGGACTTCTGCCATCAGCGGCAAAAAACTGTACTTGTGCACAGGCAGGTAGGTTGCTGGCCGAGTAGCTTAAATTATAGGTATCACTGGTATTGCCAGTATTCCAGACATAGTTGTCAAAGCTGACTTCTTGTCCGGCCACCACGCCGTTTTTAACAATCAGGTTGTCCGGGCTGCTGGCCGGATTGCCGTTATTGCTGCTGGACAGTGAGGTGTTGTTAAGTACCACACCCAGCTGGTCCTGACGGGTAAACACCACAGTATTGGTGGTGGTGGTTTTTACTGGCGTAGTATTACTGCCGTTATACTGGCTATAGTTTCCGGTATTGGGGATTTTCTTGTCGGCCGTACTACGAACCACTGCCTTAAAGCTTACCGAACCACTGGTTAACGGCGCAATACTGTCCAGCCCAAACTCAATCTGGCTACTGCCCACTAGTTTATAACTAATGCCCGTATTGTTGGCATTTACGCTGCCTTCATTGTCATCGGCATCGGTTAAGGTGGTACCGCTAGACCAAACCGCACTGTTAGTCTGATATTGCAGTGAGGCATTTAGCAGGTCAGTTAAGGACAAACGCCCGGCCGCAGTTCCGGTATTGGTATAGGTAAAGGTATAAGTAATAATGGCACCATTGCTGCCACTACTAATGCTTTGTGACTTGGTGACATTAATCACCGCCTGGTCCACCACAGTGACCACATCGGTGACCAGCTGGTTTAAGGCCGGATTTTGCTGGCTGGTAGCTTGCAGGCTAATGCTGGACTGGCTGGCGGCGGTGCTATTGACCGGGACTGAACCCACCACCACCACGGCCAGTGACTCACCGGATTCCAGACTCACCTGCGTGTTGTTCAGGTTGACATTGTCATCTGCAACGCCATCCTGATTGCGGTCGGCATAGATCGACAGGCCCATCATATTAAAGGCTGAACTCAGCTGGGTCAGAGTCAGCAAATACTGGTCCGCACTGTTCCCGGTATTGGTGAGTAAATGCGGAAAAGCCACCGGGGCACCCAGAGTTGCAACCTGCTGCTGGTTTTGTTGCAGGGTGAGTGCATAGACTTTCTGGATGGTCAGCGATACCGGATTGGAATTGATAACCTGTACATTGCCCTGTTCATCAACATAATCACCACTGGCAATATTGGTAATCTGGCTACCGGGAACCGGCAGAGCTTGAGCTGCCTGAGTGATCAGTAACAGGAGGCCGGTTAGCCCAGTCGTTTTTATCATTGTTGTGCTAACCCGTGTTTTAAGATGCCAAGGCCTGCGCATGCCTTACCTCATTCCAGTTTATTAAGGGTGGTGAGATCGCCTCACGAAAAATGTGAACTATTGCAAATTACGAGCAACATTTGTGTCAGGATAAACTTTATTTGATCCACTTAATTTTATCAATTGGGATACATGCTTTTACGATAAAATAACCAATACAACAGATAGGTAACGCTTCGTTATTTTTTGTTTAAATGGGTTAAATTTGTTATTACACTATCAGCATGCAGTATGCTGCCTGATTGATCAATTTATCAACAAATTTTTTCAGTAAAAAATTTTGCTTTTTCAATAGCTTTGGTGATCTTGTTAAGTTTAGGAGTTAAAAACCGGGCCTTTGGGTGTGGATAATGCGATGCAGAGGAGATATTTTTAAACTTATATTTTATTTAACTGACGGGTTAAATATCGGCTGGCTTAAAAACTGATGACCTGTCAGTTAATCAGTCCCTAAAATAAATTTATTTGTGCATAAAAGGACCACAGCGCAGTAGCCCTTTATCTTCAATTCAAGCAGTTTTGCTTAAAGCACAAAAATAAAAACCGTCGCCGCCCTGCGGTTGCGGTAACAATTGAATTCCGGCCTCCTGTGCTATTGCGCCTTCAATAGTGAGCAGCTGCAACCGGGCATCAGGATGGCGTGCCATAAATGCCAGCATTTGCTGCTGGTTTTCCTGCTTTAAAATGGAACAGGTGACATACAGCAAGCTACCGCCCACGTTTAATTGTTGCCACAAGTGATCCAGCAGTTTTGCCTGTAACTGTACGGTTTGCTGTACATCACCAGGCTGGCGTAGCAGGCGAATATCCGGGTGACGACGAATCACGCCTGTGGCCGTACAGGGCGCATCCAGCAAGATATGGTCAAACAGGGTGTCCGCTTGCCATATGGCAGCATCCGCAGTAATGACGTTGACCTGTGGGCCAGCCAGTTGCAAACGATTGAGGTTTTCATGTACCCGGCTCAGGCGCTTTTCATCATTGTCCAGTGCCACCAGTAAGGCCGGACTATTTTTTTCCAGCAGATGTGCGGTTTTGCCACCCGGCGCGGCACAGGCATCCAGCACACGCTGATCATTTAAACTGCCCAAAAAAGTCGCACAAAGCTGGGCATGCTCATCCTGTACCGAAAACCAGCCTTCAGCAAACCCGGGCAATTCTGTCACCTGCACCGCCTGCTGTAGCACAATCCCATCGCTGGACAACTGGCAGGGCGTTGCCGCAATGTTCTGCTGCTCAAGCGCCTGCAAATAGCCACTGCGTGACCGCTGGCGGCTATTGATGCGCAAGGTTAGTGGCGCTGTTTGCCGCAAGGTCTGGCTAATGTCATTAGCCTGTTGTGGCCAGTCTTTTTTTAGTTGTTGATATAGCCATTTTGGCAAGCCATGATGCTGGGTAAAACTAGCGTGAATGCTTTCCATTTCACGGGTAGCACGGCGTAACAGTGCATTGACCAGACCACTGGCCTTATCCAGCCGAAGCTGCTTGATGGCTTCAACCGTTTCACTAATGGCGGCATGCGCCGGAATGCGGGTTTGCAATAACTGGTACAGGCCCAGCAGCAGGGCAATATGTACCCGGCTGTCACTTAAGGGCTTGGCCAGCATGGGCTGAATCTGGGCATCTAGTGCAAACCAGTGGCGCAGTGTGCCCATCACCAGTTCGTTTAACAAACCCTTGTCCTTAACCGGGGTTTGTTCCAGCGCTTGCGGCAGAATCTGGTTAAGCGACTGTCCTTCACTCACCTGCTGCAACAATACAATGACCCGGGCACGCAGGTTCAGGCGTACCATTTGAGTCTGTGCTTTTTTAGGCTGTGGCTTTTTATGCTGTAGTGCTGTTCTGGCTTGTAGCTGGTTTTGTTTGAATGGATTCATTGCAGCACCTGCCCGGCCTGAATTTTTTGGGCCTGTAAGATTTGTACGTTATTTAGCGCCTTGCCGCCCGGCCATTGCAGGCTGGTGAGTTGTAATACCGTACGGTTGCCACACGCCACCTGCACCCCATGCTTGTCTACCTGAATGATCGTGCCCGCTGGCTGCTCACTTTGTGCATCACTCAACCGGGCTGACCAGATCCGTAAAACCTGTGCATCGCCCCTGTTATTCTCATTACCACTGCCACTCTCACTGCCACTATACAGCGTGCAAAATGACACTGGCCACGGCTGATAGGCGCGAATCTGGCGGTCAAGCTCGGACGCAGGCAGTTGCCAGTTAATCTGGGCTTCTGCTTTTACCAGTTTTTGCGCATAGGTAGCTTGCGCTTCGTCCTGCTGTTCACGCCGGGCCTGATAATCCTGCAAGGTTTGCAGACTGGCTAAAACCGTGGTAATGGCCTGACCGCCCTGTTGTGCCAGCTTGTCATGCAGGCTGCTGCTGGTTTCTGTGGTGGCAATCGGACAACTGCTTTTATACAGCATATCGCCCGTGTCCAGCCCCACATCCATTTGCATGATGGTAATACCGGTTTGTACATCACCTGCCAATAAGGCACGGTGAATTGGCGCCGCACCACGCCAGCGTGGCAATAGTGAGGCATGGATATTGAGGCAGCCAAAACGTGGAATGTCCAGCACAGCCTTGGGCAAAATTAGGCCGTAGGCTGCCACCACCATGACATCTGCCGCATAGTCCTTAAGCTGGGCTTGGGCTGCCACTCCTTCCTCACTGCTGCTTTTTAGGCTTAAGGGCTGGTGCACTGGCAAGCCATGTTGCAGCGCCAGTGATTTAACTGCCGAGGGAGTCAGCTTCTGGCCACGCCCGGCAGGACGATCCGGCTGGGTGTATACCGCCACAATCTCATGGCCTGCTTCAATCAGGGCTTGCAATGCGGTAGCGGCAAATTCGGGAGTTCCGGCAAAAATCAGCTTCACGGGTATATTCTGGGATCATGCTTAATGAATGGCCTATTATAGCCGACTCCTGACAGAAACTGGCGAATGCCAGATTTCAAACCGGAAAATGTTTTTCGCTACATAAAACTTAATCAATTAATCATTACGGGCGACGGGTTTAAGCTGGGGCCTTTTTGGGGCCGATATCTGGTCGTGGAACTGCGAAATGATGGGCATCAAAAAGGCTGATCTTTTCGTCGCCGAGCTGGAAACAGACGTTAAGGAAAAATATCAGGCCATTTATCCGTTATCCAGTCGTGAGCGTGATTTCTGGAATCACTACGGAATTGTACTCATGATTATGGCTATGGGCGCTTATGGGTATTATAAAACCCAGACTGACTAGAAGCCGATTTGTATAAGCACACTTCAGGCAGGGTTAGCAGCCAGAGGCTAACGCTGCCTTGTTTGCGATAACTGGCAAGCATCGTGTCTACCATTTAAATAAAATCAGGCTCAACGCCAATACTGCCATGCCACTCACCAGTCCATACACGGTTTCATGACCCTGTGCATAGCGCTTGGCGGCGGGCAACAATTCATCCAGTGCCAAAAACACCATCACGCCGGCAATCATGCCAAACACCGTACCAAATACCGTTTGCGATAAATACGGGGCCAGTAAGGCATAACCAATTAGCGCACCCAGTGGCTCGGCCAGCCCGGAAATCAGGCTTGCTCCCACGGCATACCATTTGTTGCGGGTCGCAAAATAAACCGGCACGGCAATGGCAATGCCTTCAGGAATATTATGAATGGCAATGGCTGCTGCCAGCGGCGCACCAATACCAGGACTGTCCAACATGGAAAAAAACGTGGCCAGTCCTTCTGGAAAATTATGCAGGGTAATGGCCACTGCCGTGAGCAGGCCAACCCGCTTGATATAAGCCGTATTGTGCTGTTGATATAAAGGATCGCTGGTTTCCAGTGCCTGATGCGGATTGGGGATCACATGATCCAGCAGCACAATGGCAAAGACTCCTGCCAGAAATGCCAGTGTGCCATAGGTAAAACCCAGCCGCTCACCATAAACATTGTTAAATGCGGCAATGGATTTGTTCAGGATTTCCGACAGCGACACATACACCATCGCACCACCCGCAAAGGCCAGCCCAAATGCCAGCAGGCGCGGACTGGGCTTTTTACTGGCCAGTACCAGACCGCTGCCAACCACAGTGGCAAGTCCGGCCGCCAGTGTGACCGCAAAGGCAATGATTAAGGTGGATGCTGCAATTTCAGGCATGAGATATATTCCAGACATGCTGTATCGTCACCATGAACCTGAGAGCCTAAAACTTCAAGTTCAGTTGATTAGGGATGTGTTGTCTGGGTGTCTCGTGCCTCCACGTGTCCGGTTGTGCTGCTTTTGCTGGACAATGCCTTGGGGGTGAATCAGGGGGATAATCTACCAGTCTGATTTATGCTGACCCGTTAAAAACGGGCTTACTCATCAGGATGACGGGTTAAATGAATAATTGCCGCCAGCAAGCCACCCCACAGCAGCACAATAGACAGTATCATCATAAATACAGCGCTGCTATTCATGACTGTTCTCCGGTGTGTGGATCAGGTTTAGCGTCTGGCGCTGCCGGGCTACGCGGCAAATATTTCAATAAAAATGCCCCAGCCAGACAGCACAATAAACTGCCCCAGCCAAACAGCATCACCAGCCAGCCCGGATAATTGCCATAGCCGCTGTTTAGCAGTTCATGTATGGTCAGGCCCAGTGCAATCAGCAGGCTTAAGGGCGTAACGATGATCAGTAGCAACTGCCAGAGCTTGCCCAGCTTGATACTGGAAATCTGGTTGCTGTGTTCGGTATAGTCATCCAGCTTGCGGCGCATCAGCCACGTTACCAGCGTAATGGACAGCAAGGCCCCCAGTACAATGCCAATATTGTTGATAAAGTGATCAACAATATCCACCAGCGAAATCGCATTGGCAGTAGAAAACAACAAGATCGACAACAGTGCGGTGCCACCCCCAATACCCAGCACGGCCTTTTGCCGGCTGCAACCGGTCTTATCCTGAAAGGCACTAATCGGCACTTCCATCACGCTCACCAGTGAGGTTACTCCAGCCACCACCAAGCAGCTAAAAAATAGGAAACCAAACCAGTCACCGCTACTGCCCAGGCTACTGATCAGTTGCGGGAAGGCAATAAAGGCCAGACCAATTCCGCCACTCACTACGTCCTTAACCGGAACACCTTGTGCATGTGCCATAAAGCCCAGTGCTGAAAACACACCAATGCCAGCCAGAATTTCAAATGAGGAATTGGCCAGTCCCACCACCAGCCCAGCGCCAGTCAGGTTGGCTTTCTTGCCCAGATAAGAGGCATAAGTCACCATGATGCCAAAGCCGACTGACAAGGAAAAAAAGATGTGTCCGTACGCGGCCAGCCACACCTTGTAATCCGTCATGGCTTGCCAGTTTGGGGTAAAAAAAGCATTTAAACCTTCCACCGCGCCCGGCAGGCGCACCGCCTGCACCACCAGAATCATAAACAGCACAATCAGCAGCGGAATAAAAATCTTGTTGGACAGCTCTACCCCACGCTTGACCCCCAGATACAAGATCAATAGCACCAGCGCCCACATGCCCACAATCGGAAAAAACAAATGCGGAATAATCTCAAAGCTTAAACTGCTACCGCCATTGCTTTGCAGGTAATCCTGCATAAAAAACTGTTCGGGATTGCCCTGCCATTTTTGCCCAAAGGAAAAATACACATAGCTGGCTGCCCAGGCCAGCACACTGGCGTAATACATGCCAATAAACAGGCATACCATCACCTGCCACCAGCCCAGTGATTCGGCTTTTGGGGTAATTTGCTGATAGGCCAGTGGTGGCGAGCGCCGGTAGCGGTGCCCTACAATATAATCCAGAAATAGCAAAGGCAGGCCTGCAGTGAGCAGTGCAATCAGGTAAGGCAGCAAAAATGCACCACCGCCATTTTCATAGGCAACATAAGGAAAGCGCCAGATATTGCCCAGACCCACTGCAGAACCTACGGCTGCAAAAATAAAGCCTGAGCGCGCTGACCAGTTTTCACGCACGTGTGACATGCTAAACGTCCTTGCCGGATATCATCAATAAGCGAGGAATTATACCTAAAACCCCATTGCTGCCCTGTAGCCCCTCGGCAAAAAAACTGCCCCGGGCGTTCATCGTTATTTGGTCGTATATCTCATAGTGGTGATTTGTGCTATGACCACCCTGAAACAGGCTTTTTCGCCAGGACAATTCATCTTGCCATGGCGTTGGATTTACTGGCAGCAAGTGGCTTACTGCTTGATCACCAGCACCCGTTCTTCGGTCATGTCCAGCACTGCCGCATGAATGCCTTCACGGCCCAGTCCACTGTCCTTGACACCACCATACGGCATGTTGTCCACCCGGAAAGTCGGTACGTCATTGATAATCACGCCACCCACATGCAGGTTATCCCATGCCTTAAACATTTTGTTCAAATCGTTGGTATAAACCCCGGCCTGCAAGCCAAAACGGCTCTGGTTAATCCGTGCGATGCCTTCATCAAAATCACTGTATTTTTCCAGAATCACCACGGGGCCAAAGGCTTCATGCTGGTACACATCGGATTCTGAATGAACATTTTCTAGCACGGTGGCTTCCAGCATGACCCCACTAATTTCACCACCCGTGAGCAAACTTGCGCCTTCATTCACTGCTGCATCAATCCAGCCTTTTAGCCGTACGGCTTCTTTTTCCTTGATCATTGGCCCAACCACCGTGTCAGTTAACGCCGGATTAGCCGCTTTTAAGGCTTTGGCACGTGCCACAAACTTGGTTTTGAGTTCATCATAAATTTTTTCATGGGCCAGAATACGCTGCACGCTAATGCACACCTGCCCAGCCTGCCCAAAGCTACCCGCAATCAGGCGGTCCAGTGCCTTGTCCACATTGGCATCTTCTTCCAGCATCACCGCAGCATTGCCACCCAGCTCCAGCACCACTTTCTTGCGGCCAGAACGCGCTTTCATGTCCCAGCCCACCTGATCCGAACCAGTAAAACTCAGCAGCTTAAAGCGGTCATCGGTGACCATGATATCAGCGGCATCGCGGTGGCACGGCATGATGGAAAATGCACCTGCTGGCAAGTCGGTTTCTGCCAGCACTTCGCCAATAATAATGGCGCTAATAGGCGTCAGGCTGGCTGGCTTTAGGACAAACGGACAACCTGCCACAATGGCTGGGGCAATTTTATGCGCAGTTAAATTTAAGGGAAAATTAAACGGGCTAATCAGGGATACCGCACCCACTGGCACACGCTGCACCATGCCGCGATAACTGGCTGCGGCTTCGGTCACCGCCAGTGGCATCACCACACCCTGATCCATTTGCGTGACCGCATCGGCGGCCAGCTGAAAGGTACTGATCAGGCGTAAAACTTCGGCTTTGGCTGACCCTATCGGCTTGCCGCCTTCAATCACCAGAATCTGCGCCAGCTCATCACTGCGTTCTTTAAAGCGCTGCACACAATGTTGCAGGATTTTTTGTTTTTGATAAGGCTTTAATGCAGCCATGGCCTGCTCGGCATTGACTGCTGCAGCTATCGCCTGATCTAAGGTCTGGGTATCGGCCTGTGCCACACGGCTTGCCACCTTGCCGCTAAATTTGTCAGTCACCTCCAGCCATGATGTCGTTTCGACGGGCTGGTTAGCCAGATACAGGGGATACTGGGCTTTAAGTTGAAATGGCTGGCTCATTTGCGGTCCTTGATAGCACGGTGTTTACTCAGTAGCACAGCATAGCGTTTTTTAAGCAGCAAACAAACTGCTGTGTGTGCGTTGATTGTAGAGGAAATCCGGCATCCTGTTTAAGCCATTGTAAACTGCTGTATTCAGCATAAACTCTGTTGTTTCATTGGCTTCCAATGTTTAGCTTTTATTAATTTTTGCCGGTGAAACCTGCCAGAACGGGTATTGTTCGCTATATTACCCGCATGATTCTCAGCTTTTCAGGAATAACACGCGCATGAGCCAGCATAGCTACGATGTGGTCATTATTGGGGCAGGCACTGCCGGACAGTCGGCATACAACCAGGTGGTCAAACAGACTAGCAATGTGCTGGTTGTGAATGCTGGCCCCTGGGATACCACCTGTGCGCGTGTGGGCTGTATGCCCAGCAAGTTATTAATTGAAGCGGCCAAGTATGCACAGGCCAGCCAGCATGCCAGTGAATTTGGTATTGCTAACCAAACCCGCATTGATGCCAAAGCAGTCATGCAGCGCGTACAACACTTGCGGGACTACTTTACTGGTCATGCGCAGGCTGTGGTCGATCAGTGGCCTGCCGAGCACAAAAAACAGGGCAAGGCGCATTTTATCGATGCCACCACGCTTAAGGTGGGTGAGGACACCATTTACACCAAAGCCAGCATTATTGCCACGGGGTCTATCCCGCGTGTTGATCCGCAATGGCAACAGGCACTCAAGCACAAACTGCTCACCAGCGATACCATTTTTAACCTTCCGGCCCTGCCCAAAAGCATGATTGTGGTCGGTAGCGGGGCAATTGGCATTGAGCTGGCACAGGCACTGGCCCGGCTGGGGGTTGAAGTGACTCTCATGGGTAAAGGCAATAATATTGGCGGCCTGAGCAATCCTGACTTGCGCAAGCTGGCCACTGCATTGCTCACTCGGGAACTTAATTATATTGATAACAGCAGCATTGAGCAGGTGTACCTTGAGGCAGATCAGGTAGTACTGCATTATCATCGCAGCCTGCCGGGCCAGCTCAACCAGCATAGCGGGCAGGCTAAAGCCGAATACCTGCTGGCTGCCATTGGCCGTGAAAGCAGTCTCAATACGCTGGGTCTGGACAATATTGATGCCAGATATCAGGGCATCAAAGGCGCTGTCCAGCATCCGCTGACCATGCAGCTTGATAACCTGCCCATTTTTATTGCCGGGGATGTATCCACCACGCAAGCGCTGCAGCATGAAGCAGCCAATGCGGGCCGGATTGCCGGCATTAACGCTGCGCATTACCCGGAGATCAAGCCATTTGAACCTTATACCGGACTGAGTATTGTTTTTAGTCAGCCGCAAATGGCTACGGCAGGCCAGTCGCATCAGGCATTAACCCGTGCCAACACTCCGTTTGCCTGTGCCGAAGTGTCGTATCGCACCCAAGGCCGCGCCACCATTCAGGATAAAAACGAAGGAGCCCTTCAACTGTATGGCTGTCCGCAAAGCCATAAGCTCCTGGGTGCAGAACTGCTGGTCAATGATGCCGAACATCTGGCGCATTTGCTGGCGTGGTCCATCCAGCAGGGCCTGACTATCGAGCAGTTACTGGCCATGCCGTTTTACCACCCGGTACTGGAAGAAGGACTGCGTACAGCGCTGGTGCGCCTACGTGCACAATTGCCGGAACTGGCGCCGTAGGAGATTCATTACTAAAAATTGAAATGCTGTTCAGCGCATCCTTTTAAAAAACCTGGCCAAAGATAAATCCCAAAGACTTACAAAGGGCTGCAATGCTCTTACCAAAAGTGCACTCAGGCTTTAATGAACGCTACACGTCCTGTTGTTAGGGTAAATAACAATTAAACCCATGAGGAGCATTTCAATGAGCAATAACGTTGATCACTATCCCAACGGTGCACCGGCACAGGAACAAACCCATCAGCCGGGCGATCAGGATGCCATGTATCCGGCGCCGGAAATTATCAAGGCCAGCCATAAGGGTAGCGGAAAACTGGATGGCAAGGTCGCGCTGATCAGTGGCGGTGACAGTGGCATCGGCCGCTCGACAGCCGTGCTGTTTGCCCGTGAAGGTGCTGATGTGGCCATTATTTATCTGGATGAAAATGACGATGCCGAACAAACCAAAAAACTGGTAGAACATGAAGGCCGCCGTTGCCTGATTATTCAGCAGGATGTGGGTGACCATGAGGGTGTAAAAAAAGCAGTGCAACAGGTGATTCAGCAATTTGGCAAAATCAATATTCTGGTGAATAACGCTGGGGTGCAATATCCGCAAAAAGATATTACCGATATTGATGATGAACAACTGGAAAAAACCTTTAAAACCAACATCATTGGCATGTTTAATACCACTCGTGCTGTATTGCCGCACTTAAATGAAGGCGACAGCATCATCAACACCACCAGTATTACCAGCTATCAGGGCCATGACGAGCTGATTGACTATGCATCCACCAAGGGGGCGATTACCACCTTTACCCGCAGCCTGTCCAGCAACCTGATGAAGCAAAAACGCGGTATCCGGGTTAATGGCGTTGCACCGGGGCCAATCTGGACGCCACTCATCCCCAGCAGTTTTGATGCCGAGGAAGTGGAAAAGTTTGGCAAGGACACGCCAATGGGACGCATGGGGCAGCCGAGTGAAGTTGCACCTGCCTATTTATTTCTGGCGTCGGATGATGCCAGTTATATTACTGGTCAGGTGATTCATGTAAATGGCGGATCGATTGTTAATGGCTAGGCTGGCTGTGCTCAAACTGCAAAAGCCTGGTTGCTAAAAAGCCAGTTTGACACGCTGTCTGATCAGTAGGGGTTTTCATCGAAGCCCTTAGCAAATTCAATATGCCATAAAAAAAGCTGAAAACTTTTAATCCGGTTTTCAGCTTTTTTAATACTTAAAAAGCACGTGGCTTTTTAAGTATTAAACAGTTGCCATTACGCCTTATTCTTCGACTTTTAGTAATTCAACATCAAAAATCAGCGTGCTGTTTGGCCCAATGGTATTGCCTGCACCGGTTTCACCATAGCCCAGCTTGGCTGGAATAAAGAAACGGTATTTGGCGCCTTCCTGCATCAGTTGCAGGCCTTCGGTCCAGCCTGCAATCACCTGATCCAGCGGGAAAGTAATTGGCTCACCGCGGTCAATCGAGCTGTCAAACACGGTGCCATCAATCAGTTTGCCTTCATAATGCACAGTCACCTTGGCCTTGGCGGTTGGGCGCTTGCCCGTGCCCTGTTTGATCACTTCATACTGTAGTCCGCTAGCCGTGGTAGTGATACCGGGTTTTTTAGCATTTTCCGCCAGAAACTTGGCACCCGCGTCGCTATTTACCTTGCCCTGCTGCTCAAAGACTTTCATGTCTTGCGCTTCCTGGTTGTGCTTGTATTCCAGTAAGGCTGCTTTCATTTGCTCTTCACTTAAGCCAGCAGGCTTGCCGGCATAGCCATCACGGAAGCCCTGAATGAAGGTATTCACGTCCAGATCCTTGACGGCTTCGGTGTTGCTTTTGCCCATGATATAGCCAAAGCTATAGCCCACTTTTTGCAGTTCAGAGCTATTTTCATTAATGCTGCTGGCCGGGCTGCTACTGGCTTTCTTTGTGCTTTTGGCAGGTGCTGCATAAGCTGCGCCATACAGGCTCAATACACCGCAGGTTAGTCCCAAAACAATTTTTTTCATGATTTCAATTCCATTACTTTCATTAACCTGAGGCAGTTACTGATGTGTCTTGCAGGTTAGTTGCCACTGACTTGGCAAATGACTGATAAAAAGGTGTTAATACAGCAAAACAATAAAATGACAGTAAACATAATCCCAACCAACCCGGCAGTAACTGGCTTAAAGCCAACGCTGCTGCCGGATGGTTACGACTTACCTGTTTAAGGATTTACCTTAATCAGGGTCACATCAAAAATCAGGGTACTGTTAGGCGGAATGGCTTCACCTGCACCGGTTTCACCATAGCCCAGACTGGCTGGAATAAAGAAACGGTAATGGGCACCTTCTTTCATCAGTTGCAGGCCTTCAGTCCAGCCCGGAATCACCTGGCTTAAACCAAAGGTCAGCGGTTCGCCACGCTTGATGGAGCTGTCAAACACCGTGCCATCAATCAGCTTACCTTCATAGTCAACTTTAACTTCGGACGATGCCGTGGGCGTCGCACCGGTGCCTTCCTTGATAACCTGATATTGCAGGCCGCTGGCTGTGGTGATTACTCCCGGCTTCTTGGCATTGGCTGCCAGAAAGGCCTCACCTGCCTGAGTGGCGCTATTGGCAGTTGCCTGTTGCTGCTGTTGTTGTTGCTGCAGGTGCTGTTGCTGCTGCTTTTGCACTTCCTGCTGATAGGCCATTAATGCCTGATTAATTTCCTGTTCGGTAAAACGCGGCGTTTTTTTGGCCTGACCATCGCGCATGCCTTCAGCAAACAGCTCGGTGTCCATTTCCGGTGGCGTCTGGCTGCTCACCTGATAGCCCAGCGCATAGCTGATTTTCTGGATATTACTGGTGGCAGCATTGCTGGTCTGACCAGTCTTGGCATGCTGACCCGGAGTGGCCTGTTTGGCCAGATAAACCGGAGTTAATGCGCCACCGATGATGATAGCTGCAAGAACAACGGGAAGCGCTTTACTCATAAAAATTCCATCATTGATACAATCATTGTGCCTGCTGTGCATGACATGCTCTTTTTATCACACTGGCCAGCAGTTTTCATTACCCTAACGTGAGCATAGATTAGCGCTTTTATCTGCCTTGCCAAGTAGTTGCCATGATTTTGCGCAAATTTTTTGTTAAATCCTGACTTGTCCTAATTTTTTAAGGCAGCAAATGCAGCAATGGCCCGGTCACGGCTTGTTGCCAGATCAACCATCGGCGCCGGATAATCCAGTGTTCCGGCTTTTACACTACGCGATAAATGTGGGGCATGAATGGATTTATTGTCCAGATACGCAAGTTCCGGCAGCCACTGGCGAATAAATGTGCCATCCGGATCAATTTTTTGTGACTGGGTCACGGGGTTAAAAATACGGAAATACGGCACGCTGTCTGTGCCTGTCGATGCACTCCATTGCCAGCCACCATTGTTGGCTGCCAGATCACCGTCAATTAGATGTTGCATAAACCATTGCTCGCCCAGTCGCCAGTCAATCAGCAGGTTCTTGCTTAAAAACATGGCCACAATCATGCGCAGGCGGTTGTGCATCCAGCCGGTTTGTTGCAGCTGGCGCATGGCAGCATCAATCAGGGGAAAACCGGTTTGGCCCTGCTGCCAGCGTTGCAAGTCATCGGGTGCCTGCCGCCATGCCAGTTTTGCAGTGTGCGGCTTAAAGGGCTGATGACGGCTGACCTGTGGAAAGCCCACCAGAATATGCTGGTAAAACTCGCGCCATAACAACTGGGTAATCCAGGTATTAATCCCTTCATCTGGGCCAAACAGCTCGCCTTTGGCCGCCTTTAGTGCCGCATGCAGGCATTGCCGAATTGAAATAATCCCTGCGCTCAGGTACGGTGATAACTGGCTGGTGCCGCTTAAAGCCGGAAAATCACGCTGCCCGGCATAATCGCTGATGGCTTCGTCAGCAAAATCATCCAGCCGTTGCCAGCCGTGGGCTTCACCAGCTGGCCAGCATTGCACAATGTGCGGCTCAACCGGCTGAAAACCGGCAATCTGTTGTGGGACAGGGTCGCTTTGAATGGGTAACTTTGCCTGTGGCTCAGGTGCGGACAGTATTTGCGGAAGCTGGTCATACAGGACTTGCTGACACACCCGCTTAAACTGGCCAAACACCTTGAAATAACCACCGCTTTTGGTAGTGATACTGCCCGGCTCAAACAGCAACTGATCCAGATAACTGCTAAAACCAATCTGCTGTTGCTGTAGACACTGCTGAACTGCGGTATCACGCAGCCGTTCATTCACCGCATATTCGGCATTACAATGCACATGCTCAACCTGGTACTGCTGACAAATCTCCAGTAACACACCGGGAATCTCCTGCCACCAGTCACAATGGCGAATCAGCAACGGGATATTTAAACGCTTCAAATCTGCCGATAACTCAATGAGTTGATGCCGCCACAAGTCAACCTTGCAGGCGGCGTCATCATGCTGTTGCCACTGCTTGGGCGTAATGATGTACAGGGCAAGCACTGGCCCCTGACTGGCTGCCGCGTCCAGTGCAGTATTGTCGTGAATACGCAGGTCGCTTCGAAACCAGTGCAGGTGCATGCTGTTTAATCCAGATTTATCATGGTATTACTCGACAGTCACACTCTTGGCCAGGTTACGCGGCTGGTCTACATCAGTACCGCGCAACACTGCCACATGGTAAGACAGCAATTGTACAGGCACGCTATACACAATTGGCGCAATCCAGGCATTGGCGGTTGGAATATACACCACATGCTGACGGTCACTATTGGCAATACCGCTATGTTCATCGGCAAATACAAATAGCTCGCCACCGCGCGCCTGCACTTCCTGCATGTTGGATTTGAGCTTGTCCAGCATGTAGTCATTGGCAGCCAGTACCACGACTGGCATGTCATTATCCACCAGTGCCAGCGGGCCATGCTTTAATTCACCCGCTGCATAGCCTTCGGCATGAATATAGGAAATTTCTTTTAGCTTGAGCGCGCCTTCCAGTGCAATCGGGTACTGCGTGCCACGGCCCAGAAATAACGTGTGGCGTTTTTCCACAAACTGGCGTGACATGGCTTCAATGTCCTTGTCCAGCGCCAGACACTGGTTAATGATTTTGGGCGTCTGCCACAGCGCCTGCACCAATTCCTGCTCCTGTGTAGCAGTCAGTGAGCCATTGATTTTGCCCAGTTTTAACACCAGTAGCATCAGGGCAGCCAGCTGGGTGGTAAAGGCCTTGGTGGAAGCCACACCAATTTCTGGCCCGGCCTGGGTCAGCAAATGCAGGTCGGTTTCACGCACCAGTGATGAAGTGGGCACATTGCACAGTGCCAGCGACACGATATTTTTCTGTGTAGCGGCTGCACGTTTCTTAATGTCGCGCAGGGCTGCCAGTGTGTCTGCGGTTTCACCGGACTGGGAAATATAAATGAACAGGGTGTTATTCAGCACTACCGGACTGCGATAGCGGAATTCACTGGCAATTTCCACCTGACATGACAAGCCAATCAGCTGCTCACACCAGTATTTGGCCACCATGCCGGCATGATAGCTGGTGCCACAGGCAATGATTTGCACATGCTGAATGGCTGGCAAAACCTCAGTGCCACTGCTTAAAAAATCATCTTTTAACTGGTTGTGATCCAACCCAACTGACAAAGTATGCTGAATGGCATCCGGCTGCTCATAAATTTCCTTGAGCATATAGTGCTTAAAACCGCCCTTGTCACTGCTACTGACACTAATATCCAGTTCATTGACCGCACGGCTTACCCGCTCGCCCTGATGGTAAATTTCAACATCGCTGCGGGTCAGGCGTACAATGTCGCCTTCTTCCAGATAAATAAAGCGGTTGGTCACTGGCAGCAGCGCCAGCTGGTCAGAACCAATGAAATTCTCGCCAATGCCAAGGCCCAGCACCAGAGGTGAGCCCTGACGGACAGCAATCAATTCATCCGAATGTTTGGCATCAATAATGCCCAGCGCATAGGCACCATGCAGGCGTGGCACAATGGTTTGTACTGCCTTGAGCAGGTTATTGTGCTGCTGCAGTGCCTGATGCACCAGATGCGCCACCACTTCGCTATCAGTTTGTGACTTGAACACATAACCAGCCTGTTCAAGCTCGTTTTTAAGCTCCTGATAATTTTCAATAATCCCGTTATGCACCACAGCCACATCACCGGACATATGCGGATGGGCATTGTCCTGCGTAGGCTTACCATGGGTAGCCCAGCGGGTATGTGCAATACCAATGTTGCCATCTATTTTTGATGTCTTCACACTGGCTTCAAGTAGCGCCACTTTGCCTGCTTCACGCGCACGATTAATTTGCCCGTTTTCCAGCAAAGCCACCCCGGCAGAGTCATAACCCCGGTATTCCAGCTTTTTTAAGCCTTCAATCAGCACCGCGGCCACATGACGCTCTGCAACTCCCCCAACAATACCACACATAGCTTTTACCTTTTATTTAATCGGGTTTTTAACGGGACGCTGATAATTTTCAATATTGCGTTGCTGCCCGCGCGCAACAGCCAGAGTTTCATCCGGGACTGCTTTGGTAACTACTGAACCTGCACCCACTGTTGCTCCATTGCCAATCTGTACCGGCGCCACCAGTGATGAATTGGAGCCAATGAAGGCTTTATCGCCAATAATGGTTTTGTGCTTGTTGGCACCGTCATAGTTGCAGGTAATGGTGCCCGCGCCAATGTTGCTGCCAGTGCCAATCAGGGCATCGCCAATATAGGCCAGATGGTTGGCTTTGCTGCCCTGACCCACTTGTGAATTCTTGATTTCTACAAAATTACCCACATGGACGTCATCTGCAAGTGCCGTGCCGGGACGCAGGCGGGCAAACGGACCAATATGCGCGTTACTGCCCACTACTACATCATCCAGTATGCTATACGGTAGAATGACTGTGCCAGCACCCACTTTGGCATTTTTCAGGATACAACCCGCGCCAATTTGCACGCCATCAGCCAGTTCACATTCACCTTCAATGATTACATTGACATCAATGCGCACATCCTGACCAGTGCTCAGTTGTCCCCGCAAGTCAAAGCGCGCCGGATCACTCAGGGTGACACCGGCTTTGAGTAACTGCTCGGCCTGATACGCCTGATAACGGCGCTCAAGCGCTGCCAGTTGCAGGCGGTCATTCACGCCTTCCACTTCAAATTCATATTCCGGCTGGACGCTGCCAATGTCCAGCCCGTCAGCCACTGCCATTTCTACAATATCGGTTAAATAATATTCGCCCTGGACATTATTATTGGACAGCTTTGGCAACCAGCGGTGCAAACAGGCATTGTCAACGCAGTAAATACCAGTGTTGATTTCAGTAATCTGGCGTTCCTGTTCGCTGGCGTCCTTGTGTTCCACAATACGCTGGATCTTGCCGTCCTTGCGCACAATGCGGCCATAACCAGCAGGATTAGCTACCGTCAGGGTCATCATGGCAATACCGCCTGCTGCGGCTTCCTGCAATTGCTTTAGGGTCTGGGCACGAATCAATGGCACATCACCATATAGAATCAGGCTTTGACCGCTGGCAGGCAAGACTGGTAGCGTGACCTGTACTGCATGGCCAGTGCCGAGTTGCTCGGTTTGCTCTACCCAGTCTACTGCTTGCTGGCTAAACGTGTTTCTCACATACTCACTGCCATGACCAATCACGGTAATGACCCGTTCTGCCCCCAAACGGGTGGCCTGTGCAAACACATGGCCCAATAATGGCTGTCCGGCCAGTGGCTGTAACACCTTGGGCAGGCGCGAATTCATGCGTGTTCCCTTACCTGCTGCCAGAATAATTACCGATAATGTCATTGTTGTTTAAACCCTAAACCTATTAGTCCCAAATCATTAAATTGCGGTATCGCCCGTGACCACAATTAAACCGGCGTATAATACCGCAGCCGCAATGATTCCTGCCAAAATATCGTCAATCATGATGCCAAAACCGCCAGTCAGCTGATGGTCGGCATAACGGATTGGCCACGGCTTCCAGATATCAAACAGGCGAAACAGGCCAAAGGCAACTAAAATGCCCAGCCAGTGCATCTGGTGAAATACCATCAGTGGCAGCAATACAATGCTTTGCCCCGCAAATTCATCCCAGACAATACGCGCATCATCATGCACCTGCATAATGTCGGCGGTACGGTCACAGATCCAGACGCCCAGCACGGTCATTAACACAATGCTAATGATGGTGGCGCTAATGCCAAGCCATAGCCATAGCGGCGCCAAAAACAGCACTACAAATGAAGCTACTGTACCCGGTGCCTTGGGAGACAGGCCAGAGCCAAATCCCACCCCCAGACTGTATAAAATCTTGTCCAGTATGGACAGCTGACGAAAATCAATGGCAATTTTCTGCGCAGGCTGCTTAGTCAAAATGCTGATATCCTTGCAAATTCATCTCATAAGGCTGTTGCTGATACTGCAAGGTCAAACCTGAACCCTGAATAATTTGTCCAATCACCTGCACCTGAAACTGTCCGGCAAACTGCTGGCAAAACGCATCAAAATGTTCGGGCGACAGGGTAAAACACAGTTCATAATCATCGCCGCCGGTCAGCGCCAGTTGCCATGCCTGTTGTCGCGGCAATTGCTGTAAGGTTGATGACAACGGCAGGTTTTCCAGATGAAGCTGCGCGCCAACCTGACTGGCTGCCAGAATATGACCCAGATCCTGCGCCAGCCCATCGGAGACATCCAGCATGCTACTGGCATAACCCTGCAAGGCCATACCTAGCAGGTTACGCGGCTGCGGATAATCCAGACGCTCCTGCAACTCACTGCCGGGATGATGAAGCGCATAGACTGCATCGCCCAGCGTATTGGATACCACCACCAGATCACCGGGCCTTGCCCCATCACGCCGTATCGCCCTATCCTGTTCCACCCAGCCCAGTGCAGTCACTGTAATACTAAGCACAGCACTTTTGGTGGTATCACCGCCAATCAGTTGCACTTGCAGCGGCGCACAGCAGTCAAAAAAGCCACGGCTAAACTGAGCCAGCCAGTCCGGATCAACCTCAGGCAAACTAATCGCCATCAGCACGGCAAACGGTCGTGCTCCCATGGCTGCAATATCTGATAAATTAACCGCTGCTGCCTTCCAGCCAATCGCATGCGCGGGAGTATCCTGCGGAAAATGCCGACCGGCCACCAGCGTATCACTGGTAATGACCAGTTGCTGACCAGAAGGCGGCTGGATGAGGGCAGCATCATCGCCAATGCCCAGCACCACGCTACTGGCCGAGTCATTTGATGTGGCTAAAGCAGCGTGCTTAAAATACTGCTGGATTAACGCAAATTCATTCATGGGCAGAACATAAATTTCAGCAGCAACATTGGCATGACCTGTTTTACTGGTACAACCTGTTTTTCCATAAAAAAAACCGCCAAGACTGAGCTGACGGTTTTAGTCAATGCACTTAGGAGAACTCAAGCTCTCTTTCAAAAATACGTAGCTCGTGGCGCGCCATGGCCAGATTGGACTTGGCCCGGTCCAGCACCAGATACAAGAACAGTTGCTGATTGCGTTCCAGCGGCCGGATCAGGTGATACTGCTTGCTCAGGCTAATCAGGATATCTTCAATGTTATCATCCAGTTGCAAGTTTTCAGCCACCTTGCGTTTGGCCAGTACCACCTCGGTATTGCCAGCGGCTGCCAGCTCAAGGTCAATACCGCCACCCAACGTGGACAGTGTCAAACCACTGGTACAATCCACCATGGCTGCTGCAACAAAACCGTCGATTTTGCTTAACGGTTCAAGAGAAAGTTTGCCCATATCCTGCCTCAAAATCATGCCTTAAAATCAGGCTTTCCTTTACTGGTTTTTCTCGGCAGCCCGTAACTGCTGAGCCAATCGATCCAGTACCCCATTCACATACTTGTGACTATCAGTTGCACCAAAATGCTTGGCCAGTTCAATGGCTTCATCTATCACAACCCGGTAAGGCACTTCAAGCCGGTCACGCAGCTCAAACGCACCCAGACGCAAGGTGGCCAGTTCCACACCATCCAGCGCACTTAAGTCACGATCAATCAATGGCTTAATCAGCTCATCCAGTGCTGTAGTATGCTGGATCACCTGCGTTAACAACTGGTGGTAATAGCCAATATCAACCTTGTGCATGGCATTTTCAGCACGGGTACGTGCTTCAATTTCATGTACCGGGTTATGGGTCATTTGCCATTCATACAAGCCCTGCAAGGCAAAACGACGTGCCTTGCGTTTGGCAGCAAATGTAGTGGGATACTTAAAGCTGTCTTGCTGCTCACTCATGTCATTAAATCGCCTTGAGCAAATTAACCATTTCAATGGCAGTGACTGCGGCTTCACTGCCCTTGTTACCGGCTTTGGTTCCTGAGCGTTCAATCGCCTGTTCAATGCTGTCAGTGGTCAGTACGCCGTTAATCACCGGCAGACTATATTCCAGACCCACCACGCCCAGACCCTTGGCACATTCACCAGCCACAAAGTCAAAATGCGGGGTGCTGCCACGGATAACAGCGCCCAACGCAATAATGGCATCATACTGGCTACTGGCGGCCAGCTTTTTGGCCACAACAGGCAATTCCCAGGCACCTGGTGCACGCACAATCGTAATATTGGCTTCATTCACGCCGTGTCGTTTTAGCATATCTACAGCGCCGTCCAGCAAATGCTCGACCACAAAGCTGTTAAAACGGCCCACCAGAATGGCATAACGGTCTTCACTGCCCTGATGCAACTGACCTTCAACAGTACGAATGCTCATGTTTAACCTCAAAATTGATTAATAACCAGTTAATAATGTAAATGCCTGATCAAGCTGGCTTTACTTTCCACGCTTTAAGCGCATTGAAAGTAAAGTTACGAAACAAGATGATTTATCTCTGCATGCTGTGAAGCAAGGCTTCACGATACTTAATGCAGAACATCTGCATTGCCCTTAAGGCAGCGCTTTAGCCTGACAGAAAACCACACTTGCGAAATATGTTTCTCATCACTCGCAGCATCTGAGACATATATGTCGCAAGGCGTAGCGCTCCGCTTTATCTTCAAACTCGCAGCGCAGCTGCTCATCTTGCGCTCGGACGGAACAGTGCTCCGATTTATCCTCACAGAAAATCATAGATTTTCTCTTGCGCTCGGGCAGCGATTATCAATCGCTGCTTATCCTCGCTCAGGTGCCAAATACTCCACCACTTCCAGATCAAAACCGGACAGAGCATTAAAGCGCAGTGGTGAACTCAGCAGGCGCATCTGTTGCACCCCAACATCACGCAAAATCTGTGCACCCACACCAATGGTGCGGTATTGCTGCGACAAGGCCTTGGAAGAAGGTTTGCCATCCTGTTTAGCAATATTCGCCAGTGCTGTACCCAAATCTTCCAGTACCGGCTGACCAATCCACACCAGCACACCACGCTCACTGCCAGCAATGGTTTTTAAAATGCTGTCAAGATGCCATGCGGATGTCTCCTGCTGTACATGCAGCAAATCACGCACCGGATTAAAGCCATGCACGCGTACGGTGCTCACGCCTTCCGCCGGGTTGCCTTTAATTAATGCAACATGAATGTCGGGACTGCCTAATTCGCGGTAGCGACGCAAACGGAACTGGCCATATTCGGTATCCAGTTGCTGCTCATCCAGACACTCAATGGTTTGCTCATTGGTCATGCGGTAATGAATCAGGTCAGCAATGGTGCCAATCTTGATGCCATGTTTTTGCGCAAACACTTCAAGGTCAGGACGGCGTGCCATCTCGCCATCTTCATTGATAATTTCACAAATGACCGAGGCTGGCTCAAGACCCGCCAGTCGCGCCAGATCACAGCCTGCTTCAGTGTGACCTGCCCGATGCAGTACGCCACCTGGCTGCGCCATTAATGGAAAAATATGGCCCGGCTGTACAATATCCGTTGGCTTGGCCAGTGGGGCTACCGCGGCCTGTACGGTACGTGCCCGCTCGGCTGCCGAAATTCCAGTGGATATACCTTCAGCGGCTTCAATGGACAGGGTAAAATTGGTGCCATGCTGGGCGCCATTGCGCTCCACCATCAGCGGTAAATCCAGCTGCTGGCAGCGTTCCTTGCTTAAGGTCAGACACACCAGACCGCGCGCATGCGTGATCATGAAGTTAATGTCTTCCGGACGCACATGGCTGGCGGCCATGATGAGGTCGCCTTCATTCTCACGGTCTTCGTCATCCATTAGAATGACCATACGACCGGCACGGATGTCGGCAATTAGCTCTTCAACGCTGTTGAGCTGCATGAAATTTACCTTGATAAAAAACTATCCGGTGCATTGTTAAGGCTTGCACTGGATTAAAAAAACGTTTGGCGGGCTATTCTACCGATTTTTTCGCTGTTTTGCCCAACTTTAGTCGACATATTCTTATTTTCATGTTAACGCACTGGTTAGCATCACAGCGTCTGAACGCCTTTATGCTGCAAAATGTACAGGCATTTTATAATAGCGCTTAAACCGCTTACGGTTTTTGGCTGCATTTTCCCGGTCATCTTGATTTGTTTTATCAGTCTGGGTTGTTCTATAATGAGCCATCACTGGGGAGTAGCCGCAGTGTTGGCCTTTTAAAGGTTCACACTGGCAGTCGTCAACATACTTGCTTAACAGCCACACTATCTGGGCTGAACTGGCATGGCGGCTGTAATCCTGCTGCTGGAATAATGCAGATGTTTGCCTCAAGCATCGTACAGCTATTATCCGGCAGGACTGGCAAGACCTTTGATTTTATCTTTGTTTCACGCTAGTCCAATCATTCTGGACTGGTGCGGCACGTCTGGGCTGGCAAAAGATAAAATCACTGGTTTATTGTGCCAGCCCGGAACCTCACCATGAATGCCTTTTTGATTTCTACCGGCCTTGTGGCGCTTGCAGAAATGGGCGACAAGACCCAGCTCCTTGCTTTATTGCTTGCTGCCCGCTATCGCCAGCCGCTGCCAATCCTGATTGCCATTTTACTGGCCACCCTGTTTAACCATGCCCTGGCTGCAGCCTTGGGAGCATGGCTTGCCGATTTTTTAAATGCCGAAGTATTGCGCTGGATTCTGGGCATTTCCTTTATTGCCATGGCTGGCTGGATGCTGATTCCCGACAAACTGGATGATGAAGAAGACAGTATTGGCCGCTGGCAGCGCTTTGGTGTATTTGGCGCCACTTTTGTGCTGTTTTTTCTGGCTGAAATTGGTGATAAAACCCAGATTGCCACGGTGGCACTGGCTGCACGTTTTGACAGTCTAATGCTGGTGCTGGCTGGCACGACACTTGGCATGATGATTGCCAATGCACCGGCTGTTTTTATTGGTGACCGTTTGGCGGGACGTCTGCCCATCAGCCTGATTCACCGGATTGCCGCGCTGATTTTCCTGCTGATTGGCATCAGTGTGTTTTTGTTTAAATCACCTTAAAGCCTGTTTTTAGTCTGCTCATGTCCAGACTATTCATTAAAAAAGCCAGTCTACTTGAAACTGGCTTTTTTTAAACTCATTGTTATTGCAGCCTGGTTCTAGGTAGTTGCAATTAGCCCGTTAGTCTTCCAGTTCTGCTGTGGCATCAGTTTGGGGCTGCTGTACAACTGGGCGACTGGCGGGCTTATCTCCGGCCAGAATCCGTTCACGGGCTTTGCTGACAAACCGCGCTCCCTCAACATTCATAGCCGTGACCAGTAATGCTTCACGGGTTTGGGCATCGGTTGGGCTATCAAACGGGGATAGCTGGAAATACTGTTGCAGGTTCAACACCTGATCATCGGTTAAGTGCACGGCCAGCTGGTTGGCATCAACCTGATGAATCAGGCTTTGTGCCAGTGCCTGCGCAGGCTGGTTGTGTTGCGGCTCAGCCAGCGCCGTGCGGGTATGCAAGGCAAAGCGCTTGATGTCACGGTGGCGGCGATACACCACTTCGGTCAGCAAGTTAAACAACTGCGCCAATTGGGCCAAAAATAGCGCACTTTGCGGATTGTTGCCTGATGCACTCACAATCGCGCCACTTTCGCCAAACGGCTGTACGATTTTACATTCTACCGGCTTGCCGCCTAGCGCATCAAAATGCTGGCGGTTTTGCTGGATTGCCTGTTCCAGCAAGGTCTGGCACAAACTAAAATACGGACGCGCCAGGCCGGGACTTAAAGTGCCCAGCAATTGCTTGGGGTCAACAAAACCAATCCGCAGGATAAATGCACTGTCCTGTGTTTCTGTCGTTGAGCCATCGTTGCTAGAGCTGGCTTGAGCAGGTTTCGGGATTTCAGCAGGATTGGCCATTGCCCGTGCCATCACTGCATTTTTCTGTGCCTGTTCTGCATGCAGTTTTAAAGCTAGCAGTTGTTCCTGCAATTGCTGCTCACGCGCCAGTGTCGCCAGATATTCGCGCCGGGTTGGACGCGCTACCACGCGATACAATAGCCACAGTAACAGATGCGTGATTAATGACAGCAATATAGGTAGCCACTGGGTACGAATCATTTCACCAATGCTGGGCTGAATCAGCGTGAGTTCAATTTGCCCAATGCTCTTTTGATCCAGCAAGACTTTCTTTTTAAAGACCTCACCTGAGCGTGTGGGCGCATTGCCACTGCTGGTCAGCACCCGGCCATCCGCAGCCATGATTTTTAAGGATGCTACATCGGGACGGCTGGTGTAGCGATTGGCCATTAATGCCAGCGACACCGTATCCACTGGTGCCAGCATGGCAAGGCTGTCATCGGCCAGCTGTCGTGTCATTAAATCGCCCTGAATGGCGCGTGTATGACTCAGCTGGTGGTTGGTCGTATGCACCATCAGGATGACATGCACGGCAAAACTAATAATCAGCAGGCTGGCATACAGCCCTTGGCGAGGCGCGTTCAAGTGAAAGTTCCTACTGTGTAAACAGGCAAATGGATGACAAATAGATTATGATTCTACACGACTTGCTTCTCAAGCCTGAGACGATTAATGCGTGAAATAATTCTTATCTCTTTTTTAGGCCCTGATCAACCTAACCAATTTAACCGAATGATGCAGGTGTTGACCACCCATCAATTGGATATTTTAGATGTCGGACAAGCGGTCATCCATAACCAACTGACGCTGGGCATTGTGGTGGCCAGTGATCAGCCCACTCAGGCCGCGCTGGCCATGAAAGACATGCTGTTGCTGGCACACGAAATTGGCCTGACCTTGTACTTTAAACCGATTAGTTTTGAGGAATACCAGCACTGGGTCAAAGAAGGCGGCAGAACCAAATATATTGTGACAGTGCTATCACGTGAATTGACCGCGGCACATTTGCAGGCTGTTACGCAAATTATTTCCCAGCATGGCTTCAACATTGAAACTGTTACCCGTTTATCTGGCCGTCTGGGC
This sequence comes from Alkanindiges illinoisensis DSM 15370, assembly GCF_000619845.1. Lineage (GTDB taxonomy): Bacteria > Pseudomonadota > Gammaproteobacteria > Pseudomonadales > Moraxellaceae > Alkanindiges > Alkanindiges illinoisensis. The sequence goes on along the minus strand of NZ_KK211037.1, from coordinate 2,654 downwards.
ATGGATGACAGTGATAGCGAGCAGCATCGCAAGGCCTGTGTGGAATTTGGCTTAAGCGGTCAGCTACTGGATGCACAGGCGCTGCGTGCCGATTGTCTGAAACTGAGCACTAACCTGTCGATTGATATTGCTGTGCAGGAAGACAATGCCTATCGCCGCAACCGTCGGCTGGTGTGCTTTGACATGGACTCTACCTTAATTGAGCAGGAAGTCATTGATGAGCTGGCGCTGGAAGCCGGGGTTGGCCCACAGGTTGCTGAAATAACCGAACGTGCAATGCAGGGTGAGCTAGACTTTAAGCAAAGTTTTGCCGCACGGGTGGCATTGCTCAAAGGGCTGGACACCCAAGTGCTGGAAAAAATTGCCGCACGCCTGACCATCACTGAAGGCACTGAACGGCTGATTGCCACGCTGAAGGCACTGGGCTATCGCACAGCGATTTTATCGGGTGGTTTCCAGTATTTTGCTGAGATGCTACAGCGCAAGCTAGGCATTGATGAAGTGTATGCCAACCAGCTGGATGTCGTGGATGGCATTGTCACCGGTGAAGTGATTGGGCAGGTGGTGGATGGCAACCGCAAGGCTGAATTACTGCGTGAACTGGCCGAAAAGCATGGCATCAGCCTGCAACAGGTGATTGCCGTAGGAGATGGTGCCAATGACTTGCCCATGCTGTCCATTGCCGGACTAGGGGTAGCATTTCGTGCCAAGCCATTAGTACGGGAAAATGCACGTCAGGCCATCTCCAGCGTGGGTCTAGACGGAATATTATATCTGCTTGGCGTTCGTGATAAAGATTTGTAAACCTTTAATCTACATAGACTATAAGGTTTTTACGTTCTGAAACTGATTATTTTTTACACAATATTTTTATTGGTTTCAGAACGGTTACAATCCATTTTAATATTTTGTCATAAATCGCGTAACGTGCTCATTGCTAATAAAATAATCAAATGACTGCTTCACCCTTAAAAAAAATATTTTGGCAATTTTTTGCTGGTCAGTGAATGTAATGACAGGCAAATCCAGTTACATAAGTGCTTTTTTAAGCTTTGAAGCCTGTAAAAATGTAATGACATTTAGCCTACGCGTCACTCCATGACGCAATAGGCATTTTAACCTCTTTTCAAATTTATGCAGTTACGCATAATAGCGCCATGACGCAGCATTTCTGGTTTTACCGGCATTTTGCCTTAACTGGCATCTTGTATTATTAGATGATAATTCGCCGGGAAGCCTGCCACGTCATGAGGGTGAGTTACTGAAAAAATAGCTGCTAATTAAATTAACGCTACTTAAAAACAGATAAACAAAACCTGAAAACGCATTGTTGCAGCACAACATGGGGTCTGGTGGTGATGTCATGCTGCACAATAGTGCAACAACTTAGATTACGGTGTCCCGCACACCCGTACAGGAGGGTTCATCATGTTAAATGGTGAAATGAGCACAATGATTGGTGGTGGTCTGGTGGCCTTGGGCATGATCATCATATTCTTTTCTCCGTATCGCCGCTGGCTGGGCTTCATGCTGGCAGGAATGCTGTTCTGGTGTTTCCTGGAAATTATCCGGGTGTGCAGCCAGTACCTGTTTAGTTTTACCGATTTTCAGGGTTATATGACCGGCGTAGGTGCAGCACTGGCATTGCTTGCCACCTGGCTTGCTGCGACCAATGAACAGTCTGTGGTAACCCAGCAACGCTGCATTGAACATACGCCAGTGTATGATGATGACCTTGGCTCTCTGTCAGGTCACTAAGATCAATCATGCTGGCTTAACTGTGGCCAATGGGCCAATGACCCCGTTAAGCCAGCATGAGCCAGTTATTTTGAGTGAAATGTTAGAAAAATAGACTTAAAAAAAACAACATAAATGAAAAACTTATCACCTAGCCTGCGGGTTTGGTTGATAGCATGATAAAGCACCCTGCTGGTTCATTTGGCTTGCTTCATTTTTGACTTGTCAATTCATTGCAAAGGCTAGCCACAGGCGCTAGCATGCAAGCCATAGTGATTATCAGCTATTTGCCAGAATTTAAATATCAAGAGTTAAATCATGAATCTATCATCCCTTCCCGTTATCAAGTTACCCCTGATTAATGTCAGCACCGATCCGTTTGATCTGCTACTGGTGGCTTTAGGCCTGCGCATGCAGCAACTGTCCAAAACCAGCCCCAAGTTTATTGAACTGCTGCATGGCCGTAACTTCACCTTACAGCTGGAAAGCAAAAATGGTATTTCTCGCCATTTTATTATTCAGGATGAACACGTCAAAATGGCATCAGGCACAGCAGCCAAGCCGGATTTTACCTTGCGTTTTGAAGATAGCCTGTTTGCAGTACAAACCCTGTTAAAAGGTGATCCCACTGTATTTATGACCGGCATGCAGTCTGGCAAAATCCAGATGGAAGGTGATTTTTCCTTACTGATGTGGTTTAACCAGGCGGCCAAGCTGATTGCCCCCAACATTCCAAAACCTGTGCTGAAAAAAATCAAGCAGGCACAGCGTTTTATCATGGACAAGAAAGCAGCTTTAAAAGGATAAGTTTTCATGCAACGCACAGACTGGACACGAGGTGAAGTGGCGCAGATTTATGGACAGCCGTTTAATGACCTGCTGTTTACTGCCCAGACTGTGCACCGCCAGCATTTTGA
>NZ_JHUX01000004.1:295189-471815 GCF_000619845.1 Alkanindiges illinoisensis DSM 15370 | reverse complement strand
GTGGCGCAGCTAACGCGATAAGTTGACCGCCTGGGGAGTACGGTCGCAAGACTAAAACTCAAATGAATTGACGGGGGCCCGCACAAGCGGTGGAGCATGTGGTTTAATTCGATGCAACGCGAAGAACCTTACCTGGTCTTGACATAGTGAGAATTGGGCAGAGATGCCCGAGTGCCTTCGGGAATTCACATACAGGTGCTGCATGGCTGTCGTCAGCTCGTGTCGTGAGATGTTGGGTTAAGTCCCGCAACGAGCGCAACCCTTTTCCTTATTTGCCAGCACTTCGGGTGGGAACTCTAAGGATACTGCCAGTGACAAACTGGAGGAAGGCGGGGACGACGTCAAGTCATCATGGCCCTTACGACCAGGGCTACACACGTGCTACAATGGTCGGTACAAAGGGTTGCTACACAGCGATGTGATGCTAATCTCAAAAAGCCGATCGTAGTCCGGATTGGAGTCTGCAACTCGACTCCATGAAGTCGGAATCGCTAGTAATCGCGGATCAGAATGCCGCGGTGAATACGTTCCCGGGCCTTGTACACACCGCCCGTCACACCATGGGAGTTTGTTGCACCAGAAGTAGGTAGTCTAACCTTAGGGGGGACGCTTACCACGGTGTGGCCGATGACTGGGGTGAAGTCGTAACAAGGTAGCCGTAGGGGAACCTGCGGCTGGATCACCTCCTTAACGATATTGCCGGAGCCGGTAAGAATCCACAACAAGTTGTTCTTTACAAAAGCAGAAACTGCATTGACATTGCTTTATGTTTAAAGTGGTTGTTTTAAGTAGATTGCATGACATCAATAAAGCCTACGCGCTTTGCTTGTCTTGCGATAGATTTAAAGCGATGCTTTGAATCTATCTCAGGGCTTGTAGCTCAGTTGGTTAGAGCACACGCTTGATAAGCGTGGGGTCACAAGTTCAAGTCTTGTCAGGCCCACCATTATTGAGAAGATAAGCTAAAATGGACAATGGAGTGACTGTTGCAAGATCGAGGGGTCTTAGCTTAGTTGGTAGAGCGCCTGCTTTGCACGCAGGAGGTCAGGAGTTCGACTCTCCTAGACTCCACTTTAATTAGGCAGCACGATAGATTATAGAATTTAATCAGCATGGATTAGTGCTCATTAACTTCTGTGATTTTAGTATGACAGATAAATTAGTGTGATCTGACGAAGACACATTAGCTCTTTAACAGCATGAATTAATTGAGTCTGAAATAATTGTTTATTTCTGGTTTGAGTCCGCAAGGATTTAAATCAGAGAACTAGCAAACTGAATCAAGCGTTCTTGGTATTAAGGTTGAAGCTGTACGACGTTTTAGGGTTGTATAGTCAAGTAACTAAGTGCACATGGTGGATGCCTTGGCAGTCAGAGGCGAAGAAAGACGTGTGAGCCTGCGAAAAGCTTCGGGGAGGCGGCAACAATCCTGTGATCCGGAGATGTCTGAATGGGGAAACCCACTTACCATAAGGTAGGTATCGCAACATGAATACATAGTGTTGCGAGGCGAACGAGGGGAAGTGAAACATCTCAGTACCCTTAGGAAAAGAAATCAATTGAGATTCCCGTAGTAGCGGCGAGCGAACTGGGATAAGCCCATTAAGTCTAGTGTGTTTTAGAGGAATGAGATGGAAATCTCAGCCGTAGTAGGTGATAGCCCTGTACTTAAAAGGGCACATTAGATGAATCGAGTAGGGCGGGACACGTGATATCCTGTCTGAACATGGGGGGACCATCCTCCAAGGCTAAATACTCCTGACTGACCGATAGTGAACCAGTACCGTGAGGGAAAGGCGAAAAGAACCCCTGTGAGGGGAGTGAAATAGATCCTGAAACCGTGTGCATACAAGCAGTGGGAGCGGACTTGTTCCGTGACTGCGTACCTTTTGTATAATGGGTCAGCGACTTATATTCTGTAGCAAGGTTAACCGTTTAGGGGAGCCGTAGGGAAACCGAGTCTGAATAGGGCGTTTAGTTGCAGGGTATAGACCCGAAACCGAGTGATCTATCCATGAGCAGGATGAAGGTGCCGTAACAGGCACTGGAGGTCCGAACCCACCGTCGTTGAAAAGCCGGGGGATGACTTGTGGATAGGGGTGAAAGGCTAATCAAACTCGGTGATAGCTGGTTCTCCCCGAAAGCTATTTAGGTAGCGCCTCGGACGAACACCATTGGGGGTAGAGCACTGTTTCGGCTAGGGGGTCATCCCGACTTACCAAACCGATGCAAACTCCGAATACCGATGAGTGATATCCGGGAGACAGACTGCGGGTGCTAACGTCCGTAGTCAAGAGGAAAACAATCCAGACCGCCAGCTAAGGCCCCAAAATCATAGTTAAGTGGGAAACGATGTGGGAAGGCATAGACAGCTAGGAGGTTGGCTTAGAAGCAGCCATCCTTTAAAGAAAGCGTAATAGCTCACTAGTCGAGTCGGCCTGCGCGGAAGATGTAACGGGGCTAAAACTATGTGCCGAAGCTGCGGATGCACATTTATGTGCGTGGTAGGGGAGCGTTGTGTAAGCCTGTGAAGGTGTGTTGAGAAGCATGCTGGAGGTATCACAAGTGCGAATGCTGACGTGAGTAACGATAAAGGGAGTGAAAAACTCCCTCGCCGAAAGACCAAGGGTTCCAGTCCAACGTTAATCGGGGCTGGGTGAGTCGGTCCCTAAGGTGAGGCAGAAATGCGTAATCGATGGGAAATTGGTTAATATTCCAATACTTCTGTATCATGCGATGAGGGGACGGAGAAGGTTAAGTCAGCCTGGCGTTGGTTGTCCAGGTGGAAGACGGTAGGCATGCATCCTAGGCAAATCCGGGGTGCTCTATGCTGAGAGTCGATAGCAAGCGGTACTTGTACCGCGAAGTGGCTGATACCATGCTTCCAGGAAAAGCCTCTAAGCTTCAGTGATACAGGAACCGTACCCGAAACCGACACAGGTGGTCAGGTCGAGTAGACCAAGGCGCTTGAGAGAACTCTGCTGAAGGAACTAGGCAAAATAGTACCGTAACTTCGGGAGAAGGTACGCTGCTGTTGGTGCGAGAATTTACTTCTCAAGCTGATGGCAGCCTCAGTAACCAGGCCGCTGCAACTGTTTATTAAAAACATAGCACTCTGCAAACACGAAAGTGGACGTATAGGGTGTGATGCCTGCCCGGTGCTGGAAGGTTAATTGATGGGGTTAGCGTAAGCGAAGCTCTTGATCGAAGCCCCAGTAAACGGCGGCCGTAACTATAACGGTCCTAAGGTAGCGAAATTCCTTGTCGGGTAAGTTCCGACCTGCACGAATGGCATAATGATGGCGGCGCTGTCTCCAGCAGAGACTCAGTGAAATCGAAATCGCGGTGAAGATGCCGTGTACCCGTGGCTAGACGGAAAGACCCCGTGAACCTTTACTGCAGCTTGACATTGAACTTTGACCTTACTTGTGTAGGATAGGTGGGAGGCTATGAAGATGGGACGCCAGTTCCATTGGAGCCATCCTTGAAATACCACCCTGGTAATGTTGAGGTTCTAACCATGACCCGTTATCCGGGTCTGGGACCATGTCTGGTGGGTAGTTTGACTGGGGCGGTCTCCTCCTAAAGAGTAACGGAGGAGTACGAAGGTGCGCTCAGCGTGGTCGGAAATCACGCGTAGAGTATAAAGGCAAAAGCGCGCTTAACTGCGAGACCCACAAGTCGAGCAGGTACGAAAGTAGGTCTTAGTGATCCGGTGGTTCTGTATGGAAGGGCCATCGCTCAACGGATAAAAGGTACTCTGGGGATAACAGGCTGATACCGCCCAAGAGTTCATATCGACGGCGGTGTTTGGCACCTCGATGTCGGCTCATCTCATCCTGGGGCTGAAGCAGGTCCCAAGGGTATGGCTGTTCGCCATTTAAAGAGGTACGCGAGCTGGGTTTAGAACGTCGTGAGACAGTTCGGTCCCTATCTACCATGGGCGCTGGAAATTTGAGAGGATCTGCTCCTAGTACGAGAGGACCAGAGTGGACGAACCTCTGGTGTTCCGGTTGTCACGCCAGTGGCACAGCCGGGTAGCTATGTTCGGAAGGGATAAGTGCTGAAAGCATCTAAGTACGAAGCCCACCTCAAGATTAGATTTCCCTTAGGCTTTATGCCTACTAAAGAGCCGTTCGAGACTAGGACGTTGATAGGTTGGGTGTGGAAGCGCAGTGATGTGTGAAGCTAACCAATACTAATTGCTCGTGAGGCTTGACTATACAACACCTAAAACGTTGTAAAGCCTTAAAACCTTATGCTTGATTCAAGATACTAGTGACAAATATCAGACTCCATTGATTCATGACTAAATCTTAAAGCTAGTCTTTAAGTACAGCATTGGGTACTTTGACCATAAGATCAAAGACCAACCAGTTGTGCTGGCGACCATAGCACGTGTGAACCACCTGATCCCTTCCCGAACTCAGAAGTGAAACCACGTTGCGCCAATGGTAGTGTGGCATTCGCCATGTGAGAGTAGGGCATCGCCAGCTCATTATTCCTAAGGGGATCAGTTCAAGACTGATCCCCTTTTTTATTTAGGGGTCGTGACCTACAGGACTTGCGTGGCACTGCCACTCACAGCTCATTATTCAACCCCCATCAGTTAAACTGATGGGGGTTTCTTTATTAAAACTCTAAAGCCTTTAACAACCAGCTAAAGCTGGTTGGCTGCAACCAGAAGTGGTAGCTCCTCAACCAGATAGTCTATAAATACCCGTACCGCTGGTAATAAACCCCGACGTGAGGGATATACCGCGTGAAAGGTTCCCTGTGCCAGCTTCCAGTCAGGTAATACAACTTCCAGTTTGCCTGATTTAACCTGTGGGGCACACATGGTTTCTGGCAATAGGGCAATGCCCATGCCCTGTTCTGTAAAACAGGTTAGCATTCCAAAATTTGAGCCCATGACAGTAGGCTGAATTTTAATTCGTTTTACTTGTGCATTGTGGTCTTCCAAGACCCAGAACTGGTTTACTTCGTCTTCACTCATGCTCAACGTGGTATGTTCAGTTAATTGATCTGGATGTTCAGGGCGGCCATGCTGGTTCAAATAGTTGGGTGAGGCAATCAGGCGATGATTAATTTGCCCAAAACGCCGGATAATGAATGAGGCATCTTCATCCAACTGGTTTCTGACCCGTAAGGCAACATCAATCCCTTCATTAATGATGTCAACCCGACGGTTGCTGATAATCAGCTGAACCTTGATATCTGGGTAGCGCTTTAAAAAATTTGGCAGAATCTGTACCATTTCCTGCTCTGCAATACTCACTGGCACGCTAACGCGAACTACACCGCGAGGTTCAGCGCGCAGGTGATTAACCACATCTTCGGCAGCTTGCGCTTCCATGAGCATGGCTTGCGCGTGACGATATACACTCATACCAACATCAGTCACGGCAAATTGCCTGCTGGTCCGCTGAATCAGGCGCACGCCTAAATCCTGTTCCAGTTGCTGCACGCGGCGGCTTAGTTTTGATTTTGGAATATCGGTTGCGCGTTCTGTGGCGCTAAAGCCATTATGGTTTACTACCAGTGCAAACCAGTAATAGTCATTAAGATCAGCCATTCTGTTGTTCTTTAACCAAAAATATCATTATTGGGATTAGTGTAGCGTGAATTGGCAAAGGTTTAAAAAGACTGCATGAATTATTTTTGGTTATACACGTAAAAATTAATAAAAAAGCCAGCATACGCTGGCTTAGATGAATATAGAGCTATTTAGGCATGACGCTGCATAAAGTCACGCAGTTCGATAATAGATTGTTCAGCCATACTCACCCAGGGACTAAACATCTGGAATACATGCCACATGCCGGGATAGATGTTGAGTTCAATATGATTACCGGCAGTATCAGCCAGCGCCTTAAAGCGGTTGGCATCATCCAGCAGGACTTCCTTACTACCTACTTGTACCAGCGTTGGTGGTAAACCCGACAGGTCGGCAAACAAAGGAGAAACCAGTGGATGATCGAGCGGATAGTCACCCACATAATACTGGCTGCCCTGTGCCAGCAACTCCCGGTTGAGCATGGCGTCCAGTTTTTTGTTGAGTTGCATGGATTCACCGCTCAAGGTTAAGTCCAGAAATGGCGACATCAGAATCATGGCAGAAGGCAGAATGATCTTGGCATCGCGTAGGGCAATTACCGTTGCCAGTGCCAGATTGCCGCCACAGGAATCACCAGAAATGATGATATCCTTGGCATCATGACCAGCCTGAATTAGAGACATATAGGCATCCTTAATGGCATTAACTGCTGTTGGATAAATATGTTCAGGTGACAGCGGATAATCCAGCACATATACGGTAGCGCCCGTTTGTGCAGCAATCTGGCTGGCAAGAGCGCGGTGAGTGTCGAGGCCGCCCAGAAAAAACACACCGCCATGGATATGCAAAACTACTTTCTTGGACAGGCCATTGGTATACAGTACATGTTGTTCTGCGCTGCAGTTGCCCAGTTTAACCGGGCTAATATCGACCTCTGCGCGTACCGGAAAACTTTTACTGGCAAGCGTCATGCTCTGGCGCAATACAGGCACTGGCAGGTGATATTGACTTGGAATCTTGCAGGTTAATTTTAAGATTTTTTCAATGGCATAACGCTTGAAGTGTTCGGGTAAGGCCATGTCATACTCCACAAGGCAAGTCTAATGATTTAATTGAAGAAAATGTGAAGAAATACTTTACATTGAAAAACTGTATAGTCACATAATCATATTGAAGCAATTTATAAACGGATTATTATAAAGGACGATTAATATACTAAAGGGAAGTTGAGATGCGTCGTTTTATTTTGATGTCACTCATGATGGCAGTAAGTGCGGCAGACTTTGCTGCTGATCAACTCAATGGTACAACTTGGAAAACAATTGACGACAAGACCGGTAAGCCGCGTGCTATTGTCAAGTTTACCGAGCAAAATGGTTCCCTGGCTGGGACAGTGCAAAACCTGGTAGACAAAGATGCGACCAGAGTGTGTGCCAATTGTAGTGGCAGCCTGAAAAACAAGCCCGTTATTGGCATGACCATTGTACATGGCTTAAAGCCAGTCAGTGGCGTTAGAAATAGTTATGATTATGGTAGCATTCTTGATCCAAAAACCGGCAAAACCTATAAACTTAAAGGCACTTTGTCTGATGACGGGAAGGTATTTAACCTGCGCGGTTATTTAGGCGTGTCCCTGCTGGGCCGTAACCAGACCTGGCAACGTGTGGAATAAACATCCCGCAGTAAAAGTTGCAAAAAGAACCGCTATCCCTGTTTAGGTGTAGCGGTTTTTTTTATGGCTAAACTTTAAATATTAAACCTAAGAGATTGGCCCGGCATGGCCTTGCTGGCTGCTGCGCCACTGGTGCGGGGTTTGACCCGTCCATTGCTTGAAGGCACGCTGAAAGGCACTTTGCTCAGAGTAGGCCAGTAGCAGGGCAATATCGATCAGGCTGAGTTTGGGATCAAGCAGATATTGCTTGGCCAGTGTTTCACGCACCTGGGCTAGCCGCTGTTGAAAGCTGTAGTTACGCTTGACCAGTTGCCGTTGCAGTCCGCGTGCAGATAGGCCCATACGCTGTGCAATGTCATCAATACAGATGCTGCCCTGCTGCACGGCTTGGGTCATGTACAGTTGCAATTGCTGGTCAAAATCATCATGTTCAGGCAATTCATGCAGTAGGGCTGCTGCCTGATTTTCCAGCAGTTGTTGCAGGGTCTGGTCGGCGCGCTTAACCGGAGCTGCCAGTAAGGTAACTGGAAAACCAATCCGGGTGCGGGCGGCGTTAAAAGATACCGGGCAGCCAAAATACTGCTCGTAAATCCTTGTGTGGACAGGTTGCGGATTGACAAATTCTACATGGCTAAGGGTCAGTGCCAATGGCTGGATCAGTTGTTCGGCAATATTTTTAAACAGGGCAATGGCAGTTTCATCCACCAGTTGCCCCGGTTTGCCAGCACTAATGCCCCAACTGATTTCTACCAGATTGTCCTTGATACTAATTTGCAGGTCATTGCAATCATAGGCCAGCCGGTGATAGCGCTCAAAACGTTGCAGGGCTTCACCCAGATTCTGGCACGATAAGCCCAGATAACCCATGATCCCAATATGAGCCGGTTCAATCAGGCGGGCAATTTGAAGCCCTAACGCCGGTTGCTGGTAGTGTTCATTGACCTGATGCAAGAGATGCTGCCAGACATTAAACGGAATGCGCTGGGCATCCTGATAGTCCAGACACTCTGCTGGCACAGCTAAGCCTTGTTGCAGGCAAAAGTGTTGAACCAGCTTTGCTAGACCGCCATTGACCGATTCCTGATTAAATCCAAATGCCATGCTGGTTATCCTTTTGCCAAAATCCTTGCCAAAGCGTGATGACTATTGATGTGTCGTGTTTTGTCAATAAACAAGAGGTTGTCGTCAAGATTTAGCAGAAAAATCGCGGCAAAATCAAGAAAAATTAGACAGGATAAACATGCAATGATTCGAGGATTTATTGCCGGTGTGATGATTTCCAACGCCTTTGAGTGGGTGGCACACAAATATATTTTGCATGGGGTACACCGTAAGGGTAAGGCGCGTTTTAGCCCGAGTCCAGCCAGCATGAATAGCCACTGGGCACACCATCGTTTTGTACGCAAGCAACAGTTTGGCGATGATGGCTATGTGGAAGGCCTGAAAAATGAGCGCACCCGGCTGGAGCTGTTGTCGCTGGTGATTGTGGCCAGTACTACCAGCGCCATGGCGTACCCGTTTTCAAAGGGTATGGCGTTGTCATTCTGGTATTGTGCCGGCAAGTATTTTTATGTGCATCGCCGCGCGCATCTGGAACCGGACTGGGCTAAAAAACGCATTCCCTGGCACTATGATCACCACATGAATAGTAATCAGGACGCCAACTGGTGTGTTACCCGGCCCTGGTTTGATTATGTGATGGGCACCCGGGTAGCATCAACCCGTGAACTGATGGAATCCAACCTGCTGGGCATGGATTTGCCTGCGTTTATTGAACAGCCATTCAATGCCTGGGCACGCAAGAACTTACCCAAGGTATTTGCGCGCTTGGAGCAAAACCTGACCCTAGAGCAATTGGAGCAGCAGCAACAGGCGCAGCAATTGGAGCAGGATACCGCCACTAGTGAAGTTGCCCCGCAAGCAGCCTAACAGGCCACAGGCAGCAAAAAATCATACCAGTAGTCTGATTGGGCAAAAGCAGGATGCAAATCCTGTTGAAAAATCGACTATTGATACGGTTTTAGCATAGTGCAGACAACAACTTTTGGTTAAAATTTGCATATTCAAATTTAAGTCGATAAGAGCCTGCGCGTATGACTGCTGCAACCCCTCGTAAAACGCCTCATGTACTGGTCATTCTGGATGGCATTGGCCATCGTGAAGAAGTCAAGGACAATGCCTATCTTGCAGCCAATACGCCCAATCTGGATGCCATCAAGGCCCGGCATCCGCATGGGCTGATTTCCGGTTCGGGTGAGGACGTGGGTTTGCCGGAAGGCCAGTTTGGTAATAGCGAAGTCGGCCACATGAATCTGGGTGCCGGGCGCGTGCTGTATCAGGATTCCACCAAGATTACCAAGGAAATCCGTGAAGGCCAGTTTTTTGAGCATGCAGTCTTGATTGATGCGGTTGAAAAAGCCAAAGCAACAGGCGGCAGCCTGCACATACTGGGCTTGCTGTCCGATGGCGGTGTGCATGCCCATATTGACCATATCGTGGCCATGAGCCAGCTGGCTGCGCGACGCGGGGTCAATGTACTGGTACATGCCTTTCTGGATGGTCGGGATACCCCGCCCAAAAGTGCTGAAAAATATATTGCGGATTTTGAACATAAAGTGGCTGCAGAAAACGGCACCAATACTGGTCAGATTAGAATTGCCAGCCTGATTGGCCGTTATTTTGCCATGGATCGTGATGAGCGCTGGGATCGGGTGGAACAGGCCTATCGTTTGCTTACCGAAGGCGTGGCGGCGCGTCATGCTACTGATGCTCAGGATGGACTGGCACAGGCTTATGCTCAGAATGAAACCGATGAGTTCGTTAAAGCCACTACCATTGGCGAGCCAGCTATCATCAAGGATGGTGACAGTATTGTGTTCATGAATTTCCGTGCTGACCGTGCCCGTGAAATTACCCGTGCTTTTGTGGAAGATAATTTTGCTGGTTTTAACCGCGTGAAGCGGCCACAGCTTGCCAGCTTTGTGATGTTGACCCGCTATGCCAAAACCATTCCTGCGGCTGTTGCCTACTTGCCGGAAGACCTGAAAAACTCATTGGGTGAGTATCTGGCCAGCATTGGCAAAACCCAGTTGCGTATTGCCGAAACTGAAAAATATGCGCATGTGACGTTTTTCTTTAGTGGCGGTCGTGAAGAGCCGTTTGCCGGGGAAAAGCGTATCTTAATCAAATCGCCAGATGTGGCTACCTATGACCTCAAGCCAGAAATGAGTGCGTTTGAAGTGACCGATGAACTGGTAAACGCCATTAATTCTGGTGAGTTTGATGTACTGGTGGTGAACTATGCCAATGGTGACATGGTTGGCCATACCGGGGTATTTGGCGCAGCGGTGAGTGCTGTGGAAGCGCTGGACCAGTGCATTGGGCGTGTTTATGATGCGGTAATGGCACAAGGCGGCCATATGCTGATTACCGCTGATCATGGCAACGTTGAGCAAATGATGGATTATGACAGCGGGCAGGTGCATACCCAGCATACCACTGAATATGTGCCGCTGATTTACGTTGGCCCAACCAGTGCCAGCATTGAAACTGGTGGCGTCTTGGCAGATGTGGCACCGACCTTGCTCAACCTGATGCAGGTTCCAGTACCCAGTGACATGAGTGGACGTAATCTGCTGACATTGCAGCCAGCAGCTCAGGCAGCGGTTTAACATGAAAAAAAACCGGCTGTCCAGTGCCCTGTCCAGTATCGTGCTGCTGACATACAGTGTGCTTGCTGCTAATACACTGCTGCATGCAGCGCCTGCTTCTGGTATCACACCGGCAACAACGGTAAACAGTGATGATGCGGAAATGGAGCAGTCGGGTGACTTTGATCAACTCGACGGGATAAGGGATGAGGCGCAGGCCAGTTCAGCCAGTGCGCCCACCTATGATGATGTGCCGGTTGATGCCATCCGGCGTTTTGTCAGTATTTATGAAAAAGTCAAAGCCAATTATGTTGAACCGGTCGATGACAACGAGCTATTTGAAAATGCCCTGCATGGCCTGTTGTCCAAACTGGACCCGTATTCGGATTATCTGGATGCCAAAACCTATGAGGCATTACTGGATTTTACCGAAGGAGAAGTGGCACAAACCGGCCTGACCGTGCGTCCGCTCACAGGAGCTGATGCCAACTGGCAGATTGATCAGGTGGACTCAGGTTCGCCTGCAGCGCGTGCTGGTTTGCAGGAAGGTATGCTGCTGTACCGGATTGATGGTAAAAGTACCCGTAACCTTAGCCAGCATGATATTGACCAGTTATTGCGTGGCGCGGTGGGAACTACGGTTGAGCTGAGTGTGGCAGAATCCGGCAAGCACAGCCGCAACGTGCGGGTCATTCGGGCCACCCCGGAAGACAATGCCGTGAAGGTGATTGAAGAACCCAATGGCATCTTGGTACTTAAAGTGAGTGCCTTTCAAAGCCAGACCGCCAGCCAGATTAATCAGGCGATTGAAACCTATCAGAAAAATACGCCCCTCAAGGCTGTGCTGCTGGATTTACGGGATAATCCAGGCGGCTTGCTGTCTGCGGCTGTGGAAGTTGCCGACCTGTTTTTAAATCAGGGCTTGATTGTTTATACCAAGGGACGCGGCGAGCCGGAGCAGCGTTATCAGGCCGTACCGCCAGCACGCTATGCGCAGCTACCCATAGGTATACTGGTCAACCATTATTCTGCCTCAGCAGCGGAAGTGCTGGCCGGTGCCTTTCAGGATCACCAGCGCGCCATTGTGATTGGTGAAACCAGTTATGGCAAAGGCTCGGTACAAAAGCTGTGGCCGATTGCAGACGGTTACGCCATTAAGTTGACCGTTGCACGCTATTACACGCCCAAGGGTCGTCTGATCGAAGGCAAGGGAATTCAGCCGGATATTTTAATCAAGGACCAATTAAGCACGAATGACATCGACAATACGCTAAATAGCGGTGTGACGATGCTGCGAAAGTATTACCAGTTGCCCTGATCAGGTTTTTATGCTGAGTGAATGAATTCAGGATTCAACCTGACAATGAATTTTCTTTTAGGGCTTAAAAACTAAAAATCAGCATTCGTGCTGGTTTTTAGTTTTTATCGGACAGGAGATAAGATGTTTATCTTATAAGGCATAACAACGTTGTTTTATCTGCCCACCTCAGGCAAAGCCTTCCGTCTTGCGAATAGACGGATGAGACATATATGTCGCAAGGCATAGCGGCTTCGTTTATCTGTTCTACTCGAAGCACAGCTTCTCGTCTTGCAAGCAGGTAAAGCGATGCTTTACTTATCTGCTTTCATCCTCGTCATCGTTGTCGCTATCCAGCCCGAATTTTTTAAGCCTGTAGCGCAGTGAGCGAAAGGTCATGCCCAGTTTTTTGGCAGCAACCGTGCGATTCCAGTAGGAACTTTCCAGTGCCTGTAAAATCAATTGTTTTTCGATGTCTTCCAGATAGTTTTCCAGACCTTCACTGGGCAGGCCTTTGCTGTCCAGTTTATTATCCACGCGGTTTGGCGGCACCGCATCTGTTAGACAAGGGGGCTCTACAACCAGTTGCTGGGTAGACAAAACTGGCGGCTGACTACCGCCAAAACCGGGCAATTGCAGCGAATCCGGCTGGATTTCCTGTCCATCGCTTAAGGTCAGCGCCCGCTCCAGCACATTATGCAATTCACGCACATTGCCTGGAAAGCTGTATTGCATCAACGCCTGTTGGGCAGCCCTGGATAGTACCGGCTGGGCAATGTCCCATTCCTGACAAATTTTTTCAATAAAATTAGTGGCCAGTAGCAGGATATCTGAGCCACGGTCACGTAAGGGTGGCATGTTCACTTCAATTACATGAATGCGATAGTACAAATCCTGCCGGAATAAGCCCTGATGAACCAGTTGTTGCAGATTTTTGTGGGTGGCACTGAGCAGGCGGATATCCACGCTGATTTCCTGCTGGGTGCCAATGGGGCGAATCTTTTTTTCCTGAATGGCACGTAACAGCTTAACCTGCATAGACAGTGGCAGGTCAGCCACTTCATCAAGAAACAATGTACCGCCCTGTGCAGACTGAAACAGACCAACCTTGTCTTCAGTAGCGCCGGTAAAGCTGCCTTTTTTATGGCCAAAAAATTCACTTTCCATCAGTTCGCTGGGAATAGCACCACAGTTCACTGGAATAAACGGGCCATTGTTGCGCGGCCCCAACAGGTGAATGAGCCGTGCGGCCACTTCCTTGCCTGTGCCGGATTCACCACTGATGTACACTGGAGCTTGTGAGCGAGCCAGTTTATGCAGGGTAGCTTTAAGCTGCTGCATCACGGGCGATTTGCCCAGCAGTTTCTGGTCTTCAATACCCTGACTAACGAGTGGTTCCTGCGTATTTACTTTGAGTGCCTGTTCAATCAGGCTTTTGAGCCGGGGCATTTCAATGGGTTTGCTGACAAAGTCAAAGGCACCTGCTTTTAGCGCATCAATGGCGATATCCATACTGCCATAGGCGGTGATTACGGCCACTGGAAGCTGCGGATAATGCTGGCTGATGGTTTGTACCAGTTGCAGGCCGCTACCGTCCGGCAGGTTCAGATCGGTCAGGCAAACGTCAAACTTGGTCTTTTTTAGCAGTTGATGCGCCTGTTGCAGGCTGTCTGCCACATAGCAGTCGATATTCATGCGCTTGAGCGTCATGCGCATCAAAACGCGTAAATCTTCTTCGTCATCAACAATAAGAGCCAGTGGGCGGTTCACGTGCATGATCCTTCATGACAGGAGTAAATACAGGCCAAGCCTAACATGACTTGGTGGGGGAGCGAAACACAATCCGGAAGCAGGCGCCCCGGGTTTGTGGGACATATAATAACTGAGCATCATTGGCCTCACAAAATGCTTTTGACAAATACAGGCCAAGACCAGTGCCATTGGGTTCGGTGGTAAAAAATGGCTCAAACAGGGTTTTAATGGCACTGGCACTAAGGCCAGGGCCAGAGTCCATCACATCCAGCACTACATGCTGCTGCTCATTATGGCTGGCCAGCAACCGGATGACGGGCTGGTCATGCAGTTTCTTGCTGTGATGCACAGCATTTTGCAGCAGGTTAACCAGAATATGTTGCAGTTGTAAGGGATCAAACCAGACACTTAAACATTCCTGCACCTGAATCTGAATATATGGTTTAAGCTGCGGCACATTGTCATCAACCATCTCTGCAATCCACTGGCCTAGTGGGATTTTTTGCGGGCTTACCGGCTTGCGGCGTGACATTTGCAGAATATTTTCAATAATCAGATCCAGCCTGCGGGTCTGGCGCTGGATCATAGCCAGCAGTTCCTGATCGGTATCATCCAGATTGCTTTCGGCCATCAGCTCGCTGGCCTGGCTAATAGCCGCCAGCGGATTGCGGATTTCATGTGCAATACTGGCAGTGAGCTGGCCAAGAGATGCCAGCTTAAGCTGCTGTACCTGCTGATTAAGGCGTTGCAGGCTTTGCATGATCACCAGAAAATGACTACTTTTATCATCATGGTTGAGCCGGGTAAGCTGAATATTCAGATCCTGATGCTTGCCCTGCGGCTTTAATAAAAACTCATACTGCTGCTGATCCAGCGCCTGCTGGATATATTCTGCCAGTTGCGAGTTAATCCGGCCCAGTGGCTGGTTCATCATGTTGATAATAGGCAGGCTTAAGGAAAATGCCAGCTGCTGTGCAGCCTTGTTAATCAGCAAAATATTATGATGCTCATCCAGTACCAGCAGGCCGGTTTCAATTTGTTCCACGATTTGCTGGTTAATAGCCTGTAGCTGGTTAATTTCACGTGAGCGTTCCTGCGCCAGTCGCTCTACCAGCCGTAAACGCTGGGTAATCAACTGGCCAAATAGCGAAATACCAATAAAACTGGAGGCCAGGAGAGCCGCCCCACTAATGCCACGAATATCAGCATCCTGTGCCAGACTATAAAAAAACTGCTGGTAAATCACAGTAATGGCAGCAAACAGGGCAATGGCCAGCGCGCGCAAAGCTGGTAGCAGAATGTTGGCAGCCATCACCACCACCATATACAGCATGGACATTTGCAGGCTGGGGCCACCATTGGCGTAGAGCATCAGGGTGAGTGCACAAACATCCACCACTAACATGAAGCTAATCTGGTTATCCAGCTGATAGGGCCAGTGCCGTAACGACACATAGGACATCAGGGTCACAAAGGCATAGCCTGCCAGCGCATTTAAATATAAATACGGTGCGCTTCCCCCCACCACAGGGTTATTCAGGGTCATTAAAAACAGCGCAATCAGAAAAAATGACAGCGCCAGCCGGTAACCGGAATAAATCAGTACCAGCCGATATAAAACATTGGAATCGTAGGGCTGCTGAACCGCAGAAAACAGGCGCTTTATTTTAAACATTGACCTCTTCCCTGAGGAAATGAGTGAGCACAACAAGAAATATGCCCTATTATTACATGGTTTATTTAAAAACGCTGAGCCTACAAGGTGTTAAGCCAACAAACTTTAAAGCAGCTAAGGCTTAATCAGGCCATAGCGAATGGCCAGATGGGTCAGCTTCACATCGCTATCCACATCCAGTTTTTCAAAAATCCGGTAGCGGTAGGTATTGACGGTTTTAACACTAACAAACAGCCGGTCAGCAATTTCCTGGGCACTAATACAGTTGACCACCATCATGGCCACCTGCATTTCCCGTTCAGATAGTAGATCAAAGGGGGATTGCTGCTGTTCGGACAAATAGCTGCTGGCAATTTGTTCGGCAATATCAGCACTAAAATACTTGCCGCCCTGCATCACTTTCTTGACGGCTCGTACCATTTCAGACAATGGCGCACCTTTGGTAATATAACCCTTGGCACCGGCTTTTAATAACAAGGAAGGATAAGGTTCTTCGGCCAGACCACTCACCGCCAGAACCTTGATGGTGGGCACACTCTGAATCAGGCGCCGGGTGGTTTCCACCCCACCAATACCGGGCATATTGACATCCAGCAACACCACATCCGGATTTTCGCGCCGTGCCATATCAATGGCCATTTCCCCGGACTCGGCTTGACCGATGACTTCAATATCCACGGTATCGGCTAGCATCCGGCAAATGCCGGTACGGACGAGCTCGTGATCATCTACCACCAGAACTTTAATCAAACTGTGCCCTCCTTTACAAAACTGCAAAGTTTTTTGTTAATAGCAGCGAAAAGCGCTTGCCAAGTAGATGGGAATTTCGCCATTCTTATATTCTAGCTCGAATTTTATGTCATTGCATGGTCATTGGGTAGTCGTTACTCACACATGACCTGTTTGGCATTGTTGCAGGAAGCGTATTTTATGGCCAAATCAAAACACATTATTGCAAAGCAGCCAAAGTGGCGTTTAACTGGCTTGGCGTATCTGTCGCTGGCCGCAGGTATCATGGGTATGTCCGGTATGGGACAGGCCGCGGTGTACGAATCTACACAGGTTACAGCGGCACAGGGCAGCGGGCAAGTGTCATGGTCGGCAGATGAAGCCAGCCGGTTAATGCATGAAGACCGTGACAGCAGCGAAGTTGCTGTAGACGTGCGCCAGTTGCCAGGTCGTTCCGGTAATCTATCAACAGTGGTGGAGCGGGTTAAAGAGCCTGTTCGTCAACTGGGTACACAAATTGTTAACAGGCTGCAAGGCCAGCCTGAAGTCAGCGCGGCAGCGGCACTGGTACTGGATGCCCAGACTGGTGAGGTGCTATACAGCAAAAACATGGACAAGGCATTGCCGATTGCATCCATCTCCAAGCTCATGACCGCTGTGGTGACTGCAGATGCCCGACTCGACATGGCGCAGCGCATTGTATTGCAGCCCGAAGACTTTAATGGGCCAAAACGTGCCAGCTCCACCTTGCGTGTTGGCGATGAAATGAACCGCGCAGAAGTATTACTGCTGGCGCTGATGAAGTCGGAAAACCCGGCAGCAGCAGCACTGGCCCGAACCTATCCGGGTGGCAAGGCAGCCTTTATGGCCGCCATGAACAAAAAGGCGCGTGATCTGGGTATGACCTCAACCTGGTTTGGTGACCCAACCGGCCTTGATGCGCGCAATGTGGCGTCCGCCAAGGATCTGGGTACTCTGGTGCGCACGGCCTATCAATATGGCCTGATTCGCCAGTTTACCACCACGCCACATTATGACTTCAACCTGCCGACCCGGGTGTTGCGTTCCAACAACACCAATGCACTGGTGCGTGAAGGCAACTGGAACATTGGCTTGTCCAAAACTGGTTATATTAATGAAGCAGGTCGATGTGTGGTCATGCAGGCCAATATCAACCAGCGCCCTACTGTTGTGGTGTTACTGGGCGCCAGCAGCAGTGCTGGCCGCACCAATGATGCCAACCGTATTTTTACCTGGCTTAGTGGCGCACTGAATCGCTATAACTAACTAGTGCTAAATAGTGGGTTTTAAAACCCGCTTTACCCCACTAAAGATCCTCAATAAAAAACCCTGAATAATTTCAGGGTTTTTTATGGGCTTAAACAAGCTTTATAGTGTTATAGCCTGTTTATTCCATATTGGACAGGATGCCAGCCTTAACCTGTTCCAGTGTGGCATCAATGCCTAGCATCACGGCATCAGAGCATTGCTGAATGGCCGTATCCGGGTCTTTTAAACCATTGCCTGTTAGGGTACAAACAATCACTGAACCCTCAGGAATTTTGCCTGCCTTGATGTCACGCATGGCGCCACCTAGTGAAGCGGCCGAAGCAGGCTCACAGAAAATGCCTTCATACATGGCCAGCATGCGCTGGGCTTCCAGAATTTCCTGATCCTGTAGCTCATCAAACCAGCCGCCGGATTCTTTCATCACGGCATGCGCATGTTTCCAGCTTTGTGGATTGCCAATACGAATGGCCGTAGCCAGTGTTTCCGGGTCAGCAACCGGGCCACCACGCAGGAAGGGCGCAGAACCAGCCGCCTGATAGCCTACCATTTTTGGTCGAGCCTGTGCTGCTGCCATGCCGGTAAAGGCATCAGTTGATGGATCATACACGGCACGATTGGTGGCATAATGCAGCGGATCAACCGCATGTTCGGTATAGCCCATCCAGTGTGCGGTAATGTTACCAGCATTGCCTACGGGCAGGCAGTGGAAATCCGGTGCACGGCCCAGGGCTTCAACCACTTCAAACGCGGCGGTTTTCTGGCCCTGTAAGCGATACGGGTTGATGGAGTTCACAATTGTCACTGGTGCCTGATCAGCCACTTCTTTGACCAGTTGCATGCCCGCATCAAAGTTGCCACGGATTTGCAGGGTAATGGCGCCATACATCATGGCTTGCGCCATTTTACCCATGGCAATTTTGCCTTCAGGAATCAGCACAAATGCCTTGATACCCGCACGGGCTGCATAAGCAGCAGCGGCAGCAGAGGTATTGCCGGTCGAGGCGCAAATAATGGCCTTGCTACCTTCTTCAACTGCTTTGGTTACGGCCATGGTCATGCCACGATCCTTGAATGATCCGGTTGGATTCAGGCCTTCATACTTGACATAAATTTCAACATCCTTGCCAATTAAGCCTGGAATGTTTTCCAGTTTGATCAAGGGCGTATTGCCTTCACCCAGAGAAATGGCGCGGGTGCTGGCAGAGACCGGCAGACGATCACGGTAACGATCAATTAGGCCAGTGTAACGGGTGGCGTTTGACATAGTAGTATTCCAATATTTTAGTCGACCAATAAGGCTGACTACAGGCTGTGTTCGCTGCCAGCATGGGCTGGACAGCCCTTAAAAATCAAAAATTTCGGATTAAATCCGGCTTAGCTGTCCAGTGTTTCCAAACGAATGCGCACAACAGGGGCACAAATGGCTGCTAGCTGTTCAATCTGGGTAATGGCGTCATTCATTTTGGCTTCCAGTACAGGCTGGGTCAGCAAAATAACTGGAACGCGGCCCTGATCCTGTGCTGGTTTTTGCAGGATGGCATCAATATTAATACCGGCACGGCTTAAAATGCCGGTGACTTCCGCCAGTACTCCCGGATGGTCTTCGGCATCCAGACGCAAATAATAGGCTGTAGTCATCTGGTCTGCCGCCAGAATTGGCGTATCGGCCAGTGCATCCGGCTGGAATGCCAAGTGCGGCACATAGCTGGCATTGTTTTGGGTGCTGATAAAGCGCACCAGATCCAGCACATCAGCCACCACTGCCGAAGCTGTTGGGCCAGAACCGGCACCCGCGCCATAATACAGGGTAGGGCCAACGGCATTGGACTGCACCAGTACGGCGTTCTTCACGCCATTCACATTGGCAATCAGGCGGGACTCTGGAATCAGGGTCGGATGCACACGCAATTCAATGCCATGCGCCAGACGGCGTGCCACACCCAAATGCTTGATGCGATAGCCTAGTTCTTCGGCGTAATTCACATCCTGCGCGGTCAGCTTGCTAATACCTTCGGTGTAGACTTTTTCAAATTGCAGCGGAATACCAAAAGCAATCGAGGCCAGCAGGGTCAGTTTATGCGCGGCATCAATCCCTTCAACATCAAAGGTTGGGTCAGCTTCGGCATAGCCCAATTCTTGTGCTTCCTTCAATACATCGGCAAAGGCACGGCCCTTGTCGCGCATTTCAGTCAGGATAAAATTACCTGTGCCGTTAATGATGCCCGCCAGCCATTCAATTTTGTTGGCAGCCAGCCCTTCACGCATTACCTTGATAATTGGAATACCACCGGCAACCGCCGCTTCAAAGGCAATTTGTACATTGTGCTGTTCGGCTTCCCTGAACAGTTCATTGCCATGTTCAGCCAGGAGTGCCTTGTTGGCTGTAACCACATGCTTGCCATGACGGATGGCTTCAAGCACCACATCATGGGCCTGGGATGTCCCGCCAATCACTTCAATGACAATATCGACATTATCCTGGCGTACAATCGACAGCAGGTCGTCGCTTTGCGCAATGCCATCCAGATTTAAATCAGGGCGTGGGCGACGTGTACCCACATGGGTAATTTGAATATCACGACCGGTACGACGCGCAATTTCTGCTGCGTTTTCTTGTAATAGTTTTAAGGCGCCACCACCTACGGTGCCTAGGCCTAAAATCGCCAGTCGGACTGGTTTCACCGTCACACTCCAAACAACTAAAAATAAAGGCACAAATCATAGCCAAAAACCGCTGGTTTCACCAGTCAAAAATTGGGATTTGCAGGCTGGTTCATCAGGGAATTTCTAAATTCGGGTTAAAAAAACAGGCCACTGTGGGCCTGTGATTCTTTTGCATTCTACAGAGTGGACAGATTACAGGCCCAGACGTTTTGCCAGTTCATCCGCTGTCAGGTAGCCACCCAGATATTTACCATCCACACTATAAATGGCTGGGGTGCCATTCACGCCAATTTGCTGGCCCAGGCTATGATGTTCCATTACCGGATTTTTGCATTGTGGGGCATTCACTGGTAGGCCCTTAATGGCGGTATTAAAGGCCGCGGCACGATCTTCACTGCACCAGATTGCGACCATGGCTGGTACAAACTGCTCGGCACGCGGCCAGGCCAGATAACGCACTTCAATACCCTTGGCATTAATGTTGGCCATTTCTTCATGCAGCTTGTGGCAATAAGGGCAACTGGCATCAGTAAATACATATACCACAGCCCGGGTGTTACCGCTGGGCTTATAGGTAATGGTGTCTTGCTGCTTCACACTGGCCAGTAAGGCTTTGGTATCGCCAGACTGTAATTCTTCACTGATGTTATGCACGTTGTTTTTGTCCAGACGCACCACATCGCCCTGGAAAATATACTTGCCATCAGCAGTGGCATAGACCGACGGCAGGCCTTCGAGGCTTACCCAGTACATATTGGGCAGTTCGGTGCGGCGCACAGTAGTGACTTTGGCATTAATCCCGGACGCTTTCAGGTTTTTGCTTAAGGTATCCTTAAAACGGGTGTTGGCATTGCGCTCAGTAATGTCCATGGCTTCACCAGCAGCTGGCGCGGTTGCGGTCATGGAGTTATCAGGAGCTGAACTGGTATCAGCATTGGAGCAGCCAGACAGGCTAAAACCCAGTATCACCGCCGCCATTGACGTGAGGACAAACCGCATAATGAATCCTTAAACTGATTGGTATAAATACATTGTAAATTGCCGTGTAGTCAGCCTGCCTGAGGCAGAAGCAAGCTGATACAAAGAGGCACAGCATAACAAAAAACCATTTTCCCCGCTTGATTTTGCAGCAGCACTAGCCGGATTTTTCTGTGAGCAAATATGCCAATACGGCTGCTGAAGGCTTAACCGCGTGGATGATGCTGGTGATGCAGTTCCTGCAAGCGGGCGCGTGCCACGTGGGTATAAATCTGTGTGGTGGACAGGTCACTGTGGCCCAGCAGCATTTGCACCGCACGCAGGTCAGCACCATGATTCAGCAAATGAGTGGCAAAGGCATGGCGCAGGGTATGCGGTGACAGTTCGGTTTGAATATTGGCTTGCAGCGCATAGCGCTTGATGCTGTGCCAGAAGTTTTGCCGCGTCATCAGGCCACCGCGCGAGCTTAAAAATACCCCGTCATGCTGCTGGGCTGACAGGGCAGAACGTCCCTGCTGAATATATTTTTCCAGCCATTCCACGGCAATATCACCCAGTGGCACCAACCGTTCCTTATTGCCCTTGCCTTTCACCCGTAAAAATCCGGCACGCAGGTTCAAGGCATCCAGCGGCAGGCCAATCAGTTCGGTCACGCGCAGTCCACAGGCATATAGTACTTCCAGCATGGCACGGTCACGCAGGCCAATCGGGGTATTGATATCCGGTGCATCCAGCAAGGCTTCAACATCGGCCTGGCTTAAATCCTTGGGCAGGGGGTGGCCCTGCTGCGGGTTTTTCTGGTCTTGCGTAGGATTGTCCTCGCGCAGGCCCAGTTCGCGCTGGTGCTTGAAAAACTGGCGCAATGCCGATAACGCGCGTGAAATGGAACGCGGGCTTTTTTGCTGCTGATGCAAAAACAGCAGATAGTCACTCACCTGCTGCTTGCTCCACGCTGGCAAGTCCGTATCAATAAAATCCTGTGCCTGACACAGATCAGACAGGTAGGCATTACGGGTATGCGGACTCACGGCCTGACCAATCAGGTATTCACGAAACTGCTGTAGCCACGGCGCATGTTCTGGCAGCTTGACCGGCGTTGGCAGGCGAGGTGCTTTGGCCACACTTTTGCGTGGCGTGGCCTTGCGGGCAGCAGACCGGATTAAGGCAGTGGTGGATGAAGCAGGCATGGTTAGCACACTAAAAACGGCAGATGGTTTACTATAATCTTTCTGGCAATCACTGTGCCATAGTCATCATTGCCTAACTTGAATGTTGCATGATCTGGAAATTGCCAATCATGCTGGCTGTCTAAGCAATAGCAGTAAAGACAGCGTCAACTCTAAAAACCTATTAAACAAAACTTAAAAAAACTGCTGGCATCCGCCGATTTTGTAAACAAAGTCATTTTTTTCGTAGGATTTAAAGGTGTAAGCGATTACACTTAACGATTAGTAATTATTCTCATTTTGAGAGTGGCGCTAGCCTGCTGATGCTGCCGCAAATTCAAATTATTGCAGGTCAACCAATAATCCAGATCATGATCGGGATCAATGGCGCTTTGAATTACTGATGTTTTGAAAATCTAACTTTTGGAAGATCATGGTGCGACTTTCCCAGCTTAAACGGCATCAACAGGCAATTATTACTGCCGTGACCAGCGCCGTAACGCCTGCCACGATAACTGCAATGCAGGATTCAGTATTACAGGATTCCGCATCGACTCCTCAGGCTGATCCCATTGGCCGACGCCTGCAAACACTGGGCTTTATTCCCGGAGAGCAAGTGACCGTACTGGCGTTGGGCTTGTTTGGTGGTGATCCCGTGCTGGTGCAGATTGGGTTTACCCGCTTTGCCCTGCGCCGGAGCGAGGCAGATCGTATTCAGGTTGAGGTTAAGGCATGAGCGCAGTTGAAAGTATGTCATCCATAAATAATATTGCACTGGTGGGCAACCCCAACTGCGGCAAAACCTCACTGTTTAACCATTTAACTGGCGCACGGCAAAAAGTGGCCAATTATGCCGGGGTTACCGTTGAGCGCAAGGAAGGTTTTTTAAAGTTACCTTCGGGGCGGCAGGTGCGAATTCTGGATTTGCCGGGCGCTTATAGTCTGGATGCCACCAGTCCCGATGAGGCCATTACCCGCGCGGTATGCCTGGGCGAGCTGGCCAGTGAAAAAGTGCCTGACCTGCTGGTATGTGTGGTGGATGCCACTAACTTGCGTCTTCATCTGGGCTTTGCACTGGAAATTCGCCAGTTAGGCCGGCCCATGCTGCTGGTGCTAAACATGATGGATGAAGCCAAACGGCGTGGTATCCAGATTGATAGCCAAAAGCTGGCACAGGAAATGGGTGTGCCCGTGGTAGAAACTGTGGCGGTGAAGTCCAGCGGTATCAGCGACCTGCTGCAAACCTTGGAACAGGCTGACTTTAAGCCCACGATCCCGGTTAAACAACTGGATCGTCATGCCGAAGTGAACCGAATTCTGACTAGTGCTGTGATCATTCCGGATTTCCGTGATCGCCGTACCGAAATGCTGGATCGGTTGTTTTTGCATCCGGTGCTGGGCTTGCTGTCGCTGGCCATTTTAATGTTTGTGGTGTTTCAGGCGGTATTTGCCTGGGCTGCGCCATTTATGGATGGTATTGAGGCAGGCTTTGGCTGGCTGTCCGAAGTGGCCGGGCCTTATATTAGCAATGATTTGCTGCGCAGTCTGGTGGTGGATGGCATTATTGCCGGGGCAGGCGGCGTGGTGGTGTTCCTGCCACAAATTCTAATTTTGTTCTTTTTTATTCTGGTGCTGGAAGAAACTGGCTACCTGCCACGTGCGGCCTTTTTGCTGGACAAGCTGATGTTTAAGGCAGGCTTGAGTGGCCGCGCCTTTATTCCGCTACTGTCCAGTTTTGCCTGTGCCATTCCCGGCATTATGGCTACCCGTACCATCAATGACCCGCGTGACCGACTCACCACCATCATGGTGGCACCACTAATGACCTGTTCGGCCCGGCTGCCGGTATATGCGTTGCTGATTGGCGCGTTTATTCCGTCTACGCAGGTATGGGGGCTGTTTAACCTACAGGGGTTGGTGTTGTTTGGGTTGTATTTTGCCGGAATTGTCAGTGCGCTACTGGTGTCTTATGTGATTAAGCTGCTGCGGCGTGACAAAAGCGAACATGCGCTCATTATGGAATTGCCCACCTATCGCATTCCGGATTTTCGCAATGTGCTGCTGGGTGTATACGAACGTGGTACTATTTTCCTCAAGCGGGTAGGCGGCATTATTTTTGCCCTGACCGTCATTTTATGGTTTTTGTGTACTTTTCCGCAGCCGCCGGTGGATGCCAGCATGCCTGCTATTGACTATAGTCTGGCGGGCCGTTTGGGTCATTTGATTCAGCCAGTTTTTGCGCCACTGGGCTTTACCTGGGAAATCTGTATTGCGCTGATTCCCGCCATGGCCGCGCGTGAAGTGGTGGTGGCGGCACTGGGCACGGTCTATGCCATGTCCGGCGATGAAGATGCCATTGCACAAGGTCTGGGTCAGTACATTACCGGCGAGCATGGCTGGGGTCTGGCCACAGGTTTGGCCTTACTTGTGTGGTTCATTTTTGCGCCACAATGTCTGGCCACACTGGCAACCGTGAAGCGTGAAACCGGATCATGGCGCTATGTGGCGATTATGACCACCTATTTGTTTGGATTGGCTTATCTGGCTTCATTGGTCACGTATCAGGTGGCACACTATTACTGGGGCTAGTTATTGGAGTTAGTAATGATTAAGCTGATTCCCGTCCGGTAATCAGTTTAGGCATTGGGTAAAAGTGCTTTAAATGCCAACTTAAATTGTAGCAAGCGTGGAGTAGATCATGGCTGATGTCACACAAGGTTTAATGCAAAATCTGGTGCAATATCTGATTATTGCCGGGTTGCTGCTGTGGAGCTGCTATGTGGTGCTACGGCGTTTTATGCCCAAAACCAGCTTTAAATGGCAGCAGGCAATGGCAGTATGGCTTGCCAATAAACGCTTTGTTCGGTTAAGTGGCTGGCTGATGCCAAAAGCTGTGCAAAGTGGTTGTTCTGCCGGTTGTTCAGATTGTCATGTGGATAGTTCAGCTGCGAATAGTTCAAAGACGAATAGCTCAAAGACTGCATGCGCAACAGAAATGCCTAAGCTACATGATGGAAAAGAGCAGCCA
This sequence comes from Alkanindiges illinoisensis DSM 15370, assembly GCF_000619845.1. Classification (GTDB taxonomy): domain Bacteria; phylum Pseudomonadota; class Gammaproteobacteria; order Pseudomonadales; family Moraxellaceae; genus Alkanindiges; species Alkanindiges illinoisensis. Next base: position 446,357 of record NZ_JHUX01000004.1, on the reverse strand, counting down.
GTGCAGTGGCGTTAAATCTAATGTTCTAGGTTGGGAAAAGCAATTTTTATCCTTAAAAAATTAATATTTAAATAATTTTAAAAAATCAGCTTATGCTTTTTTTAATCAACTGAGCCATACATGGACGTTTCCAATAATACGCTGCGACACCGTAACGCCCAAATTGATGTGTTACGTGGCATTTCTATTGTGCTGGTGCTTTTACATCATTTTAATATTCCCTACAAATTACATGATACATGGCTGTCCGTTGATATTGCCGGGCAAAGCCTGATCACCGCCATTGCCCGTAATGGCAATTATGGCGTCACGATGTTTTTTGTGATTTCCGGGTTTTTAATAACCTCGCATAGCCTTGGCCGCTGGCATTCTTTAAATCATATAAATGTTCGCACATTTTACTGGTCACGTATTGCGCGGATTTTGCCTTGCCTGTTATTGCTGCTGTTGATGGTGAATAGTTTAGGCATGCTGGGGTTAAAGCCATTTATTAATCAGGCGCCGAATGGCATTGAAGTGTCTACTGCCATAACCAATCTGGCTGCACTCACCTTGTGGATGAATCAGCTGATTATTCAATATGGCTGGGTCAATTATGCCTTAGGCGTGCTGTGGTCTTTATCGGTAGAGGAAGTGTTTTATCTGGCCTTTCCTTTAGCCTGTTTAGGTTTAAAAACATCGCGGCAGTTTGCATTGTTTTTAGGCTTTTTTGTGCTGGCCGCACCTGTCTATCGCTGGCTGCATTTTGGCGAAGACAGCGAAGCTTATCTGTATGGCTACCTGGCCAGTTTTGATAGCATTGCCATTGGTTGCGCAACTGCCTTGCTGGCAAACCGGATTAACCTTGCTTTTTTCCAGCGCCGGATGGTGCAGGGACTAAGCATTGTTGGCATGACGCTGTTTTATTTATATGCGCCGATTAAGGAAACCAATACGCTGGGAGTTACCCTGATGGCCTGCGGTACGGCCATTTTAATTCTGGGTGGCTTGCAAGCTAAAAGCAGTTTGCACGCACAGGCTGTAATGCCGCCAAATTTATTAAAACAGGGCTTGTTAAAAGGAACCCTTTGTACGCTAGGACGCTATAGCTATGAGCTTTACCTGTTTCATTTAATTATTTTAGGTCTCATCAAGGTGGCTGTTCCCCCTGCAACTGCAACCGCTCATGAAAAGCTACTATTGTTGCTGATATTTTTGGCCGGAACCTTCATGCTGGCTTTTGCTATTGCCCGGTTTTATTCCATTCCCTTAAATCGCTGGATCAGGCAAAAGACAACAATCAGTCAGTAAAAACGGCTTGCGGTGAAAGTATTTTTGATGGCCTGAAACATAAAAAATCTTTGCTGTTTTACGGTTTAAACCCCCGCAAAGCCTGCCGGGAATGATACCATTTTCCCTTTAACATATTTGGCGTACAAGAGGGTAGAACATGCTGATTCAGCGCGGTGGGCTACGGGTCGTGGCAGGTCTGGGCAAAACAGGCGTATCGGTTGTCCGGCACCTGATTGGGCTTGGCTATCCGGTGGCAGTGACAGACACCCGCATGGAACCGCCGGGGCTGGCAGATGTGCCTTCCGGAGTGGAGTGTTCGCTGGGCGGGCTGGATGCTGATCTGCTGAATAAGGCTGAAGAAATTATTTTAAGTCCCGGCCTTGATCCCAAGCTACCAGAGTTGCTGGAAGCGCAACAGCATGGGGCCAAAATCATTGGCGATATCCAGTTGTTGCGCCGTGCCACCAATGTGCCGATTGTGGCGATTACTGGTTCCAATGCCAAAAGTACGGTGACCACACTGGTCGGTGAAATGGCCAGGCAGGCAGGCAAGCGTGTGGCGGTGGGTGGCAATCTGGGCACGCCAGCACTGGATTTGCTGGAAAATGATCCTGAACTGATTGTACTGGAGCTGTCCAGTTTCCAGCTTGAAACAACCTCTAACCTGTCGGCAGCCGTTGCTGTGATCCTGAATATGAGTGAAGACCATCTGGATCGCCACGGCGACATGCTGGGTTATCATCAGGCCAAGCACCGGATTTTTCAGAATTGCCAGAAATTTGTCTTTAACCGTGATGATGGCTTAACCCGTCCGCTGGTGCCTGACCAGATTGGCAGCATCAGCTTTGGCCTCAATGCCCCTGACATGAACCAGTATGGTGTACTGCGTGATGCTGATGGTACAGCCTGGCTGGCGCGTGGCCGTTTCCGTTTGATGAATGCTGCGGATATGCCGATACAGGGCAATCATAATATTGCCAATGCACTGGCCGCACTGGCGCTGGGTGAATCCATCGGGCTTGAACTGGAAAGTATGCTGCAAACCTTGAAAATCTTTAAGGGCTTGCCGCATCGCTGCGAGTTTGTGGCGCAAAGCAGTAATAATGTACGGTTTTACAATGATTCCAAAGGTACCAATGTAGGCGCTACGCTGGCAGCCATTGAAGGGCTTGGCGCACCACTCGCCATTCAGCAGCACAAGTTACTGGTGATTCTGGGCGGCGAAGGCAAGGGGCAGGACTTTAAGCCGCTGGCTGCCGCACTGGGACGTTATGCACGGGCTGCCATTGTAATGGGCGAAGATGCTGCGCACATTGAACAGGCCATTGCTGCCCAAGTGCAGGTGATTCATGTCACCAGTTTGCAACAGGCGGTAGAAACTGCTGATAGTCTGGCCCAGCCAGGTGATGCGGTATTGCTGTCACCGGCCTGCGCCAGTTTTGACATGTTTTTAAATTATCAGGATCGGGGCGAGCAGTTCATTCAGTGCGTCAAGACATTAGTAAATAGCGCCGAATAAGCCGCCATTGTTACAGGATTGAACCATGAAACTTGCCTTACGCCAGTGGTGGCAAAACAACAAGTTTACTTTTACAACGCCAGCCCTCATGGATGAAATCACCGCCAAGCGCCTGTTGGTGTTTACCGTGATTAGCCTGCTGTGTCTGGGTACAGTGATGATTACCTCGGCGTCCATGCCCTATGGTGATTATATTAACGACCAGCCACTGTATTTTATTAAACGCCACATGATTTATCTGGTGCTGGGCGCTATTGCACTCACCACCACGTTTTTCGTGCCACTGCGTTACTGGTTTAAAAACACCATTTTACTGTGGCTGATGGCGCTGGGTTTGCTGACTGTGGTGCTGATGCTGCCGGAAGTCAACGGTTCCAAACGCTGGATTACCTTACCCGGCTTTACCTTTCAGCCCTCGGAATTTGCCAAGTTTGTCATGGTGCTGTTTATTGCCGACTACGTGGTGCGTCGTTCCGATGAAATCCGCTTTAGCCTCAAAGGCTTGTTGCGTCTGCTGATTCCAATGGGAAGCGTACTGCTGCTGATTATGCTGGAGCCGGATCTTGGCGCGTCGGTGGTGATTGTTGGCAGCATGATGGCCGTGTTCTTTCTGGCTGGTGCGCCGCCCAAGCAATTTGGTGCCATGCTGCTGACTGCAGTGGGTGCCGTGGCAGTTGCCATTCTGGCTTCACCGTGGCGCGTCAAGCGCCTGCTGTCATTTACCAATCCCTGGGCTGATGAACAAGGCGATGGTTATCAGCTCAAGCAAAGCTTAATTGCCTTTGGCCGTGGTGAGTGGACAGGTACGGGGCTTGGCCATAGTGTACAAAAGCTGTCTTATTTGCCGGAAGCACACACCGATTTCATGTTGGCGATTGTGGGCGAAGAATTGGGTTTTGTGGGCATTTCGATTTTGTTTACCCTGTCATTTTTGATGGTGGCTGCCTGTATGCGCATTGGCTATCTGGCGCTCAAAAACAATCATTTGCGTGCGGGCTATCTGGCTTACGGCATTTCGGTGATTTTTGTCATTCAGATATGCGTAAATGGTGGCATGAACATGGGACTGATGCCGACCAAGGGCCTGACCCTACCATTTATCAGTTATGGCGGCACGGCGCTGGTGGTATCACTGATGATGATCGGGGTGATTTTACGCATTGAACGGGAAACCAGTGAAACGGCAACGGTTCGTGAGCGTTGATTAAATTTAATTAAAATCATCATTACCAGAAGGCGGCAATTGCTGCCTTTTGTTTTTTAAGGCGATGATTAAAGGCTAAAAGATGGAAATATAAAGATAAGATTATGGATTTAATTATTAATACGATAGATAAATCAAAAAATAAGGATATAACAGGATTATAAAAGTACAGGAAAACATGAAATGCTAAAACAATCCCAAGGAAAACAGTTTCATTTGCATGACTGGTCTTTAATTGGCTTCTATATAAATTGGCAGCAAGCAATAATTGAAATTGAACTTTTATATGGTACAGGGAAAGCAAGAATGCTCATTAAGGATTTCACTACTCTTGACGTTTCTCAAAAAAATGATTGGGGTAAAAGCATATTAATTAATAGTTCTAACGGGCCGCTATCACTAGAAAATGGGCTGATGTATCTAGAAATTGAAATGCAGTCTGGAGACCTGATTAAAATAGAAGGCAAAAATTTTGAACTATGGAAAGATTAATAATTTGATATTTATGAATAGTATCGCATTCCTGTAAGTTGGCAGGATCGTTTGCATGGTAAAGAGTTATCTCTGCCATTATTAGGGCAATTGAGTTTGTCGAAACCAGACTTTTGAAAGAGATCTTATGTATCAACTGTTTATTGCTAATAAAAATTATTCGTCATGGTCGCTGCGTCCGTGGCTATTGATGAAAGAACTGGGTATTCCTTTTAAAGAGCATATTTACCTTTTCGGTGAAAATAACTGGGACAACTTTAGTACTTTTTCTCCCACGGGCAAAGTGCCCTGTTTAAAACTGGGAGAAATGGTAGTTTGGAATTCCTTGGCCATTGTCGAGTTTCTGGGGGAACATCATGCTGGTGTTTAGCCGATTGATCAGATGGCTAGAGCTTGGGCACGCTGTGCTGCTGCAGAAATGCATTCAGGGTTTTCGAGCTTACGTGAAATATGCCCCATGAATGTTAGTTTAAAAGTACAAATGCAAAGTATCCCTGCTATGCTGCAAAAAGACATTACCCGTATTGATGAATTATGGCAGGAAGGGTTAAACCGTTTTGGTGGCGAGTTTTTAGCAGGAAATAGTTTTACTGCTGTAGATGCATTTTTTGCACCTGTCGCACTAAGGATAGAAACCTATCAGCTCAAACTTAGTGAGCCGGTACTGGCTTATGCAGCAAGGTTACGTGCTTTGCCAGCAGTTCAGGAATGGATTGAAGCAGGGCAGCTGGAACCGCGCCATGAAGCACATGAACTGGCTTGTTTAAGGCATGGAAAGGTAGAGGGTGATATGCGTATCTCTTAGAAAATAATTAATATATAAAAACGCCTTACCTGAGAATTGAACTACTTCTATTGTCAAGTTTAAATCATTATTAAATATTAGCTTTTAAACTTTACTAACTAAGAGGAAATATATAAGTAACCAAAACCTATTTTTCTATAATCCTAAATTAGCTTAATTAAAGTTTGATAACCATTTTCTAATTAAACTAATTTGCTGCTTTGCAGCGGTGAGCAGATGAGGCATATTTTCTATTGTCCATGTTTCATCACACCAATCACAAGCATCATATAAAGATCCTATCCATTCTGGATAGTACAAGACATCAATACTAAGATTTCTTGGTGCGTCTAAAAATCCAATCTCAATATTACTAAAAATACGACATAAATCGGATGGCTTTATTTTACCTGTTAGATAATCGTTTAAGATAGTTAAAAAATAATGGGCTGCTAAAATTTCTGCTTCTATACAGTTGTATGAAAAAGTAGGATCTATATTTTGTATAATTTTAAGTAGCAAAGCCTCACTATAGAATTCACTTGATATAATTTCCAGCAGGTCTATGGAAATATTACTGCTATTCTCCATATAATTATTAATAGTTATTCTGATAGTTTCTTCATGAGGTTTATCATAATAACTTGAAATGAAATTTTTTTAGTATTTCTGTATGCATGTTAATACCTGAGTAACTATTATAAATTCTTTTAAAGTTAATAAAATACATATTATATAAAATTTTAAGCGAAATATATTTGAATAATTTTTAATGATAAAGATATAAATCTTCTAATTAAAAATATTCTTTAATTGAGCTATCTTCGGAATATTCCCCATATCCCACTGACTCACCGCCTGCACCAGCATCCTCTGAGGACTATCCAGCGCAATATCCGGCTGATTTAATGCTTTTAATGCGGCTTGAATTAACTGCGGGGCTTGTGTCAAATCTAGCGGCTTGGCCAGATTCTGCTTGGACAATTTCTGTCCTTGATCATTCATTGCTAACGGAATATGGCAGTAATTTAACCGGGGAAGATTAAGGCAGTGCCCGAGCCAGATTTGCCGTGCCGTATTGTCCAGAAGATCAGCACCGCGTACTACATGGTTAATGCCTTGTAATGCATCATCTACCACCACGGCCAACTGGTAACTAATAATGCCGTCACGGCGTTTGAGTACAAAGTCACCAGTGGTCTGGCTTAAGCTTTCGCAGCAATGATCCTGAATCAAATCATCAAAGCAAATCGTTTGGTCCGTGGTTTTGAGGCGAATGGCATGCTGCTCAAATGGCAGGTTTAAAGGGCGGCAGGTTTGCGGATATGTGCCCAATCCATTTAAGCCACCTAATCCGCTAAGCTGCTTACGGCTACACTGGCAGGCATAAATCAGGTCACTGGCTTTAAGCTGCTCAAGCGCCTGTTTATAATATTCCAGCCGATCCTGCTGGCGCACTACAGCTTCATCCCACTCAAAGCCAAAGGCTTCCAGCGCGATTAAAATGGCCGTTTCTGCACCCGCCTGAATCCGCGGAATATCGGTGTCTTCAATCCGCACCAGCCACTGGCCGTGTTGTGCTTTGGCTTCACAATAACTAGCCAGCGCGGTGAGCAGTGAACCAAAATGCAAAGGGCCAGTTGGCGATGGCGCAAACCGACCCTTATACTGACCTCTTCTAACTCCCCCTTCACAGGGAAAGCATCTCTCTTTTAACAAGGAGAGATCGGGAAAGGTATTCTGTTGCATTAATCCAGCAGTGTTTAACCGTGGTTTTGCTTTTCCTTGATTTCAGCCAGTGTTTTGCAATCAATACACTGGGTTGCGGTTGGACGCGCTTCCAGACGACGCAGGCCAATTTCAATACCACAGGTATCACAGTAGCCATAGTCTTCATCTTCAATGGCTTGCAGCGATTGCTCGATCTTGCGAATCAGCTTACGTTCACGGTCACGGGTACGCAGTTCGATGGCAAATTCTTCTTCCTGGGTGGCGCGGTCATTAATGTCCGGCAGCGCAGAAGATTCATCCTGCATGTGGCTCATGGTGCGATCCACTTCCTGCATCAGCTCATTGCGCCACGCTTCCAGAATCTTCCGAAAGTGCTCTAGTTGCCCTTGCGACATGTATTCTTCTTTGGCACCGGGCTGATAAGGTGCAATCCCGTATAAGCCTGCAGGTACATCGCCAGTGGCCTTATCTGCCTTCTTTGTTGCTGGTTTGCGGCCACGTTTTGCTGCTGGTGTTGTAATGTCAGCCAGTGCTGCAACTTGTCCGTTTGTTCCAGAATCTTGGTTCTCAATAGCCATTATGGGCATCCTCATCAAACACGTGTTATCTATACGCAAAAACAGGGGTAATATGCAACCCTTCAAGCAAAAATATCGACCAGCCGTTGCAAAAGCGCACGAATAATATAGAGATTCTTCTCAAGTTGATAGTTTAATTCGTAAACAAGGGTAATGTCTTGCTAAAAAGCGTGTAGGTTTGACGGGTTTATTATTTTTATTGAATACCTTCAATAACCATCACTTTGATAATCAATATAAAAATTAAAATTCTCCAGCCGGCATACATCAGTTTCAAAATAGCCATTGGCATACAAATCCAGCCAGCGGTAGCCGGGATTGGCGGTATCAAGGGTAAATTTGGCACTCTTGGGCTTAAATTGAAGCGACGTGGAGGGACAGGATAAATAGTTGACCTGTTCATAGACCTGCTCAAAAATCTGGTGCACATGACCATGCAGTACCAGTTTTACATTGCTAAAAGGCTGCAGGATTTTAAAAAAGGTTTGGCTGGTCTTGAGCATGTGCTGGTCCAGCCATTCGCAACCCACGGCAATCGGATTATGGTGCAGGGCAATCAGCACATGACGGTTGCGCTGCCGTTCCAGCGCCTGCTGCAGGTATTCAAGCGTGCTGTTGCTAAAGCTGCCGGCAATTTCATGGTCAACCGTAGAATCCAGCAGGATACAGCACCAGTTGCCAATAATGACTTCGCAGGGCAACTGGTTGATGCGCAAGCCGGAATGATAAGCTTCATCCAGATCGTGATTGCCGGGAATGCAAAAATGCGGTGCCCGTAGCGGCTGCATGGTGGCTAAAAAACGCTGATAGGTTTCAGGCGAGGATTGCTGGGCAATATCGCCCGTGGTGAGTAGCAGGTCAATGTTGGGCTGTTGTTGCTGGATAAGCTCAATGACGCTTTGAAAGCTGTGCTGGGTATTGAGTCCCAGCAGTTTGGTGGCCGGGTCGGCAAACAGGTGCATGTCTGAACATTGCACCAGACGAAGGGGACGTTCTTGCGATAACACCGAAGCCGGAATTTCAACCTGATAAATCACAACGGAACCCGCCTCCTGCCTGCTGTATTATGCGTACTGGGTGCAGCCTGATATCTGACGGGCTACTGTTTTGCCGGAGAACACTGCATTGCCAGCCATTGCAGGGCAATAATCACCGGACTATTTTTTAAATATGTAGCCTGACTTAACAATTTATGTAGCTGCTCATATTTTAGCACGTGTAGCCTGATATTTTCTGCCTCGTCCATGACACCAAAAATCTGGTTTGTGTGACTTAGTTCTGTATCTGCGGCATATAAATGAAACAATTCATTACTGGCTCCGGCAGACGGATAAAAACTGAAGATGAACTGCGGATTTTCAATCTGGGTGCCGGCTTCTTCCAGTGCTTCACGGATGACAGTGTCTTCAGCAGTTTCGCCTTCATCCACCAGTCCTGCCACAATTTCCAGTTGCCATGCGCTGTCTGTATCATCAATAGCACCAATCCGGAACTGCTCAATTAAGGCAAACAGTTGCTGTTTGGAATCATATAGCAATACACCAGCGGCTTCTGGCCGTCTGACCAACTCGCGTTGAATGGGCTTGCTAAAGCTTTGGTCTTCAAACAGGCGATGCCGGATTTCGATCTGTTCAATTTCGGCAAAACCGGAATAAACCGTATTGCGGCTTAATACCTGTACGTCATCAACTGAAAACATCAGGTAGGGATTTTTTGCAGCAGTCATCATTTAACTCCCAGACAAGCGTGTATGACAAAAGGCAGGAAATCAACCTGCCTTTCGTCGTATAGCATTTTGTTGGATGACTTTCTTTTATTCCTTGTTAAACCAGTTTTTACCAGCTTTTGAAAGCTTGATAAAATTTTCGTCAGGAATAAATCAAGCCATAACGATTTAAACTTCCTTATACAGTTGCTTGCCCTGCTTGTGATATTCCTCGGACATGGCATCCATTCCTGCCTGTACTGCGTCTTCCTCACTCAGATTTTGTTTTGCAGCATAGTCCCTGACGTTCTGGGTAATTTTCATTGAGCAGAACTTGGGGCCACACATGGAGCAGAAATGCGCGGATTTATGCGCATCCTTGGGCAGGGTTTCATCATGCATGCTACGGGCAGTATCTGGGTCCAGTGCGAGGTTAAACTGATCTTCCCAGCGGAACTCAAAACGTGCCTTGGACAGGGCATTGTCACGTACCTGTGCCCCCGGATGGCCCTTGGCCAGGTCAGCGGCATGCGCGGCAATCTTGTAAGTGATGATGCCATCTTTGACGTCTTTTTTGTCCGGTAAACCCAGATGTTCTTTTGGGGTAACGTAACACAGCATGGCGGTGCCGTACCAGCCAATCATGGCCGCACCAATGGCCGAGGTAATATGGTCATAGCCGGGTGCAATATCGGTAGTCAGCGGGCCTAAGGTATAAAAAGGCGCCTCACCGCACACTTCCAGTTGCAAGTCCATGTTTTCCTTGATCATGTGCATGGGTACATGGCCGGGGCCTTCAATCATCACCTGCACATCATGCTTCCAGGCTTTTTGGGTGAGTTCACCAAGGGTGCGCAATTCGCCAAACTGGGCATCGTCGTTGGCATCCTGAATACAGCCGGGACGCAGGCCATCGCCCAGACTAAACGACACGTCATAGGCTTTCATGATCTCGCAGATGTCATCAAAATGTGTGTACAGGAAATTTTCCTTGTGATGCGCCAGACACCATTGCGCCATAATCGAGCCACCACGTGACACGATACCGGTCAGGCGATTGGCGGTGAGGGGGACATAACGCAGCAGCACGCCGGCATGGATGGTAAAGTAATCCACACCCTGTTCAGCCTGCTCAATCAGGGTATCGCGGAACATCTCCCAGGTCAGGTCTTCGGCCACACCATCAACTTTTTCCAGTGCCTGATAAATGGGCACTGTACCAATTGGCACGGGTGAGTTACGGATAATCCATTCACGGGTTTCATGGATATTTTTGCCCGTAGACAAATCCATGATGGTGTCGGCACCCCAGCGTGTGGCCCAGGTCATTTTCGCCACTTCTTCATCAATGGAAGAACCTAGCGCCGAGTTGCCAATATTGGCATTAATCTTCACCAGAAAGTTACGGCCAATGATCATTGGCTCGGCTTCGGGGTGGTTGATGTTGGCAGGAATAATGGCACGGCCTGCAGCCACTTCACTGCGTACAAATTCAGGCGTAATAATTTTGGGCAAACGTGCGCCAAAGTTTTGGCCGTCATGCTGGCGGTTGTCCGTCCCTTCATACTGGCGCTGCGTTTCACGAATGGCAATATATTCCATTTCCGGCGTGATAATGCCCTGACGTGCGTAATGCAGCTGGGTGACATTCTGGCCAGACTTGGCGCGGCGCGGGTTTTGGATATGGGCAAAGCGCAGGTCAGCCGTTTTAATGTCACGGGCGCGCTGCTGACCAAATTCAGAGGACAGGCCGGACAGTTTTTCGGTATCGCCACGGGCATCAATCCACTGGCCGCGCAAATCCGGCAAGCCTTTGGTCAGGTCAATTTTGACATTGGGATCGGTATAAGGGCCGGACGTGTCATACACCAGTACTGGTGGATTTTTTTCACTGCCTTTTTCACCATTGCTAAGGCCGATTGGGGTATCAGTCAGGCTGATTTCGCGCATGGGAACGCGAATATCCGGCGTTGAGCCTTCAATATAGACTTTGCGCGAAGCGGGTAATATGCGGGTTAAGTCCTGTGCTTCACGCTCGTGTTGAGAAAGCACAGGCTGCGGGGCGGTGAGTTGGTTCATGGCAGGATCCATTTCTGTCGTGTCACATGGAAAGGATGAGGATCAAGCAAAACCATAAAAAAATATCAGGTACACTAGCCATCTAGTGCTGCTTGATTCCTACGCTGGTATTAACCAGATCAGGTTCAACGGTACTTATACTGTACTAGGGAATAGTGTGTATAATCTCAGCCTGTTCCACAGGCGCTCCGTCAAGCGGTATGTGCTGTAGATTAGTGGTTAATTGATCAATTGTCCATGACAGTTGCACAAAACAAAAACGGTATGCAAAACGCCATTGATTGTTCGTTCAAGGGTAGCTATTTCAGGCGCAGTTCTACTGTATCAAGCAGTTGGCTGGCATTCTGAAAACGATAGTTTTATAGATGATAGCTATCCTGATAATCTGGCGCAGCATAGGCTCCACAACAATGAAATGAATAGCATGTGACATGATGAAAAAACAGGCAGCTAAAATCCGGTCAGGATGGTCGGGACAAACAAAAGTGTTATGGGGATGCTTGCTGGCGCTGATGAGTACCTCAGCCAATACCGCTGCGTTTGCACAGGACTTGCTGCAAACCTATCGGCAGGCGCAGACGCATGATCCCAGCTGGCAGGTCACGATAAACCAGTATCTCGCTGATCAGCAGCAGGAACGGCTGGCACTGGGTGGACTTTTACCTACCGTAGGCCTATCAGGTGCCATTAACCGTAACCGTTTTCAGTCAGATAATCCGCAAAGCAATATGTTGCTGGGCCAGCCGGTCAATTCTTCGGCATCAACCAGCCGTCAGGCCGCACTGGCTGTTCGGCAGCCCCTGTTTCGCATGGACTTGTGGCAGCAGTACCAGCAGGCCAAGGTTGCCACCAGCTTAAATGACAGTCGTTTTATTAGTGACCAGCAAAATTTTATTTTAAGGGTGGCAGAAGCCTATTTTGAGGTATTGCGTGCACAAAACCTGATTGCCACCTTGAATGCAGAACAAACAGCACTGCAACGGCAATTGAACATGATGCAGGCGCGCTTTAAGGAAGGCGTGGTGGCGCGTACGGATGTCAGTGAAGCGGCTGCCCAGTACCAGAATGCCGTGGCTAACCGGATTGCTGGTGAAAACCAGGTGATTAATGCGCAGGAAAATCTGGCCATTATTCTGGGCAATACGCCAGAAAATCTGGCGCCACTCAGTACCGATTTTGAAGCCGTATCACCCGTACCCAATCAGATTCAGGCATGGGTTGATCTGGCAAAGCAAAAAAATCCGCAACTGAGTCAGGCGCGCCTGCAATACCAGATTGCCGAGAAAAACCGCAAAATCCAGCAGTCGGGCTATTATCCGCAACTGGACGTGGTGGCACAAACGGGCTGGAACAAGCAAACTCCGGATAGCCTGATCAGCAACAATGGCCGCAGCAGTGCCATAGGGCTGGAACTCAACCTGCCGCTATACCGCGGTGGACGAACCCAGACTGCGGTGACGCAAGCCAGTTATCAGGCGATTGCCGCGCGTGACCAGATTGACGTGGCTGAACGGCAGGTCACCGGTTCGGTGCGCTCCTCGTTCATTAACTTGAATACCGACCGTGCCCGCATTGAAGCCCGCCAGCAAGCCATGCAGTCCAGTCGTCTGGTCGCACAATCATCGCAGGCCGGATATGATCTGGGACTGCGTACCATGGTGGATGTGTTGCTGGCACAACGTAATTCTTTTGCTGCCGAGCAGGATTATATTAATGCCCGCTATGATTATGTGCTCAATATGCTGCGGCTAAAACATGCAACAGGACAACTGGATACTGATGCGCTGGCGGAAATCAATCAATGGCTGGACAACACCCCTGCTGGGAATGCCTCAGTAACTAAGCCATCAACGGATCAGCAAGTAACGGCAACGCCATCTGCTAAAACCATGGCTTCTGGTAGTATTCCATGATCCGGTCTGTCAATTAGGCTGGGTTGCAGGGCTAGGACGACGGATGGTAGGGTGACTGTCATCAAAATGTCATTAAATTTTGTTGTAATATTTGCTAAAAAATTGAACAGGTTTGTTTATGCCTACCACCAATAAAGCGGTGTTTAATCACCATATCTCCTCCCAGTTTAATGAAAACCTGCAAGACGTGAACACCCAGTTCATGAGTATGGGCGGACTGGTGGAGCAGCAGGTGGCCAATGCCATCCATGCTTTGCTGGAAACTGATGCTGCGCTGGCGCTTAAAGTGCAGTATGAAGACCAGATCGTCAACAAGATGGAAACCCAGATTGATGAGGCACTGACGCTGATTCTGGCACGTCGCCATCCGGCAGCCAGTGATCTGCGTATGGTGATTGCCATTAGCAAGGCCAATACTGATCTTGAGCGCATTGGTGATGAAGCAGCCAAGATTGCCCGCATTGCACAGACCCTGTGTGAAGAAGGGGAATCGCCGCGTGGCTACATGGAAACCCGGCATATTGGCAATCAGGTGCGGGTGATGATCCACGAAGCATTGGATGCCTTTGCCCGTCTGGATGCCGAGCAAGCGTTGCGTGTCATGCAGGCTGATGCCGATATTGACCGCGAATATCAATCTGCAACCCGTACCCTCATGACGTACATGATGGAAGATCCGCGTCATATCAGCCGGGTCATTAACGTGCTATGGATTTTGCGCTCACTGGAGCGGGTGGGTGACCATGCGCGTAATATTGCCGAGCAGGTGATCTATATGGTGAAAGGGCTTGATGTTCGCCACACCAGCTATGAAGCCATTGAAAAGAAAATTCATGGTGACAACTATGCTGGCAATGGGAATAGTGCTACTGATTCAAATGGCACTGGTTCAACAGCTGATGGTTCAAACAGCTAGCTGAATTTAAGCCATAAAAAAGCCCGTGGCCTGTAATAGACCGCGGGCTTTTTTACTGGGCTTAAGGATAAAACAAATACTTAAAACTCAATCTTGGTGACAACATCAGCATTGGCATTTAAGTCTTCCAGATGCTGGCTTTCAATCGTTAACTTGGCAGTCTTGGCTTTAACGCTGGCTGGTACAGCTTCCTGTTCAGACCATTCTTCACAATAGGTATCATCCGCGCAAATGGCTGTCTGTGCCTTGTTATTGGCGGTAAAAGCCAGTTGGCAATAATCGCCGCTACAGTCGAGACCAGTGAGGGTTGCTTCAACAGGGGCAGCAACGGCAGCACTGGTAGCAATAACCAGACTACTGGCAACAAACAAAAAACGCTTTAACATGACGACGGCTCCAAAAGCATGGCAAGGAATGGCTAAAATTTGTGCGAAATATAGAGTATTTTGTGATCAATGACAAATAAATAATATGACTGGTGAAATCAGTCACACGTCTTGCTTTTAAAGCTGAATGGTTCAGTAAAAATTTATAAACATATAGAGTTAATGCTCTAATAATTAAAGAAAAATAAAATGAATATAAATCAAATAAAAGCTAGACTCCTTAGTCTATTTCGGTAGTCTAGCTTGCATAAAACCACTTAAGGATGGCCTATAACTTTAGTCGTATAAGCAGCTCAATCAGGCTGAATTGCCCTTATCTTGAGTTTCAGTCCAGCCTTCGGCTTTTTCCACATCCTGGTTAGTGAAAAACTTTTCGCGCTGTTCTTCCAGAAAAGTACGGGCAGCCGGTTCAAAGGCATTCAGGCGTTTTTCATTAATCAGCAGGGTTTGATGCTTTAGCCATTCCTGCCAGGCCTGCTTGGACACATGCTCAAAAACGTCCTGTCCCTTGGGGCCGGGGAATGGTGCAAATTCCAGCCCTTCCATGTTTTTTTGGTACTTGCGGCAAAATACGGTGCGGGTCATGTCATCTCTCTATAGGGTGGTTATTAAAACTAGCCTGAACCCTCTTTAGTAAAGAGGGAACTTCTACCTTTAACAAAAAAAGATTGGGAAGCGATTAAAGCTGTGCAATCCGCTGCTGGGCGCGCTCAATGGCAGCTTTTACCTGTGCCGGTGCAGTACCCCCAATATGATCCCGCGCGGACACCGAACCTTCCAGCGTGAGGACAGCAAATACATCATCGGTAATCTTGTCGGAAAATTGCTGGAGCTGCTGTAGTAACAGTTCAGATAAATCTTTGTCTTCACGGACACCGAGTGCCACGGCTTTGCCGACAATCTCGTGGGCATCACGGAAGGCAATACCTTTTTTCACCAGATAATCGGCCAGATCGGTTGCGGTTGAAAAGCCACGCAGCGCTGCTTCACGCATTACCGGGATATTGGGTTGCAGCGCAGGAATCATGTCGGCAAATGCCAGCAGACAGCCACGCACGGTATCCACCGCATCAAACAGCGGTTCCTTGTCTTCCTGATTGTCCTTGTTATAGGCCAGTGGCTGACCTTTCATCAGGGTGAGCAGGCTCATCAGGTCACCAAACACGCGACCACTTTTGCCACGCACCAGTTCTGGTACATCCGGATTTTTCTTTTGCGGCATGATGGATGAGCCGGTACAAAAGCGATCCGGAATTTGTACAAACTTGAACTGGGCCGACGTCCACAGGATCAGTTCTTCAGACATGCGTGACAGGTGCATCATAATTAAAGACGCTGCGCTGCTAAATTCAATCGCAAAATCGCGGTCAGACACGGCATCCAGCGAGTTTTCTGATACGGCTTCAAAGCCTAGTAGCTCGGCAGTGTAGGCCCGGTTGATGGGATAAGTGGTGCCTGCCAGTGCTGCCGAACCCAGTGGCATGCGGTTGACCCGCTTGCGGCAATCAATCAGGCGCTCGGAGTCGCGCAGCAGCATTTCAAACCACGCCAGCAGGTGATGGCCAAAAGTAACAGGCTGTGCAGTTTGCAAATGGGTAAAGCCGGGCATGATGGTATCGGTATGTTTGGCCGCCAAGCCTAAAATGCCGCTTTGCAGTTTTTGCAGCAAACCCAGTAATTCATCAATTTCATCACGCAGGTACAGGCGGATATCGGTGGCGACCTGATCATTACGGCTGCGGCCGGTATGCAGTTTCTTGCCGGTAATGCCAATTCGGTCAGTCAGGCGTGCTTCAATATTCATATGCACGTCTTCAAGGTCAATGCGCCATTCAAAACGGCCTGCTTCAATATCGGCCTTGATGGCGGTTAACCCGGCAATAATGTCATCGCGTTCCTGATGGGTGAGTACACCAACCGAGGCCAGCATGGTGGCATGGGCGATGGAGCCGGCAATATCCTGCTTATAAAAGCGTTGGTCAAATTGCACAGATGCGGTAAATTCAGCCACAAAGGCATCAGTCGCTTCACTAAAACGGCCGCCCCACATGCCTGAGGTCGCATGCTCAGCAGGATTAACAGCGCTTTCCCCAGTGGATTGGTGTGCAGTAGATTGGTGTTCAGCGGATTGAGAGGGTGCGGTCATATGGGTATCAGCAAACTAAGGCTAGGCAAAATAAAACCGATTATAGCAAATCCTGCGCAAAGATCAGCCTCGGCATCCATGAGTGGTCCGATGCGTAACCCTATACAAAACAAGGACGCGTTTTTTTTACCGGATTTTACCGAAAACCGTGCCGTGCTGGAACTGCTGGTCAGTACCAACCTGCTGGCGGTGATTCTGGCTTTAATTGAAGCCAAAAGTCTGATAGGCCTGCACTGGAGTGGTTTGGCCCAGTACGTGTTTTTTGTCAACTGGGTGACAGTTTCATTTGCGTGGCTGGCTGACCTGTTGCGTAACTGGTTACGTACCCGGCCACGACTTGAAGCAGTGATCTGGAGTTTTGTACTGCTGGAAGGCATCATTGCGCTCACCACCATTGTTTGTAATATCGGGCTGGCCTGGGCGCTGGACGTGCAGCATCCGTGGTGGTGGCGCGTGTTGTACCACCTGATTCTGGGCGGTTGCCTCGGCATGGTGATCATGCGCTACCTGTATGTACGCGAACAAATGATCAAGCGTCACCGGGCCGAGTTGCTGTCGCGCATTCAGGCATTGCAGGCCCGCATTCGCCCGCATTTTTTGTTTAATACCATGAACAGTGTATTGAGCCTGATCCAGATTGACCCACCCAAGGCCGAACATATGGTGGAAAACCTGTCACGCCTGTTTCGGGCCAGCCTGAATGCCAGTGGTGAAATTAGTTTGCTGGATGAAGTTGTGCTATGCAAAAGCTATCTGGACATTGAGTCCATCCGGCTCGGGGATCGTTTACAGGTCGAGTGGCGGCTTCCCGATGAGGATGACTTGTATGATGTGAATATCCCGTCACTCACCTTGCAGCCCCTGCTGGAAAATGCGATTTATCATGGCGTTGAGAGCTTTAGTCACAGTAGTACAATTAGTGTTTTAATCGAGGTGAATGCCAAAGATGTCACAATCGTGGTGACAAATCCGTGTCAAACTGGTAAAACAGGCATACGAGCTAGCAATGGGATGGCGCTAGACAATATTCAGGAGCGATTGCAGGCGTATTACGGGAAACAGGCCCGGTTACAAACGCATCAAACCAATGGATTATTTACGACATATTTAAATTATCCACACGTGGAACAATAAAAAAAACATTGGTTATTTCAAGGATAATCAATGCTGCAAGGAGGAATGCATGAATATTTTGGTTTGTGACGACGAACCATTAGCACGAGAGCGCTTGTCGCGTATGGTCAAGGTGGCAGGCCACGAGGTGGTTGCCCAGGCCAGTAATGGATTTCAGGCACTGGAACAGGTTCGGCTACATCGTCCTGATGTGGTATTGCTGGATATCCGCATGCCTGAAATGAATGGGATTCAGTGCGCTCAGGCCCTGCTTGATCTTGACGTGCCACCTGCCGTAATTTTCGTGACCGCATTTGACCAGCATGCCATTGATGCCTTCAACACGCAGGCTATTGGATATTTGCTTAAGCCAATTAGTCAGCAGCAACTGGAAAATGCACTAAAGCGTGCCAGCAAGCTTAACAGTGCGCAGCTCAATTCATTGCAGCAGCATGCAACCGCCAGCGAATCTCCAGACCGTCCTGCCCGTAAGCACATTGCTGCCCGTACCCATCGTGGGGTTGAACTCATTCCCATTGAAAATATTTATTATTTTCTGGCCGACCAGAAATATGTCACCGTGCGCCATTCGGGCGGGCAGGTACTGATTGATGAAACCCTCAAGGATCTTGAAAACGAGTTCCACGACCGTTTTATCCGGATTCACCGTAATGCCTTACTGGCAATTCCTTATCTGGAAGGGCTGGAGTTTGTGGGCACTGGCCAGTATCAGGTACGTTGCCGGGGAATCAATGAGCGTCTGGCGGTGAGCCGTCGCCATTTACCGCAATTACGGGAAAAAATTCATCATATTTAGGAAAGCAGTTCACTGGCAGTGGTTTTAAGGGCACCAGCGCAGTCTTTGCGAGTACCAGACCTTTGTGTTGTCAGGGTCTGGTTTTTTTATGTCTGGGCTTAACTGGCAAATGACGTTTTGCTGACATCCCGTGTCATAACTTGAGCCTGTGACGCAAATTTGGCATGCTACCCGTTATTAATGTCTCGTACAGACTTAACCACAGGATACCCAGTTGATGAATACCCTAAAAATTGCCACCCGGCAAAGTCCGCTGGCGCTGTGGCAGGCTGAACACATCAAGGCACGCTTGCAGGCACTGCATCCGGGACTGACGGTTGAACTGGTCAAATTTGTGACGCAGGGTGACAAAATTCTGGATACGCCACTGGCCAAAATTGGCGGCAAGGGGTTGTTTGTCAAGGAACTGGAAAATGCCCTGCTGGATGGCCGGGCTGATCTGGCAGTACATTCCATGAAGGATGTGCCCATGGACTTGCCGGACAATTTAACACTGGCCGTGATTTGTGAGCGTGAAAATCCGTTTGATGCCTTTGTGTCCAACCAGTATTTGACACTGGATGACTTACCGCAGGGCGCACGCCTTGGTACGTCCAGCCTGCGCCGTAAAAGCCAGATTCAGGCCTATCGCCCGGATTTAACTATTATTGATTTGCGCGGCAATGTTGGCACGCGACTGGGCAAGCTGGATGCCGGTGAATACGATGCCATTATTCTGGCTGCGGCTGGTTTAAAGCGCTTGCAGCTTGAATCGCGTATTAAGCAAATTCTACCAGCGGATTTGAGTCTGCCTGCGGTGGGACAAGGGGCACTGGGGCTGGAATGCCGCAGCAATGATCAGGCTGTCCTGACGCTGATTGCGCCCTTGTCTGATCCTGCCACCAATATTTGTATTAGGGCCGAACGTGCCTTTAACCGCACCTTGCAGGGTGGTTGTCAGGTGCCAATTGCCGGTTTTGCTGTGCTTGAAAATAATCAGTTAACAATGCAGGGCAGGGTCGGCAGTCCCGACGGCCAGCAATTGTTAAAAGCTGAAATCAGTGGTGCCCCTGAACAGGCCGAGCAACTGGGGCAGCAACTGGCGCAACGATTGCTGGATCAGGGGGCAGGGGAATTGCTTGCGGCCCTGTATGCTTAAGCCAGTATTTGCCATTGACCATGCTGCATGTACTAAATACCCGACCTGCTGAGCGGGCTGATGGCTTAAATCAGGCCTTGCAGCAGGCTGGTTATCCGGTGAGTCAATTGCCGCTGCTGGAACTGGTGGCTGAACCTTTTGAGGCTATTCAACCGCAATTGTCTGAAATTTGGCAGGTGGCTGTCGTGGTGGTGGTAAGTCCAGCCGCAGCACAACTGGGCCTTGCCGGATTAAAACAGCTTGATATCCTGCCCAGCCAGTTAGCCTGCCACTGGGTTGCTGTAGGACAGGGTACAGCAGCCATACTGGCACAGGCAGGCATTACTGCGCAGGTTCCAGCACTGGAAACCAGTGAGGGTATGTTGGCACTGGATATCTTCCAGCAGGCTCAGCATTCAACGGCGTCGTGTGCCATAACGTCAGATTCAGCAGCAACAGGGCCAATCATGTTCTGGCGCGGGCATGGGGGCCGCCAGTTTATGCTCAAGCAACTGGCCAGCCAGCAGCAGGTCATCAGCCTGAACCTATATGACCGCCAGTTACCGGAAAGCACTAAGGCGCAGTATCAGCAGCTTTTAAGTCAGCCGCCGCAGGTGCTGGTCATCACCAGTGGTGTATCATGGCAGCATTGGCTGGAATTGGGCCAGCAGTTTGGAACAATGATACCGCCTTATATTCTGGTGCTGGGCCAGCGGATTTACCGGAAAATCTGCCAGCAGACAGCGCACATGACAGTGACGACAACTGCTTATGCCAACACGTGTCATGCCAATAACCCTAAAGTCATCCTGCTTGAGAGTTTAAATCCGGCCAGCATTCTGGCCATGCTGGACCAGTTACAAAAGTGTCAGCAGACGTAAATGTAATATTGTATCAATACCAAAGCTTCTTTATGCTTTGCTGATAATTTGCTAAAACCCTAACCGGGACTGTGATTGATGGAGCATGAGCGGTTTGCTAAATGCTGTAGCACCTGTTCCAGTCTGGTCCCGTGAGCACCACCTATGAAAAAAAAACTGATTGTCCTGCTGGGACTGGTTTTGTTGATAATGCTGTCTGGCATGAGCTATCTGCTTTATGCAAAGGATCAGCAGCGCCAGCAACAGTTGCTGCAAAGCCAGCAGGCCGCACAAAAGCAGATTGCCGACCTGAATGACCGTCTGGTTGCAGTGGCACGGCAGCAAACTGGCAGCGCCAACCATGCCAGTTCAGCCAACTCAGCGCAGCCTATTCGTCTTAGCCCATCGCAACAGATACAACTCAATCAGCAGCGCAATACATTGCGGCAACAACAGCGGCAGTGGGCACTGACAGCTCTCACACTGGCACAGGACAGCTTACGGCAGGGCAATGCCAAAAAAGCGCAGCAACTCCTGCTGGAACTACAGCAAAATATTATTGAAAACCAGCAGGATGCTAATGAGGCTTTTAATGACACCTTGCTGCAAACCCTGAAAATTGACCAGTTAAATCTGGCCCAGCAAGCCACACGCCAGCAGCAGGCTCGTGCTGGCCTAAACCAGTCGCTTTTGCAGATTCAACAACAATTGAACCTGATGGCAGTACAGGCACCACAAGGCTTGCTGGCACAGTCATCAGCGCCAAAGGGAGCAGGAATTGGTAACTGGTTTAAACACCTGTTCTTGATTGAACGTGCAACGCCAGGGGCTGGCCAGCATATGCTGGATCGCAGTTTTATTTATAAGCAGGCCAGCATTAACGTGGCAATTGCGCGGCTGGCATTGGGGCAGGGCGATCAGCTTAATTTCACCAGCAACTTAACTGAAGCACTCACCCAGTTGAATTTGTTAGCTGATCCGGCAAGCCGTCAAATGGCCCAGCAACTGGACAAACTTAAAAACCAACCGTGGCCTGCCAATATTGAATTAACTTCTCTTACCCTGCTTACCGGGCAAAAGGCTTCATCATGAAATACCAGCCCTTACAACATCGTGCGCTGTGGCTGATTTTACTGGGTGTTGGTCTCATTATTTTACTGGGGTTATGGTCAGGGGCAGGGTATGTGCTGGTGGTGTGGCTGGGCTGGCAAGTGCAAACCAGCGCGACAGTATTCATGCTGCTGTTGTTTGTCCTTATTCTGGCTGTAGTTTATGCCATTCGGCGCATTAACCACTGGATTAAAAACTGGCACTTGCGCCATCCGCAAAAAATTGAGCATTATCAGCAACTACTGCCATTTGAACAACTGGGCTGTTTATGGTTATTAAACGCCAAAGCCAGCAAACAAACTGAAATCGAAGCCATTTTTAACCAGTCTGCCAGTTTAAGACAACTGGTTAGGGCACATTTACTGCGCGAAAATGCCCAGCTGGAACAGGCAGCGCAAGCCTTGAATCAGGGTTCAGCCCTTATTGACTTGCTGGTGCTGGAACAAATTGAACTGCACCTTGCTGCACAAGACTATACACAGGCACAGGCTGCATTAACAACTTTGAGCCAGCAACCGGTTTCAGCATTTGCCGAGTCGTTAAATCCGGCATGGGAGGCCTATGTTCAGGGCTTATGGGCCAGATTACTGATGGCGCAGCCCTGGCTTTTGCTGGATATGAATGTCATTCCAGCATTAACACCTGAACAGCATTACGGCTGGCTAAGCGCGTTGCAACAGCAACTTTCCCAGGCTAGCCCTGAGCAGCTACAGCAACTGCTTAGCTATTATCAAACAGTGCAGGCACAACCGGAGTTCGGTCAGGATATTGCCAGTACACGCCAGTGGCTGTTTGTTCTTAGTCAAATTAATGACCCCATATTAATGCTGGAACAGCAGCAAACCCTGATTCAGCAACGCCAGCAACTGGCTGATCAGCTGCTACGGCTGGAATTTGACCCACGAGTTTTAACCATCTGGTTGCAAAACCAGTTACAGGAAGGCAATGTTGAGTGCCAGCATTTTACCCAGCGCCTTAATGAACTGGCGCAGCGTTATCCTGGGCAGCCCTCTATTGCATTAGCCCAGTGGCATCAGTTAATGGCAGACCAGCAGACTGAAGCAGCACAGGCCATTTTGCAAAGCTGGCAGCAGCATCCGGATTTTGGCTATTTACGCTTAATCCAAGCCCTTGCCGGCCAGCCTGAATTACTGGCGGATCTGGAGTTATTGCATCAGGCGCGTTGCCAGCTTGAAAATCAGGCCAATTCAAAAATCAGCTCAACAGGTTACCATTCAAATTCACCGCACTAATGTGGTCATTTAAATCCTGAGTTTAGGAAATACGTATGAGTTCCATCAAAGAATGTCCTGTGGTTTATCATCAGACCGTCGCCTGGGGTGACATGGATGCCTTTGGCCATGTCAACAATGTGATGTATTACCGCTATATGGAAAGCGCGCGTATTGAATACTTAAGCCATATTGAGGCTTTTAACCATGGATTGGTCAGTGTAATTTCGGCCAGCAGTTGCCGTTATTTAAGGCCAGTATTTTATCCGGACAGCCTGAAAGTCGGCGTGCGGGTAGTGGAAATTCGTAACTCCGGCTTTCGCATGACTTACGTGCTGTACAGCAACCAGCAGGCGCAGATTGTGGCCACTGGCGAAGCTATTGTGGTGATGGTAGATGCCAAAACCTTTGAAAAAGCAGCCATGCCACTGGAGCTCAAACAGCGGATTGCCGCGCTGGAAGCCAATTTTGGTAATGACCTGGACATTGGCATGCCCACTGAAAAATCCAGCCTGAGCAATATTGGCCGAGCCTTACGCGATAACCTGCGTGGCAATATTGAACAAATTGTTCCCAAGATTGGTGGCAAGCACCATGACCGGGATTAAGACTGATTGTCTGGAATTTTGGCGTTTGCCTGAGCTATACAGCGTATCAATGAGTTAATGCCTACAGGCTAGGTGAATTTTATATGACCCTAGCCTTGTACTGATGCTTAACTTGCATCTAAGGCAAATGTCCGAAACCGGCCTTTCAATAAAAACGGCTATCGCTATAGGAAAGGCTAAAAATAAAAAAGCCCGCATCAAGTGCAGGCTTTTTTATGAATTTGGCGTCCCTACGGGGATTCGAACCCCGGTTACCGCCGTGAAAGGGCGATGTCCTAGGCCTCTAGACGATAGGGACAATAATCAGCAAATCAACAAGTTGTTCATGTGCTTGAGCATCTAGGCTTGGCGCAAATTCTATAATGTTCGCTGGCGCAAGGCAAACACTAATTTGATAATCATGAATTGATTGGTTGTTTATTGGTCGCAATGCATTTTTTCTCTAGGTTTAATAGGTTAGCTGTACATATAAAGCATCCTTAAGCTCATTAGTTTACAGCAAGCCTTAAAGGAGCTAAGGACTGCATTAGGCTAGATTTTTAAATCAGGTGTTAATGATTCATTCACTGACCGAATATCTAATCACAGAGAATAAATTTTATGATTTGTGCCATATGTACTTACTGGTTATTGCGCTATAAAAGCTCAAATTTTGATTACAGCAATACAGGATTCTCATGAAAGAAGGGCAGTCAAGCAGAACCGCATTAGCCGCTGCAGCTTTACGGGCAAATCATTTTCAAAATACGGTTGACCCTGTATTTGCTGACCCATATGCCTATGCGCTTACCAGTCCTAGCTGGCAAAAGCTATTGCGTTCACCATCGCTGGTAAAGGTCATGAATTCACCAGTATTTAATCGGACGTTGGGATTATTAAGCGGGCAGGTGGTAGGGCGCTCCAGATATGCAGAG
Organism: Alkanindiges illinoisensis DSM 15370; assembly: GCF_000619845.1. Classification (GTDB taxonomy): domain Bacteria; phylum Pseudomonadota; class Gammaproteobacteria; order Pseudomonadales; family Moraxellaceae; genus Alkanindiges; species Alkanindiges illinoisensis. Next base: position 421,861 of record NZ_JHUX01000004.1, on the reverse strand, counting down.
GATTTGCTGCAACAGGCACTGGCTCGCCAGATCAATCAATATGTACTTGTGGGTGCCGGACTGGATTCATTTGCCTTGCGCCAGAACCCACACTATCCCGATCTTAAAATTTTTGAAGTTGATCATCCGGATACGCAGTCCACCAAGCAACGTAAATTACAGCAGCTTGGTACTGTGCCTGCAAATGTTGAGTTTGTTGCCATTGATTTTGAAAAAGAGTCTCTGGCCGATGCACTGGCACGCAGCAGTTATCAGCAAACGATGCCTGGTTTTTTCTCGTGGCTAGGAACTACCCACTATCTGGAACCACAAACCACATTAAACACACTCAAGCGCATTGCCAGTTTTGCTGCACCATTAAGCGAAGTGGTGCTGGATTATTCAATTCATTATCAGGAATTGCAGGGCATTGAGCGGTTGGGGAGCTTTGCGGTATCGCAATTTACCCAGTTTCTAAAAGAGCCGTTAATTGGTCAGTTTAGACCGTCAGTGTTACATCAGGCAGTAGAGCAAATGGGGTTTGAAGTGGTTGAAGATTTATCAGGCGCTGCAATGAATGCGCGTTATTTTAACCAGCGACCTGATCATATCCGGCATACCATAGCCACGCACTTGTTGCACTTACGTTTGGCTGGGCATTAATAAGTCATATTGAAACAAGCAAACTTCTAATTTAAGATGATAAAGACTGTTGCATAAACTTGGAACAGTCACGTAGAACATATTTGTCTTGTTTTAAAGGAAAACGCTTAGACCATTAATCACTAAATAGGCTTAATCTGCTAACAAAAAAGCCTTGGAGCTATATGCTTCAAGGCTTTTAGGACTATATTGGACTTCTTTGAATCTAAATATGGTGGGATAAGCAGGATCGAATTGGATATTCAAAAGCTTATATACCAACGTATTTTAAAAACTGGAATCATAAAAATACCAACAGAAATACCAACAAATCTACCCGTATTTTAAACATCTAGGCATCCCTTAAATTGTACCGGGTTCGATCTCCAAAGACAATTAATAATTTTAGATACAATGGTTTATTTGACTAAATTTACTTGATACGAAAATGATTTCAACTGAAATATAGTATTGATCAGAAGCTTCATTTGCTTTAGCTAATTTAAGATATTCTATAGATAAACAAGGGTAGCATATTTTGATTCATCTACCTCAAAAGCTGGCGATCAGCTTTTTTATAAGCTCTGAAACATATTAGAGAATCTTGCCGCTAGCACGTATGACCCTACATATCGGCTTGAAAGTCAGAGAAAAATATCTTATATGATTAATTAAGTAATTTAACAAGAAATTATATATGCGTTTAAGTAACCTCAAAATTCATAATTTCAGAAATTTTGATTTTATTGATATAGCTCTAAGCAGTAATATGGTTTTACTGGGAGAAAATCGTGTTGGGAAAAGTAACCTGCTTTTTGCAATGCGTTTAGTCCTTGACCAATCACTTCCCGATTCTGCTCGTCAATTAAAGTTATCTGATTTTTGGGATGGATGTGATTTTGCCAAAAATCCGGAAATCCAAGTTCATCTGGACTTTACTGACTTTGATAATGATCCAGCTTTAACAGCCTTACTTACAGACTATCGTATTGCGGAAGATCCTAAGGTGGTTCGTCTGAGCTATTTGTATAGGCGTAAGCCAGATATTGCTGAGTTAACTACAAACAATGAAGATTATGAATTTATAATTTATGGTGGTGGAGAAGTAGAAAGGTCTGTTAATAATCAGGTTCGTAGAAGAATTTGTCTTGATCTACTTGATGCTTTGCGTGATGCAGAAAATCAACTGGGTTCTTGGAGAAATTCACCACTAAGACCATTAATAGAAAATGCTATGGCATCAATTGACTTAGAAGAGCTAGAAAAAGTTTCAATTGATTTGGAATCTGCGAATCAAAAAATAGTTGATCAACCTCAAATCAAAACTTTAGAAAAGTCATTAAGCCAAGGAATTCTAAGTCTTTCAGGTAAAGGCCATGATTTAAAAACTTCACTAAGATTTTCCAATGCTGATCCACTACGATTATTTCGTTCTCTCGGTATGTATATTGATGAAGGGAAGCGAAGTATTAATGAAGCGAGTTTAGGCTCAGCAAATGTTATGCTTATGGCGTTAAAACTTGCTGAGTTTGCATGGCGCAAAGAAAAAAATGAAAGAAATTATTCTTTACTCTGTATAGAAGAACCAGAAGCACATCTTCATCCGCAACTTCAACGTAGCGTCTTTAACAATATTTTTAGGGAAAAAGATCCTGCTCAGGCGCTAATTATTACCAGCCATTCACCTACAATAGCTGCAACAGTGCCTCTACGCTCAATTATTAATTTACGCTTCATGGAAGGTAGTACAAGAGCATATTCTTTAGCCGAGTTACCAATTAGTGAGAACGAGCTTAATGATATTGAGCAATATTTAATAGCAACCCGTTCCGAAATTTTATTTGCCAAAGGAGTAATTTTTGTTGAGGGAGATGCAGAAGAGACTCTGATTCCAAGTTTTTCAGAGCAACTAGGTCACGACCTTAATGGACTAGGTATAACTGTTTGCAATGTGGCTGGCGTCAATTTTAATCCTTATATCAAATTAGCAGCAGGTTTAGGTTTACCTTTCACCGTTATTACTGATTGGGATCCTTTAGATGGATCAAAAGAACCTTTAGGCAGAGCCCGAACGATTGGCATCTGGGATGCAGTTTGCGAAGTAGATGAAGATGTAGAAAAATTGTCTGAAAAAGATAGGAGTTGGTGTGTTAATGCTGATTTTGAAAAATTTTCAACAGCTTGGGCAAAAAGAGGAATTTTTCTCAACAATGAAACCTTTGAAGTTGCCATAGCTAGAACACCTAATTTACGTGATGCATTATTGGATATTTTGAATGAGCAAGGTTTTGGCGCAGTACGAACAAAACGTATAGCCGAGTGGAGAACTGGAGCTGCTGATGTCGATACTACACAGCTACTTGCCATGATTAAAGATATAGGAAAAGGACGTTTAAGTGGAAAGTTGAAAAAGAAAATATCAGATATGGAACCTCCGGCTTATATTCGTGATGCGGTTGAATATATGGTGAAAAATGTCTAATTATTTTAGTTTGCAGCAATCTTTAAATGAACTAAAAAAAAACAAGGAGCAATATGAAGCTGTAAATTGTAAAACTCATTGTGTTGTTCTGGCCGGCCCCGGCAGTGGGAAAACCAAAACTCTGACTACAGCTATTGCAAGGGTTCTACATGAAGAAATTATTGCTCCCAGAGCAGTTGCCTGCATCACTTATAATAACGAATGTGCTACTGAGCTTGAAACACGACTTTCAAAATTAGGAGTTTCATCTGGAGACTTGAATTTTATTGGCACTGTCCATAGCTTTGCTTTAACCCAGATTATAATTCCCTATGCTCGCTGCATTAAAGATATGGTTCCTCATGGCTTTAAAGTAGCTAGTGGAGCTGAATGTGATGCAGCAGTTGAGAGTGCTTATAAAGTTGTTTATAACGATTCGGGAGATCCTCATCAACAGTGGAAGTTTGCCAAAGAAAAAAGAAATCGCGATGTAGATAGATCACTTGCTTCATGGAAAGGTCAGAATGAGGAACTAGCTGAATTTATTGAAGTATATGAGCTAGAATTAAGAAAAGACGGACTTATTGATTTTGACGATATGCCGCTTATTGCGTTTAGAATGATCAAGGAGAATACCTGGATTCGTGAAGCATTAGAAGCTCGGTTTCCAGTTCTTTTCGTAGATGAGTATCAGGATTTAGGTCATGTACTACATGAGCTAGTACAATTACTTTGTTTTAATGGAAGTATCCGTTTATTTGCTGTAGGAGATGCTGATCAGTCAATTTATGGTTTTACAGGAGCAAATCCGGAATTATTAGAGAGTTTAACAAAAAAAAAGGATGTTCAAACCATTCAGCTTAAATATAACTATCGCTCTGGTACAAAAATTATAAAAGCATCATCAGGGGCCCTCAATGAGAAAAGAGAGTACTTAAGTGCAGATGGTGCTCCTGAAGGGGAAATTATATTTAATCCTGTAAATGGTTCTCTGGAAGCTCAGGCAAAATTTATTACAGGGAAATTGCTACCTGAATTAAATTCCAAAGGATTTGGTAATGAACAGATTGCTATTTTATATCGTGCTGCCTGGCTCGGTGATAAAATTGTAGAGGCTTTGGAGCAGGAAAAATTAATATATTATCGTACAGACACCAATGCTCTGGTTAAACGAAGTTCAAAACTAGCCTGCTTCATTGAAGACTGTGCAAAATGGGTTACTGGTGGATGGAAACTTGCTGAACCATCTTTTGGTAGATTAGTCAGACAGGCATTAAGTATAGTTTATGGTAAGCACTACACTCAAAGTGAAGAACAGTCACTAACATTATCCCTCATCCAATTTCTACAAAAAAGTATAACTCTTCAGGAAACTACAAATGAGTGGTTATCAAGATTAAATAAGGAATTACTGATTCCGTGGACAACTATTTGTCGTAATAGTTTACAGGAGTGGCATACATGTTCAGAGCTCATGCAACGTACTTCTTCTGTTGAAAATAAAGATATGTCTCTGAATTTATTTGCTGGGAAAACAGAAGGAAGTGGTAGATTAAATTTAAGTACTTTCCATAGTTCTAAAGGACGTGAATTTGATGTTGTTATCATTTTTGGAATTAATAATGGAATTATCCCAAATAAATGGGATAGCAAAACTCCTAAAGCACTACAGGAAGCCAGACGGCTTTTTTATGTAGCAGTTACTCGACCACGAAAGATATTATGTTTGGTTTATGAAGATGGAAATCATTCTGAGTTCTTGGTTGAATTCTATAAGCGGACTAAAGATTCAAATTGAATTTCTTTACTTATTTAATTCATTTAACAAAAGAAGAAGTGAATTTTAAACTTTCATTGTCTGATTATGGCTATATATTCTCTCTTCCTTTAGCTTATAGCTGCAGCGGGTCAATTCAAATAAATAATTCATACTCATAGGCCTAAAATAAATTATGAACTCTATACTTGAATGCCTTCATATTCTTTTATCCCAAAATGTTATGGGAGACATTCAATACCACCACAGATATAAGGGGTTTGTGGGTGAACTAGACTTTCAGGAATGGATGGCAGTAAATAGACCCATAACTCAGGTGTTTGCTGGAGGATATTTCCTGCCGCCGAAGCCTAAGAATACTTCTTTAACAGATACAATATATTTCACCATATCCGATGATCATTATTCTAATTATAGAAATATTTATATTCAGATATCAAAACTGGACTGCCGCCAGCTTTTTTATATTCAGTGGGATAATACCAAGGCATTTCAGGACTGGAAAAGTGAGGATGTGATGCAAATAGGTTTAAAACTATCTGTACCGAATTTTCAGGTTTTTTATTTCGATAAAAATAATCTGGACTTTATCCAAGCTGATATAAGTGATTTATTAACATACTATCCCCTCAAAAAGCGCACTAAAAAGAATAATATTCCGGCCAGTCTAAAAGATTTTCATATATCCAAACTAGCTAGATTCTCTCAGGAAAATTTAATAGCTCTATATGTTCAAAGACTATTTTTTGATGGATTTATTGGATTTGGCCGCGAGCACGGTATCCCAAGTGATATTGATCTGATAATTGAGAAAAAACAGAATGGTTCACCAGGTAAATATCTTATTCTAGAGATTAAGGAAAAAGATCTCTCAAAGAGGCCTCCTTCAGGTTTTGGCATGGATTTAGACAGAATCAAAGCTTTAAGTGCCATACAGGAATTATCGGAATGTCCAGTCTTTTATGTAGTTAGACACATTGATAATCAGACTGAGCGTAATTTTTTAGCATGGAAGCTAATAGGTATAAGTGATTTTATTAAATACCTAGGAAGTAATGTGATAGAGGGTGGAACAGGTATGAGATCAGAAACATCAAGTAATCCAACAAAAATCTGTCCGGCACAATACTTTAAAACTTTAGGATAATTATTTATCCGATTTCCAGATATTTTTCATTGCCCTGCAACCAGTGCACCGCTTCTTGCAGAGCTATTTGGAAACTGTCCGGTTTACGGGTATTACATTCCCACCAGATTAAAACCCGCCAGCCCTGTGCCATTAATTTTTCTACGTTTTTCTTATCACGCGCCTGATTTCCAGTAATTTTTTCCTGCCAGAATTCTGTCCGCGTTTTTGGTAATTTAAATAGAGGACAATTATGGGCATGCCAGAAACAGCCATGAATCTGGATAACAGCATTATAGCGGGGCAGTACCAAATCAGGCTTACCCGGCAGTTTTTTATCATGCAGGCGGTAGCGGAAACCCATTCCATGCAAGGCTTTGCGGATAAGCATTTCAGGTCTGGTATTACTATTTTTTATTCCTGCCATCATCCGTGAACGGGTCTGGCTGTCTACAATATCAGTCATCAGAAATTTTCCCATCCTTAACTACCAAAACAATATGATTACCTGTGAAAAGCAGTCAAATACTTATTCTGGAAATATAGAATTTTTTATTAATAATCGCTGTTAGATATAGGTATTCAGGTGTGATCTGGTTTTATGGATTTGTGAGTTCAGAAAGCAGTATTTTTTGTCTGGTACTAAACAGGTCAATAATTTTCAGGGGGCAGGCATATAGGCAGGTTATGGGTAGAAACTGATCATCCAGATATGATAGTCCTTCCTGTCTTGAACGCATCCGGATCTGTCTGAATGCTGGCTTATGTCCCGGAAAGATAAATATATTCTTCATTTGATATTTCTCTTTCTTGGAGCATACATTTTCTAATGCTTTTGCGTAAAAGAGCTGCTTAACAATATCGCCCCAGCCTGGGGAATTGCCTACGTTAGTTGCAGTATAGTATTTTGCATCAATAACAGTTAGGCACTTATTTTCTGGATCCTTAAGTACGATATCGGTACGCATGCCGGCAGCATTTTCGACATGTCCATCTTCATGAATATATACCGGAATAGGAAGCTGGCTGTTGATATTGATAATGCCATGAAGTACCTGACCGAGCATATACTCCCAAGCATGATGAAAACGTGTTAGTCCCGCGATAAAATGACTGGGATTGGAACCGTGTTGTGCCTCAAGGTACTTTATAAGCTGTCGTAGCAATAGAATGTCACGTTCTGAATAAGTGAGGGAAAGTTCCTGCCGTAGAAGTGCTAACTGGTATTTCTGATTGCCAGCTGGCTGAGGCACATTGTTTAACTCGGCCTCAAGCAAAGGTACATATTCATTAATAATCCATCCATATTTTTTAGCAGTCTGTCTGATGATAGCTGCATGAATTCTTGAGACCTCTGTATTGGATAAATACCGAGAGTGCCGCCCATGCAGATTAAGATAGACAGGATTGTTGTTATGGTCAGGGTAGGGAAGATTTTTATTGATGGTTTTTGGCCAGTCTATCCTGCCTGAATTTGTGGTGTTTAAAGTCTGCCGGCGACTGTATAGGCCATTATTTCTATAATCATCCAGAAGGGAAATGATGAGTCCAAGCTGGGTTAGTCCCTGTCTTCCTTCGCCTTCATCAGTGGTTTTAATGGCTGTACTGGAACTTCTGCCGTAACGGTCAATAGTCTGCATCAGACGTGAAGCAAGCTGCTGTTTACGCCCTAATGTTGCCCCTGTCATAGTGGATGAGCGAGGCAAAAAAATATTTAAGTTATGTTCATGAATGACTAGGCCGCAAAAAGAAACCCTTTGCTCACTGTCATTTGTGACCAGTCCGGCGGAGGTAATGTATGTTCGTAAATTTTCCGGTAACGCCGTAACGGCCATGCGGTCATTATAAAAATAAAACTCACTCATTATTTTCCAGAGCCTACTCTATAGGGGTATCTGCTTCTGACAAAGGTTTTAGGAGTTCAGTTAGATTTTCAGAAAGTATGGATTCCCCTTTTTCATAAGCAGTGACCAGCGCGCCATAAGTACGTATATCGTTATTAAATATTAGATTATTTCTACCGTGCCTTAACACATCATCCCATAAATACATAAACAGCTTGCCAGTTAATGTCTTCCTCATTTTTTCCGGTTCAGCCAATTCGGAATTGCTGATAAACCATGGTCCCAGATGTCTATCTTCCGGTATGGAGTTTTCTGAAAGTATCGCGTTTATAGCCTGAGCAAAATCTTTCCATTCAACATGGGCCAGTATTCCACCAATGTTCAGCTCTAATGAGCCGGTGGCAGAATTACTAAAATCCAGTTTCTTATATTCAAACTGCCAGCGGCGTTTAAAAGCCGTATCTAGCGGCATGACTGCCTGATCACTACTATTCATCGTGGCATAGATTGATAGGTTGGCAGGTATTTTTAATTTTCCATTTTCAGGAAAATCATTTACATATTCTTTTAAATAAACCAGCAGATCAGGATCTGCAACATTAAAAGAATAGGTACTTTCTCCGCGCTCATTTCTATCCAGCAATTGAAAAATATCTCCAAAGACAGCAGCAGCTGGTGCCCTGTTTAATTCTTCAATCACCAGAAAAAAGTGATTTTCCCGATCGTTCCACGCCCTGATGATAGCTTCCGTAAATGGACCAGCCTTAAAACTATACCGGATATCATTTCCATTCATAGAGGGCTTGAGGCATCCAACAAAATCACTGTACTGGGTATCAGGATGAAAAACTGTACGAATGGCATTCAAATCATTTGTTCGCTGATCAATTGCGTAGCTTTTCCCAGTACCAGGAGCGCCGTAGAAAATGATGTTTTCCCCAATCTGTAGGAGACTGGAAATTCTGTTTTCTGACTGCTCGGAAGGTATCTGTGCTTTTAAGAATTTAATAGCTGATCTTAAATTATCTTTCGTCAGGGGCATTATTTTCTCAGAGTATGCTTCACCTGTATTATTGGTAAGATACAAAATTTTATTTATGACGGTAAAGAGCGGCAGGGTCTGCACGGTAGACAGGGTTTTTATTGCAGGATCTGTTAAATATTTTGGAAACAGATTTCTCCATTTACTTTCAACGTACTCTTCGTTGCCTTCAAAGGCTTCAAAATTTTTCCCTATATCAACTAAAGTTTTTTTTAAAGAAATAAGGGAAATATCAAAATACTTGGCATCTCCCCGTTGTCCTGTATTGGAAAAACGAATAGTTGGAGCAGCAGGCAGATATTCAAAATCCATTTTTGTATTTAAATTATTAGCCATATCTGCAAGTTGATTCATAGTAGCCGCAGTCACGAAAATCTTGCTCCTTACCTAATTATATATTGACGTTTCAAGTAAAATAATGCTTAATATCCGGGTCAAAAACCGGATAAGTTGCTGTTATGAAATACATTGAATTTATAGCTGATAAGGCATCTTATATTAAAACAAAACGTAAGAATATGGGATTAAGCTTAAAAGATTTTGCCATGCTTCTTGACATGAAGGAGAATGGCGAGCGCACCATAAGAGGCTGGGAGTCCGGCGAGCATGTTCCTACCAAAAACAAGTGGGAACAGATTCTCAGAATGACTGACAATGCGCCTTTTAAGGCTGATGAACAGCAAGAGCCTCTATTTCGCTTTATTGACTTGTTTGCAGGGATTGGTGGAATCAGATTACCATTTCAGCAACTCGGTGGCCGCTGCGTGTTTACTTCAGAGTGGGACAAGTTTGCCCAGAAAACATATGCTGCTAATTTTGGTGAAATGCCGGCAGGGGATATTACGCAAATTTCTGCAAGCAGCATACCTGAGCATGATGTGCTACTTGCAGGTTTTCCCTGCCAGACTTTCTCACAGGCAGGTCTAAAAAAAGGTTTCAATGATGCGCGTGGTACGATGTTCTTTGAAATTCAGCGCATTCTTGCCGAAAAGAAGCCTAAAGCTTTTCTACTGGAAAATGTAAAGCAACTGAGGGGTCATGATAAAGGCAGAACCCTTAAAACCATTCTGGATATTTTGCGGGGTGAAACTCAACAGGATATCTCTCAGGATATACCCATGAGTGAGGAAGCTCGGCATGCTTTATCAGCAAGATTAAATTACTGGGTAGATTATAAAGTTTTACGGGCAGCAGACTTTGGTGCTCCCCAGAATCGTGAAAGGATTTTTATTGTCGGTTTTGACAAGGACTTTTATGGTGAGGATGTAGATTTCGATCAGTTGTTTGAGTGGCCTATACCATCAGGTATACCTACAAGAGTAGGTGATATTCTTGAAGATCGTGAGCAAATACAAACCCGAGGAGATTTTTATACCATTTCTGACAAACTGTGGGACGGTCATCAGCGTAGAAAGGATCAGCATAAGGAAAAAGGAAATGGTTTTGGTTATACGCTTTATAATAGTGAAAGTGCATATACCAATACTCTAAGTGCACGCTACTACAAGGATGGGTCAGAAATACTGATTGATCAGTCAGAGCATGGTTTAAATCCCCGTAAACTGACGCCCCGTGAATGTGCACGACTACAGGGCTTTCCAGAAAATTATATCATTGATGCGGTTTCTCAGGGACAGATATATAAGCAATTTGGAAATTCTGTCTGCATGAATGTGATTAGGGCAGTAGCAGAAAAAATGGTCCATACAATGAATAGAGCTCAGCAGAAGCCGTGATGTTATTATACTTTAACATTTTTGGCTTTATTATGCTAAATTTGGAAAGTTATTAAAAACTAAATATCTGGTAGTTAGTATTATGTATGAGAGTTATACACGGCAAGCTTTACCCTCAAAAGAATATAAAGAATTATTAGGAAGTGCTCTTTGTGTATTCAATTCTAATAATAGCTTTATTAGACCCCTTTCATAAATCATTTTTTACTCAGCTCCAAGTTATAAATTCCAGCGATTAAATTGAATCTCAAACCAAGCCTTTTACCTCTATTTCGATAACGCTCAGCAAGGATTTTGAAGGTTTTCAGGCTGCCAAATACATGCTCAATTCCGATTCTTCTTTTATTAATTTCCTGATTATAGATTTTCAATTCAGGATCCAATTTACAGTGTCTTTTGGCTTTTAATGGCAACAGGCTATTGGGATACAACACATAAATCCCCTGATAGCCTTTATCTGCAAGGATAAAAGCCCCAAAAGGAATCTGGTTTAAATTGCGTTTGAACAACTCGAAATCATGCACTGCACCGCGACTGGTACATAAACTCAGAATTTGCTGAGTTTTGTAGTGAATCATGGCCTGTACTTTAAAGGTATGGGTCTTTTTCTTGCCGCTATAGCGACTCGATTGTTTTTTTAGGCCTTTGGATTGGAATTTCCGTGGCATCCACGATCACAACATTCCAGTCGATGCCTTCGCCCTCGGGTAAATCTTTGGGTAAATTAAACAGATTGGACCGAATCAGGCAGTCTTCAACATGACGGACAATGCTTGAGGCTGTGGGCTCTGAAACCCCGTAACTCGTCGCAACGTGAAATAAGGTTCGATACTCGCGCCAATAGCTCAGACAGCGCAGAACTTGGTCTTCGAGGCTTAGCTTGGGTGGTCTGCCTTTGGCACAGACATGCTTCTGCAATTGCTCAACCATTAAATAAAAGGTTGACCATGAGATGCCTGTGTATCGCTTGAACTGAGGATCAGAAAGCTTGTTTGAATCGATGTATTTCATCCGCAGATTATGCACGAATGCCAAGAAATCCGGAGTGCAAATATTAACCAAAAAGAAGATCGTTTTTTGATTTATGAAAGAGATCTATTTTGGAGAAAAAATAAAAAGCCAATGTTCCCATCAGCTTTTCATTCATGATCTATACAACCATTAATCCTGCCAAATCCAGCGCCCGCTGCTTAATCACTGCACCATTACCAAACCATGCGGATTCCAGCCGGTGATCGGTACTTTTAGCTCGCCGTTCATGATCCACAAACTCGGTGACGCTGTTGAGCAGGCCATAAGCTGTTCCCTTGGCAGACTCCAGCATGGCACCGCGGCCATGCCCTTCAAACAATGACTTGCACTTGGTCATGGCGCGCTCGTTAAAGCTGCTGCTGATCGGCGCTGTCTTGTCATTAAACACCTGCCATAGGTAACGGTCTACCTCAGCATTCTTGACCTTGCGGTTAGATAGCTGGTTTAACTGGTAGATATATTCATCCCAGGCAGAGATGGAGATACCTAGCTGTTGCTTAACGCTTTGTGCATCAAACCGGGTGTTGTGTGGCACTTTCACCATGCCCTGATTGTTAAGTGAGCTGGATGATTTGCCTAGTGCTTTGCCCTGCCGCAGTGCAATCGCCAGCGTGTTATTACACACCACACGAATGGACGTGAACTGAGCCGTGGTTGCCATGGAGCCATCACAGGCGGTAGCCAAGAGGATATAGCCATTAGATACATCCTTACCCTTGATGGATGCCGATTGTCCAGTGCGTGCTAGTGCCCACAACTTCTTGCCACCTTTTAATACGCCAGCGGTTTCCAGCTCAAAGTCCGCTTTCTCGGTTAACTCCCGGTAGAACTCCAGAATCTCGCGGGGCTGTACCACCTGATAGCGCTGACTCACTACTGATAACGGTGCCTGATTGTCAGAACGGTAGAGTACCTGTTGCTCATCAAAGGACAGCAGGATATCGCACTTGGGATGTTTGCCAGTGTGAAAGGAAGCTTTAGGATCACTACCATCCAAATTAGGCAACTGGGTCAAGTAATGGACGGGGGATGCTTCTATTGTCCAATTCATACCCGCTTGCCGTGCCCAGACTTCAATCGGTTGCCTTGGGGTCAACTGGTTGCCAAGGCCATGCCAGGGGGTTTGACCGACAAAAGCCATTGAATCAATTAAATGTGCCATGATGATATCCTTAAGAATAGAAATGCAAAACAGCACAGGCCATAGCAGTGATTGCCATGGCCTGTGCTGTTAGTGCGAGATTAAAAAATGATGAAATATTGTGACGTGAAGAAAGCGGTCAATTAATACAAGTTCACGCATCCCCTAGATGATATATAGCTGTAAAAAACTGCAATTAAGGGATTTTCTGGAAAGTTCGCTTTTGTAAATTGATAAGCATATAGCTGAAACATTTTGTCCTGTCCTAACAAGGCGCTATGCTGCTATCGCAACTTGCTGGAAAATCTCATGAAAAATTGACGTACATGCTATCCTCATTGAGCAATCAGTAGCATTCGCTACATTGATATATACCTCTATTACCTATCCAGGTAGATAAAATCAATAAACTAAAATTCAGGAGCTTTTAATGGATATTCCCAACTTGGGTACAGTGATCAAAGAACCACAGTTTGGCCATTATCAAAGTCAGCCTGTTTATATCCCGATGCTGGAGCAATCGTGTTATTTTGATATTGAGGGTTATGAGACAACTGCTGATCAGGAAAGCTATCACACAGCCATTGCTAATTTTTTAAATGCCTCACCTGAAATACTTAAAGCGGCACAGCCCTACATTTTTCAGTATTACCAAGTCATGAACTCATTCTGGGAACCCGGTGATGAAGAATATATAGAGATTCATTCACCTGACCAGATATGGAACCATATTGAACTTGGTGATGAAGCTGCTGTATCAAGACGTACGGAGAATGATCAAGATGTCTATATCACCTTATCCTGCGAATGCGATTGGGAACCTGAGCATGGCTTAATGATTGTCTTTAAAAATGGTAGCCAGGTATGCAAGGTTGGTGCCTATGACGGCCATGTCACTAACTCAGATGCTTATGCAGATGACGCCCTGGAGAATGTGATCTATTACACGACTTTAGGGTAAACCACCCTTATTGGTTTAATCGCTATAAAACAATTGGCTTAACCTGTTTAATGCCATTGACTAAGCCACTGCCCAACATTATGCTTTTTGGGCTGGCCTACATTGCCAGACGGTTTTAGCAGACCGAGTTCATCTAGCGCGTAATCCTTTGGCTTATGCCTGTGTATTACGTGTGCCTTTCTCGCCCCCCTCTGCGGTGGAACGGGAGGGGGACGCGTTCGCGCGTGCTGGTTCCTAGATGACCAGTCTGCTAACCCCTTTTCGTTCTGCCACCCATCATTTAGCAGTGATCTGGCAGGACTTCTAATCTCATCTAGGAGTCAGTCATGACTATATTGAATCATCCCTGCGGTTTTATCCCCATCCTAAAAATACATTCGCTATTGCAAGCCAGTTCGGCCTAGTCCGTTCTTAATTTTGGTTTAAGCCAATCCAATAATCACGTATGACCAGCACTATGGCCCTGCACAGGCTGACCTGTCTGTAAGTTCTAGGCCTGTCGTTGCTGTGTGCCAATACACATCAATTCCTGTACGCCGCTAGATTCATAGCAGGCCAGAACAGGATGGGGAAATAACATGAAAACAATGATGATCGCTTTATTGACTGGATTGATGGCGGCCTTTGCCCTGTCTGGCTGTGGCGGCAGTTCAGCACCGGTTGAAGTGCAAATTGACCAGGAGGTTAATCCACTTAATCCCGATGGTTCCAAGCCATGGTATCCCGAATACCTGACCTATGTGCATATCCGCGCCATTGAGGATTCCGTCAAAGTCACCGATGCCAGCATTAATCGGGGCAACTGTAAGGTCAGCCACTGGTTTAGCCATCCTGATCCGTTGCCGTATGGCCAGGAAATCAAGGGCCAGCTCAGCTGTGACCAGGATAATGTCAAGGAAGTGAGTGTGACCACCGATCAGGACACCTATACCTTTAATTTTTAATAAAGCCTAACACTGACCCAGGATGGGCAGACCCAGCAGCATGGCAAGGCAGCAGGTAATCAGCAAACAATGAACAGGATAACGGGGATATCAACATGAAAGGCAAGATACTGGATTTTTCCATACAGACCAGCACCGGCATTATTTCCGGTAATGACAACAAGCGCTATTCATTTAATGGTAGTGAATGGAAGGAACAGGCATTACCCATACGCGGGATGGAAGTGGACTTTGATATTGATGCACTAGGCCATGCCACCGGCATTTATATCATGGCAGCAGAATCAGCGAGCACGGCAACAGTTAGCCCGAGCATCGCACAGCCTGCTGTAAGCCCGGCAGTATCCGCACCAGCAGCACCTGGCCTGGCTGCTGCATCGACGCTTAGTGGAGCAGCAGCAGGGACAGCCACATCAGCACACCCGGCCAGCAATATTTGGGAGCAGCTGTTTAGTCCACCGAAGAATAAAACCGAAGAGCAGTACAGCCCCATGGACTGGTATCAAAAGTGCATCTGGAATTATGTCAACTTCAAGGGACGGGCACGCCGCAAGGAATTCTGGTTTTTTAGCCTGGCCTATACGGTAATCATTGTGCTGGGCAGTATTGTGGCTGGGCCGGACAGTGTCTTTGTCAACCTGTTCACCCTGCTGCTCTTATTACCCTCCTTAGCGGTATCTGCAAGACGGTTACATGATACGGGCCGTTCCGGCTGGTGGACACTGCTGGGCTTGATTCCAGTGCTGGGTATCCTGGTGTTGGCATTCTGGTGGGCGCAGGAAGGTGAGATGGAAGCTAACCAGTACGGCTCACCGGTTAAATAACTTAATGATCAAAATAGGATAGCCGTTGCAAATGTTTAGTTATGCGCGCAACGGCTATTAATACTGCCGGTCACTCATTATTAACTCACCCCGTTAAATTGATCAGATCATGAAACTATCTATTCCGGTGCTCTTGAGCACCCTGATCCTGTTGTCTGCTTGCTCTGATGTCCGGGAGGCCAAGCTTAACTATGATTACCGCACTGAATGCATGGGTAGCTATACCGTGCGTTGCACTGACGTAAAAATCAGATTGATGATCCTGCAAGCCCAGACACAAAAAGCTGAGCTGGTTGCTCACGAGGCAGAGGCTGCAAGGGAAATTGGCCAGGCTAACTATAGACAGATGCTAACCCTGTTTGACCAGAAAATTGAGCATCTGAAAAAAGAGCGACCCAATATCCTGCTGCGCTGGTTTAGAGGTGAAGATGAATATCCCTTTGAAGTAGATGATGGCTGGCGTATTAATGCCAAAATCGCTGCCTTGGGAGAGCGTGCTTTACGCCCGGCACAGCCACCTGCAATTCAACCACAGTCAAATGATATTGATCAGATGACATCGACAGATAATACGGCACTCATGCAGGATCAGTTGAAAGCTGCCCTTACTGGGCCATTACAAACTGCCGATCAGGTGAATGCAGAAACCATGCCTGGTCATGAATAGCATCTAATAGCTATCTTGCCGAATATGCACATCAGGCAAGATACCGTTTCAGGAAGCAACTGTATGCCCTCAAGAAAACTTGTACGGTACTTGAACGGTTAAGTTTAACCTATTGTATTAGATGTTTTTTATAAATATAGGTTCTGGTTAAAGCTGTAGATAAAATTACACGTTTATATCATCACCACTTGAACGGTAGTTGTACGGAGTTCGACTTTATGAGGGTTGTACGCGCAACCGGTACTTCTGTTTTGGGCTATTGGGTTTATCAGGATTGGTTCGTTCAATCCATCCGGCCTCTAAAGCTGGCTGCAAATAGTTTTGCATAAATGTAGGCCGGTGAGATAAGCCGATGAGGTTCATTAATTCTTTAGTACTGTATTCGGCTGGTCCCATGGCCTTAACCAAAGCTTTTGCTTCATGACGAAGTGATGGTGTGACATTTGGTTCTACTGGACTTTGCTTGGCTGATACATCCCCGAATTTTCTACTGTCTGCTTTAGCAGAATGAGCAGTTGCCTGTTCCTGGTGGTTATAGCAGTCACAAGTCTCCTGAAGGGTATTTAAAATAACTCCTAGCATGAACTCAACAAATGATGCAGGATCATCCGCTTTCACACTTCTGGCTAGGCTAAACTGATAATCTTTTGCCTGCTCATCAATTGCCTGTTCAATGGGTAACTGGTGAAACACAGGGCGCCAGTGTCCAAGAATGAGTTTTTGCCAGATAGGGGCAATTAGATAAATATCATCTATCCTTGCAAAAGGTTGTATCCGGTATAAATCATAATGAAAAAAGATACTCTGCAAGAGTGGTTGCTCCTGTGGATTATGCTTATTTTCAATTAAGCCTTTAATGAATCTTTTGATTTGGCCTGCACTGGGTGGATAGCATTGCTGACCTGACTGACCACTAAAGTGTAAATTTGATTCGCCTTGCCTGAATAAATCAGAATCAACTGCTATACCAGAGACTAACCTACAGGCTTCTAGAAAATCGTCAAAACAATGGGGCTGCCATTGTGGTAACGCTTGCCCACCATACCCAGTGGTCATTAAGGCCTCAGTGTGAAACTCTGGCCGCTC
The DNA here is from genome assembly GCF_000619845.1 of Alkanindiges illinoisensis DSM 15370. Lineage (GTDB taxonomy): Bacteria > Pseudomonadota > Gammaproteobacteria > Pseudomonadales > Moraxellaceae > Alkanindiges > Alkanindiges illinoisensis. The sequence goes on along the minus strand of NZ_JHUX01000004.1, from coordinate 404,599 downwards.
ATCATTGACCACATTCTGATTGTCATTCTTGACATGCTCAGTCAACTGACCAACCAGCTCATGAATCCGGGCAAATAAGTTGAGCGTTGTTGTTGTAAAAGAATAAGGGTGCTGATCCATGTGCTTATCTTTAAAACCTGTCAGTTGAACTTTTAAGAGGGCCTCTCAGCCTTTAATTATCTGTTATATCATAAGATTTCAAGGCTTAATAAAAAAAATAAAACATGCTCATCTAACGAAAAGGACTACCGGAATTATTCCGGTAGCCCTTAATCTGCTAGCCCACCTATCAATCAAATCATTCGATCAATAGCCAACCTGCTAAACAGATAAACCTGACGATGGGTATAGCCTCCCTAGCTGCCAGAAGGGCTAAATACATGCTGGCAGTCCTGGCAGCACAAGGTATAGCGAATATCGGTACGTGGTGGATAAGCAGGCTGGGATGCAGCAGCATTGCCAAACAGGCAGCCTAGCACCGCACCTGCAATACCACCGGCCAGTGGTGTGGCAATACTGGTTTGCCGGGCAATGGTCACCCCTAAGGTGGCAAGTCCGGCCATGCTTTTTAGCACGATGGATGAATCGCTGTAATCCGGTTGATTGATAGGCTGGGCCTGCTGAATGAGTGCCAGGTTGCTAGACTGGCAGCGTGGACAGTAAATGGTCATGGATGAATTCCTTAAGATGAAAAAAAACAGGGAATGAAGCATGAAATCTTCATGTAAATGATGTGTACCTGTGTTTTTTTGGAATCCATCCATCAAAGGGGTAAGCCTTACCTTAACTGATATGACGGTGACGCCCGCGCCGGGTCTTGTACTCATCCAGCTGGCTGGTGCCAAAAACCCGGCCATTTCTGATCCGGTCATACTGATATCGGTCAGCGCGTAAATCATGGATAAACGCATGAGCTGCCTTAAAGTGTTCAGCCTCTAAAGTCCGGGCAATCTCAAGCCGTGGATCAGGCTTGGCCAGGTATAGGGCAACCTGTTTAAAAATCTTACGCTTATCCTGGTCATTCCATTTGACCTCACCAATCCCGCAGAACCGGTAAGCCTGCTTGTTGGCATTGCAATTATAGGCTGTACCATTACCATGGGTAATGGCATTGTTCCAGTAATCGCAGATTAGCCTGCCATGGGTGACATCTTCCCTGACCCGGTTGGCATTGAGCAGAATCAGCATATGCAGGTGATAGCCTTTTTCCTGTCCATATTCAATACGCCAGATACAACCCAGGAATGCCTTGCCCTCCCGGTCATGGCGTTCCCGCAGGTAACGGATCAGCTTATCCCGGTCATGGCCAATCTTTAGGAAGGATGGGTACTGCCCTATGCGATAACCAAAATCCAGCCGCAATACCATCACCCGGCCATGTTGGGTAAACAGGTGGTTAATAAAGGAGGTAATGCCTTTTTCCTGGTCAGCATATTTTTCATTGGCCCGGTAGCTACGCTTTCGGATTTCCGGCCTTTGCAGGTTATGGCGGATATCTTCTACACACTGGTTTAAATCCTGTTGAGCGGCAGTGCCTTGCAGTAAATCAAACCCGTCTTCGAGGTAAGGACTCACACAATCAATAAAACTCCTGATCAGCACAGAAAAGCTGGCATGCGGATACAGGATTTCAAGGCTGGGCACCCGTTTAATTAACCGCAGAAACTCTTGCTGTAGTTCCAGCCGTTCAGGCTCAGTCACTTCATCCAGATACTGCACCGGGCCAAATAGCGGGTAAGCATAATTTTTAAGCCTGTTCACCAGCTGTTCAATGGCGAACAGGTCACTAAACAGTTCATGGAAAAATGGTTGACTGATGGACGGTAACTCATCCTCGGGAAAATATTCATTGGGAAAATAATGATTCATGGGTAACCTCATCACCTCCTGCTGTCAGAGGAATGACCAGGCATGTGCTTGCATTGACACCATTGTGTCGGTACTTGGGCTTAAACTCAGGACGAACAGGTTGACTACCGCAGCACCCTGTCGGGTGCAGTATCAAAGTTGTTCTCTGGTTTTAATAATATAAGAACCGTAATGTAGGGCTGGCCCAAGCATGCTGATTAGCGTCAGGGCATGGCTTACGCCAAGGGTATGCAAAGCCTTGGTATCAAAGGCTTACACTATGCGTCAAATGCTTCTGGTCAGGTGATTTCTGATAGCAGGAATGGCTAAAAATGGATGTTGAGTTAAGCGGAATAAATAATAAAAAAAGAACTTAAAAAGACTGGCTAGCCAACCACACTACACTGGCTGATCCAGGCCAGTATTTCAGCCTCATGCCAGCCGACTGCGGCATTACTGGATGTGCCGAGTTTGACCTGTTTGGGAAAATGAGGGTCATGGCGTTTTGACTTGGGATCAAGCCGGTCATAGATGGCTGAGCGGGACAGGCCGGTCAGCGCTGTCACCTGCTTTAAGCGCAGGATACGATTGGATGCTATAGGCGGGGTAGCCATAGTAGGATGGTTAGTAATAGCAGCAGTAGAAGCAGGTGCATTAAATGGCTGGTTGCTGTGACAGGTAGTCATGTTGATCTCCAAGTGATAGGTGGCGGGTTCCACATATCAATGGGCAGGTCTGTATAAAATTACCTGGGACTATTTTAGCTTATTCACTTTATCCTTAAAGAATAATTTGTGGGAGGTATCAAGTTTAAAAAAATGTGAAGGCCGCGTGAAATAATCGATTGCGCGATTAAGAGCTGGATCGTCAAACCAGTTAGCCTGATAAAGCGTTGGTATTAATGAAAACCGATAAGAGCCACTTTGTTCATTACAATGGTAGGCAAAACCTAAGTTATGCATAGTTGTACTACGCCACACTATATCTATCTGATCAACAGCATGTTTTTCTTGTTCTTGTGTCAATGGTTCAGATAGAAAAAGCATAACGTGGAAATGCATTCCTTTGTATTGATGATAGTCACAGATTGCCATATAGCCTACTAATGAGCGCGATAAAAAATCCAAATTTCTGTGTTCTCCACTCTTAATTATTGATATCAATTTATATAGTTCAGGAGTGCGCTGATTCACCAACTCATCAGCCCCTGGATAGGGGGTATAGTTCTTTGGGTACTCGCCTATTTTAGGTAAAACGTATAGCAAATCAAATCTCAATACACTTAAAGTTGGAAATATAGTAAATAATTTTCTCAAATATTTTAAAATTGACTTCCGCCTTTGTTCTGGCTTTGATTCAAAACCATTTCTTGATCGTTTAAATTCTGGTTTTTGATAATATATGGCCATTGAGTTTATTTTTTTGACTAATTCAATATTGATATTTTCTATCTCTTCTTTTGTATTGGAGCGTTGATGGATAATTTTGAAGCATTCTCTTAATATAGGTTGAATATTCTGTGCTAATTTTAGATAAGGGTTCATTAGGTTGTTGTGGCCTAGCCATCCTATATGACCATCACCTATAGCAGACATATAACCTATATTTAATTTCATCAATCTCAATACTATCTTTAGGTGTGGTGTTAATCCGGAAGAGTAGCCTTTTGATTTTTTCTCAATTTCAATTGCGGTATAATTTGCCCGTTGTATAAGCTTTTTTGTATAGAAAATCAAAGCACAGAAATTTTCCATTAGTTTTTCTGGACAAAGCTCTGTCGCCTTATAGTAATTATTCGTCCTATTCACCTCGCGGTTACCCATATTGATACCATCTTTTTCTATGGATGGGTTTTTTCCCTTTGGTTCATCAGAAGGATAAATCAGTATTGGGACCACTACTTCAGAAAGTAATTTAGCGTCTTTTTTGTGCATGATAAACGCAGTATAAGAATGGAAATGGTAAAATTTAACATGATTTAGCTAAATAGGGTATGTTTTGTTTTAATTATCTGATGATTAGGAAGCCTACCTGAAAGCGTGACGAGTAACGCTAGTATTTACACATTTGGTTACAAAATGAATTTATAATAAGTTGACATCATTTGACGTGGAATTAAGGTTGAATGATCTAGCTTGGAATAGTTGAAAAATGACATTTGTAGAAAATCTGAGCCGTGACTTTGTAGAACCCGTAGCCTCCCCAAAGCATGATGCAACTGGGGCTACACGGCAAACAAAACGCCGTGAGAAATTGAAAGCAGAAGGTAAAGTTAGTATCAGCGGTTATATAAGTAGCGAAAGCAAGGTTTTTCTAAATTTACTGTTAATGCACCGAAAAGACATGGAAAGAGCTGAATATATTGAGCTATTAATTGAACGCGAATTTAAAAGAAAATTTCAGCCTATATATCAGAAAATAATTCGTACTATTGAGGAGTCTGGATACAATAATCTAGAAGAAAAAACTGGAATAAACCAGGAGATTTTGAAAAAATTAAATGAAATAAATGCAGCACAAACCGTGAAGATTAATAGAAAACATAAAAAATCAGTTCACCAAACAGATCAGCCAGGGATTAATGAAAAGTTTGATGAAATGCAATTTTAAAGTATTAACTAATCTTTTACCTTTGGTTTTTTTAAATAACTAAGTATAGTTATTTAATATATTTTCGCTCATTTAAATAATTTATTTGAATATGAATCTGGAAGATTTACGTCTTTAGCTAAATAAAAATTTATATTTTAATTAGCATAGCCGGCTATTTAAATAATCCTTATGAAATAGTTATAGTTGTACTTTGAACTGGATATCTGGCTATCAAAACAGGCTGGCTTGTATCAAGCTTTGCATTCCAGCCTGCTTTTTAAAGGGGTAAATATTTATCCAGCCTTCAGCTCATCCAGATAATCAGCCCAAGCCTGCATCATTGCTTTACGTTGATCAAGAAACCGGGTGCGGTTATAAGCACCACCCAGCGCATCAGGCACCCGGTGAGCTAACTGGTGCTCAATCACATCACGATCCATACCCAGTCGTTCATGCAGTATGGTTCTGGCCATTGCCCTGAATCCATGACCTGTCATTTCAGTCTTGGTGTCGTATTTCATGCGTCGTAAAGCGGCATTAATGGCAGCATCGCTCATAGGACGTTTTGGGTCACGGCCACCAATAAAAACGTACTCATGGCTACCTGTGAGTTGATGCAATTGCTTCAAAATGCATAAAGCCTGCCTTGATAAACTGACAATATGGTCTTGCTTGGTCTTAGTGACAAAATAGCGCCATTCAGCCCGCTCAAAATCAATTTCTGACCATTTGGCCTGCCGTAATTCACCTGGGCGTACAAAGAACAGGGCAGCAAGCTGTAAAGCACACTTAACGACGAATGTGCCATTAAACCCGTCAATTGTCTTCAATAAAGTACCAACATCACCTGGTTCGGTAATCGCAGCAAAATGTTTTTTACTGCGCTTGGTGAGTACACTGCGTAATGCACTTGAAGGATCATTAACATTAGTACCGATTGCAATGCCATAGCGAAAAATCTGCCCACATTCCTCCAATGCCCGGTATGCCGTATCAACAGAGCGATCTTCAATACGGCGGATCACTTCAAGCAGTTGCGGTGCGCTAATCTCTGCAATATTCTTTTCACCCAGATAGGGCAATAAATCAACTTCAAGGCGACGCTTAACCTTATTGGCAGTACTGGTTGCCCAGGCAGACTGTTTTTTGCCATACCACTCTAAAGCAACATGCTGAAAGCTGTTTAACCCGGCATCTTCCTTTTGCTGAATTTTTTTCAGGGCATTAGGATCAATCCCTTTTTTCAATAGCCTTCGCGCATCCTCTTTTTTCTCTCTGGCTTCGGCAAGTGATACTTCAGGGTAGGTGCCAATGCCATAAGACTTCTGTTTGCCTTCAAAACGGTAGGCCATATACCAGGATTTACGGCCAGTGCTGAACACATGAAGTTGTAAACCCTGGATATCACTATATTTGTCAGGGGATTTCTGAGTGGTAGGCGGGATTGGTAATTTTTTAATTTTGGCATCAGTGAGCATCTTGGCATCCTCAAATCATAAGGGTTATGAGTGATTTGGCTGATTTGTTGGTATGGATTTTTAAATACCATCATATACCAACAGATCTACCAACAAAATGCCTAGATTCCAATGGATCATATCGGATTAGCTTGGACAACAAAAAGCCTTGGAGCTATATGCTTCAAGGCTTTTCGGACGATTTTGGACTTCTTTGAATCTAAATATGGTGGAGATAAGCGGGATCGAACCGCTGACCTCTACAATGCCATTGTAGCGCTCTACCAACTGAGCTATATCCCCATGGGTTGCAGATGTTAAGCAGTCAGCGTCATCCTGTCAATCATTAAGTTGGATTGGCGTCATCATCTGCTGGATTTTTCAGCAGTTGCAGACTTTCATTAAGTTTTTGCCAGGCTTTGGTTTCATTCTTACTCACGCCACCCAGCACTTCCAGCGCTGCACGCAGGCGGGCATAGGTGAGGTCAGCGCCCAGAATCACCATCGACTCCATCACTGGGGTACTGCTGGTTGAACCGGCAATCGCCACAAAAAATGCTGGCATAAAATCACGCAGCTTGATGCCCATTTGCTCTGCCAGCGTCATCAGGGTTTGGCTTACGGTGTCCTTATTCCAGCTGATCAGTGCTTCCAGACGCCATACGGCCAGTTGCAGACTCTGACGGACTTGTTCTTCACTTAGCTTCTTGCTGGCAAAAGCGTCAGGCCCAACTTTGGGGACACGGTTAAAGAAAAACCCAGCCCAGTCAATTGCATCAGACAGGGTGTTAATACGTGGCTGGATTGCCGCAGCAATTTGTTCGAGTTTTTCCCGGTTGCCACGCCATGCCAGAATTTTGTCCAGTAACTGTCCCGGTGTTAGACCTTTAATCCATTGCCCATTCAGCCAGTTAAGTTTTTCCACATCAAAAATTGGCCCACCCAAAGACACCCGTTTAATGTCAAAATTGGCAATCATGTCATTTAAGTCAAACAGTTCACGCTCATCCGGCATCGACCAGCCCATGCGTCCCAGATAGTTCAGCAAGGCTTCGGGCAAAATGCCGATATCGCGGTAATAAGTAATGCTGGTTGGATTCTTGCGTTTCGATAATTTGGATTTGTCGGGATTGCGTAGCAGCGGCATGTGGCACAGTACTGGCATTTCCCAGCCAAAATACTGATACAGCAATTGATGTTTGGGTGCGGATGGAATCCATTCTTCGCCACGAATCACATGAGTAATCTGCATCAGGTGGTCATCCACCACATTGGCCAGATGGTAAGTGGGCATGCCATCGGTCTTTAGCAAAATCTGCATGTCCACCTGTTCCCACGGAATTTCAATCGTGCCGCGTAGCATGTCATCAATCTGGCAAGTGCCATTTTGCGGGATTTTCATACGGATCACATGCGGTTCACCAGAAGCCAGACGTTGTTGAACTTCCTGTTCGGACAGTTTTAAGCCGCGTCCATCATATTTTGGCGTTTCGCCGCGTGCTTGTTGTTCAGCGCGCATTTGATCAAGTTCTTCACTACTGGCAAAGCAATAAAAGGCATGGTCTTTTGCCACCAGGTCTTCAGCATATTGCCGATAAATGTCCATGCGCTCGCTTTGGCGATAGGGCGCATGTGGCCCACCAATATCCGGCCCCTCGGCCCAGCTTAAGCCCAGCCAGCGCAGTGAATCCAGAATCATTTTTTCAGACTCAGGCGTAGAGCGGGTCTGGTCGGTGTCTTCAATCCTTAAAATGAATTCACCGCCATGTTGTCTGGCAAAGCACAGGTTAAACAGCGCAATATAAGCAGTCCCAACATGAGGGAAACCAGTTGGCGAGGGCGCAATACGGGTACGAACAGTCATAGGTCTTGGCATGCAAAATTTCTAGATTGGATCGATTATAGCGGAAAATTTACGGTAACGTCCCGCTATTCATGCGCTGGCCGCTGCTGGCAGATTTAGCAAAATATAAGATAAGAAAACATATTTTAATTATTTTTCAGGGCAAAGGTTTTTGCGTAATCTTGCCAGCATAAACAATATTCAAGGTAATAACTGATGCGCAAGCGGGGGATAAGAAAAACTGTGGTGGCCGTGCTGATCGCTACGGGCGTTATGAGCACTGCTTTTGCAGAAACCAAATTTTTAAATGTGTCATATGATCCAACGCGTGAGTTTTATCAGGAATATAATAAATCATTTGCGACGTTCTGGAAAAATAAGACAGGTCAGGACGTTGATTTTCAGCAATCACATGGTGGCTCAGGCAAACAGGCCCGTGCCGTGATTGATGGCTTGCAGGCTGATGTGGTGACACTGGCTCTAGCCAATGATATTGATGAAATCAGTAATGCTGGATTGATTGATAAAAACTGGCAAAAAGAGTTTCCAAGCAACTCCGCACCTTATACCTCAACCGTAGTGTTTCTAGTGCGTAAGGGTAATCCTAAAAACATTAGGGACTGGAATGATTTAACCAAGCCCGGTGTGGAAATTATTACCCCTAACCCAAAAACCGGAGGCGCACCGCGCTGGATTTATCTGGCGGCTTGGGGTTATGCACTCAAGCAGCCTGGTGGTAATGATGCCAAGGCACGCGAGCTGGTTAAGCAGTTATATCACAATGTCAAAGTGCTGGATTCAGGATCACGTGGTTCGCTCACCACGTTTGCCGAGCGTGGTATTGGTGATGTGTTGCTGTCCTGGGAAAACGAAGCACTGCTGGCCACCAAGGGTGGCCTGGACAAAGACCAGTTTGAGATTGTTTATCCGTCTGTTTCCATTTTGGCAGAACCATCTGTGGCAATTGTTGATAAAAATGTTGACAAGGATGGTAACCGCAATCTGGCCAAAGGCTATTTAAACTATCTGTATTCGCCTGTAGGGCAGGGGCTAGCCGCCAAATATTTTTTCCGGCCACGTGACCGACAAGTACAAGCCAAGTATGCAGCACAGTTTCCCAAAATTAAGCTATTTACCATTGGTGATGTATTTGGGGGCTGGCATAAGGCCCAGCAAACCCATTTTGTCAATGGTGCTATTTTCGATCAGTTATATGAGACACGATAAGTCGAGCACCGCTCGACCGTGTCGCAAGAAATGAGAAACACTGTTTCGCAAGAATGATTTTTTAGCGCGATAAGTTCTTGTGCAGTAGTACTGCTCATGCTTTACCGCGCTGTAAGACCTTGAGCCATATATGTCTCATAAGCTCGAGTAGACATGATGGGTTCCGACATAGTGGTATTGGCTTACCTGACCGTGCTACCACCAGATAAAAACAATGCTTAAGAGTGACTTTATGAAGTCTTTGCCTAGTATTGTTTCAAAAGCTCCTATGCTGCCGGTTTGTTGCATGTATTTTGCGTTGAATAAGCCGGCAGTGTGGTGAGGCCAGTCTGTTATTTCATAAACTTGAAAATTTATAAAAAATAGTTCTGTTTTTTAAGTTTAACCATGGCTTTTTTCTAAAATAACAGCTATATACGAGGGAAAATTTACAAAAGTATACAGGTTAGTACAACATGGTAACAATTAATGTTTTAAATCAAACAAATAGCTTGGGTGGATTAATAGAGAAAAAATCAGTTGTTAAGTCTGTTAATGATCAAAAAACTATTGTCAGTCTGGATCAATCTGCAAAAATACAACTAGGCATTAAGCCAGACCAGATTGCAAAAATTGAGCGAATAGGAAATAACGCTGTCATTACCCTTGAAAATGGTGAAGTGGTTACCCTTGAAAATTACTTTACCCTGACCGGTAGCCAGATTGTGCTGGAAGATGCGACGGGCAGCTGGCAAGTCAATATGACACCATCTGCTACAGGACAAATCACTGTTGATTATTTGCCCATTGATACCACAGTCATGCCGTTGGCCAGTGAAACAGGAAATCTAGGCTTATATGCTATTGGTGCTGTTGCATTCGGTGGCATTGTTGCTGCAGCCAGTCAGGGAGGTGGTGGTAGCGGTGGTAGCCAGGCACCACAAGATACGACTGCGCCTGACGCAGGCAATCTATCCTTTGTAAAATTACAGGATACGGGTGCATCCAATTCAGACCGTATTACCAGCGACCGCAGTTTTAACTTGCAACTGACAGGGCAGGAAACCGGTAGCAGTGTTGAATACCAGATGTCCATTGATGGCGGCAAAACCTGGACAGTCACCACAGCACAACAAAGTAATCTGGCAGATGGCAATTATCAGTTCCGGGTTAAAGTTACTGATACAGCAGGTAACAGCAGTTTTAGTGAAACCACAGCGCTGACGGTAGATACCACCTCACCTGCTGTTGGACAGTTAACCCTTAGCAGCTATCAGGATAGCGGTAGTGTTGTAACTGACCATATTGGTAATGATAAAAGCTTTGATTTGACACTTAAAGGTGCTGAAACAGGCAGCCAGATTGAGTATCAGGTTTCTACTGATGGTGGCAAAAGCTGGACAGCCACAACAGCCACCCAGTCTAACCTGACAGATGGCAGTTACCAGTTCCGGGCCAAGGTAACCGACACAGCTGGTAACAGCAGTTTTAGTGAAGTACAGGCTGTGACGGTAGATACGATTGCGCCTGTTGCAGGCAATCTGAGTATTACTGGTTTGGCTGATTCCGGTTCTTCTACAACTGATCATATTACGCAGGATGACAGTTTTAATTTGACGCTGGGCAATCCAGAAGCGGGCAGCAGCATTGGCTATGAAATATCTACTGATGGCGGCAAAACATGGACAGCCACCACTGCAGCGCAAAGTAATCTGGCCGAGGGCAGTTATCAGTTCCGTGCAGTGATTACTGACAGTGCCGGCAACAGCAGCATAAGTGCCGTGCAGGCCGTCACTATTGACAAGCAGATTGATATTACAAAAACCGTTATCAGCATTAATGCTATTACAGCAGACAACAGCATTGATTTACTGGAAGCAGAGAATACCCAGATTATTAGTGGCTCAGTGAGCGGCCTTGCGTCTGATATCACTCAATATAACCTGATGGTGGAAGTGGGTGGCAAAAGCTATGAGGCAAGCATTGATCCGGCTACAGGTCAGTGGTCAGTCGAAGTAGCAGGGAATGTGCTGTTTAGTGCCGATCAGATATCTGCACACCTGTCACTCAAAGATACAGCAGGTAATGTGGCTCAGGTGGACGTCGATAAAGCTTACAGCACAAATCCAGTTCCTGAAGCGCCTACAGAAATTCTGGCAACAGTTAGTGGCGTTGGTAGCCTGATTATTACAGGTACAGCATTTAAAGGCAGTACTATTACCATCAAGGACTCACAAGGTAACATCATTGCCAGTGGAACTACGGATGATAATGGCCAGTTTACGGTAAACGGAGAGCCAGGGTTGCTACAGGCTGGTAACAGTATTAGCGTCACCGCTACCGTGAATGGCCATGAGAGTAATTTATCGAATCCAGTTATTGTGAGTGAAGTGCCTTTTTTACAGGTAATGCACATTAGCGAAACTGGCTTGATTGAGGGTTTCACAACGTCGGGTAGTTTGATTAAGGTACTGGATGCACAAGGTCAGGTAATTGCCGAATATAAGGCCCCTGATAATTTCGATGGAGCGCTTTCCTCAGGCTCATTTGATTTTCACCTCTTTAGGTTTAGTCTGGATCAGCCGCTGCCAGAAGGTACGCCAGTCACCGTTATTGCCATTAAGGATGGTATTGAAAGCCGCCCTTATCCAATAACTGCTGACTACACTGCGCCTGAACCCGCCAGTGAATTGTTATTTGACCAGTATGGCACCACTTTAACTGGAATAGCTGAGGCAGGTAGTTACATACAGCTAAGCATTATTGGCACAGACGATGAACAATCAACATTTCTTGGTAGCGCACAGGTTGACGCTAATGGCAAGTTTAGTATCAGCTTGACACAACCACTACATGATGGTGAAAAAGTTCAGGTGATTGTGTATGACAAGAACCAGAATAAAAGTGGGGAAGCATTCATCAGCGCACCCGATTATGCACCAATCCCTAGTATCTATCGTATTACCAAGGATGGCCTAATTTCCGGCATGGCAGAACCTGACAGCATAGTTACCATTACAGATGCCAAAGGGAACGTGATTGCCACGGGAACAACGGATTCTGAGGGTTATTTTTTCATTCAATCCAGCCAGACCTTAAAAAATAACCAGGAAATACAGGTTTCAGCAGTAAACAGCAAGGGACAAACCAGTGAGCAGGGGCATATCAGCGTTGACTATACAGCGCCTGCACCTGCTACTGAGCTTACTTTTGATGAAAGTGGCTTAGCTATTACAGGCAAGGCCGAGCCGGGCAGTTATGCCAGTGTCATATTACCAGAAGGCTATAGAATCAACGCGCTGGTTTCCATAGATGGCAGCTTTAAAATCAATCTTTATAATCAGTTGCATAACGGTGAAACTGTTGAATTGATTATTACCGACTCCAATCAGAATAGCAGTGCACCCGTTAAAGTAACTGCGCCGGATTATGCCTTGCCGCCTCAGATTAATGCCAAGGTGGGCCTGGATAATGTTATTAACCTTTTGGTGGACAGCAATAATACTATCGTCGTCAGGGATGAAAAGGGGACTATTCTGCCATATCATCTGATTGATAGCGTATCGTATCCCTATAGTTCAATTCATGTTGATGCCGACCTAAAAGACGGTCAGCAACTTTATATTACTGCCATTAATCCCCATGGTCATGAAAGCAAGCCTACATCCGTCATGGTTGATCATATTGCTCCAGAGACTGCACAGCAGATCAGTATTGATGCCCAGGGCCATAGCGTTAGCGGAATCGCAGAAGCCAACAGCACCGTCAGTATCACTGATGTCAACAACCAGATAGTGGGTATAGGCCATAGTGATGATACTGGTCATTTTGTTGTCGAACTAAATGATTTTTTTGTCCGGGGCGAGCAACTTGCAGTAACGGTCAGTGATAATGCCGGTAATCAGAGCAAATCAGAGCCACTGGTGGCGCCAGTAGATAAAACGGCCCCTACTGCACCCACCGGACTGGTGATGAGTGAGAGTGGGCAGTATCTTACTGGCCATGCCGAGGCCAATAGCTACATTCTTGTTTTTAATATTAACGGTGAGCAGATTGGCTCCGGTTATAGCAACAGTAAGGGTGAGTTTTCAGCAGGGTTATATGATATTTATCTCAATGGCCAGCAGCTCACCATTACTGTCACTGACCAGGCTGGCAACCGTTCAAAACCAGCCAGCTTCACTGCACCGCTAGATAATACTGCACCTGAAGCAGCCACTGGTCTGAGCATCAGTGAGGATGGGCACTATCTGACCGGACAGGCTGAGAGCGGTTCGCGGATTCAGTTATATGATGCAAACCATAATCCGGTGGGAAGCAGCTATGTTGATAGTGACGGACACTTTAGTGCGTGGCTGTCGAAACCTTATTTAAACGGTGAAACTCTCACTGTTACTGTTATTGATCCAGCGGGTAATATCAGCGCCAGCACCGCCATTACTGCTCCACTGGATAACATTGCCCCGGATGCAGCAACACACCTCAAAATCCAGGCCAACGGTTTGGTATTAACCGGACAGGCAGAGGCCAATAGTAGTATTAAAGTATTTGATGAGAATGGAGAAGAAGTTCCTAGTTATTTCGATAAAGTTGAAGTAAACCCTGATGGTACGTTTAACTTTATGTTTCAGCAGACACATCTCAAGGGCCAGCAGCTTACAGTAGTGGTGATAGACGGTGCCGGAAATCAGAGTGTGGCTGCTCATATTAAAGCGCCACTGGATAACATCGCACCAGAAGTGGCAAAAAATCTGGTAATCAGTGCAGATGGACGCTACCTTGAAGGTAACAGCGAGGCATTTTCCACAATTAGCGTTTATGACAGCCAGGGTCATCAGGTTGGGGGTAGTTATACGCAGGAAAACGGCAAGTTTTCGATCTATTTATATAATGATGTTTATTTGAAAGGCCAGAGCCTGAGCGTCATTGTGACTGATGTGGCAGGCAACAAGAGTAAGACAGCGACGTTCACTGCACCGCTGGATACAACCGAGCCAGCCGCTGCAAGCCAGCTTAAAATTACAGAAGATGGCCAGTATCTAACCGGAAATGCCGAAGCCAACATGCATATTCAGGTCTATGACAGTAAAGGCCACTATATTGCTGAGACATCTGTAGATGCCAATGGTCATTTTTCAGCCTATCTGTATGACACTTATTTAAAAGGTGAGGTACTGACTGTAAAAGTCGCTGATTATGCTGGCAATCAAAGTAAAGGCAAAAAAGTAACCGCACCACTGGATAATATCGCACCCTCAGCTCCTATGGATCTGGTGATTGCAGAAGATGGTCAGCAGATGAGTGGTCATGCTGAAGCCAATAGCCGGATATCCGTTTATGATCAACAGGGTCAACTAATTAATAGCAGTGAGGCAGACAGTAGTGGAAACTTTGTCGTATATTTATATGATGATATTTATCTAAAAGGACAAAAATTAACCGTCATTGCCAATGATGCAGCAGGTAATCAAAGCGAGGCAGTCAAGTTTAGCGCTCCCGTGGATAGTATTGCTCCTGCCAGTCCTACCGAGTTGCTGATTAGCAATGATGGAAGGCAACTGACAGGGCATGGAGAAGCAGGAAGTATTATTCATGTCTATACCAAGGCGGGTGATCAGATTGGTGAGGCGGTAGTAGATAGCAGCGGTAACTTCTCTACTTATTTATACAATGATGTTTATCTGAAGGGTCAGCAGTTAACAGTTAAAGCTATAGATCGTGTTGGCAATCAGGGCGACAGCATTAGCCTGACTGCCCCACTAGATAGCACTGCCCCTAAATCTGCTACCAGCTTAAAATTCAGCCAGAATGGCCACAAACTAACGGGAATAGCCGAACCCGGCAGCAAAATCCAAGTATTGGATGCTGAGGGTGAGCCAGTTTATAGCTATCCTGAACAGGTGAATGCTGATGGCAGTTTTACCTTAATCTTTAGTGATTACTATTTAAATGGCCAGCAGTTTAAGGTTGTTGTAACAGATGCAGCCGGTAATCAGAGCAAAGCAGTTCATATTAAGGCACCTATAGACACCACGGCACCAGATGCTGCAAGCAAACTGGTTTTAATGGGCGAAAATTATTTGCAGGGCTATGCCGAAGAAAATACCACTATTGTTATCAAAGATAATGCTGGTCACATGCTGTATACCACTGAAACATCCAGTAGTGGTCATTTTGTGGCGGACTTTGGCTTAAACCTTTTCCATGGCGAAACGATAACTGTCACTGTGGTTGACCATGCCGGGAATGCCAGTGCGGCAGTAAATGTTATGGTGCCATCAAGTACAGTGTCACCCGCCACCAGCCTTGCCATTAATGAAGCCGGTAATCTCCTGACAGGTCATGCAACGCCAAATAGTTATATTTACGTCTATGACGAAGCGGGCAATTATATCGTCTATAACGCCCAGGTAGATTCCTCGGGTGATTTTTCTGTCGAGCTGGATAATTATTACATCAAGGGTGAAACATTTAAGGTTTATGTTTCTCAAGAGCCTTATGGAACCTTTAGTAATGCGGCAACGGTTACTGCCCCGAAAGATATTACTCCGCCAGCTGCCCCTGAAGGTATCACTGTTGACAGTTACAGTAGTTACATGACAGGCAAAGCAGAAGCTGACAGTAGAATCATCATCAAAGATAGTGATGGGTTTTCACTGGGTGAAATAACAACGAATCAAAGCGGTGAATTTAATGGCTATATCAATGGCTATTTGTTAAAAGGGCAACAGATTTTCATCACGGCGACTGATCGTGCAGGCAACCAGAGCCAGGCAGCTACTTATACTGTCGCTACTGATAAAAAAGCGCCTTCTGCAGCACAGCATCTTGATATTTCCAGTGATGGTCATGTTTTAAGTGGTACTGCCGCTGCCAACAGTTATATCGGTATTCATGACCAACAAGGTTTTGAAGTTGGGTGGGGCATGACAGATGCATCAGGGCATTTTACTATTGAACTCAACAATTATTATGTACAGGGTGAAAAACTACGGGTAGTGGTGCAGAAAAATGGTCATGACAGCACACCAGCAGCCATTATTGCGCCGATAGATACCACTCCACCGGATGCTGCGACCGGTGTCAAGGTTACCCAGGATGGTCTTTCTGTTACCGGTCATGCAGAAGCCAATGCATTGGTTACGGTGTTCAACAGTGATGGCTATGCAATTGCTACAGGGATGAGTAATGCGTCAGGCAAATTTATAGTCAATCTGAACGACTACTATTTAAAGGGCCAGATCTTGTCAGTTGTGGTTAAGGATTATGCAGATAATCAAAGCCCAGTAATCAATGTTACGGCTCCAGTTGACAATACACCACCCGCTGCGCCAGAGCCTATATCCTTTAATAGCCATTTAGACTACTTGTATGTTAATGCAGAGTCAGGAAGCCAAATTATTGTAAAAGACGACTCCGGTGATGAGCTATGGTTTTATTCAAGTTCGGAAGTTCGCCCTGGTGAATTCGAAATTTACTTTTATCAGCCACTTCAGGCAGAGAGTAAGGTCACTCTTATCACAGTAGACCATGCAGGAAACCAGAGTGCTCCGGTTGAGATAACAGTGGTTGCTGACATTACGCCGCCAGATGTGCCTGTAGACTTAAGTTTTAATACGGAATATACCATCCTTACAGGCCATGCCGAAGCGTATAGCCAGATTCAGCTATTTGATGAGAATGGGTTTGAAATCAACACCATGGATTATACCAAAGCGGATGGTTCATTCTCTATTGACTTTGCCCCTGACTGGTATAAGGGCCAGAGTATTACCGTCGTAGCTACCGACCGGGCAGGTAACAGCAGTCTATCAACCTCAATACTGGTGCCTTTTGATCCAGTACTGGTACCCACTGAACTAGCAATTGTTGATGATGGTATATCGCAAATCATAACTGGCTATGCAGAGGCCTATAGCAATATAGAAGTGCGTACTGCTGATAATATTTTAGTGGGAGATGGTTATACTGACAGCCAGGGTAGTTTTGCCATTTATTTATATAGTGATTATCTAAATGGTGTAGAGCTACAGGTAATTGTAAAGAATGATATAGGAAATAGTAGTTTGCCAGCTACCATTACCACACCGTTAGATAATATCGCCCCCGCAGCACCTTCTAGTTTAGTTATCATTAACGACGGTTGGTCGGATATCTTGTTGACAGGTCAGACAGATTCTCCGGGTTATATTGAAATCTATAACTCAGCCAATAATTTAATTGGTTCAGCAGATATTGGTACTGAAGGTAATTTTGAAATTTATATTCCAAATTATGCTTATACGGAAGGTGATATTTTAACGGTTAAGGCAATTGACCGGGCAGGTAATGTGAGCGATTCTAGTTCTATTACAGTGCCATTTAGTTACATATCACCTGCTCAGCCAAGTAATCTTATGATTAATGATGGCGGGGAAAATGAGTTGACACTACAGATAATATCGGGTCAAAGTGACCCCTATAATCTAATTGAAATCTACAGTCCAGATAGAACTGCTGTATATAGTAGCTATGCAGACGATCAGGGTAATTTTACAGTTGACCTGTACGGCGCCTATTATAAAGGGGAAGTCTTTACTGTTATCGCTACTGACAGCGACGGCCATGTCAGTTCGTCAGCCACTATTACTGCGCCATTTGATGTCAGTGCACCAAATGCTCCAACTGATTTGATACTTCAGGATTACTCTGTGCTTGTGGGCCGTGCCGAGTCAAATAGCTTTATTCAGGTATTTGATGAAGAAAATAATATAGTGGGCAATGGTTATACAGACCATGATGGAAATTTTGAGGTGGCATTACCGTACTATGATGATGCTGAAGACAAACTATTAACCATCACTGTAACTGATCGGGCAGGTAATAGCAGTGAAAGCAGTAACTTTGTGGTGCCAGCCTTAACAGATATGACCAACAAAGAAATAGAGGTTACCGAGTATTCCAGTGAGATCTATTCATTGCTACTTGGCGCTGAAACCAGTGACACAGCAGCCTTAAAAGCTGACTTCGCATCTAATCCGGAATCTGATCCTCAAGCGATTCATATTGATGAGCTGCTGACCAGTCAGGTTGATACTGCTCCTGAGGATATTTTTGCTGCTTTAGGCGACAGTGCTGTGCCAGACCAGCGTTTAAGCAGTAATGGCTCCTTACTGCATGCGCTCACCACTCCTGAACGTCCGGATGAGCTTTTTGCCCACCAGCCAGTCCTGTTTTAATGTTAACCTAAGCCAAAAGAGGAGCAATGTGCTCCTCTTTCTATTGGTAGTGGTTGCTTTATCATGCAGCAATTTTAAATAAAGCAGACTCAGCTTGAAGTTATTATAAAAAATGTGACCTGCTACAAAAAGTTGCTTTGCGCAGCCGTGCAACAACATGATAATGTCGCCCCTTGCAGGTCTTATTCTTTAAAAGTGTTGCGGTATGTCCCATATTTCTGTGCTATTACATGAAACGATTGATGCGTTACTGGCTGGACGCACAGAAGGAATCTACATTGATGCCACGTTTGGGCGTGGAGGTCATACGCAGGCTTTGTTAAACCGCTTAAGTGCCAATAGTCGGGTCATTGCATTTGATAAGGACCCGCAGGCACAGGCTGTGGGTGCCGAACTGATGCAGCAGGATGCGCGGTTAACCATGGTGCATGCCAGTTTTGCTGAATTGACGGAACAACTGGCACAGTTAGGAATGGGACTAGTGGATGGGGTCATGGCAGACCTTGGCGTGTCTTCACCGCAACTGGATCAGGCCGGGCGGGGCTTTAGCTTTATGCAGGATGGCCCACTGGACATGCGCATGGACAATAGCAAGGGGCTTACTGCCAGCCAGTGGCTACAGGATATTGAAGAAGAAGACCTGGCCAATGTATTATTTCAATATGGCGAAGAGCGCTATAGCCGCCGGATTGCCAGAGCCATTAAGCAGGCTGGCCTGATTGAAACCACAGGCCAACTGGCACAAATTGTCAAGGAAGCGCATCCCAAGTGGGAAAAACACAAGCATCCGGCCACGCGTAGTTTTCAGGCGATCCGGATTGCCATTAACCACGAGCTTGATGATTTAACAAACTTTTTACCACAGGCTGTACAGGCCTTAAAGCCACAGGGAAGACTGGCTGTGATAAGTTTTCATTCACTGGAAGACCGCTTGGTCAAGCAGTTTATCCAGCAGCAATCTACGTTGCCGGAACAGGGCTGGTTGTCGCAGCCAGAGCCGGATCCGCGGACCATCAAGAAAGTTGCCCGTATTGCCCCAAGCCCTGCAGAAGTAAGTGAAAATCCGCGTGCCCGCAGTGCATGGCTGCGTGTGGCTGAGCGTTTGGAGCATGCCTAATGGGTATTCGATCAGTCTTGCATTCACCATCATTAAAAACATGGTGTTTACCAATATTACTGGTACTACTGATTGTGGGTAGTGCCATCGCTGTGGTGCAACAGGTATTCATGTACCGGCAGGAATTCCGGGGCTTACAAGAGGTGCGTGAAACCCGCGAAGACCTGGATGTGGAGTGGGGCCGCCTGTTGATTGAACAGCAGACCTTTGGTGCGACGGCACAAATTGGTAGCCGTGCTGTCATGACCCTGCGCATGTATTCGCCCCCACCTACCCAAACCGTGGTTTTAACCACACCGACGTTGTAAGCGGGCTTATTGCATCAATGAAAAAAAATATTCTTGCGGGCGACCAGAAAAAACGAACCAAACAGCGCTCTGTAACTCAAAAGCCCAGCCTTGCCGTTGATTTGTGGCGCTTTAAAATCCTGTGGGGCTGTGTGGCGGCATTTTTTATGATCCTGATTGCCCGGGCCTTTTATGTGCAGGTACTGGATCACCAGTTTTTGCAGCAAAAAGCCGATGCCATGATTTTGCGTACCGATACGCTCAAGGCAACCCGTGGCGTGATTAGTGACCGTAATGGTGTCCCGCTGGCGATCAGTACCCCAATGGTTAACCTGTGGATGGACCCCAAGGAATACTTTGAGGCCATGGCAGAGCATCGGGAAATTGAACAAAAGCTAAAAGAAAATCCCACCAGTGCGCGGTTAAAACGTCAACTGGCCCGAACCAATTTTGACTTAAATGCACTGGCTGATGCCATTGGTGAAGACCGGGAAAAGCTGATCAAGCTGGTTAGTGACAAAAAAACGTCGCGCTACATTATTTTAAAGCGCCAGTTACCGCCGCCAACGGCCAAGGTTATCTTAAGCCGCAAGTTCCAGTCGGTTTATCCAGAAAATGACTTTAAGCGCTATTATCCGCAAGCGCAGCCCAATGCCCAGATTATTGGACTAACCAACCGTAATGGCCGCGGGGTTGAAGGTCTGGAAATGGCCTGGAACAAGCTGCTCACTGGTGAAGATGGCAAAATGCGGGTCATGCGTGACCGCCGCGGTAACCGGATCAAGGATGTTGAGCTGATCAAGCCGGAAACACCGGGTCAGAACATGACCTTAAGTATTGATTCCCGCTTGCAGTATATTTTGTATAGAGAGTTAACCGCGGCTGGGATTGCGCAAAATGCACGTTCTGCCACAGCGGTGGCAGTGGATGTTAAAACCGGTGAGATTCTGGCCATGACCAGCTGGCCATCGTTTAACCCGAATGATCCCAATGGCCTGACCAACAAGGATGCGATGCGTAACCGTGCGGCCATTGATATGTTTGAGCCGGGTTCTACCATGAAGCCAATTTCCATGATGGCTGCACTGGAAAGCGGCAAGTGGCAGGTCAACAACACGGTGAACACCAATCCCGGCAGTATGATGATTGGCAACCACCGCATTAGTGATACTCACAATTATGGCGTGCTGGACATGCGCGGCATTATTGTTAAGTCATCCAACGTGGGGATTGCAAAAGTTGCCTTGTCGCTGCCTTATAGCACCATGCCGACTTTCTTTAAGCGGCTGGGTTATGGCCAGCGAACTGCCGTACATTTTCCGGGTGAAGCTGCCGGCTTGATTCTGCCATCCAAACTGTGGAATGTGTCTGAAGTGGCCACCATGTCCTATGGTTACAGCTTGAATGCTACCGCCTTGCAGGTTGCCCATGCGTATGCCACGCTGGCCAATAATGGGGTTGCTCACCCATTAACCTTGAAAAAACTGGATAAGGTTCCTGCGGGTGAACAACTCATTGACCCCAAAATCACGCAGGAAGTGCTGAGCATGATGGAAGGCGTGATTCAGCCGGGCGGAACAGCTACCCGTGCTGCCATTCCCGGTTATCGCGTGGCAGGGAAAACCGGGACAGCACGTAAACTGGTGAATGGCCGTTATTCCACCACAGAGTACCGTGCCCTGTTTGCAGGTATTGCACCAGTCAGTAATCCACGCATTGCCATGGTGGTGGTGGTCGAAAACCCGGTGACCAAATATGGTGGACTGGCCGCTGCCCCGGTATTTAGTAAGGTCATGCAGGAAACCTTGCGCTTACTGAATGTGCCGCTAGACAGGGCACTCGATCTGCCAAAGTTAAGCCCGGCAGATTGAGGTGAGCCATGTTAGAACCTAATTCACCTGTTGCATCTTCACCCTGTTCACTGGGGCAGCTTTGGCCTGAGTATGCTAATGATCACTGGCCAACGCAGCCAATAAATAACATGGTTCTAGATAGCCGTAGCGTTAAAAAAGGCGATGTGTTTTTTGCCCTGCAAGGCACCGCACAGGCTGCGCGTATGGCTGAGTTTATTCAGTCAGCGCTGGCGCAAGGGGCGGTGGCCGTATTCAGTGAAGTGGCAATTACTCGGTTTGAAGAGCCGTATGCCCGCCATTTTGAAAGCCAGCCAGTATTTTTTATTGAAGATTTACGCCAGTGGATTGGCGTGCTAGCCCAGCGCTGGCTACAACATCAGCACGCAATAGCGTTGCCGCGGATAGCAGCAGTTACCGGCACCAATGGCAAAACCACCGTAACCCGTCTGCTGGCCGAGCTGTTATATCAGGCAGGTTTTAAAAGCAGCGTCATGGGCACCACAGGCAATGGCATTTTGCCGCAAATAGAGCCATCTACGCATACCACAGTGGATGCTATACACCTGCAACAGCAATTACATCAGTTTGGCCAGCAGGGCGCGCAGTATGCCTGCCTTGAGGCCAGTTCGCATGGACTGGATCAGGGACGGCTGGCCGGTACGCCAATTGAAGTGGCCATTTTTACCAATTTAACCCGCGATCATCTGGATTATCATGGCACGCTGCAACACTATGCTGCAGCCAAAGCCAAACTGTTTGCCTTTCCCTCATTAAAATACATTGTTTTAAATGCGGATGATGCAGCATCGGCCATTATGCAGGATGCAGCTGTGCAAGCCGGGCATGGGACTGCTCAGGAAGCAGGGCAGAGATCAGGACAGCGCGCAGTGATCTGGACTTGCTCGCTCAAAGATTCCACGGCTGATTTTTATGTTCGGCAGGTTCAGTATTCACTGTCCGGTGCCACATTAGCTTTAAGCACGCCGCACGGCGAGTGCACCTTGCATAGCCCGCTACTGGGCCATTTTAATGTGGCCAATTTACTGGCGGCGGTGGCTGGTGCAATGGCATTTGGCCTGAGCCTTGCACAAATTCAGCAGTTTGTGCCATTGCTACAAGGTGCGCCGGGCCGGATGCAGGTAGTTCAGGATCAGCAGCGGCTGTTTGTGGTGGATTATGCCCATACTCCTGATGCCCTCACGCAGGTGTTGGCCAGCTTAAAGCATCATGTCACGAATGAAGGCCAGCTATGGGCAATCTTTGGCTGTGGTGGCGACCGAGACCGGGGCAAGCGTCCGTTAATGACCCAGGCCGCACTGGCGCTTGCAGATCAGGTGCTGTTAACGGCAGATAACCCGCGTAGCGAGGCAGTGGAACAGATTCTGGATGACATGCTGGCTGGTATTGACGAGCAACAGCGCGGTAATTTACAGGTTGAAGCAGACCGTCGCCTTGCCATCCGTTTGGCGGTTGCTCAGGCTAAACCGCAGGATATTGTAGTGATTGCGGGTAAAGGCCATGAAAATTATCAGGAAATTGACGGCGTGCGCCACTGGTTTGATGACGTGGTGGAGTTAAGGGCAGCATTGGGTTTAGAAGGCACTCCGTCAACCGGCTATCCGGCATAGCCGGTGTTCTTAAGTATATTGGTGTTTTTAGGCATATTAAGGCATATCGAGTAAATCATGGGTCAGTCTGATTCTCTTCCAACATCTTCGGCTGTTACTGCGCCGTGGAGCAGTGAGCAATTACAGCAAGCCACGCAAGGCCAGTGGCATAACCTGCATGCAGAAGCGCCATCGTCATTTAACCGGATTGTGACTGACAACCGCCGGGTGCAGTCCAATGAGGTGTTTCTGGCACTGGTGGGTGAGCGCTTTGATGGCCATAATTTTGCAGCTGATGCTGTTGCGAATGGCGCCAGTGCAGTGATTGTTTCTCGTGTGATTGAACAGCTGGCGGTGCCCCAACTGGTCGTGCCGGATACGCGCTTGGCATTGGGGCATCTGGGGAGTTATCGCCGCCAGCAACAACCGGATTTAACCGTGCTGGCACTGACTGGCAGTAGCGGTAAAACCACAGTGAAGGAAATGCTGGGTAGTATTTTGCGCTTGAGTGCGCCCACACTGGTAACCCGTGGCAATTTAAACAATGACCTTGGCGTGCCCATGATGTTGCTGGAGTTGCTACCGGAGCATCGCTATGCTGTGATGGAGCTTGGGGCCAACCATGTGGGCGAAATTGACTACACCTCAAATCTGGTGCAGCCACAGGTTGCTGGTGTGCTAAACATTGGCACGGCGCACATGGGGGAATTCGGCGGACGTTTGGGTATTGCAAATGCCAAGTCGGAAATTTTTAACCATTTAAAAGCCAATGATACCCATCAGGCGATTGCCATTGTGCCTGCACATGGGGATTTTAGCGATGTAGTTCAGCAGGCAGCAGCTAGTCACCAGACCATTTCATTTGGTACAGGCGGCAATGTTTTTGCTGAACACATTGAATTGCAGACCACCAGCAGTCAATTTGAGCTGGTGACACCGCAAGGCCGGATTGGCATTTTATTGCCGTTTGCTGGCCAGCATAATATTGAAAATGCACTGGCAGCAGCCAGCTTTGCACTGGCGATTAATGTTCCTTTGCAACAAATTGCGCAAGGTCTGGAATCAGCCGTTGGCGCACAGGGTCGCCTGACTTTTAAGAAGTATGGCAATTGGCTGATTATTGATGACACCTATAATGCCAATCCACATTCCATGCGTGCTGCAGCGCAGGTTCTGGCAGCGCAGGCAGGCCGCAAAATACTGGTGCTGGGCGACATTGGCGAACTGGGTGATGCCGCCCGTGAAGAGCATTATTCATTGGGGCAGGATCTGGCAGAACTGGAGCTGGATGCGGTATTTGCGGTGGGTGAATTTGCAGCACAGACCATTGATGGGTTGCAGTCACAAAACCAACAGATGCAGGCACAGGCATTTACTGAAAAACCTGAGTTACTTCTACATTTGCGTCAATTTTTGGCACAGGCTGAAACGTCTAATGCCAGCTTATTATTTAAGGGTTCACGCTATACCAGAATGGAAAGCTTGATCGCTGATTTGATTGATGGCCTGCCTGCTGGCGCAATTGCTGGCTAAACTGCCAATTTAGGGGAGAACGCGTAATGCTGTTATGGCTATCTGAACTACTGGCTACACATTTTAGCTGGTTTCAGGTTTTTCGATATTTAACCCTGCGTGCCTTGTTAAGCGTACTGACCTCAATGGGCATTGGCCTGCTGGTTGGGCCTTATATGATCCGCAGGTTACGCGCGCTTAAATATGGTCAGGCAGTCAGTAGCTTTGCCCCGGAAAACCATGCGGTTAAAATGGGCACGCCAACCATGGGCGGCATCCTGATATTGATCAGTATTGGCATTAGTACACTGCTCTGGGCAGACTTGCGTAATCCTTATGTGTGGATTGTGCTGGGTGTAATGGTGGTGTTCGGTGCCGTTGGCTGGGCAGATGACTGGATCAAGATTCGCTATAAGGATAACAAGGGCTTGCCAGCGCGCAAGAAATTTTTCTGGACGTCGATTGCATCACTGGGAGCCGGTATTGCGCTGTATGTGATTGCCGCACAGCAAACCAATCCTGTGCATAGCGCAGGCATGCTGGATTTGCTGATTCCATTTTTCAAAAACCTGAGCCTGCCATTTTCAGTGATTCCGTATGGCTTGGCCTTTATTGTGTTCACCTATCTGGTGATTAATGGCGCCAGTAATGCCGTCAACCTGACCGACGGGTTGGATGGTCTGGCCATTATGCCAGTGGTGATGGTGGCTGCTGCCTTGGGCGTATTTGCATACCTGTCCGGCGATGTGCGCTTTGCCGATTACCTGCATATTCCCTATGTGGTCTATGCCAGTGAGCTGGTAGTGATTTGCAGTGCAATGGTAGGCGCTGGGCTGGCGTTCCTGTGGTTTAATGCGCATCCTGCCCAAATCTTTATGGGTGATGTGGGCGCACTGGCCTTAGGTGCCATGCTGGGTACGCTGGCTGTGATGGTGCGGCAGGAAATTGTATTTGCCATCATGGGCGGTGTATTTGTGATGGAGGCCGTGTCGGTATTCCTGCAAATTGGTTCATTGCGCATGCGTCAGAAGCGGGTATTTTTAATGGCACCACTGCATCATCATTATGAAAAGCAGGGCTGGAAAGAAACCCAGGTGGTGATTCGCTTCTGGATCATTACCATTATTCTGGTGGTCATTGGCCTGATGACCCTGAAATTGCGATAACTTGTTCACTAAAAAATAAATAGAAGCTGGCTGGTCCAGCTTTTTTTATGCTTGTTGCTTGCAGTTATCATTTGGCTGTCACAAATACTGCCTAAAATTTTTAACGGGTTAAATCGTTGAATCATGCGGAGTGTGTACAGTGACATTGCCTCAGTATTACCGTACGCCTAAGGGAAATCAGGCACTTGAAAACCGTTCGGTCAAACTAACTTCGCGCCAGCGCGCCTTGCTGCTGATGATTGAAAATGGCAATGCCAGTCACTTAAGCCAGCAGCAGTTGCGGCAACTGGCCACCACGGATAATCTAGCTGTGCTACTGGAACACCAGCTGATTGCTGCGCCAGAAACCAGTAAGTTTCCAGAAACGAGCACGCCGCTAGAAACCATTGCACAGGCCATACCGACTACATTTCATTCAGAAATTCAGCCTGTTGCGCCAACTCATTTTGAGGCTGGCGCTCCACAGCACCAGCAGGTCGTCACTGAAAATCAGGTGGCCCAGCCAGCCAGCGCTATAGCATTGCAAACCCATCAGGCGCTTGCCGCACCTGAACCAATGCCGGATTTAATCCCAAGTCTTGCCGGACAGGATATTGTCATTTCTACCGACCTGCATTCAGCTGCCATGCTGCAAAGTACGCCGGTATATTTAAGTTTTGATGACGTCAAGCAACTGATGATGAATAGCCTGCGCGAATACTGTGGTTTGCTGGCCAGCGCACTCATCAAGGATATTCAGCATGCCAGCAGCATTACCAAGCTACGTATGTGTCAGATGCGCTGGGTGACGACCCTCACTGAAACCCGTGCACCATCGGCACAAATTAAACGATGGATAGAGCAAATCAACGATAGTCTAAACCATGTTGGTGAAAGCCCAGCCAGTTCCCCTGAAGCATTGACCTTATAAATAGCAGGACAAAGCAGTAACAGGCCACTTAAAACTGGAAAGTATTTTTAACGTGGTCCTTAAAAAATAATCATTAAAAAACTACGGCTAAGGAATCAGGCAAAAATAGCAGGGTAAAATTACTTCATGCTTAAAAACCCCTTACAATAGCGCTGCTTTTAAACAGGATAGCGCCATGAGCATTATTTGTCCTTTGTGTCACACCGCGTTGCTGCAGGAAAAAACACGCTGGGTTTGCAGTAATCAGCATAGTTTTGACGTGGCAAGGCAGGGCTATGTCAACTTATTGCCTGTCCAGCATAAAAACAGTAAAAGTCCGGGTGATACCGTCGAGGCCGTACAGGCACGCCGTGAATTTTTGCAGGCAGGTTATTATCAGCCGCTTAAAGATCAGCTAATGAACTGGCTGGCTGAACTACAGGCGCAGTCCGTGCTGGACATTGGCTGCGGTGAAGGGTTTTATACCAGTGGCATGCCCGCAGTCGCCGGACAAATCATTGGCGTGGATATTGCCAAAACTGCCATACAAATTGCGGCCAAGCGCTACCCGGATATTAGCTGGCTGATTGCCAGTGCGGCCAAGTTGCCAATTGCCAGCCAGTCAATCGATGTCATCACCAGTTTTTTTAGCCCGTTGCCCCGGGATGAAATGGCGCGTGTTGTTAAGCCACAAGGTTATTTGCTGGTGGCAACCCCGGCAGCAGGCCATTTACATGAAATGCGCGCTGCCCTGTTTGAGCAGGTTAATCCGCATCAGCCGGAAAAATTTATCGAAACGCTGGCACCAGATTTTTGCTTAATCCGGCAGCATGTCTTAACGTATGAGATACTACTCGAACAGACGGCGCTACGGCATCTGATTGCTATGACACCTTATGCCTGGAAAGCCAAAGCGGAAAAACGACAGCAATTGGAGCAGGCGGATTTACTAAAAACCAGCGCCAGTTTTCAGGTTTATTTATTTCAAAAACAGGCTTAAACCATTTCGCCTTGATTACAAGTAACCGGTCACAGGTAATCAGGGCGAAATGATGGATAATAATTGCGCAACAGTTAAATCGCTGTGTCCTTTAAGTTTCGCCCTAGAAAATTTCTGAAGGGGCAACGGGACGTGCTGGCGGCTTACTGGCTGGTGCTGCAGGGGTAGTATTGGCAGGGTTGCCAGCAGTACTGCTACTATTATTGTTGGCATTGCCATTATTGCCGGCAGATGGTGTTGCAAGTGCAGTAGTGGGAACTGAAGGCGAGCCTGGCAGGTTTAGGTCATCGTCATCAATACCCATATCCGGCAAGTCTGCAAAATCATCAACCACAGTGACCTGCAATGGTTTGGGTTTATATAGCGGGGTTGCTACTGGGGGAACGCGGCGCTGTTTGCGCTGTTCATCATTGGCAACCGGATCAAGCATGGGATCATCGGCATTACGATCCAGTGTAACCCATTTGCTGGGCGTATCCTTAAGCGCATCGCCCATAAACTTGATCCAGATTGGCAGCGCAGCAACGCCACCATATTCACGCCGTCCCAGTGTTTTTGGATTATCAAAACCCACCCATGAAATGGTTACCAGATTGCCATTAAAGCCAGCAAACCAGGCGTCTTTGGCGTCATTGGTGGTTCCGGTTTTACCGCCCAGATCATTACGGCCCAGCTTTAATGCCGCACGGCCTGTGCCATGTACAATCACGTCCTGCAAAATATTGGCCATATCAAATGCTGAACTGGATTTAATAATCCGGGTGGCCTGACGATAGGTCGTATTGTTATTGGCAGACGCCGTTACAGCCTGTGCTGGATTATTGGAACTCGCATTCTGGTTTTCAGTGGCAGGCGTTGCTGATTCAGCAGTTGATGCCACTGTTTTCTCAATGGGCTGCCCCTGCTTGTTGCTTAACTCAACTACTTCGCCATTGTCATTAGCTGGCGTAGGGGTTGCGTTGGCCTGTTCAGGATTGCTCATGCAACTGGCGCAAGCATACAGTGGATTGGCTTCAAACAAGACCTTATTATCTGGATCAACCACTTTTTCAATGACATACGGCTGAATACGGAAACCGCCATTGGCAAATGTGGCATAGCCAGTCGCCATTTGGATGGGTAAAACCTGCGGTGTCCCTAATGCAATAGTAAGGTTACGGGGAATTTTGTCTTCCACCAGACCAAAGTGAACCAGAAAATTACGTGCCCGATCTAGCCCAACCGATTGCAGCAAACGGACTGACACCAGATTACGTGACAGGTACAAGGCGCGGCGCAAGGTAATGCTGCCCAGATAACGGCCATCCGAATTTTTAGGTTGCCATTTTCCGACTCTTAGCGGGCTATCGCTAACCATGCTATAGGGTGTCATGCCACGTTCCAGTGCCAGGGTATAAATAAATGGCTTGATGGTTGAGCCGGGTTGGCGCCAGCCCTGTACAGCACGGTTAAACTTGCTTTGCGCAAAGTCATAACCGCCAACTACGGCTTCTACTGCACCATTATTCGGGTTTAACGCAATCAGTTGACCCTGAACTGCTGGAATCTGGGTGAGCACCCAGTTGGTTTTCTTGTCATCGGTTGGGCGCAGGCGAACAATATCATTTAGCTTAACCACCTGACTGGCATTGGCCGGAGTCCCTCCAACACGATCAGCACTATAATAACGTCGTGCCCAAACCATGCCATCCCAGCCTACGGTTGTGGTTTTACCATTGGCAAATATAGCTTCAAAGCTGCGGGAGTTGACCTTGGTGACCTTGGCAGGCCAGGTATTGGCATACGGTACAAATTGTTTTAAGGGTTTGTCATTGGCCTCTGCACCGCGCCAGCCATGCCGACGGTCATAGGCTTCCAGCCCTTCGCGTACTGCAGTTTCTGCCATGCTTTGACGTTTGCTATCAACAGTGGTGTAAACCTTATAACCGGAATTCATGACCTGCTCGCCAAAGCGTTTGACCATTTCAGCCCGGATCAGTTCAGCCAGATAAGGATGTCTGGTTTGAACCCGGTATTCCCGCATATTTAGCCGGATGGGTTCTTCTATAGCATTTTGATAGGTTTGCTGATTAATTGAACCCAACTGTAGCATACGTGCCAAAATCCAGTTACGGCGTTCCAGTGCACGTTCCGGATTCACCACCGGGTTGTAGCGGGAAGGCGCTTTGGGCAAACCTGCAATCATGGCCATTTCGGCCACTGTCAGGTCTTTTAAATCCTTGTTGTAATAAATACGTGCAGCAGCAGCAATGCCATAGGCATTTTTACCCAGGAAAATCTTGTTGACATACAGGGTTAAAATTTCTTCTTTAGTCAGGCTTTGCTCAATCTTGCGCGCCAGAAAAATCTCGGTCAGCTTGCGGCGCAGCGTACGTTCCGGCGTTAAATAATAATTTTTGGCGACCTGCATGGTAATGGTAGAACCACCGGTTTGCGCGCCACCACTCACAGATTCACTGACGGCACGTCCAAGCCCTTTAAAACTCACGCCATTATGTTCAAAAAAAGACGAATCTTCTGCAGCCAGAAACGCTTGTACCAGTTTTGGCGGAATCTGATTGTATTCCACAGGCATGGACAGCTTTTCGCCAAATTCGGCAATGAGTTCGTTGTCCTTGGTATAAACCTGCAATGGCTTTTCCAGAGCTGCTTCCTTTAACAGGTGCATATCTGGCAAGCTGGGGTAAATATACAAATACATGCCATAAAAGCCCATTGGAATTGCCATAACCATCACAATTGCGAATAAAAAAAATGGATAGATACGGCCCGAACACGATAGCTTTTTCATAACAAGTGCGTTTTAATACCTGCAGGGATCGGAATTGACGCAGTATAGCGCCAGAAACTTAGGATTGTTAGTTTTACTATATTTATTATAGTGAGCTATTCGCACTATGTATTGGCGTAGCTTGTGTTATATTCCGGATGTTTAGAACAATAACAGGGAACTTACGGTGCTTTCCTTTCAGCGTAAACAAAATAAAAGTCTTGTCGGGGTTGATATCAGTTCCACTTCGGTCAAGTTACTTGAATTGGACATCAGAGATGGACGGTACTGGGTAGAAAGCTATGGAATTCTGCCATTACCTTCTCATGCAGTTGTTGAAAAAAACATTGCCGATCCTGAAAGTGTTGGTGAAACCATTGAGCGTCTGCTTAATCTGACCAATCCCAAAAGCAATGGCGCAGCAGCGGCAGTCGCTTCCTCAGCAGTGATTACCAAAATCATTGAAATGGATGCTGACATGACCGACGACGAACGCGAAGTGCAGATTCGTCTGGATGCTGAACAATACATTCCATATCCGCTGGATGAAGTCAGCCTTGATTTTGAGGTTGTTGATATTTCACCAACTAATCCCAGCCGTGTCAGTGTACTTTTAGTTGCGTCGCGTACAGAAAATGTAGATATGCGCAGTGAAGCATTAGAACTGGCCGGTCTGGTGCCCCGCGTCATTGATGTCGAATCCTATGCCATTGAACGTGCTTTTTCCCTGATTATTGATACGCTACCGGGTACTCCGGATATTGTTGCGATTTTTGATATTGGTCATACCATGACGACCTTAAGCGTGCTTAAGGATGAAAAGATTATTTATAGCCGTGAACAGCTATTTGGCGGCAAGCAACTGACTGAAGACATTCAGCGCCGCTATGGTCTGTCTTTTGATGAAGCCGGACGTGCCAAAAAAGAAGGCAACCTGCCGGATGACTATGAGCCGGAAGTCCTGATTCCTTATATGGATGCTATTGTGCAGCAGGCTGCGCGCTCATTGCAGTTCTTTTATTCATCAACGCAATATAATGATGTTGACCATATCCTGCTCGCTGGTGGTAATGCCAATATTCCAGGCCTTGCCCGGTTATTACAGGAAAAACTGGGACATCGGGTTACTATTGCCAACCCATTTTTACAAATGGGTTTTGCCTCGCAGATTGATGCGAACCAGATTGAAAATGATGCGCCATCATTGCTGATTGCCTGCGGTTTGGCTTTACGGAGTTTTGATTAATGGCAAAAATAAACCTACTGCCATGGCGCGAAGCGCTCCGTGAGCAGCGAAAAAAAGAATTTATTAGTATATCAATTGGGATGTTTTTACTGGGTCTTGTGCTCTCAGCACTGGCCTGGGCTTTTGTCAATCAGCGCTTAAACGATCAGCAACAGGCCAATCAGCTGGTGCAAACGGCCAATAGCGAACTGGATGTACGCTTAAAAGCACTGGATGGCTTGCAAGCCCACCGTGATGAAATTATTGAGCGCATGAAGCTGATTCAGGATTTGCAGGGCAAGCGTCCGGTGGTGGTGCGCCTATTTGATGAAATGGCTCGTTTAACGCCAGACCAGATGTTTATTACCCGGTTTGAGCGTAAAGATGACAAATTTATTATTACCGGCCGTGCAGAAAGTCCAAATACCGTATCCGAATTTTTGCGTAATCTGGAGAACTCTCCCTGGTTTAGAAATGCTTTCATGAACTCCTATACTGCCAAAGCCACGGATAACCAGCCCAAGCCATCGGGGACTGTATTGCCGCGACCAGAAGATAGTTTTGGCGAGTTTCTGGTTACTGTAGATATTAGTGATGAAGCGGCTACCATGGATGCTAGTACTGATGCCAGCATATCGGCACCTGCCAGTACTCCGGCACCAGCACCAACAACAGGGGGTCAACAGTAATGGACGATTTTGACGACTCTACACTCGAAAAAGACGAATTATTGGCACCAAAGAAAAAGCCGTTTAACTTTCAGGAGTTTATCAACAGCTTTAACTCTCTTGATCCCCAAAATATGGGGAGCTGGCCCACTTCGGTTAAAATTACAATTTATATTTTTGTATTATTAGTGACGCTTGCACTGGCTTATTTTGTGCTGATTCGTCCATTGTTAAACGATATTGATAATGCCAGGGCACAAGAAGAAAGCCTGTTGAATGAATATCGTGAGAAAGATTCCAAGCTAAGAAATTTGCAATTATATCAAAAGCAAATTGAAGATATGGAGCGCACCTTTGGTGAATTGCTACAGCAGCTACCCAAGGAAACGGAAATTCCAGGTCTGGTTGAGGACATCAACTTTACCGGGGTCAGCAGTGGTCTACGCTTTAACAATATTAGCGTACAGCCTGAGGTAAAACAGGAGTTCTTTATTGAACTGCCAATTTCGATTGTGGCGCAAGGTGACTATCATGCGTTTGGTTCATTTGTAAGTGGCTTGGCAGCATTGCCACGTATTGTCACCCTACATGACTTTGTGATTGAAACCTTGCCGGAATCCGAAACCAAAAGTGAAGTTCCTGTGCTGAAAATGACGGTACAGGCAAAAACTTATCGTTATAATGATCAGCCCGCTGAAGATTCATCAACACCAGCACCAGCAGCAGGAGCACCAAAATAATGAAGCTCAAGCTCCTTACAATTACAATACTTGGGACTGTCCTGTTAACAGGCTGTAGCTCACGGCTTGATGTGGTTAACGAACAGATGCAGCAAATCCGTAGTCAGCCACCACAACCTGTACCCCCTGCACCGGTATTTCTGCCTGTGCCTTCTTTTGCTTATTCTGCCCAGCAGTTAAGAAGTCCATTTATGCCGCCCAGTCTGGCCATGGAACTTAGAGTAGCAGCGGGCCGGCAAATCATGCCTGATCTTTCGCGTCCGCCGCAGTACCTTGAGCAGTTTCCGATTGAAGCTTTGGTAATGAAAGGCACCTTAAGACGCTCAAATGGATCACTGTATGGCTTGATCCAGGCACCGGAAGGCGGTGTGGTCAGGGTAGAAAAAGGTAATTACCTGGGCAAAAACTATGGTCGTATTGTTGATATTTCACCAAGCCAGATTTCTGTCATTGAAATTGTACCTAATGGTCGTGATGGTTTTGTTGAGCGTCCACGTAATCTCGTCATGATCGATGTTGGCGCATAAGGAATTTGAGGAAATAAAAATGAGGAACCCAATTAATCAGTTTGGTATGGGGGCAACACCCGCAATGACTTCTTTTATGCGTCAACTTACACTTGCAAGTGCCTGTGCATTGGCAGTTCAGGCAGCAATGGCCGCTCAGGTCAGCCTAAATCAGGTCATTCCACTGGCATTGCCCAATAATGAAACGGAGTTGCGTCTGGTATTCAGCAGTACGCCACCTGATCCGCAAGCCTATCAAATTGAACAGCCCACCCGTTTGGTGCTGGATTTTCCAGAAACGATCAGTGCATTACCAAGTAACCGGATTAGTGTTGCTAGCAAGAATGCCCAGGATGTCAGTGTAGTCACCAATCAGGAGCGTACCCGCCTGGTGGTTAATCTTACCGAGGCAGGCAATTATAGTACCCGGGTTGAAGGAAATACCCTGATTTTAAAAATTAGTCGAGCAGCGGGTGCAGCTACAACTTCCACCATGACCCCTGTTGTTCCTGCTACCATCAATACCAGCATAGCACCAGTTTCTGCTGATATTCGTAATATTGATTTCCAGCGTGGCGCTTCAGGTGATGGATTAATCACTGTTGATTTATTGAATTCTTCTTTGCCGGTTGATGTGCAGCAGCAAGGCAGCCGTATTATCGTGCGCTTCGTCGGTGCAAAAATTCCTTCACAATTACGCCGTCGTCTGGATGTGAATGACTTTGCCACACCAGTATCAACCATTGATGCCTATAATGAAGGCAGTAATGGCATGATGGTGATTCAACCGCAAGGTGAATATGAGTACATGGCTTATCAGACTGACAATAAGCTTACCATTAGCGTTAAGCCTGCTGTAAAACCTGAGGTAACCACAAAAGCCCGTGCTGAAGAAATTTATACAGGCCAGAAACTTTCTCTGAATTTTCAGGACATTGATGTACGTTCAGTACTTCAGTTGATTGCTGATTTTACTAATCTGAATCTGGTGGCCAGTGATAGCGTTAATGGCCGTATTACAATTCGTTTGCAGAATGTACCCTGGGATCAGGCGCTCGATATTATCTTAAAGACCAAAGGTCTTGATAAGCGTCGCACCGGCAACGTAATCATGGTAGCACCAGCCATTGAAATTACTGCGCGCGAAAAACTGGAGGCACAGGCAATCCAGCAGGTAGAGCAACTAGCCCCGTTACAAACCGAATATATCCAAATTAGCTATGCAAAAGCAGCAGACATTCAAACCCTGATTACTTCAGGCCGTAATAATGGGGCTTCTGGTTCAACAGGTAGCAATTCAAGCAACAACGGCATTGATAGTAACGTCGGTAGTTTATTATCAACACGTGGAACAATTTCAATTGATCCACGGACCAACACCTTAATTATTCAGGATACTGCAGCAAAAATTGATGAAATACGAGCCATGATCAATCGTCTAGATGTACCAGTTAAACAAGTAATGATTGAAGCGCGGATTGTAAGAGCTACTAATAATTTTAGTAAGGAAATGGGTGTGAAGTGGGGTGTGCTTTCTCAGGGGATTACCAATAATAACAATCTACTAGTTGGCGGCTCAGAAACAACATTGTGGAACCTGCGCGAGCCAGAACTGGATGATGAGTTGGGAGGATATACTTATGAGATTGACCGACCAGATAACCTTAATGTTGACTTAGGTGTAACTTCAGCAGGTGCTAGCCGGATTGCTTTTGGCTTGATTAGCCTATCTGATGTAATGCTGGATCTTGAGTTGTCAGCTTTACAGTCTGAAGGTAAGGGTGAAGTGATTTCAACGCCGAAAGTACTTACAGGGGATAAGCAAAAGGCCCGGGTTGCTTCAGGTACTCAAATTCCTTATCAGGCTGCTACTTCAAGCGGTGCAACCTCAGTACAGTTTATTAATGCTGAATTAAGCCTGGAAGTAACACCCAATATTACGCCAGATGGTAAAATTGGAATGGAGTTATTTATCAATAGTGATACGCCAGGTACAGTGCTCTCTACAGGTCAGCGCCAGATTGATACCAACCGGGTAGCAACCAACGTACTGGTAAATGATGGGGAAACTGTTGTGCTTGGGGGCATCTTTATTAATGAAACTGGTAATACCGTAACTAAAGTTCCATTTTTAGGGGATATCCCTTACGTAGGTAATCTGTTTAGAAAAAATCTTAATCTTGATAATAAGCAGGAGTTACTCATTTTTGTAACCCCACGCCTTGTGTCTGATACAACCACTCGTACGCCAAAATAAGGTGTGCTGCTAGAAAGGACAGTTTTTTGGAGTCAAGCTGCTTAAACCTAGAGGCCAATACCAGCATTTATCTGGTTGGGCCAATGGGTGCTGGTAAAACAACGGTAGGACGGCATCTGGCAGATTTGCTGGGCCGTTCTTTTATCGACAGTGACCATGAAATTGAAGCTAGAACAGGTGCCAGTATTCCCTGGATTTTTGAAAAAGAAGGGGAAAACGGTTTTCGGCAGCGTGAGCAGCAGGTAATTGATTATCTAACCCGGCGGTCAGGAATTGTACTGGCTACAGGGGGTGGTGCAATCATGCGCCAGGAAAATCGTGAATTTCTAAAGCAGCGTGGTATTGTAATTTACTTATACACCCCTGTTGAAATGCAGCTGGCACGTACCTCCCGTGATCGTAATAGACCCTTATTGCAAGTAGCCAATCCCGAAGAAAAATTAAAAGAACTGTTAAGCCTTCGCGACCCTTTATATCGGCAGGTGGCTCATCATGTCATTCCTACTTCGGATGGCTCTGCACGCGATTTGGCACAAAAAATTATTCAATTGATTGGCCTAAACACGTTAAGATAAACATAAAATCTTCAAGGCTACATTTTAGATCATTTTATGCAAACGCTACATGTTGAGCTTGGTGAACGTCGTTACCCTATTTTTATTGGTAGTCATCTTCCTGTTCAGGAGTGCTTAGCACCTTATATCAAAGGGCGGCAAGTAATGATTGTCAGCAACACAACTGTAGCGCCTCTCTATATGGCGGGCTATCAGGATGCCCTGGAGCATGCTGGCAAGCAGGTGATGACCTGTATTTTGCCAGATGGTGAGGCTTATAAAAATATTGACACCTTAAACCTGATTTTTGATGCCTTACTTGCTGCCAGTTTTAACCGTGATTGTACAGTGCTGGCGCTGGGCGGCGGCGTGATTGGTGATATGGCTGGATTTGCTGCAGCAAGCTTTCAGCGCGGTGTGGATTTTGTGCAGGTGCCTACAACATTGTTGTCTCAGGTTGATTCCAGTGTCGGCGGAAAAACCGGGATTAACCATCCATTAGGCAAGAACATGATTGGCGCTTTCAAGCAGCCCAGTGTAGTTATGGCCGATATGGCACAGCTAGACACATTAGCTGATCGCGAATTGTCAGCAGGCTTGGCAGAAATTATCAAGTATGCCTTGCTGGGTGATCAGGGTTTTCTGGTATGGCTTGAAACCCATATGGAACAGCTGGTAGCGCGTGATGCCCATTTGCTGGCAGAAGCGGTTTACCGTTCCTGTGCGCACAAAGCCCGAATTGTGGCAGCCGATGAGCATGAACATGGAGAGCGAGCCTTACTAAATCTGGGGCATACCTTTGGTCATGCGATTGAGGCTTATCTGGGCTATGGTGAATGGTTGCATGGTGAGGCTGTGGCAGCCGGTATGGTTATGGCTGCTGATTTATCCTGTCGCATGGGCTGGATTAGTACTGCTGATGTTGCCCGTGTACGCCAGATTATTGCGCGTGCGCATTTACCGACGGTTTGCCCCGCTATTCCAGTTGAACAGTTTATGGCTTTAATGGCACAGGATAAAAAAGTACTGGCTGGCCAGTTGCGCCTGATTTTACTCAGGCAAGTGGGGCAAGCTGTAATTAGCCGTGATGCCACGCCTGAACTTATTCGGGACACCATTGCTGCATGCCAGCAGCCTACTCAGCCAGTCGGGGAACAGACCGCATGAACCGTACTCGTATTTGGCGCACTGTGCAAAACAGTACATGGTTGCTGGGTGGCCTGATCATGCTGGCGATTGCTTTTTTCCTATGGGTTGGCATGCAAATTCATCAAAGGATTACGGTTGAAAAGGATTTAAAAGCTCGGGATGTTCCGGTGGAACCTGAAAAAGTACAGTTTTCACCAACGCTTGGCATGATGACTGATATGGTGCCAGAGCTGGATATTAATCAGGATATGAGTACTAGTGAACGGACCGCAGAATTTCGCGGTGCAAGTTTCGTTAAGACGCAGTCTGGTAACTGGACAGTGCATGTGATGAGTGTATCACAGGAAGAAATTGTCAAAAGTTATCTGGACAAGCGTGCTGACCGCGACAAGTTTTTTTATTTGCGCTCCCGTACGCCGGAGCAGGGTGAACGCTATGTGCTGGTGTATGGTAGTTTTTCTTCAGTGGGTAAAGCGCTCGAAGCCAGCAAGACCATCAGCTTTGATCTGCCAGCCAGTGTAAAGGCCTATCCAGTGCGTTTTTCCGAGTTTAAGTCATCAGTCATTGATGATGTGGGTTCAGAAGACAGCATTACCAATTTATCAAAAGCAGGCCAGGTCTATCAGGTACGCCTGCGTTCAGTGCCTGTTCCAGTAGAAGCACCTGCTGCACCGCCTACCCCAACGGCTCCTATTGATTCAAGTGCCAATAGCTCGCAGTTAACCATAGGCGCAATTCCCGCATTGCCATCAGTTAATGGGCAACCGACTGGAACAAATCCAGCAGTTAATCCTTTAGGCACTGTTCCGCCAAATCCAGCCAAGCCTGCGGGGTCTTCAGTGACTAACCCAGTCCCTGCAGAAACTAATCCAGCCCCAGCCAGCACAACTCCGATTGCTGATCCATTTAATTAAAGATTAATCGTACTCTGCAATATTTTGCCGCAAAAAATATTGCAGTACTTTAAAATAATTAAAATTATGCAAATTTCCTTTAAAATCATGAAATAAAGATACTATTAATCATTAAGATATGAAGGTATTGCCTTAAAAATGGTCTAAAATTTGCTTTAACTGTTTATAGCACGACTAATTTTCAATTTTATGTTGTTTCTTGTTGTGCAATATTGGTTTATTTATTTATGTTTTGTCTGTAAAATACACCGCCGTTTTTTGTTTACACCAGCCTATAAGGGTTGTGCTTATTTGACCCTGGGCCGTGTTGCCTGCACATTATTGCGAATTGCATGCTTGGCGCTGACAGCATATTTGGGTCGAACAGGTGGTTCACGGGCATCAAGTCAACGATGATTTTTTTGCTCTATTTTTTTCTGCCAGACGTAAGGGTCTGGTTGGACAATACCAAGACAAGGGTACGCTATGCAAATGCCATCGCTTAATACTTTAGCTCCCAATCATGTAGCTCCCACTCAATCCGCACAGGGTTTATATCAGCCAGATGAGTTCCGCGATAACTGCGGCTTTGGCCTGATTGCCCAGATGCAGGGTGAGGCGAGTCACCATTTGGTTCAAACAGCCATTCATAGCCTGAGTTGCATGACGCATCGCGGCGGTATTGCTGCTGACGGCAAGACGGGCGACGGCTGTGGCTTACTGCTGGCAATGCCCAAGGCATTTTTTCGTGATGAAGCCCAAAAGCTTGGGGTGAGCCTGACCGACATTTTCGCGGTTGGTACCATTTTCCTGAATATTGATCCAGCACTGGCGCAGTATTCCCGTGACGTATTAAATGCAGAAATCGAGACAGAAGGCCTTGCAGTGGCCACATGGCGTAAAGTGCCCGTTGATGTCAGTATTCTGGGTGAAATTGCATTACGTTCCCTGCCTGCCTTTGAGCAGATTATTGTCAATAACCCTGAAAATCTGCCTGAAGCTGATTTTAACCGTAAGCTGTTTTTGGCGCGCCGTCGTGCCGAACACAAGCTACAAAATGACTCGCTGTTTTATGTGACCACGCTGGCCAGTACCGTTATCAGCTATAAAGGCCTGATGATGCCAGCCGCTATTGCTGATTTTTACACGGATCTGGCGGATGAGCGTTTGGCATCGCATATTGTGGTATTCCACCAGCGTTTTTCAACCAATACCTTACCGCGCTGGCCCCTGGCCCAGCCATTCCGTTATCTGGCGCACAATGGTGAAATCAATACCATTACCGCCAACCGTAACTGGTCGGTTGCGCGTACACCAAAATTTGAAAATCCCTTATTGCCGGGTTTGCTAGATTTAAAACCACTGGTTAACCGCACTGGTTCTGACTCATCCAGTCTGGATAACATGCTGGAAATTCTGGTCGGCGGCGGCATGGATTTGTTCCGTGCATTGCGCATGCTGGTTCCACCGGCCTGGCAAAATGTGGAAACCCTCGATTCTGACCTGCGTGCATTTTACGAGTTTAATTCCAAGCATATGGAAGCCTGGGATGGTCCTGCGGGTCTGGTGATTCAAAATGGCCGTCACGCTATTTGTATGCTGGACCGTAATGGTTTGCGTCCTGCACGCTGGGTGATTACCAAAAATGGCTATATCACACTGGCCTCGGAAATTGGAGTCTGGAATTATAAGCCGGAAGATGTGGTTTCCAAAGGCCGTGTTGGCCCTGGCCAGATGCTGGTAGTAGACACCCTGACAGGTGAAGTGCTGGATACTGCCGCTATTAATAACCATTTGAAAGGAATGCGCCCTTACCGCAAATGGTTGCGTGAGCGTGCCTTGAACCTGCAGGTAGATAACGAGCTGGAAGAGCAGTTGCTGTCTACTGGCTTATATGGCGATAGTCTGAAAGCTGCACAAAAAATGTTCCTGGTATCGTTTGAAGAGCGTGACCAGATTATCCGTCCGCTGGCTGAAAGTGGGCAGGAAGCGGTTGGTTCCATGGGTGATGATACGCCTATGGCGGTGCTATCACGTCAGGTACGTCATCTGGCCGATTATTTCCGTCAGCAGTTTGCGCAGGTAACAAACCCACCCATTGATCCATTGCGTGAAGCGATTGTGATGTCGCTGGAAACCTGTTTTGGTCATGAGCAAAATGTGTTTGAGCAAAGCGCAGACCATGCTGACCGTGTGATTATCTCCAGTCCGGTACTGTCTAACAGCAAAATGCACCAGTTGCGTGAGCTGGATCGTCCCGGCTATGGCATGAATGTAGTTGACCTGAACTATCTTGAGAGCGAAGGTCTGCAAGCCGCGTTACAGCGCATTTGTAAGGAAGCTGCTGCTGCCATTGCAACTGGTAACTGCATGCTGGTGTTATCTGATAAAAATATTCGTGAAGGCTACCTGCCTGCCAATGCCATTATGGCCACTGGTGCGGTGCATCACTACTTGTCCGAAGTAGGGCTGCGTGCTGATGCCAATATTATTGTAGAAACCGGTCTGGCACGTGATCCACATCACTTTGCCGTACTACTGGGCTTTGGTGCCACAGCAATTTATCCATATCTGGCTTATGACGTGATCAATGAGCTGGTTGATAAAGGCGAACTGCTGGGTGATCCAGTATATGCGCAGGCTAATTTCCGTAAGGGCATTGAAAAGGGCTTGCTGAAAGTCCTGTCCAAAATGGGGATTTCAACGGTTGCTTCTTACCGTGGCGGCCAGTTGTTTGAAGCGATTGGTTTGTCTAAAGACGTGGTGGAGCTGTGCTTTAAGGGCGTGCCTAGCCGTATTGCTGGTGCCAGCTTTACTGATCTGGAAAATGACCAGAAAAAACTGGCGGCTCTGGCGTGGCAAGCACGCAAGCCACTGGATCAGGGCGGTTTACTCAAGTTTGTTTACAACAAAGAGTATCATGCCTTTAATCCGGATGTGATTGCAACGCTGCACAAAGCCGTGCGTTCTGGCAGCTATGACGATTTCCGTGAATATGCCAACTTAGTGAATCATCGCCCGATTGCGACAATTCGTGACCTGTTCAAGCTGAAAACTGATAACAGCATTGCACTGGAGCAGGTTGAAAGCATTGAAGACATTCTGCCACGCTTTGATTCTGCGGGTATGTCACTGGGTGCCTTGTCGCCGGAAGCGCATGAATCTATTGCCATTGCCATGAACACCATTGGTGGTCGCTCCAACTCAGGTGAAGGCGGTGAAGATCCAGCGCGCTATGGCACAATTCGTAACTCCAAAATCAAGCAAATTGCGTCTGGCCGTTTTGGTGTAACGCCGGCTTATCTGTGTTCTGCAGAAGTTTTGCAAATTAAGGTAGCGCAAGGTGCTAAACCGGGTGAAGGCGGGCAGTTGCCAGGTGGTAAAGTTAACGGTCTGATTGCACGCCTGCGGTATTCTGTACCGGGCGTCACGCTGATTTCCCCACCACCGCACCATGACATTTATTCCATTGAAGACTTGTCACAGCTAATTTTTGACTTAAAACAGGTCAATCCACAAGCAATGGTTTCAGTAAAGCTGGTGTCTGAGCCGGGTGTCGGTACGATTGCAGCGGGTGTTGCCAAAGCCTATGCCGACTTCATTACCATTTCCGGTTATGACGGTGGTACAGCCGCATCGCCATTAAGTTCCATTCATTATGCCGGTTCTCCGTGGGAGCTGGGTTTAAGTGAAGCGCATCAGGCGCTACGCGTGAATGACCTGCGTGGCAAGGTTCGGGTGCAAACCGATGGTGGCCTGAAAACTGGCCTGGACGTGGTAAAAGCAGCCATTTTGGGTGCTGAAAGCTTTGGCTTTGGTTCCACCCCAATGATTGCGCTGGGCTGTAAATACCTGCGCATCTGTCACTTGAATAACTGTGCAACTGGTGTGGCTACCCAGCAGGATCACCTGCGCGAAGAGCATTATATTGGTGAGCCGGAAATGCTGATCAATTTCTTCCGCTTTATTGCTGAAGAAACCCGTGAATGGCTGGCAGCCCTGGGTGTAAGCTCTCTGCGTGACCTGATTGGCCGCACTGATTTGCTGGAAGTGCTGCCGGGTGAAACCGACAAGCATGCCAATCTGGATTTAAGCGCCCTGCTGACTTCCCATGCATCGGCGGAAGGCAAATCCAACTATTGTGAAGTGGTAAAAAATGAGCCATTTGACAAAGGTTTGCTGGCTGAGCGCATGGTTGAGGTAATGTTGCCTGCGATTGAAGCTGGTGAAGGCGGTAGCTTTGAGTTTATCGTGGGTAACTGTGACCGTTCCATTGGTGCACGCGTTTCCGGTGAAATTGCCAAGCGTTATGGCAACCTTGGCATGGAAATAGCGCCCGTTGTGGTTCACTTAACCGGAACTGCTGGCCAGTCACTGGGCGTGTGGAATGCTGGTGGTTTGCATATCCGTCTGGAAGGTGATGCCAACGATTATGTTGGCAAGGGCATGGCCGGTGGTCAGGTTGCCATTTTCCCGCCAAAAGGTTCACCATTTAAAACGCAGGAAACAGCCATTATTGGTAATACCTGTCTATATGGTGCGACTGGCGGTAAGCTATTTGCAGCAGGTACTGCGGGTGAGCGCTTTGCCGTGCGTAACTCAGGCAGTTTTGCTGTGATTGAAGGTGCTGGCGACCACTGCTGTGAATACATGACCGGTGGTATTGTGACCGTGCTGGGCCGGGTAGGCCATAACTTTGGTGCGGGCATGACCGGCGGTTTTGCCTATGTGCTGGATCTGGACGGTGATTTCTTCGATTACTGCAACCATGAACTGATTGACCTGAACCGTATTTCTACTGAGCCGATGGAAGATTATCGCCATCACCTGATGGAAATCCTGCAAGATCATGTGCGTGAAACAGGCAGTGCCTGGGGACAAACCATCATTGATGAGTTTGATTCCTACAGCCGCAAGTTCTGGTTGGTGAAGCCAAAAGCAGCAAGCCTCAATAGCCTGCTGAAAACCACCAAGGCCGATCCTCAATAAGTCTTTTTCACTTTCGCACCAGGCAAGTGCTGCCGCCTGTTTTTAATAGAGCGACAGCACTGACCCACGGAGATAACCATGGCGACTCGCCTAAACAATGATTTTCAGTTTCTGGAAGTGCCGCGTCAGGATCCAGAGAAAAAAGATATTGCTGTTCGTACCGAAGCGTTTGTAGAAATTTATAAACCATTTACCCAGGAACATGCTGCCAACCAGTCACATCGCTGTTTGGCTTGCGGGAATCCGTACTGTGAATGGAAGTGTCCTGTACACAACTATATTC
The DNA here is from genome assembly GCF_000619845.1 of Alkanindiges illinoisensis DSM 15370. Taxonomy (GTDB): domain Bacteria; phylum Pseudomonadota; class Gammaproteobacteria; order Pseudomonadales; family Moraxellaceae; genus Alkanindiges; species Alkanindiges illinoisensis. The sequence continues at coordinate 360,970 of NZ_JHUX01000004.1, read as the reverse complement.
CCAACTGGTTAAAACTGGTGACAGAAGGCCAGCTGTTCCGTGCAGCTGAACTGTGCCACCAAACCAATACACTGCCTGAGGTTTGTGGCCGCGTATGCCCACAGGATCGTCTGTGTGAAGGCGCTTGTACCTTAAATGACGGCTTTGGCGCCGTAACCATTGGTAACGCCGAAAAATATATCAACGACACTGCTTTTGCATTAGGCTGGCGTCCGGATATGTCGCATGTTAAGTGGACCGACAAAAAAGTAGCCATCATTGGCGCAGGGCCTGCCGGTCTGGGCTGTGCTGATATTCTGGTACGTAATGGGGTAAAACCCGTCGTGTTTGACAAAAATCCGGAAATTGGTGGCTTGCTGACCTTTGGTATTCCAGAATTTAAAATGGAAAAAAATGTCATGGTGCGTCGCCGTGAGATTTTTGAAGGCATGGGTATTGAGTTCCGCCTGAATACCGATGTAGGCACTGATGTGACCATTGATGAGTTACTGGCTGATTATGATGCAGTGTTCATGGGCATGGGCACCTATACCTACATGAAAGGTGGCTTTGCCGGTGAAGACTTTAGCGGCGTGTACGATGCACTGGATTTCCTGATTGCCAACGTCAACCGTTGTCAGGGCTGGGAAAAGAATCCAGCGGATTATATTGATCTGGAAGGCAAGCGTGTTGTTGTGCTGGGTGGTGGCGATACTGCCATGGACTGTAACCGCACTTCCATTCGTCAGGGTGCTGCGCATGTGACCTGTGCTTACCGCCGTGATGAAGCCAACATGCCCGGTTCGGTGCGTGAAGTAAAAAATGCGCGTGAAGAAGGCGTAGAGTTCCTGTTTAACCGTCAGCCCATTGAAATTGTGGGTGATGCAGATGGCAAGGTAACCGGAGTTAAAGTCGTAACCACTCAACTGGGTGAACCGGATAGCCGTGGCCGTCGCAGTCCTGAACCAGTACCGGGTTCTGAAGAAATTCTGCCAGCCGATGCAGTGATTCTGGCTTTTGGTTTCCGTCCAAGTCCAGCCAACTGGTTTGAAGGTTCAACCATTAATCTGGATGGTTCAGGCCGTGTCGTTGCTCCAGAGCATCAAGCCTACAAGTTCCAGACCAGTAATCCAAAAATCTTTGCTGGTGGCGATATGGTGCGTGGCTCCGATTTGGTGGTAACTGCGATCTGGGAAGGCCGTCAGGCTGCCGAAGGTATTCTGGATTATCTAAACGTTTAACAGCTCTAGGACTGAGTATTTAAACTCTCATCCCTGTGTTTTAAAAGCAGCTTAATCAATTGGTTAAGCTGCTTTTTTATTATTTTTATTTTCTCTGATTATGAAAACTTAAGCATTTCTTAAATAGCACTTGTCATCTATAGCTCAGTTAACTAAAATTACAAATGAAAATCATTATTGTTATTGTTTCTAAATTTTAGCTGGGGTTTATCGTGGTTCATCATTTTACAGTTCCTTGCCGGTTGGCAGCCTTGCCACTGGCGCTGGCCTTGGTTGCGCAGGCACATGCTGCTTTATCACAGGATGGAGAAACAGAAAACCAGCTGCAAACCATTCAGGTTACGGCAACTGCAGAGGAAGGCTCATCTGAAAGCAGCAAAGCCTATACGGTAAAACAAAGTTCCAGTGCCACCAGACTAAATCTCAGTGCGCAGGAAACGCCGCAAACCATTAATGTGGTGACCCGTCAGCAAATGGATGATTTTGGCCTTAACTCAACACGTGATGTGCTGGCCAATACACCCGGTGTGACAGTGAGTAATCAGGAAACTGAACGCACCACATATTTGGCACGTGGTTTTGAAATTTCCAATATTCTGGTAGATGGGGTAGGCTTTCCCAGCGATTCATATAATTACAATGACACCAACCCGGATAGCTTTTTTTATGACCGTATTGAAGTGGTCAAGGGTGCAGATGCATTGACCAATGGTTTTGGTGATCCCAGTGCTACGATTAATTATATCCGTAAGCGTCCGACCAAAAATTTGAATGCCAATGCAGGGATTAGCTATGGCTCATGGGATACCCAACGCTATGAGGCTGATGTATCGGGGGCATTAACACCTGATGAGCGTGTGCGTGGCCGCCTGATGGGCTATGAACAAATGGGTAATTCCTATCTGGATAAATACTCTCAGGAAAAAAATGGACTGGCTGGTATCATTGAGGCCGATCTCACCGACAGCACCTTATTAACAGCGGGGTATAGTTATGAAAAGAACCTGCCCAATGCCAATAACTGGGGCGCATTGCCTTTACTGGATGCGCAAGGCCAGCAGATTTCCTACCAGCGTTCCTATAACCCTGTGCCAGACTGGGCCTACTGGAATAATGTTTCACAAAATGGCTTTATTGAACTCAAGCAAAAGCTTGGTCAGGACTGGACAGTTAACCTGAATTATAACTATGCGCAAAAAGACCGTGATAGCCGCTTGCTGTATTACTATGGCTATCCGCAGGCCGATGGCTCAGGCATTTCCCTAACAGCATGGGGCGGGCAAGAGCACAATACCAAGCGGAATACTGACCTGAATGTACAGGGTGTATTTAATCTGCTGGAACAACAGCACGATGCCATTTTTGGTTATAGCTATTCGCAAAACCATCAAAAGGATAGAGAAACCAACGGGATTATCAATGACAGTAATATCAACAACATCACCGATGTTTATGGTGTAACCCAGTTCACGACTAACTGGGAAAGCTGGACGCCAACATCAGTCAGCTGGTCAGATTTTACCGATGCTTCCTACTATACCCAGAATATCAATTCATGGTATGCCGCTACCCGCTTGCATCTTAACAATGATTTAAAGTTCACACTGGGCGCCAATTATGTTGAAGCCAAAAGTAAAGGGATGAGTTATGGCTCACCGATGAACTTTGATGAAAGCAAGGTAGCGCCTTACACCGGCTTAACCTACAACTTTAGCCCTGAATATACTGGTTACCTGAGCTATACCTCGATTTTCCGGCCACAAACTACCCTGGATGCTGCCACAGGCCAGGTAGCAAAACCAATTGAAGGTGATAGCTACGAAGCAGGGATCAAGAGCGCATGGCTTGATAACAGACTCACGGGAACGCTGGCCATTTTTAGAACTGAAGAAAGCAATTATCCCTTACGTTCTTCCGACGGGAATCCCTTAAATCATAAAGTGCTGGTTAGCGACTTGCGTTCACAGGGCGTAGAAGTAGGCCTGGCTGGCAAGCTCAATGACAACACGGACGTATCTTTTGGCTTTGCACAGTTTAATTTAACCGACTTAAAAAATGGCGGTGATGCCCGGACTTATAATCCATCGCGTACAGTCAATTTAACCACCACCTATACAATGCCTCAATTACCCGCACTTAAAGTGGGCGGTAGTCTGCAATGGCAGGATAAAATCTATCGGTATGACAACGCTTATGATGCCTATATCCGTCAGGAAAGCTATGCGCTGCTTGGCCTAATGGCAAACTATGCGGTGAATGACCAGATGAGTGTACAGGTCAATGGCTATAATTTGGGTAACAAAAAATATTTAAATAGTTTTACGGATGGTCAAGCCTATTATGGCGCACCAGCTAACTACACAGTCGCGTTAAAATTTAAGTATTAAGCCGTTTATTTAAAAAATGCCTTGCCCGGATGATCTAAGACGGGCAAGGGTTTACTTACAAATTAAGAATAAAGTTTGAGCACTTTCGTCACTGGCTGAACATTCATGCCATAGCCTCACTCATCAAATATGACAATACTGTATGTCAACTTGAGATGGTATGAGGAACTCGCCATGACTGCTGTGGCCAATACAATATCAGATAAGAAGTATTTAAATCGCCGTAAAGCCAATGGCATTACAGTGCGCCGTCTGGATTTTAATCCTCAGCTCATCAAGCGTCATTTTTTTGCCAATTCACCGGTTATGTCGCATCTGCTGACCGCGTTATCCTCTACCTTTCCGATTGGTGAACAGTTTTTTGTGCACAGTGTCCGTAATGTTCGTGACCGGATTACTGATGAGCAGTTACAAGCTGAAATTGCTGCGTTTATCGGTCAGGAAGCCATGCATTCCAAGGCGCATACTGAGTTTAATCAGGCCTGGCGACGTGATGACTATCAACTGGATAGCTTTCAGGCCTGGCTGGCCAAACACGATCACCGCCTGAAAAATGCGCCTTATAAAGTACAGCTTGCAATTACCAGTGCCTTTGAACATTTCACGGCTTTGCTAGGCGGTTATATTCTAAATCATCCTGAATTGCTGGAAACGCTGGATGATGATGCGGTAAAGCTCTGGGTATGGCATGCCATTGAAGAAATCGAGCATCGCAGTGTGGCATTTGACACCTATCAAGCCCTGTATGGTGACCTAAAATTGCGCCGTCAGGTCATGCAGGCGGTAACCACCAGTTTTGCCAGTTTGACCCTGTATGCCACCCAGCGTTTATTCTGGCAGGACAAATGGAAAAGTCTGCCAAAAGTTGGTGGCAATCTTCGCGGACTGTATCTGGTCGCAAAAATGCTGGTTCAGCTCACCCCTGAATATTTTTCCTACTATAAAAAGGATTTTCACCCTTCGGAAATTGACCATTCCAAGATTTTGAATTACTGGAAAAACCGACTGGCGAATGAATATCAGGTGGCAAGTTTTATGGAAGTTGCCAAGACCATCCACTAATAATTGGCCCCTAAATAGTTTTTGTTGTTCTCCTACCGCCCTGAGGTACGATTAGCAAAGCATCGCTTAGCCGTACCGCAAGATGAAAGCTATGCTTGAGTGTACGCTTAGCAAAGCCACGCTGTCTTGTTAAGTATAAGTGTTATTTGCCATCGTCACTTCAGGGCTTTTTTTAAACTATTTAAAAGTTGTTTGAAGCACCAACAGTAACAAGCCATTAAAAATATTCACAATTTCAATCTGGAAAAACTTGTCCGTTGCCGCATGATGTCAATCATATACATTGATAAAAACAGGTTAGACACATGACACGTCGGGTATTACCAGCATTACTGCTAATAAGCGTACTGGCCAGCAGCTTGCCAGGTTGTGGCTACAATAACTTGCAGGCCAAAGATGAAGCGGTAAACGCCAGTTGGTCTGAAGTTTTGAATCAGTATCAGCGTCGCGCCGACTTGGTACCCAATCTGGTCAATGTCGTCAAAGGCTATGCCAGCCACGAACAGCAGGTATTGACCGAAGTTACCCGTGCCCGTGCATCGGTGGCTGGGATTCAGGCCACCCCTGAATTAGTAAATGATCCGGTTGCATTCCAGAAATTTCAGCAAGCCCAAAGCCAGTTAACCGGGGCTTTGTCACGTTTGCTGGTGGTGTCTGAGAACTATCCAAACCTTAAAGCAGATGCCTCATTCCGTGATTTAAGTGCACAACTGGAGGGCACTGAAAACCGCATTACCGTGGCACGCAATCGTTATATCACGACGGTGCAGGACTACAACACCTATGTACGCCAGTTGCCACAGTCGCTAACAGCCAAAGTGATTGGCATGCAGCCACGCCCCAATTTTTCAGTGAATAATGAAGCTGCCATTGCCACCGCACCGACAGTTAGTTTTGATACAGCAACACCCGCTGGTCAATCAGCACCACCAGTGGCACAGCCCTGATTAATGCTCATGGTTGTAAAATTAGGTTCTTAGGATCATGTTTTTAAAACCATATTGTGAAAATAACTTGCTTGTGAGAAACCTGATTTTAATGCCGTAACGCTGGATAACTAAAAATTATCCGCAGTTAAAAGGCCAAAGCAGAAGACAATGCCATGCCGCTACTTGCAGTTTTACAGGAAAAATGCCATCAATATTTAATCATTTTTATAATGATGGTATTGCTGTTAACTGCTGTCCAAACCCATGCAGAATCAGCGACGCAAGCAGACCAGGTGGCAGAAGCGGCAATCGTTCTAAATCAGGCCAAGCAGGCGGGTGGGCCAGTACTGAACAGTGCTATTCCGCCCATCAGTGCGCCCATCAATAATCAAAGCACTATAGACGCCTCAACGTCGGCAGAGAGACCTGCACAGGCTGACCCCAACCTCATTCAAGCCACATTGCCAGATTTAAACAGCCCGGTGATTGATCAGGCCAACTTATTAACCAGTGAGCAACAGCAGCAACTTAGCCAAAAAATTCTAGAAATTTATCAGACAGGACGCGCACAAACCGGACTTATTATCTTGCCCAGTACCGGGCAGGAAGCCATTTTTGATTACGCTAACCGTGCTTTTGAACAATGGAAACTGGGTAACGAAAAAACAGATAATGGCTTGCTCATCATGGTTGCAGTCAATGATCACCGTATCCAGATTTTAACGGGTTATGGACTAGAAGGCGTATTACCCGATGTTGTACTTAAGCGCATTATTGAAGAGCAAATTACCCCCCAGTTTAAACAAGGCAATTATGCGGCTGGATTGACTGCTGGCTTAAACCAGATTGCCCAAATCTTAAAACTTGATCCAGAAATTGCTAAAAACAGTGCGGATCAGCTCAAACAACAGCAGGCGGCTCAGGCCCAGCAACAGGCCCGTACCCAAAGCAGTTTGACCATGCTGATCATTCTTTGCTTGGGCGGTATGTTTGCGGCACTGTTTATAGGAAAATCCCTAAGCGCCAGTATTGCCGGTGCAGTAGGAATCGGCTGGGGCTTAAGCAGTGGACTTGGTCTCATTAGCAGTTTGATGCTAGGTGGGGGTGTATTCTTTTTATTAATTAGTTCAATTGCACAGCTACTTCTATCCGGTGTACTAAACGGTGGTGGGTTTGGTGGAGGACGCGGTGGTGGCGGTTTTGGTGGCGGAGGCTATCGCGGTGGCGGTGGCTCATTTGGCGGCGGCGGAGCTTCTGGATCATGGTAAATAATGATACTGACCTGATAAGTAGTCATCAAAAACTAACAGATGATTGTAAACAACTGGATTTTCCCCGCTGGTTTAGAAATTTTATTTATCTACCGTGGCAGACGCGTCGATGCTTTAATGCGGATGTACAAAAGCAGATTAGCAATGCCGTCGCGCAGGCTGAACAAAATCATGCAGGTGAGATCCAGGTGATTATTGAAGGACATCTGCCACTGGATATGGCATTGCGCACTAATACCAGAACCCGTGCAAAACAGCTGTTTGCTGAATATGGGGTATGGGACACTGCCTATAACAGCGGTGTGCTGCTATACATCAACTTATGTGAACGCAAAGTTGAAATTGTGGCTGATCGCGGCATAAATCATTTTGTTACAAGCGAGAATTGGGACACAATTTGCAGTAATATTACTGCGCAGCTCAAGCAAAAACAGTATTGTGCCGGGGTAATTAGCGGTATTGAGCAAATTGGCGAAGTGCTCAACCAATTTTATGCTAACAAAATAAAAGACTTAGGTAATGAATTAAGCAATCAGGCTATATTTTTATAGCAATTTAAGGCTATTGATTAAACTGACTATTTTTGTAGATGCTATGGCTAAGTGACAAAAAATGTCAAATATTTCCTTAAATTGCTTTTTAATAATAAATATAAATGTGCTCTAACTAACAAAATGGCTTTATTTGCCTGTTTTTGCAGCGTTATCAATTCACAGATATTGATTTGGCATGACAAATGCAATATAACAGCGTGTGTGTTAGAGCGTTGGTCAAAACAACAAGCCAACACTACTATTTTTGTATTCCTAGGAGAATTTATATGAACGCACAAAAGGGTTTTACGTTAATTGAATTGATGATCGTTGTAGCGATCATTGGTATTCTGGCTGCTTTTGCGATTCCTGCTTACCAAGATTATATTGCACGATCACAAGCTGCTGAAGGTTTTGCATTAGCTGATGGCCTAAAAGCTGATATCGGCGACAGCTTGCAAACTGGAGATTGTGGTAGTAGCAGTGCACACGGTAAATATGCTGCAAGTGTAAAAGTAACAGCTGGTGCTCCAAGTGCTACAGGTGAATGTACTGTTACTATTACCTATGCATCTTCTGGAGTTGCTAAACAAATTGAAAGTAAACAAGTAGTTGCTAAGACAGATAGAAATGGTTCAATAAAAGTTACTAGTAATGGTGGTATTGCTAAATATTTACCTAAAGGCGTACTGTAATTAATCAGTATTAACGACCTATAAAATAAGAAGAGGCTCTATAGGAGCCTCTTCTTATTTAAGATCATCTTAAGAAAAAAATGTACTTAAAGTGATTGTTCTATAAATTTTAAGATTATAAATATATGTTGATGACTCGCATTATTCCAACAACTGGTTTATTTATATTAATTTTACTTACTGGATTAGTTTATTGGCCAGGCCTTCAAGGTGGGTTTTTATTTGATGATCAATCTAATCTCGCGGGTCTAGCTCACTATAGGGATTCTGGACAATGGAAAGATATCCAACAATTTATAACTAGTGGTTTTGCTGGACCTACAGGACGTCCCATTGCGTTAGCCACATTTATTCCTCAGGCTTATTCATGGCCAATAAGCGCTTATCCTTTTAAATTAGTCAATTTAGCTATTCATTTATCATGTGGCATTTTAATCTACTGGACAATACGTTTAATTTTATTAAGTTATGGATACATAGAAAAAAAGGCAACATGGATTGCACTTTTATCATGTGGCTTTTGGTTGTTACATCCTTTCTTTGTTTCTACAACGTTATATGTTATACAACGGATGGCACAGTTACCGTTATTATTTAGCCTGTTAGGTATGATTGGATATTTAAGAGGAAGAGCTTTATTAACTAGACGACCCTTACATGCTTATATTATAATGACTTTATCCATCAGTATTAGTAGTATATTAGCAACTTATAGCAAGGAAAATGGTGCTTTATTACCACTTTTAATTTTAATTATAGAATTCTGTAATCCTACTAAGGTTAATAAACCTATTTGGTATTGGCGTGCAATATGTTTGTGGATGCCATCAACGGTAATCGCAGCATTATTATTTCATTATATTGATTTTTCAGAAAATCCTTGGCCATATCGTTCATTTAATCAGGCTGAGCGTTTATGGAGCGAAGCAAGAATCATTTGTAGTTATTTATATCAGCTATTCATTCCACGTATAGAAGGTTATGGTTTATTTCAAGATGGTTACTATATTTCTAAGGGGTGGTTAAACCCAGTTACTACATTAATATCGATTATCTTTATAATTTTTTTATTAGGTTTTGCATTTGCTATTAGAAAAAAATATCCACTAATTTGTTTAGCAATTTTATTCTTTTTTGCAGCCCACTTAATTGAATCAAGTGTCATTGGTTTAGAGTTATATTTTGAGCACCGAAATTATGTAGCAGCAATATTTTTATTTTTACCTATAGCTGCAGGTTTATACAATTTATCTGAAAGAACTAAATCGAGTTCTGTTATTTTCATTAGTTGTCTAATATTAATAATATTAGCATGGATGACATGGCAACGTGTGATTTTATGGTCAGATACAACAAAACTGCAGGTTTATTGGGCACAGAATAATCCTGAGTCAGTACGTGCTCAGAGTAAATTAGCCGAAATATTGATGCAACATGGTCGATCTCAAGAAGCTAATCAAGTGTTAGAGCAAGCAATAGCTTGCCATCCTGATTCAAGTTTACTTATTCAACTGTTAAAACAAAAAATAGATATCGGAAAGGTTAGTAAACAAGATTTTTTAAGGCTTCAACACCAGATATTAAAACAAAATGCTGATGGTGCGGCTATTTGGGGATTACGTGGCTTGGTTGATAAAATCATTAAGGATCAAAAACTTACTAGATTATATGCTCAAGAAATGACTGAGCTTCTCACTAATCTTATAAAATATAATAAATCTTACAGAGATTACCCTAATTTTTATGCATTATCGAATTATCTGCAAGCACAATTATTTGCTGCATTAGAGCTACCACACAAAGCATATCAGAATTATTTGCGAGCAGCCGTTCAATATCGAGATGTTAGTGCTGCATTAGCTATGGTCGCTGATCTAGGAAATAAAGGTTATTATAAATTAGCTTTACAGCTTTTAACAAAAATTGAGCTTATTTATCAAAAGCAGTTAAAGGATGAGGTAATGTACAAGCGTATTGCAGAGGATTTAAGGAAGAATATACAAGCAGATATGGAGGCTGATAAAATGCATGTTTACCATAAGGATAAGTAAAGCATAATGAAGTTAAGTATAGTTTTACCTGCGAAAAATGAAGCTGGTGCAATTGGCCAAACTGTGAGACAAATTAAAAAAATATATGCAGATGCAGAAATAATTGTAATTAATGATGGTTCTAGAGACCAAACTTTACAGCTTGCTGAGCAAGCGGGTGCACATGTGGTGTCTCATCCTTATCCTAAGGGCAATGGCGCAGCAATTAAAACAGGAGCAAGAGTAGCTACTGGTGAGGTCATTATATTTATGGACGCCGATGGACAACATGATCCAGCAGATATTGTTCTTTTACTAGAGAAAATGAACCAAGGATATGACCTTGTAGTTGGAGCGCGGCAAAGAGGTTCACAAGCCAGTATAGGTCGGAGTATAGCCAATCAATTGTATAATAGGCTTGCAACCTATATGACCGAGCATCCTATAGAGGATTTAACTTCTGGTTTCAGAGCAGTAAATGCTAATAAATTTAGAGAGTTTCTGTATTTACTGCCGAATGGTTTTTCCTATCCTACAACAAGTACAATGGCATTTTTTAGAGCGGGTTATTCGGTTGCTTATGTGCCGATTCATGCAGCTAAACGCATTGGTAAGAGCCATATCCATCCAGTAAAAGATAGCATTCGTTTTTTTCTTATTATTTTTAAAATTGCAACATTATTTTCTCCACTTAAAATGTTCTTGCCAATTGCCACTATATTGTTTTTGATGGCATCTAGTTGGTATGGTTATACTCTTTATGAGTTCAACCGTTTTACCAATATGAGTGCATTGCTTTATACAGGAAGTGTAATGATTTTTCTAATGGGACTGATTTCAGAGCAAGTAACTGCACTAATGTATAAGGGTGAGTAAGGGGCTGCAATGCTTGAATCACTTAAAAAGTTATGGCACATACTCACACCAATGGAGAAAAGAAAAGCACTGCTTGTATTTATCTTGGTATTAGTCATGGCAGGTATGGAAACAGCTGGCGTTGTTTCTATTATGCCATTTCTTGCAGTGCTTGCTAGGCCAGATGTTATTCATGATAATGCCATACTGGCTTATATTTATAATTTCTTTTCTTTCAATAATAAACAAAGCTTTATCTTGGTTTTGGGTATATTTTCTATCTTTATAGTACTTTTTTCATCGCTCTTTAAATCCATTACGATCCATACCTTAAATCGTTTTGCCAATTTACAACGTTATTATTTTAGTTTTCGTCTTCTGTCTGTATACCTTCAGCAGCCATATATTTTTTTCTTGCAGAGAAATAGTGCAGAATTAAACCAAAATATTTTATCGGAAGTAGACCACTTGCTTGGCAATGTGTTGCAGCCGCTTTTGCAAATGCTGAGTCAAGGATTTATTGTTCTGGCAATGCTTGCACTTCTGTTTATATATAATCCGGTTATGGCATTTAGTTTAATGCTTATAGTGGGTTCCTTGTATGGTCTAATTTATTGGCTAGTAAGAAAGCATTTAACCAAAATTGGTTTAGAATTACATACAGCGAATAAAGAGCGGTTTATAGCTTGCCAAGAAGCACTAAGCGGCATTAAAGACGTAAAAATTACTCATTCTGCTTCAGCTTATATGGAGCGGTTTAATCGTTCTTCTCGAATTTTTGCAAGGCATTTAGCAGCTAATGAGACATTAAGTCAAGTGCCTTTATTTCTTGTTGAAGCAACAGGATATACTGGGTTAATTTTACTGGCACTTCTTTTAATTCATCAAAGTAATGATATTGCACATATATTGCCAGTATTAGGTTTATACGGATTTGCAGCATATCGCATATTACCAGCTGCCCAAATTATTTATCGTGCTTTTGCTCGAATGCGTTTTGCAGGGGCAACACTGCAAAATATTCATCGTGATCTTTCATTACCCTTGTTGGCTAAGATTAATCAGATGGCACCGTTAATCCCACAGCGTGATATTCAGTTAATGGATGTAAGCTATGCTTATCCTGGTAGTCAACATAAAGAGATACTACAACATGTTAATTTAACTATTCCGGTCAATAGCAGCTTAGGAATAGTGGGTAAAAGCGGTTCTGGCAAAAGCACATTAATGGATATTCTGTTAGGTTTATTAACACCACAACTGGGACAATTATTAATTGATGATGTTCCAATCACTGCTGATAATGTTACTGGTTGGCAGCAATCTATTGGATATGTGCCACAACATATTTATCTAGCAGATGCCAGTGTAGCAGCAAATATTGCTTTTGGGGTGCCCCAAGAAAATATTGATATGGATGCCGTAGTAAGAACGGCTAAAGCTGCACAAATACATGATTTTATAATTAGTGAATTACATCAGGGTTATTACACCACTGTTGGTGAACGAGGTGTATTACTTTCTGGGGGACAACGTCAGCGGATTGGCATAGCACGTGCACTATACCGTGATCCCCCTGTATTGCTTATGGATGAAGCCACCAGCGCACTAGATGCAGAAACGGAAGCGGCAGTAAATGCAGCTATTAATGAGTTAAATGGTAAAAAGACATTAATTATTATTGCACATAGAGAGTCTGCTGTGGCCGGGTGTAATAAAATATTGTCATTAGGATAATTTTTCATGGATGAAAAAGGGATACTTACACCCGTTATATTGGCCGGTGGTTCCGGTACACGCTTATGGCCATTGTCTAGAAAATCCTACCCCAAACAGTTTCTACGGCTAATTGATCCAGAATGGTCCATGTTACAATTAACATTAAAACGGTTAGACAATCTGGACATTCCGATGACTTCACCCATTATAATTTGTAATGAGGAGCATCGATTTATTGTTGCAGAGCAATTGCGACAGATTGGTATAGAAAAAGCTTCTATTCTGCTAGAGCCTGTAGGTAAAAATACTGCACCAGCCATTACATTAGCGGCATTGCAGGCACAAGCATTATATTTAGAGAAAAATCCTGCCTTATTAGTTTTGGCATCAGATCATCATATTGTAGATATCCCTCAATTTCATCGCAGTATTTTATCTGCATTGACTGTTGTGCAGCAGGGTATGCTTGTTGTGTTTGGAGTAACACCATATTGCGCGCATACAGGCTATGGCTATATTAAATTGGGTCAGATGTTAGAGGATAGAAAGGCTTATCAGTTAGCCCATTTTGTGGAAAAGCCAGACTTAGCAACGTCAAAAGATTATCTGGAGAGCCAGTCGTATTTATGGAACAGCGGTATGTTTCTATTTGGGGCAAATAGCTTTCTCAATGAGGTGAAAAAATATCAACCAGAAATTCTGGCAAGCTGCAAGCAATCATTTATGCAGTGCCAAGCAGATTTAGATTTTATACGTATAAATCCTGAAGCCTTTAAAGATTGTCCAGAGGATTCAATTGATTATGCTGTGATGGAGCACACGACAATTGGTGCCGTAGTTCGCCTAGAGGCCGGTTGGAATGATCTTGGATCTTGGGAGTCATTATGGGAGTCCAGTATCAAAGATGAGCAACAGAATGTGGTTTTTGGTGATGTATTAATAGAGCAAGGTCAAAATAACTATGTGCATGCTTCAAGTCGGTTAGTTACAGTGCTTGGCGTAGATGATTTGATTGTTGTTGAAACCAAAGATGCTATTCTGGTAGCAAATAAAACAGAATCACAATTAATGAAGAAGATTGTAGAAGACTTAACCCGATATCAAAGGACAGAGCTATCTATCCACCGAGAAGTCATAAGGCCTTGGGGCAAATATGACTCAATTGATGTAGGTGAACGTTATCAAGTGAAGCGAATTACTGTTAATCCAAAGTCAAAACTATCTTTGCAGTTACATCATCATCGCGCAGAGCATTGGATCGTAGTAAAGGGTACAGCTAAAGTAACTAGAGGAGATGAGAAATACTTTATTTCTGAGAATGAGTCAACCTATATTCCAATTGGTACAATTCATAGTCTAGAAAATCCGGGAAGTATTCCTTTGGAGCTGATAGAAATTCAGTCAGGTGCTTATTTAGGTGAGGATGATATTGTTCGGTTGAAAGATGACTATGGGCGTGTATTATGAATAATATTGCTGCGATTACAGTAACCTATAATCCATCATTTGAATTATTAACTCAACAAATGCATAGTTTAGGAGAAATTATCTGGATTATTGTAGATAATGGATCTAATGCTCAAGATATTACGCGCTTGAGCAAAATTAGCCAAAAAAGAAATAATATTTATTTAGTTAATAATAATGAGAATCTTGGATTAGCAACGGCTTTAAATATTGGCGTCAATCATGCAATAAAGATGCACAAAACTTTAGAGTTTATTCTTTTATTGGATCAGGATAGCGTGCCAGCAACTGATGCAATCAATCAGCTTTATAAATACTTCAATCAATTGGAGGAGAATGGTAGTAAAGTTGGTTGTGTTGGTCCAAAATTAATAGATTTTAAAACTCAGAAGCAGCATGGCTTTCATCAAATGCGTAATGGATTATGGAGTAGAATTTATCCAGAATCTGGCTCAATACAGCCAGTTAAGTGTACAAATATAAATGGTAGTGGGACATTCATGCGTGCTAATTTATTTACACAATTGGGTGCGCTAGATCAGGACTTTTTTATTGATCATATTGATACAGAATGGTCTTTTAGAGTACTAAATGCTGGTTATCATTTATATGGGATTCCAACCGCTGTATTTTATCATCAAATGGGTGAAAGCAGTTTAAAATTCTGGCTATTTGGTTGGAAAGTTTGGCCCATACGTTCTGCATTTAGGCATTTTTATTTATTTAGAAATACTATTCTTTTGCTCTTTAGAAAATATGTTCCTTTGACATGGAAATTTTGGGCAATCATTAAGTTGATACTTACTTTTATAGTTTATTTAATCTTTTCTATAGATAGAAAAACACAGGCTAGGAGTATGTTAAAGGGCGCTGGAGCAGCTTTTAAATATCCAAAATGATTGAAATGAATATTTTTGCAGTGATTGTGTCGTTCAATCCAAAACATGAGAATCTATCTACATTAATTACACAGCTATCTGAGCAAAGTGTCAGGGTAATTTTGGTTGATAATGCTTCAAAAAATGCCTGTATGTTAGATAGCATAAAAAAAGCTGAAACTATTTACTTGGAAAGTAATAAGGGAATTGCTTATGCTCAGAATGTCGGTATAAAAAGGGCGATTCAATCAGGAGCTCGTTACATTGTTTTCTTTGATCAAGATAGCATGATTAGTCGTAATTTTATTAATTTTATTGCTAGCGATTATACTTATGTAAGAAATTATATTGATGCAAATATCGCTGCCATAGGCCCAAGGTTGTTTGATAAGGAATATAGTTTTTTTTATAAGATAACATCTGTTAACAAATATGGTTTTCGCAAGACTATTGACGTTTCTAATATTAAACAGCCGCGAAGAGCTAGCTTGATTATTTCATCTGGAATGTACGTTGAAGTTAATGTATTAAGACGTATCGGCTTTATGAAAGCAAACTATTTTATTGATTATGTAGATATCGAATGGTGTTTTAGAGCAAAAGCCAAGGGATTACATTGCTATATTTCAAATAAAGCTACAATGAAGCATAGAATAGGTGATTATAATATTCAAGTGTTCGGTAAAAGCATTACAATACACTCCGCTTTCAGAAGATATTTTCGAATTAGAAATACATTGTATCTATTAAAAGAGCCTTATGTGCCAAAAATATTTGCAGCAAAAGAGTTTTTTTTAGGTCTAATTTATCAATTTATAATCATCTGTCTAGTGAAAAAGGATAAATTAGGACAAATCAAATCGTTAGTTTTGGGAATAAAAGATGGTATTTAGGGTGGAGTTTTCTTAATATTTAATAGAGTTTTTTTTAATCCATGAAAGCACTTTATTATTATTCTATTTAAGTCATGAATTAGTTTAAAACCAAATATAATAGGAAATTTTCTAATTAATTCCTTCAGGTTTTTTTTTATTAGGTTGAATTCTTCGTTCTGTTTTCTCTCTTTGTTATAAAGAGTATTTAAATTATTTATAAATTTAAAGAGACTATTTATTTCTATTTCTTTAACAGAATTAATTTGATATTTTAAGTTAAAACGTATTTTAGCATTTTTGATTACTTGACATGAGTCACTATTTACTAATATTACTGATTGATAGTTTTCTTGATTATATGTATCTTTCAAATATATATAAGAATCTGATATATCTGCAAAATACCAAAAGTCAGAATGCATATTCATTTGAGAGCATCTTAGAGTATGATCTATGTGTTCAGCTGCATTAAAAAACTGTTCATCCATTAATCCAACAGTAAGAAGACATTTTTTTGAATAATATGAAAATACACCACAGCAAGTAAAATAAAATGAAATTTTGACATCGTTCGGGTATATAATTTTTATAAGAGGATTTGGTTGACCATTGCTCTTCTTATTTTCAGCTACGTGTAAAGCAGAGTTAAAATGATGAATTCCTGTTGTTTTACTTGCTTGAATATAAGCATGAAATATCTCTTGGTTTATTATATGAACATCATCTTCAAAAATGAAGTAATGATCCATCTGATTATCCATTAAGTATTTTAGAGCTTTATTTTTTGATTTTCCAACACCTAAATTATGAATGTTGTTGGATATATATTGAGCTGGAATAATATCAGAAACTATTGGTTTTCCATCATTTATAATGATAAAGCAGTCAATAAATTCATGTGGTAAAGAATTAAATAATTTTTCTAAGCCATCTGGTCTATTATAAGTTATAATTGCTACCCCAATTTTTTCATCTTCAATCATAAAGTAAGCTCCACTACTTGAATTTAATTTAAAATATTATTTAACTTTGTTTTAATATCATTTCCAAAATTTTCCCATGTAAAATTTTTTGCAAATGTTTGGCAAGACTTTTTCCAAAAATTATTCAAGGCAAGCGCCTTGATCACAGCTTGAGTTAATAATAAATAATCTTCAGAGCGAACTAAATATCCTGATTTCCCATCAGAAATAGCGTCTACCACGCCTCCTGTTGCAAATGCAACGGTAGGTAAACCATGAGCAGCGGCCTCAATAGCTACCATACCAAAGCCTTCAGGATCATTGGGAATATGGCGTACAGGAAATACATGTACATGACTGCTTTCATATGCATACGAGAGAGATTGATCGTCAATTTTTCCCAAGAATTTAACATGTTCTTGAAGGCCTAATTGCGAAACAGTTGCTTCAATACTTTCTTTACTTTGGGTTTCAGCCAATAGGGCATTTTTTGGTGATTCTCCAATAATAACAAGAACTATATTTGGCATTGCTTTGACAATATCAGGCAAAGCATACTGAATAAATTCATGAATACCTTTCCGAGTGGTCAGTCGACCTACGGATAATAGTATATGCTTATTTTGTAATTGATATTTATGTAGAAATTGTTCTATTTGAGCTTGCGTTTGGATTGTTCTTGGTAAGTTAACGCCTGGAAAAATAATACTAACACGGGTGTCTGGAATACCTAAATTGCTTACCAGTTGTGAAGTTGGACTGCTATTTGTAATGACATGATCAAGTTGTCTCAATATGGGAAGCCATATTAGCCGATATAATCTATGATCTGCTGTAATGTCAAGTCCATGTAAATAAGCAACGGATTTACTCTTTGTATAGAATATACTGCTTAATTTTGCTGCTAAGGCAGTTAATCCGCTACCCGCAAGAATGATATCGGGTTTCCATTGTAGTGTAATTTTGATGGCTTCCCAGAGCGAAAGAATAAGAAATAGCCATAATGGCACTAAAGGTACTTCAATCATATCTAAGTGCTTTGGTTTTAGGTTAGCCGAGCCTGTAGGAGCAATTACTTTAACACAGTAATATTTGGAGAGTTCATCTGCCATGTGCCAATTGAGGCGTTCCATCCCGCCTATAAGAGGTGGTAAGTTACGTGTTATGATCAAAACTCTCTTAAGATCGGAATTTTTTTGCATTGTTTTAAACATGTAAAATAACTAGCTCAGCAGGAATCTTTTGATTCTTTTTAGTTTAACAATATTTTTCTAAAAAAACTGTAAATTAGCAAGTCGTTATAATGCCTTAAATCTTATAGTAAGATGAGGTGTTATATTTATTTTACTATAGAAAAATATATTTAAAATTACTAGTTCTAGATTAAAAGATTATAGAAAAATTAAGTATACGAATTACTTTGAAAATAAACTAATATTTTTCATGGCTTAGATATGATCCCAAGATTCACTATTCGCAATATATTAAAGATGGAAAAGAGTAATTGTAAAACCTTATTAAAATAAAATATATTTCAATAGCATAGAATATATCTAGGTGTTTAGTCCCGGCATTTGATGGATCGGATCAATCTTGAAGCGTTCAGGTTCATCTGTCCACTGTTTGCAGATGAATTCATAAGGTGTCAGCCCTTTTAGTGTTTTGAGCCTGCGGCCAAAGTTGTATGCGCTAATAAATTCAGTCAGGTGAGTGCGTAGCTGAGTGTGGTCATCGTAATGGTACCGTTTGAGGGTGGCTTCCTTAATTGTTCGGTTCATGCGCTCAACCTGTCCGTTGGTCCATGGATACTTAACCCTGGTGAGCCGATGTTTAATGCCATATTCAGCACAAACCCGGTCAAATATGTGTTCAAAGGCATAGCGGTCACAGGTGCGGTTCGTGAACTGGATACCGTTATCCGTCAGTACTGTATGAATGCTGTAGGGTACAGCCTCAACCAGATTGCGCAGGAACTGCGCGGCTGCCATCTTGCCAGCCTTGCCATGCAGTTCGGTGAATGCGAACTTCGACGTGCGATCAATGGCGACGAAGAGATAAAGCTTGCCCTGTGCTGTTTGTACCTCTGCGATGTCGATATGAAAGTAGCCGATGGGGTAGCTCTTGAAACGCTTCTTGACAGGAAGATCGCCATGGACGTCAGGCAACTGTGAGATGTCATGCCGTTGCAAGCAGCGGTGTAGCGAGGAACGGGTAGATGAGGAATACTCGGCTGTAGCGCATAAAGGCAATCGTTCAGCAGCAGCAAAGTATGTTTTCGAAAAGCAACGATTGCTGCCTCATCTTCAGGCGATAACACACTTGAGCGAGGATTCTTCGGCCCTGTTGCTCTATCAACGACTGATGTGCGCTTCTTCCACTTTGCAACTGTTTTTTGATTGATGCTGTAATGCTTGGCCAAGACTCTTAAGCTTTCTTGACTATTTTGTATTGCTCGACGTATTGCCTGTGTCGTTGTGGCGCTGCCGTGTAAAACTTGTCCCATAGTGCCTCCTTCCATTCATGTGAGAATTTTGCACCATCAAAGTGTGGGACTAAACACCTAATAATAAGTTTTAGAATGAGCCAAGTAAACGTTAAAGAATTACCTCTCGTTACACCCTTTCTACATTCGTCTAACAGACAAATACATAGATTTTCTCTACTATTAATACTGTCCCCAAGACAGTAAGACCCCCTTCAGCCCGCCCCCCGCGGGCTTTTTTTTACCTTTTTTATCACTTCAAACTTATGCTTAGAGCTGAGATTGAATATAGTTTTCCAAAGTCACACTTTCAATCAAGGCAAGCTGGGTGCCAGTCCAGTCAATATATTCTTCTTCCTCAGCCATAATTGCACGTAGCATGTCACGGGTAACGAAATCTGCCGCTTGCTCAGCATAGGCAATAGCAGCTTTTAAGGTAACATGCGAATCAGTGGCCATACGCAAGTCACACGCTAAAATTTCTTGGGTATTTTCCCCAATATGCAATTTGCCCAGTTGCTGTAAATTGGGTAGGCCTTCTAAAAATAAAATGCGTTCGATCACTTTATCTGCATGTTTCATTTGATGAATGGATTCTTTATAAATGTGCTGGCCCAGCTTTTCAATCCCCCAGTCTTTAAGCATACGCGCATGAAGGAAGTACTGATTAATCGCCGTAAGCTGATTATATAGCACATTGTTTAAATGAATGATAACTTGACGATCGCCTTTCATGGCTTTCTCCTGAGCGAGGATTAAGCAATGATTAATAATCATTGCCCGAGCGTATGAAGAGCACCGCTCTGCAAGGAGCTTTGCTCGAAGTTAAAGTATTAAGCGAACTTAAAGCACTGCTTTAAGGCTTCGCCCTGAGGAATATGTTCCTCAAGAAGATAAGAGCTTCGTCCGAAGATTAAACGAGGCATTGCTTTTCTAAGCGCTAGGCGACAATTCACTTCAAGCACAAGAATCGATAAAGCTAAAACGCTGTTTCTTGTTGGGCTGAATACAAAGCAAAGGCCTAGTTAAACGTATTAAGGATAGAACAAGAAATGGTTTGGCTAGTCTTTTAAATTGCTTATAGATTATAAAAATTAGCAGAATTTTTCGAGCAGTTTATGGAACCGCAAATGAAAATGACAATCACATTAAAGCTAAGCTTTTTAAAATTATAAAAATTGCAGGTTAAAAAAGAAAAATCCCGCTACAGAATTATGATCTTTCATGAGAGCGGGAGAGGAGAAACAGAAAATTATTTTAGAGTCAGGCAGCTTTTAAAATCAGGCAGCGACCGAAATACGGCTAGCGATTTCAGACAGGGTTTGATCAATCAGTTCACGAGCTTCAGGCACACAGCGGCCACAACAGGTGCCAACTTCAAGCTCATCGCGTACTTCACGGAAGCTGGATGCCCCATTTTCAACACTAGTCCGAATTTGGCGATCAGTCACAGCACGGCATAGGCAAACGTACATGGTCTTTTGTTTCCGTAGTTGGAAGTACAAATAAGATAATAGATATTATTGATAATTATTATCAAATGTCAAGTTGTCGTATTCTTATTTACAAAAAAATTAAATTATTATAGTTAATAAAAAAGCCGCACAAAGCGGCTTAATGATTTAGCAGAAGATGTGAAGGATCATTGATTGATAACCAGAATACCATCCATTTCAACCAAGGCATTGCGCGGCAGTGTATTAATCCCTAGGGCTGCGCGGGCAGGGTAGGGCTGGGTAAAGTATTCACCCATAATCTGGTTAACCAGCTGGAAATTACCCAGGTCAGTTAAAAAGATGTTGAGCTTGGCAATATCCGCCAGGGAACCACCGGCTGCTTCACACACTGCTTTAAGGTTATCAAATACACGACGGATCTGGGCCTCAATACCTTCTACCAGTTCCATGCTATAAGGATCAAGACCAATCTGGCCTGACAAATACACCACGTTGTCAATCTTGATGGCTTGTGAGTAAGTTCCAATAGCAGCTGGTGCTTGTTCACTATGAATGACAGTGCGTGTCATGAAAGACTCCAATCATGTATAAATTTTTCAGGATAATAACCAATTCATGAGTCAAGCTAAAGAATCTTGTTTGGCTGAGTATTCACGTTCGCGAATATTAAAGGCACTATCTAAACGGGTCAGGCTAGGAAAGTCCAGTAAAATACGTAATTCACGGATCAGGTGTGCCAGATGGTCACGATCACGGACAATCAAAGATAGATAGGTTTTTTCATCATCGCTGGTCATTTGCTCAAGGCCAGCCTGAAATTGCCGGATTTTATAGATAATTTCGGTCGTTTGCTCATCATCCAGTTTTTCATCTATGCACAGATAGGCCGGAAAACGTGCATCAGCCTCGTCACATTCTTGCCAGTTCAAGGGAATAATATTTTCCGGGTGCTGCTGGTTTTCATGCAGCAGGTTGCTACAGCGTGCCCGGTGAACAATTAAGCCGCGACGGGTGAGATGGCCACGAATCGGATCATCCAGAATGGGTGTGCAGCAATTGGCATAGCGCACGTCGATGCCTTCAGTGCCACGAATGAGCTGACCAGACGCTAATAATGCTTGCTGGTTCTGGTCGGCAAACAGGCGCGAAGCAACCAGTTGGGGCAGCAGGTCACCAATAGCAATTTGCTCAAATAGCTGCTCTTTGCTGTGGACATGACGCCAGGTCAGCAAGTTTTCCCAATCCTGAGTGCTCAGGTCATTCAGACTATGATGATAGAGCTTAAGCGCGCGATTCAGGGCTTGCTGGCCGACCAGACGCTGTTCTTCGATATCCTGATCGCGCAAGATATTTTGAATGGAACGGCGGGCTTTTTGGGTATTGACGAAGCTTAGCCATTCTGGATTAGGGGTTGCCAGCACATCAGTAATAATTTCAACCACTTCACCACTATTAAGCGGTGTGCTTAAGGGCTTGATAATGCCATCAATCTTGGCACCAATAGCATGGTTACCCAGAAACAAGCTGGCAGCATAGGCAAAATCAACCGCAGTTGCCCCGCGTGGCAGCTCATGAATATCGCCATCCGGTGTGGACACCAGAATTTTTTCGCGATGCAAGTAATCCAGCAACGAGTTTAAGGTGGTTTTGGCACAGTCGCGATCAATCAATTCGCTCAGGTTGGTTAAGGACGCCTGAATGGCCGAGCGGCTGGCCTGTGGTGCGGATTCACCCAGCACTACGCCAAGGCGCGCAGCTTCGCGCATGCGGGGTGTTTGTAGCATTAAATCCAGTGTGGTGACTTCACCGCGTAATGACAGCTCCAGCGCCTGATTGCCGCCGGGCAGGGGGTTGCGGATATGATCTGCCAGTTTCAGCACATGGTAGTGCTGCTTGAGGTAAGCAGCGAGTTGATCACAGGCTGCAACAGTTTCCAGCACAATGTCAAAAGCATGAATATGAATGAGTGAATTTAAATCGGTTTTATTTTTAAAAAATCGCTGGAAAAGTTGAATATTATTGTCTTTTTCTTCAAGTATGCCGTTAAGGCCAAGGGTTTTAATGGTTTTATCAAGGCGTTCTGCCCAGACTTTCTGGTAAGTACTACGCTGGGTTCGGGTGGTTTGTAAGGCGGTCTGGATGCGGTTAAACAGGGCAGGATCAAGGTTTTCATAACACAGCAATTCAAGCTGGTCGGCAATATCATTCATGCCCACCAGCCGCGCCATGGGCACAAAAATATCATAGGTTTCCTGTGCAATCCGCTGGCGTTTTTCCGGGCGCAAGGCATCCAGCGTTGACATATTATGCAGGCGATCAGCCAGTTTGATAATAATGACCCGTGGATCATGAAGGGTGGCTAACAGGATTTTACGAAATGATGCGGCCTTATTGTCCTGCTTATCTTTGGAAATGGTGAGCTTGGTGACACCATCGACCAGTTCTGCAACCTTGGCACCAAACAGGTTGGCAATTTCTGTTTTACTAATTGGCGTATCTTCAATGACATCATGCAGTAACGCTGCCATAAGGCTGTCGGCGTCCAGATGCATGTTACCCAGAATACAGGCCACCGCGATGGGATGCAGAATATAGGGTTCGCCACTTTTGCGAATAACACCGTTATGGGCATCGTTGGCAAAATCGCAGGCAGCAATGATCTGCTGAATTTGTTCAGCATTTAAATAGGCTGCCAGGATGTTGGCAAGTTGTTGCTGGGCATGACGAATAACGTCGCCTTGCATAGGCATGATTCCTAAATCAATAAGGGCCTGGACAAATAAGCTCTACGTTAACCCTCTAATGAAAAGCAAAACGCAGGTCTTGTCAATTGATTATTTGGCTTTTTATGCTAAGGACAGCATAAAAATTAAAAAAGCCTGACTTGAAACAAATCAGGCTTTTTCAATGATAGCAGGCAGTTACACTTGACGTTAACACTGAACATCAGAAGCTAAAAGTAAACGCTGCTTTAAAAGCTAAAGTTGTCCAGATTCAGGGCAGGAGCCAGTGCCAGATCAAGGCTGGAAGGTTGTAGCGCGTCATCTTTTTGCTTGAGGATGTCACGGCTAACATGACCTTCAGCAATTTCACGCAGTGCCATAACAGTTGGCTTGTCGTTATCCCAAGGCAAGGTTGGCTCACTGATACCACGTGCCAATTGACGTGCACGTTTGGCAGCGACCAGAACCAGTTCAAAACGGTTGTCTACTGCGCTCAGGCAGTCTTCTACAGTTACGCGTGCCATTATGGTTCTCGCTTGCGATTAAGGTAAGGATTTGGAAAGACCGAAAATTATACGACTAATACGTATTTAACTCAAGATTAATTCAGTTGCACGCTGCCAATTGCCTCAACAATAATTTGACTTTGTCCTGCCTGCATAGGCGCAGAAGCAGTTGCGGCGGCGTCACCCATGGCGGACTGATAGATAATGGGTTGAGTAGATTTCGTATTACTTAAAATTTTAAATCGGACTAATTCATAGTTAGATGAATGCCAAGCCTGTTGAGCAATAGTTGCTCTTTGCTGGAATGTTTTAGAGACTTCGGTAATTAATTGATTTTCAACCTGCTTACGCTGTTGGGTTGAAACCTGAAATTGCAAGGACTGTAACATGAGTTGATCCTGCAAAATACCCAGCAACTCACTGACTGATTTTAAATCAGTGCTTTTAAGAATGATTTCAGCATGAGTCGTCCATCCTGTAATCCGTTGCCTCTGATTATAAATGGGCGAGGTATTTTGCTGACCTGAACTGATCTTTACGCTTGGATATTTTTTGGCAATAGCAAAACCGGTATTTAATTTTTGTTGAATCAGCTGATTGAGTTGCTGTGGATTGGCTGCCTGTTGCTGTGTATAAAGAGTGGCAACGGCCTCATCATTATTCACTTCATGCCATGCCTGAGCTTACAGTTCAATGACACGGTGTTCCGGTTGGGTAGGAGAAGTACAGCTACTTAAAGTGAGACCTAGGCTAATAGGTAAAACCCCCAAAAATAAATCACGAAATTTTAAGCGCATGGGATAACGACTCACTAAATGATAAGTTGCCGCCATCTAAAATTACATGGCGGCTTTAACCCTTACTCTTTGGATTTAGGTTTTGCGTTGGATTTCTTGGGTTTCTTCCGCGGTTTTCTAGTTTTCTTTGACTTTTCAGCAGGCTCAAGCTTGGACGGCTTGGCACCCTTTGCCGTCTTGCTTGTGGGTTTCTTTTTAGTGCTAGAAGTTGTTACCTCATCAGCAATTTGGGTACGGGGCGCCTTCTGGCGTACGGCACGACCTTGAGCAGTCAACTGTTTGACCAGCCCAAAATCAATTTTGCGCTCTTCCAGATGCACTGCCATGACTTTAATACGCACCTGATCACCTAGATTAAAGCGCTGGCCATGTTGCTGACCAACCAGACTCTGGCTAATGGCATCATAAACAAAATAGTCATCACCCAGCTGGCTAATGTGCAGCATGCCGTCAACATATAGCTCAGTGAGGGTGACAAACAAACCAAAGTCGGTCACTGAGGTAATGGTGCCGTCAAATTCTTCACCAATATGTTGTTCCATATAGTGACACTTGAGCCAGCTCATCACACTGCGTGAGGCTTCATCGGCACGACGCTCGGTTTGCGAGTAATGCTCACCAGCATTTGAGAGAGCCTGACCTTCCAGCTCACTGGGCTTTTGCTTTAAAAAAGCCTTGATGGCACGATGCAACAGCAAATCCGGATAGCGGCGAATCGGCGAAGTAAAGTGCGTATAGGCATCATAGGCCAGGCCATAATGCCCCAAATTTTTAGGACCATAATAGGCTTGCATCATGGAGCGTAACAGCACGGCATGAATACTGGTGGCATCCACGCGATCCTTGGTTTTTTCAATGATGTATTGATAGTCGCTTTGGGTTGGTTTTTCAGGAAAATCAAACCCTAGCAGGCGCACATAATCCCGTACTTTTTGCACACGGGTAGCTTCAGGGGCTTCATGGTTGCGATACAGGATCGGCAAGTCATTTTTAAGTGCAAAATCCGAGGCACAAACGTTGGCCAGCAACATGCATTCTTCAATCAGGCGATGCGCATCATTGCGGCTACGCGGCAGAATCTGCTGAATGGCACCTAGCTCATCAAAAGTCATGTAAGTTTCAATGGTTTCAAATTCCATGGCACCCCGTTCCTGACGCACGGTAAGCAGGGTTTGAAACAGCTGAAACAGTACATTCAGTGACTTGCGCACTGCGGCCTTGTCTGGCACCGCATCGGTTTGTCCATTTAAGTATGATGCAACCTGATTATAAGTCAGGCGCGCCTGCGAATGCATGACGGACGGATAAAACTCATAGCTAGTGACGCGACCTTGTCGTGACAACTTGATGTCGCAGACCATGCACAGGCGGTCAACTTCTGGCTTTAATGAACATAAACCATTGGAAAGTGCTTCAGGCAACATCGGAATAACATGGTTTGGAAAATAAACCGATGTACCGCGATCCTGTGCTTCATCATCCAGCGCCGTCCCAATCTTGACGTAATGGCTGACATCTGCAATCGCCACGACCAGCCGATAGCCACCGCCGGGACGTTTTTCAGCATACACGGCATCATCAAAGTCGCGCGCATCTTCGCCATCAATGGTAACCAGCGGTAAATCCCGTAAATCAACACGATCCTTATGATCACGTGCGCCGGGTTCACTAAATTTTGCAGTTTCAGCTAAAACTTCATCACTGAATTCAAAGGGCAGGTCAAAATCCAGAATGGTTGCCGGAATAATGAGCTGGCTATCGGCTTTATCGGCCAGATTGGCAATAATATGACCATTGGCAAATTCTTCACGGGTTGGCCACTCATCAATGGCAATCTGCGTGGAATCACCCGGCTTTAACCCGGCACTGGCAATTTGCTCCGGCTCCAGGGCAATGGGCTGGTGACCATTCGGCTGGGCAGGCTGCACAAAGTAGTCGCCCTCATGTTCGACTACCTTACCAATCAGTTCACGCTGCTGGTGTTCAACCACCTCGACAATATAACCAGTCATACGGCCACGGCGATCAGTACCATTCTGGCGTACCTTGACAATATCGCCATTAAATACCAGTCGCATTTCACGCTCTGGCAGGAAAATATCCATCTGGCCTTCCAGCACCACAAAGCCAAAACCCTTGGCATTGGTTTGTACACGGCCAATCAGCAGGTCTTCATCAGTGGCCACCCGATAAAGTGGCGGATAACCGGCCGAGCGAATCAATTGTCCATCACGCACCATTGCGGTCAGACGGCGGCTTAATGCCTCAATGGCATCAGGTTGGTCTAGCTGGTATTCTTCAACCAGCTCTGCATGCGTCAGGCCATCCTTGCGCGATTCAATCGTAGTTTGAATCAGGGTGCGGCTGGGAATCGGGGAGTCGTAGCGTTCAGCTTCGCGTGCGGCATCAGGGTCTTGCCAATTCATAGGTTCTCTTTTATACGCTTTAATGACGAAAATCAGTTCACCTTGCTACCATACACTAAAATTGATAATTCAAGATGACAAGTTGCAGTTTGTTGTATTCATGCTGAATTTGTAGGTGCAAGCTGGTTTTATATGGGGTTTAAACTTCTTAATGCAAGATTTGGTTAAATTTAAGGCAAACCCTTGCTTATTAGCTCAAGCTTTAAGCAGAGTGACTTGACGATGCATTAAATTATTCCTAATATAACGCACCTACTACATGCGGATGTGGCGGAATTGGTAGACGCGCTAGTTTCAGGTATTAGTGTCGCAAGACGTGGAGGTTCAAGTCCTCTCATCCGCACCAAATTCGATTCCCAGTGAATCTGCAAAAAGCCTTGATGCCATACATCAAGGCTTTTTTGTTGCGCCAAAGTTTATTACTGCCAATTTTAGGCATAACCGATTTATAGGCTAGAGGCTTAAGTATTCCTATTTATTAAAAAATTATGCTGGTTAATGATAAAAATTAAACCTATGGCCAAGCTGAATAAAAGCCAGTGAGGCTTAGTATTATATTTTTAGATCATTGCTACTTAATACAGCCTCAATAAAGTGTTTGTGATAAGCATGTTATTTATCTTTAAAAGATGACAATTAAAAACGCATACACCCAATAGATAAATGTGCCAATATTTCTAAGAAATTCTGCCAAGTGCTTCACTAAATTGTGATTTTTTGTAGTTTTAAAATTGAGCTGTCTGCCCAAACAAGGTTAAGATATAGTCAACAAGCAGTTTAGCCTGATCTAAAACTGCTTATAAGGGTAATGTTGCAAGATGCAATCTCAATTTTCATGGAGTTGGTTTAAAAATGATAAGTAAGCAAATTTTAGGGCAGGGTTTGTTAGTGGGTACTATAATCATGGCATTTACAGGGTGTGATAAAAAACAGGAACCCATTAAGGCAACCGATGCACCTGCAGTACAGCAAGCACAGGCTAGTGACAAACATAAAAGTGAAAATGACCTATATATTGAGCGCTTAAATAAGGACGTTAAGGTTGAAAATCCGGATGCGCTGCTGGATGAAGTGAATCAGGAAGCCAAAACTACCCCTTAAATCGATAAGTTGTGCTTTATTTAGCCATTAATGATTGTTTTATGTTGAGTGCGGCTGAATATTGATCAATGAGGGCTTGCTCAAGCGGCCAGCTTTTTGTAATATGGCGACCTCGTTGCGGTGAGATGGGTGAGTGGCTGAAACCACGTCCCTGCTAAGGACGCATACCTGTTATGGGTATCGAGGGTTCGAATCCCTCTCTCACCGCCACTTTTATAATGTTTGCAAAACTTGATGTGTTTAATAAAACGACAGATAGTTAGCAAAAATTAAAAAGAAGTTGACGAGGCGCAAACTGCACTGTAGAATGCGCGACACAAAACGACGCGCCCATAGCTCAGCTGGATAGAGCACCAGGCTACGAACTTGGGGGTCGGGAGTTCGAATCTCTCTGGGCGCGCCATCTACTTTTCTAAAGTAGTCTAAAATGGTAGTAAAGTCGTTGAAAAATATAATAATTTTTAACTTTATTGTCTAATATTGACCTAACTTATCCAATGTAAGCTAACTTCTTTTGCAGTATATGATGCGGTATGAGGCTTTTATCGTAAAAATGCTTAAAGTCGTTGTCTCGCGTACTGATACGCGTCTTAGAACCATCAAAGCAACTGATAAAACGATCAAACTTTTTGATGGTTGTGGCTTATATTTATCAGTTGATCCACAGGACAACAAGACATGGCGATTAGACTGTATAGCTCAGAGCAGGTGTGTGGTCATGGCTTTCGCGCCGCAGCCCGAACCATCCTAGAAGAAGTATTAAAATACCCAATAGAAATCATTGAGCAGCAATTAGTCCATCAAGTCCGAGACATGCATGGCCATGTCTATAACTGCACTAAGCATTTAGTGAAGCGCCGAGAAATGATGCAGGCTTGGGCTGATTATCTGGATTCTCTCAAGTTACTTTGTTAGGCCTATATCGGTAGAGTGAGATTGGCTGAATTGTATTTTAGACTGAAACTGAACCACGTGTTAAAGCGTGGTTTTTTTATGCCTCTTCATTGCCACGAGTTATTTATACCATTAATAATTTAAGGAATTTAATTTACCAATAAAAGGAATATCCTACTGCTTTTTTAGGGAATATTAGAAAATTAAAAAGTGTAGCCTTGAAGCAAAACAGGTGCCATTGTTAGCTTATAGGGCAACATTAGGTAAAAAAACACATATGAGCCTATTGTTGTGAGGTTATTGAGCATAATACTAATTTGTGAGTCTGTGGTAAGGTTATAGCAGGATTTAATAAAAAAACTGACATGATTAATAAGGCATTCAATTATTGGAATAGTCATAGATGAAAGATATCAAAAGGATTTTGGGCTTTATTTTGTATCTAATTATAATGACACAGGCGTATGCTGAAGAGGGTTGGTTGGCTGATAGTAGCAATAATTGTAAAGCTAAAAAGATTGATTCTATAGTTACTGAGATGAAGTGGTCAGGAACTTGTAAAGATGGTTATGTAGCAGGAAGTGGAATATTACTTTGGTATCAAGGTGAGCAGTTGTATGCCTTAGTTAATGGGAGCTTTGCAAAAGGTCAAATGAATGGAAAGAATATAATTACGTTATCTGATGGAAGTAAATTTGTTGCAGAGTTCATAGATAATAAATTTAAAGACCCTGTAAAAATAATTGATGTTGATGGAACAATGTATGAAAACTACACCACTATAAGTAAAGAGAGTAGTAAAGGAAAGCTGACTTTGAAAAATGGAGATGTCTATACAGGCGATTTTTTAGATAATGCTCCAACAGGAGAAGGTATTTTGGTAACAGTTGACGGATTTCGATATGAGGGCTTCTTTAAGGAGGGTGATTTTCAACAGGGAAAAGTTATTCTGCCAGATGGTAGCTTCTTCGTAGGTACATTTGAAAATAAATGTCCTAAATATGGTAAATATACTCGACCTGATGGGTTAATTTACGAAGGATATTTTGTAAATGGGCAGATGACAACACAAGGTAAGGTAATCTATCCAGATGGCAGGGTTGCAGAAGAAGGTACTCTTATTAATGTTCAACTTTCTTGGCAGGGTATTCCTACTTCTATTGATTACTCACGGTAGCCTATGTAGTGTGGTGGGAATAAAAAGCTGGGCATTTGCCCAGCTTTTTATTCCCCTGTAGTAACCACCCTGTACAGCTCCTGTTGGACGGTCACACGGCCTATATTTATTGCTCACACACCATGCAGCCTTCAGCGGCAACTTCAAAAGCATTGCGGTGCAAGGGTTGCAAGCGTTAACACTAGTACTGTCAGATCGTTAATAAAAACAGCATTATTTATATGGATAACAATAGACTAGTAGTTATCAGTGGATTTAAGAATTTAATCAAATAAAATTTCCTGATAAGAAAAATAATTTTTATAATGCGTCAACAACTTGATTGTCTCAGTTTAAAGAAGTAGATGTATTCAAACAGGAAAATTCGGCATCTAAGCTGCCTACTTTTTTAGGAAGCTGAGTGATTTGTTCAGCTTTCAACTCGTCCAGATAATTCGCCCATACTTACATCATTTTCTTATGCTGCTTTAGAAACCTTATACGATTATAGGCTGCTCATAAGGCGTCAATGATCACAACTTTTAAAAATTCTGATAATTCACGTGTTGGCTTTTGTAACCCAAAGTCTTTTTTAGACAAGTGTATATTGTTTAAAAAATATCCTAATGATAATTTTTCGGCAGTTTTCATGGAGCTGAAACTGGAAAATTATATGAAATACAATCAATCATGCTTAAAAAACAAGTTAATTAGTACGCTGGGCATAAGCGCCTTAGCACTGCTGGGTAGTCAAGCTGCTTTGGCCGCTACCTCTAATCTAAATACACCTCCCAATAGCCAGCAGGTATTTTTTGTGGGCAATAACTGGGATGGCACGGTGACGGTGATTCGTCCTTCTCAGGATTATGCCAGAATTGGCGTCATTAATATGGTGCCTGACCGGACAGCCCGGTTGCGGGAAATCTACCTAAACCCGGTCAAACTGGTTGCCTATCAATATATCCGTAATACAGCAGGCGAGGGTAATGACCAGCTGGTTGATGACATGTATTCCACACCCGATGGCCAGTCTGTGGTGGCCTCACGTCCCAGTTTTGCCGATGTGGTTTCAATTAATATTGCGACTGGGCAGATTAACTGGCGCACGCCAGTAGAAGGTTTCCGCGCTGATCATATGGCCGTGTCGCCTGATGGCAAGCGGGTAGCAGTGTCTGCTTCATCCGGCAATGTGGTTCAGGTTCTGGACATTAAAACGGGCAAGGAGCTGGGTCGTTTTGCCACGGGCGACAAGCCGCATGAGAACATTTTCTTTAATGGCGGTAGCAGGATTTTGAATTCGGCAATTGGCAATGTGGAAACCTCACTGGATGCGCCCTGGCAGGATTTCACCAAGGGCAAGCGCTTTATTACCATTGCCGATGCCAATACCTATCAAATTATTAAAAAAATTGATTTTCGTCCGGCACTGGATGCAGTAGGGCGCAAGGATTTGTCCAATGCGGTACGGCCGGTAGTGTTTAGTCCAGATGAAAGCAAGCTGTATGCACAGGTTTCATTTTTTAATGGGCTGGTGGAGTACGATCTGAATCAGGATAAGGTAACGCGGATTGCGCAATTGCCGGGTAGCAGCACCATTCCATCTGACCGCAGCAAGTGGGTGAATGATTCGCGCCATCATGGCTTATCCATTAGTGGTAATGGTGAAAAGCTATGTGTGGCAGGCACCATGGATGACTATGCCACCATCGTTGACCGTAAGACGCTAACGGCAGGCAAGCTTATTGGTGCTGGAAAACCCTACTGGGCTACCCAAAGTCCGGATGGCAAGTACTGTGTGATTTCTGAGAGTGCAAATGATGTGGTTACCGTCATCGATTTTGAGACTGGTAACAAGATGCTGAGTGTGCCAGTGGGCAATCATCCGCAACGGGTTCGACTGGGTTATGCGCCCGCAGGCTGGTCAACGCGTTAACATAAAAAAAGCTGGTTTATTCAGACAGGCTGCTATGTCTGTTTGAATAATCAACGTATCAGTCAGCAGGGTTCATGGCATGCTGTACCGGAAACGACGATTTACATGGATATAGTTAAAACAGCAAAAACAGTCCAATTCATAAAACGCTGGCAATGCCGATGGCAGGCTACATAAAAGTTATATTGGTTGATGTGGTGATTTTGGCCTTCTAAATGTGCGCTCGGGTTCACCAAACAATCGGTCAAAAGCCCACTGAAATATAAAGGTGTAGATCATAATCACTATAGTAAACCCAATGTCGGCGATAATGGCCTTTAGCAGGCTGATCCCAAGAAAATAAGCAATGACTGGCACACCCAGCAACAGCAGGCCGCCCTCAAAACCCAGAGCATGTAGCAAACGCTGTTTAAGACCCCGAGTATACCAGCCTTGCTGTACTTCCCATTTTTCAAAGCCATAGTTAAAAATGATATTCCACAGCAGGGCAAGGATAGTCAGGCTCATACCTAGCGCCGCGCTATCCATGACAGCTTGCTTAAAAACCAGTGTCACAATGGGAATAAACAAGCTCAGCAAGATGGCTTCATAACTGATGGCTTGAATCACTCGCCGCTTTAGACCTTGCATAATTGCCTCATGGTTAAAACATAAGTGCTATTTTAAATAGTGTTATTTGATAGAAAAAGTGATTAACTTTCAGAAAAGCTGAAAGGTTGATCCCATGAATGTTAGTAAGGAGCTGTTAACCGTATTCTTAACGGCTATGGAAAAAGGCTCATTTTCTGCCGCAGCGCGCTATTTAAACCGTGCTCCTTCGGCAGTAAGCATGGCAATTGCCAATCTGGAAGCAGAGCTTAACCTGAATCTGTTTGAGCGTAGCGGGCGTGAGCCTGTTCCTACTACACAGGCACATGCTCTGGCCGCACAGGCACGCTTTCTGGTACAACAAATGCAGCAGTGGGAAGCGCAAGCATTGGCACTATCACAGGGACTTGAAAGCAAGCTAAGTCTTGCTATTGAACCGGAACTATTGTCCATGCATTGGGTGGATTACATTGCGCCAGTCGCAGCCCGTTTTCCGGAGTTGGATATTGAAATCATGACCGCGCCACATGAGGATGCCATGCAAATGCTGCATGAGGGCCGGGTGCAACTGGCCTTGTTGTATGAGCGCAGTGAGTTTGATGGCCGTGAAAGTTTTCGGGAAGTTTTTAAGGAGGAACTGGTAGCAGTTGCTGCGCCCAGCCATGATTTATTGCAGCAAAAAGGGATGATTCATCTGGATCAGCTTGTTACTGCCCGGCAAATTGTAGTGGCCAGCCGTGAGCAGCCCCATCAGGCACCGCGTTTGCTATGGTCGCATGTGTACTGGCGCACGGACAGCCATATTGCTGCATTGAATTTAACCCTGACAGGTCTGGGCTGGTCGATTTTACCGCGCAGTTTTGTAGCACCATATGTGGAAACCCGGCAACTGTATATTCTGGAAATACAAAACCTGAGCAATAGTTTTCCCCTGTGCATAGACTGGGTATGGTCACGTGAGCATACGCTGGGCATGGCTGCACAATATCTGGTGAGCCTGATTGACCAGAAGCTTTAAAATATACCTGCCAGTAAATCAGCAGCTTATTTTGAAAAATAATTAAGCTGAACTGCGGACGGCTACAGCTTTTAGCGTAAAGCTTGGGTATGATTTGCGCATAACTAAAGGATTAAATACGGATATCTCGCAACGATGAATAAAACAAGCGCGGTAGCAGGTGCAGTACTGATCATAGGCGCAGGCTGGCTGGGAACTACCTGGTATAGCAGTCAGCACATGGAAACCTATTATCAGAACACTATCCAGAAATTTAACGCCACTACCTTAAGTCCGGTCAGTATTAAACTCACGTCATTTAAGCAGGGCTTTTTACAAAGTCGCGCCAACTGGGAAATTAGCCTGACGCTTGATCCCTGTCATCCTGACAATGCCATGGTGCTCACTGGGTATGATGAAATCCACAATGGTTTTATTCCGTCGCTAGGCTGGGCCAGTATTGAGAGCCATATTATCTGGCCTGATAGTGTAGAAGCCAAGATTCGCAAAGTATTCAAGGGGCAGGAGCCCTTAACCATTCATTCACGGGTTAATGTGCTGGGCAGTATCACTACCACGCTGACCAGTCCAGCAGCGCAATGGCAAGGCAAAACAGTTCAGGTCAACTGGCAGGGCATGCAGGGCAGCCTTAAATTATCACCATCCAACAAAGTAAAATTTGATATCAGGGCGCCCAAGTTACTGGTTAAGAATCTGGCCTCCAATAGCGGCAGTATTTCTTTTGATGACCTGCGTTATCAGGGCGAGCAAAAATCAGGGCAATCCAGATTGCCACTGGGCAGTACCACATTTTCACTGGACAGCATGCAGGCCAATCTGGCGCAGCAGCAATGGGGCTTGCGTGATGTTAAGCTGAGCAGCAAGAATCAGGTCAACAAGGATATGCTGTCAGCAGAAGCCAGCTACAAGATTGATAAAATCCTGCTGGGTGAGAAAAATATTGGCAACTTTAAGGCCAATTTGTCACTGGGCCATATTCCGGTACAGGCTGCCCAGCAAAGTTATGTGGCCTTTAACCGCCTGCAACGCCAGTGCAATCCATCGGCTCAGGATATGTTAAAGGCACTTGAACCTGTGCTTAAGGAAGGTTTTCAGGTGAATTTAAGCCAGGCAGACCTGAATTTGTTCAAGGGCAAGGCACAAGCCAATGCACTGATTGTGATGCAGCCGATTGCAGCAGCATCCCAGCAGTCACCACAGCATATTCTGAAAAAAGTCATGGCCAATGGCAAAGTGCAGGTTTCTGACCAGTTACTGAGCGGTATTTTTGAGCAGGTTAACCAGCTCAAAGGTCAGCCGATCAGTCCGGCAGAAGCAGCCCAAACCGTGCAAATGCTCATGCAGGGCATGCTGGAGCAAGGTTACTTTACCAAAACCGCGACAGGCTATCAGGCCACTTTTGCCTTAAGCGATGGACAGCCCAATATCAATGGCAAGCCACTGGGTAATCGCACAGCAGAAGGTGAGCTTTCAGCCACTCCGGCACCTGAAACGCATAAATCAGAAAGCATGCTGTCTGCTGCCGAGTAATGGATTGTTAAAAAGTAAAAAGCTCAGAATGTTCTGAGCTTTTTTATGGATAAAAACAGGGTGGCAGGTGCGGTCAACTATTAGCTGACATGAATGCCAAACAGGCCCAGCGCCTGTTCCGGGCCAAAACGGTACTGCGCATTGCAAAACTGGCAGTCCATCTTGATTTCATTTTGCTCAGCCAGCAGTTCCTGTACGGTTTCCTGTCCCACCTGACGCAAAGCCTGTTCACAGCGCTCACGCGAGCACGTGCAGCCAAAGCTGAGGTTTTCCTGTTCCGGCAGGCGCACTTCTTCTTCATTATACAAGCGGTACAGTACTTCCTGTGAGGGCAGATAAATCAGCTCATCGGCTTTTAGGGTATTGGTCAGCAAAGTCAGGCGCGGCCACAGGTCTTCATCAACCAGGGTTTCTTCCTCATCATTGCGCGGCAATAACTGAATCAACAGGCCACCCGCTTGCTCTCCGTCACAGGCTAGTGCCAGCCGGGTCGGAATTTGCGCAGACAGGTCATAATACTGGGTCAGGCATCCGGCCAGACTTTCCGCTTCCAGTGGCACAATCCCTTGGTAACGTTCGCCATGTTCAGGTTCAATGTTAATAAATAACACGCCATCTTTAAGCGTACCCAGCGCCACATTGCCATTGTCGGCCTGCAACAGCACCGGATCATCGTTCCATTCGGCCAGTGCGCGCAGTTCACCCAAATGATTGCACTCGGCCATAGCCCATTTGAGTGAACCGCTGCCCTGAATTTGCAGGCTCAGGCGACCCTTGATTTTCAGGGTACTGGCCAGCAAGGCACTACCCGCCAGCAATTCGCCCAGTAATAGCTCAATGGCCTTTGGGTAATCACGCTGCTTGAGGATGGTTTGCAGGGTTTCTGCCAGATGTACCACCTCTCCACGCACAGGGCTATGTTCAATAAAAAAACGCTGACGAATATCGGTCATATTAATTCTCTCCACATGCAGTGTTTAATGGAGTTGCGGCTACTGGAAATCAAGGGGCTGATGACAGCTTACTTCTTTAGTGAGCAATAGTGATCGCGGGAACTCTTGTTAATGATTGTCATTGATGTTTGCTTTCTGGGCCATGCTGAATATTCACGTCCCTGCTTTCCATATCCATTTTGCGTGCTGTACGCATGTCGCTATCAAACAGGCTTTCCAGCTCTACCATGGCGGCCCGGCTACTTTCAATCAGTTGCTGTTCATCCTTGTAAATGGTTTGCTGGCGCCGTAACAGGCTTTCATCATGCTCGCGGAACAGTTCAATCCCATCAAAGGCTTTTTTGTTATCAATGCCCAGACTCACCAGCGCCTCATAGGACATGCCCAGTGCGGACAAATAGGTTTCGCGCCAGATGTGTTCTACACCGGCTTCACGCAAACGGTACACATGCTGGCGGTCACGGGCACGCGCCAGAATCTTGATTTGCGGGTAAGCACGTTTGATGTACTTGGCCACTTGCGTACAGTCTTCCACTTCATCCATGGAGAGCACTAGCAGGCGTGCCTGAGTAATGCCAGCCGCACGCAGGATTTCCGGGTTCTTGGGATCACCATAATAAACCGCATTACCAAACTTGCGCACAAAATCGACCTGATTGATATTTTTATCAATGGCAGTAAATTCAATATTGTGCATGCGAAGCAAGCGACCCACAATTTGTCCAATCCGGCCAAAACCAGCAATGATGACGGTATGTTCATTGTCGGGAATCTGATCGTATTTGGGAGAAACCTGCCGCTTTTTAAAAATCGGTTCGCCCCAGCGTTCCAGCACAAAAAAGGCCAGCGGCGTTAACATCATCGACAGGGTGACAATTAAAGTCAGCGGCTCAACAATACTGCGCTCCAGAATCTGATACTGGCTGGCACTGTTAAACAGCACAAAGGCAAATTCACCCCCCTGCGCCAATGCAATGCCGAGCCTGATACTGGTTGACCAGCGATAACCATTCAAATGGGCAATGATTGCAAGGGTTAAAAACTTCAGCGCCATTAGACCCAGCGCACCACCAATAATCAGCCAGGGAATTTCACGCAGTAAATCTAGCTGGACGGTCATGCCGACGGTCATAAAAAACAGGCCCAGCAGCAAACCCTTAAATGGCTGAATACTGGCTTCCAGTTCATGCCGGTATTCCGAATCGGCCAGCAGCACACCGGTTAAAAAGGCGCCCAGCGTGGTGCTAATGTCCAGCAGATTCATCAGTTGCACCACCGCCAGCACAATAAACAGGGCAATCGCGGTAAGCAGTTCAGCGGCATCACTTTTGGCAATAAAGCGGAAAAAAGGCCGCATGACATAACGGCTAAACAGGAACAACCCGGAAAAAGCAGCCACAATGGCGGCAAAATGGGCAATGCCATGATGGGTGTCATTCATGCCACTCATCAGCGGCAGCAACGCCAGCAGCGGAATGACAGCCATATCCTGAAACAGCAAAATGGCAAAGGCTTGCCGCCCATGCGTGCTGACCAGTTGCTGCTTTTCAGCCAGTAATTGCAGTACAAACGCAGTGGATGACAAGGCCAGGCCAAAGCCAATCACCAGACTGGCATAAAAGCTTAAATCCAGAAACAGCCAGATCAGGGTGAGCAGCAGGGTTGCGGTAATGCCCACTTGCAGGCCACCCATCATAAATATGGAGCGGCGCAGTTCCCAAAGGCGTTGTGGCCTGAGTTCAAGGCCAATTAAAAACATCAGCATGATGACGCCGTATTCGGCCAGATGCATGATGGATTCGGGGTCGCGTTCAACTTTTAGGACATAGGGGCCGAGCAGGATGCCGGTAAACAGATAGCCCAGTACAGTAGCTAGCCCAAAGCGTTTGCCTAGCGGAACCAGCAATAAGGCAGCGCCCAGAAAAATTGTTATTTGCAGTAACAGCGGCATTGTCGTCATAACAACTAAAAAATCTTTTATAGCAGTTTAGCGGCAAAGTTACGGTAAAAATATGAAAATGGTCGCAAATTTTTGCTGAGATTTAATTTGAGGCTGGCTTGACGTCGCTATACTGAGCTTAACTCAGCTCTTGGGCATCAATGTCAATGCTACAGCGTACGCCACGCCGTTCCGGCAGTTTACACACCTGTAGCCACCAGTTACCCAGCAGGTGATGCAGCAGGCGTCGATCCTTGCAAAAAATCAATGCGTGGGCACGGAACACACCAGCCCGGCGTTCCATCGGTGCAGGCACTGGGCCCCAGATTTCAAGGGGTGGGTTTTCCAGTTGTTTTGCATCAGGCTGGGCATACAGCAGGCTTAACACATGCTGCAGAAATTGCAGCGATTTTTCCGCCTGCGGGGTTTCTGCCCGGATCAACGCGCAATAGCGATACGGTGGCAGCAGCATGGCCTTGCGCTCGGCCATGCAGGTTTTGGCAAAGGCAGCATAGCCCTGCTGGATTAAAATTTGCAGCAGCGGATTTTCCGGCTTAAAGGTTTGGATGAGCACCAGTCCGGCTTTTTGCCCACGCCCAGCACGCCCAGCCACTTGCATGATAAGCTGTGCCGTGCGTTCCGGGGCACGGAAATCCACATTTAAAAAGCCACCGTCCACATCCAGAATGGCCACCAGCGTGACATGTGGAAAGTGATGCCCCTTGGCCAGCATTTGCGTACCGAGCAAAATCGCGCCTTTTTCCTGATGCGCGCGCTCGTAAATCCGTTCCCAGCTGCCCACCCGGCTGGTACTGTCGCGATCCACCCGTAATATATCGGTATCGGGGAACAATTCCTTTAGGCCTTCTTCCAGCCGCGCTGTGCCCATACCCGTTGGTGTTAGCGTCGTGGACTGGCAGGAGGGGCAGGCAGTGGGCAAGCGACTTTGATAATTGCAGTGATGGCAATGCAGGTGTTCGCTAGGCTGACGGTGTACGGTCAGGTGTGCATCGCAGCGCGGACAATCAGCCTGCCACGCACATTGTGGACACAGCAGGATAGGGGCATAACCGCGCCGGTTTAAAAAAATCAGTACCTGTTCCTGTTTTTTTAGACGCTGCTTGATGGCATCGATTAAATCGCGGGCCAGGCCATGCTCGCGCGGTTGGTTTTTCAGGTCTATTAACTGGATTTTGGCCAGTGCGGCATTGCCAGCGCGCTGGGTTAGTTTCAGTGACAGCAGCTTACCTTCTTCAACCAGATGCAGGCTTTCCAGACAGGGCGTGGCCGAGCCTAAAATCACCGGGCAGGATTCACGATGGCCACGGCACAGTGCCACATCGCGCGCGTGGTAGCGAA
Organism: Alkanindiges illinoisensis DSM 15370; assembly: GCF_000619845.1. Classification (GTDB taxonomy): domain Bacteria; phylum Pseudomonadota; class Gammaproteobacteria; order Pseudomonadales; family Moraxellaceae; genus Alkanindiges; species Alkanindiges illinoisensis. The sequence continues at coordinate 321,225 of NZ_JHUX01000004.1, read as the reverse complement.
AGGTATCCTGCTGCTTGAAGGACACATCATGCTCTTCATCAATAATAATCAGCCCCAGCTTGGGCATGGGTGTAAAAACGGCCGAGCGCGTGCCAATCACAATTTGCGCCCGCCCGGTTTGTGCCGCTTGCCACGCCTGCAAGCGCGCCACGTCGGTCAGGTTGGAATGCATGGCCACGATCTCACACTGAAAGCGCGAGCGGAAACGATCCAGTGTTTGCGGCGTCAGGCCAATTTCCGGCACTAGCACCAGCACCTGCTGGCCCGCTTCCAGCACAGGTTGCATGGCTTGCAGGTACACTTCGGTTTTGCCGCTACCCGTCAGGCCATCCAGCAAAATACCCTTAAAGCTACCCAAATGCTGCTTGATGGTATCAATCGCCAGTTGCTGTTCATGGTTTGGAATAAGGGGCAGTTCGGCCAATTTAACTGGATGCGGCTGATGCTCGGTTTTTTGCAAAAAGCATTCGGCCAGTCCTTTTTCCTGCAACAGTTGCAACTGCTTTTTACTGGCACCCATCATTAATAGTGCACTTTCAGGCGCGCCATGTTCATCATGCAGTTGCAGCAAATCAAAAGTTTCTAGCTGTTTGGGTGCGCGCTTGAGGATTTCACGTTCGGCAGATGCTGTTAAGCGCCAGTATTGCGCCAGCAGGTTGTAGGGACGACCCTGACGTAACAGGGTGGGCAGGGCACAACTAATCACTTCGCCAATCGGATAGTGATAATATGCCGCCGCCCAGTGCAGCAGCTTTAGGCTGGAGTCCGACAGTAGCGCCTGATCATCCAACACGCTATGAACCGGTTTAAGCTTGCTAAGCTGAATGTCGCTGCCAGTGGCTTGCCCCAGATAAATACCCACCAGTTCGCGCTTGCCAAATGGGACACACACACGACAGCCCACGGCAAACGGCCACTGGGCCAGCAAATGATCTGGCACCAAATAATCAAATACATCAAATAACGGTACAGGCAATGCGACCTGAATCACTACTGGCATAAGCTTGGATGCGATAACTGGAGCAACAACTGGCACTAACAAGTCCGGCTGATCCTGTTGATTTTTTTTATCCTGCGTATTGCCTTCAGCATTGTTTTGGCTAAAAACCTGCTGTCCAAGTGATGTCATTAAGCTACTCCAGTTCAGGGCATTTTATGCTGAATTGCAGTCGTGGGAAAAGCAGTTTTCCAGCTAAATGGATAGCAGGTTGGGCTGGTAAAATGTGCGTGAATCCGGATAATTTGACATAGCGCTAGCAAAATCAACAGGCACAGCCCAATTGATAGAAAAAGCCATAGACTAGTGCTTAAGAAAAATAATTTTATGGCTGGCAATGTCTTTCTATTTGCTTATAAAGCCACCATAATCCCTCCCATCATTCTGGATTGATTTGAGCAATAACCGCAAATGCCTGCATATCAGTTTACTGCTGTAGACAGTATAGGGAAGCAACATAAAGGTGTGCTGGAAGGTGATTCTGCCCGCCAGATTCGCCAGCAGCTGCGTGATAAAAGCTGGATGCCGGTACTGGTAGAGCCGCTTGAGGAAAGCAAAACCAGCGAAGGCGGCAAGCATTTTTTTCAAAAGGGCCTAAGCGCCTATGATCTGGCACTGGTGACCCGCCAGCTCAGCGTATTGATTGCAGCTGGTATTCCACTGGAAGAAACCTTGCGCTCGGTAGCACGGCAAACTGAAAAACGCCATGTGCAAAGCCTGCTGTTGTCGGTGCGCGCCAAGGTGATGGAAGGGCATTCACTGGCACAGGGTTTCCGGCAGGCAGGCAAGTTTCCGCCATTGTATATTGCCACCATTGCAGCGGGTGAAAAATCAGGCCATCTGGACTTGATTTTAAACCAGTTGGCGGACTACACCGAAAACCGCTTTGCCATGCAAAAGAAAATTCAGGGTGCCATGATTTATCCGGTACTGCTGATGTTGATGTCGTTTGCCATTGTGATGGGCCTGATGACGTATGTGGTGCCGGATATTGTCAAGGTGTTTGCCAATACCAAACAGGCGCTGCCATTTATTACCCGCGCGCTCATGGCCATGAGTGATTTTATCCGTGCGGCCTGGCCATTTTTGCTGGTGGGAACCATTGCGTTTGTGGTGGTGCTGGTACGATTTGTGCGGACAGAACCGGGTCGCTATGCGCTGGATCGCCTGACCTTGCGCTTGCCATTATTTGCCAAGTTAAGCAAAGGCATTAATTCCGCCCGTTTTGCCAGTACCCTGTCAATCCTTACCCAGTCGGGCGTGCCACTGGTAGAAGCCCTGCACATTGGGGCTGCGGTATCAAGCAACTGGCTGATCCGCGATGCCGTACAACAGGCAGCAGTTAAGGTGACCGAAGGCGGCGCATTGGCCACCCAGCTGGAACGTAGCGGTTATTTTCCACCGATGATGGTGCAAATGATTCGTAGCGGCGAGGCTTCTGGCGAGCTGGATAATATGCTGGCGCGTGCAGCTAATATGCAGGATCGTGAAGTCACCACGCTGATTAGTACGTTACTGGCTTTGCTGGAACCTTTGATGTTGATTTTTATGGCCGGTATTGTGCTGACCATTGTGATGGCCGTGATGCTGCCGATTGTGAATATGAATAATCTGGTTTGATGCTGTTAAAGATTGTATGGTTCGAATAGCAGGTCATGGTATCTGCCAGAATTTAGGCTACAATCAGCCAAGCTCAACATGGTTCTATTTTGCAACAAGCGTATCTTGAACCCTTGTATTTTGGAAAAACAGAGTAATGAAAAAATCGATAACTAAAGGCCGTGATGCCATGCAGCGTAGTGCCCAGCAAGGTTTTACCTTGATTGAAGTAATGGTGGTGGTGGTGATTTTGGGTATTCTGGCTGCGCTGATCGTGCCTAACGTCATGGGCCGTGGTGAAAAAGCCAAAGTGGATACTAGCAAGATTACACTGGCTAACGTTGCCAGTGCGCTGGATCAGTACAAGCTGGATAACAATAAGTATCCCACCACGCAGGAAGGACTGGACGCACTAATTAATCAGCCTGCCGGGGCCAAAAACTGGATGGCAGGTGGTTATTTAAAAGGTGGCACGCCAAAAGACAGCTGGGACAACGACCTGCAATATGTTTCACCAGGTTCCAGTGGCCGTCCGTATGACCTGTACTCCTTTGGTGCCGATGGCAAAGAAGGTGGTGAAGGCAACGATGCGGACCTGTATTTTGAAAAGTAAATGCTTTGAAAAACAAGCCTAAAAAGCGCATTTAATGATTTCTTGTTTGACTAAAAAAGCTGCTGACCTCAAGCAGCTTTTTTATTAGCCAAAATGCAACTAAAAGCCGGAATCATTCTTGTTTTTAAAGCTGCCTGAATTCTTGAATTTGTCTAAGTTCTTAAAAGCACCCAGTTTCTTAGCCATGATAGTCACAAAATAAAAGCCAAAAACTAAATCAAAACAATAGGCTTAGATTACTGCTTACGGAATAATAGCCCTACAACAAAAGCTAAATTATTTAAGGAAAGTAGGCATGAAAATTTTCTGGCTTGATGATCAACTGGAGCAGTTGCATTGGCAGGTATTAAAAAATTCCTTGCTGACTTTACTGTTGTTACCACTGATAAATCTGGGGCATGACTTTATTCAGCAGTTCCATATGGCTGACCAGATTGTGGTGTATTTTTATGCGCTTAGCTTTACCACAGTGGCTTTTATTCTGGCCTTTTATGGTGCGCTAAAAACCCTGCATACTGGCTTAACTCTGGTAACCAGTCGGTTAGGACAGTATATGCTATACGGTTATCGCCATTTACCCATGCTGTGCTTGATCGGAACTTCGATTTATTTCAGTTTGTATCTTTTTTAATAGAAATGTAATTTATTTCAAAGGGTTGCAAATAGTTAAATGTATTTCAGCCTTTATAAAAACTAATAATTTTAAAAAATGATTATGATTCAATTAATTAAGCTAGATTATAAAATAGGAATAACCTAAAAAATAAAATTTAATCGGAAAAAGCGATTAATTCAAAAAATAATTACTGTTTGAACAATTGTAAAACTGGGCTTACTCTTAGCCCTGCATCCACTCTTACCATACATTGAAACTTAGGGAGCACGATTAATGAGCTTGATTAATACCGAAGTAAAACCATTTAAAGCGACTGCTTACCATAACGGCAACTTTGTTGATGTATCCGAAGCTGACCTGAAAGGCAAATGGTCTGTTGTATTTTTCTATCCAGCGGACTTTACCTTTGTATGCCCAACCGAGCTGGGTGATCTGGCCGACAACTACGAAGAATTCAAGAAACTGGGTGTAGAAATCTATTCTGTTTCTACTGACACCCACTTTACCCACAAAGCCTGGCACGATACCTCTGACGTGATTGGCAAGCTGCAATACCCAATGATTGGCGACCCAACCTGGACATTGGCCCGCAACTTTGACGTACTGATTGAAACTGATGGTCTGGCTGATCGTGGTACATTCGTGGTTGACCCGGATGGCAAGATTCAGATCGTTGAAATCACTGCCGGTGGTATTGGCCGTGATGCTCAGGAACTGCTGCGCAAGGTAAAAGCTGCCCAGTACGTGCATGCGCATCCTGGTGAAGTATGCCCAGCCAAGTGGAAAGAAGGTGATGAAACACTGGCACCTTCCATTGATCTGGTTGGTAAGATCTAAGCTGGCTTAATCAATTGATCCATACATTGTGATCAGTTGATGGCATAGCTTGAAATAAAAATCCGCCTTGCATGGGTTACCAACAAGGCGGATTTTTGTTTTTAGGCATTTTGATTTAATAAAAATTTTAGGTGGTTTTTTAAGCCTGTTTTGTAGCAAGTACTTGAAGATAGATTGCTGTGCTTATACATCCCTCTATGGGAGTGCTCTGCCAGTAAACATTTTATAAAATTAATTCATCTAGAAATTCGATTAATTTTATAAAATTATTCTGTTTTACCAATCATGAAAGCTGGTCTAAGATAACCCTATTGAAGAATTAACTGCAACTTTGGAGATTGATAGATGTTAGAACAAGCCATTAAAGACCAACTGGCCACCTATTTACAGCGTCTGGAAGCCCCCATTGAAATCGTGGCCTCACTGGATGAGTCAGATAAAGCAGGCAAGATTCGTGAGTTTGTGACCGAGGTTGCCAGCCTGTCAGATCAGGTCACTGCACGTTTTGATGGCACAAACAGCCGTCGTCCCAGCTTTGGTATTGCAAAAACCGGTGAGCAGCCAAGAGTACATTTTGCTGGCCTGCCCATGGGCCATGAGTTTACTTCGTTAATTCTGGCGCTATTGCAGGTGAGTGGCTATGCACCGAAAATTTCTGATGAATTACTGAACCAGATTAAAAGTTTGAATTTAAAATCAAATCTGGAAGTGTTTGTTTCTTTAAGCTGCCATAACTGTCCTGATGTGGTACAGGCGCTGAACCTGATTGCCATTTATAATCCCGGCACACAAGCCACCATGATTGATGGCGCGTTTTTTCAGCAGGAAGTAGAACAGCGCCAGATTCTGGCAGTGCCGATGGTGTTTAAAGATAGTGAACAGTTTGGTCAGGGTCGCATGACGCTGGAAGAAATTGTGACCAAGCTGGATGCCAACAGTGGCGCGCGTGATGCTGAAAAAATCAATGCCAAAGACGTGTTTGACGTGCTGGTAGTCGGTGGTGGCCCGGCAGGTGCAGCCGCTGCGGTGTATGCCGCACGCAAGGGCATCAATACTGGCGTGGTGGCAGAGCGCTTTGGCGGACAGGTGCTGGATACGCTGGCCATTGAAAACTTTATTTCCGTAACAGAAACCGAAGGACCAAAACTGGCGGCAGCCCTGGAACAACACGTGCGTGCTTATGATGTGGATATCATGAATCTGCAACGTGCCAAACAGCTTAAAACCGGTAATCTGGACGACTTGATTGAAATTGAGCTGGAAAATGGCGCTACCTTAAAAAGCCGTACCGTAATTTTGTCGACTGGTGCGCGCTGGCGTGAAATGAATGTGCCAGGTGAGGAACAATACAAAACCAAAGGCGTGGCATTTTGCCCACACTGTGATGGCCCGCTGTTTAAAGGCAAGCGTGTAGCCGTCATTGGCGGTGGTAATTCTGGCGTGGAAGCGGCAATTGACCTAGCCGGTATTGTGAAAGAAGTCACCTTGCTAGAGTTTGATGGCAAGCTGCGTGCGGATGCGGTGTTGCAAAAGAAACTCGCCAGCCTGCCAAACGTGCGGGTGATTACCAGCGCACAAACCACTGAGGTGCTAGGTGATGGCCAAAAAGTCACCGGTCTGGTGTACAAAGACCGCATTGGCGACTCACTCAATACCGTTGAGCTGGAAGGTATTTTTGTACAAATTGGTTTGCTGCCTAATACCGACTGGCTTAAAACCAGTGGCGTTGAGTTATCCCCACGCGGAGAAATTGTGGTGGATGCGCGCGGTGAAACCTCAGTGCCTGGCGTATTTGCCGCCGGTGATGCCACCACCACACCGTACAAGCAAATCATTATTGCAACCGGTGAAGGGGCTAAAGCAGCGTTAAGTGCCTTTGATTATTTGATCCGCAGTAATTAAAGCAGTAACTGCACAAAGCAATTTGCTGTGAAAATCCCGTCGATATGGCGGGATTTTTATTGGATAATTAAAGGTGATACGACAAGCTATGACTGGCATCAGTTGCCTGAGATTCAAAATAAATATATAAAAAACTAAATTTGAAAAGTGATGAAAACAAGATGAACTTATCAAACCTACCAGACATTTTAAAACCACTAGAACAAGGCCTTCAAACCAGCTTAAAGCCTTATCTTGCAATTGAAGCTGAACCCGCTACCCAACTTAGTCTATGGCAAAGCAAGTTTGGTGGCTTGCCGTACTTTCCAAAAGATCAGGCTTATCCTGTAGATCGCGAAGGCACGCCACTGATATTACTGGCACAATTCAATTTTGCTGAATTGCCCACCCTAGAGAATTTCCCCGATAAAGGCATTTTACAGTTTTATATTGCCGCTGATGATGACTTGTATGGTGCTGACTTTGACCAGCAATTTAATCAAGACGGTTTCCGGGTGCTGTATTTTGAAGAAATTATTACCGATGAAAGCCAGTTAATCAGTGATTTCAGCTTTTTGCCACAGCAGGAAGATCGTTTAACACCATTCATTAAACAATACAGTTTGCAAGCGGTACTCAAGCAGGCACCTGTTTCCTTAAGTGACTTTTCATTTGCCCGCTTTATGCAGCGTGAGCCTTATGGCGGTGATGAAGCTGACCAGTTTTATGAAACGTACCATGACCATTTTGGCAGCACTGGCCATAAGCTGGGCGGCTATCCGTTTTTTACCCAGGCTGATCCACGGCAATACGACGAGAACATTCAGGACTATGTTTTACTATTTCAGATGGATAGTGATTATGACTATAAGGATGGGGAGCAAAGCAAGGATATTATGTGGGGCGATGTTGGTGTGGCCAACTTCTTTATCCGTCCAGAAGACTTAAAAAACAAAGATTTCTCAAAAGTATTATATAACTGGGATTGCAGTTGAGATGAATTATAAAATCCCTGCCGCATTTGACAGGGATTTTATTTAGAGCATTAAGCCTTTGCGGGCAAATCAAACCACAATAAATGCGCATCAGTATCGGCAATAATTTCGGCATTGCCTTCAAACACAATCGCATCACCAGTTTGCACCACACTGTCATTTACCCGAACCTTGCCTTCAATCACATGCAGGTAATTGAGGGCTTTTTGCGGTGCCAGCGCCAAGGTTTTGCCTTCATGCAGATAAGCTGCTGAAATGACAGCGTCCTGACGGATAAACAGCGGTGTATCCTGCGTTGGCGATACAATATGATGCCACTGGTTGGGCTGATCCCTTGGATCAAGTTTCACCTGCTGGTAAGTTGGCTCAGCATTGCGCACATTGGGATATAGCCAGATTTGCAGCAAATGCACCGGCTGGTCAGTGGCGTTCATTTCACTGTGCTGTACGCCTGTTCCGGCGCTCATCAGTTGCCATTCACCAGCAGGAATATGCTCAATATTACCCATGCTGTCCTGATGGCTTAAGCGACCAGACAATACATAAGTCAGGATTTCCATGTTGTCATGCCCGTGGCGGCCAAAACCCTGATTGGCGGCAATAATATCCTCATTGATGACGCGCAGGGCAGACACGCCCATATAACGTGGATCTTGCCAACTGCCAAAGGAAAAGCTGTGCTTGGTGTCCAGCCAGCCTGCTTTGATATGACCACGATTTTCGCTTTTATGAATATAGTTGTTCATGCTGTTTGCTCCTGAATGTTTATCGTTGCGATAAGCCTATTATGCGGATATTAAATCAGCCAACAAGACACGTTTTTGCAACGCTGCGTTGAAGCAATGTTTAATGATTGGCAACAGATTTAGGGGTTAATTGGAGAGCATTCATTTTTTAAGTTTAATGTTATATTATAACAATAGTGATTTAATGATGATCAATGCCATGCTAAAGCCGATTGTGCAGGCAAGCTCTATTCAAGCCGTACCAACCCATATCATTACCGGTTTTTTAGGCGCTGGAAAAACCACAGTGCTGAATGGATTGCTGGCACAAAAGCCAGTAGGTGAAACCTGGGCAGTGCTCATTAATGAATTTGGCAAAATTGGTGTGGATCAGGCGTTAATTCGCCAGCAGGATGGAATTGCCATTAAGGAAGTGATCGGCGGTTGCCTGTGCTGTACCAGCCAACTGCCGATGCAGGTGGCGCTGTCCCGGCTATTGCAGCAAACCAAGCCGGATCGCCTGTTTATCGAGCCCACGGGTTTGGCGCATGCTGATCAATTGATTTACCAGTTGAGTCAGGCGCACTGGCAAACCAGCCTGCAATTACAGGCTGTGGTATGTGTGGTTAGTGCAGCCATGTTGCTGGACGCGCGCTATCGCCAGCACAGTATCTTGCTCAGTCAGCTGGAAGTGTCAGACATTTTGCTGGTTTCACACGCAGATGAGATGCAGTCAGCGCATGAACAAGCCATACAGCAGCTCATTGCGCAATATCCCAAGTTTGAGCAGCAGGTTTATCTGATTGAGCAGGGCAGGCTGGACTTTCAATATATTAACTATCGCCCTGCACATCACTCTATACAACGACGGCCTTTGCTGAATCCAGTTATTGTTGGTCATAAGTCTTTTGGCCAGAAGTCTATTGACCAGAATTCGCTTGAATTAACCGAGCAGCCAGCAGATTCCAGTACCAGTACGCTGGAACCGCCATTTCATTATGTAGAGCAGGCCATAGGCCATGAGGTGGCAGGTTGGTGTTTACCTGCCGTATGGCAATTTGAGCAAAAAGCTCTCATTGACTGCCTGCTAACCGCCAGCAACTGGTTACGTATCAAAGGCGTAATGCATACCGAGCAAGGCTGGATTGCCATTAATTTTAGCCCAACTCAGTTGAATTATCATAGCCATGATGGGCTTAGTGATAACCGGCTGGAAATTATTGTTACCACTGAAAATAGCACAGAAAAATCAAGCAATACCACGGACTGGCAGGCCTTTGAACGCAAGTTGCTGGCCTGCCTGCGCTCACCACAGGTTGAGCAGTTGATGCCTTAGTGCTTATTCAGCATAGGCATAGGCGCCGCCTTTTTGCAGGGCACGCTGGTAGGCTGGCCGTGCATGAATCCGCTTCAGGAAATCCACCAGCTTAGGGTATTGCTGCTTAAGGCTAGTGCGCTGGGACGCCGCTTCCAGTGGAAAACTAAGCTGGATATCTGCTGCTGAAAACGTATCGCCCACAAACCAACCGGATGGTTGCAGTTCACTGCTTAAATAATCCAGATGCAGCTTTAATTGCGGATCAATATAGGCACCCAGCACCCGCTCAGTAATCTTGCGGGCAATCGGCCGTGCAAAAAATGGCATTTTCTGCTTGGGAATCTGGTTAAAAATCAGTTTCATTACCAGCGGTGGCATGGCAGAACCTTCTGCATAATGCATCCAGTAATCATAACGGATGCGTTCCGGGGTATTGTCGGCAGGCATTAGACGGCCATTTCCGTAAGTTTTTACCAGATAATCAATAATGACCGCGGATTCTGCCAAGGTGATATTTCCCATGGGATTGCCATCATCGGTAATCACAGGTGATTTGCCTAGCGGATGTACAGCTTTCAGTTCTGGCGGTGCCAGCATGGTTTTGGCATCACGCTGGTAAAACTTGATCTGGTAGGGAATCTCCAGTTCTTCCATCAGCCACAAGATTCTTTGCGAGCGTGAGTTATTCAAGTGATGCAGGGTAATCATGGTGTTGTCCTATTTTGGGTTCTGCGCTGGGTGGCAAATTAGCGTCGTCGTGGCGAACTACTGCGCTTCACCCAACCACCCAGCAGTAACAGCAGACCACTAATAATTAAAATCGGCCAGTCGCCAAAACGCATGTAAGGGGTACTGCCCTGCATGGCTGGCAAGTCACCGCGTAATACCCCACGCACATCCTGCTTGAGCATACGTTCAATGTGGCCTTGTGGATTGATAAAGGCTGTTACGCCCGTATTGGTAGCACGGATAAACCAGCGGCCATTTTCCTTGGCGCGCATTTGTACCATTTGCAGGTGTTGCCACGGGCCATCAGTACCCGTAAACCAGGCATCATTGGACAGTGTCACCAGAAAATCACTGCGCTGTGCATTGTTGCGGGTCAGGTTGGGATAGGCCACTTCATAGCAAATCGCAGCAGCCAGACGATGTCCTTTCACATTTAATGGCTTTTGGTTGCTGCCACCTGCGCTAAAGCTGGTCATGCTCACGTCATTTTTAAGCGAGGGCAGTACCCATTTTAGGGTGCCTGATAATGGCACATATTCACCAAATGGCACCAGTCGCTGCTTTTTATACAAGCCATGCGAGTCCTTGCCAGCCGCCATAATGGCATTATAAAACTCATCGTAGCTGTTGGTGGCCGGGTTATAGGTATTTAATTCGGCATAGGGAATACCAGTCACCCACGCGGAATTGGACTGCGCCGCATGCTTTGCCACGGCATCAATAAATGGTTGCACATCGGCCTGAAACAAAGGAATGGAGGATTCCGGCCACACCACCAGATCACGTCCCCATTCCTTTTGGCTTAAGGTGGCATAAATGGCCAGTGTTTCGCCCTGATATTCAGTGAGCCATTTTAAATCTTGTGGAATATTGCCCTGAATTAATGACACCGTTAGCGGCGCGGATTTTTTGGGGCTGGTCCATTGCACTTGTCCCAAACCAACGGCAATTGCTATCAGTAAAAGGGATGGCAAGGCCCAGAACAGACGGCCTTTGGCAATTTCCACCAGACTGGCAGCAATAAAAATCACCACAAACGATACAGCATAAATGCCAGCCAGCGGGGCAAAATTATCCAGCCGATAAGTGGTAAACGCATACCCGGCAAATAGCCACGGGAAACCGGTAAAAATCCAGGTCTTGGTCCATTCGGCAAACACCCACAGCGGGGCAAAGGTGAGCGGACTATGGCCAAAAAAACGTCGGTATAGTGCGGTCTGAATTGCATTAAACAGACCCATGCCTATGCCAACAAAAGCAATCATGCCAAGGGCTAGCGGCATCGGTGTGTCGCCGTACACATGAATTGAGGTGTATAGCCAGAATCCACCTACCGTCCATAGACCAAAACCATAGCTTTGACCAATCCAGAAGGCCTGTTTGGTGCTACGGTTATTGAGCAACACATAAAAAATGGCGGGAGAAATCAGCGCAAACCACCACCATTCATAGGGCGATAGCGATAGCGGTAGCATGGCTCCAGCCAGCAGCGCAAAAATCATGGCACTAATTAACGGCAGTTTGGGGTCATTGGCGTTTTTGCGGGATTTGCTGTTTTTTTTATTCAAGCGTGCAAATACATTTCTCATGCTTTTACAGCTCTAACCAGAATGATGCTGCGGGCATCCGCCTGCAAAATCTTAAACGTCCACTCATTCAGATTGACCACCTGGCCTTCCAGATCGCTCACACGACCAATTTCCTGCAACAGCAGGCCGCCAATGGTTTCCACCTCTTCAGTGGAAAATTCCGCACTTAACACATCATTAAAATGCTCAATCGGGGTTAGAGCCTGTACCAGCCAGGCACCAGAGACTTCATGGTCTGGCACGATATATTCGGCCAGTGGATCATCGACATCATGTTCGTCTTCAATTTCACCCACAATTTCTTCCAGCAGGTCTTCCAGCGTGACGATGCCAGATGTTGTCCCGTATTCATCCACTACAATGGCAATATGCGTTTGCGTGTGCTTGAGCATGCGCAGCACCTGATCGGAACGCGCAGTTTCCGGCACAAACACTGGCTGGCGCATCAGGCTTTTTACATCAATGAGCTGGTTGCTTTGACCCAGCACTGGCAGCAAGTCCTTGGCCAGCAAAATGCCAACCACGGTGTCCTGTTCACTGGCAGAAAAAACCGGAAAACGGGAATGCGCCGATTCAATCAATACCGGCAAAATATCCAGCAGGGCATCGTCTTCAACCAGGCTGACAATGGCAGGGCGTGGCGTCATAATTTCGCGGATCTGGGTTGCAGGCAAATCCAGAACGCCTTCCAGCATATCGACGGTATCGGGTTCTAAAAATTTTCGTGAATCATGCACCAGCTTCATTAGCTCATCACGGGTTTCTGGTGCAGTTGATAACCATTTTTTAAGGCCACGCATTGTCCACGACGGGCCTGGTTCCTCACGCATTTTTAAATCTCAAGTCAAAAACAAAAAAGGATAGGGCTATCATAGCCGAGCTCGCCGCTTCTTGCATTAAAACTTCTTGCCTAAAAAACAGGCTTTTTGCATCATTAAGCTTGCTGTAACCGCACGGAAATTTACAAGCGGTTAATGCTATGATGTGAGGCATGTTTAACCTGTCAAACTGAACCTGCCAAATTGATCATGCCTGAAAATTCTTCAAACCCTGCCGACAACCTAACGCTGGATAGCGTTCATCTTGACACTAGCGGCCTAAACTGTCCTGAACCTGTCATGATGCTGCATCAGGCCATTCGCAAAAGCCAGTCTGGCCAGATCATTCATGTGGTGGCAACTGATCCTTCAACCACGCGTGATATTCCCAAGTTTTGCCTGCATCTGGGGCATGAACTGCTTGGCCAGCACCAGCAGGACAATAACGGAAAAACGCAGTATCTGTTTGATATCAAGAAAAAATAAAGGCTACAGCTTTACCGGATTATACTGTTAGCAATATATACGCCTGAATAAACCACATGATTTATCAATAAAGTTTGTAAATAAAGGCTGGTTTTTACTGGGCTGGGCAGATAGGCAATTGACCTGCTGTCATGGTTCATCCACTATAATCCGATCATGTGTTCGGATTCAATTGGGGTGTTTTATGGTCAGAAAGCCACAGCAAACTCGTGCCAAAATCACTGTTGATGCCATTATTGAAGCAGGATTCATTTGCATGGTGGAGCGCGGCATGGAAGGCACGACCACGAGGCATATTGCTGAAATTGCTGGAATTAGCGTCGGTTCACTGTATGAATACTTCAGGAACAAGGAAGCAATTTATGCAGCCATGGGTCGGCATTTCACTGATGAAGTGCTGATGATGCTCAAAAATGTTGCCCCATTGCTGGTTCAGGTGGAGCTGGAACAGGCGCTTGAAATCATGTTTTATGAGTTCAGTAATTTGCTCAAGCGTGATAATGAGCGTTACCTGAAATGCGTGCGTTATGTGGGCGCGCTGGAATATGAGCAATACGTGGACAAGATGGAACAGGGCCTGATGGAACTGATTATGCGTTATGTGATGAACAATCCCAAATATCTGCGCGTACCGAATATTCCGGCAATGGCCTACATTTGCATCAATAGCGGGATTTTTCCAATTATCCGTCACCTGATAATGCCTAATCCCAATATCAGCTTTGATGACATGATCAAGGGCGTGACCCGCATGATTGTCAGCTATGTCAATGCCGAGCTAGCTGAAAGTACCAAAAATACAGAACAGCAAAACTAGGGCAGGCAAGCGCAGCAGCTCGGAGCACAGCATGGATAAAGCCCTGCAACCCGTTCACTCCCGGTGCCAGTATGATCAACACGCTTACCAGCAGCACCATTACCAGCAACATGGCTATCTAGTGTTGCCGCAACTGTTGACTTCACTGCAAATTAGCCAGCTTTACCAAAGTGTTGAACCCATTTATACGCAATGGCTGGAACAAAACCAACCTAATCCGGATTTTGATCAACTGGTAAATATGCATTCACTCACATTGCCCAAGTATTTTGCAGGACAGCCTGAACAGCGACTGACATTTTTTCAGGAATTGTCCTGCAAGGTTTTGGTTGATACTTTAAAAGCAGTGTTTGGCGAAGGGTTGTATTTTCACAATACCCAGCTATTTTTTAACCCTGCTGATCCACAAAAACACAACTACTGGCACCGTGACCTGCAATACAGCCCCATTCCTGAGGTGCAGCAACAGCAGGCACATTCTGAACTGACTTCACTGCATGTACGTATTCCACTACGGGATGAAACCGGGATTGAGCTGATTCCGCATAGCCATCAGCAGTGGGATTCAGGCCTCGAAAGCAAGGTCCGTTTTGCCAAAGATGGCTACCAGCAGCACGATGATTTACCACACAGCCAGCTCATTACCTTAAAGCAGGGTGATGTGCTGGTGTTTAATGCCCAAATGATTCATCGCGGACGCTATGATTTTAACGCCGAGCGACTGGCACTGGATATTTGCATTGGCACACCGCATCCACTCATTCAGGGCTTTCGGGATAGCGCAGTACAGCCGACTACTGACGAGCTGGCACAAATTGAAAATAAGGACTGGTTTATAGAAGCGGCGAAGTTGGAATAGAAAGCTGATTAAAACTGACCTTCACAAGGTTCACCATCATTATCGCCATCCATCTTTGTACCCGGACAGTGATTAATAAAAAAGACTGCTTCTTCGTACGAATGCATTTGACTGCAATGCTGCCGACCATCACAGCTAAATTGAGATGTGGACGAAGGTATATGAGTAACTTCAACTGGGGTAGAGACTGAAGGTGATGTCACGGGCTGCTTGGCCAATTGACTGCGCTGATATTGGCTGTAAATAGTATAAACAATGCCAAGAACCACAAGTATTCCAATCAGTAGTGACACAATGCCCGATAAAAAATTGGTTTTTAATCTTTTGTTTTTATTGTAATTTTTTCTAATTGTTGCTCGGTTCGTTATGGGGGTAACATCAAGTCTCTCAATACATGCTGCTTTTGGTTTTCCCTGATGATCTACACTGACTTCATAGCGAATTTTTTCGCCAATTCGTGGGGTAACTCCATCTTTTGGGAATGCACTAATATGAATAAAGATATCTTTGCCGCCGTCATCAGGGCGAATGAAACCAAAGCCCTTTTCAGGGTTCCATTGTTTTAATATGCCTTGCTGACGCACCATGTTTCTCTCAAAAATATTTAAGAAAATACCACTTTAAAATTAACGTATTATCTCATTATAAAAAGCCCCAACCATTGTTGAGGCCTTTTTCATATCCGAATTACATATTTGGATATGAGGTACGACTAGCAAAGCATTGCTTTGCCGTACCGCAAGAACAATCCTACATGTTGGGATAATTAGGACCGCCACCACCTTCTGGAGTTACCCAGGTGATGTTTTGTGATGGGTCTTTAATATCACAGGTTTTGCAGTGTACACAGTTGGCCGCGTTAATCTGGAAGCGTGGCTGGTCTTTATTCGCACCGCCATCGTTCACAATTTCATACACGCCAGCCGGGCAATAGCGCTGTGCAGGCTCAGCCCATTTCGGCAGGTTCACTTCAACCGGAATATTCGGATCAGTCAGTTTCAGGTGCGCTGGCTGATTTTCTTCATGCACGGTGTTGGAAATAAATACAGACGACAAGCGGTCAAAGCTGATTTTACCATCAGGCTTTGGATAGTTGGGCTTGTGGTTATTTTCCTGAACAGTTTGCAAAGACTTATAGTCCGGCATCAGGTCACGCAGGGTGAACGGAATGCGGAAAATATTCTGGTCAATAAAGTTAAAGCCGCCACCCACAAAGGTACCAAACTTGTGCATGGCCGCACCAAAGTTACGGGACTTGAACAGCTCTTCACGTAACCAGCTATTGTTGAACTTGTCGGTGTAGGCAGTGACTTCATCACCAGAACGACCTGCTGCCAAGGCTTCAAACACTGCTTCGGCGCACAGCATGCCGGATTTCATGGCGGTGTGTGAGCCTTTAATTTTGGCAAAGTTCAGGAAACCTGCATCATCACCAATCAGGCAGCCGCCCGGAAAGGTCAGTTTAGGCAGGGCATTCAAGCCACCTTTGACTACGGCACGCGCACCGTAGGAAACACGCTTGCCGCCTTCCAGATATTGCTTGATTACAGGGTGATGTTTCCAGCGCTGCATTTCTTCAAACGGATAGGCATGCGGGTTTTTATAGGACAGATCCATGATCATGCCCAGTGTCACCTGATTGTTTTCAGCATGATACAACCACCAGCCGCCACTGGAACCAGTTTCGGTCAATGGCCAGCCTGCACCGTGCATTACCAGACCTGGCTTGTGCTTGGCAGGATCAATATCCCACAGTTCTTTAATGCCAATACCGTAATGCTGCGGATCAGAATCCTTGCACAAATCAAACCGGCTCATCAGGCGCTTGCCTAAGTGACCACGGCAGCCTTCAGCAAAAATAGTGTATTTGGCCAGCAACTCATAGCCCGGTGCAAAGTTATGGGTTGGCTGACCATCCTTGCCAATCCCCATGTCACCAGTTACCACGCCACGCACACTGCCATCTTCATGGTACAGCACGTCAGCCGCAGCAAAGCCCGGGAAAATGGACACTTCCATTTCTTCGGCTTTCTGGCCCAGCCAGCGCACCACGTTGCCAAGGCTCACGACATAGTTGCCTGGGTTGTGCATGGTTTTTGGCACGAAGAAATGCGGCATTTCCACGCTTTTTTCATCTGACAGCAGGAAATAGGTTTTGTCTTCGGTTACTGGTACATTCAGCGGCGCGCCCTGTTCTTTCCAGTCCGGGAACAGCTCATTCATTGCGCGCGGTTCCAGCACTGCACCCGATAAAATGTGAGCGCCCACTTCGGAACCTTTCTCTACCACACAAACCGATAGTTCAGGCATGTCTTTTTCAATTGCCAATTGGCGCAGGCGAATAGCGGCAGCAAGACCAGCAGGTCCTGCACCAACGATGACCACGTCAAACTCCATCGCTTCGCGTTCGATGTGTTCCATGAAGGACTCCTCATATGATAAGGGTGGCAACCGTAAGATGCTTCAAGGCAATTTGCCAAGCATTGTCCGGTGCTGCCATGAGTACAGTGAGACACAAAAAAGGAGTGTCTTAAGCATTATCCTATAGTATAAAGTTATTCACAGGTTTAAGCCAATTGGCAATACGTTGATTATTTGGTGTCAACTTGGACATATTAGACAATGAATGAAGAAAACCTACCCAAAAATCAGCCTGAAAGCCCGTCAATAGCTTCAGCGTCCGACATAGTTTCAGCGGGTGCCAGCCTTAGCAAAATCGCGGCTTTACTGAAAGACTATGAGGGTCAGTCCAAACGTGCCATTCCGCCACTGGAGCGCTGGAATCCACAGGTCTGTGGAAGTATGAACTTGACAGTCAGGGCCAACGGCGAATGGTGGCATGAGGGTTCAAAAATCAATCGGGAACGGCTAATCCGGCTATTTTCTACCGTATTGTGGCGTGAAGATGACGGCCAGTATTACCTGAAAACCCCGGTTGAAAAGCTGCTGATTGAGGTAGAAGACGCACCTTTGCTAGTCAACCGCATTGAAAAAGTCTGTACCGATGGCAAGCAATATCTAACCTGCATTACTCAGACTGATGATGTCGTGGTGATTGATGAACAGCATCCGGTATTCATGCGCGAATATGCGGGCGAAATCCGGCCCTATATTAATGTACGCTGGAATCTGGATGCCCTGATTCATCGCAATGCTTTTTATCATTTGCTGAATGAAGGTGAGTTTCTGGAACAGGATGGCCAGACTGTTGTAAAATTCAGCAGCGGTGATTTTGAGTTTTGCTTAAATAGTGAGGCGCTGGCAGAATAGCGCAAATGCTTAATGGCCTGACGGGTTAGTAGCCGGATCTTTGGTACAGCTTTGATCTTGATTTAAGAGGAGATTAAAGCAAACCGTCCAAGTATTCAGTGACTTGCCAAACAAAATAGTCCTGATCAATTGCTGGCTTGTGTCCAGTTTCCTTAACGTGCAAATGCTGCGCCTATGAAGTCTACGCTTACCGATTTTTCATCTCCTGCCGTTGCTGTCAATCCGTTACAGCTCAGCTCAGCTCCCATTGGTGTGTTCGATTCTGGTATGGGCGGTTTGTCGATTGTGCAGGAGTTACAGGCTTATTTGCCGCAGGAATCCATTATTTATCTGGCCGATACCAAGCATGTGCCGTATGGCGAGCGCAGTGATGATGAAATCTGCCAGCTCACCACACAGGCGGTGCAATGGTTGCATGCGCAGGGCTGCAAGGCGGTGGTGATTGCCTGCAATACTGCTTCTGCTTTTAGCCTGACGCCATTGCGTGAACACTATGGGCCGGGTTTTCCGATTATTGGGCTGGTACCAGCGGTTAAGCCTGCCGTGCTAAAAAGTCGCTCAAAGGTAGTAGGTGTGCTGGCAACGCCGGGAACCCTGCGTGGTAGTCTGCTCAAGGATGTGATTGCTGAGGTTGCGGTGCCTGCACAGGTACAGGTCTTGACAGCAATAAGTCCGGCACTGGTGCCGTTTGTTGAGCAGGGCCAGCAGGATAGCAAGGCCTGCCAGCAGGAATTGGAGCGGATTTTGCGGCCATTACAACAAGCCGGGGCAGATCATCTGGTATTGGGCTGCACCCATTATCCGTTTTTAAAAAACAGCATCCGTGCGGTATTTGGTGAGCAGTTTGTTTTGGTAGATTCCGGTTTGGCAGTTGCCCGGCAAACCGGACGGGTACTTACTGCCCAGCGGTTAAATAATGGACAAATACAGACGGCTGGCACTGAAATTGAAAGTGCAAAGCAGCCAGTAGTTAAGTTACAATGCTATGTGACCGGAAATGCGAATATGGCGCAACCGGTACTCAACAGTTTAATAAAATCGTTTTCACCTGTTTTCATCTCAGTGCAGCAGGCAGATATTGAATCCATGGCCGCCAGTTGCGTCGCGCAGAATTGAGCGGTAGACTGCCCAGCATTAAGGAAGTAAGCATAAATTGCTTGTAAATACCGCTATTGGGATAAAAGTGACCATTTTTGCAATGAACTTGCAGTATAATGTGATGAGTATCACATGCTAACGCGGTATGCACTGATGGGTGATTTAGCAAGGATGTCGTTATGATTGACAAACGCTATCATGTTTTTATCTGTACCTCTGGTGTAGATATGCAAGCTGAACGCGTTGTATTGTCACAGGCGCTTGTCAGTCAGGGTTTTTTTTCTTGGGGTCTGGAACAGCGTACACCGCTCACCACGGCATTTGCCCGCCGCCAGATTGATGACTGTGATTATTTTGTGCTGCTGCTGGGCGGGTGCTACGGCGACCTGTCTGCGTCTGGTGTTAGCTATATGCACCTTGAGTACATTTATGCAGTGACCAAGCAAAAACCAATTCTGGTGCTGATGCATGAAGCGCCGGATAGCCGTGCGCCAGAATTACAGGAAAAAACTGGCGAAGGGAAATCCAAGTTCAGTGATTTTCGCCAGCAGCTCCAGCGTGAGCGCGATGTGGTGGTAAGCTATCGCAACATGCGTGATCTGGAAATGGCAGTGCGCCATGCCATGCCGCAAATGATTGAGCGTTATCCTTCAGCCGGCTGGATTCGTCCGCAAAATACCCAGAAACTCCAGGAAGAAGTTGACCAGTTGCGCCAGAAAATTGCCCAGCTGGAACTGAAAAATAATGTGTTTCGTGAAGAAGCAATCCAGATTCCGCGTGTTCATCCGGATGAGCTGTTTTCCTTTGATTATAAAGTGCATGCCTATCAGGATGGCAATTTCAAGGAACTGCGTCCCCAGCGCAAAATGAAGTGGGGTGAAATACTGGCAGTGCTGGGCCCCGGGTTTAGTCCTGCAGCGCCTGAAGAAAACTTTTCCCGCGTCATTAACGAGTTTTTAAACCAGACCTCGCTGGGAGACGTGCGCGAAGTGATGCCACGTGCACACGCCACTGCCCGTAGCCAGATTAACATCCGGGCTTTGCATACCATCAAGATGCAGCTCAAACACAACAACTGGATTGTGCCTTCCGGGCGCGATAACCGGCAGCGCTTGCTTTGGGAACTGACCCCGCAAGCTGAAAAAACCTTAATGACCATGAATCAGGGCAAAAAAGCCATTTAACCAGAAATTTATAACTGACCAGTATTTTTATAATTAAATAGACTTTGTATTATTTGCCATTAAAGCTTTTGTAATTTTAGCGCAGCCTTGCTAAGTTTAGATGACTTATTCCTGACATTTCATACTGTCCATGCCTGTTTCTACCAAGCCTGCACTCTCAACCTCTGTTTTATCCAGCGCTACAGCGTCCAGCGTTACAGTATCTAAGCCACGTGTGGCTGTTGTGCTCATGAATCTGGGCACACCAGATGCGCCCACGCCTGCCGCAGTCCGCAAGTTTTTAAAGCAGTTTTTGTCGGATCAGCGTGTGATTGAAATTTCCCGGTTGCTGTGGGCTATTATCCTGAACTTGTTTGTGCTGCCATTTCGGCCCAAGCGTGTGGCAAAAGCCTATGCCAGCATCTGGCAGGATGGAGATTCACCCATGCGGCTGATCCTGCAACAGCAGGTCGATTTGCTGGCCGACCGCTTACAGCAGCGTTTTGCGCATGTGGATGTTCGGGTATTACCTGCCATGAGTTATGGTGCCCCCAGTACTTCCGGTGCACTGGATCAAATCAGGCAGGCCGGGATTGAGCATGTGATTGTGCTGCCGTTGTTTCCCCAATACTCCGCCACTTCCACAGGGGCAGCAATTGATGCGGTTAATCAATGGACTTCAAAGCAGCGGGATATGCTATCGGTATGCGTTATCAAGGATTATTACCAGCACCCGCTATTGATTAAGGCACTGGCGCAAACTATACGGGATTATCAGCAGGAGCACGGCCAGCCAGACAAACTGCTGATGTCTTTTCATGGCATTCCAAAGCCATACGCCGATAAGGGCGATCCTTATCCCGAGCGCTGCCACGTCACGGCCAGACTGGTAGCGCAGGCACTAGGCCTGAATGATGCACAGTGGGCCATTAGCTTTCAGTCCCGCTTTGGCAAGCAGGAATGGGTCAAGCCGTATACCAGTGATTTATTACAGCAATGGGCGGCAGAGGGGGTACAGCATATTCAGGTAATCAGTCCGGCATTTTCTGCGGATTGCCTGGAAACCCTGGAGGAGCTGGCACTGGAAAACCAGCATATTTTTCTGCAAGCGGGCGGCAAATCGTATCATTACATTCCAGCGCTTAATATCCACCCCTTGCATCTGGACATGATGGAAGCGCTTACCGCGCCATTGATTGAAGGGTTTCTGAATTCAGGGATTGTCTCTGGCAGCGAGCCTGTGCATTGTGCTGCTCAAACCTCTAGTCCTAATTTGTAAGCGCTCATAACCCTGTTGCTGTTAAGTCAGCACCTTGTTAAAACTGTTTTTTGTTAAGAAATTGACCTGTAGAGAGCAAAGATAGCCATGTTGCACTATCAAATTCTGACCGTAACGCCCTTTGCACAAAACTGTACCCTGCTGTGGGATGATGAAAGTCGCGAAGCTGTGCTGATTGATGCAGGCGGGGAGGTGGCGCGGCTCAAGCAAACCATTGAACAGTTGCAGCTTAAACTAGTCGCCCTGTGGCTAACACACGGCCATCTGGATCATGCGGGTGCAGTGGGTGAGCTGGCACAGTATTATCAGGTGCCAGTTATTGGCCCGCATGCAGAAGATGCGTTCTGGCTGGATGCGCTGGAGCAGCAGTCAAAGATGTTTGGCTTTCCAGTGCCGCAGCCTGTGGTAGTCAATCAGTGGCTAGCGGGAAATGAAACCCTGTATCTGGGCCAGTATCCGATTGAAGTACGGTTTACGCCCGGCCATACCCCAGGCCATGTGGTGTTGTATAGCAAGGATTTAAATCTGGTATGGACTGGCGATGTGCTGTTTGCAGGTTCGATTGGCCGCACTGATTTTCCGCGTGGCAACCATGCGCAACTGATTGCCTCTATCCAGCGTGAGCTGTTTAGTCTGCCGGATGAAACCCGTTTTATTGCCGGTCATGGGCCGATGGGAACGATTGGGCAGGAAAAACGAACAAATCCATTTTTGGCAGGCCGTGCGGGCTAATACCATGTAACATTTTGTCATTAAATATTTTTTTACAGATGTTGTCGTTTTTAAAATTGTGTAAGTTACTGGTAATTCATCAAAAAACCTTTACTCTAGGTTTATTAAAATTTTTTAAAATGTCATATGACTGGAGTAATGAGATGAAACACCTGCTGCTAAAAAACCTGTCGTTCAAACAACTAGTGCTGGCTGCTGTGGCATCTAGTACTGTAATCCTAACCGGCTGCCAGACCAATCAAGCGATAGATACCAAGGCGCCAGTGGTTAAAAATGGCGAGGTTAAAGCAGTCAAGGTAAAACCTATTCCTAGTTTCCTGATTGAAGTTTCACCGCGTAAAGCCTTGTGTGACAGTATCAACGGTGGCCAGATTGAATGCCTGCAATATCGCAACCGTTATGAAAACAACTTTAATCCACTCAAAACCAATATTGAAGGCTTTAATTTTGAACCTGGCTATTCCTATATTCTGGATGTCAGACAGGATGTGATGCAAAATCCCGCTTCTGGCCAACTGGAAACCAAATGGGTACTCAACCAGATTATTTCTAAATCCGTTGCGCCTCTGGCTAATTAACCAGATTTATTTTGAAAATTAAAGAAGGCTAAGAAAGCTAGCAGTTAAAAATTTATTAAGAAAAATGCAGTAAGTTGATATATACGGTGATGACTCCTGTTGGCAATGACAGGAGTTTTTTTATTGTCAGGACTTATTCGATAATATCTCAGCAAAACAGCATCTTAAATATTTTATGGATTAATCATTCAGATCATCAGCCTTGGGCTCTGTATGTTCAGGTGCAGTGGGGCTGGCAATCTTGTAATCTTCATTGGCCCATGCCCCTAGGTCAATCAGTTTGCAGCGTTCCGAGCAAAATGGCCGCGAGGGATTGTCATGCCATAGGGATGGTTTTTTGCAGTGTGGGCATGGAAAAGTAACAGGCTTGGACATGATGCGTACAAGTTTTTGGTCATGGAAAACACTAGTGTAAAAGCTTGAGATTTTTTTGCAATGTGGAGTTCTGTACAATGTTCCCACCGCCTGTCAAAGTCTTGCTAGACTTCGCGCAATGATAAGCCCTTGTTCAACTACACTACTGCAAGGTTTTGCTGCCATATTAAAGTTCAACATGCTTATAAAACGTAGCTATACAATGTATCTGGCGCCTGTTTATAGCAAGACAAACCTGAACAGCACCATAGGGCAGGTCTAGGAAGAATTGAGGGTGGTGAGTAAATTTGCCGCTAAACTGTTTTAGGAAATTAACCATGTCTGCGCGTTTATTTCAGCCCCAATACCTGCAAGCGCCGCGCAATTTTGTGCTGCCGCAGTTTAGTCAGGCCATTTGCCTGGAAATCGGTGCAGGCATGGGTCGGCATGCCATTTTGTTTGCCGAGCAAAACCCTGACAAAATCTTGGTGGCGGTTGAACGCACCAGCGCAAAATTCAAGGTGTTTGCCGCACGCCAGCAGGATCACCATCTGGAAAATTTATATCCGGTACATGCCGATGCCATTCCGTGGGTGGTGCATGCTTTATTGCCACAAACGGTTGAGCAGTTATTTCTGCTATATCCCAATCCAGAACCGAAAAACCCGGCGCAGCGCTGGCTGAACATGCCATTTTTTGAATTTTTATTATCGCGCTTGCAGGATAATGCCCGCATTACCCTTGCCAGCAATATCCCGGCCTATCTGGATGAAGCAGCTAGCCAGCTTGAGCAGATGTGGAAATTGCCGTTTGTGCGGCAGGCCATTGCACCTGATTCGGCACGTACCCATTTTGAGGTGAAATATCTGGCGCGTGGCGAGCCATGTGAAGAATTGATTATCACCAAGCCTGCGCAGTATCAAACCCGTTTTGATAGTTATATCAGTCCTATGGCGCGCTGTTGATATGCCTGAAAATACTTGTTCATCAAGCGACTTACCGATAGTCATTGTGGGTGCCGGGCCAGCCGGACTGATGGCAGCAGAAGTACTGGCGCAGGCTGGGCATACGGTGCAGGTCTATGAGCAAAAGCCTTCGGCAGCACGCAAATTTTTGATGGCTGGGAAAACTGGCCTTAACATTAGCCACAATGAAGCCTTTGAGGCGTTTGTGCAGCGTTATGACCAGCCAGACTGGCTCAAACCCATGCTGGCGGCGTGTGATGCACGCTGGATTCAGGACTGGATGCAGGGTCTTGGTATTAAATCCTATGTTGGCAGTTCCGGGCGGATTTTTCCGGTAGAAATGAAAGCCGCACCCTTATTGCGTGCCTGGTTAAACCGGTTAAAAACACTGGGGGTAGAGTTTTTTTACCGTCATCGCTGGACAGGATGGCAAGATCAGCAACTGGAATTTTTGCGTCAGGATCAATCAATTACTGTTCAGGCAAAAGCTGTGATTCTGGCCACTGGTGGTGGAAGCTGGGCAAGGCTGGGCAGTGATGCTGCTTGGATTCCGTTATTGCAGGTGCAGAATGTAGACATTGTGCCGTTGCAGCCCTCCAATGTGGGGGTGCAGGTTAACTGGTCGGACTTTATGCAGCCACTGGCCGGACAACCTCTTAAGCGCATTAAGGCCTGGGTACAATCAGATAATAGTCAGGAAATCAGGATTTATCAGGGCGAAGCCGTCATTAGTCATTACGGGCTGGAAGGCGGACTAATCTACCGCTTGAGCCGTGAATTGCGTCAGCAGTTTAATGAGTACAAATCTGCCTGTATTTATCTGGACCTATTGCCAGATCTGGAGGAGGCTGTACTGGCACAAAAATTAAAGCCAGTTGCCAAGCAATCGCTTAATAATATCTGGCGCAAGGCTGGACTGGATCAAACCAAGGCAGCTTTGTTACGTGAAGTATTGCCCAAGGCAGACTGGCAAAATCCACAACAGGTAGCAGCTATGACAAAATGCTTAGCTGTTCAGGTTAAAGGGTTTCGACCTATTGATGAGGCCATTAGTACCGCTGGTGGGGTAAGCCGTAAAGCACTGGATGGCCAATTAATGCTCAAGCACAAAACGGGTGTATTTTGCTGCGGCGAAATGCTGGACTGGGATGCACCAACCGGCGGCTATTTACTCACAGCCTGTTTTGCAACCGGGCAGCAGGCAGCACAGGGCGTGATGCACTGGCTTGCTCAGGAACAGCTTTAAAAATGAATTAAAAAAACGGCAGAACGATAAATTTCTGCCGTTTTTTTTAATGGGGCTGTGTTGTCATAAAGCCCAAGACAACAGCCTGTATTACGGTTTATTGGCTGGCTGATTTTCGCTGCTTACCACTTTTTCAGTGCGTTCACCATCGCGGGTAGCATCTGTTGCAGGATCAGCCGCACCGTGACCATCAAGTATATGCTTGTCGGTGTCATGTTCAGGCGCTGTGCTGGCATGGATATGATCTTCTGCACCTGTTGCCGGTTCATCCGCTGCTGTTGATGTATTTTTCTCATCAATGAATTCGGCAGGATTATCGGCAATGTGATTGGCATTACTTTCAGCAATTTCCGATGCACTGGCTGAGGCTAAGCCACTTGCATTAATATTAGCGGAAGATAGCTTATCCGCAGTATCCGCAGTATCCGCAGTATCCGCAGTATCCGCAGTATCCGCAGTATCCGCAGTATCC
>NZ_JHUX01000004.1:0-295179 GCF_000619845.1 Alkanindiges illinoisensis DSM 15370 | reverse complement strand
TATCCGCAGTATCCGCAGTATCCGCAGTATCCGCAGTATCCGCAGTATCCGCAGTATCCGCAGTATCCTGTGACTGTGACTGTGACGTTGCTGGTTCACTGCGATCACTGGTTGTATTTTTTTCTTCAATAAACGCAGCTGGATTATCAGCCACATGCTCGGCATTGGCTGCTGTGAGTTCAGTTGCACTGGAATTGGCACTACCACTGATGTTAGCTGAATCAGCACTCGGCGTTGAATCTATAGTACTTGTACTGGTGTCAGCATTGGTTAAAGCAGCAGTCTGCTCAGGCGTTTGCGGGCTGGTTTCGGTTGCTGAGTTAGCAGGTTCGGGCAGCGCTGTGCCATCGGTCACACTGTCATTATCTGTATAATAAGTGGTTTCGGTGGCCATGCTGCCTGAAGAACCCGGTGAAGGTGGAATTACCTGTTGTTTAACCGCTTCTGCTTCCAGTATGGCCTGTTCAGCTTTTGCTTCCAGTCGGGCATCATCCAGCGTGGTTTTATCATCCTCTGTGATTTCATTGCTTGGTGCTATCACATCTGGTGCAGTTGACCCACTTTCGGTTGATCCACTGTGCTGATCCACACTGTCATCGGCATCTTTAGGGGCACTGGGTTCTGCAAAGTTTTCAGTATTTTCGGACAGTTTGTCACTGGGTTCATTCACTAGTGGCGTCGCACCCGGCTGCGCATCAACGGGTTGCTGGCTGGCAGCTTCCGTTACCGCAATTTCCTCAAATTCGCTACCGCCGTCTGCATATAGCTGGGCAGCCTGTGCATTGATGTCATCAATATTGGCTTTTGGCGTTAATGCATGGCCTTCAAAATGAATACCAGCCCAGCCATGATGTATAAACTGGCGAATATTCTGGTGGTCTGTGCCGTCCGGATTATCTTTCACAGCCTGATAATGCTCGGCAAACAGCGACAATGTATCAAGCTGGTTAAAATTGTTCAGGTGCGCAAAGCAAAACACCTTGCAACTGCCCTGATTTTCGCCGGCTGCATTTTTTTGTGAGCCATTTTGAAATGCGGTTGGTTCAAAATCATAACGGGCATCAATAAATTTCAGCACTTGCTTAAAATTGATTTTATGGTGTGCCAGAGCATTCAATAAAGCCGAATTGGGCGCGTACATTAGGGTTTCTCCTCAAAGCCAACCTTTTAATTTGATTATGTTTTCAAAAATTCTTTAGTATCAAACCGCAAAACCCTGCCCGAGTGTGTATTGGATTTGCAAACCAGTCCTGCGCTTTAGCAGCTTTCTGAACAGCAACAGTTAACTGAGGTAACTTGAGGTAATTTGATTAGCATCCACTTGCAGATTATTGATCAAGTCTCAAGAAATTTTATAAGCAGGTGGGCCGGAATGACTTACAATAATCATGCTGCGTGTTGTTTAACGCTACCGATATGATTCACCTTCGAACAAAAACCGAAAAAACAATGGAGATGTCAAAAAATGCCTTCCTTGCTACCGCGAGCTGAGCAAAAAAATATTTTAATTACCGGAGCATCCAGTGGTATTGGTGAAGCGCTGGCCTGGGCCTGTGCCAAGCGTGGCATGAATCTGGCGCTGGTTGCACGTCGACTGGACCGACTGGAAAATCTGGCCGAACGCATCCGCGAGCGCTATCAGGTGCAGGTTGAGGTTGCTGCCCTGAATATTTGTGAAAATGAAAAGATCATGCCAATTTTTATGGGCTTTAGTGAACTGCTGGGCCGTATTGACATTGTGGTGGCCAATGCCGGAATTTTAAAAAGCCGCAAGGTGGGCGATGGCCGCATTGAACGCGATGCACAGGTCTTTGAAACCAATGTGCTGGGTGCCATTGCCACCAGTGAAAGCGCCATTAGCCTGTTCCGCATGCAGGGACGGGGCGGGCATCTGGCAGTGATTTCATCCTATTCGGCGTTTATGCCACTGCCAAGCGGTGCAGCCTATTCAGCCAGCAAGGCCGCGGTGAGCAGTTATTTTAATGCGGTACGTGCGCCTTTATTACGTGAAAATATTGGTTTAAGCCTGATTTACCCGGGGTTTGTCAGCACTGATTTGTTGCAGGGCTTTAACTCGCATGGCCTGCCGATTATTGCCAAGGCCAAGGACGTTGCTGAAGAAATTTTAACAGCAATTCTGGCCAAAAAGAAAAATGCCATTGTGCCCAAATTGCCGTGGGCAGTGCTGTACCAGATGCAAAAACTGGTGCCGAATGCACTGCTGAACAGTGTGCAAAAATTCCTGTAAATGAGTATGCAGGCAAGCCGGATATAGGCATTAAGCTGTCGGCTTGCCCTTTCTGGCAATAGACTTTGTCTTTGAAGAGATTCATGATTTTATTTGTTAGCATGGTTCAGGAAAAATAATGTTTCATCCTTTGCTGCTGGTTGCCATTGGTGGTGCATTGGGTTCAATGGCCCGTTATGGCTTATCGGCGCTCATCGTGCGTCAGGTGAATCCGGTTCATTTTCCATGGGGAACATTTGGCGTTAATATTTTGGGTTGTCTATTGGCGGGTATTTTTCTGGTCGCTGCTGAACAGTTTCCAGCGGTGAATCAGGAAGCCCGCCTGTTTATTGTGACAGGCTTATTGGGTGGTTTTACCACATTTTCAGCCTTTGGCATTGAAACCTTAAGCCTGATTCGGCGTGGTGAACTGCTCATTGCCTTTAGCTATGCCAGCTTAAGTGTGATTGTTGGGGTATGTGCCATGTGGCTCGCCTATAGTGTCTTTAAAGCCATGTTAAGCTAATGCTTTGATAAATCTTGCTAAATAAACGCTAAACATTAAATTTACTCACTCAACAGGGTTTCTGCTATTTGTCGGATTGAGCTGATTATGAATAAAACAAGAATTGCTGTATTTTTAAATAATTAATAAAAATCAATGATTTAAATATTAAATAAAATATTGCCTGTAAGTAACGATTAACAGGGTATTCAAATATTTTCCTTTATTTATCGATAGCTTAAGCCTGTGTTTTCATTTAAGGGAAGATAATGACACAGGATTCCAAAGGATTAATCAATGATATCCAGCAAATTATGGCGCGCCAGTGGGATAGACGCCAGCTTCTGGGCCATGAGGCAGGGGGAGCTGCTGCATTATTACTGGCCGGCTGCGCTGGAAGTTCGGGGGACAGTAGTACTTCCAGTACAGTAGCCTCGTCTGGCAGTGCATCAAATAGCACAGATACCAATTCGTCGGGCAGTATTGATAGCAGCACTATAATACTGGCAACGTCAGCAGTTGTGGCAACATTCCAGAAGAAACCGAAGGACCATATCCGGCAGATGGTTCTAATGGGGTTAATGTGCTAACCCGCTCTGGCATTGTACGCAGTGATATCCGAACCAGCCTGAGCACTGACAATGTATTTCGCGATGGCTATTCCCTGCAATTGTCTAGCGTCACTGGCAGTGTCACTGCGGGTTATGTGGCAACACTGATTGTGGGGGTAGCGGTATAATAGGGGAGACGTGGTTTTCTCGACCAGAGGTTTTTACCCTTTATTCTGGTCGAGCTTTTTAATGTTTTATGAAGAGTAAAATTAAACGTTAATCGTCCTCATCGCCTCGCGTATCAAAGGTTTTGGCGGGATCAATGCCCTGATTCTTTAAATCCTGTACTTTTTCTTCCAGCGTGCGAAACTGCTGGGCATCACGCATTTTACGGATGTCCTCATCTACAGTATGCTGCAATTGTTCCAGTGACTGGCTATCAGGTGTTTGTGGCTTATGGTTAGTCATATCAAATCAATCCTCAAAAAAATCATGAAATGGTCAGGTGGGCGATGCTGAACTATGCAGCGGCACGACTTCTTCCAGCAAAGGCTTGAAATTGTCTTTGACTTTCAGGTTGATCATATTCCAGTAATGGCCGGAGATGGTGCGGTTGAGCATCATGGTTTCGGGCGAGGGCTGGAAACTGTCCCAGTACTTCAGGGATTTTTTCAGTAATTCCACGGCGTCATGGTGCGCTGTATTTTTGGCAAAATCATATTCACCATTTAATGGGCTAATGAGAATATCAATCCACTGCTGGTAAAACTCTGCCGGAATCTGGCCGTTATAGTTGCGCACATGCAATTCGCGCAAGGCTTGTTCCAGCGCTGGAATATCATGGCTAAAAGCGGCACGAACCAGTTGCTTGTTGATGTTAACAAGTTCAGGTGACAGGGTTTTGGTGCTGCCATAGTCATACACCACCACGGAACCATCAGGCCGAAAGGCAAAGTTGCCCGGATGCGGGTCGCTATGAAAACTATGCAGGAAAAATACTTCCTGACTGATCAGGCGAAACAGGCGCTCGCCCAGTTCATTACGCAGTTCCTGTGACCAGGTAGCAGCAGTTTCAATGGAATCGCCCAGTTCTTCACTTAACGTGAGTACCCGGCGGGTTGAATAGGCCGGATAAACTTTGGGAATAATCACCTTGCTGTCGAGGGGTTGGTGAAAAGTGGAAAACACTTGCAGGTTATGCGCTTCAATATTGTAATTTAGCTCGGCAGTCAGACTGTCCCGCATTTCATCAAACAGCTTGTCCTGAAGCTTTTTGTCAATTTTGAACACACCGGCCAATCGCAACGCCAGCCGCACCTGCTTTAAGTCACTTTCGCAGGCTTCATCCACACCCGGATATTGCACTTTCACCACCACGCGCTCGCCAGTAGGCAACACTGCACGATGCACCTGTCCAATGGAGGCAGCGGCGAATGGTTCACTGTCGATAGATGAAAAAATCTGGTCTAACGGTTTGCCCATTTCGCGTTCAATCTGGTATTGAATGGTGCTAAAGGGTACTGGTGGTGCCTGACGTTGCAGCTTGGCAATGGCTTTGGCCACTTCAGGTGGGAAAATATCCTTGTACTGGGAGGCAATCTGCCCCACTTTCATCACGGCGCCTTTCATCTCGCCCAGTGTATCGGCAATCTTAAGGCCAATATCTTCATACAGTCGGGATTTGGCCGCGAGTTTTTCTTCATCGTTGGCATTAAAGGATTTGATGGAATTGCTGACTGCCTTGCCGGCAATGCTGGCGGTCATACCAGCTAGCTTGATGAAACGGCGGCCGGGTGTACTGGTTTTTTCAGCCACAACTTTAACCTTACAAAAACAGGAGTAATAGGGCAGTGTGGCATGCACATACCGCCCTGCCAAGCCCAAAAAAATAGTGTTTTTGTTGGGCTATGTGAGCAGATGTGGCTAAATGTGTTTATGGGTTTTTAACAGGGAGCGTGGAACTTGCCACATTGGCTGCCAAATGCTGGAATAGCAGTTTTTGTCGATGCCGCAGGCGAAAGCTGAGTAATACTGCAGCAATGGTCAGGCCAATGACCAGCCCAGTCCAGAAACCTGCTGCGCCATAAGGCAATACCCGTGACAGCACAATTCCCAGCGGCAGGGCAATGCCCCAGTAGGACAGTAGGGTAATCCACATCGGGCCTTGCGTATCCTGCATACCGCGCAAACAGCCGGCAGCAGCCACTTGCCAGGCATCGGACAACTGGTAAATGAGTGCAAACAACAGCAGACTGGTCGCCGTTGCCTGAACAGTTGAATCAGTGGTATAAAAACCGGTAATTTGCTCGCGGAACAGCAACATGAGCAGCATGGCAGCCAGCGCCATACTGGTGGCAAAAATAAAGCCCAGCCGTTGCACATACTGCATGGCCGACCAGTTTTGCTCGCCATACAATTGGCCCACCCGGATGGTGAGTGCCATGCCCAGCGAAAGGGGTGCCATAAAAAATACCGACGTCACCGATAGCGCAATCTGGTGCGCTGATACCACAATTTCGCCCAGCGGACTTAAAATAATGGCAGCAATACTAAACAGGCTAACCTCAAAGAATATCGCCATGCCAATGGGTGCACCCAGTGCAAAAATTCGCCTGATCATGGCTGCATTAAAGCGGCTAAACTGCTGAAAAATTTTAATCTGCTGATAGGTTTTTGAGAGGCTTAAGTAAATAGCCAGCACAATCAGCATGATCCACTGAATACTGGCCGTAGCAATGCCGCAACCTGCACCGCCCAGCTTGGGCAAGCCAAACAAGCCATGCATAAACACATAGTTAAGCGGAATAATGCCCAGCAAACCCAGAATACTAATCACCGTGACAGGCCGTGGATGACCCAGTGCTTCGGTATAACCGCGCAAGGTGGCATATAGCGTTACGGCTGGCATGCCAAAGGCAATGGCATGCAAAAAGAAGCTGGCTTTGGGTTGCAGGTGCGCCGGTACGTCCAGCAGGTTAAAGCTTAAGGGGGCAAGCTGTAGCACGGCAAAACCAGCCAGTCCCAGCAAGACGGCCAGATACAGTGCTTGTTGGGTAATCCAGGGAATTTTATGACTTTGCCCGGCGCCCTTGGCCTCTGCCACCAGTGGGGTAGTGGCAATCATCACGCCTGCCATAAACAGCACGACGGGTAACCATAATCCCACTCCAACAGCCACCACGGCTAGATCAGTGGGTGACATGCGCCCGGCCATTACGGTATCAATCAGGCCAAAACCAGCTTGCGCCACCTGGGTAATTAAAATAGGCCACATCAGATGAAACAGGGTGAGAATTTCATCACGTCGGCTATCAGGCTTTAGCATTTTGTAGCTGTATTTGGTCGGTGACCCTGACATGGTTTTTCTACATCATATAATCAAGCGCTATTGTAGCCGGATTTAGGTTAATAGAGTGGACTGCGAGCAGGTAATGCTCCAGAAGCAGGCTTATGGCTTCATTAACATACTGCCCAATAACAATACAGGCATAAAAAACCTGCTGTATTTACCGCTTAAGGCAAGCACAGCAGGCTGGAATTAAGTTAAAGCCTAAGGATTAAAACTTGGCAGTTACTTGTTTAAATGCCAGTGGTTTATTATTTTCATCAAATAACTGCACCACCACCACGTAGTTAGTATTATCAGTCACTGCATCATTAGGCACGATATGAGTTGGTAACACGGAAGTACTAATAGTTTGATAAACAATGCCTTTTGCGGTGCTATTACCAATCGCATTTGGATCAATTACATCAATTAAAGCCTTGCGAACACCGTTTGGTGCACCACTCCAGCTAACGAGATTACCTGCGGCATTAACATCCACTTTAAAATCATTCGGGAATACCGTATCAGATGGATACAGGGTAATAGTACCTTTGTGTGCAACGACAAAATCCTGATCATTGCCATTGCAGTCCTTAACCGTACGGCTATCATTACCGTCCTGATCCAGTACGTAGCCACCAGTGTACTTGTCGTCTGCGCGGGAATAGGACAGTTTGTCAAAGGCCAGCAGGATTTCCGTATTATTCTCATTGGTAGAGGTGGAATCCAGTGCGCCTTCAATTGTGCCAGACAAGTAGCTGGTTAGCTTGTTGCCTTCAATTTCCAGATTGTTACTGTTATTGTCCTGACAGTCAAAATAGCGGAAAGAAGCGCGGCCTTTGATACGTCCTTCATCTTTTGGCGCATCGACATAAATGCCACCAACTTCCGCATTAGGATCATTAGCATCCTGAGTTTCCGCATAAAAGCCAAGCAGGGTACCGCCAGGCCCATTTTGTAGTGCTGGTGGCGTATAGCTGTCATCACTGCCACCGCCACTGCCGCCGCAACCGGTTAATGCAGCAGCCAGAAGGCCAGTCATTATACTTAAGCTGAGTTTTGTTTTTTGCATGATTTACGTTCTCTTATGGATAGGGGATTGAACTGAACCTAGTCTAGTAGAGAACAAATGTTGTTAAGGTAAGCACAGACATATGCTTTGTATGAGCTTGGCTAAACCCTGTTATAAAGAAATTAATACTAGTACTTTACTGTTAACACCAGCCCTGCCATCACCATAAGTGCGCCGGCAATGCGTTGCCAGTTAATAGTGTGTTTTTCAAATCCCAGCCAGCCAAAGTGATCAAGTACTAGCGATGCCAGCAGTTGCCCGCACACAATAATAATAGTCAGGTTAACTGCGCCTAGCCGTGGCGCCAGAATAATCGACACGCTCACGCCAAAAGCACCCAGCAAACCACCAACCCATAGCCAGAGTGGCATGCCCAGCAGGTGCTGCAACTGTGGCCTTGAATCAGTTTGCAGCATGACCACAGCACCCAGAATCACAGTGCCTACCAGAAAGGAAAGAAAGGCGGCCTGATAAGGCGAGTTGACATACTGACGTAGCTGGGCGTTAACCCCGGCCTGACTGGCCAGCGCAATGCCACCAGCCAGTCCTAGCATTAATAATGTACTGAGTTCCAATCCTTTCATGGTGGCATTTACCTGATGGCTTTTATCTGATGATTACGATGTGGCGGCAGTTATATCGTCATACTGATTTGATTTTAGAGTGAGGTCTATGCGCTGGGTTTATGCAGTAAAATGGCCTGCCACTGTGCGGGTGTTACTGGCATGAGGGACAGACGGCTCCCTGTTTTTAGTAGTGGCAGGTCTTCCAGCTCCGGCATTTCGCGCAAGGTGGACAGTGGCAAAATCTCCGGCCATTTTTCGACAAATTCTACATCCACGCCCGTCCAGCGCGGCTTATCAAGGGTGGATTTTGGATCGTAATAACGGTGTTCCGGATTAAACTGAGTCGGGTCGGCATAACCGCCCTTGACAATTGTCATTAGACCTACGATGCCCGGTACTTTACAATTGGAATGGTAAAACAGTGCCTGATCACCAGCCTGCATTTGCCGCAAAAAGTTACGGGCCTGATAGTTACGCACGCCATCCCACAATGCAACACCGCGCTGTTGCAAATGGTCAATGCCAAAGCCTTGTGGTTCAGATTTCATTAGCCAGTAGGCCACGTTGAGACTCCTAAATTGACAGTCATGCCCATTTTGCACGATCCGGTTTTACTTGAGCCAGCAGTCATTCCGCTGGCCCTGTACATTCACATGCCGTGGTGTGTAAAAAAATGCCCTTACTGCGATTTTAATTCGCATGCCTTGCCAAAAGTGCAAGCAGTTCAAGAGGCTACATCTGTTGTTAATTTTCCAGATAGTGCCTTGCCTGCCGCGCTTGAGCAAGCGTATTTACAGGCATTAATACAAGATGCAGCACAACAGCAACCATTGGCACAAGGCAGATGCATTTCCAGTGTATTTATTGGCGGTGGCACGCCCTCGCTGATTTCGGCCAAAGGCTACCAGTGGTTATTTAACCAGTTAAAAGCCCTGTTTGACTTTAGTGCCGATTGTGAAATTACGCTGGAAGCTAACCCCGGCACACTGGAACATCAACCCTTTGCTGATTATCTGGAAGCAGGGATCAACCGCTTGTCTCTGGGCGTGCAAACTTTTGACAGTGCACAGTTGCAGCGTCTTGGCCGTATTCATAGCCAGGATGATGCCATGCAGGCCATTACCCGCGCGCGTGAGGCGGGGTTTAACCGCTTAAATGTTGATTTGATGCATGGCCTGCCAGCCCAAACCGAGGCACAGGCTCTGTATGACTTGCACACAGCAATTGGTCAGGGCGCGACCCATATTTCATGGTATCAACTGACCATTGAACCCAATACGGTATTTTTTAGAACCCAGCCGGTGTTGCCAGAAGATGATATTCTGGCCGATATCCAGCAGGCCGGGGAAGCGGTGCTGCAAAATCTTGGTTATGTGCAATATGAAGTGTCGGCGTGGGCCAAAGAACAACCCTGTCGGCACAACCTGAATTACTGGCAGTTTGGGGATTATCTGGCAATTGGTGCGGGGGCACATGGCAAGGTAACTAAGCCAGAGGGCATTTACCGTTTCCAGAAAACCCGCCAACCGAAGGATTATCTGGCCCAGCAACCGGCCAGCATGCTGAACTGGCAGGCCATTGCTGCCGATGACATGCCATTTGAATTTATGATGAATGCCTTACGGTTAAAAGGCGGAGTGCCTAGTATTTTTTATGCGGCGCGGACAGGCCTGTCACTCACTAGCCTGCAATCCATATTGACTCGGTTGCGGCAGCAGGGCCTGCTGGTTACAGATGAGCAGCGCCTGCAATGTACCGCACACGGATTTAATTATTTAAATGATGTGCTGAGTGAATTTGTTATGGAATAGCCCAACACAATCGTCATAAAAAAAGCCGCTTCACTGTTATAACAGCTATAGCAGTGGCTTTTCTTCAAACAGTTCTTCCTGTTCCGGTTCAATCAGCTTTTGATGCAGCCATTCACGCCAGACTGCCAGCAAAATTGCCAGAATCACCGGGCCAATAAATACGCCTACCATGCCAAAACTGGCCAGGCCACCCAGTACGCCAAACATAATCAGCAAAAATGGAATTTTGGTTGCACCGGAAATCACCAGTGGCCGGATAATATTATCCACCCAGCTCACCACGCATAAACCCCAGACTGCCATGCCAGCCGCTTCCCAGGTGTGACCCTGCGACAGCAGCCAGATGCAAACACCGCCCCATGAAAATGGCGTACCAAATGGAATCAGCGCCAGCAGAAAAGTGGCGAAGGTCAACACCACCGGATTGGGCACACCTGCCACCCAGTAGCCAAGGCCAGCCAGCAAGGCTTGCGCCAGTGCTGTGAGGCCCACGCCATACACGACGGCGCGTGTGGTTTCGCCAATAGCATGCAAATAACCATGCACACGATAACCAATAATCTTGTTCAGGGCCATGCGCACCTGATCCAGAATAAAAGTGCCATCCCGGTAAAAGAAAAACAGCGTTAAAATAGCCAGCGTGAGCTTGAAAATATTGCGGCTAATTTCGCCCAGTACCACCCGGCCATAGCCAATATGCCCCTGCATCCAGCTGCGGATGGTGCTGGCCAGATCATGCGGATGCGCATTCAACTGGGCCACAAAGCGGGACATTTCCTTGCCAATAATAGGAATATGCTGGACAAAATCCGGTAAGGTAATACCACCGGCAAAAATCTGGCGTTGCAGGTTCAGATACAAATCGCGGCCTTCATGCTGCAACAGGAAAATAGCCATAATAAACGGCACGCCAATTACCACGCTTAAAATGGTAGTCATGGTCAGCGCGCTTAAATTATGCCGATAGCCAAAAGTCCGCAAAATGGCCTGATAAATTGGCCAGGTGATATAGGCTAGAATGGCGGCCCATACCACAGGCACAATAAAAAACTTTAAAACCTGAAAGCTAAGCAGCATTAGCCCAATAAACAGGCCAAGTAAAAGCAGGCGTTGAATGGCTGAAACGTCTTGCACACCAGTCTCATTATGCTGAGGGTTATGCAGCTATGTTAATCGAACTACATGCCTACACAAGCGGCAAAGTGAAAAATATCTATGAATCATTCAGTCTGAGCACATGGATTTGTATCTGCTCTAACCCGGCAGCAGTGTGATCCCGGTAATCAGGAGCGGTCTAAACCAAAAATAATCTAGGCATACCACGTGGTAACAGGCCCGGCAGCAGGTGGTTCCAGCTGGTTAAGCAGCTCATGCCATTGGGCCTGCATGGGCTGATACTGTTTCTGGTGATGATCAAAAATGCTCAAGCCCTGTGCCGCCAGCTGCGGATAGGCGCTACGCTCGCTAATCCAGCCCAGTGGGGTAAAATCCACTTGCCTAAAAAAGTCCTCAAGCTGCTTGCTGCCAATGGATTGCGCGCGTACCCGGTTGGCCAGCAAATGCAACTGGACCTTGCCTTTACGCACGCGCTTTAAGTCTTCAACGTGCTTTAAAAAACGCCGGGTGCTGTCCACATCAAAAAACGAGGGTTGCACCGGAATAATCATGGCATGGGCAGTGGCCACCAGTTGTGCCGCATGCTGGTCGGTGAGCGATCCCGGCGCATCTACCACCAGCCAATCGACCTTTTTTGGTGTATCGCCAATGCTGTCGTCATGACGCCAGTCCAGCCCAATAATTTTACTGGCGTGTTCTGGCCGCAACTTTAGCCATTGCAGTGACGACTTTTGTACATCGGCATCAGCCAGTGCTACTTTGTTACCCCGTCTTGCCAAAGCGGCTGCCAAAGTAATGGCAGTAATGGTCTTGCCGCAGCCCCCTTTATGATTGGCCACCAGAATCGTTTTCAATGATTGTTCAACACATAATTAGGTTTATTCAATTGTAATGAAAAAATATGACAGTTTCGTGAAAACTACAATGAAATTTGAAACTTAGCGTGACCTAAGATTTAAAATTTTGCTGTTTTTGCCCTATGGACTGGTTATGATAACAGGACAAAATATCCGGTCTGCGTTGCAAGCTGGTTTAAGCCAAACCAATAAGGCAATCCAATAAGAGAAATCATCATGGAACGTGGATTTTACCTGTTACTGGCGCTGGCCATTGGTTATGCAGCATGGTCGCACTGGCTAAGGCCTTCACCACATCTGGATCAATGGACAACTGGCGCAGGCACACAGGCTGCTCAGGGCGTACAGGTGAAAGAACTGGAAGCCTATTCCGGTGAATTCCGCATTTTAAGCCGTGAAGATTACAGCATTGGCACCGAAGCACAATTTTCACCTGTGGATTTTGCAGTGGGCTGGGGCGATATGGCCAAGCCGGAAGTCTATTCGCAGATTGATATAAGCCAAAGTAACCGCTGGTATCGCTGGCATGTGGATCATGAGCCACCCATTCCTTTGCGCGAGATTGAAATCCACAGTGCCAACATGCATATCATTCCCGCCAATAGCGAAGTGGCCAAACAGCTAAAAAAGGTCAAGCCGGATGATATGGTCTATCTGCAAGGTGCGCTGGTTGAAATTGAAATGAGCAACGGCTGGCACTGGCGCAGCTCCTTGTCGCGTGAGGATACTGGTGCAGGCGCCTGTGAACTGATGCGGGTTGATCAGGTGCGCTGGCTATAGGTATTTTTATTCATTGGATTAATTAGCATATAGCTTTTGAATCCTGATTAATTCCAAGAAAAAAATAAGCTGAGTTAAAAAAACATTATTTATCAATGAGTAGAATTTATAAGTAAGCAGTTTTTATCAATAAGCAAATTCTAAAAATACACAGTTTTCAACGATAAGCAGCTTTTAAAAATAAACAGTTTCGCAAAAAAACAGCAATCCGTTACAGCTTGCGGAGATTTCTGCGCATTTCATGGATTTTTTTAGGTTTTAATGAATAAAACTTCCCTTGACTTTATTTCTGTAAATTCCAGTATGAGGACAAAGAAACCAGTGCGATCCCTGCAAAGCGTTTTGCAAATTGGCGGCATTTTACTGTTGAGTGCTTTAGGCGTGTCTGTAGTAGCTACGCCTGCACTGGCCAATCGGCCTGCTGCCCAATTCCAGCTTAATAGTGCGCAGTTCAACATTGCAAAAGGCTTGGCGCCTGCACAAAACCAGCAGGTTAAAGTGCTGGATCAGTTTGCTGGCAACTTTCGCATTCTGGGACGCAAGGACTATCAAAATGACCGGGAAGCACAGTTTTCACCGGTGGATTTTGCCGTGAGTGAGGGACTGCTGGCCAGCAAGTATTATTATCCCTTGATTGGTGTGCGGCAGGATAACCGCTACCTGACCTGGAGCATGAGCAAGCTGCCCTTGCCACCCAAAAAAGCCATGCAACTGGTATCCAATATTCACATTATTCCAGCCAATCCCAAAATTGCCGCTGAGCTAAAGCAGGTGAAACAGGGTGATCTGGTGAATTTACGTGGTGATCTGGTTGAGGTCGATGATCATGGCTGGACATGGCGCAGTTCACTGTCACGCACCGATGTTGGCGATGGCGCTTGTGAGCTATTGCGCGTGCAAGCCATTCAATGGGTTGAGAAATAAATATAAACGCTATTCATTGCACGAGCTGCGATAGCGCTTTTGATACATCTGGATGCTGAAAGTTAAAACCCGCCTGAATTAAGCATTCCGGCATAATTCGCTGGCTATCCAGAAATAGATGCGACATTTCGCCAAACGCCAATTTTGCCATAAAGGTGGGCATCGGCAGCCATGCAGGTCGATGCAGCGCCTGTGCAAAATCCCTGGCAAACTGCGCTTGCGTGACAGGGGTAGGCGCCACCAGATTCACCGGGCCTGCAATCGGATGCTGCATTAAAAACAGCACCGCATTAATCCAGTCCTCACGGCTAATCCAGCTCATCCATTGTTGTCCCGAGCCAATTCTGCCACCAAAGCCCAACTGGTAAATAGGCTTTAAGCGCGCAATCATCCCACCAGACTGATCCAGCACCACGCCAGTGCGCAGCAGAGTGGTCGAAATCCCCAGTTCCTGTGCCTGTAAGGCGCATTGTTCCCACTGCTGGCATAGCGCATGGGTAAAGCCAGCTTGTGCCTTACTGGTTTCGTTCAGCACATTATTGTCATGCGAGCCATACCAGCCAATTGCCGAGCCGGATAAAAACTGTTGTGGCTTCACTGCCAATTGCTTAAACCAGTTAATCAAGGCTTGCGTGGTTTGCAGGCGACTTTGCAATAAATCGGTTTTGCGCTGTTCAGTCCAGCGCTTGTCGGCAATGCCAGCACCAGCCAGATTAATGACAATATCGGCATAGCCAATGCTTTCCAGTTTTTTTAGTGTAGTTACGGTGAGCAAGGGATGCGATAGGGGAAACTGTTCAGGCTGGCGACTGGTGACGGTAATGCTGTGCTGGTCGTGCAGCAGGCGTTGAATGAGGGCTGTGCCCAGAAATCCACTACCGCCCGTAATGAGGATATGCATGGTATTTGCCTAAAAATTATAGATATTTGATGATTTTCATTATGTATAGCAGATTGTGAATTTATTGGGTTAAGTGGATTTGTTATCTATGCTGTTTAAATTATAATCAATAAAAAAGCGGACATGATATCCGCTTCATTTATAACAGCTTAAATCAATAACTTATTGCAACACACTCACATCTGCAACGCTAATAAACAATGCACGTAACTCGGCCAGCAAGCGCAAGCGATTTTGCTTAACCGCCGCATCATCAGCCATCACCATCACGTTATCAAAGAATGCATCAATCGGTGCGCGCAAAGTGGCAAGCTCAGTCAGGGCAGGGGTATAATCATGTGACTGCAACAACGGCGTGACCACCGGGGAAATGGCCTGCAATGCCTGATACAGGTCTTTTTCAGCCTGTTCAGTCAGTAAGCTGGCATCTACATCACCGCTCACGTTGCCTTCTTTTGCCAGAATATTGGCAACGCGCTTGTTGGCAGCGGCCAAAGCTTGAGCTTCGGGCAGGGTTTTAAAGTGGCTTACCGCTTTAATACGATAATCAAAATCCAGTGGCGACGCGGGATTTAAGCCTTGTACCGCCTGAATCACATCAACACTCACGCCCTGATCTTCATACATCGCCCGGTAGCGACCTTCCACAAATTGCAGTGCATCGGCCTGTGCTTTGTGGATATCTTTTAACTTATCCCCATAGCCCTGTGCTGCCAGTTCAATCAATTGGCTTAAGGAAATCGACAGCTTGTTTTCAATCAGCAGGCGCAAAATGCCAATCGCTGCACGGCGCAAGCTAAATGGGTCTTTGTTGCCAGTTGGCGCTTGGCCAATGCCAAAAATACCCACTAGCGTATCCAGACGATCCGCCAGTGCCAGTGCTGTACCGGTCTTGGTTTGCGGCAAATTGTCACCAGCAAAGCGTGGCAAATATTGCTCAGCAATGGCATTGGCTACTTCATCCGGCTGGCCTTCAAGGCGGGCATAGTAGGTTCCGGCAATACCTTGCAGCTCCGGAAATTCACCCACCAGTTCAGAGGTCAGGTCACATTTGGCTAATAAGCCTGCTTGCTTGGCAGATGCTTCATCACCATCGGTCAGCTTGGCAATTTCACTGGCCAGCTTGGCAATACGCTCGGATTTGTCCCACAGGGTGCCGAGTTGCGCCTGAAATACCATATTAGCCAGTTTGGCTTGGCGGCTGGCCAGTGGTTGCTTTTGGTCTTGCAAAAAGAAAAACTCGGCATCCGACAAACGGGGACGTACCACTTTTTCATTGCCTTCAATAATCTGGCTAGGGTCTTTGGAATCAATGTTGGACACAGTAATAAAGTAAGGCTGTAATTTGCCAGCTTCATTGACCAGACAAAAATACTTCTGGTTGTCCTGCATGGTGGAAATCAGAGCTTCTTGCGGCACAGCCAAAAAGCGCTGCTCAAAACTGGCGCGCAAGGCTACTGGCCATTCAACCAGTGCAGTCACTTCATCCAGTAAATCGCTGGGCACAATGGCCTGTGCATTGACTTCATCTGCCAGCGTTTTGACTTGCGCAGAAATCATGCCCTGACGTTCGTCAAAATCAGCAACCACGTGCGCTGCACGCAGGCTTTCCAGATAATCATTGGCATGTTTTAAGCTAATGGCTTGTGGGGC
The DNA here is from genome assembly GCF_000619845.1 of Alkanindiges illinoisensis DSM 15370. Classification (GTDB taxonomy): domain Bacteria; phylum Pseudomonadota; class Gammaproteobacteria; order Pseudomonadales; family Moraxellaceae; genus Alkanindiges; species Alkanindiges illinoisensis. Next base: position 278,888 of record NZ_JHUX01000004.1, on the reverse strand, counting down.
GTGGAAGCGGTGGCCAAACGTTTGGTTGCCTGCTTTAAAATCTTGAATAGTGGCGTCAATGACCTGATCATCTTTTAGCAACACCACCCACTGTACCGGACGCACAAATTCGGTACGGCTGGCCGCAGAGCGCATACGCTTGGCAATCGGCAAGTTATCCAGTGCGGTTTGCAAAATGGCAGGTAACAGTTCATCAAGGCTTTGGCCTTTAATGTCTTTATAAAAACAGACCTTTTCCATTTTGCCGGCATTAAAACGCGACACCTGATCGGCGGTGATACCCTGACTACGCAGGAAACCTTCCAGTGCGCGGGTAGCATTGCCCTCGCTATCATAAGCAGCTTGTACTGCCGGGCCATCAAAGCGCTTTTGGCCATCTGGCTGGGCCGCATCAAGATCAGTAATTTTTAAGGCCAAACGGCGTGGCGCAGCATAGGCATCAATGCCGCTAAAATTTAAGCCAGCACTGGTTAAACCTTTTTCAACTTCAGCTTTTAAGGCATCACGCAGCGTTTTTAGGCTTTTGGGTGGCAGTTCTTCGCAGCCCAGCTCAAATAAGACCGTATGTTTAGACATTATTGCTCACCCTGTTTTTCTTGTTGCTGTTTGGCATTGCTCAATAAGGCTTCTGCATCTTCGGCTGCTTTAAGTTGCGCTAATACTTCATCCCGCAAATGTGGCGCTGCCATCGGGAAGCCCAGCTTGGCACGAGCTTTCACATAGCTTTGTGCAATCGCACGCGCAAGACCCCGCACGCGCAGGATATAACGCTGGCGCTCGGTGACTGAAATTGCGCCGCGTGCATCCAGTAAGTTAAACGTATGCGAGGCTTTCACTACCATTTCATAGGCAGGCAGTGGTAACTCGGCAGCCATTAGCTTGTTGGATTCTTCTTCATAAAAATCAAACAGCTCAAACAGCTTGGACACATTGGCGTGTTCAAAGTTATAGGTCGATTGTTCCACTTCGTTCTGGTGGAATACGTCGCCATAGGTTACGGTGCCAAACTGGCCTTTGGTCCACACTAAGTCATAGACCGAATCCACGCCTTGCAGGTACATGGCCAGACGTTCCAGTCCATAAGTAATTTCACCCGTCACCGGATAGCATTCCACGCCACCCACTTGCTGGAAGTAGGTAAACTGGGTCACTTCCATACCGTTCAGCCACACTTCCCAGCCTAAGCCCCATGCACCCAGTGTTGGTGATTCCCAGTTGTCTTCCACAAAACGGATATCGTGGGTGAGGGTATCAATGCCAATGGCTTTTAGAGAGTCTAAATACAACTGCTGGATATTGGCCGGATTGGGTTTTAACACCACCTGAAACTGGTAATAATGCTGCAAGCGGTTAGGGTTTTCACCATAACGGCCATCCTTGGGGCGGCGTGATGGCTGCACATAGGCTGCATTCCAGGTTTCTGGCCCAAGCGCGCGCAAAAAAGTGGCGGTATGAAAGGTGCCTGCGCCCATTTCCATATCGTAAGGCTGCAAGACCACGCAACCCTGTTCAGCCCAGTAGTTTTGTAGGGCTAAGATCAAGCCCTGAAAAGTATCGATGTGCGATATGGCGCGACTCATGTGGCATCCATGTTTTTGAGGTGAGAAAATGGCGATTAGTATAGGGAATTTGCCGGGTTTAGACAAAGGGAAACTCTGGCTTGAATTAAAAACTTAAACGAGGGTAGGCCAACTCTTTAATCATAAAGTAATCAGTATCATCTACAAATGCGCTATATGCGATGGTTCAATGCTGACATAAACTGGTTCAACCATAAATCAAACTCTCCAGAATATGAATCTTTTGAAAAGCATAATTGTGATAACGACGACTGCATTATTAATGGCCGGATGTCAGCACATGAACACCAAAACGCTAAATTTTAGCGAGCAAACGCCTGCTACGCCTGAACACTGGATTAGCCAGAACGCTGCATCAAACCAGCAGAAACAGGCTTTACTGAAAGTGAATCAGGCGCAGCAACGCATTAAGCAGCTTGATTTTGCCAATAATACTGAAGTGTTTAAAGTAACCAAGGAAAATCAGGTGGCTAATCACTGTGCAATGACCACAGGAATTACGCTGGATCAGATCGATGCATTAAGAGCGTTAAATTTCCAGAGTCCGCATGATGCCCAAATTCTGGCGCAATACTTGCGTGATTCACCGCGCATTAAGCTGGATGTGAATGCCATCCAGTGTGACTTGAGTTAAAGTGAAAGGCTTATATTGCACCGATTAAAAAGCCTCTAAATGGATAGAGGCTTTTTAGTTTGGAAGTTATGAGTGCCGAATTTTTTTTAAGTGTTAGCACTCAATTAACGGTTCTAAGATCATGGGGCTGGGCGGGTGTAATTTGCCGGGGTTGTTTGGGCATGAGTAACCACAGCACCAGATAAACAATAATCCCTGGGAACGCTGCACTGAAGATTGAAACAATGACAAAAATCACGCGCAGCAAGTTTGTATTCCAGCCATAACGCTCAGCAATACCCCCCATAACCCCGGCAATCATGTTGCGTCGGCGTGAACGGTACAGGCCAATCTTGTTCATTGTATCAATGCTCCTTCGCGATGCGAATATTAAAAGTAGAAACTGGTCTAAATCATGTAATATGATCGCAGGTTAATTCTGCTGACCAGTATTTAAATATATAAGGTTAATAGCTAGTTTTTAAAGCAGGAAAGTGTGTCGGCTTTGTACACAGTGTGGGCAAAAAATGCAGAGAATGTTAATAGCGTAAGTATATGTTCCTGAACTAACTTTTTAGCTAACTCCTGCAAAGAAAAAACACAAGAGAACACTAAACACTGCTCAATTTGAAGCCGGTTCAATTATAAGATGACTCATCCTAGCAGATGAGCTAAAGACCCTTCCAATACTAATAATACACAAGGTCGTGCCCTCATTATCAATTGATCGAGGTCATAGAGATAGATGATTAACACTGCCCTGATAACAGGCAAGGCAAGCACCATTGCACGCGCGGTGATTCCCAGCGCAGCATATCCGGCTGCTGGCAACCCAGGCCGACTATTATCGGTAAGCCTGCTGGCTGGCATGCTGTTACTGTCCGGCTGTAATAACAGTCTAGATCTACGTTCACGTTCTCAGGAATCTCTTGAAGACAACGCGCTTGACCATGCCAATATGCAAAGTGCACGTGCGGCTGCTTTATCAATCACTGAAGCAGCGTCTGCTGAACGCTATATTAACAATCAGGATGTGATGCACACGGCTTTTAATGAAAGCAAAACAAATGTTCAGGCGGTGCCCTCAGAATCACTGGTCAAACAGTTTGCCGGACGTTATACCGGACAAGTTCCCTGTACGGTGCAATCCTTAGCCTGTTCCAGTGATAAGGTAGACATGACCTTAACCTTGTTGCCGGATGGTTCTGCCATTCGCACACTGGCCGCGCAAGGAAAAGTAAATGCCATGCTGGACAAGGAAGTTGCCGCATGGACAGTATCTGCCAATGGGCAGAATATTATGCTGATTTTACCTAATCATGAAATCTGGAGCTTCAAGAAAATTGGGCTTAACCAGCTTCAATTCCAGCCCAATGCCAGTGCCATGGTTGAACCGGCTGAGGCACTGGGCCAGTATTCACTGATGGCATCCAATAGCTAATTGAGCTAACCCATTACTGTTACTGAGTTTTTTAGCAATACTGACACGGCAATAAAAAAAGGGCGCATTAAGCGCCCTTTCTTGCAGGTTTACAGCGACAAAACTGGCAACAACTTAGTAGTCAAAGCTGAAATGTTCTGGTGCCATCTGGGTCAGGGTGCGCGATGGTGACACCAGCGCTTCGGCATGACCAGAAGCACGTGGCAGCAGGCGGTCAAAATAGAACTCGGCAACCTGTACTTTGGCTTGATAGAACTCAGGCACTTCAGTACCGCCGTTTTCAATTTTTTCCAGCGCAACCGCAGCCATTTGTGCCCAGAAGTACGCCATCATGGCATAGCCGGAATACATCAGGTAATCCACAGAAGCAGAAGAAACGATGTCACGGTCTTTGCGTGCAGTCAGCATCAGGCGAATGGTCAGGGTGTTCCACTGGGCGCAAACTTTGGTCAGATCCCAGACAAAACGGCGCATTTGCTTATTGCGGGCATGACGGCTACAGAATTTCAGGATTTCTGCGGTGTAGTCACGAACCACTTTACCTTTGGAAGACAGCAGCACTTTACGGCCTAACAGGTCAAGTGCCTGAACCCCAGTGGTGCCTTCGTACAGGGTAGAGATACGCGCATCACGCACGATCTGTTCCATGCCCCATTCCTTGATATAGCCATGACCGCCATACACCTGCATGCCCAGGTTAGAGGCTTCAAGGCCAAGCTCGGTCAGGAAGCCTTTCAGGATTGGCGTGAAAAAGCCCAGTTTGTCATCCCAGTAGTCGTGGCCAGCCTGATCACCTTTTAGCAGGTTGTCAGTCATTTTGTCAGCCAGCTGTGCGGCATGATAAATCATCGCACGGCCGCCTTCAGCCACGGCTTTTTGGGTGAGCAGCATGCGGCGTACGTCAGCATGATGAATAATGGCATCGGCCACTTTTTCCGGGTCTTTCTTGCCGGACAGGGCGCGCATGGACATACGTTCCTTGGCATACGGCAGGGCACCCTGGAACGACAGCTCAGCATGCGCCACGCCTTCTACTGCGGTACCAATACGTGCAGTATTCATAAAGGTAAACATGGCATGCAGGCCTTCGTGCATTTTACCAATCAGGTAGCCCGTGGCACCGTCAAAGTTCAGTACGGCAGTGGCAGAGGCCTTGATGCCCATTTTGTGTTCAATCGAACCACAGAATACTGGGTTGCGCTCGCCCACAGAACCGTCTTCATTGACAAAGAATTTTGGCACGATGAACAGGGAAATACCCTTGGTGCCTTTTGGTGCATCCGGCAGGCGGGCCAGCACGATGTGAATGATGTTTTCTGTCAGGTCGTGTTCACCGGCAGAAATAAAGATCTTGGTACCAAACAGTTTGTAGGTGCCATCAGCCTGCGGCTCGGCGCGGGTTTTAACCTGGCCCAGATCCGTACCACACTGTGGCTCGGTCAGGCACATGGTGCCGCTCCAGGTGCCCAGAGTCAGGTTTGGCATGTAGGTATTTTTCTGCTCGTCAGTACCAAACTGCAAAATGGTGTTCATGCAGCCAGCGCTCAGGCCGGGATACATGGTGAATGACCAGTTGGCAGTTCCCATCATTTCAGACTTGATGAGGTTTAACGACATGGGCAGGCCCTGACCACCGAATTCTTCGGGATAGGACAGACCCTGCCAGCCGCCTTGGACGTACTGATCATAGGCTTCTTTGTAGCCTTTTGGTGTAGTTACCGTGCCATTGTCAAAATGACAGCCTTCGTCGTCACCAGACTGGTACAGGGGAGCCAGTACATTTTCGCAAAGATCAGCAGCACCTTCCAGAATCATGTCAACGGTATCGGCATCGGCCAGTTCACCATTGGAAAGCGTCTTGAAATGGGCTGGATAATCCAGCACGTCATTCATGAGGAAGCGGACATCGCGCAGGGGCGCTTTATAAGTAGGCATGGGACAATCCTGACAAAAATGATCAATAGACGGATTTAAGATGATCAATTATGTAGGTTGCATTAAGAAAAAGCATTGATATTTAACCTGCAACTTACTGTCACTAGAGCAAATCAGCTTTATTTAAGCCTGTCCCCGATTTTTTGCGTATCAACCGGATTTGTCGGCTATAGTTCACCAGTGCAAATTTTAAAGACTCTTTTAATTTCAATTCTAAAGCAATGAAAAACCAACATTATAGCCTGACATCATCAATGGGAGCATGGCATGAATAGCAAAGCAATCCGGGGATTTAACCAAACAAGCCTGATGGTGCTCAGTATTATGGGCGGTGCCATGGTTACAGGGTGTACCAGTATGCCAAACAAGGCCAGCCTGTCCCCGCAGCAGGCTGTCATTAGCGGGTATCAGCAGTTGTATAGCACTCCCAGCTATCAGTTTAGTGGCCAGTTTAAAATTAACCAGTTTGGCTTTAATCGCGACCCCAAAATATTACAGGCGGCGGCTGAGCTGGAAAAACAAAAAAAGGCCAAAGAAAAGCAGCAATTGCTACAGCGCTATATTGATGAGCTGACGGCTGATGCCCAGTCTGAGTATGCAGATGATGCTGACACAGCATTAGACAAAAAAACCTTAACCGCCAGCCAGCAGGAGGCAATCCGCCAGCAGGCTGAACAGGAAGTGAATGAGCTGTATGCGGATGAAGCAGAAGCTGCTGTAGAAGCCCGCAGCACTAAAAATCAAGATGCCACAAAGCCTGATAATACAGAGCATGATAACCTAGAAGATGACAGTACGCAGGCGCAGGACGAAAACGAAACGGCCACCAGTCGATTAAGCCGCCTGAACAAGGACAAACTGATTGAAGACCTGATTTATACCTATGCCAAGCGTTACCGTATCAATTATCAGGGGACTCTGGATTTGCGTCATGGCCAGATTGCGCTAAGTCCAGAAATGCGTTACGAAGCCAGCAACATGGCAGGCTATGTGCGTGTTCCACTGGTGCTGGATGTGCGTCAGGCACATTTATATGTGGATTTGTCTGCACTGTCGCCGTGGCTGGTGCAGGTACAAAATGATGGCAAGTACAGCCGTGTTGATTTGTCACCCTATAAGAACAAAGCGGATTTTAAACAGTTATTTGAAGTGCTCAAGCAAACCACGCAGGCCAGTTATCAATTACCCAAGGCCCAGCAGTTCAGGGACATCAGCCTGACCGCAACAGAAAAAAAGCAGGGAGCCGTACGTAAGGTGGAATTTAGCCAGCCCGTGGCGCACCGGATTGCCGATGTGGCGACCTTTTTGTCACTGAACCAGAACAGCCTTAAGCAAATTATCAAAACTAAGGCAGCAGACACTGATCAGGCCAATAACCAGCAACCTGCCAGCCAGCAGCAACCGCTACAACTGATCAGTGCGGATGCAGCCAGTCAGTTGATGACGCAAAACCCGGAAACCTATCAGCATATTTTGCAGATGGTTGAGGAAAAAATTGACCCGGCTTCTACTTTAAAACAGGTAATTTTACTGGACAGCAAAGGCCGGATGATTGAGTCTGGCGCACTGTACGATCTGGTATTTAAGCCCAGCAGCAAAGGGCAGTTCAGCATGCAGTTGAGCCATCAGCAGAACTTTGCCAACTACGGGCGCGCAGAAGTGGCCTTTAAACCCAATGCCAGCAACTGGGTGGATGCAAAAGCCAATATGCAGGACACCCTGTTGGGTGGCCTGGTCAGTATTTTTAGCAAAAAATCACTGGGAACAGATGACATGCTGAAAAGCTTTGGCGAAGACGATTCAGCAGATCATGGCAGTGCTGAGTAAAGTTTACAGTTACCTGGATTTATAGTCACTGATTTATAGCCACTCAATGTTGCAATGACAGAAAGTCATTGAGGGGCGGTTTGATGCCGTTCCAGATCGAAAATGCTTCAATGGCCTGTCCCACCAGCATGCTAAAGCCATCGCTGGTTGGCACGCCACGCTGGGCTGCCTGTTCCAGAAAGCTGGATGGCTTGCCATAAGCCATCTCATAGGCCTGCTGAAATTGCAGTTCTGGCGGTAGCAACAACAACTCACCACTTAAGCTGGCCGAGGTGGCATTAATAATCAGGTCAAACTGGCCTGATAGCTGATCCAGACTAATGGCTGATAATTTGGTGCCAGTGATAAAAGGTTGTACGTCGTCAATCAATTGCTGGGCACGGCTTAAGGTGCGGTTGGCCACCACAATCTGGCTTGCCCCGGCCTGTGCCAGTGGAAGCATCACACCACGGGTTGCTCCACCGGCGCCCAGAATCAGAATGTTTGCCTGTTCCAGCTTCCAGCCCAGTGCATTGAGTGCATCAACCAGTCCCTGTCCATCGGTATTGTCCCCATGCAACTGGCCATTTTGCTGCCACAGGGTATTCACCGCACGGGCCACTTGTGCGCGTGGTGTCAGCACATCACACAACTGATAGGCCTGTTCCTTAAAGGGCACCGTGACATTAAGGCCTGAACCGCCCTGATTAAAAAATTCCTGGATATTGGCAGCAAAGCCATCCAGTGGTGCCAATCGTCTGCTGTAGTTCAGGTCAATGCCGGTTGCCTTGGCAAATGCGTGGTGAAGCTCAGGTGAGCGCGAGTGTTCGATGGGATTACCCACCACGGCAAATTGTCTGGTCATAAGCATTCAGGTTAAGCATGTGTATGGAGGGCTATCATAAAAGCAATCAGCACCCAAAAGGAACAGTAGGACATTGAAATACGGGCAAATTGCACATTTACCAAATATACAAAACTCTATTAATTTGCTTTATAACGCACTACGTAAAACTAAAAAGCTTTGGAGTAGCCTACGCTTACAACACAAAATTCAATTGATGGGCGTGTGGCCGAATTGTGAGGCAATAACACGCAGGAGTTAAATATGACTATTAATTTCAAAATGACCAAAGCATTGCTGGCAAGTTCTACACTGGCTGGTGCATTACTGGTGGGTGCCTGTGCAACAGCAACGCCAAGCCAGAATCGGGTAGCGGCTGCGGCTGCGGCTGGTGCGGCTGGTGCAGCGGTTGGACAAAAAGCCGGTGGTCGTACCGGTAGTGCAATTGGTGCAGCAGCAGGTACAGGCCTTGGCACCAATGCAACGGGTGCCAGCACTCAAACCAGCGTGGCTGGTGCAATCGGTAGTGCGGTTGGTGCCATTGTTGGTGAGCGTCATGGTGGTGCCAGTGGTGCAGCCGTGGGTGCTGCGGTTGGTGGCGCAGCCGGTGCTGCGGCCAGTGAATACCAGCAAAACCGTCGTTAATATGCTTTAGCACATTATTGTACTAAAGCTTAAAAAGCCTGTGACTAACTATTAACTAGCGCAGGCTTTTTTGCTTTTACAGGCTCATCAATCGGCTAAAACCTGCTGCATCAGACAGGCATCCTGTCCAAAACTGGCCACTTTATACTGCAAATTGAGGCTGGCTGGATCAATGATTGCAAAGCCATGTTTTTGCCAGTAGGAGCTGGAATCCTGCACGGCAATCAGGCTTAAGGTGTTAAAGCCCATTTGCCGAGCTTGCATCTTGGCATGTTGCACCAGCTGACGTCCGGCTCCACTGGTGCGGTAATCGGGATGAACTGCCAGGTCATGCAAATACAGCATAGTGGCATCTGGTGTAAGGCAAAATTCAGTAGCATTTAGCTGCGGAAAAGTAGCTGGACTGACTGGCAGGCAAATCAGATAAGCCACCACCTTTTGATCCACGCAGGCTAGCCAGCAAGTATGGGCTGCCTGTTGCAGTTTACTGGCAAACGCAATGTTATTTTCTATAAACTCAGCAGCATAACAGGCGGCCTGAATACTAGAAATTAATGGCAAATCATGGAGCGTGGCGGTTCGGATGTGCAGCATAACAATAAAAGAAGTACTTTAAAGCAAGTGAAAAAGCCGCAAAGCAGTCGTCTGTTTTTAAAATTCCCGACAAAAGTCAGTTAACTTTAACAGTCAAACAGATGCGTCAGGATACAGAAAAATGCATGTGTCAGTATAGTATGATGGTTTTTTGCCGACCATGAAAAAATGAATTGTGAGGCCAATTGATCTGATTGTCTGGTATTGAAACGCAAGAATTGGCCTGTTTTGACAACATAAACCCGTTATTTTTTGCTAGGGTAGGCCTGTTTTGCACTGGACTGTTGGTTATTCTACAGTTGTCTATTCTAAAGTTGCCTATTTTAAAGTTATTAGGTTAAAAATTTATTTCGAGGTCATTATGTCATCTCAGCGCCACTGGATTGAAGCGGCAAATGGAATTCGCCTGTTTGCCACAAGTTGGGGCAATCCGGACAACACGCCCCTTGTGCTGGTTCATGGTTATCCAGACAGCCACACGGTGTGGGAATCGATTGCAACGCAACTGGCCGACCAGTTTTATGTAATTGCCTATGATGTGCGCGGGGCCGGCAAGTCCACCATTCCCAAGCATACCCGCGATTACCGTATTGAACTGCTGGCTCAGGATCTGGTGGCTGTGGTCAATGAATTGCTGCCCAATCGCCAGTTTCATCTGGCAGCGCACGACTGGGGCTCCATTCAAAGCTGGGAATCGGTAACGACGCCAGCCTTGCAGGGACGTATTTTGTCGTTTACCACATTATCTGGCCCGTCGCTGGATCATGCGGCATTCACCCTGCGCAAGCAGTTTAAAAGCATGCCGCTGCAAACCTTAAAGCAGTTAGGCAAGTCCTGGTACATTGCCGGTTTTCACCTGCCACTACTGGCACCCTTAAGCTGGCGTTTATATCTGGGCAAGAAATGGCACCGGGTGGTTGACCAGCTGGAACGTACGCCCGGCCTGCCGGAAAACCCTACCCAAACCTCGGATGGTATTTACGGCATTAACCTATACCGTGCCAATTTTATTGAGCGGCTTAGCCAGCCCCGTGAGCGCATTGCACATTGTCCGGTGCAGGTGATCATTTTGGAAAAAGATGCGTTTGTGTCTGAAGCCTATATGCAATACCTGCCGGAATGGGTGAGTGACCTGACCATGCAGCGGCTAAATGCCAACCACTGGGCAATTTTAAGCAAGCCGGATGTGGTGGCAACTTATATTCGCGAGTTTGCGCTGGCTCATCCAAAGCTGCCGGCATAAATAAACTCAGGATAAATGAGGAAAAAGTAATTTATGGATCGGGTGATGAATGAGCAGGAAATGGCTGCCAGTGCAGCAGCCTGTGAGCTTTGCGGGCGCACGCATTTGCCGCTAACCCGCCATCACCTGATTCCACAGTCACGTCATAACAAGGCACGCACCAAGCGGCAATTTGATAAACAAGCCATGAAAACTGAAATTGCCTGTTTGTGTCGTGCCTGCCATTCGCAGGTGCATGCCGTGCTCAGTAATCAGGAATTGGCACAAAATTATCATACGATTGAAGACTTACGCGGCCAGCCAGAAATTGCCCGTTTTGCGGCATGGTTTGCCAACAAGCCGCCAGGTTTAAAAGTGACTGTGCGTTCGCATAAAGGGAAGTAAATTTAGGCTGAATGGGCTAATTTTTAACCATAATTCCGCTGTTTTTCTGCTAAGATGCGCGTCTTTTTTTCGCTTTGCCTGTCTTATGAATGCCATTGTCCTTGCCATTGTTATCATGTTTGTGCTGTCGTTACTGCGGTTTTCCGTGGTGCTGGCGGTGGTGATTGCTGCCATTGTGGGCGGGCTGGTGGGTGGCTTGGGACTGGCAGGCACTGTCGAAGCCTTTAATAAGGGCTTGGGCGATGGCGCACAAGTGGCACTGGCGTATGCAGTACTGGGTGCGTTTGCACTGGCGTTGTCACGTTCCGGTTTGCCGGATTTGCTGGCACACCAGCTACTGGGACTGCTGGGACATGAAGCGTCTATTCATCGGCAAAAATTTATTAAATATTTATTGCTGGGCATTTTGTGGATTGCTGCGGTGTTTTCACAAAATCTGATTCCGGTGCATATTGCCTTTATTCCCGTGCTGGTGCCGCCCTTGCTCAAGGTCACCAACTATCTGCAACTAGATCGCCGTGCTGCGGCTTGTGTGCTCACGCTGGGACTGGTGGGCACCTATATGCTGCTGCCAGTGGGCTTTGGTGCCATTTTTCTCAATGAATTGCTGCTGGGCAATATCAATAAGGTGGGCGCGGCTTATGGCTTGCAGGTAGAGCGCTGGATGATGCCAGCGGCCATGGCAATTCCAGTAGCTGGGATGACAGTTGGTACACTGGTGGCTGTATTTGTGTCGTATCGCAAGCCACGCCAGTATCAGACTGTTGATGGATCACACGACCTTGGACAAATGGCGCAGACACTGGAGCAGGAAGCGCATGCCATGCCTGCCATCAAGCCGCGCACATTGATCATGGCAAGCCTTGCAATTGTATTGACATTAATTGCCCAGTTGTATTCCGGCTCGATGATTCTGGGCGGACTGGTGGGCTTCGCAGTGCTGTCAGCCGCCGGAATTTTTAAGTGGCAGGAAGCCGATGATGTGTTTGTGGCTGGCATGCGCATGATGGCACTGGTGGGTTTTATCATGATTGCTGCGGCAGGCTTTGCCTCGGTGATGACCGCGACCGGACAAGTGGATTCACTGGTAAATAGCGTGGTGCATTTGATTGGGGCCAGCAAAGGTTTGGCCGCGTTGCTGATGCTGCTAGTTGGCCTGTTTGTCACTGTGGGTATTGGCTCATCGTTTTCCAGCGTGCCGGTTTTGGTGATGATTTATGTGCCGCTGTGCGTGCAGTTTGGATTTTCACCACTGGCAACCATTGCTCTGGTTGGCACAGCCGCTGCACTGGGTGATGCCGGCTCACCGGCGTCTGATTCCACGCTTGGGCCAACGGCGGGTCTGGGTGTTGATGGCCAGCATGATCACATTTGGGATACTGTGGTGCCGACCTTTATTCATTTTAATATTCCACTGGTGCTTTTTGGCTGGCTGGCTGCCATGTATTTATAAGCCGGGGCCTAGGCTCGTGCTGTGAACAGCAGCTAAGCCCATCGGCTTCTTTCATTGGCTGGTTTTTTACAAGTTTATGTAATGAAAGAAGCCTGATCTGTCGGGCTTAAAACTGCCGGTTTAATTTAAGGCCCAGTAGCCAGTTGCGGCCTTGTGCGGGTTCAAAAAAACGGCCATTCGATTCATTGACAATCACCGAGCCAATATAGTTTCGGTCAGTGAGGTTATCCAGCCGGGCCAGACCTTGCAGGGTATAAGGGCCAAAACTGTGTTCTGCCACCAGTCGCAAGCTGGCAATAGTATAACTGTCAGCCGCATCGCTATTGCGGTCATCCACATAAATCTTGCCACTATGGCGCAGTTCCAGTGCCGTTTTTAAATAAGGCTGAATGGCCCATTCGGCTTCAAAAAATGCCATGGTTTTGCTGGTGCCAGGAATCTGGTTACCCGCAGCAACAGCATCACCGCTGGAACCCAAATTAAAGCGGTTGCGGTAGCTGGCGTCCAGATAGGTGAGGGCAGCATTCAAGCGCAAATTGTCAAATGGCTGGCTTTCAATAGCCAGTTCAGCGCCCTGCCTGCGGGTTTTGCCTACATTGTGATAGACCGAACGGCCAGCACTGTTACTGAGCACTGCAATTTCATCATCCACATCGGCACGGAACAGGGCGGCATTAACACGTAGTTGCTCAGCAAGTCTGGCCTTGATGCCTGCTTCATAATGCCAGCCGCTACTGGCTTGCACCGTGTTATTCAAGCCGGCTGTCTGTACCGCATTATTCCGGTACGCCACTTCATTTAGGGTAGGGGTTTCAAAGCTTTGCCCGGCAGTGGCATACAGATTCAGATCAGGTGAATAGCGGTACAGCGCACCAAAAACTGGGGTTAAATCAGAAAACTGGCGTGAGCCACTATCGTCTGGATTGCCATCCGGATTGCTGTTAGCTGGCGTTGTTCCATTAATCATATAATGATCATTTGATTTAAACCGCACATGGCTGCTACGCAAACCAGCACTCAGCATCCATTGTGGGTCAACATCCCATTCGGCTTGAATATAAGGATCAACATTGCTGGCGGTGTTGGTTTCATTGCGTTTTAACGCGCCCAGTATGCCTAGTGTGGTGACACCATTATTGACCTGAAAATTCTGGAAACCCTTGCGCTCTTCTTCCATCTGATCCAGTGAGATGCCGGCAGTCAGGCGTAGCGGCTGGTTCAGCAAGCTGTGTTCGGTGCTATAGCGCAAATCCATACCCTGATAATTGCGGTCAAGGTCAATCACGCCACCGCCATGGTTGGGATTGTTTTGTGGCGCAACGGGAATAGACTGGAACTGGCGCACGTCACGCGTGCCTGCGTAGGCGGTAATCTGAATGTCACCACTACCCATACGGCCTTTAAACACGGCACCCAGCTGGTTTTGATCCACGCTTTTTCGCGTGTTGTAATCCAGCGCGGGTTGTGCCACCGCTTTTGGGTTGGCATTGACATCACTGCGGGTCAGGCCCAGCGGGTCCTGTGCTTCCGGCATGTGTAAGGCATTGAATAGCAGCATCAGGCTAGAATCAGGGCTTAGGTCATAGCCCAGCTTGGCATTGAGCAACTGGCGCTTGGCCGCACTATGCTCGCGATAGCCATCAATCTCCATGTTGGACAAGCTAAGTACATGGCTTAAATCACCCGACTTGCCGCTGCTTTTGAGTGTTTCACGCAGCAGGCCATCCGAACCAGCCGATACCCCGGCTTCAAGGTTCTGGCCGGGCTGGGGATTTTCGGTAAATAGCTGAATCACCCCACCCGAAGCATTGCCATAAAGGGCAGAAAATGGCCCGCGCAACACTTCCAGCCGCTCGGCACTTTCAAGGTCAAAGTTGGCGGCCTGTCCCTGACCATCCGGCATGGTGGCGGGTATACCGTCGGTGTACAGGCGCACACCACGCACGCCAAAGGTAGAGCGTGCACCAAAGCCACGGCTGGAAATTTGCAGGTCCTGCGCATAGTTTTGCCGGTTGAGCACACTAATACCAGGCACCCGCACTAAAGCTTCAGACAGGTTAACCCGTGGCCCTGCACTGGCAATAGTACTGGTATCAATACGGTCTACCGAGGCAGGCAATTCAAAAGCATCACGTCCACTCCGTATAGCGGTGACGACAATAGTAGGGAGCACCGTAGCGGTTGGGGTCTGCTTGGTTAAGCCACTGGCTGAACTGCTTGCTGCAATATTGCTGGGCCATGTGCCAGTTTGCTGCTGTTGTGCCTGCTGATGATCAGGTGTACCAGACTCCGCCATTACCGACAGCGCAGGACACAGCAGGATTAGCGGAATTAACGGTTTAATGATCAGCGAGGTCTGGTACTGTGGGGTGGGACGTAAATTGAGTAACAGGCGTAAAACCGGCAGGTCAGTCATTACAGAATCCTAAAGCAGCAAGCGGTCTATCACAGGGAGTTAGACAGGGGCCGAAAACAGGCTCGAAAAAAATCAGTGATTTGATGGGTTTTGCCAATAAACCACAGCGTAAAGCATTCTGGTGCTAATGATAAATCGCATCAAAAATCGGAGGTTATCGTGTTCCTGCCAGTCTGAATACATACATTGCGTTACCCGGCCCGGCCTGTAAGGTATTTGCGCCGCCAAACTGGTCGTAACCGGAATTAATAATCAGATTATTGCCACCAATATACGCACCCACCTGATCAATGGTGCCGCCAGTACCACTGATGCCATTAACCCCATTGACCGGCTTGGCGGTGTTATATGACCAGAGTTCCTTGCCATCACTGCTGCGAAAGGCTTTCATCACCCCATCCAGCGAACCGGCAAAGACTACATCATTGGTGACGGCCACTGCTGCCGAATAAGCCGAAGGATAGCTGTTGCCATCACTGGCGATATGGCTGGGATGCTGCTCCCACAGGAGGTTGCCGTGATCAATATCCAGCGCATAAATACCGGGCTTGGCATTGGGCGCCAGTGACATGCCACCCGATTGGGCACTGCCGGGATAACTGGTGATATTTGCAGTATCACTAAAAGGCATGTTGATCTGGTCAAGAGACAGGGCATTCATTTTATTGATCATCACATCACTGACTGCCACATACAGGCGCTGCTGATCGGTGGCCATGCCCCAGTGAATACCCCCCAGATTGGCCCCGGCTCCCAGCCGTTTTTGCCAGTTTAACTTGCCGCTTGATGCATCCAGTGAATAGACCATGCCATTTTTGGAGCCGGCCAGAATTACCTTTTGGCCACTGCTGGTGGTATGGATAATGGGTGAGGCACCAAAGTCAAAATCGTTGCTGTGTAAGGGATTGCAGGGGCCATCCAGCGGAAATGGCGAACCGCAGGCCACGGGATAGGAGTCACTGGCTGTGGCCTGAAAAATCCATTTAACCTTGCCATTTCGGGTGTCCAGCGCAATGATGGCGTCTGAATTGTTGGTTGTGGGCGCACTGTAGTTCTGGCCTGTACCGATATAAACCGTGTGGCTATCCTCATCAATGGCAGGGGTGCTCCACACGGGCACGCCATTGGGGCCTTGCAGTAAATCCCACTGGCGTTGTGCCGGGGCTGTGGTGTGATAGGTCCAGTCAATCTTGCCGGTATAGGCATCTACAGCAACCAGCAGGCCATGCGATTCACAACAGGCCAGCACCAGCTTGGACAGTGCAGTAAAAATTTCACGTGATGCCATGCCAACCAGCAGTTTGCCCTGATAAAATTGCGGCGTGGCTGTAATGCGGTGATAGTCAGGCGCTGTACCCACAAATTTTTGCCACAGCAACTGGCCAGTCCGGGCATTCATGACATGCAAATGGCCTTCACTATCACCAGCAACGACCAATGGCGGCTTGTTGCCCATTGCAGGCACATAATTCATGGCACGAAAGCCATCGCCACCAGATAGTGAAGAACCCACCTTGACGGTATAGCTCCAGTATTCACAGCCCGTGGCACGATCCAGCGCCACAATGCTGGAGCGGGTAGGAGTATAAATCACTTGCCGGGTGAGTACAGGCGAGCCTCGGCGCTCGGTGGCATCCGGGTCTGGTGCAATGTGCACATAGGCCAGTTCAAGCTGGTTGACATTGCCAGAATTGATGGCTGAAATGCCCTGCCGGGTGTTGCTCAGGTTATAACCCAAGCTGTTGGCCAGCACCTGTTGCACCGGTTCAATGGGGGTGTTGCAGCGTGAGGCCAGCGCAGCCTGCATGCTGCCCAGACTACTGATGGCCAGTAAGGTGGTTAACCCGTAATGCTTCATCCTGAAGCCTCCTTGTTCTTGATGCGTGCATTGCTTTGTTTATTACGCTTGTATTGTCGTTTTTCAGTTTGATGCCATTGTGACCAGCCAGTACTGATAAAGCCAAGAGAACAGCGTCACAGTTTTACCTAAATTACTCAAAAAGCTTGGTTTTATGTCCCTGCTATAGTTCAGCTTAAAACCTGTTCCCACTGTGTTTTCCACTCATTTTGATATTAGATAAAAGGCTGCAAGCCATAAACCGATTATTGCAAAGCCTGCCTAAAATTAACTGGCGAAAACTGCCATTTGCGCTGATAGTAAGCGTTAGCAGAGCAAGTCAATGTCTTTAAGTACTGCACTAAAACCATAGGTACTTTTCGAATTACTATTTACTGCCAAACCACAAGCTGCCATTAAATCTTCATTGTTCAGTCGGGACTTACAAAACAGCGGGCAATCCTGATCAAAAATCCTGTTTAAGCGATTTTGGCCTTGGCTAGACTTCAAATATGACTTTAGCGTAACAGGATAAAACAGATGAAAAAAATACAGCAGCTTTTACTGGCAACCCTGTTGCTGGCAGGTTTGGGTTCGATGGCGCAGGCCGCCAGTTTTGATTGCAACAAGGCACGCCTGAATACCGAAAAAACCATTTGTGCCAACCGTGGCCTCAATGACCGTGATGTTAAAATGGCAACCACTTTTAATATTATGAGCCATGCGGTGCCCATGGGCGGGCGTGACCACCTGATTGATGAACAGGTGATCTGGCTTAAGCAGCGCAACGGTTGTGGCAGTAATGTCGCATGCATTGCCAATGCCTATCAAAACCGACAAAAACAACTGGATCAGATGTTACAGGATCGGGTGTTTTCACATGGCCCATTTTAAGGGGTTTTTCAATTTTGGATAAAAAATAAGCCAAATTGTGGATAACTTTGATGTTATTAACAGCATATTAACAAGCGTTTATCCACAGTCAAACTATTGACCAAAGCCAATCTCATTGCATAAAAATAACTCAAACAATTCTTCTGATGCTTGAAAAAAAACAGGACTGGCCCCACTCCGTTTGACAAACCATTTTGGGTTAAACAGGAGTTAACAATGAGCGAATCTACCGAAAACCAAGCAGAAAACCAAAATAACTCGCAGACCGGCAACGCACAGGCCAAAAGTTATAGCTTTCAGGCTGAAGTTGCCCAGTTACTGCATTTGGTCACGCACTCGTTATATTCCAATCCGGAAATTTTCCTACGTGAACTAATTTCCAATGCCTCGGATGCCTGCGACAAGCTGCGTTTTGAAGGGATTAATAATGGCGCACTGTATGAAAATGATCCGGATTTGCATGTGCGCATTAGTCTGGATAAAGACAATAAAACCATTACCATCAGCGATAACGGCATTGGCCTGACTGAAAGCGAGGCGATTGATAACCTGGGTACGATTGCCAAATCCGGCACCAAGGATTTTATGTCCAAGCTGACCGGCGACCAGAAAAACGATGCCCAGCTGATTGGCCAGTTTGGCGTGGGTTTTTATTCCGGCTTTATTGTGGCCGACAAGATTACCGTGGAATCGCGCAAGGCTGGTGAGCCAGCCAGCAATGGCGTGCGCTGGATTAGCGGCGGCACAGGCGATTTTGATGTTGAGCAAATCACCAAGGAAAGCCGTGGCACCGATATTATCCTGCACCTGCGTGACGATGCCGTAGAGTATCTGGAAGCGTGGAAGGTCAAGCAAATCGTTAACAAGTACTCCGACCACATCAGCCTGCCGATCCAGATGAGAAAGGAAGTTTGGCAGGAAGCGGAAGAAGGTGCAGATGCCGATGCTGAAAATGCAGAAGGCAAAATGGTACTGACCGATGAATGGGAAACCATTAATTCGGCCAGTGCGCTGTGGACCCGCAACAAAAAAGATATTTCAGACGAGCAGTACACCGAGTTTTACAAACAGTTTAGCCATGACTTTGAGGCGCCGCTGGCCTGGAGCCATAACCGGGTTGAAGGCAGCACTGAATACACCCAGCTCTTGTATATTCCAGCCAAGGCACCGCATGACCTGTTTACCCGCGAGCAAAAATCCGGCATCAAGCTATATGTGAAGCGCGTGTTCATTATGGATGAAGCAGAAAACCTGATGCCATCCTACCTGCGCTTTGTGAAAGGTATTATTGACAGCGCTGATCTGCCGCTGAATGTAAGCCGTGAGCTGTTACAGGAAAGCAAGGATGTGCGCACCATTCGTGAAGGCAATGCGCGCCGTGTGCTGAGCCTGCTGGATAGCCTGGCCAAGAGCGAGGACAAAGAACAGCAGGACAAATTTGCCACCTTCTATAAAGAGTTTGGCGCCGTGCTGAAAGAAGGTCTGGGCGAAGATTTTGGCAACAAGGACAAAATTGCCAAGCTGCTGCGTTTTGCCTCTACCAACACTGATGACGTGACCGTTTCGCTTGCCGATTACAAGGCCAACATGAAAGACGGCCAGGATGCTATTTATTACCTGACCGCTGAAAGTCTGGCGGCGGCAAAGAACAGCCCACAACTGGAACTGTTCAAGAAAAAAGGCATTGAAGTGCTGCTGATGACCGACCGTGTGGACGAGTGGGCACTCAACTTCCTGACTGACTTTGATGGCACTCCACTGCAAAGCGTGGCCAAAGGTGCGGTTGACCTGGGCAAGTTGCAGGACGAGGAAGAGAAAAAAGCCGCTGAAACTGCGGCTGAAACCCTTAAGCCCACGCTGGACAAGCTTACCGATAGCTTAAAAGACAAAGCCAAGGAAGTGCGCGTCACCACACGTCTGGTGGATAGCCCAGCCTGTTTGGTGGTGGGTGATCAGGACTTGTCGCCACAACTGGTACGTATGCTGAAACAGGCTGGCCAGCCTGTACCGGAAACCAAGCCTATCCTGGAAATCAATCCGGAGCATCCACTGGTGAAACGTCTGGAGAGTTCAGCACAGTTTGATGATCTGGCCAATGTGATTTTTGATCAGGCGCTACTGGCTGAAGGTGGTGTCCCAGAAGATCCAGCAGCCTATTTAAAACGCATTAATAACCTGCTGTTGGGTTAAGGGTTTAGCAATTAACCTGAAGCTGTAAAAAGGGAGCCTGGTGCTCCCTTTTTTGCGCATAAAAATAACTAAAAACTGCTATGCTGATTATTAAAAATCAAACTTATTAAAGAAAAATAGCCATGTTTAGAATACAGATTAGCCCTTCATTGGCACTAGAGCTATTGGACCTGCCACATGCAGCGGCCTTATTTGAATTGACCAGCAAAAATCGGGAGTTTTTAGCGCGCTGGCTACCGTGGGTTGGTTTTATTCAACGTATTGAAGACACCGAAAAATTTATCCAGTCCACCAAACAACAGTGGGCCAGTGGCAATGGCTTTCAGTGTGCCATTTTTTATCAGGAAAAACTGGCAGGTATCATTGGCTTCCATGAATTTAACCGTAGTAATGACAGCGCCAGTGTGGGCTACTGGCTCGGTGAGCAATATCAGGGCAAAGGGCTAATTCAGCAAAGTTTGCCGGTGCTCATTGCGCAGGCTTTTAAAACCTATGCGATTCAGCGCGTTGTTATTCGTTGTGCAGTTAATAATCACAAAAGCCGGAAGATTCCAGAAAAACTTGGCTTTCAACTGGAAGGCATATTAAAGGCAAATGAAAAATTACACGGAGAGTATATTGATCAGGCTATTTATAGTTTAATTAAATCATAGCCTGATCAAATCATAAGCTGAAACATACAGGATAAAAAAGACTTAAAACACCGCTTCCAGCCGCAGGAAGGTGGACAGGTAATGGTCGCGATTCAGATCCTCGTCATTGTAGTAGTTTACGTCGGTCTGTAAATAAAACCATTCACGTAAAAACGGCTGGCGCCATGATACAAACGGACCGTAGCCGTTTAAGTGAAAATCCTTGTCCTTGGCACGGCCACCGGTATACAGGCCATAACTAAAGGTGTTGTCGTGGAAAAAACTGTGCTGGCGAAACAGGCGGTTTTCCCAGCGCACGCCCACATCCTTGTCCTCATCGGCATAGGTAATGCTGGCCTGATCGGCAATAAATGGTTCGCCATCGCGATGATGACGGATTTCAAGGTTGGTGCGTGCATAGTTCTGGCTATTGGAGCCATAGCGGTAGACCTGCTCGGCACGGGTGGTGAAGTTATCCGGTAGCGTCCAGTCCCGTGAAATTTTGATCCGGCCATAGACGTCTTCTGCGCCATCACGCAACCCCACGTCAAAGTCGGTATCGAATAAATCGGTTTTCATCCAGTCACTAAAGCGCACGGCAACCGAATTATTTTCCCGTTTAGTTGCGTCCTGATCCAGCGTTTTTTTAGGCTCAGCCGCTGCATTGGGATTAGTAATGGCCACGTTGCCACGTAATTCATCGTCCAGACTGTCATCACCAAACACCAGACTCAGGCGTTTTTCCAGGGTCGGCAGCTTGATCTTGCCGCGTATCCGGGGCTTGACTTCAATATCATCATATTCATTCCAGGTGGTATCTGCCATCACCCGGATACTGGCGCGTGCCGGTTTTTCCGGATCAGGCTCACCAAACCAGTCATCCATCTTATGGGCCTGCCGTTGCAAATACTGCCGGAAGCGCTCATGCCGCTTGTCTGCCCAGGTTTTATCCTTGGTTTCTTCCTGTGAGGCAACGATTTTATCCTGTGATTCCGCAGGCAAAATGGTTGGCATGGCATCAATGGTTTCAGGAATCACACTTAACATGAATTCCGGCTTGTTGCTGGCATCAGGGCTAGTACTGGGCTGTTCAGCGGGAACAGGTTCAAGAACTGGCTGGCTATTGAATGCAGCAGGCTGAACCACTTTGGGACGGGGTTTGCGCTTTGCTTTTTGTGCGGAAGCTACTTTGCGTGTATTGCCAGCAGAAGTTTTTTTGGACTTTACCTTGGCTGTCAGCGCCTTATGTGACTTGGCTGTAGGGTGCACAGCTGTGCTTGGTACAGTATTTCCTGTTGCTGCCAGTGCAGGCAGACTGGCAAATAGACCCAAACCAATGATGGTACTTACACCCAAAAAATAAATTTTCATTTTTTCAAAAACATTTTAATTGATGGGTTAAAAGTAGGGCAGCAGGCATTTTTTTGTTATTATTTTTTTGTTAAATAACAATGAATAAGAAAACAAAATTGTTACGGCGTTATGGCAAGAAAACGATTGCTTTTTTCTAAAGTTAGTAAAATTTAATTTTGACTACCAAATTTTAAGAAAAAGTAATAAAATAGCTTTCTTAAGACTGCCTTAAGTTTTAATTTTCAACACAAATTCTCTGGTTGTTTTCCTAGATTCTGTTTTAATTCAATGGTTGACCGCTGTGTTAATCATAGAGCCATAAAGCATGTTACTCCAGACGTTACTGGCCTTTAGGCCAAGCAACAACGATCTTGTTTTTGCCATTAAAACCTTTTTGGCTGCCATGCTGGCGCTGTTTATTGCCATTTCCCTAAACCTGCAAAATCCAATGTGGGCCATGGGGACGGTATTTATTGTGGCCAATCCGCTGGCAGGTGTGCTGTCGTCCAAAGCCGTGTATCGCATGCTGGGTACACTGGCCGGGGCTTGCCTGTCCATTCTGGTGCTACCGCCATTTATTAACAGTCCGCTACCATTTAGCCTGATCATTGCGCTGTGGGTTGGCTTTTGCCTGTATGTGTCATTACTAGATCGCACACCGCGTAGCTATTTTTTTATGCTGGCCGGTTATACCATGGCCATGATTGGCTTTAGTGCAGTGGCCGATCCTACCCATTTGTTTGATATTTCACTGTCGCGCTTTGAGGAAATTACGCTGGGCATTTTATGTGCCACCGTGATTTCGCGGGTGTTTTTTCCAGTGAATATTGCCGGGGTGCTGTCGGGCCGCATTGATAAATGGTTTAGCGACATTGAAAGCAATTTCAAGGATTGCCTGGCTGGACACAGCAGCCCGGAAACTATTGTGAAAGAAGCGCAGCGCTTTGCCGCAGATAGCACTGAGATTCATGCGCTGGCCATTCACCTGTCTTATGAAAACAGTGCATTGCGACGGCAAACCCGTAGCGTGCAGGCATTGCAGCATCAAATGATATTGCTGGTTCCTGCACTGGTAGCGCTGGCTGACCGTGTGCATACGCTTAAGGAATCATTGCCCAATTTTGATAATCTGCTGATGCAGGTGCAACAGCAAACCGAGCAGTTTATTGCAGGCACACCGCCAGAAAACCAGACTGAACTCAGCTTTATTCCGCCATCCATTTTGCAAAAATTTGAGCAAATGCTGGCGATTGCCGATACCCGCGAAAAGCTGATGATTATGAGCGCGCGTGAGGCATTTATCTTTTTTATCCAGCACTTCCAGACCCTGCGGCTAATCTGGCAGTGTGTTAAAACCGGGCAGCGCCTGCCGGATTTTATTGAGCAAAATGGATTATCTGATCAGCGCTTGCATCGCGGCTTATACAGAGGCCTGCATCGGGATCATGGCGTGGCACTGCGTGGCGCAGTATCAGCGTTTCTGGCCATTGGTATTGTGTGTTTTTTATGGCACATGAGTGGCTGGCAGTATGGCTTTATGGCAGCGCAAATCACCGCCGTGTGTGCTTGCATTCTGACCTTTCTGGATAATCCAGTGCCTGCACTGGCGTCATTTCGGCTGGCCAGTATTTACTCGGCGCTGGTCGTATTTATTTATCAGTTTGCCATTTTCCCGGTAGTGCATGATTTTTTTACCCTGATGCTGGTGCTGTTCCCGTTTTTCCTGATTTTTACCAGCATGTTGCCTTATCCGGCCTTAACCGGGTTTGCCTTGCCGATTTTGATTAATACCGCTATGGGTCTGAATATCCGCAACCTGAATGAGCCAGTATTTGGGGCTTATATTGATAACAGCCTGGCTATTGTGCTTGGGATTTTAATACCCAGTTTTACCCTGGCACTGATTCGCAGCACCACGCCTGAACTTAGCGTGCAGCGGCTGGTACGACTACAATGGCGCGATGTGCAGCAGATTATTGAAAAGCCGGTGGTGCACCCATGGGCCTATTATATGCGTCGCCTGCTGGACCGGATTGGCCTGATGGCACCCCGGGTTTTGCGGGCACCGGCAATTCAGGCGGATATTAGCCAGTCCATTGTGGAGCTGGCTGGGGCAACCAATATCATCCGGCTCAAACGCACGCTGGATCGGCTTCCTGAACCCTGTAGCCAGCAGGTGAGCCAGTTGTTGCAACAAATCTGGAACTGGTACGACGCGCGCCTGAGCAATCAGGACTTTGATACGGCACAACTCCTTATGCAAATTGACCAGCTCATTTCTCAGGTCCTGTTGCAGCCCAGCAGCATGTTGCGTGATCAGGTGCTGGTGGCTTTAACCGGGGTGCGGCGTAGCCTGTTCCAGCATGCCGGGTATTATGTGGTGCCCAGTGAACCGATTCCGGCTTTAGGAGAAACATATGGCTGGCGAGGTTAATTTTTACGGGATTTATATTCCCTTAATCCTGATTCAGGCCTTGCTGGCTTATGTGCTGTATAGCGGCTTGATCCGATTGCTGGACAAATGGCAGTTGGGCCGCTGGATGGCGCTGCCAACAATTTTTAACGTGTGCCTGTACATTATTGTACTTGGGCTTATTGTGTGGATTTGCCACCTGCTGTTTTAAATCAGCCTACTTCTGGCTGGCTAGGGTTTAACTAAATACGATTTCCCTAAACACGGCTTAACTGGTTTTATGTGACGAGGCATCATGAATACGACACTGAACATCAAGTCTCAACAGGTTGTGCGCATTATCATTTTTGCAATCATTGCCATTGTAGCTGTAGCAGTGGCACTATCACTATGGCGCTATTACACGCAGGCGCCGTGGACGCGTGATGGTCGCATCCGCGGTGATGTGATGCGCATTTCAACCGATGTCTCAGGCCTGGTGAAAGATGTGCTGGTGCAGGACAACCAGCTGGTCAAAAAGGATCAGGTGCTGTTTACCTTGGACCCGGCCCGTTTTGAAATTGCCGTAGAGCAGGCCAAGGCCAATCTGGCCAAAGCACAGGCGAATCTGGCCAATTCGCAGCAGCAACGCCTCAGCGCACAGGCCACCATTAATCAGGCACAGGCTGGCGTACAGGCCGCGCAAGCCGAGGCCGAGCGTGCGCGGCGTGATCTGGCCCGTATTGAACAACTGGAAACTGCCAATGCCGTATCACGGCAGGAACAGGATCGTTACCGGGCTGCTCGGCTAGAGGCACAAGCCAATCTGGCCAAGGCCCAAGCCAATATTGAAGTGGAACGGCAAAACCTGAGTTCGGTGGGCACCAGCAGACAAGGCCTGGTGGCTGATGTAGCGAGTGCACAAGCCGCACTGGATCTGGCCTTGCTGAATTTGTCGCGTACACAGGTGAAAGCCCCCAGTGATGGCAACCTGTCCAACTTTGATCTCAAATCCGGCAATTACATTACGGCCGGCCAACCCATTGCGGCACTGCTTGATCCCAAACAGTTTTATGTGGTGGGCTATTTTGAGGAAACCAAGCTGTCCCGCATTCACATTGGTGACCCGGTGAGTATTCAGCTGATTGGCGATAACCGTGAGCTAAAAGGCCATGTGCAGGGCATTGCGGCCGGTATTGAAGACCGCGAGCGCACGTCCAGCAGCAGCATGCTGGCCAACATTAATCCCACCTTTAACTGGGTGCGGCTGGCGCAGCGTGTGCCGGTGCGCGTAACACTGGACACTATTCCCGATGCCAGCATGCTGGTGGCTGGGCGAACAGTGACTGTGCGCATTGAGGAAGACAATCGGCGAAACAAGCGATAAGCCATCATTAAATGCTTTAAGGCTTAATTAAAAAATCCCCGCACTGAACGGGGATTTTTTGCAGCCTGATTTGGCTATGTCAATTTGGCTGCGTCAATTTTACTTGTGGTCAGGAATTTCACAAGCTTCATCATTGCAAATTGGTGCTGCTTTGTCTTCCATTTCGTCGTCAGTATTGGCGCTGATGTTAGCTGCCTGCTGAAGTGCTTGCAGGAACACCTCACGTGGCTGAGCACCGGACAAACCAATTTGCTGGTTAAAAATAAAAAACGGTACACCGCGAATACCCAGTTGCTGCTGGGCAATTTGTTCATCCTGCCGTACTTCATCGGTAAAGTGATCGGAATCCAGCACGGCTTTGACTTCATTGGCAGGCAAACCAATCCGCGCTGCCACCTGTTCCACCACATCACGCTCGCCAATTGGCAACCCTTCGGTCATATAGGCATAAAAAAATGCTTCCTTGGCCGCATCAGCTAGTCCGTGACTTTCTGCCAGGTGAATGATCCGGTGCGCATTAAACGAGTTGCCTGATTGCGCTTTTTGCCACTGGAAATCAATGCCTTCATCGGCTGCCATCTCGGCCATTTGCCGTTGCAACTGTTCCATTTCGGCAACCGTTTTACCGTATTTCTTGGCAAGGCGTTCGGTATTCGAACTGTCGTGGCTGGCAGGTGCATTAGGGTCTAGCTCGTAGCTGTGCCAATGCACATCGATGTCAATACCAGCCTCACGGGCGACGTTTTCAAGGCGTTTTTTGCCGATATAGCAGAAGGGGCAGACCACGTCTGACCAGATGTCGATGCGTATAGGTTGCGTGGATTGCATAAAACTTCTCTAATATTTTTGAATAAACCAAAGATGAGGCTTGGCCTGAGAAATTTAAAGTAAAGTTTAGTGAGCGTTATGATAAAAGCCTGCGTAAAACCACTAAAAAATGCCATAAGTTTCTTTAGGGTTAGATCAATCAAAAATCTTTTCAGCGACCACAAACGGTAACGCAACCACATCAATGGCCACGGCAAATGGCAAAAGTACCAGTTTTTCAAATGGGTTTAAGCTTGACTTGGTTTTGTAGCTTTGTTCTTTACGGGTATAAATGCTGACTTGATAGGGTTTACTTAATGGTTTAAGTGCGCTCAGGTTACTGGCGACTGGATATACCACCCCAGCCAGATTGATGTTAAAACAAAAACGTTGTGCATTCATGCGCTTGTCACTGGATGTTGAGCATTCTTCTGCACCATTGGCAATAAAAAACTCAAGGTCTTTCTTGCTGATATCTTCTTGCAGCTTTACGTATGTGAGCGGTAACTTGCCTGAAAAATGGCCGTCATTTTTTTCAGAATAAAAACTTAAGGCTTGCGTAATCTGAATATTGGCGGGGTCGAGCTTATTAATTAATGTGACGAACTGAGTGCCTCCTTGCGTGAGCACATAGCTATTTTTTTGCCCGGCAATGACCAGACTGTCACTGGGCAAACTGGCCACAGTTTGTGCAGGTCTACCAAATGCAACAACCGTGTCTTCAACCAGGGTAATCTTGGTGGTTTGAGTATAAACCTGATCACCTTTATGGATTAGTGTCGAGGTGGCACAGCCGCCTAATAAAGCACTGGCTATACTGCAAACAGTCACCGCCAATCTTGTTTTTGCATGCCATAACATCATGAGTTACTTCCTAACTGCCTAAATTTGTATACTCCCACAGATGCTAAAATGTATACCACTATTCCAGTGTTTACGTGTTCTTAAAATTAAGTAAGAAAGATGAAAAGTCGATTACTAACTTCAATTTAACTTTTTACTTTGTTTTCCAATCGATGCTGATATAGTTCTAAAACGGCATTACTAAAACTATTTAAAGATGTTTTTGCCCAGAAATTAGCATACCAATTTAAATTGGTTGATAAACGGTAGTGAATATCAATACCTAATTTTGTTTTATTATCTCCATATGGACTAAGGGTATAACTTGTTTTCAATAAATCAAAATATTCTCCACCAATAGTGACATGCTCATCCAAAGCATAGGAAGGAAACGATGTTTGATCAAAATGAAATTTCCAGCTAATTTTTTGATTAGGAATATATTCAGTTATATGCTCTTCAAAATGGATGTTTTTTTCCCAGTAAATCTTACGAACTAATTCATTATTTTCTTCAACCGTCATGCCTGAAACAGGTTTGGGCACACCAATATTATAAATAAAATGTGAGCCAAGCTCTTCTGATTTAATATCATTAATATGATTGATTTGTTTCCAAACAGCTTCCACAGGGGCATTAATAATAATGTCTTTATGGGTCTGGTTATATTGAGTATTGGCTTGGGGTTTAGGTAAAAACAATAATAAGGGTAAAGCAGCCATAACAGGCAAATTTGATTTTGGTCTAATACCTATTTTACATAAAATATGACCGATTCCTCCTCCTAAAAGAAGTAAAGTCAACAAAATAGGGGAAGCCATGACTAGGCAAATGATGCCTTCTTGCAATAGAAATATGGCAATAATAATAAACATAACAAAGTTTTGTGTACATAACTGGAATATATACGCAGATGTTGTATCTGGTTGATTAATATGCGCAAAAAGTGCAATAAAAAGTCCAGTTAATAACGGCAAAGCAACTAAAAAACTTGAGGAAACTATCGACAAATGTATTTTTGAAAAGAAAGCAGATAGAGCTACTGTACAAAGCAGTAGGCCTAAATAAGCAATGGTTTCAGATTTATTTTTATGCTTATTCTGGGGATAGGGATATAAATAATAAAAGAGCTTTACATAGAGAAGGCTGGTTAAGATAGCAAGAGTCAGTACAAATACTAATGATCCGGATAAATGGTACTTTATATAGCTTAGTCTTATGCCTGCTGCTGCAATTGCAAGTGGGATAAGCCAAGTAATAGTAATCGCTTTATTATATCGATAAGCAATAATTAACGTAGTTATAATACTAAATAATAAGATAAAGGCAGTTAGTCCTGCCAATGTTGGGATTGAATTTTGAATAAGTAGTAATGTGGTGGTTATGATGGCTGGTACCGCAAGTGCTAACACTTCTTTCTTTGAAATTGTGCTCTCTTGATGGGATGATTGTTGATCGTTATTTTTATCTTTAAGCATATTTTTCATTTAAAATTGCCGCTCTTTTTCTCTTTGCCATTTTTGTTGATTAAACACAAAAAAATCCCCGTATTGCTACGGGGATTTTTCTTACCACCAAATCAAACCTTAAACACGTTCGATAATGGTTGCAATACCTTGACCCAGACCAATACACATGGTGGCAAGACCGATTTGCGTGTCTTGTTGTTCCATCACGTTCAGCAGGGTAGTAGTAATACGCGCACCAGAGCAACCCAGCGGGTGACCCAGTGCAATTGCTCCACCATTCAGGTTAATCATGTCCTGTTTGTCCATGATTCCTAGCGCTTTCATCACTGACAAGCCTTGTGCTGCAAATGCTTCGTTCAGTTCAACGGTTTGAATGTCGTTGATGGTCAAGCCAGCACGTTTCAGTGCTTTCTGGGTGGCTGGTACAGGACCATAACCCATAATAGCTGCGTCACAGCCAGCAACTGCCATAGAGCGGATTACTGCACGTGGTTTTAAGCCTAAAGACTGGGCACGTTCAGCAGACATCAGCAGCATGGCAGATGCACCGTCAGACAGCGCAGAAGAGGTAGCCGCAGTTACTGTGCCGGCCTTGCTTGGATCAAACACAGGACGTAGTGAAGCAAAAGACTCAAGGTTGGCATCAGGACGAATTACTTCATCAATTTCGCACAGCACTTTAAAGCCGTCAGCATTGTGACCTTCAACACCAATAATTTCATTGGCAAAGCGGCCTTCTTGCGTGGCAGCCCAGGCACGGCGGTGAGATTCAACACCAAAGGCATCCTGCATTTCGCGGGTAATGCCATTCATGCGACCCAGCATTTCTGCGGTCAGGCCCATCATGTTAGAGGCTTTCGCGTAATGCTTGGAGGCTTCCGGGTTGATGTCAATACCGTGCATCATGCCCACGTGGCCCATGTGCTCAACACCACCCACGATGAAAATATCACCCTGATTGGTTGCAATTTGCGCTGCCGCAGTATGAATCGCTTGCATGGAAGAACCACACAGACGGTTTACCGTTTGGCCAGCAACGGTTTTAGGCAGGTCAGCCAGCAAACCAATGTTACGGCCAATATTCATGCCTTGCTCTAAAGTCTGGTTCACACAGCCCCAGATCAGGTCTTCAACGTCATTCACGTCAAACTGGTTGCGGCGTACCAGCGCACGCACTAACTCGGCAGATAAAGAGTCAGCGCGCACATTACGGAACATGCCGTTTCTGGATTTGCCCATGGCAGAGCGAACGCCATCAACAATCACAACATCGCGTGGATTTAAATTACTCATGCACGCAGCTCCTTAACCGTAAAATTTCTTGTTGTTGGCAGCCATGTCGCGCAGCATTTGTGGCGCTTCATAGGTTTTGCCAAGATGGGCATACTGGTCGCACTTGGCAACATATTCAGCCACGCCAGTCTGGTCGATGTAACGGCATGGGCCACCACGGAATGGCGGGAAACCAATACCCATAATCATGGCCATGTCAGCTTCAGCAGGGGTCGCAACAATGTTGTCTTCCAGGCAGCGAACGGTTTCGTTGCACAGGGCCAGCATCATGCGGTCAATAATTTCCTGGTCGTCAAACGCACGTTTTTCACCAGTTACCATTGGGGCAATCAGCTCGTAAGAGGCTGGATCAACTTTCTTGGCTTTCTTGCCTTTTTTGTCCAGTTCGTACTTGTAGAAACCAACGTCGTTTTTCTGACCTAGACGCTTGTTGTCATACATGATTTCAATGGCGCCCTTATAGCTTGGCTTCATGCGGTCAGGGAAACCTTCCGCCATCACCTCAGCACCATGTACGCCAGTGTCAATGCCAACCACGTCGATCAGGTAGGCAGGACCCATTGGCCAGCCGAACTTTTCCATCACTTTGTCGATTTGCTGGAAGTCTGCACCGTCTTTTAACAGCAGGTCAAACGCACCAAAGTAAGGGAACAAGACACGGTTTACCAGGAAGCCCGGGCAGTCATTCACCACGATTGGGGTTTTGCCCATTTTCTGTGCCAGCGCTACAGTGGTTGCCACCGCTTCGTCAGAAGACTTGGCACCACGGATCACTTCAACCAGAGGCATCATGTGTACCGGGTTAAAGAAGTGCATGCCCACAAAGTTTTCTGGACGGGCTAACGCATTGGCCAGACGGGTAATGGAAATGGTCGAGGTGTTGGACGCAATAATGGTGTTTTCGCGTACTGATTTCTCGGCATCAGCCAGAACTGCTTCCTTGATTTTTGGATTTTCAGTCACGGCTTCAATCACGATATCTACATCTTTAAACTCGTCATAGCTTAAAGTCGGGCGGATACGCGCTAGGGTTTCACCCATTTTGGCCGGGGTCAGTTTTTTGCGCTCAACCTGCTTGGACAGCAAGGTGTTGGCTTCTTTCATGCCCAGTGCCAGTTGCGGGTTACCAATATCTTTCATGATAATTGGTGTGCCTTTAACAGCAGACTGGTAAGCAATACCGCCACCCATGATGCCAGCGCCCAGTACAGCGGCCATATTTACTGGATGTGCATTTTTCTCATGTTTCTTGCTGATTTTTTTCACTACCTGATCACTCAGGAACAGGCCAATCAGCGCACCGGCCTGTGGAGTTACTGCCGCTTTGGCAAAACCCTGAGCTTCAGCTTTCAGTGCATCATCACGACCCATACTGGCAGAGGCTTGCAGGGTATCCAGAACCAGTTTTGGCGCTGGGTACTGTGCAGGATTGGCCTTGGCCAGAATCACACCTTTAGAGCTGTTGAACGCCATCATTTGTTCTAATGGATTTAACTTCACCGGGTCCAGTTTTTCCTGACGCTTGGCTTTCCAGTCCAGCTTGCCAGCCAGAGCCTGCTTCACCAGATCAATGGCTGCGTCTTGCAGTTTTTCTGGCGCAACTACAGCATCAACCGCACCGTCTTTGAGCGCAGCTTCTGGTTTCTTCTGCGCGCCAGTGGCAATCCACTCAACGGCATTATCAATACCAATCACGCGGGTTAGGCGTACTGTGCCACCGAAGCCCGGGAAAATCCCCAGCTTCACTTCTGGCAGGCCAACCTGTGCGGCAGTTGACATCACACGATAGTCACACACCAGACACAGCTCAAAGCCACCACCCAGTGCGATGCCATTAATGGCTGCAACTTTAGGAATATCCAGATCTTCAAAGCTTGAGAAAATACTGTTTACCGGGCCAAGCCATTCAGCAATGGCGGCTTCACCCTGAGCAAAATTGTCACCAAATTCAGTGATATCTGCACCAACGATGAAACTGGATTTACCGCTGGACACGATTAAACCTTTGATATCGTTATTGCCTTTCACTGCGGCAATTGCAGCAGCAAAGTCTTCAACGGTAGCGCGGTTAAATTTATTGACGGATTCGCCTTGTAAATCAAAGCGGAATTCTGCTATCCCGTCCGAAAGCATTTGGACGGTAATGGCATTGCCAGAGTGGATCATGCCTAATCTCCTGTTTTTGGAGGACTTTTAAGGAACGTAAAACGCCTTTGCCGAGTGTTGCAACAAGGGCGGTAAAAAATTGCCCTAAGTTTACGCCAAGATGAGGGGAAAATGACAATAGATATTGCTTACTTAATGACGCAATGGTCACGAATTGTTAAGCCAGTCAAAATTTACATGACTTTTTAAGTGACGCTTTGTAAAATTGTGAAGCAATAATGAATAAATAACTTAAATAAAAGGGCTTTAGCATCACTCAGCTTTTTAAACAAAAGAAGGCCTGATGTGAAATCCTTTCCAATTTATCGCATTGCATTATTTTTTTACCCAATTTGAGTTTTAAATATGAAAAAACACCTGGTGATAACATCTGTTATTGGTTTGACATTTGCTTTAACAGCGTGTGGTGGTGGCGGGTCAGATGGTGATACAGCAGTAAGCGCAAAGCCAACGCTTTTTGATGGTGAAGCTAAAGTATATATGTATGAACTGGATAGCATGGATGATCAGGATCGGGAAAAACTATCCTTAACCCGGAAAAATGACCTACTGTATTTAAACAGCACCCGTCTTAGCGATAATTACAGTTCTTATTATTTGACAGATAAAGCACTGTATCAGCCTGAAACATCAAAAACCGTTGATATTTCTAAAGGTATTCGCGATAGCGTCGTTAAATCAATTAATGGCAGCACCTGGGTGCTAACTCCCTATAATCAGGCTGGTGCTACTGATCTTGAATATACGCATCAGTTTAGAACAGTGGATTTAAGTGGACAGGCCATTGCACCAGTGGTTGCTCCCACCATTGCCGGATTAGCAATATACAATGAAATCACACAAGCTGATTATGCACAGGTTCCTTTAGCTGCCAGAATCTTGCTGAATAAGGAAAATTTTCCTCAGGGTTCGAAGTGTCTACGTGCAGTAAGTACAGAAGCCAATAAAAACTATCTTGAGTTTGATCCAGATATTAGTGCTACTCAGATTAAAGACGCAAAAAATCTGCAGGATTGGGCTAACTTGGCCTTTAGTGAAAATATTATTGCCGCGCCAATAGTTAGTAAGGAAAAATGGGCCGGATACAACTGGGGTGCATTAACGCTGAAAAACTATAACGCCAATGGCAAAATCCAGTATCTTTTTGGCATTGAGTATCAGGGTAAAGTATTTAGTGCAGAAGCAGGCGGTGGTAAAACGACTATTGCTGAAACAATTACCGCAGGTAAAAAGCAATTGCTAGCTGATGGCCAGGATCCAAAGCTAGTGAACTTGATAGTTCATAACTTGGAAAATAGCTGTACTTTCTATAATGAGGCAGCTGCTACTGCTATTGATAAGGCCATTGATAAAGCAAAAACCAAAACAATTAATATTGATCCAGACAGCATTAAGGATTTACCGCAGCCAACTATCCCAAATTGCTATGGCGATCTAGCTTTTTGCTAACTAAATAAGCAAGACAAGCGGACCTCAACAGTCCGCTTTTTTTTATCTCTGAGTTCCACCAGATAATTTTCTTAAATAATGATCAATTTTTAATAGCTGGTGTTAAAATTGCGCCAATTTTTAAGGCTGCTTGAAGCAGGTGCTGCATGATTAAGTGGATTATCCTGGCTATATTTATTGTTTCTGCCATTTATGTGCAGCGACGTGGACGCGTGAAACAGCCGCTAAAACGCCAGATTCTGGATCATTCCACCATTATGGCGCCCATTAATATCTGGATGTATCTGTTTTCCAGAGTACCGAATCAGCCCTATATTGATGCCAAAGCCAGCCATTTAAATGATTTGGCGGTGCTGGATGCCAACTGGCAAATGATCCGTGATGAAGCACAGGCGTTGTCGAGTCAGGGGGAAATCAAGGCGTCGGACACTTACAATGATGCAGGTTTTAACTCATTTTTTAAAACCGGCTGGAAGCGCTTTTACTTAAAATGGTACGACAGCCATCATCCGTCAGCCGCCGAGCTTTGCCCAAAAACCACAGCCTTGCTGAAAACTTTGCCAACGATTAAGGCTGCCATGTTTACCGAGTTGCCACCGGGTAGCCGTCTGGTGCGACATCGTGACCCGTACGCTGGTTCATTGCGTTACCATCTAGGCCTGGTTACGCCCAATGATGATCGCTGCTTTATTGAGGTCGATGGCGAGCGCTATAGCTGGCGTGATGGGCAAAGCGTGGTGTTTGATGAAACCTTTATGCATTATGCTGAAAATGCGACTGACCAAAATCGCATTATCCTGTTTTGTGATGTGGAGCGGCCACTAAGTTCAAGGCTGGTGGCCCGTTTTAACCGCTGGTTTTCCAAAAATGTGATGACAGCCGCAAGTTCACCTAATGAAGTTGGCGATCAAACTGGTGGTATTAACAAGGCATTTCGCTATTTGTATCAGGTCCGTATTCGCGCCAAAAACCTGAAAAAAACCAATCGACAGTTGTATTACCTGTTGAAGTGGCTGATTTTTGGTGGCATTTTTTACCTGATTTTCTTTGCCTAAGTTTTAAAATTTGTTTTCCAAGAAACCTGAGTGGATCTAATTCAACTCAGGTTTTTTTATGGCTAAATTTTAAGCCATGTTTTTACTAAAAATTTTTTACCTACGCTTACGCGGGTATCCTGTTTTCAATCATAAAATAACGCTAAAGTAAGTGATGATTTAGGCGACCGTCCTGCCTGAATTTACGCTTGAATTTTAGCCATTTAACCTCATTAATAAGGGATGATAAATTCCTTGAGTCTTCCTCAGACCATTGCCGATATTGCTGCAAATATCCGTGCCATTCTTGCCAACTTACCGAACCTGCCCGGCGTCTATAAAATGCTGGGGGCAAACGGTGAGCTGTTGTATGTGGGCAAGGCCAAAAACCTGAAAAACCGGGTTTCCAGTTATTTTGTCAAAACCATTGACCACCCCAAGACCCGTGCGTTGGTTGCCCGCATTGTGCATATTGAAACTATGGTGGTGCGCAGTGAAACCGAAGCGCTGCTGCTGGAACAAAACCTGATTAAGCAGCATCGTCCGCCGTATAACATCATGCTGCGTGACGACAAGTCGTATCTGTACGTCTTTGTGTCCAGCGATAAGCCTTACCCACGGCTGGCGGCTGGACGCGGCAAGGGCCAGCATCAGGCCGGCAAGTTTTTTGGCCCATATCCCAGTGCGACCAGTGCACGTGAAACCATGCTGGTACTGCAAAAACTGTTTATGGTCCGCCAGTGCGACAACAATTTTTTTGCCCAGCGCAAGCGCCCGTGTTTGCAATACCAGATCAAGCGGTGTCGTGCGCCGTGTGTCGGACTGGTGAGCCCGGAAGATTATGCACAGGATGTGGCGCATACCATTCGTTTTTTAAAGGGCGATACCCGTGAGCTGAATCAGGAACTGATTGGCAACATGGAGCGCGCCGCTGAACAGCTCAAGTTTGAAGAAGCGGTGTTTTATCGTGACCGGGTGGGTTTGTTGCGTGAAGTACAAGCCCAGCAAGCTGTCTATAAGGTAAAAGGTGAAGCCGATATTCTGGCGATTGCGCAACAGGCTGGCGTGGTGTGCGTGCAGGTAATGAATGTGCGTAGCGGACGCATGCTGGGCGGTAAGGCATTTTTTCCGGATCTGGCCTCTGCCTATCAGGAAAATGGCAATAGTCAGACAACAACTGATGAGCAACTGGGCTGCATGCTGTCCGAGTTTATGGCCTCGTTTTATTTCCAGTTTGCCGATGAACTGCCTGAAGAACTGATTGTTAATGTAGCCTTGCCCGATGCTGCCAGCCTGGAACAGGGCTTAAAACAGCATTTTGACCAGCGTGTACAAATTAAAAACAAGGTACGTGAAACCCGGGCAGAATGGCTGGAGCTGGCCGTAATGAATGCCGAAAATGCCTTGCACGCCCGATTGTCCAATCATCTGGAACTGCGTGACCGTTTTGCAGTGTTGCAGCAACTGGTAGAGCGGCCTATTGACCGGATTGAGTGTTTTGATATTAGTCACACCATGGGTGAATCACCGGTGGCGTCCTGTGTGGTGTTTGATCAGGGCGGCGCGCGCAAACGTGATTATCGCCAGTTTGATATCAAGGATATTACCCCGGGTGATGATTATGCAGCCATGCGTCAAGCCTTAACCCGGCGTTATAAAAAAGCGCCTTTACCGGACTTGCTGTTGATTGATGGTGGTAAGGGTCAGCTGAAAATGGCCATGGAAGTCATGCAAGACTTAAACCTTGATGCATTCATGATCGGCGTATCCAAGGGTGAGGGCCGTAAACCTGGCCTTGAAACCCTGCATTTTACCGATGGCCATAAAATCCAGCTGGAAAGTGACAACAAGGCCTTGCATCTCATTCAGCAGGTGCGTGATGAAGCGCATCGGTTTGCCATTACCAAACACCGTGCCAAGCGCGATAAAAAGCGAGGTGGCTCGGTACTGGAAGTGATTCCCGGACTTGGGCCAAAACGTCGCCGTGATTTGCTCACCCATTTTGGTGGCATACAGGGCGTGCTCAAAGCGTCGGAAAATGAGCTGGCGCTGGTGCCCGGTTTTGGCAAGGCATTGGCGCGTACGGTGTATAAAATCCTGCATGAGTAAACTGCTTTTTTACTGCCTTCCTGTCGCTGTGTTGGCACTGACTGGAAGGTGGTTCAAGCAACAAGATCACAATCATCATACGGGTTTAATAAAATAACAAGCTTAAAACAGGTCAGCGTGTGGCAGTTTTTTAAAAAAGCCTGAACGTTTAGGTCATATTTTTTGCTATAGAAATGCATTACTTTTGCCTAAAAAGGAACTCACTTGAGTGCGCTCATGAGCAGGCTCAGGCGCGTTTGTATTTCTTGAAGAAACTGGAGAGCACCATGCAACTGGATCAATTACTGGCAAATGCCGCACAACAGCAGGAAATTTCTATTCCTGAAAGCTGGGGCCAGGGGCGTGCTTTGTTTGGCGGACTGGTGGCTGGCCTGATGGTGGCGCATGCCGAACAACTGGTGAATGACACTACCAAGGTCTTGCGTTCTGCGTTTGTCAGTTTTATTGGCCCAGTGGCACCGGGTACTGCCCACTTGAATGCACAGGTATTACGCACGGGTAAATCGGTTACCAGCATTCAGGTACAGCTATTACAGGAAGGGCAGGTACAATCCGTGCTGGTCGCTAGCTTTGGCGCGGGACGTGAATCAATGATTGATTTGCCGGGTAGTCATGATGCACCGGTGTTTAAGGCGCCGGAACAATGCCAGCCTTTGCCATTTATTCCCGGCATGACACCGGAGTTTTTTCAGCATTTTGATGCAATGTGGGCCGAAGGCCAGATGCCGTTTACCGGGTCAAAGCAGCCGGATTTTGGCGGCTGGATGCGCTTAAAACCCACTGAGCAAGTGGCAAAAATTAATCTACCGCATTTATTTGTGCTGGGCGACATGTGGCCACCCTCAGTATTGCCGATGTACAACCGCGTGGCACCCGCCAGTTCACTGAGCTGGAACCTTGAGCTGATCCAGTTGCCAGCCCAGGCCAGCGGGGATAGCTGGTGGCAGTATCAGGTCAACACTGAATTTGCAGGCGATGGCTATGCCTATACACAAGCCAAAATCTGGGATGCACAAGGCAAGCTGGTGGCATTAAGTCGTCAAACGGTGACGGTGTTTATTTAAGGATAAGCGTTGAGTCAGAGTTTTTTAGTGATTTCTGCGGTTTGAGCGTGGGGTTTAGTGGTTTGCTTGGATAGATAAAGGGCCAAAACACTTTAATCGTGTTTTGTTCGAAAGATGAAGTTGATTTCTTGCACGGCAATGCAGTTCATTCCTCGCTATTCGAGCCTAGCTCTCATCTTGCGCTCGGGTGGCGATTCTCAATCGCCACTGACCCTCGCTCATGATATGATGCGGTGAATTCCTTATTCCTTCTAGTGGATTTTTCTATGGCAGGAACGATTTTAAACATTCCCAATATTCTAACCATTGCACGGATTGCACTGATTCCTGTTTTTTTGCTGATTGCCTATTGGCCACCTGCCATTGGGGTATATGGGCATGAAGGAAGCTGGACACGGCATATTATCCTGACCAGCCTGTTCATTCTGGCGGCTGTGACGGACTGGCTGGATGGTTATTTGGCCCGGGTCTTAAACCAGACCTCTGCCTTTGGCCGCTTTCTCGACCCCGTGGCGGATAAGCTGATGGTCGCTGCGGCACTGATTGTGCTGGTGCAATGGCAGCCCACCATTAGCATGGCCTTTGCCGCCATTGTAATTATTTCGCGTGAAATTACTGTATCCGCCTTGCGGGAATGGATGGCTGAACTGGGCGCACGTACCAGTGTGGCGGTGTCTACCGTGGGCAAATATAAAACCGCCTTTCAAATGATTGCCATTAGCGTGTTTTTGCTCAACTGGAAAGCCATTGAGCCAGCAGCGTATATTTTGTTATATACCGCGGTGATTTTAACCCTGTGGTCAATGATTATTTATTTGCGTGCCGCGTGGCCGTATTTAAAGCAGCCTTAATCCATTGGATTAATAAAAAAACCCTGCATGGTCAGGGTTTTTTAATGACAAATAAAAATAGATCCTAGTTTTTCACTTCTTCAGCGGGACTAAGTGTTCTGGCAATTTTTTCAATATTCAGGCTTTTGGCCATGGCATCAAAAATTTCCTTATACACGTGCGAGTTTTTATACAGGGCATGATGTTCGCCATGCTCGACAATGCGCCCTTCTTTCATCACATATGTATAATCGGCATCAATAATCTGCGATAAGCTGTGCGAAATAATCACCACCGTGCGGCCTTGCTTGATCTGGTCAAGGCTGTGCTTGATTTGCTCGGTGGCAATGGCATCCAGACTGGCGGTGGGTTCATCCAGAAAAATAATCGGCGGGTTTTTTAAGAACATGCGGGCAATGGCAATGCGCTGTTGCTGGCCACCGGAAAGAAGCAACGCATCAGAAGCATAACCTTTTTCCAGTGCCATAATTTGCTCGTGAATTGACGCCTGTTGTGCCGCTTCAACAATTTCTGCCATGCTGGCATTCATCTTGCCGTAGCGGATATTTTCTTCAATCGTCCCCTGAAAGATATGGTTTTTTTGTAGCACCAACCCAATATGGTCACGCAGGTAAGCGGTGTCCATGTCTTTTAAATCCACCCCATCCAGCAAAATGCTGCCAGAATTGGCCAGATAAAATTTATCCAGCAGGCTAATCAGCGTGGTTTTGCCAGCGCCAGACAAGCCCACCAGCGCGGTAATCTTGTTGGGCCGAATAGTCATGCTAATGTCTTTAAGCGCATGGTGGCCATTGGGATAATGAAAGTCCACCTGCTTGAGTTCAAATTTCCCCCGAATAACAGGTTTTTGCTGGCCCGTGGGTTCAATTTCCTGATCTGCCTCCAGAATGGTAAAAAAGCTTTCCGAATAAATCATGGCATCATTGATTTCATCATAAATCCGGTGCAACTGGCGAATCGGCGCGGACACATTATTAAACAGCAACACGTGATACATGATCATGCCAATGCTCATTTGCCGGTTCAGCACAAAATAGGCGGTCAGGATAATAATCAGCACCACGCCAATTTGTTCGATAAAGGTTTTTAGCCCATCAAACAAAAAGCTGGTTTGCCGGGTTTGCATCTGGTTTTGCGTTAAGTCCTTTTGCAGGCCCAGCTGTTTATCGGCTTCGATGTTTTCACGATTAAAGGATTTAATCACGGTGATGGAATTGATGATGCTGAGGATACCCTGACTTTTTTGCTCACGGCCCTGCCGCAGTTTGCGTCGCCAGCCGCCCAGTTTTTGTGCCTGAACATAGGTGAGCCAGAAATACACCGGTACAATGGCTAGCGCAACAGTTCCCACCCAGACATTGGCATAAAACATTAAACCCAATGCAACGATAGCACTAGTAAACAACGGCAAAATATCAATAAAAAAGATTTGCACCAGCCGGGTGAGCGAGCCAATGCCGCGGTCAATCCGGGTTTGCAGCTTGCCGGCCTGATTGTCATCTTCGGTAAAAAAGGTCAGGCGATAGGTAAGAAATTTTTCAATAATATTTTGTGCCAGATCCTGTGACACCATAATCCGCAAGCGTTCGCCATAAAATTTCTGGCCAAATTGTACCAGCGCATTGAGCACTTCCTTGATCAGCAACACGGCACTAATGGTGATTAAAATATGCCAGCCTTGCGCCAGACCCTGTCCTGCCTTGATCAGATGATTAATACTGTCGACTGCATATTGCAGCGTGAGTGCATTCACCTGGGCAGTGAGTGAACCAATCAGGGTCAGAATCAGGGTAGCAATCACCAAAGTACGATAAGGACGCACAAAAGGCCTAAGCTTCTGGAAAAGCTGCCAGAGAGTCATAAAGAAAAAATCAGCAGTTTAAAAAGACAGATTCAGTGTAGGCGACCAGCTTGCAATGGCTCAAGATAAAACCAGAAGAAGTTGCGAAAAGCGATAAAAAAGTAAACACGGAGCGATAACAAAGCAGGCGCACCTCATTGTTTTAATTTTAATAATATTTAGAGGCAACAGCTTGAAGAAAGATTAACGTACAGTGAGCATGAAAAAATTAAGGTGCAATACCCACAGATTCCCTAAACCAGCTTTCAATGAGCATTACAGCAGCCAGACTATCGGCACTGGTTTTTTTAGCATGGCCCTGTTGCTGGTAAGACATCAGAGTATGACGGGCCTCGCGAGTAGTCAGCCGCTCATCCAGCATCCAGACTGGCTTGTTAATTCGGTGCTTTAAACGGCGGGCGAACTTGCGCGCACGTGCAGACAATTCAGACTCGCTATCATCCATATTGAGCGGCAACCCAACCACACACAAGTCCGGTTGCCATTGGGCAATAATCTGTTCCAGCTTGTCCCAGTCGGGAATACCATCACGCATTGGAAACAGCGGCAGCGGCTGCCCCGTTCCGGTTAGGCTGTTGCCAATAGCCATGCCCATTTTCTGAGTGCCAAAGTCAAAGCCCATGACATTTTGTAGCGGATTATCCATCAAGCATGCCCAATATCGGGCGATAGCCAGTTGGTATCCAGCCCGATTTTGGCTGCCGCCGCTGACCAGCGCTGCTCATACGGCAGGTTAAACAATAGTTCCATATCGGCATCGCAGACCAGCCAGTCGCCCTTAGCCAGCTCTTCTTCCAGTTGATGCGGTTGCCAGCTGGCATAGCCCAGCATAATCTGGTAGCGTTCCACCCCTTCATTGTGGGCAATGGCTTCCAGAATATCCTTGCTGGTGGTCACACACACATTTTCACTCACGGCAATAGAGGATTGCCACACCGGATTGCCGGTGTGCAGCACAAAACCAGCTTCCGGACGCACAGGGCCACCTTCTAGCACCGCATGTGGCCTAACAATATCCGGGCTAATCTGCAAATCAATCAGCAAGTCCTTGATTTCAATATGGCTTGGCCGATTAATGATTAAACCTTGGGCGCCCTGATCATCATGTCGGGCAATATAAACAATGGTCTGGGCAAAAAAATCATCATTCAGCTGCGGTGGTGCAATCAAACAGCGATGGGTTAGGTAAGTTTTTGCCAAGGTAGGGGATGCTCCTAAACAGTAGACCATGCAGGCACCATAGTACACTTGGGCATAGGTCACACTGCAGTTATCAGAATTGTAATAAAAATAATAAGGGTAAAACCGGCAAATGCAAGGCTTGGAGGCTACTAAATCCGAGACTACTAAATCAAAGCTTCCAATGACCACACAGTCTTCTAGGCTTTAGCAACACTTATAGCAAAACTGGCCTGCTGATCAGGAGTATTTCAGGTTCAGCAGGTGACGGGCGTGTTGCAACGTGGTTTCAGTAATTTCAACACCACCGGACATCCGGGCCAGCTCAACAATTCGCTGTTCGTCTTCTAGCGCATAAATAATGCTGGAAGCCTGCTTGGTTTGCTGTTTTTCCACCAGCAGGTGCTGGTCAGCCTGTGCGGCCACCTGCGGCTGATGGGTAATACACAGGATTTGTACATGCTTGCCCAGATCACGCAGCAGGCGGCCTACAATTTCAGCCGTACCACCGCTAATACCTACGTCTACTTCATCAAATACCAATACATCCGCTTCGGTTTTTTCAGCATTCATGACCTGCATCACCAGCGCAATACGCGACAATTCACCACCCGATGCCACTTTGGCCAGTGCTTGCGCAGGAATGCCCTTATTGGCAGTAAAATACAGTTGAATGTGTGACAGGCCATCAGCATTGGGCTGATCCAGTGTTTCAAAACCAAATTCAAAGTAGGCTTCCGGCAACGCAAGCGGGCGTACCTGACGGGTCAGGTTTTCTGCCAGTGGGGTTGCTGCTGCGCGTCGGGCCTGATCTAGCGCCTGCGCCAGACTGAGGAATTGCTGATGCGATTGCTCAACCTGTGCGGCCAGCGCTTCCGGATCATCCAGTAAATTCAGGCGATTCAGCTCGGTTTGCCAGGTTTCAGATAAACCATTTAATTCTTCCGGCGTCACCCGGTATTTGCGAGCCAGCCGATGAAACACTTCCAGATGTTCATTCAGCTCGGTCATGCGCTCCGGGTCAAAATTTTGCTGATCAACAAACTGGCGCAACAGGGCCACGGCATCGGTCAGTTCGCTTTGTGCATTAATCAGTCGTTCACTCACTTCGCCAAGCTGGGCTGAACGGCTGGCCTGACTTTCAGCGCGGCGGCTAAACACCGCCAGTTGCTGCATGACATTATTGTCCTGTTCATCCAGCCCATCCAGCAGCGCCGCACAATCCTGCATCATGCTTTCAAAATGGCTTAAGCGGTCATATTCCTGCTCGAGATCCGTATAATTCAATGTAGCCAGTGGCAGAATTTCTTCCAGTTGGGCTTCCAGTTCAATCATGCGGGATTGCCGACTGGCTGCTGCTGCCAGTGCCGATTGCTGTTCCTTACGTAAATGCTGCCAGTGATGATAAGCCTGCCGCACGTCATGGGCCTGAGCCTGCAAGCCAGTGTAGCGATCCAGCCAGTTTTTGGGATAGGGAGGTTCCAGCAGTTGTTGCTGGCTATGCTGACTATACAGTTGTACCAGCAGACGTCCGGCTTCCTTGAGTTCAGTCAGGCTGGATGGGCGGCCATTAATCCATGCCTTGCTACGGCCATTGTTTAAAATGACCCGGCGTAAATGAATTTCAGCATGTTCACCATCCAGATCTGCATTGTCATTCAGCTCGCGCTCACTCAGCCATGCATCAATCGGGTCATTTTTTTTATAGTCAAAGCTGGCGGTGACATCAGCTTTGTCTGTGCCAAAACGCACATGCGCCACATCGGTACGCTCGCCCAGACAAACCGATAAAGCGTCCAGCAATAACGATTTTCCGGCACCTGTTTCACCGGTTAACACATTGAAACCACTTGCTAAATCAAGTGATAGCTGTTCGGCCAGCGCAAAGTTTTGTAATGTTAAATTGGTGAGCATTCAAACCCTTTATTTCATGAAATATGCTTGAATTAATAGCTGGTCAATAAGGTGACGAATCATGCTGATAGTACACAGCTTGCCAAAGCGAGAAAAGCCATTTAAACGGGTTTTTGCAGTTTTACTGGTAAAAGCATCCTTAAAGAAACACAAGCGTTCAGTGACCCATGAGCAGGCTGGTTTAATCCACGCTTAGTTTGAAATTTGCTTACGATTTATAGGGCAACATATTCATAGGACAATCAGTTTATGATGCAATGGCAACAAAAGGAAATTAGTCTCAAGGCTCGGCCACGCGGCTTTCATTTGGTTACCCATGAAATTGTGCAGCAATTGCCAGAGCTGGCGCAGTTTGAGCTGGGGCTGCTGCATTTGTGGATTCAGCATACCTCGGCAAGTTTAAGCATTAATGAAAATGCCGATCCGGATGTGCGGCTGGATTTTGAAAGCTTTTTTAACCGGCTGGTGCCGGAAGGTGAATCTGACTACCGCCATAACGATGAAGGGCCGGATGACTTGCCTGCGCATTTTAAAACTAGCCTGCTTGGTTGTGAGCTCACCATTCCTATTCGTCAGGGCCGCCTGAGGATGGGAACCTGGCAGGGCATTTATCTGGGTGAACATCGGGATCAGGCAGGCTCACGTCAGATTGTAGCCACTCTTCAAGGGCAGGCAAAAAGCGAATAAAGCGTTTTTTTACTTAAAAATCAAATTGTATTTAGCTTGCCTTTATAACAGCTTGGTATAGGACTTAAGTTGCAGAATATTTTGCCAAAGGCTCTAGCGAGGCGACTTGTGCTTGCGCTAAACTACAGCGGTCTTTTGCGGAGTGACATGATGAATCCAGCACAATTTGATCAAGTGACGGTTATTAAAAAAGCCAACATCTATTTTGATGGAAAGTGCATTAGCCATACCGTCCAGTTTGATGATGGCAGTAAAAAAACAGTTGGTGTCATTTTACCAACCGAAAAGCCGCTGGTGTTTGAAACCCATGTCCCTGAGCGCATGGAAATTATTTCCGGTGAATGCCGGGTCAAAATTGCGGATCAGGCTGAAAGCGAACTTTACCGTGCCGGCCAGTCGT
This sequence comes from Alkanindiges illinoisensis DSM 15370, assembly GCF_000619845.1. Classification (GTDB taxonomy): domain Bacteria; phylum Pseudomonadota; class Gammaproteobacteria; order Pseudomonadales; family Moraxellaceae; genus Alkanindiges; species Alkanindiges illinoisensis. Next base: position 234,123 of record NZ_JHUX01000004.1, on the reverse strand, counting down.
TTTATGTACCGGGCAGCAGCCGTTTCTTTATTGAAACCCAGGAACCTCTGGATTACGTGTGTCATCTGGAAGGCTAATGGCGCACATGTGCATCCTGCGTTTTTAGGTATTTGCTTTATTTGCAATAAAATTCCATCTTCAAAGGATTTTATTGCTGCCTTCAATCCGCTGGCTGAACTGTCGATCCTGTAGGGCATGGCGCTACAGGATTTTTCATTTTTAACTCCCTCAAATTTTATTTCCCTAACTCAAGAACGTATCGCCGTTCTCATGTGCGCTGAAAATTATGGCTAAACCTGAATATCACTTTGGCTTGCATAGTGTGGAAGCCTTATTGCAAATCCAGCCGGAAAGTATTTTAAGCCTGTTTATCTTGCAGGGCCGTGATGATGCACGCCTGACGCAAGTGCTGGCGCAAGCTGTACCACATGGTATTAGTGTGCAGCGTGCCAGCCGCGACACACTGGCCAAACTTGCCGGGTCACCCCAGCATCAGGGCATTGTGGCCGCCGTACGTGCAGCGCCCAGCCTGAATGAGCAAGACTTGGAGCAACTGATCCAGCGTGAAGCGAATGTCTTTTTGCTGGTGCTTGATCAAATTACTGATCCACATAATCTGGGTGCCTGTATCCGTACTGCAGCCGCGATGGGCGTGCATGCAGTGGTGGTACCAAAAGACCGTGCGGCAGGGCTAACGCCAGTTGCGCGTAAGGTTGCTGCCGGGGGCGCAGAAAAAATTGCCTTTATTCAGGTAACCAATCTGGCCCGCACCCTAGCCAGCATTCGCGAGCAAGGCGTGCAGGTTATTGGCACATTGCTGGATGAGCAGGCCAAGCCGGTTGACGAGTGTAATTTCAAGGGTGCTATTGCTATAGTAATGGGCGCTGAAGATACGGGTTTGCGCCGCCTGACCCAGGCACAATGTGATCAAATGGCCTATATTCCAATGTCTGGTCAACTGCAAAGCCTGAATGTTAGCGTGGCAACCGGCATGGTGTTATATGAGGCCTGCCGGCAGCGTGGACAGGACTTATAAGCATGAACCAGACTGTGTCACCAGATATAAAAAAAGGCTATTTGCTGTTACTGATCACCATGCTGATCTGGGGCAGCTTTACCCTGATGTCACGACTGGGTGCCAAGCAGGATTTAACTGCCTGGGATATTACGGCTTTACGATTTGCCACGGCTTTTATAGTGTTAATGCCGATTCAATTGTGGCGCCGTGAGCTGAAATTCCTGCTGGATAAACGGATTTTATGGTTAGCATTACTGGGCGGTATTGGCTATTCCTGTGCGGTCTATTCCGGATTTAGCTATGCACCCGCTGCCCATGCAGCAATCTGGCTTAATGGTTTCCTGCCCCTGGCCACTGCCATTAGTGCCTGGATTGTACTCAAGGAGCCTTTTGGCAGAAACACCTGGATTAGCCTATTATTTATGGCGGCAGGACTTGGCGGCATGATGGCTGTCATGCAATATGAGGGACAGTTCTATCTATCCATAGGTGATGCGTTTTTTGTGCTGGGCGCCGCGCTTTGGGGTATTTATACGGTGTTTCTAAAGCGCTGGATGTTACCGCCGTGGCAGGCCATGGCTGGTGTAGCTATCTGGACAGCAATCGTTTATTTACCGGTGTATGCACTTTTTTTACCCAAAAAACTGGCGCAGGCTAGCCACATGGTGATGTTAGAGCAGGGCGTATTCCATGGTGTATTTGTGGTCATTATTGCGATGCTCACTTATATTGGTGCGGTAGAGCGGCTAGGCGCTTTTAAAACTGGTAGTCTGCTGGCCTTAGCTCCATTTCTGGCCGCACTGGCTGCAGTTCCCTTGTTAAATGAACCTTTGAATCTTGCGATTGGTGTGGGACTGCTAGGAATGGGAATTGGCGCATTACAACCATGGCGGCTATTGCGTCAGGGTTAACACAACGACATGGATTAAATAGTGTTAGACAGTGCCATATACTGCTGATGCAATGGAATCAACTGGCGATATAAATGGGCTAAGTCACCATCATTAACCACAATATCATCAGCATGTGTTTGCCGTTGCAGGCGCGGCATTTGTACCTGCATGATTTTGGCAATGGCCTCGGATGACTGGCTGTCACGCAGACTAGCGCGTGACAATTGCAGATGTTCTGGCACATCCACGAGTAAAACCCGGTTTACCAGTTCATGTTGCCGGCTTTCAATCAGCAAAGGTGAGACCAGCATTGCATAAGGTGAAGTGGCGTATTGCAGTTGGGAAATGATTCGCTGGCGAATGCGTGGATGGGTAATTTGTTCTAACATTGTACGTGCTTCAGGATGACTAAAAATATGCTGACGCAATGCCGCACGATCCAGCGAACCATTCGGCTGTAATACCCAGTTGCCAAAAGCTTGGCAAATATCGTTAAGGGCTGGTTCATCCGGTGCAACAATCTCACGAGCCACGATATCGGCATCCACCACAGTAATCCCTTGCTGGGCAAACCAGTCACTGGCTGCCGTTTTACCGCTACCAATGCCGCCTGTTAATCCAATAATCAGAGCCATAGTGGATTGAATTTCCTTACTTTAGCCATTGCCCAGATAAATAGTCATTAACTGGTTGCCCCAGATTAAGGCAATCCAGCCTGCAATGGCCAGATAAGGACCAAAGGCAAATGGTTGATTTTCCTTACGGATTTTAAGTAAAACAATACCAATGATGGCGCCTACCAGTGAAGAAAGCAGGATAATCAAGGGCAGCATTAATGGACCCAACCAAGCGCCTAATGCCGCTAATAGTTTGAAATCGCCATAACCCATGCCTTCCTTGCCTGTCACCAGCTTAAACACAATATAAACCAGCCAAAGCGCCATAAAGCCAATGATATAGCCCCAAATCGACTGGGCAGGAGAAACAAATAAGCTCTGGGTATTGATCAGTAAGCCTAAGCCTGCCAACGGCAGCGTGAGGCTATCGGGCAACAACTGGGTATCAAAATCAATGCCGGTTAATGCAATAAGTACCCAGGTTAAAACCAGCGCTGTCAGCATTTTTAGGCTAGGGCCAAAAGTGAGCACGACAGCAATAGAAGCTAACATGGTGAGTAATTCCACCAAAGGATAGCGAATACTGATTGGTGCTTGGCAGTTTGAGCATTTACCGCGAAGTACTATCCAGCTTAATAATGGAATATTTTCATACCAGCGAATTTTGTGCTGGCAATGCGGGCAGGTTGAAGCAGGCTTGCTTAGAGTTAGTACAGGTGACTCAATTGGTGTGGTACTGGCTGGGCTATCATTTAATAAAATGGCGCATTCATAGCGCCATTCCTGTTCCATCATTTTCGGCAGGCGGTAAATGACCACATTTAAAAAACTGCCAATACACAATCCCAAGAGGGCAATGAGAGTAGTAAGTAACCATGGGGTTGTGGATAAAAGCTGAAGAATGTCTTGCATTAAATTACCGAACCCATCTGGAAAATTGGTAGGTACATGGCAATGACCAAGCCACCAACCAGAACACCTAAAATTGCCATAATTAGTGGTTCCATCATACTGGTCAAGCCATCTACTGCATTGTCCACTTCATTTTCAAAGTGAGTGGCTACCTTTTCTAGCATGGCATCCAGCGCGCCAGATTCTTCACCAATAGCCACCATTTGCACAGCCATGGAAGGAAAGCGATCAGTGCTACGCATGGCAAACTGAAGCTGCTGACCTGTGGACACGTCTTCACGTATACGCATGACTGCATCATAATAAATCACATTATTGGTAGCGCCTGCAGTAGATTCCAGTGCATCAATTAGGGGTACACCCGCAGCAAAGGTTGTTGCTAAGGTGCGGCTATAACGGGCAATAATGGCTTTATAAACCAGATCACCAAAAATAGGTGCTTTTAAAGCAGCACGGTCCAGAAAATCACGAAATGCCTTGCTACGTTTTTTAGCTTCTATAAAAGCCCCAATTGATGCACCAATTACAATAATTAAAATATACCAATAGGATTGCATCCATTTGGACATGTTAACAACCATCTGGGTAAAAGCTGGTAAGTCTGCGCCAAAACCAGCAAATAAGTCCTGAAATACAGGCACTACCTTGACCATCAAAATAATAGTTACGACTACAGCCACAATAATAACCGTAATAGGGTATTTAAGTGCTTTCTTGATTTTTTGTTTTAATAATTCACTTTTTTCCTTATAAATTGCAACACGGTCCAGCATGGTTTCCAAAGCACCTGATTGCTCACCCGAACCGACCAGCGAACAAAATAAATCATCAAAGTATTGTGGATATTTACGTAAAGCGCCAGCAAAACTATTACCGCCTTCCACTTCTGCTTTGATGCCCAGCACTACTTCTCGCATAGCTGGATTTTCCAAGCCTTCTGCCACAATTTCAAAGGATTGAACCAGAGGTACCCCTGCTTTCATCATGGTAGCCAATTGCCGGGTAAAAATGGTGATATCAAGGGTTTTGACTTTCTTTTTACTTAAAAAAGCTAATAGATCCTTTTTCTTTTGATAAATTTTAGCCACTGTAATGCCTTGCTTGCGCAGGGTAACCTTAGCCAATGCCATATTTTTACTAGGAATTTCTCCTTTAACTTTTTGTCCACGACGGTCTACACCTTCATAAACAAAATTAGGCGTCAATTCGGCTTTTTTAGTTGCCATGATTATTATCGTCCCTAGTAATCTTATTCGCTGGTGACACGGTTAATTTCTTGCAGGCTGGTCATTCCCTGCATCACTTTTCTTAGGCCTGAACGGCGTAAGTTGGCAAAGCCAGCACGCTGTGATGCATCAGCAATTTCAATGGCATTGCCATCTTCCATAATAATGCGGGCAATTTCCGGGGTAACTTTCATGACTTCATAAATCCCCACACGTCCTTTATACCCATCGCGACATTCGCTACAGCCCATAGGCTGGTAGACTGTAAATCCTGTCGCAATATCCTCATCGGTAAACCCCATTTCCTTGAGACTTTGCGCTGGAATATCAACCGATTTTTTGCAATTATTGCACAAACGGCGTGCAAGGCGCTGGGCAATAACCAGATTTACCGAGGTTGCAATATTAAAGGACGGAACACCCATATTGCGCAGACGGGTCAGGGTTTCTGGCGCACTGTTGGTATGCAGGGTGGACAGTACCATGTGACCGGTTTGTGCCGCCTTAATGGCAATTTCTGCGGTTTCCAGATCACGGATTTCCCCTACCATGATGATATCGGGATCCTGACGCAAAAATGATTTTAAGGCACTGGCAAAGGTAAGGCCTACTTTAGGGTTCACATTAACCTGATTAATGCCTTCAAGGTTAATTTCGACCGGATCTTCTGCAGTTGAAATATTATTTTCAACGGTATTAAGGATGTTTAAGCCAGTATACAGCGATACCGTTTTACCAGAACCGGTAGGACCCGTAATCAGTAACATACCTTGAGGCTTGTCCAGTGCATCCATAAACAGGGCTTTTTGCTCAGGCTCATAACCCAGTGCGTCAATCCCTAGCATGGCACTTGAAGGATCCAGAATACGCAGCACCAGCTTTTCACCAAACAGGGTAGGCAGCGAATTTACCCGGAAATCAATGGCCTTGGTTTTGGAAATCTTAAGCTTAATCCGGCCATCCTGCGGAACCCGTTTCTCTGAAATGTCCATTTGTGACATCACTTTTAGGCGTGCTGCTAGCCGGGTAGCAATTTGCACCGGTGGTTTGGCCACTTCACGCATGACGCCGTCAACCCGGTAACGTACCCGGTAAGTTTTTTCATAGGGCTCAAAATGTAAGTCGGAAGCACCCATACGAATGGCATCAATCAGCAGCTTATTGACAAACTTAACGATCGGGGCTTCGTCAGCAACAGGTCCATCATCATCGTCTTTAGCATTTTGTCCGTCAATTGAATCGGTTTCCAAGTCAAAGTCCATGCCATCATCGCCAAAGTTGGCAAAATTACTGGCTCCGGCATATAACTTTTCAATCATGCGTTGAAGTTTGTCTTCTTCAACCACAACTGTATCAACAGTAAGCTTGCTGTTAAAGCGGATGGCATCAATGGCTTCAACCCGGGTCGGGTCACTCATTGCCACAGACAGGCGATTGCCGCGCTTGAAAATGGGTAGCGCAGAAAACTGACGAATGATTTTTTCTTCAACAATATCGCGTGGGATAGCGTCATTGTCCAGCGCATCAAGATCAAATAGCGGGTCGCCAAATTCTTGGGCAATAATATTGGCAATCTGGCTTGCTGAAACGCCAATATTAGACACTAATGCAGTAACCAGCGTGGTTTTATCACGTTGTGATTCGCTAATTGCGCGCTGCATATTGGCAGCCGTAACAACACCGTCATTAACCAGGCGTCGTGCCAGACCACCAAATGATATCGTCGCTGTTTGTTCAGCAGCCATGAACATCCCACCTTAACAGATATGCTGTCATATATATTACGTTGACCATCCCTGATAATTAAACACTATAACTCAGGCACTCCATCAGTACAATCGACTGTTAAAGCTTGTTTAAATCCACACCTGTGAACTCAGTAGCAATTTCCAGAGCAAAGCGTGGCACAGACTCAGCGTTTGGCAGGCTGACCTGTTCGGTGAACATGGCCAGTGGTCTAACCCATAAAGAAAATTCACCATATAAACAGCGGTATACTACTAGCCATTCTTCAGTTTCACTATGTCGGGCACAGCCCAATACCTGATAGCGATGACCTTTATAGTGCCGGTAAATCCCTGCTGGAATAAGCATTTGAGTTGAAGTGTTTTCAGAGAACATATGAGGGTCTAGCCTTTAAATTTCAATGAATATGTATGCATTGATTTGGGATATTTTAACGCAAAACACAGGTAATAATTAAGATTTAACTGCCATAATAATGCCCGGCAATGCATTCATGTTCATAACGCGCTGTAAGAGTTTGCATGCGCTGGCTCTTTTTGGATTTTAATGTCGGATTATAAAGCTGCTGGCGTAGTTCATTACAATGATCATTCTGTCGGGCCGTTTGTGACAATACAGAAGATTTTTTACGTGTCTTTTTGGCTTTAACCTTTGTAGAATTCAGATCGTTAATATTAATAGCCTGATCATTTTTAACCACAGAAATGGGCATTTTAATAAGGACGGATTTACTGGCATGACCTTTGGCGGCCGCATGATCGCCAAAGTGCCATTGGCCTGAACTATCCTGCCAGCGCTGTACTGTTTCAGCTAGCAGACTGGTTGATAACAGACTAGTGAATAATAAAAAAGATATAGCTGTCAAAAGAGAAACAAAGCTCAATTGAGCTTCGGAAACTATCGTTAATGTTCTGGAAGAGATTTTGTTCATTACTTTGCCAAGGTTGTCGCTTAAATTTGAAGATATAAATTGTGGCATCATTAAAATAATCTATGGTTTTAAGTTAGAATGCGCGTAGTTTTACTAAATTGGATTAATCTTGTCTATGCTGAGCAGCAAGGCTATGCCCGCTATTATGCCATGGGTGATTGGAAACTGGAAAATGAATCCAGAGACCTCAGTGGCACAACAACAATTAACCCAACAATTAATTGAGCACATTGCAGAACATTTGGCTTCTGGCACAGAGCTACTCAACGTGAATCTGGCTGTTGCGCCGACCCTATTGCATCTTTTAATGGTTCAGCAGCAAACGCAGCAGGCTAACAGTCCTATTCAGGTGATCGCTCAGGATGTTTCCCGCTTTGCTGGTACGGGCGCCTATACAGGTGATGTATCGGCACAGTTGCTGGCAAATGCTGGTATAAATATGACCTTAATTGGCCATTCAGAACGCCGCAGTCTATATGGCGAAGATGCCACTGTTTTGCGGGAAAAATTACAAGCAGCAATCAGTGCCGGGTTAAAGGTGGTTTTTTGCGTGGGTGAAACCCTGACCGAGCGTGAAGCTGGACACGCTGAGCAAGTGGTGCTTCATCAGCTTGATGAGGTTTTTGATTGCATTGCCTTGCAGCACTGGCAGCAAAATCTGATGGTGGCTTATGAACCGGTATGGGCAATTGGCACGGGTAAAACCGCTAGCCCGCAAGATGCCGAAAGTATGCATGCGGCCATCCGTGCAGGCCTAAAAAACTATCATTCATCACTTGTTGATCTGCCCATACTTTACGGCGGCAGTGTAAAGCCTGATAATGCCGCATCTTTGGCCGCCTGTGCTAACATTAATGGGGCACTGGTTGGTGGTGCATCGCTGGATGCCGATTCATTTATTAAAATTGCCCGGGCTTTTAGCCAAGACCGCAAGGCCGGGTAGGAGAACGCAGTGGAAACGCTTGTACTGGTGGTTCATATTCTGGTTGCACTGGCCATGATCGGCCTGATCCTGATTCAGCAGGGTAAAGGTGCTGAAGCAGGCGCATCATTTGGTGGCGGTGGGGCAGCTACAGTATTTGGTGCCTCTGGTGGTGCCAATTTTTTAACCCGGGCAACCGGCGTACTGGTGGCTATCTTCTTTGTTACCAGCATAGCACTGGCCATTTTTGCCAAACATAATGTGTCACGCTTATATGAGCTACCAGGAAGCCAGACTGCGCCAGCACCAACACTGCCGACTGATTCTGCCAAGCCGGTGGTTGAAAGTTCATCAATTAATGCAGCAGGGTCGCAAACCCCTACAAATTAAGCTTCCTTTTTTTTAAGAGGTCGCATAGAATGGCTGCCTTGTTGCGGGGGTGGTGGAATTGGTAGACACGCTACCTTGAGGTGGTAGTGCCTAACGGCGTGAGAGTTCGAGTCTCTTCCCTCGTACCATGTATTTGATTGATTTAAATCAATATATGGGCAACAGTAAGGTGTGCGCTTGCGATGGTTAGTTGAAATTAACCATTGACAAAAGCGAAGGCTGGTATATAATACCTGCCTGTTGATGCGGGATGGAGCAGTCTGGTAGCTCGTCGGGCTCATAACCCGAAGGTCGTTGGTTCAAATCCAGCTCCCGCTACCATATTTAGAAAAGGCTCACATGGTTGAGCCTTTTTGTTCAGTACTATAAATATGTTTGGGTATTAAACAATCAGGTTTATAGGTATTGATAAAGTGGGCGATATCGCCCATTTTTTATTTGTCATGTAGCCTAATGGTGATGGATAAGCGAAACATCAATTGCTGCCGCGCCCTGAAAATTTCCTAAACTCAGGTGTGGCGCAGGTGCGCTTGCATCAACTTCTGATGACCCATCAAGTTCCCAACTATCTGTTTTAAAGAAGATAAATGAAGTTTTCTGCAAAAACTCAAGCCTTGTATGACCTGATAGCTCCTGCTGTAGCCGCCTGTGGTGTTGAGCTATGGGGCATTGAATTCCTGCCACAGGGTAAACGCTCGCTGTTACGTATTTATATTGATAAGCCGGAAAATCAGGACGACACTACAGCCGCTGATCAGCTGGTTGTTAGTACGGATGCGTCTGCTTCCAATGCTGATGAAACAGATGAGGATGCTGGCCGCGGTATTGGTGTTCAGGACTGCGTACAGGTTACCCATCAGGTTAGTGGTGTGCTGGACGTGCATGATCCGATTTCTGGTGAATATGCGCTTGAAGTGTCTTCACCGGGCTGGGATCGTCCGTTCTTTAGTCTCACGCAAATGCAGGCATATGTAGGGCAGAAAATTGCACTGCGCTTAATTTCTGCTGTTGCCAACCGTCGCAAAATGACAGCTACCCTGCTAGAGCTTAATGAACAGCAGATTGTGGTGGAAGTTGAAGGCCAGCGCTTAACCATTGATGGCGACAATATTGATAAAGCCAATCTGGTGTATGAGGATTAATCAGCCACAATTCATGTGAATGACGTAAGCCGCCTTTAGGATGAGCATAAAGCAAACTGATTTATAACAGGTTTAATTGATTAGAAGGTGACATCATGAGTCGCGAAATTCTTACCGTTGTTGAAACGGTTAGTAATGAAAAGGGTGTACCCCGCGAAGCAATTTTTCAGGCGCTGGAACAAGCGCTGGTGGCGGCAACCAAAAAGAAATTTTATGAAGGTACAGTGGACGAAGAAGCGCAATTGCGTGTTGCCATTGACCGTAAAACTGGTGATTACGAAACTTTCCGCCAGTGGGAAGTGGTAGCAGATGAAGATCACGAAATGCCAGCGTGTCAGGATGCGATTAGCGATCTGGACCAGAATGAATGGAAAATCGGTGACATTCGTGAACAGCAGGTTCAGTCCATTGACTTTGGCCGCATTGCTGCACAGATTGCCAAGCAGGTGATTGTCCAGAAAATCCGTGAAGCCGAACGTGCCATGGTGGCGGATCAGTATGCATCGCGTGTTGGTGAGCTGATTTATGGTGAAGTGAAAAAGCAAACCAAAGATGGCTTTATCATTGATCTGGGTGACAATGCCGAAGGCTACCTGGCCCGTGAGGAAATGCTGCCAAAAGAATTGTTGCGTCCCAAGCAGCGTATCAATGCCATTTTATATAATGTAAATCGCGAAGGCCGTGGTGCCCAGTTGTTGCTGTCACGTGCACGTCCGGAAATGCTGATTGCGCTAATGCGTAAAGAAGTGCCGGAAATTAGTGAAGAAATTATTGAGGTCAAGACTGCTGCTCGTCAGCCCGGTGTGCGAGCCAAGATTGCTGTTAAGACCAACGATCACCGTATTGATCCGGTGGGTGCGTGTATCGGCATGCGCGGAACCCGTATTCAGGCTGTACAGCAGGAATTAAATGGCGAGCGTATTGATGTGGTGGTGTGGTCTGATGATCCGGCACAGTATATTGCCAGTGCGCTTGAACCCGCTGATGTGTCCAGTATTGTGCTGGATGAAGACGCCAGAAGCGCAGACATCATTTTTGCTACCAGTGACCAGCTGGCTCGTGCCATTGGTTCACAGGGCCAGAATGTCCGCCTTGCTTCCGAGCTGACTGGCTACAAGCTGGACATGATGCTGGAAGATGAATATCGCGAGCGTCAGGCTTCTGAAGCACAGCAATATATTGATATGTTTGTTCAGCGTTTGCAGCTGGATGAAGATCTTGCCACAGCGCTGGTGGACATGGGCTTTACTTCTATTGATGAAGTGGCTTATGTACCGGCAGAGACTTTTGACGAGATTGAACTGGATGAAGATACGGTACAGCTTTTGCAAGGCCGTGCCAAGGAAGTGGCCATCGCTGATGCCCTGTTGCAGCAGGAAAGCATTCAGGATCCAAGCGAAGAGCTGCTAAATATGGAAGGCATGACCCGCGAGCTGGCATTTGCGCTGGCTGCACGCGGTGTTGTTACAGTAGATGATTTGGCCGATCAGGCAATAGATGATATTGCCGATATAGAAGGCCTGGATCCCCAAAGGGCTGGTCATTTAATTATGAAAGCCCGTGAATCATGGTTTAATTAGGGGTAGAGCATTATGACGGACAAAACCGTAAAAGAATTGGCAAAAAATGTGGGGCGTCCAGTCGAGAAGCTGCTCGAGCAATTGACAGAAGCTGGCTTGCCCGGCCGCAATGCTGACGCCATTATTTCTGAATCAGAGCAAGAGCAACTAGTCGCACATTTGAAACGTTCTCATGGTCAGGCACCTGCCAACAGTAATATTACCTTAAAGCGTAAAACCACCAGTACAGCCAAAGTTGCCAGTACCAGTGGCAAGGCCAAGACCATTAATGTTGAAGTACGTAAAAAGCATACGTTTGTAAAACCTGATCCGGCAGCACTGGCAGCAGAAGCCAAGGCCAAGTCCGAAGCTGCTGACAAGGCACGTGCGGACATGATTGCGCGTGAGAAAGCAGAAACCCAGTCGCGTGTAGAAGCTGATGCCCGTCAAAAGGCCACACTGGATGCCATGCGCGCAGCACATCAGCCAGGCACGAAAGCTGGTGGCAGTGCCAAAACTGAAGTGGTGGTAAGAAAGCGCAATGGCGATGCTATTGTCAATACGCCTGCGAAAGCACCTGCTAAACCTGAAGGCCGTAAGGCAGAGCCACGTAAGCCTGAAGTTCGTGGCAAGTCGGAAACGCCTGAAGAGAAAAAGGCTCGCGAGATTGAAGAGGCACGCCTGAAAGCAGCCGAAGAAGCAGCACGTCGTGCAGCAGCGGAAGAAGCGCAAAAGCGTACGCTTGAACAAATGCGTCAAATGGCTTCCAAGTACTCCAATGATGACATTAGCATCAAGGTGGTTGAAGACAATACACCTTTAGCTGCTGGTCTGGTTGGCCGTGCTTATGAAGAGTCATTTGACAAAGAAAACCGTGAAATTAAGCGTGGCGGGGCAACTGCCAATCCGCGCGGTGGCAAGACACGTGGCAAGAGCCGTGGTCAGGAAGAACAAAGCTTCCAGCCCAATAAGCGTGGCCTAAAATCAAGCCAGCCGAACAAGCATGGTTTTGAAAAGCCGGTTGAAAAACAGATTTATGATGTACAGATTGGTGAAACCATTGTGGTTGCCGATCTGGCTCAAAAAATGGCTGTGAAGGTACGCGAAGTCATTAAAACCCTGATGAAAATGGGTGAGATGGTCACGCAGGATCAAAGTATTGATCAATCTACCGCATCCCTGGTGGTTGAGGAAATGGGTCATAATCCTGTGCTGGTTAGCGATACCGCCATGGAAGACAACCTGATGGAAGCAGCACGCAAAGAGCGTGGTGCTGAAAAAACCCGTCCGCCAGTTGTCACTATCATGGGTCACGTTGACCACGGTAAAACTTCCCTGCTGGACTATATCCGTCGCTCCAAAGTGGCGGCTGGTGAAGCAGGCGGGATTACCCAGCACATTGGTGCTTACCATGTGGAAACTGACAAAGGCATTATTACGTTCCTTGATACCCCCGGTCACGCGGCATTTACTGCCATGCGTTCACGTGGTGCCAAGGCCACTGATATCGTCGTACTGGTGGTTGCAGCGGACGATGGTGTAATGCCACAAACTGCCGAAGCCATTGACCATGCACGTGCTGCCGGAACGCCAATCATTGTTGCCATCAACAAAATGGACAAAGAAAGTGCTGATCCGGATCGCGTTCTGAATGAACTGACTGCCAAGCAGATCGTGCCTGAAAAATGGGGTGGTGATGTACCGGTAGCGCTGGTATCTGCCCATAGTGGTCAGGGTATTGATGAGCTGCTGGACCTGATTTCCATTCAGGCTGAATTGCTGGAACTGACTGCATCTGATGAAGGTGCAGCGCAGGGTGTAGTGATTGAAGCCCGTGTGGATAAAGGCCGTGGTGCTGTCACTTCCATTCTGGTACAAAAAGGTACGCTGAATGTGGGTGATCTGGTACTGGCGGGTGCATCGTATGGCCGTGTGCGTGCCATGAATGATGAAAACGGCAAGCCAATCAAGACAGCCGGCCCATCCATTCCGGTGGAAATTCTGGGTCTGCCGGAAGCACCGAATGCCGGTGATGAAGTGCTGGTGGTTAGTGACGAGAAAAAAGCCCGTGAAGTGGCGGATTTCCGTGGTGCCCGTGAGCGTCAGAACCGTCTGGAACGTGCCAGCGCCATGCGTCTGGAAAATATCATGGCGTCAATGGGCAAGAAAGATGTCCCAACCGTCAACCTGGTATTGAAAACCGATGTACGCGGTACACTGGAAGCCATTAGTGCAGCCTTAAATGACCTGTCCATTGATGATGTGCATGTTCGCATCATTAGCTCCGGCGTTGGTGCAATTACCGAGTCTGATGTGGCACTGGCGGAATCTTCTGATGCCGTGTTGCTGGGCTTTAATGTCCGTGCCGATGGTGCAGCGCGCATCAAGTGTGATCAGGATGGCGTAGATTTACGTTACTATAGCGTAATTTACGAGATGATTGACGACGTTAAAGCTGCCATGAGTGGCAAACTAGCGCCAGAACATCGTGAAACCATTCTGGGCGTGGCGCAGGTTCGTCAGGTATTCCGTTCCAGCAAGTTTGGTGCAGCAGCAGGCTGTATGGTGATGGAAGGAACGATTTATCGTAACAAGCCAATCCGCGTACTGCGTAATGATGTGGTGGTGTTCCAGGGTGAACTGGAATCTCTGCGTCGCCACAAAGATGATGTGAACGACGTGCGTGCAGGGATTGAATGTGGTCTGGCAGTAAAAGGCTATAACGACATTCAGGAACTGGACAAGATTGAAGTGTACGACGTTCAACAAATTGCACGGAGTCTTTAATGGCGGGTAGCCAACGACTAAAACGCATGGGTGATCAGGTGCAGCGCGAGCTGTCTGACCTGATTCGCTCAGAGTTAAAAGATCCGCGTCTTGGCGGTCTGGTGACTATATCCGGCATCAAGGTAAGCCCGGATATGGGCTATGCCGATGTCTATGTGACAGTGATGGGACGTGAGCTTAGCAATGACCAGAATGCACAGGCACATAAGGATACCCTTGATGTGCTAAATGGGGCTGCTGGCTTTTTACGTCAGGAACTGGGCCGTCGCATTAAGACCCGGATTACCCCACGCTTGCGCTTTCACTATGACAATGTGACGGCGCACGGCAACTACATGATGGATTTGATTGCCAAAGCAGTACGGCCCGATGAGTCGACTGATGAAAGCACAGACAGTTCTGAAGTAAATAATACAGACAAATAATCAGCTATTTTACTTGTTAAAATCTGTATAAAAAAGCCACGGTAATCCGTGGCTTTTTTGCATTTTGCAGGTTTGCATTTCGTTTAGCCTAATGCATAGGCATTAGTGCTCTGTGTCTGATACAGTTGGTGCATGTTCCAAAGTTTGCTGTTTACCCTGATTTCCCTGAATGGCAATCTTGCGTGGCAATTTTTCTTCAGGGATCACCCGACGTAAATCCACCTTGAGCAAACCATCTTCGTAGGCAGCCTGTTGCACTTCAATGTACTCATCCAGCCGTAACGACAATTTAAATGAGCGCTGCGCAATGCCTTTATGCAGGAATGCCACGTCATTATCCTGTGTTTTACTCATGGGCTTACCGGAAATAGTCAACACGCTGTTGTCCAGATTGATGTCCAGTTCATTCTGGGTAAAGCCCGCGGTAGCCACTACAATGCGGTATTCATTATCGCCATGTTTTTCAATATTGTATGGCGGATAATTAGGGGCTTCGCTTTGCATTGCATATTCAAACAAATCGTTAAGGCGATCAAAGCCGATACTACGACGGAATAAAGGGTTTAAGCTTAATGTAGTCATGACAAAAACCTCCTGAATTCATCAGCAAAGTAAGATTAACACAGTTGTTCAATACACCATCAAGACCCGCCAAGCAGCATCCTGATGTTGAAGTGGAGCGGTTCACTTCTAAGAGATAAATAGTTTTTTCCGGCAAATTTTCAAGGCAAAAAATCAAAAAAATTTAAAAATTTTGATGCTGGGAAATTGCATGGCAGCAACCCTGCAAGCACGCGCTGACTTTGCTAGAATGCGCGCTGATCTTTGCCTGAAAATTGTTTATCCATGAATCAGCCTCGCCAGAAAATCCAGCGCCGACCCGTTAATGGAATTATTTTACTCAACAAACCGCTGGGTATTAGCTCCAATGCCGCCTTGCAAAAAGTCCGCTGGATTTTTAGGGCAGAAAAAGGCGGCCACACTGGGGCGCTAGACCCGTTAGCCACGGGCTTGTTGCCAATTTGCCTGGGTGAGGCCACCAAGTTTTCGCATTACCTGCTGGATGCCGACAAGACCTACCAAACCACCATTCAACTGGGTGCAACCACCACTACAGCCGATGCAGAGGGCGAGGTGGTTGAGGAGTTTGCCATTCCCGCCTTGTCAGAAGCTTTAATTGAGCAGGCATTATCAGGTTTGCGTGGCAATATTATGCAGGTGCCGCCCATGTATTCTGCCTTAAAAAAGGATGGCAGGCCCTTGTATGAACTGGCACGTGCTGGTATTGAAATTGAGCGGCCAGCACGGCCAGTGACGATTTATCAGTTGGAATTACAAGGGTTTACTGAAAATACAATAGACCTGAAAGTGCGTTGTAGCAAGGGCACCTATATTCGTACCCTAGCTGAAGACATTGGCAAGGCACTGGGTTCGGGTGCCTACGTGAAAACGCTACATCGTACGCAAACCGGGCATTTTGAACTGGATGAAAGTATGACTATTGAGTATCTGGAAAGCCTGACCGAGCAGCAGCGCGATGCCTTGTTGTTGCCCGTGTATGAATCCATTCGTGATTTTCCACGCGTGCAGTTGGATCATGGCGAGGATTTTTATTTTTGCCGTGGACAGGCAGTGATGATTGACAGTATGCCAGTGGGTGAAGCGCTGGTATTTGCGCATGAGCGTTTTTTAGGGCTAGGCGTAGTGAATGACGAGCGACAGTTACAGCCAAAACGGGTGGTCAATCTTTAACTTTTTATTCAATAGATTGCGTTGAAAATTGCGTATAAAAAAAGGCTAAAACAGAAAAGTGACTGTTTTAGCCGGTGCAACTGCACACCAAACCTAGATTGGAATGGAATTTAGCGTAGGATTAGGAACTCTGATTTTTACTGAGGTATTCATTGGCCTTATAAATGAATACGGGCGCGCCACCAACTGTGGGTAACAGGTCTGAATAAGGCAGTGATTTGCCAATTTTCAATAAAAACGGGGCATTGTCACCAATCTTGCCAGCACTGGTCATGCTTAAAAAAGTTTGCTGATTGGCAAGGGGGCTAAACTGCATTTGCCCCTGCATGTATTCAATATCGCCACCGTTGGCCTGATAATACAGCCGGTTTTGCGGCTCATTGTAATAGCGCAGGTTAATCTTGAATGGAATGGCTATTACGCCAAGGCCTACTTTAACCGTTACTGCAGCTTCGGTAATCTGTTTGCCTAAGGGTTTGAGTTCAACCTTGCTGACCTGACTAAACATATTTTTAAAATTGGCAGGTGAGCCCAATACCTGCGTACTGCGGGCCGCAGGTGCGCGTAGTGTGGCATAGGTGCTGACAAACTGCAGCGGCTCTGCGCGGTTGCTGTAAGGCATATTGACCGGACGGTGAATGAACATGACCGGATTGCCAGAACGGGCATTCAGTTGTTGTACCAGCTGGATTTCATCCTGTTGCAGCTTTTTGTATGGAAGCTGGCGTGGCCCCTGGGTTGGCAGCTTGCCATCTGGAGCAAACTTGCGCTTGAGCGTTTCCAGTACAAACGTATCCACACTTTGCGGAATACCCTGTTTGACTTCGGGAATGGCTTTTAGGATGGTGCTCACCAGAAAGCCTTTGGGTTTATCCAGATCACCCCACTGGGTTAGGGTCACCAGCGTGTGGGTGCTATCAACCGGAAACCATTCAAACTTGCCCATGCCATACTGGATGGGGGAATCCACAATCAGGGTTTGAATGCTGTTGCCACTCACCTGATGCTGCATGACCACGTCTTCATTAAAGCTGAGTACCGGAATGGGCACAGGCACATGAATGCGGTATTTCATTTGCGTGATGTTGCCTGATTGTTCAAGCAGTGTGGCTTTGGTTAGGGTGGGAAACAGCCCCGCATAACCGGAATACTGGGCCAGGAGTTGTTTTACCTGTTCTGGCTTGGCAGGCACAATGATGGCTGCAGAGCTAAAGCGGGCATTGTTATAACGCAGCAGGCCTTTTTTACTGGGAACGGTTAATGCCTGGGCCGGATGGCTATAGACCATGATGTCATTGTCTACCAGTCGGGCCAGCTGAGCCGCATTACCGCCAAATGGTTTTGTGGCGGAAGGCACATTGTCCTGCCAGTTAATAATGGCGGCCTGACTAGCTGTGCAGGTAAAGGTCATACTACTGACCAGCATGCCTAAACCAATCGCTGGTGAGGCTTTTTTTATCATCGTGCTCATGTGATATCCTAATCAACGTGATCCATAGGTTGTTATTCTAGAGCAATATCGTGCAGAAAAACGGCAGAATTGTGCTAAAATCCGTTCATATTTGTTTGACTGCTTTGTTACGCATGCGTTGTCATCCTTTGTGGCAGCCTACGCCACCCTGAATTCTAAAAACCAAAAGTTTTAACTGTCTGCCTGAAGCAGGCTTTTGCTGGTTTGTCCTTATTTTTTAATAGCCTGAATCTGCTTCACTGGCCTATACCGGTTATAGAGTATTGGTCACAGCGTTTAGACAGCGTATTCAGGTGCTAGATTTACCGAGTGTTTATATGTTTGCTTCCGTTCAACAGCAATGGTTTTCCAATATTCGTGCTGATGTGCTGTCCGGTATGGTGGTGGCGCTGGCGCTGATTCCAGAAGCCATTGCTTTTTCCATTATTGCCGGGGTTGATCCCAAAATTGGCTTATATGCCTCGTTCTCCATGGCAGTGGTCATTTCTTTTTTTGGTGGCCGCCCTGCGATGATTTCAGCAGCCACCGGGGCAATGGCGCTACTGATGGTAACACTGGTGAAGGAGCATGGCTTGCAATACCTGCTGGCTGCCACTTTGCTCACTGGTGCTATTCAGGTGCTGGCAGGATTCCTGAAACTGGGTTCACTGATGCGTTTTGTGTCGCGCTCGGTGGTGGTGGGCTTTGTCAATGCGCTGGCTATCCTGATTTTTATGGCGCAATTGCCGCATCTGGTTCATGTTACTTGGCATGTTTATGCCTTAACTGCTGCAGGCTTGGGCATCATTTACCTGTTTCCCTACATTCCCAAAATTGGCCGTATCATTCCCTCCCCACTGGTGTGTATTCTGGCCATTACTGCCTTTACAGTGCTGATGGGCTGGCAGGTCAGTACCGTCGGTGACATGGGCGAATTGCCGGATACATTGCCCATATTTTTGTGGCCACAAGTGCCGTTGAATCTGGAAACCCTGCAAATTATTTTACCGTATGCGCTGGGGCTGGCCGCGGTAGGCCTGCTGGAATCACTAATGACGGCTACCATTGTGGATGACATGACTGATACCACGAGTGATAAAAACCGTGAATGCAAAGGGCAGGGCGTTGCCAATATTGCCACTGGCCTGCTGGGTGGCATGGCTGGTTGTGCCATGATTGGCCAGTCGGTAATTAATGTTAAATCCGGTGGGCGCACGCGCTTATCTACTTTTCTGGCAGGTTTATTGCTGTTAATCATGGTGGTCTTTCTCAGTGACTGGATCAGGATGATTCCCATGGCGGCGCTGGTGGCGGTGATGATCATGGTGTCCATTAGCACCTTTAACTGGCAATCAGTAACCCGCATTCGCCAGTATCCATTATCCAGCAATATTGTCATGCTGGTGACTGTCGCTGTGGTGGTGGCAACCCATAATCTGGCGCTGGGCGTGTTTTGTGGCGTGTTGCTGGCCTCGGTATTTTTTGCCAACAAGATTGGTCATTTTATGGCGGTCAGTAGTCAATGGGATGAAACGACCCAGTGTCGCACCTATACCGTGACCGGACAGGTATTTTTTGCCTCAAGCCATGCGTTTATCCAGTCTTTTGATTTTAGTGAAAACGTACCCCGTATTATTATTGATGTGCAGCAGGCGCACTTCTGGGATGTCACTGCCGTAGCAGCACTGGATAAAGTGGTGTTCAAGTTGCGCAAGCAGGGCAGCGTGGTTGAGGTGATTGGCCTTAATGCGGCCAGTGCCACAATTGTTGATCGTTTTGGTGAACATCACAAAACCAGCAAGGTGGATGATGTGGTTTTGCATTAGGGAGGCATTAAACCGCATTAAGACTGGGTTAAGCCTGTTGCCGTAGAGTAGTAGAAAATACTGCTGTGATGCGTTTGGTTATTTGTTTTATTATCAAATGATTAGTGCCTTCCACCAAGTTTATGCCATGCTTGAGGCAGAATTTGAAATGCAGTTGTTAAAAATGGTCAAAAAATTATGTCTGTAGCAGAAAGTCCGCTTGTTTCCCTGCGCTATACCCTAAGTTTGCCAGAAGCGCAGGATGGATTTCGTTTGGCCACCCGGCAGCGTAAGGGCAAAATACACATGGTGATGACTTTGGCCTGTGCCTTGATTATTGCATGGGGTGTTTGGCTAGGATTTGATGACAAGGGCCGTTATTTTGTCATTCTGGGTGCATTTTTCTTTTTATCACAGGCAACCCTGCAATATGGTGTGATGCCTTGGCTATTTAAGCGCCAGTATCACAAGCATCAGGTTGCGCATGTGGTGCAGGGTATTGATATTTATGCCAGCAATGCACATTCAACTCAGAAAACTACCAGCAATGAATCTGGAGGTCATGAATCTGGGGGTAAAGTCACGCTGTATCATGGCATAGCCGACAAGCAGGACAAGCAAAATTTTGCGTTGTCTGAAGTCAGTAGCCTGCGCAAAGGCCAGCTTTGTTATGTGCTGGTGTTTGAATCCGGCATGATGTGCATGATACCGCGCCGTAGTGTCGAGCAGACCACCACTACCGCTGTATTTGAACAGATGTTATTAAAACACTCAGGGAGCAAATCGTATGACAACACTTCAGCCAGATAACCAGCAACCGGACAATGGCACACAATTACCAGCACAGGCCATTGCGGCCCTAAGCCGTGGCCGCAAGATTGAAGCCATCAAGATTGTGCGCAAGCAAACCGGCCTTGGCCTGAAAGACAGCAAGGAATTGATTGAGGCCTATGAACAGCAGCATCCACAGTCCGTTGCAGCCACACCTGCCGGGATTACGGCCAGTAAAAGCCGTTATAGTATGACAGTGGGTATACTGGTTTTGTTGCTGGTCGCCTTGATGCTGGCACTGATGTTTTTCTAAATATGAATTTTTTGGCAATTTCCTGTTCATATGGCGCATAGCCGACTACACTCAAACTGTTTTAAGCCGCAGGACACTGTGATGAATCCGCTAAATACCCTGTCAAATTCCCAACGACCCAGCAAGATTGTGTGCGTTGGGCGTAATTATGCCGAACATGCCCGTGAATTGGGCAATGAGGTGCCGGAAACGCCAGTGCTGTTTTTAAAACCGCCCAGCAGTGTGACCGGGCTGGAGCAGGGTATTACCTGGAACAAGGAGCTGGGGGAATGTCATTTTGAATGTGAGTTGTCTATCCGGATTGGCCAGCCTTTAAAAAATGCAACTATTGAACAGGCACAGGCTGCCATTGCTGGTGTTACATTAGGTTTGGATTTAACCCTGCGCGACCTGCAAAACCAGCTTAAGACCAAAGGCCAGCCTTGGGAACGTGCCAAGGCATTTGATGGTGCCTGTGTGCTGGGGCAGTGGCTGGCACCCGATATGCTGTGTGACCTTGGCAAAACCACCTTTGAGCTGAGCGTCAATGATGAGGTGCGCCAGCAAGGCAACACTGCTGACATGCTGTTTGGCGTGGTGGATCTGCTGGTGGATATCAGTCAGGTATTTACCCTTGAAACTGGTGATGTAGTAATGACCGGAACACCGGCCGGTGTGGCAGCATTAACATCCGGCGATCAGCTTAAAATGACCCTGCATACGGTGCTGGGTGGCGTAACGTGGCAAACTTTTGTGGCCTAATTGCGTGGTTTAATACTGATCGTTCGTTGAATCAGCCAGGCGCTGTGCTGATTCAACTATGCAGGTTATACATCCACTTTGTAGTTCAGGCTTAATTCATCGCCGCATTGCCCGCGAATGCCCCAGTGGTGCCGTGGCGTTTCAGTAATGGTAATTTCTATATCCTGCGGTGCAATCCCGCATTGCTGCTCAATGTTGGCAAACAATTGCTGAATAAATGCTTTTTTACTGGCAGTACTGCGGCCTTCAAACATGGAAATTTCAAGGATAGTATATTGCTCGCTGCGGTCAGCCGGAAAAATAAAATCTTCGGGTGCCAAAGCAATAAAGCGCTGAAATTTCTTTTCAACCGGATAGTTTAATGCACTTACCAGTGCAGTATGAATTGCTGTAGACAACGCCTGCCGATGTTGGGTAATGGTGTTTGCCAAAGCATAAATCTTGATCTGGGCCATATGGTTATTCACTTTCTCTGTCGTTATTAATCATTGCTGAGTATTAATTGTTGGGATATTTTTCTTAAATTTTCTTTTAATATAAGCGTTTAAATAGATTATTGCACAAAGGGTTTATACCAGTGCAGGCTGTCGATAGTAACGCCAGATGGCCGATATTCAGCCCCGGTATAGCCAAAATAACTGGAGTTCTGGATAAACTCAAAAATGGCACTAAAGTTGATTTCACCCGTGCCCGGTTCGTGGCGGTTGGGATAATCGGCAAACTGGATATGCCCAATGTGATACATATTTTCCTGCAGGCTTTGCAGAATAGGTTCATGCATCATGGCCAGATGATAGCAATCAAACTGGATTTTAAGGGCTGGGTGGTTCACCGCTTCCAGCATTTCCTGTGCCTGCGCCACGGTCTGGATTAAAAAACGCGGCATATCAATGCCATTAATAATTTCAAAAACTGGTGTAATACCCACTTTACTCATTTCATTGCAGGCAAAACGCAGGTTTTTGGCCATGGTTTCTAGGCAGGGCAGCAAATCGGCATGTACCGACTGGCGACCAGCCAGAATATTCACACAAGGCACATTCAGCGCCGTGGCATAACGAATAGCCTGAAACACCGCCTGCCGGAATTCGTGCTCACGGCCCGGTACACAGGCTAGCCCGTCACCGCCTAGCATCAGGTCACCTGCGGGTACATTGATGAGCACCAGTTGCTGCTGATGCTGCTGCAATTGCTGGTTTAGTTCATCAATCGCCAGCTCATAGGGAAACTGGATTTCCACTGCATCAAACCCGTGCTGCTTGGCCAGTGCAAACCGCTCAATGAGGGGCACTTCGGTAAACAGCAGGGATAAATTGGCAGAAAAATGCAGCATGGATTAAAACCTGTTCAGGAACCTGTACACGAATCTTTAAAAATCAATAGTTCAGTATCAATGCAACCAAACTCAGTGCTGCCGTAATCAAGACGAAGGGTTATGCAGCAAAATGATACTGGATAAATCATCTTCACTATGCCCGTCTTGCTGGTGTTTTTCAAGCCGCGATAACGCCGTCGCTGCTACCGGAATGTCTAACTGATGATGACGTGCCAGTTTGATTGCATTATTTAAATCTTTGGCAAGCGTTTGAACTTTCCATTGTATGGGGGTAAATGAATATGTTGCCATGCGCGGTGCTAAAATCTGCAAGGGTTTGGAGTCCGCAAATCCACCTGCCAGTGCAGGCGCCAGCAGGGTGGTATCCACACCAGCGCGTCTGGCCAGCTCAACTGCTTCACTAATCAGTGTGCTGCTGGCTGCGACAATTAATTGGTTACAAATTTTGGTGGCCTGACCCGTGCCATTTAATCCCATATACGTGACACGTTGCGATAACGGTGCAAATACAGGTTGCATGGTTTCCACCGTTTGCTGGTCACCCCCAGCAAAAATAACCAACGTACCAGTTTCAGCGCCCATCACGCCACCCGATACCGGTGCATCAATCCAGAACACGTTTTTGCTGGCCACCTGACTGGCAAGTTGTTGGGTCATTTCAACAGACAGGCTGGAAAAATCAATAATCACCTGTCCACTGCGCAGGTTTGGTAGCAACTGCTGGACAACGCTATGAACCGCGTGGTCATCGGCTAGGCACAGTATGATGAGGTCTGCTGTACTGGCTTGATCAAATGAAAATGCTTTGGCCCCTGCTTGTAGTAAGGGTTCGCAGACAGCAAGCGTCCGGTTCCAGACGGCAACCTGAAAACCTGCATCTAGCAGGCGCTTAGCCATGCGCGTGCCCATCAGTCCCATGCCGAGGAAAGCGATTTTTGATTTTTTGATAGTGGTGGTCATGGAGTAACAAGTTGCTATAAATTTTTAGGCTTAATTGTATCGGTTAAAATGTGTAAAAACAAAAAATAGTACGGCCACCTAGAGTTTTTAGAATAGATCAGAAAATATCTTTCAATGGATACGTTCAATATTTTGCTAATATTAAAAATTACTGGCTTACAATCTAGTTTTACCTTGATGAATTGCTAAAACTCTTTTTATATCCGCTTGAAGATAAAATATGTATTTAAATGCACTGTATGCAATAGTTGATTCTGAATATTGGTCTTTGGAAGAGTTACAGGGTTGGGCTGATACCATTATCGCTCAGGTTAAATCGCCAAAGCCCTGGCTGATTTCATTAAGTTTAAGCCAGTCATTCGCTGAAGCGATATCAGCAATTGTTAAGGAGCTATCAGGCGTGGGTGCTTATGACTCTGAACTGGTTATTAGTTTCTTTTATTTAAAATACTTAAAAAATCCATGTTTAAAAGAAGATATTCATCAATTAATTTTTCGGATTTACGATGCGCGTTTTGAACTTGAAGAACATGAGTTAGAAACCGAAAAAAATAAAGTGTATGCGTCTTGGAGTCAAAAAGAACTGGATTATCTTGCTTCTCCAGAGCTTGTTTTAAGGGAGTTAGATAGTTTAAGTTATTAAAAATAAGTTTTTGATTCAAAAAATATTAATCTTGCCAAGAAAACAAGGATTAAGTTTTTACTTAACCCTTGCAGTATTTTCAAGCTAACTAGCCAAACTGCCGAGGCTTAAAACTTACTTCTGGCTTTTTATTATTAAGGCGGATGATTTTGCTATAGAGGTATTTAGAGGTAGATTACCTAATATTATGAAAAGCCGTGGTGTTGGAGGTGGCTGGTAATGCGCTATTTGTATAGTTTACTATTTATACCAGTGTTAGTGGCATGCTATGGTAGGGTTGATTTGCTTGTTTCGGGTAATGCCAATACAGGAATTGTATTTGAGCTATCTAAAAGTGATGCCAAAAAGCTCGATAATGTTTTTAGATTTTACGTAATGGATAATAGTGCTGTTCCTGATGGTGCGTTGAAAGAAACAGTATGGGAGATTGAGATAAGTAGGGAAAGAAGCTGGTTTAATTTTAAAAATGATTACACCTATAAATGGACTTATGGCATTAAACCAAGCGGATTTAATGAGATTGTAAAACCCAAGCAGCTACAGTTAAATACTCAATATCTTTATTCGATTGATGGTGGCGCAGGCTATCATGGTGTAGGTTGTTTTTATTTAAATGAGAACAAAATGGTTATAGATAGTAAGAGCTGTTGAATCTGGTGATGTTCAGAACTCTGGTCTTATGGTTCCTATAGACATCACTGTGCATTGCTGGGCAGTATTTCGATTAGCAAAGTGGCTTGTATTACAGCCACAATCGCTACTATAACCCTGAGCAACGAATAGCAAAGCACTGTTTTGCCGCTCTGCAACGGGTCGTTATATGAAGCCTGATCCTGAGTAAGTTTAAAGCTACTTCGCTATGTTTGTCTTGTGGTATATATGCTCATTCAAACGCAGAGCAAGGTTATACGGTGCTAGACTATTAGCCCAACACCTCATGACAGACTACCCAAACTGCCTTGGCTTAAAATTCATTTCGGGCTTTTTATCCTTAAGCCGGGCAATCTTACTGTTCTGGCCCAAAATCAGCTTAAACTGCCACAGCTTTTCAAGGCGTAATGCACGTTTTGGCGCATGTGCCATGGCATCTAGTACGCGCTTGCCGGCCAGCAGGGCATCAGGAGAGCGCTGAATCAGTTCTTCGGCCAGTTGCATGGCTTGTGCCACCGGGTCTGCATTTAAGTGTGTCACCAAACCAATTTGCTTGGCATAGTTGCCATCAAAAATACGTCCGGTCAGGGTGAGTTCCTTGGCCAGATCCAGTGGAATAATATCCTTGATAGAACGGGTCAGACCCATATCCGGCACTAGGCCCCAGCGGCTTTCCATAATGGATAGCTTGCAGTCCGGATGGCAAATGCGGATATCTGCGCCCAGCGCCAGTTGCATGCCAGCGCCCAGACAATGACCATGCAGGGCAGCAATCACCGGCACGGGTAGGGTTTGCCAGATCAGGTTGGCCTTTTGAAAAATGCTCTGTCCAGGCTTCAACAACTCCCATCCGGCATACGCCATATTCTTGGGATTATTCAAATCACTTAAGTCAATCCCGGCGCTAAATGCCTCACCCTGACCCGACAGGATCACTACGCGAATGCTTTTGTCTTTTTTGATTTTTTTGGCAGTGTGCACTAGTTCATGCAGCATGGCAAAGCTCATGGCATTGCGTTTTTCGGGGCGGTTTAACTGGACGTGGGCAATTTCGCCAATCCGGGTCAGGCTTACCAGTGCCATGATTTACCTCATCTGTTGTATTTGGCCTGATCATACGGCCTAACTGCTTTAAAAAGTTGACTATTGGGTCAGTGAACGTTGGATGAATTGCCAATTCAGCCTGGATTCAGGATTTTTTGTGCTTCGCTGTCCAGATCAGTCATGGCCTCCACCAGTTGCTGGTAATACATCTCGACATCTTCGATAAAGCTGTCATTGATGGTTGCACCGGATTTGCGCTGATCTGCCAGCAGTTTCTCAAAAGCGCGACTTAGTGCTTGCAATGTCGGCAAGCCAATATAGCGGGTGGCGCCATACAGGCGGTGAATGCGCTGTTCAAGCTCGGCATAATCCTGTTTGTCCATTAGGGCTTTCAGCAGGGTTTTTTCTTCGGCAAAACTGGATACCAGCATTTGCAATAGCTCAGTGGCAAGGTCGGCTTTACCATTGGACAGCTTGATGCTTTCTGGCCAGTCCAGAATGTGCGACTGCAATTCCTGCTGCATGACACCACTAACCGGCCTGTAAAATTCTTCAGGGGAAAAATCATCCGGATAAAAGTTGCTGCTAGAGGCAGAAATAGTGCTTTCGCCCGATGGAAAAGCTGAATCATGATTTGCTGCTAGATAGCCTGCTGCCAGATAGTCTGGCGTATGGTTTGATTGCTCTGGCTTGTGATGCGAATTGGTCCACTGTTTGAGGATGCGCACTAACTGGTCAATCTGGATGGGCTTGCTGACATAGTCATTCATGCCTGAGGCCAGCAGGTTTTCCTTTTCATCATTTAAGGCATGGGCGGTCAGGGCAATGATGGGTAAAGGCTGGCTGGTGTCCCATTCCTGTTCCAGCAGGCGGATGGCTTGAGTGGCTTCCAGACCGGACATGCGTGGCATTTGAATGTCCATAAATACCAGATCAAATGGGGTACGGCCCTGTTCATGGCGCAGGGTCAGCACTTCAATGGCTTCAATACCGCTATGTGCATTGGTCACTTCTACGCCCAGATCATTAAGCAATGCTTCCAGTACCATCAGGTTGGGCAGATGATCATCTACCGCCAGGATGTGCAAGCCTTGTCCGGAAAATTCCGGCTGGCTGCGGCTAAACAGTTGTTCGTGCTGCAACATGGCAATCAGCGCAGAGCGGCTCATGGGTTCATACAGGGCCACGGCGTCATAGCGCTTGAGAATGTCGGGATCAATCGCCATCTGGTAGCCATACACCGCCAGCGCGCCGTAGTAACGGGTACGGATTTCACGCAATAAGGCTTCGGTATCACCGCCGCTATCAACAATGACCCAGCTATGCGCATGGCGCTGGGCTTCAAACGGAATCAGGCGGCCAAACAGGTCGGGAATGGATTGGGCTTCCTGCTGCTGTGCCTCAAGCTGGCTTAAATAGCCACGCAATACATTGGCACTGGCCGGATGCTGAATGCAGGACAGGATATTCCAGTCATCAAGACTGGGCCACGACATCTCATCGCCAGCTACTTTGCCCAGTTGTACGGTAAACCAGAAAGTGGCGCCCTTGTCGGTGGGATGGCGTTCCTGATTATCCTCAAAGCCAATTTTGCCCTGCATCAGTTGTACTAGTTGCCGTGAAATAGCAAGACCAAGGCCTGTGCCACCATATTGCCGGGTGACGGAAGGATCACCTTGCGAAAAGGATTCAAACAGGCGCTTGCGGTCTGCACCGGACAGGCCAATGCCGCTATCCTGCACCGAGATATGTACCAGATGATGGCCGTCAAGACTGTCTTCCAGCCGTGCCCGCACAATGATGTCACCATCCGGGGTAAACTTGATGGCATTACTCACCAGATTGGTCAGGATTTGCTTAAAGCGCAAGGCGTCGCCATTCACCTGTCTGGGCATGTCTTCATAATAATAGACCGCCATGTCGATTTTTTTCTCACAGGCCAGTGGCGACAGCATGTCAATCACGTCAAACACCGCCTGTTCCAGATCAAATGGCGCCTGTTCCAGCACCAGTTTGCCTGCATCAATCTTGGAAAAATCCAGCACATCGTTTACCAGTGCCAGCAGGTGCGCCGATGATTTTTGAATGGTTTGAATATAAATGGTTTGCTGGTCGGACAGGTTGCCCTTGCGTGCCATCAAATTGACAAAGCCGTCGATACTGTTCAGGGGCGTGCGTAATTCGTGGCTGATATTGGCCAGAAACACGGATTTGGCCTGATTGGCGGTAATGGCCTGATCGCGTGCCTTACGGTAGGTAATGTTCTGGATTTCCAGCGCATCCAGTGTCTTGCGCAAGTCATCTTCGGTTTGTTCAGTGTGCTGGCGCAACTCTTCAAAGCTTTCATGCAGGCGCCGCAATAGGGTCACCAGATCAACCTGCAACAGGCGCAGCTCTCCGGTGCCATTAATTTGAATATCCTGGCCCAGCGTGTCAGCGCTTAGGCGTTGCAGTTGCAGGCGAATTTCATAAATGGGAGAAATCCAGCGCCTTGAATAAAAATTCAGGCACAACAATAGCAACAGCAGCGTCAGCAATCCGGTAACAGCTAGCACCAGCCACACCCGGTAACGCGCCAGTTGTAGTGGTTTGTTGTCCATGTCCACCACCAGCCACACTGGCCCGTCGCTGGTATAACCGGCGCGCAGACCATAGGTGGTGCCAATGTTAGAATGCAGAGGGCCAAAGGTTTCGCGGTGCGCCTCAAACACGGGCCATGCCAGATTGCTGCCATAACCAAACGAGATGCGTGGACGGCCTTCACGGTCAATCATGGCCACGCGCAGCAAATTGGATTCATTCAGCATGTTTTGCAAAATGGAGCGGATTTTTTCATGCTGCTGCGGCTGGTCCAGCAGCAGGTTCAGGCGTTGTGCCGTGGGCTGGTAGCGCGCCAGAATGGCAAATGCCGCATTACGCTGTTCGGCACGCGAGGAGCGCGCGGTTTCTATTAACACCAGACTGGCGCCCACGGATGACAGGATCATAATGGGCAAAAAAATCAGCGCAATCAGTTGCCCATAGGCATTGGTGATGCGTAAACGGTGATACCAGCGCAGGCGTTGTACAGACATGGCGTTAATAGGCTTGGGTTTTGACCGAGTATAAAAGGAAATCCTGCAAATTCACATGCTTTGCAGTGATTCCGACTGTAATCTATCGGCTTGCTAAAGCCCTGCCATAACATCTGTATTGCAGATTGCCGCTGGAGAATCTGAGAGAAGGTCGTGCAGCAGGCCAGCTTTTTCATTACAATAGGCGCACTTTTGGGCAGGTGATGCAAAATGGCCGATTTGAATAACACAATGATTAATCCTGATCCGCATGCCTTGGATCACTATGTGGGCAACACGCCACTGGTGCGCTTGCAGCGTCTGGCCAATCATACCGCTGCCAGTGTGTATGCCAAGCTGGAAGGTAATAATCCAGCCGGTTCGGTGAAGGACCGTCCGGCCTACAACATGATTATGCAAGCTGAACGCCGTGGTGACATCAAGCCCGGTGATACCCTGATTGAAGCTACCAGTGGCAACACTGGCATTGCGCTGGCGATGGTGGCTGCCATGCGCGGTTACAAGATGATCCTGATTATGCCGGATAACATGAGTCAGGAACGCAAGGATGCCATGGCTGCCTATGGCGCAGAATTGATTGAAGTACCGGCCAAGACTGCTGGGATGGAAGGGGCACGTGACCTGGCACTGCAAATGCAAAGCGAGGGCAAGGGTCTGGTGCTTAACCAGTTTGGCAACCCGGATAATAGTGCTGCACATTACCTGACCACTGGCCCTGAAATCTGGCAACAAACGGATGGCAAAATTACCCATTTTGTCAGTTCCATGGGCACCACCGGCACCATCATGGGCGTGGCCAAATACCTTAAGGAAAAAAATCCCGATATTCAGATTATTGGGCTGCAACCTTCTGAAGGTGCTGCCATTGCCGGAATTCGTCGCTGGCCCAAGGAATATTTGCCGACCATTTTTGATCCATCACTGGTGGATCGCACCATGGACATTCCGCAGCTTGAAGCTGAAAAAACCATGCGCCAGCTTGCGCGGCAGGAAGGCATTTTTGCTGGCGTGTCCTCTGGCGGTGCCGCATGGGCAGCCATTCAGGTAGCTGAAGCTATTTCTCAGGAACAGCCGGATGCAGTGATTGTCTGTATTATTTGTGACCGCGGTGACCGTTACCTGTCCACTGGCCTGTTTTCCGTGGTGGATTAAACAGGGCAGGCTTATATAGATGAGCCGGGTTGCTGATTAGGGAAGATTTTTATGCAAATGGATTTGTCATGCTAAACCTGCCAGTGCTGGTGTTTGACATTGAAACCATTCCGGATGTCCGTTCCGGTTCGCGCCTGTATGGACTAGACTTGCCGGATGATGACACCGTCTTGGCCATGAATAACATCCGCCGACAGGAAAGCAACAGTGATTTTCCGCGCTTGCCCTTGCATGAAATTGTCTGTATTTCTGGCATCTGGGTGGAAGAAGGCCAGATCAGGCTATTTTCCTTTTGTCAGGAAAGCATGAGCGAGCAGGAAATTATCAAACGGTTTTTGTCCGTGTTTGACAAGCATTTTCCCACGCTGGTGAGCTGGAATGGCACGGCCTTTGACTTGCCCGTGCTGATTTTGCGGGCCATGCATTATGGCTTAAGCGCACAGGGTTTTCTCGATCAGGGCGACTTTAACAATGCCCGCCGCTACGACAACTACCAGAACCGTTACCAGCATCGCCATACTGACCTGATGGATTGCCTCGCGCTGTTTAACGCACGCAATTTTCAACGGCTGGATGAGCTGGCACTGTTTCTGGGCTTTCCCGGCAAGCAGGGCCATAGTGGCTACCATGTGCATGACTATGTGAAAAATCAGGACTGGAAAGTACTGTGCCAGTACTGTGAAAGCGATGTGATCAACACCTGGCTGATTTATCTGCGCTGGCAGTTACTGCGCGGGCATTTAAACCGCGATGAACACCAGCACTGGATTAAATTCACCCATGACTATATTGCCGAGCAGTTGCCCGGCCAGCATGAGTTTTTAGCCAACTGGCAGAACAATGCCAAACTAACGCCCTTTAATCCGCTTTGCTAATTTTTAGCTTTATCGACCGCCTATATTTTTTAGCCAGCTTAAGGCTTGTATGTTAAAGCCTGTTTGCCAGCCTGAAAGTTCATTTTGGGATAGATACATGAGACGCAAGCAACGTGAAAAACAACGCCAGCAACCATCTTTAACCTTTAACATTGAAGCGTTAAGTCATGAAGGACGCGGCATTAGCCACTATGCTACGCAAGAAGGCCATCCCATTGATAAGACTGGTAAAAAGGTGTTTGTGGCGTTTGCTTTACCCGGTGAAACCGTGAATGCCCAAGTGCATGAAACCCATAAAAAATACGAAGAAGCCGATTGTGAGATGGTATTGGCTAACCCATCGCCAGACCGGATTGAGCCAGTTTGTCCGCATTTTGGCATCTGTGGCGGTTGCAGCTTGCAACACATGCATCCGGATGCGCAAATCCGCTTTAAGCACGATGTACTGGCCTCACATTTTCAGCATTTTGGTGGGCTAGAACCAGAACAATGGCTACCTCCGTTGCGTTCCACCCGCACCGATTACCGACGCAAAGCACGGCTGGGAGTGCGCTGGGTGGCTAAAAAAGACCGCATGCTGGTGGGTTTTCGCGAGCGCAAAAGCAGCTATCTGACGGACTTGAATGTCTGCAAGGTACTGGATGCGCAAATTGGCGAGCGACTTGAGCAGCTCAAGCAATTGCTAATTGGTCTTGCTGGCCGTGAAAACATTTCCCAACTGGAAATGGCCATTGGCGATGAGATTGCAAATGTTACGGCTGATGGGCAGGCGATCGACAACAAATCGGTAGCCATGATTGTGCGTCATCTCAAGCCACTGATTGACAGCGATGTGCAACAATTGCTGGCATTTGCCCACGAAGTTAACTGGCAACTGTATTTACAACCTGAAGGCTATGACAGCGTGCACCGCATCGACCAGCCGGATGCCCCCATGCGCCTGTATTATGAGTTGCCGGATTTTAATGTGCGCTTTGCCTTTTCACCGCTGGATTTTACCCAGGTGAATCGGGATATGAACCGGCAAATGGTCACTCTGGCCTGCGATTTGCTTGACTTAAAACAAGGCGAACGTGTGCTGGACCTGTTTTGCGGTTTGGGCAACTTTTCATTGCCACTGGCACGCCGGGTTGGCCCAAGCGGTCAGGTGGTTGCGGTGGAAGGCAGCAGTGAGATGGTGGCGCGTGGGTTTGAAAATGCTGCATTAAATGGCATGAACAACCTTGAGTTTTACGCGCAGGACCTCACCAAGGACTTTTCATACCAGCCGTGGGCTGCACAGGGATTTGACGCCCTGCTGATTGATCCGCCACGCTCGGGTGCTGAAGAAGTCATGCATTATTTACCAAAATTTAATGCCAGACGAATTGTTTATGTCTCGTGTAATCCAGCCACCTTGGCGCGTGATGCAGGTATACTGGCGCAGTCGGGTTACCGCATGAAAAAGGCGGGGGTTATGGATATGTTTACCCACACCGGACATGTGGAATCGATTGCCCTGTTTGAAAAAAGCTAGGCGCGAAAAGTTGGGTTTGAACGGCTTTAGGTCATTTGACTGTTGAAAAGCATAATGGGAGTGTAGCATGGTCACCGTACGCGAAGAGTTGCCCAGACGGCTAGACGATGCTGATGTTGCTCAATCTGACGAACTGTCCTTTGGCGAGATTGATCTGGAAATCTGGCTGGAACGCTTGCGTACCCAGCTGGATGATACCGATTTAAGCCAGCTGTCCAGTGCCTGCCATCTGGTGATGGAGCGTACGCTGGCACAGAAAAAAGCCCATCGCTCCAATGCATTTTCAACCGGTGTCGGCATGACCGATATTCTGGCGCATCTGAAAGTCGATGAAGACACTTTGGTTGCGGCCCTGCTGTATCGCAGTGTACGCGAAGATATTATTAATCTTGATGAAGTATTAAGTCTGTTTGGTGAGCATGTGGCCTTGCTGGTTAAGGGCACACTGGCCATGGGTCGCCTGTCTGACCTGATTGAAAACAATAAGAGACTGGAAGACCATTTTGAAAATAACCAGCGCGAGCATTTAACTGGCATCTACAAGATGCTGATTTCAGTCACTGAAGATGTGCGTGTAGTGCTCATTAAGCTGGCCGAGCGAACCTTTGCCCTGCGTGAGTTGTCGAGTGCCTCGCGCGAACGCCAAGAGCGGGTGGGCCGCGAAATTTTATCCATTTATGCCCCGCTTGCGCACCGTCTGGGGATTGCCCAGCTCAAGTGGGAACTGGAAGACCTTGCGTTTCGCTATTTGTCGCCCGAGCGCTACAAGGAAATTGCCACCCTGCTGAATGAAAAACGACTGGAGCGTGAGCAATACATCCAGAATGTCACCCGGCAGCTTAAAACTGAACTGGCTGCACAGGGCATTACGGCGGAAGTCACTGGCCGCGCCAAGCATATTTATTCCATTTACCGCAAGATGCGCAGCAAGGCCTTAAGCTTTGATCAGCTTTATGATATCCGCGCTTTACGGGTGCTGGTCGACACCGTGCCCGAGTGCTATCACAGTCTGGGCATCGTGCATCAGTTGTGGCGGCACATTCCCAACCAGTTTGATGATTACATTACCAATCCCAAGGCCAATGGCTACCGCTCGCTGCACACGGCCGTGATTGCCGAGCACAAGTCGCTGGAAGTGCAGATTCGCACCTTTACCATGCACCATGAGGCTGAGCTTGGGGTATGTTCGCACTTTAATTATAAGGAAGGCACCAAGCGCACCGACCAGTCCTTTAACCATCGGCTGCATTCATTACGTGCCGTGCTGGAGCATTATCAGGATCGGCTGGAAGATGAGGATTCCAATCAGGATCCCAATATTGATGATATTGAGCAGTTGCAGGATCTGGACGGATTTGAGCAGATTTATGTGTTCACCCGCGATGGCGATATCAAGGAACTGCCGCGCGATTCCACCGTGCTGGATTTTGCCTATCATGTGCATACTGAAGTCGGTAACCATTGCTATGCGGCGCGAGTCAATCAGCGCTATGTGCCATTAACCTATCGCTTAAAAACTGGCGAGCAGGTTGAAATCCTGACCAAGCGTGACCGTGAACCCAACCGCGACTGGCTGGTTAATTCGCTGGGCTACATTACCACCTCACGCGCGCGTGACAAGCTGCGCCACTGGTTTCGCCAGCAGGATCGCAGCAAGAATCTGGAAATTGGCCGGGATATTTTAAACAAGGAACTATCACGGCTGGCAGTTCATCCTAAAAGCATTGACCTGAGCGATTACTGTCAGGTGTTTAATGTTAAAACCGGCGATGATGTGCTGATTGGATTGGTGACTGGCGATATTGGCCTGCATCAGCTCATGAACCAGATTAACCGGCAAATGCGTATTGATCAGGATGAGCCGGAGCTGGTGCTCAAGCCAGCCTTAAACCCGCGTGCCAGCCACACATTGTCTGCGCATGGCATCCTGATTGATGGTCTGGATAATGTCGAGCTGCATGTGGCGCAGTGCTGTCAGCCCGTGCATGGTGAAGCGATTGGTGGTTATATTACCCTAAACCGGGGCGTTAGCATTCATAAGCTGACCTGTCCGGAATATGGCCGCATGATCAAGCATGAACCGGAACGTGCCATTGAAGCCGACTGGGAAATGCAGCCTACCCGGGGTCAAAGCGTGCAAATTGTGGTGGAAGCCTATGATCGCCGTGGTTTGCTCAAGGATTTAACCCAGGTTATTTTTGCCGATCATATCAATATCCGTCAGGTTAATACTATTTCAGAGGCTGACGGCATTGCCAATATGAAATTATCCATTGAAGTCAAAGGCTTGGCGCAATTATCGCGCTTACTGGCACGGTTGGAGCAACAACCGGGGATTATCAGTGCGCGCCGTCTGGTGCTGGGTAATGCATAAGCTTGATCATGAGTCTTGATTAAAAAGTACGCCAATTCAAACGCTGCTGTGGATAACTTCTGAGTTATCGACAGCAGTATAGCTCTAATAATTTCAAAGAAAATAATTCACAAGACAAAAAAATAGCCCGAACACGCTGGGCTATTTTTTAATTGAAGATTTTATCTTATGAACATTTCTTATGTTTTTGATAAATACGGATGTTGTCCAGATCCGTCATGTATTTTTTGCCTAATGCCAACTGGGTATCCAGATCCAGATCAGGCGAGCTAGCACCAGCATTGCCCAGTTGCTGAGCTGCCTGTGCATATTCCCCGGTTTTACCGCCTTTGCTGGCCAGTAAACTACCCAGTGTGCCAATGGCACTGCTGGCTGCTTTTTGTTGCTGGTACTGCGGGTTATTATTCAGGCTATCAATTTGTTGGATATTGGCTTTAACCAGTTCTAGTTCACGGGTGCCATTCAGTGCAGCAACTTCCAGCGCTGGGCAATCCATCTGGGACAATGTGCTGGTGGAAATCGGTGTGGTTGAGCTGGTGGTCGTCGGTGTAGACGGGGTAGCATTGGTCGTGACTTTACCTGAACTGCTCACATTGGCAGCAATCTGGCTGACTGCATTTAAAGTATCAAACAGGCCAGCATGTGCAGTGGTAACCCCTAAGCTTAACGTTGTAGCAAGTAAAAATAGACGCATGATGCGCTCCTGAGTAGGCAAGGCTATCGTTGTGATTATTGGCTTTCAATGTATTGAAATTTAAAACATTAGTCAATTAAAACTAGCCGCGCGTCAGCCACTGGTTTACCTTTTCGTTCAGGAGTTGCGGGCTTAAGCGTGACAGGGTAAACATTAACTTAGCAGGCAGGCCAACCGGCCAGTGTACCAGTGCCAGCGCAGGCGATGCAGTAGCGGCCTTATAGACTGTATTGGCCACATCACTGGCAGTAAGATTAACGCCCATACGTTTAATGCTGGAGGCATTCATATCAGTAACCATGCCGGTTTGTACAAACAATGGCATGATATCCATCACGCGAATACCATATTTGTGCCATTCAATGTTCAGTGCTTCGGTCAGGCCGCGCACGGCAAACTTGCTGGATGAATAACTGGCCAGATCAGCCTGACCATAAATCGCTGAGGCGGAGGATAGATTAATTACACAGGCCTCTTTGGTTTGCTTTAAATAGGGCAGTGCGTTGTGGCAGCCATTCATCACACCCTGCACATTCACATTAAGCGTTTTGGCATGCTGGGCCAGCGGTGTTTGCTCAAATGGGCCGGAAAATAAAATGCCCGCGTTGTTCAGTAACACATCCAGCCGGCCTGCCCATGCAAAAAAACCGGCCAGTGCTTCTTGCCATGCTTCCGGCTGGGTAACGTCCAGCCAGCCTGTGAGAACCTGATCCTGTGGATACTGTGCGGCAACTGCCTGCATAGCACTAACATCAAGGTCATACAGACCCACACGCCAGCCCTTGTTCAAAAAAAGCTGGGCCGTTGCTGCACCGATGCCAGCGCCTGCACCGGTAATAAAAATGGCCTTGGACATGGCAAAACTCCTGAAAAACCGATTTAAAATTGTTTAATGTTGTGCAGTCTGGCACTTTTTGTGTTTAATGCGCAGGATAAACCAATGTGGTGCGAATCAGAAAAAATGTCAACCTACCAGCTTGATGACCTGCTGCATATCATGCAGCGCTTGCGTAATGAATGCCCGTGGGACAAGGCACAAACCCCAAAAAGCCTGACCCGCTATGCCATTGAGGAAGCTTATGAGGTTGAGGCTGCCATTCAGTCGGGACATCTTGCGGATATTCGCGATGAACTGGGCGACTTGCTGCTACAGGTGGTGTTTCAGGCACAAATGTTTAGCGAGCCTGCCTTTGGTAAAAATCAGGCCTTTAACTTTAGTGATGTGGTGAATAGCTTGGCGCACAAACTGATCCGCCGTCATCCGCATGTATTTAGCGAGGCCAGTGCAACCAGCCAGACTGAAGTGAATCAGCTATGGGAGCAGGTGAAGCAAACCGAGCGGTTAAATGAAGGTAAAACTCCGCGCCGTCGTCTGGATGAGATCAAGCCGGGGCCAGCGCTGATGCAGGCACAGGACTTGCAAAAGCAGGCAGCCAAACTGGGCTTTGACTGGCCGGATGTGCAGGGTGCCAAAGACAAGCTGTATGAAGAAATTGCCGAGCTGGAGCAGGCTATCAGTCATCAGGATAGTGCGCAGATTGCAGATGAACTGGGCGACTGCTTTTTTGCCCTGATCAATGTGGCACGCAAGCTCAATGTTCAAAGTGAAACCGCTTTACTGGGTACAGTCGCCAAATTTCGCCAGCGGTTTGCCTATATTGAAGACCAGTTGGCTGCACAGGGGATAACGCCTGAGCAAAGCAATTTGCACGACATGGATATCCTGTGGGAACAGGCCAAGATTCACCTGAAAAAGTAATGCAGGAAAAGAATTAAGCCTGATTTTTTGAAATTGGGTTTTATCCAGTATTTTTAAGAACAATATACTTTAAATTTTCAAAAACAGCATGTTAAAATAAAAGTGAAAGAGAGCAATGATGAACAAAAAATTTTATCAATCAAAGCATGACAGGGCTAAGCTGTTAACGTGGCTGGACTTAGTACTGTTAGGGCTGCTCAGCATGATTAGCCCGGTACAAGCCGACCCGCCGCGTGAATTGCACACCAGCTTTGATGAATATGCGCGCCAGCAACAGCAGCATGACCAAATTCTGGCCCAGCAGCGTACCGCAACCCGCAAAACTACAACAAGCCCTGGTGCTGCAACCAATAGCACTACGGTTAAAAATCCTGCGGCAAACAAAACTGTAACGGCGGGCAAAAAGTCTGCCTCGCAAAAAAGCAGTACGCCAATCAATATCAATACGGCAGATGAAGCCAGCCTAAGCAATACGCTGGTTGGGGTTGGCCCAGCAAAGGCCAAAGCCATTGTGGAATACCGGCAACAAAACGGAAAATTCAAACAGCCGGAAGATTTGCTGGCTGTAAAGGGAATTGGCCCAGCCACCCTTGAGAAAAACCGTGACCGGATTCGTCTCAACTAACGGATATTTTGCAGGCGCTTAGCCTTAATCCATGTAGTGGTAATGCTGGCGAGCGCTTGCCCGTTAAGAAAAAAAACCCAAGCATAATTGCTCATTACCGGGCAACAGGCTATTATCAGCCGCATTATTAGTTGTTGCATTTGCCTTTAGGAGCCTGCCGTCTGTGCAAACTTTGCGCGCGTCTGACTATGGTTTATCAATTGCCTTATTGTCACCGGCCATTGTGGAAGTTATCGACACCCTGACCAAAGCAGGATATGAAGCCTACATTGTTGGTGGCAGTGTCCGTGATTTGCTGCTGGGCTTGCATCCCAAGGATTTTGATGCGGTGACCAATGCCACCCCGTCCCAGATCCGTGAAACATTTGGCCGCCGTTGCCGTATTATTGGCCGTCGCTTTGAGCTGGCGCACGTGTTTATTGGCCGTGACATGATTGAAGTTGCCACTTTCCGCGCCCCACCACGGCAGGCCCAGACCAGTGCCAGTGGCATGGTGCTGCGTGATAATGCCTGGGGCACCATTCAGCAGGATTATGCGCGACGCGATTTTTCTATTAACACGCTGTACTACCAGCCGCATAAAAACAAGCTGCTGGATTTTTGCCATGCGCTGGATGATATCAAGAATAAGAAACTGCGTCTGCTGGGTGATCCGGTGCAACGCTTTGAGGAGGATCCGGTGCGCATGTTGCGTGTGCTGCGCTTTGCGGCCAAGCTGAACTTTAGCATTGACCAGCCCATCCTCAATATTCTGATTCCCGATATGACCGTGCTGCTGCGCGAAGTGTCGCCGCACCGGTTGTATGATGAAAGCCAGAAAATGTTTAGTGCTGGTCATCTCACTGAATTATTGCCGCTACTGATTAAGCATCATATCTGGTCGCAGCTGTTTGCTGATGTGCCACAACAGGTCACGCCATTTATTGAGCGGGCTGCGGTTAATACCGATCAGCGCATCAAGCAGGGCAAGAGCATTAATCCGGCATTTTTCTATGCGGTGCTGCTGTGGGAAGCTTATTTAAAGCGCCTACAACTTTTAAAAGACAAAGGCTTGCCTGATGTGGAAGCACGCACGCAGGCCGGGATGGATACACTACGGCGTCAGGCATTAAGAACCGCTATTCCGCGTTATTCAGAAAACTTTATCCGTGAAGTGTGGGAAATGCAGCCGCGGCTGATTGAACCCCGAACCCGCCAGATTCCAGCACTGGCAACACATGCGCGTTTCCGTGCTGCCTATGATTTCCTGTATTTGCGTGAGCAATCTGGCGATACCGGCACGCAGGGTATGGGGCAGTGGTGGCATGACTATCAGGAACTCAGCACCGATGACAAAGAGCGTGCCATCCAGAAATACAACCGCCAGCTGATCCGTGACAAGCGCAAGCGGGTTGCTGAGGGTCATGTTGCTGATGACAGTGTTACTGATAGCGCAGATGATACCGATGAAGTGATTTTATCAATTCCTGATCTGGCGTCTACCCGGCCAGCCGCGCGCCGCCGTGCTTCAAAAAATGCCGAGGTTGCCCGCGCAATTGATAACTCGCTGGATCATGCCGTGATTGCATCCAGTAAGACTGTTCAAAATGCCAATCATCCGATTACGCGCCGTCGCCGCAAGCCGCGCGAGCAGTTTCAGGTGGAAATGGGCCGCAATAAATGAGTGTGGCGGCCAATTATCTTGTAGAAAGCCATCTGGTTTATATTGGGCTGGGTAGCAACCTGTCCAATGACAGTGGCAATTCCAGACAGATTTTGCAGCAGGCCGTACAGGCGCTAAAAAAGCTGTCCACGGGTTTGGTGCGCGTATCTGGCTTGTACTTGAGCAAACCAATGGGACCGCAAGACCAGCCGGATTATTTGAATGCGGTGGCTGGCTTTGAAACCCAGCTAACCGCACATGAACTACTGGCTGCACTGCAACAGATTGAACAGCAGGCTGGCCGTATTCGCCTGCGCCGCTGGGGTGAACGCACGCTGGATCTGGATATCCTGCTATATGCTGAACAATGCATTGATACACCGGAACTCACCATTCCGCATGTCGGCATCCTGCAACGCAATTTTGTAGTGATTCCGCTGCTTGAACTTGATGCGCAGTTGCATATTGCTGACATGCCCATCAAGGATTGTCTTGCTGCACAAGAGTCTAAGGGTATTTGCCAGATTGCTGATTCATCTTGGGTAGCTTCTTCTTAGGCAGCTTTATCCTAAACAATCAGCAGTTAAGCGAAGCCATCATTACGGCAATGATACCAGTTGCTGTTATTTCCCTATCTGGCCACGGAGAATATCTCATGATTAGTCTAAGCAAGTTGCAACAGTACAAGGCAGAAGGTACCCGCTTTTCCTGCCTGACCTGCTATGATGCAACCATGGCCAAGGCAATGGAAGTGGCGCAGATTGATACCATCCTGATTGGGGATTCACTGGGAATGACCATTCAGGGACATGATTCAACATTGCCAGTAACAGTACAGGACATGGCCTACCATACCCGTGCCGTGCGCCGTGGCAACCAGCATGCACTGATTATTGCCGACCTGCCATTTATGAGTTATAGCACCTTGCCGGAAGCCATTGATTCGGCACGTCAGGTGATGCAGGCCGGGGCGCAAATGATCAAGATCGAAGGCGGGGCATGGCTGGCTGATACCGTTCGTGTGCTGGCGCAGGGTGGCATTCCGACCTGTGTGCATCTGGGTTTGACCCCACAGTCGGTAAATGTTTTTGGTGGCTATAAGGTGCAGGCCAAAACCCGTAGCGCCGCCGACCAGTTGCTGGCCGATTGCGAAGCTGTGGTTGAAGCTGGTGCTGCCATGCTCTTGCTGGAATGCGTGCCCGTGCAGGCAGCCAAGGAAGTACAATCACGTTTTGGAGTACCCGTCATTGGTATTGGTGCTGGCCTGCATTGTGATGGTCAGGTACTGGTGATGCAGGACATGCTGGGCCTGACCTTTGGCAAATCAGCGCGTTTTGTACGCAACTTTTTACAAGATCAGCAGGGCGAAAACCCAATTGTTGAGGCTTTTAAAAGCTATCATCAGGCGGTGCGTGAAGGAACCTATCCAGCACCCGAGCATACCTTTCAAATTGAACTATAAATTTAAGCCGTTTAGCCGTCGGTGGATTTGCAGGATTAAAGCAAGTTAACCTGACGGCAAGACTGAAACAGGATTCAATCCCTTAACAAGCCTGTGTTTATACATCGCCATCAAAATTAGCCAAAAAGTGACAGAGTTATAAAAAATGAGAACTGAAGTAACCCTGCAAGGCCTACAGGCTGCGCTAAGCCCGGTACGTCTGGCTCGCAAGAGCATTGGTTTTGTGCCTACCATGGGCAATCTGCATCAGGGCCATATTGCCTTGGTTAAGGAAGCCAAAAAATACTGTGATGTGGTGGTGGTCAGTATTTTTGTCAATCCCACCCAGTTTGGGGCAGGCGAGGACTTTGAAAAATATCCACGCACGCTGGAAGCGGATAGCCAGTTACTGGCTGATGCCGGCTGCGATATGATTTTTGCGCCCAGTGTGCAGCAGATGTATGGCAACAAGCCGCAGCTGACCACCGTACAGGTTGATGATATTGCCAATGACTTATGTGGCAAAAGCCGTCCCGGACATTTTACGGGAGTGGCAACGGTAGTTACCAAGCTATTCAACATGGTACAGCCCAATGCCGCATTTTTTGGTGAAAAGGACTGGCAGCAACTGGCAGTCATTCGTCACCTCACCACGGATCTGTGTTTTTCCATTGATATTATTGGGGTGCCGATTGTGCGTGATGAACAAGGGCTGGCCTTAAGTTCACGTAACGGGTATTTATCTTCTGAAGAAAAACAAACGGCCATCCAGATTTATCAGACCCTGAAAATGGTGGAGCAGGACATTAAATCGGGACAGACTGATCTGGATGCCATCTTGCAGCGTGGTCGTGACTACCTGGCCAGCCAGGGTTTTGTGGTGGATTATCTGGAAGCCCGTACGCCTGACCTGAAACCGGTAAATGACATTCAGCAGGATATGATAATTCTGGCAGCCGCCAAGCTGGGTAGTACCCGCCTGATTGATAACCTGCACATTAAGAGTATTCACTAAATCAATAACCGAAACCACACACTGAATCTACACACTGGGCGCATAGTTTCGTAGTTAGATAGACCTTGCCTGCAAATAGTGAAATATCAGTTGTTTAAGTATCAGGGGGAAGGGTGAAAAGACTACTTATTGTATCCGGGCGTTCCGGTTCAGGGAAAAGTTCTGCGCTGCACATTCTGGAGGATATTGGCTATTACAGTATTGATAATTTGCCATTATCCCTATTGCCGGAAATCGTGGCCAAGCTGGATCAGGAAAACCATCTGGATATGCTGGCGCTGGGTGTGGATGTACGTACGCCGCGCTCTGACCTGATGGAGTTTGAATCCATTTTAGAGCAGCTTAAAGCACATGGCGAAGTTGAAGTTCTATTTTTGAATGCACGCGATGATGTGTTGCTGGCACGTTTTGGCGCAACCCGTCGCCGTCATCCGCTGGCTGATCGCTATAGCACCTTGCAGGAAGCATTGGTTGCCGAGGAAGCACTGCTGGCACCGGTTGCCAACCGCGCTACCCTGACACTGGATACCAGCAGCCTGAATGTGCATGAGCTTAAGCAAACCCTGACCGTCAAGATGGGGCAGGGCGACCAGATGATTCTGATTTTGCAATCATTTGGCTATAAGCATGGTATTCCACTGGATGCTGATTTTGTCTTTGATGTGCGCCATTTACCAAATCCGCACTGGCAAGCAGCACTGCGTCCCAAAACAGGCCTTGATAAAGACGTGCAAGATTTTTTAGGTTCTGATAAAAATGTAAATGGAATGTTTGATGACATTTATCAGTTTCTGAGCAAATGGATGCCGGTATTTGCCGAAAGCCATCGACATTACCTGACCGTTGCCATTGGCTGCACAGGCGGACAGCACCGGTCTGTTTATCTGGTAAACAGACTCAGCGACGCACTTAAGCTACAATGGCCTACCCAAACCTTGCATCGAGAAATGAAGCACTGGTCATGATAGATACCACCATAGATGTCATTAACAAACTAGGTTTACATGCACGCGCCTCCGGGCGCCTGATTGAAGTCACCACCCGCTATCGTTCCGATATCCAGCTGGGTCGTGGCAATAACCTGATTGATGCCAAAAATATCATGTCGCTGCTCATGCTGGGTGCAGGCAAGGGAAGTACCTTACGTTTAGTGATTAACGGTCCAGATGAAGACAAAGCCTTTGAGGCGATTCGTGACTTATTTGCTGCCCGTTTTATGGAGGCAGAATAGCCCATGCCATACAAGAATGCATCACGCAAGACCATTGAAGAGGAATGGGAAGCCCTAGATGGCAGGCCCAGCAAGACCGAACAGAAAAAAGCTGTACAGCGTTTTGCTGCCTTGGGTGAGCAACTGGCGACCTTGTCTGCCAACCAGATTAAAAAACTGCCGATTGATGAGGCATTAAAAGATGCCCTGCTACAGTTAGGGCAGATTACATCCTTCGAGGCGCGACGGCGGCATTTTCAGCGCATTGGCAAGCTATTGCGCAATGAAGATGAAAGTGTGCTCATGGGTGCGCTATCGCCACGGCAGGGGGCCAAAAAACAGGCACAACTGATGCGCTGGATTGACCGCTTGCTGGAACAGGGCGATCAGGCCGTTAACGATTTTGTGCGCCAGTATCATGCGGCAGAGCGGCATACCCTGCGTCAGCATATCCTGCGTTTGCAGCGTGATATAACCCAGAACAGTGATGAAAATACCCAGCAACAGTCACGGCAAAAACTGGTTAATTATGTCCAGCAGGTAGCCTTGCTGTCTGATGAAAGTAAATAAAGTATTTAACAAACAATGTCCTGCATTTTTCATTTGTACGACTTGAAAGAGTTGTCCATTTTGGTAGTGATGAAGCAGGTCTTGGTTGCATAAATCCCGTATAATCCCTTAAATTTTTTAGGGGATATCGTATGAGCTTACCTGCCTGCCCGCAATGCCAGTCCATCTATACTTACGAAGATGGAAGCCAACTGATTTGCCCTGAATGTGCCCATGAGTGGAGCGCCACTGATACAGCCACTGCTGATGAAGTTCAACCGATTAAAGATGCCAATGGTAATCTACTGAGTGATGGCGATACTGTGACCGTCATTAAAGACCTGAAAGTTAAAGGTTCATCGCTGGTGGTGAAGGTTGGCACCAAGGTCAAGAATATTCGCTTGCTGCCGGATGCAAGTGATGGCCATGATATAGACTGCAAGATTGATGGCATTGGCGCCATGAAGCTAAAATCCGAATTTGTTAAAAAGGCCTGATGGCTTTTGATTCAGGCTGTCTGCTTTGATGAGTCTGATGCTGGTAGAAGCTAACAAATGCGCTTTCTTCAAAAATGCTGTATGCAAAAACACAACAAATACAGATTGTTATTTTAGTTAAGGCACAATCAGTTAAAACATAAAATGATACGTGAGAAATTCCATGGTAACGCTAACCACTGAAGAACAAGACAGTTTAACGGCAGCCCG
The DNA here is from genome assembly GCF_000619845.1 of Alkanindiges illinoisensis DSM 15370. Taxonomy (GTDB): domain Bacteria; phylum Pseudomonadota; class Gammaproteobacteria; order Pseudomonadales; family Moraxellaceae; genus Alkanindiges; species Alkanindiges illinoisensis. The sequence continues at coordinate 189,456 of NZ_JHUX01000004.1, read as the reverse complement.
TGATCGCATCCAGTTGGATTTGCAGACTGTTCTGGATCAGCAATTATTGCCATCACCGCTTAAAGAAGCTGTGCATCATGCAGTCATGCTGGGCGGCAAGCGGATTCGTCCCGCGCTCACTTATGCCACTGCCATTATGCATGAGCCAATCCTGAATATTGCGGCGCGCCGTGCTGCTGTCGCAATCGAGCTGATCCACTGTTATTCACTGGTGCATGATGACTTGCCTTGCATGGATGACGATGAGCTACGCCGCGGCCAGCCCACCTGTCACAAGGTTTTTGGTGAAGCCACAGCCTTGCTGGCGGGGGATATTCTGCAAACCATGGCATTTGAAGTCTTAAACAGTAATTATTTTTCACAGGATACCGAGAAAACACCGCGTGACATGGTGGTGAGCAGCCAGCAATCCTGTGTACTGGCACAAGCCGCCAATCGTATGGTGCAGGGTCAGGTTCTGGATTTAAGTGCGGAAAACAAAACCATTAGTGAACTGGATCTGGAAACCATTCACCTGAACAAGACTGGTGCACTCATCCAGGCTGCCATTGGTATGGGCGCACTCAGTGTTGGCATTGAAATGCGCGATTCCTTGTATAGCCAGCTGATTGAATTTGGCGGATTTTTAGGGCTGGCCTATCAGGTACAGGACGACATTCTGGATGTGACGGCAAGTACAGAAGCATTGGGCAAAACGGCTGGCCTTGACCAGCGTAACCAGAAAGCCACTTATCCTTCCATTATTGGACTGGATAAAGCCACTGCATTGGCACAGGATCTACACCAGCGCGCCTTTAATGCTTTAAAGAGCTTGCCTTATAGCGCCAAGGACATGGAACCGCTGGAAGGGATTGCCCGTTTTTTACTTAACCGTGAGCAGTAGCAGCATCATACTGTCCGGTTAAAAGCTATAAAAAAACTACCTGACACAGGTAGTTTTTTTGGCGTCATATTTGCTTTGAACTATAAAGCAAAAAGTTATGGCTTACCAATAAAGCCGCGTAAGGTATTCAACAAGTCGGCAGGCAATACCACGGTTTTACTGTTTGGCGATTTGGAAATTTCCTGCATGGCTTTGACATACTGCTCACCCAGAATATAGGTCACCGGCAGTTCCTTTTCACCAATTGCTGATGACACCAGATCAATGGCTTCCTGGCTGGCCTTGGCCAATACCACCTGTGCCTCAGCATCCCGGCGCGAGGCTTCAAGACGACCTTCCGCTTCCAGAATAGCGGCCTGTTTTTCACCATCGGCGCGGGTCACGGTAGCACGGCGCTGGCGTTCTGCGGCAGCTTGGGCTTCCATCGCTTGCTGCATGGTCGAGGACGGACGAATATCCTGAATTTCTACAGTTTTAAGCATAATGCCCCAGTCAGAAATATCATCTGAAATGGCTGCCTTTAAGCGTGCTTTGATGTGATCGCGTGAAGACAGGGCATCATCCAAATCCATTTCACCCACAATGGAGCGCAGGGAGGTCTGTACCAGATTTTGAATTGCCCAGGTATAGTTTTCAATGCCATACACCGCTTTTTCCGGCGTCACCAGATTAATGTATGCCACGGCATTCATGATCAGCACTGCATTATCACGGGTAATGACTTCTTGCGAGGGAATATCCAGCACAATATCCTTGGTGGTGACTTTATAGGCCACTTCATCCACATAAGGAATCACAAAGTTAAGGCCTGGATTCAGCGTACCATGATATTTACCCAGCCGCTGTACAATCCATTTGTAGCCTTGCGGCACTAAGCGTACCCCTTTGGCAATGGTCACCGCGACAAATATCAGCAGCACCAGCACCACAATAAAACTGCCTGACATCATTATTCTCCTTGTTATCACCGTTTTGCAAAAGCCTAATTTTTAATAACGACCAGCTCATTACCCAGTATTTCAACCACCGTAACCCGATCTCCCACCGCCAGTTCCTGCTGCGAGCGGCAGCGCCATTCATCAGCCCCTAGCAGCGGTATGGCAAAACGCACCACGCCTGTATGTTCAACCAGCGGCACAGCAATAATAATCCCCACTTGACCTAATATGGCTTCGCGGGCGAGACCAGCCTTGGTTTTATCGCGTGACAAGGGTTTAAGAAACTTGAACCACAGCACCGTAAAGCCAATTGACAGAATGATCCAGCTCATCAATTGGACTTCGGTGCCTAGCCTCGGAAATATCCAGAGCAGTACGGCCACCACACAGGCTGCCACACCAAACCAGAGTGCGGTAAATGAAGGAAGAAAAATTTCAAAGATAATTAATGCGAGTCCCAAAACCATCCAGTGCCAGGGTTGAAGGATCAAATCCATGGTTTTTCTCCTGCCTGCTGTTTACGTTATTATTTTGATCATACCGCAAGCCGCCATGGTTTGGGCGGCTATAGGATAAAATAAGTCAAAAAAGCAGTTTGGCTTAATCTTTTATTTTTATTGAAATTACTGCTTAAAAAACCTAGCGGGTAACAGATTGCCGGGCTCGGGCAGACTGCTTGAACTGCTGGATTTTCAGGTCAATGGCCGCCAGTTGTGCCTGTGCTGCCCGTTCACCTTCCAGAATGCTTTGATGACGGGATTTCAAGTCCATAACGCCCAGATTGCCCACCGCAGGCTTAATCACCACATCCGCTTGCGCGAGTTCCTGATTAATGCTTTGCTGACCCATAATATTCAGGGTCTGATCAAGCAGGCCCCATAAATTAGTAGATTGTCCAGCTTTGGGTCGGGCTGAAATATCAATGGCAATTACAATATCAGCGCCCATGTCACGGGCAGTTTGCACTGGAATTGGACTAACCAGCCCACCATCCACATAACGTTTGCCGGCAATCGTGGCAGGCACAAACACATTGGGAATACTGCAGGATGCGCGTACTGCCTGACCCGCATTACCACGGTTGAACGCGACCTTTTGCCCATTATCTAGTTGGGTGGCAATCGCCGCAAAGCGGATCGGGAATTGCTGAATGGGACGGTTGCCAACATTTTTATTGACATAATCCTGAAGTTTCTGACCAGTAATAAAGCCCTGTTTGCTAATGGTTAAATCACGGATATCGGCTTCTTCAAGCTGTAATGCCAGCTCCTGTAGCTGAAAAGGGGTCTTGCCACTGGCATACAGGCTACCCACAAAACTGCCTGCACTGGTTCCAGTCACAATTTTTGGCTTAATGCCATGCGATTCCAGCACCTTAATAGCACCAATATGAGCAAATCCCTTGGCACCACCACCGCCTAGCGCCAGCGCAATGACAGGTTCACGTACCTTAACCACTGGGGTAGTAGGGGTCACTGTTTTGCTGCTTTTATCGCAGCCAGCCAGTACGGCACAGCTTAATATCAATACAAAAAAACGATTCAAATAAGAATTTAACGACAGCATAGGTGCAAACAGGTGCTTAAAATAAAGCCGATATCATAAAAGCCTATTGCATAAAGACAAGCGCAATTTTGTCATTTGATACCTGATTTATCTTTATGATTACCGGTATTTTGACAGGATTTAAATAACCCATTTACCTCGCCTTAGATAGCCTAAAAAGTCCAGCCACCTGTCATAAATACAGTCATTGAAAAAAACTTTTACCAAACAGCATTGCAAATGAAAACACTTCTCATTTATTATACCACTTCACAAAACCTGCAAACTGTGCAGGGGAGCAGGTAGCTCGGTATTGCAACTAGGCAATATAGTCAAGGGACGGTGTACATCAGGCACGTTTTATTGAAAAGTCCTCGCGGATGAGTAATTGTTTATGACTGCAATGATTCAGGCAGACACAACACCAGCAAAGCAAAACAGCACCAAGCCCCATGCATTAGGGACAGTTGCTGTGGTACTGCTGGCGCATGTGGCCGTATTGGCTGCGCTAGCGACCATGAAGCCTATCACGCTTAAAATGCCTGAAACGCCAAAACCGGTGGAAGTTCGTTTCATCCAGCTTGAACAGCCAAAACCCAAACCACCTGAGCCTAAACCGCCCAAGCCGGAACCCAAGCCAAAGCCTAAAGAAGTCAAGGTGGTTAAGCAGCAGCCTAAGCCCTTGCCCAAACCTAAGCCAGTGCTGGCAACCCCGACTGTTTCCGAGCGACCACAGCCGGTGATTGCACCGCAGCCTGAGCCTTTACCAGAACCGGTAAAGCCTGTAGTGCCTGAGCCAGCACCTGTGCCACCACCGGTTGCCAAGCCAGAGCCTAAGCCGCAACCAGCACCGCCAACCACGCCACAACTGGTTGAAGGGGTGTCCTATATTCGTCCACCGCGTCTGGAAATTTCAGATAGTGACTTAAAAGGTCAGGCGCGTACTGTAAAACTAAGAATTTCCATTTCTGCCAGCGGTAAAGTTGACGATGTGCAAGTGGTGAGTAGTTCTGGTTTGTCAAACCTGGATCAAAAAGTTGCCCGTGCCTTAAAGCGCGCTACATTTACGCCACATCGGGTTAATGGGATTGCCGTGCCTGTTTATACCATCCAGCCATTTGAACTGAATTTATCTAAATAATGAGGAGCACCCGCTCATGAATTTTTCAATCTACTGGCAACATGCCGATGCCATCAGTAAAACCCTGTACTTTGTTTTACTGGCCATGTCGATTGCAACGTGGTGCATTTTTATCCTACGTGTCATGGCAACCCGTCAAGCCAAAAACACAGCAGTGCTTGCATTGACCCAATCGGTTGATAACCTGAAAGGCAAATTTTCTGTATTAAGTACCGAACAGCGCAAAGTAGTAGCCGAGCAGGCTTTATTACAGCAAATGGCCCGTAGTCGGGTTGATATTGAGCGTGGTTTGCCAGTGCTGGGGACGATTGCTTCCATTGCACCATTTGTGGGATTGTTTGGTACAGTCTGGGGTATTTTTCATGCACTGGTGGCGATTGGTAACAGCGGGCAGGCTGGCCTGGCACAGGTTGCTGCGCCGGTAGGTGAAGCGCTAATCATGACTGGTCTTGGTTTGGCCGTGGCGATTCCTGCGGTACTGGCCTACAACATTTGCACCCGCATGAACCGTGTCCTGACGCATGAGCTGCATGACAAGGCGCATAGCGTACTGATTGAAAACCTGCTGCCCGGTGCAACTAATCAAGAAACGACTCAGGCACATAAAGCAACAGCCAGCTCACTGGTTGGAGGGCAGGCCTAAATGTCCTTTAATCTGGGAGAAGAAAACGAACAGGGCATGAATGAGATGAACCTCATTCCCCTGATTGATATTATGCTGGTGCTGATGATCATCTTTCTGGTAACGGCCACTGTCATGAACCCCAGTATTCCGCTAACCTTGCCCAAAACTGATGCCTCAACACCGCCGCAACCACCCGAAATTGTGTCGGTAAACATTAATGCACAGGGGCAGGTGTACTGGAATCAGGATGCGGTCAGTCTTGAGCAACTGGCTGAGCGTATGAATGGGGCTGCCCAGCAGGCCAAAAAGCCATCATTACAAATTCGTGCGGATAAAGATGCCCGTTACGATACAGTAGCGCAAGTGATGGCGCGTGCCAGCAAAGCCGGTTTAAGTGATCTGGCGTTTGTCAGTGATGCGCCTGCGTCTTAATAACCGATGAAGTGACTAAAAATTTAACAGCTTCTGTTTGCAAAACGCGGTCTGGCCATAGGTTCTAGGCCGCATCTTTTTATAGGTGGCTTTAATTTTTAGTGATATGAATATTTTATGCTAAGCAACTTAATACAGCACAAGCCATTGATAATTTTAATAAAAAGAAGATAAGGATTATTAGCCATTAAGAGGCCAAAGGTAAATATTTTATCTTTATTAAAGAACATCAATTTTTATCAGGCCCAACAAAAAACTCCCTTACGGGAGTTTTTTGTATTCAAGCATTAATCAGCAAATTAACGCTGGTCTACCTTGACAAAATCACGCTGGGTCGCGCCAGTGTACAACTGACGTGGACGGGCAATCTTGTAAGGTGCGCTATGCATTTCCAGCCAATGGCTAATCCAGCCCACAGTACGCGCCAGTGCAAAGATTACGGTAAACATTGCAGTGGGGATACCAATGGCTTTAAGGATAATGCCAGAGTAGAAGTCAACGTTTGGATACAGGTTGCGCTTAATGAAGTATTCATCACTTAGTGCAATTTTTTCCAGTTCCATAGCCAGTGCAAGCTGAGGATCATTGATACCCAGAGCAGCCAGTACTTCATCACAGGTTTGCTTCATGACTTTGGCACGTGGATCAAAGTTTTTGTAAACGCGGTGACCGAAGCCCATCAGCTTCACTTCCTTGCGTTTTACTTTTTCCATGAACTCAGCCACATTTTCAACGCTGCCAATTTCATCCAGCATTTTCAGCACGGCTTCGTTAGCACCGCCATGCGCAGGACCCCACAGCGCCGCAATACCAGCCGCAATACACGCATATGGATTGGCACCAGTAGAGCCAGCCATGCGTACCGTAGAGGTAGAAGCATTTTGCTCGTGGTCAGCATGCAGGGTAAAAATACGGTCCATGGCTTTGGCCAGTACCGGATTTACCTTGTAGTCCACATCAGCAGGGGTAGCAAACATCATGTACAGGAAGTTTTCAGCGTAGCTCAAATCATTACGCGGATACATGAACGGCTGGCCGATGGTGTACTTGTAGCTCCAGGCCGCAATGGTTGGAATCTTGGCAACCAGACGGATTGCAGTAATTTCACGGTGTTTTGGATTTTCAACGTCCAGACCATCGTGATAGAACGCAGACAGCGCACCTACCACACCACACATTACTGCCATTGGATGCGCGTCACGGCGGAAACCGTTATAGAAGCGCTGAACCTGATCATGCAACATGGTGTGGTTGCGAACCAGTTTATCAAACTCATCTTTTTGCTCGGCATTCGGTAACTCGCCGTGCAACAACAGGTAGCAAACTTCCAGATAATCTGCTTTTTCAGCCAGTTGATCAATTGGATAGCCGCGGTGTAATAAAACGCCCTTATCACCATCGATAAATGTAATTTTGGATTCACAGGCAGCAGTTGCCATAAAACCAGGATCAAAGGTGAAGTGTCCTTGGGCCAACACATCCTTTACATCAATAACGTCTGGCCCGAGTGTGCCGCTGTAAATTGGTAGATCAATTTGTTTGCCATCAAGCGAAAGAACGGCTTTTTTGCCAGTTGCGTCAGACATTCAAAAACTCTCCTGTCCTGGTGTTATAGGATGCGATTGTGCGGAAAATCAATTACAAGACAAGTAATTGTTAAATTCCGTTAACGCCATGTAAAAAAATGCGCTATAAGCTTAGTTTGAACTAAAATTTTGTCAATCATACTTCAAGCTAAAATGCCAATTTAATCAAAAAAAGTCATCACAAATACGACCTTGGTTGATTGCTTTGCTGATGCATGGTCACAATAATAAATGACAGGCAAGCAGCCAAAGTCACATAGCATACAATATGCCAAAGTTATTGGTGACAATCCTATTTGTAAGCAGATTTGTAAAAAATTGCCATTCCTGAATCTTTAAGACCAAAAAAATGCAGTATCAAAGTTTTTATTAAGCTAATTTAATGAATTGAATGATAATTTTTAAATAAATGCAGATGCTGCTTTTTAGGGCAATGGCTTAAAATTATTCTTAGACTTTAGCCGCATAAATTTTACTTGACCTTATTAAAAGATTTTTTTCAGGCATATTTTGGCAAACTATCCATTAAAGCAAGAAGGCCACTTGGAACTGCTCTAGCACTTGGCATCTCTAGCATGCAGGCTAAAATCATGTAAATGATAATGCATGCATCAGGCAGGAGGTTATGGAATTACAGCCTGACTAAAGAAGCAATTCTCATTTGCGCTTCAAAAAAAACGAAATTCATTTTCGCTGCCAGTTTGTAATTAAATCATAACAGCACTATAATTTCGTGTCGTTTTTAACAGGCTTAGCGCCTGTTTCGCCAGCTTTCCTTCGAATTAATACAAACTCCAATGGGAGTTTTTACCTACAGGATGCCCGCTGTGAAAAGCAACAGACCTGTCAATTTGTCCATGGGCCAAGTGTTAGCGGTAAATTTGCGCTCTCCCGTGGCTATTGCTTCGATTCTACACCGCGTGTCTGGAATCATCATTTTTTTACTTATTCCTGTATTGCTCTGGCTATTACAGGGTTCTTTGGCTTCTCCAGAACGTTTTGCCTATGTGCATGACCAGATTTTCGGCAACCTGCTTGTCCGTCTGGTGGTGTGGGCATTTGTGGCTGGTCTGATCTACCATTTGATTATGGGCATCAAGCACTTGCTTGGCGACATCGGTTTCGCTGAGGGCCTGCAAAGTGGCCGTGCTGCTGCGACTACTGCGCTGGTACTTTCTGCCATTGGTATTGTGGCGTCATTTATCTGGTTGGTGGTGCTGTGATGAGAAGTGCAACAGGTTTGACCGGTTCCGGTTCACGTGACTGGATTGTACAGCGCCTGAGTGCTGTCATTCTGGCGGTATATACCATTCTGATTCTGGGCTGGATTTTGCTCCATCCTGGTTTTGACTACACGGCCTGGTATGGCTTTATGATGACCCTGCCGATGAAGATTTTTAGCCTGCTGGCTATTTTATCTCTGGTTGGGCATGCATGGGTGGGCATGTGGACAGTATTTACTGACTACATTACGCCAGCGCAGATTGGTCCTTCTGCAAGTGCATACCGTCTGATTCTGCAATGTGCAACGATTGTTGCAATAATTGTGTTTATGGTCTGGGGTATCCAGATTTTCTGGGCACATTGATAGGAACATATCATGGCAGCAACTGATCTTAATAAATCAACCCCACATCAAGATTTTACCAATATTGAAACCCTGAACTTCGATGCCGTGATTGTTGGCGGCGGTGGTTCGGGCATGCGTGCATCTTTGCAGCTGGCTGAGGCTGGCTTGAAGGTTGCCGTATTGACCAAAGTATTCCCAACCCGTTCTCACACCGTTGCTGCCCAGGGTGGTATTGGTGCGTCTTTAGGCAACATGCAGGAAGACAACTGGCACTACCATTTTTATGACACCGTCAAAGGTGGCGACTGGTTAGGTGATCAGGATGCCATTGAGTTCATGTGCCGTGAAGCACCCAAGGTGGTGTATGAGCTTGAGCATATGGGCATGCCGTTTGACCGCAATGAAGATGGCACCATCTATCAGCGTCCGTTTGGTGGTCACTCTGCCAACTACGGTGAAAAAGCCGTGCCACGTGCCTGTGCTGCCGCTGACCGTACTGGCCATGCGCTGCTGCATACCCTGTACCAGAAAAACCTTGAGCTGGGTACCCAGTTCTTTGTGGAATGGATTGCACTTGACCTGATTCGTAACGAAGCGGGTGATGTTCTGGGTGTAACGGCCATTGATCAGGAAACTGGCAATGTGGCGGTATTCCAGGCTAAGGCAACCCTGTTTGCAACTGGTGGTGCAGGCCGTATTTTCCGTGCGTCTACCAATGCCTATATCAATACCGGTGACGGTTTGGGTATGGCATCCCGCGCGGGCATTCCATTGCAGGATATGGAATTCTGGCAGTTCCACCCGACTGGCGTGGCTGGTGCTGGTGTACTGTTAACTGAAGGCTGCCGTGGTGAAGGCGGCGTGCTGCGTAACAAGAGCGGTGAGCCGTTCATGGAACGTTATGCGCCCACCTTAAAAGACCTTGCCCCGCGTGACTTTGTTTCCCGTTCCATGGATCAGGAAATCAAGGAAGGCCGTGGCTGTGGCCCGAATGGCGATTACGTGGTACTGGATCTGACCCATCTGGGTGCGGATACCATCATGAAACGTTTGCCATCCGTATTCGAAATTGGCAAGAAGTTTGCCAACGTAGACTGTACCAAAGAGCCAATTCCAGTAGTACCGACCATTCACTATCAGATGGGTGGTATTCCAACCAACATTCATGGTCAGGTGGTTGTTCCCAAAGGGGATAACCCTACAGAAGTTGTAAAAGGCTTCTATGCGATTGGTGAGTGTTCATGTGTAAGCGTGCACGGTGCAAACCGTCTGGGTACCAACTCACTGCTTGATCTGGTGGTGTTTGGTAAGGCTGCTGGTGAACATATCATTGATTATGTGACCAAGCATCATGGCGATGACTATGCGCCATTGCCAAATGCAGTGCTGGAAAACACCAACCGTCGCTTGAATGCCCTGCAAAATTCGTCTACTGGCGAAAATGCGCAGGATGTTGCGGATGCGATTCGTGAAGTCATGCAGCAGCACGCCGGTGTGTTCCGTACACAGGCTCTGATGAATGAAGGTGTCAAACAGATTCTTGCGCTGGCACCACGGGTGAAGAACCTGCATTTGAAAGACAAATCCAAAGTATTCAATACTGCCCGTATTGAAGCACTGGAAGTTGAAAACCTGTATGAAGTTGCCAAGGCAACCATGATTTCTGCAGCGGCGCGTACCGAGTGCCGTGGTGCGCATACCGTGGTTGATTATGAGTTGCCGGGTGATCACCCAACCTATGCCAATGGTCGCCGTGATGACGAATGGATGAAGCATACGCTCTGGTATTCTGTTGACAACCGTCTTGAATACAAGCCTGTGCGTCAAAAGCCACTCACAGTGGATGAAATTCCACCTAAGCCACGTACATTCTAATCAGGAGTTCAAGATGAGCAGAGGTACTCGTACTTTCGAAATTTATCGCTATGATCCTGATAAGGATAAAGCACCCTATATGCAGACATATACGCTGGAGCTGAATGATAGCCACCGTATGTTGCTGGATGCATTGCTTGAGTTGAAAAAGCAGGATGAAACCCTGACTTTCCGTCGTTCTTGCCGTGAAGGAATCTGTGGTTCTGATGGCATGAACATCAATGGTAAGAATGGTCTGGCCTGTTTATTGAACCTGAACGAACTGCCACAAAAGATCGTCATTCGCCCATTGCCGGGCTTGCCGGTGATCCGTGATCTGGTGGTCGACATGAACCAGTTCTATGTTCAATATGAAAAGGTTCGCCCTTATCTGTTGAATGACCAGCCTGCGCCACCAAAAGAGCGTTTGCAGTCACAGGAAGACCGTGAAAAGCTGAATGGCCTGTATGAATGTATTCTATGTGCCTGTTGTTCAACCTCATGCCCATCGTTCTGGTGGAACCCGGACAAGTTTCTGGGACCATCTGCACTGATTCAGGCATACCGTTTCATTATTGATTCGCGTGACACAGCACAGGCCGAACGTCTGGCACGTATGGATGATCCATTTAGCCTGTTCCGTTGCCGCGGTATCATGAACTGTATTTCGGTATGTCCAAAAGGCTTGAATCCAACCAAAGCCATTGGTCATATCCGTAATCTGTTACTGGAGCAGGCAGGCTAAATCTGTTTCGTTCTGTCAGAAAACGCGTCCTTGAGGCGCGTTTTTTGTTTTTTCGCTGCAGGTTAACTGTAAAAAACCCGTGTGTTTCTTTTTAGTGCAGTTATGCTTCAACTTTGGTCTTATTTGGGCTGAAAACAGGGCATAAATCTCGTATGCTATTCATTATCAGCAGGATTATTTCACGGCTTAATATCAGCTATTGAATAAAAAAATCCAGATGGTTATGTAACTCATGATACGATTTGTCACATGAAAAACAGATGATGAAAGGTCATAATAATAGCCATTATTGATAACGCTTTTTGTCTGTATTTGAAAGTTTTGCCAGATTTACTGGACAGATGCCGCTGAATAAGTCGCATTCGCCAAGCCAAAAGACCTGTGTCTTACACTATCCTTTGTTTTGGCCAATTCGATTTGCAAAAATTGCCCGTTTTAGGACGGGTACGGTGTACGGCTAGATAAGTAAGTAAAACAGGGTAACGTGTCTGACGTAAAAGCCTGTTTTACTTGTCTGTCTGGAAGCATGCGTTTGCCAGTTAACCTGGCTTGGTTGTGTTGTCGTCGTGTGTGGGTGGCTTGGATTCTTAATCTGGGGCATTTACGCAGCATTAAAGTTTTGTATCCGAAACTTTAATGTGAAGTGGCTTGTTTATCCGGCAAGCTATTATTTTTGCAATTGAAAAATGGGTCGTCTCATGCAAGAAGTTGTTGACGCACAGCGTCTGGACACAGAATTATCCGCAGAAAATGCGGCATATATTGAAGAACTTTATGAATGTTACCTCACTGCCCCAGAAACAGTAGGAGACGATTGGCGGGCCTATTTTGATCAGTTCCCCAAAGGGGATCAGCCGCATCGCAATATCAAAGAACAATTTCTATTACTAGCCCGCAATAGTACCCGTGTGCAACCCATGCCGCAAAGTTCAGTCAGTACTGAGCATGAGCGCCGTCAGGTTGGGGTACTGCAACTGATTGCAGCCTATCGCAACCGGGGTCATCAAAAAGCCAAACTTGATCCGCTTCATCTGGCCAAGCGTGAGCAAGTGCCTGATCTGGATCTGGCGGCGCATGGCTTGTCACGTTCCGATCTGGATACGGTTTTTCAGACCGGTAATCTGGCCATTGGCAAGGTTGAAACCACACTGGGTGAAATGGTCGATGCCATGGAGGCCATTTATTGTGGGTCGATTGGCTCAGAATACATGCACATTGTAGATACCAAGGAAAAGCGCTGGATTCAGCAGCGTCTTGAAGGTGCCCGTGGCCAGTTTAATTTTAACAGTGAACAAAAAACCGCAATTTTAGAGCGTCTGACTGCTGCTGAAGGTCTGGAAAAGTATCTGGGCAGTCGTTATGTCGGCGCCAAGCGTTTTGGCCTGGAAGGTGGCGAAAGTTTTATTCCCATGATCAATGAAATCATTCAGCGTTCCGGTAAGGCAGGAACCAAGGAAGTGGTCATTGGCATGGCGCACCGTGGCCGCCTGAACATGCTGGTCAATATTCTGGGCAAGAACCCGGCTGACCTGTTTGGCGAGTTTGAAGGCAAGACCTTTAACAAGAAGGGTTCTGGTGATGTGAAATACCATCAGGGCTTTTCCAGTAATGTGATGACACCCGGTGGAGAAATTCATCTGGCGCTGGCATTTAACCCATCCCACCTTGAAATTGTTGGCCCTGTGGTTGAAGGTTCAGTGCGGGCCCGTCAGGTACGCCGTGAAGATATTGGTGGTGACGACGTACTGCCAATTATTGTGCATGGTGATGCTGCTTTTGCCGGGCAGGGTGTGGTGATGGAAACCTTCCAGATGTCACAAACCCGCGGTTATACCGTGGGCGGCACCATGCATGTGATTATTAATAATCAGGTTGGTTTTACCACCAGCAATCAGGAAGATGCGCGTTCGACTGAATACTGCACTGATATTGCCAAAATGGTGCAGGCGCCGATTTTCCATGTCAATGGTGATGATCCTGAGGCAGTGGTGTTCATTACCCAGCTGGCACTGGATTTCCGGCAGGAATTCCGTAAAGACGTGGTGATTGACCTGTTCTGTTACCGTCGCCGTGGTCATAATGAAGCGGATGAGCCGTCTGCAACCCAGCCGCTGATGTATCAAGTCATTAGCAAGCTACCAACAACCCGCACCTTATATGCTGACAAGCTGATCAAGGAAGAAGTGATTAACCGTAGCGATGCTGACAATATGATTGAAAGTTATCGTTCTGCATTGGAGGCTGGTGAACACGTGGCCAATGCCTTGGTACGTGAGCCCAATAAAAAGCTGTATGTAGACTGGTCGCCTTATGTCGGTCATCAGCTGGAAGATAGCTGGGATACAGGTGTTTCACTTGAACGCCTAAAAGAGCTAGGCCAGAAAATGGCACAGCTCCCGCAAGGGTTTGTGCTGCAAAAGCAGGTGCAAAAAGTCATTGATGACCGTCTGAAAATGCAAACCGGTAAACTGCCCCTCAACTGGGGTGCGGCAGAAACAATGGCGTATGCCACCTTGCTGGATGAAGGCTATCTGGTTCGGCTCACCGGTCAGGATGTAGGCCGTGGTACTTTTTCGCATCGTCATGCCAAGCTATTAAGCCAGACAGATGGCAGCCAGTATATTCCGCTGTGTCACATTAAGGAAAACCAGCCCCGTTTTGCACTATATGATTCTTTGCTTTCCGAAGAAGCTGTGCTGGCGTTTGAATATGGTTATGCCACCACCATTCCAAGCAGCCTGATTGTGTGGGAAGCCCAGTTTGGCGACTTTGCCAATGGTGCACAGGTGGTGATTGACCAGTTCATCAGCTCAGGCGAAACCAAATGGGAGCGCCTGTGCGGCCTAACGCTGCTGTTGCCGCATGGCTATGAAGGACAGGGGCCTGAGCATTCCAGCGCGCGTCTGGAGCGTTTCCTGCAATTGTGTGCTGAAGACAACATGCAGGTTTGCACGCCAACTACACCCGCGCAAATTTTCCATTTATTACGTCGGCAGGTGGTTCGGCCAGCCCGTAAGCCGCTGGTGATCATGTCACCCAAGAGCTTGCTGCGCCATAAGCTGGCGACCTCAACACTGGATGAACTGGCCACTGGTCGCTTTGAAACTGTGATTGATGAGGTGGATAACCTGGATAAATCTGCCGTTAAGCGCGTGGTACTGTGCGGTGGCAAGGTTTATTACGATTTGCTGGAAAAACGCCGCGAAGAAGAACTGGATGATGTGGCGATTGTGCGCATTGAGCAGCTTTATCCATATCCGCAAACCCGTGTGCGCGAAGTGTTATCGCAATATCCAAATCTGGAACGCGTCATGTGGGCACAGGAAGAACCACAGAATCAGGGTGCATGGCTGTTTATTGCTCACCTGATCTATAGCGATGTGGCCAGTCTGCGTCCAGACCAGCTTATCCCGGTCAACTATGCTGGTCGTCCAGCCTCGGCAGCACCGGCCAGTGGTTCACCCTATTTACACGCAAAACAGCAAGCTACTCTGGTGATTGATGCCCTGGGTCTTGACTCTACAAGTAAGCCTGATCAACAAGGAGAATCCTAATTATGGCAACCGAAATTAAAGCACCCGTCTTTCCAGAGTCAGTTGCTGACGGCACTATTGCAACCTGGCACAAAAAAGTAGGCGAGCCTGTTTCCCGCGATGAAGTGATTGCTGATATTGAAACCGACAAGGTTGTGCTGGAAGTTGTAGCGCCTGCGGATGGCACCTTGAGCAATATTGCCAAGCAGGAAGGTGAAACCGTACTGTCTGGCGAAGTGATTGCAACCTTTGAGACAGGTGTTGGTGCTGTTAGCGCAAACGACGTTGCCAAGAATGTTGAAAAAATTGAAGCAGGCGCAACCCCGATTGTAAAACGTGATGAGCCGGCAGCAACCCAGCAAACTGGTGAATCTTCCAACGATCAAAGTCCAGCGGTACGCAAGGCAGTATCCGAGCAGGGTCTGGATATCAAGGATATTTCCGGTACAGGTCGTGGTGGCCGTGTCACCAAGGAAGACGTCACCAATCATGTGAATGCGCCTAAAGCAGCAACACAAACCTCAAGCCAGCCAGCAACTGCACAAGCGCCTACTGCATTGAGCCAGGCGGTTGGCGAACGTGTAGAAAAACGTGTTCCTATGACCCGCTTGCGCAAGCGTGTGGCTGAGCGTTTATTGTCTGCCACCCAGCAAACTGCCATGTTGACCACATTCAATGAAGTCAACATGAAACCCATTATGGACATGCGCAAGCTGTATCAGGAGCGTTTTGAAAAGCGTCATGGCACCAAGCTAGGTTTTATGTCGTTCTTTGTTAAAGCAGCAACTGAAGCCCTAAAGCGCTATCCGGCAGTGAATGCTTCTATTGATGGCGATGACATTGTTTACCATGGTTACTATGACATTGGTGTGGCGGTATCTTCTGATCGTGGTCTGGTCGTGCCCGTGCTGCGTGATACGGATCGCCTGAACCATGCCGAAGTAGAAAAAAACATTATCGACTTTGGTAAAAAGGCACGTGAAGGCAAGCTGTCGATTGAAGACATGACTGGCGGTACCTTTACCATTTCCAATGGCGGTACCTTTGGTTCATTACTGTCCACGCCAATTCTGAACCCGCCCCAAACCGCTATTTTGGGCATGCACAAGATTCAGGAACGTCCAATGGCGGTGAATGGTCAAGTGGTCATTCTGCCGATGATGTATCTGGCGCTGTCTTATGACCATCGCATGATTGATGGTAAAGAAGCTGTTGGCTTCCTGGTTGCGATTAAACAGTTTATTGAAGATCCAGCGTCCTTGCTGCTTGATTTGTAGGCTGCTTGATCTGTAATTGGCTCAATGAAGTTCAAGTGCTTGTCATTAATACAGGCAAGCACAAATTTCTGATGATTTGCCTCTTGAAAAAATTAAGCCACTTACAGAAGCCTGAGCTTTTGTAAGTTAAGGAGTAAAACTATGGCACAACAATATGACCTGGTCGTCATTGGTGGTGGCCCGGGTGGCTATGAAGCTGCCATTCGTGCAGCCCAACTGGGCTATAAAGTTGCCTGTATTGAAAAACGTATACATAACGGCAAGCCTTCCATGGGCGGCACCTGCCTGAACGTGGGCTGTATTCCGTCCAAAGCGCTGCTGGATTCCTCCCATCGTTATGAATCGACACAGCATGACCTACAAGCACATGGCATTGGTACCGGTGATGTCAGCATTGATATTGCCACCATGCAGGCGCGCAAAACCAAAGTGGTTGAGCAGCTAACCGGTGGCGTTGCCCAGCTGTTAAAAGGCAATGGTATTGACTGGCTACAAGGCACAGGCAAGCTGCTGGCTGGCAAAAAAGTAGAATTTATACCACTCAACGGCGACGAAGCTCAAACCCTTGAGCCGAATTATGTAATTCTGGCATCAGGTTCAGTGCCGGTTAATATTCCGGTAGCACCTGTTGATGAAGCGCTAATCGTGGATTCTACTGGTGCGCTGGCGTTTGATCAGGTGCCTGCCACTCTGGGCGTCATTGGTGCCGGCGTGATTGGCCTTGAACTGGGTTCAGTATGGCGCCGTCTGGGTAGCCAAGTGGTCATTTTTGAAGCACTGGACAGTTTCCTGCCCATGGCGGATAAAGCACTGGCCAAGGAAACCCAGAAAGTGCTGACCAAGCAGGGCCTTGATATTCGCTTGAATGCCAAGGTTACTGCCACTGAAACCAAAGATGGCAAGGTTACCGTGAAATACAATCAGGCAGGCGAAGATAAGGAACAAACCTTTGACAAGCTGATTGTCTGTGTTGGCCGTAAGCCATATGCCGAAGGACTGCTGAGTGACGATGCAGGTATCACGCTCACTGAACGCGGTTTTGTACAGGTTGATGACCAGTGCAAAACCTCGGTTGATGGTGTGTATGCGATTGGCGATCTGGTACGTGGCCCAATGCTGGCACATAAAGCCATGGAAGAAGGCGTGATGGCCGTTGAGCGTATTCATGGCCATGCCGCGCAGGTGAACTATGACACCATTATCAGTGTGATTTATACCTTCCCTGAAGTGGCGTGGGTAGGCTTGTCTGAAGAAGCGGCCAAGGAAAAGGGCATTGAAGTGAAAACCGGTCAGTTCCCGTTTGCAGTGAATGGCCGGGCGCTGGCCGCTGGTGAACCGGCAGGGTTTGTCAAGTTTGTGGCTGATGCCAAGACTGACCGCCTGCTGGGGATGCATGTGCTGGGTAGTGGTGCAGGTGACATGGTGCATCAGGGTATGATTGCACTGGAATTTGTGTCCAGTGTAGAAGACTTGCAGTTGATGACTTTTGCACATCCCACGTTGTCTGAAGCGGTGCATGAAGCTGCCCTGTCGGTAGATGGGCGTGCCATTCATGCCATTCAGCGTAAGCGCAAATAGCAGGTTTTGAAGAAATTTGAAATGAAGTAAGCAGGAACACTTTTACGTATTTTTTAATACCTAAAGTGGCTGTGTGTCTGGAATACGAAAGTGCTGCCTGATTATCGATCATGATAGGCAGGCAGGGCAGTATTTAAATTAACCAACGATTATACGGTTAGGTCTATCAATGAATTTACATGAATATCAAGCAAAAGCGTTGCTTAAGCAATATGGTATGCCGGTACAGGAAGGCATTTTGGCAACTACGCCAGAAGAAGCAGCTGAAGCGTTTGAGAAGATTGGTAACTTTGCCGTCATCAAGGCTCAGGTTCATGCGGGTGGCCGTGGTAAGGCAGGCGGTGTAAAGATCGCCAAGAGCAAGGAAGAAGCGGCACAAATTGCCCGTGACCTGATTGGAACCCGTCTGGTGACCTATCAAACTGATGCCAATGGCCAGCCTGTAAACAGTGTACTGGTTTGTCAGGATGTTTATCCGGTTGAGCGTGAGCTGTATCTGGGTGCGGTGATTGACCGCTCAACCCGCCGCGTAACCTTTATGGCGTCTACCGAAGGCGGCGTAGACATTGAAAAAGTCGCTGAAGAAACCCCGGAAAAAATCATTAAAGTCACTGTTGATCCCTTGGTGGGTCTGCAACCATTTGAAGCGCGTGATGTGGCGTTTCAACTGGGCTTAAAAGACAAGCAAATCAATCAGTTTGTAAAGCTGATGAAAGGCGCCTATCGTGCTTTTATTGAAAATGACTTTGCCCTGTTTGAAATCAACCCGCTGTCTGTGCGCGAAAATGGCGAAATCCTATGTGTCGATGCCAAAATTGGTATTGATTCCAATGCGCTGTATCGTTTGCCTGAGATTGCTGCATCGCGTGACAAGTCTCAGGAAAACGAGCGTGAGCTAAAAGCCTCCGAGTTTGAGCTGAACTATGTGGCGCTGGAAGGCAATATTGGCTGTATGGTGAATGGTGCCGGCCTTGCCATGGCGACCATGGATATTATCAAGCTGTACGGTGGCCAGCCAGCCAACTTCCTTGATGTAGGCGGCGGTGCAACCAAGGAGCGCGTGATTGAAGCATTCAAGCTGATTTTGGCGGATACTTCGGTACAAGGCGTTTTGATCAATATTTTTGGTGGTATTGTGCGTTGCGACATGATTGCAGAAGCCATTATTGCCGCGGTAAAAGAAGTGAATGTCACTGTTCCTGTGGTCGTCCGGCTGGAAGGTAACAATGCCGAGCTTGGTTCCCAGATTCTGGAGCAATCAGGTCTTAAACTTATTCCAGCGCAGGGCCTGGCCGATGCAGCGGAAAAAATTGTTGCAGCCGTGAAAGCCTAAGGAGCATTAGCATGAGCGTATTAATTAATAAAGACACCAAGGTTCTGGTACAGGGCTTTACCGGTAAGAACGGCACATTCCATTCCGAACAAGCCATTGCCTATGGCACCAAAGTGGTTGGTGGGGTAACACCGGGTAAAGGTGGTTCAACCCATCTGGATCTACCTGTATTTAACACCATGCGTGAAGCTGTGGATCAAACCCAGGCAGATGCAACGGTTATTTATGTACCGGCACCATTTGTACTGGATTCCATTATTGAAGCAGTGGATTCTGGCGTTGGCCTGATTGTGGTGATTACCGAAGGCGTACCGACCATCGACATGCTGGAAGCCAAACGCTATCTGGAAACCAATGGTAATGGTACGCGTCTGGTTGGCCCGAACTGTCCGGGTGTGATTACACCGGGCGAGTGCAAGATTGGCATTATGCCGGGTCATATTCACCTGCCGGGCCGTATTGGGATTATTTCCCGTTCCGGTACACTGACCTATGAAGCCGTGGCGCAAACCACCAAGCTGGGTCTGGGACAGTCAACCTGTATTGGTATTGGTGGTGACCCGATTCCGGGCATGAACCAGATTGATGCCCTCAAACTGTTCCAGGATGATCCGGACACTGATGCCATTATCATGATTGGTGAAATTGGCGGTACGGCGGAAGAAGAAGCGGCTGAATACATCCAGTCCAACGTGAACAAGCCTGTTGTAGGTTATATCGCCGGTGTGACAGCACCAAAAGGCAAGCGTATGGGTCACGCAGGTGCAATTATTTCTGGCGGTAAAGGCACCGCTGAAGAAAAATTTGCAGCGTTTGAACGCGCAGGTATGGCTTACACCCGAAGCCCTGCTGAACTAGGTTCAACCATGTATCAGGTATTAAAAGATAAAGGCATGGTTTAATACCTGCTTTTGATCTTTGTTTTAAAAGGGCGCTTCGGCGCTCTTTTTTATAGGTATCAGCAAGTATTGTCTATTACACCTGTAGGAAATGAACGATTTTCTCTGTCAGAAATGGATTACACAAAAGCGAATAAATTAGTTGAATTAATACCAATTACTCAATGGAATTACGTTTTTTCAGGTTCCATTACGCGAATTTGCCAATCTGGAATCATTTAAACACTGACGGTTAAAAATAAAAATACACAATAGGCCACACAACGTATGCCGGCCATTTAAAACGCCAGCTTTGATTTTTGCTCTTTATTTTTGGAATAATTATGGGGACATTTTACCCTGACCCATTAAAAAACAAACTTTATCTGGGCTGTTTATTTTTTCTGGAAATAGGCTGTTTTACCTTATCTTCATCACTGTATGCCAAACCGACAGGCACTGCATTAAGCATCAGCCAGCAGCGCGAACAGGCGGTGCAACTGGCAAAGCAGGGTAAACTTCCGCAAGCCATTGCCACCTTGCAGCAACTGCACCGCCAAGCGCCGAAAGACCTGAAAGTAACGGCTGACCTGATTGTGCTGTTAAGGCTGGCTGGCAAAAATCAGGCAATTGCACAGTTAACCCAAACCGGCCAGTTACAACAGCAGGCTTTACAGTTGCCTGCCTATGTTAGAATGGCCTGGATTGGAGGTTTGCGCGATAGCCAGCAACCAAAGCTTGCCTATCAGGTGGCACAGCAGATCATGGCACATCAGTCATTGTCCAATCAAGCACCACAGCTTGATGTACTCTATTATGCGACGCTGGCTGCTGAAGCGGGTCAAAGCACTGATGCCCGTGCAACGCTTGATCGTATTCAGCCGGCTACTTTGAAAACAGCAGATCAGTATGCACAACTGGCCTATATTTATCGTTTACTGGGTGATGCAGGGCAGGGTCTGACCTATGCGGATCAGTCACTGGCAATACAGCCAAGCCATAAACTGGCACTCACCCAAAAGCGGTTACTTCTAGGCCAGCAGGCGGTCAAGCTGGCTAGCCAGCGCCAGTTTGAACCAGCCATTAGCCAGCTTTACCAATTACATCAGCAAAATCCTGATGATTTAAAGACAACTGCTGATTTAATGGTGGTACTGCGACTAGCTGGCCGCAATGCTGAACTTGTAAGACTGGCGCAGCAAGAAAAATTAACCACCAAAATAAATGATATTCCTGCCTATGCGTACAAATCCTGGTTAGATGCCCTGCGTGACCAGCAACAGTTTCAGGCGGCATTTGAATTGGCCCGGCAAATATATAACCAATCTGAACAGCAGCCTACAGGGCAAGCACCATTTGATCCTTGGTATTACGCCACATTGGCCGCTGAAGCCGGGCAAACCGCAGTGGTGCAGCAACTGCTTGGCTCATTACAGCAGGGCACGCTCAATGCCGACCAATATGCACAACTGGCGTATATCCAGCGTTTGGCCGGTCTTTCAGGACAGGCAGTAGTTTCCAGCCAGCAGGCACTGGCCTTGAATCCGCAGCAGCGACTGGCTCTGGAGCAGCAGTTTGTTGCACTAAGAAATCTGGATCGGGTTACCGAAGCTTACCAGTTGGCACAACAGCATCCCGAAGTTTTTCCAGCAAGTGCGGTTTGGCTGGTTAAGGCAGATATACTGAGTTTGAACATGCAAGCAGCGCTCAAACAAAAGGATCAGCTGGAACTACAGGGCAAATACCAGCAGGCCGCTCAGCTCATAGACCAAAACCTGTTGGCCCTACGACAGGCACTGGATCAGCTCAATAAAAACCAGAATGAATATGCACCGCTGTTTAATGATTACCTGTATGCCTTGCGGGTGCGTGAGCGCATGCCGGAGCTGATTGCCGAGTACCAGCAACTGTCGGTGAGTGAGCAATTCCAGTTACAGCCCTATGCCAAGCGTGCCGTGGCTGATGCCTATCTGGCCACCAAACAGCCCGTGCAGGCGCATGAGATTTATCAGTATTTGCTGGAAAATCTGCCACAGCCGGATGCTGAACTGTTTATTGCCGATTACTATGCTTTGATTGAGCAGGAAAAATACCAGCAGGCCAGTGATGTACTGGTCAAACTGGACCAGCAATTTCCTACTATGGCAGCCAGTATGACGGATCTGGAAGCCCGCAAGACCCGGGTGCGTGTGGAGCAAATGCTGGCACTGGATGCAGCTTACCGTAACCAGCTGGACATTGCTGTGCCAAAGCTACAGCAACTGGTTCAGGATAACCCTGACAATACCAGCTTGGCCAATGATTATGCCACCATTTTGAACTGGCGTGGTTTGCCGCAGGCCGCTGAACAGGTGGTACAGCAGGCGTATGAAAATGCGCCGCACAGTGTGACACTGGATTTAACCCATGCCAGCAATGCCCGTGACTTGCAGGACTATGCAGGCTGGCAGGATGCGCTGGAGAAGGCAAGCCAAAAAACACCAGAAAGTTCCAGTGTGATTAAGGCACAGCAGGAATGGCAGGATCGCCAGCGTGTCACCCTGCAAAGTGACCTTAAAATTGCACACAGCAAGGCTGATGCGCGAACCTTAAGCAGTGTGAATGGGAGCCATGACCGTGAGTGGCATACCCGGCTTAATAGTCCGTGGCTGGACAATCGCTGGCGAATTTTTGTGGATCATCAGGATCGCTGGGCTGACCTTGAACCAGCGCATCAGCGTGACCAGCGCTTGGGCCTTGGGGCAGAGTGGCAGCAGGATCGCAAAAATGCCTGGGTTTTAGTCAATCAGCAACTGGATAATCACTCTGGCCAAAGTCAGTCCGGGCAAAGCTCAAATTCCCAGAAAACCGGCTTTAGTGCAGGCTGGGGACACTGGCTCAATGACCATTGGCGCTACCGGCTGGGTTATGAGCATAACTCGGCACAAATTCCGCTACGGGCGCTGGAAGCAGGCCTGGATGCCAATGGCTATCAGGCGGGCGTGGACTGGCGACAGCATGAATCACGCAGTGCGTCGTTTAGCTATCAGGCACTGGACATTAGCGATGGCAATCTCAGACAGTCGGTGTCGGGGGCTTTCAACCAGCGCTTGTTTGCCAATGAAAAGCACATTACCACGGGTGGGCTGGAAGCGTTTTATGAAAACAACAGCCAGCCCGGTGGCAGTTATTTTAACCCGGATCATAACCTGAGCTATGGCATCAATCTGGATCATGACTGGATGACCTGGCGCGGTGATGAACAGCAGTCCTTTAATCAGCATTTTGAACTGGGTACGGGCATTAACCAGCAAGCCGGGTTTTCCGGTAAAGCCTATGTGAATGCGCTGTATCAGCATGAGTGGCAGTTGAACCGGCGCTGGCAAATCAATTATGGCATTGGCTGGGGCAGTCAGGTTTACGACGGCAACCGTGAACAGCGTACCTATGGGGTGCTGGGGCTGAGTGGCGCTTTTTAATGAATAACCACAATAAAAACCATTTATCGAGTATGAAGCATGTTTATTGATGCCCTGAACTGGCTGCAAAATTTATCGGTGCGCAATGCGCTATTTGCCTTTGCGTTTTACTATCCCTTGCTGATGGCCTGGCTGTGGATCATTGGTGGCATCTGGTTTTATTTGCGACGCGAACTGCATCGTCCTGCCTTGCCGAAATTTGACCAGACTGCGCCGGGCTGTAGCATTTTAATTCCCTGCTATAACGAAGAGCAGCATGTTACAGATACCATCCGTTTTGCACTGGCCACCCGTTATCCCAACATTGAAGTCATTGTGATTAATGATGGTAGCACCGACCAGACCGAGCAAATTGTGGAGCAACTGGCCGCACAGGACTCTCGTATCCGGATCGTGCATTTGACCAATAATCAGGGCAAGGCATTTGCATTACGGGCAGGCGCACTGGTTAGTCAGCATGAATATCTGGTGTGTATTGATGGCGACGCCTTGCTGCATCCCTATACCGTGCACTGGATGATGGATCACCTGCTAAGTGGCCCACGGGTTGGTGCAGTGACTGGTAATCCACGCATCATTAACCGTTCCAGTTTGCTTGGCAAGATTCAGGTTGGCGAATTTTCGTCCATTATTGGCTTGATCAAGCGGGCACAGCGTACCTATGGCCGTATTTTTACCGTATCGGGTGCCATTGCCGGATTCCGTAAAACCGCATTGCACCGGGTAGGCTACTGGAGTGAAAACATTGTGACCGAGGACATTGATATTTCATGGCGCCTGCAACTGGATCACTGGGATATCCGCTACGAAGCGCAGGCATTGTGTTACCTGTATATGCCGGAAACGCTGAAGGGCTTATGGAGCCAGCGCTTACGCTGGGCACAGGGTGGGGTTGAGGTGTTGCTTAAATATGGCAAGGCGCTGTTTCACTGGAAGTCGCGCCGTTTCTGGGGCGTGGCCTTTGAATACCTGCTTAGCGTGGGCTGGTCGTATGCCATGCTGATTATTTTTATTTTGTACTTTAGCGGCCTGGTGGTTGACCTGCCGGAAAGCTGGTATGTGGCCAGCATTTTGCCGCAGGTCTATGGGCTTTTTCTGGGCGTAACCTGTCTGGTGCAGTTTTTTATCAGCCTGTGGATGGACCGCCGCTATGATCAGGGCCGGATATTACGCAACTATATCTGGGTGATCTGGTATCCATTGCTGTACTGGATTTTGTCCATGTTAACCACCGTGGTGGCCTTACCCAAAGCCCTGCTCAAGCGCTCAAAAAAACGTGCCCGTTGGGAAAGTCCGGACCGTGGCATTAGTGTTTAACCTTACCACTTACTGAAATTTTAACGTTTAATTGGCTTAGGTGAGAGAAAAATGGGCAGTGAGAACAAGATGGGCATTGAAACGATTCTGGATAAAAACTTTAAACATGAAAACGTGGTGTTGCCAGCATTTATTGACCGTCCGGATTTGCAAAGCTGGTCGCAACGCGGCGTTTTTGGCATGCTTGCAGCCGCAGGATCGATGGTATGGCTGTATCTCTTTATTCCCTTGCTGAGCCTGCTGGCATGGTGGTTTGGCTGGCATCGGTTTGACCAGTACATTATTCATGATTATGAACATGGTTTTACCCAGCATTTAACCAGTCTGGTGGCGGTGATCATGATTCTGGGACTGCTGCTGCTGGCATGGGCGTCGTATAATATTCTGCGCTTTTATAATAAAGAGCGCCGCCATGCCATGCCGGACGTCCAGCCCAGTGACATGGCACACTTTTATGAGCTTGAAACCCATATGGTTGAGCAGGCACAGGGCGCACAGATCAATTTATTTTTTTATGACCGACAGGGCAAGATTGTCAATATGGCTTTCCCTGTGCTAGAGCAGGCAGCCCAACCGGATAAGAAAAGCTGAATGCGCAACTATAAGGCAGCTTTACTAAAATCCTGCCTTGCCCATGCAGAGCAGGACACGTTTATTTAAGCATCAGGTCGATTCAATGCGGATAATTCTGCCCTGATCATCATGGTGTACCACACAAATGGTTTGCGCGCGGCCTGTTTCAATCTGTTCAGGCTGGATACCAAAGTGACTGGCATAGTCGTCAAGCGTGCGTGCTACCGGATTTTTAACCTTGTGGGAGGGAAGCGTACTCCACAACAGTAAGGCAGCCACTGCGGAAAACAGCGCGGTCATATAATCCTCAAAACTGGCCATGTTGAGGAAATGCAACAATGCCGCCGGATGCTTGACACTCATCACCCAGGTAAAAATCAGCACAGGACGCCAGAGCAGCAACCAGATGCCCCACATCATGGCGGTTGAAGTATCGGAAAATAAACGCTGATGCCAGCGGAGTTGCTGGCGGGCATCGATAATTAATGCGTGATTCATGCTATTCACTATGATTTATTGAGGGGGTCTAACACCACGGTCTGGGCTAACCCAGCGTGCCCGTTTACCTTCGCGGCGTAATAATACTTTAGGAAAGGCCACAATGGTAGAGCAAATATTAATCATCCAGAATACCAGTGGATACCAGATCATCCAGTAATAGTTGCGACCAAGGCGGGACTCATAACGGCTGTCCATCCATTTGCTTAAGGCAAATTGCAATAGGCAGGTTGCCCCTAAAAATACACCCGTACCATGCGGCACAAATGGCGAGCCTACTATCGGCAAGGTGTGTACCGGCAGGATAAAGCTCAGTAACCACAGCACAGCCACCAGCAGCATCAGGTATGACCACACCAGCGACAGGCACAATTCCAGCATCAGTGGCCACAGGAAGTTCTGTTGTGGCTTGAAAAAGACATCCAGATTTTTCAGCAGTACCTGCGCACCACCCATAGCCCAGCGCAGGCGCTGTTTCCACAGGCCGTTCAGGGTTTCCGGCATGAGAATCCAAACCAGTGCATTGGGTTCAAACTGGATATCCCAGCCTGCGCGTTGCAGTTTCCAGGTGATATCAATATCTTCGGTCAGCATATCAGCCGACCAGTAGCCCACGTCATGCACGGCACTTTTGCGAAAGGCAGTAATCACTCCTGACACGGTAAACAGGCGACCAAAACTGCGCTGCGCCCGCTTGATCATGCCCACAATGGACGAAAATTCACCGACCTGAATCTTGCCCAGCAGGGTGGTGCGGGTGCGGATACGCGGATTGCCAGTTACCGCCGCAACGGTTGGATCTTTGACAAAATGGCGCACCATCCAGTGCACTGCATGCGGGTCAAGCAGGGCATCACCATCAATACCAATCAGGTACTCGGCTCTGGCCAGCAAACTGCCAGCCTGGAGTGCCATCGCTTTACCCTGATTACGCGCCAGATGCACCACCTTGAGCCTATCATATTGGCCTGCCAGCCGGTTGAGCACGTCGGCGGTATTGTCGGTGCTGCCATCATTAATGGCAATCACTTCAAAATCCGGATATTGCAGCGCCATTGCATGCCGGATGGTTTCTTCGGCATTATCACCTTCGTTAAAGCAGGGAATCAGCACACTAACCGCAGGGGGCTGTTCCAGTACAGGTGGCGTCTGGTATGGCGGTTCCTTGCGTTCGCGTCGATAAAACAACAGCGCGCCCATCATCCATAAATAAGACATGAACAAAGGGTAAAAAAATACAAAACCCAGCAGCAACTGCCATACGTGTTCAGGGTGACTAAGCATTAGACATTACCTTTTAGGGCAGGGCTGCACTGGTTTTACTGTCAAATACCCGGCGCAGAATGGCTGGGTCCGGGTGATCCTTGATCGGGTCATCCGGATAATAGCCAACGTGGCGTACCCCTTGTAAATACAGCTTGCTAATGGTGTTGGCGATTTCGTCCGTGGACACAGGTGTATTGCTACGCCAGTCAGTAGCCTGAAGTTCAAATACAGTTTTTTTCAGGCCTTGCGGATAGCTTTTGACCCGCTTGACGATACTGCTATAAAACGCATCAGGGTCTTTGACCTGTTCCATATAAGGCATGGCCATAATGGCAGTAAAGTCATAATCGCGCAGGGAGTTTTCCAGTGATTGTGCATACCAGTTTTCTGCATAGGCTTTTAAGGCCACCTGTGCATACAGGTTGCGTGCCGTCAGCAGGCAGGGTTGCTGCTTGCGCACCTCTGCCGCCAGTGACAGGGCAAATTCATCCAGTGTCTGGGTTTTGAGCGCGGTCCATTTTTGCAGCAGGGCATCATTACCCCGAATGGCACTCAAGTCATCAGGCAGGCCCCAGGCTTGGTACTGTGCTTTGGCCTTGGGACTGGCATCTTCATAGTCCGACATGGTGACATCATCATGAAACAGGATGCCATCAAACGGGACAGACTTGGCCAGATCCTGATAAATCTCGCTAATGGTTTGCCGGGCCAGTGCCGAAAAGGGCGACAGGCGATGATAGCCCATATTCAAATGCTGGCTGTTTTTGCCTTGTTCCGTGACCACAATATCTTTTGAGGCTGGGTCACTGTCCGGCAGTTCCCATGCCAGCAAAGGCATCCACGCATACACGCGTTTTACTTGTGTGCGGGTACGGATTTGCCACGCTACCCGGTTAAACAGGTCTGCCCGCATAGGCAAATGCCGGTTGGGAAAATACACCATATCGGCTGAGCCATTGGCATCTGGGTCAGAAAACGCTTGCAGGTAAACCGTATTGACATGCATGGCGGCAATCCGGTCCAGCAAATGGCCCAGATTGCGTTCCTGTTGCTCCGGGCCTGGATCATAAATATAGTCCAGATCCACATGCATGATTTTCTGGGCACGGTTGTTGTCCGTGAGCTGCTGCTCGCGAATGCTGATTTCATGGCCCAGATCAGCAGGCGTCATGCTGCTGTCTACCAGAATGCGGCGCAACACCGAGAGCGGGGTGGACGGCAGATTTGGCCCGTCATCCAGTGTAAAGGTAATAGGCATACCCAACTGGCTGGCTAAGTCCAGCGCATCATTATTATAGCGACCATATGGCCAGACCATAATCCGTGGTTTTTTCAAGCCATGTTTAATGAATAAATCATTGTTGGTCTTAAAATCATTGTACAGGCGCATCCGGTAAGCCTGATCCGGTTCATAGGTTCTGGTAGCCGGGTCATACAGGCGCGCAGTAACGGCAGGCTGCATATTGCCCTGTGGATTGGCCAGAATCCCATCGTGCAGGTCATAAGTGTGGCTGGCAATTTCCACCAGACCGCTATCACTCATTTCGCGCAATTGGGCCCAGCTAAACATGCTGTTGCGGCTAATGGTCTTTCCATCAAAATCCACCGGTTGATTTTCTGGTGGCAATAGCCAGTTGCCAACTAGTGCCAGGACAACCGGAATTTTGTAGTGTTTGATCAGGGGATAGGCATGCTGATAAAACGACGCATAGCCGTCATCAAAGCTCAGCAGCACAGCCTTGGCCGGAAGTGGCTTTTTACCCGCACGCGCTGCCAGCACATCATCCATGCTAACAAACTGGAAACCATGGTTTTTTAGCCAGATCACCTGTTGTTCAAACTGTTGCGGAGTAACAGCATAATCGGGAATCAGGGCTTGCTGCGGGGCTGCAATTTCATGGTAGCCGATAATGGTCAGTTCGGCAGGCATGGCAACAGATGATTTATTGGAAGTCTGGTTTGAAGCGATGGGTTTGGCATAGCCGGGCACAATAAAAGCAATACACAGCACCACCGACAAAAAAGATAAAAGCCGCGTCATAAGACACACTCAAAAAGACAAAAATCACCAGGCTGCAATAGCGCAGGTGAATGAAAAACCAGGAGCATCAGGATTGAAAATACTGCAAATCAGTTAGCCAGTAAAACCATGCAATGAATGCGCGCATCATATACCCAAGCGCTGAAAAATAATGATGAATTTTTGAAGAAATCGCTACTTTATCGTAATTTTTCCAGCCAAGGGTTTAAGGCTGCTAAAGCCCATTAAAGTTCTAATGTTAACTATTTTTAATTTCTAGGCTAAAAAATGTAGTTTGGTTAAACAATGCAGGGATTCTAAACCAGCAGTTGCCTTATAATTAAGCCCTTAATACAAACCTGTTAGTCCTGCAATCACTTGTCTGATGTTGAGTCTTTTATGTCGAGTTTAAATTCGTCCCAACTGATGAATTCTGCTTCCAACCGTTCTGGTTATTCATTGCTGTGGGTGATTGTCGCACTGGCGCTGGGTGGTTTTGGTATTGGTACTACTGAATTTGTGGCAATGGGGCTGATTCAGGAAATTGCACAAGGTGTTGGCGTTACGGTGCCGGTAGCAGGCCACATGATTAGCGCCTATGCGCTCGGGGTTGTAGTTGGCGCGCCAGTCATTGCCATTATGTGTGCTCGCGTGCCACGCAAGGGTTTGCTGCTGGCACTGATGCTGTTCTTTACCGTGGGCAATGCGGCCACCGCCTTTGCACCGGATTTTAATAGTCTGGTGATTTCGCGCTTTATTGCTGGTTTGCCGCATGGTGCTTATTTTGGTGTGGCGGCGCTGGTGGCTGCTACGCTGGCCGGGCCTGCCAGACGCGCACAGGCTGTGGCGCATGTGATGCTGGGCCTGACCATTGCTACCGTGATTGGCGTACCCTTTGCCACATGGCTGGGGCAGCATCTGGGCTGGCGTAGTGGCTTTGTGTTTGCCGCAGCAATTGGCGCACTCACCATTTTGGCCATTACCGTGACCTTACCCAAAATAGCCATAGCTACCGATGCCAGCATACAAACCGAACTGGCAGGCTTAAAAAATCGCCAGATGTGGCTAACACTGGGCATTGCCGCGATTGGTTTTGGCGGATTATTTTCAGTGTATACCTTTGTGTCACCCTTGCTAACCCATTATACCCAGGTCAGCATTCGCTATGTGCCTGTGGCCTTGGCCGTGTGGGGCCTAGGCATGGTCAGTGGCGGTCTGGTTGGCGGCTGGCTGGCTGATCGCGGCATGAAAAAAGCGCTATACAGCATTGTGTTTAGCATGATTGCAGCTTTTGCCATTGCTCCTTTTATGATGCAAAATTTTTACAGTGCATTAATAGCGCTATTTTTAATGGGTGCAACCGGCATGGCACTGGGGCCAGCTTTGCAAACCCGGCTGATGGATGTGGCGGGTCAGGCGCAAACACTGGCAGCTTCATTAAATCATTCAGCCTTTAACATTGCCAATGCACAGGGCGCCTGGCTGGGCAGTATGGTGATTAGTGCTGGCTATGGCTGGCTTGCGCCAATATGGGTAGGAGTTGGCTTAAGTATTGGTGGGCTGGTGATGCTGATGATTTCCCTAAAGCTCGATAAACAGCCGCTGGACAAGCAGCTACTGGATAAGCAACCTAGGCATTAAATCCAAAATCTGGCAATGATTAGTTTTTATATTACCAATAATTCAAACAGCCCGTATTCAAAAGCGGGCTACTCATTTCAACTGACGCTTTAACCCTGCCGTGCCTTAAAACGCGGGTTACTTTTGCAAATCACATAAAGCTTGCCACGGCGACGAACCACCTGACAATCTGCATGGCGTTTTTTGGCACTTTTTAAGGAAGATAAAACCTGCATGATGCATACTCAAATTTATTCATTAATTATGTTATAACATAACAATAATGATTTGTATAGCTGGAAGTATTAGAGGCGGCTCAAGATATTAAGTCCACCGACAAAAACCCATAAAAAAGCCTTAAGCCAATGACTTAAGGCTAAATGATAGCGGTCAATCCAGCGTTAATTAAAACCGGAATAGGCCCAATGCATTTTTTACTTCATCCAGCGTTTGCTGGGTGACCACCTGTGCCTTTTGCGTGCCTTCGCGCAGCACATCCATCACATAGGCCGGGTCTTGGGCAAACTGGTTACGGCGCTCGCGAATCGGTGCAATCATGGCGACCAGTCGCTCATACAGGCGTTTTTTCAATACTGAATCGCCCAAACCACCACGCTGGTAATGCGCTTTTAGCTCGGCAATTTCTTCAGGGAATTCATCAAAGGCATCCAGATAGGTAAATACCACGTTGCCTTCAACCTGTCCCGGATCACTCACTTTTAAATGGTTCGGGTCGGTATACATTTTATTGACGGCTTTTTTGATGTCATCATCACTGGCATTCAACACTATGGTATTGCCCAGTGATTTGCTCATTTTGGCCTTGCCATCAAAACCGGGCAGACGCGCCACGTTGGACAGCATGGCCTTGCATTCCGGCAAAATGTCCCGTCCCACCTGACGGTTAATACGGCGTGCAATTTCATTGGTTTGTTCAATCATGGGAATCTGGTCTTCACCCACTGGCACCAGCGTGGCCTTAAACGCGGTAATATCCGCCGCCTGTGCCACCGGGTAGCACAAAAAGCCTGCCGGAATGTCGCGCTCAAAACCACGCAGCACAATTTCCTGCTTGATGGTGGGGTTGCGCTCCAGCCGTGCTACCGTCACAAAGTTCAGGTACAGCATGGTTAGCTCAGACAGCGCAGGCACGCAGGATTGCACAAAAATAGTGGTTTTGGTTGGGTCGATGCCCACTGCCAGATAATCCAGTGCCACTTCCAGCACATTACGCTGCACTTTTTCCGGGTTATCAAAGTTATCAGTCAGGGCCTGTGCATCAGCCAGCAGCAAAAACTGATGATGCGTATCCTGCAACGTGGTACGGGTTTTTAATGAGCCAGCATAATGTCCAAGATGAAGTTGTCCCGTGGTTCGGTCACCGGTTAATACAATAGGACGATTGTCAGTAGTACTGCTCATAAATCCAGTTCCGCTTTCATAATAATGAGTGATTGTGGCAGGCCAAGGCTGCAAATATGCGGGTATTGTAGAGGCTTCATACCATTTTTGTTGTATATAATTTGAGCGAATTGTGCCTTTTACCAAATTAATTTAAATTAGAAACCCTATTACCTAGATTACCGCGCACATGGCTACCTGAAACGCTGCTACGTGACAAAGCTGTATCAACCTTAAATACGAGTCTGGCCAAAACTGGTATTCAAGCCTTTAGATTCAAGATATCCCATGACAACCATAAACCGATGATAGCAATGAAAACAAATTATCCAGATAAACTCACTACAAAAACAGCCTTTTTTATGCTGGCTATAAGCGTGGGCTTAGCGTTGGGAGTTCGCCAGCCAGCCATGGCAGCCACTCAACTGCTGGCGATGTCTGATCATGCTTCAGTAGAAAAACCGCAACCAGTACAATCCCCGCGTGCCATTTACCGGGGACGGGTGAAACCAGAACCACCGCAATTACCGTTCTATCGTCAGGTCATTAGCGAGTCACCGGGTTATCATCGCTATAGTACACACCCGCGCAATGAACGACGGACAGGCGGGCAGCGTCCACAGATAGCTGCAAAACTGTATTATCAGGCGCCCAGCACGACCATTATCAATCGGCAGGTTGAAGTCATTGCCCCGCAAAATGCCACTAGCGACGTGTATTTTAATCAGGATACCTATTATCTATATCCGTCGGGTTCGGGCAGTTATCATCCGGCCCAGCGTTATATTCCACCCGTTATTCCAGTCAGTCGTGATCCGCAAGCTACTGAGAACCGGGCCAAGCAATGGACAGATAAGGCAGATTTCAATCCATGATAAAAGCCATATTTAAAGATTGATCCAGCAGAAAAGCTGATGAGGATTGTGGCAGGAATCAGCTTATTCATCAGAGCACGGCAAAAATTCCTAGTGATGTGAAAAAGCTAATTAAAACTGCATATAACCTTTAAGCTTTTCAACGTTCCGGTTTTAAATTGTGAAGAAGCTTTTTGTCCAGATTTTAGTCATGCTTTGCAAAAAATAATCTTTTTACAGCAATTTATGGATAGAACTAAAATTTAAAATTCCGTATGTTAGCGCTAATTAAATCATTGAGTAGAACAAGATGGCTGGAGCCAGTTTACTGACTTTACTGGATGACATCTCCACAATTCTGGATGATGTGGCACTCATGAGCAAAATGGCGGCCAAAAAAACTGCCGGGGTACTGGGTGATGATCTGGCACTCAATGCCCAGCAAGTGAGCGGGGTACGGGCTGAGCGTGAAATTCCCATTGTCTGGGCTGTGGCCAAGGGTTCCTTTATTAACAAGGTCATCCTGGTGCCACTGGCGTTATTGATTAGCGCATTCTGGGAGCAGGGTGTTCTGTTGCTACTGATGCTGGGCGGCCTATACCTGTGTTATGAAGGAGTAGAAAAACTGGCGCACAGTTTTTTCCATCGCAAGGATAAAACCACAAGCGAAGACGGCACGGTTGAAAAAAAAGCAGAGCTGAACATTAACAATCTGGCCCAGTTTGAAAAAGAAAAAACCAAGGGAGCCATCCGCACCGATTTCATTTTATCTGCTGAAATTATTGTGATTAGTCTGGGTACAGTGGCCGATGCACCGCTACTTGATCAGCTTATTGTGTTGAGTATTATTGCAGTGGTCATGACTGCCGGCGTCTATGGGCTGGTGGCAGGCATCGTCAGGCTGGATGATGCAGGCTTTTACTTGATGAAAAAACCCGGTTCATTGGCCAAACGCATTGGTCAGGGCTTGATCAGCTTTGCCCCTTACCTGATGAAAACCCTGTCGGTTGTTGGCACGGCGGCAATGTTTCTGGTGGGTGGCGGTATTATTGCGCATGGCGTACCGTTGTTTCATCACTGGATTGACAACCGTGCTGAGGCAGCGGGTGGCATTCCGGGTTTTGGCCAGTTGTTTGAAGCCTTGTTGCCTACCGTGTTAAATGGCCTGTTGGGAATTGTGGCCGGTATTATTGTTTTGGTTATTGTGAGTCTGGGCCAGAAAATCTGGACATCGGCGCGGTCTTAAGCCAGTTATTTACCGTAGTGGGTAAAATCAGTTTCAACATCATCGATAGACAAGGGGTGCCTCATGCGCTGGAAAGGACGTCGTGAAAGTAATCAGGTTGAAGACCTGCGTGGCAACTCCGGCACAGGCCTGGGCGGTGGTGTAGCTCCGCTTGCCCTGATGGCAATTTTTTCCCGGCTTGGGGTAAAAGGCACCATTGTGGTGGTGATTCTGGGCCTGATTGTCTGGAAAGTATTTGGTATTAATCCGCTGGCCATGCTGGGTGGACAATCAGCAACCCAGCAGGTTTCACAGCCGTATCAGGAAAGCGCGGAAGATGCACAAACCCGGCAAATGGTGAGTGTGGTTCTGGCGGATACTGAAGACACTTGGCAGCAAATTTTTGCCAGCGCTGGCAAGCAGTATCAAAAACCCATGCTGGTGTTGTTCCGTAATGGGGTGCAATCCGGTTGTGGCGCAGCACAATCTGCCATGGGGCCGTTTTATTGCCCGGCCGACCAGAAAGTGTATATTGATTTGTCGTTTTTTCAGCAAATGCGCCAGCAAATGGGCATTAGCGGTGATCAGCAAAACAGTGCAGAAAACCCCAATAGCAATCAGGCTGGTGACTTTGCCGAAGCCTATGTGATTGCCCATGAGGTGGGCCATCATGTCCAAAACCTGCTGGGCATTTCCAGCCAGGTGCAACAGGCACGCCAGCAAGCTAGCGAAACACAGGGCAATGCCTTGTCCGTCCGGCAGGAATTGCAGGCTGACTGTTATGCCGGCGTGTGGGCCCATCATAATCAGCAGCGCACCCAGTTCTTACAGGCTGGCGATGTAGAAGAAGCCATGGATGCTGCGCATAAAATTGGTGATGACTATCTGCAAAAACAGGCACGGGGTTACGTGGTGCCGGATAGCTTTACCCATGGGACTAGCCAGCAACGGGCACGCTGGTTTAATACCGGTTTAAACACAGGTGATTTAAATCAATGTGATACATTCAATATCCCGCAGTTGTAACAAAATATGTATAATGGGATAATGATTTGCTACTGAAATAAAATCAAAAACAGCGTATAAGATAAACAATGGATCGTGTGTGATGCCGATCCTTTATAAAGGAGTGGTTTGATGAGAATCAAACATCTGTTAGGTATAGGGCTTTTGATGCTGGGCATGGCTCAGGCCTGGGCTGCGCCAGTTGAATACACAGCGGGCAGCGCACATCAGGGCAATGTTCAGGGCAATGACATGGATTGGCGTTGCAATGGTGGCAGTTGCAAGGCCAGTGGTGGTGCTTCAGGTAGCGAGGCAGACATGAAAGCCTGTCAGGCACTGGCCAAACAGGTTGGGCCACTGGGTTATTTTAAATCCAATGCTGGCACAGACTGGTCGCCTTCCAAAAACTCCAACCGCATGGCGCTGTGTAATTCTGCAGTAGCCTTTAAGTAAGGCAGGCAAGGGATTAAAGGTTTTATCAAGCTTTTAATCAATACCTGCTTTATGAACAGTAGATCAAAAAAGCACTTTTTATTAGTGCTTTTTTTGTGCCCTATGTTTGGTAGGGTATACAGAATTTAAGGTAACTACAGTTGCTATTAGATGCTAACTACTTGCCCAACAGACTAAATTTTTAAGCCAGTCAGTTGATTTACCACCTTTAATTACAGTTCTGTCAAAAGTTTCGGGCATAATTTACTGCAATCATTTCGCGCTATTATTGTAAGAATCCGATGTCTACATCCAGAACTACTCCTGACAATTTGCACCCACAAGCAGCGCTGAGCCGGAGCATGGTCATGCTCATGGCGTTCACCACTGGTATTGCAGTGGCCAGCAATTATTATGCACAGCCGTTACTACACAGCATTGCTGATTATTTTCAGCTCTCGTATGCCAGTGCCGGGATTATTGTCACGGTGGCTCAGCTATCTTATGCCTTGGGGCTGGTGCTATTGGTTCCGCTGGGCGATTTGTTTGAGCAGCGCCGCCTGATTATTAGCATGTTGCTGTTATCAACCAGTGGGTTGCTGCTGAGCGCCTTGTCGCAAAATATCTGGATGCTGTTTATTGGCACCAGTATTACCAGTTTTTTCTCGGTGGTGGCGCAGGTGATTGTACCGTTAGGCTCTGCATTGGCCAGTCCGCATCAGCGTGGGCAGGTAGTGGGCATTATCATGAGTGGCCTGCTGCTGGGTATATTGCTGGCGCGCACGGTGGCAGGCTTTTTATCGGATCTTGGCAACTGGCGTACCATTTACTGGTGCGCAGCTGCCGTGTTGTTATTGACTACGATGGTGCTGTACCGTCATTTGCCGGTGCGGCGTCAAAATGCCGGGCTGACCTATCCACAGCTGTTGGCGTCCATCTTCATCTTCTTTAAAACTGAAAAAGTGTTTCTGTGGCGCTCAATCATTGGTGGGCTGATTTTTGCCTGTTTCAGTATTTTATGGACACCGCTGGCTTTTTTACTGTCGGAAGCCCCGTTTGGCTTTTCGGATTTTATGATTGGCCTGTTTGGTCTGGCCGGAGTGGCTGGTGCGCTGGCGGCCACCAAAGCAGGCAAGATGGTGGATCAGGGTAAATCAACGCAAACCACCACGCTGGGCTGTATTTTGCTGATGTTGTCGTGGATTCCGCTATACTTTGGCGGATATTCGGTGATTGCGCTGATTATTGGCATTATTGTGCTGGATTTATGTGTGCAACTGGTACACGTGGTTAACCAGAATATTATTTACCAGATCAAGCCGGAAGCCCGGAATCGCCTGAATGCAGGTTATATGCTCAGTTATTTTATTGGCGGGGCTTTGGGATCGCTAGCTTCAGCATGGATGTACCAGCATTATGCCTGGGCTGGGGTTTCCGCGCTTGGCTTACTGCTAAGCAG
Organism: Alkanindiges illinoisensis DSM 15370; assembly: GCF_000619845.1. Taxonomy (GTDB): domain Bacteria; phylum Pseudomonadota; class Gammaproteobacteria; order Pseudomonadales; family Moraxellaceae; genus Alkanindiges; species Alkanindiges illinoisensis. The sequence continues at coordinate 152,410 of NZ_JHUX01000004.1, read as the reverse complement.
CATGGCGCTATTGGTCTGGCTGGCTACGCGGCATTATGAAAAAGCTGCCTGACAACACAGTATAGCCTTAAGCCTGCATTTCTATAGATAAAAGTTTCCTAGCTTAATCATCAGGATATCGCCTTTTTTTAGTGAATCAGGTATTAATAGGCCATTTAGTCCAATGGAGCATCGCATGCCAGTAACAAGCCCGTTGCCACCAGAAAATAGCGGTATTATTGCCCCAGCGCCCTGGCAGCTTAACGGCAAAGGCTACGTGGTGGCTGTCTGGATGCCTTATCCAAACAATACAGCAGATAAACCCGAAGTAGATAAATCAAAAGCAAAACCAGCAAGAAATCTGTTCGTAACGCTGGCTAAAAAAGCAGGCCGCCTGAGGCCACATGGTCGTGTGCAACTGCTGATTTTTGCCCACTATCGCCAAAGTGATGTCGGGCCTTATGATGAACTATTGCATATTCCGCACCTGAGCCACGGGATAGTGGCGGGTTATCCATCCATTGATAAAATTTATGTATCAACTATGGCATCAGTCATTAATGGTCAGCAAAACTGGGGCATTTCCAAGCAACTGGCTGAGTTTGATTATCAACAGGACAGCGCGGCAACCCAATTGCAGGCTGAATCCATACAGCTGAAAACACTAGACCAGCAAGCCATTGCCCAAATTGAACTACAAGCCAACCGCTTTACATTTCCGGTGAGCACTGCGCTAATTCCAGCACGCTTAAGGACGCTAGTGCAGGACTGGGGTGGCAAACGCTTTTATACAGCGCCGGAAGCCAGCGGTCAGGCCTGTTTGGCCACTATAAAAAACTGGTGGTTTGATCCGTTTTACTTCCCGGATTTAAGCCAGGGCAAGGTGCTGGCCGCTTTTAAAATGACTCATTTTAAAATGACATTTCCACCAGCCACAATGACCCAAGCGAATTTGGCCCAACCGGGTTAAGTCAGCAGATTGCAGCGCTTGAAACACGTTTAGGGCTTTAAATTTTTATTAAACAGAACCATCTGTTAGCAACACATAAGGAATCCATTGTGCAAAAGAACCGGCTTGAAGCCTTTAGTGATGGCGTGCTGGCCATTGTCATTACCATTATGGTGCTGGAGCTTAAAGTGCCGCATGGTTCAGACCTGCATGCGCTTACGCCATTAATTCCTGTGTTTTTAAGCTATATCCTGAGCTTTTTATACATTGGCATTTACTGGAATAATCACCATCACCTGCTGCATGCCACTCACCATATCAATGGCCGGGTGTTATGGGCCAACCTGCATTTGCTATTCTGGCTGTCACTATTGCCGTTTAGCACTGGCTGGATGGGGGAAAATCATTTTAATGCGCTGCCCACCGCGGTTTATGGGGTGAATCTGGCGGCTTGTGCCGTGGCTTACTGGATGCTGGTTCATAGTATTACCTGTGCTGCGGAAGAAAATAACACCTTGCGCTTTGCCATTGGCCGCGATTATAAGGGCATTTTTTCAGTGATTGGTTATTGTCTGGCGGTACCGCTGGCATTTTATTATGAATGGCTGGCCCAACTGATTTATCTGGCGATTGCATTGCTTTGGGTAATTCCAGACAGCCGGATTGAAAAAAATATGGCCAAAAATCCCGTTTAAAAATTGCGCTCAAAAAGAGATTGGTTTTACAGTAAATGATTGCTGAACTGGTCTATTGCAGCCAGTTCAGCATATGTCATTCAATAGCAGTTAGGCAGGATATGATGTATCCAGTTGCTGTGCCAGACGGCCAAGCTGTTCCACCAGTCCTGTAGACGCGGGTAGCAGAGGAAAATGGAGTTGATTGGCGATATGGCCCTGTTGTGCCAGCAAGCCTTTGAGTGGCGCAGGGTTAGGTTCAGCAAATAACTGCTGGATTAATGGAGTGACACTGGCAAAAATCTGCCGTGCTTTAGCCAATTGACCCGCTTGAATCGCCTGCATCATGCTGACATATAAATCTGGCCGGATATGCGTTGCTGCTGCAATGGCTCCGTGTCCACCCATGCACAGAGTATTAAAAATATTGAAATCTTCACCCGTCAGCACTTGCAGATTGCCAGCGTCGATTAAGGCCTGAGTGATTGTCGGTGATCCCGCACAATCCTTGATGGCCTGAATATTCGGATGACGCGCCAGCGTTAATAGCGATGACAGTTCCATGCGAATGCCTGTGCGATAGGGAATTTCATAAATTACCAATGGTTTTTCACTGATATCCGCTAGCCGGCTAAAGTAATCAACCAGCCCCTGTTGCGAAGGCCGGATATAGCTGGGCGAGCTAAGCATAATCCCTGCAATGTCATACTGGTTGAGCTGGCGTATGCGTTCACAGGCTGCTTTAAAAGTACTGGCAATTAGCCCGGCAATGACGGGTAAACCTTGCGCTGCGGTTAAGGTTGTATCAAGTACGGCATCCTGTTCTTCAGCGTTCAGTAACGAGGCTTCACCCGTGGTACTTAAGCTGGCAAAACCACGAATGCCGCTGCTTCGGTACTGTGCAACCAGTTGGGACAGGGCGGTATGATCCACCCCCTCATCGTCAGAATGCAGTGGGGTAATGAGGGGAATCCAGATTCCGGAAAAATCAAAAGACATGAGCGTTCTCTAAGCAATACTGACCGGCTTAGGGGACATCAGATGGTGGGAAGTTGTTTGTAGCGTAGGGCTTTGCACTGTTCCGTCACTCATCTGACGGAACAGTTGCCCCGATCAGATCAGCAACTGTTTCTTGTGTTTAGGCTGGTTAATGTGCAGGCAAGCCTGTTTGCCACGGCATTGTTCTGATTGAAATAATGCATGGAATACACAGCTTGAGGAATGCAGCGTTAAATGGGCCATCGGTTGAATATAGGCAGTTGACTGCTCAAAGGCAATCTGGTTTTTCAAATGCAGCTTTTTAAGCATTTAAAACAAGCCAGCTATTTAAAATTAGTTGATCCGCAGCTCACTGGGCGAAATGCCATACATGCTTTTAAATTTCACTGCAAAGCGTGAGGCTGATTCATAGCCGCAATGTTCTGCCACCCTGCTAATGGGTAAATCAGTGGTTTGCACCATGCCCAGCGCCACGGTAAAACGCACTTCATCCAGCACTTGCCGAAAACTGCTGCCTTCCTCGGCCAGTTTGCGCCGAATGGTGGATTCGCCCAAGTGCAGCCAGTGGGCAGCATCTGCCAGTTTCCAGTCCAGCCCGCACTCTCTTAAAAACAATTGCTGTAATTTATGCCGCAATTGATGCTGTTCAATCACCAGCAGGTTTTCCAGCAGCACACTCCCTTCCAGCGCCAGTAACAGACCCTGGGCAAAATGCTGTTGCACCGGCCAGGAAAGCGGCTGCTGAATACTGTGGGTCAGGGTTTGCCAGCAAAAATCCAGTTCTGAGGTAATTGGCATGGATAGGGATGTAATGACAGGCGCCGAAGGTTGAAGCGTACCTGCATGCGCCTGCCGCATTAATTGATACTGGTGAATCAGTGGTAGGGGAAAGCTAACGATTTCAGCTTTATAAAGCTGCTGTTCAGGATGGTTTTCAATATCAACCACAGCACCTGCCGGAAATAGCAGCAGGTCGCTGGAAGTGACTTTTAATGCCTGTTGTTGCCAGTGCAAAATTTTATGTCCCTGAATAATACGGCACAGGGCAGGTGCCAAGATATGCACTCGCCGGATATGCTGCTGCTGTCTGGCCCGGATGGTGGCAAAGTCCATCTGGCTATTTTGCAGCAGCATTTGCTCAGAGGCAGGCAGTAACTGAGCAACCATCACTTAGCGACCATAAGTTGCAGTCAGGCTGGCTGTGGCCAGTTTGTGCGCGTTCAACATAAAACCAATCATGGCAGCACTCATATTCCGGGTTACATGTAGTTTATCAGTATCCAGTGCCCAGACGGTTAGAATATAGCGATGCGGCTTATCGCCAGCCGGAGGACAGGCACCGCCAAAGCCAAAATCATTGCGACCCTGCATGCTGCCGACTGGCAAGTTGCTGTGTTTACTACCTGCACCCGTAGGCAATTGAAGAATAGTGGCGGGAATGTTGACCACTGTCCAGTGCCACCAACCGCTGCCAGTGGGCGCATCAGGATCATACAGCGTAATGGCAAAACTTTTACTGTTGGCTGGTGCATGTTGCCATGAAAGTTGTGGTGACAGATTTTTACCAGTACAGCCAAAACCATTAAACACCTGATTCATGGCTAAGGGTTGCTGTGCATTCATGTCATGGCTGCTGACAGTAAAATCATCGGCAAAGGCAGGAGTGGTACTCAGGAGCAGGGCTAATAAGGCAGATATTTTTTTCATGGATCAGCGCTCTGGATCATGTGGATGATGCAAACCAGTATAATGACAGGGCAAATTGCTGCCATACCAGAGTAGCTTGCTGACTGTGCAGAAACGCTCATTCTGCCGCTTGAATGATCCGCTTAAAACAAACAGACACTGCACAATAAAAAAGGCCTGCTTCCTATTCATTATAGAAAACAGATCTGACGAGTCGCTTAATTCATTGCCCAGCTTTTGGGGCACCGTTCATCATGCAGCCTTTATTACTAGCCTGAAGATCTATTGGCTATTAACCAATATATTTCACACTCATGATTTCATATTCAACTTCACCTTTGGGCGTTTGAATCTTGACTTCATCGCCTTCGCGCTTGCCAATCAGGCCACGGGCAATTGGTGAGTTAATGGAAATTTTATTGACCTTATAGTCAGCTTCATCGTCGCCTACCAGCTGATAGCTGCGACGTTCTTCAGTATCCAGATTTTCAATTTCAACCGTCACGCCAAACACCACACGGCCATCCTGTTGCAGCTTAGCTACGTCAATCACATCAGCTGCACCCAGCTTGGCTTCAATTTCCTGAATCCGGCCTTCGCAAAAGCCTTGCTGTTCCTTGGCGGCATGGTATTCCGCATTTTCCTTCAGGTCGCCATGCGCCCGTGCTTCAGCAATTGCCGCAATAATCCGTGGACGTTCCACTGATTTTAATTGTTGCAGTTCTTCTTTCAGGGCTTGTTCACCCTGGGGGGTCATGGGATAGCGTTGCATAATCATGTCCTTTTAAATGGTAAAGCACCTGTGTTCATCACAAAAAATAAATCCAGCGCTAAAAAAAAAGCCCCGCCACTAAACAGTAGCGGAACCCTTTAGACGCTATTAGATGTTTTGCAAATCTTGCAAACGATAAACGTCCATTGGCAGTTGGATATTCACAGCCTGGCACACTGCATCCGCACCACTTAAGGTCGTGGTGTAATACACTTTACCTTGCAGGGCACTACGACGGATCGAAAATGAATCCTGCTGTGCCTGTTTGCCTTCAGTGGTATTGATAATGAGGTGAATCTCTTCATTTTTCAAGCGGTCTACAATGTGCGGACGGCCTTCAGTGACTTTATTCACACGCTCGCATTCAATGCCCTGTTCTTGCAGCATGCGGTAAGTACCACCGGTAGCAACCAGTTTAAAACCCAACTCACTGAGCTTTGTAGCAACGGCAGCAATATGTGGCTTGTCGCTATCACGCACCGACAGGAACGCGCGCTTGATTTCACCCTCAACTGGCTTGCCCGGCAGACGGTCATTACTGCCCAGAACTGCCTTGTAGAACGCTTCACCAAAGGTTTTGCCCACGCCCATCACTTCACCAGTGGACTTCATCTCTGGCCCAAGGATTGGATCAACACCCGGGAATTTGGCAAACGGGAATACCGCTTCTTTCACCGCAAAGAACTTGGGCACAATTTCAGTGGTAAAGTTCTGCTCGGCCAGCGTTTTGCCCGCCATGCAGCGTGCTGCAATCTTGGCCAGACTCACCCCAATGCACTTGGACACAAACGGCACAGTTCGTGAGGCACGTGGGTTCACTTCCAGAATATAAACATCATTGCCTTTGACTGCAAACTGCACGTTCATTAGACCAACCACGCCCAATTCCTTGGCCATGGCAATGGTTTGCTCGCGCATCACATTCTGGATGTCATCAGACAATGAATATGGTGGTAGTGAACAGGCCGAGTCACCGGAGTGAACGCCAGCCTGTTCAATGTGCTGCATAATGCCGCCAATTACCACCGTGGTGCCGTCAGACACACAGTCCACGTCCACTTCAATGGCGTCATCCAGGAAGCGATCAAGCAATACCGGGGCTTCATTGGAGGCTTGTACCGCTTCACGCAAATAACGTTTGAGTTCATCCACGTTATACACGATTTCCATGGCGCGGCCACCCAGTACATAGGAAGGACGCACCACCAGCGGATAACCCACTTTTTCAGCTTCCACAATGCCTTCTTCAGCACTGCGGATAATGCGGTTTGGTGGCTGGCGCAAATTCAGGCGCTCAATCATTTGCTGGAAGCGTTCACGGTCTTCTGCACGGTCAATCGCATCCGGCGAGGTGCCAATGATGGGCGCGCCTGCTTCTTCTAGCGCACGGGCCAGTTTCAGTGGGGTTTGGCCACCGTACTGCACAATCACGCCCTTGGGTTTTTCAAGGCGGATAATTTCCAGCACATCTTCCAGAGTGACCGGTTCAAAGTACAGGCGGTCTGAAGTGTCATAGTCAGTGGAAACGGTTTCCGGGTTACAGTTGACCATGATGGTTTCATAACTATCTTCACGCATGGCGAGAGCAGCATGCACGCAGCAATAGTCAAACTCAATGCCCTGACCAATCCGGTTTGGCCCGCCGCCCAGTACCATGATTTTGTCACGGTTGCTGGGGTTGGCTTCGCACTCATCTTCATAGGTGGAATACATATAAGCAGTGCTGGTGGCAAACTCGGCGGCACAGGTATCCACACGCTTGTACACCGGATGAATGCCCAGATCCCAGCGGCGCTTACGCAACTGTTTCTGGCGAATACCCAGCAGATTGGCAATACGCAAGTCAGACAGGCCCTTACGCTTTAAGCTGCGCATTACATCGTAGGTTAAGCCAGCAAAGCCCAGTTGTTTAACCTGTTCTTCGGTTTTAACAATGTCTTCAATCTGTACCAGAAACCATGGATCAATCGCAGTATATTCAAACACCTGTTCCAGACTCATGCCATGACGGAAGGCATCAGCCACGTACCAGATCCGGTCTGGGCCGGGCACTTTGAGTTCAAGGCGTAGTTTATCTTCTGCGCCTTCTGCACCCAATGGAATTTTTTCATCAAAACCGGATGCACCCACTTCAAGGCCACGCAAGGCTTTGTGCACCGATTCCTGGAAGCTGCGGCCAATCGCCATCACTTCACCCACAGACTTCATCTGGGTCGTCAGGATTGGCTCGGCCTGCGGGAATTTTTCAAAGTTAAAGCGTGGAATCTTGGTCACGACATAGTCAATGGACGGCTCAAATGACGCCGGGGTTGCACCGCCGGTAATGTCATTTTTTAGTTCATCCAGCGTATAACCCACGGCCAGCTTGGCGGCAATCTTGGCAATCGGGAAGCCAGTTGCCTTGGACGCCAGTGCAGATGAACGTGACACACGCGGGTTCATTTCAATGACCACCATGCGGCCATCTTTGGGGTTAATCCCAAACTGAACGTTGGAACCACCGGTTTCCACACCAATTTCACGCAATACCGCAACCGATGCATTACGCATCAACTGGTATTCTTTGTCTGTCAGGGTTTGCGCCGGAGCAACGGTAATCGAATCACCGGTATGCACGCCCATCGGGTCAAAATTTTCAATGGAACAGACGATAATGCAGTTGTCGTTTTTATCACGTACCACTTCCATTTCGTATTCTTTCCAGCCAATCAATGATTCATCAATCAGTAATTGCTTGGTTGGGGAAAGATCGAAGCCACGTTCACAGATTTCAATGAACTCTTCACGGTTGTAGGCAATCCCGCCACCTGAACCACCCATGGTGAAAGAAGGACGGATAATCGCTGGAAAGCCCAGTTTGGCCTGAATTTCAAAGGCTTCTTCCATGTTGCTGGCCACGGCAGCACGTGGGCATTCCAGTCCAATACGACGCATGGCCTGATCGAACAGCTTGCGGTCTTCGGCCATTTCAATGGCTTCTTTGGTCGCACCAATCAGCTCAACGTTATATTTTTCCAGCACGCCATTGGCATCCAGTGCCAGCGCGCAGTTCAGCGCAGTCTGGCCACCCATGGTTGGCAACACGGCATCAGGACGTTCTTTTTCAATGATTTGTGCAACCGTCTGCCAGGTGATTGGCTCAATATAGGTTGAGTCAGCCATGCTGGGGTCGGTCATGATGGTGGCCGGATTTGAGTTCACCAGAATGACGCGGTAACCTTCTTCACGCAGCGCTTTACAGGCCTGTGCACCGGAATAGTCAAACTCACAGGCCTGACCAATCACAATCGGGCCAGCACCAATAATCAGGATGCTTTTTATGTCTGTACGTTTAGGCATTACGATTTACTCCAAAGGTATTCCAGTGCCTTGATAAGAAAGTATATTTACTTACCATTTGGAACCTTTTGACTTGAAAATTTTTGACAACTATCCTCAGCAGCCCAACGCATTGTTAGACCAAAATACATTGTTCTAAACATTTCTTTATCCTTATCAGCTAGAGGCATAAGCAGATTTCGTACTTCTACGTTTGGTAAAGAGTTAGAACTATTCCACGCTTGCCTTTCTTGTTCACTAAAAGAACTTAAAAGGTTATGTATGACTTTATGTGCCGAAACTTTTTTACCATTTTGCGAAAGTACTGCATTGCGATAGTTGGATTGATAATATTTAGATAAAGCAGTTGTACCGCCGTCTTTAAAGAAATTTGCATATACAATTACCTCTTGATCGTTAAGAGGTTGGATTGTCTTATTTACCTCTTTAGATAGAGCTGCAGCTACTTTCTGAACGGTATCATTACTAGTAACGCAGTTTTTCCATTCATCAGAAGATTGACTTGCATTTCTAACGGCATTTAAAAAATCATGAATTGCAAAACTATCTGTAATTGTAGTTAGTAATTCAGATCTGGCCCTTGAATTTTCTGTATTTTCAAGGGATGCAGCATAGCTACTGATACTTTTTAGTATCAGTAGGGATAAAAAAAAAGAAGTCTTTATTAAAGACATTATTTTTTAGCCTGCTGCATCAATTCGACAAAATGGTCAAACAGCGGCGCACAGTCATGCGGGCCGGGGCTGGCCTCAGGATGGCCCTGAAAGCTGAACGCTGGCTTGTCGGTACGGTGGATGCCCTGATTGGTGCCATCAAACAGCGAGCGATGGGTCACACGCAGGAACGCAGGCAGTGTGCTTTCATCCACTGCAAAGCCATGGTTTTGGCTGGTGATCATCACCGTGCCGTCATCGAGATTTTTAACCGGATGGTTGGCGCCATGATGGCCATGCGGCATTTTTACGGTTTTGGCACCAGAGGCCAGCGCCAGAATCTGGTGTCCCAGACAAATACCAAACACTGGAATTTCCGTGTTGTCGACAATGTTTTTTACCGCCTCAATGGCATAGTCACAGGCAGCCGGATCGCCCGGGCCATTAGACAGGAAAATACCATCCGGGTTCATGGCCAGTACCTGTTCAGCAGGCGTTTGCGCAGGCACTACCGTCAGGCGGCAACCACGATCTGCCAGCATGCGCAGGATGTTGGTTTTAAAGCCATAGTCATAAGCCACGACATGGAATTTTTCTTCTGGCTGACTAAAGCCTTTGCCCAGCTCCCAAGAACCGGCAGACCATTCATAGCCTTCAGGATCACAGCATTCCTTAGCCAGATCCAGTCCGTTCAGGCCACCAAACGCACGTGCGGCTTCCAGCGCCTGTTGTTCGGTAATATCTTCACCTGCCAGAATACAGCCGTTTTGCGACCCTTTATCACGCAGGATACGGGTGAGCTTGCGGGTATCAATATCGGCAATCGCCACAATATTTTGTTCTTTTAAATACTGATCTAGCGGCTTGGAAGAGCGGAAATTACTGGCAAGCAGGGGCAGGTCGCGAATGACCAGACCACTGGCCCACACGCGACTGGCACGACCAGACTCATGATCCTCGTCATTGGTGCCGGTATTACCAATATGCGGATAGGTCAGGGTAACGATTTGTTTGGCATAACTGGGGTCAGTTAGAATTTCCTGATAACCTGTCATAGCAGTATTGAAAACGACTTCACCAGTCGTACTACCCGTGGCTCCGATAGAAGTACCATGAAAGATCGTTCCGTCGGCGAGGGCTAAAATGGCAGGGGTGCGCAAAACTGAGCTCCTGAGCTTGAACCAGAAAATTGGGGCTGTAAAAAAGCGAGTAGACGTGCCAAATGATAGACAGTGTTGAGGTAACACGGTCTCCTTGAGTCTTCTCGCTTGAATTAACCGCATATTGTACGGATTTGTCGGTTGAAAGTCTATGGATGCTGCAAGTTTTCCTGTGATGACCGTAGATGAAACAACAGATCGCTATTTTAAGTGATTAAAGTGCAATACCTGACCCGTTTCTACATATTGCCAGCTACGTCGAAGCAACAATTACACAAGTGTCACATTAGATAATCGATGTATAAAAATATCACAAGAAACACTTAGTCATCTGCCAAGCCGCTTTATATATTAAATTGAAATTGTGGATTTTTTTATTTTCAACATTTGATCTTGTGGAGAACATTATGCCAAATAACAATCTGAACGAGTTTAAGCAACACACCAACAATCTGGTAGAAGCTGCGCTGGAAAATGCCAAGAAGCGTGAGGAAGCACAGCAGGACGCAGCCGATCAGGGTATTGTGGATCAGGTTAAAAGCAAAGCCAGTGACCTCAATGAGCAGGCCACTGAGAAGCTGGATAGCCTGAAAACCAACGCAACCGATCAGGTCAATGCCTTAAAGGATAAAGCCACTGAGTTAAAAGACCAGGTGACTGACACAGTAACTGAGCAGGCCAGTACCCTAAAAGATCAGGCTACTAACCTGAAAGATCAAGCTAGCGAAACACTGGAAAACAATGCCGATAAACTGGCTGACCTTAAAGCACAGGCGCTGGAAAAACTGGATGAGCTTAAGGCCATGGCGGTTGAAAAGCTTGAAGACAACAATATTAATGTCGAAGAGTTAAAAACGCAGGCTCTGGAAAAATATGAAGAGCTGAAAACCAAAGCGCTTGAAAAACTTGAGGAAAATAACATTAATGTTGATGATCTTAAAGCGCAGGCTCTAGATAAGCTGGAAGAAATCAAAACCAAAGCAAAAGAAGCACTGGAAAAAATTAAAAGCTAATTGCTTTTAACTTCTGCATTACTAGTAAATTCTAAATTGCTAGGAAAAAGTACTATTGGCCTAAGGCTGGTAGTACTTTTTTAATGGCTGTTCGGATTTTAAGACAAGATGTTTAAAAGCTAAATCTATTTAAGATTAGGTTAACAAACCGTTAATCTAAAACAAATAATTGTCAGACAGTTTGGCTGGATAGAATTATAATTTATGTCATATTGAGGCAACATTATTCAATTTTAATGGAGCACGACGATGACCAGTAAAACCACTAACGCTAAAACAACTGCTAAAAAAGCCACTGCCCAGACTCCTGTTGAACAGGTGAGCCAGCATATTGACCAGCTCAAAGAAAATACCAGTGCCACTTTAAATGAAGTCAAGCAATTAACCAGCAGTGCACGGGATCGTTTTGAAGGACAAGCCGAGGCTGCCTCTGAAACCATCCAGAAAAATGTTGCCGGCTTACAGGAAGAGGTGAATGCACGCGTGAGCTATGCCAAGGAACATTTAAACACCACTCGCCAGAACATTACTGATCTGTTTAATACGCTAAAAGCTGAAATTACTGATACCTTTAATGAACTGCTGAACGATGCACAAGGCACGATTGGTGAGGTAAAAGAAGTCCTGACCAAAGCCAAGGATGACGCGCTGGTTAAGCTGGATGACAGCAAAAAAACCACACTGGATGCATGGCAGAAATTTAAGGGCTAACCAAAAAACTATAACAGGTTTGGACTACTTAAAGACACGTTATAGCAAAGCAGGCTATCAAAAATGATCGCCTGCTTTTGTATTTTAGTGCCAAGCTAAAAACGCTTAGGTCAAAAGCCAGATTAAGACTTTTTAAGTAATAAATTAGGCGCTTTACATAGTGGTACGTGCCTTACTCACGGCCTGATGCCACTGATATAGATGTTGCTGGCGTTCATCATCATTCATACTGGGCTCAAAACTACGGTCAAGCTGCCATAAATGCTCAATATCACGAGTACAACCAAATAAGCCAACACCAAGGCCCGCCATTAAAGCCGCGCCTAATGCAGTGGTTTCCTGAAGTTTTGGCCGTAGGACAGGCACACCCAGTAAATCAGCCTGAAACTGCATGAGCATGTCATTGCAACAGGCGCCGCCATCCACACGCAATTCTGTCAGTGGGGTTGGGGCATCCTGCTGCATGGCCACTAGGACATCGGCGACCTGAAATGCAATGGATTCCAGTGCAGCACGGGCAATATGGCAGCGGTTGGTGCCACGGGTCATGCCAGTGAGCATAGCGCGGGCTTCACTGTCCCAATAAGGCGCACCCAAGCCAGTGAATGCAGGAACCAGCACCACGCCATCAGTATCCTTGACCTGCCGGGCCAATGCTTCCACTTCATTACTTTGCCGGATAATGCCCAGTCCATCGCGTAGCCACTGCACAATAGCACCTGCCATAAAAACACTGCCTTCCAACGCATATTGTGGTGATTGCTGCGGGGTTTGCCAGGCCAGGGTAGACAGTAATTGGTGCTGGCTGTATTTCAGTTCACTGCCGGTATTCATTAGCATAAAGCAGCCAGTGCCATACGTATTCTTGGCCAATCCGGCATTAAAACAGCCTTGTCCAAACAGGGCAGCCTGCTGGTCACCAATGGCCGCACAGATGGGTACTTTACGGCCTAATAAGCCATCTGCGGTATAACCAATCAAGCCGCCAGATGGCACAATGCTGGGCAATACACTGGCTGGAATATTAAAATAATCGAGCAGTTCCTCATCCCATGTCTGGGTTTGAATGTTCATGAGCAAGGTACGTGAGGCATTGCTCATGTCAATCACATGCTGCTCGCCACGGGTTAGATTCCAGATTAACCAGCTGTCCACAGTACCAAATGCAAGATTACCTGCATCAGCAAGCGCCCGTGCCTCTGGCAGGTTTTCCAGTATCCACACCAGCTTGCCTGCACTGAAATACGGATCAAGCCGCAGGCCAGTTTTTTTGCATAATTGCTGTTCATCCATTTGCTTGCGTTGCTGTTCGCACCATTCGGCAGTACGGCGATCCTGCCAGACAATAGCTGGTGCTACAGGCTTGCCGGTTTTTTTATGCCATACTACTGTGGTTTCACGCTGGTTAGTTAGGCCGATAGCGGCAATGTCCTGTGCCAGCAAACCCGCTGCGGCCATGGCTTGTTGGGCAACACCAATTTGGGTATTCCACAGCTCCTGTGCATCCTGTTCAACCCAGCCGGGATGGGGCGTGCGAATCGTAATTTCACGCTGGGCACTGGCCTTGACCTGGCCTTTGCTGTCAAAAATAATGGCACGGCTGGAGGTGGTGCCCTGATCTAGAGCCAGTAAATAATCCATTTTGTTGTTCACTTCCTGCTTGAAATTTTTGTGATTGATACCATTATATACATAACCTTGCTTTAAACAGGAATGTTATGAATTGGTGAAGCACATAGCGTCCAGTTGTATAACCTGTTATAGTAAGTGTTCGCATTGGGGATGTTCTGGCTTCGACGCTGGTGATGAAACTCAATGATGCATGCCGAGAGCGCATTATCTCTCGTAAATCAATCTTGCATTTTTATAGTCGCAAACGACGAAACTTACGCTCTAGCAGCCTAAGGGCTGCTTGTCCGCCGAACCAAATATCTGTGGTTGGTGAGGCCGACCGAAGCGCACGCACACAGATCCGCACCGTGTAATGTCCCGTGACATGGTGTCAAACTTAGGGAATCGCTTCTAACGTCCTGTTCGTTGGGCTGTTAGCGGTTAAAGCAATAGACGATAACTAAGCATGTAGATTCGTGGGCGTAGTGCTGGCGGACGCGGGTTCAAATCCCGCCATCTCCACCATATACCTAAATTGATACACTGCAACATGATGATGTATCAGACTAAAACCCTTAACTAGCAATGGTTAAGGGTTTTTTTATGCCTGTTTATGGGGAGCTTTGAGGCTGTATAGGCCAGCCCATTGTGTATCCTATCTTGTATCCTTTAATATTTATTGAACTGGCGGGATACATAAATTGTATGTCTACTGTTTTCGTTAATAGGATTAAGGAGTTATACAATGAAGCGCGATGATATTAAGAAACGGCCAATGACTGATACAACTCTTAAGACATTAGAGCCGGAAGATAAGGAGTATAGAGAGTTAGACGGTAATGGCTTATATTTTCGTATCAAACCTAATGGCAATAAGTCGTGGCAACTACGCTATAAGAAAGCTGATGGTAAATGGTCTTGGGTTGGTATAGGAACATATCCAGCGGTATCTGGCGAACTTGCACGTAAAACAGCGCAAGAATTAAATAAAGCCCTATCGAAGGGTGAAGATCCTATTATTACTAAACAAGAAAAAAAGCAGCAAGAATTAGAAGCAACTAACAGTACCTTCGAAAAGCTAGCGGTAGAGTGGCTGGATGGAAAAGTCAATAAATGGACTGAAGGTACAATGAAGCGCAATAAGGGCGCTTTAGAAAAACATATTTTTCCTGTTATGGGTAAGCGTGCATATAAGGAAATTAAACCTATTGAATGGATGAATCTGTTTAAGAGTATCCAGCGAGAGAAGGGGATCATTGAGCAGTCTAATCGCATGCGTGCTTTGTGCCAGGAAATTTATGATCTTGCTAAAGTGACTGGCCGGATTGAGTTTAACCCATTAGAAGGCTTACACAGGTTCTTGGAAACAGCTAAATCAGAAAATATGAAGCATGTTTCTGCAAATGAATTGCCAGCATTATTAAGAGCAATTAGAAACTATCCAACTCGTGATGTAAGTATAGGGTTACAGCTATTAGCTATGCTGTTTTGCCGTCCCAGTGAGCTTAGAACAGCTTTATGGAAAGAGGTTAATCTTCAAGCAGCCGAATGGACAATTCCCGCAGAGCGCATGAAAAAGCGGCGTGAACATATCATTCCTTTACCGACACAAGCAGTAGAGCTATTAAAAGAGCTTAAGGCGTATAGTAGTGATAGTCCTTATTTATTCCCTAGCCGTAGTAGTAACAATAGTCCAAAATCAGATACAGTCTTTATTATGGCACTTAGACGATTAGGCTATGAAGGGAGACAGTCGCCACATGGCTTTAGGCACATTGCCAGCACGACATTAAGGGAAAAAGGTTTTAACCGTGATCATGTAGAAAGTGCTTTAGCCCATGTCACTGGTGGGGTAGAAGGAGTATACAATAAAGCAGCTTACCTGAATGATCGTAAGCCTATGATGCAATGGTGGGCTGATTATCTGGATAGTTTAGCTAATGATGAAGTTATTGTTTTTAAAAAAGCTTAAAGCTTATTTTTAATCAAATTAAAACTTATAGCTAATCTATGAGTTTTAATTCCAGAATGTTAAAGGGAAGGTAGTGTCCTTGAAAACTTAAAATTAAGCAGTTGATAATAAAATTCTTTTAAAATCAGAAAATACCGTTACATGTAATTTTCTTGTAAGCTTTCTAGAAATTGTATGGAATAACTACTGACTTTCCGATAAACCATTTTGTTACTCATAGTCCGTGGATGTATAAGCCACATAAATTACTATAACAATAGTTACACAAATGAATAGCTTCTGCAATGGAAAAAGAACTCCTAAAGAACTTTAGAAGCCATTTTAAAACTCTCGGAAAAGATTATGGCCTATCTCAAGATGCTTTATTAATAAAGCATGTCTAGGTCGAGCTTACGTGAGTGGCGTTGAAGCAGGAAAAAGAAATATCTCTTTAAAAGCTCCTAATTGCATTGCTAAAGTCCTAGAAAAAATTTATTCGATCTATTTAAGGCTATGTAATGAATGATATTTTATTACCTAAGAGAAGACAGCCCACAAAAACATCTGGTTATAGCACCCATCCAGACAGTACTGGGCGAAATTATAAAATAGAAAAAAAAGATAGTTTTTTTCTTAATAAAAATCAGTCCATTAAAATTGAGTTTTTAATACCACCTCATAATATTGGAGATCTTGTAGCATTTGGAGGATGGTTTTTTTGTGATAAAAATATAAAAGTACATATACAAAAAGGAGGGTTTGTAGACACTATATTGATAATTTATCAACCGCTAAATTGGTCTAAATTTGGTTCTATAGGAGTTTCTGATACAACAAATAATGTTCCAACCACCTCAATAACTTTTACTGCATTAGAAGATACTAATATAGCTTTTCATAATATTGATTGTGGTACAGTTTATCATGAGGAAATTGAAAGAGTTCGAAATGACGCATATGTTGAAAAACAATTAGATAATATTCATACATATGCTCCAGAAGGGAATTTTTACCAAAATAAAGGGAAAATTATTGTCTATAATCAAGCAGCCAATATGTTAGAAAAAAAAATAGATTTGTATTTAAAATCTTGTAATCGTTGTGCGCGTTTTTTACCAATAAATATTAATAATGAAAAAAGTCACTTAAGTTTTTCTAATCATAAACGATTTAACACTTTAAAACATGAAGAATGTGACGATGCTCTGTCTCTAAAATATGGATATCAATTAGAATGCAGGATTTGTAAAAAGCTATTTGTAAATATACCACTAAATAAGCAACGTACGATTGATCAGTTAAGAGAAGATTCAGCAAGAAGACGTGCTATGGAGTCCTTATTGACTGAATTATATAAAAAAAGCCATCTGTTAAGTTATAAAAATAAACATCGGTATGGTGGATTAGCTACAGATACTTGGATTAAATTTAATAAAAGATGTTTTAAGTGCGATATTGAACTAAATAATCCCAAAGATATGCATTTAGATCATACAAGACCTTTATCATTATTATGGCCGTTAGATGAAACAGCCACATGCTTATGTGAAATTTGTAATTCTCAAAAAAGTAATAAGTTACCATCTGAATATTATCTACCAGAAGAAATAGAAGAATTATCATCTATTATTGGATTGTCTATTTCAGATTTAACCCATGCTAAAGTAAACCTAGAAGCAGTAAAGTTGATATTAGATAATATAGAGTGGCTAATATCAGATTTCTGTTTTAGCAATACTTTACAAAAAGATAGAGATGGAAAAATTACTGCTGAAATATTTCTTACTTCCTTACAAAGGACATTAGATGAAACTGAATATGGAAAGAATTATAACTTATTGCAACTTTATCAAGATGTAAAAAAATAAATTGATGAAAGTGGAGAGAAGATTCAATTTATCTACTTCCAGATGATGCAAAAAATTTGAAGATATGTATCTATTCTTATTCAATAAAATAAATATTTATTTGACATGTATGTGACTCATAGTACGTGGGCTCATAGTCTACAAAAACTATCATAAGATTAAGTAAAAAATTGGACAGCTTCTGCCATGGAAGAAGAACTCCTTAGAGCTTTTGGTAACCACCTTAAAATTCTCAGAAAAAATTATGGGCTATCTCAAGAGGCTTTAGCTGATAAAGCATGTCTAGATCGAACTTACGTAAGTGGCGTTGAAACAGGAAAGAGAAATATCTCTTTGAGGGCTTTGAATTCCATTGCTAAGGCATTAGACAAAAATTTATCTCAGCTTTTTGAGGGAATGTAAATGGAAAAAGTAAATTTTGGCAATAAACTTCCGGGGAAAACTGAATTTGCAGGCCGTAGAAGAACAACTACAAGAACTAGTGGATTTAAAAGCCATCCTGATTCAACTGGTGGCGAGCTTAAAATAGAAGATATTGAAAGTATACTAATTCCTAAAGGGCAAAATATTACTATAACATTCCAAATTCCAGACCATAACCTTGGAGATATAGTTGCATTTGGGGGATGGTATTCATGTAATGACCAAATAAGGGTCGAAGTTTTTAAAGGGGGATTTGTAAAGGAGCTTCATACTGACCCAGAAGATAATAACTGGTCAAAGTTTGGTTCAATGGGAACTTCTAGTACTTATACGAATGTTGAGCAAACACAAGTTAGATTTACAGCCCTTGAAGATTCATATCTAGCACTTTACGAAGTTGGCTGTGGTATTGTCAAACATAAACACTTGGAATGGGCAAAATCGGAAAAGCCTGTACTATTGAAAAATATGTACCAATTTGCACCAGAATCAAATTTCTATTCTGTAGAAGGTGATGTCAGCATCGAATTAAGCTTTGACTCGACTGAAACTTCAAATGCACATATCTACTTAAAGTCTTGCAATCGTTGTGCTCGCTTCCTTCCAATAAATATTAATAACGAGAGACATCACTTAAGTTTTTCAAATCATTGTGTTGCCGTTCATAGGCGGCCTTGTTCCCATGCTGGTTTTGGGAAGCTAAGAAACGTTGAAACAAATCAAATAATGCAATTAGAGTACGGTTATCAGTTGGAATGTAGATTCTGTAAAAAATATGAGGTTAATGCTGCACACAATCCACAGCGTACTGCTGCTCAAATGAAGGAGGATGGGGCAAGAAGACGAGCTTTTGAATTACTCCTAACTGAGATTTTTGGCAAAAGCCCGCAACTTATATATAGAGAGAAATCAGGTGGTCGTGAGTTAACTGATGACATATGGTTAAAATTTGGCAAAAAATGTTTTAATTGTTCAATTGACCTCAAATCTCCGAAAGAAATGCATTTAGATCATACCCGTCCTTTAGCTCTCTTATGGCCATTAGATGAGACAGCAACATGTCTTTGTGGTTCCTGCAATTCACAAAAAAGGGACAGAGCGCCTTCTGAATTTTATTCACAAGAAAAACTTTCTGAATTATCAAGAATAACAGGACTTTCACTTGATGAACTTCAAAATCCAAGTCCTAACTTGAATGCGGTAAATTGTCTAATTGAAAATTTAGATTGGTTATTTAATTCTTTTTGCCAAAAATCAGAACTACAGAAAGTACGCGATGGAAAGCTGACTTCAGATTTATTATTAAAAGCTTTACAGAAAACACTAAACAAAACAGATGTTGGAAAAAAAATAGATCTTCTCAAACTTTACAGAAATCTAGGCTAATTTTTTAAGAAAGGCTATAATTTTCAAAAAATTATAGCCTTTTGTAAAAATCAATTTACTTTTTCATTAAGACTAAATATTGGTGTCCTTTAACGCTACCTTTATCTTTGATCCCGTGTTTTTCACAATGCTCAACAGACTCTGTAAAAACATCAAGAATCTCGAAGTATCTTTCAGCAAAAGGAATTAATGATTTAGCCATATCACATTTATCACTATGACCTAAGTGAAAGACTGCAATACCATTAGCAACTAAACGTTCATAACTTTCTTTAAATATAAACTCATAAACATCAAAATTTTTTTTCTGCATCACTTCTACAAAAGATTTAGGATTTTCTTGAAAATCTTTCTTATTCCATCCACAAAACCAATACCTCATCCAGTTCGTCATATAGAATTTTGTACTATCGAAAAAAGGGGGAGATGTAATAATTGAATCGACTTTTTGAATTTCTTCAGGCCATTTACTAAGGATATCTGATAAAAAGCATTTAGATGAAGTTAAATTTAATAACTCTTGAGCCTCTATTGATTTGTTAACTTTATTTGTCAACTTTTCAATTACATTCTTATATATAAATTCACCCGTAGGTGCATAAGGGGTAATAGGATGACTATTACGACTTAAAGCATAAGGCCTATTACCATGTAAAATGTGTAGCATACATGCGAAAACTAATGACCAATTCTCTGATTCTGGGTCATTGTGTTTAAGAAAAAATTCCCTCGCTAAGAGAATTTCTTTAAAAGTATCCTCATGAAAATATTCTGGAATAGTTTTATTAAAAGCGACTCCTATTGAGTCCGATATGCTTTTATCTTGCGGTGTATTATTACGAATAAAATCATCTAACATGTCAATTATTTTAAGTACTTCTTCTTTATTATGCTTTTTTAACTTCGCATTCGAGAGAGAAGTAGCTAATACACCAATATCTAACCCAAAGGCAAAACGACCATTTATAGCGGCTTCGAATGGAATAGTTCCTGATCCGCTAAATGGATCTAAGACGATATCTCCTTTTACCGAGAAGGTATCAATTAAATGATAAGCCAAAGCTGGTTTCATTTTTCCTTGATAAGAACAAACCGAGTGTAAATCAGATCCCCAATTTCTTTTTGAAAATGGTTCCTCCATATGAGGAAACGTTGTTTTAAAGTTATCCCATTTTTCTAAAATTTCAGCGAGTTTGGCAGATTTCATTTTTCTTCACTATCCATCTTCTTTAATACCAATAAATACTGACCTAACTCAGCTCCACCATTGGAATATCTTTTCCTTAATAAAATTTCTTCATATAATGAAAAACCTAAATCTTTCGCGATTTCCGTCAAAATTATGTGTGTAGGAATATACACATTTGCATAGACACTATCTCCAATATCAATGCATATAACACCATTAAGTTTCGTATGGTGTTTCAATCCTTCTAGCACTATTTTCATTTCATAAAAATATGCTGACATCATCTTAGCAATTCTAGCGTCATAAGCTTTTTCTAATAATTCAGCATATAAATCAGATACCAAAGGTAAAATATCTTTCCCTTTATCTTTAGTGACATCATTTATTCCAGATGTCACAACCTGATCTCTAAAAATACGAAGACTCTTATTGTTTAAAAGCTCTCCAATAAACCAAAGTTCGAGCTTTGTATTTCGAAAATAATTAGTACCATTTAAGTAAGGAGGGCTTGTGATAACAATATCAGCTTGGATACTTTCGATATCTAAAACTTCTTTTGAATTATTTGCCAATAAGTTTATTGGAGCTAATGCTTGAGGACAATTTCTACAATCATCCATCATCAGCTTTAGTTGCTTTAATACTGAAGGTAGTAATAAAGGTACACCTTTAGATAATTCTTTTGGAGTTTTAAAACGTACATCTCCTGATCTTTTTAATAAGGAACAAGTTACTAAACAAGATAGTATGGCTACCTCTAAAGCTTCAGCTAAAAGTTCATCTTTTAATGCAATCTGATCCACTAAGGATCTAAATTTTAGTACTTGCTCAAAAGTATCTTGAGAAAAGAAAATACTCTTATCAAAACAATCGTAATATTTTTTCCTTAGTTCTTCTGATGGTCTTACATTCTGTAAATAATGATTTAAATTATTCCCTAGCTCATTGATATCTAATAAAAATTCTGATTTTTTACTATCTGAAAGGTTAAGAATTTTTTGCTTAATTGCGACAACTTTTCTTAAAACAGGGTTAATTTCACAATAATAAGATGTGCAACCTAAAATCGAGCTATTCACTGGAGTCGTTCCAACTCCAGCAAAAGGTTCCAGAACGATTTCAGCATCAGGAGCATAAGTTTTTAAAATTTCATATACAAATGATGATGAAAAACCTTCTAAATATGAATACCAATCATGTAAATATTCACCTTTACCACCCGAGTGTGTAGTGTGCTTGGCTTCTATTTCAAAAGATGCTTTGGGGAATAATTTAGTTTGCATATTTCCTGTGAGTCATTGACTATTATCTTCTACACTAGAGTCGACTAATTCAATAAGTGATATACCTAAATGATAGCATATTGTTGACTATAGTAAACATTTTGTGTGCTCTGCCTTGGTAGTAAGGTGACTAATTTTACTTGAGCATTACATAGTGGTTTCTTGAGAAAGTGAAAATGTTCTTCGCCTCATTAACTTCCTAAATCTTTTGCTCCAATAACTCTCGAATGGATTTTGGTGATCGCTGGCCTGATGCGCTTCTATCTTGCGATTAGAGGCTTTTTTAATCGTCTCTTTGGTTAATTAATCCATTGGCAGCCCTAAGACTTCACAAACCTATTCAATAGATAGGCATGAGTATGTTCATTACTTGGAACTAATTGCACACTGAAGCTTGTATTTTGGTTTTGATAGCTAAGCATCGATAATGCAGGTAACTTTAGCCTGCTATAATGATCTTCTGATGAGCGTGATAGTTTGGCTTGTTCAGTCTTAGTGTGAATCGTGATGTATGCCACTAAGCCAACAGGCTCACCTATCATTCGCCTTATCTGTTCCTGAGCCAGAAGTACAATACTAAAAGCCCTTTTGTCTCTGATATCTTAATACGCTTAGGGTATAAAGGCCAATAAATACCACATAGCTTTAGGAAAGTTGCCAGTAAAACACTTAATGAGAAATATTTAGAAGCCGCCCTAGCGCATGTAAAGGCGGTGTGGCTAGTTTCTATAACATAGTACTATCCTAGTGCAACGTGTGGACGGTGGGCTGATTATAGGGATAAGTTAGCTGACAATGAAAACCAATCTCTAAACAAGCATAAGCCAGAAGTTATAAAACTTTGATTCTCAAAACCTATAAAATTTGAGAAACCTTCTTTACACTATATGAATATATTCATAATAAATTAATTAAGGGGAAAACATGATTAATACTACTGGAGCAAGATGGTGGAAATTTGATTTTCATACACATACACCTGCATCAAGTGATTATGCTAAAGCTCAATTTGATCCAAAAACGATTAACCCTCGTGATTGGCTAATGAAATTTATAGATGAAGGGATAGAGTGCGTAGCTGTAACAGACCATAACACTGCAACATGGATAGATAGCCTAAAAAAAGAGGCTGAATTATTAAAAAATGAAGGTAAAAATATTTCTATATTTCCTGGTATGGAAATAACAGCAAACTCGAATGTTCATATACTTGCAATATTTGATCCAAGCTGCTCCCAAGAAGAAATTTCTAGTTTAATTGGAGCGGTAGGAGCTAAACCAAATCAAATAGATATACCCTGCACTAAAAGTGCAATTGAAGTTGTACATGCAATTCATCAAGCTGGAGGGATTGCTATTCCAGCTCATGTTGATCTTGCAGCAGGAGCTTTTCTGATGCAATCAATGAGTTCATACAAACAATTGATACAAGCGGTTTTAGCTGTAGAAGTCGTTTTTCCAGAAAAATTTTCATTATGGAATAATGATTTTAAAAATAAATATTCACATATAAGCAACTTGCCAAATGTAATAGGTAGTGATGCTCATATGCCCAGAGAGGTTGGTAGGGCATTTACTTGGGTCAAAATGGGTGCTCCAACTATTGAGGGTCTAAAACTTGCATTAATAGATGGAAATACTTCTATTAAAAGGAAGGAGACAACAAGCATTAATCCAAATGATGAAAAATCTAAACTATTAATACAATCTATAGATATTAAGGATTGTAAGTATGCAGGACGCTCTAGTGGACTTACTATAAATATTAGTCCTTGGCTAAATTCAATAATTGGTGGTAGAGGTGCAGGTAAATCTTCTTTAGTGGAATTTATAAGGATAGTATTATCAAAGGATAAAGAAATTTTAGATACTAAAGATTTACATGAAATTAAAAGAACCTTTGAATTATTTAAAAAGATTTCAAAATCTCGTGAAGATTCTGGTATGTTCTTAGAAAAAAGTGTTATTTCATGTATTTATGAAAAAGATAATTTAAAATATAAAATTGTATGGTCTGCTGATAATCAAAAACATAATATATATAAAATTGACAATGAATTTAATATCTTAGAGGAAGAATTTGGGGAAATTCATCAAAGATTTCCAATCAGTATTTATAGCCAAAAGCAGATATTTGAACTTTCCAAGAATCCTTCTTTTTTATTTAATATGATTGATCAATCACTCATAGTAGATATTAATAGTCTTAATAGAGAATCAAATGAAATAATTAGGGATTTAAAACATAGTTTGAATCGTAAAAATTATTTAGTTTCTGAGATAGGTTTTAAAAATCAGCTATTAGGTGAGAGGAAAGACTTAATTAATAAGTTAAGCCTTATTGAAAATCCCTTAAATGAAAAAATAGCACAAGACTATAAAAATGCCTTAATACAAAAAAATAAATTTAAGGATTTTAAAAATAGTGTTTCAGAGAAAATATTGGAACTAACAAAATTTACAGATAATTACTCAGAAATATCTAATCAAATAGATGAAACATATGCAAATAATGAAATTAATTCAATTTTAAATCTAGTTGCTGATATTAAAAATAATTTAGTTATTAAAACTCAGGAACTGAGTAATCTTTTTACGGATTTTGAGGAAAAAATTCTTCAAATAGATGATTATAAGAGGATAGATAGAGCTATTGAAGATTATAAAATAACTTTAGATCAACTCAAAGATGTAGGTATTGACTTTCAAAGTCATCAGAAATTAGTGAATAGCATAGAAATTATTGATAAAAATTTGGAGAATATTAGTATATATGAGAGTGAATTAATAAATAATAAAATCGAATTAAAAGCTATATATGGTAAATTGATAGAAAATAGGATGAATCTAACCAAACGTAGAAAAGAATTTATAAGTAATTATTTTTCTAGCAATGATGAAATTAGAGTTACTATAATTCCTTTTGGTAAAATTAATGAAAATGGTTTTAGAGCATGTATACAAAAAACAGGAGACTATTTTTCAAGTAGTATTTATGACTCCGATGAGCAAAAAGGCATTTTATTTAATTTGGAAAATGATTTTAAGAACAAAAATTATGACATTGAAGAATGTCATAAAATAATATCAGAATTTAAAATGGAGATATTATCAAACCCAATAGCTAGTGTTATAAAAGAAAAGATTGAGAAAAGATTATTCGATCACCTAATGAAAATAAATTCTTCCTCTGAAGTAATTGAAAGCATCCTCGGATGGTTTCCACACGATGATATCAAAATTGATTTTAGAACTAATGGAAATAATTTTAGAAATATTGCTGAAGGATCGGCAGGTCAAAAATCAGCAACGATACTGAGCTTATTATTGAATTATGGTAATGAGCCATTAATTCTAGATCAACCAGAAGATGATCTAGATAACTCTCTAATTACTAGATTAATTGTTAAACAGCTAAAAGAATCAAAAACCAAAAGGCAGGTTATTCTTGTAACACATAATCCAAATATAGTAGTCAACTCCGACTCTGAAAATGTAATAGCTTTACAAAATAAAGGTCTAATTCAAATTGAAGCTAGTGGTGCGTTACAAGAGAAAGCTGTTAGGGATTTGGTATGCTCAATAATGGAAGGTGGGGTCGATGCATTAAAGACAAGATATAAAAGAATGATTCCTTTTGAATATTAAATTCAAATTTTATTACCCTCTGATAAAACTTTTTTAGCCTCTTTTACCTCCTGAATCTTTTCATGCAATAGCTGCTGAATCGATTCAGGTAGATTCTGTTGATCGCTGGCCTGATACGCTTCCATCTTTCGATTGTAGGCTTTTTCAATCGTCTCTGGCGTTAGTCCTTCCATTGTTAGCCCTAGCACTTGGCAAGCCCATTCAATGGATCGGGTATCCTGTTGCTTATGATCACTACTCGGCACTGGCTGCAAAGTGCGACTTGTGCTTTGGCTTTGGTAGCTAAGTGTCGAGGATGCAGGTGTCTTTAGCCTGCTGTAATGATCTTCTGAGGATAGCGCTAGCTTGGCTTTTTGAATCCTACCGTGAAGCATAATATAAGTGACCAAGCCGACTGGCCCACCCACAGCAACCAGTAGTAGTAATAGTGTTCTTAGCATCGTAATCTTCCTTAAGCACTCATTTTGTTATTGGCTAGCTTGAGTAATATGTCCTTAGCCTTATTGACGTCCTGTGTCTTTTCATGCAGGAGCTTCTGGATGGCTTCTGGCAAGCCTTGGTGCTTATCAGGGTGATATTCCCGCATCTTCTGGCGGTAGGCTTGTTGGATACGTGCTGTGCTAATCTCTGCCTGTGATAGCCCTAGGATTTCACATGCCCATTCAGTGGCAGAGTTCGTTGTGGTTTGTTGCTCATAGCCTTGGTGTTCCTGCTGTGATTCCCCAGATTGATAGGATTCTTCACTGGCATGAATGGCTGTACTGATAATCCTGCCAATCTCATCATTAGATAAGCCAAAGGAATGTCCTAAATCATTAATCTTGCGTTCAATGCTTGGGTGAGGGGTTTGGTCAATAACCAGCATCCTTGCTATTACATAAGTAATTTCAGGACGTGCTGCCGGATTATTGCTGACTGCCTGTTTTACCCCATCAATCAGGATACTCAGGCTTACGTTAGGTACATGCTTTAGCCGATCCCGAAGCAATATCTTTTCAGCATCATTTAATGGGCTAAGCACTGTTTTAATGAACTGGATTTTTTCAGGTGTCCAAGACCGCTTGCCCTCTAGGGCATAGTAGGTATACAGATCAATAAAGGGATAAAGGTTCTTAAATGAGTTGTGCTGTGCTTCGTTAGCAGCATTATGCTGTTCTTGTCCATTACCAATTTTTGGCACACTGTCAGATGTTGAGTTGTTATCGTTTTGCTTGCATATCTCAATGATGATGCCAACAATAAACAGAATGATGAGCCAGACCATGTAAACCCCTTTATAGCAATATTTTTTAAATAATAACTTATAGGTTTAATAATATCCTATTTTGGGATATTTTTCATATTCCCTGATAGTGCTGGTCATGCGAACTATCCATGATCCACGCTATAGCTTAGTAATTGCCAAGCTCATCCAGATTAGAGATGAAAAGAAAATTACGCAGGTTGAACTAGCGAAGAAACTACTTAAACCTCAATCTTACATTTCCAAGACTGAGCTGCTTGAACGCCGCTTGGATGTGATTGAGTTGCTGGATTGGCTGAACGCTTTAGAGAGTAATCCTTCATTGTTCTTTAATGGCTTAAATTTTGATGCAGTTAACAAGCCATAATATTTGATTAATATTTAGTTCGCTCTAAAAGGCCTTAAATACTTATTACAGCCATTTTAATTCTGGTGGTACATTCTTATCACTTATGATTTTAAACTTCGCTATGGGGCTGCTATCGCATTCTGGATGGG
Source organism: Alkanindiges illinoisensis DSM 15370 (assembly GCF_000619845.1). Taxonomy (GTDB): domain Bacteria; phylum Pseudomonadota; class Gammaproteobacteria; order Pseudomonadales; family Moraxellaceae; genus Alkanindiges; species Alkanindiges illinoisensis. The sequence continues at coordinate 125,375 of NZ_JHUX01000004.1, read as the reverse complement.
TGAATTAAATAGTTGTTGGGTGACATTTATTTTTAACTGGCTTTGAAGCTAATCACATTACTAGTGAAAGTTCATTTATGATTCCTAAAATATGACTTTCACTAGAACTATTTTTGAGGTTGCATTACTTAGCAACGGTCAACAGCCCCAAAAGCCTGATTCTACGTGCATGCTATTAAAGCCTTCAACCTTGATAAAACGCTTATATATTATAGCTTTTTTCATATTTTAAATTAACCCCCTTAGAGTGCTTTTAATAGTTTTATCTACTTCTATTCCTCTATCTTCTCTTTATTGATTATTCATACTAGTTAATATTTAATAGTTAACCTATCCTTTCTTGATGATTAATTATTCTTTATTCTTAATCATTTTATAATCTATGTAATTTCTTACTATTTCCTTGACTCTATACTGAGATATTCCACTGATTTGACAACCATTATACAGTATGAAATACTATTGGCTGTGGTTATCTAATACCGATGGGTATTAATAATCACGCTATTCACACTTATAAAACCCACATAATAAACTATTAAAACAAACCATTTATTATAAGAGAGATTATAATGCATAGAAATATCTATAACCTGATTAATTCCAAACACAAAAAAAGCTATCAATATGACCATGACAATGCTGAGACCATTGCTGCGGTCATCCTGCAAGCTAATGAGACCATGCTTAATCCCGTAGCTGCCCATTTCGTATTGTTTACCAAGTATGAGTTTGATATCCGATCCATCGCCCAGCGTCTAAACCGTGTACTGAAGGATAAGGTAAACGGCCTGATGTACTTCTGGTCAGTTGAACAGACTTATATGCAGAAATTCTGTGAGACGGTACATATTCACTTTTGCCTGATTCTTGATGTTCCATTTTTGAATGCCGACTATGATCACCTGTTCAGGAATATTGCACTGCCTGCATTACAAGGCTTAAAGCATGTCGATGTGAACTACAACGACAGTGAACGAGAAATTGTAAAACGGATGCGGTATCTACCAGAGGAAGGTATTCCCAACGCTGCCGAAGCCACTGCATCCTTATTACCACTTGGTCAAGCAGGAAACACTGGATTGTATCGACAGGTATTTATACCTTGCCAAGACCAATGATAAAAACATTGATAATAAATGCAGCCAATTCCAGAGGAAGAAATTTAGTAGCTCACAACACATTAGTGACCACTATAAACACGAATTTAAAAAAATCATGAACCAGCAAATCAATAAAAAAGGAAATAAATTTATGATGTCCAGTATTAAAGAAGTCGTAACTTATGAATTACCCATTACCCACGAAACCATAGATAATGAAACCCACGTCTATATCGAAGCTTTGAACTTTGCAGCCTTACAGCTACTAACCGAGCATGATACTGACCTGATTAGCCAAGCGATGTTAAACCATGTCCTAGACTACGTGGAAACCCATCAGCTTGAAGCAGACGAATACCATGTGATTGCTGATAACCCGTTAGCACTACGTCTACTTGAGGTCGTAGAGGCTGCATTACAGGTGTTAGCTGATCATGCCTAAGTTAACGTTTTTATCTGATTTTAACCTGATGCCCATGTTTGTATTACTGGTACTGCTGTTGATCTGCTAAGTGGGTATTAATGATGAAAGATCAAACCTGTCACTTTTACCGCTTAATGGCCATGTAACGGTTATACCTCAACTCAATGATAGTGCATTGTCGTTTGAAGCTGCTCCGACAGTACGGCAGGCTATGCCTGTGTGCTGTGGAGTAGCAATGCTTTTTAACGCTATTGAACCGCTTGTGGTAAACGCTTACAGGGTTGACCCCAAAAACCCTCCTGCTAAATACGGAGTTATTTATTATTCATAGGGGGGGGCAGGCCTCAACAGATAGTGGGGCTATGTATATTTCAAGTACCAGTTAAATCATATCTAGGTGCTTCGGCCACAAATTATAATTTTTGTTGAATGTGATCTGCTTTAGTTAAATTACCCGAAACAACGAAACAACCCTTTGACATCAAAGGGTTGCCTTTGTCATAACAAAACCGCTTATGATTGGATGGTATTAAAATATTCTAACATCGCCAAGGCAATGCCGTTAGGCTCGTGTTTCCCTGTTTCGGGTAAAGTTAGGGAAGGAGGCTCACACTTTGACAGGTAACGCTCAAAAGTAGTTTTAAAATCTTCAGCCTCGTAACCTTTACATGTTTCGCTACCAACTCTGATTTGTTTTGGCCGGATTTTGAAGGGCTTCAACTGATGGGCTAGTTGATAAGCTGTCATTGGTTTACCTTTGTTCCATGCATGCCAAGGTGTTTCTTCATTGGCACATAATTGCTGTAGTAGCGCTTTGGTACTCCAGCGCTCCAAAGGGAAGGTTTGGAAAATATCCCGAAGATCACTTAATAGCTGTTCATTGATACTTTGTGATTCCTCATCAATACCAGAGATAGTAATAGCAGCCTGTCGTGCCGTTTCTGGCCAGTGCCCACCAGCTTGATCAGCAATCGCAAATAACGGTTCCCAATTATCCTGTGCCCGATGATTTAATACATCAGGTAAAACTGGACGTGCGATTGCAAGTGCTTCCATGTTGTCCTGTGCCCAGCGCATCAGCATCCTACTCATTAGCGCAAACTCTGCCTTGTCAGTATGCCGTAAGCGCTGGCGTACCTCGTCCTTATACTGTCGCCTGAGTTCTAAAGTAATAGAGCGGTCTTTTAGAGTACTGGGTAACTGTCCAATGCCTGCAATAGCCTTGGCACCAAAAGTACAAAACCGCCTAGGTTCAAATTTTTCACCGACCAAGCGGATCACATAGGCATTAGCCCTGTCTTGGCCACTGTTTAAAATTCCTCGTAACTCATTATTACCAGCGACAAAGGTATCTGCTTCATCAATAAATAAAGTGGGTGCAAAGGCATCGATAGTTCGGAATAGTCCTGCTGGTGAAATATTGGATGTGTTTAAAGGATTTTTGGACATTAAACTCATCAGTGTTAAAAGCTGGCTTTTACCACAGCGTTTTTCAGGAGCGGTAATGCAGGCAATTGGTGCGATATCAAATGCATTAATACACCAAGTGAACATAATCCATAGAGCAATTGCGACAGCAACTTGTGGTTCACAGGTAATATGCAAGTTAACCTTCTCAATAATTTGATCCAGTAATAACTTGCCATCCACTGCTTCGTGATAAGGCTTAACCATTGGAAAAGATCCTAATATAGGCTTGGAGTGTTCCAAGCTGTTAGAATATTTACCAGCATGCTCATCCTAAATTTTTATGTTAGGATGAACTGCTGGTGATTGATTTTGAGTCGATTATTCAGTTTGTGATGGAAGCTGGCGGCAACCAGCGTTCTCACTGAGAAAGGCTGCTTTAGAGCAGCTTTTTTCATTTGCATTCAATAGCTTGATTAAACACGTTCTGAGTTTTTTTTGACTCAATCCACTTTAAAATTTCAGCGACTATGTAAAAAACAGCAGCTTGTCGAGTTGAACCCATTTTAATCATAGCTTGGGCAAATACAGGATCAATTTTTTGCAGCTTGCGTAGGGCATCTACGCTCATCCCAAGCTTTCTTGCCAAATCTTTCTGACTAATCAGATACTTTTGGGAAAGTTGTGAAAATTCAGTATTCATATATTTTCCTCTTGATAATCATTAACGCGTGAAAAGCATTTGCGTATGGAATTGCCACTGCTAGTTCAGTAGGGGTTTTCATAGCTTTTAATTTCACGGACTCAAAATAACACATAAATTCTTATGAGTGAATAGACTCTTTTAGGAAACTTTAAATATTTATATGATTAAAAGTGACGGATTGGTGGTTATTATTTTTTTTATGATACAATAGCGAAATAAAGGAGGCTAGTATGAAAAATAGTGATCATCTTTCTTTCGATGAAACAATGAAAATATTAGAAGATCAGCAGAGGACTTTTAGGTGTTCGGTTGATAGTTTATTTGGCTATATCTTATATCTATTCAGGACAGAGTTAGATGTAAGTCAGGAAATCATGGGTTTTCAATTGGGTGGTATATCAAAATCCGGATATAGCAAACTTGAGAATGGAATATCTTCTCTACATATTTCTCATGTTTATATGCTCTCTCATATAACTAATGTTCCAAGAAAATTTATTTATGATTTACTTGATTATTTAACTGAGTATTGTCTTTCTAATGGTGGACGTTTGTATGTGGGCGATGACATAGCGGTTAATGCCTTTAACGAAAATGATGATTATCCTGAGCTTAAAAAAAATCATGAAATGATGAGGGAAAAGATGACCACGCCTTTAAAAGAGTATTCGGCTTTTTTTGGTTTGGATCATGTAGCTAAACTTTCTAGTGCTATCAATATAGCCATAAAGAAGGGTGGTAAGCTTCCAACACGATCACCAAAGTAATTATTAAGTAGAGCAACGAAAATTATTTTGTATCCTGCGGTGTATCCTGAGAGTTTTACTAATTAAATTTTAATTTAATATCAGTAACTTATGATTATTGTTCAGTTGACGCCATCTCTACCATTTGCTTAAATTCATATGCCGTTACTTGCGGTGATATGAGCCTAAAACCCTTAACTAGCAATGGTTAAGGGTTTTTTTATGCCTATAAAAATTTATGGGCCATCGTGTAGATGGTTTAAAGGATTGAGAACGTGAGGTTGTCCAGCGCATTTAAATCATCCACTACAGCTAAAATTTTTAGCGGATGAAGATGATAAATAATTATTTGTTAAGGTAAAGGCTCATAAGTTATAGCTCAGCTTGCTGGATTTCATATAAATAAGTCCATGGAAAAATTCCCTTGTCATGCCCATCACTAAAACAAATCTGTGCCCCATAGCCCTGATCAAACATGGCAGTAATTGTAGTATCTGGTGCTGCAATAATCTCTTGCTGTCTTAAGCGTTTTGCCCGGCAAAAACCACAGGGACACTGCTCACGCAACACCTGATGGCTTAATGCCTGCACCTTGCTATCCGGCCAATACAGGTGCAGGATTTGTTGTGATACATCGACCTTGATGTGCTCAGGTTTCATCTTCAATCCGCCTGACCAATTTGATTGATGGCAATGCGTACTGCCTTTCGCACTTCGGGATCACTGTCTGTTTCTGCCTGTTGCAGAAGTTGCAAGGCACGGTGGCCACCAATTTCGCCCAGGGCCAGAGCGGCTTCCTTACGCAGGTTACTAATCTCATGTTGCAGGGGCAGGGCCAGCGCTTCTAAAGCCTGAGTGGCTTTAAGTTTGCCCAGACTGCGTGCGGCTGGAATACGCACCTGCCAATAGGAGTCGGCAAGCGCTGTAATTAACGGAATAATGGCGGACTGCGGCTTAACCTTGCCCAGCGTCAGGGCCGCTTCAACCCGGATTTGCCAGATTTCATCGGTTAGGGCTTTAAGCAGCGCCTGTTCAATGGCAGGCGTGGTCTGTTCACTAATTCCAAGCGCCCCGGTCGCAATACGGCGTACTTCGGCATCAGTGTCATTGATCGCCAGTTCAGCCAGCAAGGATTGCGCTGAAGCCTGTTTAAGCCAGCCCAGCGTACTGACTGCTTCACGGCGCACCTGCACATCGGCATGATGAATATTGGCCACAATGGCATTAATGGCTTGCACAGGACGTAACTCACGGATGGCCCGCAAGGCCGCAGCACGCACATAGCTGTCTGCATGCGCCAGCAGGGGCAATAGCGGTTCAATGGATTCTGCCTGTTTGATTTCGCTCAGGCTTTGCGCAGCAGCCTGTTTAACCAAAAGACTGGAATCCAGCAGCGCCATACTTAAGGCATGTATAGTGTCGTGATCTTCCCAGCCTTCCAGCCGAGTGGCAGCTTCCTGCCTTACTTCAGGGGCAGGGTCATGCTTGACTGCAAAATGTAGCCACGGTAGCAATTCACTGTTTTCCTCATCGGCAATATCCATAATGGTAATGCGGCGAACAGCGGCATCATCCTGATTCAAGCGGCGATGAAGGCTTAAATACTCCGCATCAATACTCAAATCGGGGCTTAAATCCGGATAGTAAGTCTGGGTGGTGAGCGTCATAATGATTTACCCTATGTCTTAACGGGATATGATTTATTTTTAAAATCAGGCTGGGGTTTTGGGCAGAATACCCAGTGGATTAAGCCGTTTTAGCTCAGCCGTAGGTGGTTGCCGCAGGGTCTGGATGCAGTGTTTTTTCAGCTGCATAAACTCAGGTGAGGTCACCAGATCAGTACTGCGCGGGCGGGTAAAATCAGGCTTTGAGGTCAGCAGAATTTCTTCAATGATCTGGCCGGGGCGGTGGCTCATAATCAGTACCCGGTCAGCCAGAAATAAGGCTTCATCAATATCATGGGTAATAAACAGCACCGTGGTTTGAATTTCATTCCAGATGTCCAGCAGCAGTTCCTGCATCATCAGGCGGGTCTGGGCATCCAGCGCACCAAAAGGTTCGTCCATCAGCAGCACTTTGGGCTTGTTAATCAGCACACGGGCAATTTCAACCCGCTGTTGCATCCCACCGGACAGCTCGGCTGGATAGCGGTTTTCAAAGCCGGATAGCCCGACCAGATGCAACAATTCACGGGCCTGTTTCTCGCGTTCTGCCTTGCCAATGCCTTTCATTTTCAGGCCAAAGCTGACATTGTCCAGCACGCTTTTCCACGGAAACAGGGTGTGATGCTGAAACACCAGTCCGCGTTCAGAATCGGGTGCCTTAATGGGTTGGCCATCCAGCAGCAACTGACCTGACGTAAACGGCAAATGCCCGGCCAGCGCCCCCAGCAAGGTGGATTTGCCACAGCCGGAAGGCCCCAGCAGGCAGACAAATTCACCAGGCTGAATGTCAAAGGAAACATCATGCAGGGCTTCAAAACGCTTGTCAGCCTGTCCCAGATGCAGGTTTAAGTGCTGAATGCTGACATGGCCCTGCTTGTTGGAAATGGTCTGTGTCATGATTTGCGTCCTGTGTGATACCACGGCGTGAGTTGTTTGCCAGTCCAGCGAATCAGGGCGCTGCTGAGCAAACCCAGTGCGCCAATCAGTAGCATCCCCACCACAATGTCGGCATAGTTTTGCAGGGTGAATGATTCCCAGGTGAAATAACCAATGCCCAACTGGCCTGAAATCATTTCGGCGCTAATTAAACAAAACCAGCAGGTGCCCATGCCAATGGCAAGCCCAGTCACAATATTGGGCGTGGCGGCAGGCAACACGACTTCGCTAAAAATAGACCAGCGCTTGCTTCCTAGACTTTTTGCCGAGGCAATCAAGCGTGGGTCAACGTCTTCTACGCCATGAATGGTATTGAGTAAAATGGGAAATAACGCGCCCAGAAAGGTAATAAAAATCATGGAAATTTCAGACGAGGGAAACATCAGCACAGCCAGTGGAATCCATGCCACCGCAGGAATGGGACGCAGCACTTCAAGCGGTGGCATGAGCAGGTTGCAGGCCAGTCTGGAGCGGCCAATCAGCACGCCCAAAGCAATGCCAGCAATTGCAGCCGCCAGGAAACCGGCCAGTACCCGCCACAGGCTGGCCTTTAAGTGACTGAGCGCATCTGGCAAGTGACTAAACTGGACAAAGGCATGTAGCACCTCAACAGGGGTGGGCACATTGACAAAGCTCACCACGCCCAGATCCAGCTTGAAATGTGCCAGCACATGCCACAGCAGCACACAGTCCGCCACAGCCAGTACCCGCATTACCACTTGGCGTAGTTGAGCCAGCCGCTGTATGGACAGATAGGGAATGCTGGCGGTAGTCGGTTGGTCCAGCGCGGCAGATTGAGTCAGTACTTTCATGATTAGCTCCCTAACGCTGGTACTGATCTTTTAGCCAGTACCAGCATCAACGCAGGCTTAACCTGCTTTCACCAGTTTCTGGGCATTGTTGAAGTCATAGACCTTGCCACCATGCGCTTTGGCCCACTGATCGGCATTGCCACGCAGGAGGAAACCATTGATCTGGCCCTGTTTATCAGTGGCAAACCACGCCTGATTGGCCAGCAGCTTGATGCCACTGTTACGATCCTGAATGTAAACCACCCGGATATTTTTACCGGCTTGATGCAGGCGTTTTAAATCCTTAAAGGCATTTTCCGCATTCTGGTAGCTGCGCACTTTGGCTTCATCGCGTACCCAGACCTGCGTTACCCGTTCAAAGGTTTTAATCGGCTGGTGAGTTAGCGCATCATTGGCAACCAGCAGCAGTTTGCCGTAGTTTTTCAGTTGGGCATCGTAATTCAGGCCAGCGCTGGCAAAGGCTTTTTTGATATAGCTGTCAGAGATAAACTGGTTGACGTTCAGGTTGACATCAGTGCGGCCAAGCAGCTTGAGCGTGTCAATAGCAGTCTGGGTGGCCTTGCGGTATTCCGGTTTCCAGGTCAGGTCGCGGGTTTGCAGACCCAGTGGACCGTGGAACAGATATACCACCTCAGGTTCAACGCCAGTCACCTTTGAAATCAGCAAGCTGTATTTTTCCGGTTCACGGGCAATCAGCTGGTTGGCTTCAATGGCCGCGCGCAGATAGGCATTAACAATCTCCGGATATTTTTGCGCATACTCGCGGCTCACCAGTGAACCGTGAAACGTCGGTGCATTGGACTGTGAGCCATCATAAATCTTGCGAGCAAAACCCCGGTACGGGAACAGCTCGGCAAATGGCACAAAGTCGGCATGCGCATCAATCTTGTTGCTCTTGAGCGCCGGGCCTGCCACTTCAGGCGCCTGTGCAATAATTTTGACATCACGCTTGGGGTCCCAGCCTTGTGCAGCCACTGCGCGTAGCAGCAAGCCATGTGCGGTTGAGGCAAACGGCACGGAAATGGTTTTGCCTTTTAAGTCACGAATGGATTGCACTTTAGAATTTAACGGCACGACAATGCCATTGCCGCTTCCCGTGGTACTGCCGGACAGCACGCTTAAAAACACACTTTGCTTGCCTGTTTTTTGAAAGGCCACACCATTATTGACGCCGGGAAAATCGGCCATTGCCCCAAAATCCAGCCGTCCCGCCACCATTTCACTGGTGAGCGGGGCACCGGAAGTAAAGTTTTTCCAGACAATATCGTATTTCACATCTTTATATTTGCCATCTTTGGGCAGGTATTTATTCAGGAGATTCAATTCACGAATCAGCAGGCCCCCGGTAGCGCAATTGATGGTGGTGTCCTGTGTACCAATGGCCACCCGGATGGTTTCGGCCAGTACAGACTGGGTACTAAGTAAGGTAGTTGCCGTCAACACGACTGGTAATGTTTTAAGTAAAATTTTCATTGAGCATTTCTCATAAAAAGTAATTATTTCAATAAGTAGGGAATGCCCACATAAATGGCATCGGTAGGGCAGTCTTTCTCACACGGCATGCAGTACCAGCATTCATCAAACTGCATGTAGGCTTTTTGCTTAACTGGATCAATCGCCAGCAAGTCCAGCGGGCAAACATCCACACACACGGTGCAGCCCTTGTCGGCAATACATTTGTCTTCATCCACCAGCACAGGAGCGGCGGTACGGTGTCCAGTTTCACGTGCAATAAATGCCATGATGTTCTCCAGAAAACTGTTTTTAAAAAATAGTGTTTCAAATTTCAGCCAGTTGCTTATTGCCCGGTTCTTTGTTGCCTTGCGGAATACGCAGTTTTTGGTAGGATTGCGCTTCATCCTGCTCAATCGGAATCAGGTAGGGTTCAACCGGTTTTTTCAGGCTGACCATATTGCCGCTGGCATCTTTTTTCAGATGGGCATGGCAAAACCAGTCCTGATCATTTTTTTGCGGAAAATCAGCGCGATAGTGATACAAGCCCCAGCGGCTTTCGGTACGAAACAGCGAGGCACGCGCCGCCATTTCGGCACAATCACGAATTACGGATACTTCGGCAGCACGCATGAGTTCGTGCGGATTATTGGCCTTGATCTGGGCAATATCGGCCTTGATTTCTTCAAAACGACGCAGACCAATTTCCATTTTCTGGCGGGTTTTGGGTGGTTGCAGGTAGTCATTTACCATGCGGCGCAGCTTGTATTCCACCTGTTCAGGCGCCAGTCCTGGTTCACCCTGCTGGCTACGCACAAGCGGCGCAAACACCCGCTGTTGCTCAGCCTCAATCTGGGCCTGATCCAGCTCGCCAAACTGGCCATTTGCATCGCGGCTGGCGATATATTCAGCAGCATTCACCCCGGCAAACCAGCCATAAGTAAATGCACCCAGCATATAGTTGTGCGGTACGGCAGCCATGTCACCAGCGCTATATAAACCCTTCACCGTGGTTTCAGCTTTTTCATTGACCCAGACGCCAGAGGCACTATGGCCGCTGCAAAAACCAATTTCGGAAATGTGCATTTCCACCATGTCTTCACGGTAATCGATGTTGCGGCCTTCATGGAAACGGCCACGGCTGGGACGTTCGTTGGTATGCAGGATTTCTTCAATGGTTTGAATGGTTTCTTCAGCCAGATGATCCAGTTTCAGGAACACCGGGCCATTGCCACTTTGCAGTTCCTGATAAAACTCCCACATCATTTGCCCGCTCCAGTAGTCGCACTCAATAAAGCGTTCGCCTTTGCTGTTGGCAGTAAAACCACCCAGCGGCCCAGTCACATAAGCACAGGCCGGGCCGTTATAGTCCTTAATCAGTGGGTTAATCTGGAAGCATTCAAGGTTGGAAAGTTCAGCACCCGCGTGATAAGCCATGGCATAACCATCGCCGGCATTGGTGGGGTTTTCATAGGTGCCCATCAGGTAGCCGGATGAGGGTAAACCCAGCCGTCCAGCAGCGCCGCAACACAAAATAGCTGCTTTGGTCTTGATCACATAAAAATCACCGGAGCGGCAGTCAAAACCCATCACGCCATTAATGGCACCATCAACATCTGTCAGTAGGCGCGTGGTGATAATCCGGTTGCTGATCTTGACCTGTGCGCGTTTAAGCTGGCGGTACAGCACTTTTTTGATGTCATGGCCTTCAGGCATAGGCAGCACATAGGCGCCCATGTGATGCACTTTTTTGACTGCATAATCACCGGTTTCGTCCTTTTCAAACTTGACGCCCCACTTGTCCAGTTGTTGAATGGTTTCAAAACTGTGCTTGGCATAGGCATACACGGTGGCCTGATTGACAATGCCATCATTGGCAATGGTAATTTCCTTGGTGTATTGCTCCGGCGTGGCATGCCCCGGAATAATGGCATTATTCAAGCCATCCATGCCCATGGAAATGGCGCCACTACGCTTGACGTTGGCTTTATCAATCAGCAGCACGCGCAAGGCAGGATTGGCCGCTTTGGCCTTGATGGCAGCCATCGGCCCGGCTGTACCACCGCCAATAACCACCAGATCATATTCCAGTAACTGTGTTTGCATGGTGTTACCCCTAACCGTAAAACAAGAAAACAAATATCGAGAAAACAGTAATCAACAAATTAGTGTGTGCTGCCGGGCGCTTGCCGATCAATCCGTAAGCGGTACTGGAAGGCATCACCCGAGAAATACAGGTATTCAAAATCAATGGGCTGACCCGCCGAGTTATGGGTCAGGCGCTCAACCCGTAATATGGGCGCATGGCTGTCAACCTGTAACAGGTCACCCAATTCCGCATCGGCCAGCACGGCATCAATCGTCAAATCGGCATGGCCCAGTGAGATTTGGCATACGTCTTCCAGCGCCAGAAAAATATCGGTGGTGACCAGATTCACCTGTTGCAGTTCACGTCCCAGACTTTCCGGCAAATAAGTGATTTCAAAGGAAACCGGCTGCTGGTTAACCCGGCGTATCCGCTTGATCACGGTAACCGTACTACCTACAGGCAATTGCAGTTTTGCTGCCACATGAATAGGCGCAGTCACAAATTCAAACTGCCGGACATCGTTAATAACTTCATGACCAAGCGTGCTCAGGGCCTCAGCAAAGCCTTGCAAATGGGTCACATTCTGGAAAGCCTTGGGCTTGCTCACAAAAGATCCCTTGCCATGCACCTTGAAAATAAACCCTTCCTGCTGGAGCTGGGTTAGTGCCTGGCGTACCGTAATGCGGCTTACCTGAAACAGTTCGCCCAGTTCATTTTCGGAAGGAATCTGGCTGTTGGCCGGATAAGTGCCATTGGTGATTTTTTGCAGCAATTCATCACGAATCTGGTTGTACAGGGGTTTGCTGGCGCTACGGGCAATCGGCTGGTTCATACATGCTTCCTGGCAAGCAGTAACTTGTTATAACAACTTGGCCAGATAGTGCTTTTTTTTAAAAATAATGAGAAATATTTATTTTGGATATTGATAGTGATTTTTTGGGATAGCTATTTTTTGTAAACGAATTACAAAGATTTAATTTTGGTAAAAAATTATTAAAAACAAATAAATATGAGATTAAAAATTATGGCAGGAAATTTAAAATCAACCCTAAAGTTAGCGCCTTTGTCGTCTTACTTTAGGGTTGATTGAGCAGTTCGGGATCAGGCGCGAAAGGCAGCCAGAAAGATTGCAGGCATTTTAAGCCAGCTGGGTTTGGCGGTAAATGCGGTCAGTTTTTTGGCAGTAGAGGCGGCAGAACGCGCGGTAATAAACCAGGCCGGTTTGGGGGAAAGTGCAAATTCACCATGAAAAACCGAGCGGGGAAACGGTCTAAATGGCCCCCAGATGACATTGCGCTCGGGGCGTTCCACCAGATGAGAATTATGCACCACGCCAATGCCACTACCCACACGGTCAAGGCTATTGCCTTTAAACGCCCCCCAGGCCAGCGTAGGCAACAGAAAGCCAATGGCACTCCAGACATTAACGCCAATGGTGCCATAACGCAGTTCAACCAAGGCTTCATCAAACGCTTTGCCCATACTTTTATGGTCAGCGGGTGCAACAATAATGCTGGCTCCCAAGCTACCATCAAGCTGCGTATTGGCAAACTCAATGGCCGCACGGAAAAAGCTAAGGCCTGTGCCGGGCAGGCTGGTGTGGCCGAGTACTGGGGCAAAATACTCGGTATTGAATAAATCCTGCGCCGTATGTTGATTCACCTCAATCAGTATTCTGCCATTGATGGTTTCGGCTTGCGGGTAAGTTGCAGTAGCAAGGCTAATTTTTTTGTCTGAACCCGGATACCATGCGGTTCTGGCAGGAACTTCACGCAGCACCGCACGCAGCTCTGCCAGAAATTCAGCGCGCTGTGGCCAGTCCTGACTTAAAATCAGAGCCTGGCCAGCAATGCAGTTATGCCCACCGTTATGCAGGCGCTGGGTTGCAACGTGTTCGGCCTGAAATCTTAGGTCTTCCTTCGACCAGTTGCCGGGAATGACAATAATTGGGGAAACCCCGCCCAGTTCACTGGTAATTGGCTTGGTCAGCTTTGGCGTACCGGTTTTATCGTAGGTAGACCCCCAGACAATCATGTCATGGGTAACACCACTTCCGGTAATATGCACATGCGCAATATCTGGGTGACTGGTTAAATAAGTGCCTACTTCGGCTCCACCATTAACCAGCCTGAGTAACCCAGCCTCAATCAATGGCGCAAATGCCTGTTGATAAATAGTGATGAGCGTACCAAACGTGGGATTGAGCTTGATGATACTTACGCGGTTATAGGCAACCAGCTCATACAGGGCATCCAGCGGGGCAATCGCACTGATATTGCCTGCACCAAGCACCAGTCCAACTCCACCATTTTCACCCGGCCGCTTTGCCCCCAGTCCGGCACTGGCCCGTGCTTCGGCTTCGGAAATGCCCGGTTCCATCCATAACTCGGCACGGAAGCCATGAAACAGGTTGTATTCATACAGGTTGCTTGGCAGCATCTGGAATTTTACCCGGTTGCCCGGCGCGCTTCCTGCCTTAATGCCGTTTAGGGATGACTGGCCGTGAGCCATTTTTTCCAGACTTTCAATTGTGGCTGCAAAACCCGCCAGCGTGGCATAGGGGCCAGACATCCACTCTTCACCTTCAAGCGGGCCTGCGGGCGTTCCCTTGGCAGCAATGGCAGCAAGTGCCCATGCTTCATCCACCGTTGCAATACTGGCATGGGTGGCTTTAAGCAGCTCAATCCGCTGCTGAAGATCAAGGCTTGCCCATTTGGCTGCACCGGATTTCAGTTCCAAAATAGCCTGATCCAGTTCGGGTTCAGTGGCAAAATGTACCTGGGGGGTCATTGAGGTCACGATAGAGTCCTTTCTTGTATTCATTGAATAAAATTTGGGGATATTGAAGCAATCAGCAGAATTTTTTTACTTCTGACCTAAACCACAAAATCGTATTGCATCGTTTATGGAGTGTGCACCCGCAACAGCCATCATAACAGCCATGCGGTAGGGGTTGGCCTTGATTATATCTAATCCACGATTCACGCCGAGTCAAGCCATAATGGGTTAGGCTAGCGGCTATTAAGGTCAATCAGGGTCTGGCTAATCACAGCAGATTAACTTTTAAAGCGCTTGCGGTACTCTTTTGAGGTAAGCCCAATGACTTTGGTAAAAATCTTGTTAAACGATGAGCTGTCCTGATAGCCCACCTGCCAGGAAATGGCTTCAAAACTCAAACTGGTGGTTTCCAGCAACTCTTGTGCCTTTTGAATTCGCAGGTTCTGGCAATATTCAATTACGGTCATGCCGGTGGCTTTTTTAAAGCGCCGTAACAGGGTTCTTTTTTCCAGCGCAATATGCTGGGCCAGCACTTCAAGCGTAATTTTCTTTTGATAATTGCCCTGCAACCAGTGCTGGACTTTAACAATGGTCACATCGCCATGATCAAATTTTGGTGAAAATGCATGATAGTAGGATTGCTCACGTGACGGCGGGTCAACCAGCAGGTATTTTGCAAATTCGCGCATGGTTGCGCCATCGTAGGCTTTTTCAACAATCTTTAGCCCCAGATCCATCCATGATAAAAGCCCTGCCAGGGTGATGATTTCATTGTCATCCACAATCAGCTTTCTGTTATCCAGCGTCACGGTAGGATAGTTTTGCTGAATAGCTTCACTGTGCATCCAGTGCGCAGTCACGGTCCGACCGTCCAGAAGCCCGGTTTCCAACAGGGTAAAAATGCCTGAACAAATGGCACACAGAATGGCACCATTGTCATAAAGCCGGTTAAGCCATGCTGAATAAGCCTGGGCGTCCTGCTTGGAAATAGGAGGCTCAAAACTGGGCGGGATCACCACCAGATTCACTGTATTGTCAGCATCAGGATGGGTGTCAAAGATTTTGATGATCTGGCCATCCTGTTCTTTCCAGTGACTAATTCTTAAATCCGGGAACTGTCGCGCCACCACAAAGTTACTGGCATATTTTAGCAGGTCAGTCAGTCCCCATACCGAGGGCAGGTGTGCAGCAGGATAAACAACAATACCTATTTCCATGGCTTTGTCCTTATGTCGCGATCCGCCATAAGATTGTCATTAATGACTGTTCATATTTGCTGGCAGTTTTGTCAAGCTTACTCCACTGTAGCGGGTTGAATAAAGTTGCATTTGACTAAAGGGTAATACTGGGCGCCAGGTTGCAAAAAACCTATTCAAATGGGTAATGCTTAACGTTTGGCCAATAGGGCATTGCCCAATATAAGACTCTTCTAAGCCTGTTTTTTGATTGCCTCGGCATCTCTCAGGCAAGTTTTTATTAGGCATTTTTTATTAGGCAGCTTTTGCCAGACAACTTTTAGCGCACAGGTAAACTGCTGGATTTTTATACCGGCAAAATCTGTATTGGCAAATGCTACGGTTATTACTGGGCATTTTTTTGACTATTTTCAGGTTTATCTTAAGTTTGGTATGACAGTAAAAAGAACACATGTTTTAAAAACGGCGTTGTCGCTTTTTCATCGTGAAGGCTTTAGCAATGTCGGGGTTGATAGAATCGTTGCAGAGTCAAATACAGCCAAAATGACGTTTTATAAGTATTTTCCTACTAAAATCCGTTTGATTGAGGAATGCCTGAAGCTGGAAAGCCTAACGATCCAGAATTCACTCAATAGCCATCTGATGAAGAGCAATACCTCAGACCCTTTAAAAAAATTACAGGCCATTTATAAGTGGCATTATGAGTTTGTGCAGGCTGATCAATTTAACGGCAGCCTGTTTCATAAGGCAGCCAGCACGTTCCTGCCAGAAGATGGCAGTATTTTTGATATTATTGACCAGCATAAAAAATGGCAATTTAATTTAATCAAGCAGCAGCTGGTTGAGTTTCAGGTCAAGCAGCCTGAGGTGCTTGGTAGTTTATTGATGAATATGCTGGATGGCATGCTTTCCAATGCACGTGATGATCATCTGGTTTTTAATGGCATTTGGCCGCTGTTGGAGGCAACACTCATGTGTCATAAAACAGCGCTTTGTAGTTAGCAAGCCCTTATTTTAATAAAATTTTTTATTTTTATATTTCCTAAAAAACTTGAACGATTAAAAGCGTAATTTTTTAGTAACACCTACTGGTTTTTTAGAGCGACTCCTTCTTCTTAACCCGTATTTATAGCCAGAAGCTGCTGACCGACTGGAAGCATTGGATCGTGAAACCGAGCAGTGGAACAGGCGCATGACGGATTACCTGAGCCAGCGTGACCAGATCTTAAATAACAGGTCATTAAGTCAGGAAGGCCAGCAGCAGTTAATTGCCCTGATGCGCCAGAAGACCTTTAATCCACAGGAACTGGTCAGGGTGGATGCGCTGGAAAGAATACATGACCAGTCCATTGCCATTCCCTAAATTTTCTCTAAATCTGAATTTTTCAGGTCAGCAACGCACTGGTCAACAGATTAAAACAGGAACAGAAATTTTTAAAACCTATAGATTAATATTTCATTAATTTGCATTTAATATAATTTTATGTAATATTAATCATGCGCTTTTTATTATACAGGTTGCCATGACTTCTGCAAAAATGAATGCCCGTCATTTAATCATTGATTTAATAATGGGATCAGATGGCGCGCCAATCACCATCCGGCAATTGTTACTGGCAGCCAACCTGTTTAACTTTAGCGAAAACAGCATCCGGGTTGCCGTTACCCGTTTGTCCAGTGATGGCATGATTGAATCAGCAGGGCGAGGCAAGTACCAGTTTACCCAGCAGTGGCAGGCATGGGCCACTGACATGCTTCAGCGCAAGCAGGGTATTCAGGCCACCAAACCATGGAATCACGATTATCTGGCTGTGTTTACTGGTGCACTGGGCCGGGTAGACCGTACCGCATTAAAGCGTCGTGAAAGGGCATTGCGTCAGCATGGTTTTCGTGAGCTGCAAACCGGCCTGTTTATCCGGCCTGATAATCTGGCAGAAAGCTTTGATGAAACTTTTAAGCGCTTAATCTTAAATGGCCTGGAGCCGGACGCCAATATATTCCGGGTGAGCCATCTGGATACGGCCAGCAGCCAGAAAGTTGCCAGCTTATGGCATGGCGAAACCCTTAATCACACCTATGCCAGTATTAGCCAGAAAATTCAGGCATGGCTGGCACAAGCCCATGAGTGTGATGTAGAGCAGGCTGCACGTGAGTCACTATTGCTGGGCCGTGAAGCTATTCCCTTGCTCACCGCAGATCCGCTGTTGCCGCTACCATTTATTGATGAAGCTGCCCGCCACCAATTTGTCCAGGATGTGCAACAACTGGATCAGGTGGGACAAAAACTCTGGCAGCAATTTTACGACACGGCGCAAGTATGAGTTCCAGGCTGGTTTAAGGCGTTGAAAGTGCAAGAAAACAGTTTTTTACTATAAAAGTATTAAAAAACATGATGATTGACCTACAGACAGCCTTATGACTGAATTATTTATCAGGTAAGCTAGCCAGAGCAACAATAGGGTTTACAGCATGACACCGTGGAATTTCAACAGCTTTGAAAGTGCAGGCCAGGCCATCCTGAAATTTTTGCACCAACGGCTGGGATTTGATTTGTGGATGATCACCCGTACCGAAGGTGAGGACTGGATTGTCCTGCAAACTGAAGATCATGGCTATGGCGTCAAACCCGGTCAGGTCTTTCGCTGGGCGGATTCCTTTTGTTCACACATGGTGAAAGGCAATGCCCCCTGTATTGCCCCGCGTTCCAATGACATAGAGCTATACGCGGCAGCGCCGATTGCCAAGCAGGTGAATATTCAGGCTTATATCGGCCAGCCTCTGGTTAAGAGCGATGGTGAACTGTTTGGTACTTTATGTGCAATTGACCCCAATCCAAAAGCAGACAGTTTAGTCCAGGAAAAAGACCTGATTGAATTTATGGCTGCCTTGCTGAACCATATTTTGCAAATTGAACTCAAGCAAACCGAGCAAGCGCGCCAGATTGAGCGTCTGCAAGCCAAGGCCATGACAGATGAACTCACCCAGCTGTATAACCGTGGCGGCTGGGAGCATTTTATTGCTTTGGAAGAAGAGCGTAGCCAGCGTTATGGGAATTTGTCGGCAGTCTATGTGATTGATCTGGATGGACTAAAAGAAGTCAACGACACCCAGGGCCATGCAGCAGGTGACCAATTGATTCAGCGTGCGGCTGAAGCCCTGCGTCAGGTGGCGCGCAAGAGTGATGTGGTGGCGCGGCTGGGTGGCGATGAATTTTCGATTTTAAGTATAGAGGTGGATCATGCCGGAGCTGAAAGCCTGTTTGAGCGCATTGGTCAGGCCTTAACAGAGGCGCAGGTTAGTGCATCCATTGGGTTTGCCTTGCGTCATCCTTCCTTTGGCTTGCAGCAGGCTATTTCGCAAGCCGATCAGCAAATGTATTTTTATAAGCGCAGCAAAAAAACTTCCCGAGCCGAGCTTGAACTGGATCGTCGCTTAGAAACTAAACACTAGCATCAACAAAAAGGCAATGCCCAGCAGAACCACATTGGTGATCATAAAAAATTTGGACCAGTCCTTAATATCGGTGCAACCGCAAACCTGACATACCCTGGCCTGTCGAGGTAACGCAGCACCACAATCCGGACATAAACTCAAGGTAAAAAACATAAGTTGGCAATAGCAGAGGGATAAGAAAAAATATTGTGACTTAAATCACTAAAAAATAAGTTGGTTTTGTAATGAAATCCCGTTACGCAATACTGCCGCCATTACAGTTGTGATGCGTTATTTGAAAAGTTTGGTAATGAGAACTACTTGTTTTATACGGCTACTGCTATATTTAAGCCAAGTTGTTACTGATCTTTAATCATGCAAGGATGGAATGTTAAAGCGTAGGAAACGTGACTGCCAGTAAGTGAGCAAAATACATATTTTGCCCATCATTACAGTGTTTTGGCTTGTGATTAATTATTTGTTTACAACTTTAGTCGTATTAAATGTGATCAAATTCACAATTAGTGCTAATTTATTGTATAGAATTTGTCTAAAAGTTGACCACGGTACGAAGCTCATGGAAGCACTCTCTCAAACGATCAAATCGGCTGAATCCGAAACCGGACTTAACATTTCAGTCATTTGTGATAGAACCAAAACATTTTATGCGCAGAACCCCAAACAGGTACAACGCTTGCCCAAGCAAGAGCGCGCCTATTGGTACTGGTTCTTGAAAAACCATAGAGCGGATGCTGCATAATTTTTTTCAATTTTACAGTTTGCAATGCTGACGCTTGATGTGCTTTTTACCGCCTACTTAGGCGGTTTTTTGTTTTAAATTCTGCAAACTGAACTCTTATCCTTGTTCAGGTATAGGTATGGTCGGCTATTTTCGTTTACCATCTTATAAAAGTAGCTTATAAGTATAAAACTATTAAACTGAGCTTAACTCATCTGGGTTAAATTAAAATTCATTAAATAACAGTTAAATTTGCAATATAATATTTCAGCACTTTTTAATTAAAGCTGATTATTTTTAATCACTTAAATAAATCGATAGTTAGTTTAACCTTAAATTAGGTAATATTGGTTAGCTAAATTAATTTTTAAA
Organism: Alkanindiges illinoisensis DSM 15370; assembly: GCF_000619845.1. Taxonomy (GTDB): domain Bacteria; phylum Pseudomonadota; class Gammaproteobacteria; order Pseudomonadales; family Moraxellaceae; genus Alkanindiges; species Alkanindiges illinoisensis. The sequence goes on along the minus strand of NZ_JHUX01000004.1, from coordinate 105,519 downwards.
TTAAGTGATGTTTAATAATAATTAGTGTGATAGGCGGATTAGGCGTATGCTAAACGTCTTATTTGCTTGAGCTAGATATTCGCTCATTAATATTCAGTACCGATAATAATAGCAAGGAGTAATTACAATGAGTAACTATATTCGTCTGACCTATGCCAGTAGCACGACATCCAAGCCTGCCACCATCCGGCAGGATCTGGTATCCATTTTAAATGAAGCACAAATTCATAATTCTAATCATGGCATTTGCGGAGTACTTTTTTATGGCAACAATTATTTTTTTCAGTGTATTGAGGGCAGAAAGCTCGACATCGACATACTGTATGAAAAATTGCTAAAAGACCCACGGCATAAGGAAGTGGTACTGCTGTCCTATCAGCCGGTCAATAAGATGCGCTTTATTGGCTGGAACATGAAGTATGTATTGCAGGAACCCGCCATTATTGAGTTTTTTGAAAGCAATAACTGGGAAAAATTCAATCCCTATGTGCTGGATGAGGATTTGATTGGACCATTCTTGAATATTCTGGCCAGCCATAATGAAAGCACGCCGGGTGAGCGGGAAGAAGTGCTGGGCCGTGAAGCCGTACGTGGCCATGTACTGAATTATAAGTATGCGGTATTTATTATTGTGATTGCGCTTTTGATTTTAGTGGGCATGTACCTGTTTACCAGTTTTGGCAACTTTGCGCCCATTCAGGGAATTACTATGCGCTAGCCTGGCAATTGCTAACAGCTAGGGTAGTTCCAACAAGAACTTACAATATGCAATAAAATTCATTGTCTTTAATACGCTTTCTCACTAAATAAATAGGCCTGAATTTGGCTTAATAGCTGATAAATAAACAACTGTTTATTGTGTTGGCCTGTCATTTCTTGTTAAGTATCTATTTCGCTTACAGGCCATTGCCGGAAAATTCTTATTTTCCTTATGAAATTCTTTTTTTAAGATTCAGGCCGGTTCATGGCAAATCCACCTTCTCCGTATCTGGAGCCTATTCCAGACTGGACACCCGAAGAGCGACCCACCTTGCCGGGTTCGCCTTCCATGCCCAAACATTCGCGGCGTATGCGGCTAGTGTATTTTTTTATTGGTGTCTTTATTGCGCTAACGGCTGGGCTGAGTAATGGCTTTATTTCGGCCAATTTACCTGCATTACAGGGGGAATATGGGCTAACCCCGGTAGAAGGTGCCTGGCTGGCTGCCATTTATGTGATGTGTAATGTCACGTCCAACCTGATTCTGTTTAAAACCCGTCAGCAGTTTGGCATCCGGCCTTTTGCCGAAATTGGGCTGGGTGTTTTTGTGGTGGTGATGAGCCTGCATGTGTTTGTGCAAAGCTATCCCATGGCACTGGCGGTACGCGCAGTGAGTGGTTTTACGGCAGCGCCCTTAAGCTCGCTGGGCATGTATTACATCATGCAGGCCTTTGGTCAGGCCAACAAGGCCAAAGGCCTATACATGGGGCTGGGTTTTCAGCAACTGGGTGTACCGCTGGCCTGGATCATTTCGCCGTTTCTGACCAGTATTGGGGACTGGACGGTTTTATATACCTTTGAGCTGGGTCTGGCATTGTGCTGTCTGGCCATGGTCGTCACGGTCAAGCTGCCACCGGGTATCCGTATCCGGGTGTTTGAAGGGCTGGATTTTGTCACGTTTATACTGGTTGCGCCTGCTGTGGCACTGATTTGCGCCGTGCTGGCACAGGGAACATTGCAGTGGTGGTTTGATACCCCGTGGCTGGCCTATGCACTGGTCGCAGGTTTTGTCTTGCTGGTACTGGCGTTTTTCTTTGAGCATCATCGCGCCAGTCCACTGATTTATACCCGCTGGCTGGCTTCAGGGTTTGCATTGCGTTTTGCACTGGGGGCACTGGCGCTGCGGTTTTTATTGTCTGAGCAAAATTATGCAGCCATTAATGTATTGCGCACGCTGGGCATGGGGCCAGACCAACTGGTGTCGTATTACACGGTAATTTTTGTGGGTATTATTACGGGCACTGTAGTAGCAGCCATGACTTTTAAACCTGATGCTTTGCTACTTCAACTGATTGCCGCCGAAGCACTGATTATTGTGGCCTGCGCCATTGATTACCACATTAGCAGCGATGTACGGCCACATAATCTGTTTGTGAGCCAGTTTTGTGCTGCGATGGCAACCGGTATGTTTATGGGACCAATTTTGCTGGTTGGTGTGATGCAGGCACTCAAGCATGGTACCAACTACATGGTGACCTTTGTGCTGTTGTTTGCACTAACCCAGAGCTTCGGTGGCCTGCTGGGTTCGGCATTCTTTGGGACTTATCAGCGTTATCGTGAGCATGACTATTCGGCACAGATTGTGGAGCACGTTAATCCCACCAATCCTGAAGTGGCCAGACGATTGCAGCTACAGCAACAGGCTTACACCTCCACGCTTACCGATCCGGTATTGCGCCAGGCTGAAGGGGTAGCAACGTTTTCACGTATTGCCAGCCGTGAAGCACAGGTGCGTGCGTTTAGTGATGTGATTGTACTTAATGGGATGATTGCCGTGATTTTTTTCTTCTGGGGTATTTTTAACATCTGGCGCGCCAGACGGCTAGCGCGCCGGGAAGCTGAAGCCGCAGCGCCTGCCATGATTGCCACTGCAACGCCAAACCAAGGATGATGCCATGAGCCAGCCCAATACGCCGCCATCTAGCTCTCAACAGCCAAATCACGCTACAAATTTACCTGAAAATAATGCAGCCACTAACCCTGAAGACCCGCTGGAAAATATTGAAGTTCCCACGGATGCTGCCAATCCCAATCAGCCTTCTTCGGCGCAGCCGCAGTTGAGTGAGGAGCAGGAAGCCGCGCAGCCCGAACAGCAAAAGCCGCCCAAAATCATCAAGCCCAAAAAAACCACGGTAGCCATTATGGCCGTGGTGCTGCTGATTGGCGTGGGTATTATTTTATGGTCGTGGAAACTGTGGCCGTTTAATAGTGCAATGCAAACCACCAACAATAGCTATATTCGTGGGCAAACCACCATCTTGTCTTCACAGGTAAATGGCTATGTGACCAGTGTGCGCGTCAAGGATTTTGACGAGGTTAAAAAGGGCCAGGTACTGATGACCATTGATGCCACCACTTATGCACAAAACGTGGCACAGGCACAGGCCAATGTCGAGCAAACCCGCAATAGCCTTGCCAATGTCGAGCAAACCATTGCCCAGCGCCAGGCAGATATCAATGCTGCCCAGGCACGTGTCGCCCAGGCACAAAGCCAGTATGAGCTGGCCCAGACCAACTTTGCGCGAATTAACCAGCTGGTGGGTGAGGGGGCTGTATCGCTGGCCGAGCGTGACCGTGCCCGTGCCGAAGTGAAAAATAATCTGGCTAACCTGAAACAGGCGCAGGCCAATCTGCAAGTGGCACAGGGAAGCCTGAAATCAACCCAGGTGGGACGTTCCGGCATGGAAGCACAAATCCGGGCAGCACAGGCCCAGCTTGAAAAAACCCTGATTGACCAGCAGCATACCGACATTATTGCACCACGTGACGGACAACTGGGCGAAGTAAATACCCGGCTCGGTCAATATGTGGCAGCAGGCTCGCAATTGTTATATCTGATTCCAGACCAGTTATGGCTGGTGGCCAATTATAAGGAAACCCAGATTGAACGCATGCAGGTCGGCCAGCCAGTGAGTTTTAAGGTAGATGCCCTGGGTCATCAAAAGTTTACCGGTCATGTGGACAAGATTGCGCCAGCCACAGGCTCAGAGTTCAGCGTGCTCAAGTCAGACAATGCTTCAGGTAACTTTACCAAGGTGGTGCAACGTATTGCTGTGCGTATTGCCATTGATCCCAATCAGCAACGCCTTGAGCAGTTACGCCCCGGCATGTCGGTCATTACCACGGTAGATACCCGTAATGCTCACTAAAGCAGCCAGTTAAAATCGCAAAGGATAAAAGCTAAAGATAGTTGTGGTTAAAAAATAGCCATTTATCGGATAATGCATAACAATGGAGAGTTTCCTGCAAAAACCCAACACTGTATTGCATATTCTTTCATTACAAAGTGAATGTAGCTGTTATAATCAATCCATGATTTCGTAGATGAGAACAGGTTAGAATCATGAAAACAATTGACGAAGCCGGCAAAGCTGCCGTTACCCCTTCTCAAAGAAATATCACGGTAATTTGCCAGCAAAACAAGGAATTGTATTTAAGCAATCCAAAATTGATTCAGCGCTTGCCCAAAGAACAGCGCGCTTACTGGTACTGGTTTTTAAAGCATCATAATGATACCGATTCCAATGCGAATACCATTCATTGATACTGTTGCTGCTGATGCAATGTGCTGATTGAATTGTGGATTTAATTTGTCTTTGGTTGATTTAAACGTTAAGCGGCTTTTGGCAAAACTATTCTAATAGATAAAATTCAGTGTTAAATGTTTAAGAGTTAAATGCTGTTGATAAAGCTTTTGCAGTAATAAGCCAGCCAAACACCAGCTACACTAATTCCTCACCGCCTTCGGGCGGTTTTTTTAATTCCTGCTGATCCAGTATTTGAGTGCATACCGCAAAGTCTGTGATCTACCTAGTCTACCACCGGGTATCCTATAAATAAGCTGGATGAGTTTAGCTTGGATGATTTAGCGCAAGGCCTGACAAACAATCCGGCTGGCTGAAGCAATAATGGCATCATTGGGCTTGGCGGTTTTGTCCGGACAAGTAAAGTAAATGGCCAGAATGATAGGCGCCTGCTGTGTTGGCCACACGATGCCAATATCATTACTGGTGCCATAAGCGCCGGTTCCGGTTTTATCACCCACGATCCAGCCATTGGGAACACCAGCCCGGATACGGGCATTGCCCGTGGTATTGTTTTTTAACCAGTACAATAACAACTCACGCTGGGTTGGTGCCAGTACATTGCCCAGTAGCAGGCGTTGCAGCGTGTTTGTCATGGCCGTGGGAGTAGAAGTATCACGCTCATCGTGAGGCAGGGCAGTGTTAAGCGCGGGTTCCCAGCGATCCAGCCGGAAGATATGATCGCCGATATGACGGGTAAACCGGGTGAGGGCGGCTGGCCCACCCAGAATTTGCAGCAACAGGTTGGCGGCTGCGTTATCGCTATAGCTGATACAGGCTGCACAAAGTTCACTTACCGTCATGCCACGATCCACATGCTGCGCTGTAATGGGTGCATAACCGGAGTCTTGAACCTGCTGCAGGGTAAAATCAATATGCTGCTGCAACAGGCTGGCGTTATGCATGCTTTGCTGCAAAATGGCAGCCACCGCCACCAGTTTAAACGTGCTGCACAAGGGAAAGCGCTCGCTGGCCCGATAATCAATGCGCATCTGGTTGGCGGTATTTATGGCCGATAGCCCAAGCCTGCCCTGTGCCTGTTTTTCCAGTTGGGCCAGAAATACATTAACTTGCTGCTTAACCGATTGCTGCACTGCTGTTGGCGACAATAAAGGCTGCTGCGCTTGAGCAGGGTCGTCCATTAAAGGAGAGCTTTTGCGGTTAGCGGTAGAAGAACCAGAATACAGATTTGCACAGCCCGGCAGTAACGGGGCAGACAGCAGAGCCAGAACCACGGAGCGGCGTGACAGGAAAGATTGCATGATGGGAGTTCCGTTTCCAGTGAATCGTATAACAGCCTTGATGGGGATATTAGCAAATTCAGGTGATGGCAAAAGCAGGAAATGTTTATGCCTTTGCAACCTGATATTTACATTTAACTGAAAAGAAGTAGCAGTTGAACTATTTAACAGAACTTACCTGATACATATTGATATTTACTGAAGCTAATGAATGCGTTATAACTAAATACTATGCTTTTTGTACTGGGATAGACATGGCAGATCTCGTCAGGCTTACCTATGCCAGCATGGCCACCGGCAGCTCAGCAGGCGTGCAGGGCGACCTGATTGATATTTTGCATCAGGCGCGTCACTTTAATACCAAACGCCATATTCATGGTGTGCTGTTTTATGACAATAACTATTTTTTTCAGTGTCTGGAAGGTGAGCGCCAGCAGGTCTTCAAGCTTTATCATAAAATTTCCAAAGACTCACGGCATACCAATATTGTGCAGCTAACCTGTGAGCCAATTGATGCGCCAGCCTTTAGCCGCTGGCAAATGAAGTATATTCTTGAAGACAGCCGAATCCGGCATTTCTTTACTAATCATTACGGCCAGAAATTTAACCCGTACCTGTTAAGTGATGAATCTGGCATCGCCTTAAACCATGAATTTATCCAGTTGCTGCTCACCGGACAAGAAGCCCCGATTGCAGACACGACCGCCCATTTTACCCGCCCGGTGCCTACCAGCGCGCGCTATGGCCCCATTTATTCCTCAGGGTTTTTTACCCTGTTTGTGGTGATTCCCATTATTGTGATTTGCCTGATGATTTATCTGTCTTAAGCAGACTGGGCAGCTTCACCCCGCATTTTTTGAAAAGCCAGGCTCAATATATTTATTTCAATAAACCATAAAGTCCTGCTGGATTTTTTATATAAAATATTGATTGGTAAGTTAAAAAATATTTAAATTCAATAGTCTAATAAAAAAGCCACTTTAACAGTAGCTTAATGAGGCAAAAACAAAAAAAGCAGAAGCTGCAAGCCAATGGGCAAAAGGGTTAAGCCACCAGTCTGGCATGTTCTACCGGCTGGGTCACCGATTCAATTTTCAGGGTTACGGCATTCTGCGTAATGTAGGTCACCGTCAGGTCATGCGAGTTTGAACCGGTATACATACCGTTAACAATACCCGGCACTCGTGCCCCTGACTTTAGGATCAGAATGCCTGTCAGGGTGTACGGCACACTAATGGTACTGACCGTGGCAGCAATCAGCGCCACATAGGTAGAATTGGCAGGTACGGTGACTGGGGTATTAAACGACCAGGTTTTGGTGCGCGTGGTGGAGCCATTCCAGGTATAAGTATTGGTTACATCCAGTGAAACCGTAATTTTGCCTTCTGCCAGAAAAGGAATGCCGGTTTTAAAGGTGGTGCTCACTCCAACTTTTACCGCCAGTGAATCTGACCAGCCCGAGGTTTCTGAAACTGATTCAGAACCACTAATGCTGCTGGTTTGCGACTGTGCGGTATTATTAGTGACGCTCTGGCGATACAGGTCAGCCGGGGTGGATTTAATGATTTTTGCTGCTGCCACATCATAATTAATACTGGAAATTTCAATATCCACTACCGGATCAATCGCACTGGCGCACCAGACGCCGCCCTGATTGTCACTGGGGTTGGTGCCCTTGTATACGCACAGGTTGCCGTCATCCTGTAGCACAGCAAAATAAGCCTGATTGGGCTGGCTCTGGTTCAGTGCGCCCCAGACAAAGCCCTTGTTATCACTTGGGCAAGTGCCTTTATACACGCATAAATTTCCATCGCCCTGCATGATGCTAAAGTAATCGCCATTGGGCTGACTTTGACCCAGTGCGCCCCACAAAAAACCCTTGTTGGCATCGAGTGCGGAGCCCCGGTAAACGCATAGGTTGCCATCGCCCTGCATGATGGCAAAAAATGCGTGGTTGCTGGACACCAGATAATCATTGGTAGTGAGAACCTGATTGAGTGCAATGAAAGAACCTTTGTTTGACATGATTTGTATCCTTGAGTGCAATGATGTAATGCATTATTTTTACTAAATATTTTTTACATCTATTATTTAGCCGTTGGTCATCATTATTGGGTGGAATGATGATGAAACTGACTATAATCCGAATGAGCAGGCGTGCCAGTATCAGTTCAGGATCATCTGTGGCTACCGGAGTTTTGAATCTATAAACACACAAAAGGTGGCGGTATTAAGCAGGGATCAGCAATGGATGAGCCATGTCTGGATGCATGAAAGAAGGAATGGATTGTGCTTGGAATCAGGGCCAGGCATGATGCAAAAAGTCAGAAAGATGTAAGGCAAAGCTATAGGATATGGCCGCCTGAGTTGCTAGCATAATGCCAAACCTATGGTTGATATAAATAACTGCCAGATAAAGGCTTAGGCCGTACCATATAGAGAGCCGTCATGTTAAATGGCCATGAAAATGACACCGTGCTACACCAGCCCAATGATGGGCGGATTAAGTTAAATATTGCCCGGCTTAAGGAAAAGCGCAAGCATCTGGGCCTAAGCCAGGAAGCACTGGCGCTGCATAGTTTTGAATTAAAAATCTATTTATCCGTTGCTTCGATTAAACGGGCGGAAGCAGGTAAGGCCGTGCTGTACAGAACCGCCAAGCAGTTTGCCAGGCTGTACGATATTGCCGTGGAAGAGTTAATTCATGAAACCGTGAATGTGCTAGAGGGCATCACTAGACCAGAAGCAATGGCTGCTTCCCTTGCCGCACAGTCCCTACTGGCAAACGATAGCCGAAATATTATTTGTTTGACCATCCAGTTTTCAGCAGGCAGTAGCCCGGAAATTCGCGCCACCTTGCAGCAGCGCTTTACAGCACCCAACCTGTCTTGTCATGTGGTGGAAGACGGGCACACATTACATTTGCTGTTTGGCAGCCAGCAGGCCAGCCAGCATGATTTATTTGACAGCTTGCGTTATGCATGGGCAGTGCGGGGCAGTCTAACTGCGCTGGATCAGCGTAGCCGATTATTGCTGCACAGTGCGCAATGGCATCCTGCCAACAATAGCCTAAGGTTTTGGGGCATAGGCTTTCGGGGCGTAGACTTTCAGGGGCTGACCTTAGCAAGTCTGTATGCTGCCGCTAAACTGCCACAGGCTGAGTCAGGCCCGGAGCTATGGGTTGCCCATGGTTTGCATGCTGAACTGCAACATCATGCCTATTTTGACGATACTGACCTCATTAGTCCTGATGTTGAAAATAAGAATTCACGCTATTTACGCTTGCTGGATTTAACAGATCATTGCCGCCATTGTCCTGTCTTTCAGCACCTGGATATCAGCAGCACCTGTAACCAGTGTCATCAGCGCATTGACCAGCTTAGCCTGTATGGCCGTGAGCGTGAATTGCTGCTCATGCAAATGGCCATGCAGGAAGTTTTGCAGGACCAGTTAACCACAGTGCTGTATATCCGTGGTGTTGCCGGGGTGGGAAAATCACGCCTGATTGAAGAATTTGTTGGCATTGCGCAGCAGCATCAGTTGCGCTGCTATCAGGCCTGGCTGTCAGACAGTCAGCATGAGTTTCAGGAAAGCCTGCTGGCGCAACTAGTATTGAACACGCTGGAAGTGCCATTACTGCATCGCCATCAGGCTGAATGCATCAATGAGTTATTAGCCCCACTGCATTTATCAGAATTACAGCGTATTGCACTGTTGCTATTGATGAAGGTGCCACTGGCCAGCGAAAACCCTTTATACACTGCATTGTCCACACCGGCACGGGAAACCCTCAGGCTGGAAGCAGTGGCTTCGGTGCTGATGCAGCTTAGCCTCAAGCAGCCATTGCTATTGGTGATTGAAGATGTGCACTGGGCCGATCAGCTTGACCTTGCAGCGCTGGGCCAATTGCTTATACAAACCCAGGATGCACCCATTATCTGGCTGCTCAGCTCACGCCATGAACAGGATCCGCTGGAACAATCACTGCGCCAAAGCATTGTTGATTTAAGTTTTACCCTGCTGGATTTATCCCCGCTGCGTCCTGCCGATGCCCTGCAACTGGCTGCCCAGTTTCCGGATGTAGATCCGGTTTATCGTGAACGCTGTATTCAGCATGCCAATGGCAACCCGCTCTTTTTAACCCAGTTGTTGCGGGCCAGACAAATGGATCACCTGCCGGCCACGCTGGCGCACCTGATTCAGGGCAAACTGGATTATGTATCAGCGCTGGATCGGCGGGTGTTACGCTATGCTTCGGTTGCCGGGCGGCAGGTGTCGGTGTCGCAAATTCTGGCAGTGCTAAATATTGAAGCCTACAGCTTTGAGGCACTGGTTAAGCATTACCTGATGCGTGCGCTGGGTGAGGATTATGTGTTTGTACATAACCTGATTGCCATGTCGATTTATGAGGCCATGGATGATGCACAGCGCCTGAACCTGCATCTGGACTGGGCGCAGTATTATCAGCAGCGCGATGCCGCCAGCAGTGCCTTTCATTTTCAAAAGGCCAATGATCCACGCGCTGTGATGCAGTATCTACTGGCCATTCAAGCCTATTATGACCGGCTGGACTATCCGGAAGCGCATCAGCTCATTGAGCAATGTCTCAGCATAGAACCCCTGCATTTTGATGATGAGACACGTTACCGGGTACATTATCTGGCCGCCAGCATTGCCAATAAACTGGGGCAAACCCATCAGGCGCGTCATTATTACGAGCAGGCGATGCACCTGGCGCCAAGCGCGAAGAAAAAACTAACCGCGGCTATTGGCCTGATTCGCACCTTGAATATTCTGGAAGCACGGCAGGCAGAGCTGGCCTTGCTGGAGCAGGTGATGCCGGAGGCACTGGCGCAGCAGGATACTGAAGTGCTGGCGCAGTTATTTAACATCAAGGCGAACCTAAGCTTTTTTTTAGGCAATATCAGCGATTGTAAAACTTTTCATAATCAGGCCATTCATTATGCTGAAATGACCAACTTGCAGGAAATCCGGGTGCGTTCCTATGGCGGACTGGGTGATGCCAGCTATGCACAAGGTCATATGCAAACTGCGCGGGAATATCTGGAACGCAGTATTGTGCTGGCGCGTAAGCATCAGTTATTGGAGATTGAAACGGCCAACCTGTTTATGCTGGCCACTTTGAGGATTTATGCCAATGAAACCCGGGCAGCGCTGCAAGATGCGGTAACTGCTGCCGAGCTAAGCAAACGGGTGGGTAACCGGCGTGCTGAAGTGGTGTCACGATTAACCGCTGGCTGGATATTCATTTCGTTATGCCAGTATGAACAGGCGCAAATCCAGGTTAATCAGGGGCTGGAACTGGCACGGGCAATGGGTGCTTTCCGGTTTGAAGCATTTTTGCTGGAAAGTCTGGCACGGCTGGCTTGGGTTAATGGTCAGCCACAGGATGCCAGAACTTATATTACGCAGGCCTGGCAACTGATTGAACAGCATCAGTGTCATGCCTTTATTGGGCCGTGGATACTGGCAACCAAGGCATTGCTCACTGAAGACAATGCCATGAACAATGCGGTGGTTCAGCAGGATTTACAGATTGCACAGCCCATTCTGGACAAGGGCTGTGTGGGGCATAACTATTACCGGTTTTATGTGGCGGTGGCTGAGTATTACCTGATGCGTAACAATCCGGTTGAAGCCAGAAACTATGCCGGGAAGTTGCGTGACTATACCGCTGACCAGCCTTGTCCATGGAGCCTGCATTTTATTGAATTAATTGAGCTGCATGCGAACTGGCTGGAAGCACCAAATGATTTATTCCAGCAACACGCATGGCGCCGTTGTTTTTCCAATAGCATGCAACTAGGGCTGGCGGGTGTGACCCCGCACTTGCTACAGGTTTACCAGCAACAAACTCAGACCCCATAATTCCAGCTGCTAGTCTGCCTTTAGCCCGCTTTGCGCTGCACACTGGAAGGCATAAGCCATTGGCTCACTTGCTGGGCCTGTAGCAGACATTGTTCATGCAAGCCAGCACCATTGGTCCAGCCGCCACTAAAAAACAGGCGACAGCGCGGCAAACTACCAGCGGCAATTGACGCTGCCTGTTTTGTCTGATAGGCCTGCAAGTCACGCTGGGCCTGCATGCAGTTGGCATCCAGCACATTATGCTTAAACATGGTCCATGCTTTGCCATTCAAATCTTCGGGAATATGCTGCATCTGACTGGTGTAGCCGGATTGCAGGGCAGCATCCTGCATGCGCTGCACAGTGGCCTTGGGCAGCACCTGACGGATTTGTGCCGATAACTGATGCACATAATTCACCCGGTTCAGCATAGATTCTGCGGGAATACGGCTTAAATCTTCCACCAGTGAGACAAAATATTGCGGCAGACCGGCATGGTCATAGGCGGGCACATTGTGGTCATTCTGGTGCAGGTTCACTACGTAGTGAATGTTATAAGCCTGCGAATCACTGGGCTTGCGCATCGGCACATTATAGGTGCGCCAGATATTTTTATTTTGCGGCATGCAGCCTGCATCGGTATGGCACACGGCAAAACTTTTGGTGTAGCGTACTTGTCGCATCAGGGCGGTAAGCTGTTGCCCTTCGCTGTTAAGGTCAGGGGCAAAATTCAGGACCTTGAGTGCATCATCAGCATGGGTGGCCATAATGCACATATCGTGTTCAACCGCGCCCTGCGAGGTTTCAACAATTACTTTATTGGCCGACAAATGCACCATCGACACAGGCGTATTGCGGCGGATAATCACCCGAACCTGTGCAGAAGCCATGTTTTTTTGAATATAGCTGGACAGCATTTCCAGCCATTTTTGTGCGCCCCCATCAAAATAACGGCGGTTGGGCTTTTGCGCGCCACCTTCCTGAATCCTGTAATAATTGAATGGTGCAGCCAGTGGCATCAGACCCGGGCCACGGTCATCGGTAAAATACATGGCCGAGATGCGGGGATAATAAATCCGGTCACGAATATTTCTAATCCGGGTTTTTAGCTCGGGATCATTCCAGTTAATGGTAATGCCAACTTCAGCTGCTGCCAGAGTCAGCATGGCTTGCGGCTGGTTCATGCAATCCTCAAAAAACTGGGCAACCGTATAGCTGGTAGGCAGGTGTTCATCCTTAACCTTATCCAGTCCGGCCTGATGAATCACCTTGATGAGTTGGGCAAACTTGCCGCTATCCACGTAGTTCAGGTTAAAGTCCGGGTCACTCACCCCAAAGGTTAAATCATTGTCATCGGTGAGTTCGACGCTGCCATCAGCAGCCCAGTAGCACTCACTATTTTGCAGCGGTTTTAAGTGCTCCAGATAGCCCACTGCCTTCATTAGCTTTTCGGTTTCCGGGTAGGCACTGAGGTTCATGTCATTGACGCCAAGGTCTGCCCAGCGCTGGTAGCGATGCTGCGACGGGTCTTCAGGATTAACCCGCATGCCCAGATCTACCGTAACGGTTTCTGCATTGCCGCCCAGTGCGTTCTTGGATTCATACAGGGTCAGGATCAGGCATTGCCCGGCACTGTGTACGCGCTGAATCAGGTAATACAGGCTGGACAAGCCAGAAATACCACCGCCAATAACTGCCACATGTTTAAAAATTGCCATGATGTGTTCCTTTTTTAAAGCGATGAAAAGCTAATCAATCCCGCGTTTTGCAGCTTCTCATCCTCAAGTTTTATAAACGGTTTAATGGGCTAAACGGGGTTTAACCGGTTTTGTGCATTGCTTAACGGGTCTGATAAGCGGATACCTGAAGCTTGCTGATCGTGATGGCATCCTGATCACTGTTGCCATCAACCGGACTGATTTCCAGACTAAATGGCTGGTCATGTTGAAAGAATGGGCTGACTTCAAAGTTTTTTTCTTCCATCATGCTATGGGCAGTCATTTCCTCAGGGGAACTTGGCATTGCGTGCGCATGGGCTTGGTGCTCAAGTCCAAAAAAGTTGATCACCCCGATAAAATGGCGCTGGTTGTTTTGAATCAAAAACACCTGATAGTTATTTACCGGATTGCCTTTTATCTGTAGCTCAAGCTCCAGCGTCCATGCCTTGACTGAACTGGACATGAGCCGCTGCTTAAGCTTATGCAGGAACTGCAAGGGTGAATTTTGTGCTGCTGTAGTAATACTAATAATCTGGTGTTGGCTAGTTAAAGGACTGGCTAAAGATTTTTCCAGCACCACTTTTTTGAGCAAAGGACGATTGTTGGCTTGTGATTTGTTCGATGGGTTTTCTGCCTGTTCCAGCACTTGTGGCGGCATGTCGTCGTAGCGGTAATCCGGCATATACACGGCTCGGTAAACTTCCTGCGCAGTGCGATAACGCACCGCTTGTCCGCTAGCATCAAAGAACACAAATGGCCATTGTTGTTGCTGGAGTGTTTGCAGGCTAGGACGGGCATAGGGATTATTTTTATTTTTGGCATCCCACTTGGTCCATAACCGGTCAATGGCGGCATGATGCAACCAGAACACCGGATCAAAACCAGCACTGCTGACATTGGCCATGAGTCCGGACGAATCCTTGCCACTGGTTTGCAAAATCGGGTTATCAACTCCCTGTCCATCGCCACCCAGATAGTCATGCATTTCGCCATGCGGTGACTGGTTGATAGCATTGCTAAATGTAATAAACAGGCTGTTATTGTCCAGTGCAGCAATAGCCTGATTCAGGGTTGCCGCTTCACCTGAATCAATGGTCTGGCCGGCATTCATGCTTGGGCGCCGGGCAGAGGTGTAAAGTGCACTTTGGTGGGCCGGAATCACCATATTGCCGGATAGCACATTTTGCGCAGGAACCAGACTGTTGCGTAATAGCGGTGGCAGGCGCAAGGTTTGAATAGTCTGGTAATCAAAGTAAGGAATAGTAAAGTCGGTTTTGCCTGAGAGCTGGCGTACCACTGCTTCCAGCCGTGCGGTATATAAGCGGTGCCACAGTAAAAAATTTAGGTCACTGGCTTCCCGTTGCGGACTATGGGCTGACGCATGGGGGCAATTGCTCCATGCTGTTTTTAATACGGGTGGCTGATTATTTTTGATCACAAAGTCGGGACAATCGGGATTGGTTTTAAGGTTTTGCGGCACCTGATGAATGGCACCCTGATAATACCAGCTGCGCGGATCGGCACAGCCCATTTGCCTCATTTTCCAGAATGCCATTTCCATGGCTTTTAAATTGGCCTGGCCCTGTACGCTATTTACATTATAACGTACATATTGCGCGGCAAAGGTTGCGTTTGCAGTGCCCAAGGAAAATGCCAGTAGCAGATATTTGAATTGTTGAGTATTCATGTGCCTGAATTCCTTTTTAAACTTGTTTTAAAGATATACCTGATCCGGCTGCTTGCCAGTATCAGTTCAGGATCAGTTCATCTGGTAAAAGACAAAACGACTGTGAACTGTTTATAGAGAAATAAGAAAATGAGAAAAAAATGGCAGATTTATCAATAAAACCATCGCTAATAAGCAGAGCTATACAAGAAGTTTATGCAGATTAATCACTAATGTGACTGGTTTATTGTTTTTAACTATAGGAAAGAATAAATATAAATAATTCAATTGAATAAATTAAAGCAAAGAGATCAGCGCGATTGATCATACCAACGGAGAAGCTGCTATGGTTTTTAGATCTAGGTGAATTACTGATGCAATGTAATACGATGAATGCTTATTTAACATTTAAAGAAAAAAGATTAATAAGTTGAGGGGATAAACACAAATTTGATTTTGCAACTATTTTGCAAAATTTGCAATAGCAGTTTGTTATTATGGCTTAAATCATTGATTTTATTGGTCGGAACGGAAGGATTTGAACCTTCGACCCCTTGCACCCCATAAATGATAATGATGACTTTATACAGTATCATGCAGTTTCATTAAATTACTAAGTGATTGTTTTTAATGTTTTTAACTTAATTGCTTATTTCATGCCGTCCTATAGAATGTCATTAAAACCTATGCAAAAGTGTAGGTGAATGTGTAGGTGAGTTCTGGCCTATCAACCCCTTGCAATATCTGCAACAGGCGACGCAAAGGCATTAAAAAATGGGCAAATTGACTGAATTAAAAATAAAGAAAATTCAGGTAGAAAAGAAAACCACCTTGTCCGATGGTGAGGGCTTGGTGCTTGAAGTGACACCAACAGGCGTAAAACGATTCTACTTTCGTTATAAGATCGACAATAAAACCCGATGGCTACCGCTTGGCTACTATCCTGATATGTCACTGGTTGCGGCACGTGCTGAAGCCAGCCGTTTAAACATGGAAAGGCGAAACGCTGAAACAACACTTGACCCATTAGCCGAACGTGAGCGCCTGAGATTAGAACAGTTACAGCAAGCCGAACTTGCACGCCAGCAAAGTGAACGTGAGCAACAGCTATTGAATAACCGCCTGACCATGCAACAGCTTTATGACCGTTGGTTTAAAGCGGTAATTAGCAAGCACAAAGATGGCGGAAAGTTTGTCGATGATTTATTTAAAAACGATATGTTGCCGATTCTTGGCAAGCTCTACGCTGATGAAGTGACACGCCAGCAAATAGCACAAGTAACCCAAAATGTGGTTGAACGTGGTTCACCAGTCATGGCTGGCCGTTTACTTGGCTATATCCGGCAAATGTACGGCTATGGCATTGGGATAGGCTTACTTGAAAATGACCCAACCAGCCACTTAAAGAAGATTGCCTTTAGTGGCAAGGCCAATATTAAGACACGGCATTTTAAAGACCATGAATTAATCCATTTTTTACAAACGGCTTTACCCAATTGTTCACTGACACCAAAAGCTAAACTTGCTGCTTTGATCTTACTGGCTACAGCAGCGCGAGTAGGTGAGCTACTAAAAGCCCAGCGTAAGCATATCGACCTACAGGCGCGAATGTGGAAAATCCCAAAAGAAAATGCCAAAAACGGCAAGGAACATTTAATTTACTTGTCAGATTTTACGGTGAACTGTTTTAACCAGCTTTTTCAGTTTGTGGATGATGCCGTGTGGTTATTTCCAAACCGTGACCGCTCAAGCCATGTGGATGTTAAAAGTCTCAACAAGCAGTTTACAGACCGCCAAAACACTAACCCTATTAATGGCCGTGCCAGTGATAACACGTCATTGGTAATGGAAGGCGGCCACTGGACAGCGCATGATCTACGCCGTACTGCTTCAAATGTAATGGCCAGCCAGCGCGTGAGTAACGAGATCAGGCGCAAGTGCTTAAACCATACTGATGATGACATGTTAAACCTGACCTATAACCAGTGGGACGCAGCCATAGAGCAAAAACGCGCGTTTGAACTGCTAGGCGCACGGCTGGCCTATTTGTCAGACCCTAATGCCATGCAAGGCGAGATTATTCCATTTAATAAATTAGGTTAATCAACAACTAGATCACATGCTATATTTATCTTGTTAGGTATAGGCAGGCCAGCCGACAAGTAAGTATTCCCTAAACGCTTATTTACCTAACAATCTGTTTTTAAGTATCAAGTTTTATAAGGTTTAGGAGTTAGCATTAGGGTGCTTTATGAAAATAATTGATAATAAATATATATTTGTTTGGGACGCTGTAGAGATTTTATTAGATGCCATGTCCGATAATGAATCATATCTAGGAGTTTATTTAACTACCCAAAAATTTCATAAAATTCCTTTATATTACAAAAATCGATTAAATGAGGTTGTTCCTGCTGACGAAATTACTGTTGATATGGGTGTTAAAGCCTTCAACTACCTTGAGCTTGCGAGCATAGGAGGGAATATTAGAGACAGAATTAGGTATTTAAAAGCTAATTTGATACCTATTTATCCCATCATTCAAATTAATAAACTGTTTTGGACAAAGGAAAATTTTTTTAATCACCCAATTATCAAAGCTTTAGATTTACCAGAAGGCAAGGATGAGTTAAAAAATAATAGTAATTTACCTTATAAGGACACATCCACAGGCATAAACACGCATGTGGATGTTAAAAAGTATTTGAACCTTTCAGAGACCTTACTATTATTAAATAAAGAAACTGAATTAAAGCTAAATGCTACAGACCTTATTTCCTTAATTTTAAAGGGCAATTTACTTCCATGTTTTTTATATAAAGGTGCTTTAGCTTGGCAAAATCGTTTTGGTAATGGAAAAGGGGATTTGTGTTTCAGTGGATATATAACTCCTTATTTGAGGGAGATTTTCCAACCATTCCTTTTTGGTGATGAGCTTAATGAAGCTTCATCAATAAATATTACACATGCTTTCGTCCATACTATTTTTGAACTCTCAATATCTCGTGAGGACTTTGACGAGAACAATTTTCTGTCAAAATCTTTTGCTTTATTTGATAACTATGACCAGACTTATAATATTGGGTATGAAGAAAATAAGAAAATATTTCCCGAAGAAAATTATTTTAGATATATAACCAGCCATACACATGGTCTTCCTTTCAAAGCTATAGATATGGTTTTTCCAGTAGAAGATGTTCTGAATTTATTAAACCCCAAAGTCCTTTTAAAAGAAAAATCAGACACAATAGGTAGCCCTACCATAAGCAAGCCAGATGATGCACACAACCAGCGCCAATCAGAACAATTGCAGGCTGAAAATCACGCATTAAAGCAGCGTATAGCAGAGCTGGAGAGCCAGTTGGCAAGTAAAACATCTAGTGAATCTGAGGTGACAAATACAAAGGAGCGCTTTAGTAAAGAACGCAGCTACACTTTGAAAGCTCTACGGATGATGGCTGAGCTTGATCTGGATGAGCCTTTTAAGGCTGCTGGTGCATTACGTTCTTATGCTGCTGGTTTACCAATGCCTGAAAAAGATGAAACCATTGTTTCACATCTATATCCTGAGCGAAAAAGAAAAAAGAAAGGCTAATTCCAAATAAGAAAAGCTAATTCCAAATTGGAATGAAACTTTTTAACTTGGAACAATAATTAAAATCAATCCTGCATGATGCCCTTAACGCGGTTCATACCGTATAACACAAGGGCATAGCTCACCATGCAACACAATACACTCCCTACAGGCGCAAACGTCCGTTTTGTGCGCCTACCTGAAATTCTAAGCCGTTATCCTGTCAGCCGTTCAAGCTGGTGGCGCGGTGTAAAGTCAGGCAAATATCCCAAGCCTTATAAATTATCGGCCAACGTCACTGCATGGCTGCAAAGTGATATTGATTCATTTTTGCAGTCCCTTGCTACGACAGATGCGGGGGCAGACCATGAATAATTTTTTAATTCAGGTTTTACAGTCCATTTGTCTAGGCATGTTGTGCTTTGCCTTTTTAACGACTTGTAGCGCACAGCAAGCGCGCTATTCAACTGTCATGCCTGCATTACAGGGGGTTAGCCCATGAGCCAGTTTCACGAGTTTTTAGTGGTTGAGTATCGGCCAGTGCTGGAACATGAAAGCTATGCTGATGCGGTTATGAATGATGAGCCTGTTGTATTTGTCGATATGACCCCATGCGCTGCAATTAATGAGGCTAAACAAATTACCCGACTACTGGCAAATGGGAGTAATGCCTTTGTCATCCATCTAGGCACACTGCAAAAGATTCTAGACGGCATCACTAGGAATGATGCCAACACACAGGGGGCAGGCCATGAATGAGCGAGTAGATAATTTTGGGCACAAAGAAACGGCTGCATATAAGCAGCCGAATCAGTGGCCTTTGCGTGGTGACAGCCACACACAGGCCGCTCAAGATTTACCAGTGCAAGCAGGCCTTGAACGACGTCAATGTAGCACGATAACTCAGGCAGTCAAGCCTAATTCATCGTTATCGCGTGAAGCCCAAGAACAGCGTGTTCTTGAAATGCTGCAAAGCTCAGGCTCAGGCTTGAACCGTTTTGAAGCTGATGCCCTGCTTAATGTCTGTCATCTAGCCGCACGCATTAAAGGCCTAAAGGACAAAGGACACTGCTTTACTACTGTGTATGGTGAAGCCTTTGACCTTAATGGCAGGCCACACCCTAGAGTAGCGCGATACTTTTGGCGTGGTTTTAATACTGGCGCGGCAAATGATGCCCTAATGAATGAGTAAAATCATGGGCAGTAGGAAGGTAGCAGCGTAGTTTTATGCTGCTACCTGCTACACCCTATGGGGGCATAATGAGCAAGCTAAGCAGTAAGCACAGCAAACGGCGGGTTAATGGTATTTTTTACCCTTTGCCTGCGTGCCTTGTGAACAGTGAGAGTTTCCGCACCCTGTCGCCAATGGCAAACAAGGTATTTATGCTGATCTTGTCACAGGTTCGCTTTAAGGGCGGTACTACAGTGAATAATGGTGATTTGAGTGCAACCTTTACCCAGGCTCAGGCATGGGGCATTAATTCAAAGTCTACGCTCAAAAAAGCCATTGATGAGCTATTGGCACGCGGCTTGATTGAACAAACACGGACTGTCAATTTTTGCGAAACCGACAAGAATAGGCCTAATCTTTACGCTATTACCTTATGGGCAGTGGATGGGTGTGACGGTAAAGTAAAAGCAACTCAAGCCCCATCTGCAAAATGGTTGCACTGGCGGCCAGCAGTCGCCTGATAGCACACTGTAAAAATAGATCATGCGTCCATTTTTTTTATCCGATGCGTTCAATAACTGGACGCATTGTTTATATAGTGACCAAAACAGGCAGTATTGCGTTCAATGATTGAACTCAATACGCTATTTTTAAACAGTCATTGCGTCCAATATCTGTACACCTTCTTAGAATCTACCATAGGTATAGGGGTTATTGAGGGGGGGCATATTCAATGTATAGCGGCTTGTTTATCCTAGACCACTGGCCAACCCATGTATAAAAAAAATCCCTTTTGCAAAAGTTAACAGCCGTTTGATCTAGCTTGTCTTAAAGCTGAGGGTAGAGGGTTAAACAATAGGTTTTATCAGGTTCTACGATGTCTAAAAATTCAACTGCCCCGCACGTACACCCTGCAATTTACTAAGGGCGTGAATTTTCGGAGCAGTACGCGCGCGTAAAGGCGTCCGAAAATAGCCGTGTGATTCCCGCTATCCCGTCCTTTTTATGGACTCCCAAAACTCAAAAACCCGCCTTTCATGGGGTAGTCTTTTAAAAAGCCGTTTTATCGGGTTTTGAACCTGAACATTGCCTTTTTTGTGAACTCAAAAAATAGCGGTTTTGGTGCGAACTTGGGTGCGAACCTAGAGCCAGACCGTTAAAACCTGAACAGGGCTTTACCTGTTTAAACACGTTTTGATATCCGAAAAACCTT
The DNA here is from genome assembly GCF_000619845.1 of Alkanindiges illinoisensis DSM 15370. Lineage (GTDB taxonomy): Bacteria > Pseudomonadota > Gammaproteobacteria > Pseudomonadales > Moraxellaceae > Alkanindiges > Alkanindiges illinoisensis. The sequence goes on along the minus strand of NZ_JHUX01000004.1, from coordinate 84,725 downwards.
GCCGCATGGCGTGAATAGCTGAAAATAACAACAAAGCAAAACAGGCTATAATCAGATCAGCTTTCAATTGCTAGGGGCAGGCCAGCCATGAGCCGCATAAGCGCGATACAGCAACGCTTTATTGACGAGTACCTTATATCCAGCAATGGTACGCAAGCCGCCATCAGTGCAGGCTATAGCGCAAGAACAGCCCAGCAGCAGGCCAGCCGACTATTAAGGCAGCCCCAGATCAAAAGCAGCATTGAGGCAAGGCAGCAACAGGCCAGCCAGGAAATACAAATAACGCTACATGACATACTGACAGAATTAGAAACCACGAGAGTACAGGCATTGGCGAATGGCCAGTGTAACGCAGCAATTAGCGCAACGATGAGTAAAGCCAAACTGTTAGGACTAGAGACCCCACAAGCCAGACGCAAAGAACAAAACAATGCTGAGTTTGACAGGCTGTTTAAAGTTGAGCTGGTTTAAGTAAAATTTGAATATAGCAATTAATTAAAGAAATTTTATTAATAGCAGTTAAGCCTTATCAAAAGTGTAGGTGAATGTGTAGGTGAATGATTAAAATTTAACCGTTTTGCTTTTTCTGTTTTTCTTATTTTTGATCTAACTTATTGATTATATTGGTCGGAACGGAAGGATTTGAACCTTCGACCCCTTGCACCCCATGCAAGTGCGCTACCAGGCTGCGCTACGCCCCGAACAGTCAGCTAGTGTAGCGATTTTTATGATTTTGTCCAGCCTATAGTCGTATTGCTGCATTAAATTTGAACAAATGGCAAAAGTTTGAAATACAAGATTTAATCTGCCACAAAACAGTGGGTCGCTGTATCAATACGTTCCTGCATATAAGTTAATGCGCGTTCGATATCAGCAATTGTTTTGGCATTATTGCCACTTAAGCTCTGCCGCCATTTACGTGCACCGGGAATATTCTGAAATAAGCCCAGAATGTGACGGGTCAGCATGCTTAATGAAGCACCCTGTTGAAGCCGCTGTTCCATATAAGGCAAAAATTGCTGCATGATGGCAAAACGGTCAGGTGGTGTTTGTTGCCATAGTTGCATGCACTGCGCCAGCAGATAAGGATCATGATAAGCCGCCCGGCCGATCATCACGCCATCAACCGGCGCCAAATGTGCGGTTGTGGCTTCCAGCGTTTGAATGCCGCCGTTGATTTCAATGGTTAAATTTGGACGTTCCTGCTTGAGCCGATACACGTCATCATAGCGCAATGGCGGAATTTCCCGATTTTCCTTTGGCGATAAACCATTAAGCAGGGCAATGCGTGCGTGCACAATAAAGTGGGTGCAGCCGGTTTGTGCCACGGTATCGACAAAATGCAGCATTTCTTCATAGGATTGCCTGTCATCAATCCCGATCCGGTGCTTTACGGTCACAGGAATCTCAACGGCCTGTTGCATCGCGGCAATACAGTCCGCAACCAGTTCTGGCTCAGCCATCAGGCAGGCCCCAATTTTATTGTTCTGCACCCTGTCACTGGGGCAGCCCACATTGAGGTTCACTTCTGCATAGCCCCAGTCTTCGGCAATTTTACTACAAGTGGCTAGGTCCTGAGGGTTAGAACCGCCCAGTTGTAAAACTAGGGGTTGTTCGGCGGCATTAAAATCCAGATGACGTGCCTTGTCGCCATATAAAATAGCGCCGGTAGTCACCATTTCACTATAGAGCCAGACATGCGGATTAAACAGCCGTGCAAAATAGCGGTAATCTTTTGTGGTCCAATCCATCATCGGCGCGACAGAAATACGCTGATGCGGCTGAACAAGACTTGTGGAAATTGGTGCAGTAGAGGCGGTCATTGGCGCAAAAGGACAATTGAAGAGCGCCTTATTTTACAGGATTCTGTCCTAAAAAGCTGTAACTGGTCGCATGCCGCTTCTGTGCTAGGTCAGGTTTTCCATGGAAGGCGCAGTGGGCGCAGGTACGGGTTTTTTAGGCATCCCTGTTTTTTTAGGCATTAGTGTAATCATTAAAACGCCAGTGATATTTAATGCACAGCCAATCCACTGGATCAGGTTTAAATGTTCACCCAGAAATGCCACAGCCAGCAACAGGGTTAAAATTGGCCCGCCTGCACTAATCAGTGCTGCTTGAGCTGAACCAATCCGGGCAATACCTTGCATTAATAATGTAGCAGGTAACACGGTTGAAAAAAAACCCAATGCCATGCCATACCAGATCACGCCGTTAGGCAGTTGCAACAGGTGCTGCGCAGGCTGTGGTGTTACCAGTAAATAATGACCAATTGCTGCAATACAGGCCACACTCATGGCAAGTCCGGTAAAGCGCCAACTGCCAAAGCGCTTGATTAAGGTGGGTGTCATCACCAGATAGCTGGCGTAGGCAATGGCTCCGGCAAATACCAGTGAACTGCCCAGCAAAATATTGTTGGCATGCAGCGCCTGCCAGCCTTCACCAAAAACCACCACCAGCGTGCCGCCATAACTCAGCAAAATAGCCAGCCACGTGTGCCCGTTAATTTTTTGACGGTAAATTGCAGCACTGGCCAGCACCGTCAGCGTTGGGTATAAAAATAAAATAATCCGTTCCAGTGAGGCGCTCACATACATCAGCCCCATAAAATCCAGAATACTCGCCAGGTAGTAGCCAATAAAACCAGCAAACAGCAACAAGCTCCAGTCACGCCATGTGGTTGATTTTATGGGTGCTTTGGATAATACGGCAATCGCCAGAAAAAATGGCAGCGCGCTCATCATGCGCAAGGCAAGCACGGTCACTGCATCGGCATCAGGTGATAACTGATAAGTGTATTTAATTAAAATGGCTTTAATGGCAAATAATACCGCTGATAAAAGCACGCAAATAGAACCAAACAGGGCAGTTGAACCGGAAGCAGAGGAGTTAAGGCGGGACATGTTAAATGCAGCGCGGCAGGACAGGGCAATAGTGTGTTTTTGAAATAGGCAGTTGTCAAGATTAGCCAAATCTATCAACTGGACATGTAAAAATGTCAAAATTGAAGAAAAATAGAATTTATTGGTATTCAGCTAAGAAATAGTAGGTACAAATTTTAATTATTTAGAGTACAATCGCAAACCTTTTACGGGAAATTTACTGGGGGAAGCTTCTTACAAAGGAGCTTTTGCAGACAAAAAACCAGCTTGAGGACCTCTCATGCAGATCGGAATTCCAGCCGAAACGGTTGCAGGCGAAACACGCGTTGCTGCAACACCTGAAACGGTTAAAAAATTGACCGCAAGCGGGCACACCGTTGTGATTGAACGCGGTGCTGGCGTTAGAGCCGCTTATATTGACAGTGCTTATGAACAAGTGGGTGCAACCCTGACGGATAATGCCTATACCGGCAGTAAAATTATCCTTAAGGTACGTGCGCCTTCTGGCGATGAAATTAAGCAGCTCGAAGCCAATAGTATTATTGTTGCGACTTTCGATCCGTACCGTAATCCAGAGCTGGATGCGTTTGCGGCCCAGCAAGTTTCTGCTTTTGCACTTGAATTACTGCCACGTACCCTGTCGCGCGCCCAGAATATGGACGTGCTGTCTTCGCAAGCCAACCTTGCAGGCTACAAATCGGTACTGCTGGCGGCTAACGAATATCAGCGTATGTTCCCGATGCTGATGACCGCTGCCGGTACAGTAAAACCTGCCCGTGTTGTGATTATGGGTGTTGGTGTTGCTGGCTTGCAGGCCATTGCAACCGCCAAGCGTCTGGGCGCTATTGTAGAAGCGACTGACCTGCGTCCAACCGCCAAAGAGCAGGTTGAGTCGCTGGGCGGCAAATGGCTTGATGTGCCAATGTCCGATGAAGAAAAAGCCCGTGCTGCCGAAGCTGCTAAAAGCGGTTATGGCTGGCAGCCCGGTGAGCAGTACATCAAGGATCAGGCTGCCATTGTGGACAAAGCCGTTTCCAATGCGGATATCGTGATTACCACAGCACTGATTCCTGGCCGCAATGCCCCACGCCTGATCAATGCGACCACCGTTGCCAAGATGAAACCCGGTTCAGTGATTCTGGACATGGCAGTTGAAACGGGCGGTAACGTGGAAGGCTCACAGGTTGGTGAAACCGTTGTAACCGCCAATGGTGTCAAGATTCTGGGTATCCCAAACATTCCTGCCACGCTGGCCACTGAAGCGTCTGCATTGTATGCGCGTAACGTGTTGAATTTCGTTGAAACTTTATTTGATAAAGAAAAAAATCTGGTTTTGAGCCAGGACGATGAAATTCAAAAAGCCCTGTTGGTAACCCATGGCGGCCAAGTGCTGCTCAAACGTGGTTAAGGAGCACAATCATGGTTGAAACGATAACGATTTTTGTACTGGCCATTTTTGTGGGCTATTACGTGGTGTGGGGTGTTACACCAGCATTGCATACACCCTTAATGGCGGTAACCAATGCGCTGTCCTCCATTATTATTGTTGGTGCCATGCTGCAAACTGTTGGCTTACCGGCAATTGGCATAGATGGAAACGTGGCGTTCCAGAGCGTTAACGTGGTTAGTGTGCTGGGCGCTGTTGCAGTATTCCTGGCCAGCATTAACATTTTTGGTGGTTTTGCAGTAACAGCACGTATGCTGGAAATGTTCAAGCCTAAAGCCAAAAAAGCGGCCAAAGAGTAAGGGGCAGGATTGATGGAATTTATACGTGAATATGCCAACTGGTTTTATTTAATCGGTGCGGTCCTTTTTATTCTGACATTGCGTGGCCTGTCTGGTCCCAAGACTGCAATTGCAGGTAACCGTTATGGCATGGTTGCCATGGCAATTGCTGTAATCACCACATTCTTTGTTGCTGACCATCCGGTTGTACCCATGATTCTGGGTGCGATGGTGCTGGGTGCCGTGGTGGGTATTGCCCGCGCGCGTACTGTACCGATGACCCAGATGCCAGAAACGGTAGCGCTGATGCACTCACTGGTTGGTCTGGCAGCAGTCCTGATTGCCATTGCTGCAATCTTGCACAACAACCAGCTGATTGATCTGTTTGCAAATAATGAAGCAGCATTAACCACTGCCGGTGTAGAGCATGCACACATGAGCAAGGTTCATTTGTTTGAACTGTTCGTGGGCTGTTTTGTGGGTGCGATCACCTTTACAGCGTCTGTATTTGCCTATGGCAAGCTGGCGGCTAAAAAGTGGGCCAAAACCATTAAAGGTGGCTGGGTTAAACCGGTTCAGGCCATTATCTTTATTGCCATGCTAGCTAGCGGCTTTGTGTTCTTTAGCACTGGCAACATGCAAGCCTTCTGGGCCATGACAGTGCTGGCACTGGCCTTTGGCTGGGTGTGGATTGCACCAGTGGGTGGCGGTGACATGCCCGTGGTGGTATCCCTGCTGAACTCATTTTCTGGCTGGGCGGCGGCAGGTATTGGTTTTACCCTGGAAAACAACATGCTGATTGTGGCAGGTTCTCTGGTGGGTTCATCCGGTGCCATTCTATCCTACATCATGTGTAAGGCAATGAACCGCTCTATCATCAACGTATTGTTTGGTGGTATCGCAACTGCTGGTGCAGCAGGTGGCGCAGAGGCTGGAGAAGTTAAACAGCGTAACTACCGTTCTGGTTCTGCCGACGATGCTGGCTTCCTGATGTCAAACGCAGACAGCGTGGTCATTGTACCGGGTTATGGTATGGCGCAAGGCCGTGCTCAAAACGCGGTTAAAGAACTGGCTAATCTGCTCAAAGAGCAGGGCGTGACTGTACGCTTTGCAATCCATCCGGTTGCTGGCCGTATGCCGGGCCACATGAACGTATTGCTGGCTGAAGCCGACGTTGCCTATGAAGACATTCTGGAAATGGATGAAATCAACTCCGATTTCCCGGCCACTGATGTGGTGCTGGTGATTGGTGCAAACGACGTGGTTAACCCTGCGGCGAAAGATGATCCAAGCTCACCAATTTATGGCATGCCTATTCTGGAAGCCCACAAGGCACGCACCATTATGGTGATCAAGCGTTCCATGGCAACTGGTTATGCTGGTCTTGACAATGACCTGTTCTACAATGACAAGACCATGATGATCTTTGGTGATGCCAAGAAAGTTGTGGAAGACATGACCAAAGCGATTAATGGTGGCGGTCACTAAGACTGGCTAATTATCTTAAAAGTCATTGATTCAAAAAAAGCTGTCCAATCGGGCAGCTTTTTTTATAGCGAGTTTTTGATCGCTAATTTTAAGAAAATTGCTTAAGCCAGCGTAAAAATTAAGTTTTGCTTAATATCTTGGCATGCTGTTTGCGTTGTCCCCTGTAATCATCAAAGGGGATGAACATGTGTAATCAGCGTTGGGTATCAATATTTTTCATGGTGGCTGGCTTGGGGAGTACAGGCATTGCCTATGCCGCGCCCGATAATCTGGGTGAAATCAAGCTGGCAGTGGACAGCGTCTGGGTGGTGGTGGCAGCCATGCTGGTGTTTATGATGCAGGCTGGCTTTGCACTGGTCGAAGGCGGCATGGTCCGCAGCAAGAATGCCGTGAATGTCATTATGAAAAACTATCTGGATGCCTGTTTTGGTGGCTTGGTGTTCTGGGCAGTGGGTTATGGCCTGATGTTCGGCACCAACAGCACTGGCTGGTTTGGGGCAAGTCATTTTTTCCCGGAAAAAATGGCCGACTGGGATTGGACGTTCATGTTCTTTCAAATGATGTTTGCTGCAACAGCCACCACCATTGCCAGCGGTGCCATGGCAGAACGTATTCACTTTGTGGCTTATCTGGCTGGTGCCTGTCTGGTGAGTGGTCTGATTTATCCGGTATTTGGCAGCTGGGCCTGGGGCAGTGCCCATGGTGGTGACGGCTGGCTCAAGGCAATGGGATTTATTGACTTTGCCGGCTCTACTGTGGTGCATTCGATTGGCGGCTGGGTGGCACTGGCTGGCATTATCGTGCTAGGGCCACGAATGGGCCGATTTGATAGTCAGGGTCGTGCCCGCCATATTCCGGGCCATAATCTGAGCCTAGTTGCGCTAGGTGGTTTTATGCTGTGGCTGGCGTGGTTTGCCTTTAATGCGGGTTCAACAGTGGCAGCAGGGGGCAACATTGGCAAGATTGCACTAAATACCCATCTGGCGGCCTGTGCAGGTACTGTAACTTATCTGTTGCTGAGTTTAATACGCGGTAAAGCCATTTTGCTCACTGGTGCGATCAATGCCAGTCTGGGAGGATTGGTGGCGATTACTGCTGGATGTGCCAGCATGTCACCAATATTTGCCATTTTGACCGGCCTTATCGCAGGTATTGTGGTGACTTACGGGCCTTTGTTGCTGGAGCGACTAGGGTTGGATGATGTAGTCGATGCCGTGAGTGTGCATGGTTTTTGCGGAGCATGGGGCACCATTGCAGCGGGTTTATTTTTTGAAGGACAGTTATTTAATCTGAACCGGGTTTTGGTGCAGTGCATTGGTGTTTTTTCAGGATTTATATGGGGGTTTGGTGCAGCGCTGGTAGTGTACTTTGTTCTGAGCAAATTACTGGGCGGCCTGCGTGTATCACCACAGCATGAACAGCGTGGTCTGGATTATACCGAACATGCCGAACTGGCCTATCCCGAATTTCAGGATGCTGCGGTATTTGATCCTGATCAGTTGAATACCCGTCGCTAGTGCTCATACAGGGAGGAGTGAAAACCATGAATTCTGATGCAAAGACGCACCTGAGTGTGGCGCAAAAGCGGCAAGCCGTGGAAGAGGGATTAAAACCTTTTTTGCCGGATGATTACCTGCAGGACATACTGGAATTCTGGGAACTGCACTATAGCCATGAACCGGCATTCGTCCTGCAACGGTTTTTAAATGAAATTTGCACCACTGCCACTTTAAAGTCCCAGCGTTCCCAAATGTTGCAAAGCGTCCTGCTGGCCCTGTCAGCACGGGAGCGGGACAACCAGCTTGCCAGCAAGAAAACCAAGCCGGGAAAACCGATATTGCGCCATGCTGAATCACTGGACATGCCCACCCGGTTTAAAGGGGATGAACACGCTCAGGCCTTAATGCAATGCTTTACTGCGCTAAGCCAGCGCCTGTTTAAAACTGCACCTGCCCAGATTGATCGTAGCCTGCGACTATACCTGATGGATACCATTCCCAAGCTGAAAATGGCGAGTGACAGCATTCATGCCTTACGGCTGTGGACAGGGACGGATATGGAAGCACCACCCAGCAGCTTGCTGACCATTGAGGATATGCAGCAGGTGATTAACCTGATTTATAGCGCCCTATGTGAGTATGTGGGGCCAGTGAAGGCAGATCGGCAATTATCTATGGCGGTCAAGTTTCTGGAAGAAAATCATCCAGAATGGCCTATTCGTCAGTTGCTGTAGAGAGACTAGACTTATTACCGCAAATGGTTATAGGTACACAACAAAAAAGCAGGTCATATCCCTGCTTTTTTACTGGCTCACACCAGACCAGTCAGCTTTTTTAGCGAAGCTAAATGTCTATACCAGCAGTTATTTCTCAACCGGACGCCACAGGCTTTCCAGATCATAAAACTTGCGGGCTGTTGGCAACATCACATGTACCACAACAAATCCTAAATCAATCAGAATCCATTCGGCATCACGCTCACCTTCAACACCAACAGGGCGGTATCCCTGTTTTTTGGCTTCTTCAGCCACATTGTCAGCCAGCGCTTTCACATGACGGGTTGAGGTTCCACTGGCAATCACAACCATATCAGAAATATTGGTCAGACCAGTAACGTCAAGCTCAACAATATTTTGGGCTTTGACATCATTCAAGGCAAAACGTACGATTTCAAGGCATTCTTGTGCATTTTTATCGGTTTGATTTGCGGCGGAAAGTGCAGAGTTTGCGATAACACCAGTAGTAGTAAAGGTTTTATCGGATGTTGATGATTGACCTCGAGAAGGTTCAATATTCATACAGGGAATTAAATCCATACAATTAGGCACTATTACTATAGCGCAAATCTAAAAAAATTTCAATTTTGGTGTAATTGTTTTATTTTTAATCAATTAATGAAAAATTAGCCATTTCACGGTTAAAAAATGGCTAATAAAGACGGTTAAAAAATGTAAGAATTTTAGACAAACCTACTTTTGGCCGCTATAAGTGCTGGCTGTAACTCTTAATTAATCAGGCTGAACATTGCGCTGAATGGCCTGAATCGCAGTGAGTGCAATGGTGTAAACAATGTCATCAACCAGCGCCCCACGAGACAGGTCATTGACCGGCTTGTTTAAGCCTTGCAGCATAGGGCCAACGCTCACCACATTGGCACTACGCTGTACGGCCTTGTAAGTGGTATTACCAGTATTTAAATCGGGGAAAATAAACACGGTGGCACGTCCGGCAACGGGTGAATTGGGCGCTTTTTGCTGGCCTACACTTTCAATGGCCGCAGCATCATACTGGAGCGGGCCATCAATCAGCAGGTCTGGACGGCGCTCGCGGGCAATGCGGGTGGCTTCACGAACTTTGTCAACATCGGTGCCTGAACCGGATTCACCGGTGGAATAGCTAATCATGGCAACGCGTGGTTCTATGCCAAATGCCAGTGCAGATTCAGCACTTTGAATGGCAATTTCAGCCAGCTCTTGAGCATTCGGGTCTGGATTAATGGCACAGTCGCCATACACCACCACCTGATCCGGCAGCAGCATAAAAAACACCGAAGAAACCAGTGAGTAATCGGGTGCTGTTTTAATCAGCTGGAAAGCCGGGCGCACGGTATTGGCCGTGGTATGTACAGCGCCTGACACTAGGCCATCCACTTCGCCCAATGCCAGCATCATGGTGCCCAACACGACGGTGTCCTGCAACTGGGCTTCGGCCATTGGCTCGGTGAGTTTGCCTTTACGGCGTTCAACCATGGCACTAATGTACTGGTGGTGAATCAGGTTGGGATCAATGATTTCCAGATCAGGCGGCAGGGTAATGGCACGCGCCTTGGCGACTGCTTCGACTTCTTCAGGCTTGGCCAGCAAGATGCAGTGAGCAATACCGCGTGACTGGCAAATGGCTGCGGCCTGTACGGTTCTGGGTTCGGCGCCTTCAGGCAGTACAATCCGTTTTTTATGGCTTAGCGCGCGTTGCACCAGCTCATGCCGGAAGGCGGAAGGCGACAGCCGGGTTGCATAAGTGAGGGCACTGTGTGCCTTGAGCCAGTCCAGGTCAATATGACTGGACACAAAGCGGGTGACCTGTTCGGCGCGTTCAATGTCATCACTGGGGATTTCATTACTCATCTGGCTTAAGCGGCTCACGGTTTCAAAAGAATCCATGCTAACCGACAGTACGGGCAGACCAGTTTTTAAGGCCGGGCGGCATAACTCAACAATGGCGGGATGAGGGATATAGCCACCTGTTAGCAGTACGCCAGCCAGCGGAACACCATTCATGCTGGACAGTGCCGCAGCCACCAGAATGTCATCACGATCACCAGGCGTGACAATTAATGTACCCGGCTTAAAGCCCGGCAAGGCATTGCTTACGGTACGCGCCGTCAAACTGGTGCGCTGTACCCGGCGCTGTTCAGCGTCGCCCATATTGAGCCACTCGGCATTCAGGACATCGGCCACATCCAGCGTGCGTGGCACACTCAAGGTATTACTAAACGGCACCAAGCCAATAATCGGAAACTGCTCGGTGCCCACCAGTGGCGAGAATGGCTGTACCTGTTCAATCAGCTGTTGTAAAGGCTGAGTCAGGCGCAGTGAGCTATCGGTGGCCAGTGGAATTTGTGCGCTATCAGCGGGCAAGCCCTGTACCCGCATTAAAATGGTGCCCAGGGTACGTGGTGACACAGTGCCGCCAAAAGGCCGCAAATGCATATCAATGCGGTCGGCCAATGCTTCCGGGTTTTGCATGTCTGCTGTGGTAACCAGAATTACTTTGGCATCAAGGGCCTGCGCCAGACCAATATTTAACTGGGCAGCATAACTGGCTTCTCCGGTAGGCACCACACCTTCCACTACTACCATATCCTTGCCCTGTGCCGCATCATGGTACAGGCTAATCACTTTTTCCAGCAGTTCATCCAGCTGGTTATCACCCAGCATGCGTTCTACCTGATGCTGGCCAATGGCAAGCGGAGGATTAAGGCCAAAGGTGCGGCCTACCAGTGCCGAGGAACGATCCGCACCACTGCCATTCAGTTCGGTTTGTACAAATGGTTTTAAAAAGCCCGATTTAATGCCCAGACAATCCAGTGCATGAATAAGCCCCAGACACGCTGACGTCAAACCAACGCCAATGCCGGTAGGAACCAGTAAAAATGTTTTCATTTTGCTTTCCTTTAATGCTTTTAACCTAATCTATAAAACTCATCCGATGGCTTGACTTTATTCAACCAGCCCTAAAACCTGACGGGTCTCCGCAGCAATCCGGCCTTCTTCATCGGTGGGAATTACCCAGATTTGCGGGCCTTGTCCGGCGTCGATGCGACCTTCTGCACCCGCGTACATGCGCTGGTTTTTTTCATCGTCCAGCGTGCAGCCAAAATGTGGTAGCAAACCAATAGTTTTAGCGCGGATATCTGCTGCATTTTCACCAATGCCACCGGTAAAAATCAGGCCATGCAGGACAGGCAAGGCACAACTCATGGCTGCCAGTGACTTGGCCAGCCGATAGCAAAACACATCCACCGCAAGCTGTGCTTTTTCATTGCCCTGTTTGGCAGCATCCACTAGCGTGCGCATGTCATTCGACAGCCCGGACAGGCCCAGCAAGCCACTGTTACGGTTTAGCACCTCATCAATTTTAAGCAGTGACCAACCCAGATTATCAGCCAGAAAACGGTGCAAGCCGGGATCAACATCGCCACTACGGGTGCCCATCACCACACCTTCCAGTGGAGTCAGGCCCATGCTGGTGTCCATGCTTTGGCCATTCCAGATGGCGCAAGTGGAACAGCCGTTGCCTAAGTGAGCCGTTAGCCAGCCGCCCTGATCTGGCATACCGGCAAGTATACTGGCGCGCTCACTCACATAAGCATGACTGGTGCCATGAAAGCCATAACGGCGCACCCCGTAGTCTGTATATAAATTTTCTGGAATGGCATAGCGATAGGCTTGCGGCGGCATGCTTTGATGAAAAGCCGTATCAAACACGGCCACTTGCGGCAAGCTGGGAAATAACGCCAGCGTGGCTTCAATACCCAGCAGGTTGGCCGGATTGTGCAATGGGGCCAGCGCCGAAGTTTGCCGGATGCTGGCCATCACCTGTGGATCAATCTGCACGGCCTGCGTAAATTTTTCACCTCCATGGACAACCCGGTGTCCAATTGCAGCAGGCTGATGATTTGACAACTGGTTAAGAATGTATTGCAGCGCATCGGCATGGCTGGCTGGTTTTGCCTGTGCATCATTATTGTCGTTAAACTGATAGTTAAACGTACTGCCATCCGCCTGTGTTCCTTTAATCCGGGCCTGTGCCGTACCCAGATTTTCGGCCAGCCCGGCAATCCGCTGCTCAGCGCCAGTGCCAATCAGGGCATATTTAATGGATGAAGAACCGCAATTGATTACCAGGATGCAAGCAGACATATCATTCTCAGAATAAATTCCAGACCAAAGCAAAATATAAAGCCCATCAAGGCCATAACAAACCCTACAGCAAAGTTGCACAGTGTGCTAAACGACAAAAGTAGCAAATAATGGTTAAGCATTTAAGTATTAAACAGTAAGCTTTAATGAATCTTAAATGAAACTGAGAATTGTTTTTATATAGGAATAATTTTTATAAACACTATTGTAAGATAGGTTTTTCAGAATTTTTTAAGTGGGGAATCGCAATGATTAAAACCGGAATGTATACAGGTTTGCTGAGTGCAGCACTACTGTTGGCTGGTGTGGCCAACGCGCATGAAGCCTATATTTTGCCATTAAGTGATTTACCGGAAGGCAAGCAGGTGCTGCTGCATGCAGGGTATACCGAGGATTTGTTTGTTCCGGAATTTCCATTAAAGGCGCAGTATTACAGTGTCAATCCACAGGGAAAACAGCAGGAATTGACCCCCCTATCTGGCCTGCAAAGTGCGACTGTGCTTGAGTTGCCCATGGAACAGCCAGGCACTTACAAGGTTTTTGCACAGGCTGAACACAGCACCAACTATGCCCGGCAGAATGGACTGTGGAAGGCAGTATATGACATGCCTGCTGATAAGGCGCCTGCAGCCAGTGAGCGTCCCTATTTAATTACCAGCGAAGTCAAATCCACTGATCAGAAGCTCACCAGCAAGGCTCATGGTCAAGTGGTGAGCTATGTCACAAAAGGTGAAGCAACCCAACAAGCACTGACCCTTGATAACAAAGGTCTGGCGCTGAAATTCAGCCAGCATCCCAACCAGCTTAAACAATCCGAAGGTTTAAATTTTCAGGTGCTGTTTAATGGCAAGCCTGCGGCAAATACGGGTTTGCATGTTGAAAAGGCGGGTACCATGCATCATGATGAAGACACTGAAGCTAAACCGGATGTGATGTCTGATAAAGACGGGCAGGTACGGATTCAATTTGCACAGCCGGGCCAGTATTTAATTAAAACCAGTTACCCGCAAACCAAGGCTGGTGAGCAGCCTGCGGCTGATGTGTATCATTATGCGCTGACCGTGACCGTAAGATAATTTGTTATTCATTCAGCAGGCATAAAAAAAGGGCTGCATCTGCAACCCTTTTTTATTTTCCAAAAGATTTTCCGGTTAGATTAATGGCGAATCTGGCCATCACCCAGCACAATCCATTTTTGTGAGGTCAGACCTTCCAATCCTACAGGCCCGCGTGCATGAATCTTGTCGGTAGAAATGCCAATTTCAGCACCCAAACCATATTCAAAACCATCGGCAAAACGAGTAGAGGCATTAACCATTACCGAACTGGAATCCACTTCGCGCAGGAACTGGCGCGCCATACTGTAGTTTTCGGTCACAATGGCATCGGTATGATGCGAGCCATACTGGTTAATATGGTCAATGGCTTGAGTGATGCCATCAACAATCTTGATCGCCAGTACTGGCCCCAGATATTCGGTATACCAGTCTTCTTCACTGGCTTTGGCAACCACCGTTTCACCCAGAATCCGGCGGGTTTCATCACAGCCGCGCAGCTCTACGCCTTTTTCCAGATACAGCTCGGCAATCATCGGCAGGAAATCTTCAGCAATGGGTTCATCCAGCAGCAGGGTTTCCATTGCATTGCACACGCCATAACGGTGGGTTTTGGCATTAAAGCAAATGGGCAGGGCTTTTTGCAGGTCGGCCTGACGCTCTACAAACACATGGCAGTTGCCGTCCAGATGCTTGATTACCGGAATACTGGCTTCATTGGTAATGCGCTCAATCAGGCTTTTGCCACCGCGCGGTACAATCACATCAACAAATTGCGACATGGTAATCAGCAAGCCCACAGCAGCCCGATCCGGTGTGTCAATCACTTGTACACAATGTTCAGGCAAATGGGCAGCCCGCAAGCCATTCTGAATGCATTTGGCAATGGCCTGATTGGATTCAAAGGCCTCAGAGCCACCACGCAAAATAATAGCATTACCGGACTTTAACGCCAGAGACGCTGCTTCCAGTGTGACATTGGGACGCGATTCATAAATCATTCCCACCACACCCAGTGGCACCCGCATTTTGCCAATCTGGATACCCGACGGACGGTAAGCCAGATCGGTAATCACCCCCACCGGGTCAATCAGCGTAATCACATCCTGTAGACCCTGTAACATGCCTTCAAAACGTGCAGGAGTGAGTTCCAGCCGATCCAGCAAGGCAGCATCCAGATTACGTTCCTGACCGCGCTGCATGTCTTTTGCATTGGCTGCCAGAATTTGCTGACGTCCGGTTTTAAGTGCATCATAAATACAGGATAGTGCAGCATTTTTCTTTTCTGTCGGCGCACCTGATAGCACCCGTGCGGCAGCACGTGCTTGTTGCCCTAACGTTTGCATATAATCATTGAGTGATGCGGACATTGATATTTCCAATAAGGTATAAAGATTGAATGGGCTAGTTTAGCAGCAAACTACTTTTAGCGGTATATTTGAAGCAATTGTGCGGATTGTGTCACTGTTCAAGATCTTTTGTTCATCAGAATTATATTATTTTAGTAGTTAATATGCTGTTCACAAGCCAGCAACTTATGGTATATCTAGCAATCACAGAAAGTCTGTAATGAAATGACCAGTAAAGGAATAACTGGAAATGCTGACAGTGATGTCATAAAAGAAATGTAGGTAGCTATGTGAATGGAATTCATGCTGCTTATTACTGAAATTAGCCACGCTATACCAAGGGATGTCGTGGGGTTACAAGGAGTGTGTTATGAATGCCGTGTGGGCGTTAGGGCAACAGGATATGCATGATAGCTTGATCCAGCGAATTCAACCTCATTGTTTTTTTGACACCTATACGCGTAACAGCTTTAAGGAACCCAGCCGGGCACACTGGATTGATGGCTGGAAAATCGAATATGTGGCCTTTGGCCTCGAAGAAACCATGCATTTGCCGCCAGTGGTAATTATTGGTGGTGCCTTTCAAAACTTTAATTCCTATAAATACTGTGTAGAACAACTGCTGGAATGTGGCCCTATCATTCTGGTGGACTTGCCCTCAATGGGCGGTAACCAGCAAATTACCAATGTGGAAACAGGTGCGTCTGCAGGTATTCTGGAATTGCCAGAGCTATCAGGCATGCTGGGCCGCTGGATGGATGAAGTGGGCTTAAACAAGGTTTCCATTATGGGCATGTCACTGGGTTCAGTGGTGGCTTCCCATTTTGCTGACCAGCGTCCTGAAAAAATTGAGCGGCTGGTGCTGATGGGCGTGATGCAAAAAACCCGTCCCAGCTGGCGCATGTTGCTGGAAGAATCCCTGCACCTGATGCGTGAAGACCGCATGGAAGAATTTGGTCAGGCTGTCATTTTGTACCTGATTAACCATGCCCGCCTTGACCAGACCCGGATGTCACCCACAGCCAAGCGCTTGTTTTTTAGGCAAATGGCGGATTTTGCGACCACAGAACGCCTGCGCTACGAAATTAATTGTAATCGCTTATTACGTCTGCAACACGTGCCCAGTCCACAATGCAAAACCATGGTGGCTTGTGGTGAATTTGACAGCTTTACCCTGCCATTTGAAAATGCCAACTTTGCCCTGCAATGCAAGGACATGCAGTTTGCCATGATTGAAAATGCCGATCATGTACCTCAATTGCAGCGCCGCAAGGAAACCATGAACCTGTTTGCAACGTTCCTGCAAGGCAAAGACATTGCCGAAGTGGAAGGCGTGCGGGTGCTAAACCGTGAGCAAATGCAAAACATGGAGCGCCGCGGAGAAGCACGGCTACAGCTTAAACAGTCCAGCTATCTGATGCGCCACCGGGTACAACCTGAGCTGGAAACCCAAGTTAATGTGGTAGACATTAACTTTTTCGGTGTGCTGATTGATGCAGGCAGTGTAGAAATGGCGCAGCAACTGTTGTCACAGCCGCGTGATATGCGCTTGTGCCTGACTGATATTGACGGACAAGAGCTTGGACTGGAATGCCTGATTTTTGAGGCACAGGGGCAGCGGGTACGTGCCTTGTTCAAGCATGGCAATTTTGAAAATGCTGCACGTTTGCAGGATTTGCTGAAAAGTGATGCGGTGGTCGGTCTTTTAAGTTGAGTGGCTGTAATTTTACATGTCAGTTTTAAAATTTAATTAATAAGATTTGAAATAACCAGTTTTACTGGCAGTAAGGCTATTTCCGACTTACTGCCAGTTTTTTTATGCCTTGATGAACCAGTTTATATTATCTTTTTCTAAAGCTCGGCGTGGCTAACTCTTATAAAAGCAAAACTTATAAAAACCATGCCTGTTAATACAAATGGGTAACAGGCATGAAGCCGGATTAGTAGCCTGTCAGGTTGTTATAAATTTCCCACAGGGCAATCAGAATCAGCAATGCAATTAATGGTTCCAGGACTAAAAAGAAACGTGGTGCTGGGCGTTGTGGAGGCAGCTCAATGGCTGCATGGCCATAAGCGTGATCGTGCTGGTCGTGATGTAAATCCGGATCATGCGCTACAGCAGGATCGTTGTGGTGTGCATGGTCAGGCGTTTGCGTGTTCATTTGGCTGGCATCCATCATGAGTTTATTCAAGCTTGCAATACTGGCGTTAAGATCAACGGCTGTTTCTGTAGCAGCAGTCTGGCCCTGTAGTTCCGTCAAGTTTAACACGTGCCACACCTGATCTGGCGCAGCACCAGCCAGATACTCCGTCTGTCCCTGAATCAGTTCAGACACCCCGGCTTGTTCCAGATTGGCAGTGCTGTCCAGTGCATGAATTTCATTACTGGCATAGCCATATAACTGGTCAAGTACGGTTTTAAATTCGCTAACAGGCAGGGCAGAAGTTGCTGCAAGCTGGCTGATGGCCTGATCATCAAGGCCCTGCCAGAATATGTCATGCTTTTGTGCTGCAATGGCCTGATACAAGGCCTGACTGTTGCTACGGTCAAGCACAATAAGCTGACCCAGCACAATGGCTAGCAATTCACGCTGGCCGTTATCATCAATAGCTGGCACAAGAGCCTGAATCTCAGTCTGGCGACTATTTTGCAAGTGATCAAGTAATGAAAACGCCATTCGGTGTTCCTCGGTTAAGCTAAAAACCTGTTAATACCGCCTGTTAATCCAAAATACGCAAGCTGGGTTTTTTGACTGGAGCTGTAGCAGCATTCTGGTCAGCAGCCTGATCTGTTTCATTTTGACCACCATCTACGGACTGATCTGCGGCACTGGCTTGATAGCCTTCATATTCCTGCGGGTCAAAAAATAGGCCTTGTCCATTTTCGCGTGCATACAGTCCCAGTACGGCAGCCATCGGAATATACAATTGCTGTGAAACGCCGCCAAAACGGGCGCTAAAGCTGACTGCATCATTGTCCATCACCATCTGGTGTACGGCATGCGGTGCAATGTTTAATACAATCTGGCCATCCTGTACATGCTGGCGCGGTACATGCACGTTGGGCAGTTCAGCATTGACCAGCAGGTAAGGTGTCAGTTTGTTGTCATTGGTCCATTCATAAATTGCCCGGAGCAAATACGGACGAGTTGGGATCATTTCAGTAGACATGGCATTACCTGTACAGTGGATTTTGCTGTTTATGGCGTTCTGATTCAGTCAGCGAGGCAATAAAAGCAGGTCGTTCAAAAAGTCTTTTACAATAGGCCAGCAGCGGCTTGCAATGGGCGCTTGGTAAATGAATCTGCATTTGTGGCAGACGCCATAACAGTGGCGCTAATATACAGTCGTTATAGCCAAATTGCTCACTCATAAAAAATGGAAAGTGAGAAAACAGGGGCGACAGGCTCACCAGTGACTGGCTTAAGCTATGACGCGCCTCGCGGGCGGCTTTTTCGTCCAGTGTATCGGGATGGCGGAGCAGGATATCAGCCAGTTTCATCCAGTCCTGTTCGATACGCCATGCATACTGGCGCTGTTCAGCACGCAGGTTTGGCGTGTCGGGGAGCAGCTTGGCCTGCCGGTAACGCTCGTCCAGATATTCTAAAATGACATGGCTTTCATACAGGCGCACCTGACGTTCCACCAGCGTTGGCAACTGATTATAGGGATTGAGGTCGGCCACATCTTCGGAAAATTCATCCACCAGCACCAGTTGGTACTTCACATTTTTTTCGGCCAGCGCCAGCCGGATGCGATGGCTATAATGATCATCGGGATGGCTATAGAGAACAATACCTTGCTGGGGAGCTAACTCGTTATTCATATTGCCAAAAGGCTATGTCAATAAAATTTCAGGATACTTGAGATTATAGCGCGATTAAATGGATTGCCCGGTAATAACATCGTTTTATTTTTGCAGGCTTAAGCATTTTAATTTTTGTGACATTAAATGCGTTATGTTTAATCACACGCTAGAGTGTCCTAACTTGGCGATGGTGAGTCAAACTGGTAGGAGCAACCAATGAATCTGGATTTGTTTGAAGGATTGCCTGATGAAACAGAAAAAGCTGAGCCTGAAAAAACCAGCATCGAAAAAATTGGTGAGCAGTCGGTGGTACTGCGCCAGTTTGCCAGCGCCATGCAGCATGAGTTAATAACGGCAATTGACCAGATTACGGCACACGCGCCATTTCGGCAGATGGTTACGCCGGGAGGTTACCGGATGTCTGCTGCCATGACCAATTGTGGCACACTGGGCTGGGTGACGGACCGGCAGGGCTATCGCTATCAACCGCTTGATCCATTGACCGGCAAACCATGGCCAGCGATGCCGGTTATCTTTAAAACATTAGCAATACAGGCTGCCAGCCTTGCCGGGTTTAATGATTTTCAGCCGGACGCCTGCCTGATCAATGAATATGCCATTGGTGCAAAAATGTCGCTGCATCAGGATAAAAATGAAAAAGACCTAAGCCAGCCCGTGGTATCGGTATCACTAGGGATTGCTGCCACGTTTTTGTTTGGTGGGTTGCAACGGCAGGATAAACCGCAAAAAATTTTGCTACAGCATGGCGATGTGGTGGTATGGGGCGGGGTAGACCGCTTGCGCTATCATGGTATTTTAGCGTTAAAGGCTGGCTGTCATCCGCTACTCGGTGAACGACGTATTAACTTTACTTTTCGGCGTGCAGGTTAAATAAAGGCAGGCTACAACACGATGATAGAATCTTCTGGAATTAGCGTAAATCAAAAACAGGTGTTTAAACAGGCCAGCAGCTTTCTGGCCAGCCTTGATGATGACTGGCAACAACACATTGCCAGAGTGGGAGAATGCCAGCTTGACCTAAAACCGGTGCAACAGCCATATGAAGCCCTGATTCGGGCCATTGCACACCAGCAACTACATGGCAAGGCAGCACAAGCCATTTTAAATCGGCTGCTAGTGCTTTATGAGGGAAAGTTTCCCACCGCCATGCAACTGGTGCAGACTGATCCACAGCTGATTCATGCCTGCGGATTTTCAGCGCGTAAGCTGGACAGTATTCTGGGCATTACACAGGCCCAGTTGCAGGGTGAAATTCCTGATTTTAGTACTGCCCAGCAAATGCAAAGTGAACAGTTGATTGCGCAGTTAACCCAGCTAAAAGGGGTTGGACGCTGGACGGTTGAAATGCTACTGATTTTTAATCTGGGGCGGCTGGATGTGTGGCCAGTGGATGATTATGCAGTGCAACAGGGCTATCGGCGGCTTAAAAAACTGGAACAGGCCCCCAGCAAAAAGGAGTTGCGCACCATTGGTGAACAACTGGCGCCTTATCAAAGTGTGGCAGCCTGGTATCTATGGCGTATGATGGATTAAACATTGCTTAGCTGCTTTTAAAATCATTCGCTTGAGTAGTACAGGAGTTTGTCATGCCCGTTCAGTTGCCCAATAAGTTACCGACCATTGGCACCTCGATTTTTACCCAAATGACGCAACTGGCCCAGCAAACCGGGGCATTGAACCTGTCGCAGGGTTTTCCAGATTTTGACAGTCCGTCGCAACTGCTGGATGCGCTTAAAGCTTATGCCAGTCAAGGCTTTCAGCAATATGCACCGATGCAGGGATTGCCTTCCTTGCGCGAACAAGTGGCACTTACCATTCAACAGCGCTATGGCTGGCTAGCGGATGTTGCCAGTGAAGTTGCCATTACCCCCGGTGCAACAGCTGCGATTTTTTGTGTGATTCAGGCGGTGGTGCAGGCAGGTGATGAGGTGATTGTGTTTGATCCCTGCTATGACAGTTATGATCCGGCCACCCGACTGGCAGGTGGCGTGTGCATTCATGTACCATTGCAAACTGATTTTTGCATTGATTGGAACCGTTTTAAAGACACGATTTCGGCCAAAACACGGTTGGTGATCATTAATTTTCCGCATAATCCCAGCGGGGCTGTCATCACCTTGCAGGATTTGAAAACCCTGTATGACATCATCGAACCGTACAATATTGTGGTGCTCAGTGATGAGGTCTATGAGTATCTGGTATTTGATGGACAATCGCATGCCAGTGTGCTTGGCTTGCCGCAGTTGGCTGCGCGCTCGTTTATGATTGGTTCGTTTGGCAAAACCTTTCATGTCACAGGCTGGAAAACCGGCTATGTGGTGGCACAACCGGAACTGATGCAGGCGTTTTTAAAGGTACACCAGTATGTGAATTTTTGTGGGGTTACACCAATCCAGCATGCATTGGCAAGGTTTATGCAGCAGCATCCCGAGCATATTAATCAATTAGCCAGTTTTTATCAGGCCAAGCGCGACCTGTTCTGCCAGTTACTCCGGCCTTCAGCCTTTAAATTGCTACCCAGCCGGGGCACCTATTTTCAGTTGCTGGATTATTCAGCCGTTCGCAATGATTTGAATGATGTGGCCATGAGCCAGTGGCTGGTGCATGAGCACGGCATTGCCACCATCCCCATTTCGGTGTTTTACGCACAGCCCATTCAAGACCAGCGCCTGATTCGCTTGTGTTTTGCCAAAACTGAAGCCACCTTGCAACAGGCAGCACAACGCCTTTGCCAGATTGCCTAAAACTTCATTGATGGGGTGGTTTCACCGTTAATCTTGGGCATCAGTCGGCTTGGGATCATCCTGTTGACGCAGCATTTGCAGGCCAATTTCAATTTGCTGTTGGATGTAATCACGCAGCGCCATTTTTTCTTCATCAGAGGCATTGATGTCTTTATGCCGGGTGGTCAGGCGTGGCATAAACTGGTAAGCCAGTGCCTTGGGCTTGGGTAAAAAGGGAATGTGTTTGTAACCGGTAACAATGGGAAAGAAAAACTCGCCATGACGCAAGAATCTTGCAGAAAAACCACTTTTTTGTGCCAGTTTGCCCAGCCATGATTGTTTAAAGTCATTGCCATCATAGACAATGTCCAGCGTTTCCTCGCCACCCAGTGCAGCAAATGGAATAATGTCATAGCCATGCTGGATGGCCAGTTCAATAAAGCCCAGACGCTGCTTCCAGAATAGCTGATAGGCCTCACCCTTGTGCTTGAGCACTTCACGCGAACCACCCGGATAAATTAGGATATGCTGCTGGGCCTGCATCAGCCTGTCCACTGCCTGCCGTGTGCCATCAAAGGCGCCAAACTGTTGCAGTGCATCCCGCCACAGCGGAAAATAAAAATGAAAATGATCAGCCAGACCACGCAGCCAGATTTTTTTATGCTGGTAAATCCCTAGCACAAAGGCCGGGGAATCAAAACCATAAATGGTGTGATTGCCCACATATAATGCTGGCCGTTTGGGATCAAGATGCTCCAGCCCATAAAAACGTGGCTTAAACCAGCGTTTGCTCAGCCACCAGACCGGCTGTACCAGCGGAGCAGGCAGCGGTTGAAAATCAGCAACAAGGCTTGAGGATGTGTTCATGGCAAGTCGTCTTGAAATTATTAACAGCGTAAAGTGGGGCAATCAAAGGTTTGGTTGTAGCTTGAACCTTAGTGAATCACAAGACAGATTTGTAGCGTAAATTTGGTGGTTAATGTACAACAAAGCCCTGGCGATCACTAAGCTAAACATTAAAGATATTTAATGAAGCTGGAAAAACGGGATTAAAAAGCAGGCAATAAAAAACCCCGGTTTCCCGGGGTTTTTGCACAACTCGCCCAAAAGGGCAAACGTATTAACGTTTGGAGAATTGTGGACGCTTGCGCGCTTTGCGCAGACCGAGCTTTTTACGCTCAACTTCACGCGCATCACGGGTAACAAAACCAGCCTGACGCAGTGCAGATTTCAGGGTTTCGTCAGTTGCAATCAGCGCACGGGTAATACCGTGACGAATTGCACCAGCCTGACCACCGATACCACCACCTTTAACAGTGACGAAAATATCGTATTTGCCAACAGCGTCGATCAGCTCTAATGGCTGACGAACCACCATACGGGCAGTTTCGCGACCAAAATAGGTGTCTAGATCACGGTTGTTGATAGTGATTTTACCTGAACCTGAGGACAGGAACACACGAGCGGTTGCGGTCTTACGGCGACCAGTACCATAATTAGTTGCCATGTCGTTTCTTCCTTAGATGTCCAAAACCTGTGGCTGTTGAGCAGTATGTGGATGCTCACTGCCAGCGTATACTTTCATTTTCTTGATCATGGCATAGCCCAGAGGACCTTTTGGCAGCATGCCTTTAACGGCACGTTGCAGCACTTCTTCTGGCTTGTGGTTGATCAGCTTTTCAAAGTTGGTTTCTTTCAAACCACCTGGGAATTCGCTATGACGATAGTACATTTTGTTCTGGGACTTAGTACCAGTCACTTGTACACGCTCAGCGTTGATGACAACAATATAGTCGCCAGTATCAACGTGAGGGGTAAAAGATGTCTTGTGCTTGCCACGTAGGCGACGAGCGATTTCAGTCGCGAGACGACCGAGAGTTTTGCCTGATGCGTCAACAACATACCAGTCGTGTTGCACTTCAGCAGGCTTGGCGCTGAGAGTTTTCATTGACCACTACCTATTATCGTTGGTTTGAACCTTAAAACAGTCCAAACAAAATGGAGCGCGAATTTTAGTGAAAATTGAGCAAAATAACAACCTTTGCCAAGATAAAAAGCAAAAGTTTTACGGATTAATCTATAGGATGCCAAGCTAATTTTGCACGAGGGTCATCATCCGCTACAGTATAATCTCCTAATGATGTGCTATTGCCTGCAGCGACTGGCCCAATTAATACACCCATGTGTTATTCAGGTACGTTTGGGTATTGATTGGAACTTGAACTTGGCTTTAGTATGCGCAAGGCCAGGTGAGGGTTAAATCCCATCAACTGGTGTGACACAGGACAAATGCAAAAACAGGGATTATGCTTGGGTTCATGGACAGGCTGTATAATAAGCGGCCAGATGAATGACAATGATTTTTGATGACATACCAATAAGTGTTAACCATTCAATGCAAAATGATTTACGCCATACAGCATTACTCAATTCTGGTAGGCCAGGCGCTGCTTTAAGCCGTCTTGGTGCAGCGATTGTACTGGCACAGTTGATGCTGGCACCTGCCCAAGGCTTTGCGCAGGAAGTACCCACTAAAAAACTGTCGGTCAAGCAGCGGCTAACTCAGAAGGTGAGTAATTTGCAGGCGGCTTTTCAAAATACGCCGCCTGACAACCGCATTAGTGTGTCCGAGCTGACACTATCACAGCCGGAGTCGTATGGTGCCCCTATGTTTGACAACGGCAGTGCAGCCACCCCCGGTACATTGCCCACTATTGAAATACAGGCTAATCCTGATGCAGCCATTGTAAGTAGCAGTAATGCAGACAGTAGCTATCTGGATTTAATCCGGGCCATTCAGATTGCAGTCAACCGGCATCCGGCCATTGCCCAGACACTGGCGCAACTATCCAGTGAATATAGTCAAGTTGATGTCGCCAAGGGCGGTTACTGGCCACAGGTACAGGCTGGTGTTACCACAGGCCGGATTGGAACATCGGAGGCAGGCCGCCAGCTTTTAAGCCTGAATGCCACGCAAACGTTGTATGACTTTGGCAAGGTGCGCAGTAATGTGGATGCTGCACAGGCCAGTGTAGACCAGCAAAAAGCCGTGGTGCTCAAGCAAATTGATAATATTGCACTGCAAACCGCAGAAGCCGTGGTAAATGTGCGGCGCTATCAGGAACTCAAAAAAATTGCCGAACAGCAGGTGAGCGGGGTTGCCCGTATTCTGGAGATTACCCGGCTGCGGGCACGCGCAGGTATTAGCAGTCAGGCTGATCCGGTGCAGGCACAGGCACGTTATGAAGGCGCACAGGCCACGCTGCTACAAACGGAAACTGCGCTTAACCAGTGGCGTGAGAAATTAAGGACACTGGTAGGTGGTGCCTTGCCACAACAGGTTGCTGATATTCCAGGCGTCTTGGTGCAGCAGGCGCAGCTTTATGACAATCCACCGATTAATTCCTTGCCGGATATTATTGCTACAGAAGCCGCACGACGCGAAGCACAGGCCCAGCGGCAAAATGCCCATGCCCGGCGTTATCCCACACTGGCTGTAGAAGGTTCAGTCAGCCGTGCCATCAATGGGCGCAACCCCAGTAATGCCGATGATGACGGCACTTACAGTTCAGTAATGTTTGCCTTGAACAGTAACCTGTCGCAAGGCGGCGCATTGTCTGCATCAGAGCGGGCCGCCAGTTATGCCGAACAGGCAGCGCGGGCCAGAATTCAGGCCACTTATCTGGATGTGACCGATCAGGCACGCAGTTTTCGTGAGCAGATTCTGGGCGCACAGCAACGGTTAAATGTACTGGCTGACCGCGAGCAGGCCATTATTCAAACCCGTGAGCTGTATCAGGAACAATACAAGCTGGGCACACGCACCGCGCTGGATTTGCTGAACTCCGAGCAGGAAATTCATCTGGCCGCCACTGACCGGGAAAATACCCGCTACGATATCTGGAACAATGTGGTGAATTATATTGCCATTACCGGACGTTCCAGAGCAGTTTATGGCTTAAACAATACCACCATACAAGGCATGGACATTCAACCATGAGTCAGCCCATGAACAGTCAAACTGCTGCCAGCCCGGCAACAAATAGCCAAGCCGAAGCAAACCAGCAGCCCAGCTATGCCCCGTGGCTAACCGCTATGCTGGGTATTGCACGGCATTACCGGATTGAAAGCTCGGAAGAAAATATCCGCATTAATCTGGACTGGGAAAAAACCACGTCACTGGATGCCTTGCTGCACAGTATGGCGCGGCAAATTGGCCTTGAACTGCGCTTTGACCAGTTTAATGACGCCATTCTGGATGCTTGGCGTTTGCCTGTGGTGGTGGAATTTAGCACCGGGCAGGTGGGTATTCTGGAAAAAGTGGACAGTCAGGGCAATGTCAGTGTGCAGTTTAGTGGCGATCATGGCTTGGCAACGACACTGCCTACCAGTGACATCAGGACACAGGCCCGCCGTATACTGATCCTGCGCCCGGAAACCTCAGTGGCTGATGCGCGCGTGGATGAGTACATCAAGCCGTATGAGAAAAACTGGTTCTGGGGCATTATCCTCAAGGACTGGAAGCGCTACGGCGACATCATGCTGGCCTCGCTGGTGGCCAATGTGCTGGCGCTGTCAGCCATTATTTTTTCCATGCAGGTGTATGACCGGGTTGTACCGGCGCAGTCCATTCCAACCTTGTGGGTGCTGGCAGGCGGCGTGCTGATTGCCGTAATTTTTGAATTTAGCTTGCGCTTGGCACGCATTCATGTGTCGGACATTATTGGCAAACGGGCCGATTTGCGTGTGTCTGACCGCGTGTTTGGCCATGCCTTGCGCATTCGTAACAGTGAGCGTTCCAAGTCAACCGGAACGTTTATTTCGCAAATCCGCGAGCTTGAAAGTGTACGTGAACTGGTGACGTCCACCACTATTGGCGCGCTGGCTGACCTGCCATTTTTCTTTTTGTTCCTGGTGATTTTCTGGATTATTGGCGGGCCACTGGTGTTGATTATTTTGCTGGCAATTCCGCTGATTTTGATTCCCGGCCTACTGATTCAAAAGCCGCTAGCCCGTTTGTCCAATGAGGGCATGCGTGAATCATCAATCCGTAATGCCATGCTGGTGGAAGCGGTACAGGGCATTGAAGATATCAAGCTATTGCGTGCGGAACCGCGTTTTCAAAACCAGTGGAATCACCTGAATGAAGTGTCTGCTGACATTAGCAAACGCCAGCGTTTTATTAGCGGCCTGTTGCTGACCTGGACGCAGGAACTGCAAACCATCATGTATGCGCTGGTGGTACTAACAGGCTGCTTTCTGGTGATTGATGGCGACATGACAACCGGTGCGCTGGTGGGCTGCTCGCTGCTGTCATCGCGTATGGTGGCACCGCTGGCGCAGATTTCCGGCGTGATGTCGCGCTGGCAACAGGCCAAGGTGGCGCGCCAGAGTCTGGATGAACTGATCAAGCGTCCGGTAGACCAGCCAGACCGTGCCAGCCTGATTCATCGCGCTGTGCTGCTGGGCAATTACCAGTTGAGCAACGTTAGTTTTAAATACACAGATGATGACAGCAAACCAATTTTGTCAATTAAAAACCTGAATATCAAAGCGGGTGAAAAGGTGGCGATTCTGGGTCGTAATGGCGCTGGCAAAACCACCTTGCTGCAATTGCTGTCTGGTATGCAAATGGCGCAAAGCGGGCAGGTGATGCTGGATGATCTGGATTTGACCCTGATTGATCCTGCTGATGTACGCCGTGATATGGGTTTGCTCAACCAGAATGCGCATTTGTTTTTTGGTACGCTACGTGAAAATCTGACACTGGGCAGCCCGCTGGTGAATGATCAGGAAATTCTGGACGTGCTCAACATGGTGGGTGCGCTGAATTTTGTGCAGTCACGCAAGGAAGGTCTGGACTATCTGATTCTGGAAGGTGGCAATGGGCTGTCTGGTGGGCAAAAACAAATGTTGCTGCTGGCACGCCTGCTGATTCGCCAGCCCAATATTGTGCTGCTGGATGAGCCCACAGCGGCTATTGATGAAGTCACCGAAAAGCAGCTCATTGACCGGCTAAAACTCTGGCTGGGTCACCGCACGCTGGTGGTGGCTACTCATCGCATGGCAGTACTGAATCTGGTAGACCGTGTGATTGTGGTCAATGATGGCCAGATTGTGATGGATGGGCCTAAAGAGCAGGTGTTGGCCACCAGCAAGGCCAGACTGCAACAGGCCTGATGCGTAACAAGCTTGATGTATAACACGCACGGACTATGCCTTTTGACGGGTTTTAGTGTACTGATGAATCAATAATGAGATTAACATGAGCAAGTCAGCCCCTTATGTGTCCGAACCTCCATTGCCGCGGGCGTCCTTTATTATCTGGATTGTGGCACTGGCGGTTGGCTGTTTTGTGCTGTGGGCCTGGCACTTCAAACTGGATGAAGTTTCCACTGGTACAGGCAAGGTCATTCCGTCCTCCAAAGAACAGGTGATTCAGTCGCTGGATGGCGGCATTTTGACTGACCTGAAAGTGCGCGAAGGCGACATTGTTGAAAAAGGGCAGGTACTGGCGCAGCTGGATCGTACCCGTTTTGAATCCACTGTGGAAGAAAGTGCCTCACGCTTGCGG
Organism: Alkanindiges illinoisensis DSM 15370; assembly: GCF_000619845.1. Taxonomy (GTDB): domain Bacteria; phylum Pseudomonadota; class Gammaproteobacteria; order Pseudomonadales; family Moraxellaceae; genus Alkanindiges; species Alkanindiges illinoisensis. Next base: position 56,682 of record NZ_JHUX01000004.1, on the reverse strand, counting down.
GCTGCACTGGCCACAGCGGCACGCCTGAAGGCTGAAGTTAGCGGCGTGCCCTTGAGTTTTCCGGAAGAAGTGCGTAAGGAACCCATTTTAGTGCGGGAAGAAACCGCGCTGTACCAATCGCGGCGTACCAATCTGGAAGAAACCAGCGCTGGGCTGAATCAGGCATTGCGTCTGGTGCGGCAGGAACTCACCATGACTGAACCGCTGGTCGCACGCGGCGCCGCCAGTGATGTTGAGGTATTGCGTCTAAAGCGACAGGCCAATGACCTTGAAAACAAGCTCAATGACGTGCGCAACCAGTATTATGTGCAGGCACGTGAAGAGCTGGCTAAAGCCAATGCTGAAATTGAAGCGCAACGTTCGGTAGTACGCGGTAAATCCGATTCACTGACCCGGCTGACCTTTACTTCTCCGGTGCGTGGCGTGGTCAAGGAAATTGCCGTAACCACGGTAGGCGGGGTGATTCCGCAGAATGGCCGCCTGATGGTAATCGTCCCGCTGGATGAGCAATTGCTGGTTGAAGCGCGTATTTCCCCGCGTGATGTGGCTTTTATTCATCCCAACCAGTCGGCACTGGTCAAGATTACCGCTTATGACTATGCCATTTATGGCGGCTTGCCCGGTAAGGTCACCATCATTTCACCGGATACCATTCAGGATGAAGTTAAAAAAGACGTGTATTATTACCGCGTTTATATTTTGACCGATTCTGATCATCTCACCAACAAGCATGGCCAAAAATTCCCGATTGTACCGGGCATGATTGCCACGGTGGACATTCATACCGGCAGCAAGACTGTGCTGGATTACCTGATCAAGCCCTTTAACAAGGCTCAGGAAGCTTTGCGTGAACGCTAAGCATTAGCGAGCCAGTTCAAGGGTAGTTGAATTAAAAAAGGTCATGCGATAAACATGACCTTTTTATTAGCGCGTTGATGCAGTAGAGGAGTTACTAGCGCACCACATTCAGGAAGTGCAAATGACGTTCATACTGGTCAATCAGGTCCTGAATAATATCCTCTGTAGTCCAGTCCATGATATCATAATCCTGTCCCCCTTCCTGCAAGTGTACCTCAGCACGGTAATACATGGCCGGAATAGCCTGCTGTTGCGCCTGTGTCATAAAAGCGGGAGGCTGATGCTGCCGCACGCGAATTGAATAATAAAAATCAGATTCTTCCTGATGACCGACCTGAAGCCAGATGTGTTCCGGACTTTTTTCAATCACAGTGGCTTCAATCGACTGCCGCCTGAATTCTTCTGCGACTTCCAGCAGGGCAGGCTTGACCGTATTGTGCATAAAAGCAGTGACTTCGGCCAGACTGTTGGGTCGATGCATAATCAGGTGCAGCCGCTGCTGCCAGCTACGCGGCGCATGGATACCGGCACGTGGGGTAATGCGGGCATCCTGCATGCTTTCTTTTTTCAGCACATCCAGCCGCATGGCTACAAACAGGCCCCAGCACATTAACAGCATCACCACAGCAAAGGGCAGCGCACTGGCAATGGTGGCCGATTGCAGCGCCGTAAGACCACCGGCCAGTAACAGCACCGCGGCAATCACTCCCTGCAATACCGCCCAGAACACCCGTTGCCATAGTGGTGTACCTTCCTGCTTGCCTGAGGTCAGCATATCCACCACCAGCGAGCCGGAATCTGCCGAGGTCACAAAAAACATCACCACCAGTATAGTTGCAATCAGTGAGCTAATACTGGAAAACGGCAGGTATTCAAAAAACTTGAACAATGCTACCGACTGGTCGGCCTGTACATCAGTAATCAGCGCCACTGCATGCTGCTTTAAAATCAGGAAAATGGCGGTATCACCAAAAAAGGTCATCCACATAAAAGTGAAGCCGGTTGGAATCAGCAACATGCCCAGAATAAACTCGCGCACGCTGCGACCACGTGATACCCGCGCAATAAACATGCCTACAAATGGCGACCATGCAATCCACCAGCCCCAGTAAAACAGCGTCCAGCCACCAATCCAGCTGGATTCTTCATAGGCATACAGATTAAAAGTCATGCTAAACAGGTTGGACAGGTAGTTTCCGGTGTTTTGCACAAAGGTTTGCAGCAGAAAAATAGTCGGCCCGGCAATCAGCACAAACAGCATGAGCACCACGGCCAGCACCATGTTCAGCTCGGACAGCCGCTTGACGCCTTTGTCAAGCCCGGCACCCACCGATAGCGTGGCAATAGCCGTAATGATGACAATCAGGCTAATTTGTACCGTGGTGTTTTGTGGCAGGCCAAACAGGTAATTAAATCCGGCATTCACCTGCGTTACACCAAAGCCAAGCGATGTTGCCACCCCGAAAATAGTGCCCAGTACTGCAAAAATATCAACCGCATGGCCAATTGGGCCATAAATTCGATTACCAATTAATGGGTACAGAGCCGAGCGAATTTGTAAGGGCAAACGGTGGCGGTAGGCAAAATAAGCCAGCGATAACGCCACCACGGCATAAATGGCCCAGGCATGCAGCCCCCAGTGAAAAAAGGTAATGCGCATGGCCTGCCGTGCAGCATTCAGACTACCTGGATCACCCACCGGCGGGTCGGCAAAATGCATGACTGGTTCGGCCACGCCAAAGAACATCAGGCCAATGCCCATCCCGGCCGTAAACAGCATGGCATACCATGAGCCATAGCTATAATCAGGTTTACTATGATCGGGCCCCAGTTTAAGCCGGCCAAAACTGGACAGCGCCACAACCACGATAAAAATCAGGAAAAATGCCACGGATAAAATATAAAACCAGCCTGCTGAACTGGTAATCCAGTTTTTGACATAGTCAGTTAGTGCATCAAAACTTTCCGGTGCAACCAGTACCATACCAATAAGCAGCACGATAAACAGGGCTGAGCCGAAAAAAACCGGTGGATTAATTTGATACCAGTTTTTTTGACCTGGTACTGATGGTTTATTCATTTAAGAGTTACTCCATCAAAATTAGCTTGATTAAAATGCTTAACCAAAAATGCGGATTGAAACAAAAAGCTGCTAATGAACTTAAACAGCAGAAAAACTCATGCTTCTGAAAAAATTCATCACGATGATCACTTAAAATAGTAACTTAAAACCTATAAATTCCTGGCTATAGAAATGTAAGCCCAACAACTGTGAATGTTTTATGCCTGTTTTATGCAGGCCAAGTTTATATAATGACGGCACACCAGAATGAAAAAGGCGTAACCCTCAATTGAATCCTTCGCCATTAAAGCCGCTTTATATTACCTCGGGTGAACCTGCAGGCATTGGGCCGGACATTTGTCTGGATCTGGCCGGATTTACCACACCGCGTCCACTGGTGGTGCTGGCCAATAAATCCCTGTTGCAGCAGCGGGCAACCGAACTGGGCAAAACAGTGACCTTGCTGGATTATCAGGGGCAATCCGAGCCTGCATCAGGCAGTGCGCTGTATGTCAAAGACCTGCCACTGGCACAGCCCGTAACTAATGGTCAGCTTAACAGTGCCAATGCAGTCTACGTGCTAGCGCAGCTCACCGAAGCTGCCCGCGCCTGCATGCGTGGTGATGCCGCCGGGGTGGTCACAGCTCCTGTGCAAAAGTCAGTGATTAATGAAGCAGGTTCTCTTGAGGGGCAGGCCTTTAGTGGTCATACCGAATTTTTTCAGGAATATGCAGGTGTGCCGCGTGTGGTCATGATGCTGGCTACCCATCAGCTTCGGGTGGCTTTAGTGACCACGCATTTACCGCTAAAAGACGTGGCCGCAGCGATTACCAAACAGCGCCTGACACAAATTCTGGACATTTTAATTCATGACCTGAAAACCAAATTTGCCATTAGCCATCCAAAAATTCTGGTGTGTGGCCTGAATCCGCATGCAGGCGAGGGCGGTTATCTGGGTCGTGAAGAAATTGACGTGATTGAACCAGTGCTGGCCAGTTATCGTGCCCAGGGTATTGATGTGGGCCACGCCCTGCCTGCCGATACCCTGTTTACGCCCAAGTATTTAAAAGATGCTGATGCCGTGCTGGCCATGTATCATGATCAGGGTTTGCCAGTGCTAAAATCGCAGGGTTTTGGTGAAGCTGTTAATATTACGCTGGGTTTGCCATTTATCCGCACCTCGGTGGATCATGGCACGGCACTGGATTTGGCGGGCAGTGGCAAGGCCAGTAGCAGCAGCTTATTCGTTGCTACCGAACTGGCATTGCAGTTGGCAGACCGTTATGAAGCAACACTTTGAGTGCGTTTTAGTTGAATTACGCATTGTTATATTTATAGGGTTAAAAAGGTTTTGTCATGAGTTATCAATTTAGCGCGCCCAATCCAAAAGATGAAGGACACCGGACGCGCAAGCGGTTTGGACAAAACTTTTTGCATGATAACCGCGTAATTGAAAAAATTGTGCATGCCGTTGCGCCACGCGCGGGTGATTTTATGGTGGAAATTGGGCCCGGCCTTGGCGCGCTCACAGCACCATTACTGGTGGCCAGTGAAGCCTTAACTGTTGTTGAGCTGGACCGTGATCTGGCGGCGGGTTTACCGGGACGGGTGACCCAGCCGGAAAAGCTCACCATTGTGGAAGGCGATGCCTTACGCTTTGATTTCTTAACGCTGGTGCAAGACAACAAGCCGCTGCGTATTGTGGGTAATCTGCCCTATAACATTTCTACGCCATTGCTGTTTCACCTGTTGCAATATGGCAGTCAGGTGCAGGACATGCATTTTATGCTGCAAAAGGAAGTGGTAGACCGGATCGTAGCCGAACCCAACAGCAAGGATTATGGTCGTCTGTCTGTCATGATTCAGTATTATTGTAAGCCTGAGTTCTTGTTTGAAGTGCCACCGGGTGCCTTTAATCCGCCACCAAAAGTCACCAGTGCGGTATTTCGGTTAACGCCTTACTCGCAAAAACCACTGATTGCGCAGGATGAAAAACAGTTTGCCAGTCTGGTGTCGCATGTATTTACCCAGCGCCGTAAAACATTGCGTAATACGCTCAAGGGCAAGCTGGATGAGGAAGGTTTTGCGCGTGCACAAGTAGATCCCATGGCACGCCCGGAAAATCTGAGTCTGGCACAGTTTGTGGCGCTGGCAGATGCGTGCACTGCTTATACAGGATAGCAACAGCCGTGCGAGCACCCAGCAAAACAGCAATTATTTTAGTTGAGGGTGAAGCCACGCAATCACCTTCACAACAACAGTCGCTAACGCCTGCACAACAACAGTTTAATGTGTTGGGTGAAAAGATAACGCAGCAAAAACAGCAAGTTGAAGAATGGCAGGCGCTGGTGGTTTCGGTGCAACAACGAATTCATGGAAAACTGATGCCACTGTATGATCAGTTGGCGCGTCAACATGGCAAGTTAATTGAGCAGCTACATCAGGCCAGCCTAAAATATTCGCTAACAGCCTGGGAAAGTGCCCAACTGCATCAGTTGATTATTGAGTTATGCGAGCAGGTATTAAGGCACAAATTGCCAGATGAAGATCCGCTCATTGCTCAGATTTATCAGCTGTACCGGGCTGAACAAGCCCAAACAAATCCCCTTGCACCAGCAGCCAGTGAACTGCCGCAACAGCAGCATCTACAGCCGCTAGACCCTAGCTTTGATCTTGATTGTGGCGTTGCCTTATTCGATGCAGATGACCCAGCAACTGACCCGGCAACCAGTTTTGAAGTCATGGCACAGCAGCAGGAAGCTGAGCGTCATTATCAAAAGCAGCAACGAAAAATGGCACGGCTTGCACTCAAGCAACAGGCTAAGGAACAGTCTAAGGAAGAACGGGACACAGCACAGCAGCAGGCGAATGCGCCGGCGCAAAAATCATTAAGACAGCTTTATCAGCGGCTGGCTGCGATGCTGCATCCTGACCGTGAGCAAGATGAGCAGCAGAAAATTACCAAAACTGATCTGATGCAGCAAGCAACCGAAGCCTACCAGTCACAGGACTTATTGGGATTAATTCAGTTACAAAATGCAGTGAGCTTTAATACGAATTCTAATTTTGCCCAACTGGCCGATGAGCAGTTGCAGTTATATAACCTGAATTTGCGCCGATATAGCCAAACACTGGATGAAAACATTGCTGAGCATAAGGCTAGGCTGGCCAGCTTATGTGCTATTGAGCGGGTTGAAATGGTTACAGAAAAGAGTGTGATCAAAAAACTGAAAGAACAGGTTTCTCTCCTGACGCAGTACAATGCCATGCTTTCACAGCAATTAAAGAACCTCAAAGATGCAAAGGCAATCAAGGCTTTCTTAAGACAGTATTCTTGATCGCCAAGCGTGAACCAATACAGCACATGATGGGCAAAACAGGAACAAGATAATGACTTACCGCTATCAGTATATTATTGGCGATTTGCAGGGATGTTTTGCCGCACTACAGGCTTTAAAGGATAGGTTGGCTTTTGATGAACAACAGGATTGCCTGTATTTTGCAGGTGATCTGGTGGCACGTGGTGAGGATTCATTAAATACTTTACGCGAAGTAAAACGGCTGGCCGATTTGGGGGCTGCCAGAACAGTACTGGGCAACCACGATTTAAATCTGCTGGCCGTCTGGCGTGGCTTCCAGAAAATTAAGGATAAAGACCGCACCCAGCCGATTTTTGATGCCTCAGACTGTAATGCGCTGTTAAACTGGTTGCGCAAGCAGCCGCTACTGTTACAACCAACTGCCGGGTCAGTAGTAGTACATGCCGGGATTCCACCCATCTGGACATTGGCACAGGCCAGCCAGTATGCGCGGGAAGTGGAAAAAGTCATTGCTGGTGAGCTGGATCATCTGGATGCTTTTTTAGGCCATATGTACGGTAGCCAGCCTGATACATGGCAGGAGAATTTATCGGGTTATGAACGCTGGCGGGTAATTACCAATTACCTTACCCGCATGCGCCTATGCGATGAAAATGGCAGGCTGGAGTTTGACTTCAAGGATGACTTAAGTGCGCCGATGCCGGAAGGATTTAAGCCGTGGTTTGAGTGGCCAGACCAGCTAGAAAATCATACACAACTATTTTTTGGGCATTGGGCTGCCTTGCAGGGTAAGGCAATTAGTCCGCATATCCATGCGCTGGATGGGGGCTGCGTGTGGGGTGGGCAACTCATTGCCTATCGGCTGGAAGACAAACAATTATTTACCTCAGCCACAGGCTGCGGGTTATAAATACAAAGCTTGCTGAGTGTCCAGTTATTCCATGATTTCCGTTGCCATTCAAGCCACAGGGTATTTTCTGGTGTATTGCCTACCGTCAGCCGAAAACGCGATGGAAAACGCGAATAAGCGAGCTTGATGCTATCAGGTGGTGCACTGTTAAAATGAAGCAGCAATAGCTGATGTAAGTTTTGCTGGGCTGCCACTTTTGGCCAGACCTGTTTAAGGTATTTGGCACCCGGCCCTTGCCATTGCTGCACAGCAAGGCTTTGGGAGGTCATCAAGTCTGCCTGATAGGGCTGTAACAAATGCTGGGGAATCGCCTGTTCAGCTAAGGCAAGGTTATTCTGGCTCAGCTGATGAACCATGCTACGGCTATACCAGTAAGGTGAAAGGCAATAAAATACCAGCCAGATCAGGGCGCTGCTAATGAAAAGAATCAGGAGCAGGCCATACGGTAAATTGGTTTTCTTAAGTGCTAGGGATTTGCTTTTATGCAGGGCTACTGTAGCCATGATGACCCACAGGCGAAGTCTATCGTGGCTACAGTGTAGAGGATTTTAGGGCTCTGTTAAGTGCTTGCTACAAAAGCTGAACAAGACAGAAATTATTCCTGACGTAACCAGGTCTGGCTACGGCCTAATACTGATACGCCCACATAGCCGCGTAGGCGAAACTTCCGGCCATCAGCACTTAGTTTGGCCTTGCCGCTATAGATATGTCCATTGCGTGGATCAAGCACTTTGCCGTCAATAAAATTGTTGGGATTTTTAGGATCTTCTCTAAATCCTTTTAAAATCTGAAGACCAATGATGGGTTTGCTGGTATAAGGCGCGGGGCATTTAGTGCAGTTCACCAGAGGTTTTTCACCCGGTGCTGGAAAATCCTCAATCAGTGTACCGATATAACTGCCATCAGGTTGTTTGGCCATCTGGATATGGGCACGGACGACGCCACTTTTATCGTCAATCGTACGCCATACGCCATTGAGATCAGCTGCATTAGCAACAGAGGCCAGACTTAAGCTGCCAAGAATCATCATCCATGCTTTCATCAATTATACTTCCTAAAAAGAGGTTAAACAGGGTGCTATTAAACCAGTAAAAGTGATTAATGGGCAAAACTGTTCAGTACACAATTTATATCCTAACTGTGGAATAAATGCGAATATACATTGTTAAGGCTAAATTTATTTTAAGATTGAGGTTATAAAATTTTCTTACAAGCACTGCAAGGGGCTTTCTGCAAGCCGCATTATTAAATACTACTCATATTGATATGAAAACTGTTTAGCCTGAATAAACTCAATTGCGGAACTGTAAATTAAAAAAAGCTATTGTTGAATCATTTTAATGGTGAACTGACAAAACAAGGACTGGTATGAATAATTATTGATCATTTATTGGCAGATTATAGTGTGGCGAAACAGTGTAACAAAACGACTGAAAGCATGGAAAAATGGGCTCGCATGCTTTCAGTAAGTTTAAATTTTTTTAAATAATAAATCAGGAAATGCTGGCTGATTAATGCTCGCGAATCCAGATCTGGCTGCGACCCAAGGCAGAAATACCCACATAACCACGCATGCTTAGCTGGCGGTTATCCGCATTTACTTTGGCCTTGCCTTTATAAATCTTGCCGGATAACGGATCAAGTACCTGAGCGCCAGTATACTGGTTAGGACGGTTTGGATCGGCTTTTAGGCCCCATAATACGGTCAGCCCCAGAATTGGTTTGTCGGTATAGGGTGCTGGACAGTGCTGGCATAATTCCTTGGGCGTGTAATTTGGACGCGGAATGATCTTGATAATGGTGCCGGTATAAGAACCATCAGGCTGTTTCTTGATTTCGACCAGTGCCTTGGAAAAGCCTGTGCGGTCATCAATGGTACGCCAGATCCCGGCCACATCTGCCGCGTGGCTTATGGCGCAACTCATCAGACAGACTAACCCCAGTGTCCAGTTTTTCATTGCAGAATCCTTATTAGAGTAATCATTCTAATAGTAGCTGAAACAAAAAAAAGGGCATAATCATTTTTTTAATAATTATGCCCTATTGCAATGAAGAAAAGTATTTAGCAGCGGTTAGGTTTAGTCCTCGCGAATCCAGGTTTGACTGCGACCCAGCGCAGAAATCCCGACATAACCACGCATGGTCAAGCGACGGCCATCAGCACTCAGCTTGGCTTTACCTTTGTAAATATTACCGGACAATGGATCAAGCACTTTGGCATTGATGAAGTTGTTTTCATTTTTGGGATCCTGCTGTAAACCAGTTAGCACAGTCAAGCCAATCATGGGCTTATTAGTGTAAGGCGCTGGACAGTTCTGGCAGGTTTCCTTGGGCGTATAGCCGGGACGGGGAATAACTTTAACAATGGTGCCATGATAAGCGCCCGCACTATCCTTTCTGATTTCAACCAAACCTTTGGAAAAGCCGGTTTTGTCATCAATAGTACGCCATGTGCCGGTTAAATCACCTGCCTGGGCAAAACTAGCACATAAGAAAGTCAAACTTGCTGCACAAGCGATGGATAACGATTTTAACATCTAGGTTCTCCTTAACCTTCAACGATCGCATGATCTGTTACTTTTAAGCAGCGCATGGATGCGCGGACAGATAAGATCACCGGCAATTGAAGTTAATTAAATTAACAACACTTAACATTGATATATCTGTAGACAATTTAATCGAATACAAGGTTCCCTACAACTATTTTATGTGAACGGATCGATCATTTATCGCTAAATTAAGGAACTATATCTACATTTGGATCCATGCAGATCATAAAATAGAGAATCAAACACTGGATTAAAACAAATTCAGGAACAGCAGCGGCAGCCAGATGGCGGTTAAAATTCCATTCACCGCCATGCCAAAAGCCGCATAACGTCCGGCCACTGGGCCGCGTTGCCAGGCTTGTACTGTACCAATGGCATGGGCAGCCAGTCCCAAGGCCAGTCCTGCGGCGCGCTCATCATTCAGGTGACGCAAGATCAAAGGTGACAGGGCAGCACCTACCAGACCGGATAAAATCACAATCAGGCTTGCCATAGCCAGTGGGGCATGGATTAATGTTGCAATATTCAAGGCAATCGGGGTGGTCACTGCACGGGTGGCAAAGGCCAGTACGGTTGGCGAGGACAAATGCACGGCATAAGCCAGCCCCATGGGAATGGCTACACTGGTGAGGGTGGCAAACACAAACAGCCCAACCAGTGCCTTGAGCGGCACATCATCCAGCCGGATTGCTGCCAGTGGAATGGCCAGTGCCACCGTGACATAGCCCAGCAAATGCCGGAATAGCTGATCCACCTGTTGCATGTAATGGTCATACGGCCAGCGCACCAGCCATAACAGGGCCAGTACAATAAACATGGCAATCACAATCACAGGCAGGCGTGGAAAATACTGTCCCAAAAAACGGGCTAATATATGTGCAACCAGTGTGAGGACAAAGCCAGCAATGACCAATAGCATCGTGATAATTTCCTCTTTAACTGGCTAAGCCTGTGAAGTGTTTATTTAATGGTGATAAGCGCTGGGCCAGAACCATGTTAATTAATCAGCGTCTTCATATCTGGTCACTATTTACTCAACGCTGAATTAGTTTTTACCCAATTAGTTATATGAGACACCAGTGTCGCAAGGTCTTGTGCTTAGGCAGATGAGGCATATATGCCGCAAGGCGAAGCGGCACTGCTAAGCTGAGTTACTTAAGTAGAGCTTGCCTCTTGCGCCTAGATGAAGCAATACGTGCTGATACTTGCTACTCAGGCACAGCCTTCGTCTTGCGCTCAGGCAGAGCGGTGCTCTGCTTACCTGAGCTCATCCAGCGTTTGGCCATTTGTGCATAAAGCCACAGTGGCAGCAGGGTGCTAAATACCAGAATAAAAAGAAACCACGGCAGCTCTTTGCCCAGATGCGCCAGCATGATGATGGCACCTGCTGAAATAGGCAAAAAGGCAAAGGCACTTTCTTTCATAATATGCGTGTTGGCATCCAGCATACGAATGGGCAAGGGTTTAATCTTGCGCCACAGCACCAGAATTGCCAGCAATAACAGCAAACCCACTAAATTGCCAAGCTCGGGATGTGCAAACAGGCCCATCAACCAGACACAGCTTTCCCGCACCAGCACAATCAGGCTTAAAGTGGCAAGCAATGCTGGCCAGTCATATTTATTCCACAGCATGATATCGCCTAAAGTGAACTGTAAAACCGGAGTGACCCAATTAATCCCAGCGGTAGCATAGCGCTCCAACACAATCAGTGCTATTCCACCATTTGCTAATAAACCACATGCCAATAAACAGTTTAGCTAAATACTATACCTAAGCGTATCAACGTATTGATTAAGATTAAAACTGGGCTAATGTTTGAGAGCACAGTTTAAGAGGATGAACGCGGCTTTTCCAGCGGATGCGCTAAGGCATCATCGGATTGACCTGCTTGCTCCTGCGTTGTCAATAAAGGATTTTCATCGTCAAAGTCAAACGCAAGTTCTGGGTCATCACTGGGCTCAAATTGCGCTTGCTCAGCCGAAGTTTGCTCAAAATGTTCCAGAGGCCGTTCAAACAAGGCAGCCTGATGTGATGGCAATACCTCGCGCGGCAAAAGCTGTGCCTTGCCAATCAACTGCTGGAGCTGGTCCTGTGCCAGATGAACCTGAAGCACGCTATAGCCATTGTCCAGTGTTTGCTCGTTTCGCACCACATTGAGCTGATAAAGCTGGTTGCGCAACTTGCCCGCACTGGCCGGCAGGGTGAGTTCAAAGTCATGCAGCTGGCCCATCAGGCAGGTTTGTACTGCCTGTTTTAGCAAGTTGATCCCGGCGCCAGTATAAGCCGACACATACACCCGGTCTGGCTGGTTGGGTGCGGCTTCCACCAGGCGGGGTTCATCGCCACTGGCATCAATTTTGTTATAGACCCGCAGCACTGGTACATTGTTGCCAATTTCCTTGAGCACAGCTTCAACTGCTTCAATTTGCTCGTGCATTTCCGAGCTGTTGGCATCAATCACATGCAGCAATAATGAGGCTTCCAGCGTTTCTTCCAGCGTGGCGCGAAAGGAATCAACCAGCGAGTGCGGCAGGTTACGCACAAAACCCACGGTATCAGCCAGCACGACGGTACCAAGACCATCCCATTCCAGACGGCGCAAGGTGGGGTCAAGTGTGGCAAACAACTGGTTGGCCGCATAGACATCACTGTTGGCCAGCTTGTTAAACAGCGTGGACTTGCCGGCATTGGTATAGCCCACCAGTGAAATGGTTGGTACATCGGCTTTCTGGCGTGCAGCACGACCCTGACTACGGGTTTTCCGTACTTTTTCCAGCCGTTCCTTGAGCTGGGTGACCCGGATTCTCAGCAGGCGGCGGTCGGTTTCCAGCTGGGTTTCACCGGGACCACGTAAACCAATCCCGCCTTTTTGCCTCTCAAGGTGAGTCCATCCGCGTACCAGACGACTGGACAAATGTTCCAGCTGGGCCAGTTCCACCTGTAGCTTGCCCTCATGGGTACGTGCGCGCTGGGCAAAAATATCCAGAATCAGGCCAGTGCGGTCAATGACCCGGCACTGCATGACCCGCTCAAGGTTACGTTCCTGCGCTGGTGTCAGGGTGTGGTCAAAAATGACCAGATCAATCTCATCAGTTTGAACGCGGGCGGCAATTTCCTCAGCCTTGCCACTGCCAATAAACAGCTTGGGGTCAGGGCGCTGGCGGGAACCGGTAATCAAGTCAACAATATCAGCGCCGGCAGACTGGGCCAGCAGCTTGAATTCTTCAACATCCAGTTCTTCAAGCTGATAAACGCTCATGTGAACCAGCAATGCCCGTTCACCGCCCTGATGCCGCTCAAAATATTCCACGTATGAATTGACCTGTAGCAAGAAAATAAGAAGCAGCTATTTTAAGCAATTTTGTGGTTGTCTGCTGCATTATTTGTGTGATCTTGGCAAGCGCAGGTCATGCGTTGACGCTGTATTAACAGTGCTATTGATCTAGAAACTGTTAAAAGCATTCATCAGTAATACTGCACTGCCAGACAGCAAAATCAGCGTACCAATGACGTAGCGAAGCAGGCGAGGCATGGCAGATGCTCTGGGTTTTACAATGGGCGGCGAAATAGCAGTTTTATGGGTCATATGTGTATCGGTATCCTGTGTAGAGTTAAGCATCAAGTGCTACCTGATAGCGCCGTGAAACTTCATCCCAGTTGATAACATTATAAAAAGCACCAATATAGTCAGGTCGGCGGTTTTGGTATTTCAGGTAATAAGCATGTTCCCATACATCCAGCCCCAGAATAGGGATGTTGCCGTGCATCAGTGGGGAATCCTGGTTGCCAGTGCTTTCTACAATTAATTTTTTATCAGGCGTAACATTAAGCCAGGCCCAGCCGCTACCAAACCGGCTTAAGGCCGCCTTGGTAAATGCCGCCTTAAAAGCATCAAAACCATCCAGATTATCTTCAATAGCCTGTGCCAGTACACCTACAGGCTGTTGCGCTGCATCAGGCTGCATGACAGTCCAGAACAGCGAATGATTGGCATGTCCACCAGCGTTGTTAATGACCGTGTTGCGGAGTTCGGCAGGAATTTCGCCAACGCGGGAAAGCAGTTCTTCAACCGTCAGCTTTTCCCATACTGTACCTGTAATGGCTGCATTCAAGTTGTTGATGTAAGTCTGATGATGCCTGCTGTGATGGATTTCCATGGTTTTGGCATCAATATGTGGCTCGAGTGCAGTGTAGGCATAGGCGAGTTCGGGTAATTGATAAGCCATGATCAGTCCGGGAGTAAGGCAAAAGTGATGATTGAGAATAAAGAAATAAATGCATTAACGCAAATGATAATTATTATCAAATGTATTTAACTAAGATAATTTTGGGTTGTATGGGGAAAATCACATCCAGATGATTTTTAAAAGCCTGCTTTATCATTCATTTTTTTAGCCCGAAAATATGGCACTATATTGTGGTCATTTTAGTTAAACGCTAAGCAGGCGGGTCACCGCTTTTAGCGATAAGTCAGGTGAAAACGTTGAATTTATTTCCGTCCCAGGTTCCTTTTGTTTCATTAAAGCAATTTAAGCAGTTAAAGGTTAAGGGCCAATTGACGCTCAGGCAGTTAAAACACATGACTGCCTTGCTTAAAGTGATTAATGAGGGTTTTGGACTGGCGTTTCGGGAAGGTGCATTTAGCCAGCCTAACCAGCCAAAACATACGCGAATGGTGCGCTATTTTTGCCGTCGCCTGTGCGAGGCACTGGATATTGAAGTGACGGTTCATGCACCGATGCCTGTTGAACATGCTCTCTGGGTCAGCAATCATGTGTCGTGGCTGGATGTAGCAGTGATTGGCTCGCAAACCCGGATTTTCTTTCTGGCCAAGGCAGAAATCCAGAATTGGCCCGTATTTGGCCGACTGGCACAGGCAGGTGGAACGCTATTTATCAAGCGTGGTTCTGGTGATTCTGTGGTGGTTAAAGAACAGATTTCCGGATTTTTAAACCAGAAAATTCCCGTACTGTTTTTTCCTGAAGCCACCACCACCGATGGCAGTGCGGTAAAGCGCCTGCATGGCAAGCTACTAGCCTCGGCCATAGCAACACGGACAGCCATTCAGCCCTTGGTGCTGTGCTATGTGAATGAGCAGGGGCAACTGGACCAAATTGTACCATTTGTTGATGATAACGGTTTTGTGCCACACTTGTTTCAGGTCTTGGCACTTAAAAAAATACGTGCACATCTGATGCCATTGCCTGCAATTTCACCAGAAGGCCACGATGTAGAATCTTTAACGGCAGAACTGCACCGCCAGATGAGTGAAGGGCTGCTGGCATTGCAGCAGCAAGTGCTTCAGCCAGCCTACTCAGCATGATGAGTCTAATTCGCAGCTATTAGTTATATATTATAGATAGACAGGTAACTATAGAAAGTAGCGCTGTTGAGAGTAGATTCAAAATAGCGCTTTGATTGATGACTAATGATATCTAAGCTTTATAGGTTTACATATACCCATCCAGCGGCAGGTAAGACAGCATTTTCAAGCCAAAACGCTTGACCGGGCTAATGTTGGGTTCTTGAGTATAAATTTTGATACCCGTGGGTGTTTTTTCTTCCCAGACAATTTTGCCACGTTCATTGAGTCGCACGCGGTAGGCAATATTCATAATGGCGCTGTCCAGATCCTTGGAAACCTGGGTAGCCAGCGTGGGGCTATCCAGGATAACACCAATTTCGGTATTTAAATTGGCCGAGCGCGGATCAAAGTTAAAAGACCCAATAAAAGCCTGCTGGTTATCAAACGTCATCATTTTAGCATGCAGGCTAGCGTCGCTGCTGTCACCCACATTCAAACCCTTCTTGTCGGCACTGTCATCGGCTAAGGCACTAATGTGATTTTTTTTGCCCTTGCGGCTTTTTACAGTACGTGACTGTGGTAAAAATTCATATAGCTCAATGCCATTTTCCAGCAACTCTTTGCGTCGTTTGGCATAAAAAGCATGTACTACGCCCACATCATTGGCTGCATAGGAGTTGGTAAGCACCCGTACCCGTACGCCTTGGCGTTTCAGGTTGATCAGCGATTCAGTGCCTGTATCGGCAGGTACAAAATAGGCTGAAATAATATCCAGTTGCTTTTGTGGTTTGCCCACCAAGTTCTGTAGCTGGAATGTCAGGTGTTCACTGCGGTTGGCGTCCTTGTTAATTTTTTCAGGCGAATCCTGCACCAGATGCACAGGCACCCACTGCATTTTTTCGTCACCGGACAGCCAGTTATTAAAATCGGCCTGTTCCCGGGTTAGGTTCAGGTAATTTTGTGCGGTACTGGTGGCCTTATAATGGGCCAACTGAAAACGTAACTGGTTGAGGGTGAGCTGATGATCATTAGCATTGATCATCTGGCTAACCGGATAGGCCATCGGGTAGTTCCAGTAATCGTCAAACGACTTGGCAACTTCTGGCACCACTTGTCCCACCATCATCACATCGATATCGGAAAACTGGAAACTCTCACCAGCATCATAATACTGGTTGCTGATATTGCGTCCGCCGACTAGCGCGACCTGAGTGTCAGCAATAAATGTCTTGTTATGCATGCGATGGTTATTGCGGCTAAAGTCCAGCACATAATTCAGCATGCGCCATTTGCGGTACACAAACGGGTTAAACAGGCGAACTTCCACATTCGGGTGCTGATCAAGTGCCAGCAGGCTGGCATCCAGATCGCCAGTATTATTATCATCCAGCAGCAGACGTACTTTAACGCCACGATCTGCCGCACGCAGCAGGCCTTCCAGTGCCAGCGCGCCAACCTTGTCGTTGTGCCAGATGTAATATTGCAGATCCAGACTTTTTTGCGCTTTTTCAATCAGCATTAAACGTGCAGCAATGGCATCAATCGGGTCAATCAGCAAGTGATAGCCGGTTAGCCCTTCATGCGCTGCCTTACGCGTTTCAAACAGTTGGCCAAGTTGCGTATTACCAGTATCAGAAATGTAATAACTGGGTTTGACAGGCATCCGTTCCGGCAGGCTGGAGCAGGCATACAGCAGAAAACCTAAACAAAAAATGAACGCAAGCTTCAGCCACTGGGAGAGAAAGCCTGAGGTCGTCTGGCGCTCCATGCAGGATATCCTATTCTTCAAGAAAATAATGAGTTAGTGAGTAAAAATCAGGGACACACAATCATTAAACTGGTTGCGAAATGCTTACATAGTATAAGCACTGCTTGACTAAAATAAATAAATAACTGTGTGTTGCTAGAATAGAAATGAACAAGCTGTAATTCAATGAGTTTTGTGTTTACGTAACGCTATTTATATAGAATTGAATCAACGCCTGATACTGCCCCATAGCTTGGGGTTTTCAACCAGTGGAGAAATAATGACTGACCCTGCTTCAGTACAGATTATTTTTAATGGCATTTTTCTGCTTCTGGCAGTATATGCTGTAATCCGTGCGATTCATGGCTGCCGTCATTCCCTGACTGTTTCGCCATTCAAGACCTTTATTTTGTTATTTGTCTATTACGGTTTATATCTGACCTTGCCGTTTTTCTCATGGACGCTCTGGCAGTGGTCAATTGGTCTGCAGGATGCATGGCAAGCGGTGCCGATGTTGCTGCTGTCGGTTTTTTTAATTTATGCCCGCTTTGTGGAACCGCAGATTCTGGTTGTCCGTCGCACCCCGGTACACTTACATGATTCGCCACCCTTGCAGGACCCCTTAAGGGTAGCCTTGCTGGCCGATATTCATGTGGGCCTGTTTTCAGGACGTGCCCGTCAGCTTAAACGCATTGTCAATCTGGTGAATCAGGAACAACCGGACTTTATTGTGATTTCCGGGGACTGGACTTATGAACCCAGTGACCAACTGATTAAAGACCTGAAAATTCTATCCGGTTTTAACGCACCGGCTTATTCAGTGCCGGGTAATCATGATGAGCAAATACCGGGACCACCCATTCAGCAGGTGCTCAAGGAAGGACTTGAAGCTGCCAATATTATTCCCATCGAAGGAAAAATTATTGAAATGAATGAAATCCGTCTGATTGGGGTGGGGGATTTATGGGCAGGTAAAGCAGACATGCAAGCCATGCCAGCGCTGCCACAGGATAAACCCTGGCTCATTCTGGCGCATAACCCGGATACGGTGGCACAAGTACCCGATTTACCCTATCGCCCGCTGATGCTGTCAGGCCATACGCACGGTGGCCAACTGGAGTTACCGTGGCTTACCGATTATGTGCTAAGCCGGGTATCTTTGCTGGGCTTTAAAAAGGGCCTATATCAGGTCAAAAATGCCCAGGTATTTGTCACGGTTGGTACTGGACTGGTGGGCATACCTTTAAGGTTTAGAACGCCGCCTACTATTGATATTTTGCATGTGCATTGATACGTTTAGTAGTGAATCAACCAGTTCTAATCAGCTCAGATAAATCACCTGATTACGACCTGCTGCCTTAGCCTGATAGAGCGCCTGATCAGCATCGGACACGAGTTGATTGGGGGTTTTATGCTGGTTAAGCTGGGCTACCCCAACACTCACCGTAACCTGGCGTGCTTCCCAGCGGTGGTCAGCCACTTGTTCACGAATGCGATGGGCAATGGGTAGGGCATCATCCATTGGGGTATCCGGTAGGATAATCACAAATTCCTCACCGCCATAACGACAGGCCAGATCAGTCGTGCGTACAGCCTGCTGTAAAATAGCACCAACCTGTGCCAATACATGATCACCAGTCTGGTGGCCAAAATCATCGTTAAAGCGCTTGAAATGATCCACATCAATCAGCATAACAGTAAGTGGATGTTCATAACGGGTGGCGCGTTGCCATTCCATTTTCAGGCGTTGTTCAAAGGCACGCCGGTTGGCAAGGCCGGTCAGGCTATCGGTCAGGCTTAAGGCTTCCAGTTCTTCCATGAGCTTTTTAAGTTCCTGCGTGCGCCGCTCGACTTTTTTCTCAAGGTTGATATTGTTAAGTTCTAGTGCATGCTGGGCACGCTGGCGCAGCAGTTCCTGACCATGCTGGGCACGGGCCTGCCAGATAATCAGGCAGGATGACAGAAACAGGGTCAGGAAAATCAGCATGGAAACTTCAAACTGATTGTTGTACCAGTGCATCAGGTTGCCCTGACGGCAAAGCCAGCCAATGGTGATAAACACCAGAATCAGGGTAGGCAACAGCCAGCGTACCATTTTGCTGCCCAGTGTTTGCCCAACGAACAGGCGCATAAAGCCGCGTTCGGCATGAATGAACATCAGCGCTACGCTCAGCTCAATGAATGCAATGGCCGACAAAGGCGACAAAGGCACATAAAAACCAAAGCGGTACAGCTCACGTACCCCATAGGCATAACCAATCAGTACCATGATGGCAGTCAGGATAACCGGGATAGTAATAATACGGGCCAGGTTTAAGATGTGATAATTACGGAAGGTCAGTAAAAAAATACTTAGGCCATTTAAAGTAAAATTAATGGCAGACAGCGGTGACATCCGGTTTGAAAATAGCTGGTTGTCAGGATCATTTTGGATCAACTGATTCTGAACCAGCAAGGAATCTACATAAGGCAGATCAGTACCGCTAATATACTGGTAAGCCGTTATTAGCCCAATGCCAATCAGGGTGAGCGACAGGATACGCTGAACCACTATAGCTAGCGGACGCCGGGTCAGGAACAGCAGTAAGGCAGCGCTGGCGATGATAAAGCAAAACGCCGAGTTGGCCTTCATGGAAATGCCGGACGGGAATAACCAGGCCAGTAGGCGGCTTTCACACAGCCAGCCATACAACACCAGTATTGAGGGTAAACAAATCAGCAGCACTGCAATTTTAAGCAGGAAAATGCGCTCATCAATGTAGTGCAGATTAGGTTGCTGATGGGAAAGTTTAACCAATATTTCCTCGTCCTTTTATGAGGGCATCAGCCGCTCTGTTTTAATCTAAACCAGTACCCATAGGCTGGTTTTAGGCATTAGCATCAAGTCTATAGTTAAAAGCCAGCTTCGCATTCAAGCTTAGCTGACTTCATTTAAAACTACATGAAAAAACCGACGATTAGCGCTGTGTTTAATTGTCCAATTGCTGATTTTTTGTTTCCTGCGTCACCAGCACTGCTAGCAGGGTAATCACGGCAGCCGCGGCCAGATAATAGCCTACTGCGCCAAGGCCATACTGTTTACCCAGCCATGTTGCAATTGAAGGCGCAAGTGAAGCCCCAAAAATTCCAGCAAGGTTAAACGTCAATGATGCGCCGGTATAGCGGACATTCGTCGGGAACAATTCAGATAAAATAGTACCCAGAGGCCCATAGGTGAGTCCCATCAGGGCTAATCCAACACACAAAAAGCCCAGCACACCTGCATCGGTGCCGCTGTTGAGCAGGGGAGCCATAAATAGGCCAAACACGGCAATTGCCAGTGAAATAATGCCTAAAGTAACTTTACGGCCATGACGGTCTGCCAGCAGTGCAGAAACCGGAATGCAAGCCGCAAAAAACAAAATCGCAATCATCTGCAAAACCAGAAAATGCTCGCGGCTATAACCCAGACTGGTCGTACCCCAGCTTAGGGCAAAAACAGTCACCAAATAAAACAGCACAAAGGTGGCCAGCGCAATACAAGTGCCTAAAAACAGCATTTTTCCATGATGTTTAAACACAGTAAGCATGGGAACCTTAACCTGCTCATGCTTGTCCAGTGTGGCCTGAAACACAGGAGTTTCATGAATTTTTAGGCGCACAAACAGCCCTATCAGCACCAGCACACTACTGGCAATAAAAGGCAGGCGCCAGCCCCAGGCAAACAGGTCTGCTTCGCTCAGGAATTCACCCAAAAGCAGAAAAGAACCGCTGGCCATTAAAAAACCAATCGGCGCGCCCAGTTGTGGAAACATGCCATACCATGCCCGTTTACCGGGCGGGGCGTTTTCGGTCGCCAGCAATATCGCACCACCCCATTCACCACCCAGACCCAATCCCTGTCCAAAGCGGCATAGTGCCAGCAGCAAAGGAGCAAGCACGCCAACCTGTGCATAACTGGGCAACAAACCAATGGCAACGGTTGAGAGTCCCATGGTGAGTAAGGCGGCAACCAGCGTTGCTTTGCGGCCAATCCGGTCACCAAAATGTCCAAACAGGGCAGAACCAATGGGTCGCGCAAAAAACGCAATCGCAAAGGTCATAAAGGATTGTAAGCGAGCCAGATCAGGATCATTACCCGGAAAAAACAGGGTTGGAAATACCAGAACTGCAGCAGTAGCAAAAATATAAAAATCAAAGAATTCAATCGTGGTGCCGATCAGGCTGGCAAACAGCACCGTTGCTTTTGAGTTGGTTTTGGCAGGCGCTGCCACAGCAACATTACTCATCATCTATCCCGGTTGTGCAGTAAAGTATTTTTTAATTCAGGAAATGATAGGAATTCATTAGCCTGACTAAAAAAGACACAATTTATTAAGCGGTTAATATTGCCACCAGCCGGGTTGTGATACCAGTGTTTGATACTGTTTTTTATAAAGTCTGTATTTTTAACAAGCCAGTATCATCCAGAAGTTTATGGCAAAAAATCTACAACCTGAATTATGGGTAAAATTATAATCTGACAGGGTTTAGTAAATTGCTGCTAAGGATCAGCATTATAAAAATGCACTGCTGTAAAAATTACTTTAAAAAGCTTGGTGAATACTTAGGCCATAGTTATTTGTTAAGGCAAAACATAAGTGTAAATTGCCCAGCAATGACAGGCAGCGCCTATCAGCACAAATAAATGCCAGATGGCATGAGTATAAGGGTATTTCTTGGCTGCATAAAAAATCGTTCCCAGTGTGTAGCTCACACCGCCTGCAACCAGCCAGAAAAATCCTGCCGAGGGTAAGGCATGATAAATATCCGGCAATACAAACACGGCAAGCCAACCCATCACCAGATACGCAGTCAGGGAAACCTTGGGAAACTGATGGATAAAAAACAGCTTAAAAATAATACCAAGGCCTGCCATGCCCCATAAAATCCACAACAGCAGCTCTGCTTTAAAACCCTCAAGGCTAATCATTAAAAATGGCGTATATGTGCCTGCAATCAGCAGGTAAATCGCACTGTGATCCAGTTGTTTTAAAAAGGTACGCGCTTTAGGCGACTGAATACTGTGATACAGGGTAGATGCTAAAAACAGCACCACCATACTGATGCTATAAATTACCAGTCCGGTGCTTTGCGCATTGCTTAAGCTGCCGAGGCCTTTTTTGAGTAAAAAAATACCAGCAATGAGCGCCAGTACAGCACCCAGCGCATGCGTTAGGGCATTGATGCGTTCTTCCTGGCTGTTATAAGGCATCATGGGACTGGATGAATTCATGCTAATACAAACCTGTTTTGCCTCACATTAACATAAATTTAAGGGCATTTTTAGCACTCATCAGTGGGATGTTTTATCATATCTGTTTTCGTTATTGTAAAACTGGGTATTGCCATGTCTGACCAGCCACTGCCTGTATCTTCATCGGACAGCGTTCATCAGTTACATCACATCATTAGCAATGGTTTTGCGGCGGGTCAACTGGAAAAAATCAGTTTAAGCAAATATAAGGGCAGTGAAGCCGGGCTGGAAAAAATCCAGATTCGCACAGTTTATTTAAAAGACCAGCCTATGCTGAGCATGGTTTATCGCTATCAGACTCGTGACATCACCAAAAACTATACCTTGAGCGATGCACTGGCCGAAATTACCCGGCAACTGGATGCAGGCTTTAAGCAGGTTAATGTCAAAACAACCAGCACTGAATATCAGTTAATGATCAGTAAAAAAGGCAAACCGCTGCTCACGCAACAGGCAAGTTTGCAGCTTGGACAAAATGGCATGCAACCTAAAAATAGCTCTCAAACCGGCGCACTGCATAACCGTGCCAAACAGCGCTATGTGGAGCAATCACGGCCATTCCTGCAACAATTGGGTGTGACGGATCAGCAGGGCCAGATTATTCCGGCCATGTCGCGCAAATGGAAACAAATTAACAAGTTTGTAGAAATTTTTGCCAATGCAGTGGGGCAGGCACAGTTGGAACAGCACGAATCTATTTCGGTGGTGGATTTTGGTTCAGGCAAAGGCTATCTCACCTTTGCTGTGCACGATTTTATTGTGCAGCAATTGCATAAAACCGCAGAGGTAACCGGAGTAGAGCTACGTGATGAGCTGGTGCAGTTTTGTAATCGGGTGGCTAATACGATTGATGCACAGGGAATGACATTTTATCAGGGCGATGTGCGCAGTTTTAATCCTGAGTCTGGATCAAGCGAAGCACCGCTTCGCCCAGACGCAAGACGAGAATCCAGTTCGAGTAAGGTGGACGTCATGATAGCCCTGCATGCCTGCGATATTGCAACGGATTATGCCCTGCATACCGGGATTCGCCTGAATGCGTCGGTCATCATGTGCGCGCCCTGTTGTCATAAGGAAATCCGGCCGCAACTTAAAATGCCGGGCCTGCTACAACCCATGCTGCAATATGGTGTGCATCTGGGACAGCAGGCTGAAATGCTGACTGATAGTATGCGTGCATTGTTGCTGGAAGCCAACGGTTATGAAACCAAGGTTTTTGAATTTGTGGCGCTGGAACATACCAGCAAAAACAAGATGATTCTGGCAGTAAAAAAACAGCAGAGTGCGAAAAAACAGGCTGCTATCCTGGAAAAAGTACAGGAATTGAAGCAGTTTTATGGGATTGAAAAACAGAGTCTAGAGGAGTTGCTAGCCGAAAAGAATGGTTAAAATAAATGATCAAAAGCACGCTGATTATGGCGTGCTTTTGGATGAACGATGCTAAATTGAATTAACGTCCTGTATAGTCCAGTCCACCATTTAGGGTAATGGCTGGAGGGGGTGGATTATCACTGCCTTGGTTAGATGGGCTGGAATTGGTGAGAACAGTATTATTAAATTTTACACCAAATCCATTTGGCTCAACCTGAATTCCTTTACAGGGTGAATTAGCCTCACCACACTGATAGTCAAGTACAATTAAGCGCGTTAAGCTACTGGCGCTAGAATCAAGTAATACCGTATTAAGTTGAACAGACTTTACTTTTTTATCTTTGATAGTTGCTGTGATGTCCTGGCTTTCAATCGCAACGGTGTTGTGATTTATCAAGCGAACGGTGAAGTCATTAGGCGTATTACTTCTATTAAAAATTGAGTTACTTGAATACCAGGGGTTATTCTGATCTGCGGCTGGTGAGTTTGATGATATAGGACGAAGAGTTAATACTTGTTGTGGCTTTAATGCCTCCACTGAGGCACTAATCATGAGTGACGCTGGTTTAGGTTCATTACCAAAACTGGAAAAATTGTATAGTGTCGGTAGCAAGGTAAACTGACTGGCTGACTGTAAATCTTTAAAGCTTAAGTTTTGCGTATCCGCCGGTTCAGCATGTAAGAAGTCTATATACTGGCTGTAAAGGCCATGATCATCTTTGCTAAAGGACATATTAATATCATTATCGGTTAAAACAGAAATACCTTGATTAAATATTCTTGAGCCAATAATTTGCTCCGGAGTATTAACCGCAGCGATAACCTGATGGGTTTTGCCATCTATAATCACCGAGCCGCGACTTGTTTGGGGAATATCTTGCACTGTTTGCGGTGCAATAGAGAGTCTACCCTTAAGCTTTCCATTAAGTATTAATAAATTATCCAATGAATTATTGGATTTTAGAATTGTCTGAGTAAAATTAATATCCACTGAGCCAGTAGCTGGATCATACTGAACGGTTGAGCCAGAACATTGATCATCATATTGAGAATCTTCCTGTCTACAGCTAAAGGTCTGCTGGGGATTATCAGAATCTATCGTGTTTTTGGTTAAGGAAAAAAACGTTACTTTTTTTAGAAGCGGGTTATATTCAATATCAAGGTTGAAAGTATTGCCATTTTCATCAAGCGCAAAGCGCATTAATTGATTTAATCGAGGATGCCGTGTTGCAGCATGCTCCGTCTCGGTTGCAAGTGAATTTGCCAGCTCAGTGATTACGCTATAAGCAAGTACATTGTCTTTTTGATTCGTTGATTTACTAGGAATGTCATATTTTTTTGAGCCATTCGTCGTTTTTTCCTCAATCGTTAAAGTACTATTAAAGCTGGACTGAAAGGACTGAGGCTTGGTTTCCGGGATTTTAATTTCATTATGATCGTTCGTGCTGCTACTTCCACCACAAGCACTAATCAGTAGGGAACTTGCCGCCAATACGAGACAGCCAGCATAATTTTTATGATGAAGCATTGCATTCTCAAATATGTTGTTAAGTATAAAAAGCAGATTTTAATGAGCGATAAATTATCATGATTTATCGCATTTGTATTTAAAAGAAGGGATTGAATCACTAAAAAGAAGAAAAACTAAATTTGTTTCTTTACACGACTTAATGCGTAGCAAAATAGAAAAAAACCATAAATAAAATCACCACAAGGACACTGATATAAAGATATTTAAGCGGGAATATATCATCACCCGAGGTGGGCTTAACCGGTTGTTGTGACATTGCAAAATCTCACGTAGGTAGTGGCAGGTTTTAAGTATAAAGTTGTGCAGGAATAAAAAACAGCATCAGTTGGCTCTTAAAAAAGCAGCACAGAAAAAAGGCGCACATGGCGCCTTTTTCATCAGCTATCAGGGTTACTGTTACTGGAACAGTTCACCTTTCTGGGCTTTGTCACTGAGCAGTTGTGGAACCGCAAAACGCTCGCCGTATTTGGCTTCAAGCTCCTGCGCGCGTTTAACAGCCTTGTCCAGACCGTATTGATTCAGGAACTGGATGGCACCACCAGTCCATGGTGCAAAGCCAATCCCAAAGATAGAGCCGACATTGGCATCAACCACGGATTCCAGTACACCTTCCTGCATACAGCGCACAGTGTCCAGTGCCTGTACAAACAAGATACGGTCAATCATTTCCTGTTCAGTAATGTCATTGGTTTTTTGCCATTTGGACAAGCCATCCCATAGGTGCTTCTTGCCGCCCTGTGGGTATTCATAAAAACCAGCACCAGCTGCTTTGCCCTTGCGGTTTTCAGAATGAATCATCCATTCAACCAGTTCTTCCACTGGGGATTCCGGCAAGTTTTTACCTTCGGCTTGCAGCGCTTTGCGGGTTTCCTTAGTGATGTGTTCAGTCAGGCTTAAGCTCACTTCATCCTGAATGGCCAGTGGGCCAACCGGCATACCGGCTTTTAGGGCTGCCATTTCAACTTTAGCCGGATGAACACCTTCAGTCACCAGACGCATGCCTTCCTGAATAAACGTGCCGAACACACGACTGGTAAAGAAGCCACGGCTGTCATTGACTACAATAGGTGTTTTGGCAATTTGCTGGACAAAGTCATAAGCACGAGCCAGTGTTTCAGCACTTGTGTTTTTGCCCTTGATAATTTCAACCAGTTGCATCTTGTCAACCGGACTAAAGAAATGCAGGCCAATGAAATGGCTTTCGTCACGGCTGGCTTTGGCCAGTTCGGTAATGGGCAGGGTAGAGGTATTGGAAGCAAAAATGCCGCCTGCAACCAGATGCTGTTCCGCTTCCTGTGTGACCTTGGCTTTTAACTCCTGATTTTCAAAGACAGCTTCAATGATCAGGTCACAACCAGCAAGGTCGTTGTAATCGGCAGAGGCTGTAATCAGACTCAAAATCTGGTCTTTTTTCTCAGTGGTCATGCGGCCACGGGAAACGCGCTTTTCCAGCAGTTTCTGGCTGTAGCTTTTGCCTTTGTCGGCAGCTTCCTGTGATACATCCTTAAGTACCACTTGAATGCCCTTAATTGCACAGGAGTAGGCAATGCCGCTGCCCATCATGCCAGCACCCAGCACTGCCACTTTTTTGGCTTGCCAAGGTGCAATGCCTTGTGGACGGCTGCCACCGGCCTTGATGGAATTCAGGCCAAACCAGAAGGTGCCAATCATGTTTTTGGCAACTTGTCCGGTGGTGAGCTTGTTGAAGTAACGGGTTTCAATGCGCAGCGCAGTATCTACATCCACCTGAGCACCTTCAACCGCTGCACTCATAATGGCTTCTGGCGCTGGGTAGCAGCCTTTGGTTTTGTCACGCAGCATGGCAGGAGCAATCGCCAATACCTGAGCAACGGCTGGCGTACGTGGATCACCGCCGGGAATCTTGTAGCCTTTTACATCAAAGGGCTGTTGTGACTTAGGCGTTGCTTTGATCCATGCGCGCGCCTTGTCCAGCACATCTTCCATGCTGTCGGCGGTGTCATGCACCAAACCCAAAGACACGGCAGTTTTCACGTCAAACTGCTTGCCTTCCATCAGGTAAGGAAATGCATTTTGTAGACCCAAGAAGCGCACCATACGGACGATACCACCGCCACCTGGCAGCAAGCCCAAGGTGACTTCTGGCAGGCCAAATTTGGTTTTTGGGTCATTTAAGGCAATCCGGCGATGGGTTGCCAGTGCAATTTCCCAGCCACCACCCAGTGCTGTACCATTTAATGCAGCAACCACTGGCTTGCCCAAAGTTTCGATGATGCGCATTTGGGCTTTAAGATCCTGAATCTGCTGAAAGAATTCAGTCGCATTTTCAGGCTTAACCTGAATCAGTTCATTCAGGTCACCGCCAGCAAAGAAAGTCTTCTTGGCAGAGGTAATAATTACTCCAGTCAGATCGGTCTCCGCTTTTAGTTTCTCTGCCACTTCTTTAAGGCTGCTGCGAAACTCGGCAT
Source organism: Alkanindiges illinoisensis DSM 15370 (assembly GCF_000619845.1). Taxonomy (GTDB): domain Bacteria; phylum Pseudomonadota; class Gammaproteobacteria; order Pseudomonadales; family Moraxellaceae; genus Alkanindiges; species Alkanindiges illinoisensis. The sequence goes on along the minus strand of NZ_JHUX01000004.1, from coordinate 29,304 downwards.
TCATGGTGTTGGCAGATTGACCGGTAGAGTCAAGCGTTAGGGTAACAATGTTGTCCTGGTCTTTTTGATATTGAATCGCGCTCATTATTTAACTCCTTAACCTTTTCCCTTAAACCCGCTCAATAATGGTGGCAATGCCCATACCACCGCCAACACATAACGTGGCCAGACCACGTTTTTTGTCCTGACGTTCGAGTTCATCCAGCAGTGTGCCCAGAATCATGGCACCAGTTGCGCCCAGTGGATGGCCCATGGCAATGGCACCGCCATTCACGTTTACTTTTTCCGCAGGCACGTTCAGTTCATTAATAAAGCGCATGACTACGGCTGCAAAGGCTTCATTCACTTCAAACAGGTCAATGTCATCAATGGTCAGGCCAGCTTTTTCCAGTGCCTTGCGCGCAGCAGGGGCGGGGCCAGTCAGCATGATAGTTGGATCAGTACCCACCAGTGCTGTGGCAATAATTTTGGCACGCGGTTTTAGGTTGTATTCCTTGGCTGCTTTTTCAGAGCCAATCAGTACCAGCGCAGCACCATCAACGATGCCTGAGGAGTTACCCGCATGATGCACATGATTGACCTTTTGGGCTTCTGGATATTTTTGCAGGGCAACCGCATCAAACCCCATATTGCCCATCATTTCAAAGCTGGGGCTTAGGCGTTGCAGGCTTTCCGCTGTTGTACCTTCACGAATGAATTCATCTTTATCTAAAATAGTGACGCCAGCAGCATCTTTAACCGGAACAATGGATTTATCAAAACGGCCTTCTTTTTGTGCCTGTGCAGCCTTGGCTTGTGAATTAGCTGCAAATTCATCCACGTCGCCACGGGTGTAGCCATCCAGTGTAGCAATCAGATCGGCGCCAACGCCCTGTGGTACAAATCCGGCTTTCAGGTTGGTTTCCGGATCCAATGCCCAAGGGCCGCCATCCGAACCCATCGCAATACGCGACATGGATTCAACACCACCCGCCACCACCAAGTCTTCCCAGCCGGAACGTACTTTCATGGCGGCAAGGTTAACGGCTTCCAGACCAGAGGCACAAAAACGGTTGATTTGTACACCAGACACGTTGTCAGACCAGCCCGCTGCAATGGCCGCAGTTTTGGCAATATCGCCACCCTGGTCGGCAATTGGCGTCACACAGCCCAGCACTACGTCTTCAACCTTACTGGTATCCAGATTGTTGCGTTGTTCCAGCGCATGCATCAGGGTCGTCAGCAGGGTAATCGGCTTGACTTCATGCAGGCTGCCGTCTTTTTTTCCTTTACCACGAGGGGTGCGAATGGCATCAAAAATGTAGGCTTCGCTCATTGCCATGTCCTTAATCAGTGATTTAACAATGGCAATGAGTGTAGTGAGTTGTACCAATTGGGCAATGACAAGAAGTGCCAATTATTCTGGCGAGAATGGTTAGCATTAAACCTGCCACAACAGTCAATATTCGCATCGTTGACACAAAAATTAGCAAAACAGTTGTAGTAGAACGACTTGTATAAATTTACTAGAAAGCGTATAAAATTTAGAAACTTAAATTTGATAAATCGCTGATCGTTTAAAAAAATGCATTTAGAGTAAAGATTAGGCTGTAGTCACATACAGGCACGCACGATCAGGCCAAAAGTCTAGGGAAGGGCGCATGAAAAAGGGAATATTTCTGATTTGGATTGACGAACATCGGCAGATGGTGGAAAGAGTCACGTTACCTTTAATTATTGTGCTGATGATTTGCATTACTTTCCTGTTTAGCCATACCGGGGGCGTAAAGCTGGGCTATTCGCATGCCATGTATATTCCTGTATTACTGGCTGGCTTTGTATTTGGTTTCCGGGGTGGTGTACTGGCCGGGCTGGTCGCAGGTTTCATGCTGGGGCCGTATATGCTGCATGATGTGATTGGTGGTGATTCGCACAGTGCCGGTAACTGGACCTTCAGGCTCACTGTTTTTACCCTGATCGGTTTTCTGGCAGGTCTGACCAGTGACAGTGCGCGTTCTTATCAGCAGCGTCTTAAATGGCTACTCCAGCATAATACACTCACCAATTTGCCCAACCGGAATGCACTGATTAAAACACTGGAACAATATGACATTACCGGGGATGAGGCACGTACCTTTTTGCTGGTGGTGGTGTGCTGTGAAAATGAAATTGAACTAAAGTCAGCTTTTGGTTCGAGCGTAGTAGAGCAAACCATTTTGCAGTTGGCTGACCGCTTTTCCAGACTTTGCACAGAGGTGAAGATTTTCCATACCGACCTAAGCCAGATTTCCCTGCTATTCCGCGTAAGTTATAGCGAAATTGATCCGTTACTGGCTAATTTGCTGGAAGATTCACGGGAGCCTGTTTTATATAATAACGTGAAGATTCATATTGATACACGTATTGGCTACTTTATTTTCAATGATGCTGAGGAGCTACCGGAAGATTGCATCAATATGGCCGAAGCTGCCTTAATTGTGGCCAAGCAAACCTCGCGTGACATGGTGGCGTATAATCCGGCCATCAAGACTGCAACCGAAGAAAACATTAGCCTGCTGGGACAGCTCAAACATGCGTTAAAAATGGGACAACTGGCGCTGCATTACCAGCCCAAGGTGCAAATTGACACGGGCAGGATTTATGGAGCAGAGGCACTGATTCGCTGGGAGCATCCAAGCCGTGGCATGATTCCACCAGTCAAGTTTATACCGCGTGCCGAGCAAAGCACCCTGATTGATGTGATCACCGAATTCGTGCTGGAGCAGGCAATCCAGCAGCTCGCAGCATGGCAAAAAGCCGGAATTGATGTGTCGATTTCAGTCAATATTTCTACCCGCAATCTGCTACAGCCGGGTTTTACCGATTTAGTGGTGCGCTTGCTCAACCAGTATGATTTACCGGGTGAGTTACTTGAGCTGGAAATTACCGAAGGCTCATTGATGGTGGATGTTGAACATACCATTGACGAGCTTAAACGCCTGACCCAGCTAAAAATTGTAATTTCCATTGATGACTTTGGCACAGGTTATTCATCGCTGCAATATTTGCATCAGTTACCCATTTCTGTGCTTAAAATTGACCAGTCGTTTGTACGCCGTCTGCCGGAAGATCAGGGCGCTGTTTATATTATGGAAGCAGCAGTCATGCTGGCGCATAATCTGGGACTAAAAGCGATTGCAGAAGGGGTGGAAAACAAGCAAATTTACCAGTTTCTGGCCACGCTGGGCTGTGACATGGCGCAGGGATATCTGATTGCCAAGCCATTGCCCGCAGAAAAATTTGTAGAGTGGTACAGGCAATATGCCGGAACTTATCATCACTCCGACAGCACTTCTTAACTGTTCAATATGAACACAACTACCTCTAAAGCTCAGGGAATCGGCGGCCATGCGGCAGACTGGTTGGGCTGACTGGAAATAATGGCAGTACCGTAAGCCAGTACTTCTACCATGCCTCCCTGTTCGCCAATTTCGGTGGTAACCAGTCGTAGCGCCAGAATTTCCGAGGCACCCATTTTTTGAGCCTGTTGCTTGAGGCGTACAATGGCTTCACGCCGCGCCCGATCCAGTAGGCTCTCATAGGTGGTCAGCCGACCACCAAAAAAGTTGTGAATCTGCGACCAGACCCATTTAAAATAATCATGTGAAATGACCACGCTGGCAGTAACCAGTTGGCCGGGCTGCTGGCGAGTTTCAAAGCGGCGACTGCCCAGCCGGATATGACTTAGGGTTGCCTCAGCCGTCAATAGCTCCTGCAAATGCTTGTGTTCAGCGCGGCGGCCAAAATACCAGCCAATGCAAAACAGACAAGCAAAAATCACCAGCTTGATTAAAAATTCCATGCCGTAAACCTGTTATCAGTGATTAAGAGTTCGGAAATGGCGGCATGTGTTCAGGTTCGGCAATGACTGCGGTGCCATAGACAAACAGCTCGGCTGCGCCCTGTGCAATGCTGGAGGTGGAAAACCGGATACCAACGATGGCATTGGCACCGAGCAGGCGTGCTTTCTCAGTCATGCGGCTAATGGCTTCCTGCCGTGATTCTTCCAGAAGTTCGGTATAGGCGGTAAGTTCTCCACCCACAATATTTTTCAGGCCAGCCAGAATATCGCGGCCGGCATGCTTGCTGCGAACCGTACTGCCATACACCACATCCAGTTGTTTAATAATACGATGGCCGGGCAGGCTTTCCAGATTACTTAATAGCAGATTTGAGGGCATAGTGGTTTGCATTGTATAAACACTTAAAGTTTAAGTGAGTGTGCCAAAAAAATAGCCACTCTGCAAAGACCATATCAGCATTAATCTCCCTGTAATTAACTATATATGACATGGCGAGATGAGTGCAGGCTGCTCATAGTCAGGGAGTAATTTAAGCACTACGCCTGCAAAGGTTGCGCGGCAATAAATGCTTGTGCTTCGGCAGCTTGCGGCTGGTAATAACGCTGGCAAATGGCCTGATAGCGGTTCACTTCCTGTTGCCACTGCTGCTCATTCCACTTTAAAACCTGCTGACATAGGGGCTTAAGCTGTGGCAAGAGGCTCATCCCGGCATCAGGTAATAAGTTGCCAGCCCGCAAACGCCGGAGCATCAGGTCATCCAGATGCTGCACCATTTCATGCTGTAAAATCCAGCGCACCTGCTGCTCCAGTTCTGCTCCAGTTGCAATGCCAGCCAGCGGTTGATCCAATATCTTTGGTGTATCCAGCTGATGGTTAAAGCAGCGGCCTGTTTTGCCTTTTAACAGGGATTTATGGGTTGCCTCATCAATGATTCCAGCTGCTGCCAGTGCATCCAGCGCAATTTGCCGAAAAGTAGTAAGTTTGCCGCCAGACACAGAAATAATGCCATTGGACTGCCAAACCAGATGCGTGCGTCGCTCTTTTGACGGGTCGCGCCCGGCACCAGAGGCAATAATGGGCCGCACGCCAGCCATGGTGGAATGAATATCCCTGCGCTCAAGATTGACGTCCGGGAACTCATGATTTACCAGCTTTAATAAATAATCCACTTCCTGTTCGGTGCAAAAGGCTTCTTCATCAATATCAAAGCGGTGATCAAGATCGGTTGTGCCAATACAGGTTTCGCCTTTCCACGGATAGACAAATACATAGCGCTTGTCATCCGGATGCAGCAGGGTCAGGCAGCTATCAATAGGCAGGCGATCTTTGGCCACAAACAAGTGACTGCCGCGTTGCGGACGAATACGCGGGGCAGTGCCGGATAACTGGTCAGCCCATAGCCCGGTAGCATTAAACACATGGCTGGCTCTAATGTGATGATTTTGTTGACTGGCACAATTTTGACTGGAAGGGAAGTTGGCGGTATCGCTAACCTGTAGCAACATACTGCCATCTTCCTGCTGTGCAATGACAGTTACCTTGCTATAATTACGCGCCATACCTCCTTCAAGACAGCCTTCCTGAAGTACCCGAATGACCAGACGGCTATCATCGGTAAGCGCGTCGGTATAGCGTAATGCACCCTTGAGCTGTTTACTATTCAGGGCTGGAAACAGGGTTTTGACCGCATCGGCTTCCAGCCATTCATGGTCTTTGATACTGGCCAGCGCATCGTAGGCAATCATCACCATTTGCATGGACAGGCGGCCCGGAAACTGGCCTTTGCGGATGGGGAAAAAATACGACATGCGCACCACCAGATCCGGCAATTCCTTGAGCAGGCGTTCGCGTTCCTGTAGCGAGTGATGGGTGAGCGGGATATCACCCTGTGCAATGTAGCGCAAGCCGCCATGCACCATTTTGGAGGAACGGCTTGAAGTGCCCCATGAAAAATCCTGTTGTTCCAGCAGCAGCACTTTTAACCCGCGTCGTGCGCTTTCCAGAAAAATACCTGCTCCGGTAATACCGCCACCAATCACCACCACATCCCAGTGGGTATCGGCAAGCGCCTGCAAGTTAACCTGTTGCCCAAGCATGTACTATTTCCTTTATATCTTTATGATTATGCTCAGGGTTTTATAGGGTGGCCCTGAAAAAAATCCCTGTATGAATCAGTAGGGTACGACCTGCCATTATGACCACTAACGACAGCGCAATGTTGACAATACATACCCTGTATTGACCAAATATGCCAGAAAACCTGTCAATTATGTCAATTTTTTAGCGTAATGTTTTTATCAGAGAAAATTAGCTGTTTTTTAAGTTATTTGGCTCAAGCATATTAATTTTTAGTTCTTCATAAAAATTTAATAAAACTAGTTTTAACTACCTCTGTTCTAATCTAAAAACCAGTGATCAATTTTACAGGTAACTATAGTAGAATTATTATTAAGCTCAGCTAAATATTATATTGAAATAAGATTACATAAGAATACATTTGTTCACTGAAATGCTTATTAAAAAGACAAATGGTTGTTTATCTTATATGTTTTTATTGCTTAAAGAAAAGATTTTAAGTAAATTTGTTTCGCCTAAAACTTATTAAAATGTTATAGCAAAGTTTTACTTAATAAGTTTTATTAAGATCAGGATGGGATTGCTTAAGCGTCGTGTGATAACACTACGGCTAAAAATGATAGTTAATAATGTGGATGTTCTTCTAAGCAATCGCCATTTATCACTAAAAGTATGCTGGTTAATTTGGTTATAAATCAGGGGCGTGGTGAAAATGACATTTCCAGTATTACCCTTAAAAATTGTTTGCCGCAATTGTGATTACAATACGGTGCTTTATCCGTCACAGGGAAAGTATGATTTCCCGGTTTGTCGTCGCTGTCAGCAGGATGCCTGGAAATACCGCCATGCAAACTTTACCGACAAATTAAAAAAACCCGGGGCATGGCTTCAGAGCCGCTGGCTGCATCCGCAACATTAATATTATTTGTCCATCTGCTGCCTAAGCACATTATCAATGGCAAAGCTGCGGGCAATAAAAAACGGGACAATGCGTCCCGTTTTTTATGGTCTGTTATTAATACATTATTCACCACCCCTTAAGGGGCAGTGGATGTTGTGCTAGCTACTGGGGTAGCCGTTGGATTTGCAGGTGCTACTACAGCGCTATCTGCATTAGTATTGGCGGCTGAAAAGGCCTGAATACCACCGCCCAGTACTTTATACAGGTTGATCTGGCTGTTCAGATTGGCCTGCTGCAAAGACAGTAAAGACTGCTGTGCAGCATACTGGCTACGCTGGGCATCCAGTACTGTCAGATAGTTGTCAATACCTGCCCTAAAGCGTGCATTTGACAAGCGATAGTTGGTATTGGTGGCTTCTACCAAACGGGTTTGCGCACTCAGGCGGTCATTAATGGTGGCGCGGGTAGCCAGCACATCCTTGACTTCACGAAATGCGGTCTGAATGGATTTTTCATAATTGTTCAGTGCAATGTCCTGATCCACTTCGGCAATCCTGACATTGGCGCGACGGGTACCTGCATCAAAAATGGGCAAGTCCAGTTGCGGACCAATACTCCAGACAAACGAGCCACTCTTAAACAAATCAGACAAATCCGTACTGGCCAGACCTGCAGAACCGGTCAGGCTAATACTGGGATACAACCGTGCCCGTGCTGCACCCAGATTACCGCCTGCCGCCCGTAACTGGTACTCGGCATTGGTAATATCAGGTCGATTTTGCAGCAAGTCACTAGGCAGGCCAGCACCCAGTACCGTATTACGGGTAATCCGGTCAAGTTGTGTGGTCGGCAGCAAGTCGGTGGGAATTGGCTGGCCAACCAGCAGTTCCAGCAGGTTACGATCCTGGGCAATCTGGGTCTTGAAGGCAGCAACGTCATTCCGCGCTGTTTCAACACTGATCTGCGCCTGACGAACAGTGACTTCACTATCAATACCCACTTCAAAGCGACGACTGTTCAGGCGGTAAGCTTCTTCCTGCGCTGTTAAGGTTTGCTCGGCCAATCGCAACTGTGCCATATCGTAGGAAATGGCAGTCCATGCCTGAGCAATCTGGCCAATCAGGCTAATCTGGGTGGCGTCACGGGCACTGCGGGTGGCAAGGAAGGTATCCAGTGCGGCATCCCGCAGGTTACGCACCCGTCCAAAGAAATCCAGCTCATAGGCAGTCACACCCAGACCGACCGAATAGGTGGTATAGGGGTCATTCACCTGAACTGTTTCCTGACGGGTTGCACCTGCCGATGCATTGACAGTCGGCAGCAGGGCATTATCGCTAATACGGTATTGCTGGCGCGCCCGCTCAATATTCAACACCGTAGTACGCAGGTCGCGGTTATTGGCCAGACCCAGCGTAATGAGCTGATGCAGGCGGCTATCGCTGAAAAACTCCTGCCAGCCCTGCGACGCAATGGTCGGGCCATTTGCGCCTTCATAACCATCCGGCAGGTTCTGGTAAACCGTTGGGACAGCGACCGACGAACCTGGCTCAGGCCCACGCAGATTCTGACAACCTGCAATCGCCAGGGCCAGCGCACCAAGCGCCAGTCCCCGACCATAAGTTGACCCTGTTAAACGCATGCTTAAGGCTCCTGAGTCTGATCAGTAATACGATGGTCTTCTGCAATAACCGTCTTGCCCTTGAACAGGCGACGTACCCAGAAGTAAAAAATGGGAATAAAGAAGATACCAAGGAATGTGGCAGAAATCACTCCACCCAGTACACCGGTACCTACGGCGTTCTGGCTACCAGCACCGGCGCCATTACTGATAGCCAGTGGAATCACACCAAAGCCAAATGCAAGTGAGGTCATAACAATAGGGCGTAAACGCAAGCGTACGGCTTCAAGAATAGCTACCCTGAGTTCGCGCCCGGCTTCCTGTTGTTCCTTGGCAAATTCAACAATTAGGATGGCGTTTTTAGCAGACAAACCGATCACTGCCAAAATAGCAACTTGGAAGTAAATATCGTTACTTAAATGACGTAAAGTTGTAAACAGTACAGCACCAAGGATGCCTAATGGTACAACCAGTAGTACGGAAAATGGCACTGACCAGCTTTCATACAATGCTGCCAGACATAGGAAAACAATGAGCAAGGAAAGGGTATACAGCATCGGAGCCTGGGCACCGGAACTTTGTTCTTCAAGCGATAAACCAGTCCATTCATAATCAAGACCAGGTGGTAGCTTAGCAATCATTTGTTCCATGGCGCGCATGGCATCACCAGAACTTACGCCAGGTGCTGCTTCACCCTGAATATTGACAGATGACACGCCATTATAACGCTCCAGACGTGGTGACCCATAACTCCATTGCCCGGTGGCGAAAGCTGAAAATGGGATCATTGCTCCCTGGCTATTACGAACATACCACTTGTTCATATCTTCAGGCGTCATCCGGGCTTCAGTATCACCCTGGACATAAACCTTTTTAACACGACCACGATCAATAAAGTCATTCACATAAGTACCACCCCAGGCCGTGGACATGAGGCTGTTAATATCAGCAATACTAACCCCCATTGCTCCGGCTTGTGCCTGATCGATATTAATCTGGTATTGTGGAGTATCTTCCTGACCATTAGGGCGCACGCGTACTACTGTATCAGATGCCTGTCCCGCCATGCCCAGAAGCATGTTACGTGCCTCAACCAGCTTGGCATGCCCCATACCGCTCACATCTTTAAGTTGCAGGTTAAAACCATTGGCTGTGCCCAGCTCAATTACTGCTGGAGGAGCAACAGGCAATACATACGCAGTATCCTTGATCTGGCTTAAGGCACCCATAGAACGTTGTACCAGTGCAGGCACTTTAAAGTCCGCACTGGTGCGTTCATCCCAGTCTTTGAGTTTGACAAATGCAATACCCGCATTTTGGCCAATACCCGTAAAACTAAAGCCAGCCACACTAAAGACAGACTCCACTACATCTTTTTCATGGTTCAGGTAGTAATAGTTAACTTGTTCAATTGCTTTATTGGTGCGATCCAGCGTTGCATTGGGCGGTAACTGGATTAAGGTAAAAATTACTCCTTGATCTTCATTGGGCAAGAAAGCAGTGGGCATTCTGATAAACAGTACTGCTAGTATTGCAATAATTGCAGCATAAACAATTCCCACAGGAATAGTATGATGAAGCAACTTGTCTACAAAACCCTGATAACCATGACTGGCTTTTTCAAAATTACGGTTAAACCAGCCAAAAAAGCCCTTTTTATTGTGATGGTCGACATCACTTTTACGCAAAATGGTGGCACATAAGGCGGGAGTAAAGATCAACGCGACTAGTACTGAAAGCACCATTGAGGTGACTAGTGTGACCGAGAACTGACGGTAAATCACTCCGGTTGAACCACCAAAAAAAGCCATTGGAATAAATACAGCAGACAATACCGTGGTAATACCTACTAATGCCCCTGAAATCTGGCCCATTGACTTGCGGGTAGCTTCAACTGGTGAGAGTTTTTCATCCTGCATTACCCGCTCAACGTTTTCCACCACCACAATGGCATCATCGACCAAGAGGCCAATGGCTAGTACCATACCAAACATGGTGAGGGTATTGATGGAAAAGCCCAGGAGATTAATGATTGCAAAAGTACCTAAAATAACAACCGGTACTGCCAGCGTAGGAATGATGGTTGCACGCCAGTTTTGCAGAAACAGGAACATTACCAGAAATACGAGTACAATAGCTTCCAGTAAGGTTTTTACCACATCTTCAATTGATATTTTAATGAATGGCGTGGTATCAAAGGCTACTACATCCTTTAAGCCAGCGGGGTAATTCTTGCGCAGTTCCTGCATTCGTGCTTCAACAGCTTCAGCAGTATCCAGCGCGTTAGCACCTGTTGCCAGACGAATCGCGACACCACCTGCGGGCTTGCCATTAAAACGGGAATCAAACTGATAGTTATCACTACCCAGCTCAACGCGGGCAACATCCTGCAAGCGGACCTGAGCGCCGTTAGGCATGGTTTTTAGGAAAATATTGCGGAACTCTTCTGGCGTTTGCAGGCGACTTTGTGCATTAATCGTGGCATTCAGTTGCTGTCCGGCCACCGAGGGCGCACCACCCAGCTGGCCCACAGAAACCTGGGTATTCTGGGCACGAATTGCAGTGCTAATATCTGCCGGCGTCAACTGATAGCTCATCAGCTTGGCAGGATCCAGCCAGATACGCATGGCATACGAACCGCCAAACACCTGAATTTCACCAACGCCCTCAACACGGCTTAATGGATCGGCAATTGTAGAGGTGACATAATCTTTAATATCACCCCCACTAAGCGAGCCATCCTCAGAGACAAAGGCCAGTACCTGCAGGAAGCTGGCACCAGACTTGGTTACTCGAATACCCTGACGTTGTACTTCTTCTGGCAATAATGGAGTAGCGGCTTGAAGCTTGTTTTGTACCTGAACCTGAGCAATATCCGGATTGGTTCCCTGAATAAAGCTTAAGGTTACTGTTGAGCGGCCATCACCAGAGCTTTGTGATGAAATATATTGCAGGCCATCCAGTCCATTCATCTGCTGCTCAATAATCTGGGTCACAGAATCTTCAGCAGTTTTGGCAGACGCACCCGGATAGATTGCATTCACCGTAATAGTAGGCGGTGCAATAGTGGGATATTGCGCAATTGGCATGTTAAGCACGGATATAATACCGGCCAGCATGGCAACAATTGCAATCACCCAGGCAAAAATGGGGCGATCAATAAAAAAACGTGACATAGGTCATCGCTCCTTAACGTTGAGCTGATGATTGTTGAGCGGATTGTGCTTGGCCATTTGCAGCAGGGGCTGCATTTGAAACTGCTGCACCCGCCGCCGGAGCTGACTGCTTTGCTGCGCTACCAGCATTACCAGAAGCAGTATTGCTACCACCAGTATTACCGGCACCAGTACTTGCATTTGAACCAGCCGCATTTTGGCTGGCTTCGGCTTTTGGCTGGGCCAGTACGGCTTTAGCAGGTGCACCCGGCTGGACTTTGGCAATTCCTTCAACAATCACCTTGTCACCTTCGTTCAATCCACTGTTGATAATCCAGTAACTACCCTGAGTGCCTGCAGTAACAACTGGTTTTACCTCAACCATGCCCTGATTATTAATAACCATCACGTTGGCATCACCTTGTGGAGTGCGTGTTACTGCCTGTTGTGGAATCAGCATAGCGTTGTTATTCACACCCTGAACCAGCTTGGCAGTCACATACATACCCGGCAGCAGCAGGTGAGACGGGTTGGCAAAAATTGCGCGCAAGGTCACGGCACCACTGCTTGGATCAACACTCACGCCGGAAAACGCCAGACGGCCTTCAACTGGATAAGTGCTGCCATCTTCAAGGGTTAATTTGACACGGGCACTGCTATCAGCACCGGACAGCTGCCCCTGATTCATTTGCTGGCGCAAACGCAACAGGTCGGCACTGGACTGGCTAATGTCCACATAAATCGGATCAAGCTGCTGGACAGTTACCATCGGGTCAGCCTGTCCGGCGGTTACTAGCGCACCGGCAGTCACATTGGAACGGCTGGTCTGGCCGGAAATTGGTGCACGTACTGTGGCATATCCCAGACTGATATTGGCATTTTCCAGCGTGGCACGGCTGGCAGCTACATCGGCCTGAGCCAGTGCTACCTGCGCGGCAACATCATCGTATTCCTGCTTACTGATGGCATTGGTGCCTACCAGCTGTCTATATCGGTTTTCCTTGACCTTTAGCGCATTCAGGTTGGCAATCTGGCGGTTGAGTGCAGCGCGGGCATTGCTCACCGTAGCCTGATAGGTATTGGCATCAATAGAATACAGTGGCTGGCCTTCTTTTACATAACTGCCTTCCACAAACAGGCGTTTTTGCACAATACCACTAACCTGTGGACGTACTTCGGAAATCTGGTAGGCTGCTGTACGGCCAGCCAGATCAACCGTTTGTTCGACGGCCTGTTTTTGTGCCACCACCACAGTAACTTCAGGAGGCGGCATTTGCTGCGCTCCTGCTGCCGCTGCACCACCGCCTGCTTCTTCTTTTTTATTACAGCCAGTGAGCGCAACGCTGGCAGCTAACGTCGAGTACACCGCCACACGCGCCCATTGTTTTGCTAACAACATAATTACACCTCATGATTGCCAGCAGACTTGCTGGCGCGATGTTGAAAATGATTTGGTTGAAAAGGATCAAACCGGAAAAAATTAAAATGAATAAATAACCAGCAGAGCAAACCCGACCACACAATGCCAAGACTCCAGCCTGCCAGAACATCGGTTGGAAAATGTGCCCCCAGATAAAGACGGGATAGCCCCATAGCCATACTCCATACTGCGCCAAAGAACAGTACTACCGCTCGCCACGGTGTATTCAAGGCCATAACCCATAACATTACGGCCAGTGTCATGGCATATAAACTGTGATTGCTGGGAAATGAATCTCCGTAAAAGGGTGCAATTTGCTCCCAGACTGCTGGACGCAAACGGGAAAAGCCAGCTTTACAAAGCCAGCCTATATTAACAGCACCACCAAATGCAGCCCATGCAAACCAACTGAAATCTGTACGGTTTTTGCAAAAGGCTACTACACTAACCACCAGCGTGATGACAATCATGGCAGGCATACCGCCCAGATAAGCCAGCACCAGCGCCAGTTGATCAAGCATAGGGTTATGCCATGCATGAACGTGCCATAACAGACCGGTTTCCCACTGTGTTAACGCTGGGTACTGGACAGCAATTGCCAAAAGGATAAACAGTAGGCCAGCCAAAACTATAGCCATAAATAATCTGGCCAATGCAGCATGCGCTAAATTTTTACCCAATGTTATTTTCACTGTGCTTACCGTTAAGCATAAAAATAATTAGTCATCATCTAAGCAGTAAAAGTGTACCAGCCAGTACACTTTAATCAAGCCTATTTTTTAAAAATAACTTAAATAATCAAAAAATAATAAGTAACCAGTTATTTTTTAATTATAAAATCGGCCTGCACAGCAAGAAAATTATCCTGAAATGCAGTTTTTAGAAGTGAGAAGAGGATTTATCTTCAAGCGAAGCTGTGGTTTTGTCTTCTTTAGGCGGCCAGAAAAAATCGGAAGGCCGGGTCATAAAATGGGTGAGTAGCAGGCGCAACAGCGGACGCCATTGCTCATACTTCACCTGACGCGCGCGCAGGGCAACAAACAGGGCCAAGCCAAAACTCACCAGCAGGTTGGTTAGGCCAATCAGCATGACGCCCAGAAATGACACCACCACCAGACCAATGTCGGGCATGCCATTGACGCACATCAAGCCCTGAATAAAATTGGCAGACGAAAAGGCAATATGGCGAATATCAATCGGCAACCCTAAAATAAAGCCAATGGTGCCAACGCTGCCCAGCATGATACCAAACCAGAAATTGCCGGCCAGTGCGCCCAGGTTCTGTTCAATATATCCGGCCACACGATCCAGCCGCTCAGCCCCCAGCCACTGATTCAGTTTAGGGTGTTGGCGCATCCGTGGTCCAATTTTACGATAGACAGCAAGGTTGTCGTAATAGCCTGCAATCAGCCCAGATAAAAACAGGCATACGCCAGCAATGGCTGCATGCGGAATGGCCAGCGAAGTAAACGGATTGATACTGTGCAGCAGGTATTCAGCCTTTTGTGGGGAGAGCAATGGCTGCCCCGTGCTGAATTGCCAGAATGAAGTAATAATAAAGGCCGTGGGCATGGCAATTGAAATATTACCCAGAATGGCCACAAACTGGGTTCGCATGATGTTGACCGTCAGTTCTGCCAGCTCCGCCATTTGCGCGGCACGGTTGCCAATATTTTGCTGAACGGTAGCTGCCAGTGCTGCAGCTGTCATGGCAGGCTGTTTGGTCGCCACGGTAAAATGCAGGATATGAATCAGCATAAAACCCAGCGAGTAGTTCATGCTGTAAATAAATGCCTGACTTAATGGCGCCAGTGTTAGCCGTCCGGCCAGTATTTTTAGCGTAGACATACAGGCAATGATCATGCCTGCACCGGCTGCCGAACGGTACATGTCTACAAAGCCCTGTTTGTCGGTACTGACATAATGTCCGCCAGTGCGACTGGCATTTTCCGTCACCTGCCGGGCCAGCAGCTCGGTATTGGCAGACACTAGCCCACGAATACTGGTGGCATCCAGTTGGGTTTTGCTCAGTTGGCGTAGCAGGGCAATCAGCGAGTCCTGTACCTGAATCGCATCATCCAGCAATAAATAAAACAGCAATTCAATACGGGTCAGGCATTGATCCATTTTAAGTAAAATATTGGTCAGGCTTAGGCTTACCCCACTGCGCCGCGTACCACGCTTGATACGGTTCAGCACATCACTACACTGGTCCAGCATGACCAATGCCTGTTTTTCATCAGGGAGTAGTGGCGGCCAGCGCAGATTTTCTTCTGAGGTATATTCGCGATAGCGCTGGATAAAATCCAGAATTTCACGGTTTTGAATTAAAAAAGGTGATTCATATTCATTCAGGTCAGGGTAGGCATGGGCAAATTCAGGATCAAGGCTTAAAGCTGTAATCCGGTACGAAATCACCATCATGGCATTCAGTACCTGTTCGCGTGCCTGTACCCGCAAGTCAATTCTTCCATACGGCTGGACAATCAGGGTCATTAGCTCCTGCCAGCAGGCCAGATCAATATGATCCAGCCATATCGGGTCATAGCGGTGACAGAAAACCTGACGGAATAAATCGCTTAACTGGGACTGGTCACGCAGCGGTGGCAGGAAATGATTGCCAATCCGCCGAGTGAGTTCACTAAAAAAACTTTCATTGCCCAGCAGGCTACTGTCCGCATACAGGCTAATCTGCTGGTAATTGGCCAGCGTTGACATAATATAGTCATGCAATATGGTGGCATGATGCGGCTTGGCAATTAATAGCTCAATCAGCTCGCCCAGCCGATCCTGAATTTCTTCTTCATCATAGGCATCTTTGGGGCGCAGGCGTGCTACCAGTTCAACCAGTGTATCCGGGGTGGCTTGGGTAAAATCTCCTTTTTTTAACTGGGCCTCCATGCTCTCAAACAGATCATGAAAATCAATGTGCATAACAGGCATGGTCCCTGAATAAAAAAGTGTAAAGCATATAAAGTTAACTAATACGGGTCAGCGCCAGACGCGCCAGATTTTCCAGCGCCTGCCGGTAAATGGAATCAGGCAAACTGTCCAGTGCAGCAACGGCATTATGTGTTTCCTCGGTTGCACGCTTACGACAATAATCCAGCGCACCTGAGTCCTGAACAATACGGATAATTCGGTCCAGCGATTCTACGCCACCTGTCTGTATGGTTGTTTTTAATAATTGTTGTTCATCAGGTGTTGCATTCATCAGGGCAGCGATCAGCGGCAGCGTCGGTTTGCCTTCCATCAAGTCATCACCGATGTTCTTGCCCAGTGTGTCGGCATCCGACGTATAGTCCAGAATGTCATCCACAATCTGAAAGGCATTACCAAAATGTCCGGCGTAGGCTTTTAGTGCCGCACGGTGCTGCGGCTGACCCGCCAGAATTGCAGCACCTTCAGTCGCCAGTTCGAAAAGGCGTGAAGTCTTGCCATGAATAATTTTTAGGTAGGTGGCTTCATCGGTATCCGGGTTATGCTGGTACTGCAACTGCAATACCTCACCTTCGGCAATTTCACAGGTGCCAGATGAAAATTCCTGTAATAAGCTAAAGTCTTTTAAGCTCACCAGCAGGTCAAAGGCACGCGCAATCAGGTAGTCACCTACCAGTACCGCCGTTGCATTATTCCAGGTGGCATTGGCCGTTGGGCGACCACGGCGCAGGCCGGATTCATCCACCACATCATCATGCACCAGGGTTGCGGTATGCAGCATTTCAATAATGGCTGCCAGTCGCAAACTGGCCTCTTTATCCAGATTGTTATCCACATTACTACAGGCACGCGCCGCCAGCAGGCACATCAAGGGACGCATGCGCTTGCCACCAGCTTCCACCACATAGCGACTAACCGACATCACCAGAGGCACCTTGGAATTAATGCCAGTTTGAATAAAATGATCCATTGCAGCAAAGTCGCTAGCGACAGGGGCAAGAATATCCTGTTTGAAATCAACCATGTGTTTTAAAAACCCTAAAAATGCATTGTATTTTATAAGCTGCTAAATACTGTTATACCCAAAAACGCTGCAAAAAACCAAGTGGTCAGGCTGTCACCTGCCTAAAGTCCTAGCCCTCAAGGCAACTGCTGTATGCACGTTATGCTAACTAGTCAAAAACACAACTTCCAGTATTATATTCAACAGTTTATTTTTAATTAAGGTAATAAAACCAAAGCCTAAGCAGCAATATGGTTAAAAGCCCGCAAAAGACCTTGTCAAAGCCCAAGCCTTTGCCTAAAATACGTCCCCTTGCAAGTACCCCCAGTGGCGCTCGTTTTAAGATCGATAAAATCCGTTATCGGCACGACGACACGGGCATGATGGAGTACATTCATGTACGCAGTAATTCAAAGCGGCGGCAAGCAGCATCGTGTTGTTATTGGCGAAACGCTAAAAGTTGAACTGTTAAAAGCTGAAACTGGCTCAACCCTTACATTTGATGATGTACTGATGGTTGTGAATGGCGACAGCATTCAAATTGGTGCACCAGTAGTTGCTGGCGCTACCGTAACCGCAGAAGTGCTTGGTCATGGTCGTCACGACAAAATTCGCATCGTTAAAATGCGTCGTCGTAAACACTACCGTAAGCAGCAAGGTCACCGTCAATGGTTTACCGAGCTGAAAATTACCGGTATCGACGGCTAATCATACGAGGAGTATAAGACATGGCTCACAAGAAAGCTGGTGGATCCACACGTAACGGTCGTGATTCCAATCCAAAGATGCTGGGTGTTAAAGTTTACGGCGGTCAAACTGTTGTTGCTGGTAACATCATCGTGCGTCAACGTGGTACAGAATTCCATCCAGGTGCAAACGTAGGTCTTGGTCGTGACCATACCCTGTTTGCAACTGCTGATGGTGTAGTTAAGTTTGAAGTTAAAGGCGCTTTTGGCCGTCGCTACGTGACTGTAGTGTAATACTTCACTGTCTACACAGATAAAAAGCCCGCTACTCTAGCGGGTTTTTTATTATTTAGCGTTAAAATTTCTCTATGACAAATAAACAGCTCTAATAGTGTGGATAAGGTATTACAAAATATTTCATAAATAAGCCGCATTTTATTCAACATTAGAAAAACATTGACATTTTTACTATTCAATACACAGTTGTAACCTAGAATATTCACAGTTTAATTGGCATATTTACTGTTGTTGAATCAATACATTGCTTTAAGGGTATCTTATGAAAACGATTAAAAATACGTTACTTACCACACTATTGACCACCAGTGTATTCTTCACGCCTGCTTTTATTTTAAGTGCCTATGCAGCGCCTGCCCAGAATAGTAATCAGATTAGTGAAAGTGCAGCTACAGCCAGTTTGAACCAGTACCTGTCACGTCTTGGCAGTATGCAGGCCAGTTTTGTGCAAACCACGCAAGCAAGTGGTAAAGCACCCGCACGACCAATGGCCAATCAGGGGCTTAAAAGCACCCATTTGAACCAGAAATTTGTCGGCACCATGCAGGTAAAGCGTCCTGGTCAGTTTAGATGGGAAACCACCAGTCCGGCCAAACAACTCATTGTGACCAGTGGCAAAACGGTCTGGATTTACGATCCTGATCTTGAGCAGGCTGTACGCCAGAATCTGGATGAGCAGGTGGGCAATACGCCAGCACTGTTATTGTCCGGGCAGCCCGGCACTATCATGAAATCATTCCGGGTAACCCAGCCTAATGGAAGCGAGCCTTATTTTGTGCTATATCCGAAAAGTGAGGATGGCGTGTTTGAAAGCCTAGGAATCCGTTTTACTAATAACGCGCCATCTCAAATGATTCTGAAAGATTCCCTAGGCCAGCAAACCACCATTAACTTTAACAATGTCAAATTAAATCCGGCCCTGAGCAATAATGCTTTCAATTTTACGCCGCCCAAGGGTACTGATATTATTGATCAGTAAGGCAGTACAGGCATCCTTAACTTAAAAAAGGTCAGCTTATCTGGCCTTTTTTCTTGATAGTATAAGCAGTAACCATAACAGCAAAAACTGCAGGCAGCAGGCATGAATGAGAATTTAAAAGTATGCGGATAGGAATACTAAAAAGGGTCGCCAGTCTGACCGATCTGGAAAAATGCCTAATTACCGTGGCAAAGGCCTTTGGACATGATGCTTTTGTATTTACCGCAAGCAATGTTGATTTTGAAAAACGGATCATTGCAGGGAAAACCTTGATTCAGGACAAAATTATTAAGCAGAGCTTTCCCTTTCCTCATGTGATCCAGAATCGCCTTACAATGGCCATAGAGGACAAGCCCATCTATCTTAAGCTGGCCGAACAGATTCCTTTTACGACACACCGGATTGGTAGTAAGGCTGCTGTCTCGGAAAAACTGGAAAAAATTGACTGTATTCAGCAAAACCTGATTGAAGTTATCCCCGTACAGCATGCGCCCCAGATTTCAGTCTATCTGCACATGCATCAGAGAGTGATTTTAAAACCTACGGCAGGTCTTCAGGCCAGAGGAATTTATACCCTGTTTCTCAACGGTCATACCGTACAGGTTCAGCATCAACAACAAAACGAGTTTATTGCGCTGGATCAGCTGGACAGTTTTTACCAGAAAAATATTCATGGCAAAGCTTATCTGATGAGTCCCTATATTGTGGGGCTAACCCGGCAGGGACAAACCATCGTATGGCGCATTCATCTGGCTCGTGGTGAAAATGCCGAGTGGCAGCTGATTAAATATTTTCCCTATGTCAACCTTGATGCCAGTCATACCGTTACCAACGGCATGCAGGGAGCATTGATAAGCACCCGCGAAACCCTGTTCCTGGAACAGCAGTTTCCTGCCGTGAAAAATATTGTGCATGCGGAAATCTTGCGCATAGCCCGTGAGTTTCCCAGCAGATTCCAGACTTTCTATCCTTATTATCTGGATGCGCTGGGGCTTGATGTTGCCATTACCGAACAGGGCAGGGTCTACATTTACGAGGTGAATGCCGGTGCAGGCGTAGGCTTTATGAACTTTCCCGTGGCTATGGCACAGGTTCGCTATATGGAGTATCTGGTGCAACAGGCAAGGCCACCATTTGCCCATAATTTTTTACCTACTGTTTTGTAGGGCAGTCTTTTAAAAGAGGCCACGGCAAACATGGCACCGGGCGGCTTTATAGCTTAGGCGAGTCTTTAGCGATCAGTCGTGGTTGCCCCTATATTTTCAATTGTCTAGCCTTTACACTATCGGCAATCTTTTTTGCTGTTATCCATGAATCATGATTGATCCCAAATTATTAAGAAACAATATTGATGTCGTTAATGCTGCGCTAGCCAAACGCGGCGTTCAACTGGATGTTGCCGAGTGGAATGCGCTGGAAAGTCACCGCAAAAATATCCAGCAAAAAACCGAAAACCTGCAAGCTGAACGCAATCAGGGCGCCAAGCAGGTTGGCCAGATTAAAAAATCAGGTGGTGACGCTTCTGAATTAATGGCACGCATGCAGGCAGTGGGCGAGGAAATGAAAGCGGCCGAGGCTGAACTGGCCAGCTTGCAGCAGGACATTGAACAAAAAGCCTTAAATATTCCAAATCTACCGCATGAGTCTGTACCGGAAGGCAAGAGTGAGCACGATAACGTTGAAGTGCTGCGCTGGGGTACGCCGCGTCAGTTTGATTTTGAGATCAAGGATCATACCGATATTGGCGAGATGATGGGTGGGCTTGAATTTGAAACTGCCACCAAGCTCACTGGTTCCCGCTTTAGTGTATTAAAAGGCCCGCTGGCACGTCTGCAACGGGTAGTAACTCAGTTTATGCTGGATTTACACACCACTGAGCATGGCTATACCGAAGCGTATGTGCCTTTTCTGGTTAATAGCGACAGTTTGCGTGGTACAGGCCAGTTACCAAAATTTGAAGAAGACCTGTTTAAACTGCAAGGTGAAAAAGAATTTTATCTAATTCCCACTGCAGAAGTGCCTGTCACCAATTTTGTGCGTGATGAAATCATTGATGCGGATCGTTTGCCCTTAAAGTATGCAGCACATACGCCATGTTTTCGTAGCGAGGCTGGTTCCTATGGCCGGGACACCCGTGGCCTGATTCGCCAGCATCAGTTTGAAAAGGTCGAAATGGTGCAGATTGTTAAGCCAGAGCACTCTTTTGATGCATTGGAAGAACTGACTGCCCATGCAGAGCGCGTTTTACAGTTACTGGAACTGCCATACCGGAAAATTTTGCTGTGTGGTGGTGACATGGGCTTTGGAGCGACCAAAACCTATGATCTGGAAGTGTGGATTCCAAGCCAAAATACCTACCGTGAAATCTCCAGTTGCTCCAATATGGGTGATTTTCAGGCACGCCGCATGAGTGCGCGCTATCGCAGTGGCGAGAAAAAGACAGAGTTGGTACATACTTTGAATGGTTCTGGTCTTGCGGTAGGACGTACGCTGCTCGCCATTATGGAAAACTATCAGCAGGCCGATGGCAGTATTGCCGTGCCTAAAGTCTTGCAGCCTTATATGGGTGGCTTGCAACGTATTGACTAACCGCTCATCAATTGACCTTTTAGTGCCAACCCGATAGTGAGTGTGTCATGGATTTATTGCCAATTACCTTAAAGCTTTCCCGGCAGCGTTGTTTAATTGTGGGAGGTGGCAATATTGCATGGCGTAAGGCACAACTGCTGGCAGATGCGGGTGCCTGTATTGATGTGCTGGCGCCCGCTATTGAGCCACAACTACAGGCACTGGTTGAAAAAACCTGCGGGCAATATCTGCCTGCTGTCTATTCACAACAGCTTGAGTTAAATCACTATCGTCTGGTGATTGCAGCTACCAATGATGCCAATGTTAATGCTCAGGTATTTGCTGACTGCGAAGCTAAAAATATTCTGGTGAATTCGGTCGATGACCCACCACATTGCCGGTTTATGATGCCAGCGATTATTGATCGCTCACCTTTACTGATTTCCATTGCAACTGGTGGCGCATCACCAGTGTTGGCACGTCAGTTGCGCACGCAAATTGAAGGCATTTTGCCTGCGCGTCTGGGCGATCTGGTGGCTTTTTCAGGGCAATGGCGTCCAGCGGTCAAGGAAAAAATTACCAATCCCGACCAACGCCGGGTGTTCTGGGAAAAACTGTATATCAGTCCAGTTGCCGAGCAGGTACTGGCTGGGAATATAGCGCAGGCCAATGCTGGCATGCCTGAATTCATTGATAGCTGGCAAAACCCGCACGGTGAAGTTTATTTGATTGGCGCCGGGCCAGGCGATCCGGATTTACTCACCTTCAAGGCATTGCGTCTGATGCAGCAAGCTGATGTGATCGTGTATGACCGTCTGGTATCCGAACCTATCCTGAATTTATGCCGTCGTGATGCAGACCGGATTTATGTGGGTAAGGCCCGCTCTAATCATGCGGTGCCACAGGAAGGTATCAATGCTCTGCTGGTGCGACTGGCGCAGGAAGGCAAACGTGTCTGCCGTCTTAAAGGCGGTGATCCATTTATTTTTGGCCGTGGGGGTGAAGAAATTGAAGAGCTATTTGCTGCCAAGGTCAAGTTTCAGGTGGTACCTGGTATAACGGCGGCCTCAGGCTGTTCAGCCTATGCAGGTATTCCATTAACCCATCGCGATTATGCGCAAAGTGTCCGTTTCCTGACAGGCCATCTAAAGGAAGGTTCACCCGAGTTGCCATGGCGAGAACTGGTATATGAAAACCAGACACTGGTACTTTATATGGGACTGGTAGGTCTGGAAAAAATCTGCCAGCAACTCATTGCACATGGCCAGCGCCCGGAGATGCCGGTTGCTCTGGTGTCCAAAGGGACAACACCGGAACAAACTGTAGTGGTTGGTACGCTGGCTGACATTGCATCCAAGGTAGAGGGCAGTGGCATTGCCGCGCCAACATTAACCATTATCGGTGAAGTGGTGAAACTCAGGGATAAATTACAGTGGATGTAAGCACTCTAGATGTTAATATAAAGTTGCTGGAAAGAAGAAAGGCTGGGCATTTTGTCTAGCCTGCGTTGAATAGTAATTCTAATATTTATAAAAAGTAGCTTCATAAAATTAATTTTGGCGATCTAAAATAGAAGTTCAAAAAATATTTAAATGTGACTTGGGATAAAAAAATAAATTCTTTTATTTAACTGATGATTATCAGTATTAAAGGAAAAGTCATAGAACTAAAGTTTTATAGCTGAAACACCACACAAACTTCACACAATAAACTGCCTATTATCATCAACCCAACATAATAAGTTTTAATTATCAGCATACTAAATGCTCAACTGAACAGGAGAAACCCATGAGACTAAATACGATTGACTGGATAGCCTACGTTTTAACAATTATTGGTGGCTTAAACTGGGGATTGGTTGGGGCGTTCAACTTTGATTTGGTCGCTGCGATTTTCGGTGAAATGAGCTTATTATCACGTATCATTTATATTCTTGTTGGTGTATCAGCAATTTACCTGATTTATACAGGTACTAAATTGCGTACACACCATGATGTAGCGCATTGAGCCAATCAGGCCATTTAGTTTTAGACTGTCAAAATTGCCAGTAAAATAATGGCTGAGAAGGACTGATTTTATTAAACCGAAATCAGTCCTTTTCATAATTTTCATAAATAGGTTTTAATCAGAACAATCACTAAGTTGTTTGGGTTGTTTTTATATTATTGGCTTATATCAGTGGCTCGCTGACTTGTGTGACCAGCAGCTGATCAATCTTGTAATGATCAATATCAACGACCTCGAATTTATAGCCGTCATACTCAACAAAATCGGTTCGCTTGGGAATTTTGCGTAGCATAAACATAATAAAACCAGCAGCGGTTTCATAGTTGCCTTCCTCAGGAAGTACATCCAGATCCAGTGCCCGTTTTAAGTCTTCAATCGGGGTGCCGCCATCAATCAGCCACGAATGATCATCACGTTTTACCACCTGTTGTTCATCCTGCATCGGGCTCACCCAGTCGCCCATCACCGTACTCATCACATCGCTTAAGGTAATTAGGCCAACCACCAGCGCATATTCATTAATCACGACTGCCAGCTTTTCCTTGGTGGAGCGGAAGCGATCCAGTAGCTCAGATAAAGTCAGCGTATCCGGAATGGTCAGTACACTGCGAATGGTGGTTTCATTGAGTTGTAGCAGCGACTGGTTATTTAAAATACGGATCAAAATATCCTTGGTATCAATATAGCCAATCACATGGTCAATATCTTCATTACAAACCAGAAATTTGGAGTGCGGATAAATGGCAATTTTCTTGCGGATACTGTCTTCACTTTCTTTAATGGAAAAAAACACTACATTTTCACGCGTAGTCATGGAGGAGGGGACAGTGCGCGATTCCAGTTCAAACACGTTTTCAATAAAGTGATGTTCCTGCTGCTGTAATACACCGGCCTGCGCGCCAGCATCTACAATGGCGGAAATATCGTCAAAGGTCAGGTTGTCGTCACGGGTCATGTTGACTTTGAACAGCCGAAACAGGATATTGGCCAGCATATTGATAAAAAATGCCAGCGGCTTGCAAATTTTGATAAACACATTAATAGGGTTAATCACGGCCAGTGCTACCCGTTCAGGTGCAATCATGGCCAGCCGCTTAGGAATCAGGTCGGCAAACAATACAAAAATTGACGTGACAAACACGAAAGACAGGGTAAAGCCAATGGTCTGGGTAAATGGCCCACGATAAACCAGCCCAACCAGTTCTACAAAATAAGGCCGAAACGCCGACTCACCCAGAATACCGCCCAGAATAGCAACTGCATTTAAACCAATCTGGGTGGTTGCAAAAAAATTACCTGGCTGTTCCTGTAAAGCCAACACTTTTATTGCATTGTGATCGCCACTTTCAGCCAGAAGTTTTAATTTAATTTTTCGGGCAGCCGCAAAAGCAATCTCGGAGATTGACAAAAATGCCGATGCCAGCACCAGCACAGCAATCACAGTAAAATTTTGCAGTAAGCTCACGACGACACCTGATTATTATCGCTAACGGGTAATAAAAAACCGTCTAACACTTTGATTCAGCTTACCCTATCATACCTTAAAGGCCCGGGTGCTTGTATATTCCAATATTTGTAGTGTTTTGTGCCTTAAAATCCAGCTTTTTAGCAGCAAATACGCTACATTCAATCTGACATTCCACAAGAAAAATTTTGTCAAAAACTGATTAAGGGCGATGTACGTAATGCCACTGTTAAACCAAAAGCAGGCCTTGATTGCCAGTTATATTATTATGGCAACTGGCTTGTTGTTGCTCATTCCACTTCATCTGTTGCCCTGTTTTATTGCCGGTTTTCTGGTCTATGAAATGGTCAATGCACTCACGCCATATTTCGAAAAATTTATTTATGGACGGCGGGCCAGACTGGCAGTAGTGGCCATGTTAAGCCTGATCGTCATGGCTTTCTTGATTGTTAGTGTGGGGAGCCTGATTGGTTTTATCATTCAGGATGTACGTGGTGCAGCAGCACTGAGTCACCGGATTACACTAGTGCTTCAGGACTTGCAAACCCAGCTTGCTGTTTATTTGCCAGGCTATCTGCCCAACAGCGTGGAAGAGCTGAAAAACCAGATCATGCAATGGGTACAGCGTAATATTGGTTTGCTGCAATATACGGGCAAGTATGTCTTGCATGCTTTTATTACCATGCTGATTGGCATGGTATTGGGTGCCATTGTGTCACTGCATCAGGTGATGCCGCGTAACGAACCCCCTTTATTTAAAACTGAACTCATCAACCGGATTACGACACTGGCCAATGCATTTCGCAATATTGTGTTTGCCCAGCTTAAAATTTCAACCATCAACACCATCTTGTCAGGTTTGTTCATTCTGGTGTTGCTGCCAATTTTTGGCCTGCATCTGCCATTTGCCAAAACACTAGTTATCCTAACTTTTATTTTAGGCCTATTACCCGTGGTTGGAAACTTGGTATCCAATACCCTGGTGTTTATTGCTGGCCTGACCGTTTCATTATCAGTAGCCGTAATTACCCTGATTTACCTGATTCTAATTCACAAGTTTGAATACTTTTTAAATGCCAAAATTGTTGGTGCCAAAATTAGGGCCAATTCATGGGAAGTACTGATTGCCATGCTGGTATTTCACGGTGCTTTTGGCGTGGCAGGATTGGTAGCAGCCCCAATTTATTATGCTTATCTTAAAAGTGAACTTGAACAGGCCAAGCTGATTTAAGTTTTTGAATAAGCAGTTCCATCATTAAAAAAGGGCAGAAAAAATCTGCCCGAATTTTTAAAACCAAAAACCTTAAGGTTCAAGCCGTGGCTGCAAGGCCAGCATTTCGCGTTGTTCCTCATCAATAATTTGCCGAGCCACAAACATAATGAGTTGGCGCAACCAGCGATGCGCGGGGTGATGATGTAATAGCGGACACCATGCCATCTTTAACTCAAATTCCGGAATATAAAATGGCGGTTCCTTAATTACCAGATTCAGGTTTTCAGCCTGTAAACGGGCAATCCGGGTTGGTAAGGTAGCAATCAGGTCAACATTGGAGGCTAGAAGGGCAGGCATCTGGTAATGCCGGGTAAACACACTAATCTTGCGCTTCTGGCCAATGCGTTCCAGTGCCTGATCAATCCAGCCCAATCCGCCAGACTTCTCGGGATTAACACCAAACCCAACGCCCATACCGGTTTTGGATACCCAGATATGTTGTGCTTCCAGGTAGCTTTTCAGGCTTAAATGATCAACTGCCGGATGATTGGCACTCAGCAAACAGCTAAAACTGTCGCGCCATACCAGCACCTGATGAAAGCTTTGTGGAATTTCATTAAACCGGTTAATGGCCAGATCAACCTTGCCCTGTTCCATGTCACGATACGACACATCACTGGGCGTCAAAAAGTCCAGCACCACATTGGGTGCTTCACTGCGCATGGCTTTAACCAGCTTGGGCACCAGTGTGGCCTCAGCGTAATCCGAGGTCATAATCCGGAATACCCGCGAACTGCTAAATGGCCTGAACTCAGTACGTGGTTCCAGAATCATCGACAAGTCAGACAATGCATCACGGATACGGGGCTGCAATTCCAGCGCCCGTTCGGTTGGTGTCATTCCTTCAGATGAGCGAATCAATAGGGGATCATTAAACAGCGTACGCAAGCGACGTAAAATGTTGCTCATGGCTGGCTGCGTGACACCAAGCTGTTCAGCCGCACGCGTTACATTTTTTTCCCTAAGTAAAACATCGAGATAGATTAATAAATTTAAATCGACGCGCTCAAGATTCATAAAATAAATACCGAAGATTAAAATGATAAATTAGCTAAATTATGGCATAAAAAGTAGACTCAGCCCATCAGTAAAGCACTATATTTATCTGTTTTTTAGAATAGGCGCTTTATTACTTCTAACATTCAAGACAGGAAAATGTCATGGGAACCTATCAATCAGCTCTAGAGCACGTTCGTGGCGTTAAAGCCAAACTAGGCGGTACTTGGAATGCGATTCGTCCAGAAGACGCTGCGCGCATGATCGTTCAAAACCGTTTCCGTACTGGTTTGGATATTGCCAAGTATACAGCTGCTATTCTACGTCAGGACATGGCTGAATACGATGCTGACAGCAGCAAATATACCCAGTCTCTGGGCTGCTGGCATGGTTTTATTGCGCAACAGAAAATGATTGCCAATAAAAAATACTTCGGCACTACTTCCAAGCGTTACATCTACCTGTCTGGCTGGATGGTAGCTGCACTGCGCTCTGACTTTGGTCCTCTGCCTGACCAATCTATGCACGAAAAAACTTCTGTGCCAGCGCTGATTGAAGAAATCTATACTTTCCTGCGTCAAGCCGATGCCAAAGAGCTGAACGACCTGTTCCGTGCATTGCAAAAAGCTGAGGCTGCTGGTGACAATGCTAAAGTTAAAGAACTGGAAAGCCAGATCGACAACTTTGAAACTCATGTTGTGCCCATTATTGCTGACATCGACGCTGGTTTCGGTAACGAAGAAGCCACTTACCTGCTGACCAAGAAAATGATCGAAGCTGGTGCTGCTGCTATCCAGATTGAAAATCAGGTTTCTGATGCCAAGCAGTGTGGTCACCAAGCTGGTAAAGTAACAGTTCCGCATGAAGACTTTCTGGCCAAGATCAATGCAGTTCGCTATGCATTCCTGGAACTGGGTATTGATGATGGCGTGATCGTTGCCCGTACCGACTCTGAAGGTGCTGACCTGACCCAGAAGATCCCTGTTTCCAAAGAAAAAGGCGACCTGGCTTCTCAATACATCAGCTATTTAGACACTAACGAAATCGACATCTCTGAAGCTCAGGACGACGAAATCCTGATCAAGCGTGATGGCAAGCTGCATCGCCCAACTCGTCTGGCTTCTGGCCTGTACCAGTTCCGCGAAGGCACCCAGATTGACCGCGTAGTTCTGGACTGTGTAACCAGCCTGCAAAACGGTGCTGATATGCTGTGGATCGAAACACCAACGCCAAACGTTGCTGAAATCGCTCACATGGTTAACCGTGTTAAGGAAATCGTTCCAAATGCCAAGCTGGTTTACAACAACAGCCCATCATTCAACTGGACGCTGAACTTCCGTCAACAGGCTTATGACCGTTTTGTTGCTGAAGGCAAAGATGTATCTGCTTATGACCGCGCTAAACTGATGAGCGCTGATTACGATACAACTGAGCTGGCTCAGGTAGCTGACGAAATGATCCGTACATTCCAGGCTGATGCTGCCCGTGAAGCTGGTGTATTCCATCACCTGATCACGCTGCCAACTTACCACACTGCTGCGCTGTCTACTCATGAGCTGGCAAAAGGTTACTTTGGTGAAGAAGGCATGCTGGCTTATGTAGCTGGTGTTCAGCGTAAAGAAATCCGCGGCGGTATCGCTTGTGTTAAACACCAGGCAATGGCTGGTTCTGACATTGGTGATGATCACAAAGAAATCTTCGCTGGTGACAATGCACTGAAAGCTGGTGATGACAGCAAAAACACCATGAACCAGTTCGCTGCTCACTAAGACGTGAATTAAGTTCAGAAAAAGCCCTACTCGTAAGAGTGGGGCTTTTTTATCTTTCAAAGATAAAAAAGTTATCAAAACCACTTGCAAAAAACTACAAATGCGCTAATATAGACCTCCCCAAGCGATGAAGCATTGCAAGAAAATTTAAAACAAATAATTTTCTGCAAATAAATCTAAATTGGGGATTGACAAAGGGTGTGAATGATATAGAATACGCGCTCTGATTTGAACGACACTGACGAGGTGTTGTGGCCCTTAAGAGATTAAGGGCTGATTCATTAAAAGATTGTAAAGAACAACTTGTGTGGATTTTTACTGGTTTTTGGC
>NZ_JHUX01000003.1:280063-1780621 GCF_000619845.1 Alkanindiges illinoisensis DSM 15370 | reverse complement strand
CAGACTCCATTGATTCATGACTAAATCTTAAAGCTAGTCTTTAAGTACAGCATTGGGTACTTTGACCATAAGATCAAAGACCAACCAGTTGTGCTGGCGACCATAGCACGTGTGAACCACCTGATCCCTTCCCGAACTCAGAAGTGAAACCACGTTGCGCCAATGGTAGTGTGGCATTCGCCATGTGAGAGTAGGGCATCGCCAGCTCATTATTCCTAAGGGGATCAGTTCAAGACTGATCCCCTTTTTTATTTAGGGGTCGTGACCTACAGGACTTGCGTGGCACTGCCACTCACAGCTCATTATTCAATAAGGAGGTCATCCATGTGGTGACCTCCTTTTTTTATTGATTTCTATTAAATTTATTTAAGCTGCTCATATCCCTTGTCATTTAAAGTATTAAATATAAATTTTTATATTCTAAATGAACTAAAAAACTAAGAATAAATTTTTTGCATGAAAAACAAAGTCTTAATATTTTTATAGTTATTAACTTCTAATTATATTTATATGTAAAGATACTGATGAGATAATTTTAATTCAGATTTGTTCAGTATAGTACTTAATTAAGTTGAATAACAATATATGTTAGAGCTGTATCTGACATATCGAGCAACAGTTATCTACTCTTTACAAATTTATTTTTTTAAATTCCATAGAAGCTATTTAAGATTTAATGATGTTCTAAAGCTGAATTGTTAAAACTTACATAAATAAAGTTTTATGATTATTGTAAGTATTTTTATATTTTGAATTAAATATTACTTTTTCTTCATATTTAGCTATTTTTCTAATAAAAATATAAACATTCTAAATACTGATTGATAAAGATGTATAACTTAAGTAAAGTCATGCCTAAATGAGCCAGGAAAGGCAGTTGCTTGTAGCATAACGATTGGTTCAAAGCATTTGACTTCTAAATTTAAAATATTAGGTAAGCTGTAATGACAAATTTTCAACTTAATCTTCAAAAAGCAAAGCGTTTTGGCGTTAACTTAACAGTTCTTGCTACTTCAATTTCTTTAGCAGCTTGCGGCGGCGGCGGTAGTGAAGGTTTTTATGGTAGTGGTACTTCTGGTTCAGGAAGTAATACAGGTACCGGTAATGCTACTGATACAGCTGAAGCCACTGGTATTACTTTAAGTATAAATAAAGATCAACTTAATGCTAATGGTGATGAGGTTACTGTTACTGCAAAAGCTGTTGATAAAGATGGCGGTGGCGTTGCTGGGAAAAAAATTAATCTCAATATTTCCAATGCAATGACTTTAGGTGCTACCAGTGATGGCTCTGAGAAAACAACTGATGAGACTGGGACTGTTACTTTTACTATAAAACTGGATGGCAGTAATAAATCTGCCCAAGAACTGACCCTGACGACGACTTTGGTAGGCACTACCATAAATAATGTGAGAAAGGTTGCTATTTCAGGGTCAACAGGCGTGGTGCAAAGCCAGTATGAAGTTAAATTTGATTCGGTCAGCAGCCTGAAAGTAACAGGTGGGGAAACCACTATACGGCTAAGGGCAGTTGATAGTAATGGCGGCGGCGTTCCTAACCAGGCGGTCAAGCTCGCTATTAAGGATTTTAACACGCAAAGTGCGGTCAGCATTAAAGGTGTATCTACTGCAACGACTGATAATGAAGGCTATGCTAGCTTTACATTACAGCTTGCACAGGGTACTGAAGCAAGCCGGGCTGCTCTGATCGAGTCAGGTGTGCCGCTGGTTGCAACCCTAACTGAGCAAAGTGGTGCTACAAAAACCCAGGTGACCACAGTAGGAGTTACCTCGGTGGCAAATCTGGTGAGCAGCCTAACACTGACTACCGGCAATAATAATAAGGTAGATGCTATAGATGGCACGATTAGTGTGGTGGTTAATGCTAAAAACCCTGAAGGCATTGCCGTTGCTAATCAGAGTGTATCTCTAGCATTAGATGAAATGGCTACCCAATATGGTGCCAAGCTAGTTAACAGTACTGCTAAAACCGATGCCAATGGTAATGCAACGTTTACTATTAACACAGAGACCAACAATTTAAACAGCACTGGACAGTTACTGGTGCAAAATGGCATTACCGTTAATGCCAATCTGCAGACTACTGATGGTTCTACCGTAAGCTCACAAAGTACTAAAATTTCAGTTGTTTCAACCATTACCGATGAAGTCAGTTATCTGCTGGCTACTACCCCGGATCAGATTGAGATTAGGGGTGATCAGGCGGTAATTACTGTTACCGCAGTGGATAAAAATGGCGGTACACTGGCTAACAAGAAAATTGTGATGGCAGTCAATAATAGTGCCCAGAATGGTATTGTAATTAAGGAAGGCTCACAGCAAACCACAGATACTAACGGGAAAGCGACTTTTACCCTGCAGTTTAATGCAACAGGTGTTAGCGCTACGACTTTGGCCAGTTTACTAGCTAATGGGGTGGATGTTGGGGTAGCTTATGCTAAGGTTTCTGGAGGTACGGTAAGCCAAACTACCCGAATTCAGTTTTACACTAAGCAAGCCGAAAATCCTGCTGTTGATCGTTTGGAAATGAGTGTTTCTAAAGGCGTGGTAAATGCCAGTAATGATAGTGTAGAGGTTAAAATCCGTGCTATTGATGAAAAAGGTAATGCTGCAGCGAATCAATCAGTCAAGTTTGAATTAACGGATGATGCAACACAAAATGGGGTCAGATTTGATGGTGCTAGCTCTAAAGTATCAGACGCTAACGGGTATGTAAGCTATACCTTATTAACTACAGCACCTAATTCAGAGGCCATTGACAAGCTGATTGCTAGCGGTATTACAGCCAAAGCCACAAGCGGTACGGCTAGCCAGACTATTCAGGTTATGGTTCAGGCTGCTGCTTCTGAAACAGTGGCGGTAAGCTATTTAAGCATGTCTGCTGATGGGCTGATTAATCTTAATAAAGGTCAGGCTAAAGTTACTGTTAAGGCCATAGATAACAATGGTGGTGTTTTAACGAATCGCGCTTTAACCCTAAAAATTGCAGATAGTCAGAAAAATGGTTTGACGCTGGTGGGCGCGTCAAAACTACAAACCGATAGCGAAGGTAAGGCTACCTTCACTGTAAGTTATGATGGCAGTATTACCGATCAGACTTTATTAAATCAGCTGAAGACTGAAGGGGTTTTATTAACCGCTGAATATCAGCCTGCAAATGGTGTATCTTCAGTTACCCAGACCACTCGACTACGTTATTATGAACAAAATGTTAATGCAGATGTAACACAGTTATCCATTAACCTCGGTAAAGGTGTCGCCGTAGCAGGTAGTGATAGTGCAGTTATTACTGTTAAGGCATTGGATGAAAATGGTCAGGCGGTTATCGGGCGTAAAGTTTCCTTAAGCTTGACGGATGTGGCCAAAAATAATGGGGTATCTTTTGCAGGAGCAAGCAGTATTGTCAGCGATGCGGCAGGTGAAGCAAAATTCACGATTAAACTGGCTGCGCCAAATATAGAAGCTGTCGATGCTTTAACTGCGGCAGGCATATTACTTACAGCTTCTGCAGAACAAAACACTGGTACTGTATTGACTCAGACAGCCAAACTGATGGTGGCAGCAACAGCGCAGTCGCAAGCTGATGTGACTTATTTAACGATTGATAGTCTTCAATCTTTAGACGTAACACAATCTGCTGAGCGGGTGGTTAAGGTTAAAGTTTATAATAGTAGTGGTGCTGTTGTTGCCAATAAGGACATTAGTCTAGCCTTAAGCAAAGCCTTTAATGGACTTAGCATTAAAGAAGGAAATAAGCTCACCACAAATGCAGCGGGTGAGGTAAGTTTTACAGTGGTTTATAATGCTGCGCAGGTATCCACTGCTGATAAGGCTGCACTAGAGGCTCAGGGACTGACATTTACTGCAAGTTATACAGGTAGTCAAGGTACGGTTTCCCAAAGCTCTATGCTGGCTTATTATACATTGCCTGCCAATATTTCACGTATGGATCTGCTGGTTGACAAGGGTGCACTGGTGGTTGACTCAATCACCGCCCAGACTGTCAATGCCATAGCAATATTAAAAGATAACCAAGGTAATCCTATTGCCAATCGCCAAGTGACTTTAGCACTGGATAATACCGCTCTGCAAAACGGGGTTAGCTTTGCGGGTGCCACAGGCGGTCTAACCGTAGTTAGTACCAATGCCGCTGGTCAGGTCAGTATAGCTATTAATGTTCAGCCAGGCAGCACAACCAGTATTAATGCTTTGGTCGCTTCCGGTATTGGCATTGGTGCATCAGCAGTTCAGGGCGATGGCAGCGGGACAATTACCCAAAGTACCAAAGTTAGCATTTTGTCATCAGCGGCATTGAGTGAAGTAGGCTATTTGACTGCTACAAGCTCTGACAGCATTGCTACAACAGGTGGAACATCAGTCATTACAGTTAAGGCCTTTAACAGTAGTGGCACAGCGCTTAAAGACAAAACAGTTGGCCTAAAACTTGATGTTGTTCCGACCGGGCTAGATATTAAAGTTGATGCAGCTAGTAAGGTAACAGCAGCCGATGGCAGCGCTAAATTTAAGATTACCTATATTGCTCCAGCAGGCTTGAGTGAAGCGCAAATCAAAGCATTGCTGGCAGGTATTAATGCCACAGCAATTTATACTAACAGTGCTGGCACTAACACTACTCAAAATACAGTAGTGCAGTTCTATGCCGATGAAGTTAATATTTCACGCATGGATCTGGTGGTCGAAAAAGGCTTGGCTTTAGTTGTTAATACTACTACGACTCAAACTTTCCTGACCACCGTGACGCTTAAAGATAAAGATGGAAATCTGATTAAAAATCGTCAGGTCTCTTTATCATTGGATAATTTAGGGGCTGATAATAATATATTATTGACCAGTGTAAACTTTAAGGATGTGATTGGCGGCTTAACCGTTGTCAAAACAGATGCTAATGGTCAGGCTGTTGTTGCTTTAGAAGTGCGTACACCAACCAAAGAGTCCATAGAGGCGCTAGTCGCTTCTGGGATTGTTATTCGTGCATCAGCAGTTCAGGGCGATGGCAGCGGGACAATAACTCAAACTCTAAAAATGAATGTACTGTCAGAAGCGACTAAAAATGAAGTGGGCTATTTGACTGCTACAAGCTCTGACAGCATTGCCACAACAGGTGGAACATCAGTCATTACAGTTAAGGCCTTTAACAGTAGTGGCACAGCGCTTAAAGACAAAACAGTTGGCCTCAAACTCGGTACAATTCCAGCTGGACTAGATATTAAAGTTGATGCAGCTAGTAAGACCACGGGATTAGATGGTAGCGCGACCTTTAATGTAACTTATACTGCACCGACCACCTTAACTGAAGCGCAAATCAAAGCATTGCTGGCAGGTATTAATGCCACAGCAATTTATACTAACAGCGCAGGCACTAACACTACTCAAAATACAGTAGTGCAGTTCTATGCCGATCAGGTCAACATTGCACGCATGGACTTGGTAGTAAACAAGGGCGCATTGATAGTTAATACAGAAAATGGTGAAACTGTACAAGCTGTAATAACATTAAAAGACAGTGCAGGTAATGCAATAAAAAACCGTCAAGTGATCGTCGCATTAGATAGCATTGCCCTGCAAAATGGGGTTAGCATTATTGATGCAACCGGTAGCTCGCGCGCTGTACAAACAAATGACGATGGTCAGGCAATTGTTGAACTGAGTGTTAAGCCCGATACTGCTGAAAAAGTCGCTACTTTGGTGGCTTCCGGTATTGGCATTGGTGCCTCTGCCGTACAGGGCGATGGCAGCGGGACAATCAGTCAAAATATTAAGATCAACGTCGTTTCACAGGCAGCGTTAAATGAGGTGGGCTATTTGACTGCTACAAGCTCTGACAGCATTGCTACGTCAGGCGGGACATCAGTCATTACAGTTAAGGCTTTTAATAAAGATGGCACTGCATTAACAGATAAAACCATCAGCTTGAAGCTCAATAATGTGTTGGCTGGCTTGGATGTTAAAGTTACTCCAGCGAATGCAACAACTGATGCCAGCGGTGCAAAATTTACTGTAACCTACACACCAGCTGGTGGCGGTGTAAGTGCTGATCAAATCAAAGCATTGCTGGCAGGCATTAATGCCACAGCGACTTATACTAACAGTGCTGGCACTAACATTACTCAAACTACCATTGTTCAGTTTAATGTCGATGCTAATAACGCAGCAACTGATATTCAGCGTTTAGAACTAATTGCTTCTAAAGGCGTGGTACGGGCAGATAATGATACATTAACGTTAAGCGTGAAAGCGTTCAACAGCAGTGGGACAGTAGCAGCGAAGAAGAAAATTTCATTAGGATTAAATCTGGCTGCTGCTGCAAATGGCGTAACGCTGTCATCAAGTACTGCTACTACTAATGCTAAAGGTGTGGCTACTTTTACACTGAATATAAATAACGTCGATGAGCAAAAGATTAAAAATCTGGTCGCTAATGGTATTGACTTAGCTGCTGCCACCATACTCAGTGATGGGACAACACTAATTCAAAATACTAAAGTAATGGCGCAATCCCCTGAATCTGCAAACCCTTCAGTCGTTGGGCTTCAGGTTATCCCATCCAAGCAAACAGTTTCAACATTAGGTGACAGTACAGATATTGTAGTTCGTGCTGTAGATAAGGATGGCAATGCACTAAAAGACAAGGATATTACTTTTGCATTGGCACCTAATTTAAGCTCACGGGTCACAGTAGACCAAGCTACTAAAATTACTAACTCTAATGGCTATGTTACATTTAAGGTGAGTGTAGCCGCTGGGACTGATCCGGCCGAGCTTGATCTGGTACAAAGTGGAATTACCTTTGCTGTTAATACCTTAAATACTGATAGTCCAATTCCTGTGACGCAGGTTGGTAAAATCAACGTGACTGTTCCACAGGAATCTACCAATCTAACTATTAGTAGCTCAAAACCATCATTACTATCTACAGGTGATAGCGCAGAGATTTATACTAAATTGGTTGACCAAAATCTCAAACCAATCAAAAACTCGCCTGTTGCTTTGACAGTAGTGGATTCTGCTTTAAATGGCGTAACCATTGAGGGTGCTAATAATGCAATCACTGATGCTAGTGGTAATGCTAGGTTCAGTATTAAACTGACTAAAATTACTGGTGCACAGTATCAGGCTTTATTAGCTAACGGTGTTACTGTTCGTGCTTCTATCACCCTTTCTAATGGTGTGGTTAGGACTCAGGATGTGCAT
The DNA here is from genome assembly GCF_000619845.1 of Alkanindiges illinoisensis DSM 15370. Lineage (GTDB taxonomy): Bacteria > Pseudomonadota > Gammaproteobacteria > Pseudomonadales > Moraxellaceae > Alkanindiges > Alkanindiges illinoisensis. The sequence goes on along the minus strand of NZ_JHUX01000003.1, from coordinate 1,773,389 downwards.
CTAAATGTCAATGAGGCCATTAGTCAGTATCATCTGCAAATTGATCCTGACAATAATAGTTTAAGTGTTGATGGTGACAAAACACTGGTGGTAGTAACGCTACTTGATAGTGCCAATCAGCCGGTCAAAAATAAAAATGTCAGCTTAACTGTAAGAAATACTGCAGCTGGTATTGTGATTAATGGGACTGGCAGCGGAATTACAACCTTACCACAAACCGTTACTACGGATGAACTAGGGCGCGCTTTCTTCATGGTGAGTACGCCTACCGGCAATTTCGATAAGGATCTGCTGATTGCTAGCGGTATCTTATTAGAAGCTAGCCATACAGAGGAAAATGATGCAGTTACCACCCAAGTAAGCCGTTTGGCTGTTTTCAGGCCATCAACCTCACCGTCGCAAACCCAGCCGGCTCGCTATAGTCTGCGGATTAGTTCTGCCAAGCCTACCCTGAATGTTCGTAATGATAGCAGTGACGTTACTGTGACCGTGGTGGATGCAAACGGGGGAGGAGTATCCGGTCAATATGTGACCTTAAGCCTTGCGGACTTTGCTCGTAATGGTGCATCAATCCTTGGTGCATCCGGTTTAACAACTGATACTAATGGCCAAGCTGTATTTAAGGTAAAAGTGGACGAAACTACCCGTGCACAGACTTATAGCGCAACTGATTTTGCAAGTGATGATTTAAACGTCACTGCAACCTTTAAGGAAAACGGTTATTTTGATGCGGTGCAAAGTGGACGCATTAATGTTGTGCAGGCTATGATCCAGCAACCTGTTGCCTCAATTGTAATTGGGGTTAATCCTACCGAGATAAGTGCATCAAGTGATGGGGTATACTACACACGTAATCTGTCGGCAAGCGTTGTTGATTTTGATGGCAAGCCGTTGGCCAATCAGGAAGTTGCTCTTGATATCACACCATTGAGTTATGTTAAAGGTGCATATTCATGGGATCTAGTGACAGATGCACTGGGTAATCAAAGTGAAAAGTGGGTATATCATGATACCGTGACTTGTGCTGCTAGTGCGGCTGGAACAGCAATAACCAATACTCAGGTAATCAATATTCCGGTAAAAGTACCTACATTCCTGGGTAGTCAAGGAACTACGGCTACTTATACCACTGATGCGGAGGGTAAATTTGACTTTACCATTCGTTATCCGAAGATTTATTCACAATGGTTGAATATACGTATTGGTGCAGCTTCTACAGTAACTACATTGCCGACTAGAACAGTTTATGACTTAGGATTACCGTCCCTTGCTAATGATTATAGTACTGATGGAACTTATGGTCCTAATTTAATTAGCCCATATGGTACTAATTTTACCTGTCCATAATAGTCCTTTGATAAAAAACGGCTCCCAGAGCCGTTTTTTATTACCTATTTTTATCTTATAAACCTGTGCCAACACTAACCGTAGCCGTAGGCCTAATCTGCAAATTCTAACAGGCACTTAAACTTATAAATGTCATCAATAAAACAATACTCAGTCTAATCATCAAGTAGATCCATCTGCTTAGCCAGTTGATACAAATTGCTGGAACGATTACCGGTACGGCAAAACATTAAAATAGGTTTGGGTAGTTCATTGTAGTGGCGGGCAAAGGCTTCAACATCGAGCTGGCTAATTTGCCCAGCCACTACGGGCTGAAATACATAATCAATGCCGACATTTCGCGCTGCTTCTTCAAGCTGGGCACTGGTAGGTTGATCATTACCACCCTCAAAATCCGGACGGTTATTGATTAGGGATTTAAAGCCCTTTTGTGTCACTTCCACCATATGTTCAGGATAAAGCTGTCCTGCAAAACCCACTTGATCGGCCATTTTCGATTCCCCATTCATTAAAAAAATATATGGCTAAACTTTACCTAAGTTAAGGCAGTGTCAACAAATAATTTCAGCAAAAATATGTTGATGACTGGTTAAATGATGAATCTTCTATTCTATACTGTAACTGGAAAACAGGGATTAAAACCATGAGCCATCAATGTTTAGGCATCTACTTCTAGGACAGAGGAATAATAAATGGGACAGTACAGCATAGAACCATTATTTTTAAAAAGCAGCGGAGAAACACTGGGCGCGGATTTTTATCGACCTGCCAAGGTACGTAGGCCTGCGGTCATTATGATGGCGCATGGCTTTGCAGGAGAACGCAAGTTTAGCTTACCCGATACAGCCGTCGCCTTTGCTGAGGCAGGCTACGCGGTTGTATTATTTGATTATCGCGGATTTGGTGGCAGTACTGGCAAGCCACGTGAGCTGGTGTCAGCGCCCAATCATGTGGCAGACTGGAAGGCTGTATTAGCACAGGTAAAAAAGCGTAAGGACGTGGATACCTCACGTATTGTGCTGTGGGGCATGTCCATGAGTGGTGGTCATGTGATTACAACAGCTGCGCGGGAAAAGGGGATTGCTGCCATTATTGGGCTGGTGCCGCATGTGGATGGTTTTGCCAGTGCCATGATGTATCCCAAGCATCTGCTGCCGCGCGCCACGGCTTTGGCCTTGCAGGATCTGGCTGGCTCCAAGATTGGTCGTGACCCGATTCGTATTCCGGTGGTGGCTGAGCAAGGCGTGCGCTGTCTAACCGGTGATGACTGTTATGAAGGCTATATGCAAATGGTACCCAAAGGCAGTAGCTGGGTAGGGTTAGTGCCGGCCCGCATTATTATTACCGTAAATCAGTACCGGCCTACCAAGGAAGCAGCCAGGGTTCAGTGTCCAGCATTAATCTTCGGTGCACAAAAGGACAGCTTAATTCCGCTATCTGCAACCCGGAAGGCGGCAGCAAAGATCAAGCAGGTTGAATATCTGGAATGGCCGATTGGGCATTTTGATTTGTTGCAGGGTCGCTGGTTTGAAGAAGGGATTCGCGTGCAACTGGCTTTTTTAAAGAAACATATTGGTTAACGGATAAATTTACAGGATAAGATCATGATTGTTACCTGTCCGCATTGTCTGGCAAAAAACCGGCTGGAACAAAGCCGTTTGGGTGAACAGCCCAAGTGTGGTCGCTGCCATGAAGTGTTGTTAAGTGGTAAACCGGTGGAGCTGAATGATCAAAACTTTCAGCAATTTATCAGTTCTACTGAATTGCCTGTACTGGTAGACTTCTGGGCGTCATGGTGTGGGCCATGCAAGATGATGGCGCCGCATTTTGAACACGCTGCCGGGCAACTGCACGCTGTTCAGTTTGTTAAAGTCAATACTGAGCAGGCAGCCACGACAGCGCAACAGTTTGCCATTCGCAGTATTCCGACACTGGTAATATTAAAGCAGGGTAAGGAAGTGGCACGGCAGGCGGGCGCCATGACCTCAGTACAAATTCAGCAGTGGATGCAGGCGCATCAGTAATTTTATCAGGTACTTAATTGACTAGGGTGAACTATGCCAGAAGGTGATTTATCTTTACAGGTGATTCCAATGCCTGCGGACACCAATTGGAATGGAGATGTATTTGGAGGCTGGCTGGTTTCCCAAATGGATTTGGCCGGGGCCGTACATGCGCGCAGGCTTTCCCGCGGGCGTGTTGCGACCATTTCAATTAACAATATGGTGTTTCATGTGCCAGTTAAGGTGGGTGAGGTGTTGGCCTGTTATACCCGTATTGTCAAAAAAGGCACGACATCAATGCAGGTCATGGTAGATGTTTGGGAAAGTAACGATATTGAAAATCCGGTGCTGGTGACCAATGGTATTTTTACTTATGTGGCCATTGATGAGCATGGTAAAAAACGTCCACTGCCATAATTAGCTATAAATATTCAATTTACTTGAATAAAAAAGCTGCCCGTCAAATTGATCGGGCAGCTTTTTTAGTGATCAGGCTAAGTTTAAGCCATTAAGCCATTAAGCCTGTTTCTTTTTCTTGGGAAGCCATGCCCAGTTCATGGTGCATTGAATGGGTGACTGGCCAGATTCATCTACAACTGTGATCGGAACAATCAGCTCACCCTTTTCATTGTCTGCAATATACTGGCGCTGCTCATCACTCAAGGTCGCTGTGGCTACCAAATCCCCTTTTGCAATACGTTTATAATCCACATGCAGGGACTTGATCAGCATGATGCGGTTATCCGGTACATTCAGACCCACCACAAAACCTGTGGCAGTTTCAGCCAGCAGAGCCATGGCCGCAGCATGAACGCCCTTAATATGGTTTTGCATTGGGCGCTTGTTTTTAATACTGACCACGACTTTTTCCGGGGTGACATGCTCATAGCGAATCCCGGCAGTGCCTACCATAGGGACAATAGTGCCAAATGCTTTGGAAATGGCAAAAGTACGCATGGATTCAGGCAGTTTTGAGGTGGCATTCACCACTTTCATCATACGGTTTGGTTTGGTCATAAAATTTCCCCAAAATTGTGAAGTAAAAAGATGTGAAGTAAAAAATTGTGAAGTGAAAATCAGTCTTTGAAATTGTTAAATTGAAGGGGCAAACCAAATTGCTGTTCTTTAAGAAATGCCATAACCTGTTGCAAGGTATCACGTTTTTTGTCGGTAACCCGGATTTTATCGCCCTGAATGGATGATTGTGCCTTAATGCCACTTTCCTTGATTGCCTTGTTGATTTTCTTGGCGGTATCAGAATCAAGGCCATCTTTAAGCTTGATCACCTGAACAGTGTGCTTGCCTGAGGCAGTCATTTTTTGCGGGTCCAGACTTTGCAAATCAATTTTGCGCTTGTGAAAGTGGTTTTCCAGCATGTTATAAACCTGTTCAACCTGAAAGTCGCTTTCGGCACTGATCTTGATTTCCTTGGCTTTTTCATTTAGCTCAATAGTGACTTCGGAACCACGGAAGTCAAAGCGGGTCTGGATTTCTTTTTGGGTATTCTGAACCGCGTGGTTGACTTCAAAAATTTCCAATTCCGATACAATATCAAATGACGGCATGATTTATCCTTTACATTGAGTGGAAAATTATTGTAAGAATGCTAGGTGGTATTGTAGTTTTTGCCAAGTGCTGATTGTAGTCAAGGAGTGTATAAATGATTCGCAAGCTTGAAATTACGACCTTTAATTTCCCGGACAATGCAGTCATCTGGGATGTAAGGGACGCCAAGGCTTTTGCTGAAGGCCATGTGAAAGGTGCAGTAAACCAGCCAATTAATGATTTATCTGCGGATCAGTTAAGCCGGATTGATGCGGGTCAGCCAATTTATGTGTTGTGTGGCGGTGGTAGCAAAGCCCCCCGAGCTGCCGAGCTGCTACATTCTTTTGATGAAAACCGCGATATTGTGGTACTGATGGGGGGCACCCGAGCTGCCAAAGCTGCTGGCATGGAGCTTGAGCAGGGTCAGTAATTTATTCAATACCATTTTGCCTGCGAGTTTGAGCAAAACGATTAGGATCAACACTCGCAGCCACGCTGGCTGATATTGGCCAGACTTCACCCAGTAACTGGGCACATATCAGTTCAGCGCAGAGTGGCGCAAAGCTAAAGCCTTTTGAACCCAATCCTGTAAGTGTCCATAAACCTGCATGCCCGTTAATCTGGCCTGCAAGCGGTAAATAATCCGGCGACTGGGCGCGAATGGCTGCACGGCCTTGCCATGTGCTAATGGGTGGAAAGCTGTCGGCAGTGGCTGGTGCAATGGCCTTGATTAAATCAAGGTTATGCTGATGGTCAGCCAGCCGGATATCAGTCTGGTTATCCTGGCGGATAAACGAGGCACCCAGTAAAACAGTAGCTTCATGTTCGGGCTGGTTAAGCTGGGCTATATAGCCGCCATACGTCATGGGCAAAGGCAGGTCAGGCATTTTACCAGGCTTGCTAAACCATGAAACCTGTCCCCGAATTGGCTTTAGTTGCGGTAACAGGTTGCAGAGTTGCGGACTTGCTAATGCCGTACAGATCACCACATGATCATAAATGCCCGAGCTTTCATGTTTATTATTAATTAGTTGCCATTGTGCGTTTTGCGAAGGTATATCCAGGGCCTTTATCTGGGAAATTTCTACCTGATGTTGCTGAATCGCAGAATTTTGCAGAATGACTTGCGCTAGCCGGTGCGGGTTAAGTAAGCCTGCTTGTTTAAACCAGATACCGGGTAAGGCACTGCCAGAGTCAGTCTGAGAGGGCTGCCCAATAACCTGTGATGGCGCTAGTCCTTCAAGGATGTCTTGGTGGTAGGCGCTGGCTTTATCCAGTTCCTGCTCAGCACGCTTGTCCAGAATATGCAGCGTGCCGGTTTTTTCCACCACACCAGAAAATTGCTGCCAGTAGCGCAGGCTAAATAGGCAGCCTAGATTCAGGAGATTGCCAGAAAACTTTGTCAGTGAAATCAGTTTGGGTGCAAGCAATGCACGGGGATTGCCGGAGGCACCTGCCAGTGGCTGTTCCTGATCATACAAATCGCAGGTGTAACCACGGCTTGCCAAGGCATGCGCCATGGATAACCCGGCAATGCCAGCCCCAATAATGGCAATCTTGGGTGGCGCTTGCACTGATGCAGTGGTAGTGACTGCTTCATCTTCAGGGAGTAGCCACCATGCTTTGAGCATTTCACGTTTGCGGCCAAAACCAGCAGGCCGGGTGACCTTAATGCCAAACTGGCGTAAGCCCTGCTTGACCACTCCGGCTACGCTAAATGAGGCAAACGTGGTGCCGGGGCCGGAAAGCCGGATTAGGTGTTTTAGGATATTGTCCTGCCAAAGTTCCGGATTGCACTTAGGTGCAAAGCCATCCATAAACCACGCATCAACCGGATGACTAGTTTGAATTTCTGGCAGGCAGTCCGCCGCATCCCCAAGCCACAGATCAATGGAAAAGCGCTCGCCAGCAAACACCAGCCGATGACAGCCGGGCAGGGCGGGTGGATACTGGGCAATGAGCTGCGTCGATAAATGAGCAAGCTCGGGCCATGCTTTTAGGGCACGCTGTAGGTCATCACGCGATAGCGGAAATTTTTCTACGGTAATGACATGCAGGCGACTGTGGTTGTTAGGCCGGTATTGCTGCCAAAGCTGCCAAAGCGCCAGAATGTTTAAGCCCGTACCAAAACCGGTTTCGCCAACACAAAAATACTGATGCGATTGAAGCTGTGCCAAGCGCTCAGCCAGTTCATTGCCTTGCAGGAATACATGCCGGGTTTCGGCCAGTCCGTTGGCTTTGGAAAAATACACATCGCCAAACTGCTTTGATGCCGGAATTTCAACGCCGTCCTGAATGATCCAATCAAGTTCGGCATGTAGGATGGGAGCAGTCAGGCTGGAGGACACGCGTATTAAATCCAAAAAAAAGACAATTAAAACTAAAGAGGCCAAGCGCTAGTGCAGTCATTTTATCGAACTGCGCTTGCAACAAGGGCGAGATGAGGCTAAATAAATCTGGTAAAAGCCTAGATGGAGCTAATCCTGCTTGTTCAGGCGTTACTTTGCATCGGACAGTCAGATATAGCATCAGTAACAGGACAACCCAGACTTTTCACGGTCATTACCAGCGACGGGTACGTTTGCTTAAAATATAGTTAGCCAGAATAAATCCAATAAACGCCCCAACGGCCAAAGTCACGGCCCCATACAAAAACATTTGCGCACTACGTTCACTTTGCAATACCTGCACTTGCACAGTGAGATTGTCATTCATCAGTTGCAGTTCCTGATTACGCGCTAGCGCATCCTGATTGGCCTGTTCCAGTTGAGCCAGCCGGGCAGTATTCTGCTGGATTTGCTGGTGCAATTGCTGGTTAATGACAATCCCGGTAGAGGTAGCAGTTTTTGTGCTCGCAGTTTTGGCACTGGCAACAGGAGCTGCGCAGGCCAGCGTGCTCAACAACATACCAGCCAGCAGCAGCCAGCCTGTTAAAATTACCTCAATTGTGCGTGGCAGCATTACGGCAGGGCCTTAATAAATGGCTTAACATCAATCTGGCTATACACACCTTCGATTAAGTAGGGTTCCTCGGCCAGCCATGCATCCAGACTGGCGCGATCCGGAAAATCCAGCACCAGCAGGCTGCCATAAAATCCCTGAGCGGTATCTTCTGCATTTTTTGGACAAGGCCCGGCCAAAATAACCCGGCCTTGTTCATTAAGGGCTTTTAAACGCTCCAGATGGCGTGGCCGAACTTCCATCCGTTTGGCCAGCTGGTCAGGGGCATCAGTGCAGTGAATAGCAAATAAAGGCATGCGGTTTCTCGGGATTTAAATAATGATGCGCTTAGCTTTCGTTGCTGGAAATCTTGATGTGTTTTCTCAGGATGACCATTTGGGCAATCAGGAAGCTAAACATGACAATTATATCGCCGAATGCGGTAAATTCGCCCCAGTATTTGCCATTAAAAAAGATAAAAGCAAAGAAAATATGCAGTGATGCCATGAAAAAGAAAAACAGCCCCCACGCCAGATTCAACTTTTTCCAGTTGCGGTCATCAAGTTCAAACACCGGGCCAAACAGGCGCTGAATGAGCGGCTTACGGTCTTTCATCAGCATTGGGCTAAGCAGGAAGCCAAAGCCAAACACCACGTTAATGATCACGGCTTTAAGGCGGATATAAAAATCATCACTGAGCATCAGGGTAATGCCGCCAAAGATCACTGTCATGCCCAGCACAAACCATTGCGATTTTTCCAGCCGGAACTTCTGGAACACCAGTAGTGCGCCATAAACCACCAGTGTGGAAATGAGCAGGGCACAGGTGGCCACCAGAATGTTGTTGTTATCGGGCGCACCACTACTGCCAACAAGCTGTAGCAAGGGATGGCTACGGTCTGCCGGATCGGTGGTTTTGTAGAAGTAAAAGAATATAATTAATGGAACATAGTCCAATAGGGCTTTCATGCTACAGTGTCAGCCAGGTCAAGTTAAAGTGCCGAAAGTATAGAATATGCAACGCATGGATTTACATACCCACAGCCATTTTTCTGATGGAACTTTGTCACCGGCAGCCCTGATTGAGCATGCTAGTTGCAGCCGTGTGGATATGCTGGCACTAACTGACCATGACACACTGGATGGACTGCCTGAAGCACGGCTGGCTGCTACAGAGCATGGTGTCACGCTGGTGGAAGGTGTGGAAATTTCCAGCCAGTGGCACAAGCCGAATAAAAAAAATTCGTTTGGTGTACATATTGTGGCGCTGGCCCCAAAAAATCTGGCACCGTTGCAGGAATTATTGGCCGAGCAGCAGCAGATTCGGGCTAACCGCGCTGTGCAAATTTGCCAGAAACTGGAAAAAGCAACCAAGACTGATCCGTGGCCTGAAGTGCTGGCACTGGCGGATGGCCGGGCAGAAGGCGTTACCCGCTCGCATATTGCCAGCTGGCTGGTGCAAAAGGGCATTGTGGCGCGGCAGCAACAGGCCTTTGACCAGTATTTAAAAGAAGGTAAAACGGCATTTGTGCCGCTGGCCTGGGCAGAGATGGATCATGTGCTAAACATCATTAATGCCAGTGGTGGGCAGGCTGTGCTGGCACATCCCACCCGTTATGGCTTATCGGCCACCCATATTCGGTATCTGGCAGGTTTGTTTAAAAGTCTGGGTGGACATGCCATGGAGTTACCATCAGCTGTTGAGCCACCCGCAACCCGCGCCATGATGGATTACCTGATTGCCCAGCATGACCTGGCGGTATCGGTTGCCAGTGATTTTCATGGCAGCAATATGCCGTGGCTGAAGCTGGGACAAGTGCCTGTGGTCAAGGAAAACCAGCGTGGTGTGTGGGAGCAGTTTTAGCTTGCCTGTTTCAGTGATCTATGATTGATCAGGTCAGCACATGATTGACGGGCTGTAGCGGTGTAGGAATATCGGCAGCATTTAAACCCGTTAAAATATCAATTTCCATGGTGCGCAGCAGGGCATCCAAGGGCAGGTCATTTTTTTCCAGTCCAAAAGGTTCTTCCAGTTCACTGCCCAGTGCATCCAGCCCAAAAAAAGTATAAGCCAGCAAACCCACAACAATTGGGGTAAAAAAGCCAAGACTATGCGCCAAACCAAACGGTAACAGCAAACAAAACAAATAAGCCGTGCGGTGTAACAGCAAGGAATATGCAAAAGGGAGCGGCGTTGACACAATTCGGTCACAGGCTGCCTGTACACCCGCACACTCTATTAAATGGCTGTTCAGTTGCACATAGCAAATGTCAGATAGCTCATCATTTTTCAAATTTTGCATTAAGACGTGATGTGCCAGCATTAGTGCATATTGCGGAGGATTGCTGTGCTGCTGGATTTCCTGATATTGGGCTGGACTAAGCCATTGTTGCACTGCGGTAGACAGCGGAATTTTGCGCAATCTGGCCAACAGTGCATAATTAAATACCAGTACATACTGCATCAGTTGCTGGCGTTGCGCAGCTGGCAACAGTTGGCTATTGCGGTCCAGATGTCGCACTTGGGCAATCAGGTTGCCCCACAGCTTGCGCGCTTCCCACCAGCGTTCATAACAGGCATTGTTGCGAAATACCAGAAAGATAGACAGGGTCAGGCCAATCAGGGAAAACGCTGCAATCGGCACATCAGCCAGTGCATGAATCGTCCAGTGATTGAGTAGCAGTAACAACGCAGACAAACCAATCACTGTTAAAAGTTGCGGCATGATTTGCGGCAATATCGAGCCTTGCATGGCCAGCAGCAGCCGGACTGAATTGGGACGTTCACGAACAATCATAGTGCCACAAACCTGTAAATTTTAACCCGGCATATCGCCCTGTTCAGCAAAGGATAACACCCTGTCCTGACCTACAATCACATGATCCACCAGCTTGACATCCAGTAGCTGGCAGGCATGGGCCAATTGCAGGGTAAGCTGATGGTCAGCATGGGAAGGGTCGGCAGGTGCATCGGGATGATTATGCGCCACAATCAGGTTCACTGCACGATGCGTAAGCGCCAGTCGCATGATTTCCCGAATATGCACACTGCACTGGGTAATTGAGCCATAAAAGATTTTTTCAAACTGAATCAGGCGCAACTGGCTGTCCAAGAACATGGCTGCAAATACCTCACGTGGTTCATGGCGTAATTGCTGCGAAAAATACTGTTTTACCAGTGCGGGTTCATCCAGTTGGTGATGCTGTTGCAACTGATGGCCAACATAGCGCCGACCCAGTTCCAGTGCTGCCATCAGGTGCGCGACCTTGGCTTCACCCATCCCATGACAGGCCAGCAGCTGCTCCTGACTGGCATTCAGCAGGTCAAACAGGCTGCCAAATTCGCCAATCATGCTGCGGGCCATTTCAATGGCAGAGGCACGTGCGCTTCCCGTGCGCAAAAAAATCGCCAGCAACTCTGCATCGGACAGTGCAGCAGAACCTTGCTTTAACAGTCGTTCACGCGGCCGTTCAGAGACAGGCCAGCATTTAATACTCATTATTGTTCCGTTTATTTGTGGTCATGATGGCTACAATGTTCTTGTCGTTCTGTTTATAAAAATCTTTGATTTCTGGTTGTCACAGGTTTTAAAGCGTTGCCATTTTAATATGAATGTCTGGTTTGGAGCCAAGGTTTTATTTGGGTAAAAAACACTTTAGTGCTATTGTGTGCGCCATGTTGCAGGTGCGAAACAACAGGTACGGGAAAACAGCATGAGCACGACATCAAGCCAAGACAATATAAATCAAGATGGTACAAATCCGGATATGGATCAGGCTGGCCAGCAGGCTGGTCGCATTGTATTGGGCGTTACTGGCGGTATTGCAGCCTACAAAAGCGCCATACTGGTACGCCGTCTGAAAGATGCCGGGTTTGATGTGCGTGTGGTGATGACGCAGGGCGCGCTGGCATTTATTACCCCACTGACTTTTCAGGCGTTGTCCGGCAATCCGGTACATACCACCTTGCTTGATCCGGCTGCCGAGGCAGGCATGGGCCATATTGAACTGGCACGCTGGGCCGACCTGATTCTGATTGCACCTGCCAGCGCCAATACGGTTGCACGGCTGGCGGCTGGGTTGTCTGATGACTTATTGACAACTATAGTGCTGGCCAGCAAGGCTCCAGTCTGGCTGGCGCCCGCCATGAACCAGCAAATGTGGGCAAATGCACTGACCCAGCGTAACCTACAAACCCTGACTGATTATGGCATGCAGGTGATTCAGCCTGATGCTGGCGAGCAGGCCTGTGGTGATGTGGGATTGGGCCGTATGCCAGAACCTGAGGCACTGGCGATACAAGTGGCCAACTATTTTCAACAGCTTGCCCAGCCAGCACACCATCAGCCAAAAATTCTGGCAGGGCAGCATGTGGTGATTACTGCCGGGCCAACCCGGGAAGCGATTGACCCGGTACGTTATGTCAGCAATCACAGTACCGGCAAAATGGGCTTTGCCCTGGCGGAAGCCTGCCGTGATGCAGGTGCCAAGGTTACCCTGATTGCAGGCCCGGTCACTTTGCCAACGCCGCAGGGAATTGAACGCATTGACATTGGTTCGGCACAGGAATTATTGGCCGTGTGCTTAAAAGTGGTGAATCAGGGCTGTGATATTTTTATTGCAACCGCTGCTGTGGCTGATTATCGCGCCGCCGAAGTTTCACCGCAAAAAATTAAGAAAGCCGGTGAACAGCTCACTATTCAACTGGTCAAAAACCCGGATATTGTGGCCACAGTTGCCCAGCAGGAAAAACGTCCGTTTATGGTGGGTTTTGCGGCAGAAACCCAGCACATGGAACAATATGCCAGTAGCAAACTGGTGAGCAAAAAGCTGGACATGATTGCAGTGAATGATGTGTCCCGTTCGGATATTGGCTTTGGCAGCGACCACAATGCCATGACCGTGTTTTTTGCGGAAAACTATCACTTGGTGCAGCAGCATCTGGACAAGGCGTCCAAAGCGCAGATTGCATGGCAACTGGTGGAATGTATTTCCAAGGCGCAGAATAAGGTCAAGGAATAGATTCACAGTGCTATCAGTGCTTATTTCTTGAGTAGATGAGTTACATATTTTAGAAAAAATTTAAAACCAGCAGTAATTTAGAGTTATCACATGAAAATAATAACCTATCAGCAAGATCCACTCATTATGACTGTGGATAACGTTTTTACACCTGAAGAGTGTAAAAATTTGATTGAGTTTAGCCATCGTCATGAATATGACTTGGCAACTATCACACTTAGTCGTACACAATCTGAATTAAGGCAGGAAGTGCGTAATAATCAGCGCGTAATTTATGATGATGTCGATTTCGCTGAAAAAATATTTAACAAAGTTAAAAGCTTCTTACCGCCTTCGTTAAATGGATGGCAATTACATGGTTTAAATGAACGATTCAGATTTTATTTGTATGAAGCAGGCCAGACATTTAAACCGCATTATGACGCTTCTTATGAAGTGAATGATTGGTATAGCAGCCAGTTAACTTTATTAATTTATTTAAATGAAAGTTATTCAGGTGGCGAAACGATTTTCTATCGTGACAGCGGCATGCTTAAACCCTGTTCAGAAACTCAGGTTGCATCCATCGCTCCAAAAGTTGGACAGTTACTAATTTTTAAACATCAACAGTTGCATGAAGGTGCTCCAGTCGTAACAGGGCAAAAATATGTCCTTCGTACAGATGTTATGTATCAGCACTAGGCAATTAAAAATTAATTTATCCACAATATAAATTAGTATTCATTCAGCACCCAGCCACTTAAAAAAGCAAAATACTCACGCAGCCAGGCGTTATAGCGCATGAATAATGGCGTTGGTGCGCTAATCATGGTCACCTGCTGATAACCCTGTTTTCTGGCAATCGCTGCTGCCCGAATGGTATGAAAGTCACTGGTAACAATAGCCACCGGATCAGTCAGACTGACCTGATGCTGCGCCAGTATGCCTTTGCTGTTTTTCAGGTTGAGTTCGGTACTGGTGCTTTGATCTTCCAGCACCATGTGTGACGAAGGAATCGCATAATGCTGGTGGAGATAACGTGCCATAATCACAGCTTCAGCTTCCCGTTCGCCAAAATCAAGCCCGCCACTTAAGATGAGTAATGCCTGCGGTGAAGTTTTCGCTACCGGCACAGCAGCATCAAGGCGCTTGGCCAAAGCTGCGGATGGCTTGCCGTTTTCAACGCCGCTACCCAGAACAATGATTACTTTAACAGGAGTGCTTTCAATGGTGTGGGTGATGTTTTGCTGAATCGTCAAGGCAAACCAGCCCAGACTCACACACCAGAGTGCAAACAGGGACCAGCCAGTTTTCCAGAGTCGTTTGATGTAAATGTGTTGATTGAGCCATCGATGGATTTTATGCCATCCAATAGCGTAAATGATAAAAACGGTGCCAATGAGCAAGGGCAAGACAATACCAATGTGCACTTTTTTCTGAATGAGTAAATACAAGCTGTCCAGAAGTAAAACTAAGCCTAGGATCAGCAATAAAAATCTTGGTATGAAACTAATGAGTGAACGATAAGGAATCATAATTTTTTTAAGGCAGCTTTTTTTGGATTGTTAGTAAGCATCTATAGTAATAAGTTCGGGATAGCCATAAAGCTGGCTGGTATAAAAAAGCCACAGCAAAACTGTGGCTTTTAACAGCGCTAAACGAAATTAGGCATTGCCAGTAGCAGCTTGCTGTTGTTCCTGCTGGGCACGCGCCAGATTTTCAGCAAAGGCAGCATCAAAGTTGATCGGTGCCAGCAGCAGTTGCGGGAAGCTGCCTTTGGTCACGATGTCATTGATGGCTTCACGTGCAAAAGGAAACAAAATGCTTGGGCAATAAGCACCCAACAGTTGCGGTAATTGTTCCTGATCAATATTTTCCATCAGGAAAATGCCGGCTTGCTGAACTTCGGCAATAAACGCGGTTTCCTGCTGGTTTTCAGCGCTGACGGTTACTTTTAATACCACTTCATAATGAGTGGTATCAATTTGCTCAGCGCTAGAGGACAGGTTGATATTTAACTCAGGCTGCCATTCTTTGGTAAATACTTTAGCGCTGGGTACTTCAAATGAAAGATCCTTGGCGTAAATACGCTCCAGTGCCAGTTGTGGTTGAGCTTGTTGTTCACTCATAAACATGTCCCTAATCTAATGTCGTTAAACGTGTTGCAGTAAAAAAATCGGTCTAGGCCGATTAGCCATTATTGGCGTTAAGCAATTCGTCCAGCTTGCCCTGTTTATCCAGTGCGTATAGCTGATCGAAACCCCCAATAAACTGATCATTAATAAAAATTTGCGGTACAGTACGATGCTTGGTGCGTGCCATCAGTTCGGAACGTACTTCGCTGGGTTCCTTGTTCAGGTCAATTTCTTCATACGCAATATTCTTGCGTTGCAATAACTGTTTTGCACGGACACAGTACGGACAAACTGTTGTGGTATAAACAAGAACATTGGCACTCATGATCGTACTCCAGTCAATTTCTACTTGATTTCTATTCTGTCAAAAACAGCAGTCCGTTAAAAACGGCTAGCGTGCCTTAACAAGCGGTAAGCCCTGCGCTTTCCAGTTAGCGATGCCACCGTCCAAACGATAGCATTTGGTATTGGCAATCATTTGTACAGCAGAACCTGCGACCTGACCCATGTTGCAAATCATGACAATTGGACGATCACTCTCGCGCAGCTCTTCAACATGGTTTTTAAGCTGGCTGAATGGAATATTACGGCTTCCACTAATGTGTCCGGCCTTAAAGTCCTTTGCATCACGCAGGTCGATTAATAAAGCATTTTCACGCTGAATTAAAACGCCAAGGGACTGAGGAGATATCTTGTGGCCGCTACGACGGTTTTCAAGGATAAAAAACAAAACAATCAACACCCCCAGAATTCCAAACAGGAAGGGATGATTTTGCATAAACTCTAGCCAGCGTTCCACAGTGCACCTGATCACATCTAAAATTGCACACAGTATACCGATAATCTGCTGCTTTTTTGCAGGGTTTTATATGATTGCTTTGTTTTAAGCCAGCCATAGGAACATAGCCCTAGTCCTAAAAATAGGGCGCTATGTTTAAATCATAGAATCAGTAAGGATGTTTCAGACACTTTAACTGTCATTCTCGCGGACTTCGGCTTCCAGCCGGTTCAGGCTTTTAAGGCGACGTTCCAGAATTTCGCCGCGCTCGCTGGCGGCCAGCAAGGCACAGCCAGGTTCCTGCCGATGCATGCAGTTGCGGAACTTGCAGGTGCCATAATAATCCTGCATTTCAACAAAACCAGCCCGGATGGCATCGACATCAAGATGCCATACACCAAATTCACGAATGCCCGGCGAGTCAATCAGTGCGCCACCGTCCGGCAGGGGAATCAGTTTGGTGGTGGTGGTAGTATGCTGACCCAGTGCTGAGTTTTCAGAAATAATATTGGTTTTTTGCAGGGCATTGGGTGCCAGCACATTAATCAGTGAGCTTTTACCCACGCCGGACTGTCCCACGAACACCACAGTCTGCTGTGCCAATCGGGCTTTCAGGTTTTCCAGCCCCTCGTGTTTATTGGTGAGCATGGTTTCATAACCCAGTGCCTGATATTCCTTCAGCAATTGATACAGCTCGTCATTCTCCTGAAGCAGGTCAGATTTGTTGAGCACCAGCAGCGGCCTGATCCCGGCCTGTTCACACGCCACCAGATATCGGTCAATCAGCAGCGGTGAGGGTACTGGGAGCGGGGCAAATACAATCACAATCAGACTAACGTTGGCGGCAACCGGTTTTACCTTGTGATAGCGATCCGGACGGGTTAGCAGGGAAGACCGCGGATGCATGGCATTAATGACACCCAGCCCTGTATTGCTATCGGCCTGCCAGCGTACCCGGTCACCAGTGACCAGCAACTCCAGATTGGTGCGGGTGTGACAGCGCCAGACTTCACCTTCTATTACAGGACGCCAGAACGGTTCAGGTTCACCATCCTTAACTATAGGAGGGCTTTGCTGTTCAGGAACTGACAATGCCTGAACTTCAAGCTGGCGGCCATAATGCGCCACGACCAGTCCTTCAAGCTGCTGACTGTCATCAATATCATGCTGGCGGCGTTCCTGCTGTGCCTGCATGCGGCGTTCCTGTTGTTCAGTCAGGCGACGTTTGCGGATTAAAGCCATAAGCCTAAAAAAGCTCCATAACGAGGGTCAGTCCCATTTTTGGGTGCATAGGAAAGTTGCAGTGGAAAACTGCCTGTTAGTATACGGTCTAATTAATAAGGCAGGTAAATAGTTTTATCAGTGTAAAAAGTGAAAGAGGGTACGTAGTTGAATCAGCCTGTTTTTAAATTTTTGTTGTCAAAGCTGATTTTAATGAGAAAACAAAGTGCGCTTAAACTAAAAACCCCGCACCTTTCGATGCGGGGTTCCTTCAATTGCCCACTGCTAAGAGCAGGCAACAGAACAGGGACCATTAATATAGCGGAAAATACTAACCTGAGAAGCAGCAGGGAATGACTGGACAGTTTGTCAACAGCAGCATAGAAGGACTTGACGTTTTTAAAATATCAATTTTATATAAAAATATAATAGTTTTCAGTATAGCTGATCCTGATTGCAAGCAATTGGCTCAAAACTTCATTTTAAAAGTCAGTTTGGTCAATAAGTGCACATGCAAAGCTATGCTTTATGACAAACAGTCATCGCTAACTTTCCTGAGCCATTAAAATTGTTGTGAATTTTTTTTATTCATGTAGCAAGACCTGTGAGTTTGCTAATATAACTCTTTTAGCATAAGACTTGTGGATGCAACACTGATGAGTAGCAGCGATCAACGCTTGATATGGATTGATTTGGAAATGACCGGTCTGGATACCGACCGTGATCATATTATTGAAATTGCTACCATTGTGACTGATGAGCATTTGAATATTCTGGCCGAAGGCCCGGTGCTAACAGTGCATCAGAGTGATCAGGTGCTTAATGCCATGGATGAATGGAATACGCGCCAGCATGGTCAGTCCGGCCTGATTGAGCGGGTGCGCCGCAGTACCTTAACCAGTCAGGATGCGGAAGCACAAACCATTGCCTTTTTAAAAAAATGGGTAGACCCCAAAAAATCACCGATGTGTGGTAATTCCATTTGTCAGGATCGCCGCTTTATGCACCGTGAAATGCCGGCACTTGAGCAGTATTTCCATTATCGCAATCTGGATGTGTCGTCGGTTAAGGAGCTGGCACGTCGCTGGCGTCCCGAGATTATGTCTGGCCTGAAAAAGCAGGCAACCCATCTGGCGCTGGATGATATTCGTGATTCGATTCGCGAACTCAAGTATTACCGTGAATACTTTTTTAGAATCAATTAATACTGCAAACTCAATTTATCAATAAAAATAAGCAGATAGCATATTGGCATTTTGTTGTATGTTATCTGACTTTTATCACAGTTTGTTGTAAGAGTAATGATTTAGTAGACAAAATTTTCTGAGAACGCTATTGTCAAGGCTACAAGGAAGTAGCGGTTAATTTTATGCCAGTTCAACTGTAATATAAAAACAGCCTGGCAAGTTTAACCATTCAGTTGTCCCACGCAAATGAGGACAGTGTTATGGGGTTTAACAATAGCATTGTAAGGTATTTTGACGATGTGCTGGATTGGACGCCGGTACGCAAGTCACTGCTGGTTTTGGTCATTTTGATCGTTATTTTGGTGCACTACTGGGTTTTTCAGGTGTACCAGATGTACTTTCCCAGCAAATATATTAACTATAAGGTGTTAACCACCCTGCAATGGGGCTTGCCGTTCCTGATTTTTCTGACAGGCTTACTGGTATATGTGGGCAAGCAGGTACAGGACAAGGAGTGGGCACAGCAATTATTTGCCTGCATTAGTACATTTTATTATTCAATTTCGCTGGTGATTCTGGGCTACACCATTGGTCTGTCCAATATTACTACCGGACTGGTGATGGCAGGCGCACCGCTGTTTGGCTTTGTGCTATTCCAGCGTCATATTGTTTATGCAGCATTTGGCACGGCAGCGGTATTGATTATTGTGCTGTCGGCATTAAGTGCCTATGGCCATATTCCCTACGGTCCCTTATTCAAGCCTGAGTTTTTTTATGCTTTTAAGGCACGGCCGTTTTACCTGTTGTGCATGATTTATTTTGCCTTGCCGCATTTTATTACCATTTTCGGCTTTTGTGATTTGTTCTTTATTCGCTGGCGGCAGCGTGAGCGCAATATTCACCATATCAGCATTACGGACAGCCTGACCAATTTGTATAACCGGCGTGCCATTACCCATTGTCTGGAAAATGCACTGGCACAAAACGCCGAGCTGGTGTATCCCGTTTCTGTGGTACTGCTGGATGTTGATTTTTTCAAGAAAATTAATGATGCGCATGGTCACTTAATTGGCGATAAAGCCTTGCAGGTGGTGGCTGCTACCCTGCAAAGTACATTACGCAAAGCCGATCAGGTGGGGCGCTATGGCGGTGAGGAATTCCTGATTGTGTTAAGCCAGACTGAGCTAGAGCAGGCGGTAATTATTGCAGAGCGTTGTCGGGTAGCGATCAGCAATGCCTATGTGAGTGATGAACAAGACCAGCGCTTGCAGGTAACGGCCAGTTTTGGGGTGAGTTGCAGCGAACAGTGTGGTTATCAGTTGGACAAAATTGTGCGCCAGGCTGATAAATATCTGTATGAAGCCAAGCATCAGGGTCGTAACCAGGTGGTTTCAATTTTAAATACAATTCGCACCTAACTCTTCATATAATGGTGATAAAGACATGCTGTAATCTGTCTAATCTGTAGTGCAACCCAATAAAGAGAAAGAAGATGCAAAGTAATAATCCAATGTTTAAAAAGGTCGGGTTTGAGGCGACCTATACTGAGCCGATGACGGTATCCGGGGCGGTCAATAAAGCGGTACTGATGACTGGTGTGGCCACTGCCATTGCTTTGGTGTTTTATTTTTACTGCCTGAATCTGGGCTATATCAATAGTCCGGCCATGCTGGGTGCAGTGGTTGGTGCAATTGGTGGGTTTGTTCTGGCGCTGATTATGACTTTTAAACCACATACCAGCAGCAGTCTGGCTTTGCCGTATGCGGTGCTGGAAGGCCTGTTTCTGGGCGGTATTTCAGCTGCTTATGAATACCGCTATCCGGGTTTGCCGCTGATTGCCGTGGCTGCAACCTTTGTTACCACATTTGGCCTGTTAGGGCTGTATAAAGCTAAAATTATTCAGGCTACTGAAAAATTCAAGGCAGTAGTGCTGTCTGCAACCCTTGCCATTCTGATCTTGTATCTGGTGCAATGGGTCATGGTGCTGGCATTTGGCAATAGCATTCCTTTCCTGTTTGAAAATGGCATGATTGGCTTAGGCTTTGCGGCATTTGTGGCAGTTATTGCCTCATTAAACCTGATTCTGGATTTTGATCTGGTTGAGCGTTCTGCTGAATATCATGCGCCTAAATATATGGAATGGTTTTGTGGTGTTGCGCTACTGGCCACCCTGGTCTGGATGTATATTTCATTCCTGCGCCTCTTGGGTATTATCCGTTCCAACTAAAACACAGTCGCGTTATATCAAGCCTCAGGACAGAAATGTTTTGAGGCTTTTTCATTGGGCCAGCCTTAAATGTGCGACAATGGCTTATTCTGACCGTATTTATTCTGTTGAGCTTCTCGTACTTAACAAAAACGGGGGCGAGGAAAACCAAGCGTATGACATCTGACTTATCCAGCAACTCACCCGAGCAGGCCATCACTTATTTAAATAGCTTAAAGCAAACCGCGCTGGATGAAGAGGCATATGCCTTTATTCGCAAAACCTTGACTAAGTCCAATGAAGCCAGCACTTATACGCAGGCGTTTAGTCTTTTATACCAGCGTTATGAAGAAATGCTACAGCAAGCTACTATTGCAGCGTTTGGCTTAAATGACTTTCAGGCCAAGAAAATACTCTACAAGAAAGACCGGATTCGCCTGTTTAAAAAACATGGTATTGATTTTAATGCACTGGCGGGTGCTGATGCGATGAATACCCTGTCGCTGATTGTGAACGCTTCCCACTATGAGGGCTTGGTCACTGAAGCACTGGCCGATAAATTTCCATACTGGAAGGAAGGCTTTGCTATGGTACAACTGGATCAGGCCTATAAAAAACTGGTGCCACAGTGTATTGAGCACCAGCAAGCATTACTGGATGCCTTAATTAATGTGCTACAAGCGCAGCACTGAACAGGCTATCGTTTTAATTACCCGCAGCACTAAAGCTTAGCTGCGGGACAGTGATGCAGCTTAGGCCATCACGTTATCTTTTTGCGCTAGGGCACGTTGTACCGCAGGACGGGCTTTTAGGCGCTCAATCCATTGATTCACATGTGGATATTCAGCAATACTAATGTCTTGCCATTCCCAGCTTAAGGCCCAGCCAATCATGGCCATGTCAGCAATCGAATATTCACCTGCCACATAGTCACGGTCTGCCAGACGCTTGTTCAGCACACCATACAGCCGTTTGGTTTCATCCACATAACGATTAATGGCATAGGGAATTTTTTCCGGCGCAAATCGGTTAAAGTGATGGTTTTGTCCCAGCATCGGGCCAAAGCCACCCATTTGCCACATCAGCCATTGTTCAACTTCAATCCGCTGACGTTCATCCTGCGGATAAAATAAACCCGTTTTACGTCCCAGATACTGCAAGATTGCGCCGGATTCAAAAATTGAAACTGGCTGGCCATCCGGGCCATTGGGATCAATAATGGCGGGCATGCGGTTGTTGGGCGAAATGTCCAAGAACGCTGGCTTAAACTGATCACCCTTGCGAATATCCACCAGTTGAATGTCGTATGGAAGCTGCATTTCTTCCAGTGCAATGGTGATTTTATGGCCATTCGGAGTAGGAAAATAAAAAAGCTGGATGGGAGCTTGTGTGCCTGTTGTCATATTGGAACCAAAGTATTTGCTATCAAGAAAGATATAACGCGTCGCTTTTTGAATATCAAGTTTAATCGCGTATGCCTAAAAGTTAGTTTTTCCACCAACATCGTTTTATCTGCGTTGATCAGACAAATTAACCAAGGTCTGGCAACAATAAATGTTCTTTATTAAAAAATTCTGCTATAAGTTCCTTTTTGGAACCAATGCATTAATAAACAGATTTGTTTTATTTATAGCCTTGTTGAGAGCATTAAAGCTGTACAGCAGAAATGTTTAAGCCGGTCAGACGTGGCAGTATGGATAAATAAGTGATGAATACTAAAGATTTAACATCACCAGTGATTCGCCAGCGTTGTGCGGTGGTCATTGGTGTAGGCGCATCTCAGGGAATTGGTGCGGCAGTCTGCCGTCGTATAGGCCGCGAAGGTCTGCTGGTGTATGTAGTAGGGCGTACACTGGAAAAACTGGACAGGGTGGTTGCTGAAATTCAGCAGGCTGGTGGACAGGCAGAAAGTTATATTCTGGATGCTACCAAGGCCAGTCAGGTAGAAGCATTATTTAGCCATATTAACGCACGCCAGCAGGCTATTGATCTGGTAGTCCACAATGTGGGCAGTAATATGCCATCGCGGTTTTTAAAAAGTAGCCTGCGCTTTTTTGACAGCATGTGGCGTTTGACATTTTTATCAGGCTTTCTGGTGGGTCAGCAAGCGGTTAAAACCATGCAACAGCAGGGATACGGAACCATTATTTTTACCGGTGCCAGTGCTTCAGTTCGTGGCAAGCCTTATTTTGCAGCATTTACTACAGGCAAGGCTGCATTAAGAGCCTATGCCCAAGGTCTGGCAAAGGAATTAAATCCGCAAAATATTCATATTGCGCATGTGGTGGTTGATGGCATGGTGGATGGAGAACGTATTAATAAAGCTGTGTTTGGTCTGGGGCGCATACTGCGTAAAACGCGAGGCTCTGGCGGCTTAGATATTGAAGCCATTGCAGAAAACTACTGGATGCTACATCAGCAGGCTAAACCTTTATGGACGCATGAGCTGGATTTACGGCCTTATAGTGAGAAGTTTTAATGAATATTTTCAAAAGAAAAAAATCATCACAACAGGGTTGTATCGTGGTTATCGGTAGTGGTGTCGAGGCCTTATCTCAGGCATTGCTGCTGCAGGCACAAAGTCAAAAATTGGCACTGTATCAGGTGCGTCATAGTCAGCAAGACAATACGCTGCAATTTGAGGCGCTAGATCAACTCACCGATGTGAAAGCTAACTTGATTGATTCTAAAGCCGTGGCACATTTATTTAAAAAAATTAAACAGGCTGGCCATGTGGTTGAGCTGGTGGTATTCCAGCCTGCGCCACCTCTTGAAATGGCAAGCACTGATCTAACTTCGGAAGACATGCAACAACGCTGGCAGCACACGGGTTTAAGTGCCATTAATATTGCGCAACATGCCATTAAACCCATGCTGCCGCGTCAGCGGGGAAAATTTATTATACTCGGTTCAATGCATGCCAGTGCACCAGACTCAGGCTGGCTGGCAGATGGCGCAGTGCACGCCGGTAACCGGGCTTTACTGCAATCACTGGCCCGGGAGTTTCAGCCGCAGGGAATCCAGTGTTGCTATGTCACATTATCAGGCTGGAGCACTGAAAACAGGCAAACTGCACAAGCCATTGCACAAACCTGCTGGCACATTTATCAGCAACCCCGTTCAGCGTGGAGTCAGGAATTAAGTGTATGAAAATAACTGCCATTCTAATAGGTTGATGTCAGCCTGATTTATAAAAAAGGGCTGATGAATTCAGCCCTTTTAATTAGCGATTTATTCAGGCATTAACTGACCTTGTCACCCGGCTTGGCACCAGAATCCGGTGATAAGAGGAAAATGCCTTCGCCATTGCCTGCGGCCAGCACCATGCCATTGGAAATCCCAAAACGCATTTTACGCGGGGCCAGATTAGCCACCAACACGGTTAAACGGCCCACAAGGCTTTCTGCTTCATACGCGCCGCGAATTCCACTAAATACATTGCGTGGTTCTGCTTCACCGACATCCAGCGTCAGTTGCAATAGTTTGTCCGAACCTTCTACCGTTTGCGCATTGAGGATTTTGGCAACCCGCAAGTCTACCTTTAAAAAGTCATCAATCTTGATACTGTCACTGGCCGCTGTATCAGGTTTGTTGGTAGTCGTTTTACCGTCTTGCTTGGTAGATGCTGGTTTGGCAGCTTTAGGCGGTGTAACTGGTGCAGCTGTGCTGGTTAATGATTCTTTGGATGCTTCCACCATCAGCTCTACTTTGGCTTTATCTACCCGTTGCATCAGCGGCTGGAAGGTATACACCTCATGATCCAGCAAAACCTGCTGACGCGAGGCAAAATCCATGCTGTCCAGTTTAAAGAACAGTTGCACCTGTTTGGCAAGAGTAGGCAAGACTGGTGCCAGATAGACCACCAGCTGGCGGAACAGGTTAAGGCCGACGGAACAGACATCCTGTACTTCAGTGTACATGCCATCCATTTTGGCCAGTGCCCAGGGTTTTTTCTCGTCAATGTACTGGTTGGCTTTGTCAGCAAGACTCATAATGTCACGAATAGCCGTGCTGAATTCGCGTGCTTCATAAGCCTTGCCAATTGATTCACCGGCATCAATAAAGCTTTGCACCAGCTCAGGTTCACTGCACAGTGCGGACATTTTATTGTTGTATTTGGTGTTAATAAACTTGGCACAGCGGCTGGCAATGTTCACCACTTTACCCACCAGATCACTGTTTACCTTTAAAATAAAGTCATCAAGGTTCAGGTCGCTGTCTTCCACTTTATCCGACAGCTTGTTGGCAAAATAATAGCGCAGGTATTCTGGGTTCAAATGCTCCAGGTAGGTTTCAGCCTTGATAAATGTACCGCGTGACTTGCTCATCTTCTGGCCGTTTACCGTCAAAAAGCCATTCACAAAAATACCCGTTGGTGTGCGATAGCCAGCACCTTCCAGCATGGCTGGCCAGAACAGGGCATGAAAATACACAATATCTTTGCCGATAAAGTGATACAGCTCAGCCGTACTATCCTTGCCCCAGTAATCCATAAAGGTCAGGCCAGCCTGTTTCCCGGCATGCGTGCTGACATAGTTCTCAAAGCTGGACATATAGCCAATTGGCGCATCCACCCAGACATAAAAATACTTGCCTGGCGCATCCGGAATTTCAAAGCCAAAATATGGCGCATCGCGCGAGATATCCCAATCATTTAAACCGGCTTCAAACCACTCATTCAGCTTGTTGGCAATACTTACTGGCAAGCGATTTGGCGTGCGGGTCCAGTCCTGCAAATACTGCTCAAAATCGGGCAGTTTAAAAAAGTAATGAATCGATTCTTTTTCAATTGGTGTGGCGCCACTCAACGTGGAATAGGGGTTTTTAAGCTCGGTGGCATTATAGGTGGTACCACACACTTCACAGGAATCACCATATTGATCCGGCGCACTACATTTGGGGCATTCACCCTTAATAAAACGATCAGCCAGAAATAAGCCTTTTTCCGGGTCAAACAGTTGCTTGACCGGACGGGTGCTGATATGACCCGCATCACGGTTTTTAATATAAATTTCCTGTGAGCGCTGGCGGTTTTCTTCACTGTGCGTGGAATGATAGTGATCAAAACTGATATCAAAGCCAGCAAAATCCCGTTCGTGTTCACGCTGTACCTGTGCAATTTGCTGCTCTGGCGTCACGCCATTGGCCTCGGCTTTAAGCATAATTGCAGTGCCATGGGCATCATCCGCACAGACATAAGTTACCTGATGGCCCATGGCGCGCATTGCACGTACCCAGATATCAGCCTGAATATAGCCTAATAAATGGCCTAAATGGATGGGACCATTGGCATAGGGAAGCGCATTCGTGACTAAAATGCGACGTACAGAATATGGCACGGGCTTATACTCTCTTGGTAGTCTTATGATAGCGGTTAATATAACATGCTTCACCGCTAAAATTGCCCGCTGTTGACCTGTTTGGAGTTGTCGTTATGTCGTGGTTTAAACCTTTTAAAATGGAATTTGCGCCATTTGCTGAGTTCGGAAATCCGCAGATTGATGAAATCCTCAAAAACCATTACTTACCGAATACCCAGCATACTGTTCTATCGCTAGTTACCCAGCGCCAGCAGCAAAATGATGTGCTGGGCTTAACGCTTAAGCTGCCAGCGGGTTATCAGGTCACCTCAGAAGCTGACTTTGAACAGTTACATAACAGTCTGGCAAGTGATCTGGAAAAAGCTGGCATTCGCGAGCTTAACCTGCATTTTGTGACGCAAAAGGCCAGTGGAAGTCAACAACAGCAAAGCCAGGTTAATTTACCCCCAGTGACTAATGCACAAGCCCAATCTGCTGTTCAACGTCAAACAGCACACGCTGAAGCAGGCCGCAGTGAAGCCGTACAGCGAGAAGATCAACTCACCGCAAAGCGTCCGGCACCACCCACCCAAAGCCAGCTACAAGCCCATCCACGCATTAAACACGTGATTGTGGTGGCGTCAGGTAAAGGCGGTGTAGGCAAGTCCACCACGACGGTGAACCTGGCATTAGCCTTGCAGCAAACGGGTGCCAAAGTCGGCGTGCTGGATGCTGATATTTATGGCCCAAGCGTCCCAACCATGCTGGGCACAGCAGGCAAAACCCCGCTGATAGAAAACGAGCAGTTTATTCCATTAGAAGCGTTTGGCATGGCGGTGTTGTCCATTGGCAACTTAACGGGTGACGACAACACTCCTGTTGTTTGGCGCGGCCCCAAAGCAACAGGCGCACTAATGCAACTGTTTAACCAGACAGCATGGCCTGATCTGGATTACCTGCTGATTGATATGCCACCGGGCACAGGTGACATTCAACTCACACTGGCGCAACGTATTCCAGTAACGGGTGCTGTAATTGTCACCACACCGCAGCATGTGGCGTTAATGGATGCGCAAAAAGGGATTGAACTATTTAATAAAGTCAATATTCCAGTGCTGGGCGTGGTGGAAAATATGTCCACGCATGTGTGTTCCAATTGTGGCCATACTGATGAAATCTTTGGTACAGGCGGCGGTGATAAATTAAGTGCTGCCTATCAGGTGCCCTTATTGGGTCGTTTGCCGCTTAACGCCAGTATTCGCCAGAATGCAGATCGGGGCACGCCCAGCGTGATTGCAAAAGACAGTGCCAATGATAACGTTGCCAGTCACTATAAAGACATTGCGCTGGCCATGCTGGTGCAACTAGCTAAAATTCCCAGTCGCGAGCGAGATAGTAACCGCATTTTTTAATGAATCGCTTGGGCAGGAATTTTTAACCCACCACTTTTTTGCAGGCTGCTTTTTAAGGTAAAGTAGCCGCAATTTTTTAAACCATATCTGGGAAAATCAATGAGCATTAAATCGGATCGCTGGATTCGTGAAATGAGCGAAAAACATGGCATGATTGAACCCTATGCCGACAATCAGGTGCGTCTGGATGGCAATGGACAAAAGCTGATTTCTTATGGTGTGTCCAGTTATGGCTACGATGTGCGCTGTGCGCGTGAGTTTAAAGTCTTCACCAATGTACATTCAGCCATTGTCGATCCCAAGAATTTTGACGAAAAAAGCTTTATTGATATTGAATCCGATGTTTGTATCATTCCACCTAACTCTTTTGCCTTGGCACGTACCGTTGAATACTTCCGCATTCCACGTAATGTACTCACCATTTGTCTTGGCAAGTCTACCTATGCGCGCTGCGGTATTATTGTAAATGTCACACCACTAGAGCCAGAGTGGGAAGGCCATGTCACACTGGAGTTTTCCAATACCACCAACCTGCCAGCACGTATTTATGCAGGTGAAGGCGTGGCACAAATGCTGTTTTTCGAAAGTGATGAAGTTTGTGAAACCAGCTATAAAGACCGTGGCGGCAAGTATCAGGGGCAGATTGGGGTAACTTTACCTAAAGCCTGATCCTTGACCAGTGTAGTGATAAGAAGTAAGGGTGGTGATACCATACATTCACCCCCTTATTTTAAGGGAGTTTTAAGAAAACTCTTTCTATATTAGCTTCAAGGATAGATGGAAAAATAACCCGACGAGCGGTTATGTTAATTAAGATATTGTTTTTAATGAAATTAATTTTGAAAGTAAAAACAAAAGACTGCTTAAATTAAAGCGATCAGCAAAACATTTTTGCATTTTGCCAAATAAGCCTCATAATATAAAGTGTAGTACTGTATACCGTACTATAGACATCAAAAGGAACAATAATAATACCTTTGATGTATGAGGACCAAGAGGATTGAACTGCTTTAATGCAGTATGGCAATTAAGAAGGAAGGCTAGGTAGCATGTCTCATCTACGTTTACGCGTTAAATCTGGTTTTAGACTCAGTGCGTTGGCACTATCCATCGGCCTTTCTTTAATGTCGTCTCGTGGTTTTGCACTTGAAGCACTGGATGATGATAGTCTGGCCGATTCTACAGGTGAAGGGATTGCTTTTTTGCCAGAAAATGCCTCAATACGTTTAAATGGTGCTGATACAAATAATAGTGGCGCTGGCACTTATGATACTGGTTATATTCGCCTGATTCCTGTAGGTCCTTTAACCGCTACCGCTGCTGCCAGTGGTGCGGGTAAAGCCGATGTCTTTATGTATGGTTTGGCAATTTCTCAGTCTAACAAAGCCTATAATGCAGCACGAGATAGTACCGATACAAACTCCAGATTTTCCAGAACAATTGATTCATGGGGAAGTGCCATCAACCCATGGCTTTTGAAAGTAACTACAGATAGTGGTATTCCTAATTTTTCCACAACAGACAGTGGCACCTATAGCGTAAGTTATTTAAATCTGGAAGCACCACTATACCATGCCAATATTGCTGGCCTTTCGGATGCTGAAAAAAGTGCCTATAACCTGAAACTGGGTTTTTGGGCTGATGCATTTGTGCGAGATCCCAGCGTTGTTGAAAATATGAGCGCAACAGGCACACAATTTAATCTTGGTGGAGCTGGCCGTGCCAACCGTCTCCGGTTACAGGCGATCTGGGACGGATTAAGTATTAATGGCAGCAATATAAAAATGTTCCAAACGCTTGGTGGAGCAACTAACACTGGTGGAATGAGTACATTTTATAACAATACCTTAGGCTTATCAGGTTTATTACGCTTTAATAGTAATGATGCTGGCGTTTTACGTTTGAGTACCCAGGAAACAGCTACTTCAAGTAATTCAGGTTTATTGGATACACCAGCTATTAATGGCGGCGTTGCACCAACCTTTAATGACAAGGAAGGTATTTATATTTATAAACCCAATATTAACTTAGTACTGGGTAGTTTATATCAGCCACTGGTACTAGGCACTGATGGGCAAAATATTACTTTGGAAATTGCCAGAATTCCAAATAAGGCAAGTATTTATAATCAGATTTATACCAATTATGCCAACCCTGCAGATACTACTTACTTAGGTTCAACCTGTAGTCAGTTTTACTGTGGCAGTAAGGTTGATGGTGTGGCTAATGCAACCTACCAGGGCAATAATGCTACTCATAGTAGTATTACCATGGGTGATGTGGTTTATAACAATACCAGTCGGACAATCACTGCCAGCACCGCTGCCGATGCAAAAGGAATTACCTTTAGTAATGGTACAGGCACAACTACCAATTTAGGTTCAGCAGTCATTGATGGCTTGTTGATTCAGCATCTGAAGTTTACGACTAAAGGCTTATAAGGATATAAGATGAAAACCGTAATTTTATTATCTTCTTTATTGCTGTCAGCTTCAGTGAATGCTGCACTTGAGCCACTGAATAATACCGACTTGCAGCAAGTTGAAGGGCAGGCAGGTGCAGATATCAGTTTGAATTTATCCTTGAACCAGTCTAGTCCTGGCGTTTTTGATACCACGTTATGTAGTGACCTAAAATTCTGTCGTCTGGGTATTGCATTAAATAATCGTTCTACGACTGATGGAAAAAAGCTTTGGCTAGTGTTTAAAGGGATTCAGGGGACGATTAATATTCAACAAGTTGCACTGGATGGTGTTGACCTTATTTACGGTTCGACCGTTAAACCTGCTATCCAGTTAAGTTTTAATCCATTAAAACCGATTCAGTTCCGTAATGTTGGCTTTAATTCAGTGTCTATTGAAACAGATACCGTTGCGAATGAAGGGGCAGGTAATATTCCTGGCTATTTGGCCACAGGGACATATACAACTGCAGGATTTGATGCCAATCGCGAAAAGGGTTTTACCGGCCTGATGATTAACGGCAATCTTTCAGTAGCAGGTACTATCAAAATATTCAGTTGTGACAGTTCTCATCCACGCTGTTAATAAATATTGGTTCAGGGATTATGGCCATGACATTTAAAAATGTAACTTCTCGCAAATTTGCATTATCTACTTTAGCCAGCAGTTTAATGATAATGCAGCTGCCTGCGTACGCGTTACAGGAAATGAATGAACAGGATATGCGCAAAATAGATGGTCAGGATGGCATCTATATTGGCACTGAATATGACCGAATTGATGTTGATAAGGTGTATTGGGAAGATAAAACCGGTACTGCCGGAAATACTGAAGAAACCTTGCGCGGTTATGCCAATGGCATTTCTATTACGCCGGCTGTTGCAGGACAAAAAATCGGAACAGAAATTAAGATTAATACGGGTAGTAACGGGACTACAGCTGGTATAGATCTGGATGTAAATTCAACCTTAGGTACTGTAGCTGCTGATAGTTTTCAGATCTGTAATGGATCAGGTGGGAACTGTGGCCCCAGTATTGGTAGCATGGCAATCCAGTCCAGCACACCCGTACAGTTTCATTTAAATAGCCAAAATGGTTTATTTAGTGAAGCTGGCCAGGCTGAATTAACCTTGGGCCTAAGAAATATCAATATTTACTTGGGTCAGAAACAAAGCGCAAGTGTTACCAATCAGTTGATTATGAGAAATTTTAATTTTAATTTCTATGGTAAAGGTAATATGTTTGTTAGCGATTCTGGAGGTTTACGCTTACAAACAGGTTCAACCGGGTATGTTGATTTTACTCGGGTTAATGATCCTCAATATACAGGTGGTACTTTTGGAGGAACGAACTCTGGTTTAAATCTTGAGTTTATGCATAAGTCCAATGTAACTGCTGGTACTTATAATACAGATAATGCCAAAGGAATTATTCGTGCGGGTGCTAGTGGCCGCATGAAAAATGCTTATTTAGTTGTTCGTGGTACTGATGCACGAGATGTAGCAAATCCTGCTCTAGGGTTTGCATCTAATAATGCAACTAGCCCGACCAGTGGTACCAATGCCAGTATTATTGGCAGTACTGGTATTGCAATAAGAATGAAAGGTGAATTTACACGGGATGCTGCAGATGCAGGGGGCGGATCACCTACTACATTAGAGTTGGGCGGTGCAGGTAAGAATGCGTATGGTGTGGAATTTGGTAAATTAACACCGCTCTTAACACGTACAGCAGTTAATGGTGGGTTAAATACAGGTCGTGCATATTTTGACAGTGGCGATGTGTATATTAATCTTGCAAATACAAAAACTTTGAACATGCCTGCCAACGATGTCCTAAATACATCCAAAATTGGTAATAGTGATTACTTAACAAAAACAACTGACTATACCCAGCAAATACATGGTGATGCTACTAATCCATATAGCGTGGTTATAGGTGTCCGTGGTCTTGAGTTCCAGGCGTTAGCACGGCAAGCACGTTTTATTGCAAGTAATGATATTACTGGTGCTGCAAATATACCAACCACCACTGTAGGGCAGTGGGGTATTGGCTTACCAATCTATAATTTAAATGCCAATATTGCTACCTATGGAACAACCTATACTGGTTTGTTGCCAGATGGCACAAGTGTTACAAATTCTGAGCGCTTGGGTTTTGCAGCTGCATTGAGTACACAAGGTGTCAATAAGGAAGTAGGTAGTACTGGTTTGGATGCCAATGGTGCAATTGCCGGAAGTAAAACCACATCTATCTTTTTGATTGATGGTGGGCCAAATGCCAATGATGGTAATAATCCAACCGATTATTATTTTGGGTTGCGTAATATTGATATGTATCTCAAAGGATACGGTAGTATTGGCGTAGAAAATGGCAAATTGAACGTAAAATTACCCAATTTATTGATGGCGATGTCGGCAGAGATTGCTGCAGGTTATTTACCAGGCGCAAAATCTAAAACAGTGGGTACGAACTATTATTCGCCAATTAATAATTTCCTTCAGAAAACTGATGTACTGTTTGGTTTGAAAATTAAACTAAATGGAGATATGAATTTTGCTTTGGTTCCTAGTGAAGCAGGTTCTCTTTCAGGCCCACAAGATGGAGCTAACCGTTTAGGATTTGTTGGTTCCTATTTGGTAGATAGTGGTGCAATACAGATTGTAGAACCAGTTGACGGTTCGATTCTGGGATTGGATAACCTATCAGGTAGAATTGGTTTTGATAATGCCATTGTAGTTAACAAGGATAATGTTGGCTTTAATTTTGGTCTTAATTTTAATCCAAATAAACTAGCTACAGAAGTTTTCCGTGTAAAAGATATTAATATGTATCCTTCCGGTGGAAATGCTCAGCGTTTAGGCGAGATGGTCATTACTGGCGGTAGATTAAATGCCAATATGACAATTGTTCCGCGTAATTAAATTCTAGATTTCTAATTTTATATGAGCCGGATCTATAAAGATTCGGCTTTATTTTTAACAGTTATATAATTAATTTCTATAATATTATTTACTCATTAGAATGAATATTTTTTCAATAAATCTGCTTAATTTAGGAAATATGAATCATAAATGGATAAATTTTACTTAAGCTAAACAATACGGCAGCATGAGTCCACCTTTAGTACAAGTTCCTGCCCTAATATCACTCGTCAGATGGAACATTGGATGAAGGAAACATGTCTGGTATTAAGTCAGTAATGTTAAGTCGTACAATAATAATGAGTAGTATCACTTTGAGCTTAAGTATGCTTGCAGTAGAGTGTTACGCAGCATCAAACTTAAAACTATTAAATGATGATGAGCTTTCCCAAGAAACAGGTCAGGGATTACTAAATTTAAATTATATTGCACCAAATCAGTCAAGTAATCCTAATACAGATATAGGATTTTATCGATTGGGCGTTGAAGGTGAAATTGCACTAAATGCCAACGTTAATAAGTTACAGTTAGGCTGTGGTGGCTCCAAAGGCGTTGGCTGTGATATTGACATTGACCAGGTACGTCTTACCGGGGTTGATGCAACAAGTGATACTGATTCTGGGCCAGGCACTGACTTTTTATTAAATAATCCTTTTATTGAATTTGCCATTAAAAATCCTGATTCTGCATCTACACGTGAAATGGTAGGCCTGCGTTTAGGCGCTTTATCAGCATTAGGCAAGATGAGTTTCGGTAGTAATGCCAATACAGCATCATTAAGTGATGATACAGGTATTAATAGCTTAAGTGGTGATATTGGTGTCACAGTAACAAATGCTGTATTAAATAATGTAAAAGCTTGTACTTTCCAGCTTTTTGGAGGGTGTCAGCTGGCTTTAAGTGGTTCTGCAACTGTAGCAAATTATGCAACCACATTGTTAGCCAATCGTAGTTCTAGCTTTAATTTGACTGGCATGAGTGCGAAAGCTTCTTCAAGCTTATTAGGTTTAACATTATCCAATGTAAACATGAATAACATTCCTTATAGTACTGTACACCAGTTGATTGTAGCTAATGCTGATGGTACAGCGACTAGCAATGCGTATTTATCATTACAGAGTCAAGCTATAAATTGGCAAAAGGTGGGGGATGGCACTTGGAATACCACAGCAGCACAGAAGGGTTGGTGGTTATCTATTCCTGAAACTCAGGTTAGTAATTTAACGATTACTCAGGAAGTCCAATTAGGCTTGATTGAAGCGGGCAGCGGTGCATTAGGTATTCCAGTAAATCTAGATGCAGTAGATTTAGGACAAACTCCAGTGGACAACTGCTATGGAGGCCTAACATTTTGTTAGAGTATATATAATACTATAGACTTTATTTATTAGAACATAAGAACCAAGTCTTATTTTTAATAATACAGGTTATGATATGTAAAAAAACATATCATCTATCGTATTCTTATTCCTATTTTGGTCAAAATTTGTTAAGTTATTGTGATCCTATCTCCATATTCAAGGATAAAGAATATGTGGCAAACAATAATTAACTTAATAGTCTATATTAGTTTTACTATATTAAGCATTAGTAATACAGTCTATGCAGATTCTACTTTGCAAGCTTTAGATGACGAGGCTCTTGCAGCTGAAACTGGGCAAGCTTTATTCAACTTGTCTTATTTAGCGCCTGGACAAGCTGGTAATCCTATGACTAGTGGGTCAGGAATAGGATTTTATACTCTAGGTATGGAAGCTGAATTAAGCATAAATGCTAACATTAAAAAGCTCCAAGCAGGTTGTGGTGGTATAAATGGTGCCAATGGATGTGATTTAGATATTGATAATTTTTCACTAGGATGCATTGCTAATAGTGCTGGTACATGTATTTCTCTTCCTAAGACAGGAAATCAAATTGATGGCGCAGTAACTGATAATTCAATAGCCAATCAGTCACAGATGAAAGATTTTGTTTTAACAAATCCTTTCTTTCAATTTGCTATTAAAGATCCTGATACTGCATCTACTCGGGAAGTGGTAGGAATTAGAATAGGTGCTTCTAATGTTAAAGGCCCCATGAGTTTTGGTCAAATCAATAGTTTCAGCGGATATTTAACAGTGACCGCTAATCTTTCAATGATTGGTGGTGATAATGTTGCTGTTACATGTCGTTATCCAGCAAGTTGTATAGCTCCAGGCGCTAATACTTCTGGAATTCGTAATAATGGAGCAAGCAGTTGGGGTGCTCCTCAAACAGGAAATATTTTTACAGGTGTTCGAGGCGGAAAAGGCACGCCTTCTGGAGGATATTTAGGTTTGGGGGATGATATGATTTTGGATATTGGATTAGCTCATATCCGCTATCAAGAAGCATTGGTTAGTTATCAAACGGTTAATCGTACTGGCATTGGAGTATTATTAAACGGTAACCGTCAAACCCAAGCTCAGTTAGCAGGTATTAATTTAGCTGGTGTTGTAAATAGTATCGTGTATGGAAATACTGATGGAAGTACGACAGTAGGAGCAAGTCCCCTAGAATTAAGTGACTCTGATGCAGGAGCTTTAGTTGGAGCTTTTGGACCTACATTATTGCCTTTATTACGTGGAGGTATCGCTGATCAAATTAAACGACAGCTAGCTCAAGGTTTATTAATTTATAATTCAAATTCGACAAGCAATCAGACTACTATTAATGGAAAATCAGATGAACAAATTCATGCTGATTTGAATAGTTATATTCTTCCTTATAATGTATCAAATCTCCATCAGGCAAATGTTGATTCACCTCTATTTGGGTTATCTTTACAGCAACGAAGTATCCAGTATCCCGGTTATGCAGCAGCTGTAGCTAGAGGTTGGTCGATGTATATGCCAGATGCATTTACTTTAAATATTAATAGTCCTGTGGCTACTCAATATAATTCAGCTGGTACTATCACTCAACAAGGTTTAATTAATAATATATTGCAAAGTAGTAATGCTCGTGATGGGAACATTGTGGGCTTGGAACCTGCTTATCGTACTTGCTATGGCGGAATAACCTATTGTTAGTTATAGTAAAAAAGCGGCATTAGCCGCTTTTTTACTTTTTGTAATCATATAGGCAAAAATTATAGATTAAATATAAAAAGAGTCTTCTTATGCCAATTTGATAAAAATCAAAATTTGCTATTGTATAAATAATAACCCACTATCCCAAACGGAATGGTAGATAAAATGATTCTAAAACGGACAGGGCTGAGTGCTCTCATGCTTATAAATAGTCTGGGAGTAGCTTATGCAACTACTACTTTGCATCCTCTCAATGATGAAGAACTTGCCGCTCAATCAGGTCAAGCTTTATTCAATTTGTCTTATTAGGCACCTGGCCAGACTGGAAATTCTAACTCAGGAATTGGTCTTTATAAGTTAGGATTAGAGGCAGAAGTAGAATTAAATGCAAATATAAAGAAACTACAGTTGGGTTGTGGAGGAGTTAACGGAGCA
The DNA here is from genome assembly GCF_000619845.1 of Alkanindiges illinoisensis DSM 15370. Taxonomy (GTDB): domain Bacteria; phylum Pseudomonadota; class Gammaproteobacteria; order Pseudomonadales; family Moraxellaceae; genus Alkanindiges; species Alkanindiges illinoisensis. The sequence goes on along the minus strand of NZ_JHUX01000003.1, from coordinate 1,737,443 downwards.
GGCGCCTGTGACATTGATATCGATAATTTAAGCTTAAGTGGGGTTTCTGAAACGAGTGATGGCCGAGCTAGTTCTTCAGCCGTTCTCACCAACCCATTTATTCAATTAGCGATTAAAAACCCTACAAGTGCATCTACTAGAGAGTTAGCGGGCATTAGGTTAAGCGCTGAGAAAATCATTGGCATGTTAACTTTTGGTACAGAGAATTCTAATCAGCTGAATGGTATTAATCGGCTAAGTGGTTACCTGGAAGTCGCGCAAACTACAGGGACGGCATTGGTGAATGGCTTTGGTGATAGTATGGTAGCGGGGGAAGCGGCTAGAGGTCAGTTAAAGCAATCTGATGGGTATGATGCAATTACTGGTAAAGCTTGCTGTGCGCTCTTCATCCCTCTAAACTTTAAAACAACTGCTTATAATTTGAATCTTCGTGACAAAGCTACAGGTAGTAATATCTTAAAAGGTGATTTAGATTTACCTCAGCAAGCCATTACTGGAAGACGAATAAATAGTGCTACTTTATATGCAACTGCTACGGTGCGAGATATTGACTTAAGTGGTACTCTTAGTGCACAAGCTGCAGGATTCATCGGCCTAAATGATAAGACAACAACAGGACTTATTAAAAATTTAAAAGTAGATGCAACTATTAATGAAAATTTAGGTCTGTTTCACAAGATTGATTTAAATGGCACTCCTGCCTCGTTATCATTGCAATCGCAAGATATTAAATGGCCAGGAGCAAAATCTGTGGCGCAGCGAGGTTGGTGGCTGGAATTCTCTAATCCGGTTGAGATAGGTAAAATTGATCCTGTAGAGACAGTTGATATTCCAAAGGCCACTTTAAATGAAGCTTTTAGACAAGTAAGTAACTATCTGGATGATAATCCCGTGCAGTGTGGAAAATTAGCTGCTACAAGCTGCCTTCTGGGCAGTGCCATTCCAGTGGGTACAGTCGATTTAATAAATGCTCAGCATGCTTCTATGCCGTTAAATAATTTACAGTTAGTGAAACAAGATTTTGCTCCAAACTGCTATGGTGGTCGTACTTTCTGCTAATTATTTCATTTTAATAAAAAAGCGGCCTAAGCCGCTTTTTTACTACCTTCAGGTTTATAGCCTGACAAATTCAACAATTTGCTCAACTGCTTCTTCAAGCACTGTTGCTGTCACTGTGGAGTCAGCCTGAGCTTGCTCACTTATTAATACGGTGATGCCTGTATTGCGCAGTAAAGCAGCTTCATGATCATTCAATTTAGCAGTAGCAATAGAAACAATACCGCGCTGCAATAACTGTCGCTCTAAAGCTTCAGTTTGACCAAGCAAGTTAGATGGCAATGCTAAAACTGCGGGTTTTTGACCCAGACGGGCTGCACGCTCTTCAGCGCTGACTGGACGCTGTTGATCAGACAGTTGCACTGAATCTTCAATCATGCCTGCGCCAATAGTGACGTTGCTCAGGCGATCAATAAAGATAAACGCGCCGGTATAACGGCTATCGGCATAGCGATCAAAAGCAATGGGCGCGTCAAACTCCACCACTACATCGGCAATACCATTGAGTTCAACCTGCTCGGCAGCATTTTGTGCCAGCGTGTTCACATCAACGCGGTAGTTAATCTGGCTGACAATGGCTGGTACGCTTTGAGTACCAACCTTAATATTATACAGCTTGCCTTTAACCAGTGGCTGTTCAGTCATCCACACTACAGTGGCCCGTACCGCACGTGAAATCAGCGGTGCACTCTCGGCATGGGTAAGCATGTTGCCACGGCTAATGTCAATTTCATCATTCAAAGTCAGCGTAACAGCTTGCCCGGCAAAGGCCTGTTGCAGGTTACCATCATAGGTCACAATTTCCTTAACAGTGCTGCGCTTGTTTGATGGCAGCGCTACAATTTCATCACCCACGCGCACCGAGCCCAAGGCGACAGTACCCGCAAAACCGCGGAAATCCAGATTTGGACGATTCACGTACTGTACGGGGAAGCGGAAATCACGCTTGGCCGTATCCCGGTTGATCTGCACAGTTTCCAGAATCTGCATCAGGGTCTGGCCGGTATACCATGGCGTATGTTCTGATGGGTTAACCACGTTATCGCCCTTCAATGCAGACATCGGCACGAAGTGAATTTCACTGGGCTTGCGGTTGCCTAACTGGTCAACAAAATTCAGGTAATCCTGTTTAATTTCATCAAAACGAGTCTGGGAATACTCCAGCAAGTCCATTTTATTGATTGCCACAATAATGTGCTTAATGCCCAGCAGGCCAGCAATATAGCTGTGACGGCGGGTCTGGGTTTGTACCCCATATCGCGCATCAATCAGAATAATGGCAAGGTCACAGGTAGAAGCACCAGTGGCCATGTTGCGGGTGTATTGTTCATGTCCCGGCGTGTCAGCAATGATGAACTTGCGTTTTTCAGTGGAGAAATAACGGTAGGCCACATCAATGGTAATACCTTGCTCGCGCTCAGCTTGCAGGCCATCAACCAGCAGCGCCAAGTCAGGAGCATCACCAGTAGTACCCACTTTTTTACTGTCACGGGTAACGGCTTGCAGGTGATCTTCATAGATCAGCTTTGAATCATACAGCAGGCGGCCAATGAGGGTGCTTTTACCATCATCCACATTACCGCAGGTTAAAAAGCGGAGCAGGTCTTTTTGTTCATGCTGCTTTAAATAGGCCAAAATATCCTGGCTAATCAGCTCGGACTGATGAGACATTCAAGTAACTCCAAAAATTCTATACGGTGGCTTCTACACAATGGCTATACGGCAATCAGAAAAACAGTAGCGTGGCATTCCATGTGATGCCAGCACCAGTGTTTTTCATTAGGCAATTTTCATTAGAAATAGCCTTCCTGCTTTTTCTTTTCCATTGAGCCGGCTTCATCATGGTCAATCATGCGGCCCTGGCGCTCTGAACTGGTGGTCAGCAGCATTTCCTGAATAATTTCAGGTAGCGTATCTGCGTTAGATTCAACCGCACCCGTTAATGGATAGCAGCCCAGCGTACGAAAGCGCACCGATTTCATTTGAGGCACTTCACCCTCGCGAAGTGGCATGCGCTCATCGTCCACCATAATCAGGGTGCCGTTACGCTCAACCACCGGACGCTCGGCTGCATAATACAATGGAACCAGCGGAATTTGTTCAAGGTAGATATATTGCCAGATGTCCAGCTCAGTCCAGTTAGACAGTGGGAACACGCGAATACTTTCGCCCTTGTTCACTTTGCCGTTATAGATATTCCACAACTCAGGACGCTGATTTTTGGGGTCCCAGCGATGCTTGGAATCGCGGAAGGAATACACGCGCTCCTTGGCACGGGATTTTTCTTCATCACGACGTGCACCACCAAAAGCAGCATCAAACTGGTATTTGTCCAGTGCCTGCTTGAGTGCCTGCGTTTTCATGATATCGGTATATTTGGAGCTGCCGTGGGTAAAAGGGTTGATGCCCGCTTCACGACCTTCCTTGTTCTGGTGAACAATCAGCTCAAGCCCCATTTTGCTGGCCATTTGATCACGGAAGGTAATCATGTCCCTGAATTTCCAGCCGGTATCTACATGCAATAGTGGAAACGGGAGTTTGGCCGGGTAAAATGCTTTCATGGCCAGATGCAGCATGACCGCAGAATCCTTGCCAATGGAATACAGCATCACCGGATTATCAAATTCGGCTGCAACTTCACGAATGATGTGAATGCTTTCAGCTTCAAGCTGTTTCAGATGTGTGAGTCTTTCCTCAGTCATTTATTTACCCAGCAAGGACTAAATTTTAAACGCAGTATTGTAACACGTTTTGTCTTGGGCTATGGCGGCTTTTACAGGAATCAGACTCAGATAGGCTGATAAGTGATATTGATAAAACTGCTAAATGCGCGGGTATTGATTAATTTTGGTTAGAATAATAGGGGTCAGAGAACTTAGAGATCATTTTGAAATTCGTCTAGCCAGAGAAATTTAAAAATAAAGGTTTCAGGAAATAAAAGAAGTAGATAGTCAGTTGAAGGTTAAAACCATGAGTGTAATAGTAAGGCTGATCCAATAAAAGCGGTGCTTAGGCAGTCCTAAACACACGCTGTTTTTCACGCGACCAGTCCCGATCTTTTTCGGTTGCACGTTTATCATGCAATTGCTTGCCTTTTACCAGCGCAATTTCACACTTAACCAAAGCACCTTTCCAGTAGCACGCCAGTGGTACACAGGAATAGCCCTTTTGGTTGACCGCACCTATCAGTTTTTCGATTTCACGGCGCGACAATAAAAGCTTGCGGGTGCGATTGGCTTCAGGAACTACATGGGTTGAGGCAGACAACAGTGGCATGATCTGGCTGCCGAACAAAAATGCCTCGCCATTTTTAAAAATGACATAACTTTCGGACAGGTTCATTTTGCCGGCACGTAGGGATTTAACTTCCCAGCCCAGTAGCGACATACCAGCTTCAAATTTTTCTTCAATAAAATAGTCGTGACGGGCACGACGGTTCTGGGCAATCGTACCGCCCTGATGCAGTTTTTTAACAGTGGCTTTATTCATATTCATCAAGAATCCAATAAGAACACTAGTTTACCTAATTTTGGCGGCTGGCTTTAGTTAATTTTGGTTATAGCATTAATCAATCATGCTGGCTTCGCGTTAAAAACAAGTTTTTGCTAAACTAGGGCAAATTTATCGGCAACCGAGCATAAGCAATGGCCACTAAAGTACTTTATCCGGGCACATTTGATCCTATTACCAATGGCCATGTTGACCTTGTTGTGCGTGCCTCCAAGATGTTTGATGAAGTGGTAGTCGCCATTGCAGCAGGTCATCATAAAAATCCGGTCTTTAGTCTGGAACAGCGGGTTGCACTGGCACAGCAATCATTAAGTGATCTTAAAAATATCAAGGTGATTGGGTTTAGCGGCTTACTGGTGAATTTATTTCAGGAACAGCAGGCAACCGCAGTGCTGCGTGGTTTACGTGCGGTGTCTGACTTTGAGTATGAATTTCAGCTGGCCAATATGAACCGTCAACTGGATAGCCAGTTTGAATCGGTGTTTTTAACCCCATCCGAGCATTTGTCTTTTGTATCATCGACATTGGTACGTGAAATTGCCCGGCTTAAAGGTGATGTCACCAAGTTTGTGCCTAAAGTCGTATCTGAAGCCTTTGCCCAAAAACATGCACAAGGTGGCTGGTAAAAAAGGCAAGTAGTTTTACTGATAAACCCGGGATAAACCATGGCCTTAAAAATTACGCTGGAATGCATTAATTGTGATGTGTGCGAGCCGGTTTGTCCCAATCAGGCCATTTATATGGGTGAGGAGATTTATCAGATTGATCCTGACCTGTGTACCGAATGCGTGGGACATTTTGATACGCCACAATGCCAGCTATTTTGCCCCGTAGACTGTATTCCGCATGACCCTGAGCATGTGGAAAGTCGGCAAGCGCTGATGCAAAAATATGAAGGGTTGCAGGCTTTGCAAAATGAGCCTGCAAAACCCGAGTAAAAAAACCTTTGAAAAGTAACAGCGCAAGGCTGTTTTTTTTGTTACCATGCGCGCCTTGAAGTGAGTTGGACGGTCGCTGCTGTGGAGGTCTTCGTGACTAAAGCAGGGGAGGAAAGTCCGGGCTTCATAGGGCATGGTGCCAGGTAACGCCTGGGCGGTGAAAGCCGACGGAAAGTGCAACAGAGAGCAGACCGCCAGCTTGCTTAGGCAGGTTGGTAAGGGTGAAAGGGTGCGGTAAGAGCGCACCGCGTGTCTGGTAACAGGTCACGGCATGGTAAACCCCACCAGAAGCAAGACCAAATAGGAATCCCTTGGCGTGGCCCGCGTTGGATTCGGGTAGGTTGCTTGAGCGTATTGGTGACGATACGCCTAGAGGAATGATCGTCCTCGACAGAACCCGGCTTATAGACTCACTTCAAGCCTGATTACTGAAAACAATTTGGTTTATTTGCCTGCTTTTTATGCGCGCACGCTGAAAATAGGCTTGACGGCAGTCGAAGAAATAATGATAATGCGCACAGTTTAAGGCTATGTAGCTCAGTTGGTTAGAGCACAGCACTCATAATGCTGGGGTCGCAAGTTCGAGTCTCGCCATAGCCACCATTTTATAGGTCACTCACCCGAGTGACCTTTTTTTATGCCTGTTTTAAGCCGTCTCAAATAGGATCAAAACCCTTGCTGTTAAAGCGTTTCAATAAAATCGTAATGGTATCGGGATCTTAATTAGAACTTTTTTGCTGTCTCATTCAGCCTCAATAAATCTCAACATAGATTAATTTTTTGGTATTGCCGCAACTGGCGAAAGACGGCAGAAGCCGCTTTTGACAAGTCACTGGTCAGTAGTAGACAGTAATTCACTGATAGGCGCAGGGGTGTTATAGCTTAAAACTTACCTCAGCCATTGTTTAATAAGGCTTAAGCAATGACATCAGCTGGGCTTGACCATTGAACAAACCCCCGTAAATAACCAGCATGAATATAAGCCCCAGCAGGCAATGAAACATGATGTCGTTGGCTTTCATACTGACAGGCGCTTCCATTAATCAACTCATCCATTATCATAACGATTTTATGTTTAATAAATAAAACAGTTTTATCCAGATTGATAGAAATGCTATCTGTTTTATTCATTATTTATTTTATACAAGGTAAGTGGGGCATACCATACAATGAACAAAACGCCTTTTATTGTCATGTGGAGTATTCTGCTTGCCGGCATAGCAATGACATTATTTGTGGTTAACATCGCCTTAAATCAGCCCTGGTTTGGTTTTACGTTAACGCTGGATCAGCAGCATGTGGTGGTGGATCGTATCAATAAACCACTGGTGGGTGTACAGCGTGGGCAAGTCATCCAGTCCATTGCCGCCGCAGATGGCCAGAACAGGATAATACTGACCAGACAGGATGTGATAGAAGACCCTGACCAGCTGGAAACCTATACGCAAGGAAGGCAGTTTTTTGTCCGTCAGCATCACATCGCAAGCCTGCTACGCCAATCGCACATCACTATGCAATTTGCCGATGGTAGCCGTATGCTGCTGAATGTAGAACCCAGTCGGCCATTAACAAGTTTGGCTGCTGTATTTTGGGTGCAAATGCTGGTGGGACTTTGCAGTTTTTTAATTGGCGGCTGGGTATGGGGCATGACGCCCAAGCGCTATACCACGCTCATCCTGTTTATTGCTGGTTGCTGCATTATGGTCGCTGCATTTTCAGCAGCCATTTATAGCAGTAGGGTACTTGCCTTACCAGCGCCTTTATTTGAACTGTTATCCAACGCTAACCATACCGGTGCCGTACTGTTTAGTATTGCACTGGTGTTGCTGTTTTCCAACTATCCTAGCGCCCGCCTGTTGCCTGCTGGCTTGCAAATTTTGTTTGCGGCCAGCGCATTCTGCTGGTGGCTATGCGATATGTTTAAGATGGTTTTTTCAGGGCCTCCAGTAGGTGCCTTTATGCCAATGCTCATTGGCATGAGCCTGATGCTGCTTTTGAGCTGGCTGCAATACCGCAAGGCAAGATATGATCCGGTTACTCAGGCGGCCTTGCGCTGGTTTGCTTTGGCGATTGCGCTTGGCGCAGGTGTTCCTGTGCTGCTGATGAGTATGCCAAGCCTGCTGGGAATGCAGGCAGCAATGTCACAGGGCTATGCTTTCCTGTTTTTTCTGCTGATTTATGTCGGGGTAGTGCAGGGAGTAGCACGTTATAAGCTGTTTGAACTGGAAGGCTGGGTATTTCGTATCCTGTTTTACCTGTTGGGCGCTTTCTTGCTGGTGACACTGGATGCCCTGCTGATTGTAGTGACGGCCATTGATCAGACGCCTGCATTTGCAATTTCTTTGTTACTGGTTGCCCTGATTTACCTGCCACTACGCGATATGCTGGCACGGCGATTTTCCCGCCGTCGCTCGATAGACCGGGAAAAGCTGTTTCAGCAGGTGGTCAGCCTTTCTTTAAGCCCTGCCGATAATCAGACTGTTAGTGCCTGGCAGCAATTGCTGAAAAACCTGTTTAATGCCCTGCATGTTGAGAGTGAACAAAACGTATCACCAGCCGATATGCCGCAGGTGCAAATTAAAAATGAAGGAATAACACTGTGTATTGCTGCAATTGGCTATTTGCCACAAACACAATTGCATTATGCCGCAGCGGGCAGACGCCTGTTTGCTGCTAGTGATCTTGCCTTGGCAAATGAGCTATATCATATGCTGCACTATGCGCTACAAGCCCGGGATGCCTATGATCTGGGGGCCAGTGAAGAGCGCAGCCGGATTGCCCGTGACCTGCATGATGATATTGGCTCAAGACTGTTATCAGGACTGTATCAACAGGATATTAAACAGACCAAACACATTATCCGGCAGTCCATTGCAGATATGCGTACCATTATTAGTGGCATGACGGGTGCAGGTCTGGCGCTTGAAACAGTGGTAAATGCGCTGCAGCAGGAGATTAGCCAGCGCTTGCAGGAAAGCCAGATGACGCTACAGTGGCATACTGATATTGAAGATGGATTGATTCAGCTCAATTATCAGGTCTATAAAAACTACAGTTCGATATTGCGTGAGTTGATCACCAATCTGATCAAATATGCAGAAGCAACTGCGGTGTCCATCCAGATTACTTACAAGCAGGGCAAGCTTTACACTTGTCTGGCGGATAATGGTGCTGGTTTTAACCCTGAAACGGTAAATGGAACAGGACAACAAGCGGGCAATGGTTTGGCTAACCTGCGGCAACGGATTATCTTATTAAAAGGTCAACTGGAGTTTCAGGCTGCTAAAGCGGGACAGGGAACCGAAGTGCATCTTATGGTTCCTTTAGCCTTATGCAATACAGAAAATGTGTAATGCAAACAATAGTGGAAATGACATTGTAATTCGTAAAACTGATACTTGAGTCGTGATTTTAGTATAAAAAATAATCAATATACTAAAGAGGTGCTGTATAATACAAAGCAGGATAATTTTATCCTCATACCTTCAAGGATTCTAATGCCGCATTATACGAGACTATCGTATGCGAGCACCTCCACAGCTTTACCTTCCATGATCAGAGAGCATTTGATTACCCTTACAAAAGATGCTGAGAAACATACCGCCAGTGGAGAAATGGCGGGAATATTAATATATGGCAATGATTATTTCTTTCACTGCATTGAGGCGCCGGCTTCCTGTATTGACAAGATTTATGAAGATGCAATCCAGGGATCTTTTTTTAAGGAAGTTAAATTATTAAAACGCGAGCTTATTGATGAGCGCTGGTTTAGCCATTGGGAGGTTAAATATTTTTTAAAAGAAGAACGGTTAAAACAACTGTTTTTAAAATATCAGCTTTCAGAGTTTAACCCTTATCGCCTGGAAGGCGCTTTACTTGATGAGTGTCATGCCTTGCTTAGAGAGTATGGGAAAATGATACCCGGCAATCATCTTCAGCATTTCGATAGACAGAGTCAGGATAAAGAGGCCAGCGCAAAACAACAGCTGGAAACCTATTATCATGCCTTGGCGTTTATTGCATTTATTGTGCTGCTCTTCCTGCTTTGCTTCATCTTTTATCATTGTGGCGTCTTTAATGGCCAGAGTGTAAAACCCATGTCTTAAATTAACAGGGTATCTTGATTTATAGAGATACCCGTTTTGTGGGTTTAATAGTAATGAATCCTGCAAATAGCCAATATAAATAACCAGCACAAATAGCTAGAACAACGTAAAAGCAGAAGCCAGGTTTGAGGGATTTTTCAAACTTTCTTAGTGCCTTCGTGTAATGCTTTGGGCCGTATTTGTATTTAATGTAAGGCAGCGCAAATTATTGCCCTGTGATAAAACAGCTTAACTAACTAAACCTTCTGCCTATTTAGATTGTAACAAGATAAGCCTGCTTACCTTCTTTACCCAGACATTGCCAAAACAGGTATAAGGTCTTATTTGAACAACAGTGTAAGTGGGCAAGGAGCGTACCTTGGAAAGACCAGAGTAGCTGGTTAAAAACTTAAACAAACTAAGGTAGGTGTAATGTGGCTAATCAATCCAATAATCAAGGTAATAATCGTGGTAGCAACCAGAATAGTAAAAATGATGACAACCGCCAGGGCAATCAGCATCAGCAGCAAGGCGGTCAAGGTCAGCAACAATCTGGTAGTAACGGTGATACCTCCAACCGCGGCTTTGCCAGTATGGACCCAGATCGTCAGCGTGAAATAGCCAGCGAAGGCGGACGTGCAGCTCATGCCAGTGGCAATGCCCATGAGTTTAGCGCTGAAGAAGCCCGTGAAGCCGGCAGCCAGAGCCATAAAAATGATGGCAACCAGGGTGGTCAGCAAACCCAAAGCAATAGCAGTGGTGGCCAGCAGGGCGGCCAGGGCGGTAGTAACCAGCAAAGCCAGAGCAATAGTAATAGTAATAGTGGTAACCAGCAAGGTGGCCGTGGGGGCAATAATGCCAACCAGCCTCGCGACGAGGATGGCCAGTTCACCAGCAAGCAAAACCGTTAATTACTCATTTAACATCAGTACTTTATTCTTTTTTGTAGCATAGCCATCCTGACAGGTGGTTATGCTTCCAATCTCTATCTAGCACTCATGTTTCCCATAATAATCATTATAGGGAGTGCTAGAGCATGCCTACTAAAGTCCGCTTATTTTTAATAATCAGCATTATTGTATTTTTCCCCCTGACAGCAAATGGGTCGCCATTAGCTCCGGAGAAACACTGCCATTTATTCAGCGATATAGTAATTGCCAATTGCGTCAAACAGGGCAAGCTGGGCACAAGGTGCGCGTCCAGACTCACTAGTGGCAAGCAGGAGTGTTTAACCCGGAATCAGCCTTCCCTGCAACAAAGACTACAAGACCTCCCCACACCAGAAAAATCCCTGGGAATCCTTACACCTGTTCCCACGCAGGCTAAGTCTACTACTGATTAAGTTTTTAACTTACAGCTCGCATTTCCCTTAATTTACAATCAATGGATGAGTCCAACATGAACAAAGATGATGACTTACTGCGCAAGCAGGCATTGCTTCACCAGCAACAGCAACAACAGCAAAATGAAATTCCAGTACAACCTGAGGAAAAGCCCGCCCATATTGAGGAAATAGAAGCGCCACGCGCGCTAGACGATGCACCAGAGGAGGACGCACAGCCATTAGAGCAAGAACAGGACATTATTCCGATTACACCTGTGCTCAGTCAGCAGCCTAACCAGCAACCAGCGGAAAGTGAAGATAAGGTTCAGCCCAGCCCGGTTGGCCGCCATTTGCCTTAGAAATGCGAATGGCTGAGCTGGCAATACTTGATTTGGAACGCACCGCCTTATTAAATAAGGTGAGTGTCCATAATGGATCATACTAGCAATTGAACAAACCAACAATTGATCAAAATAACAATTGATCAAACCAATAATTGATTAGGCCAGCTCAGCAGCGGTTACTATTTTTTCTTACTTTTCTTACTTTTCTTACTTTTCTTACTTTTCTTACTTTTCTTACTTTTAAATCAATGCCTAAACACCTAATGGAGGCTCAATAGTTTTAATTAAAGTAATGAACCCTATGCAAGATACTTAAGTCTTCCAATGAACTTATCTTAGCTAGGCTTTGCCACTACCACGCCATAGATTCGCGCTAGGGGCTGTCCATCATAATCTTCCACTAAACTGGCTCCATTGATTTCCAGTACTAAAACCTGATCACCGGACTTTGGCACCAGATCACAATTGATATAAATTAATTCGCCGCTAATCACCGTACTAAAAATATGCGAATGTTCTGGGTGCTGAGTTGTTTGCATGGTGGTTGCCGAAGCATTTTTGCTTTCCAATGTCATTATGATTACCTCTTTACAGCGAAACGACTATCAGGCCCGAACGACTCAAACTTAATCACCCGTAGCTTGCCATTATCAATTAAACGGCTGAGAAAAACGCAGGTTCTATGGCTGGGCGTTTGGCCAGACGCTCAAAGTCATGCACATCGTGTGAGCAAAAAATATCAATTTCCTGACTGTGTGAGGCGCGTAACTGGCGCAAGCGATCCTGATTACCCAGACGTGCTGGCCGGTCTTTTTCCAGCATAGTTTGATAAAAGCGCAAGCCTGGGGTACAGCAGGGTTTTACCGGGTTGATCTCATCGTGATAAAAATAAGCATCGGCAGCATTGAGCAGCCATTTATCTTCGGATTGAATGGCAATCCCGGCATGGCCAAAGGTATGGCCGCGTAAAGGTACAAATAAGATTTCCGGTGGTAGGCCCTCTAAATCACGGACTGTTTCAAACCCATACCAGTTCTCGCCAACCCCTTGATCATAAACACGCCATTTGTTCTGATAGTGCCACTGCTGTGGCCGGAAGCGCTGTCGATCCAGCCAGGTTTTTTGGGCAAGGGCATAGTCACGCTCATCTCGCATCATGTGCACCGTGGCATGTGGGAAGTCATCAAGACCCCCGGCATGATCAAAGTCCAGATGGGATAACACAATGTGCCTGACATCACGGGGATCATAGCCCAACCGTTCGATTTGCCGGATTGCTGTCATTTCTTCCCGAAATTCAGGCTTAACCAGAAAACGAAAAAACCAGCCAAGGCGGGTGCGCGGAGAGGCAATATCCTTTAAACCAAAGCCGGTATCTACCAGCACCAGACTGTTGGCAGTTTCTATTAATACACAGGTACAGGTTAAGCGACCACGTAAATGCCCGTAGGAAAAACCATCCATGAGTGCCCCGCCCAGTGGACAGGTTGAAATACTGTTCAGGTAGTGAATACGCATGAAGCTTAACCTTTTTTAAAATCCATCCTGTTTTTATCATGCTGAGGTTGGCTACTCAGTGTGAGTTGCTTAAAAAACAGCTTATGCAAGTAAGGGAATGAATAATTCTTGTTAAGGTACAGGGCTATAATAAGTAGTGAAAGAGCTTAACTAAAACAGGCAAGGGTTTCATGCAGTTCGTGCAAACCAGAACTATAGCAGTCAGTAACGTGCCGAGCCGACGCTAGGCTATTAAATAGGATCGTTAATACTGAGCTTATCTTTCCATGTATAAGTTTGATCGTGTTTGTAATAAATAAGAGGATAGCTTTTATTTCAGACTGGTATCCATTTTTATGGATTACTTAGACGATTGGGCCTACAAATGAGTTTATAATGTATTTTATCTACACTATTATACTGCATTGTAAAATATAAGTTAATTTGGTTTTGGGAATTATGTTGTCTTATGTCATGTTCCCAGAGTGAAAATTATACTATGCTATTGTTTTGAGCAATTTAATTGTTTATGGATCTAATTTTTAGCATGTCTATTCTGTAGCTTAATTTAATCTTCATAGCAGCTTATGAGAAAACTATTGAAAAGCATTTTAGTTAAAGAAGATAGCCTATTACACGGGTTATCACATGAAGCAGAAAACACTTTAGAGCATGCCGTGATCATCATGCAGGAGCTGGCACGCTGGTTGATTAAGTCCGGGATAGGATATACAGAGTTCTCTGCAGTGCTAAAACCTGTTTTTTATAATGAAGCTATTCGGGAAATTGAAAGACTCAACCAGAAAAAGACAGATTCATCAATTAGCCTGCTTTCTGGACTGAATAGACGGGATGTCAGCACATTACGACATAATAATAATGAGGTGCACCAGCTCATTCAGCATTTTACCGAGCCTGCCTGGGCGATTAGTGTTCCTGCCAGGGTGGTTGGCTTATGGATCAATGATGGCTTACCTGAAAGTATTCCCTTGTCTGGCCGTGAGATGAGTTTTGAAAGTCTGGTAAAAAAAGTATCTACAGAAAAGCATCCCCGTTCAATTTTACTGGAACTAAAACGCATCGGAATAGTCAAAGAGGAAAACGACAGGGTTATATTGCAGACCAATAGCTTTACACCGTCTCCAGAAAAAGATGAGTTAAAGCAGCTATTTGCGGCCAATATCACTGATCATCTGGCAGCAGGGATTCATAATGTGGTCGAAAAGGAAAATAAGTTTTTAGAGCAAGCGATTTTTGCAGATGAATTAACCCTGAAATCAATTGAGCAGCTCAAAGAAACCAGCATTAAATTATGGAATGAGATGTCCAGGCAGATTCTGGCAGAAGCCATTGAGTACTGTAGGCAAGATGAAGGTAAGCAGGATGCTGTTCTTAATTTCCGCTTAGGTATTTTTCAATATGATAATAGTGATGAATAAGCGGTTATTGATTCCATATTTATGATAAAAACTGCTTCCATTATAAGCATGCCGCTTTTAATGGCCGAAGAAAAGGCAAGCCAGACAAGCGATGTTTGATTAATGCGCTGGGTCTGATTGTTCAGGTAGCTGATTAATTGTCATTAATTTTACATTAATCGAATGTATAGTTGGGAAAAGTGATGCAGGCCACAAAGTTTTATTTCCTAGTTTGTAGTGTATTATTTTTATCGGGCTGTGGCGACGAGAATTCGACTGCGGGTGTAAGTCTGGGAGGTTCTGGTACAGGTTATCCTCAACCGCAGCCTCCCATAGATATTCCAACTGTGCCAAACCCATCGCCACCTATTGAACCTTCATCGCCGAATGAACCACCCCTTGAGCCAACGCCACCTGTTGCTCCGGCACCAGCGCCGCCTCCGCCACCACCTATTGTTTCCAAACTTAAATTTGTTAATCCTGGGGTAGTAAAGCAGCGTTGTGAAGGTATTGAGCGTTCGATTCAGTTTGAGAGTATTGAGACAGGTGAGTTGCTGGAAGAAAATGTGAAGAAGGCAGTTTTACCGCAGCCTAATACAAATTCTAACAATATGGCGGTGCGCATGTCTGTGTGCAATGTAATGCCAGAAGCAAGATTTGAGCATGTAAGCTCATGTACTAGTCCAGTTAAATTATTGGATTTTAAGGGTGATGTAATGCCAGCTCAGGCCAATTTTACGTGCTCATCAGGTGAAAGCTTAGTTGTTTATCAGCCTTCCGAATGCAAGGTATCACGCTATGAGTTTGCTGTACCAACGCACACTGCACAGTGGTACTTATCTTATGAAAGCAGCTACTCAAATAAAGCCACTCAAAGTAATCTGAATTCATGTTTACCGATGATTTATCGGTTTAGCGTTGTGGCAGAGTGATAGAGAAGTTATTATCTAATGATAATAACTTCACAGCAATTCAATCATGGTTTTAAGGCTACTCTAAGAAAGAGCCATCGCATGTCCCGATGGTGCAGCTAAAGATAAGAATAATTATCATTAAGTACAAAAAGCATACAGAGAATTTAACATTTATCCAATAAAAATGTTCAATTTGCACATATTTTCATTAGAATGCCCTTGCTACACCTACATTCTCTTCACGATTAGAGATGCAAACCATTTGTAAGGGTACAAGTATGAATAAGATTTATAGAGTTGTCTGGAATGCTTCAACAGGCGCTTGGGTGGCTGTTTCAGAAACTGCAAAAAGCAAAACAAAAAGTCGTTCAAAAAAAGCCGGCGTTGTGACAACTGGCTTGGCCAGTTTAGTACTCGGTTTTGCACCGCAGGCTTTTGCTGAAACTGGAACGGGTGGTGGCACTGGTACTGGCACAGCAATTTCCAGTTGTACAGGAACCACAGGTGCAACCAAGCAGGCAACAGCCTCAGGCGGTAATGCGGTTGCAATTGGCTGTAATACCACAGCCGGTAGTGATTCGGGTATTCTGGATCGCCAAAATCCATATAACAATAGTACTACTGCCAATACCAACAATATCAAGTGGAGTACTGATAATGGTTATACCGGTGGCAGTACAGCCATTGGGACTGGCGCTGAGGCTGCTGGCTTGGCCACTGCCTTGGGTACTTATGCCAAAGCAACCAATACCGCGGCTGTCGCCATTGGTGTTGCGGCTGCATCTACTGGTAATACCTCATTGGCGATTGGACGTCAGTCCACTGCAACGGCTGATTATGCGCAAGCGATTGGTAACGTATCTGCTGCCACAGGTAAAGGTTCGCTGGCAGTAGGTCATTCTGCAACAGCAACTGGTTACCGCGCAATTGCCATTGGTTCACCTGATATTGAAAATGCTGGCAGCAGTGGTAGTGGACAGTCAGGAACAAATTATCAAACTACCGGTCAAACGAAAGCAACTGCCCAGGATTCTATAGCATTTGGTGGTGGTGCACAGGCCACTGCAAATAATGCGCTTTCAATTGGTGCCTTTTCACAGGCTACTGCTGAAAAATCAGTTGCCATTGGTACAGGTGCAACAGCAACTGCTGCCAATGCGGTAGTTATTGGTGAAGGTGCCAACACTAACGTGGCAGGCGGGGTTGCACTGGGCTTAAATGCGCAGGTAACTGGTATAAACAGTGCGGCCTTGGGTCTGAATTCTGTAGCCGCAGCACAAACCGGCTCAGCTTTCCTGACCAATACTGCTGCAACAACGCAGGGTACTGTATCATTCGGTAATACAACAACAAAGCGTCGCCTGACCAATCTGGCTGATGGTGCAGCAGCCAGTGATGCCGTTACTGTTGCGCAATTACAAAAACAGAATGATCTGAGTAATCAACAGGGTGTTGATACCGCAGCAGCATTGGGCGGTGGTTCAAAGTATGATGCAAGTACTGGTGGCATCACTGCACCTAGCTACAGCGTAGACGGTACGACAGTAGGTAATGTAGGCGCGGCGATTTCCAATGTTGATGCGCGCACAACGGCAAACAGCAGCAACATTACTACTTTGCAAAATCAGACCTTTAAAATTCAGGCCAATAAAGATACTGCAACTGCTGTAGGTGCAAACGATACAATTACCTTTGCTGATGGCAATAACATCAATATTACCCGTACTGGTAATACCATTAGTGTTGCCACCTCAGCAACCCCGACCTTTACTACCGTAACTTCGACTGGTGCAGCAAGCATCGGTGGTGCTTTAACGGTTACTGGAGCTACGACCGTCGGTGGTACGTTAACCACGACAGGTGTTGCCAACTTAAATGGTGGCGCTAGCTTAAATGGCAATCGCTTAACCAATGTTGGTGCAGCAACTGCTGGTACAGATGCTGTTAACCTTGATCAGTTGAATAATGCGCTTTCCGGTGCAGGCAACGCTGATGCTCTGGGTGTTAGCGTTGCAACCAATCTGGGCGGTGGTGCAGCTTATGACAAGACAACAGGTGCTGTTAGCGCGCCAGATTATGTACTGGACACTGGCAACAATGATGGCAGTACAACCACTTACAACAATGTAGGCGATGCCTTGGGTAACATC
Organism: Alkanindiges illinoisensis DSM 15370; assembly: GCF_000619845.1. Lineage (GTDB taxonomy): Bacteria > Pseudomonadota > Gammaproteobacteria > Pseudomonadales > Moraxellaceae > Alkanindiges > Alkanindiges illinoisensis. The sequence continues at coordinate 1,720,207 of NZ_JHUX01000003.1, read as the reverse complement.
GATGGCCGCACCACTACCAATACCGCAGACATTGCTGACCTGACATCAGGTAAAGCTGGTCTGGTTCAGCAAGCCAGCAATACTGCTGAAATTACTGTCGGTGCAGGTACGGGTGGCACCAGCGTAAACTTTGCCAATGATAAAGGTAGTGATCGTCAGTTAACGGGTATTGCCAGTGCAGGTGACTATACCTTGGCTGGTAATGCCAACAATGCTGTAAATGCAGGTGATCTAAACAGTGCAATTGGTGATGTTACAACTACCGTAACCAACACAGGCTTTAACATTACCAGCAATGGTAGTGTGGCCAGCGATAACGTAAAACTGGGTGAAACAGTTAACTTCACCAATACAGATAGCAATCTGGTGGTAAGCCATACCAATAATGCCGTGAACTATAATCTGGCAGATAACGTTACTGTTGATAGCCTGACTGCAAACGATGGCAAGGGCAATGTCAGCACAGTAACAGCGACAGGCACTAATGTCACTGATGGCACCAATACTGCTAATTATGCGGCAACTGGCATTACACTGACCAATGCGGCTGGCAAAGACACCATCCTGGAGAGCACTGGTCTTACAATTAGTGGCGGCCCAAGTATTACAGTGGATGGTATTGATGCTGATGGCAAGACTATTAGTAATCTGGCTGATGGGACACAGGCAAATGATGCCGTAAATCTGGGTCAGCTCAATACTGCTACTGCAGCTGTTGATGCCAAAACTGATACCTTGGGTGCAAGTACAGCAGCCAGTTTGGGTGGTGGCGCAACCTATAACAAAACTACAGGCACCATTGATAAGCTGGGTTATGTGCTGGACGATGGCAGCAATACTGCTACCACCACAACCTACAACAATGTAGGCGATGCCCTAGGCAATCTGGATGGTCGTACTACTACCAACACCGCAGACATTGCTGACCTGACATCAGGTAAAGCCGGTCTGGTTCAGCAAGCCAGCAACACCGCCCAGATTACTGTCGGTGCAGGTACGGGTGGCACCAGCGTAAACTTTGCCAATGATAAAGGTGAAGCCCGACAACTGACCAATGTTGCCAATGGTAATGTCGCCACTGGTTCAACCGATGCAGTTACGGGTGATCAGTTAAATAGCAACGCCCAGTCAGTGGCTAGCGTGATAGGTGGCAATGCAATCAATAAAGCCGGTGTGATTACCACTACCAATATTGGTGGAACTGGTAAAAACACGATTGATGGTGCAATTGACAGTGTACGTCAGTCTGCCAACGCAGGCTGGAATGTGACTGCCAATGGTACAGGGTCTACCAGCAGCAATATTGGTCCTAATGGTACCGTGACCTTTAATGGTGACAGCAACCTGACCGTGACTCAAAATGGTACAGATGACAACGGCAGTGTTAATGTTGCACTGAACAAAGACATTAGTATTAATACTATAACTGCGGATGACGGTAAGGGTAACAGCACTGTACTAAGCACAGATGGCACCTATGTAACCAATGCAGCTGGTAGTGCAGCCCGCTACAATGCGGATGGCATCACAGTAACTGATGCAGTTGGTAATTCAACTGTGGTAAACCAGACAGGCTTAGGTTTTACTGATAGCAAGGGCAATGCAACTGGCCCAAGCATTTCTGCAGGAGGTATCAATGCGGGTGGTCAACGCATCACCAATCTGGCTGATGGCACAGCGCTGGATGATGCTGTTACTGTAGGTCAGGCGCTAAATGCAGCACAAAGTTTGGGTGACAGCGTTGCAACCAATCTGGGCGGTGGCGCGGTCTATAATCCGGCTACTGGCACCGTAACTGCCCCAACCTATACATTGGATGATGGCAGCAACACTGGCACCACTGCTGACTTTAACAATGTCGGTGATGCCTTAACCAACATTGATGGCCGTACTACTACCAACACCGCAGACATTGCAAACCTAACCGATAACCTAAACAACGGTACTATTGGTCTGGTTCAGCAAGCCAATAACACCGCAGAAATTACTGTTGGCAAGGATTCCTTGGGAACAACGGTTAATTTTGCTAATGCCAACGGTGATGCGCGTCAGCTAACTAATGTGGCCGCTGGCAGTGTTGCAGCAGGTTCAACTGATGCCATCAATGGTGATCAGTTAAACAGCAGTACTCAGTCTGTAGCGGATGTGATCGGTGGTAATGCCACTAATAACGGCGGTGTAATCACTACCACTAATATTGGTGGTACTGGTGAAAACACCATTGATGGTGCCATTGATAACGTACGTCAGGCTGCCAGTGCAAATGATGCCAAGACTGATGCATTGGGTACTAGCACAGCAGCCAATCTGGGCGGTGGTGCAGCTTATGACAAGACAACAGGTGCTGTTAGCGCGCCAGATTATGTACTGGACACTGGCAACAATGATGGCAGTACAACCACTTACAACAATGTAGGCGATGCCTTAACCAACCTCGATGGTCGCACTACTACCAATACCGCAGACATTGCTGATCTAACCAGCAACCTGAACAATGGAACTATTGGTCTGGTTCAGCAGGCTAACAATACGGCCTCTATCACAGTCGGTAAGGATTCCTTAGGCACAACCATTGACTTTGCCAATGCCAACGGTGATGCGCGTCAGCTAACCAATGTTGCCAATGGTAATGTTGCTGCTGGCTCAACCGATGCAGTTACGGGTGATCAGTTAAATAGCAACGCTCAGTCGGTCACTGATCTGATTGGTGGAAATGCATTTAATAATAATGGTTCAGTCTCTGCCAGCAATATCGGTGGAACTGGTGAAAATACCATTGATGGCGCAATTGAAAATGTACGTCAGTCTACTCAGGATCTGTCTGCTGGTGCCGTACAGTATGAGCGCAACCTGGATGGCAGCGTAAATTATGACCGTGTCACCTTGAATGGTAACAACGGTACTGTGCTGGGTAATGTAGGTTCTGGCGAAATCAGTGCAAGCTCTACTGAGGCTGTTAATGGTAGCCAGATTCATGCGGCCAACACCTCTATTGCCAATGCACTGGGTGGTAACGCAACACTTAATACCGATGGTACTGTGTCAGCGCCTACCTATACATTGGATGATGGCAGCAACACCGGCACTACTGCTGACTTTAACAATGTCGGTGATGCGTTGGGTAACCTCGATGGCCGTACTACTGCCAACACCGCAGATATTGCTGATCTGGCCAGTAACCTGAACAATGGTACTATTGGCCTGGTTCAACAAGCCGGTAATACCGCAGAAATTACTGTTGGCAAGGATTCTCTGGGTACAAGCATCAGCTTTGCCAATGCCAACGGCGAAGCCCGTCAGCTCCGTGATGTTGCCAATGGTGTAGATGCTACTGATGCAGCCAACATGCAACAGTTAAAAGACCTGACCACAGCACTCGGTGGTAATGTTGATCCAAACACCGGCGTGATTATTGCACCAGAGTATACGGTGAATAATTACAGTATTGACCCAAATACCGGCATGATGATTGTTACCCCATCGGTGGTAAACACTGTAGGTGATGCGCTGAACAGCATTGGTGGCCAGATTAATAACCTGCAAACCAGCGACGTTGGGATTAAATACTTCCGTACCAATTCTACGCAGAGTGATGCTGTAGCGCTGGGTGAAGACAGTATTGCCATCGGGCCAGTTTCAGCAGCTCAGCAGCAGGGTAACCGCACTATTTCCATGGGTGTGGATGCCAGCAGTGCAGCAGATAGTGCAATAGCAATTGGTGATGGTGCCAATATTGCACAGGGCGCTGATCAGAGTATCGCTATTGGTAATAACGCGCAGGTAAATGGTGAGCAATCCATCAGTATTGGTACTGGTAACATCGTGAACGGTGACCGTTCCGGTGCGATTGGTGATCCAAGCATTATTAACGGCAGTGACAGCTATTCGGTTGGTAACAACAATACCGTAAATAGCGATGACACCTTTGTACTGGGTAATAATGTTACAACCACAGTAGATGGTTCTGTTGCGCTGGGTTCCAATTCTGCAGCAACCACAGGCGCTGGTGTAGCGGGTTATGCCCTGCAAGCAGCATCAGCTGCGGATCAGCTTGCAATTGCGGCAACCACCAGTACTACAGGTGCTGTGGCAGTCGGTGATGCAGCCAATGGTGTTTACCGCCAGATTACAGGTGTTGCACCAGGTACAGAAGATTCTGATGCCGTTAACCTGGCACAGTTAAAAGCCGTAGACAATGCATTAGCCAACTTAACCAGCGGTATTGGCAATGGCAGCATTGGTCTGGTACAGCAAGTGGGCATTACTGCTCCAATTACAGTGGGCGCTGCAACCGGCGGCACGATAGTGAACTTTGCTGGCACCGACGGTAATCGTCAATTAACAGGTGTTGCAGCCAGTGGCCAAAATAACGCTGCTGCAACCGTAGGCCAGATCAAGGATATGGCCAGTGCATTGGGCGGCGGTGCTGCTGTTAATGCAAATGGCACATTGACGGCTCCAACCTACAATGTACAGGGCGGCACCCAGAGTAATGTGGGTGATGCACTGGGCGCACTCGACACTGCACTGAATGATGTCAAAAATGCTAACCAGTCTTTAAGTAATGCTGCTGTTCAGTATGATAAAAATGCTGACGGCACAGTGAACAAAGGCCAGATTACTTTGGGCGGTGGTGCAGATGGCACGACATTGACCAATGTTAAAAATGGTGCGCTGACAGCCGGTAGTAAAGATGCAGTAAATGGTGGCCAGCTCTATGAAACCAATCAGCAGGTTAATAATCTGGCCAGCCAGATTAACAACGGTTCAGTTGGTCTGGTTCAGCAAGCTGGTAATACAGCACAAGTGACTGTTGCTGCAAATACTGGTGGCACTTCCGTGAGCATGGCCGGTACAAGCGGCAACCGTACTGTGACAGGTGTTAAAGCCGGGGCCGTAACAGCCACCAGCAGCGATGCAATAAATGGTGCCCAGCTCCATGCGTCCAACACCAGTGTCGCCAATGCGCTGGGTGGTGGTGCGGCAGTAGATGCCAGTGGCAACATTACAGCGCCAAGCTATCAGGTGGCTGGTGAAACAGCCACTAATGTAGGCGATGCGTTAACCAAACTTGATAATCAATCCAATGCTTTAAGCAACCGCTTGGATCAGGCGTTCTACCGTACCAACGAGCGCATTGACAAAGTTGAAAAACGTGCCAATGCCGGTATTGCAGCAGCGCTATCAATGGAATCTGCACCATTTGTACCGGGTAAATTTACTTACTCGGTTGGTGCTGGTTTCCATGGCGGTGAAAACGCAGTTGGTGCGACCTTGCGCCGCACTTCGGATAGCGGTCGCTGGAGTCTTACCGGTGGTGTAGCTGCTGCGTCTGAAGGCGGAGCAAGTGCCCGTATTGGTATCAGTGGCATTATTGACTAAGGCATGGACCGGAGAGGTGATTGAGTTTCTGAATCACCTCTTTCAACCGATTTGAGAGAAAAAACTATGAAAATTATTCTGAAAAGTATGGTATTCGCTGGTGTGGTTGGTTTGTCAGCATGCAGTAGCGTTCCGATGTTCACGCCGCAGCAACCGGAAGCATTTCCATCTGTCGCCCAAAGTCCATTAAAAGGCCTGCAACGCTACGATGTTAGCCAGGTACAAAAACTGGATATTGGCCTGCATAAGGACCAGGTAAGACAGTTGTTAGGTAATCCTCATTTCCGTGAGGGGATTTTTAGCCCCAAGACATGGAATTATGCCATTGGGCTACAGCAGTCAGGCTCTAAGGAATACCAGAACTGTCAGCTAAGAATTAACTTTGATAAGCATAACCAGGTTCAACAGTTGAGCTGGAAAGATCAAAGCTGTGCTGACCTTGTAAATGCGACAACTTAACTGAGCTTTTATTAATAGTAAAAAAACTAATTCCATGAATTAGAAGGTTTTACGCACTATTAATGATTAAAAAGTCCTGAGTAATTCAGGGCTTTTTAATAGGTTAACAGTAATTCTCAAATGAATTTGAGTAAGAATAATCAATGGCATGCAATTTAAAGTTGCTTGTGATAGTGGATAGCTTAAATGCCAATACTAATCGTGATTTTGAATATATTTGCAGTCATCTGTTTTATCTTGACTTTATACTGGTTAATAAAAGATATTGTAGTAACGAACAAAGAAAATAAAAATTAAATCAGTTAATTAAAAAGGCGTTAGACATATTCACCTATGCGAAATGATGACTCAAAACAGTTTGGCATTTTCTTCTAGAGGATAATGTAATCACAATACTAATGTTTTTGGTGCATTACAGCGTTTTTATCTGATGAGTTATATATCTGAAACTTCATAACGTGAGGATAAACAGAATACTTAATGATGTGATCCTATAAATAATATTTTGATTTTAAAAATAAAAAATTTAAAACTGAGGCATTAAAGGCCATACTACATAGTCTGCATAATATTTAACTTTTAGCCTTTTATAAAATAATTGAACCCCGCTAAAAATAAAAAATGTGTTGTGTGAACATTTTTGCTATGCTGTTATTTCGCTTTACTGGTATTCAGCTTAACAATTGAATAATTTTAAAAAGTTTGAACAGTAAAAGATTTACCATGACGCTGTGATAGAGATGATTTAGTGAAGAAGTTTATACTTGTCTGCTCGGTATATGGATTATGTTTACTTACAGGCTGTGGTAACGAAGATAACCCTTTAAGCGCAGGTGGAGTAAGCCTGGGAGGCACAGGTACGGGTAGCCCTAGCACAGGCAGCACGATTCCGCCTACTTTGCCGGGTCAGGGTCATGTGGTTTTTAAGCCTGATTTCTATAAGGTGACTTATCCTGACAATGCCCAGCAAAACTGTGCAGGTATACAGCGTTCATTCCGTTTTATTGATAAAGAAACCGGTCAAGTGATTCCAGCGGGTGAACAACGTATCATTCCAAAAGTTACTGATATAGACCCGACCAATATGGTTCTGCAAATCAGGGTGCAAAATACCACCTCACACATCATGTATGAATATCATAATGCCTGTGCATTGCCATTTAAGTTGGTTGACGATCAAGGCTATGAGCACTTTAGTAATCAGCAGTTTAGCTGTTCCAGTGGCGAATCGATCCACATTATTCAACCACATGAATGTAAAACCTACGAGTTTAAATTTGATTTGCCAAAACAACTTCAGCAATGGCAGCTTAACTATCAAATCAGCTATGAAACTCAATATTCAGCTGATATTTCGCTAAAAAAAGATCACCAGTCTCAATGTGATGCTCTTCAGACCAGTATTCGTGCAGAGCCAAGCGATGATGATTCCTCTTCAACATCGGCTGATTCTGTTCAATCAGATGTAAATAGTACAGATGACCCCTGCAATATCGAGTAGTAGGATGGGCTTTAATAAGTCTATTGGCATGCTAAGTTGTTTATGTGGATAGTCCTTAGACTGAAAAGTCGCGGCTCTTAATATTGACCAGTAAATTATGAGTTTGTTGCTAATTCAGCATATCCCAAGCAAATTTATGTTGTTAATTCATCAACTACTATTTAAATAAAACATAAACTGCTGAAAATTATTAAAAAAATAATGGCATGGAAATTGTCATATATCCATAGGCAACCTCAGTGCTTTTTAAGCATGCGTTCTTTGAGCTATGGAGCTAAATAGTATGAGCAGAAAAATTCGATTAGGGGCATTTATTCCAACCACCGGCCAGCATGTAGCAGCATGGCGATTGCCGGAGTCCCAGCCAGCACGCGCGCTGGATTTTGAATATGTGAAGGAAATTGTCCAGACCGCCGAGCGTGGCTTGTTTGATGCCTATTTTCTGGCAGACGGTTTATCGGTCAATTTCGGTGCCAGTGAAACCATTGGCGTGAGTGACAAAGTGGCAGGCTTTGAACCAGTCACATTGTTTGCTGCATTATCCGCTGTAACCAAGCATATCGGTTTTATTGCAACAGCATCTTCAACCTACGAAGAACCGTACTTGCTGGCGCGCAAGTTTGCCTCCTTGGATCACATTAGCAATGGACGGGCAGCATGGAATGTGGTGACTACCGCATCAGAATCTGCGGCTTATAATTTCGGTTATGACAAGCAGCCTACCCATGCTGACCGTTATGAGCGGGCGCAGGAATATGTTGAGCTGATTCAGAAGCTCTGGGATAGCTGGGAAGATGATGCGTTTTTATATAACAAGGACACTGGCATTTTTTATGATATTGATAAGCTGCATCATCCTAACCATAAGGGCAAATATTACTCGGTCAAAGGTGCGCTAAACGTGCCACGCTCGCCTCAGGGTTATCCGGTGATTGTGCAGGCAGGTTCATCTGAGCCGGGCCGTGAACTGGCTGGCCGCTATGCTGAAGTAATTTTTACGGCGCATCAGGATCTAACCAGTGCGCAGGCGTTTTACCGTGATGTTAAAAGCCGTTTAGCCAAATATGGCCGCCACCCTGAAGAGCTGCTTATTCTGCCTGGAGTATCAGCTTTTGTGGGGAAAACCGAAGCAGAGGCACGGGAAAAATATGAGCAAGTTACCAGACTGATTCGTCCTGAAGCAGGGCTTGCCTTGCTCAGTGGCTTAACAGGCGGCTGGGACTTGTCCAAGTATGATCTGGATGGCCCATTGCCTGAATTGCCAGAAACCGAAACCCAGATTAGCCGTCGTGCCCTGATTATTGATATTGCCAAGAAAAATAATTACAGCATCCGCGAGTTGTATGAGTGGGTGGCAGGAGTGCGCGGACACTGGCAGCTCATTGGTACGGTTGAGCAGGTGGCAGACCAGTTACAGGAATGGTTTGAAAATGAAGCTGCGGATGGCTTTAACGTATTGCCACCGACCACACCCGGCGGTTTGAATGATTTTGTTGATCTAGTGGTGCCAGAGCTGCAGCGTCGTGGCCTGTTCCGCACCGAGTACGAAGGCAAGACCTTAAGGGAAAATCTGGGCTTGGCACGTCCAGAAAACCAGTATGTGCTGGCAAAGCATGCGGCCAAAGCGTCTTGAGCTGGAGACAATAAAATGTCCGTTTTATTTGAGGCAGAGCAGCGCCAACCAGCGCATGAGGTGGACGCACTGTTTGTACAGCGTTGGTCACCCCGTGGTTTTAAACAGACAGAAATTGACCATGTAACCTTAAAACAGTTTTTTGAGGCTGCACGCTGGGCGCCGTCGGCATAGAATTCACAGCCGTGGCGTTTTGTTTATGCGCTTACCAATACGCCACACTGGAATACATTATTTGGAACCCTGTCTGAATATAATCAGTCATGGGCAGCACAGGTTTCAGCGCTGGTACTGGTCTTGTCAAAAAAGACATTTTTGCCGCCAAATCAGCAGGATGCAGTGAATTTAACCAGTCATTCCTTTGATACAGGCGCAGCATGGGCGCATCTGGCCTTGCAGGCATCCTTGAAAGGCTGGCATACCCATGCAATTGGTGGTTATGATCAGGCACAGGTACGCCAGCGTTTGCATATTCCTGAAGACTATCAACTGGAAGCGATTATTGTGATTGGTCAGCAAGGCAGTAAAGATCATTTGCCGCAAGGCTTGCAGGCTAGAGCACAACTAACCGACAACAACCGACGCCACGACGATCAATTGATCGTTTTGTGGCCGAAGGAAAATTTTTATTTAACGAATAGATGAATCAATAAAAATGCCTGAACCCTAAACACTGATGGTTTCAGGCATTTTTTACAGGATTAAATGAATGCAATATAGAAAACTGGGTACAACCGATATTGATGTCAGTGTGATTGCATTAGGTACGATGACATGGGGCGAGCAAAACACTGAAGCCGAGGCGCATGCGCAACTGGATTATGCCATTGGGCAGGGGGTGAATCTGGTTGATACGGCCGAGATGTATCCGGTGCCGCCACGCCCGGAAACACAGGGTTCAACCGAAAAATATATTGGAACATGGCTGCAAAAAACAGGAAAACGCGGCCAGATCATCCTGGCAACCAAAGTGGCAGGACGGGTGCGTAATGCTGGACAGGCCGGAAACGTGCGTGGCGGCCAAACCCGTCATGACCGTGCCAATATCGAAGCGGCACTTAATGACAGCTTAAAGCGCTTGCAAACTGATTATGTTGATCTATACCAGTTGCACTGGCCTGATCGAACCACCAATTTTTTTGGTCAACTGGGCTATGAACACGTCGAGGATGAAGACACTGTACCGATTGCAGAGACCCTGCAGGTATTGGATGATCTGGTGAAGGCAGGCAAGATCCGGCATATTGGCCTGTCCAATGAAACGCCGTGGGGGGTTAACCAGTTTTTACGCATTGCCGAGCAGCAAGGACTAGCCCGGGTTGTTTCCATACAGAATCCCTATAGCTTGCTCAACCGTACGTTTGAAATTGGCAATGCCGAAATTTCCATTCGTGAAAATGTGGGTTTACTGGCCTATTCACCACTGGCGTTTGGGCATTTAACCGGGAAATACCTCAATGGTGCCAAGCCAGCAGGCGCCAGAATCACGCTGTTTGAACGGTTTGCCCGCTATAAAAGCGAGAATGCAGAACAGGCAACCCAGGCCTATGTTGATTTAGCCCAAGCCCATGGCCTTGACCCGGCACAGCTGGCGCTGGCTTATGTCAACACCCGCCGTTTTGTAACTAGCAATATTATTGGGGCAACCAACCTTGCGCAGCTTAAAACGGATATTGACAGTATTGATGTGCGCTTATCTGATGAGGTGTTGCAGGAGATTGAAAGGATTCACCAGTTGTTCCCAAATCCAAGCCCTTGATCAATTAAAATGAGTGGCTATAGATAAACTAGTTATTGGTGAATACGAATTAAATACTTTTTACCGATAATATTATAACGATTATTTGGTATCAAACTAAAATAGCCATAGAACACTTTAAAAAACCTGCCAGTTTTACAATAAAATGTAGGATTGGCAGGTTTTTTTATTTTTAATTTTCCTATTGATCATAATAGATATTCTATTAATTTTTTATTCTAGATAATGTTAATAATTTGACAGAGTTAAGGTGAGTTGTTGGCATAATCATTAACAGAGACAGTAAAAAGCTGTTTATTAGAATCTACAGAGGTTATTTAAAATGAGCCAGCTAGCAATCGCCAATACCGATGTCCACACCCATATACCTAGCCATGCAGATCATGCCTATAATCCCGAATATCAGTACCAGCATATTCAGGTAAATCCCGTTACCGTACGAATCGGTGCCGAAATTTCTGGTGTAAAACTGGCAGGTGATTTAAGCAGTGATGTGGTATCAGAAATTCAGCATGCCTTATTAAAACATAAAGTCATTTTCTTTCGGGGCCAGCAACATTTAACCGATTTGGAGCAGGAAGCATTTGCCAGTTTACTGGGCAATCCGTTAAATCATCCGAGTGTCCCGATTAAAGATGGCACAGCGCATACCTTGTCGATTGATTCACGCGGTGGCCGTGCTGATTCATGGCATACCGATATTACGTTTTTGCCCAATTATCCTAAAGCCTCGATTTTAAGAAATGTGGTAACCCCGGATGTGGGCGGTGATACAGTCTGGGCAAACACCACTTCAGCTTATGCAGGCTTACCCCCAGTGTTAAAGACGCTGGCGGATAGCTTAAGGGCAGTGCATACCAATGCCTATGATTATGCCGATCATGGTGTACCGCATCATGCTGAAAATACGGTAGAAAACCGCAAACTGTTCAGGACTGCGGTAGAAATTGAAACCGAACATCCGCTGGTGCGTGTGCATCCTGAAACAGGTGAAAAAACACTGGTACTTGGCCATTTTTTTAAGCGTTTTAGTGGACTAAATAGCACGGATTCGCGCTATTTATTTGAGGAATTCCAGAATCATATTACCCAGTGGGAAAACATTGTGCGCTGGCGCTGGGCCGTAGGTGATGTGGCGATTTGGGATAATCGTGCTACCCAGCATCGTGCCATCAATGATTATGGCGATGCGCTGCGGGTGGCTTCCCGGGTAACGATTGAGGGAGATATCCCGGTTGGGGTAGATGGCCGTCCAAGTCAGGTGATCAAGAATGTCAAAAATCAGGATATTTCCAATTTACGTTCAGAGGAAGGACGGATTTATGAAAAGGCATCCTGAGTTTAAATTGCCTGCTTTAATCTTAATTAGTACATAGCATTTTTAAAAATAATATTTTATCAATAAAACATCGTGGCTTAGTCTTAACCGGATTAAGTCATTTTTTATTTTTATGATGTTTCATCAGGATAGTGAGCCTAACGCACGGCAACGGCTGAGTGCAATTTTACAGCAGGATGCGGCGTTTAGCGCATTCAGTCAGGACGCTCAGCAGGCGCTGTGTGATCAAGCTATTGTTAAAAAATTTAATTCGGGACAATTGCTGTTAGCACATCAGCAAGTGGTCGAAGACATTTATGTGCTGTTAAAAGGCACCTTGCAAGTGGGCTGGTTGCAACAGGATGGCCAGCTCAAGATCAGTGATTATATGACCCAGCATTCTGTGTTTAATCTGGTGGCGGTATTACAGCATCAGGCTGTCAATTATGATTTTTTTAGCATGGGGCAGGTTGAAATTGCCATATTGCCCGGATCAGTATATATCCAGCAACTCAGGCAGCAGCCCCTGGCCCTCTGGCAGGTGTTGCAGTTAATGAGCCAACGTATGTATGGATTATTTGAACAAAGCCGCTATATCCAGACTGCCAGTTTAACCCAGAAGATTGCCTATTATTTAAACCGCTTATATAGCCAGTATGGTGAGGTAAAAAACCATCCCGGCCTGATTCATTTAAAAATCCGCCAGCAGGATTTTGCCGAGCAATTTAATATTTCCAGACAAACCCTGCATAAAAGCCTGCAATGGTTTTTTGCCGAAGGAATTATTGAGTGGAATTATAGTCAGGTGCGTATTATTGATTTAAATCGAATACGGCAGTTATCAAGGCTGGATTAATGTAAGGGAAGAATAGATTAAGTTAAGATATTTTATTCATCAAATCTATTGATAATAAATCGAGAAATATCTAATCAACTTAATGTAGCGTTTTCAACTGATCAAAAGAAATTTAATATTTCCTGGTTTCAAAAATTTCATCTCATCGAAAGTAAAAAAAATGGCTTGGACCACCCGGCCATTTTTATTTTTTTAGGTTTGATTTTAATAAAAGAATTTAACTTTTTATCCCCTTTATCTAAAAAACGCATTTTGATTGCCATTTTAAAGATGAATGTGAATAAGCACCATGCTGATTTCTCAGCACATTGGGCGTTGTAAAACACGCACCTCATCAATAAATTTTAAAATAATTCAATAAAAACAAAAACTTATTTATTGGCACACTTGTTGAAATAAGAAAAGGGACAAAACAGTTTGGTTTTAAATCAAACCAGAGATCGTTATTTAATTTAGGGGTTTTAACGTGAAGCACACTATTTTGGCAGGTTCCATTGCCATTGTACTGGCGGGAGTTGTGCCAAGTACCACCGTCTGGGCCGATACCAGTCTGGAAGAAAATCTGGCGCAATTGCAGGCTCAACTGGTGGCATTGCAGCAACAGGTTGATGCGCTCAAGCAGCAAAAAGCAACCGACAATACAACTGCTTCTGACACATCGGTGACTTCAGCCACTGACGAAAATGGCGAGGAAGATACTTCAATTCAGACTGCAACCCAAAGTGATCTGGCTGGATTCAGGACTGATCTGGAAAATTATAAATACGATGATGGTCGCCAGTATGAGCGCAAAACGGTGAAATCAACCCGGGATACCACGCTGTATGGCACGGTTCAGGTGCGTGCACAGGGACAGGATGAATCCACGACAGCAGGCAATCCGGCACCCAATAGCGCCCGCCGTAATACCTTTGATATTCCAACTGCCCTGATTGGGGTACGTGGCAACTTATACCGTGATTATAAGGAAGGCAAGAATCTGGAGTATCAATTGTCATTTAGCTATGGCAAGCGTACGACTGCAACGGGCAGTGCCAGTGATCTGAATCTGGCTGATGCATTTGTGCGCTACCACTTCACCTCAACCAATGGCGGGCTGGAGATTCCCAAACTCAATGTCACCTTTGGCCAGCAGCTTATTCCGTTTGGGTTGGACCCTCAATCGCCCGAAGATTTACGGCCCACCATTAATGTGGCTACAGGTCTGGCTCAACTGGGATTGTTTAATCGCCAGAGCGGGCTGATTTTACGCGGTGATGTTAAGCCCTTTGTGGATTATGGCTCCAACTATCGCGCACCGTTACTTGAGTATGCGCTGGGGGTGATCAATGGCAATGGCACCAACAAGCTGGATGACAATAACCACAAGGATTACATTGGCCGCCTTGCATTCACCCTGCCTGTGGACTACGCCAGCATTTTCCGTGAGCTGAAATTTGGTACGTCCTATATCAAGGGTAGCAAGAATGTGGTCAACGGAACCACAGTTCTGGATGGTAATGGCCGCAATGACCGGCTGGGCTTTGATGTGTATTACAACCATGCGCCATTTGGTGTGACTTACGAATATGTGCAGGGCCGTTCGGATTATGCCACTGCCAGCGGCAATGCCAGTGAAGTCAAAGCGGAAGGGCATACCGCCACCCTGTTTTATACCCTGGGTGACCAGTTTTATAACAGTATCAAATCCGCCGCCAAGTTTGATGATTCATGGCCAAATTCCATTCAAACCTTTTATCGCTTTGACACTTATAACCCGAATAAAAGTGCTGATGTGACCGGCATTGCCGGGCAAGGGCAAGGCAAAGTCACCATTCAGACACTCGGACTGAATTTCTTCTTTGCCGAAACCACCAAGTTTCAGGTGGGCTTAAATCACTGGGATTATGCCCATGAAACCCCGGTGCAAAAAGACTTTAACGAAGCACAGGCCCAGTTCCAGTACACCTTTTAATTTCACTGTGAGAGTTTAAACATGAAACAAATAACACGACGTTTTTTAATTGCTGCAACCGCTGGATTATTTTTAAGTGCAGGCTTGCCTGCGCTGGCTGATGTGGGTAAGCCGGTTGAAATCCGGCTGGGTGTGCCGGGTGCTGGTGTGGGTGGCAAGCCAAAAGTGGGTTATTCCTTTGTGGCCAGTGCGCACTTGCGTGGTGTGCTTGAGGAAGAATTTAAAAAAGATGGCATTAAGGTCAAGTGGATCTTCTTTCCCGGTGCAGGGCCTGCCTTAAATGAAGCATTAGCCAATGGCAAAGTGGATTTTGGTGCAGGGCATGGTGACTTGCCTGCCATTGTAGGGCGCTCCACTGGACTGAAAACCAAATTGCTGTTTGTGGCAGGACGTTTTGGCCCGGTTTATTTTACGGTTCCCGCAGATTCATCCGCAAAAAGTCTGACGGATTTAAAAGGCAAAACCATTTCTGTATTCAAGGGAACCAATGCCCAGTTAATTCTGGGACGCTTGCTGCGCAAGTACGGCTTTACGGAAAAAGATTTTCGCATCATTAGCCAGGATACCTATTCTGCCCAGACTTCACTGGCCACCGGGGATATTGACGGCACCATTACCAGCCCATGGACACTGGAATCACGCGGCGTGGCCAAGCGCATTATTGAAATACGCAAAGACCCAAATTTAAACGGGCCTTTGAGTTTCTGGGTAACCGAGGATTTTGAGAAAAAATATCCAGGTGTCGTGCAGCGTGTGGTAACCACCCTGATCAAGCAGGATGAGTGGAGTTCACGCGAAGCTAACCGTGATGCGCAGTACAAACTGTGGGCACAAAGTGGTACGCCTTATCTGGACTATAAAAAAGACTGGGCTGATGCTGACCTTAAAGACCGCAATAGTCCTTACTGGGATGATTATGCGATTAATTCACTTAAAAAATCTGTACAGCAATCCATTGATTTTAAATTGATCCGTCGTCCTGTCACTGTCGACAACTGGATTGAACCGAAATACCTCAATACTGCCTTAAAAGAGCTGCATCTGGAAAATTTCTGGCCGCGTTTTGATGTGAATGGCAACAAGGTGGCAGGCACAGGTACAGGCAAGTAAATCAATGAGTTGTGAGCATCTGGTGGCTGGTACACCAGATGCGCTTTAGGGTTCTGGCTGGGTAAAAGTTGATGGGTATGTTGATGGTTATTGTGGATAACAATGTATGGCAAAGCACTGGTTATTAAATAAAGTGGAGAAAAACCGGTTCTTGCTGGCCTTTATGCTGGTGGCTTCAACCGCTGGGCTTGGCGTCGGCACCGCCCAGATTGCAGTGTCGTTGTATGCGGTGCATTTGCATGCTTCCGAAGTACAACTGGGCCTGATTGCTGCTGCGCAAAGCATTGGCATTTTACTCATGGGAATTCCTACCGGAATCCTGATTAACCGTTTTGGCCCGTTGCTGCTGTTTGCCCTGGGTAGCCTGCTGGCCGGGCTATGGTATGGCCTGATTCCAGCGGTGGGGCAGGTGTGGTTTCTGCTGGGCTGTATTGTGCTGGTGAGCTTTTGCATGCCGCTGCGGTTTATTTCACTCAACACCGTATTCATGAGTCAGCTAAACCGGCTGGGCACAGTCAAGGCAGGCTGGTTTCGTGGCACGCACATGATTGGTTTTATGCTGCTTGGGCCACTGCTTGCGGTATGGCTGAGTAACCATTTAGTACCTAGTGGCGTGTTTGCAGTGATTGCACTGCTATTTACGGTGCCGGTGTTCTTGTCGCCACTGATTTTTTCAGGTTATGAAGTTGCAGGTAAACAGGCACCCAAGCTGAGTTTTCAGCTCATTGGCCAGCAACTCTCGCTGTTCAAGCGCGACATTACCTTGCGTTTTACCAGCTTGTTTGAACTGCTGGACAGTGCCGTGATGGGCTATTTCACCTTTTTTATTGTGGTGATTGCCATCCGCAATTATGGCTTTAGCCCGGCAGTTGCTGCCAGTCTGGTGACGCTATATGGCGGGGTATACATGGCAGCGCTGTTTGGGATGGGCGTGGTGGTGCAGGCACTGGGTGAAAAACGCGCTTACCAGCTGGGTTTTGGGCTGGTGGCAATAGCCTTGCTTTGTCTGGCTTTACCACTGTCTGCCTTCTGGTTATGGCTGGGTTCGCCACTACTGGGTGTTGGTTTAGGCACACTCAATGTCATTAACCTGTCGGTATTTGCCCGCATCGGCCAGCATCTGGGCATGGCCAATGTATCCGCCGTATCGCTGACCTGTGGGCCGTCCGGCAGCATGCTCGGTAGTTTGATTGGTGGCTGGCTGGCGCACCTGTGGGGTTTGCAGGCAATCTTTTTCCCTTTATGTGCAGTATTTGTGGCTTTGGTGGTGCTAGTGCAGTTCAAACATCCGTTTGTCCGCGCTGTGGTTCCGGCCAAAGAACCCAGAATCGATATTTTAACCAATTCGTATGAGTGATCTTTACCATGAGCGTTCTTGAGTATGAAGAAAAAACAGCAGGACAGGACTGGCAATGGTCATCCCGTCTGGTTTACCACGCCAAGCGTTTAGGCATACGCCTGAATCTTATGTTGCTGGGTTTGCTGGTTCCGCTGTTGGTATTGGCCTTGTGGACTACGGTCTATCACCAGCAGTGGCTACCTGAACAGATTTTGCCTAGCCCAAAACTGGTCTGGCAAACCTTTATTGAACTCAGCCAGTCTGGCGAGTTACCAGATAACCTGCTGATCAGTTTAAAACGGATTGGCTGGAGTGTCTTGGCTGGCGGCTCAGTCGGCTTGATTCTGGGCTTTGCGATTGGCTTATCGCGTCGAGCTTACTTGTATCTTTATCCAACCTTTAACCTGATTGCCCAGTTCCCGGTGATTGGCTGGATTCCCTTGTTGCTGATTTTCCTGGGTATTGGTGAAAGCTTGAAAATTGTGGCGATTTCACTGGCTGTGGTCGTACCCGTAATGGTCGCCACCTATAAAAGTGTGCTGAATGTTTCTGCAAAATTGCTGGAAGTGGCCAGAGTCTACGAATTCAACCAGTGGCAAACCCTGCAAAAAGTGATTATTCCTGCGGCATTACCCAGCATTGTGGGTGGCTTGCGTCAGGGCGTGATGCAAGCGTGGTTGGCACTGGTATTTGTGGAGTTGCTGGCCAGTAGTGAAGGCATTGGCTACCTGATCGTCTGGGGGCGGCAACTGATTCAGCCCGATATTGTTTATATGGCAATTATCGTGATTGGCATCATTGGCTTTTTGCTGGACAACATGTTGCGCCTGATTGAGCAACGCTTTAATCGCTGGCAACGCAAGGCATTTTAAGGGGCAGATCATGGCACATACTAAATCATCACCTTCCTTTAACTGGCGTGGCTGGGTTATTCCGGTTCTGTTTATTCTGTTATGGGCGCTGGCGTCCTGGCAGCACTGGCTTAACCCAAAACTTATTCCTGCGCCAAGTGCGGTCTTGCATGTGGGCTGGCAGCAGTTATTTACGGCAGCGTTCTGGCAGGGTGTTGGAGCTAGCCTGCTGCGTGACTTAAGTGGCTTTGCCGTTGGCAGTTTTCTGGGAATTGCTTTTGGCATTTTAATTGGCGTATCGCGCTGGGCCAGCTATCTGTTGGCGCCCAGTTTTAATGTATTGCGTCAGGTGTCCCTGTTTGCCTGGCTGCCCTTAATTTCCACGTTTCTGGACTATGGCAATAGTGCCAAGGTCTTGTTTATCACACTGTCAGTATTTTACCCGGTGGCGCTGCATACGCTGGCAGGGGTTAATGCCATTCCGTTACAGCAATATGAAGTAGCACGGGTGTATCAGTTTAGCCCCTGGCAATTACTGCGCAAACTGATTCTACCTGCCGCAGCACCGCAGATTTTTGTGGGTCTACAGCTTGGATTGATCTTTGCGTGGCTGGCCACCATTGGCTCGGAATTTTTGCTGGCCAGCTATGGCGTAGGTCTTGGCAATATTGTGATCAATGGCCGCGCTGCGCAGGATGTGGGACTGATTGTATTTGGCCTGCTCACCATTGGCATTATTGGTGTGGGCTTAAACAGTGTGGCTGTATATCTGGAACGTCGCTGGCTGGTTTGGCGTCAGCAGGGTTAGGAGAAAATCAATGATATTAAATAAACGAATTGCGGTATTGGCCCTTGCTCTATCTAGCCTATTGACTGCCTGCAGCAAGCATTCAGAAGATCAGTCTGCACGTGTAGGGCAACCTGTCACCGAGTTACGCTACCAAAGCCTGCCTGGCACGGTCAGCTTGCCTGAACTGGCTGAGGATCTGGGCTATTTAGGGCCATTGAAGCTCAATTATGTGGGTAGTGTACAGGGCGGCCCACAGGATCTACAGGCACTGGCGACGGGTGATGTCGATGTGGCCACTGCATTTAATGGCGCCATCATTAAGCTGGCTGCTGCCAATGTCAAAATTAAATCCGTGGTGGGTTCCTACGGCAGTGACGACAAAAGCTGGGTGGGTTATTACGTCAAGGATGATAGTCCCATTCATACTGCCCGTGATTTGATTGGTAAAAAAGTCGCGGTCAATACACTGGGCGCTCATTATGAATTTGTCTTGAAGGACTATCTGGCCCAGCAGGGCTTATCGCCTGAAGACATTAATAAGGTTGAACTGACCGTGCTCCCGCCTGCCAGTACCGAGCAATCTTTGCGGGCAGGACAGGTGGATGCTGCGTCGCTGGTTTCCGTGTTTCAGGATAAGGCACTGGCACGTGGCGGCATTCGCAAGGTGTTTTCCGATACCGATTTATACGGCAGCTTTACGGCGGGTAGCTATGTGTTTACCCAGCAGTTTATCAAGGATCATCCCGACACCGTGAAGCAGTTTGTCACAGGTGTGGCCAAAGCCGTGGAGTGGAGCAAAAGCACGCCACGCGAACAGGTTATTGCCCGTTTTAAAGCCATTATTCATAAACGCAAGCGGCAGGAAAATGACCAGTTTGTGCAGTACTGGCACAGCTTTGGCGTGGTGGATAAAGGTGGGCTGCTCACTACAGCCCAATTTCAGCGCTGGATTGATTTGTTTGTAAAACAGGGCCTGCTAAAGCCCAATCAAATTGAGGCCAATAGTCTGTTTACCAACCAGTTTAATCCGTATGCCACTCAAGCAAGCCCTACAGCCAGTGAGAAATAACATGAGCACTCAAATAAACCCGGTCAATAAATTACGGATCATCAATGTGCATAAAACCTTTCCTGCCAAAAAAATCAAAGGTAAAAAACAACAGGCTGATGATTTTGTGGCGGTTGATAACGTATCACTGGATGTGAAAACAGGTGAATTTCTGGCCATTGTTGGCCCTAGTGGTTGTGGTAAATCCACCTTGCTGGATTTGCTGGCCGGCCTCACCACGCCCACCAGCGGACAAATGACCATTGACGATAAACCCATCACTGGGCCTGCGCTGGACCGGGGCATTGTGTTTCAGCAATATGCCTTGTTTCCGTGGCTAACCACGTTGGAAAATATTGAATTTGGCCTTGAAGCCAAAGGGGTGGACAAGACCGAGCGCCGCAAAACTGCCCGGCATTTCCTGCAACTGGTGGGCCTGTCTGATTTTGAACATCATTATCCGGCAGAACTGTCCGGTGGCATGAAACAGCGCGTTGCCATTGCCCGCAGTCTGGCTTATGACCCTGAAGTGCTGCTGATGGATGAACCGTTTGCCGCGCTGGATGCCCAAACCCGCGAAACCCTGCAGGCAGAGCTATTGAGAATCTGGCAGCAAACCGGCAAGACCATTATTTTTATTACCCATAGCATTGATGAAGCCATTTATCTGGGGCAGCGCATTGCCATCATGACCTCACGGCCGGGTCGCATTAAACAGGTTATTGACGTGCCTGCGTCTTTACGTAGCAAGCATGAGGATGTGCGTTCGCGCGCCGAGTTTGGCCAGTTAAGACATCAGGTCTGGACGTTGCTGCGTGAAGAAGTGCTCAAGGCGCAGCAACAGGAAAAAACCAAACAGCGGGTTGCGTGATTACGCAGATGATTTAAAGCATTCGGGAGAATAATGATGTCTGGCACCAAACATACACAAACGCTGATCTTACCCAAAACCACCTTAAAAGCGCCGCAAGTGGATTTCAGTATTTTTTATACTATCTTTAAGCGCTCCATTGCCATTGTGGTATTTCTGGCCTTATGGGAAGTGTTACCACGCGTGGGCGCAGTTGACCCGGCATTTTTGCCGCCATTTTCCGTGGTCATGCAAACCGGCTGGCAACTGACGTTAAACGGCCAATTACTGGCACATTTGCAAGCCAGCTTGATTCGTTCACTCAGTGGTTTTGTAATTGCCATTATCATTGCCATTCCATTGGGGCTGGCGATTGGCTGGTATAAACCATTTTCTGACCTGATTAGTCCTTTGCTGGAGCTGTTTAGAAATACAGCCGCGCTGGCCTTATTGCCGGTCTTCATTCTGTTTTTGGGGATTGGTGAAACCTCCAAGATTGCACTGGTGATTTATGCCTGCAACTGGCCGATCCTGCTGAATACCGTCAGTGGGGTACGCAATGTTGATCCCTTACTGATTAAATCAGCACGCACCATGGGTCTTGGGCCGGTAAAACTGTTCCGTAAGGTCATCCTGCCTGCTGCGGTTCCCACCATTTTTGTAGGCATTCGTCTGGCGGGTGCATTTTCAGTGTTGATCCTGATTGCCGCTGAAATGATTGGTGCCAAAGCAGGGCTGGGTTATCTCATTAATTATGCGCAATTTAATTTCCAGATTCCGGAAATGTTCTTTGGCATTGTCATTATTACTGTCGTAGGGCTGATGTTTAATTACAGCTTATTGCTGATTGAACGACGCTTAACCGCATGGAAAACAGAGCGTTAATTGTTGATGGATGGCGTAATGCTGCCCAGTTTGCTGATTTCATGGATTATTAAGAATGATTAGTGATTTCTAACGCTCAGTGGATTCATGCAATATAACTGACTGGATTTCATGAGAATAGAACAGCATTATGTCAGTATTAACTCATCCTGATTCACGCCGGTTATTTCGGTCAGAGCGTGCCACTGCCATGGTCTATGAAGATCAGAAGTCCTGCGAGTTACTGGAAAGAATAGAACAGATTGCACCCAGCGAAGCCAGTGTGCTGATTATTGGCGATACCGGAACCGGCAAGGAACTGGTTGCCCGGCATGTTCATATGCTCAGTCATCGGTATAATGGGCCATTTATTGCCGTGAATTGTGGGGCATTTACCGAATCGATTGCCGAAAGTGAACTCTTTGGTCATGAAAAAGGTGCCTTCACTGGGGCCATTCATAGCAAGGTCGGCTGGTTTGAGGCCGCCAATAATGGCACCCTGTTTCTGGATGAAATTGGTGATTTGCCCTTAACCCTGCAAGTTAAACTGCTGCGGGTGCTACAGGAACGGGAAATTTACCGGGTTGGCTCACTTAAACCGATTAAACTCAACGTCCGGGTGATTGCCGCAACCAATGTCCGGCTGGAAGAATCGGTGCAGGCTGGCAAGTTCAGGGAAGACCTGTACTATCGCCTGAATGTGGCCTTATTGAGAATTGCACCGCTGGCGGCCAGGCCAGGCGATATTTTGCCGCTGGCCCGCTATTTTGTGCAGGATTATTGCCAGCGTCTGGGCTATCCGCAGGCTTCATTTAGTGCCAGTGCTGAGCAAAAATTACTGCGTCACACTTATCCGGGCAATATCCGTGAGCTGGAAAATGCCATTCACCATGCCTTGCTGGTGTGCAAAAACCATCAGATTCAACCTGCCGATTTTTGCTTTTCCTCTTTAACTGGGCAATCACATCTTGATGTAGAGCAGGCCCGCTCAGGTTTGATCAAAACAGACCTGCTGCCCAAGCAACACTTACAGCAGGCCCTGTTAAACCTGTTTGAATCCGCTTCAGTGCATTCCGGGGAAATACTGGATCAGTTGATTGAAGAAGCCACGATTCAGGTCGCCTATGAATACTGCCACCGCAATCAGGTGCAAACTGCCAAACTGCTTGGGATTAGCCGTAATATTATCCGTGCCCGCCTGATTAAATATGGCCTCATTGGTGAAGAGCGCAGCTTGTCTGTCAAAGCAGCTGACAAGCTGGATTTGGCATTCAATTAATCCTGCTGTGCTGCGCTTTATGCGCCCTGAATGAATCAGCATTAAAAATGCATCAGCATAAAAAAAGCTATCCCTGGATAGCTTTTTTTATAGGTTACTCAATTTGCTAAAACGGACGATTACCCGCCAGACTCACCCGTTTGAGCAAGCGGCGCTGTTCAGCCGGAAATGCAGTGCGTGAATGCAAGGTGACTTGGTTGTCCCAGTACACAATATCGCCGGTTTCCCATTGATGCTCATAGCGATACTTTGGCTGCACAATGTGCGCACGCAATTTTTCAATCAATGCGGCGCCACGCTGGTCATCATAGCCGACTACTTCAACTTCCGTGTGGGTATCCAGATAAATCCCGCGCTTGCCACTTTCAGAATGAGTGCGCACCAAGGGATGAGGGAAAGCGGCGCCCAGCACAGGTTGGTTAGAAAAGCGGTATTTGGGGAATGGCCCACCAGACTTGATCCGCAAGAAGGGATTATAGGTAATTAACTGAAGCTGGTCGATTTCCTGTCGGGCATCATCATCCAGATCTGCATAAGCCTGCACGGTGTTGTACCAACTGGTTGCACCGCCATCTTTGGGCAATTCAATGGCATACAGCAGTGAGCCACTGGAAGGCTGGGGTGTCCAGTGATGGTCGCTGTGCGGAGTCAGTTCGCCATGACCCGTATAATCCCCGGCGCCTACTGCATTGGATACAGGCACGACATCAGGCGGTAAACCGGTATCGGTCTGAGTGGCCAGTACCGGAATATCAGCGGGTGGTTTAAAAATGGCACCAAAATAGCTGGCAAAAGACAGCAATTGCTCATCTTCTAATTGTTGCTGTTTAAACACCAGAATCAGGTGTTCATGCAAAGCCTGTTTAAGCGCCAGAATCACTTCAGCACTTTGCGGCAAACTGGCGTTAATTCCAGTAACAATTGCCCCTAAAGCACCTTGAATTGGCGTAATACGCACGGTATCCAGGGTTTGAATGCTGTGCTCATACCAGCGCGGGGCCTGAGCAATGGAGCTGGAAAGTTGGGTTAAAGCTGACATGATATAACCTCATAACATAACTTATTATTAATGGCTGATAATAGCTGTTCATTAATAATATGAAAGGTCTGATAACTTTGGATTAATGAACTTAAATTAGTTAATCCGGCTTAATAGATTTAATAAAAAGCAAAGTAAATATAATGACTTATACTTTTATTTAAAAATGATTATTTCTGATTAACTTAGCTTATTTTAACTATGTATTTTCCATGCTAAAAAATAATCTGCACATGGCAGATTATTAGAGATAACAGATTTAAATTTTTTGCTTTACCATGAAAACTGAAACTCCTCAAAGCGCTGTCTGGTTAAGGAAAGCTCATTAAGCTGGTCTAGGGAAAACTGGCTAAAATCCCTTAAAATATCATGTTTAATGGCTGTCAGCCGGACACTATCCCGCTGTCTGGGATGCGGTAAATCAACCGACACAATTCGCTTGATTTTGCCGGGATTGGGCTGCATCACCACCACACGGTTACCCAGAAAAACCGCTTCTTCAACGTCATGGGTGACAATAATCATGGTGATTTTTTCAGTGTGCCAGATGCGTTGCAATTCCTGTTGCAAGTTACTTCGGGTCAAGGCATCCAGTGCGCCAAATGGTTCATCCAGCAACAGGATATTGGGACGGTTAACCAGACTGCGGGCAATTGCCACGCGCTGACTCATACCGCCTGACAACTGCGATGGATAGGCATTCTGAAAAGCAGTCAGACCGACCAGTTCCAAATGCTCATCAATGGTTTTATCCTGTTCACTACGGGATAATTTGCTGTTTTGCAAGGCAATGCGGATATTGTCGCGCACCGTTAACCACGGAAATAAACGGTGATCCTGAAACACAATGCCGCGCTCAAGACTGGTGCCCTGGATCGGCTGGCCATCAATCTTGATGTTCCCTTCAAACGACGGTTCCAGCCCTGCCAGCAGGCGCAGCAGGGTGGATTTCCCGCAGCCGCTACTGCCAACAATGCCGATAAATTCGCCCGGTTTAATATCCAGTGAAATATATTCCAGCACGGGTAATGGTGCTTCACCGGCACGGCTATAGGTTTTATTGACATGCTGTATTAAAACAGCACCGGTTGATTGCTGGGTCATGGTGTACTTATCCCTTCTGTTTTAATGCTGGAATAAACTGGTTTACAGAGCAGGCTAAAGCTTTGCCAGCGAAACTTCAGTGGATTTGATCAGCACAATCACTTCACTGCCCACTTGCAGGTTCAGGTCTTTTACAGAGCGCGTGGTGATAACCGAGGTAAACAGGCCCGGTGCTGCTTCCACGTCCACTTCCGACACCACAGGGCCTTCAATAATTTCCTTAATAATTCCCTTAAACTGATTGCGTACATTAATTGCAGAAATAGTCATGGTTAAATAGCTCATATCAATGGATATTAAGAGCATAAACAGTTATTTATTATTTAAAAATGAATTATTAGGAATAACAAAAGCTAAAAATATGATTTTGACAATTTATTAATTTTATAGTTTTGTTTAAATGAAAATAAGCATCCCAATAAAATTAATTATTAAGATGCTTGTCATTTTATATTATGGAACGCTGTTAGTATATAACTAAAATTAGCCTAATAACGCTATCACTTCATATGATAAAAACTGCATCCAAAGATTAATATATCAGCTTGGCTAATTGATGGTTGAAATCATCCATTCACCACTTTAAATGTGGCTGGGTTACGCTGTTCGACAGGCAATTCCTGTCCTGCGCCTGCAATACCGGAAGCCTGTGCAGATGGCAGGACAGCAGGTTGGGCAATGGGCTGGTTTAATTTAACTGTACCCTGTTTATGTTGCCCATTAGTCTGGCGTGCAGGCAGGGTAGCGGCATACTGAAATACTGGCAGGGCACGAGTGGCAGCCAGTTTAATGCGTTCCAGCAAGACACTGCTGCTAACCTGATAATTGGTAAAATCCTGATCGGTGGCATACACCCCAATAGGCAGGGTTTGTGCCTGAAAGAAGCTAAACAGGGGACGCAGTTGATGTTCAAGCACGAGCGCATGCCGGTCACTACCGCCCGAAGCTGCGAGTAGCACAGGCACATCCACCAAAGCAAACTGGTCGACAAAATCAAACAGATGCTTAAACAAGCCCGTAAAGGATGCCCGGTATACCGGTGTACCTACGATCAGGACATCAGCAGTTTCAATGGCAGATAAGGCCTGCTGCACACTGGCTGGCAAATCATTACGGCTAATCACACCACCCAGGCCCGTGCCAATTTCACTGAGCTTAATATAGTGCACATTAATAGCAAGGGCATTTTGTAATTCGTTGAGAATGGCATCAAGCAGGCTTTCGGTTTTGGAGGGCGTATTTAAACCACCGGATACGGCGACGACCTTTAGTGGACGAGGCTGCTGATAATGACTCATGGGAGAACTCCGCTGCATTTTAATAAGTGCAAACCATAAGGCGAAATCCATGCCAATTATAGAGTCATTTAAATTCAATGGGTTATAAAATAAAATTGTTGGAAGGCTGGTGAGAAATAATTAAAACTGCTGATCAGGTGTTGAAATAATAGCAGTTGTTGCATCAGGTTTTATGGATCAGAAAGTCATGGAAGCCTATCGTCAGACGGTGCACCAATTCATACCTTTGCATTACAAGATCATTTAACCAACTAAAATATGCTGCTGGATTTAAGCATGCGTAGGCTAGCCTGCTGCATTGTCCTATAACTTATATATTCAATTTTAGGCCACTCACCCGAGTGACCTTTTTTGATGCCTGTTTTAACCAGTTTCAGCAGACTGGTGTCTTAAGCTATCTTCTAGCTTACACTACAGAAAAAAGTGCTAATTCCTGTACATCAATAGTGGCTAGAGCTGCTCAAAATGCAAGCCAGCGTATTGGGTAAGGCGTTCAATAAACCGTTGGTCAAACATCGTGGCGGGTGTCCAGAAACCACCCTGACGACCAGTTTTATTGCCGTCCTGAGCATGATCAAGTGCCAGGCTAATCGCAGCCTGACCCAGCATTTTGCCAGTAGAGCCATAGCCGGGATCGCGGTCACCCGTCACCTTGGTTCGGATTGTTTGTCCTGCATCGCTTTGGCCAAAAAAGCGCAAATCAAAACGGCCTGAGCGCTGCTCCTCAATACTTGGGCCTTCACCGGGTTTGGGCAGCAGGAAACGCTCCATCAACTGGCTTATGGGTTTGCTGACTGCACCCAGCATGAATGCACCAAGCCCCGCCACAATACTGGTGGCTTTTAGGCGACCCTTAAAGCCGTCACCAGTCAGCATGGCTTCGTTATAGCTAAAATTTGTGCCATACGCATCATTGGACAAGGCATTGGAGCGATGCACCACACGTTCATTCACAGCGGCCATGACAAAAGGCGCAATCCATGCCTTAAAATCTGGATCATATTCGGCAGATTTTACGAAGTGCTGCCGTGTAATAAAGCCATGATTTTTGGGACATAGTGCATAAGGATTAAGCAATTCCTTGCGTAATACCGGGTCAGCCGCTGCTTCTTGCACCACATTAATCAGGCTGGCCACAGTACCACCTGAAGCGCCGCCTTTTAGGGTTTTAACCCGCATCTTGATCTGGGTTGCAGGTTGTTGCCATTGCTGCATGGCCTGCTGTTGCAGGAAATAAACACCCATATCTGAAGGCACAGAATCAAAACCACAGCAATGCACAATTCGTGCACCGGACTGCTGGGCAGCGGTTTGATATTTTTCAATCATTCTTTTGATCCACTGGGTTTCGCCAGTCAGGTCACAATAGTCCGTACCACTTTCCACACAGGCTTTGATTAGCGGTTCGCCATACAGGGCATACGGGCCAACAGTAGACACTACCACCCGGGTTTGGGCGCAAAGCTGCTTAAGCTGATCTGCATTGCTGGCATCGGCAATAATAATCGGTACGGACTGTCCGCCATCACCCAGCGAGGTTTTAACCTCCTGCAATTTGGATTGTGAGCGTCCGGCAATGGCCCAGCGCAGGGTTTCTGTTGCGGTTGACAGATATTCAGCCAGATACTTGCTCAGGATTTGCCCTACAAAGCTGGTGGCGCCGAAAACAACAAGATCATATTGTGGTGTGGTCATGGTTTTTCCTTTTTAGCCCTGATTTTCAGATTTAATGTCAAGTTTGGTTTTAAGTGTATTCCAATGACTGTAATGGTGTTGGCATATTCAGTACCAGTTGTGCATCTTTAACTACATCCACATCATGGTTAACCTTGTGATGAATGGATTGGACAAAATAGCATCGCTAGCACGCCAGATCACTGCGGTTAGAACGTACTATAAGTTTTAAGCTCACTTTAAGGTCAAGCCCAAAAATACAAGTTTTTTTAATAGGCCTAAAAAGGGTAGGTGTGGCTTGGATGCAATTTTAAAATGATTTAGTTGGAATGAAAAAACGGGTTGACATTAAAGTTCACTTTAATCTTAGAGTGTAAGCTGAATCAAATAAGGTGATTGATATGAACGTGTTTGACCGCTTAGTACTTCCTAATGGTTCAACGATTCCCAACCGTCTGGCCAAGGCTGCCATGGAAGAAAACATGGCAGACTGTGAACAGGCGCCATCTGGGCAACTGATGCGGCTCTATCAGGCCTGGGCTGATGGCGGTGCTGGTTTGATTATTTCCGGCAATGTGATGGTGGATAGCCACGCCATGACTGGGCCGGGTGGCGTGGTGCTGGAAGATGATGAATATCTGGCGCAGTTTAAACAGTGGGCGAAAATTGGCCGCTCTAAAGGTGCCCAGTTCTGGTTGCAGATCAATCATCCCGGACGCCAGATGCAATCAAATCTGGGTCAAACCACCTATGCACCCTCTGCCATTGCGCTGGATTTGGGCAAAATGTCTAATCGTTTTGATATGCCACAGGCAATGTCCCAGCAAAAAATTGAAGACGTGATTCAGCGTTTTGCCACAACGGCCAAACTGGGTCAACAGGCTGGATTTACTGGCGTGGAAATTCATGCCGCACATGGTTATCTGCTCAGCCAGTTTTTGTCTCCATTAAGCAATCAGCGTAATGACCAGTGGGGTGGTTCCCTTGAAAACCGGGCGCGCCTGCTGATTGAAATTGTTAAGGCGGTGCGTGCCGTGGTTTCCCCACAGTTTGCAGTGGCCGTAAAGTTAAATTCGGCAGATTTTCAGCGTGGCGGGTTTAGTAGCGAAGATGCGCAGCAAGTGGTCATAATGCTGAATGAGTTGGCTGTTGACCTAGTGGAACTATCCGGTGGCAGTTATGAAGCGCCCGCCATGCAGGGACAGGCGCGTGATGGCCGTACGCTGGCACGCGAAGCCTACTTTCTGGAATTTGCCAAGGAAATCCGTAAGGTGGCGCACATGCCAATCATGGTCACGGGTGGAATCCGTCGTCTGGAGGTGGCACAGCAGGTGATTGATAGTGGTGTTGACATGGTCGGGATGGGCACCGCATTGGCAATTGAGCCTAACCTGCCCAGTCAATGGAAACAGGGTAAGGCTACAGCACCTGAATTAAAGCCAATTGAGTGGAAAAACAAAACATTGGGATCACTGGCCAATATGGCTGCGGTGAAGTTCCAGTTGCGTAAACTCAGCCAAGGTAAAGCACCTGATCCAAAGATTTCACCATTGTGGGCCTTGATCCTGCAACAAGCAGCCATGGCACGTCGTACCCGTCAGTATAAAAGCCGCATGGCACGCCGTTTTTCCAGTTAATTAATCCCTAAGCCATGCCCAGCCAGTGTTATTTCAGGCAGGCTGGGCGGGTGCTCGTAGGTGTTCACATCATTAATTTAAGTCTGGAAAATAGGCCTTAAATAAACGCTCGGCATTTTCCTCACAGCTCACATCATCAGGTTTATTGTTAATAACCTGAATCAGGCTCAGCAGGTGCTGTTTATTTTCGGCCAGTTTTCTTTCCAGCGCTTCAATTTCACTGACTTTATGGCTCAGGCTTTCAATGAGCTTGTCATGGTTCCAGCGCGACAGATTTTCCGGCAATCCCTCACACGGTAATCCTTTACCGGGCTTACCCGGCAAGTCTTTTTTGGGCAAAAGGGATTTGATTTCAGTCAGGGAAAATTCTGCCTGCTGGGCCTGTTTAATCAGCCGCAGTTGTTGCAGGTCTATATCGCTGTATTCACGATATCCATTTGCCTGACGTTTGGCTTTGGGCAGCAGTTTGATTCGCTCGTAATAACGGATCGTTGGCGTATTGAGTCCACTTAAGCGGGACAGTTCACTAATGTTCATCTGAGCTTTTCCAGTTTTAGCCTTCAAAAGCCAGCGCTCTATCTAGAATATGAGCAAGAAATTTTAGCTCAAATAATGCTTCGTTCAGCCCATGTCTCAATGCTTTTAACTGGCAGTTACCAACAGTTACTAGGGTGGTAAGTTTTTTTCCTTCGAAATATCTATTCTTAAGTAAATATTAAATAATAATGATAATTAGTATCATTTATGTTTTTATTGTGATAGTTTGTTGCCGAAAATTAAGTGTCTGTATTTTTGGGCTTTAAAGGCTTGCCCTCTGGCTGACAGGGATTGATGAAACAAGCTAAAGCTTGTGTAGTTGCAGGTCATCTGGTCGGGCAGGCATTAAGAAAAATACATGCGCTGGTTGAATTGGCTATTTGTTGAAAGCACTGTATTGAAGGGTTGCGCTGATATGTTTAAAACTTCTCATTCCACCATGAAGCCATTATATGTGGCCATGCAAATGGTATTTCTGACCTCGGGTTGTCTACTGGGCGAAACGGTTATCGCCGCAGAAACTACGGCTGATAATGCAGGTAATGGTCAAAACACAGAGCTATCAACAATTGTAGTTACTGCTAACAAAACTGCGGTAACAGAAGGGTCAGACAGTTATACCGCCAGTTCGGCCAGTACCGCTACCAAGCTTAATCTTTCTTTACGCGATACACCGCAAGCGGTAAAAGTCTATACCCGTGAGTATCTGGACGACAGAAATATTGAATCTTTGCAGGAGTTGATGAGCACGGTGACTGGGGTTACCGCATCACGCACGGATGAGCGCCAGAGTTATTATGCGCGTGGTTTTCAGGTGGATTATTCGCTGATTGATGGTTTACCCAGCACGCTGAACCTGTCTGAAGGCGATCTTGACCTGAGTATTTTTGATCGGGTAGAGGTGGTAAAGGGTGCTAATGGTTTAATGACCGGGGCAGGCAATCCAGCCATTGGCTTAAACCTGATTCGCAAGCATGCCAATGCCCGGGAATTAACCGGCAGTGTGAATGCTTCTGTCGGCTCATGGAACAGCTATTCCAGTTCTGCCGATATTTCAGCGCCATTAAATGCTGACGGTTCTTTGCGCGGCCGGGTATTTGTAAAGCATTCGGATGAAGATTCCTACATGGATTTTTATGCCAGAGAACGCAATGTGGCCTATGGCGCGATTGATTATGATATTACCGACACTACCAGTTTATCGCTGGCAGCTACCTATCAGGAACTCAACCGTGATGGTATTCGCTGGGGTGGCTTGCCGGCATTTTATAACGATGGCAGCCGTACCAAGTTTGACCGTTCCCTGACTGTTAGCTCGGACTGGACGTATTGGAATGTAGATACTACGGCGTTATTTGCTGGCCTTAAACAAAAGCTCTATGGTGATATTAATTTAAACCTTAACTATTCCTATCGCCGTGATGATAAGGAATCTGCATTATTATACATTGCAGGCAATGTCGACAAGGCAACCAATAGAAGCTTGGGTGCGGTATCGGTTTATTCTTCTGACAAGCGTCAGGATGAAAATAATATTGATGTGTATGTTTCTGCACCCTTTAGCATTGCAGGGCGAGACCAGGAAATTATTGTGGGGGGTTCCTGGAATAAAAATGAATACCTAAAAGATAATTTTGGCACGATTCAAGGCAAAGACAAAGGCACCAATGATCTGGATATTAATACGCCCGACTATCTGGATTTTTCCAATATGAATACCCAGTTGTTAACGCCAATTACCAATCCCAGTAAGATTGCGTTAAATGAAACCACTCAAACAGGTATTTATCTGGCAGGCAAGTTTCAAGTGCTGGATGCGTTAAAAGTAGTGGCTGGTGCCCGCTTATCTGATTGGGAATATACAGCAGAGGATGGCAATGGAAATCGTGAATTTACCAATGAACTGACGCCATATTTTGGTGTGATTTACGATGTGGCCCGTGATCACTCGCTGTATGCCAGCTATACCGATATCTTTAAGCCACAAAACCGTCGTGATGAAAATGGTAATTATCTGGATCCTATTGTAGGCAAGAACTATGAAACCGGGGTTAAAAGTGAATGGCTAGGTGGAAATCTGAATACGGCTCTGTCCATATTCCGTATTGAACAAACTAATTATGCTGAAGCAATTACAGGTGTTTATGTGCGCAATGCTGCAGGCGTTATAACTACCGAGCAGGCTTACCGGAGCGTGGATGGCGTAGTGAGTGAAGGCGTTGAATTTGAAGTGGATGGCGAAATCAATGATAACTGGAGTGTTAACTTTGGTATTGCCAATTTTGAAGCCAAAGATGCCAAAAAGCAAAAGGTCAACACGAATAATTCCCGTACCACCTCTAATCTGTTTGTGAAATACAAAATGGATAAATGGCGTGCCGGTGCTGGCTTAAATTACAGAAGCAAAACTTATACTGGCGCTGGCGCTAATCGTGTTGATCAGGGTGATATCGTGTTGGCCAGTGCCATGCTAGGCTATCAGGTTGATCCCAATATCAGTATTCAGTTGAATGTTGAAAACCTGTTTGACAAGGAATATTACGAAGGCATTGGCGCCAATAGCATGAACTATGGCGCGCCGCGTAATGCAACCTTGGGTATACGCTATAAATTCTAGTTGGTTAAGGTTTATGTTAGCCCATCAATAAAGTTGAAGCGCGGGCATTAGCTATTAATGCCCGTGCTTTAACTTGGTAAAAGCCTGCTGTAGAAATGCCCAAATAACAATTCAAAAGCCTAGCAGCTCAAAAACAATCTAAAAAATCTAACCTTTAAATCATAAACTGGAGTAGCTCGGAGCAGCAAAAGCTCTAGCCCTTTCTTAAAATATCATTACAGTGACTTAGTATTTTTCTCTAAGGAAAAGAACGGGATTGATTCATTTTTTTAAATAATCTTTTTAATACTATTGAAAAATGCTGAAGAAATAGGAATGATACATAACGGTACATAAAAATTCATAATATTTACACAACTAGGGTAGCACATGATGCCAAAGCTTGCCTTAACGCCAGGGACGCGGTTAATTATTGCCACCAGCTTGATCATTGCTTGCCTGTTACTGACCATTTTATGTGCGATTCACCAGCCCTATAGTGGTTTAACATTAAAGGTTGCAGAGCAAGGCAGCGCGCAACATCCTGAAAAAATTATTCAAATTACAAATAGCATTCATCCCCAGATTCCAGCCAGCGCTGAGCTAATCAGCATTCAGGCCGGCGCACAGCCTGCATTATCCCTCACCGCCAAAGACCTGACAGAAGACCCGCATTTTCTGGAAAGCTATGCGGCCATGCAGCAATTGTTTGACCAGCAAAGTGTTTTGCATGCTCAGCTAAGGCAGCATCAATCGATTCAAATTGGCTGGCGGTTAGGGGCAAATCAGTCCATTAACTATACAGAAATTCCAGTTGCGGCCAGCCGTCCATTGACCAGTTTACCCGTGGTGTTCTGGTTCCAGCTGGCCGTCAGCGCACTGGGCTTTTTACTGGGCTGCTGGATCTGGGCCTTGCGTCCGCAGGAGATTGCCGCACAAGTGTTTGCGCTACTTAATGCCATGTACCCGGTTTTTGCATTTGCTGCTGCCATTTATAGTACGCGGGATCTGGCATTGAATGGCCAGTTGCTGCATGCACTGGTAATTGTCAACACTGCCGGGTCATTGCTGTATGGCAGTGCGCTACTAAGCCTGTTTTTGGTGTATCCCAAAGTACTGGTACAACCCGCAAAACTATGGCTGATTCCGGCTTTTTTCCTGTTATGGCTGCTGGCCGATAGCCTGTATCTGCTGCCAGAACCCAGCATGGGCGGTGATCTGCCAGTCACCCTGCAAATGCTGGGGGCAATTGTGCTGGCCCTCTGGCAATGGCGTATTAACCGTAATGACCCACGTGCCCGGGTGGCTTTACGCTGGTTTGCAGCCTGCATTCTGGTCAGTTGCGGTTTGTTTGTATTTCTGGTGCAAAGCATTCAGTTACTGGGTGTTGAAACCAGCCTGTCACAAGGTTATGCCTTTGGCTTCTTTTTGCTGGTGACCATTGGCATTGCACTGGGTCTTAAGCGCTACCGATTGTTTGACCTTGACCAGTGGGCATTTGGTATTTTGTTCTGGCTGGCTGGTGCAATAGTGCTGATGCTACTGGATGCCTTGCTGATTATGGTGTTAAGTCCAACCGTCTCTTTTGGTCTGGCGCTGCTGATTTGTGGCCTGTTGTGGCTACCGATACGCGGCATGTTGCAGCGACGTTTTTTAATCAAGGAAGGCCTGCAACAGGAAGAGCTATTTCAGGTGGTGCTGGATATTTCCTTTGCCAATACGGAACAAAACCGACGTCAGCAATGGCAGAAATTGTTGCACCGCTTGTTTCAGCCTCTTGAAATTGAAGAAATCTATGATAATGATCTCACCGGTGAAACGGTAAATATAACTGCTTCAAGTCAGGCTTCTGCAACTAACCAACCTATATTGTATGCTGATGGACTTGCTTTGCTACTACCCGCTATTGGTGATATTCCGGCCCTGCGGGTACAGTATCCACGTCAGGGACGGGGTCTTTTTTCCGGGCAGGACTGCAATCTGGTTCGTCATTTAATTACCCTGATCCAGCGTGCAGATGATAGTCGCTTTGCCTATGATCGCGGTGCCAGCGAGGAGCGCAGCCGTATTGCACGCGATTTGCATGATGACATTGGCTCACGCCTGCTATCCGGTCTGCATCAGCAAGACCTGCACCAGACCAAGCAGGTGATTCGGCAATCCATTGCTGACATGCGGACCATTATCAGCGGCATGACCGGAACTGGCCTTGCATTAAGCACGGTGCTACATGCCTTAGAGCAAGAAGCCACACACCGCTTGCAGGAATCCGGCATTGCACTGGACTGGACGATCAGGCTGGAAGACGAGAGCATTCCGCTGAATTACCAGACTTATAAAAACTACATTTCGATGATGCGCGAACTGCTTAGCAATATTATCAAGTATGCAGAGGCATCCCAGGTCAGCATTGAGATTAGTTATCAACAGGGAATGCTGATAACCATGCTTAAGGATAACGGCACCGGTTTTGACCTTGAGCATCAGGCACAAATCAGGACATCAACGGGAGCAGTGCAGACAGGTCAGACAGGACATGGATTAACTAATCTTAAGCAGCGCATGCAGATGCTAAATGCGCAGCTTGAGGTGCAGACACAGCAGGAAAACGGTGGCACCAGTCTATGCATCCAGATTCCACTGGCCTGTTCCTGAACCGGTTTAACCTGAAAATGCTTGATGACCTGAAAATGCTTTATGGCTACGGACGT
The DNA here is from genome assembly GCF_000619845.1 of Alkanindiges illinoisensis DSM 15370. Classification (GTDB taxonomy): domain Bacteria; phylum Pseudomonadota; class Gammaproteobacteria; order Pseudomonadales; family Moraxellaceae; genus Alkanindiges; species Alkanindiges illinoisensis. Next base: position 1,684,618 of record NZ_JHUX01000003.1, on the reverse strand, counting down.
GCAGAATGCAGCAATTAGAGGAAAGCCGCGTGTTTAAGACAGCACTGGTGGTTGAGGACATTGAAAGCAGCAATCACTGGATGAGTAACCGTCTGCGTGATACTTTTCCTGCCATTCAGGTGGATCAGGCGTTTAACCTGCGACAGGCTTGCCATTTTTTCAAACATACGCCGGCCTATGATATTGCCCTGATTGATCTGGGCTTGCCGGACGGTAATGGCCTTGAGCTGATTGAGCATTGTGCCCGCCATTGTCCGCAGATACTGACCGTGGTTGTGACCATTTTTGAGGATGACCAGCATCTGTTCAAGGCAGTGCAGCAGGGTGCGCAAGGCTATTTGCTTAAAGACATGGAAGCTGAATGTTTTGTGCAGCAACTGCGGCAAATTGCTCAGGGTGATGCGGTGTTATCACCCTTATTTATTAAAAAAATCATGCAGTACATGCGACATATTGGCCAGAGCCAGACAACAAAGTCACTGCCGATTGTCCTGCCATTAACCCGGCGCGAAAAAGAAGTGCTGGCTTGTCTGGGCCGTGGCTTGCAGGTCAATGAAACCGCAGCGCAACTGGGCATTTCAGTGCATACTGTTGCCAGTTATGTAAAGGAAATCTATCGCAAGCTGAATATTTCATCGCGGGCAGAAGCCGTCATGGTTGCATTGCAATACGGCTTAATTTAAGCCAGTAAATCAATCGGTCTTTAAACAATAATTGATGGCTACAATTTAATGGCAGGATTATAGATTTACCCCCCTAAACAGGGGATGCGCCTCATTTTAAAATCTTTGTATCGTATCCCAAAGCAATCACAATGATTAAAACGGGGACGACCATGAAATACCTGCCATCCAGCGCACTAAGCGCCTGTTGCGTCACAGCACTTTTGCTTGCAGCCTGTCACAATGACCATGATAACCAGCACAACAGCAATACACCGGCACCAGTTGCAAGCACCACGGTGTCTGGTGTGGCCGCGGTAGGAAGTGCGATTAACAATGCTAAAATTGATCTGAACTGTAATGGTTATAGCAAGGAGTCTGCTGCCACCACCGACAATCAGGGCAAGTGGCAAGCCAGTGTCCCCACCAGTAGCCTGCCATGTGCCATTCGCCTGACTGGTGGACGGGCAGCAGATGTTGCCAATCAGCAGACTTTGTACTCTCTGGCTCAGGGTAGTGGCAACAATAATGCCCGCCAGGTTACCGCCAACATTACGCCGCTTACTGACCTGGCTCTGGCCAAAGCTGTTAATGACAGCAAGGGCATTGCTTTAAATGACTGGTACAGCAGTAGCAGCTTTAAAGCCAGTCTAAACGATATTGTCAGCCAGCTTGACCGTAGCCTGAGCAGTATTCTAGCGCAGCTTAAAGCCAAAAATTACACGCTACCTGCCACCAGCTTTAATCCGTATACCAGTGTCTTTAATGCAGCCCTTGATGATGCCTATGACCAGTTACTGGAACAGTTTGCAGCAGCCATCCAGCAATCAGGTGCAGCCAGTTATACCCAGTTCAGGGCCAATTATTTAAGCAGTAATAGCATTCCATCTCCCATTACGGATACCACTGATACGGTATCCGAGGCATTAACGGTTGCTGGTTCCAAAGATACCGCCACTTTCCTGAATGCACTGGCTGGTAGCTATCAATTGCAGGCAGTTTCCAGTGCTGGCGGTGCAGCAGCCGAGTTTCCGGTTGACAGTATTCATCAGGTGAGCATTAGCAAGGATGGGCTGGTTACTATTAAAGGCAAGGAGCAAAGCTATAGTTATCAATACAAACAGCACACCTTGTCGGACTACCAGCGCAGCCAGCCAGACACGGCAAATGAAGTGGATGCCTTAACTTTTTATAATGCTGCAGGCACCGGGGTTGCGCTTTATATCAAATACGATGTGGCCACTGGCTACCTGACCCTTGAGCCACAGGGGATTGCAGGGGCAGAAGGTGCAGTAAAACTGGCCAGCAAAAAAAGAACAGTTACACCTGTTTGTAGCAATCAGGCGGGCGATGACAAGCTGGCATTTACTGGCGCACCCAGCGATTTTTGTGGATTTAGCAAGGAAGCCTCAGCCAATACGATTGCTGATTATTACCAGTTTACATCCACAGCAGGCAACAATGGCACAACGTATGTGAAGTTCAACATGAGTGGCAATAGCGTGCAAAGCTTGATGATTGAAAATAACAAATATGCCTTTAACTGCGGTGCAGGCAGCCAGACTCCCTGTGCCGGTATTACTATTTCAGCAGTCAACAATTACAAGCAGTTTTATCTCAAGGATGTCAAACTGGCGGCAGTCACGGGTGCAAGTTCTGGCATAACAGTAAACGGCTTGCTGATTCATTTTAACACTGCACCTACCAGTCCTACAGGCTTTAACACCAGTGCCTGCACCAAGCCTGTAACAGCATCTACCTGGTATCAGTGCGGGGCGGGAATTACAGCAGACTTTACGTCACCCGTCCTGAAAGTAAAAACAGGGGGCGTGACTGACAGTAGCTGTGTGATTAGCAAGTCAGGCAACATGGTAAGCTTAAAAGTAAATGGCACCACTTATACTGCCAACCTAAACAATGAAGAAACAGATGCCTTTAATACCTTCCCTTCAGGCAATTTTACTGAGCAGCTCACTGCGGCAGAAGGTTTTAGCAGCCGTGTTGATGCCAAGTGGACACAAGGCAAAATTACGGGTGCCAGCTATTATGGGTCAGCCGGACTTATTGCCTGCCTGCAATAACCAACTCAAATAATCCAAAGCCTGCGCCCTCACTGGAGCAGGCTTTTTTTATTGTTTAGAAATTTAAATCATCAAAATACTGTTTAAGAATTGTGAAATAAACCACAAATTAACCAGAATAACTGGTACTGAATCTGAATATTGTACCGAAACTGGTTTCGCTGACCTAATTGTTTAGCGAGCTTGATGCAGTGCACAGGTTAGGCACTGACTGATAATAAGTAGCCTATTTCCTTATGAGAAAGGTACTGGTTTTTAAAATCAAATAATTGATATTAAATAAAATTTTTAATATTCTTACTGGAATATCTCGGCTTAAAAACTCAAAAAATATGGTCTGCATCAGCCTGAAAAAAACCTGGTCACCCTATTCTAAACCTAACAAAACACCCGAATTGAATCCGAACAAATTTTCATTCTACGATAGGGTAAGGTGAGATCGAACTCAATTTGTGCAAAAGGAATGTTTCACTGGTAGATAACAGCATCACCCTTGCGCTATCAGCCAGCAACTGCTTTTGCGACCAGAGGATCTCAATTTTTATAGGCTGCTTTGAACAGGACAGGTTTTTTAACCAGACTGTTTGTCATATTGATGCAGCCATATTGTCTTTTTTCGCTTGATCAACATTTAGATGCAGAAGTAACCACGACAGGGCTTCGGCAGTTTCGGTTGAACCATTTCAGTGTGAGGTATTTGTGATGATTACGACAGCGATTCGGAAAACAGTTTCCCGTACATTCAAGGCCAGTGCATTGAAAACACGGCCTCAAATACAATTGCCCGATTTTGCCACAAAAAGTTCTATTCCAATCCGCCATTTAGCTATTGGATTTAAGGGCAAGGAAATTGATTTGTCGTTTTATATGAACAATCAGTTTGCCACCCTGTTTTTTGCCACTTTATCGGTTTTTTTAACCTATGGCGAAGATCTGGTCATTGAAACGGCGCGCCATCACCGGGATTTTATTAAAGATCCTGTATTAAAGCAGCGTGTCACCTCGCTGATTGGCCAGGAAGCCATTCATTCCAAACTGCATAACGAATTTAATGATGCGATTACCGAGCTACAATATCCGGTAAGGTTGTATCGCTTTCTGGGCGAGCAGTTCTTTAAGCACGTTTTCCTGCGCTTTCCACAGCCCTTAAAACTGTCGATGATGGCCGGTATTGAGCATTTTACTGCGGTGCTAGCAGAATACATGATGAAGCATGAACAGAATTTCTATCATTCTGACGATGCCAAAACCCGTGCACTATGGATGTGGCACATGCTTGAAGAATCCGAGCATAAAGACATTGCCTACGATGTGTATCAACTGCTGAATGGTAATTATAAGCTGCGGGCTGGGGGCTTTTTGCTGGCTTATATCACCATTCTGGGACTGGTGCCATTTGCTGCCTTTATGGTGCCTGTGTTGCGCAAACCGCAGGAAATGCTAACCGGTAAATTCTGGAAAGACATGAGCCGTGGCGTTAACCTGCTGTTTAGTCCTACAGAAGGTGTGTTTGGCAGTACACAGGGCCAGATTTTTGATTATTTGCGTCCGGACTTTCACCCCAATGACCATGACACCACCGAGTATCTGAATTATTACAAGAACAAGCTGCTGACCGAGGGTGGGGCATTGCATCCATTTTTTGTGAAGGAATTCACCCCCAAGGTACAACAGGCAGCCTAACGGCTTATATGGTTCTAGCTACCCAGCAGCAATAAGAGGCGGGTAGCTAAAACTATCAGAAAACTGGCAAGTTTTTCTCATTTGCAAGTTATGGTCATTGTGCTGAAATGCTAGCTCTTAACCAAGCAAGCGCTTGCTCAATTGATGGAAAGGCCCGGATCAGGGATTTACTTTGCAAGTGTTTCTTAAGATGAAGTTAATCCTTTTATTTAGATAGGTGTTGTTATGGTTACTACCGCCGTTCGGAAATCACTCAAGAAGCTCAAGTTCTATCGTGAAATTCAGCTACCTGATTTTGCCAGCAAACAGCCCATTCCAATTCGTCATTTTAACTTTAAGTTTGATGCCAAAGAACTCAATCAACGATTTTTCCGCAATACTGAACTGGCATCTGCTTACTTTCAGGCATTGTCAATCTTCCTGACGTTTGGTGAGGATCTGGTGATTGAAACAGCACGCTATCATCGTGACTTTGTGCAGGATCCAGTCTTAAAGCAGCGGGTAACTGCCCTGATTGGTCAGGAAGCCATTCATTCCAAAATACACAATGAATGGAATGAAATCCTGAAAAAACACGATTTCCCGGTTGAGTTCTACCGGTTTCTGGCGAAAAACGTGTTTGACTATGGATTCTTAAAGTTTCCACAGCCGTTAAAGCTGTCCTTAATGGCCGGGATTGAGCACTTCACTGCCGTGATTGCCGAATATGCCATGAAGCATGAATACATTTTTGACGAAATTATTGATGATGAAAAAACCAAAGCCTTATGGCAGTGGCACATGCTGGAAGAATCAGAGCACAAAGATATTGCCTATGATGTCTATCAGCTCCTAAATGGCAGTTATGCCTTGCGCATGGCAGGTTTTGCCCTGGCAAGTTTTACGATCATTGGGCTGGTGTCGCTGGGTGGTTTTATGATTCCCTTCCTGCGCAAGCCGACCAATATGATCAGTCCCACCTTTTGGAAAGATGCGTTTTATAGTGCCAAAGTCATATTGAGTCCTAAAGATGGGCTTTATGGCAGTACGCTGAGCCATTTACTGGATTATATGCGTCCGGATTTCCATCCCAATGACCATGATACCAGTGAATATCTGGACTACTACAAAGACAAACTGCTGAATCAGGACACTGGCTTGCTGGCCCGCTATATGACCAAGGAATTCTTTCCCCCAATTCGCTCAGCCTAAGTAGCCCGCGCAGCTTAAGTAGCGCACTGATTATTAGCCCCAGCTATTGCCCAAGTGATGGCTGGGAGTGGTGTTGGATTAATAGTGGTTTTGGATAAATTATGATTTTATTTGGCAAGAAAAAGCAAAAGCCCAGCCAGAAAGCCTATGCGGTGGTCACCGGTGCAGGCAGTGGGATTGGCCGTAGCTTTGCGCTGGAACTGGCTAAACGGGGTGGCACGGTGGTGTGTTCAGACATTAACCTTGATGCCGCCAACGAAACAGTAAACCTGATTGAAGCACTGGGCGCAAAAGCCTTTGCCGTGCAATGTGATGTGGCAAAAGAAGAGCAAGTCACGCAGCTGGCCGAACAAGCCGGGCAGTTGATGCAAAACCCGGTTACGCTGGTGATCAATAACGCAGGTATTGGCCTAGGTGGCAAATTTGATGAAATGACCATAGAAGACTGGCAATGGTGCATGAATATCAATTTATGGGGCGTGATTTATGGTTGCCGTGCCTTTGTGCCGAAATTTAAGCAACTGGGTCATGGCGCCATTATTAATGTGGCTTCCGCTGCCTCTTATACTGCCGCGCCCGAAATGACCGTTTACAACGTGTCTAAAGCCGGGGTTCGGGCCTTGTCAGAAACCCTGTCGGCCGAACTGAAAAAATTTAATATTAAAGTCAATGTGTTGTGCCCAACGCTAGTGCCAACCAATATCATCAAAAATGGTAAGGTGCCGCATAAGGGACTACTGGATTATGCCTTGACCAATCTGGCATTTACCACCAGTGACAAGGTGGCAAAACTGACACTGGATAATTTGGATAAAGGCAAGTTGTATACCATTCCGCAAATTGATGCCAAGCTGTTCTGGCTGATGAAACGTGCATCACCAGGCCTTTACACCAAGTTTCTGGGCACAGGCTACAGACTGTTTAAATAAGCAGGCTGTTTAAGACAGCGTCTGTGTAATTCACCAATTTAGAGGTAGGTTTTTTCATGACAACAGCAGCAAAAACAAACAGCCGTGCCAAAAAAACGGCAACCCCGGCGCATATTTATGACACCTTTATTGTGGGTGCCGGCATTTCCGGGATTGCGGCAGCCATCCGCTTAAACAAGGAAGGCTACACCAATTTCAAGATTATTGAAAAAGCCAGCCGCGTAGGTGGAACCTGGCGCGAAAACACCTATCCGGGGTGTGGCTGCGATGTACCTTCATCGTTGTATTCCTACTCCTTTGCACCAAGTGCCAAGTGGAGCCACCTGTTTGCTCGTCAGCCGGAAATTCTGAATTATCTGGAAGAAACCAGCAATCAGTTCAACATTACCTCGTTGATTGAATTTAACAATGAGCTGCTAAGTGCCGAGTGGAATGAAGCCCAGCATGTGTGGCAACTGGAAACCACTAACGGGCCGTATTTATCCAAAACAGTAATTTTTGCCACTGGCCCCATTACTGAAGCGCAAATTCCAAAACTCAATGGTATTGAAACCTTTACCGGTGAGATGTTCCATTCTGCCCGTTGGAACCATGACTATGACCTGACCGGCAAGCGCATTGCCGTGATTGGTACTGGTGCATCTGCCATCCAGTTTGTGCCACAAATCCAGCCACTGGCCAAAGAACTGTATGTGTTCCAGCGGACTGCCCCGTGGGTAGTGCCAAAGCCGGACACCGATTTAAGTGAATTTAGCAAATCCATTATTGCCAAGTATCCGGTGATTCAGAAAAGCTGGCGCAAGGCTGTGGCACAATCACTTAATGCCATTAACTTTGGCCTGAGAAATCCAGCCGTGCTAAAGCCAGTGGGTGAAATTTTTAAACAGGTGCTGAAAGCTCAGGTAAAAGACCCGGAACTGCTGAAAAATGTGACGCCTAATTTTACCATTGGCTGTAAGCGCCTATTGTTTGCCAACAACTATTATCCGGCCTTGCAGCAACCCAACACCAAGCTGATTCCGCATGGTCTGGTTAAGGTTGAGGGCAATACCGTGGTGGCTGCCAATGGCGAGCGCCATGAAGTAGATGTAATTATCTGGGGCACGGGCTTTGAGGTGTCTCATCCGCCAATTGGCAAGCGCGTGAAGAATGAAAAAGGTGAAGTGCTGGCTGAACTGTGGAAAAACACATCACCAGAAGCCTACCTGGGCACCAGCATTGAAAACGTACCCAATGCCTTTTTGGTGCTTGGGCCAAACGTGCTAGTCTATGATTCTTTCATTGGACTGGCAGAAGCCCAGTTGGACTACATTGTGGATGGCCTGCTCAAGATCAAGCAACAGGGCATTAGCAAACTGTCGATTAAGCCTCAGGTATTAAGACACCACAACGAGCAGGTACAAAAACACCTGAAAACTACGGTATTTAATGCGGGCGGCTGCCAGAGTTATTATCTGGATGCCAATGGCCGCAACTTTGCTGCCTGGCCGTGGTCGCTGAAAAAGCTGAAAGCCCGACTGAAAACCCTGAATCTTGAAGACTACACCCTGCAATATGGTGCAGCCGCCAATAGCGATAGCAATACCAGCAGCGTAGCCAACCCAGCAAAGCAGGCTTCATAATCCTGTTTAACGAATCATGAGTTGTTGTTGCAACACAATAAGGCCTGTCGATTGATGGGCCTTAATTTTGTATGGGCATTCTTACAGAGATGCCCGCAAGGGTTAGGTATTTAATTGGTTACTGAATTTCGACTTAATCATTACGGGCACTGGCCTGTTGCGGAATACCAAGACTCAGGGTTTGGCAAATTTGCTGTTTCTGGCTGGCGCTTAGGGGATGGGTGAGCAGGCCTTCAATAGTAAATACCCAAATGTTCATCACAGCCTCAAGGTGATTTGCAGAAATTCCTGCGGCCTCAAGCTCCACGCGCAGCATTGCTTCAATCAGGCGATGAAACTGCTCATGCCAGACCTGAATGGCCGGGGCCAGCAGGGCACGGGCATGTACTGTGCTCACCAGTGGGCTGACCAGTTCCAGTTGATGGACTACCCACAATAAGCGCGCAGCCATGTCGGTAAATGACTGCTTTAGGTAATCTGCCAGACGTGCTGCCAATTCCCGGTCCAGCACCGCAATCAGCACATCATCCTTATCCTTGAAATACCAGTAAATGGTGTTGGGGGCAATACTGGCCGCATTGGCCAGCCGGGTCATTGAGGTGGCCTCGTAACCCTCGCGCAGAAATAATTGCTGTGCAGCGTCAATAATCAGGTTACGCTTTTCTTCCCGATCCTGCGTGCGGTTATTGCGTGGCATCAGGCCTCCTGTAGTTAAATCAAGGTTTAAATCAAAGCCTAAACCAAAATCCGGTCTTAACTATTCAAACTGTCAATAAATTGCTCTTGCCAAACAGACAGTGACAACGATCCAAAGTAGCTTGACAGCCCTACATTAAGCTGGCTAGTATTATATCTTGAATGACGTTCAAGATAAATAACCAGTTTGGGAAATCCATGAATAACAACAGCAGATTAATTGATGTACATCAGCTTTCCACCGATCAGCTGGTGGCACTGTTTTCCACCTTGCAGGCACCCACCATTGAGGAAATGCATGGTGAATATGCTGCCAGCATGCTAAACCAGCCCAATCCACTGGCCACCCTTGCAGGCTTAAGCCTGACTAATCCGCTATTGCCATGGCAATCCAAGGCATTTCGTCCAGTCGACCAGCATACAGGCCGTGGCTACAACACCTTTTTGCTGGGCCGCAAGACCATCCAGCTTTATCCCATGCACACCCTGATTGCACCCTCACGTTTTGACGGGCAGCCTGCCTATCAACTGGTGTACCGCTATTTTCATTCGCTGTGCGGTGCCATCAACATGGTGGATGAAATCCGCCGACTGGATGATGGACGTTATCTGGGCATTGGCACCTGGGGGTTTAACAAGAAACAGTGCCAGATTCCGTATCCGTTTTTATTGCAAGGCCCGCATCATGGCTACCGTGGTGACATTGGTCGTAGCCGCCGTGGTTTTGAGGTGAGCAGCGCTCAAATTCCAGCTTTAACTTAATCATACCAGTGAGAAACATGATGAAAAAACAAAACCGTACTGCATTAATTACTGGCGCTTCAGCAGGGATTGGCGCGACTTTTGCGCGTTTTCTGGCCAGTGAAGGCTATGACCTGTTATTGGTTGCCCGCCGGGCTGAACGACTTGAAACGCTGGCCGCAGAACTCACCAGCCAGTATGGCATCCAGTGTGATATTTTTGCTGCCGATTTGACACTGACCAGCGCCCCTGCTGACATCATGGCCTATGCACAAGCGCAGGGGATTCGTATTGATGTGCTGATTAACAATGCCGGGTTATCTGGCAAAGATGCCTTTGCTGATACGCCATGGGCGACATTGGCGGCTGAAATTCAGCTGATGGTGACCGCAGTAACCGAGTTGTGTCACCGGGTCATTCCAAACATGCGCAGCAAAGGCTGGGGCCGTATTATCAATCTGTCATCGGTTGCTGCGTTTTCACCACCGGGTGCCAGCCTGCTGTACACCGGGATTAAAAGCTATGTGCTGGATATTTCACAGTCGCTGGACATGGAGCTCAAACCGCAGGGCATTCATGTGACTGCCTTATGCCCGGGTTTTACCCACAGTGAATTTCACGACATCATGGGCACGCGCAATCAGGCCAGCAAGTTGCCGGATATTTTGTGGCAGCAGCCAGAAGAGGTAGTGCGCGAAGGCTGGGCAGCAGTGATGAAGGGCAAGCCAGTGTGTGTACCCGGCACTATAAACAAGCTGATTGCCAGCAGCGTGCGACCATTACCGATTAGCCTGCAATATCACTTGGGTAACCGTCTTAATCCCTTTAAAAACTGACAGGTTTAAACATACGTCCGTTTAATCGTTAGTCTTTTAAGATTTTAATAATCGAATGAGCAGCGCTATCCAGTTCATTTTAATGACAGCGCTGCTACCAGAACTGTATTTTAAAAATAATTAATTAAGGCAGCGTTAGGATTTAAACATAGTACTTTGGTTTATCTTTCTAAAGAATATAAATGACTTATTCAGGCAAAATGTTGTTGGCTTTGCCGATGAAAATTCTGTGGTTTTATGTCTTTTTAATAAAAAAAGCGCATAATTACTGCACCATGATAACCAGTAATACGGAAAAAACAGCAATGCGCAGACTGATTATTATTTTATTAATTATTGGTGGATTAGGGTTTTTGTTTTCAAAAAGTTTTAATCAGCAACCTGCACCAGCCACTGTACAGAATCCGGCTGCTACCACACCAGCTACACCCGTTGCTGGCCCGGATCATGCAACCATTACCAATATGGCGCTGCAAAGTGAAGCCAAGGCCAAACAGGCCGCAGCCATTGCAGCCACTGATCCTGTGGCCGAATATGAAAAAAGCCAGGCTGAGCAGCCATAAGCTTTAGTGAGTATTGACTGATTTGTCGGCTTAGTTAGCCCCTGTTAACTGGTTGATGCGAGCTGGTTAATGCTAGCTGATCAATATTAGGGCGCCGAAGCTTGTTAGCCAAGAAAACTGGTTTTAAACAGGCACTGGCTCTGCATTAAACGGAATATGCTTGGCATTTTTTATGATTTCCCCATATGAGCTTCTTCTTTTAAACTGTCACGTTATGCGCTGATATGAGCCTATCAAGATCAGCCCATTAACAGCAGCTCGTTAAAAGCAATCTGAAAAGCGGTTTAGCCAAAAGGTAGGCCTTAATTTTTCCTATTTCGCTGCTATTTGCTGTCAGGCATTTTTTATTCAGATTTTATTTAGAGTCACCAAATTGCTTTATTCCGCAAATCGTATTTACACAATATGCTGTTTCATAGCAGCTTTACTACACAAATGAACTTGCAGGAATAGGGGGCAGGCGCGATTTAATAGCGTGTTCATTAAATAAATATAGCCTGAAATTTTTAAGTTTTAGAGGCCAGATTTCGGGTGCTGATTTTTTGAGGTAGTTGCAGTGGCAAACTGGAAAATTGACAATATTGTGCTGGGCTTGCAACAGGCGCGCCATGACTGGCGTGAGTCACAGCATCGTCCCAAGGAGTTTGGTGGCCGTGAATTGCCATCAAAAGAAACCTTAAAAGCCATTGTTGATGACCTGTGCGGTATTTTGTTTCCCATGCGACTTGGCCCGGCAGACTTGCGGCAAGAAGGCGAGGATGTCTACATTGCCTTTACGCTCGACAAGGTATTGTCGGCACTGTATGAGCAGGTACGCCTGACACTCAGCTATGAAGCGCGCTACCGAATTTCAGCCACTATCCGTGACAGTAATCACCAGCCTGATCCGGCCATCATCCAGCAACAGGCCAGCAGCGTGGTACAAACTTTTGCCAATGCCTTGCCGGATATCCGTCGTCTGCTGGATAGTGATGTACAGGCTGCCTACGAGGGCGACCCAGCCGCGCGCAGTGTTGACGAAGTATTGCTATGCTATCCGGGAATGCTGGCAATTACTTATCACCGGCTAGCGCATGTGCTGTACCAGAACAATATCCCGCTGCTGGCACGCATGATTGCCGAGCTGGCACACTCAGCCACTGGTATTGATATTCATCCGGGTGCGCAAATTGGCAAAAGTTTTTTTATTGATCATGGTACGGGCGTGGTGATTGGTGAAACCTGTATTATTGGCGAGCGGGTACGCATTTATCAGGCAGTCACTTTGGGAGCCAAACGCTTTGAAGTGGACGAGGCAGGCCACCTGCAAAAGGATTATGCCCGTCATCCGGTAGTTGAAGACGATGTGGTGATTTATGCTGGCGCCACGATTTTAGGCCGGGTTACGATTGGCAAGGGTTCGGTAATTGGTGGCAATGTGTGGCTTACCCATGATGTGCCAGCGCATAGTCAGATTATGCAAAGCATGCCCAAGCCCAAAATCAGTGTTTAAGCCTGTTTAGTCCAGCAGGCTTAAGCGGATTATTCATTCAACGGACTGTTGGGTATTGAGCAGCGCCATCAGCTGCTGGCGAAACCACAGGGTTTGCTGCTCCAGATTTTTGCCCATATCCCAGTACAAATGCAACTCAAGGTCTTCAATGGCAATGGGTAGCGGCAAAATCTGAATCTCCAGATGTTCAGCCACCTGATGCGCCAGACTGCGCGGCATGGTTAGCAATAAGGCACTGCTTTGCACAATACGGCCTGCCGATTCATACTGCTGGCAGCGTATTTTAATCTGCCTTTCAATCCCTTGTTTGGCAAACAAAAAATCCTCTACCGCACGCCCAGTACGCCGGGCAGACACGGCAATATGTTCAGCCTGAATATAGTGACTGGCCGCAGTTTCCGCATTAAGACCCGCTTGTGCCAATGGATGTTCGGGACGACTCAACACCACAAATTCATCACGCAGCAGCAACTGGTGGGCAATGTCGCGCTCACTGGGCTGGGCAATATCAATCGCCAGATCAATGCGTCCGCTGCTTAAATCGCTGCGCAGGGTTTGCCGGTCAATCCGTACACTATGAAGCTGGATTTGCGGCACTTGCTGCTGAAACCATTGCACGATTTGTGGCAAAAACACAGGTTCAATTTCATCATTCATGGCAATGGTCAGCTGCTTGATGTCGCGGCTGGCCTCAAATGATGTCGAGCGCTGCATGGCTTGCTGAAGCAATAGGAGTGCCTGTTCAATGTCTGGCCACAAACGGTTTGCCAGTGGGGTTGGGCACACGCCGTGGCCTTCACGTATAAATAGTGGATCATCCAGTTGCTCGCGCATGCGTCCCAGCGCATGGCTAACGGCAGATTGACTTAAAAACAACTGTTCGGCAGCGCGGGTCAGGTTACGCTCACGGTAAACCACGGCAAAAATACGAAACAGGTTTAAGTCCATCCGGCTTAATGGATTACGGCTTGGCGTGACGTTGTGGTTTGACGTGCTGTCATTTGGCAAGCTGCTATTTTGGGAATTACTATTCAGTAAGGGATAATCATGCACAGTATTCATACTATAAAATTAAAATAATTCATTTTATTCATTGTATAAAACTCATTAGATTTAAGCCAGTCGATAGAAAAAACCATGCCATAAACAGCATCACCGCACAGAAAGGACAGCTTATATGAACTTTGAACTTAGCCAGCGCGGGCAGCAATATCTGGAAAAAACCAGACAATTTATTCAGCAACATATTGAACCCATCGAAGCGGATTTTTGGCACGAAGTCCACAGCACCAACATTGGCGGTGACTGGACCACGTGGCAATGGCCGAGCGTGCTGGAAGACCTTAAAGCCAAGGCTAAAGCAGCGGGTCTATGGAATATGTTTTTGCCGGATGACACGCTGGGCGCCGGCTTGACTATTCAGGAGTACGCGCACATTGCCGAGCAAACCGGACGCAGCCTGATTGCGCCCACGGTGTTTAACTGTAATGCGCCCGATACAGGAAACATGGAGGTGCTGTGGCGCTATGGTTCTGAGGCGCAAAAACAGCAATGGCTGATGCCGCTGCTGGCTGGCGACATCCGTTCGGTATTTTGCATGACTGAACCTGCCGTTGCATCCAGCGATGCCACCAACATGCAGGCTACTGCCGTTGTTGAAGGCGATGAGATTGTACTGAATGGCCGCAAGTGGTGGTCATCAGGGTTGGGTGATCCCAATGCGCGCATTATTATTTTTATGGCACATACACCCGATGACAGCAAGGATCGCCATCATCAGCATTCCATGGTACTGGTGCCAGTCAATACACCGGGCGTGACCATTGAGCGCATGCTGCCGGTATTTGGTGATTATGATGCACCACATGGCCATGGCGAGGTGAGTTTTGACAGTGTGCGTGTGCCAGTGGCCAATTTTATTGGCGGGCCGGGTGAAGGCTTTGCCATTGCACAAGGTCGCCTTGGGCCGGGCCGCATTCACCATTGCATGCGCTGCATTGGCGCGGCAGAAAAATCGCTGGAACTGATGATTGACCGTGGCATGAACCGGGTGGCTTTTGGTAAGCCCATTTTAAATCTGGGCGGCAATCGCGAAAAATTGGCTGAAGCCCGCATTGCCATTGATCAGGCTCGTTTACTTACCTTATATGCGGCGTGGAAAATGGACAATTTTGGCAATATGGCAGCCATGACTGAAATTTCAGCCATCAAGGTGGTTGCGCCAAATGTGCTGGAAAAAGTAGTGGACATGGCGATGCAAATCCATGGCGGGGCAGGCATGTCACGCGATACGCCACTGACCGGATTTTTTGCACAGGCGCGTAGCTTGCGGTTGGCGGATGGCCCGGATGAAGTGCATAAGGGCGTGATTGCCCGCATTGAACTGGCCAAACGCGGCTATTCCAGACGTTCCAAATAAGATGAAAGAATAGGGATAACAAGATGTCAGTGATTGATATTGGCGGCACAGTCCGTAGTGGCGAGGAGCTGGATATTGCCGCAGTGGAGCAGTGGTTAAGCGCTCAGGGATTAGACTTGCAGGGCAATGCGCGGGTGACCCAGTATTCTGGCGGTGCATCCAACTGGACGTACCGGATTGAATATGACAATCAGGATTTGATCCTGCGTCGTCCACCGGCAGGTACCAAGGCCAAGTCCGCGCATGACATGGTGCGTGAATACACGGTACAAAAAGCTCTTAAGCCCGCCTATCCACTGGTGCCGGACATGGTGGCACTGTGTACTGATGAATCAGTGCTGGGCTGTGATTTTTATGTGATGCAGCGGGTGGCAGGCATTATTCCGCGTGCCAATTTGCCCAAGGAAATCAACTTTGGCAAAACTGAGGTTCGGCAGCTCTGTATCAACGTGCTGGATGCACTGATTGATTTGCATCAGGTCGATTATCACGGCACTGCGCTGGAAACGCTTGGTAAGGGCGAGGGCTATTGCCAGCGTCAGATAGAAGGTTGGGACAAACGTTACGAAAAAGCCCGCACTATTAATGTGCCCAGTTTCAAGCTGGTGCGGCGCTGGCTCAAAAGCAACCTGCCCGCTGATAGTAAAACCTGCGTGATTCACAATGACTGGCGCTTTGACAATGTGATTTTAGACCCGCAAGAACCCATGCGGGTAATTGGCGTGCTTGACTGGGAAATGGCGACCCTTGGCGATCCGCTAATGGATCTGGGCAGTGCACTGGCCTACTGGGTACAACCGGATGACAACATGATTTTGCGCGCTATGCGCCGCCAGCCAACTCATTTACCCGGCATGTTTAGCCGCAAGGAAGTAGTGCAGTATTACCTTGATAAAACCGGCATGCACACCAGCAACTGGACATTTTATGAGGTGTTTGGCATGTTCCGCCTAGCGGTGATTGCGCAGCAGATTTATTACCGTTATTACCACAAGCAAACCCGCAATCCGGCCTTTAAGAATTTCTGGCTGATTGTGCATGCGCTGCATGTGCGTTGCCTGAAACTCATGGCACAGCAGACGGTTTCAAACGTCATATCACATTCAGGCCTGTTGTCAAAACTAAACAGCCAGCGAAAAGGACAATAAGCAGCGATGGCACTCATTACCTTAATCCGGCACGGGCAGGCCTCCTTTGGCGCAGCCAATTATGACCAGCTTTCATCCAAAGGCTTTGCACAATCCACACATTTAGGTGAATTATTTGCCAATCAGCAACAGCAGTTTGACCACGTCTGGATAGGCGCAATGACCCGCCACCAGCAAACCGCAGAAACCTGTCTGCAAGCTGCCAATTGTGCGCTGAATCCAGTCATTCATGCGGGCTTTAATGAGTTTGACCATGAACAAGTCTTGATGAAACTCGATACAGCGCGCTATCCCACCCGGGAGGCGCTGATGCAGGCGATTGCAGCCACTGAGCATCCCAAAAAAACGTTGGGCAAGCTCTTTGGGGCAGCCATGCAACGCTGGCAATGCGGTGAATATGATTGCGATTACAGTGAAACATGGCTGCAGTTTCAGGCGCGCAGTCTTGCTGCACTCAATGACATTGTGACGCAAAGTGTAGGGCAGCATAGCGTGGTATTTAGCTCTGGCGGGGTGATTTCTGTGATTGTGCAAGCGCTGATGGGCTTAAGTGATCAGGCCACCTTTGAGCTGAACTGGGCACTGGTTAATTGCGGCATCACGCAAATTCGCAGCGATGGCCGCAAACATACTGTGCTGAGTATTAACGAGCATAACCATTTTCGTGGTCAGGCCAGTAACTTGCTCACGTGGCATTAACAGCAGGCATTAAAATCGGGCATTAATCCCAACTATTCATGATGTGCTGGTGGGCTGGTGGGCTGGTCGCAGTCTGGTTTTTTTATTCTGATAAAGCAGGAACAATAATATGGCAACAAATCCGAAAGTATTAAGCAGCAATGGCAAAGTGATTTTAATTACGGGTGCCAGTTCAGGCTTGGGCGCTGGCATGGCACGCGAATTTGCAGCAGTGGGTTATAACCTTGCCCTGTGTGCACGCAGGCTGGAACGGCTAGAGCAGCTAAAAGCCGAGCTTGAACAGCAATATGGGATTACGGTTGCCATTCAAAGCCTTGATGTCAATAATTATGACCAGGTGTTTAGCGTGTTTCGTGAGTTTGCTGCGCAGTTTGGCAGGCTTGACCGCATTATTGTTAACGCTGGCGTGGGTGAAGGTCGCCGTATTGGCAAGGGCCATTTTGAGATTAACCGCAAAACGGCTGAAACCAACTTTATTGCTGCACTGGCGCAATGCGAAGCTGCGGTTGAGATTTTCCGCAAGCAAAATTATGGTCATCTGGTGACCATGTCTTCGATGTCGGCCATGCGTGGCTTGCCAAAACACCTGTCGACTTATGCCGCCAGCAAGGCAGCACTGGCGCATTTAACTGAAGGCATCCGCGCTGAGCTGATTGATACACCAATCAAAGTCTCAACTATTTTCCCCGGCTATATCCGCACGGAACTCAATGAAGGCGCCAAAAAACTGCCGTTTGAAGTCAGTGAAAAAGTGGGCAGCAAAGCACTGGTTAAGGCAATAGAAAAACAGCCGATCAAGGCCTATGTACCCGACTGGCCGTGGAAACCATTGGGCTTTTTGATGCGTAATTTGCCGTTGCGACTGGTCAATAAACTGAGCTGAGTACATTAGACTTCTTTCATAGCCCCCTCTTGCGCTTCGCTCACTCCTTAATAAGGGGAATGAAAAATATGTTTTGCAAGAGGGGTGAAAGCTACTTATAAAAGAAGTCTATTGTATTTAAAACGGAGATTTTAGCAGGGAGCAGGACATGAATTTAATTAATTTTCCAATTGTTGACCCGCATATTCACCAATGGGACCCGTACCATACACCGCATACTGCAGCCCTACTGGTAAAGCTGCTGGGTCAGCATCCCGCCTTAATGGACAAGGTAGTGCGGCTGGTTAAACCTCAGCCACTAATAGATATGCTGGGTCTAACGGATTATGCACTGGCACCGTACTTACCAGCTAATTATGCTGCTGATCTCGGCGATAATGGATTGGCTGGCGATCAACAGTCCGGTTATCAGGTCGAGCAAGTGGTGCATATTGAAGCCAGCTGGCACGACCACAAAGGCAACGGTGTAGTGGGTGAAACTCGCTGGGTTAAACAACTGCCGTTTGAACAGCACGGCATTCGTCTGGGTGGCATTGTCGCTACAGCTGACTTTACAGACCGCAGGTTTAAAAAAATCCTGCAATTGCATCAGGCACAAACGCCCTTGTTGCGCGGCTTGCGGCGCATGGCCTCACATCATCCTGATCCGGGTGTGCATCAATGGAGCGATGAAGCGCATTTGTATACCAGCCGCAAGTTTCTGGCAGGCTTTGAACAGTTTGCCAAAAACGGCCTTAGCTTTGATGCATGGGTTTATTCCACGCAAATTGCAGATGTGACGCAACTGGCCAGCACCTTTCCAGAGACGCCGATGGTACTGGATCATCTAGGCACACCCGTTGGCCTGTTTGGGCCGGTGGGAAACTATACCGGGGTAACGGATGCTGCCCGTCAGGACATTTTTGCGCGCTGGCAAGATGATATTGCACAACTGGCTGAACAGCCCAATGTGTATGCCAAAATTTCCGGCCTGATGATGCCGGTACTGGGTCATGCGTTTTATAAAAACCGCCAGTTGGCCAGTGCCAGCCAAATGGTTGATTTACTTTCACCACTCATTGAAAACGCCATTGCCGTGTTTGGGACCCAGCGCATCATTTATGCCTCCAACTTTCCCATGGACAAGGTCAATACTAGCCTGAGCAATCTGATGGAGGCTTATGCCCGCATGATTCAGCCTTATGGAGACGCCGCCATGCAAGCAATTTTCCGCGATAATGCCAAGCGTTTTTATCGACTGGATTAATAAAGTAATTCATTTAAATGAAAATTTTTTATCAGAAAATCTGGCTGTATGATGAATATGCAGTCCGGATTTTTCTTAAAAAACCTGGAAATTAAGCTGTTGAATATAAAAATATTTACGGGAAATTTTTTGCACTGTAGCGCAAATTGTTAAAATTATGCGTGTGGGAAATATGCGTTCTAGCAGCAAAAGAAACAACCTGAGCAACTGTCTGGCGCAATTTGTATAAAAGCTGGTAGAAGCTGTCAAAACTTTTATCTTAAAAAAAATAATACTGCCAGTTGAAGAGCAAGCCTCATGCCAAGCAATTAGTCAGGCCAAGCAATCAGCCAGCAGGAAGCCAAGAAGCCATGAATGACAACAAAAATCGTGCAACCCGTGCTTTGCAGTCTCCCATGCTTAAATGGAATGCACCCAAAATGAATCGCTTTAAAATCAGCACAGCGGCCATTCAGGATATCAACAGTAAAGCGACAGCTTGTGCTACTGATGACCAGCCCGACAGCCAGGATAAACAACGTGGCCACAGCAAGGCTAGTATTGTGCGTATTCATCATTTAAATTGCGGCACCATGTGCCCGGCCTGCCAAAAGCTGATTAATGGCTATGGCAGCTGGAAAAAACCGGCCCGGCTGGTTTGTCACTGCCTGCTGGTTGAAACCACGCTGGGTTTGATTCTGGTGGATTGTGGCTTTGGCAGCCGCGATATCCAGAATCCCCGTGGCCGATTGGGTGACACTTTTTTACGACTGGCCAGACCCACGCTGGACAAGACCGAAACGGCGCTGTACCAGATTCAGGCGTTGGGTTACGACTTAAAAGAGGTACGCCACCTGATGCCAACACATCTGGATCTTGATCATGCTGGCGGCTTAAGTGACTTTCCTGATGCCAAGGTGCATGTACTTGAGCCGGAATTCCTACAAATTGTACAACCCGACATGCGAGACCTGTTGCGCTTCCGTTCAGTACAGTTTGAACACCAGCCACAGTGGGTGGTACACAGCCAGCATCAAGGTCAGGCACAAAAATTATGGTTTGGCTTTGAAGCCATCGCCCCAATTGCCGAACTGGCTGATGACCTGCTGTTGATTCCATTAATTGGTCATACCAAAGGGCATGTGGGTGTTGCAGTACGGCAAGACAAAAAATGGCTATTGCACTGTGGTGATGCCTATTTCCATCACAGCCAGGTGAGTGCTCAGCCACGTATGCCAGCAGGACTGCGGTTTTTTGAAAAGCTGGTTCAGACCTATGCGCAGCCACGGCGAGAAAACCTGGCACGCTTGCGGCAACTGGCGCTCCAGCATGCTGATGAAGTATCGCTATTTTGCGCCCATGATCCAGAGGAGCTAAGGCGTTATCAGGTTAGTTAAGGCAGGGGGAGTCAGCCTAGGCCAGTCAAGGCATGATTAGCAAAATAATAGCAAGCTATATAATAACTAGCTAAATCAGCGAGGCAATGTTCTAGCTGTTCTGATTGCTGGCGCGTTAACCCACAGCAGAAAATCTATTGGTTAAGCGCTTGCTGGCCATGACGCCCGTACTGTAATCGGGCTTAAATATCTATTCAGTAGTCTATGGCTTCCTTATTGAGGTAACTGAGAGCCTGCCATGAAAATGAACCAGATCATCCTGATTTCTGTTTTTTTACCCTTGTTCCTGATTGCCACTTATGTGCTGGTTAGTACTGCAATGATGAGCTATCACTAA
The DNA here is from genome assembly GCF_000619845.1 of Alkanindiges illinoisensis DSM 15370. Taxonomy (GTDB): domain Bacteria; phylum Pseudomonadota; class Gammaproteobacteria; order Pseudomonadales; family Moraxellaceae; genus Alkanindiges; species Alkanindiges illinoisensis. The sequence goes on along the minus strand of NZ_JHUX01000003.1, from coordinate 1,664,014 downwards.
GCTATTTTTTGAGCAAAAACACACAGAATTACTCAAAAAACGTGCAATAGATAAAACAAACCAAAATTTATGTTGACGCGGCAGCCACAGGCGCGTATAAATGCCACCTCTGCTGCGGGGTGGAGCAGTCTGGTAGCTCGTCGGGCTCATAACCCGAAGGTCGTTGGTTCAAATCCAGCCCCCGCTACCATTGTTTATTAAGACAATGGTAAAGATTTTTGAAATACAAGTTTTATAGTCCAGTCTCTCAGACTGGACTTTTTTTATGTCCGTCTTTTATCTGCATGTAGTGGTATTAAATCACCTACAGGATTGATAAGCCCCAGCTTCATAATTAGTAAGAAATATTTACGCTTATATTAAGTTATTTTTATAAATAATGGATTTGATTATTTTTTAGGCGTACACTGAAGCCTTGAGAAGCCAAGATGGCTCCACTTAATAGAAGATAATAATGATACCTTATGTTCGACTGGCCTATGCCAGTACGGCAACTGCCAATCCGGTGCATATCCGCAATGATCTAATCCAGATTTTTGAATCCGCCCGGCAGTATAATTTTAACCATCAGCTTACTGGCGTACTGCTCTACGGCAATGGCTATTTTTTCCAGTATATAGAAGGCAGAAAACCCGAGGTTGACCGCCTGTACCAGCACTTGCTAAAGGACTTGCGCCATCAGGGTGTTTCACTGCTGTTTTACGATGTGGCAGAGCAGCTCAAGTTTGAGCAGTGGGGCTCGCGCTATACCCACTTTGAACAACCTATTGAACATTTTTTCCAGCACAACCAGCTGGCAGGCTTTAATCCTTATTTACTCAATAATCAGCTGATCCATTCATTTCTCGATGTTCTATACAGCCGTAATTCCAGCAATTCTGCCACTACTATGCAGGTACTGAGAGGACTTGAAGCTGATCAAAATACTTATGTCATGAGCCTTAAGGATATGGCCACTGTGGGTGTGCTTATCTTGATGCTACTCATTCCATTGTATTTAATTGTTACCTTAATGCCCAGTACATCCGGTTTTTTCCTGTTTTAAGCCAGCTTTGTGAAGATTAGATCATTTTGTTTAACCAAACAGATATAGCACCGATTTTTTCTCGTTTTACCATAAAAGGACAGGAAATGAAGGGAGAGCAGCATGATTATTGACTTACTGGTACAAGACAATCCCAATGTCTCTTTTTCCATTGATGGCGAACCTGCCTATATGGAAGACGATTTATACATTCACCGCATTACGTCTGGCTACGAAAAACTGTGGCAGCAACTCAAGCTGGAAAAATTCATGCATGTGGCGCTTAAAAAGACTTTCCAGCATACGTTGAGTAAGGTTTATCTATACGATTTACAGCATCATACGGTACTTGACGAAATCGGGTTTTGTGAAGTTATTACCATTCGCTAAGCCATGCCGCAAGCAAAATATTGCTTGGATAAATGCCTCTATACATTTGCCTACTTAAACACTACTTAAAAATGGCCCAGATCTGATTAAGGTAAGGATTCATTTAGAAAAACAAGGACTACAAATGAATCCTTATTTGAAATTGTGCCTGATGATTCTAACTTCCACACTAGCCATGTTTGTCATGATGTATAGCAATGTGTATGAGGCTGAGCATATTTATTTTAGTGAAACCCGGGTCTATATGGCTATTTTTATGGGCGCAGTCATGGCAATCATCATGCTGACTTTTATGCAGGGCATGTATAAAAATAAAAAACATAACCTGATGATTTATGCGGCCAGTGGAATTGTTGCCGTGCTGTCATTGTGGCTGGTGCGCAGTCAGGCCACAGTGGACCAGATTTCATGGATGAAAGCCATGATTCCGCATCATTCCATTGCCATCCTGACCAGTGAGCGCGCCAGTATTCAAGACCCGCGGGTGCGGGAACTGGCAGATGGAATTATTCAAACGCAAAAAGAAGAAATTACCCGGATGAAGCAGCTAATTAATGAGCTGGAGCAGGATAAAAACCAGTAACCAGCGCCGCTGTACAGCCTGTTAAAGAAGGATTGCCTATTTATTCAGGTGAGGCTGGCTGGATCGTGGTGGTTGTCAACAAACTTTGCTGAATTAAATTTAAGGTAGACGAACTGAGATAAAAATCGCTGAGTTGCAGGCGGATTAGTTGATCCAGCACATGATGCTGGTTGAGGGCTGCAATGGCTTGTGGCAAAAAACGGTTCCCGTCATTGATTAGGTGCTGCTTGCTAATGCCAATTTCTTCCAGCAATTCGGATACCGGATAGTCGCCATACACTTCAAAAAATACATCAATGCCAGTGAAGATCAGGCGCTGCAAATATTCAGTCTGGCGCAACTCACGCCACAGCTCATAAATCAAAACAAAAAATTCTTCAATGTCCAGCGCTTCAATACCACTGGATAATTCATTCAGTGGAATGTCCTTGATATTTAGCCAGACTTGCCATGCAATATCTTTTAGTTCTTCAGCATCCAGATTCAGTAACTGTGTGCCCTGATTCTGGATAAACTGGCTTAAATGCTGCTCAGCAATGGATAACAGTTTTTCTTCCTGTTGCAACAACAGTTTCATCAGGCGTGGCAGCAAAGGCGTTTTGGCCATCCAGCCGCTGCCCAGTTGCTCTGAAATTTGTTCACGCCAGTTGGGCAACTGTTTTTTTAGCAGGCTTGAAATAATCTGCCCAATCACCTCGTGAGCTGCCGGGCTTTGCAACACGGCCTGTACCAGATGATGCCGCACCTGATCCAGCTCCAGAATCTTGTCAATCCACTGTTCCAGCTGGTGGCTGGAAATCAGGGTTTGCAGGGTAGGCGCCAGATGATTGGCTTCACTATACAAGCGTTGCGCCATCGCACCAATCAGTTCAATGACACCAGCACCCAGATTCAGGTCAAAAGCATAGACCTGAACCACATCACGAATGCTTTGGGCACTAACCACTTCTTCCAGGGTAATGTCCTTGCCCTGTTCCAGACAAAAATTAATCAGGCTGGCTGCGTGATCACTCACCTCGGCATTACTCAGACGCGCTTTGACAAACGCCACCTGGGCTTCAAGTAACTGTTCAGCCAGTAAGCGTGCCTGTGTTGCAGGAACACAGGATGCTACCGGTTGATTTAAAGCCTGATCAGGTGTCTCAGAGGATGGATTGGAGGATGACTGGGTCATTAAGGATTAATCTCCGGCCTGCCAGCCATTCACCAGTGGATAGCGACGTTCGCGGCCAAAAGCACGGCTGGTAACGCGGGGACCGATGGCTGCCTGACGGCGCTTGTATTCGTTCCGGTCTACCATCTTGATAATACGGTTCACCACATCACAATCAAACCCTTTTTCCACCAGTTCAGTCTGGCTCAGGTCATGCTCAATGTAACCCTGTAGAATGGCATCCAGAATTTCGTATGGGGGTAATGAATCCTGATCCACCTGATCCGGGCGTAACTCGGCAGAGGGCGGACGGGTAATCACGCGTTCCGGAATCACCGGGCTTTCTTCCAGCGAATTCCGGTAGCGGCACAGCTCAAACACTTCAGTTTTGTACACATCCTTAAGCACATCATAACCACCAGCCATGTCGCCATACAGGGTAGCATAACCCACTGCCATTTCCGACTTGTTGCCGGTGGTAAGTACCAGATGGCCAAACTTGTTGGATAGTGCCATTAGCAAGGTGCCGCGGGTACGGGCTTGCAGGTTTTCTTCAGTAACGCCCACATCGCTGTCCCCAAAGAACGGGTGCAAAGTGTTGGCAAAGCTATGCACAATGTTGTGGATTTCAGCCACGTGATAAGCCACATTCAGGCGCTTGGCCTGTGCAGCCGCATCGTCAAGACTAATTTGCGCGGTATAGGCAAATGGCATCATTACGGCATTTACACGTTCTGGCCCCAACGCATCCACGGCAATGGCAAGGCAAAGGGCAGAATCCACCCCACCTGACAAGCCCAGAATGACACCGGGAAAACCGGAGCGGTTAACATAATCGCGTACACCCACCACCAGGGTTTGGTAGGTTTCAGCGACAGCAGACAGCGCTGCAACCGGTGGCTGCTGGTTAAAGGCATGCTTTTCGCAGTCAAACTCAACCAGCAATAGCTGTTCGCTAAAGCGGTTGGCTTCAGCAGCAATGCTGCCATCGGCATTCACTGCCATTGAACCGCCATCAAATACCAGATCATCCTGTCCGCCAACACAATTGACATAAGCCAGCGGGATTGCATTGGTTCTGGTCTGGTTTTGCAATAATTCCTTGCGACGGTCATGCTTGCCGGTTTCAAATGGTGAAGCATTGAGCACCACGGCCACATCCGCCCCCAGTTTTTTCAACTGGCAAATGGGCTTTTCCTGCCAGATGTCTTCGCACACCAATAGGCCGACTTTCTGGCCTTTGATTTCCAGAATCACATGCTGCGAACCCGTTGTAAAATAGCGGCGCTCATCAAACACACTATAATTGGGCAAATACTGTTTGTGATAAACACCCAGAATCTTGCCATCACACAGGACTGCTGCCGAGTTATAGCGCGGTTGTGGCTGGGTGGCATCATCATCCTGATGCGGATAACCTACCACCATGGTAATGCCATTAACCTGCTTGAGAACATCCAGTGCATGACGCACCCGCTTGTTCATGCTGGCACGTAATAACAAGTCTTCAGGTGGATATCCGGTTACTGCAAGCTCAGGGAAAACAATGACATCAGCACCTTTTTGTTTGGCTTGTTCAGCAAGCTGTACCATTTGTTTTGCGTTTGCCAGCAGGTCACCAACACGGGGGGAATATTGCGCCAGGGCAAAAGTTAACACACTCATAATAATCCGATTTCCTTAATACCCTAACCAGTGGCAGGGTAGGCGTTACACTGCATTGTTGATTGGCGAATGCGATATGACTGTTATAAATTGCATTGCGACAACAAAGGCTTATAGTGCAAAAAAGTAATTAAAATTAGCAGATATTGTACTGCATTTATGTTGTCGATAGAAAAGTTTCGACGAAAGAAGCCCATAAAAACAGCGAAATATCATAACATCCAATGTTATAAAACCGAGTTCCTGATATCACCATACTATTTTTAACAGTAAATTAATGTAAAGAAGTGATGTAGTACGCTTATAGTATGGACTGTTTTTTAATGACTGCTGACTGGCAAAGCCGAACAAGGCTTGGGTTGGTGATTGCAGGCTAATACAGATGACAGTGCATCGTTCTGCAATGTCCTATCCTACAGTATATAAGTTTTATGGATAGCCCCTGATTTGCTAAATCATTTTTTGCGTCTAAAAACCAGCCGTGCCCTGACGCTGGGTGAAAAAAGTCTGGCTTATTCTGTTTTTCATGAGCAGCTTGATCTGGACATACCCCGTATTTGTGCCAGTTCATGGGTAATCCGCGGTTATGCCATTAGCCCAAATGGCCATATTTATTTTAATCCAGCAGATTATCTGGATGACTTTTCTAAAGCACCTTTGGGTAAGCAGGCCTGGTTTATCCATGAAATGACCCATGTCTGGCAGGTACAGCAGGGCATGAAGGTGATCCGGCGTGCGGTACTGGATCGGCGTTACCAGTATTTGCTTAAGGAAGGCAAAAGCTTTTTTCAATATGGCATCGAACAACAGGCGCAAATGGTACAGGACTTTTTTATTCAACGCAGTCTGGGTCAGGACTGCCGCGCACTGGAAAATTGCCTACCATTTTTTGCCAGATCTACCACAGCAGTACCTTCCTCAGTATAAGGGCAGTAAGCCTTAGACCCTATTTATCATGGGCACTGTACTAATTAACAAGCATAGTCTGCCCAGCCATATGTTTAAGCCAGTTGATCGGAAAAATACTGTTTAAGCTTGGAGAGCTTGGGTGGAATGGCAAAATTACAATAGCCTTGAGTTGGATTCTTGGCATAAAAATCCTGATGATAGCTTTCAGCCTCGAAAAACGGCACTGCCGGGCTAAGCTCGGTGACGGCATTAATGCCTTGCTGTTTGAGCTGCTCAATTTTGGCCTGTGCAGTCTGTTGCTGCTGTTCATTCTGGTAGTAAATTACCGAACGATACTGACTGCCGACATCATTGCCCTGACGGTTTAAAGTGGTTGGGTCATGGGTGGCAAAGAAAATATCCAGCAGGGTTTCAAAGCTAATGATGCTATCATCAAAATCCACTGCAATCACTTCGGCATGGCCTGTTGCACCGGAACACACCTGTTCATAGCTGGGGTTGGGTCGTGCGCCACCTGCATAACCACTAATGACCTGGCTTACCCCTTTAACCTGACGAAAAACGGCTTCCGTACACCAGAAGCAGCCACCACCAAAGATTGCCCGTTGCTGTGCCATTGCTCTCTCCTAATCAATTTAATCTAACATGATAAAATCTAAAAAATTCTCAAGAATAGTTTTTAACTAATTGGCTGTTGAGCTACCGGCCTTGCGTAGCGTAATCAGTTTATCACCCTTATTGTCCAGCAAAATCAGATAATCACTTTCAAACCGGTAAGCGCTAGTACGGTTTAATGCGTCACTAAAATTGCGTGACACGGTTTCATTACCGGGAATGCAAGCCATTCTGGTGCTAGCCACTTGGCCGAATTTCAGGCTGGTCATGTCGGCCTGATAGCTGCCCATAATCCGGTTGCAGCCATCATTGCCGGAAAAGCGCTGGGTACTGGCTTCAAGCTGAAGCGCAGGACGTAATTCCGAATTTACCGTGGTGCTGGAACCATCCATTGGCTGGATAAGTTCCCAGCGTGAGGCCGTTAGAATTTTAAGCGGATTGGAAGTGGAAATATCCGCCTTTGCTTGCAGCTCACCTGCCTGATTTAAAGAAGGGGTGGTGCTACAAGCTGTCATTCCAATAGTGGCACAGGCCATCAGACCATAAAAAAAATGACGATAATGAGAAGAGAAATTAACAAGGGACATTATTGGGATTTTCCTGTTTTCTGCTTGAATGACAAATTATAAAAGCAGAAACCTGCCGGACACTCTATAGACGCTGTATGGAAACTATGTCACCGAATGTTGATTCAGCTACTTACCGCTACACATTGTGGTGACAGTTTCATCGTCCCTTAAATATAATGAACACACAATACTAAGGCACAGGCTGAATATTAGGCTGGTGCCGGATTGCGGCCGAAAAAGCAGCGGAGTTACTTTGCCCGGACGAGTTGCCAGATGGAATATAGTGCTGAGCATAAGGATTAATATACGCCTGCTGCTGCAAGACACTAAAGGGTAATTGCTGGTTTAGCCCGCGGTGTTCATAAATATACTGCGGCAAATAACCACTTAAAATAATGCGGTAATCCAGTGGTAGCCCAGGGTCAATCAGCCGGGCCATGTTAAACACAATGGTGGTGCAATTACTGGTCAGGGTATTGTAGAAGCGTGGCTGCTGTTCAAGCTCACGTGCTTCTTGCAGATAACTGTTAAACAAGCTGCGGATGGTTGCTTTTGAAACCTGCATGCGATACAGGTAAACCTGCTCTTGGCGGATATTGGTGCGGGTATAGATAATGTCGCGTTCATCAGCAGCAATCAGGCTTAATTCAAACTTGCGAAAAAAACCGCCAAACGTGGAAAAAGTTTCATGCTGTTCACGGCGGGTTTCAATGGAAAAGGTGACATACTGACCATCAGTAAATCCAAAGCTCAGCAGTACATGGGCAATCTTTGGCCCCATCCAGTATGAGGTAATAACATCCAGCGAGGACAGTTTGTTGAGATCATACTGACGGGTTTCCCAGCGCGGGGTAAAATCCGTAGGACTGCGCCAGTCAAAGTTTCTGACATTATGCAGGGTGACCAGATGACCTGTTTGCTCAACCTGCAATTGCCGGGCAACATCAGGCGCCCATGGTTTGTTTTGTTGTGGTTGAATGGTATGCCACCAGCCAAGCAGTATCAGCCAGCACATGGCATAAACCCCGGCAATCCCAAAAGCTCGGTGTCTGGATGAGTGTCTGGTGAACCAGCCTATCAGCACGGCAATACTAAGCAGCCACCAGCCTGTAATCATAGTAATACTTAGCCATGCACTTGCTGGCAACTGAAACCACAACGCCATACTCGCCCATACACCTGAGCACAATACAGCAAGCACCAGCAGCACTTGCAAGACAAACGACAAGCCCCGTTTAAGGCTAGGGGCCAAAGCGTAGTTGCCGTTTTGCCGGTTCATTAAGCAGTGATACGTTATAGAAGGACTGGCTGGCGCTGGTAGCGCACGAATTCAAAGGCGACCCCGGTTTTTTCATCCTGCATGGGCTGGCGGCTAATCGCCTGAAAGCTTTTGGGAACCACTGGATAAAAAGTATCGCCCTGAACATCAAGACTGACATGGGTGAGTTCCAGCCGGTCAGCAATATCCAGCGTTTGCCGGAAAATTTCGGCACCACCAATAATAAAAATGGATTGCAGTTGCAGTTGCTTCACATCGGCACTGGCCTGATTGAGGATGTCGTCCAGCGTATGTGCAACCTTTACCTGATCGGCCTGCCAGCTTGTATCACGAGTGAGTACCCAGTTCACGCGGTTGGGTAAGGCGCGGCCCATCGAATCATAGGTTTTACGCCCCATCACGATAACACCACCTTGAGTGATGCGTTTGAAGTGCTTGAGGTCTTCAGTTAAATGCCAGGGCAACTGGTTATTGACACCAATGCAATGCTGCTCATCCATGGCAACCACATGCACAATTTCCAGTTCGTTCCAGGCCATGTTGATTTCTCTTAATTTAAATAGGGTGAGAGCAAACTTTATACTGCGACAGGTGCCTTAATTGCCGGGTGATGCTCATAGCCCATCAGTTCAATATCTTCAAATGTAAAGTCAAACAGGTCAGTTACTGTCGGGTTGAGCTTTAATTGTGGCAAGGGCAATGGATCACGGCTAAGTTGCAGCTCAGCCTGTTCAAAATGATTGCTATACAGGTGACAATCGCCGCCAGTCCAGACAAAATCGCCTACCTGCAAATTGCACACTTGTGCAATCATATGCGTGAGCAGGGCATAGCTGGCAATGTTAAAAGGCACACCCAGAAAAATATCAGCACTGCGCTGATACAACTGGCAGGATAGCTTGCCATCCTGTACAAAAAACTGAAACAGCGTATGGCAGGGCGGCAGTGCCACTTCATTGGCTTCGCGCGGATTCCAGCCGGAGACAATCAAACGGCGCGAATTGGGATTGGTCTTGATTTCATTGATCAGCCATTTCAGCTGGTCAAAACCATCATTGTTATAGCTGCCATCAGCCGCTTGTGTTGCGCCAAAATTGCGCCACTGGTGACCATATACCGGCCCCAGTTCGCCAGCTGGGCGGCCAAAACGTGCGGTTTGCTCCGCAGTTGCCCATTCATCCCAGATCGTGACTTTATTGTCTTGCAAATACTGCACGTTGGTATCACCGCGCAAAAACCACAACAGTTCTATGGCAACCGAACGAAAATGCACGCGCTTGGTGGTGACAATCGGAAAGCCTTTAGACAGGTCAAAGCGCATCTGGTGACCAAAAACCGAAACTGTGCCTGTGCCTGTGCGATCTGACTTTTTGCCACCGTGTTCAAGCACCAGTTTTAATAAATCAAGATATTGTTGCATAGCAGTCCAGCCGGTTTTGCGATTAATCAGAGTCTGCCAGTATAACGCAAAACGGGTAGGAGGCCAGCAGTGCACTCCAGTTCTATCTTGTAAAAAAGCCACCTTAAAAATGGTGGCTTAGTGTTGGATTCATTATACTTTTAAGTATTTTTCTGCGGTCCCCAGTCATAAATCCGGCGACGGTAGGCATACCACAGCATCCATAGGCCAATGATAATCATCGGGAAACTCAGCATTTGGCCTTTGGTCACCCAGCCCAGCAGGATAAAGCCCTGGTCGGCATCCGGTTCGCGGAAAAACTCAACAAAGAAACGCGCCAGACCATAGCCGATCAAAAATATTGCAGACACGGCCATACGCGGACGCGGCTTGGCACTAAACCACCATAACAGGATAAACAGTAAAATCCCTTCACCCAGTGCCTGATAAAGCTGGGAAGGATGCCGTGGCAATTTGTCTACATGCGGGAAAATCATTGCCAGTGGGTAATTGAGGTTTTCAACCGGGCGCCCGACCAGTTCACCGCCAATAAAGTTGCCAATCCGGCCAAAAAACAGGCCAGTCGGCACGCAGGGTGCAATAAAATCCAGGGTTTGAAACGCTGTTTTTTGATATTTGCGGGCAAAAAATACCATGGCAATCATCACGCCAAGAAAGCCGCCATGAAAGCTCATGCCGCCAGTCCAGACTTTAAACAGCCATACCGGATCACTTAAAAATTTATTAAATTCATAAAACAGTACATAGCCAATGCGTCCGCCTAGAATCACCCCAATCGCGCCATAAAACACCAGATCGGAGACCATTTCTGCCGTCCAGCCATCACGGGATTTTGCCCGGTAAGTGGCCAGCGCATAAGCCGTCAGGAAAGCCAGCACATACATCAGGCCATACCAGTGCACCTCGACAGGCCCAAGTGATACGGCAATAGGATCAAATTCCGGGAAGACAAGCATAATTATTCCAGTACGATTACAGCTTGGATAAGCAAAGTTGAATTGCAAAGTAGCCGCATTCTAGCGCATTCTATAGCCCAATTTGTGACTGTTTTTATTTGAAATTTATGTGCATTACTGCGTTGGCATGGCAAATATTGCCGGATCGTCCGGTATTTATGATGAGTAACCGCGATGAGTTTTATGCCCGTCCGGCTGCGCCACTTGGTGAGTGGGTGGATAGCTGCATTATTGCAGGGCAGGATTGCGTGTCGCATGGCACCTGGCTGGGCATGACCAAGCAAGGCAAGTGGGCAGTACTCACCAATTACCGTGAACCCCAGTCAGCTCAGGGTCAGAAGCTGCACGATCGATCGCGTGGCCTGCTGGTGACCGATTATTTAAACAGTGATATGCCGCCTATGGCATTTGCGCAAAAGCTGGCTGCCCAGCATAGCTATGCCGGTTTTAACCTGATCGTGGGTAATCTGGAGCAGGCCGTGGTGCTGAGTAACCGGGGCACGCCACCGACGCCACTGGCTAGCGGGTTCTATACCTTGTCCAATGGTTTGATTAGTGAACCGTGGCCGAAAATGGAACGCTTGCGCCTACGGGTAACTCAGGAAGTCCTGCCATTAATGCTGGCCAGCAAAGCCGGGCAACCCGTGCCAGAGGATGTGGTGAATACGGTATGGCACATTTTGAATGACCGTATTCAGGCTGAAGATGATGCGCTACCTGTAACCGGCATTAGCCCGGATTGGGAAAAACTGCTATCGTCGATTTTTATTCAAACGCCGATGTATGGCACCCGGGTATCCAGCATTTTAACGCTGGATAAGCAAGGCTATGAATTTCTGGAAAAAACCTATGTGCCTGAACAGCCAGAATCAGTGATAATTAAAACTGGTTACTGGAATGTATAGCCCGATTATGGGGCAGGGCTGGATTGCAATTGTTGCAAGGTTTTATGTATTGCCTCATGAAGGCTGTCACTGGATAAGTCAGCCAGTTTGACCGCAACAGCGGGATATTTTGCAGCAACTTGCTGTCCACCGGGACTTTGGTAAAAACCAATAAGTGCTTTCATATCCTGTTCGGAATAAATTGAACCGTACGCCTGAATCAGATCATTCAGCATTTTTTCCTGATCAATATTCTGCTCGAGATTGGTAAAAAAGCTTTCAGGGGTATCTGGCGGAAAACTACTGCGGGTTTGCTGTATGACAGACTGAATGGTGGCTTTCAGCATTTTCTTGGAATTATCCAGTGTGACAATTTGCTGGGCTAGCGCCAGTTTTTCTGGGGTAAGGTTATTGAGTGCGGCATAACTTGGACTAAACCATAAGCCCGCTAAAATTAATACCAGTAATGATTTCATTGCAGCCTTCCTTTATTGTTGGAAATAAGTTTTTAGCATTAAACCAGACTTTGCTTAAACAATTGCATCGCCTGCCCGCGATGGCTGATTTTGTTTTTCTCAGCCTTGTCCAGCTCAGCGCTGCTTTTACCAAGCTCCGGCAGCCAGAATAGCGGATCATAACCAAAACCGGCACTACCACGTGGCTGCTCCAGAATTTCGCCCTGCCACACGCCCTGATAGATCAAGGGTAAGGGATCATCCTGATGGCGCACCAGTGCCAGCACACAGACAAAATAACCCTGAATGGCCATGTCATTACGATACGGTTTTAAATCGTCCAGCAACTTCTGGTTATTTAAGGCATCATTGCCATGCTCACCGGCATAGCGGGCAGAGTAAATACCGGGTGCGCCATTTAATACAGGCACACATAAGCCTGAATCATCCGCCAGTGCAGGTTTGCCCGATAGCCGTGCCGCATGCCGCGCTTTTAAAATGGCATTTTCAATAAAACTTAAACCATTTTCCACAGCATCAGGAATTTCAAACTGCTTTTGCGGAACTACCTGAATTGGCAGATTTAAGGTTGAAAAAATATGCTGGAACTCGGCAATCTTGCCTGCGTTGTTACTGGCCAGAACCAGCTGATCTTGCGCTAACCAGTCGTACTGCATATTTTTTCCTGTTGCTGTGTGCTATTTAATTTGAAGTTTTAATAAAATGAGTAGGATATAAAAAAGCACCGATGATCACGGTGCTTTTGATTAACCTAATATTGCATCAGGGCTTTTAATCCGCAGTTTGGAACCAGCGATCCGCACGATCACGCGCGGCCTGAATATCCTGCTGGGTTAGGTTGGCAGCCAGTTTCAGGATTTTACCCTGTGCCTGCTTGCTCACATTACGGTCCAGCATGCCATCACGGGAGGCCAACTCATACCATTGATAAGCAGAAGACAGGTTCTGGTTGCGCTCTTCAATTAAAGCCAGATTATAGCTGGCCCGATTGTCACCCTGTTTGGCCGCTTTTTGTAACCAAAGCTTGGCATTATTAATATCCTGTTTCACGCCACGGCCTTCGGCATACATTTGCCCAACGTTTAGTTGCGCAGCCGATACACCCTGATCCGCTGCTTTTTTGTACCATGAAAATGCCTGAGCAAGATCAGCACTAACACCCTGACCCAGCTTGTAGCGGGTTGCCAGATAAAACTGGGCAGGGGCACTACCTGCTTTGGCAGCAGCCTGTAGCGAGGGCACGGCCATAGTCGCATAATTGGTTGATGCGTTGACACTCGCCGGGTTCATAATGAGTTCGGCATGCGCAGCACCCGCTGTAATGCCAAGGCTTAGCATGAGAATAGCAACTTGTTTTTTCATGTTCGGCTCACTCGATAAATTGCAATTTCCCCAAAAAGATTGGGGATATGCTTCATTAGAAAGCTTCCTTGCTGATCACCATTGACCGCAAGACGGTTAATTATGTGTATGTGATTTGCGGCACAAAGGGCTTCAAAATCACGAAAGGTACACAAATGGATATTTGGCGTATCGTACCACATATATGGCAATGCGTCAGATACAGGCATTTTCCCTTTTATACCTAAATAGCTTCTGGTTTTCCAGTGGGCAAAATTGGGAAAAGTGATAATGGCCTGCTTGCCAACCCGAACCATGTCCAGCAATAACTGGTCTGGTGCTTCTACAGCTTGCAACGCTTGTGCCATAACCACAAAGTCAAAACTCTGGTCATCAAAACGGCCCAAACCTTCGTTAAGGTCTTGTTGAATAATGTTTAAACCCCGGCCCAGTGCCGATGTAATCTTGTCTTCATCAATTTCCAGACCGTAGCCATTGATGTGCAATTTACGCTGCATGTGGGCCAAAAGCTCGCCATCACCACAGCCCAGATCAAGTACACGGGAATGCGGCTTAATCCATTTTTCTGCCAGTTGCTGATCAAGACGCATGGGTATTGCCTCCCGCAACATCGAAATTTTTTATTGAGGAATGTGTAAAAGAATGTGTATTTTGTGGCTGATTCTGTGGATAAAGCGGGGCACTTAAAAAAGCTTTCAGGCTATTCACATAGCGCGGAATTGGAAACAGGAATGAGTCGTGGCCTTGCGGTGCATCAATATCCAGATAGCTCACCGACTGGCGATTCTTGATGAGTGCATCCACAATTTCCTGCGAACGGCTAGGGGCAAAGCGCCAGTCAGTGGTAAAGGAAATAATCAAAAAACGGCACTGGGCACGGCTCAGCGCTTGGGTCAGGTTTTCATCATGATCGCGTGCAGGGTCAAAATAATCCAGCGCCTTGGTCATAATCAGGTAGGTATTGGCGTCAAAGTTGCGGCTAAACTGTTCACCCTGATAGCGCAGGTAGCTTTCCACCTGAAACTCAACATCATAGCCATATAAAAATTTACCGGATTTAAGGTCGCGGCCAAATTTTTGTTTCATGGCATCATCAGACAAATAGGTAATATGTCCCACCATACGGGCCAGAATCAGGCCACGCTTTGGAAAAGTATCCTGCTCCAGATAACGGCCGCCATGAAAATCCGGGTCTGACAAGATGGACTGGCGTGCCACTTCATTAAAGGCAATATTCTGGGCAGACAGTTTTGGTGTACTGGCAATCACTGCACAGTTTTTAAGGCGATCCGGATAGTCCACTGCCCATTGCAGCGCCTGCATACCGCCTAATGAGCCACCAATTACGGCATGCCAGACAGTAATACCCATACGATCCGCCAGTAGTGCCTGGGTATGCACCCAGTCGCGCACCGTTACTAATGGAAAATCCGGACCATAAGGACGGTTTTCATTATCGGGATTGGGCGAGGTTGGGCCAGTAGAGCCGTGACAACCACCAATGTTATTGAGTGCCACCACAAAAAACTGGTTGGTATCAATGGCCTTGCCGGGGCCAATACAGCTTTCCCACCAGCCGGGCTTATTGTCCTGCGTGCTGTGATACCCCGCTGCATGGTGATGGCCGGACAGCGCATGGCAAATCAGAATGGCATTGGACGCATTATTATTTAAGCTGCCATAGGTTTCAACCATCAGCTCAAAGCGTGGCAGGGTACGACCACATTCCAGCAATAAGGGTTGCTCAAAATGTTCGCAGCGTGGTGTTACAAGACCCACTGAGTCGGCAGGAAACCCGTTAGCAGTAGACGAGTCAGACGATAAACCCACGATAAAAAATTATCCTGATAGCAGTTAAACCAAACCCCCGAGTGTACGGGGGCTGGGCTGGGAGGGCAAGAGGAGAATGCCCGTTTGCTGTGCAAATCAGCATTAACATTGATGCAGTACAGCGCACTGAACCAGCAACAATGTTAGCAGCAAATCAATACCTTAAGCGTTGAGCTTGGCCTCAGCTTTGCGCAGTTGCAAGCGATTGGCACACGACAGAATAGCCTGAATGGATGCCGTAACAATGTTGTCATGCACACCAAGACCAAAGGTGCTGTGCTGTTGCTCGGTATCATTCAACTCCACAATCGCCAGTGCCTGTGCATTAGCACCCTGACCAATTGACCGTTCTTCATAGCTCAGTACATCAACGGGCAAGCCCAGCGCATTAATCACTGCTGAAATCGGGCCATTACCGGTGCCTTCAAACACATGGTCGCCACCATTATGCTCAATGAATAGCTTGATATGCTGTTTGCCGTTTTTGTCGGTTAGTTCATAATTAATGTGCTGGTAGGGACGATGCACCTGCACATAGGCCTGATTGAGCAAGTTCCACAGTACCTGTGCCGTTACCTCGCTACCATGCGTGTCGCTATAATCCTGCACCACCTGGCTAAACTCAATTTGCAGACGACGCGGCAACACCACGCCATAATGCGCTTCCAGCAAATAGGCAATCCCGCCCTTGCCAGACTGGCTGTTGACCCGGATCACGGC
This sequence comes from Alkanindiges illinoisensis DSM 15370, assembly GCF_000619845.1. GTDB lineage: Bacteria > Pseudomonadota > Gammaproteobacteria > Pseudomonadales > Moraxellaceae > Alkanindiges > Alkanindiges illinoisensis. The sequence continues at coordinate 1,648,179 of NZ_JHUX01000003.1, read as the reverse complement.
ATCGTAGCTACGGCCAAGGTCTTTGGGATCAATCGGCAAATAGGGCATATCCCAGAAGCCATTCGGGTCCTGCTGCTCAAAGCCTTTCTTGATCGCATCCTGATGGCTGCCGGAAAACGCGGTAAATACCAGATCACCCGCATAGGGATGGCGTGGATGCACAGGCAGGCCAGTGCATTCTTCAATGGTACTGATAATTTCATTGATATTGGAAAAATCAAGATTTGGGCTAATGCCTTGTGTGTACATATTCAGGGCAATGGTAGCCACATCCACATTACCAGTGCGTTCACCATTGCCAAACACACAGCCTTCCACACGATCAGCACCTGCCATAATCGCCAACTCTGCGGCGGCCACCCCACAGCCGCGATCATTGTGCGGATGTACGCTAATAATCACGCTGTCGCGCATAGCAAGGTTGCGGTGCATCCATTCAATCTGGTCGGCATACACATTGGGAGATGCCACTTCCACTGTGGCAGGCAGGTTTAAAATAATCTTATTATCCGGCGTAGGCTGCCAGACTTCACACACCGCATCGCAGACTTCCTTGGCAAAATCCAGTTCGGTTGCGGTAAAGGTTTCTGGGCTGTACTGGAATGTCCATTGGGTTTCCGGTTGCAGTGCTGCCAGTTCCTTCACTTTTTGCGCGGCATTAATGGCCAGTTGCTTGTTGCCTTCGCGATCTACTTTCAGCACTTTTTCACGAAAGGTCGGTGAGGTTGCATTATAAATATGCACAATTGCCTGTTTGGCGCCTTTTAACGATTCAAAAGTGCGTTCAATCAAATGATCGCGGGCTTGGGTGAGCACCTCAATGGTGACATCATCAGGGATATAATTTTCTTCAATCAGCTTACGCACAAAATCAAAGTCAGTTTGTGAGGCAGAAGGGAAGGCAACTTCAATTTGCTTAAAGCCGATTTTGACCAGTATTAAAAACATTTTGAGTTTTTGTTCAGGATTCATTGGTTCAAACAAGGCCTGATTGCCATCACGCAAATCGGTGCTCATCCAGATGGGGGCTTTATCAATTTGCTGGTTGGGCCACTGGCGGTCTGGCAAGTTCACTTGCTGGTACATGCGGCGATATTTGCTGGCTGGATTGGCTAACATCATCATTCTCCCGGTCAGTACTGGGCTGACTGAATATTAAAATGGATATCAATAAATTTTGAAAAGTATTAAAAATTCTTGGCTAAAAATCAGTACACTTTAGTTTTAAACACATAAAAGATTGATAAAAGCACAATACTGATTTTTAGCGGGTGTCTGGACGACACAGGGGGCGAGGAAAAATATTATATGCGCGCAAGGCGCAGCAGTAACAGCAGGCCAAGATTGCGGTTAAGCAGGCCTGAAAAAGAAGGGGCAAAAGATACAGCGTTATTTTTCATAACCCTGATAATAAGCGTTTTAAGCAAGCTGTCAATAGCCAATGTCTATATTCTTATATGAGGCATTGATGAGCAGTCAAACCTCGGCCCACATCCGGATCAGGTTATGGTACAGGCTGGTGAGCTTGATCACTTCAGGATATAAGTCTCCGTGCTGCGTGCGCAGGCTTTGAATGCTTTCATCCAGATTGAACAGCAAGTGGCGCTGGCTGTCATCACGGATCATGCTTTGTACCCAGAAAAACGAGGCAACCCGGCAGCCACGCGTGACTGGCGTCACCTGATGCAGGCTGGTGGACGGATATAAAATCAGGTCGCCGGCGGGCAGCTTGATTTCATGGAAACCATAGGTGTCTTCTACCACCAGTTCACCGCCGTCATAGTCGTCGGGATCGCTTAAAAACAGCGTGCAGGAGACGTCGGTACGGATATGCTGGTTGGTGCCGCGAATCAGGCGAATGGCATTGTCAACATGAAAACCAAATGATTCGCTGGCTTCATAGCGATTAAACAGTGGTGGAATGATCTGGTGAGGCAGTGCAGCCGAGACAAACAGCGGATGGTTCCATACCGCAGCAATAACCTGTTCACTGAGAAAATGGGTGAGGGGTGAATCTTCTGGCAATTGCTGATTTTTCTTGACCGCAGCAGACAATGTTCCGGCAGTAAGCTTGCCATTGGTCCAGTCGGCCTGATCCATGCGCTGGCGAAATTCCTTGACTTGTTTTGGCGTTAGGACATTGGGAATATGATGAATCAAGACTGCGCCCTCAGATAGCCCTAATAAGAATGACAATGTTAAAACGTGATCAGCAGGCCTTCATCCTAAATGAAGGGAATAAATAAAAATAGCCTCGCAGCGGAGGCTATTTAGACATTGTAGCTAGGTATTATAGCGCAATCCCATAAATTAATTATGGGATTTTTCTGCTGTTTAGTACTTGAAGTTCAGCGATAAAATGGCATTACGGCCATCTGCTTCAGTCGCATAATGAGAAGCATAGGCCTTAGTGAAGTAGCGCTTGTCTGACAGGTTGTTGACATTAAGCTGCAGGTTGACGTTTTTGTTAACGATGTATTGTGCCATTGCATCGTAGCGGGCATAACCAGGCACATATTTGGTATTGGCCGTATTGCCATAAACCTTATCCATGCCAAATACGCCTGCACCTAATGTTAACTGTGGCAGTATCTTATAGGTTGTCCACAAAGAGCCGCTATTTTTAGCAACATTGGGTACCGTATTGCCATTATAGGCACCAGCGACATAATTGGGTGCTGCAGTAGTACCCAGATTAATAGCGCCACCATCTACCAGTTCACTGTCCAGATAGCTATAACCAGCAAAGATTGCCCATTGCTCAGTAATGTTGCCGCTCAAGCCCAGTTCTATACCATCAACACGGGTTTCCCCAATATTCTGGCTATTGCCGTTGACATCGGTGGCACGGGTATTGGTTTTTTCAGTACGGAAAATGGCTGCTGTAGCATTCAGTTTCTGGTCCAGAAAATCCCATTTGGTACCAATTTCCATGGTACGGATTTCTTCAGGCTTCAGGTTCTGGTTGGCTGCACTGATGTTTTCGGAGCCGTCACCAGCATCCACACCTACTGGATTAGCAGAGGTTGCGTAACTGGCATAAATGCTGCTGTTGCTAGCTGGCTTGTAGGTTAAACCCGCCTGATAGTTAAAGAAATCACTATCATTGCTAAACTTGACGCCACTGGCATAGGTCAGCATGTCAGTATTGAATTGATCCCAGCGAACACCCAAATCCACTAACCATTGTGGATTTAACTCAATATTATCCAGCAGGTAAATCCCTGTGGTTTCTGTATCAATATGCAGGACACGCTTGTTGGCAATCAGACGATCTTTCCATACATCCTGTGGATTAGGATTGTTTAGGTCTGTACACCAGCCATTGGAAGCAGCACCCGTACCCAAGGCACAGGCATTGTCGTTCACAGGTGTCTTGGTGTCATCTGCACCCAGAATCGGCTTGCCAGAATTTGAAGCAGCGGTATAACTGCCACGCTCAGATTCCTGCTTGCTGTATTCTGCACCTGCATTAAAGCTGTGTTTTAGCATGCCCGTATTAAATTTGCCGGTCAGGGCCAACTGGTCATTAAAAGTATCGGTATCGGTTATCCGTGAGTTGGCACGGCGCCATACCTGACCATTAACGATATTACCCTTGCTGTCATCCGGCTGGGTCCAGGCATAGTCATTTTTAGAGTTTGACCATACCGCTGTATTGGCCAGGGTTAGCTCGTCATTAAAGTCATGTTCCAGCTTTAATGTACCAATCTGGTTTTCCTGCTGCTGAAAGTCACGATCTTTCCAGCCATAATAAATGCCTTGTTTGGCTTGCAGCGGTTTACCTGTTGCAGTATTGGTTGCTGCATCCCAATAAGGTACACCCGAATCAGGCATATCATCAGTTTTCAGGTAATAGTAGCTTAAAACTGCACGGTTTTCCGTGCCTAAGCCCAACGCAATCGATGGGGCAATACCGGCACGCTTGTATTCAGCGCCATCGGTTTGGCCAGCTTTTTCATTTTGATGACCCAATACGGCTACACGGCCTGCAACTCCGTTGCCAAAATCTTTATTACCATCCAAAGTAATGCGGGCATAGTTATCAGTGCCGCCTGATACCGTACCTTCCAGTGCATCACCCTGATGAGCAACCTTGGTCACCAGATTAATGCTACCGCCAGTTGAGCCACCACCACCAATGGTAGAGCTTGAACCCTTGATCACATCAACCTGTTCAACTGCAAACATTTCACGGTTTTGTGAGGTGGCATTGCGCACGCCATCCACATAAATTGAGCTTTCAGAGGTAAAGCCGCGAATAAATGGACGGTCGCCATTCGGGTTACCGCCTTCACCAGCACCCAGCGTAATGCCGGGAACAGTACGTAGTGCATCGCTTAGTGTAGTTGCCTGAGTGTCTTCAAGCACTTTTTTGGGAATAACCACAACCGATTTTGGCGTGTCCAGCAGCGGGGCAGTAAATTTGGAAGACTGAACGTTGTCAACTTTATAGGAATCGTTGCCTGAAGAACCCTCAGCAGTAACCTGAATGGTCGGTAATACATCAGTTTCGGCAGCAGTAGCCATAGCAGGCAGGGCCGCTAGCGATAACATGGACACAAGCACAGTTTTATTGTGTCTTGCCGTATTTTTCTTGCGACTAACGATATGTGTCATACGTTTATTCCAAAAAACCCAAAGAAGTGCTTTGTTACAAATTGTTGGCTATTGTAGTGATAATTATTATTATTAACAATATTTCTTAGCGTGTTTTTTCATAAATTATGAGGAAATTAACACATTTCCTTCACGAAGCTGACGATAGAAATTCACTGATTCTGTGTCGACCAGGATGTCATTCAGGTGAAGTTTGCGCGAAAAAGACAAGCCTTCCAGCGTACGGCAACGGCTCAACGCTACATAGGTCTGGCCAGTTTCAAACGCGCCCTTACCCAGCTCCAGATGCACCTTGTCAATGGTACGTCCCTGGCTTTTATGAATCGTCATGGCCCATGCCAGCACCAATGGAAACTGGGTATAGCTGCCCACTTCAATTCGCTCAATTTCCTGTTTGGCCGCGTTCCACTGATAATGATATTCCGGCCATTCCACCCGTTCGACGTCTACTTTTTCACCAGTACTTTGCAGGCTTACAATAATTTCATCATCATGCAAGGCAGTAATCTGGCCAACCGTTCCATTCAACCAGCGCCGCTGCGTGTCATTTTGGGTAAACATCACCTGTGCGCCAACCTTAAGGCGCAAATGTAGGGGAGAAGGCAGGCGGTCTTCCTTGAATTCACCTTCAAGCTCGCCGCTATAACACACTTCAGACGCATCAATACGGGTCAGTTCAGCCTGATTCTTGTGTTCAACTTCAGCGTTTCTGGGGGAAAGCCATACTGCACCCTGCGGCGGAGTTTTGGTAATCAGGCAGCGCTGGTTTAACTGTTCAATACTATCAGCAAGATCATGGCCTTCACGGATATTGCAAAGCAATTGCACAAAATCCTGCTGGGTTTGCCGATAGGTATGGGTGAGTTCAATGGCACAGTAATCGGTAGTTTTAAGACTACGTGCATTGTAAAATTTGGGGCTGCCATACACCTGTTCAAACAGGTCGCGGGTTTTTTCACTAATCACCGGCGGTAACTGGAACAGGTCACCTACCATCACGACGGTCAGGCCACCAAATGGCTTGTCAATGCCGCGATTAAGGCGCAAATAGGCGCTAATACCATCCAGCAGGTTGGCAGTAACCATGGAAATTTCATCAATAATCAGCAGCTTGGCTTTCTTGATTTCACGTTTTTTACCAGGCTTGATGTCCTGCTTAACAATCCAGGCTGGTGGCAACTGAAACATGGAGTGCAGGGTACGGCCACCCACATTAATGGCTGCCATGGCGGTAGGCGCGCCCAGCAGGACTTCGCCCCGATATTCACGGCATAACCATTTAATAAAGGTACTTTTGCCAGTGCCTGCACCGCCAGTTAAAAAAATGACTGGAAATTGCTGCTCAACCAGCTGCTTAACAAACAGGTATTCCGGCAGTATCTCAATGCCCCTGACAGTGCGAAGGCAGCCCTGATGCTGCACCATTTGTGTCATGGTTTTTAACGCATACTGTAGTTCGGCGCTTTGCACTGAAGCCGCTATTTGATCTTGGTGCTGGGTGTCAACATCATGGTCAATCAGTTGCAACTGAACCGATTTTTTAAGATGAAAAAATACATTGTTCAGGGCAAATGGTGCCGCTTGCACCGCAGTATCACTGGACGGATCATCAGGCTTCATAGAGATTTATCAGCGATTGATTACAGAAAAAGTAGTAGCCCTGTCACAGCAGACAGATGCCATAAATAGTTTGATAGAGAGATTTTATGCAAACACAATGCATGCTTGTACATTAATGGAGCTTGATCACCTGCACATAAAGTATTCGTTTATTCGCAGTTGTAACAAATTATGAAGGGAATTTACAGCTTGAATATTCAGACCTGCGCTAAACAGCAAAACTTCATTCACAGTTTCTCCCCAAGCCAGTAATAAATTAAAGCTATGGCGATGATTCGCGCCACTAGCAATGAGTGTTCAAACAGATCATGAAAAACACAGTAACCTTAAAAACCCTGATGATGATTGGCTTGAGTGTGGTTTCAATCCATTCCTTTGCTTACACCAGCCATGATGACCATAACAACCATGCCTATGAGCATGCTAAAGATCATCATGCAGTAGATTATCGTCCGGTTAAGGTGGTTCAGGTCAGCCATGATTCACATCGTGACCAATATAATCGCAAGGACTTTACACCGCATACCCACTGGAAAACCGGCTATGTTTTGCCAAACCAGTATCGCGCAAAAGGGTATCAGGTTTATCGCTATAAGGGCGCTGGCCTGCAAGCACCGGGTAAAAACCAGCAATGGTTTAAGATTAGAGGTGATTATGTACTGGTTAATGTGGTCAATCATCACATTATCCGGATCGTCAGTGGCCGCTAAATAAAGCCAGACTTTAATAAAAAACAGCAGGGCAGGAGCATCACGCCATGAAAATTCTGAATAAGGACATGACAGCAATAAAAACGGGCAGCATGCAAAACAGGATGCTGGGTCTGGGCATGCTGGTTGCTTCACTCATGCTGGTCAGTGCATCGGCCAGTGCGTGGAGTAATAATCACGCTCAGCGTTATGAGCACCGCCATGACTATCGCCATGAACAGCGTGTACAACATGACCGTGAATTACAACGGCAGCATGTCAAGCAGCAGTTAAAACAACGGGCACGTTATCGCGCAGCACAGCGTCATGCTGCCTATCACCAGTGGCGACGAGGCGAGTATTTACCGGTAGCCTATCATTCACCGCGTTATGTGGTGCATGACTGGCGTGCCTATCGCCTGAGTGCGCCACCGCGTGGCCATGAATGGCTACGGATTAACGGGCGTTTTGTTCAGGTTTCTGTAGGGAACCATCGTGTTTCCCGTATCTGGTAATCGTAAACTTTCACAACGCCATCCACACAACAAAAAAGCCTACATCATGTAGGCTTTTTTGCTTAACACCAATTTTAACAGCAAGGCTTAATCACTGGATGTATCGCAATCCAGCCATCAGTCTTATCTAGGCTTAGGCATAGGTAGTGAAATATTCAGGGCTAAATTGCATCAGCAGTGCGCCACCAGCCTGAATCTTGGCAATACGGGAATCCAGTTCTGGCAGCATACGCGCCACAAAGTACTTGGCCAGATTCAGCTTGCTCTCATAGAATTCACCGGACTTCTGGCTGGCTGCGGCACTGATTTTGGCAAACATATACGCATAGCTCACCAGACCAAAGGCATGCAGGTAATCCACAGAAGCGGCATTGATTTCATCAGGATTGCCCTGGGCATTTTCAATGACCAGCTTGGTGACTTGTTCCAGTTTATCGGCAGAATTCAGGGTTGCTTGCTTAATGAAATCCAGATCGGCAGACAGGGTATTGGCAAACTCGCGGATTTCTGCCAGATAGGTGGCAACAAATGCACCGCCGTTTTTCACCACTTTACGGCCCATCAGATCCTGTGCCTGTATGCCATTGGTGCCTTCATAAATCTGGGCAATCCGCAGATCGCGCACGCACTGTTCCATACCCCATTCACGGATATAGCCATGACCACCAAAGACCATTTGCGCATCCAGTGTGGCGCTTAGGGCAACATCGGTCAGGTAGGCTTTAGCCACCGGGGTCAGCAGGGCAACCCGGTCATTGGCTTTCTTAACCGTGTCCTGATCTTCACAGAACTTGGTCATGTCCAGTTGCTGGCCTACATACACCGCAAAGGCGCGTGAGGCTTCGTTGGTAGCACGCACGTTAAGCAACATGCGGCGTACATCCGGATGAACCAGAATGCTGTCAGCTACTTTTTCAGGCTGCTTGGCACCGGTAGCACTACGGCCTTGCAGGCGGTCAGTGGCATACTGGGCAGCATTCTGGTAGGCATATTCAGACGCACCAATGCCCTGAATACCCATAGACAGGCGCTCGTAGTTCATCATCACGAACATGGCTGCCAAACCTTCGTTTTCCTTGCCAACCAGATAGCCTTTGGCACCGTCAAAGTTCATCACACAGGTTGCAGAGGCCTTGATACCCATTTTATGTTCAATCGAACCCGGGCCAACCGGATTGCGCTCGCCCACGCTGCCATCTTCATTGACCAGAAATTTTGGTACGATAAACAGTGAAATCCCGCGCGAACCAGCAGGTGCATCCGGGGTTTTGGCCAGTACCAAGTGAATGATATTTTCGCACAGGTCATTATCACCACCGGTAATAAAGATCTTGGTGCCAGTAATGCTGTAAGAACCATCATCGTTGGCAACGGCTTTAGTCTTGATAATACCAAGGTCAGTACCGGCATGTGGCTCAGTCAGGCACATGGTGCCACCCCATTCGCCACTATAGATTTTTGGCAGATAGGTTTGTTTTTGTTCTTCAGACGCATAGCTGTTTAAGGCCATACCTGCGCCAATGGATAACAGCGGATAGAGCTGGAACGACGGATTGGTGGCAAACAGCATTTCATCCGTCAGTACAGTCAGCATTTTTGGCATGCCCTGACCGCCCCATTGTTCATCGGCACCCAGACCAATCCAGCCGCCATCGGCAAATTGACGGAATGCATCCTTGAAGCCTGCTGGCGTATACACCTGACCATTTTCAATGCGCGCACCTTCTTCATCACCACTGCGGTTCAGCGGCAGGGTCACGTTCTGGGCAAACTTGGCCATTTCTTCCAGAATGGCATCAACAGTGGCGCTGTCAATGTGAGATAGACCGGCATTGCTTTGCCAGAACTGTTCAGCCTGGAACACGTCATTAAGAATAAAGCGCATGTCTGCAAGAGGGGCGTTATAAATTGGCATGATTCACCTACAGGAACAAGTTAAAAGAGATTGGAACAGCAATCAGCAATGGGCTGAAAAACAGCAACCGGATAAAATTTGCAGCATTATAAGCTAAAATCGTGCCCGAGACGTAGGGCGATGCTGGCAGATAGATGATAGGTGCATTAATATCTATCTGAATAAAATACACTCGACAAATAAAACAAAAAGCTGGCATGACGCCAGCTTCTGTTTACAACAGCTTAGAATGCAAAGTGTTCTGCATCCAGCGCCATTAAGGACTCTACACCAGTAGCAATCACGTCCACATGCGAGCGGGTACGTGGCAACAGTTTCTTGAAGTAGAAACGGGCAGTGGTGATCTTGGCATTGTAGAAGTCGGTTTCGGTGGTGTCACCGGCCAGTTTCTCCTGGGCAACCAGCGCCATGCGGGCCCACAGGTAAGCAAAGGTCACATAACCAGAGAAGTACAGGTAATCAACCGCAGCAGCACCCACTTCATTTGGGTTTTGCATGGCTTTCATACCAATCTGCATGGTCAGGTCGCCCCATTCCTTGTTCAGCGCAGCCAGTGGCTCAATGAACTCTGCCATGGCAGCATTGTCCTTGTTGGCTTCACAGAATTTGTGAATGATCTTGGTGAAGTCTTTGAGCAGCGCACCCTGAGTTTGCAGCACTTTACGGCCCAGCAAATCCAGCGCCTGAATTTCAGTCGTACCTTCGTACAGGCAGGCAATGCGGGTATCGCGCACAATCTGTTCCATACCGTGTTCACTGATAAAGCCGTGACCACCGTAAATCTGAACACCATGCTTGGCAGATTCAGAACCAGTTTCGGTCAGGAATGCCTTGGCAATTGGCGTTAGCAAAGACAGGATATTGTCCGCGTATTTTTTCTCTTCTTCGTTGTCACCCGCTTCAACGATATCAGCAAACTGGGATAACAGGTAAACCAGCGCACGGCCACCTTCAGCAAATGCTTTCTGGGTCAGCAGCATGTTGCGTACGGCAGGGTGAACGATAATTGGATCAGCTTCTTTTTCCGGGTTTTTAGGGCCGGTTAAAGAACGCATGGCCAGACGCTCGCGGGCATACATCAGCGCGCCCTGGAAAGCACCTTCAGATGCTGCCAGACCCTGAACCGCCGTACCAATACGGGCGGTGTTCATGAAAGTGAACATGCAGTTCAGACCACGGTTTTCTGGCCCAATCAGGAAGCCTTTGGCGCCGTCAAAGTTCATGACGCAAGTGGCGTTACCATGAATACCCATTTTGTGTTCAATCGAACCACAGCGAACAGTGTTGCGCTCGCCGACGCTACCATCTTCGTTCACGTTGAACTTGGGAACGATAAACAGGGAAATACCCTTGGTGCCTTTTGGTGCGCCAGGCAGACGGGCCAGTACAATATGGATAATGTTTTCTGCCATGTCGTGTTCACCGGCAGAAATAAAGATTTTCTCACCGGTAATCGCATAGCTGCCATCTTCATTTGGCTCAGCTTTGGTACGGATAATGCCCAGGTCAGAACCCGCGTGGGATTCAGTCAGACACATGGTACCAGTCCATACACCGGATACCAGCTTGCTCAGGTAAACTTCTTTTTGCTGCTCGTTACCATGATGCTCAATGGTACGGATCGCACCATGAGACAGGCCAGGATACATGCCCCATGACCAGTTGGCAGTACCCACCAGCTCAGAAATGGCATTGCCGATAGAACCCGGCAGGCCCTGACCGCCATGCTCAGCAGATACAGCCAGTGACGGATAGCCCAGCTCGATATATTTCTGGTAGGCTTCTTTAAAGCCTTTTGGCGTGGTAACAACGCCGTCTTCGTAATGACAACCTTCCTGATCACCAGAATGATTGATTGGGGATAATTCGTTTTCGCAAAAATCAGCAGCAGCTTCAATAATGCCATCGATCAGTTCGCGATTTGTACCAGCATAGGCAGAGATTTTGTCATAATGCTGTTCGGCATTGAGCAATTCGTGCATTACAAACTGAATGTCACGTAACGGTGCTTTGTACTGTGGCATATTTTATTTCCTCGAAACGGCAAAAAATTGCACTAAATAAATCACATCAATGGTGGCACGAAAGCGCAATCTGGATTGATGGACCGCATTATTCCCAATAGAGATTGGGCCAATTTAAACGGATGCAAGTTTGGTTCAGTCAGGGGTGGCCTACCACCATATTTTATGACTGAATAGTCAAGCATGGTAAAAAATCGCCGCATTATAAATGATTTTTTCAGGGCAGGGCGGTAAATTGGCAGGGTTAAAGCGAAAACTAAGCAACAAAAAATATTTGAACTCAAAAGCCTGAATGCAAACTGCAATTACAGGCTTTTAAGGGTACGATAAATCAATTAGGGTCGGTTGCCAGCATCGGGTAGGTCAGGTTTAAAACGCAATTCACAGCTGCCTTGTAGCGTTTTACCATTTTGTAGATTAATTGTAACTAATTGTCCGGCGGCTTTACCGTTACAGGCCTGCTGCAATTGAGCGCGAACTTCGGGGTTACGCCAGCTATCCTGTATACGTGGGCCATCACCCTTATGAAAACGATGCATGCGGTGCTTGCCTTCTTTATGCCTCATGTCACCTGCCGGATCAGGATGTAGTGGGTTTGCTGAGGGTGCAGTTTGACAACCTGCCAGTACACCTGCCAATGAAAGTGCCACCAGTGCCGGTTTAAACAGGGAAGCTGATTTCATCATAATACTCCTTGGATTACTCAAAAAAATCTGGCATAAAAATAGTAGGGAATTCCCTAAAACTTAAAATAAAAAAACAAGTTGGAGAAATGATGAAGCAGCGATATCTTGCATATTTGCCAATTTACGGGCAAGGTTTGCATCTTATGGATCTGAGTGCCTGATTGTGACCAAATTACGTCTACCCATTGCATCGCGCCTGTTTATTGCAGTGTTGATGACGACATTGATCATTAGCCTGGTGGGGCTGCTCATGCTGCACTTCACTATGCAAAAAGGCTTTTCGCGTTATGTGGCCGAAGTCGAAATGCAACGGCTGGACGTGCTGGTCGATGGCCTTGCCAATCAATATCAACGTTATGGCACATGGCAGGATGCCATGAATGCCTCGGTGCGGTCTGGCGTCGTGCCCTATGACCGAGTCAAAAAACGCTGGCTGCGTTACCAGTATGAACTGGCCATGCGTCGCAGTCTCAAGCGTCGGCTGGAAGAGCGTTACTCGCGCGGCAATCCGGCCAATGGTTCCTATCTCGAAAATGGCAGTCTGGCTTCTCCATTATCTCTGGCCCCGCTGTTAATGGATGACCAGGACGCGGGACGTGCCTATTTACCACCTTTTCAGCCCTCCGGGCCACCACCAATAATGCCGGGTCTTGATCGGCTTGAGCTGGGCAAGCGACTGGTGCTTTATGATGGCGAAGGCAATTATCTGGTGGGTCTGCGCTCGGCAGAGGATTTGCCCCGACGTAGCATCAAGCTAAATGGCAAGACTATCGGCTATCTGGGTTTGCAGCCGGCACTTGATCCGGAAGATACGCTATCGGTTAATTTTTTCTCGGCGCAAAGCCGTTATTTAATCTGGATTGGCCTAAGCTGTTTTCTGGTGAGTGCAATTGTGTCCTCCTTGCTGGCGCGTAATTTTCGCCGTCCGATTGGCGAGTTACTGGAAACAGCGTCTGAACTGACGCATGGCAATTATCAGCAGCATATTGAAATCCGCCGCAATGACGAACTGGGTGATCTGGCACAGTCCATTAACCAGTTATCGACCATTTTATACCAGCACGAACAGTCACGCCGGCAATGGGTGGCAGATACGTCGCACGAGCTAAGAACACCTATCAGCGTATTACAGGCACAAATTGAAGCCATGCTGGATGGTGTGCGTGAAGCCACACCAGCTCATTTACAAGGCATGCAAAGACAAGTACTTACGTTAAAGAAACTGGTACAAGATTTAAATGAACTTGCCAAGGCAGATGTTGGACAATTGCAGTGTCACTTTAGATTATGCAATCCGTGGAATATTGTGTTGCAGGAAGTTGAAAGCTTTGAACATAAATTTGCAGCCAAGCAGCTCCATGTCAATGTAGTACCACCTGTCCATGAAATTGAACTGAATATTGACCCCGACCGCATTCGGCAGGTGATTGCCAATTTTCTGGAAAATACCCGCCGCTATACCAACGATAACGGTGAACTGGCGCTAAGCGTTGAAATTACTGACAGCCAGTGGAAACTGCATGTGGATGACAGCCCACCCGGCCTCAGTGATGAAGAACTGGAGCGTCTGGGTGAACGTTTTTACCGGGTGGATAGCTCGCGTAACCGGGCAACCGGTGGTAGTGGACTGGGGCTGGCGCTGTCACGGCAAATTGCCGAGGCGCATGATGGCAGTATTGTGTTTGATCACTCACCGCTGGGCGGACTACGTGCAACCTTATGTTTGCCCATCAAGCCCACGCAATAAATTGACACCCTGACCAATGATTTATCAATAAGGAAAAGTAACATGGCAAAAATATTTATTATTGAAGATGAAAAAGAACTGGCTGAGCTGGTGCGTGATTATCTGATTCAGGCCAATTATGAAGTTGAAATCTTTAATGATGGCCAGACCGGCTTGCAGGCCGCCTTACAGGATAATCCTGACCTGATCATTCTGGATTTGATGCTGCCACGTCTTGATGGACTAGGGGTTTGCCGCAAACTGCGTGAAGTGTCTAATGTGCCGATTATTATGGTTACTGCATTAACTGAGGAAATTGATCGGTTGCTGGGCCTGAAACTGGGCGCTGACGATTATGTCTGCAAGCCTTTTAGCCCAAAAGAACTGGTGGCTCGCGTACAGGCAGTCTTGCGCCGTGCCCATAGCCAGCCTACCCAAAAAGCACTGTTCAAGATTGATGAAGCTCAGCAGCGCATCTGGTACAAGCAAAAAACCCTTAACCTGACACCTACTGAATTTCGACTATTGGCTTTATTTTTAAAGCATGTAGGCCAGATTTTCTCGCGTGGCCAGTTGCTCGATCATTTGAACCCGGACAGCTTTGAAGTGACAGACCGTGTGATTGACAGTCATATTAAAAACTTGCGCCGTAAGATTAGTGAAACGGCTGATACCGGCAGCAAGCATGAGTGGATTCATTCGGTGTATGGTGTGGGCTATCGCTTCGACTACGATGAAAATCAGTAAGCCATAATTTTGGCAAACTAAAAAGACAGCCTAAGCTGTCTTTTTTATGACAATAAACCATAGTCAAGACGAGCAACTCACTGCAATTTCCTCACCAAATGGCGGCAACAGGTCATTTTCCTGCTCAATATCCGGTTGTGGGGTATAAGGCGTTGCCAGTAACCGATACAGGCGATCAACCTCGCTAAAATCATCCTGTTCGGCTTTTTCAATAGCCTGCTGTGCCATATGATTGCGCAGGATATATACCGCATTATTTTCCTGCATCAGTGCCTGACGGTTTGTTAACGGCTGCTCGCTAATGACACGCTGGTAACGCTCAATAAACTGGTCAAAGGCAGCCACATCAATGCAGTCATCACGAAATGCCTGCCAGTGGTTTTCATCAATCAGACGTCTAAAGCTGGTGGTGTAGTCCAGTTTTTCGGCTTGCAGGAGTCGTAGAAAATCCATGCCAATGTCAAAGCTCTCGGGATGTTCCGCGTCAATACCGAGTTTTTTGGCCATGCCTTCACGGTAATGATGCAAAAAGGCAGGTTCAAATTCCGCCAGTGCAGCTTGCAAATCTTCCTTATCCAGACCCAGTGGCAAAAGCTGGCCCAGCCATACCCATAAATTCCAGTGGGCAATACTGGGCTGGTTCTGGTAGGTGTAGCGTCCACCATGATCGGAATGATTGTTGATCCACGCCGGGTTAAAGCGCTCCAGAAAACCAAACGGGCCAAAATCCAGTGTGCTTCCGGTAATGGATAAATTATCGGTATTCATTACACCATGCGCAAAACCCACCAGTTGCCAATCACTAATGGTCTTGGCCGTGCGCTGAATCACCGCCTTGGCAAAGCACAGCACCGGATTAATGCCTGTATTTTCAGCTTCGGTTTTACATTCCGGATAATACCAGTCAATCATTTTACTAGTGAATTCTTCAAGCAATTCGGGCTGGTATTGGTTGATCCACTCAAAATGTCCCAGCCGCACATGGCAATCCGCTACCCGAAGCAAACAGGCTCCACGTTCCAGTTGTTCCCGCTGCACTGGGGTTTTGGAGCTAACAAAACCCAGTGCATTCGATGAGGCTACTCCCAGATTACGGAGCGCATGGCCTGCCAGATATTCGCGGATGACTGAGCGCAGGACGGCACGGCCATCACCCATACGGGAGTAGGGCGTGAGACCCGCACCCTTTAAATGTAAATCCTGCAGCTGGCCATTGGTATCAATCACCTGCGCCAAAAGCAGCCCGCGACCATCACCCAGCTGACCCGCCCAATGACCGAACTGATGACCTGCATAAGCCATGGCCAAAGGGTCAAAGCCTTCCAGCAGGGTTTGCCCAGCCAGAATACTGACCCAGTCTGTGCTTTTGGGCCAGTTGAGTTGCGCTGCCACTTGGGCATTAAAGTGCCCAGCAATGGGCTGTTGCAATGGAGAGGGCGGCTGGCGATGAAACAGTTTTTCATCAAGGGTGGCATAGCGATTATCAAACTGCATAATCAGGCTCGGCAAACGGTAATTTGCAACCAGTGTAAATGATTCACGCTGATAAAATGCTAAAACTCTAATGGTTTTTCATTGCATTTTTTTGCTGCAAGATTTTTTACTGTCTGATCAGTTTAAAAATCAGTCCCCAAATCCGATCAGCGCCATTGCCAATGATTTAAAAAAAAGCATGATAAAAGCTCATTATAGGGTGGGGCAAAAAAATGTTAATACTGGCGCAAATCCTGATTGGCCTAATTGGCGTGTTGCATGTTTATTTTCTGGTGCTGGAAATGTTTTTGTGGGATAAACCGCTTGGCTTAAAAGCGTTCGGCAATACACCTGAAAAAGCAGCCCTGACCAAAGTGCTGGCACAAAATCAGGGCTTATATAATGGTTTTCTGGCAGCTGGCTTATTCTGGGCTTTAACCCTGCAAGATGGTTTTTTTGTTCAGGTTGCCACTTTCTTTCTAGGTTGTGTTCTAGTCGCTGGTATTTTTGGAGCCATTACCGCTAGCCGCAAAATTTTATATATTCAGGCCATGCCAGCCCTGATTGCGTTAATCGTGTTATATGCCGCTCGGTAAGCACTAGCAAAATAAACATCCCGCCGAAGCGGGATTATTGTAAAGCATCAATCATTCGAGCCAGTACTTAAACCGGATTGGTCTGGCGACGGACATAGCGCTTTAGATTCAGCATCATGGTTTCCATACGGGCGCTATGTTCATGCATGCGTTGCTCAACCAGCTGGAATTCCACTTTCAGGCGTAAATCAACCTGATGGATTTTTTCAGCAAACTTATCTGCAACCATAGCCTTTTTGGCTTCAATGCTTTGCTCCTTCAGCTTGGCCCAGTCGTTTAGGGTGGCGCTAAAGGCTTCATATTCCTGGGCAATCTTCTGGCGCATGTGCACAATATCTTCATGCATGTCGTGGCCATAGGTTTCAAGGTGTTTTTCAGCACGCTTGAACTTCATGGCAACTTCTGCCTTGCGAATGGTAAATGCCGGGATACGCTTTAAATTGCGGGTCAGGCCAACTTTGGACAGGCTTAAAATCAGCCATTTGGTAGGGTCAAACTGCCACCATTTTACCCCATTGCGGTAGTCATACTGGAAAATATGATGGAAGTTATGGTAACCCTCACCCCAGGTAAACAGCGCTAGCCAGAAATTGTCACGGGCTGTATTTTCATCAGTATAGGGCTGGCTGCCAAACATATGACACAGTGAATTGATAAAGAAAGTCACGTGGTGATTGGCAATCAGGCGCAGCAGGCCAGCCAGCAGTACCACGCCCCAGAGGTCGCCAACCATCAGGCCCAGTGCAACTGGAAAGCCAATATTGGTCAGGATTACCATAGGAACATAATAGCGGTGCTGAAACATCACCATTTTGTCTTTTAGCAGGTCAGGCGCATTTTTATAGTCGGGTGTACCGCTGGAATAATCCCGCAGCATCCAGCCGATGTGTGAGTACCAGAATCCACGCTTGGCTGAATACGGGTCTTTATCCACATGATCCACATGGCGATGATGGGTACGGTGGCCTGATGCCCAGAACAGGATTGTATTTTGAATGGCCAGGGTGCCACCCAGCATTAATACAAAACGCACCGGCCATGCGGCTTCATAGGCACGGTGTGCCCACAGGCGATGGTAGCCAGCAGTAATGCCAAGGCCACTCCACGCAAAAAATACCAGAAAGCTGATCCACGCGGCCATTGAAAAATCATGATTCCAGGCATACCACGGAATTAAGATCAAGGCGGCCAGTGGCGTACCCAGCAACACAATCACTGCAGGCCAGTTAATGGGAGGACGAGCAGGAGAGGAATTCATGTCCAATAAAGCTCCGCAACAAAACAGATAAGAGGGGAATACAAGGCAGGGAATGACAGCTCACTATAATCGACGTATTTAGTGCGCGGTTTATCGTCATCATAACATGGCGAACAGATGTTCACTAGTCAAACAATACCAATCGGCTGGATTTTTCTGCAAGTCAGATTTAACGATTTAACCCATTGAAAATTATTGAAAAGGAGATGTCATGTCTGACCCATTACAGCAACAGGCACTTGCGTCAAATTGTCCGACCAGATTAGGGTGGCTAAAACTTGTCTTATTAAGCAGTAGCTTAGCAATTACAGCGTGTCAGTCAACACCAGCACAAAAAATTGTAACTCAAAAAATCACCAATTCAACTGCCTCCACCGCAAAAGCAACCTCACATCAGCCGCCTGCCAGTACCACAGCTTATCGGCCCCTTGCAGTTAAGAACGTCGGTATTCCCGGATTGACAGATTTTAGATGGGATTTGGTGTCTATTAACAGTAAAAACCCCCAGCCATTTATCAATCGCCCATACCTGTTTTTGCAATCCGCTGCAAAAACGATTTCCGGTTCTACAGGCTGCAATGCCTTAACGGGCAACTACCAGATTGCTGAACCACAAGCCCTTAAAATTCAGGCTCTGGCCGGGCATATGGCCTGTGATGATGCACTGGCCCAGGAAGCCGAAATTATGGATGTGCTGGGACGAGTAACCCGTTATCAGTTGCAGCAAAATATGCTTTATTTATATGACCAGAATGGTGCTTTGCTGATGACAGCACGTGCAGGCCAATAGACAAAAAATTTACAGAAAATGTTATAGAAAACAGCCTTCAATGTGCGCGGCCAGCATTTGACTGGGCACATCAGTAATCAGCCCGTCGATTTTCCAGCTGGCCAGTTGCCGGGCACGTTCTACATTATTGACCGTCCAGACACTACACTGCAGTTGTTCAAAACGGATTTTTTCAATTAAATCCTGCGTGGCAAAGCTGTCCCGCAGGCCAATACGCTGGCAACCCAGCTGTTTGGCAATCGGGATAATGGCATCACCCAATGGCAATTCCACCAGTAAGCCACGCTGAAAACTGGAATTGAGGCTTTTAAAGGCTTCCAGTACTTTAAGGTCAAAAGAGGTAAAGGTCACCCGATCCTGCCAGCCTTCTAGAACCTGATGCAGTTTACTGGCAATAAGCTGGGCCTGTTGCTCATCATTGACTGCCTTGATTTCCACTTCGATATGTTCAAAATGGCGAATCAAGTCCAGTACTTCAGCCAGCAGCGGCGTTGGCTCTGCCTGTGGCCAGTGATCCCAGCCCACCCGATTGTCCGTATGCGCCAGCTGGTAACTGCTGGTCATGGCAATGGTTTGGTCAAGCCCGGTGGTGCGCAAAAAGTTATCATCGTGGATGACTGCAAGCTGCTGATCCTGCAACAAGCGCACATCAAACTCCACTGCTTTAAGCCCAAGCGCAATGATGTGCTTAAACCCGCCAAGGGTATTTTCCGGTGCTTCGTTACGTGCCCCGCGATGACCAATCAAGCGCATATTTATCCTTGCGATCTGTATGATAATGACAATATATGTGTAATGACCGCAGTGTGCCTTAAAAGTTAGCAGTGATGATGAAAAACAGTTTAAAGCATAACAATAGGCTAAATTTATTCAGTCTTAACCCATAACACTTCCGTGCCGCCATCTTCACGACTAATATGACGGGCAGCCACAAACAGCCAGTCGGACAGGCGATTTAGGTATTGCAGCGCCAGTGGGGAAATATTGTCATCGCGCTGGCTTAGGCTATATACATGGCGTTCGGCACGTCGGCAAATACTGCGCGCGGCATGCGCATAAGATACGGCCAGTGAACCTGCTGGCAGAATAAAATCCTTGAGCATCGGCAAGGCTTCATTCATACGGTCAATTTCCTGCTCAAGACGCTGGATGCTGTGCTCCTTAACCAAGATAAAATTGGGAATGCACAGTTCACCGCCCAGATCAAACAGTTCATGCTGGATGCGGCTTAACTGGCTGTCCAGATCATGTGGCAGGGGAGAACTAGCAACATTAAGCTGTGCACGCAGCACACCGACAAAACTGTTGAGTTCATCCACCGTGCCATAGGCTTCAACTCTTAAATCATCCTTGGGCACACGGCTGCCATCACCAAGGCCAGTGCTGCCGTCATCACCTGTTTTTGTGTAAATCTTGCTTAACCGATGTCCCATGATTGATATTCCATAAATGCATATCAGAAAGATAAAAATCTGAAATTGATGTTCATTAAATCGCTTATACCGCAAAAAATAAAGCTTCTGTCTAAAAGAAGCAGAAGCTTTATTCAGGGATAATCTTAACTGATTAGTAGCTTAAGGTAATACCTGCGGTGGCTTGGCGTGGTGCGGCGATATAGTACTCGGCGCTTGGAAAGTCACTGTACAAGGCAGTTTTGTACGTGTTGTCACCAATATTCTGAATATTGGCAAACACGCGAATATTAGGATTATATTGATAAAACCCACTCAGATTGGCAGTCATAAAACCCGAGGTAGGGTTGTTGGCGCTATATTCCTTAGCACGGCTTTTGGCCACTAGACTGGCACTAACGCCATAAATACTATTGTCCCAACCCGCACTTAAAGTAGCAGTCTGGCGTGGACGACGGGTTAGCTCTGTATGTGTGGTTTCATTTTCTGCTTTAACATAGGCATATTCAGTACTGGCAAACCAGTTATCCTGCTTCCACTTCAAGCCTGCTTCACCACCTGTGAATTTGGCTTTGCTCACATTTTCATAAGTTGAAATTGGAAAGCCACTGACATAATCAATCAGGTTTTTGACTTTGGTCTGATAAGCAGAAAGATAAATATCAAGGCCTTGCATAATATTCTGGTCAATTCCCAGTTCATAAGATAGGCTTTCTTCCGGCTTAAGATCAGGGTTGCCTAGAGTGATATATGTAACACCATTATAAGTGTAGGATGACAAGTAATAAAGCTCATTTGCGGTGGGTGCTTTAAATGCACTGCCAATGTTGGCATAGACACTGGTCTGAGGCGCTAACTGGAAACGCCCTGCCAATTGACCTACGGTGTGTGTACCGTATTTATCGTCATCCTCAACCCTAACCCCTGCTTGTGTGCTTAAGCCATCAGCCTGATATTGGTGCTGCAAATAATATCCGGTTGTTTTAAGGTCTTTGTTACTGTAAAGCGCAGAGTCTACTTCAGTTTTACGATCGGTTAATCCGAACAAAAGGTTCTGGGCAGGTAGGAAATTCCATTGTGCAGAAAGATCACCTTCATTTGTTTCAGTATCAAAGAAGCTACTGTTATTTTTTTGGCTTAGGTCATCACGGAATTGGGAGTAGCGCGCATTAACTTTAAAATCAGCATTAATATTATAATTACCTTTCAAGTTAATTATACGATTTAGAAAATCCTGATTTCCAGACAAAGAAGGATTGTAACGAACATTCCCTTTGTTTTCCTGCAACTGAGCAGATGCGCCAAACTGTTCATTATCAATGCCAGCTTTAATACTGTAGCCCTTTTGGTCATAATCAGCATCTTTAGCAGTAGGAGCATCAGTTACTGGCGATCCAGCAGTTTCAAGACGCTGTCCACGAACCTGCACATAAGCGTCATCCTGTACCAAATCAGCGCCTACAATTGCTTTGTAGGTGTCCAGCTCGCCGCCTTCCATCGTAGTAAACAGTTTTTGTTTTTTGGGTGCTTCACTAATGAGCTGAATCACACCGCCAATCGCATCAGAACCATACTGTACAGAAGCTGGCCCTTTGAGCACTTCAATACGTGAAACATCTGAAAGATCAAACAAGTTAATATTTGCAGCACTGATAGAGCCAGTGTTGGTGCGTACACCATCTTTTAATACCAAGGTATGGTCAGATTCTGTGCCACGGGTAAAAATTGAGGTTTGCTGGCCATAACTTCCAAGTTGCACAATGTTTAATGCTGCTTCGCGTTGCAACAGGTGCGGTAGGTCAGCAATAGGGGATTGCTGGATGGTTTGTTCATCAATTATGGAAATTCGGGCAGGAACTTGTTCAATGGCTTCGGGTGTCTTGCTGGCAGTGACCACAATAATAGGTAATGCAGCCGAAGAATTGGCATCTAAAACTGTAATGGCTGCGGTAGCTGGCAATATGCTGGCAGAAAGAATGGCTGCCGTCAGGGCAGACGGTACAAAAATACGGGACATGGCTGTGCTCCAGGACATTCACCCCACGTGAATGTGTCAGGGGTTATAAGAAGCATTGAGTCGGTATCCAGACTTGTGTTGGGTCGGTGCTGACCTGTTTTCAATAACCTTCCCACTTAAAGCTTAAGCAGTGGTTGCTATCTGAGATCGTCCAGATGGCGCATTGAACATTAAACACATACTGTTGCGGGGGCAGTGCTGGATTTTCACCAGCTTCCCATTTGTTTTTGAGATAAAACAAACGCTTGTTAGGCACTCAAAGCGCGGGCAGTATAGTAGTGTTGCGAATTTGTTGCAATTTATTAAGAATTAACTGCATCAGGTCTTATTTTAATCTTTTAGTTTTTTATAAAAATTACCTTGCAAAACAACTGGCTAATTTTACAGAGCATTAATAAAGTTATGGCTTAAAGCTGGGTATGCTGTAGCAGCAATATACTTCTTACTACTGCACAATGAGGTTGGACATGGCAATTGTAAAAAAAGGCTCAGCGCACTGGGAAGGTTCTATTAAAGAGGGGCAGGGCACGGTATCGACTGAAACGGGTGCTTTAAAAGAACATCCTTATGGCTTTAAATCACGCTTTGAAGGTGGAAAAGGTACTAACCCTGAAGAAATTATTGGTGCAGCACATGCAGCCTGTTTTTCCATGGCATTTTCCATGATGTTAGGCAACGAGGGCTTTCCACCAGATACCATTGATACCACTGCTGCTGTATCACTGGAAAAACAGGGCGAAGGGTTTAGTATTACCAAAATCCATCTGGACACGCAGGTGGTTGCATCCGGCATTGATCAGGCGACATTTGACCGCATTGCCCGAAATGCCAAAGAAAACTGTCCGGTGTCCAAACTGCTCAATGCAGAAATTACCATGGATGCCAAACTGACCATGCGTTAAGTAAACTTAAGCACGAAATAATCTGGAAAATGACTGCTCAACATTTTTATAAACAATGGTGTTTTAAGAAGGTCGCTGCCAGTCATTTTCTATTTAAACAGATTTTATTACAGCGTTTGACTATTGCCAGTTCATACTTTTAGGGCAAATTGCTTTACAATAGGAGCAAGTAAATTCTGATTTTTGCTGGTTTGTATTTTTATTATTTTCACCGGGTGATCCATGACTGATAAGCTGCAAGTCCGCGCGAAAATTTGCGGTTTAACCCGTGCTGAAGATGTGCAATGCGCCGTGGCAGCTGGTGCAGATGCAATCGGTCTGGTTTTTTATGCACCAAGCCCCCGTGCAGTGAGTGTAGAAAAAGCGCAGACATTGCTGGCTGTAGTAACCCCATTTGTGCAGGTGGCAGGCTTGTTTGTTAATGCCACAGTGGCAGAAATTCAGCAGGTTTTGTCTCAGGTAGCCCTGGATATTTTGCAATTACATGGTGATGAAACACCTACCCAGTGTGCTGAAATTGGTCAGTTAACTGGCCGCCGCTGGATTAAGGCCTTGGCTGTTAAACCAGACAGCAATGTGCCAGAACTTATTGAGCAGTATATAGCAGCCGGAGCCAGTGGAATTTTGCTGGATACTTGGCACCCACAGTTAAAGGGAGGCACCGGTCAGACATTTGACTGGGATAGCTGGCCACAGACTACTGGGAAAACAGTGCCACTTATTCTGGCTGGTGGCCTAAATCCCGATAATGTCGCAGATGCCATTGCCCAGACCCGCCCGTATGCCGTTGATGTGAGTGGCGGGGTAGAAAGTCAAAAAGGTATTAAAGATCATCAGTTGATCCGGAAATTTATGCAAGGAGTCCAACGTGGCTAACGATTTACATGACATTGAGTCAAATGGTACAGCACCGATTAATTATTTTAACTATCCAGATCAAAATGGTCATTTTGGCAAGTTCGGTGGCCGCTTTGTGTCAGAAACGCTGATGGCAGCGTTGCAGGACCTGGAGCAGCTCTACAACCGCATGAAAGATGATCCAGAGTTCTTGCGCGAATTTGATCATGACATGGCGCATTATGTGGGTCGTCCAAGCCCGCTGTACCATGCAACCCGTTGGTCCAAAGAGTTGGGCGGCGCGCAGATTTATTTAAAGCGTGAAGACCTCAACCACACTGGCGCGCACAAGGTTAATAACACTATTGGTCAGGCATTGCTGGCCAAGTTATCTGGTAAAAACCGAATTATTGCTGAAACCGGTGCCGGGCAGCATGGTGTAGCAACGGCAACCATTGCCGCGCGTCTGGGCATGGAATGCGTGGTGTACATGGGTGCAGAAGACGTAAAGCGTCAGGCCATGAATGTATATCGCATGCGTTTGCTGGGTGCTACCGTGGTGCCAGTAACAAGTGGCTCTAAAACCCTGAAAGACGCCATGAATGAAGCCATGCGCGACTGGGTGACCAATGTAGATAATACCTATTATGTGATTGGGACAGTGGCCGGGCCGCATCCATATCCGCAACTGGTGCGTGATTTTCAGTCGATTATTGGCCGTGAAGCCCGCCAGCAGATTCTGGACATGACTGGTAAGCTGCCTGATGCATTGGTGGCCTGCGTGGGCGGTGGCAGTAATGCAATGGGCTTGTTTTATCCATTTTTAAATGATGCAGACGTTAAAATGTATGGCGTTGAAGCATCCGGTTTTGGGGTGGAAAGCGGCAAGCACTCTGCGCCACTCAATGCCGGACGGGTTGGCGTGCTGCATGGCAACCGCACCTATTTAATGAGTGACGATGAAGGCCAGATTATTGAAACTCACAGTATTTCTGCCGGTCTTGATTATCCGGGTGTCGGCCCTGAACACAGCTTCCTAAAAGACATGAAGCGTGTGGAATATGTACCGATTAATGATGAAGAAGCCTTGCGTGGTTTCCGTGATTTAACCCGGATTGAAGGCATTATTCCGGCGCTGGAAAGTTCGCATGCGATGGCCTATGTGACCAAGCTGGCGCCAACAATGAGTCCTGAGCAAAGCATTATTGTGTGTCTGTCTGGCCGTGGTGACAAGGACTTGATGACAGTTGCTAAACTGGATGGTATGGAAATTATTTAAACTGGCAGGTTTAGGTAAATAATCATGCCTAAACCCTAACCTGATAAGGTCAAATCCATGCTGTATGCGGTAATGCTTGGCGGTAAACACCCTAAAGCCCACATTGAGGTGCATGATGTGGTGTTTGCGGTTGGGGAGTCATTGCAGGATATTTATCCGCAGCTTAAGCAGCAATGGTTTGGCCTTGCCAAGGGACTGCATATTGATGCCTGGATTGCCATTGATGGCGTTGAACAGTATCAGGTGCAGTTGAGCACAGTTGCACCCAAGCCTGATGCACCGCGCCTGTATTTTATTAATCTGGGCGGTTATCTACCAGATGAGTTTGGCGAAGCACATCGCTACGTGTTGCTTGTGGCAAATAGCAAAATGCAGGCACGCGGCAGGGCACGCAAATATACAATAAAAACTTGGCAGCAACCGCATGTTGATGCCGTGCTGGACGTGGATGACTGTGTACTGATTGATCAGGTGGATGGACGTTTTGTGCACCTGGTTGAAGGCAGTCATCAGGGCGTAAAATTTGAGAATTGCTATTTGGTGATTGGTTAAAATTCCCCAAGTTTATTTTTAAAAGTCCTTTTTATTAGTTTCATCATTATAAATATACCAGTAAAAATGATGATACAACCAATTAATAATGCCCATTTCCATTGTGGTTCAAAGCATGAATAATCACCATAAGAGTTGCATATCTTGTAATAAATTGGGCTATTGAAACGATTAGATTGGAAAATTTTAAAAGAAAAATACAGTATAAAAAGGCCAGCTATGAGCCAAAAAATTATTAATAAGTAAGTTATAAAAGTAATTAAAAAATTAAACCATCGTTTCATCATTTTTAAATAGTGTAGTAAAGATAAGGTAACAAGAATTTTATTACCTTATCGTTGAAATAGCGATTACTTCCCAGCTTCCCACAAGGCTTCACCAGCCTTAATTGGATCGCCAGTTTTTTCCAGCGTTTCCACCCAAACCGGATACTGCGCCAGTACCGGATGCTGGCTGGGATGAAAGTCGCGTTTGTACCAGTCCATATAGGGTTTTTTCATGGATGACAAAATGCCTTTTTTACCAAACAGCCACGGCATGCCCTGAGCAAACATTTTGATGCGTTCGCGCTTATTAAAACCATCTGTTTTCAACATGATATTGGTGCGATACAGGGTAAAACCATACATCATGACGCTAGTTAATGCCAAGGCACGGGCACGCACTGCATAGGGAACTTTGGCCACATTTTGCATTACATCAAAGGCCACGTCCCGATGCTCCATTTCCTCAATGGCATGCCAGGCAAACAGGGCACGGACATAAGGATCAACCTCGGCCAGCGTTTCTTTTTTGGCATAAAAACATTCAGCCATTAATGCAGTCAGGTGTTCGCTAGCGGCGGTAATGGCAATATTGATTTCAGGACTTTTGTGCTTGAGCCAGTATTCAAAACGCGATTTCATCTCGCCAATCATGGCATCCACTGGCATGCCCTGATCTTTCATGATCTGGTTCATTTTGTCATGCGCAATCCCATGTTGCGCTTCCTGTAAAATAAAGTCCTTGACCTTGGCTTGCAGTTCGGGGTCAGTAATCTGGTCGCGGTACAGCCGCACGCTACTAATAAAATAACGTTCACCATCCGGAAAGGTCAGGCTAAGTGCATCAAACACACGGGTTTTAAAAGGATGGCCACCAAACCAGTAACGTGGCATATGCTGTTCAAGCTGAAAGTCCAGATTGCGTCGAACCAGCATGTCTGCAGAGTATTGAGCGTTTAATGGCGCATTCATGCTAATGCCCTCATTTTTCATGTTGATGCATACAGTATTGATTTTTTATGGTAGAAAGTTTTGACAGCTTTCGCCAAAATTTATACAAATCACGCCATGCAAAATACAGCAATCGTTAATAGTAACCAGTTACAGCTCATGGTGCAGTTTATGCAACAGCGCCAGATTGCATTGTCTGAAGTGTTTGATGCCGAACAATTGGCGCTGGTGAGTGCAGCCTGCGCAGGCCAGCAAATCAGCCATGTGCCCGTGCCACAGTTCGTACTAATGCTGGAGCAACTGGCAGAATATTTACGTGAACCGACCATTTCCCTGTCAATTGCGCAAGGGATCAATACGGCTAATCTGGGAATTCTGGGCTATTTGCTGCATGCCTGTGAAAATATGGGCGAGGCTTTATTGCGCTTGCATCGTTATGGCAAGTGGATTAGCAATAACATGGAATATATGCAGATTGTGCAGCAGGGTAACCAGATTGAGCTGCGCTGGCCAAAACCCAAGCTGGTAGAAGGCATCATGCATGAGTTAGGCATGGCCGTGATCCAGCAGTTTAGCCTGCAACTGGTCGGGCGGCCACTTAATATCAATCATGTGCATTTTGTGCATGCCTTGCGGGGTGCGCCGGAAAACCTGCAAATTTATGAACAGTTTTTTGGCTGCCCTGTGTTGTTCGAGCAGCCCTATTCGGCATTCAGTTTTCCAGCCAATACCCTGAATATTCCCATTGAAAAACCGGACAAGGCCTTGCTGGATATTTTACAGCAGCAGGCAGAGCAGGCGCTCAACAGCATGCCCAGCACTGATATTTTTTTGCAGCAAGCCCAGCGCAAGCTGATTGAGTTGTGCCAACTGGGTGAGCCAACCTTGGCACAACTGGCGCGACAATTGCATTTAAGTACCCGTACCCTGCAACGCCGCCTGATGCAGCATGAGGTGAGTTTCCAGCAGTTGCTCGATGAAGTGCGTCAGCAGCTATGTACACAGTACTTGCATCAGCATGTGCCCTTAAGCGATATTGCGCAGTTGCTGGGCTATTCTGATCAGAGTGCGTTTACCCGCGCTTATAAACGCTGGACAGGTAGTACACCACTTCAGCAGCGCCGGTTGAAAAATTAAAGGCAGATAAAATGGAATACACCTGCTTTCTCAATAACTTGGCTAGATAAATGTAAGGCTGATTTTTTTGTTGTATAACCCAATTGGTAGAAAATAGGACAAGCTGAACCATATTAAGGACAATAAATCATGAAAAATCTATTTGAGCAGGGTAAACCACGCTATGGACGCTTTAAGGCAGTGCCGCAGTGTATTGATATCCATGATTTTCATTATGTATCGCCTTTTAAGCGGCATATTACCGGCCTTGAAAAAAACCTGCGCTTTAAAAGTTTCCAGTTTATTAGCTTGAACAATAGCCAGTATATGGTAGGCCTGGCAGTAGTTGATCTGGGCTGGGTTGGTCATGGATTTTTTTACTGCCATGACCTGCAAAGCGGCAAAGTATTAGAAAAATCCTTTTTACAGCCTTTTGGCAAGCACACTCATGTCTGTAATCATCAGGTGGGTAGTTCATCCTTTAAAAAATCCAGCTTTTTAATTGAAATCAAGAAAACCGCTAGCGGACGCATGGTAAAGGCACACCGTGGCAAGCACTTGCTGCTGGATGCAACGATTGCGATTGATGACACCGAACCACTGGTGCTGTGTAGCCCAACGGGTGTATCAGGCTGGACCTACACGCATAAGCAAACCGCGCTATCAGTTACGGGCAGTTTGTACTTTAACCAGCAGGCCATTGACCTGAAAAACCAGCAGTTTGTGGCGGCCCTCGATGATACCTGTGGGATCTTGCGGCCGGAAACGGCATGGCACTGGTTGTCACTTTCTGGCGTGGAAAGTACAGGTCAGCGCTTGGGGCTTAATCTGGCCAGTGGGGTAAATGAAACCTTTGTGAGTGAAAATTCACTCTGGCTTAATGGCAAAATTTTTGAACTGCCTGCCGTGCTGTTTGAGCAACGGGCCAAAAATCAGTGGCGGATCTATAGTGCTGATGGCAGCATTGACCTTGGCATTCAAACGCATTGGCGGCGGCATGAAGCCAAGAATTTTGGTGTGGTCGCCAGCCAGTTTAACCAGTGGGTGAGTACCATATCAGGCACTATTACTTGTCAGGGTAGTCGTGTCGATATTGATGCGCAAATGGGACTGCTGGAGCAGCATTATGCCCGTTGGTAGCCATAAGCCTTTAAGGGTATAATCTGCCGCCGGATTTTATAAGTATTTTAACAATGACACAAAGAATTAATGTGGTCGGCACCAGTGCTAGTGGCAAAACAACATTTAGCAAGGCATTAGCGCAAAAAATGGCTGTACCGCATATTGAAATGGATGCTTTAAATTGGCAATCCAACTGGGAAGCATGCACTTTTGAAGAGTTACTTATAAAACTTAAACAATGTCTAGCTGCTGATAGCTGGATACTGGATGGTAACTATAGCAAAACTACACCTGTAAAATGGCAAAATGTAGATATGGTGATCTGGCTGGATTATGGATTTGGTCGAAATTTGTATCAGTCGGTCAGCCGCACTATTAGACGCCTGATGAGTGGCACACCGCTTTGGGAAGGCACCAACAATATTGAGAGCTTTCAGCGGGCTTTTTTAAGTGGTGATTCGTCCATTATCTGGTGGATGATAAAAACACATGGCAAAAACCAGCGCAAATATCAGCACATCATGGCTAACCCTGAATTTGCGCATATCCGTTTTGTCCGTTTAACTTCACCAAAGCAGGCTAGACAATTTTTACAGCAGTTTAATGCCTGCTATTTTTTGTTTAAAAGCGATAAAAATTAAAGCACTACCGCCAGTGTAAACCCATCATGGCCCTTGCAGCCAACGGTTTGCAGGGTGGTGCTGGTGAGTTTTTTCTGCTGGGCGAGGTGTTCAAAATATTCACGCAGGCCGGTCATGGTACGGGTGTTGTTGTCAAAGTTCACAATGCCACCACCACGGATCACATTGTCCAGAATAATCACAGTGCCCGGACGTGACAGCTTAAGTGCCCAGTCCACATAATCCTTGTAGCCGGACTTGTCGGCATCAATAAAAATAAAGTCAAATGGCGCAATGCCGGATTGCTCAATCTCCGGAAAAATATCCAGTGCCTTGCCTGCATGAATCTCTACCAGATGCGAAAGTCCGGCAAATTCAATATTCTTGCGCGCCAGTGTCACATTGGTGGGCACTGCTTCAAGACTGATCAAGCGGCCATCTTGCGGCAAGGCCCGCGCCAGCCAGATGGTGCTATAGCCAGCCAGTGTGCCAATTTCCAGAATTTTTTTGGCGCCATGAATTTGTGCCAGCATTTGCAGGAACTTGCCTTGCAAACTGGATACGGCAAGGTGAGGCGGCAGGCCAGCATCCAGTGTGGTTTGCAGCACATGCTCAAGCGCTGGATCAGCAGGCATAAAATGCGCTTCCAGATAATCATCCACGGCTGTCCACAGTTGCTCGCTCATCTGTACGTACACCACATATTGCAAAAATTAGGCGCGGTATTGTGTCATTTTCAGCCCCAAAATTAAACCCACGGTCTAAACGATGGATTGGACAAAATTTAATGCGCCATTGCATTCGGTTGTGCGGAGGTTGAGGCAGGCGGTTTTAAACGGGGATACTGAAAAATAATACTCAGCACGGCAACAATTCCTAAAATCCAGCAATAGTAAGTCGTTCCAGTGAGTGCCAGCGGAGAGATTTTACCAATGGCACTGGCCAGCAGGATTTGCGCGCCATACGGAATCAGGCCCTGTACCACACAGGAAAAAATGTCCAGATAACTGGCTGAACGCCGTAAATCCATGGCCTGTTCAATGGCAATATCCTTGGCGACATCGGCAGCAACCACAATTGCCACCACATTATTGGCAACAAACAGGTTTGCTATAGTAATCAATAAAGCAATACCAAATTCACCGGCGCGCTTGCCTGTCATTCTTAAGCTGCGCGTGAGGGCAAGAATGGCATTGACTAACCAGCGCATGCCGCCCTGATCATGCATGAGCAGGGATAAGCCGCTAATAAAAAGTGATAGCAGCATGATTTCAAACAGTTCAACAAATCCGGCATAAATGGCCGTGTTCAGGCTGGTCAGGCTATAGTTCGGGCTAAGCCAGATGCCCAGCGTGCCTGCCAGCATAATGCCAATCATTAAAATAGCCAGTACATGCATGCCAGTAAATGCCAGCGCAAATACCACCACATAAGGAATAATCAATAGGGGCGACAATGGCTCACTACTAATGTGGTGCTGGCCATTGCTAAGCAGCATAAACACCAGAAAGGTAATTACAGCGGCTGGCAGCGCAATCCAGGCATTAACCCGGAACTTGTCACGCAGGCTTACACCCTGACTCCGGGTTGCGGCAATAGTGGTATCGGAAATCATGGATAAGTTGTCACCAAACATGGCACCACTAATGATTGCGCCCAGAGCTAACGGGGCAGCAATCCCGGTGGCACTGGCAAAACCTACTGCAATCGGCGCACAGGCGGCAATGGTACCCATCGACGTGCCCATGGCCGTGGCAATAAATGCGGCAATCACAAACAGCGCCGGTAATACCAGACTGGCTGGAATAAACTGCAAACCAAACTGTACGGTGGCATCTACGCTACCAATGCTTTTGCTTACACTGGCAAATGCCCCGGCCAGCATAAATACCATGCACATCAAAATAATGTTGGGGTGAGCCGCTCCTACCAGAAAGCGCTCAATAGAGTCATTAATGGGTTGTTTGTTCAGCATAATGGCCAGCACAATGGCAGGCAGGGCCGCAACCGGCGCTTTAAGCTGGTAAAAAGCAAACTCAGTCCCTTGCAGGGTGTGATAAATACCACTGCCTAAAAACAGGGCTAGAAATAGCAAAATCGGCAATAGTGCTGTAAAGCGGGGCAGGGGAGCAGTCATACAGGCAAGAAAAATCTGGAGAGGGTAAGAATTTTGATAATGTTAAGCAATTTGACTTAAAACACCAAAGTCATTCTGCCTGAAAGCTTATAGAAAATTGTTAAATGGCTTGTGGCTGTCAAGACAGGCATATAAACCCGCTGATAAATGCACGGGCAGATTGTTGAATGGCGTCATTTCAGGCTAGAATCATACCCTTTATGGGAACACAGAAAAATCAGTTATGTCACGTCTTGCTGCGCGCTTTGCTTCTTTAAAAACCACAGGTCGAAAAGCACTGGTATCTTACGTTATGGCCGGTGATCCAGCCCCGCACGTAACTGTACCGCTATTGCATGATCTGGTGGCAGCAGGGGCAGACGTACTGGAAGTGGGCCTGCCGTTTTCTGATCCCATGGCTGATGGCCCAGCGATTGCACTGGCCGCAGAACGCGCACTGGCTGGTGGCACCAATACCCTAAAAGTGCTGGACATGGTGGCTGAATTCCGCCAGACCAATACTGAAACTCCCATTGTGCTGATGGGTTATTTAAACCCGCTGGAAATCATTGGCTATGAAAATTTTGCCAAACGTGCCAGTAGTGCCGGAGTTGATGGCCTGCTGCTGGTAGACTTGCCGCCCGAAGAAGCCGGTGAGCTGGATGTCATTTTAAAACAGTATGATCTTGACCCGATTTTCCTGCTGGCGCCAACCTCAACTGACACCCGTATTCAGCATGTGCTCAATCAGGCACGCGGCTTTATTTATTATGTGTCGCTCAAAGGCGTAACTGGTTCAGCTGCACTGGATACCACCGAAGCAGCTGCACGTATTGCCAAGGTCAAGGCACAAACCAGCCTGCCGGTTGGTGTGGGCTTTGGCATTCGTGATGCAGCCACTGCCAAGCAAATGGGACAGGTTGCTGATGGCGTGATTGTCGGGACTGTGCTGGTACAACCTTTTGCTGAACATTCTCCTGAAATCGCCCACCAGATGGCGGTTGAGAAAATCAAGGAGCTTCGGGCTGCGCTCGATGAAATTGTATGACCCCAAAAATCAAATCGCCTGTACTGGAAAAAAGTGATGTAACCCCCTGGATTGAGCGCCCAGTGCCGGGTGTGGCACCGCGTGATTATCCGCAAGGCCCGATGTCGCTACACACTGAACCCACGATTGAATGTCCCGAATGTCATTCGGTGGTGACCCGTACAGCGATGGCATTTAATGCCTATGTGTGCCCGCAGTGCGATGAACATTTGCGCATGAAAGCCCGTGACCGCCTGAACTGGTTTTTTGACCAGGTGGAGTGCGAACTGGGGCAGGAGTTTACGCCCAAAGATCCGCTGGGTTTTGTGGACAGCCAGCCTTATCCTGAGCGACTGGCCAAGGCACAAAAACAAACCAATGAAACTGAAGCACTTCTTGTGATGCAGGGTTTAGTGGGTGCCATTCCCATGGTGGCTTGTGCCTTTGAGTTTGATTTTATGGGCGGCTCAATGGGTTCAGTGGTGGGTGACCGTTTTGTGCTGGCTGCCGAAACCGCCATTAACCTGCAACAGCCGCTGATCTGTTTTGCTGCTTCCGGTGGCGCCCGCATGCAGGAAGGCATGATTTCCCTGATGCAAATGGCACGTACTGCCGCCGCAACCGAGCGCCTAAAGCAGGCCCGGCTACCGTATATTGTAGTGCTCACTCACCCGGTGTATGGCGGGGTAACCGCATCCTTAGCCATGCTGGGTGATATTCATTTGGCTGAACCCAAGGCCATGGTTGGTTTTGCGGGCAAGCGCGTCATTGAGCAAACCGTGCGTGAAGTGCTGGACGAGCCCTTCCAGCGTGCAGAATTCCTGCTGGATCATGGCGTGATTGACCAGATTGTGCATCGTCATGCGCTTAAGGATACCGTTCAGCGTCTGGTTGCCAAGCTGATGAACCTGCCTTAAGTATGTGTGCATGAATCCTGAAAATACCGCAACAATAGCGCCAACCATTACCTCCTCATTACAGCAGTGGCTGAATTACTGGAGCAGTATTCATGTCACGGCCATTGATCTGGGGCTGGAGCGCATTCGCCCGGTGGCTGAGTACCTGCAACTGCTTAAGCCCTCAGCGCATGTAATTACAGTGGCCGGTACCAATGGTAAAGGTTCAACCACCACTACCATTGCAGCCATTTATCAGGCAGCGGGCTATCAAGTAGGATTGTATCAGTCGCCGCATATTTACCGTTTTAATGAGCGCATCAAGAAAAATGGCGTCGAGGTCGATGATGCCACTTTAATTGCTGCATTTGTTGCCGTTGAGCAGGCGCGGCTTGCCTGTCAGCTGCCATTATCATTTTTTGAAGCCACCACACTGGCTGCCTTCTGGATTTTTCAGCAGCAGGCCTGTGATATCTGGGTGCTGGAAGTAGGGCTGGGTGGCCGTCTGGATGCGGTCAATCTGATTGATCCCAATGTGGCCGTGATTACCAATATTGGCCTTGATCATGTCGAATGGCTGGGCAACAGCATTGAAAAAATTGCTTTTGAAAAAGCTGGAATCATGCGTCCTGCCATTCCAGTGGTATATGCCGAGCCTGCAACACAAGCCCCAGAATCAAATCCAGTGCCACAAGCCATTATTGAGCGGGCACAGCAGTTAAATTGTCGGTTATATGTGGCAGGCCGTGACTATAGTTGGCAAGGCACGGGTCACTGGCAAAAAACTGATGACACGTTTTACTATGCCAGCCCATCCTGTACGCTGGCCTTGCCTGTACCCAAGCTGGCTCCTGTAAATGTAGCCGCTGCCATTAGTGCCGTACTACTGGGCACGCCAAAAGTTAGCAATGCGGCTATTGTGCAAGGCGTCGACACCGCTTATATTGCCGGGCGCTTTGAAGTGCGTCAGTTTAAAGGCCGCACCCTGATACTCGATGTTGCCCATAACGTGCATGGGGTACAGTTCCTGCTCAATCAGCTACAGGCTTATCAACAGCAGCAGCTATCAGCTAAAGGCGTGAATGCAGATAAAAGCCCAAATAGCGAAAACCTAAGGGGCAAAAACCCAAAGATTCACTTGGTTTTTTCCATGCTTGCTGATAAAGATATGGCAGGGGTTGCCAGCCTGCTAAGGCCAGTTGTAGCGCACTGGTATATTGCGGCACTGGACAATGAGCGTGCTGCCAGCCTGACACAGTTGCGCCATGCCATTACAGGTTTGGAAGCTGTTCAGCAAAGCCCTGAAAGCCAGCCAGATCAGGCACAACCCGTTAGCGAACATGAAACAATCACGGCAGCATTTAGCGCTGCCTTAAATCATAGTCAACCACAAGATATTATTATGGTGTGTGGATCGTTCCACACCCTAGAGGCAGTCTGGGAGTCCTTAGCAACATGGCAATGAACAATAAACAGCGTTGGATGGGTGGCGTTGTATTGCTGGGTGGTGGGGCACTTCTGGCGGTTTTGTTATTAAAGGGACAAGGCGAGCAGGCACTCAGTAATACCACGAGCCAGCCGGCCCAAACAATTAGCCAGCAACAGGCACAACCTTCCCAGAACTGGGGTGATGCTGAACTACAGCCCCTGTCCATTGATGTGGAAACCGAGCGTCGCCTGCTGGAAAAACAGCGTGCCCAGCGTGAAAAAGCGGTGGCTGAACAGGAAGCCAAAACTGCCGAATATCTGGCCTTGCAACAAAAAGCAGAAGCAGAAGCCGCACGCCGGGCTGCTGAGGAATATGCCAGCCAGTTAGCCAAGCGCCAAGCCAAACTGGATGCCCAGATGGAAAGTTCTGATTCCATTCCGCCTGAACTGGTGGATGACGACACCCAGCAGAAAACTGCTGAACAGCGTGCTGAGATAGAACGTCTGGCTGCACAGGCCAATGTGCGCGCCGATGCAGCACAAAAAGCCAGTTTACAGGCCGAACAAGCTGCTCAGGCTGCACGGGACAGGGCCGAAAAAGCCCGTAGCGAAAAAGAAGCCCTGCAAAAGGCACAGGCGGAAAAGCTGGAGAAAGATCGCCTGCAAGCCATTGCTGACCGTAAAGCTGAGGCAGAAGCCAAAAAGAAAGAAGCTGAAGCCAAGAAAAAAGAAGCCGAACTAGCAGCCAAACGCAAAGCGGAAGAAGAGGCCAAGCGTAAAAAAGAGGATGCCTTGGCAGCCAAGCGTAAGGCTGAAGACGACGCCAAAACTAAAAAGGAAGAAGAGCAACAGGCCAAGCGCAAAGCAGAAGATGAAGCCAAACGCAAGAAAGAAGCCGAGCTGGTAGCCAAGCGTAAGGCAGATGAGCTAAAAAAAGATGAAGCCAAAAAGGAAGGTATTAAAAAAGAGCAAGTGAAAAAGGATGAGGCCCGCAAAAAGCAGGAGGCTGAAACTGCCCAGCGTAAAAACGCCAGTGGGGATGAAAAAGACTTACAGGCAGCCAGCAAGAAGCTGGAAGAAGAGCGTGGTCGGGCCATTCTGGAAGGGGATACCAAACCGTGGATGGTACAGGTGGCGATTGCTTCCAGTCAGGCCAATGCCGATTCTGTAGTTGCCAGATTACGGGCTAAAGGCTACAAAGTAAAAACCAGCCAGACTTCCAAAGGGGTGCGTGTCATGGTTGGGCCTGAAAAGGGCCGGGCTGCTGCTGATGCCCTGCGTAATCAGGTTGCAAAAGATGATAGCTTAAATGCCAAGAGTGCCTGGGTCATTGACTGGCAGCCGCCTGAAACCAGCGCCAGTTCCAAAAATTAAACCCCGGGCTAGTTGGCTAGCCCTAAAATATAATAACTAACATCAGAGGTTTAGTTTGCAGGACTAACCTTGTGTAAAAATAACAGAGGATAATTTCAATGATTAAAGGCCATTGCTTGTGTCAGGGTATTCAGTACGAATATCACGGTGAAATTAATGAAGTGGCAATATGTCATTGTTATCAGTGCAAGCAGGCACAGGGCACGCCATTTGTGACCAATGCACCTGTTTCAACTACTGCTTTTCAGATTGTGCAGGGGCAGGCACTGTTGAAATCCTATTTTGCATCGCCAAATAAACGCCGGGTATTTTGCAGCCAGTGTGGTAGCACGCTATTTAGCCAGCGAATGGATCACCCGGAAACAATCCGGTTGCGGCTGGGTACAATTACCGAAGGTCATATTCCAGCGCCGCAATACCAGATTTATTGTGATTCTAGATCAGCATGGTTTGTGCTGGATGAACAAACGCCCTGCTATCCAGCCAATAAGCCCTAATGCTTTTTAATCTGGCATTGCCACGTCAGTACTGTGGCTTGAATCCGGGTCATCCCTAAACTGGAGTACTAGCATGAGCAGCAAAACCCTTGCGTTTATCCACCGCAACGACACCCGCTTTGCGGTTGGTGATTTTTCGCCAGTGCTGTCGGTTTTTTCTCATCTGGAACTGGGCAACACCATTTCGCCCTTTTTGTTGCTGGATCATATCGGCCCCGGTAAGTTGCGGCCTTCCAACAAACAGCAGGGTGTACACCGGCATCCACATCGTGGATTTGAAACCGTAACAATTGTGTATGCTGGCGAACTGGAGCATCAGGATTCATCTGGTGCAGGCGGGCTGATCCGTGCTGGCGAAGTTCAATGGATGACTGCTGCGTCTGGCATTATTCATCAGGAGTTATTTAGCAAGGAATTTACCCGGACTGGCGGCGCATTTGAAATGATCCAGCTTTGGGTGAATTTGCCTGCGGCCAGCAAAATGGGCCCAGCTCGTTATCAAAGCTTGCGCAGTAGCGATATACCAGTCGTAACTTTGCCCGATATAGCTGGAACCGTACGGGTAATTGCTGGTAAGTATAATAACGTTACAGGGGCAGCTCAAACCCACACGCGGATGAGTGTACTGGATGTGCGCTTAAATGCAGGCCATCCTATTAATTTTAGTATACCGGAAGGCGATACCACACTGGTTTATGTCTGCTCAGGCCGTTTGCAAATCCATGCGGATGAGTGGCTGGAAGAAAATGCCATGGCGGTGATGTCCAGTCAGGGGACTGACTTTATGCTCACGGCCAGTGAAAACAGTAAGCTGCTTATTTTGGCAGGTGAACCCATCAATGAACCCATCAACGGGCATGGGCCTTTTGTCATGAACAGTTATGAGGAAATCCTGCAAGCCTATGATGATGTTAAACATGGCAGGCTGGTGCAATCCTAAAAATTTTTAAAATGAATGTTCTATAAAAAAACATGCCCTGTTTAATGCAGGGCGTGTTTTTTTATTGCCTGATTTTATAACCATTATTTATTTGGTTGTGGGGTTAGGCGCAGGTAAGGGGTAACGGCCTTATAACCTTTAGGAAAGCGCTGCTTGATTTCCTCTTCATCCTTAATGGAAGGTACAATCACCACATCATCGCCATCCTGCCAGTTGGCGGGGGTAGCAACCTTGTGACTGTCGGTCAGTTGCAGGGAGTCAATCACGCGCAGCACTTCATGGAAATTACGGCCAGTACTAGCGGGATAGGTAATAATTAAACGTACCTTTTTGTTGGGATCAATAATCACCAGCGAGCGCACGGTGAGGGTGTCACTGGCATTCGGGTGAATAAAGCCATACAGTTCTGATACCTTGCGATCCTGATCGGCAATAATCGGAAAATTGACCGTGGTATTCTGGGTTTCATTAATGTCATTGATCCAGCCCTTGTGCGACTCGGCATCGTCGACAGACAGGGCAATGGCTTTAACGTTGCGCTTGGCAAATTCATCTTTTAATTTTGCAGTAAAACCCAGTTCGGTGGTGCACACTGGCGTGTAGTCTGCTGGATGAGAAAACAATACGCCCCAGCTGTCACCCAGCCATTCATGAAACTTAATCGTACCTTCGCTGGAATCCTGTTCAAAATCAGGGGCGGTATCGCCTAAACGAATGGTCATGCTCATGCTCCTTTTATTGTCTGTGTACTCATTTGAGTATTTAAGCAAGCTGTACTATGCACCCAATCTTATTGAATTGAAAAGCAATGTTTCTGCATTTTTATATCATTTTTGTAGATAAGCAAACCGCTAAAGCCGCCTGTCAAACGGTAATATCACGCCCAAGACAAAGTGGCAGCGACAAAATAAAATCAGCTTTTTGCAGTTTCTTTGTCATCTAGTACTTGCACTTATTTAAGCTGCCACCATAATAGCCAACAGGCAAAAATAACGCTGTTCATATTAAGTTAGGGTATTTGAGAGTTTAGTCCATGTTAGCAAGTCTTATCGGAGGTATCTTCGGTACTAAAAATGAGCGTGAGCTCAAAAGAATGCGCAAAAATGTCGAAGCCATTAATGCATTAGAACCGACGATATCAGCGTTAAGCGATGCTGACTTATCCCAGAAAACCGTAGAGTTCAGGCAGCGCTATCAGCAGGGCGAAACACTGGACAAGCTGTTGCCAGAAGCCTTTGCAGTATGCCGTGAAGCGGCAAAGCGTGTGCTGGGCATGCGCCATTACGATGTACAGCTAATTGGCGGTATGACCCTGCATGAAGGCAAGATTGCCGAGATGCGCACGGGTGAAGGTAAAACCCTGATGGGAACGCTGGCCTGCTATCTCAATGCCATTAGCGGTGCTGGTGTACATGTCATTACAGTTAACGACTATCTGGCCTCGCGTGATGCCGAGCTGAACCGTCCGTTATTTGAGTTTTTGGGCTTAAGCATTGGCGTGATTTACTCCATGCAGCCGCCACCGGAA
Source organism: Alkanindiges illinoisensis DSM 15370 (assembly GCF_000619845.1). Lineage (GTDB taxonomy): Bacteria > Pseudomonadota > Gammaproteobacteria > Pseudomonadales > Moraxellaceae > Alkanindiges > Alkanindiges illinoisensis. The sequence continues at coordinate 1,608,643 of NZ_JHUX01000003.1, read as the reverse complement.
AAACATGACGCTTACCGCGCAGACATTACTTACGGCACCAACAACGAATTTGGCTTTGATTATCTGCGCGACAACATGGTGTTTTCGCTGGATGAGAAAAAGCAGCGCGGCCTGAATTTTGCCATCATCGACGAAGTGGATTCCATTTTAATTGATGAAGCCCGCACGCCGCTGATTATTTCTGGACAGAGCGAGGATTCCTCGCGCATGTATGCCATGATTAATTTGCTGGCGCCTAAGTTGAAACGCCAGAAAGAAGAAAAAGTGCCAGATGGCGGCCATTTCTGGATTGATGAAAAGCAGCGCTCCATTGAAATGACCGAAACCGGTTATGAGTTTGTAGAGCAGCAACTGATTGAAATGGGCTTGCTGGCGGAAGGCGAGAGCCTGTATTCGGCTGCCAATTTGAATCTGGTACATCATGTCAATGCTGCGGTGCGTGCCCATCATCTGTTCCAGCGCGACGTGCATTATATTGTGCATGATGGCGAAATTGTGATTGTGGATGAGCACACTGGCCGTACCATGCAGGGCCGCCGCTGGTCAGAAGGTTTGCATCAGGCAGTTGAAGCCAAAGAAGGCGTCAATATCCAGCCGGAAAACCAGACACTGGCCACCACCACTTTCCAGAATTATTTCCGCTTGTACACCAAACTGGCTGGTATGACCGGGACTGCGGATACCGAAGCCACTGAATTTCAGCAAATTTATAATCTGGATGTGGTCATTATTCCAACCCATCGCCCGATGGTGCGTAATGACCAGAATGACCTGATTTACCTAACCCGTGAAGGCAAATACAACGCCATCATTGAAGAAATCAAGCAAATCAAGTCGCAAAAAAATGCCCCGATTCTGGTCGGGACTGCCACCATTGAAGGCAGTGAATACCTGTCACACAAGCTGACCCAGGCCGGGATTGCGCACGAAGTCCTGAACGCCAAGCAGCACGAGCGGGAAGCGGATATTATTGCCCAGGCTGGCCGTCCCGGTGCCGTGACCATTGCCACCAACATGGCAGGCCGTGGTACAGACATTCTGCTAGGCGGTAACTGGAAGGCAGCGGCTGCGCATATTGAAAACGCAACCCCTGAACAGCTGGAACAGCTCAAGCAGGAATGGGAAGTCAATCACCAGCAGGTACTGGAAGCAGGTGGCTTGCATATTATTGGTTCCGAGCGGCATGAATCACGCCGGATTGATAACCAGCTCCGTGGTCGTGCCGGTCGTCAGGGCGATCCGGGCGTTTCACGTTTCTACCTGTCGCTTGAAGATGACCTGATGCGCATTTTTGCCGGTGACCGTGTGGTTGGCATGATGCGTGCGATGGGTCTCAAGGAAGATGAAGCCATTGAACATAAAATGGTAAGTCGCTCTATTGAAAATGCCCAGCGCAAGGTAGAAGCCCGTAACTTTGATATCCGTAAAAACCTGCTGAAATACGATGATGTTGCCAACGAACAGCGCAAGATCATCTATAGCCAGCGCGATGCCATTTTGGCAGAAAGCTCGCTACAGGATGGCATCCTCAATATGCACCATGATGTCATTGCCGGACTCGTTGGTAACTATATTCCACCCGGTAGCATTGAAGATCAGTGGGATGTACCGGGTCTGGAAGCTGCTTTAAAACAGGAATTAAGCCTTGAGCTGCCGGTTCAGCAATGGCTGAATGAAGACCGTCGTCTGGATGAAGAAGCCCTGCTTGAAAAAGTCATTCAGGCGGGCACAGACCGCTATCTGGCGCGTCGTGAACAAATGGGTGAAGACACGGCACCAATGCTGGAACGGCATTTCATGCTGCAGTCACTGGACAAGCACTGGAAAGAGCATTTGGCCGCTATGGACTACTTGCGTCAGGGCATTCATTTGCGTGGCTATGCGCAAAAGAATCCGGAGCAGGAATACAAGCGTGAAGCCTTTAGCCTGTTTCAGGCCCTGCTGGGTGGCATCAAAACCGAAGTGGTACAGGATCTGGCACGTGTTCACCTGCCAACCGCTGAGGAGCTGGCCGAACTGGAAGCGCAGCAACAGCGTGATGCAGAAGCCATGAAGCTGTCATTCCAGCACAGTGAAATGGATGGCCTAACCGGTGAAATGCATCAGGATCCTGAACTGGCTGCCTTGAATGAGGCAGAAGCCCAGCGTGCATTCCAGCAGCAACAGGCTAACAATCCGTATGCCAATATCAGTCGCAATGCGCCATGCCCTTGTGGTTCTGGCAAGAAGTTCAAGCAGTGTCATGGTCGTTTGGCTTAAAATGTGACGCTGCTTTTGAGCGGCAATGAAAAAACGGGCAAATAGCCCGTTTTTTTACATGAGATTTTAGGCAGGCTAAACAATATCATGTCGGCCGATTTGGCCTGTTCAGCGTTAACAGTACATTGTTATGTGTGTTTTGGAAAAGTGAATGAAAGTGGCTAAAAATCTGTTACCGTGGTTATTGATTGCAAGTAGCGTCATTATTGCTTCAATAACCTATCGTCATCAGGCTAGTCTTGATGAAACCAAAGCAGTAGATAAAGCAGCTCAACAGGATAACAAGCAACCAGCAGCCACAGCAAATCAGGCTAATGCGTCCAGTTCCCTTGAAGCACCGATTCAGGTCACTTATCAGTGTGATGATCAAAACCCGATTCAGGCCACCTATTCTGCCATTAATTCCAACCCATCCAGCGTGACACTACACATCAATGGACAGCAGTATCAGCTGTATCGTGTGCCTTCGCAGGTTGGCAAGCTGTATGCCACCGAACAGGGAATCAATCCGGGGCAGGGCATGCGCTGGCATGTACAGGGACTGGAAGCACGACTGGTGACTATGACGCTTGACCACACGGCCACAGCCGATAAGGAACAATTGCTGATGCGCTGCCAGCAACCGGTATAGCGCAGGAAACTTAACCCCTTAGTCATTTAGCAAATTGGTCAGATAATCCTCGGCAAAGCCACTCAAGAAAAAGCATGAGTTTTTTTAAAGGCTGTCCATGCTTATTCAACAGTTTTTTGTATACTAGCAATACGAAAAGCCCAATTCTTCAAACTGACGATAACAGGAATTAAATCATGGCAGTTGGTGATCTTTCGATGCCGGAAATGCTTCCCATACGAGGCATAAAAATCGGAATTAGTGAAGCGTATATTCGGTATAAAAATCGCCGTGATCTGGTGGTGTTTGAGCTGGCGGAAGACTCCACTGTTGCTGCCGTATTTACTAAAAATGCGTTTTGTGCTGCACCCGTGCAACTGGCGCGTCATCATTTGCAGGTTGCTGCACCACGCTATCTGGTGATTAATACAGGAAATGCCAATGCCGGAACCGGGTTGCGCGGACTGGAAACCACTGCTGAAACCTGTCAGGCACTGGCCCAGTTGACGGGTGTTGAAGCCAGTCAGGTGTTGCCATTTTCAACAGGGGTGATTGGTGAGCAATTGCCGGTTGACCGTCTGATTACTGGTCTGCCAGCCGCCCTAAAAGACCTGTCCATTGATGCCTGGTGTGATGCCGGTGCTGGAATCATGACAACCGACACCCTGCCAAAAGGGGCATCGGAAGTTATTGAGGTTGAAGGCCAGCGCTATACCATTACCGGGATCAGCAAGGGTGCAGGCATGATTCGTCCGAATATGGCTACCATGCTGGCGTTTGTAGGCACTGATGCTCCGGTTGCCAAGCCATTGCTGGAACAGCTATTAAAAGCAGTGGTTGAGCAATCTTTTAACCGTATTACCATTGATGGCGATACCTCAACCAACGATGCCTGTGTTCTCGTGGCGACAGGCAAGGCTGGCGGTGCAGTGATAGAAACTGCGCAGGATAACCGTTATGAAGCGTTGCTGGCTGCCCTACAGCGTGTGTTTACCCGTCTGGCGCAACTGATTGTACGTGATGGTGAAGGCGCTACCAAATTTATTACCGTGCATGTTGAACAGGGCCAGAATACGCAGGAATGCTGTGACATTGCCTATAGCGTGGCCCATTCTCCACTGATTAAAACCGCTTTTTTTGCCTCAGATCCAAACTGGGGACGTATTCTGGCGGCCGTGGGCAAAGCTGGCGTAGCGGAGCTGGATGTGTCCAAGATTCAGGTGTGGCTGGATGATGTGCAAATCTGTCGTGATGGCGGTGCTGCGCCAGATTATACCGAGGCTCAGGGCGCGCGCGTGATGCAGCAGGAAGAAATTACTATCCGTATTGCACTGGGACGTGGTGAGGCTAGCGATACCGTATGGACCTGCGATTTGTCCTATGATTACGTGAAGATCAATGCAGACTATCGTTCCTAATAAGGCTGCTCCTGATAGGGCTGGTAGCTAAATTCATGCAAAAAAACGATCTCAACAGAGGTCGTTTTTTTATTTGAGATAAAAAATTGAAATAGACCATTAAAAATAAAGATGCAAAACAAAGCGTGTTTAATACTAAACCACAATCAAAAAAAAGCATTTTTCTGCTTCAATGAAGTTTATTTGTTCAGGCAAGAGGAAGAAAACGACCATGACTCAACATGATAACCAGACAGAAAACCAGACCTTGCAATCCGAGTCGCGTGACTTTCCAGAGTATGTTCCTGATGTGGTGTTTAAAACCCGGGTACGTGACGAAAGCATTGTTGGTGAAAATCCGTTTCGCTGGGAGGAAGTCAGTACCGACGACATTTTCAAGGGCCGTAAAGTGATTGTAGTGGCGTTGCCGGGTGCATTCACACCAACCTGTTCCAGCACGCATTTACCAGGTTATGAAGAACAATACGATCAGTTTAAACCATACGGCATTGATGACATCTATTGCGTAGCGGTTAACGATGCTTTCGTCATGTACCAGTGGAGCAAAAAACTGGATGTTGAAAAAGTTAAAATGCTGCCTGATGGCAATGCTGACTTCACCAATGGCATGAACATGCTGGTGAAAAAAAATAATCTGGGCTTTGGCGATCGCTCATGGCGCTATTCCATGCTGGTGGATGACAAGAAAATTGTCAAAATCTTTGCTGAGCCAAATCTTTCTGACAATTGTCCAAGCGATCCGTTTGAGGTATCTGATGCACTAACCATGCTGGATTTTCTGGCACAGCAGACATCCTAAAATTATCCATTCATTTGAATAACTAATAAAATTCTGGCGCAGGTGAGAATATTTGGTAATGCCTGCGCCAGCTTCGTGTTTTAAAAAATTTTTATGTTCACCCTGTTTTTTCATGCTTCAAAAAGATTCACCATTGAAATTGGTAAAATTTGCCCTATAAAAACAGCATAATCTGCTCGTATACTATGAGTCCTGCCACCCTTTGATGAAAGCCCGTTATACCTGTTTCTCCGGTGTGACTGCTTTAAGTCAAAGCCAGCCCATGTTACACACTGCAAGAGATATTCACGTCCATGACAGAAACCATCCTGATTGAAAATGAGGCCAAGGCACTGGTGCAGGAGCATCTGGATCGTTTGGGACAACCCCGGGAAATTCAGCTTACCAATGCCGAAAAACAGGCACTGTATGATGAAATTGCTGCTGAGCTTAAGCAACGGAATGCCGTGCTGGTGGCTCATTATTACTGTGATCCTGAAATTCAGGCGCTGGCTGAAGCAACTGGCGGCTGTGTTTCCGATTCATTGGAGATGGCCCGCTTTGGTCGTGATCATCCTGCCACCACACTGATGGTCGCAGGGGTTAAATTTATGGGTGAAACCTCCAAGATTTTGTCACCTGAAAAAACCGTCCTCATGCCAACCCTAGAGGCCACCTGCTCACTGGATCTAGGCTGTCCGGTGGATGAGTTTAGTGCGTTTTGTGACCAGCATCCTGACCATGCCGTGGTGGTCTATGCTAACACCTCGGCGGCAGTAAAAGCGCGGGCAGACTGGGTAGTGACCTCAAGCTGTGCCGTTGAAATTATTGAGCATCTGGACAGTCTGGGTGAAAAAATTATCTGGGCACCGGATCAGCATCTGGGCCGTTATATCCAGAAAAAAACCGAGGCAGAGATGCTGCTATGGGATGGCGCCTGCATTGTGCATGAAGAATTCCGTGCACGGGGCATTGCACAAATGAAAGCCTTGTATCCCGATGCTGCGGTGCTGGTACATCCTGAATCACCAGAATCTGTGGTGGCAATTGCTGACGCCGTAGGTAGCACCAGCCAGCTGATTAAGGCAGCGCAAACCTTACCGCATCAAACCATGATTGTGGCTACGGATCGCGGGATTTTTTATAAAATGCAGCAGGCTGCACCTGGCAAAACCCTGATTGAGGCGCCAACCGCAGGTGAGGGGGCAACCTGCCGTTCCTGTGCGCATTGCCCATGGATGGCCATGAATGGGCTGGATAATATTTTGCATGTACTCAAGACGGGCGATCAGGAAATTTTTGTTGATCCGGCGCTGGCACAACGGGCAAAACTCCCACTAGATCGCATGCTGAACTTTACAGCCAGTTTAAAACGCTGAAAAAAGCTGCAATATCAGTTATTTTGATGGATAAATAAACGGTTGATGTATTAAAACGTATTTTTTTAAATACAGGTGTTGACGAGTGACGCGCTCACGCCTAGAATGCACACCGTACCGCACACAGTGTGATACAACAAGCTGAGATGATCGGAGTATGGCGCAGTCTGGTAGCGCACCTGCTTTGGGAGCAGGGGGTCCAAGGTTCGAATCCTTGTGCTCCGACCAGTTAATCGGCGGTTTATTGTAGTGCAGCCGCGTGATAACCTAAACACTTGTTAGGCATCAGCAATCATGCGCCTGTAGCTCAGTTGGATAGAGCACCCGCCTTCTAAGCGGGTGGTCACAGGTTCGAATCCTGTCAGGCGCGCCACATCATGCCGCCAGCTTTTATATTAAAGCATCAAAATAATGCATCTTGCATTGTCTATGGTGGCTATAGCTCAGTTGGTAGAGCCCCGGGTTGTGATCTCGGTTGTCGTGGGTTCGAGTCCCATTAGCCACCCCATTTCCTGATTATAAAGCATTGTAAAACAGCAAGTTAGTGTATTAGTACGTTGCTAGTAGCTGCCTTTCTATTCCCATTCCATTCCCATCGTTTTTAAAAGTTTTGAATGAAAAACCACCAAAACAGCCAGATTTTGGGAGTCTGAAAAAAGTTGGGGACTAGCGTTTTTTTGAGGTAATAAAGTAATATTTTTTAAATACCATAATATAAACAATAAGATGCAGCTAATCAGTGAAGTAACAATGAGGTAATATTGAAGTAACTTATTACTGTATAAAAAGGCAATACCTACTAATATATATTTATAGTAAAAACAGATACTTATAAAATATTACTTATAAAATTACAAAAAAATACTTCAAAATGTAATATATGTTTATTAATAAAATCAGCAGTTTAAGTCTAGTTATTACTTTATTACTTCAAATTCTTGCTAATCCCTCATTACAAACATTCCTATGGTCTTTTATCTTTTACTGGTGATACCAATATGCTTTGTAAGACTGCCTAAAATGAGCGAATTTTTGTCAGTTCAGCGAATGTAGGGTGGTGTCGTAAAATGCAGTACAGAAAAAACATATATTTCTCTTAAAAGCCCTAATACCAGCGTACTTTTCCCTAATTTTTTGGCTTATCTGGTCTTGCAGTAAAACAGCCCTATTTAGACAACGCAGGTGGGGTGGGGCAACTGCCCGGAGCCAGGTCAGCTGGTTGCCTGATGCCCCATTGTGGTGCATTTTCTTTGGGCAAAAAAAATCCCTCAAATATCGAGGGATTTTTTATTGGTTCTGCTTATAGCGTTGGCAATTCCTTAAACCGGATGATTTCTTCACCTGCCCATTCATTAAACTGCATCAAGCGTGACTGCAGAGGAATAATTTCATTCTGGTAGAATACATCACGTGCTGTCTTTGGATCTCCAAAGCCACCTGTGTTACTGGGGATAATGCCCATCAGTTGTGGTGGCACCCGGATGCCTGCCAATACATCATCACGTGATATGGATTTAATATGGGCAAAATCATCCTTGGCCGCGATTTCTGATACTGGAATAATCTGGATGCCATCCTTCTTGCCATTGGGACTATAGAAGAACAGGTTACGGAAGTTGCCTGGACCTTTACTTTCCTTTAAGGCCTGACGTAATGCGGTAATGTCATCAGGATCATTGGCTGGGTCATTCACATACATAATAAAACCGGCATGGCTGCCATTGTTGTAATACTTGCGCCGGAATAAAGTAGCGGCTTCATTAAGCCAAGCACTTTGTAACACTGAAATATATTCTGGTGTGCCGTAAATTTCCTGATCGATGTCCGTTTCCTTGATATGGCAAACACTGCCAGGCTTGAACTCATATTCCTGATAACCGGTATGGCTTAGATTCAACATAAAGAACTGGTCATCATATTCACCACGGCGCATATATTTAGCCAGGGCTGGCTGATAGCTCATGGTTGATCCCAGACGTGATGGGATTTTCTCAAGATACGCATTACCACACCAGATAAAGTCCAGTGCTACCTGTTCAAAGGCTTTACGTTTTAGCAATCGGTGGGGAATAAACAGATTGGCCAGAAAATTACGCTTGAAAATAATGCCACTGGATAAATATGGCGTGGCTTTAAAGGTTTTGGCCAAGCCATTCATGCTGACCTGTGGTTCGTAAAAACGGCCATTAAACCAGCACTCCATATAGTCCAGCAGCTCACGGCCATCATTCACTGGTACTGGATCACCAAAGGTAAATGCTTCTGCTTTATGGCTGGGTAGGGCAGGCTGTACTGTTGCTGGTAAATGACTTAATGCTGTGGACAGCAGATTTTTTGCTGATGAAAATGGATTCATGAATAAATTTCCAGAATGGATGAATTGGTTTGGGTTAAGCCTTCTAGTGGCTCGTTATAAATCGCGTGCATAAGTGCCCAGGCTAAATCGGCGTGTCCGGTTTCTTCGGATCGTCCAGCCACGAAGGTCATTTGCCGTTGGCCTGGTGTCATGGTTTTTTTGATGCTCATCAGGGATGAAGCAATATCGGTATTACCGGCATCAAATTCCAGTCGTCCATTGCGGACAACATCCAGGGTTTTTAAAACCAGCTGGGTTTTAACTTCAGGGCTATATTTGAATGTAGTGACAGCAGGGAAGAACTGGCGCACCAGCTGGGCAACACCAGTACCCATGCCAGTTGTATCAATGCCAACATAACTAACATAATAACGTAGTGTAATTTGCCGGATATGTTCTGCCTGTGCCTTAAAATCCAGTCCACGGAACTGATGGCGTTCCAGTACCCGGAACTTGCCACCAGCCACAGCTGGGGGAGCCAATACAATTAATCCGGCGCTGTCCCCAGATTCAGCCGGATCATAACCAACCCATACGGGGCGGCTGGCAAAAGGACGGGCATGTAATGGTTTATAATCTTCACGCCATACTTCCCAGCTATCCACCATGCACGGCTGCAGCAAGTTCAGTGGAAAAATAGACTGACCATCATCCACAAACTCACACATCAGTAAGTTGGCAAACTCTTCAGCTGAATATTCCAAGCGTAATTCATCAATATCAAACAAATCACAGCCACCGGCTTCAGCATCCAGCAGAGTGACAATTTGCCGCCATTTGCGATCCTCACAGGTACGGCCACGCTTTAAGGCATCATGTGAGACATCAAGGGTAATGCGCTTATCCTTGGGTCGACCTTTATTGGATCTCTCACCAGTCCAGAAATCATAAGCCTGGTGTGTCATGGTGGATGGTGTAGAAAAATAGGTTTTGCGCCATTTCTTGTGCATGGCCATGCCGGACGCGACCTTGTTTAATTCATTAAAACCATACGTCCAGAAAAATTCATCAAAATAAAAATTACCGTGATGGCCCTGGGCGGTTCTGGCATTGGTTCCTAGAAATGTCATCTCAGCCCCATTGGGCAGAATAATAGGATCGCCAGTTAATTCCACACCGCAGCTATCAAGGGCAAAGCGTTTAATATAATTCTTGAAAATATGCGCCTGGGCTTTGGATGCTGACAGGAAAATCTGATTACGTCCGGTTTGTACCGCATCCACCAGGGCTTCACGGGCAAAATAATAAGTAGCACCAATCTGGCGGCTTTTTAGAATGACACGGGTGCGCTGATCGCCAGCCCTGTACCAATCCCATTGATAATCAAACAGGTTTTCTTCAAAGGCAATAACCAGCTGATCCGCCTGTTCCTGGGTAAATTCATTGGTGGCTTTTTTCTTTTTATCGCCTGCATTACGCCGAATAATATTGGGATTCAGGTCAGCTTCAGTGCCACCATCACTATATTTTTCAATCCGTGCCAAGCGTTCCAGTTGCCGACCCAATAAATCAATTTCCTTAAAGTCGCCACCTGATTTTTTATCTTTAAACGTCAGGCAGATCAGGCGCACTTCAATCGCATCACACACCCGACTATTGGGCTTGGTCGCATCCCAGTCTTCACGGGCTTTCCATGCCTGCACTGTTTTTTCATTTTCATTTAGGACTTTGGCAATATCCACGAATTTCCAGCCCAGCCAGTATAAAAACTTGGCCTTGCTTCGGTTATCCAGGAGCGTGTTTAAATTCGCCAGTTGTGAGAGTTCAATCATTGGAAAATAAAGGTTTGCTGTAATGTGCAAACATTGGCAGCACGCAAGCCATTTATCAGTCCAAGGCGGTTGTATAACTATTTATAACAACCCAGTGCAATTGCAGGCCTTATGCCTGATTGCTCATTCTGCACCTATTGACGAATACCCTTTTTTATACGGTTTACGAATAGGTTTGCACATGAGCAAAGAAAAGCAGCAGCAAAAAAAATTCAAGTCCAACTGGTTTCAAGTAGCCACTGCTGGCGATACCAGCGATGGCCGCCAGATTGAAGCCAGTTGGATTATCCAAATGGCGAAAAATTTTAACCCAAAAACCTACGGTGCCCGTGTTTGGTTAGAGCATTTACGCGGAATTTATCCTGATAGTGCTTTTGGTGCCTACGGTGATGTAATTGCCGTGAAAACTGAAAAAGTCACGATCAACGGTGAAGAAAAAGATGCGCTGTTTGTACAGATTGAACCCACTGATAGCTTGATTGAGCTGAACAAACGTAAGCAGAAAATTTACACATCCATTGAAGTGTCTGAAAACTTTGCCAATACCGGTGAAGCCTATCTGGTCGGCCTTGCTGTAACTGACAGCCCGGCATCGTTGGGCACTGACATGCTGCAATTTGCTGCTGGTGCTGCCACGAACCCGCTGGCATCCCGCAAGCAACACAAGGACAACCTGTTTACTGCTGCCTGTGAAGCCAGCATCCAGTTTGAAGAAGTTAAGGAAGTTAAATCTTTTTCAGCTGGCCTGGTGGACAAGGTTAAAAAAATGTTCACGGTAGAAGAAGAAAAACCAGAGCAGGAGCAATTTTCTGATAGCGAGCAAGCCATTCTTGCTATTGCTCAAGAAACTGCCGAGCAGGGCGAAGCTGTAGCCAATCTTGGTAATGATTTCAATGAATTAAAGGCACAGCATGAGCAGCTGAAAACCAGCTTTAATGATTTGAAACAACAGCTGGAAAACACCCCGGATTCTAGCCAACGCCGCCCAGTGGCAGGCAACAGCAATTTTTCTGAAGAAGTGGACTGCTAATTAGCAGTTCACCACAGGTTTTTATTCCCTGATTTATTAACCCCAGTTTATTGACAAAATTACAGAGTAATTAAGATGCGTACAGAAACCCGATTAAAATATACCGCTGCAATGGTGAAGTTGGCCAACATTAATAGCGTTGCTAATGTTGGTGAAAAATTTACCGTTGCACCATCAGTGCAGCAAAAGCTGGAAGAAAAAATCCAGCAATCTTCCGAATTTCTGAAGAAAATTAACTTTTTTTTAGTTCCTGATCAGTCCGGTTCCCGCGTAGGCCTGGGCATCTCCCGTCCCATTGCATCCCGTACTAATACCGATACTACGGATCGTCAGGCCACTGACCCAACTGGTCTGGATGAGCGTGTGTATTTTTGCCGCAAAACTGATTTTGATACGGCTATCAAGTATCAAAAACTGGATCAGTGGGCGAAATTTCCAGATTTTTACACACGTTTCCGTAGCGTCATTATCAAGCGTCAAGCCCTTGACCGTATCATGATTGGCTTTAATGGAACGTCCATTGCTTCAACGACTAACATTGTAGCCAATCCAAAATTGCAGGATGTCAATAAAGGCTGGCTGCAAAAGCAGCGTGAAGAAAATCCTTCACGTGTACTGGATGAAGGTGCTACCGCTGGCAAACTCAAAATTGGTGCAACTGGTGACTATAAAAACCTTGATGCGCTGGTGATGAACCTGGTTGATGAAATGATTGATGAAGTTCATCAGGAAAACCCGGACTTAGTGGTTATCTGTAACCGCAAGCTGGCAGCTGACAAGTATTTTCCAATCGTTAATAAGGATCAGGACAATTCAGAAAAATTGGCTGCTGATTTGATTATTAGCCAGAAGCGTATGGGCAACCTGCCACTGTATGCAGCACCATTTTTCCCTGAAGGCGCACTGATTGTCACCACCTTTGATAACCTGTCCATTTATGCACAAGAAGGTGCACGCCGCCGCACCGTGATTGATAATCCAAAACGTGACCAGATCGAAAACTACGAATCTTCCAATGAAGATTATGTAATTGAAGATCTGGGCCTGATGGCAATGGCTGAAAACATTGAGATGGTTTAAGGAGTAGGCCATGAACCTAGCCCGTCAGCATTTCCAGAAACATTCTGCCAAGGTAGCGGCTGAACAAGCCACTGACTTTGGCAGCATGCAAAACCTAAACGCGTATGAGCTGCAATTGCTGCAGCTCAACAATGACCGTGCGCGTTTAAAGCAGATCCAGTCCACCGAGGGCAAAGTCAAATTAAAGCAGGCCTTGCTACCGACTTATATGCCGTATGTTGAAGGGATTTTGGAAGCCAATACTGGTGTGCAGGATGACATCCTGATGACCATTTTGGTCTGGTGTATTGATACTGGCGATTATAAAAAAGCATTGAGCATTGCCGCCTGTGCCTTGCAGCATAAGTTATCTATGCCCGAACGCTTTGAGCGTAATGTTGCCACACTGGTCACTGAAAATATCTGCAACGAGTATCTAAAGCAGCTCAAAGCAGACCATGCCGTTGACCTGTCTGTCCTGCTTGTATTGTCTGACCTAATGCTAGAAGGCTTATTGCCTGATGCTGATGTGGATATGCCAGATCAGGTAAAAGCCAAGCTGCATCTTGCAATCGGCAAGGCACTAATTGGACAGATTAGCGATATCAACAGCGTGGATATGCAGACCCTGCTTGAGGCCAAGGCAGAACTAACCCGCGCAATTGAACTGGATGATAAATGTGGTGGCAAGGTCGATTTAGGCAATGTCAATAAATTGATTGCTCGCCACACACCAGCCGTCAATGACGATGCACCACCCGCATCATAACGAGTGCCCACGCACCGCACTGGCGAACAGTGGCAAGTGTCATTACATCGTAATTCACATTTAGCCACTGTTCCCACCAGTGCACCAATTCTAAAGGCAAAATCATGAGCTTTGTCGCCAATGGCAATAAAACACCAAGTCAGATCACCATCAGCAGTGACCCGTTTTATCCAGAAATTACTCTTGATGATATTCGAGAAACCGTGCGGATCGAAGGAACTGTCACCAACGAGCGATTAAACCAGATTGCCATTGAAGAAGTGATTGATGTCAATCGTTTGTTGATTAGCCTAAAAACGCCTGAAGCCCTAACGCTGGCCCATTATTCAGTGGGATTTATTGCGGGTAAACCCTACACCGACTACCTGTATTTATCAGCAGTGGCCAATGGAGTAGCCGCCAAGGTCAATGAAAAATACCGCAGTTATGACAGCTCAAACAGTGGTAACAAGCGTGCTGATGATCTCACGCCCAGCATTGATGAATCCCGACGTAATAAGAATTGGGCCATTCAGCAGATTCTTGGCAAAAACCATACCGTTGTTGAGCTGATATGAAAACCATTATTGCAGTCCAGAATGACACCATTGATGCCATTTGCTGGCGTTATTACGGACGTAGCACTGGTGTCGTTGAGCTGGTACTTGCAGCCAATCCAGATATTGGAAGCCTGGGTGTCTTTTTACCGATGGGTACTGCTGTAATTCTGCCGGATATTGAAACGCCACAACAAACCAAACAAACCATACAACTTTGGAATTAGAACAAATGGCAGAACCAGCAACAACAACCGCAACTACAGCACTGGCCATCAGCGTTGCATCACTTTTGCCGTTTGTAAATGGCAATGCCTTATTGGGTGCCGTACTAGGTGCAGCACTATTTGCTACCACCAAAAAAGATTTACGTGCTGTGTCTCGTTTATTAACCATGTTGCTTTCAACTGGTTGTGGCTACTTACTGGCACCTGAAGTCACAGCACGTACTTATATTACCAGCGATGCAACAGCAGCTATGCTGGCAGCAATTTTTGCTGTACCCATTATATTAAAAGCTATGGCTTGGGTTGACCGATCCAGCATTATCGACATCATTACGACCATACTCACTACATTTAGAAATGGAGGTAAATAATGGAAGCCTTATTTCAATTCATTGCAGTAGCTGCATATCTGTTTTGTGGCTTCCGCATTATTTGCTTTAACCCAGCTGGCAATCATCATTCTGGTTATGCCTTGCTTGCTGCATTTTTAATAGCATCATTTATGGGCCAGACCGTTCATATCCTGTTTTTTAAAGATCCTGTCACCTTATGGGATGCCGTATTTGCAGTACTGCTGGCAGTCATCATTTACCGTGCCCGTGGCAACGTGGGCAAGCTGATCTGGAGCGCAGCATGAATTTATTAAAATTTGGTGCAAAGGGTGATGCTGTCATTGCCTTACAAAAGCAGCTGCTTAACCGTGGCTTTAATGGCAAAAACGGTAAACAGGTCATTGCTGATGGTGATTATGGTTTAAACACTGAATATGCGGTGCGCCAGTTCCAAAAATCAGTTGGCCTGGTGGATGATGGCAAGGCCGGTGATAAAACCCTGGCGGCACTGGCCGATAAACCAATATCCAAGTTTTTACGTGATGCTGATTACAGCCAGGCTGCCAAACGCTTGAAAGTACCTGAGCTGGTCATTCGTGCTTTTGGTGCTACTGAATCACTGGGTAGGGGTTTTCTGGATAATGGCAAAGCTAAAATCCTGTTTGAACGCCATAAAATGTACGCCCATATCAGTAAAGCCAAGGGCAAGGCTTTTGCAGTTGAGCAAATGCGCCTTTGTCCCAACCTAGTCAATATTACAACCGGGGGCTATAAAGGCAAGGAAGCTGAATATGTCCGGTTAAATCTGGCCATGAATATTCACCCTGAATCCGCACTTATGTCCTGCAGCTGGGGCTCCTTCCAGATCATGGGCGAAAACTGGAAGGATCTAGGCTACCAATCAGTTTTTGATTTTGTGGAACAAATGCAAACCAGTGAATCACTGCAGCTGGAAGCCTTTGTCCGTTTTATTGAAACCAAGGAAGGGCAGGTGGACGGAAAACCTTGCAAACTCATTGATGCTTTACGCCAGCAGGACTGGAATGCGGTATTTAGCCTGTATAACGGTGCTGCTTATAAAAAACTGGGTTATCAAACCAAATTCCAGGATGAGCTATATCATCTTGAAAGCCTGGGCTATGCCGCATGAAAAAACCAAACAGCCTGCGTGACCATCTGCTGAGTGCAATCCGGGAGCTTAACCGCGACCCAGATCGCATGCTGATTTTTGTAGATGAAGGCAAAATCCGGTGCACCATGAGCAGTGGCATGTCATTTGAGTATGAATACAAGCTCAATTTACTGCTGACTGATTACGCAGGAGAGCTGGACGCAGTAATGATTCCGCTGTTTGACTGGATTCGTACTAACCAGCCAGAACTAATGGTCAATCTGGATAAAAACAAGGATTCCTTCAAGTTTGAAGCGGTGCTGCAAAATAATGATGCAGTTGATTTGGAACTATCTATTCCTTTAACTGAGCGTGTTATTGTCAAGCGGCTAGATGATGGCACCCTGGATATTAAATTCCCTGACGAACCACAATACAGCCGTGCTGAAGCGGCGCAGCCCTATCGATTACTGGATAAGCAGGGTAATGTCATGGCCGAATGGCTATCTGCTGAACCAGGTCAACAATATTTTTAAGGGCAGGACATGGCAGATCTAGACGCGCTGGTTGACCACCTGGGCACTACACTAAACCAGCTTAGTAATGCCGAGCGCCGTAAATTATCAATGGCCATTGGCCGTAAAATTCGTGCTAGCCAGAAAACCCGTATTACTACCCAAAAAAATCCAGATGGTTCAGCCTATATTCCGCGTAAATTTCGCCTGCGTAACAAGCGCGATAAAATCAAAAATAAAATGTTTAATCTTATTAAAAATGCCAAGTACATGCGCCTGCAGCATACCGAGCAGGGTATAGCCATTGGGTTTGTTGGCCGTGTGTCACGCATTGCCACGGTGCACCAGTATGGTTTACGGGATCGGGTGGAAAAAGATGGGCCACAGGTTAAATATGCTGCCCGTGAACTACTTGGCTTTACGCCACAAGAAATTGCCATGATTGAAAACGACTGCCTGGCTTACCTCTCAGCCCGTCTATAAATCAGTTGTAACCCTCATTTAAACAACTGCCAGCACATGCAAAGCATAAACAACTGCAACACGATTGCAGCATGAGCGCAGATACCAACCGTCGCCTTGAAAACCTGATCCGACTAGGCAAAATCAAGAGCATTCAACCGGGCCAACCCTTTACGACAGTCACCGTCAATCTAGGCGATATTACGACTGCGAATATCCGTTACTTGAATTTACGTGCCGGCAAGGATCGCACCTGGGATCCACCCAGTATTGACGAGGAAGTTATTGTCCTGTCACCAGGTGGCGAGCTGGCACTAGGCGTAGCTATCAGTGGCTTAAATAACCTGCTGTATCCGGCACCATCCGACGACCTTAATAAGAAAATCCGGCTATTTGAAGATGGCTGCCTGATTTCCTATGACATTCAGACACATGACCTGCAGGCAATTTTACCTGTAGGCGGTACAGCCACCATTACTGCACCAGGCGGATTAACCATTAATGCAGATACCACCATTAATGGCGATGTAAATATTTCTGGTACTACGCATTCGGCCAAATCCATATCAACCGATCAGAATATCTCAGCTGCAGGCAGCATGGCATCAACAGGCAATATCAGCACAGAAGGCACCGTGGCTGCAGCTGGGGATGTAACAGCGGCTGGGGACGTGACAGCTGGTTCAATCAGCCTGGGTGGACATCATCATGACCTTGTTAAAGCCGGTACAGAGAATTCAGGTGGCCCAAAATGATGTCACGTGATTATGGCACCTCATTAACTGAAATTGAGCATATCAATCAGTGCCTTACCGATTTGATTTCAACCCCGGTCGGTTCAAGGATAATGCGGCGTGAGTATGGGACATTGCTGGCCAATTTGCTGGATCAGCCCACCAGTGAAGCCCTGTATTTAAAGTGCTACAGCACAATTTATTTGGCAATTTTGCGCTGGGAACCGCGCATTGAAATTAGCAAAATTTTTATCAGTAGTCTTAATCAAGGAAAACAAGTAATCGATATTGAAGGCAGGCTTATCAATACCGGTCAAAGTTTAAATTTAAGTATACCTCTATCGATTGGAGCTTTAACGTGAGTAGTAATACTTATACGGCTATTGACCTATCCCAGATCGCGCCACCTGAAGTCATTCGCCAGATTGATTTTGAAACCATCTTGAATGAAGCACTGGCCGACTTTTATGCACGTATGGAAGAAGTAGATCCAGAATTTTCCCAGCTGCTTGAATCAGATCCGGCAATGAAACTGGCTGAAGCTTTTGCATATCGGGAAATGCTGGTGCGTGCAGAAGCAAACAACCAGGCTTTATCTGTGTTATTGGCTTACGCTGCCGGTTCAGATCTGGATCATAAAGCCGCTGAACGCAGATTGCAGCGCCGCATCATTAGTCCTGCCACATCAACCACACCAGAAATAACAGAAACTGATGAATCATTGCGCAGGCGTGTCCAGTTGGCACCTGAAGGCGAAACCACAGCGGGTAGTGAAGGATCATATATTTTTCATGCAATGAATGCAGATCCGCGGGTTAAAGACATCTTTCCCTATGCGCCATTGAACCAGGATGGCAACCCAACGGGTATTTGTAATATCTATGTTCTATCAACTGAAGGGGATGGGGCAGCGTCCGAAGAACTTTTAAATATCGTTAATGCAGCGTTAAACAGCAAATCTGTCCGGCCATTAACTGACAAGCCCATGATTTATTCAGCATCTATTCTGCACTACCAAATCGAAGCGCAGATTGAAATTGCTGATGGGCCTGATAGGGACATCATTCTGGCCAGCTGCTATCAGGCGATACAAAATTATGCGGAAGCCGTTCATTCCTATAATGATGGTGTAAGTTTATCCGGGATCTATCAGGCTTTACACCAGCCTGGTGTGAAACGTGTCAATTTGACTAAGCCTGCTGCCAATATTGATACCTCACTTGGCCAGGTTGCATTTTGCGATGACTTCACTTTAGTTGCAGTGGGGTAATCAGTGAATAAGTTACTTCCGCCAAATTCGACCAAATTTGAAATGAATTATGAGAATACATTTTCTCGTATTTCTAGTGTTGAGATTAAAACCCGAACTTTCAATGATGCAGAACAGGCACCAGTTCAAGTGCTGCCTTGGCTTGCCTGGGAAAAATCAGTCGATATTTGGGATAACAACTGGACTGAAGAACAAAAGCGGAATGTGGTTAAAACCGCTTTGTATAACCACAGTATCAAAGGAACGCTTGGCGCGTTGGAGCTGGCACTAAATTCCCTAGGGTTCCCTGTGGTTGTCCAGGAATGGTTCAATATGGTTCCGGTCGGTAAGCCCTATACCTTTAATCTATTTATTAAGACCAACCAGGACAGCGTTAGCCATTTGGCGCTTAAAGAACTATTCAAAATAATCCGTATTTATAAAAACTTACGTTCACATCTAATCAAAAGTTCACTCATCCTTGAAAGCCAAGCAGGGATTTATACATCAGCTGTTGCGGTGTCAGGCCAGGAAGTTGAGTTTTCAAAAGCAGCGGGTGGACTTCATTTGGATGGCTCATGGTCATTAGATGGTAGTAAAAAATTAAATGGAGTCAATTTAAATGGCTAATCTGCAGGGTGAAAAACAATGGTCCCCAGTACGTGTACTTGAAACCAATGAGTTAGCACGTGGTGGCTTAAACGGGAACATGAACGAACAGGCCAAGGCACTGCTTGATCGTACAGAATGGTTAAATGAACAAAAAGCCAATAAAAGCGAAATTATTCAAGGCCATTTTGCCTTTAATACCCTTGCTGATTTTAATGCCAAGAAAGCAACAGTACCCGCTAATTCCACAGTAGTTATTGCAGAAGCAGGAGCAAACCAGGGGGAAAATATCTGGAATGGCTCCACCCTAACTAAAAGTGCTTATGATCCTTTAGTACAAGCCAATGCTTATGCAGATATCAAAGAAAGCAATGCAAAAACCTATACTAAAAATGAAGTTGCAAAAATGGCCAACACGATTACATCCAAGAATTTGTATAACCCGGCGGTTAAACAGGTCAACAAATATATCCTATCTGGTACTAATTCAGGTTTTATCCGGGCAGTAAATGGATGGGGCATTACTGAGTTTATCTCGGTGGTGCCGGGCCAGTATTACACGATTAAGTGTAATGCGACCAAGCGTGGCGGCACGGCTTTTTATACTGATAATACCGGCAGTGATTCATCCTTTATTGCAGGCAGCTATACAGGCGGTGACCTTGCTGCTAATACTGCCCGCACTGTGCAAGCACCGACTGGCGCAAAATTTATGGCGGTGTCCCTGTATAGCGATACTATTGCAGAACCGTCCCAAGTGATGATTGAAGCTGGCGAGGCCGCTTCAGCTTATACACCCTACACTGAACCAACACTTGCCATTAAAGAAGATGTTTTACCTAACAATTTGGTGAAACAAGACCAGATTCCTGACCTGGTTAAAAAGCCTTATGAAAAGGTCATTACATTCAAAAACCTGTTTGACTTAACCAAGGTTAAGGACGGTCAGTATTTAAATAGTACCAATGGCGGAATCATGGTTTCTGCTGGCTGGGGTACTAGCGATGCAATCCCCGTGACCGCTGGCCAGCAATATACAATCAGCGGCATACGTGGCCGTGCCGGGGTGGCATTCTTTGCTAGTGCAACCACTACTACGGCAGTTGCAGGCAGTTATAACGGCGCTACCACAAGTCCGCTGACTGTCACCGCTCCCGCAGGTGCCACGCACATGCGGATCAACCTGTATTCATCCAGTGTCCCTACCTATTCAAATGTGCAGGTTGAAGCTGGGAGTACTGCAACAGCCTATGACCCGACATCCGGCACAAAAATCCTGGTTGATGCGTCACAAATTTACAATGCAGCTACTGCTGCCAATACTGTGACCTTTGCTGGCCAAACGGTAACTGTGAAAAGCATGGTGGATGGGCTGCCTGTTGAGATGTCTGCCTTGCTAACGATTGCAGCCACACATGACAAATCGACTGTATTTAACTTTATCCAGGATAAATTCAATAAAGTTACACAGCGCACCATGAATGATGATGTTGCGCCGATTAGGGCGTTCGGTACGACTATTGGTGCAAATCATGGCTACCTGAAAACTACTATCACATTAGCGGCGCATGGCAAAACCAATGCGGATGTGGGCAGTGTGTGGAATAGCGGCGGTAAACAATGGGTTATTGTTGAGATTATTAGCACGAGCCAGCTTAGTATTACGTCACGTACTGATAATACTGGTTTTGTTAGCGGTAAATTGGAACATTCTTCAGGCGCAGTAAATACGGCGGATATGACCCCAACGGCTGCTGCTGATAGTGCATTCCACCCGGTATTTAAAAACCGTAAATTAACATGCTCAATCGACGGCAAGCCTGTTGTTATTGCTGATGGCGAAACTGAATACCGCAACAATGTCACGTTTAATGAAAGCTATGACATCATGGCTAAGAATGACATGGTCGAATGGCTGATTACGCATGGTGGTGCCGCAGCCATGCAGTATGATGCGGATGCGTCAATCTCTTTAAGCATGAACTACTGTTTTGACATCGATGGCGGCTGTGTCATTACCAGCGACCTGTTGGCATTAAAAGCGGTGACTACTTTTACTGACTTTATGCTGCTGCAAGCAATCAAGATGGCAGCAGGTAATGGTACGGTTGAATACATCGTACCTAAATCTAAAGCATTTACGCAGGATAGTGTGTCGTATGACTTTAGCTATCCAACTGACATTATTGCTAAAAATCCAGCCAATGATATTAATTTTAATGCCGCCAAAAATGCCGATGGTTTAACGCCTGTTAACCGCTTGCTCCAGCGTAATGACCAGGTTGTTTTTGCTACTGGATTTTTACCCATTCTGGATGCCACGCCAGCCAGCCGGGTTACCAATGCACCGAACAAGTACCTGCAAATCCGCGCCAGCTCCCTAAAAGTTTATCCAGCATTAATTGATGGTTTAAAGACATCCTTAGCAGCAGGGGATTACTTTTGCGGCGTGGGCTACCGCAAATATGCCAAGCGCACGACTGATCGCACATCAGCAATTGCTGTACGGCATAAACTGGGTGACTTCCTGATCGTGGACTGGCACCAGGCTAAAACCGACAGCGTATCACTGCCAGCAGACTATGCCGGGCGTTCCTTTGAAGTATTTGAGAAATCGGCCAATGTGGAAGTGCTGTCAAAAACTGCAACAAATCGTGTTGTGTTTAGAACCAGTTCAGCCGCGCCAGCCTTTGCTGTTCTGTTATTTAAATAGTTGGGAAAAACTATGTATAAAACCATTCATACTTCACTTGGCCTGCAGCTATTAGCTCAGGCTGAAGCAACCGGCTTAAAAATAGAAATCACCCACATGGCCGTGGGTGATGGTGGTGGCAATACCATTACACCAGATCCGGCCATGAAACAATTAACCCGTGAACGCTTTCGTGCACCGGTTAATCGTATTTACCAAGACCCGGAGAATGAAAATTTATTTACTGCAGAACTGATTATCCCAGTTGAAACCAGCAGTTTTGTTGTACGTGAAATTGCTGTGTTTGATCGCAACGGCAATATGCTGATGATTGGCAATACGCCAGAAACCCATAAGCCCACGATGGCAGATGGTGCATTTACTGATTCTGTGTATCGTATTCCTTTTGTTGTGGGCAATAGTGACACAATCGAATTAAAAATTGATCCAAATACGATTACAGCAACGCACAGCTGGATCTTGAATACCTTAACCACCGCATACTTTTTACCAGGTGGCACCACTGGCCAAGTGTTGAAGAAAGCATCCAATGCTGAAGGTGATGTTGAATGGGGAAATGCCGGTACAGCAGATGTTTTTGTGAATACCACTGAAGAAGAACAGTCTTTAGTGGCCGACCAGACAATTGTTGATTTGACCACAGTTAGCACATATGGCGCGGCGGTCTATATCAATGGTGTACGCATTACCAATAAGGCCGGTGCAGATGGCTGGATCGCAACATCAGCCACGCGGATTACCTTAGGTAAAACATATCCGGACAATAAGATTCTGGTGGTACAAAATGAAACCCTGGGTGTTGCACCTTATCCATTGGCCCAAAAAAATAATTTATCCGATGTAGCGAATAAACCATTGGCGCGCCAAAATTTAGGGGTCATGAGTGCCGACGAAGCCAGATACAGTGACTGTCCCCCAGGGACTGTGATAACGCTTGCGACATCAAATATTCCTACCGGTTACCGTTTGCTCAAATGCAATGGCGCTGCTGTATCACGCACAGCGTATCCTGAACTTTTTTCAGCAATTGGGACTTATTTTGGTGCTGGCGATGGTGTAACCACTTTTAACATACCAGATGCACGTGGCGAATTTCCACGTTATGCCGATGATGGCCGAGGTATTGATTTTGGCCGTGCTGTTGGCAGTCAGCAGTTTCAACAGGTCTTGAAACATAAACATCATTCATTTGGTGAATCATATACAAATATTCAGTGGCCCTTTGGTCGTTCTGCAAAACTGGGTTATATGGGCAGTCATGGAGGCCTTGACTCAGACAATTATCTTTATTACACCAGTGATGGTACAGAATATGATAATGACAATCCAAATCCATCTGCCACAGTTGGCAATGAAAACCGTCCACGTAATATCGCATGGCTTGCCTGCATTCGTTACTAAGGAATAAATAATGAATCAAAAAACTGTATATCAAACCAATTATTCCGGTTTATTTATTGGTAAAACCCAGGCTGATGAATCACCACTGCAGCCAGGTATTTTTCTTATTCCCGCCGGTTGTGTCGAACTGGCACCACCGGAAAGCTGGCCAGAAGATCAGTGGCCACGCTGGAACGGGTTCACTTGGGAGCTGATCCAAAAGCCATGGGTTCCAGAAGCCATTTCAGCTGAAGCAAAACTAGCAGAATTTTTGGCTCAAAATCCTGATGTACTGCAGCTGATCCAAAAAACTTAAATGTGTTGTACTGCACTTTTAAACAACTGCCACCGCTACCCATCAAACCCATGATTTGTAAGCTTGTCATCTGAATATAACACCAGATCACAGGCTTAATTTTTATGGCTCAAGATTCATACCATCATGGCGTTCGCGTCATTGAAATCAATGAGGGCACGCGGCCTATCCGCACCGTGTCCACTTCCGTCATCGGCATTGTGGCCACAGCAAGTGATGCCGATGCAACCATCTTCCCTGAAGACACCGCAGTCTTAATTACCGATGTTCAGGCCGCTGTTAGTAAAGCAGGCGTGCAAGGCACACTGGCTCGCACACTGCAGGCTATTGCCGACCAAACCAACGCTTTAACTGTTGTAGTGCGTGTACCAACCAAACAGACACCAGCAGAGCAGAAAACCGCTGTTATCGGTGGTGTAGTGAATGGCAAATATACCGGCATGAAGGCTTTGCTGGTGGCTGAAGCCCAGCTCAAGGTCAAACCACGTATTTTAGGTGCACCAGGACTGGATTCAGCAGAGGTCGCACAAGCTTTGGTGTCCATTACTGACAAACTACGCGCCTTTGCATATGTATCTGCATCGGGCTGCCAAAGCAAGGAAGAAGCCACTGCATACCGTGATACTTTCGGTGCACGTGAATTGATGGTCATCTGGCCAGACTTCCTGGGCTGGAATACCACCACCAATACCACCACGACATTTGAAGCCACCGCACGTGCTTTAGGCCTGCGTGCCAAGATCGATAATGAAATCGGCTGGCATAAAACCCTATCCAACGTCGCAGTTGCAGGCGTTACTGGCATCAGCAAGGACGTATTCTGGCAGCTGCAAAGCTCTGATACCGATGCAGGCTATCTTAACGCCAATGAAGTCACCACGCTGATCCAGCGCGACGGGTTCCGTTTCTGGGGTTCACGCACCACTTCAGCTGATCCGCTATTTCAGTTTGAAAACTATACCCGTACTGCGCAAATTCTGGCTGACACTATGGCAGAAGGGCATATGTGGGCCGTGGATAAACCCCTGCATCCATCACTGGCGCGTGACATCGTGGAAGGCATTAATGCCAAGTTCCGTGACTTAAAAAGTGCTGGTTACATCATTGATGGCCAGTGCTGGTTTGATCCTTCCGTGAACCAGGCAACCACCTTAAAGGACGGGATTTTACGCCTGGATTACGACTACACCCCAGTACCACCACTGGAAGATCTCACCTTGCGTCAGCGCATCACAGACAGCTACCTGTCTGACTTTGCTGCCCGCATGAGCCTATAAGGAATTAGAAAATATGGCACTCCCTAAAAAACTCAAATTGATGAACCTGTTTAACGAAGGTAATTCCTACCTGGGCCAAACAGGTGAAGTCACCCCGCCAAAGCTTGGCCGCAAGTTTGAAAAATGGCGCGGTGGCGGTATGAATGGCGCGGTCGATGTCGATTTTGGACTGGACGATGCAATTACTGAAATGACTTGGAAGCTGGGCGGTATCGATCCGCTAGTCATCCGCCAATTTGGGGTTACATCAGTATCCGGTATTGGCTTGCGCTTTGCCGGTTCTTACCAGCGTGATGACACTGGTGAAACGTCTGCAGTTGAAATTGTTGTGCGCGGTCGGCATCAGGAAATCGACTTTGGCAATGCCAAAGCCGGTGATGATACTGAAATGACTATTAAAACCATCTGGAGCTACTACAAGCTCACTATTGATGGCGAAGTCATTGTGGAAATTGACATTCCCAACCTGGTTGAAAAGGTTAATGGCGTGGATCTGCTTAAGGCTCATCGCAAAAACATTGGTTTATAAGTTTCCTCCCCCTTGTGTGGCCACGTGTTGCACAAGGTTTTTTTAAATAACGCTGTTTTAATTCTTTAAGGATATTTTTATGCAAACCGCAAAACAAACCCAAGAACCAACCGCAGATCAACTTGAAAATCGACGCGCCGTTAATCCTGATGTTGAAGTGATTAACCTGGATACTCCACTGATGATGGGTAATCAGGAAATTACAGAAGTTGAAGTGCGTAAGCCAAATGCACTGGCGCTGCAGGGTTTAAAGATTGCCGATTTAATCCAGGGCGATGTTACATCTGTTTTAACCTTGCTACCTAAAGTGACCACACCAACCTTAACCCGTGCCCAGGTTCAACAACTTGATCCTTGTGATATTGCACAGTTCGGGGCGGTATTTATCACTTTTTTGCAACCGAAGTCGACGCGTGCAGCACTCTTACAGCAACAGTAGAAGATGCCATCGCCAATATTGCGGTGGTCTTTCACTGGCCACCGCAAGCTTATGAACACATGTCCCTATCAGAATTGATGCTTTGGCATCAAAAAGCCATTGAACGAAATGGATCAGATGCTGAATGAAAACATTAAAACTAGAAGTTATTTTCGGGGCGGCTAACAAGTTAAGCCCCGCTTTACGCACTATTGTTGGTAGTAGTAAAGCTGCTGCCAATGCTTTAAGGCAAACCAAACAACAAATTAAAGAGCTTGAAGCCCAGCAGGGCAAAGTAGATGGCTACATTCGTCAGAAAAAAGCAGTACAGGACAGCGCACGTGCCTTAAAAGACATGCAGGATAAAATCAAATCCTTACGTCAGCAGATGGCCACCAACCCATCTGCAGCTTTAACCCGTGATTTTGATAAGTCTGTAGCAGCTGCAAAACGCCTAAAACAGCAGCATGAGCAAAACAGCATCCAGTTGCAGCGCATGCGTGCCGATTTGAATCAGGCAGGCCTATCTACCAATAACCTTGCTAATCACCAGCAGCGGCTTCGTACCCAGCTCAATCAGAGTAATCAGGGACTACAGCAGCAACAGCAGCAATTGCAGCATTTAAACCAGCTGCAGCAAAACTATCAAAACACATCGGGCAAGCTGCGTACGGCAGCCATGTATGGTGCAGGGGCAGCCATGACTGGCATTGGTGCCATGTACCAGTTCAAAAAGCCTATTAATGAAAGCAAGCATTATGAAACTGAAACTTATCGCATTGCATCATTAGGTTTAGGTGACCAAGTTACTAAAGAGTCCATTAAACATGCCCGGGCTATGAAAACTTTTGGCACATCTACGGTTGAAAACCTGACACTGATGCGTGATGGTTTGACTGCATTTGCTGACGTGCATCATGCAGAAATGGCAGCACCCATCCTGGCTAAAATGAAATTTGGCAATGAAGCCATGTATGGCAATGAGCATGGTGCAGAAAATGAAAAAAAATTCATGGACATGCTTAAAGTCATTGAAATGCGTAATGGCCTAAAAAGTGAAGCTGCTTTCAAGGAACAGGCCAATATTATTCAACAGGTGATTACAGCAACTGGTGGCCGTGTTCAGGGTGAAGAATGGCTAAATGCCATTAAAACAGGTGGTATTGCCGCTAAAGGACTTGATAACAAAGCCTTTTACTACAAGATGGAACCATTCGTACAGGAAATGGGTGGGCACCGCGTGGGGACAGCTGTAATGTCGGCATATCAAAACTTGTATCAGGGCCGTACCACCAATAGGGCAATGGATAACCTGGACAAATTTGGGCTAATTTCTGATAGCCGAAAAGTGCAGCGCGATAAAGCAGGCCAGCTTGCATTTTTAGATGTTGGCGCGATTAAAGGTGCAGATTTATTTAAACGTGACCAGTTCGCATGGATGGAACAAATTCTGGTGCCTGCGTTGAAAGCAAAGGGCATTACCAAGGAAGGGGATATCATTGATGCTATCGGCAGTATTTTTAGCAACCGGACTGCATCAAACCTGTTTGCCACCATGTATCAGCAACGCACTCAGGTACACAAAAATGCCAAGCTCAATGAGGGTGCGGATAATATCGACCAGATTTATGATAAGGCAAAAGACACCACTGCAGGTAAAGAGCTGGAAGCCAAGGCCAAACTGCATGATGCTTATCTGGACTTTGGCCAGACCATTTTACCCATCTATACCCAGGCACTTGAAACGGCCACTGGTGCATTAAAAACCTTTACTGAGTGGCTGCAGCAAAACCCGGCACTGGCAAAAATGCTGGGTGTAGGCCTGCTTGGTATTGCAGCAAGCCTGATCGTTATTGGTGGCGCTTTGGCCGTATTCTCCCCATTGATCCTAGGGATGTTCAGCCTTCGCTTGATTATGGCTTCACTGGGCACAGGTGGCACATTACTTACCCGTATTTTTAGTGTATTACCCACTGTATTTAATGCTGCCAAATCTGCCTTCTTTGGTCTAGGCCGTATATTTTTATGGGTAGGCAGACTATTTTTAATGAATCCTATTGGGTTGGCTATTACAGCGATTGCTGCAGGTGCATACCTGATCTACAAGAACTGGGAACCTATATATGGCTTTTTTAGCGATTTAGGCACATCGATTACAGAAAAATTCACCTCTGTAAAGCAATCTATCACTGACAAATTTGCGCCGATCGGCAGCTGGTTTGGTGCACGCATGACAGAAGCAAAAACGGCTTTTGGTGGTGGCATTGGGGGCATGAGTAAGCTCATCACCAATTGGTCGCCGCTAGGCCTGTTTTATTCTGTATTTGCCAAGGTATTAAGCTGGTTTGGAGTTGATCTGCCTGCCAAGTTTACTGATTTTGGCAGCCTGATCATTAATGGCTTAATCAACGGCCTAACGTCCGGTTTTGAAAAACTAAAAGGCGTTTGGGCAAATATTAAAAATGCCATGCCTTCCTTTAGTTTTGGTACATCAGCCCCTGCCTATGCTGGCCTGTCAAGCAATCCAGCACTAGCGTCAATTCCGGCAGTAACGCCACCGCTAGTCAACAAGATTAAACCGGTTCAGCTGCAGACACGTCCAGCTGCTGCACCGGTGCATGTCCAGGGCGATACAAACTCATTTGTATTCCATACACAACCAGGACAGTCACCCCAGCAGATTGCCCAGCAGGTAGAGCAAATTCTAACTCGCCGTGACCAGCAAAAGCAGGCACGTGCCCGTAACAGCTACAAAGACCATAATTAAGGGGATATTCAAATGATGATGATCTTGGGTATGTTTGTTTTTTCCCTGCCTACTGCCACCTACCAGCAGCTGCAGCGTACTAATAACTGGCGGCATGCCAGCAATTCGCGGGTAGGTGATGCACCAGCCTATCAGTTTGTAGGACGTGGGGAAGACACTATCACACTGGATGGCAGCATCATGCCAGGTTTTAAGGGTTCACCTACTTCATTAACTACATTACGCGACATGGCAGACACTGGCAGTGCATTTCCATTGATCTGCGGCAATGGCACGATTTATGGCTTATGGTTTATTGAAAGCCTGTCAGAAACAAAGAGTTATTTTTTTCAGGATGGCACCGCACAAAAAATAGAATTTAGCCTGGTACTGAAGAAAACCCAGACTTCAGCCACGCTGATCGGTAATGTGATTCGCTGGATCTCAGGAAAGTTATTCAAATGAGTTTAGTCAGTAATGCTATTTCCTATGTAAACCAGCAGCTGGGTGAATCCTACCCACAGGCAATTTACCGCCTGGTTGTTAATGATAAGGACATTGGCGCACTGGTGGCCACACGCTTAATGCGGATGACCATCACTGATAATCGTGGGATTGAAGCAGATAGTATCGACATTGAGCTGTCAGACCATGACGGAAAACTGGAAATTCCACCCAAGGGGGCAGAGATCCACGCCTGGATCGGGTGGAGTGATACTGGCCTTGTCTATAAAGGTAAATATCTGGTCAAGGAGCGTGAGCATAGCGGTGCACCGGATATCATCACCATTCGTGGCGCTTCAGCGGATTTAAAAAGTACGTTTAAGAAAAAAAAGGAACGTAGTTTTGATAAAAAAACCATTGGCGACATCATCACCGCCATTGCTGGCGAACAGGGCCTAACGCCTAAAGTTAATCCTGAACTGGCAAAAATCGTGCTGGCTCATATCGATCAGAATGAATCTGATGCCAATCTGATCACCCGGATCGCCGATGAACACGACGCAATCGCCACGGTCAAAAATGGCAATTTGCTATTTATGCCTAAAGGTACTGGCCAGACTGCCAGCGGTGTGTCATTTCCAGAATTTATTATTCGTCGTATCCAGGGCGACAGCCACCGTTTTTCAGATACTGATGGGGCAGATGATATTAGCGGTGTGACCTGTTATTACTATGATCCGGACAAGGCCGAAAAGCAGAAAGTCACCATTGGCCAGTCCAATGAAAACACCAAGGAACTTCGCAACATCCAGCGCGATAAAAATAGTGCACTGCATACTGCCCAGGCCGAATTTAACCGGTTAAAAAGCAAATCCTGCACTTTTAGTTATAACCTGGCCAAAGGTGAGCCAGAACTTATCCCGGAAATGCCAATATCATTTTTAGGCTTAAAACCGGAAATTGACGATATTATCTGGCTGGGTTCACGGGTAGTGCATACACTGGATGCCGATAATGGCTATAGCACGTCAGTTGAGCTGGAAGTGTATTTGCCAGATGCCGATGATTTAAGTGAACTGATTGATGATGAACGCGGCGACTATACAGGCATCGTGGCATATTATAAGGATGGTAAAAACACCGCAAAGGTCACCTCAGGCGATCAGACCACACCAAAACGCCTGACCTATCTGTATAAAACCCAGCAGACCGCAACCATTGCGGCCAATCGGGAATATCAGGAGCTACTTGCTTTAAAAAAATCTAAAAAATAGTTACTTAAAGCACAAATATTTAACCGAATTTGCTATGATGGACATAAAATAATCAATGGAAAGTTACAGAAAATTATGGCTCAACGTAGCAAATTTCAATGCCCACATTGTGCAGCATCAATGACTATACGAAGCAGCAGGGAAGCGCATCCACTTTTGCGCCAGCTTTGGTTTCAGTGCAGTAATTATCTATGCGGTTTTACTTGTGGCGGTAATTTGGAAATCACTCACCAGATTTCACCAAGCGCCTGTCCACGTCCTGGCATCCAGCTTAAAACCCATGATGAGATCACGGCCCAGCGTAAGGCCGCGAATGATGAGCATGCAGCTATATAATTACTGTTAGCCCTACTAAAGATGAGCAGGGCTTTGAATAAATTTTATAGAAAATATTAACTTGCTAACTTAGATATGGGATCTACAGTAATATTCTGAAATTCTTGATCTAATAGTTTCTTAAATTTCTCACTCATCGCTGGCCAGCTACGCAGTTCATAATATGCACTAAATTCTTTATAGATACGTTCTTTCATATGATGAAAAGCCTGATTATCTTCTAAAAGGGCTAAAGCACATATAAATATTGATGGAGTAGGCTTTGAAGATCTATATTGATTTAACAATGATTTATTAGATTCACTGAGAACTTGATACTTAGCCTTTTCAGCACAAATAAGATTTATAGATAGAACTACTTGATTTTCATGACTTAGTTCACGTATAAGGCTTTTATTATCTTCATAAAGCTTAATTACTTCATCGTATTTTTCAGCTTTAAGTAAGAAATAAGTGTATTTAATAAGATGATTCTGCTTGTTTGTTTGAATTTCAAAAAACTCAATAAAAAATTTAAGTGCGTCTAATGTTTTATTCTCTGCATCAGTAATATAGCAGTAACATATTAAATAATCTTCGTGATCAATAAGATTTTTAATACTTTCCAATTTAACTTTAATACGACTTAAATTATTAGATGAATTATCATAACAAATTCTATTAATAATACTTAAAATATAACTATAAGATTCAACATTTTCTAATAAATCATATAGTATTTCGATACCTTGACCTAAATCTCTTTTATTATCAATTAAAAAATCAACTTTGCCTATTATAAATATCATATTAGTATTTGCATGTGGATAATTGCCTGCGTGTAGAAAAAATTTCTCAATGTTGTTAGTTGTTTCTATATCATTAAAATCTTTATGTAATAATAAAGTATTGTAAAAAGCAACTTGCTTCTCTAAAAGATTTATTTGTAATTTATTATTAACGTAAGAGTTAGTAAATGTACATGCTTGTATATAATTAT
This sequence comes from Alkanindiges illinoisensis DSM 15370, assembly GCF_000619845.1. GTDB lineage: Bacteria > Pseudomonadota > Gammaproteobacteria > Pseudomonadales > Moraxellaceae > Alkanindiges > Alkanindiges illinoisensis. The sequence goes on along the minus strand of NZ_JHUX01000003.1, from coordinate 1,577,026 downwards.
TAATATCAGATGGATCAAGAGTTATTAATGCAAAGAGTTTTTTTAATTCGAGGAATTGAAGATGTATAGGATTAATTGATTCTGCAGATTTTATTAAGTCCTTTAAAGGCTGATTTAATTTATCTTTCTCTGATGGTTTTAGACTAGTTTTAAGTTTTTTCTTATTAATTTGATCTAATATTTTTAACTTAAGAGTATAAGCACTATTATCTAAGCTAGAATTAATTTTTAAGCTATCATTTATAATATCTAAAGAATTTTCAAGAGTAATAGTTTCATGCCACTTATTTCTGGATTCATTATATTCTAAAAGTAAACGTACTAATTTATTTCGTATTGTATAAGAGTATTGGTTTTTATCACAAAAATCTTTAACAGTATAAATCTGCTCCTTTAATGCTTCTAAAAAATCCAACTTCCATGTTAATAACTTTTGATTGAAAGGGTCAGTTCTGATTAACTCATCAATAAAGTCTATAGCCTTTTTTGTTTCTCCAGCCATTTTATAACTTTTTAATTTTAATTTAAAATAATTTTCTTTAAGATCAGGATTTAATTTTTCCATAAGCTTTAGATCAATTTTTTTATCAACTTCATCAAATTTTCTTTCTTTTATCAAAGTTTCTATTTCAAGCATACTTTTAAATTCTATTTGATCTAATTGATTGAGATCTGTTTCCTTTATCTGTTGCAAAAATTTTGAAATATCTTGCCTTCTATTTAATGCCTTCATTTCATCAATATGCATTGAAATGGCTTCACTTGTATTTAGATTAAAATTATCTTCAATGAAACTTTTAATACATTTATCACGTTTAGAATGGAAATCTTTATCAGTTAAAGATAATTTGCAATTTAATTGTAGAAATATATCTGCTAGAAATTGATCATATCCTTCGATTTCAATACAATAAACTTTATCTCTCCATAGAATTTTTCTAATTTCATGCGGGATCTCATCATCTTTTCTAAAACACCAATATAAACCATTTTTCAAATATTCTTCTTGCTGGAGTAAATAATTTATTACGTCCATTACTGAACGATCTTGGCCTGAATAGCCAACAATAATTAAGCCACTTTCTTTAGAAAATTCAATAAATTTCTCTTTAGTATTAGTTTCTAAGCTTTCAGTTTCTCTTAATGTATTTTTAATATCGTCAAAAAGATAATCACCATGAAGTTTGATAATTTTAGGTCTATTTGATAATACAGATAAGCTTCCTATTGATGAGTCATGAGCACAAACATGTGGTCTAATATTGGAAAACTGGTAGAAAGCTTCATTAATCAAATCATCAAAATTAGTTGTAAAAATTGTATTAAAGTAACCTTCGTTTATTAATGAGATAAGATACAGGTAACCGATAGATGGTAATTTTTCATCTACTAATTTTTCAACAAACCTTCTACGTTGTGAAGGTAAATCAAATTTTCTTTCAAATAAGGATGAATATTCATTAAGTGGATTGTACCAAGAACCTTGTTCATGAATAAGATATTGAACAGCTTGCTTAAGAGCGTCCTCCTCACTAAGAGTTTTATTCGCATCTTCGATGCTTATAAGATATGGTTTTTCACTTGTTTGTTCATATATTTCTCTTCTCCACTCATTAACAAGTTGCCCTCCACTTTTAATGCCAGATGTCACAGAAGCACCTGAACCTAGAAAAATACTATAATTCGGATGTAATTCTCGCTTCTTATCTATATATCGAGCTAAATCTTTGACAGTACGCATCTTATTTTGAAGTTCTTTCTTTAATTCAGAAAATTTCAAGTTGTTCATCATTAAATCCTTTTAAATTAACCTTTTAAAAATTACTGACACTGCCGATTATAGGCATTACTATTATGGTTACGAATTAGTTTAATTGCTCCGCAGCAGTTACTTCCGCTTTGGACATTTCTTCCCATTACCACCAGGCAAGCAGTCACAGGCGCTACCATCCTTGTCCCGATCCAGTCGCTTATAACCCGGCTTTTTGGCATCAAAATAAGCCTGAGCCTGTGCATGCGTCTTAAAGTCTTTGCAAGTTGCTGCCATAGCAGCAGGATTAATGCCAATAATTAAACTTAATAAAAATGCTTTTTTCATCGTCATTCCTTGACTTTTGAATGTTTTATAAGTATGTCAATCCAAAAAAATACTAAATTATTTTTGAATAATGACATAGCGGCACGCTAAGACACAAGAAGCATATTCATTTTACATTTTTAATAATTTCTATAGATGCTTTGACCAGCTCAGTACTCGCTTGAATCTGGTCAGTGAGTAATTCATTAGAACTACTGCTGTCTTTATCGATTTCACGACCAAAATATTTAAGGGCCAGTTCTTTACGGATAGCAGCTGCTTCACTGGTAGGAATACTTTCTATATAGCTAGGATAAGCTTGTAACTCAACTTGTGTCTGATAGTTTTGGTCAGCCAGTTTCTGATAACGAGTAGACTGTTTCAAAAAATAAGTAATTAAAGTTATTCCAATAATTAGGGCAGAACCTTTAATTATCCAAAAATCAATTGTGCTAATCACATCATATTCAATAAAGTATTTTTTAAATAAAGTAGATAAAAGTGTAAAAGCCGCAAGAATAGCTACTCCATTATAAAAATATTTTCTATATATACTTTCTAGGTCAGTATATTTTTCAACAGCCTTATTATAAAAATCTTCTGTGCGCGCATTATCAGCAATAGCTCTCGATTTTCTAAATGACCTCAATTCTTCCAAAACTTCTGTAAAAGAAACATTAAATGGTTCCCTGACAAATTTTTCAAATGAATATGCAGATTCTCTATAAATTTGAAAAGCCCTTTCAATTGCGGCTAATTCTGCAATAATGTTTCCAAATAAGGCATTTTCCAAAAGAAGTTTATTTTCATATTTTTCAATTTCTAGATTCATACTATGAATGCTTGATTCAAGCAGATTTAATAGTGTTACTTCACGAGGATGTTTAAGTTCAGTATTCATAGCATGCTTAATACTATCAATACTCTTTATGAGAGTTGAATTTTTACTTACTTTACTTAATTTGTTTTCCAACCTGTTTATATTGGCTAGGATCTTATCTTTTTCTTTATTAAATTGATTAAGTTCAGCCTCAACCTTTAATCGTTGCACTTCTTCCTCATGCTTTCGGCTATACTCCAATTCACTTAAAAACCCTGGATCTGTCATCATTATTTTTTCTCCACAGGCTCAAACCCAACCCATAAACCCGTGTAGGGACTGGCTAATGAGTAATATTTAGTATTCCCAAAGACCTGACTATGCGTATTATTTTCCGCTGTAGGATCTTTCATGGCCTTTTGGATAAGTCCCATTAAGGTAGTCGCTGTTTTTTCATGTTCAACTTCTGGATTTAATACACGGGCCGCAAAGGAACTAAGCAATAATAAATTTAGTCCAACTTTTTCACCCTCATCAGTTCTACCCATCATAAAAATAAGGCTTTTCAAATTATTCTGTTTATCGACTACACCCATCATGCCTAAGGCATCACCAAACATCACATTAAAAGTACCTGCTTTTTCACCTTGCTTAATATCAAATTCGGCTACAGGTCTTAATTCTGATAGATCAGCTTTTTTTAGTTCAGCATTAAATTTTTGCCGAAATTCTTCAGCGGTTATACCAAGGTTTTGCTGGACTGTTTCAGCAGATTGAGAACTGGCAGGTTCAGTAGGATTGTTATTATTTTGGACTGTCAGATTAGTAGGTTCTTCTTTCTTTGCGGCAGCTGGGCTAGGATCGTTAATGGCAGTTGTTACTTTCACCTTATCATCACTTGCTACTACACCAATCAAAGCAACCAGCAATAAACAAAGGGCTATCCCACTACCTAGAATCTGTTTTCGGCTCATAACCTGTTCAGGCTTTTTCTTGTTTACAAGCGTTTTTGGATTAATTAGACCAGCTATTGTAGCCACCACTACGGCTATAAGGAATAAAAATAAAATTGCCCCAATAAACGCCATACTTACCCCAAAATTATTAGTTTTATCAAAATATTCTGTCCAAATCTTGACATAACAGCACACTATGGAACAAGCTATTTTTAAAGATCATTAGGATACAAGCAAGTGACTGCAAAAAAATCAGCTACCAATAATGAAAACATGAGTGATGATGCTGTTAATGAAAAGAAAAAATGCTTTATTGTCACCCCAATTGGTGGAGACAACACGCCAACCCGTAGGGCGGCCGATGGACTAATTAGAGCAGTAATGCGCCCTGTTCTTAAGGAAATGGGTTTTGATGTTGTTGCAGCTCACGAAATCTCAGTGGCTGGCTCAATTCCTCGCCAGGTTATCGAACGTGTCCTATTTGATGATTTGGTAATTGCTAATTTAAGTGAGCTTAATCCCAATGTCATGTATGAGCTGGCAGTACGGCATTGCACCAATAAGCCAGTTGTAGTTTTAGCGGAGCATGGTACTAAACTACCATTTGATATTGCTGCTGAACGTACCATTTTTTATTTTAATGATATGCATGGAGCTGAAGAATTAAAACCAGCATTAGAAGCTGCGGTTGTTGATGCTATGAGCCAAACTGAAGCTGATAATCCAGTTCATAGGGTTTCAAGTACTAAAATTATTAGAGATCAAATTCAGGAGAATGATCCACAACGATATCTATTAGATCGGTTAGACAATATTGAAAATTTATTATCTAAGGTTACTTTAAATCAATCTAATCAAAACTTAGCCAAATCAAGTTATGATATTGAAGTCAAAAAGAATATTTTAAGATTAATATTACAAAGATATTTAACTGATATAGAATATGAAAGTTTTAAAACTCAAATAAATTCAATATATCCTAAATTGAAATTTGAAAGACTTTCAGTAGAAAATTCTAATAAAAATAACTCTCTTTTCACTGATAAGGAGGTAAACAGTATCTATATTATTTCGGATAAACCTTTTACTTTTATGCTTGATAGACTTTTAGAGTTAGTGAGAACAGTTGTACCAGATGTTAGTATTATGGAGATGATAGTACTTAAATAACCCTTGACATAACAGCACGCTATGACACAAGATATATTTACACCGCAAAATCGGTGTCGAGCCTAGGAAACTCGCATATACTTCACGAGCGCAAAAACACAGTCGCTTCAGCGGCTATTTTTTTGCCAACTGTTTGGTCATACTTTTATGGTGGATCAGATGGGGCAGCCTTCGGGCTGGCCGCGACTCGTGAAGCGGTTTTCCTAGCCTTGTCTGATCTGCCACCCTAACCCTAGGAAAGTTAGGTGGTGGATAACTTAAAACTTATTCACGAGAAAAGACTATGAAGTTACGTCAGGCACCTGCACGTCCAAGCACTCAATTCGACCTTATCTGCTATAACCGCTTAACCGCATCCAACTTTGCTATACCTCAAAGCACGCTTGCCAAACTGATTGCAAAAATCAAGGCAGGTGCCAAATGAACGATTCCATCATTCCTTACGTTCCCATTGGCGATCGTGTCATGGCCACCTGCAAGAAAAGCCGCAAAGTGCTTAAACAACTGTTTGCTGCGGTAGATTATCTGGTGCAGCAGGGGCATAACATCAACCATACTACCCAGCATGGTTTTCTGGTGATTTCCTATGAGCAAATCAGAGCCTTATTACAGCAGGAAGAACAGCCAGCCCTGCCACCACTCGAAGACATTACTGCGTCACTGGCTGACGCAAAATATCCAATTTTTCATGGAACGGGCGTTGTAAAAAGTTCCATTTGGTATGATGAGGCGGTGGCAGGCTGGCGTTTTCAGTTAAACAGGATTGCCAGCACCCAAACAATATCAACGGACAACAGGAGAACTATGCAAGTCAATCCAAATCAACAGCCCGACACAGGTTTATTGCTGGACATGGCACTGGGTAACATCCGCATCTGGCGCAGCTCACTGGAGAGTGCAGTCAACAATCCGCAGGTCACCTATAATTTAAATGACCTGGTGTATAAGCTGCTGGACATTGAGCAAAAGCTAGAGAAAGTGCAGCATAAGCTGGATAGTTAGTTTAGGCAGTGGTATCACCGGCAGCTGGTTTTCAGTTGCCGGTTTTTTTATGCAGACGATTTTTCATCGTCATCAGTTTTTATTTTAATGCTTGGCAAATCAAAATCATAATCAAGCGGTTCCATATACTGACTTTGTACCATTGCATTTTTTTCACCATCTTTTGCATAGGCCTTGGCCAAACCCAGTAATGCTTCCTGTCCTTCAGGACTAATCTGCCGATAGGCTTTTAATAACAGGCTTTCTTCACTGGTCAGCCCTGCAAAATCCGGGTCAATGCCCAGCAGCACATAACGAATATCAATGCCTTTTTCATGCAGCCTGGCTAAATACACCCACTGATCCGGCACCTTGCCCCGAACATAATTGCCCAGCGTGTTTTCATGCGCGCCAATATCACGCGACAAACTTTTAGCCTTAAAGCCATTACGTGCGACTTCATCATTAAAGCGATGCGCTATGTTTTCGGCGCTATGTATATTCGAATCTGAAGAATCAGACATAAATTTCACCTATTTCTATTGAAAGGGTAAATATTTGTGCTATATTGGGCTATAGCATATCACTATGGCCGAGTTTACCTTATGAGCACATCAAATTCACCTAAATCGACACGCGCCCGCAAAATCTCAGGTGGTCGTGAGCGTTGCGCCCTGTATCTTCCAGCGGAAGAACTCAAATTTCTGGATGAAATTGCAGAGCAGACTGATTCCAGCCGTTCTAGCGTTATTGCCAAGTTTTACTATGCCGGCAAGCTCGCCAGCCAAAATGCCAACCAAAGTCAGAACTAGGAGCGGGTCATGTCATTGCGTATCAGAAAACAAAAGCGTGACAACCGCTTCAATATCAATCTGACCGATGATGAAACAAAGATATTTGAAGCCGCTGCCAACATTACTGGCATTCAAGCCGGTGTCATCATGCGCCAAATGCTGATGAAGCAGGCACTGGCTATCCTGCTGGCTGATGACATCGAGCCGGACTTTAGCCTTGATAAATTTTTAAACAAAGGCGCGACTGCTCACCTTTCGCGGAGCGGCGAAGTATGCCAGCAAAACCAATAGACCTAAGCGATCAGGAATTAGAGGTTGTACAGGAAGTACAACTGTTTTTGGGGCTTGCCAGCGTGGAAGAAACGATTGAATTTTTGCTCAAGCAGCGACTGCAGGAAAAACTGCTGCAGCTGGCAGGACGTGAAATTCAAACTAACCTCCGGCATTCGTTGTAACTTTTAACTAGAAGTATTCTATGTACCCAGAAACATTAAATGATGCACTCGTGCGACTGGATCGTGACTTCCAGTTTAAAAGGAAAAGTGCCACTCATTTGCGTGGTGGTATTTGCCCCAGCTGCCATAAAAAAGAACTATGGACCCATGCACAAGCCCCTTGGGTATTGTTCTGCCCTAGAACCAACCATTGTGGCGAACAGTTTTATCTACGTGATTTGTACCCCGATCTATTTGAGAACTGGGAAAAACGCTTTAAGCCAACTCAGGAAAACCCGACCGCAACGGTTGATGCTTACCTGTGCGAAGGCAGGGGATTTCCACTGGATAAGCTAAAAGGCTTATATACCCAGGAATATTATAAAAACTCTGAATTAAACGTCGGTTCAGTCACTGTTCGTTTTCCCATTACAGATGAAGCTGGCAATGAAGGCTGGTGGCAGCGCATTCTGGATGATAAAGGTGTACTGCAGAAAACCACATTCAAGTGGCAATGGTCATCCAGTGGCCATGCCTGGCTAACACCCAACACTAATTATTTAGATAGCAAGGAAATCTGGATCACTGAAGGGATTTTTGACACCATCGCCCTGTGGTTATCTGGCATTACCAGTTTTTCAGCCTTATCCAGTAATAATTATCCCTCTATTTTCTTAGAACAGATTGCCACCAAGTGCCGGGAAGCCAATAAGACCCTACCAACACTGGTATGGGCATTTGATGCCGATCCATCTGGCAAAGCCGGTATTGAAAAAAATATCAGGAAAGCCACTGAAGCCGGTTTCACCTGTTTTGCAGCCCAGCCACCATCTGGCCGTACTAAAGTTGATTGGAATGACTTATATAAAGCCGAAAAATTAGGCTTCCATGATCTTGAAAACTACCGTTATTACGGCAATTTACTGACTGCCCAAAAGCCGGTTGAAAAAGCCCTGCTAATTTACAACCGGCATGGGAATAACAGCTTTCCATTTGATTTTATGAATCAGCTTTACTGGTTTAAGCTGGACATGGACAAGTACAACGATGCTTTAAAACTGGCAGATCTGGACAATGAAGACTGGCTGGAAGCCGAGAAGGAAAAAGCAGAGCTGGAAGCCCGTGACAATGCGCTAAAAAATAGCAATACCGTTACCAAGATTGTTAACTGCAAGCCTACCGCTTTGTACTACCAGTACAGCGATGAAACCGATGAAGCCTGGTATTTCTTCAATATTGATTTTCCGCGTAATGCACCGGCTGTACAAAATACCTTTACCGGTTCGCAACTGGCGGCCGCATCAGAGTTTAAAAAACGCCTGTTGGCCATCGCTCCGGGCGTGGTATACACCGGATCAGGTGGCCAGCTGGATAAATTGCTGGAACACTGGATTACCGATATTAAACGGGTTCAGCTTATCAATTACGTGGGCTATCACAATGAGCTAAAAACCTATGTATTGGGTGATATCGCGTATCAGAATGGCAAACAGTTCAAAATCAATAATGAGCAATATTTTGAATTGCCACGCAAGATCAATTTAAAAAGCCGTGCACCATTCCAGTTAAGTATTAACACCCAGCTCGCAGATTATAAAAAAGCCTGGGTAAATGACTTTATTGGTGCATTCCAGGTGAAAGGCCTACTGGCATTGACTGCATTTTTTGGCAGCCTGTATGCCCAGCAGATCCGTCACATGCACAAGTCTTTTCCATTCGTTGAAATTGTTGGTGAACCTGGTACGGGTAAAACCACCCTGATCCAGTTCTTATGGAAACTGTTTGGCCGGGCCAACTATGAAGGCTTAGATCCTAACAAAACCAGTAAGGCCGGTTTAACACGTACCTTTCGGCAAGTATCCAATTTGCCAGTGTTACTGATTGAATCAGATCGCCAGGGCGAGAACGCATCACGCCAGTTCAACTGGGACACTATTAAAACTTTGTATGACGGTGGTTCGCTTGGTGCACAGGGCATAAAAAATGGCGGCAATGAAACGTATGAGCCACCGTTTATGGGCACTGTCATTATCAGCCAGAACGCGGAAGTGATGGCATCTGAAGCGGTGATGGGCCGTATCGTTCATGTTGGTTTTAAGAAGGATCAACTGACCAAAGAAACCCTGGTTGCTTCACGCCGTTTATCAAAGTATGAGCTGGAAGATGTGAGCCAGTTTATTCTGGAATGTCTGCAAAAAGAAAAAGAAGTTCTGCACACCTATAGCCTGCAGCTAAATCATTATGACAACCAGCTGCACCAGGAAAGCTTAAATATTCAGTCCAGCCGGGTAGTGCATAACCATGCCCAGCTGATGGCCCTGTTTGATGCCATGTGCCAGCACCTTATCACTGTGCCTGCAGAGATCCAGGATCAGGTTAGGGGCGAACTGGTGAATATGGCCATTAGCCGTGACAAAGTGCTCAAATCCGATTCTGTCATTGTTCAAAACTTCTGGGACACCTTTGAGCAAATCGAAGGTCATAAGTCACTGACTGAAGAATCAGTGGTGAATCACCACTCCAAATCCACACTGATCGCCATCAACTTTCCCCAGTTGTACAAGGTCGCTTCAGATCTGCACTACCAGCTGCCGCCAATGCAGGAATTACAGGATGCCCTGCGGCACAGCCAGCATTACCGCTTTATTGAAACTAACCGGATGGTGTCAAGTCGCATCACCCGCAAATCAACCCGCTGCTGGATCTTTGAAAAGCCGGTGGCCAACAGGGATTAATTCCCATTTTTAGGAGAGAGCTATGGAAGCTATAGCAATGTATCTGGAAATTTCCAGAATGATAAATCGTTCATTACTTAAAATCATTGAGAATGAAGACGTTGATCTTTCTTCAATCAAGATGCAATTCCAAGTCAAACGTGCTGACAGTGACCAAGTTGAAATTAAGTCACCAAATATAACTTTGGCTGACTTCATCAAGGTATGGGAAAAGACTGGTGAAAAAGTAGAAGAATTTATTCAGGACAATAAGAAATGAATGTACATGCTATTGATCCTGATTTTGACAGTCCCTTTTTCACCCAGCTGAAGTCTGAAAAGGCTTTATTCACTATTCCAGAGTTGCAAGGCAATCAGCTGTTTTATTGCACCCAATGCGGTAATTGCACTCAAGCCCATTTCTATAAGCACGTGTATTCACAGAGCATCAATATGGAAACAGGCGAGGGTACAGAACTGTTTGAACATTTTTATGTGTCCCAGTGCTGCCTTGCAGATCTGGCCGTAATGGATAACGACACATTTAAAGATATTGAAATTGATCCGATTCACTACTTACCAGTGAAAGACCGTTAAACCAAGCACACAGACAGAAGCGGCCACTTCTGCCTGTGTCACATTCACGTTGGAGACGCAAAATGCAAAACGATTCTACTGTAGTTAATCTAGAACACCAAAGCCAACTGCCTACACTCGTTAGGAAATTTAAAGTCAGCTGTAACAATATGGGTGATTTCTTTTTGGAATTTACCATACTGGTTAAGTGTGATGATGCTGAATTGCATGAGCTTAATAATTTCTGGTCAGGTCATGACGACCGACTTAGAGCCAGTCAGGGTGATATTGTTAAAGCCGTTCTAAAACTAATAGGGCCTTTAGTTTTAGCTGTTTGCAGGGATGGCAATGATTATATTGGTACTCCCAGTACTGCTCATAGATATGGGATTAATTCTGTATTTAATCAAGAAGGTTTTGATCCAGCTGCTTTTGAGATAGTTGATATTGACTATTCAGATTGCATTGAAGATGACGATTTCGTTGTCATACCAATAATGGAAGCTGAATCATGATTGGAGCTAGCCCGGTTGAGATTCAAGCTTATGCAGTAGCCATGTTGCATGAAATGGAAATATCTGAGCAACAACGGCTTAAGCAGAAAATTATCCCAACTTGGATAAATGTCAAAAGACTGTATGCCCGTATTGAACAGGGTTTGCAATGCAGTAGGGACGAAGTAGCAAAGCTGCTTTTACCGTATTGGAATCAGGGCTGTATTGAGCGTCGGCCAACCAACCGCTATATCCGGTTAATCCGGCATCCTCATTAAAATCACCCAAACACACCTTGCATGCGCCTCTATGATGAGGCGTGTTTTTTTAAAATTAAGCAAATTAAACACATTCAGGAATATTATGTCAGCAGGTTTAGAAGTTCGTGGCAATAGCATCCGGATCTGGATGAAGCCCGAAGGTTCCGAGCAAATTAAAGAAACTTTAAGTTGGTCAGCTACACCGGAAAATATTGATAAAGCCCGGAAATTATCAGAACTCATTAAACTGGAAATTGAGCTTGGCCAATTCAACTTGGCCAAGCATTTTCCTAATTCAAAACATATTGAAAAGAACCAGATCAGCTATTTTGCAACAATATGGAAAGATGTCATCATCAAAGAAGTTTCACCCAGTACCTTTGATGCCTATAAAAGCCAAGTGCACACGCATGTATTACCACGGTGGGGTAAAGTTCATCCTAAAGATATAGATACCAACAGCATCAAAAAATGGATTTTTGAACTTAAACAGTCGCTTAATGCCAAAACAGTGCGAGAAGTGGTTACACGCCTGGCATCAATTCATACTATCTGGCGCAACGAACAAAAGATTGCTTATAACCCTTTTGAAACGATCACTATCCAGCAGCTGGACACGCCAGAGCCAGATCCATTTACCAAGGCAGAAATTAATACAATCCTGGATACACAGACGGATCTGGATATTGAAAACTTGTTGCCTTGCTTATTCTGGACAGGCCTATCAATCTCTGAGCAAATTCCCGTTGCTTGGGAAGATATAGACCTGGATAAAGGCACCATCCAGATCAGCCGATCATATGTGAAAGGAATTTTCCGCGTCACCAAAAATCGTCGACGTAACCGTGAAATTAAGCTGCTGCAGCCAGCACTGGACGCATTGAGAAGGCAGTATAAGATCACCAGTAACCGTAGGAGCCAGACGATCCGCGTGCTACAGCGCGATAACCAAACCTATAAAGTTGAAAAGGTACGGTTTGTATGGATTAACCAGGAACAATCCACCAATTTTGAATACCACGAATTACGCTATCGCTGGAATAAGCACTTGCGTAAGGCAAAAGTGAGAATGCGTGGAATTAACCAGGGCAGACACACCTTTGCCAGCCAGCTGCTCACCAGCGGCCGTGTACCGCCAGAATGGATTGCTGACCAGCTGGGTCATACAGACACTACAATGATTTATAAACACTATGGCAAGTTAATTGCTGAAGATGCACCAGACTATTTAAGCAAAATTAACAATTACATTAATACCTAGTATTTTTATATTTATTGATTGAGTGCTGATTTATTCAGGCATTTTTATTATCAAATAAAAGCAATTAAAGCCAATTATTATATAAAAACAAATATGGCCATAAATTTTAGCCAACCAAATTTATCACCGATAGATAAATAAGCATTTATGAGCTGTTTAATTCCCATATAAAGTAAATTTTAAAAAGATATCTATATAACTCAATAATTTATATGGACTTTAGGGGCGAATAATTTTGGGTTCGAACCCCATCAGCCACCCCATTCATCTTTTTCATCACTCAAGGCCGTTTTTGATAGGCTATTCCCATATAAGCCATAAACTAGCTTTTATTATTACCTAAGCAAGTGTTTTATATATTGTTTTAGTCTTTTATGTCTTGGGTTCGAGTCCCATTAGCCACCCCATTTACTTTTCTAAATTCTAAAGAATAAAAAGACGATTATTTTTATTATCTATTTGCCAGCTTTCGCTGATCAATTCTGTTTCTTACTTTCTAGCTAACACTTATACCAACAACAGCATTTTTATTAGCTTTTGCACATCATTTGCCTTTCAGATACAATTTGATCGATATTTCATTATGCCTGAAATCCCTAGCAATGATGCCGACCTTTCGCCAACAGCTTGTAAAGCGGCGTACCTTACTGGGTGCAGTCACTTTATTCTGTTTGCTATGGCATATTTTGCTACCCACTCTGGTGCATGTAGGGGTGATGCCAGCATTGTTTGCCTTTCCGAGCCATTGCCAGCCAGCAGTGTTTAGCAATGGGTATTCTGGTGTCGATGTAAATAGTACTCCGGAACAATCTATAATACCGGAGCATTCCAGAACAGATGGCTTCATACAGCATCAGATGCCAATGCCTGCTTCCACACAGCAATTCATGACTGCCTCCGCCAGTGATACTTTTCATACGCAGCATGCCCATGAAGTATTTATCCTGGCCTCCAAAATTATGAAGCACTGTCCCCTGTGTTCACATGGCCTAGATAGTGGGATTCTCATTCCTTTAATTGTGCTGCTTGTGATCCTGCTGGTTTGCTGGTTTGCTCTGGTACGTTCACTGTGCTACACCTGGACAAAACGGCTTTATATTCCTCACATTAGCTTTGCCTTGCCTTTTAAGCATGCCCCACCTTTTATCCTGTAAAGCACAATCTTAATTTCAGGGCGCTGGCTTTTTAGCTGGATTTGCCACTCTGTTAGTTTGCTTTATCAGGGTTCTAACCATGACCAATCAATTTCGTTTGTCTGCCTTAACAGTAGCCTGCCTGTATGCTGCCGCGTTTACTCCATTAGTGTATGCAGATGATTCAGCCACAATTAGCGATACAACGCCTACAACTAAAAATAATTCGATCCAGACATTACCGAGTATTGTTATCACTGCAACTCCTTCAATCACCAGCACGCTCACTGTCCCCAATACAGCACAAGCCATAGCCAATATCCAACGCATTCCCGGCGCGGTTGAGGTTGTCCCCGATATTGTATTTAAGGCAGGCCCGGCACAAACCATTAAGGATGTACTGGGCTGGGTACCCGGTGTATTTGCCCAATCACGCTTTGGCGATGATGCCCGGGTCTCGATTCGCGGTTCAGGGCTATCGCGTAACTATGGCAACCGTGGCATCAATATGTCCATGGATGGAATTCCAATTAATACCTCGGATGGCTTGGTTGACCTGTTTGAAATTGATCCAACCGCTTACCGTTACGTTGAAGTATTTAAAGGCGCCAATGCCATGCGTTATGGTGCCAATTCATTGGGGGGTGCTATTAATTATGTGACTCCAACGGGCCACAATGCTTCCCGATTTGATGGTCGTGTCGATGCAGGCAGTTTTGGCTACATCAAAGCGCAGGCCAGCACTGGTGCGGTTAATGGGCCTTATGATTACTTTATTACCGGTTCAGGGCAGCAGTTCGACGGCTATCGGGAACACAGTGATGGCGATCAGCAGCGCTTGAGTGGCAATGTGGGTTACCAGTTTTCACCGGATGCAGAAACCCGTTTTTACCTAAATGCCAACCGTATACGTCAGCATTTGCCGGGTGAAGTAACCAAAGATGCTGCATTGAATAATCCTGAAAGCGCCGACCCGTATTTTGTACTGGTTGACCAGCAGCGTAATATTGACTCGGTGCGTCTGGCCAATAAAACCACCATGCGCTTTGGTCCAACCACAGTGGATTTTGGCGTGTTTGGCGTCAGGCGCCATGTCATGCATCCGATTTATCAGTGGCTGGATTATACCGTACTGGACCGGGGTGGCTTTGTCCGGGCAGTAGATGACCGCTTGATCAAGGGCTTTCGCAATGAACTGGTTACTGGCCTTAACCTGCATAATGGCACAATTGATAACAAGCAATATGAGAACCTGCCCGGTGCAGTAAAAGGGGAACTGGCCGCTTCCAATGTGGATAAATCAGAAAATGCCTCGGCGTATATTGAAAATTCCTTTTATCTTCAGCCTGATCTGGCACTAATTGCTGGAACACAATTTTTGCATGCTGAACGCAAGCGTACTGACCGTTTCCTGTCCAACGGCAACCAGTCTGGCAGTAGAGATTTTGATTTGTGGAGCCCAAAAGTTGGCGTGCTGTGGGATATAAATCCTGACTGGCAGGTGTTTGGCAATATTTCCCGTAGTGCTGAAATTCCGACCTTTGATGCCAATTCTTTTACTAGCCCTGCCAGTACCAATGTGGATGCCCAGACTGCCACCACGTATGAAATGGGTACGCGTGGCAAGCTGGCGAATCTGTCATGGGAAGCCAGCATTTACCAGGCGCAACTTAAAAAGGAATTGCAATGTATTACCACTTCGCCTTATAGCCTATGCAGTGTAGTGAATGCAGATCGCACGGTGCATCAGGGCATTGAGGCTGCGCTAAATATGCCTGTGCTGGATTCACTGATGAAGCAGGGTGACCGGCTCTGGTGTAATCTGGCTTATACCTATAATGATTTCTTTTTTGATGGTGATTCTACCTACGGCGATAATGAGTTGCCGGGTGTTCCACCACATTTTATCCGCGCTGAACTGCTTTATAAGCATCCTGGCGGTTTTTATGCTGGCCCCAATACAGAATGGGTGCCAAAAGGCTATTTTGCGGATAATGCCAATCAGGTGATGGTGGATCACTATACGCTACTGAATTTAAAAGCCGGTTACGAAGCTGCTAATGCAAACTGGTCGGCTTATGTAGAAGGGCGCAACTTGTCAGATAAGCGCTATATTGCCAATGTGGCCATTGCCGGAACTGCTGATGCCACTGCTGCTTTATTTAATCCGGGAGCTGGACGCGCGGTTTATAGCGGTGTCCGGTTTAAGTGGTAAGACCAAGATCAGTAAGGCAGTTACCTGGTTGCACGATTAGCCGGGTAGCTGTTCCGAACAGGAGCACTCAATGTCCACCACGCTACAGCAGCCCCCAATGAATATAGATAGTAGCCAGGCGTCCTACAGAACACTATGGCGCTGGCATTTTTATGCAGGCCTGTTTGTTATGCCATTGCTGATGGTGCTGGCTGTTAGCGGCACCTTATATTGCTTTAAGCCACAGCTTGAACTATTGTTATATCCGCATTTACTGATTGTACAGCCGCAAACGACCGCCCGGCTTGATGCCAATCAGTTACTTGTAGCAGCACAGCAAGCGGCACCTGCGGGAAGTATCCCTGTGTCCATTCCTGTGAATAATAGTGCTGACCGGAGTAGCGAATTTATCTTTCGTTTTCCAGATGGCGGCGAGCACAGTGTTTATGTCAATCCATACACCGCCAAGGTACTGGGCAGCTTAAGTGTGTCTGACCGGTTTATGCAAACCACCCGGATGCTGCATCGCAAGCTGCTACTGGGTAAGCCCGGTGAGCTGTTAATGGAACTTGCTGCCTGCTGGACACTGGTGATGATTGGTACAGGGATTGCCCTGTGGTGGCCTCTTAGGCAGCCGGAAAATCGCAATACAAATCGCACAGGATTCTGGCCACAGTTTTCACTAGAGGGACGGCCATTCTGGAAAAGCCTGCATGCATCCATGGGAATATGGCTCGCAATTGGCGGTATTGCATTTATCCTGACCGGACTACCTTGGACAGGGTTTTGGGGTAAAAACTTTCAGGCCCTGGTGGGTATGACCAGTCTGGGTGCGCCACCGGGAGTCTGGGGTGATTTACCCTTAAAGTCAGGTCAGTCAGGTGTTCAGGAAATAAGCACACCATCACATAGCGCATCCCATCACCATGATGATGCATCGATGTCCGGCATGGTGATGGATCAACTGCCTGTAGCACAGCTGCCTTGGGCAGTTGGCCAGCTTCCTGTGCCGAATTCGGCAGCAACTCCCTTAGCAAATCAGCCGGTTCCCATCAGTCAGGTGATTGCCAAGCTCGCTGCAGTAGGCCTTATGACTGACTACACGCTGACACTGCCTGCAACGCCTGATGGAGTGTATGTGGCGACCTATTTTCCGGCTGATCCCAAGCAGGAACGTACCTTGTACATTGACCAGTATAGCGGCAAGATACTGCATGATATTCGCTACAACGATTATGGTGCGATTTCAAAAGCCGTGTCTTATGGCACCTCACTACACATGGGGCGCTAT
This sequence comes from Alkanindiges illinoisensis DSM 15370, assembly GCF_000619845.1. Lineage (GTDB taxonomy): Bacteria > Pseudomonadota > Gammaproteobacteria > Pseudomonadales > Moraxellaceae > Alkanindiges > Alkanindiges illinoisensis. The sequence continues at coordinate 1,559,871 of NZ_JHUX01000003.1, read as the reverse complement.
TTTGGGTTGGCCAACCAGATTATTAGTGCGCTGATTTCAGTAGGCTTGGGTGCAATGGCACTGACTGGCGCAATCATGTGGTGGAAGCGGCGTCCAGCACATTCATTAGGCGCACCAGCAAGGGAGCAAACAGCACCACCGATGCTGAGCTGGAAAGTGGGTCTAGTAATCTTAGGAATTATCTTTCCGTTAATGGGCGTAAGTCTACTGGTAGTATGGCTAATAGACAGGTTATTGTTTAGCACCCGATAAAAATAAAATGCCTGTTTTCTATTAACTATAGAAAACAGGCATGAATCGCTGCGTAATCAATCATCCCGCTTTTTAGTTTTGGTTAAAAGCAGGATTAAGCTGGTAAAAATCCGGCAGATATTAACCTTCTAATACCGCCAATAATTCATCCTTGCTGAGTTCACGTGCATCACTATCACGACGGCCCTTGTATTCAAACGTGCCTGCATCCAGACCACGTTCGGACACCACAATACGATGCGGAATACCAATCAGTTCAAGATCAGAAAACTTCACACCCGGACGTTCATTGCGATCATCCAGCAGCACATCAAAGCCAGCGGACAGTAATTCGTTATACAGTTCCTCGGCAGCGGCAACAGCACGTGGCGATTTGGCCTGATTCATGGGCACAATCGCCACTGCAAACGGTGCAATGCTTTGTGGCCAGATAATGCCCTTGTCATCAAAATTTTGCTCAATGGCAGCGGCTACCACACGTGTCACGCCAATGCCATAGCAGCCCATGGTCACCACAAATGGCTTGCCATCTTCACCCAGCACCTTGCAATTTAAGGCTTCAGAGTATTTTTGGCCAAGCTGGAAAATATGGCCCACTTCAATACCGCGCTTGATGTTAATGATGCCTTTACCATCAGGTGAAGGATCACCATTCACCACGTTGCGGATGTCTGCCACTTGGGTAATTTGTGCATCACGCTCCCAGTTCAGGCCAGTCACATGCTTGCCTGCCTGATTAGCCCCGGCCACAAAATCGGCCAGTATCGATGCGGCACGGTCTACGATAACAGGAATGCTTAACCCTTGTGGCCCGATGGAACCAGCTTCCAGACCCAGTGCCTTGACTTCATCTTCTGAGGCAAAGGTTAGCGGTGCGGCAACCTGTTCCAGTTTTTCTGCCTTGATGTCATTGAGTTCATGGTCGCCGCGCAGTACCAATGCAACCAGACCATATTTGCCCTTGCTGTTGGGATTAGTGTCATCCGCTACACCACGCACCAGTAAGGTTTTAACAGTCTGGGTTGGACTTACATTTAAGAAATTGCTCACTTCCTCAATGGTTTTCGCATTGGGGGTATCGACGACCTGCATGGCCTGCGTTGGGGCAGGACGTGTGCCAGTAACTACGGCTTCGGCCATTTCAACATTGGCTGCAAAATCGGATTCTGTAGAAAATGCAATGTCATCTTCACCGCTGTCGGCCAGTACATGAAACTCATGCGAACCATTACCGCCAATCGAACCTGTATCGGCCTGCACTGCACGGAAATTCAGGCCCAATCTGTTGAAAATGGCATGATAAGTGTCATACATGCCCTGATAGGTTTCTTCCAGTGACGCTTGATTGGCATGAAACGAATAAGCATCTTTCATGATAAATTCGCGCGAACGCATGACACCAAAACGCGGGCGGATTTCATCACGGAATTTGGTTTGCACCTGATAAAAATTCACTGGCAATTGCTTGTAGCTTTTTAGTTCCTGACGGGCCAGGTCAGTAATGACTTCTTCATGGGTTGGGCCAAGCACAAACGGGCGGTCATGGCGATCACGGAAGCGCAGCAGTTCCGGGCCATAAGCCTGCGCACGACCAGATTCTTCCCATAGCTCAATCGGCTGGGTCACTGGCATCAGCACTTCCATGGCGCTTTTATTCATTTCTTCACGAATAATGGCCGTTACTTTATTTAGCACGCGCACACCCAGCGGCAGCCACGTGTACAGACCGGTAGCCAGTTTACGAATCATGCCTGCACGGAGCATGAGCTGGTGCGAGATTACCTCGGCATCACCGGGAGTTTCGCGTAAAGTAGCAAACATTAAGCGGCTGGCGCGCATGGATATATCCTAAATAAATGAAGTCAAAACTGAGTTAAACGCTTGGGATGCTGGATGAAAAGTCCAACGCATAAAGGGCGTATTTTTTGTATGCCGTCGGCATCGTATGCGTGCATTTTAACGCTTTTTTGATGAAGACTCATCTGCTGAGTAGAAAAATGTTAGGCTAAATAGAAACGCATTATCATGTATGCCCATAGATGTATTTAAATTAACAAGTATTGAGTAAATATTATGAAAGTAGATTTTACAGTTAAAGAGAAAGATGGTTTTCAAATAGGATCATTCTTTCAAATAGCACCGTTTGATGAAGTGACCAATCCTGATTTTGAAAAATCTATTGTTATGCACGAAGAGGCTTTTTCATTAATTAAAAGATTCTGGTTCGAGGGCGAGCATCCTTATGCACATTGGGGCACTACTTATTTGAATTTAGCAAAAATGAAAGTAATTAAAGAAAGATTGCAAGAATTCAGGGGAAAGATATTAGAGGCGTCTTTTTTACCTGCTCAACATATTCATTTAATGTTCAAAGACATCACAAAAGAAGTAGTAGAAAATTTTGAATCGTATAAAAGTGAAATTTTAAAGTTATTGTCTATAGTAATAAAATTTCTTGAAATAAATATACAAGATCAAGTTGATGGAATTTCAGTATATGGGGTTTAAGGATAAGCCAATGGAAGTATTGTTATACCAAGAAATTTTTAAAGTAGATGAATTAAACTTAACGCAAATGCTTGGCTCTACAGATGAGAAAGAGGTTATAAATGCTTTATTAGCATTGGTTTTATATGGTGAAAACGATTGGCAGTATAATCAAAGGATTTGTATGAATTTTCTTGAAAATAAAGTCTTGGCTATAGCCTCCATAGCAGTAATATGTTTAGGCCACATTGCCAGAAATCATAGTTGCTTGGATAAAAGAAAAGCAATTGATGCATTAAAGTGTAAGGCGAATAATTTTCCAAAATTAGCAGGAACAATTAAGGATGCTTTAGAAAATATTAATTTATATAAAATAATTTTTGTATCAATAAAAGCTATAATTTTTTGATAAAAAGGAAATGAATGAGTTTAAATTATTTCGAAGAAAACCTATTAGTTGATTTAGAAAAGAAAATTTGTTCTTCTGAGTTGCATATATTAGCCAGTAGTGAATCTTATTGTACAAACTTGGAAAAATACTATCCGATAAAACACAACCAAATTGACTGGGAAAAACTAAAAATATTTGAGAAAAGCTATGAAGAAAATTTAACGAAGCAATTAGAGATAGAAAGTTTTATTAAGTTTTTTAGGCTAATGTCCGAAAAATACCATTTAAATGGTGAGATCGTATGGGTAGGAGATAGTGCTACAGATTTTGCAATAAGCGGCAGTGTAGAGGTAATGATGAGTTGTTTAAATCGTATTCTGGAAATACCACAACATCATTATTTTATAGGTTCAAACTATACGTGGTGTTTGTGCTTTACCTTTGAAGGGGAGATGTTTTTTGGCGTTAAACCTGATTAATTTAAAGATACTTTCTAATATATAGCTATTTATTTCTTTAAGAAGAAGTACGCCCTGCGGGACTCGAACCCACGTCGGTCGCTTAGGAGGCAACTGCTCTATCCAGTTAAGCTAAGGGCGTATTAATTAGCATTAGTTACTTGCAAATGCTAAGCGCGAAATTAAACCATAAAACTCAGCTTTTTTCAGCCATCTTGCCGTATTTAGGCCAGATTTTAGTATGGCGGTTGATCATTCTGCTCTGAATGCTGATTCAAATTTTGATTTAAGCCCAGCGTTCTAAACAGCACATACATCAGGCCAATCCATACCGGAATCATAATCACCGATTCCTGAAAACCCTTTTGCCACATGATATACAATACTAACAGCACAAAGCCTAGACATAGCCAGTTGCTTAACGGGGCAAATAGAGCCGGATAGCTGGTAGCAATATTGTTGCGCTGCACAAATTTCCTGAAGTTCAGGTGCGTCAGGCTAATCATGGCCCAGTTGAGCACCAGCGCACCAATCACAATGTACATCAGGTGACTTAAGGCTTTTTCCGGTACAAAATAATTGAGTAGCACACAACCAAAAATCAGTACAGCCGACAGCAGGGTAGCGGTTACTGGCACACCCTGACGGTTCACTTTCAAAAACATTTTGGGCGCATTGCCCTGTTTTGCCAGACCATACAACATACGGCTATTGGCATACATGCCGCTGTTATAGACTGAAAGCGCTGCTGTTAAGATAATAAAATTCAGCAGGTTGGCAGCCCAGCCAATGCCAAGCTGGCTAAAAATCATCACAAAAGGACTTTTATCCAGACTGCCAATTTCCAGCTGGTTCCAGGGCACTAAAGACAGCAGCACCGTCAGCGAACCAATATAAAAAATCAGTACCCGGTACACTACCTGATTAATGGCCTTAGGAATGGTCTTTTGCGGGTCATCGGCTTCGGCAGCAGCCATACCAATCAGTTCAATACCGCCAAAGGCAAACATGATAAACGCCAGCATGTAAAACAGGCCATCAAAGCCATTGGGGAAAAATCCGCCATGTGTCCACAGGTTACTGATATGCGAGATTGAATCAGCAGGCGCGGTGAGCAGCAAATAGCAGCCAAACACAATCATGGCAATCACAGCCGCGACTTTAATAATGGCAAGCCAGAATTCCGATTCGCCGTAAAATTTCACGTTAGTTAAATTAATGCCAGTAATAATCAGGTAAAAAAACAAAATCGACAGCCACGACGGAATTTGTGGCCACCAGTAGTTAATGTATTTGCCTACGGCAGTCAGCTCGGCCATCGCTACTAGAATATACAAAATCCAGTAGTTCCAGCCAGCCAGAAAACCCGGAAACTTGCCCCAGTACTGATAGGCAAAATGGCTAAATGACCCGGCCACTGGTTCATGTACAATCATCTCGCCCAGCTGGCGCATAATTAAAAAAGCAATCAGGCCACCAATGGCATAGCCCAGAATCACCGATGGCCCGGCCGAGGCAATCACATCGGCGGAACCCAGAAACAGGCCAGTGCCAATAGCACCGCCCATGGCAATTAGTTGGATATGACGATTTTTTAAACCACGTTTTAACTGTGGTGCAGGGGAGTTGCTCACATGAATTCCTGAGGTGTACAAAAAGGCAGGTCATTAACCGGTTATGATAAACGGATTGATGGCGCTTAAACAGTACACTTTTGCATGATGGGTATTTGAAGAGGCGATATCAGCGTGACGCTATAGTTTTGACATGAAGTATTGTCAAAAATAAAAAACGCTCTACAATCAAACCCAGCTAGTCAACCTACGAATAAACCTGAACCAGACCTGACAGCCGGGCATTAACACAATAGTGAGATCATGATGAGTACCAGTACCAACAATGTCACCAATAGCACCACCATTGCCAGCACCTATAGCCTACAGGGCTTTAATTTTAAAAACCGTATGATCAAGGGCGCCATGAGTGAAGGCCTGGCCAATAAGGCTGGTGAGGTAAATGACAAGCATTTGAAACTGTATGAAACCTGGGCGCAAGGTGGGCTGGGCTGTTCCATCACTGGCAATGTGATGGTCGATATCAACGCCAAGAATGAACCCGGCGTAGTTGCTATTGAAGATGAACATGACCTGCCAGCCCTGACCCAGTGGGCCAATATTGGCAAGCAATACAACATGATCCAGCTGGTGCAACTGTCACATCCGGGCCGCCAGTGCCCGAAAGGCCTGAATAAGGAAACTGTAGCGCCTTCGGCCATTCCGTTTAGCCCGGCACTGTCTACTTTTTTTGGTACGCCACGCGCTTTAACTGAAGCCGAGATTTACGACATTATCAAGCGCTTTGGCAATGCTGCCCGAATTTGTAAAAAGGCAGGTTTTGAAGGCGTGCAATTGCATGGCGCGCATGGGTATCTGATTAGCCAGTTTTTATCACCCTTAACCAACCAGCGCACCGATCAATGGGGCGGCAGTATTGAAAACCGCATGCGCTTTTTGCTGGAAGTTTACCGTGAGGTGCGCAAGCAAACTGGCGACAACTTTATTGTGAGCGTCAAACTCAACTCGGCAGATTTCCAGCGCGGTGGCTTTACTGAAGAAGATGCCATTGCCGTGTTCCGTGCCATTGATGCAGAAGGCATCGACTTTATTGAAATTTCCGGTGGCACCTATGAAGCGCCTGCCATGGCTGGTGCCAAGCGCAAGAAAAGTGGTGAAGCAGTGAAACAAAGCCAGGTTAAACAAAGCACAGTGGAACGTGAGGCGTATTTCCTTGAGTTTGCCGAAAAAATCCGTCAGGAAGTAAAAACCGCCCTCATGGTCACCGGTGGTTTTAGAACCCGTCAGGGGATGGATGGTGCGCTGCAAAGTGGTGCCTGTGACTTTATTGGCATTGCCCGTCCGCTGGCAGTAGAAACCGATGCACCGGATCATTTGCTGGCCGGAAATGCCAGCGTGCGTTATGCGGTTAAACCAATTAAGACTGGCGTGCCCATGCTGGATAAAATGGCAGTGATGGAAGTGATCTGGTATGCGGCGCAATTCAAGGCCATTGGACAAGGCAAAAAACCTAAGCCCAACCTAAGTCCGCTATTGGTATTGGCCAATTATGCGCGTGGTAATATCAAGGCGGTTTTGCAGCGCCGTACCCGTTTGCGTGCCTGATATCTTGCTATAGCCCAAACTTAATTTAATCTTAAGTCAATAAAAACGGTACGCTTGAAGTGCCGTTTTTGTTTTTATAACTTCATTTTGCAAAAGGCTTCGGCTATTCTGCGTGCAATCTTTAGTTGCCATTTAACGCTTCAAGCTTTGTCTGGAATTTTGCATGCAACATTTTCGTTTTTCATTTATTTTTTCATTTGTCTGTCTGGGGCTAGCGTTCTGGTGGGGGCTGTCACACGGAACAGTCAGCACTGCGCTCTCGGCACTCGCTATTGTGGGCATTCTGGCTGTGATGGAAGTGTCGTTGTCATTTGACAATGCTGTGGTCAATGCTTCCATTTTGAAACACTGGGATCAGTTCTGGAAAACCCTGTTTTTAACAGTGGGGATGATTATTGCCGTGTTTGGCATGCGGCTGGTGTTCCCGCTAGTCATTGTGGCGGTAACTGCGGACATGGGCATGGTTGAAGTGGCCCAGTTGGCACTAAATGACCCCAAGACTTACTCTGCCAAATTGATGGAACATCATTCTGAAATTGCAGCATTTGGTAGCATGTTCCTGTTGCTGGTGTTTTTAAATTTCCTGTTTGATGCTGATAAAGAAGTGCACTGGTATCACTGGCTGGAAACCAAGCTTAGCATTCTGGGGCGCTCTGGCACGGCTGCCACACTGGTTGCCTTGCTTACACTCATTGCTGCACTGCGCATTGTGCCAGAAAACATGCAGTTTGCAGTGTTTCTGGCAGGAATTTGGGGCATTGTGGTCTATCAGGCGGTTGATTTGCTCAGCAGTATTCTGGAAGGTGAAAGTCATGACACCGAAGATGGTGTTGATATTGGCAAAGCAGTACAGCGTGGTGGCATTGCCGGATTTATCTATCTGGAAGTACTGGATGCATCCTTTAGTTTTGATGGCGTGATTGGCGCATTTGCCATTACCAGCGATGTGGTTATTATTATGCTGGGCCTTGCCATTGGTGCCATGTTTGTGCGCTCCATGACCATTTATCTGGTAGAAAAAGGCACACTGGATGAGTTTATTTATCTGGAACACGGCGCCCATTATGCGATTGGAGCGCTGGCCATTATTATGCTGATGTCCATGCACTTCCATATTCCAGAGCTGCTTACTGGCCTGATTGGTGTGGCATTTATTGGCTGGTCATTGTGGGCTTCTATCGTGCATCGTCGTAAGGCCAGTCACGACCTTGCAAATTAAAGTCCTGCAAGTTAAGGCCCAGCAAATTAATTAATGGTTGATTTAATTGATCGTTTTAAAGACTGGCTTAAGCTAGTGGATGACATTAAGTTGCGGGCTTTAGGCGATTGTGCCAAAATGCCTTTACAGATTATTGCAGCACGGTGTGAATGAACGCACTTGCTGCACAAGGGGAGTAGCCTCACCCACGCCAGCTATCGTCAATACACTTTATAGGTTGTACACAGCCATAAAGTCGGTAGATGGATATTGCAACTGGAGCAAAAGCGCTTCGGTTTGACAGTATAGGCAAGACCTTGACTCATGTTGTTTGACTTAATTGATCAGGCGGCAGGTCAGGGTTTTTTTATTCCTAAAAAGCAGGGCCTGTTGTCTAAACTGGAGGATCATTGTGGAATCCATTGGCAATTTCTGGCTTTATGCCATCTTCTTTGCAATTGTGGCAGTCATGCTACTGGTTGACTTTCTAGGCTTTAAGCAAAAAGACCCAGAATCAAATCAGCAACCGGTGCCTATCCGGCAGGCAGCGCTGTGGAGTGCCGCGTGGGTGGGTGTGTCCGGCCTGTTTGCAGGGGGCTTGTGGTGGTATTTGAATGGCGAGGTTGGTACTGCCATTGCCAATCAGAAAACCCTTGAATTTGTGACCGGCTATTTGCTGGAAAAATCGCTGGCCATTGATAACGTGTTTGTCTGGCTGATGATCTTTGCAGCCTTTGCAGTACCGCCAGCATTGCAGCGTCGTGTGCTGTTATATGGCGTGCTGGGTGCAATTATCCTGCGCACGATTTTTATCTTTGCCGGGGCCTGGCTGATTCAGGAATTTTCGTGGATTCTGTATGTGTTTGGCGCATTTCTGGTGTACACCGGTATCAAGTTCCTCAAAGGCAGTCATGACGATGAGGCCGATATCGAAAACATGAAACTGCTCAAGTGGCTACGTGGTCACATGCGTATTACACCAACCCTGCGCGAGGGCAAGTTTTTTGTGCGGGAAAATGGTCTGCTCTGGGCTACGCCGCTGTTTGTGGTGCTGATTCTGGTTGAATTTTCCGATGTGATTTTTGCGGTGGATTCAATCCCGGCCATTTTTGCGGTGACAACTGATCCATTTATTGTGTTAAGCGCCAATCTGCTGGCCATTCTGGGCCTGCGTGCCATGTTCTTTTTGCTGGCTGGTGCAGCAGCCAAGATGCATTACCTGCCATATGGCCTTGGCGTGATCATGACGTTTATTGGTATTAAGATGCTATTGCTGGACGTGTACCATGTGCCCATTGCGGCGTCTTTAGGCTTTATTGGCGTGGTGCTGGCCATTACGGCATGGTTGTCATGGCAATATGCCAAAAACAATCCAGAAGCGCAGGTTTAATGCCAAGATAAACTGAAAAACCAGAAAATGCTAAGACAATGAACCGGGCTTCTTGCTACAGGCAGCATAAAGTCTGTTGACCAAGCTCGGTAATTTAAAGCGAATGTTGGCGAGCCATGCTGAAAAACGCATGGCATTTTGATCCACCCAGCGGTAATACAGTTCAGAAAAAATAATGGTTGCTGCAATTACCACTGCACAAGTGAGCAGGGCATTGGCGGCATAGCTCAGGTGGCTAGCGTGATGCAAATAATTAAACAAGGGCAGACCAACCACATAGATCAGCAATAAGTGGTTGAGATAAGCTGCAAAGGAAATTTTCCCTAAATAAACCGGTATCCGTGTGGAAAACAGGCTGGCCAGTTTTTCATTCATGAGTATGGCTGCAACGACCAGCGGCCCAGCCATGAAGTTAAGAATATTATAGGTGCGGTGATCCAGCCATGGATTTAGCCATGCATAGGACGGACTGTTATCATGCACACCGGCACAGTACAGGCCAAGTGTCAGCAAGCCAAACGCAGTAAAATTGCCAAGCTGGTGAAACCTGAAGAAACACAGCATTCCCAATAAAAAGCTGAGCATTTCCAGATTATTTTCTACAATATCCAGCCAGGATGCCTGTAGCAAGTCAGCCAGGTGAAAAGGCATCATGCGAAGCAGCAGATAACTGGCAACCAGCACGAGCGGCAGTACGATAGACCATGTGATTTTTTTGCAATGCGTATAAAGCAGCGCAAACACCAGCAGCGATCCCACCAGTTCAAATTTCATGGTCCACAGCACCCAGTTATACTGGCTCCAGCCATACCAGAAAGTACGCACCACGCCATCAAAAAAGGCATTGCTTAACGGCCCCGGATTTTCTTCACCCAGCACATCAATCCATTCGGAAATATCCTGACCCGATGGCTGCAGATAATGAAACGCTAGCCATAACAGTAAGCATGACCCGAGCGCAGGCAGCATCAGGCGGGGAAAGCGTTTAATCGTCATGGACTGGATTTTTTGCAGCGGATCCCGGCTATTCATAATGGCATAGCTCAGCACATAGCCACTCAGCACAAAGAAAATATAAACCGCTGCTGTGCCTGAATAAAAAAATGCAAACGGGGAATGGTGAATGGCCAGCTCTAAGGAATGAGCAGGCAAGCGATAGTGGTCAAATGAATGCAGATAAGGGAAAAATGACAATGATAAATGAGAAAACACCACCATAAAGCAGGCGATACCCCGGATTCCTTCTGCGGCGGCGACTTTATGCAGCATGTAAAACTCAACACTCATTTGTGGCTGAGCGCATTGTAGGGATTCAGGCTGCATGCCGTATTATAGTTTTGTTACAAACCTGTCAGTTGTCCAAATGCAGCAGCTAAAAAGTTAGCAATTGAAATCAAAATCCGGAACACTAAAATGCAAAAAGCCCAATCATAATTGACTGGGCTTTTTGCAAGTTTGCCATCCTGACAGACAGCAAAATCGAATATGGCGTCCCTACGGGGATTCGAACCCCGGTTACCGCCGTGAAAGGGCGATGTCCTAGGCCTCTAGACGATAGGGACGAGGCGTTTGGCGTGCGCACATATTAGGGATTCTGCTCTGTAGTGTCAAGCAGCATCTGCGGCCAACTGTTCAAAATATGACAAAACAGTTCAGCCGTTTTTTGCGTGTCATACAGCGCAGAGTGGGCTTCCTTGCCATCAAACTCAATGTTGGCAGCACGGCAGGCACGCGCCAGGACAGTTTGCCCATAGGCAACAGCGCCTAAGGTCACAGTATCCAGTACTGAAAAACTATGAAACGGTGTCTGGTTCTTGGTGCCTGTGCGTGCAACTGCGGCTTGCAAAAAGCCCAGATCAAAGTGCGCATTGTGACCAACCAGTATGCAATGGGTGCAACCTTGCTCACGACGAATTTCGGTTAGGCGTTTAAAAATGCGCTTTAGTGCCAGTTTTTCATCTTCTGCAATGGCCATGCGCATGGGGTTAAACGGGTCAATGCCGGTAAAATCCAGTGAGCGACGATCGAGCCGTGCACCCTCAAACGGATGTAGATGGGCATGCAGGGCTTCTCCCGGCATAAACCGGCCTGCTTCATCATAAATGATGGGAATGCAGGCAATTTCCAGCAAGGCATCAGTTTGTGCATTAAAGCCAGCAGTTTCAACATCGACCACTACCGGCAAAAAGCCGCGAAAGCGCTGGCCAATGATGGGCTGGCCATCCGGCAGCGTGGTCATTTAATACTCCACGGCAGTGTTTCACCAGCACGTAAAGGCACCAGCGCCTGATTATCCATGTACGGATAGGAAGCCGGCACCTGATAATCCTGTTTAATCAGGGTAATGGTTTCGGTGTTACGCGGCAGGCCATAGAAATCTGCCCCAAAGTGACTGGCAAAACCTTCCAGTTTGTCCAGACGACCCGCTTGTTCAAAAGCTTCAGCATACAGTTGCAGGGCAATCGGCGCCGTGTAACAACCGGCACAGCCACAGGCATTTTCCTTTTTGTCCTGTGCATGTGGTGCACTGTCGGTGCCCAGAAAGAACTTGGGATTGCCGCTAGTGGCTACTTCCAGCAGGACGGTCTGATGTTTTTGGCGTTTTAGGATCGGCAGGCAATAAAAATGTGGACGTATCCCACCAACCAGCATGTGATTGCGGTTAAACAAAAGATGTTGCGGCGTAATGGTTGCAGCCACGTTGCGGCCTTGTTCCAATACAAAGTGCGCTGCTTCACTGGTGGTAATATGCTCCAGTACCAGCTTGAGCTTGGGAAACTGCCGTAGCATGGGCGCAAGTACTTCATCCAGAAAACGTTTTTCACGGTCAAAAATATCCACATGATTATGGGTGACTTCGCCGTGCAGCAATAACGGGAACTGGTGCTCCTCAAGCTGCTCAATCACCGAATATACTTTGCGAATATCACTCACGCCATTTTGTGAGTTGGTGGTGGCACCTGCCGGATACAGCTTGATAGCCTGCATGAAATCAGTGGCTTTGGCTTTGGCAATTTCCGAGGCCGGAGTTGCATCAGTAAAGTACAGCACCATGCGCGGATCAAAAGCACTGCCTTGAGGTGCATGGGCTAGAATTCGGTCACGGTAGGCAGCTGCTTCCTCAACGGTGCGAACTGGCGGCACCAGATTTGGCATGCAAATCAGTCGATTAAAATGCTGGGCAGCGGCTGGCACCGTATGCGCAAGTGCAGCACCGTCACGCAGATGAATATGCCAATCATCAGGACGGGTGATGGTAAGAGTATTCAAAGTTCAACATCTTTGCTTAAAAACCCAATGATAATTCAATTATCGAAATGACGGAATGACTTGCAGGAAGATATCTAGTCTTGATAGTGTGAACCTATATTTGAATAAATGCTCAAATATAAAATTCACATAGGGAACATGTGATGGCTAAAGTATTAACGTGTATGACAACGAGAGCTTAAGTGATTAAACCTGCTACTGCTGCCTTGCCCGAGGACATGCTTCAAGAGGATCAGTTTATCCGCAAGCTGCTGGCAGACCGCCGGCGGATTAGCCGCCCTTTTCCGGAAAGTTTAGAGGCCCTGTTCTGGCAATCACTGGCCCAGCGCTCACTGCAAATGATCCGCAATATTGCGACGCTGGGTGTACTTATTTATTTTGTGGTTGGGTTAATCACTTTTCCCAGTATTTATTTAATTGCTGATGAGTCGCATCGCCTGCATGACATCCTGATCTGGTTTCTCATGTATTTAAATGGTGCAGTGTGTCTGGCAACCCTGCCAGTCATTGCCAGTATTCCCGGTTTAACGCCCTATTTTCAGCGTTTTATTATTGGGGTCAGCTTTATTGGGATTTTCTTTAGCAGTTTTCTAACCGTACAGTATGAAGAACCTCGCCTAACCCAGCAGGGTGGGTATATTGTCGTGTTTGTCTACATGCTGATTTATTTTCTCACTGGCACTCGCCCTTTAATTTTATGGATTACCTGTCTGATCGCAGGATTGCTGCCATTGCCAATCCTGTGCTTGATGGGAGAGAAATTTGATCCGATGCTGTATTTTTATTCAGTCATCTTCAGTAATTTTATTGGATTTTTTGTTAGCCAGAGCATTATTGGCAAGGAACGTATCAGTTTTCTGCAAGCCCGCCTATTAGAGCTAGATAAGCTGCACTCCAAACTGATGAGCAATGAACTGATCCGGCTGTCCAATGAAGACCCGCTGACCAGTTTGTATAATCGCCGCTATTTTAATGAAGCCATCCATACGGAGTGGGATCGGGCAGAGCGTTCCGGTGAGCCATTGTCACTGGTGTTTGTCGATATTGATTGCTTTAAAAACTACAACGATACCTATGGTCATCTTAAAGGGGATGATGCACTGGTTAAAGTGGCACAGGTACTTAAAAATCACATGCGCCGCAGCTCGGATATGGCAGCGCGGTATGGCGGCGAGGAATTTATCCTGCTGTTGCCAAATACCCCGTCCAGTGGGGCACAGGTCGTTGCCAATAATATTATGAAAGCTGTCGATGACCTAAAGGTTGAACACAGTGCTTCACTGATTGGTAAATATTTGACCCTGAGTATTGGTGTAGCCACCTGGTCTGGTGAAGCTGATATGACCGAAACCCAGTTGATTGCGCATGCTGATTCAGCAGTATATCAGGCAAAATCAGATGGTCGTCATCTGGTACGGGTCTTTGGTGAAAGCCTATAAATAGTAAACCCGCTTAAAGCTAAAACTAAGGCCAGCTTTAAGCGGGTGATTACCACAATAAAAAAACTTATTTCTTGTTTTTAAGCTGCGGAATGGCAGAACCCTGACCAATCGACAGTAAGCCAGCCTGCGTATAAACGCCCAGCTTGGCACGTGTATCAGTAATATCCAGATTGCGCATGGTGAGCTGGCCAATACGATCCATTGGTGTGAACTTGGAATCACCTTTTTCCATGGTGAGGCGTTCAGCTTCATAGGTCAGGTTAGGTGATTCGGTGTTCATGATGGTGTAGTCATTACCACGGCGTAGTTCAAGTGTAACCTCACCGGTAATGGCTTTGGCCACCCAGCGCTGGGCAGTTTCACGCAGCATTAGCGCTTGCGAATCAAACCAGCGGCCCTGATATAGCAAGCGGCCTAGACGCAGGCCATTAATACGGTATTGCTCAATGGTGTCTTCGTTATGGATGCCAGTCACCAGACGCTCATAGGCAATGTGCAATAGCGCCATGCCCGGTGCTTCATAGATCCCGCGCGATTTTGCTTCAATAATGCGGTTTTCAATCTGGTCAGACATGCCCAGACCATGACGGCCACCAATACGGTTGGCTTCTAAAATCAGATCAACCGGATTGCTAAAGGTCTGGCCGTTTAAGGCAACTGGCATGCCTTCTTCAAAACGCACCGTCACTTGTTCTGGCTTAATTACCACGTCATCTTTCCAGAACGCCACGCCCATAATTGGCTCAACAATCTTGATACCTGCATTCAGGTACTCAAGATCTTTGGCTTCGTGCGTAGCACCCAGCATGTTGGAATCAGTGGAGTAGGCTTTTTCTTTTGACATCTTGTAGTCAAAGCCGTTGTCGATCAAAAACTGCGACATCTCGGCGCGGCCACCCAGCTCATCAATAAAAGTCTGATCAAGCCATGGTTTATAGATTTTCAGGTTAGGATTGGTCAGCAGGCCATAGCGGTAAAAACGCTCAATGTCATTGCCTTTGTAGGTTGAGCCATCGCCCCAGATGTTGACGTCATCTTCTTTCATGGCGGTAACCAGCATGGTGCCAGTTACTGCGCGGCCCAGTGGCGTGGTATTAAAATAAGGTACACCACCTGTGCTGATGTGGAACGCACCACACTGAATTGCAGCAATGCCTTCAAGTGCCAGTTGCAAGCGGCAATCAATCAGATGTGCTTTGACCGCACCATAGCTGGTTGCTTTTCTGGGAATGGCATCATAGTCATCTTCATCAGGCTGACCCAGATTTGCGGTATAGGCATACGGCTCTGCGCCTTTTTGCTTCATCCACAATAAAGCTGCCGAAGTATCCAGACCACCAGAGAAAGCAATACCAACTTTTTTGCCTACTGGTACATTCTGCAAGATTGTTGCATTATCAGACATTGCGAATCCTAACGTCATAAAAAAAAGACACCCGTTGGGGTAGTCTTGGTGAGTTTGTATTGGCCATTGGCCGCATTATATCACTTTTCATTCAACTGTTTTTACGAAAAATAATCTTAAACACCAGGCAGTCTGACAAAGTGCTTTTAGGCCACTATCAACAGAAAGCGCTAACTGTGTATACAGATTGTAGTTAACCAAGTCATAAAATGAATCGACACAGTTAAAATGATGCGTAGTTTTTTGCCAGTTCTGGTGACAAAAATAACTTATGCTGAAATTAGACTATACTTGAGCGTACAAAATCAGTGTTTTAGTTTGACATTAATCCCTTGGGTTTCAATAGCAGTAAAAAATGCGTACTTCGTTTTGGCACAATTTATTCTGGCGCAGTCTGGTCATTATTTTTCTGATCCTGGCATTTATTGGTGCATTGCTGCCGGGCTTGCCCACCACTGTTTTTTTAATTCTGGCGGCTTGGGCAGCGTCCAAAGGCTGGCCAGCACTGGATCATTGGCTCACCAGTCACCCTAAATATGGGCATCTGATTCGTGAGTGGCGTGCGCATAAAACCATTCCACGCAAGGCCAAGGTGATTGCGACACTCATGATGCTGACCAGTGGCAGCCTGATGTGGCTTACCAACGCGCCGTTCTGGGTAAAGGTTTTTACCGATATTGTGATGCTAATGGTGGCCGTGTGGATGTGGACGCGCCCTGAACCCAAGCGTGAACTCATGGTGCTTACTCCAGCCAAACCCAATAACGATACGCCACCAGCGCCAAAACTTTAGACTTAAAATCATAAGTGCAACATTAAAAGAGGTATTTATAAACATTGCTGCATCAATGAATCTCTTAAGAAAGCTGTACTCAAGGGAAAAGAATCATAATCATCGAGCATAAAGATAATGGGTTGAATACGCATCCAGTAAAAAAATCAGTAAACTGTTAGCAAAATTTAAACTCAAAACTTTAATCTCCAAATCAGCCTCACTGCATGCTAGGCTGTAGCAGCTTATATCGTTATTCAGGTTTACAGTTGAGCACCATGTCCAAGCCCTATATTCAGGTGGATATCTCTACCCAGCAACTGCATTTTTTTGGTGAAGTTCAGCGCAGCTATAGCATTTCAACGGCATTAAATGGGGTGGGGGAGCAGGAAGGCAGCGGCTGCACACCGCGCGGCCAGCATGTAGTCAGTGACAAGATTGGCGCAGGACAGCCCATCAATAGTGTGTTTGTCGGGCGTGTGCCAACGGGTGAAATTTATACGAATGAACTGGCGGAGCAATATCCGCAACGTGACTGGATTTTAAGCCGGATTCTATGGCTGTATGGTATTGAACCGCAGTTTAATCAGGGGACAGGTTGCGATAGCCATAGTCGCTACATTTATATTCACGGCACGCCAGACACAGAGCCCATGGGCATTGCACGTTCTCACGGCTGTATCCGGATGCGTAATAGCGATGTCATTGAATTATTTGATCTGGTAGAAGTGGGAACGCGGGTGGATATTTTTGAGCAACTTGATGATTCATTGCGTAATTTAATTTTTAACGAAAACATATCAGGCAAAAATTGCTTGTAAATTGGATATATAGCGTCTTAAAAAAGATCAAATATTCACCAACTTAAGCCGGATGAGCCAATTTTTGGACAATCAGCTGCAAAATTTCAAAAAAAGCGGAAAAGCGTTTGACAGCTTATCTAGATTCTCTATAATGCACCCCACAACGCGATGAAGCCTGGCTTTATAGTGTTGTGATAGCTTTAATCTTGCGCTCGGGCAAAACGTTGTTTTGCTTTGTCATCGCTCAGGGCGTTTAGCTCAGTTGGTAGAGCAGCTGCCTTACAAGCAGCGGGTCGGCGGTTCGAGTCCGTCAACGCCCACCATGTTAAAGTTGTTATGTAAAAATAACGCGATGCAGCGGTAGTTCAGTCGGTTAGAATACCGGCCTGTCACGCCGGGGGTCGCGGGTTCGAGTCCCGTCCGCTGCGCCATTTCCTCTGAAATAGAGGGCGTTATCCCAAGTGACAATGCTTGTAACAAGCACTTGACTGAATGCAAGTAAACATTCAAACGCACCAGTTTACCCCATTGGTTGCGATAACGCAGCGGTAGTTCAGTCGGTTAGAATACCGGCCTGTCACGCCGGGGGTCGCGGGTTCGAGTCCCGTCCGCTGCGCCATTTATTTTTAAGCAAATCTTAGATTTGTTTCTTGTGCTCAAAATTTTGAGTGGCAGACTGATGCGTAGATGCATAGACTACGCACTCACGTTGTTCGTTTGACTTGCGCTTTTTTAAAGCAGTGCTTTAAAAAATCTCAGGGCGTTTAGCTCAGTTGGTAGAGCAGCTGCCTTACAAGCAGCGGGTCGGCGGTTCGAGTCCGTCAACGCCCACCATATTTCTGTTGGAAATAAAATGAAACCGCGCTTTTTAGTGCGGTTTTTTGTTTTTTGGTCAATGCTATTAAATCTAGATTTTTTAAATTTAAACTTGTTCATTCAAGCAACTAAAGTAAAGCTTAAAATTCTTTTTAATAATGCCTTACTGGAAGAGTCACGATGAAACCCAATATGCTATTGTTGCGTTATTGAAAGTATTTAAATAATTGAATAAAGAAATGGAAATTCATATGAAGACAAATATTTTAGGGGTTATGGTTATGTTAGTGCTGGCTCAGTCTGCCGAAGCCAGTAGTGTTTATAAATGTACCACCAGTAAAGGCACGATTTATCAGGAAGCGCCCTGTGCTGTAGGAGCCTCGTCAAAAACTAAAACTGGGACAGCAAATGCTTCAACCCAGAAGGTGATGAGTTCATCCGGCTTAACCAATGAAACCATGTCAATGGAGTATGATCGCTGTCTGGCGTTTCAGGGCATTATGAAAAGTATGTTTGTTAGAAAAGGCTACAAGGTATTGTCTGATACCCAAACAGCAAATATGTCAGTACTCAAGTATTGTCTGGATGATGGTACGGCCATTGTGACCTGCAATAAAGACACGCGAACCATGGTAGAAACGCAGACGCATAATATGAATGGCTGTAAATAATACGTCTTGAATGAATTTGGGTAATTTGTATTGTTTTATCATGAATAACTTTCAAGATAATAAAAAGCTCCTGAATTGAGGAGCTTTTGAAAAATAAAAATTAACAACGGCCCTTTTTAGCCTGACCAGGTGGGCAAAATCTACCATCATGAGGATGACTACCATAAGTGCGATCAGGGTCAATCACGACGCTGCCATCAGGTGTATGTACTGCACAGCCTGTTGCCAATAGAGCAGTAGCAATAGCCGCACTAATTACTTTCAATATGTTTGATAGCATAATTTTCTCCAATAATTGTTTTCTATAGCATAAAAGAAACGCTTTATTAATCATGAATAATTTTGTATTAGGCGAAGCATTGGTAAGTAATAAAATAGGTTTGCTATTAATATTAGAGCTTATTTTTTAATCAACAGGAGACTTATTAGTATGCTAAGTCTCCTGATTTATAACTATGTACTGTGTTCAATACAGCAATGATTTGCTTTAATCCTCAACCGTGGTGTTGACATCAACCAGACCGGATTTTTGACCCCACCATACCAGTCCTACAAGCAATTGACGCTTGTCATCCACAAAAGCCGGTTTTTTACCTTCAAAAATATGTCCTGCAAACTGAAAACCCCAGCCTACAGTGAACATGGGCACAGCAAGGGGCAGGCCAATGATAGTGGCGCCGATAGGTAGCGATGCTGCAATCAGGGGAATACCAATTTTATGGCAAAACTGGTTACGGGGATTCTGGTGATCAGCCTTGTAGCTTTTGAGCAGGCGGGTCCATTCTGCATTGAGGGTAATTTTCATGGTTGATACTCCATCCGGATTATTTACTGGATAGCTTACGCTCACTCCATCGTTGACACTATCAACTAGGCGACAATCTTTAACTGGGCAGCAATCTTTCGTATGATTAAAGTATGGGTTTAATCCGGCAAGACAATACATGACCATAGCGCCTGATATCAGTACACATGAGATGCAGCAGCTTCAGCAGGGCCAGTGGTTTCATTCATTGCCAGCGTATGTTCAGCAGCAGTTATTAAGCCATGCCAGAATTAAACATCTAACAGCCCAGCAATATTTGTTTTATCGTAATGATGCCTTTGATGGTCTGTATTGTGTGCTGGAAGGGGCGTTGCGGATTAATAGCCATAATGAGCAAGGCAAGGAAGCATTGCTGGCGGTGATTGAACCTTGTAACTGGTTTGGCGAGATTGCGCTGATTGATGGTTTGCCACGTACCCATGATGCCGTGGCCGAAAAGCCCAGCAAGCTACTATGGATATCACCTGCTGCGCTGGAGCAGATGTTGCAGGACAATCCGCTATGTTGGCGTTATATGGCGCAGTTAAGCACCCAGAAAATCCGTTTTACCTTTGCCAGCCTTGAGGAAAATGCCTTGTTTCCGGCATTTAAACGCTTGGTGAGTCGGTTGATTTTAATTGCTGAAGGCTATGGCGAGTTGAGCCAGAACAGCCGCCGGGTGCTGAATTTGCCGCAAGAGCAGTTGGCCAGTATGCTGGCAATTTCACGCCAGACCACCAACCAGATTTTAAAACAGCTGGAAATGCAGCAACTCATTCGGGTGGACTATCGGGAAGTGGAAATTCTGGATTTAGCAGGCTTAAAACAGCTCAGCCAGAAAATATAAAAGCCCGTCGCTTGGACAGGTGTTATACAAAATTCCATTCAAGTTTTGCTTTAAAGTCTATTAATAAACATCACGGCGATAACGGCCAGCTAAAGTGAGTTGTTCCAGCGTCGCGTCGCCCAGAATCTGAATCAAGGCTTCATCTACCGCTGGGGCCATGCCATCAATACTGCCGCAGACATAAATGGATGCGCCCTGTTCTACCCATTGCTGCACCTGTTCTTTTTGCGCCAGCAGGCAGTGCTGCACATAGCGGCGTTCGGGCTGGTCACGTGAAAATACCAGATCCAGAGTATGCAGATGCTGGTTAATGTGCCATTGCTCCAGTTGCTGGGCAAAGAAATAGTCGCGCTCACGCTGGCGTTCACCAAAGATTAGCCAGTTACGGTTAAAGCCATGCAGGGCACGATATTTTAAAATGCTCATCAAACCAGCAATACCAGTGCCATTGCCAATCAAAATAACCGGACGGTTGTCATCGGGCGCATGGAAGCTTTCATTACTACGGATACGCAGCAAAATATTCTGGCCTACCGCGGCATGGGCAGTGAGCCAGCCAGAACCTAGTCCTAAATTTAGGCCATTAGCAATTTTGTTCTGGCGCACCACCAGACTTAAATAGCCATCTTGCGGAATAGAGGCAATGGAATATTCACGCCAGGGAAGGGGTTGAAGTTGTTCCAGCCATTCCTGTACTCCAAATTTTTGCGGTACGCTGGCTGTTACATTGAAACCTAGGTTTAAGTAACGCAGCGCTTTAAACAGAGGCATCTGTTTGCCATGAAGTTGTACCTGACTTTCTGCATGCAGTTCATGCTTTGCCAAAAAGGCGGTAATAATGTCATCACTGTTACCGGGCTGGATTTCTGCAATATCACCGGCATTCCATAAGGCATCATGCTGGGCAACCAGCCGGATTTCAAATGCCGGTTCACCTAGACTACCGGGATTAAGCACTTCACGGCTTTGCAGTTGCCATTCATCAAACACCTTGGTAATCACCATGCTATCAAGGCGGGTGTGCGTTACGCTGCTTAAAGCATCATGCCAGCGATTAAGGTCAATATTGCTGCCATAGTTCACTTCAATACAGTCAAACAGACGGTTGGCACTGCCATCCTCCAGCCATTGATCCAGTTGCTTACCAAAGGCGCAGTAAGTGGCCTGATATTCCTTGTCACCCAGTGCCAATACCGCATAGCTAAGCTGACTTAAATCAGCAGGCTGCGCCAGATATTTTTTGGCAAACCCACGCGCGTGATCCGGTGGTTCGCCTTGTCCATACGTACTTACTACAAACAGGGCAGTGGTGGCAGTTTTTAACTGGTCAATCCCAAGCTGATCCATGCTAATCACCTGAGCAGGGATATTGGCCTGTTGCAGGCTCTGGGCCGTACGCCATGCCACTTGTTCGGCAAAACCAGTCTGGCTGGCATAAATCACTAGCCACGGCGACTGGCCATTTCCAGTCAGCGGTGACAATTGCTGGGCGGCAAGGGTGAGTTTCTTTTGCTTGCGGCGCTTGAGATACAGCATCCATCCTGTAATAAAAAACAGCGGCATACTGAGGGCAGCCAGCATGGTCAGGAACTGCCAGACTGGGCCAAAGAAGCTTCCCCGATGCACTGGCAAAATACTGCTCATGATTTTTTCATTCAGAGCTTTGTCTTTATAAAAACTAAGCTCCTCAATTTTTTGCTGGGCCAGATTATATTTTAAGGTATTACGCGCACGCTCATGCTGTGGCACGGCATCTACAAAAGACACTTCCAGCGTATTGCCTTTTTCTGGCAGGCGGAAGGTGGCTGTAGAGTAGCTTTTCACAGTCTGGTTAAACACCTGCCAGCCCTGATTTAATGCCTGATCAGGATTTATTTCAGGCGCTTTGAGTCCTTTGCTGCCCCGGCTATTGGCGGGTACGCCATCCTGTGGTGCACGCATTGCACGTTCAACATTGAGCTTGGGCTGTTCGCCAGCTCCCGGCCCTCTTGGCCCGCCTTGTGGTTTTGGTGGTTCAACACCCATCACGTTATAAGCAGCAGTGCGATACCAGTTATAAGACCAGGTTAAACCCGTTAATGCCAATAACAGGTAAAATACCAGTACCCAGGTGCCAACAACAGCATGCAGGTTCCACAAAAAGCTGCGGCCTTTTAAATTCTTTTTAACCACCAGCCATTCACGGGCAGAGCTTTTCTTGGGCCAGCGTAAATACAGGCCACTGAAAATAAAATAAATCAGGATAAGAGTACTAATACCCGTAAGCTGCTTGCCAAATTCCCCCATGGTCAGGCGGCGGTGCAGGTCTTCAATAAAATGAAAGAATGCTTCACTGCTGGCTTCTGGCAGGCGCTCGGCGGTATAGGGATTGACATTGTAAGTCTTGCCCCGGCGGCTACCCGGCGCTGCCACATTCACACTTGCAGCTTCGGTTTTTGAAGCGGCTACGGTCACGGCATTGATGGCCTGATCAGGATATTGGCGCTGATAGGCTGCATAAAGCTGGGCAGGGCTTAGCACTGTACCCGGTTGGGCCTGTACCACAAAGCTGTCAGGATTTAGGATTTTTGTGATGGATTCTTCATAGGAATAAATGGCACCGGTTACGCCCATAATAGCCAGAATCAGGCCTGCACTAATTCCAAAAAACCAGTGCAACTGGAATAGAATTTTTTTTAGCATAACTTTTTAAACCTAATCATCGACGAATTCAGCAACCTAAAAATTAGGCAAATTATAGCGGAGTCAGTGAAAAATTTAACTGAGAATGATTAAAGTTTTCATTTATTTTTTAAAAAATATTAAGTACCGGTGTAAGAGTTTAAAATCTTTGGAAAATCCGTAAACAAAAGCCGACATAGAAGTCGGCTTAAGTGCAGCAACAACAAGTTATAACAAACCAAATATAAGCCGGATTAAGGCTTACTTGGCCGGGCCAACAGTTTCGGTTAAATGCTTGCGAATGGTGTCAAATGAGAAATTTTGTGAATTCATGCGCTTGGGTAAGACATGTGCACCCTGCTGGCCTTTGACCTTAAACGTTAAAAATAAAAAGTCCGGATGATCCTGCCATTCAGTGACATCTTTCCAGCTAATCATGCCACGACCTTCCTGTGCACCCATGCGCTGGATCATGGTGAGGCCCTGTGGCTGCACGCCCATTTTAATGCCTTTAATGTCTTCAACCAGTTCTTCACTTAGTTTGCGCTTGACATACCATTCCAGGCCAAAGCGCCGAATGAGTAGATACAGCACCACACCGACCAGCATCAGCCAGAAAAGAATGGTTGAGTAATTCTTCACAAAAACCAGTCCAACAATGGCCAGCGCGACAATAACTCCTAGAATGATCCAGGTTTTTTGGCTAATGGTATTGGTACGACGCCAGATCGCCAGTTGGGCACTGCGCTGTTCAGCTTCAGACAGCTCAAACGGAACCGGCTGTAGCGTATAGGGATAGAGGCTTTTGGACATAATCAATAAAAATCTTTGTTTTGCAGAATATAGCTATAGTAGCCCAAAAGTGGTTTGATCTAAAGTCGGCAGTCACAGGAATTCAAAGTATAAAAAACGGAGTTTCCCGCAAAAAACAAGGTTGAAAACAGTTTTAAAACTGACCAGAAAGTGCTATTAAATAATCTATCAGGATGAAAATGAAAATTGTGCCACTCACAAAAGCCAGTCGGTAAAAACAAGACTTTTGGTGGCATCAGGGATGGGTCAGGGGAGTAAATATGATGAATCAATTCATTCGCATGGTGAGGATGGTTGCTGTTGTTCCATTGGCAGGCTTGAGCCTGTTTATATATAAAGTGGCATTGCAACCAGCCATTCACCAGTTTTATAAGCTGGAACCGGACATGCTCATGGTATACGGACTGGTATTGGTGGCTGCACTGGCACATGCAGTACTGCTGAGCAGCGTGGTGTTAAAATTTTATCATACATCGCTTGGCGTAGTGTGTGGTGTCATGAGTCTGGCGGTGCTGGCATATTGCATCCAGATGGCATGGTTAAGTCCACTGGAGCATACGGTATTCTGGCTGGTGACATTCTTTGCATATGGGGTGATCTGGGCGGGAGTGCTGTGGTTTGGTCAACGGCTGATGCAACGCGAGCAAACTTTTGAAATGCATGCACATATTACCAATAATACAGATAGCTTTGGATTATCGGCCAAAAACAGGCCCAGTTAATCAAAAGCAATGCTGATGAAGCCCTTGATGTACATAAGTAACTGTTTTTACTGAACAGCCTGCCCAGCCCAAGCCCTGAGCAATAATAACACTGGGTATTCACTGATAACTGCGTGCTTGCAGTTATCTTTATTATGGAGGGGTAGGAATGCGTGTTCACGTTTTGCAGCATGTGGCATTTGAGGGGCTGGGCTGTATTGAAGAATGGATTCAGTCCAGACAGGCCACTTTAAGTTTTACCCGATTTTTTTCCGCTAATGAACATACCTTGCCTGCTATTGAAGTATTCGACCTGCTGATTGTGCTGGGCGGGCCAATGAGCGTGAATGACCAGACCGAATATCCGTGGCTGGCACAGGAAAAAATATTTATCCAGCAGGCGATTGCTGCCCGCAAGCCAGTACTGGGCATTTGTCTGGGGGCGCAATTAATTGCCTATAGCCTTGGTGCAACGGTTTATCGCAATACAGTGAAGGAAATTGGCTGGTTTCCAGTTGAGGCCATGCCCAGTTTACCAGAGCAGGCATTTGCATTTCCGGCACAGGCCACGGTCTTTCACTGGCATGGTGAAGCTTTTGATTTGCCAGCCGGGGCCATCCATCTTGCGAAAAGTGCAGGTTGCCTGCATCAGGCTTTTCAGTATCAGGATTATGTGATTGGTTTGCAGTTTCATCTGGAAACCACAGCAGATACAGCCGGGCAGATTGTGGCGCACTGTGCCGATGAGCTGGCCGAGGAACTCACAAAAGATCAGCGTTATATTCAGGATACGGCCCAAATCCTGACGTTGACCCCGCAATACAGTAAGGCCGTCAATGGGCTAATGATGGAAGTCCTGGATTTTCTGGCACAAGCCATTTGAAGGCTAGGTGATTTATATTTGCCTAAGCTTGGGAACTTACAACACGGATCAGAGTAAAATGCTGAAATTTTATCCGTGTTGTGCTGCAACTTTAGTCGTAATTTGATCAATAACACAACGCTATTAACAAGAATGAAGCTTAATTATTGATTCGTCCCATTAAAATAGGGTGCTTCCATCACTATTTTAGATGTATGCCCACTATGCTCAATCAGCCTTCTACCACACGTCCTTATTCCATACGCTGGATTGTGATTCTGGGCTTGCTTACGGCACTGGGGCCGCTGTCCATTGATATGTATTTACCGGCATTGCCGGCAATGGCCAAAGATTTGTCAGTGGAAACGGCACAGGTAGCCAACAGCTTACCGGCTTATTTTTTTGGACTGGCACTGGGTCAGTTGATTTATGGCCCGGTGAGTGACCGCATTGGCCGCAAGATTCCCTTATATTTTGGCTTGAGCCTGTTTGCATTGGCGAGTCTGGTTTGTATCGTGGCCAGTAGTATTGATGTGCTGCTGATTGCACGTTTTTTTCAGGCGCTGGGTGGCTGTGTGGGGGTGGTGATGGCACGGGCTGCCATTCGTGATCGCCTGAGCATGGCAGAGTCGGCACAGGCCTATTCCATGCTGATGCTGGTGATGGGCGCTGCACCCATTCTGGCACCGATGCTGGGCAGTGCCTTACTCATCTGGACAGGATGGCATGGAATTTTTGCCATGCTGTTGCTCTGTGGGCTGGCCTGTTTGCTACTCATTCATTTTTATTTTGATGAAACCCTGCCTGTTGAATCACGGCGCAAGCTGACTGTCGGGCAGGTATTAAGCACTTATGCCGAGCTGCTAAAAGACCATCGTTTTCGCACGCCCGCACTGGCAGGTGGCCTGCTCGGTGCTGCCATGTTTGCCTATATCAGCGCATCCTCAGAATTATTTATTGATCACTTTGGGGTATCAGCCCAGAACTTTGCCTGGATCTTTGGTTTTAATGCCTTTGGCCTGATTGTGCTATCGCAACTCAATGCCCGGTTAGTCAAGCGGCTGGGCGTATTACGCCTGTTGCACATTGGTGCCAGCATGCAAAGTTTCGGGGCGATTTTCCTGTTGTGCTTGGCGCTATCTGGTCATAGCACACTCACCACCAGCATGTTTGGCTTATTTTTTGTAGTGTCTGGTGTTGGCTTAACCGGCGCTAATGCCACTGCTATTGCACTGGCTGAGCAGGGTCAGCGCGCGGGTATGGCCAGCGCCCTGATGGGCGCCTTGCAGTTTGGCTTTGGCCTATTGGCAGGCTTGGCGCTGTATATGCTGCCCTATGCCTTATCACTGTCGATGAGCATTGTCATGGTGGTATTAATTGGCGCAGGCCTGACAGCCGTGTATGTGTTGCGCTGGCGTGAGCGTCGGGCCATGCCGCCAGTCCCGCCCACAGGCGCCTAGCATTATTGTACCCGCTGAAGATATGTCAGGGAACATCAACTGGAATTTAACGGAACGATAAAATGGACTTTACTTTAAACGCCTATTACACCTTGATTAGCGCCGTAATTATTTTATTAATTGGCCAATATCTGGTGAAAAAAATCCGCTTTTTGCAGGATTTTAATATCCCCGAACCCGTGGCTGGCGGTCTGGTAGCTGCCATTATCCTGTTTGCGATTCATGCGCTCACTGGTTACCAGTTTAATTTTCATAAAGACCTGCAAACCGCATTCATGCTGATTTTCTTTGCTTCCATTGGCTTGAGCGCCAACTTTGCCAAGTTAAAAGCTGGTGGCAAGGGTCTGGTGGTTTTTCTGGCCATTATTGCCGTGTTTATTTTAGTGCAGGATGTGGTGGGGATTGGTCTGGCAACGGCGCTGGGGCTTGATCCGCTAATTGGTCTAATTGCCGGTTCCATCACACTGGTGGGTGGTCACGGCACGGCAGGTGCGTGGGGGCAAGTGCTGGAACAAAAATACGGTATACAGGGTGCAGTCACGCTAGGAATTGCCTGTGCCACGTTTGGGCTGGTCATTGGTGGTCTGATTGGCGGGCCGCTTGCTCGTTCGCTGATTGCGCGTCATCATCTGCATTTGCCTGCACCACAGGCCAATAACAATTTACCTGTAACTGAAAACAGTGATGTACTGAATTTTGAGCAACCGCAAAAGGAGCGCCTGATCACTGCCACCAGCGCAGTTGAAACATTGGCGCTATTTGCCGCCTGTTTAGCGTTTGCCGACTATATGACGATTATTGCCAAGGGGACAGTCTTTGAGCTACCCACTTTTGTCTGGGCATTAGGTGGCGGCGTGATTATCCGCAATGCGCTGGAATATATTTTTCGTGTAGACATGTTTGACCGGGCCATTGATGTGTTTGGCAGTGCTTCGCTGTCGCTGTTTTTAGCCATGGCCTTGCTGTCGTTAAAGCTGTGGGAACTGGCAGGCCTGGCTGCACCCCTGATGGTGATTCTGGCAGCGCAAACCGTGGTGATGGCCTTATATGCCTACTTCGTAACGTTTTATGGCATGGGCCGTGATTATGATGCGGCAGTACTGGCGGCGGGACATTGTGGTTTTGGCATGGGCGCAACACCAACTGCCGTTGCCAATATGCAGGCCATTACCAACAAATACGGCCCATCGCATAAGGCTTTTTTGATTGTGCCTATGGTCGGTGCGTTCTTTATTGACTTGATTAATGCGGGCGTGATTCAGGTGTTTATCAAGTTTATTGGTTAATTTAAACGCTAAAAATAAAAAAGCTGCCAATATGGACTGTTTAGCAGCTTTTTTATTTGAATGAAAAAGTTTTTACATTTCCTGAATCTGCTCAAGGGTTAGGCTATGTATTTCAAATAAAGGCTGTTTAAGCAAGGCATTCAGTGCCTTGATGGTCTGGTAGTTCGAGCGATTACCGCTGATTGTTAAACACCGCTGTTGTGTATCAAAGCTGATGCCTTGAGCGTTTTGCAAAAAGACCTGCAAAATTTCAGGACTATCACTCAGATCAGCCAAGTTACCTTGCAGGGTTTGATCCATTCTACTTAAAAAGTACCAGTCGCAATCGCTACCTTCAATAAAATCGGGATCATGATCAAACAATACTGAACCAGTATCATAATGATCCATATAGGATTCTTCTTCATTTAACCAAATCGCATAATGCGGCTTGCTGTCATCAAATTCGATCAGTTGATAACATAAAATGCCAGACAATTTGGCAAGTTCAAAGGCATCGTCTTCATTCATTTCTGGCAGTGTTTCATTATCAAAGGGTTTGCCAGTTTTTTCTAAAATAAAGGCTTCAATTTTTTCATAGGTTTCATCGTCTGCCTCACCATTGCCAATATCGTACTGGCTTAACTCATATTCATTATATAAGGCGTCAACAATCAGGGTCTTATAAGCCTGTTCCGCTTCGGCTTTATCAGTATAAACTGCAGCAATTTGCCCGGCAGTGACATCATTAGTTAAAAACCATTCATCGTTGTAGGCAAATTCATTATGGCGGATGACGTATTTAAGGTTGCTCATGGTTTGGATGTCCTTTATTTAATTGACTTGAGTGTTATGGCCTAAAAATTTTAGATGAAGCGGTTTGAAAGTTAGTTCCTAAGCAATCTTACTTTTTAAATCCCGCAATTTCAGCGCGCTAGGCGGCACTACCATGCCATTATCCATCCACAGCTCAAAGCGCATCGGATTAAAAAACATGGCAGGTGTGATATCAAACTCAATAAATTTGGCGTTACTTTTGCCCATCAGCGGTAAAATGGTATTGATAAACCAGCTATTGTGGGTGATCAGCAGTGATTTTAATTGCCCGGTAACGGATAAGGGCGAGAGCAGGGTAGCGGATAATTTGGGGTCATTAATCACGTCACAGTGAAATTTTTCCAGCCGCCTGGCCAAACCGTCCGTGGGAATATCCTGCATGGCTGCCACAAAATCGCCCAAAGTTGGAATAAAGCGATGGTGAAAATCCACCAGCAAATGGTCTTTTTCACACAGGTCTTTAACCTCAATTGTTTTGCCGGCGCTATTATTAAAATGATGGCCAAATATAGGAATGATGACTTCCTGCACGCCCCAAAAGGTATGCAAAATCCGGTGGCGATTGTCGGTACAGAGCATTTTGGTGCTGTCGATCAAGGCATGAATATCAATATAGTCTTCTAGTTCGCCACCGCGCCGCCGTTGTGAAATTTGCGCGTGCTGTACGGGATTCATGGTTGGGTTTGTTCCATTTTATTTTAAAAGCATCCTAGCAAAAAAATAAGGCAATGGATGATTCTCATGAGTTGTTAAGTCATATATTGTCGCTTGAATATTTTCAGGTTCTTATAAATTTTAAAATACATAATCAATGGCTTAGTCGTGGTTCCTTAAATAAATCCTTTAGTAAGCAATTTATCAGCCAACAAATCATTAAAACTCAGCCATAAAAAAACTGCTCACTAGGAGCAGTGTTTTATATGGATAACTTATAGTTAAACTGACTTAGAACTTATATTTCAGGCCCAGTGTAAAAGTCTGAAGGTCGAGCTGATCGCTACCTTCTTCTTCATCATCATCGCCAACCTGAGGAATATAATCCAGTTGAAGATTAGCAGACAGGGCAGGCGAGAATTGATAGCTGGCGCCGACAGTGAATAGTGCTTCAACCTGTGAGTCACTTTCTTCAGTATTTTCGCTACCTACATAACCCGTGTAATCAATAATCTGGGTTTTAAATTCACCATTAACTACAGCAGGCCCTAGCTTGCCATAAACGCTAAACTGAGGGTTTAGTGGTGCATAAGCTCCCACCTGTAATGCAATGGCAGAAATCTTGGCTTCAGCTTGTGCAGTGATGATGCCAGGCAGTGAACCGTTAACGGTAGCCTTACCAAAATTCAGGTAGGTTAATTCAGCACTAATGTTGTCATTAAACATCAGGCCGCCGCCAATGCGGAAAGTGGTGTCTTTGTCATCACAACTGACAGGTGCGTCTTCCAGCCCATCACAAAAATTTTTGACGGTAGTTTGGCCGATACCCAGATCAACAAAGGGTTGATACTGTAACGTTGCGGCAAAAGAACTTGTTGTAATCAGTGTTAGGGTAAGCAAAGATAGCTGCTTCAACATTTATATTTACCTAATGATTTATAGTCAGAATTTGACGCGCGCATTCTTCATTTTTTGGGTTACAAAGTCAATTAAATTATCCAGGTGAGTTTTAAAATTTTATCAGGATAAAAACAAAAAAAGCCATGCTCATCAATGAACATGGCCTTTTTAAAAACATAGAAAACGATAAAGACTTAACCCAGCAATTGCTTCATCAACTGATTCACTTGTGCCGGATTGGCCTTGCCTTTGGAGGCTTTCATCACTTGACCTACCAAGCCATTAAAAGCCTTTTCCTTGCCGGATTTATATTCAGCCACCATGTTTCCATTGGCAGCGAGTACTTCCTTAATAATGGCTTCAATGGCACCTGTATCGGTTTCCTGCTTGAGGCCCTTGGCTTCAATGATCTGGTCGGCCGTTTGTCCAGTGCCCGCAAACATTTCGGCAAACACCTGTTTGGCAATTTTGCCGCTAATGGTGTTATCCACAATGCGGGCAATCAGGCCACCCAGTTGTTGCGGGCTAATTGGGGACTCGGTAATGTCTTTTTCAGCTTTGTTTAAGCTACCCAGCACATCACCCATCACCCAGTTGGCCGATTGCTTGGCCTGTTTTTCACCACCAGCGGCTTGCACGGTGGCTTCATAGAAATCGGCCAGATCACGCGAACCTGTGAGGACACGGGCATCATATTCCGGTAATTGGTAATAGCTGATAAAACGCTCACGGCGAGCCACTGGAAGCTCTGGCAATTCAGCACGGATTTGCTCAATTTGTGCTTCAGAAATTTCGACAGGCAGCAGGTCAGGATCAGGGAAGTAACGGTAGTCGTTGGCTTCTTCCTTGGAGCGCATGCTGCGGGTTTCATTTTTGTTGGGATCGTACAAGCGCGTGGCTTGAATCACACGGCCGCCACTTTCAATCAGATCAATCTGGCGTTCCACTTCAGCATCAATGGCACGTTCAATGAAGCGGAAAGAGTTGATATTTTTTAGCTCGCAGCGGGTACCGTATTCATCACCCGGCTGGCGGATGGACACGTTACAGTCACACCGGAACGAACCTTCGGCCATGTTGCCATCGCTAATGCCCAGCCAGCGCACCAGCGCATGAATGGTGCGCACATAGGCTACGGCTTCCTCAGCCGAACGCATGTCCGGTTCGGACACAATTTCAAGCAGCGGAGTTCCGGCACGGTTTAAGTCGATTCCGGTCATACCGGCAAAATCTTCGTGCAGTGATTTACCGGCATCTTCTTCCAGATGCGCCCGGGTGACCCCGATGCGTTTGGTGCTGCCATCATCCAGCGTGATGTCGACAAAACCCTTGCCTACAATCGGATGATCCATTTGGCTAATCTGGTAGCCTTTAGGCAAATCGGGATAAAAATAGTTTTTACGGGCAAATACCGAGGCGCGGCCAATTTCAGCATCAATACCTAAGCCAAACCGGATGGCTTTATTAACCACTTCACGGTTCAACACTGGCAATACACCGGGCAGGGCCAGGTCAATCAGGCTGGCTTGCGTATTGGGTTCGGCACCAAATGTGGTGGAGGCGCCGGAAAAAATCTTGCTGTTGGTATTGAGCTGGCAATGGATTTCAAGGCCAATGACCACTTCCCAGCCATGCACTAGTTTGGATTTTGCACTGGATTGATTTGTAATAGATTGGGCAGTTGCTTGCGTCATTATGCGTTCTCCTGTGCACTTGCTGCGCTGTTGAGCTGGGCAGCAATCAGCGGTGAGCGTTGCAGGTGCCAGTCAGTGTGCTGCTGATACTGATGAACAATGGATAACAGTTTGCTTTCAGACCAATACGGGCCAATGAGTTGCAGCCCCACAGGTAGCTTGTTGTCATCAAAGCCAACTGGCGCACTAATGGCCGGCAAACCAGCAAGATTCACGGCAATGGTATAAATATCACCCAGATACATGCTCACTGGATCAAGGTTTTCACCAATCTGGTAGGCGGTGCTGGGTGCTGTTGGCCCGGCAATCACATCAACCTGTGCAAAGGCACGTAAAAAGTCCTGCTGAATCAGGCGACGCACTTTTTGTGCTTTCACATAATAGGCATCGTAGTAACCGGCAGACAGGGCATAGGTGCCAATTAAAATCCGGCGCTGTACTTCATCGCCAAAACCTTCAGCGCGCGAACGGCTATACAGGTCGGTCAGGTCAGTGGGGTTTTCACAGCGATAGCCATAGCGCACACCATCATAACGCGACAGGTTGCTGGATGCTTCTGCCGGAGCCAACAGGTAATAGGCAGGAATGGCCGCATCAGTGGTGTCAAGATCAATATCCACCATTATGGCACCGAGCTGTTGTAGTTGTTGCAGCGCTGCATCAATACGGCTTTGCACTTCACTGTTTAAACCATTGTGACCAAAGTACTGGCGTGGCAGGCCAATACGCAGGCCTTTCAATGGCTGGTTTAAGTCAGCGCCCTGATTTAGCTCAGCAACATAGTCATCAACTGGACGGTCAACACTGGTCGAGTCCTTGGCATCGTGACCCGACATGACTTGCAGCAGATAAGCACAGTCTTCGGCAGAACGTGCCATGGGGCCAGCCTGATCAAAACTGGAAGCATAAGCAATCATGCCAAAACGTGAAATCCGGCCATAAGTTGGCTTGATGCCGGTTAAGCCACAAAACGAGGCAGGCTGGCGAATGGAACCGCCGGTATCGGTGCCGGTTGCCAGCGGTGTCAGGTCTGCGGCAATAGCGGCGGCTGAACCACCAGATGAGCCACCGGGCACCCGGTCAAAACTCCACGGGTTTTTGGTGGCCCCATAAAATGAATTTTCATTGCTGGAACCCATGGCAAATTCGTCCATGTTGACCTTGCCCAGCGTAACCAGTCCGGCATTCAGGCATTTTTCAACTACGGTGGCATTGTAGGGTGCAATAAATGGATTTTTTGGGTCGCCCAGCATTTTGGAGCCGGCAGTGGTCTTAATGCCTTGGGTGCAAAAAATGTCCTTGTGCGCCAGCGGAATGCCAGTCAGGATGCCTGCCGTGCCAGTAGCGCGTGCCTGATCAGCGGCTTGTGCTTGTGCGAGTGCCAGTTCATTGGTGACAGTAACATAGCTGTTGAGCTGTGGATCAATGGTAGCAATACGCTGTAAATAATGCTGGGTCAGCTCAACGGATGAAAACTTTTTGGCAGCAAGGCCCTCACCAAGTTGGCGTACACTGAGCTGATGCAGTTCAGACGAAGAATGGTCGGTCATAATGATTCAGATATATTTTGTTAAAGAAAAAATAAGAAATCCATTGCAGCAAAAAGCCTGATTTTTGGCCCTATTCAACGATTACTCAGCCAGTGGTTACTCAATAACGCGCGGCACCAGATACAGGCCATCCTGGGTGGCCGGGGCTACGGCCTGATAATCGTCACGGCGATTTGGCTCGGCCACGATGTCGTCACGCAATGGCTGTGGATGATCAAACGGGCTTTTAAGCGGCTCAACATCCGTGGTATCAATGGCCTGCAATGCCTGCATCAGGGACAGGATTTTATTGAGGCTCGCTGCATAGGCAGTTGCCTTGCTGTCATCAATGGCCAGACGGCTTAATATGGCAATTTTTTCAACGTCATGTGCGGTTAATGTGTTGTCGGTTTGGCTTGTGTTTGCTGACATAAAAGCACACCTGCATCATCATAAAAAGTATAATTGCGGCACGTTATCACAAGATGCCGACTTGTCCAAATGGCTTGTCTAAATAATAGCATTTCGTTAAAGTTGCGTCCTTGCATTGTCATCTAATTTGCCACTTCATTTTCTCCTGGAATGCCCCGTGATTTTAAAACGTCTTTTTGGCCTGTTTTCCACAGATCTGGCCATTGATCTTGGTACAGCAAACACGCTTATTTATGCACCTGGTCGCGGTATTGTATTAGATGAACCCACAGTTGTGGCCATCCGTCACAGCGGTTCAAATAAAACGGTTGCTGCTGTCGGTATTGATGCGAAACAGATGCTGGGCCGTACGCCAGCCAATATTTCTGCTATTCGTCCTTTAAAGGATGGCGTGATTGCCGACTTTGAAGTCACTGAAACCATGTTGCAGTACTTTATTCACAAGGTTCATGAAAAACGCCTGTTACCACCAACACCGCGCGTGGTGGTGTGCGTGCCATGCAAGTCTACACTGGTTGAGCGCCGTGCCATCCGTGAAGCGGTAGAGCGTGCTGGTGCGCGCGATGTGCGCCTGATTGAAGAACCGATGGCTGCTGCCATTGGTGCGGGCATGCCGGTTGAGCAGGCCTGTGGCTCCATGGTGGTAGATGTTGGCGGCGGTACGACTGAAATTGCCATTATTTCCCTGTCAGGCTGTGTCTATTCTGATTCCCTGCGTATTGGTGGCGACATTTTTGATGAACAGCTCATCAATTACGTGCGCAAGGCACATGGTTGTGTGATTGGTGAAACCACCGCTGAGCGCATCAAGCAGGAAGTTGGTATGGCCTATGCGGATGGCAAGGTACTGGAAATTGAAGTGCGTGGCCGTAATCTGGCCGAAGGGGTGCCGCGCTCCTTTGTGATTAATTCCGAAGAAGTGCTGACGGCTATTTCTGATCCATTGTCCAGCATTGTCAGTGCGGTGAAAACAGCGTTGGAACAAACCCCGCCTGAATTGTCTGCCGATATTGCCGAGCGTGGCATTGTATTGACGGGTGGTGGTGCATTGCTGCGTAACCTGGACAAGCTGCTGTCACAGGAAACCGGCCTGCCGGTGGTGGTGGCCGAAGACCCGCTGACTTGCGTGACCCGCGGTGGCGGCAAGGTGCTGGAATACTTTGACAATCCAAACTACGACATGCTGTTTGTAGGCTAAGGATTTTTAGTACTTTATTTCTTTGATAAACAAGGTCTTTTGACAAGATAAAGGCTGCTATTCAAAGATGGCTGTTGTCCTTCAATGGTTCTTGATCTTGTCAAACTATAAGCTCAGGAACCACCCTTCGGCAGGCTCAGGGGACGTGTCGAACCATTCTTCGGCAAGCTCAGGAACCACGGTTGGTGAGCTTGTCGAACCACAGTAATCATTTTTTAAGTCTAAAGGCGGTTCGGTGCAGTCCAATATTTTCAGCCGTCAGCCGCCAGCGATCCGTTCTTTTACGCTGGCACTGATTGCCTGTTTTGTCCTGATTTTCATCAACTGGCGCTATGAGGACTATGTAACGCCAGTGCGCAGTCTGGTGCACCGTGCATTTAACCCGATTTATGCACTAGCCAGCTATCCGGTACTGTCCGGTGACTGGTTTCGCCAGCAAAGCAAGTCAGAAGATCAGCTACGGCGCGAAAATACGGCCATACGTGCCGAGCTGCTACAAAACCGTGTGCGTCTGCAAAAACTGTCTGAACTGTCTGCTGAAAATACTCGCCTGCGTGGCTTGCTGAATACCCCGCTGATTATTGATGGCCGCATGCTGATCAGTGAGGTGATTGGTACAGATACCGATCCGTTGCGCCAGATTCTAATTATCAACAAGGGCCGCCTTGAGCAGGTTAAAACCGGCCAGACCATTCTGGATGACAAGGGCATTATGGGGCAGGTGATTGATGTTTATCCGCACAGTGCTCGGGTGATGCTGCTATCAGACAAGGAGCACGCCATTTCGGTGCGGATTGAACGGACCGGCATGCGTGGTATTGTGGCGGGTACTGGCGATAGTGGGCGTCTGGCCATGCAATACGTGCCTAACACGGCAGATATCAAGGTTGGTGACCGGTTAATCAGCTCAGGTTTGGGTGAGCAGTTTCCAGCCGGTTATCCGGTGGGCATGGTCACTGCCATTGCCCGGCATGGTGCCGGTGAATTTGCCAGCATTGATGTCAAGCCTCTGGCACAACTTGAAGGCGGACATCATGTGGTGGTGCTGTTTTCCGAGCCTTTAGCCCTGGAGCAACCCTATGCCACTTCTTGAGTTTGGCCGCCGCTTAAGTGGCCGTACGCTGGGTGGCGGCAGCCAGTCACCTGATCCACTAATCGCCATTATTGTCAGTATCGTGGTGGCTTCGGTGCTGATGGTTTATCCTTTGCCGTATGATATAGCCTCCTGGCGTCCACTGTTTTTCCTGCTGATTATGCTGTTCTGGGTGCTGTGTCAGCCGGCCTGGTGTGGGATTTGGTTTGCTTTTAGCCTAGGCGTGGCTACTGATTTTATGATGGATGCGATACTGGGCCAGTATGCGCTCAGCTTTGTCATTATTGCGTTTTTGGCACGCTACTTTACCCGTAACCAGCGCATTTTAACTTTCGGTAACCTGTGGATTATTGCAGCCGTTGCCGTTTTCCTGCATTTGTTGATTCAACTGTTTTTCCAGAAAATGGCCAATATCCAGTTTCCAATTATCAAGCACTGGCGGCCTTTGTGGAGCAGTATGGCCCTGTGGCCACTAATTTATCTAATATTACGGCGCTGGCGAGCCTAGCGGTTCAATATCCAAGTTGTAACGAGCTGGATATAGCCCGGCTGTTGGCGTAAAACAGCACTTGGGATAGTCAAAAACTTTTTAGGAACTAGCAATGATTGTTCTGGCTTCAGGGTCACCACGACGTAAAGAACTGTTAGAGCAGGTTGGCGTAGGATTCACAGTGCAGGTATTTGAGATTGATGAAAGTCCGCATCTGCATGAAGCACCTGCCGATTATGTAGTGCGCCTTGCCATTCAAAAGGCACAAGCAGCTATTCCTCACCTGCCAGCCGATACCATTGTGATTGCGGCTGATACCACGGTAACCATTGATGGAAAAATTCTGGGCAAACCGCAGGATCAGGCAGATGCCTTTGCCATGTGGCAGCGTTTGTCTGGTCGTGACCATTTTGTGATGACTGGCGTGGCTGTTGCCCGAAACCAAACTGTATTACATCGCCGCGTAACCACAGAAGTGCATTTTGCGCGATTAAGTCTGGCGGACATGCAGGCTTACTGGCACACCGGAGAGCCGATTGGGAAAGCAGGAGGCTATGCCATTCAGGGACTGGG
The DNA here is from genome assembly GCF_000619845.1 of Alkanindiges illinoisensis DSM 15370. GTDB lineage: Bacteria > Pseudomonadota > Gammaproteobacteria > Pseudomonadales > Moraxellaceae > Alkanindiges > Alkanindiges illinoisensis. Next base: position 1,522,523 of record NZ_JHUX01000003.1, on the reverse strand, counting down.
CGCTGCGTTCATTCCAAAAATCCATGGCAGCTATAGCAATGTGGTAGGATTACCCTTGTTTGAAACACTCGATTTACTGAAAGAAATTCAATCTATAAACCATTAAACCTGTTTGCTGGAAATTTCATGTCTGAAGAGCTCTTGATAAATATAACGCCAATGGAGTGCCGTGTTGCGTTAATTGAAAATGGCGTGGTGCAAGAGCTGTTTGTTGAACGGACTGCGCGGCGTGGTCTGGTCGGCAATATCTATAATGGTAAGGTGGTGCGGGTTTTGCCCGGCATGCAGGCTGCTTTTGTGGAAATTGGCCTGTCGCGTACTGCATTTTTGCATATTAATGACATGGTCTGGCCACGTCACCAGCCCATTCCCAATGTGATGGAAATCCTACATGCAGGCCAGCAAATTACCGTACAGGTGATGAAAGACATGCTGGGCAGCAAGGGTGCGCGCCTGTCAACCGATTTGTCCATTCCATCACGTTATCTGGTGCTCATGCCGTATGGTCATCACACCGGGATCAGCCAGCGTATCGAACAGGAAGAAGAACGCGAGCGCTTAAAGGCTTTAATTGAAGAAATCCAGCCACAACATAAGCTGCCGGGTAGTGTGATTGTCCGTACTGCAGCGGAAGGGGTCGCACGCGAAGATATTGAACAGGACATGCGTTATTTGGCGCGCCTATGGGAATATATCCAGAAACGCCAAAAGCAGATTGCAGCACCCGGCCTGATTTTTGAAGAATTACCACTACCACAACGTATCATCCGTGATCTGGCTAACGGACAAACCGCCAAGATTTATGTGGATTCGCGCGAAGTACATGCCAAACTGACCGAATTTGTCGATGAGTTTGTGCCCGGCTTGCAGGATCGTTTGCATCATTATCCTGGTGAGCGTCCGCTGTTTGACCTCTACAATGTTGAAGATGACCTGCAAAAAGCACTGCAAACCCGGGTGGCGCTGAAGTCTGGCGGTTATCTGATGATTGACCAGACCGAAGCCATGACCACCATTGACGTTAATACGGGTTCATTTGTGGGTGGGCGTTCGCTGGAAGATACGGTATTTAAAACCAATCTGGAAGCCACGCATGCCATTACCCGCCAGTTACGACTGCGCAATCTGGGCGGCATTATCATTATTGATTTCATTGACATGCAGGAACTGGCACACCGTGAAGAGGTGATGAAGTCACTGGAAAAAATGCTGGAACGTGATCACGCCAAAACCAAGATCACGCAAGTGTCCGAGCTGGGATTAGTGGAAATGACCCGCAAGCGTACCCGTGAGTCGCTGGAGCATTTACTGTGCGAATCCTGCCCGACCTGTCAGGGTCGCGGCTACGTGAAAACCGCTGAAACCGTCTGCTATGAAATTTTCCGCGAGGTACTGCGGCTGGCACGGGCTTATCAGGCGCCTAATGGTTATACCGTGGTGGCCAGTCCTGCGATTATTGACCGGTTACTGTCGACTGAAGCCACTGCCGTTGCTGATCTGGAACATTTTATTGACCGTGTGATCAAGTTTCAGGTCGAAAACCTGTATACGCAAGAGCAATACGACATTGTATTAAGTTAAGGATTATCTGGCGGAACAGCTAAAATCTAATCATCTTATCCAGCTTGAAAAGTGTCAGATACAACAAGGATTTTGCTTATCAGAATCCTTTTTTACCGCAAAATGATATAAGTCCTTACACATTGGGTGGTATTTTATTTAACGCCATCACACTTTGAGTTTTATACTAATCCTGGAGCCAACGACACGGGCATGTCTGGTAGCGAGGTGTAGGTATGAATGCTAAAAGCAAGGTGTTTGAAACGTTAAGCAGCGCCAGACTAACCACTGGTGATGCAGCAGGTTATGTCATTAATGAGCAGGGCGAAATGTGCAGGATTACAGACGCTATGATTAAGCTGGCCTGCCATGAATTAAAGACACGTTGTCATCTGCCAGCGAAAAATAAATCCTGATAAATAGCTCAAGTATTTGATTTAAATTATATAAAGAATGAATTAAAAAGGTGACATTGATATTTAATCAAGTCACCTTTTTTTGTGGCTCTTTTAAGGCAATCCTTAAGATGGTCAGAACGATATTTAGACGTTAATGCTGGCAGGATGTTCCATAAAGCGGGTTAGGTGTTCAAACGTCTGGATTTCTTCTTCCAGCAGCGCCAGCAGACTTTGCACCCGTGGTAACACATGACGGCAAGCCGTAATGCCCACTTCCAGTTTATCCATATAGCTGGTCAGGGTAATGTTAAGCGCCTGACCATCCATCAGTACAGAAGCCGGGTAGAGCGCATCCAGTTGGGCGCCATTCCAGTACAGTGGCTCACGTGGCCCTGGTACATTGGAAATCACCAGATTAAAGGCCTGATGACGCGGCAATGCACCTGACAGCAGGTTCAGGCCAGCCATGGAATACACCAGACCGCTGTAACCCAGAATTTCGCTGGGTTTCATGCGGCCAAAACGGTTTTTGGCATTTAAAACACTGCGCTTGATAATTTCCAGACGCTCCAGCGGATCGCCTTTGTGCGTACCCAGATTAGCCAAAATCATGGAAATCTGGTTACCACTATGGCTGTCATCGGTGCGCAGGGAAATGGGTACCATGGCAACCAGTGGCTTTTTCGGCAAGGCACGCTGGCCAATCAGATAAGAGCGCAGGGCACCGGAACATACTGCCAGCACTACATCATTAATGGTCACACCCAGTTTTTTGGCCACATTACGGAAGCGCGCCAGATCATAAGACTGGGCGGCAAAGCGGCGTGAGGCACTGATCGGCTGGTTGATAATGCATTGCGGTGCCTGAAAGGTAGACACATAATCCGGGTTTCTGCCCATTTCCTGAAACACGGTATTGATCAGTTCACGGCTAAGATTTGGCACGGTCTGGATTTGTTCAGTCAGTACCCGCACCAGCTTGGCTGTCTTGCTAAGTGGGTTGGCCTTTGGGCGCTTGAGTTTGTTGTTCTTAACAGCCCATGGCGGAACGATGCTGTTTTCAGTAGGTGAATGCGACAGGGATTTTTCCAGCAGGCGCATACCAGCCACACCATCCACCATGGCATGATGCATTTTAAAGAACATGGCAAACCGGTTGCCTTCAATTCCTTCAATAATATGGCATTCCCATAGGGGTTTGGCGCGGTCAATCAGTGCACTGTGTTCCTGTGAAACATAGACCAGCAGCTCGCGGATACGGCCCGGACGCGGCAATGAGATATGGCGAAAATGCTGGTCAAGGTCAAATTCTTCATCTTCGCCCCAAAAGATGCCATTTAACACCTGATTAAATGGCGCAACCGGAACTGCCCGGGAATTACGGATGTCTTCCACCAGTTGGTGCACAAAATCTGCCGGTGCATTTTCAGGAAGTTTAAACAGGAACAATCCACCAACATGCATGGGCTGCTGACGTTTTTCCAGTGATAAGAAAATAAAGTCGACGGGACTGAGCGGACGCATGTTAAACCTCTCCAAAAACATAGCTTATTATTAAATTCAACATATAGGGATATCACACGATGCTAAACGCGAACATCTAAATAATGTAAGACAATTTAAGCATTGTAGCATGATATAGAGACTAAGCATGAGTCATGCCAAGAAAAGTAGATGACTAGCAAATGCATTGTTTTTCAAGAAGCTATCTATTAGAAATATTTTTAAGTGAAATACTTAAATACAGTTTTACTTAAGTGAGGCTTTAATTGTTAGACAATATAATTGGTTTTTGTGTGATGAAAACTACAAAAAACAGCTAAAAATAATGCCCTGTTCCTTATGAAAGCAGGGCATGAGCAAGATTATTTATTAAACGGATTTTACCACTGGCGGATCTCAGGACTGGATATTTCCGGCATGCAGGCCACATTCTTTCTTGGTATCTTCCTCCCACCACCAGCGACCTTCACGTTCATGCTGGTTGGGCAGAATGGGCTTGGTGCAAGGTTCACAGCCAATCGAAACAAAGCCTTTTTCATGCAGCGGATTATAGGGAATTTCCATCATACGGATGTAGTTCCACACATCGCTACTGCTCCAGTTGGCCAGCGGATTATACTTGATCAGCTCACGGCCAGGGCCTGCCATGCCCGGATCAGCCTGAATCACGGGAATGGCAGTACGGGTGCCGGGGCTTTGATCCTTGCGCTGTCCTGTAATCCAGCCATCCAGCCCTGCCAGTTTCTTACGCAGCGGCTGTACCTTGCGAATTCCACAGCACTCCTTGTGATCATCCACATAAAAGCTGAACAGCCCCTTTTCATTAACCATGGCCTGTACCGCCTCAGGCTCCGGAAAACAGATTTCAATTTTAATGCCGTAATGCTTGCGCACGGTTTCAATAAACTGGTAAGTCTCACGGTGCAGCCGGCCTGTATCCAGACTAAATACCCGAAATGGTTTGCCAATACGTGACGCCATGTCAATCAGCACTACATCTTCAGCACCACTAAAGGAAATGGCAATTTCACCGGGCTGGTTTAGCGCTAGTTCAAGAATTTCGCGTGGTGAACGATCGGCATAGACCTGGGCCAAGGCTTCAGTTTCGTTAATAGTGGGAATAACAGTCATGAGAACTCCTGGCAAAATGGCGGAACAGAACCGGCTGGGATACAAACAGGGCCTATAAAATAGTAACTGTTCAGGCAAAACGGTGTAATGGCAAGTACTCAATTATAAAGTAAAGTGCTATCATTTTTTAGTAGCTCAACCCTTTAGATAAAAATAAAGCCAGCAAAACAAAAGCGCAGGGATATTAGCACTCGACCAAATACAAAAACCCATGTACAGTTGCGACGCATAAATCTGGCTTAGTTAAATATTTTTTTAAGATTTGGAGTCATCATGGAACTGGTCTGTTTGGATTTGGAAGGGGTTTTAGTACCTGAAATCTGGATTAATTTTGCCAAGAAAACCGGCATTAAGGCGTTAGAAGCCACTACCCGTGATATTCCAGACTATGACGTATTGATGACTCAGCGCTTAAATATCCTGCGTGAACACAATCTAGGCCTGCCAGACATTCAAGAGGTGATTGCTGACATGGGCCCATTACCGGGTGCCAAGGAATTTGTAGAATGGGTACGTACCCATTTTCAGTTAATTATCCTGTCTGATACGTTTTATGAGTTTGCCCATCCGCTGATGCAACAGCTGGGCTGGCCAACCATTTTCTGCCACAAGCTGGAAGTGGATGACAAGGGCATGATATCCAATTACAAACTACGTCAGCCTGACCAAAAGCGTGAAGCCGTTAAAGCCTTGCATCAGCTAAATTTCCGCGTGATTGCAGCAGGTGATTCTTACAACGATACCACCATGCTGGGTGAAGCCGATCATGGTTTCCTGTTTGACGCACCTGCCAATGTAATTGCCGAGTTTCCGCAGTTTCCAGCCATTCATGGCTATGATGCCTTAAAAGAAGCCATTCGCGCTGTATCCCAGCGTAATATTCCGGCTTAACCAATATACGTGCAAGGTTCTGGTATAGACTGCTAAAACCAGAAAAGCAGACAATAACCAGAAAAGCACACGATAAAAAAGGGCGAATCAATCGCCCTTTTTTATACACTTTAATTTTTCAGTTTAGTATTCAAATCATGAAAAATTAGAAGCGATAGCCCAGTTTCAGGCCGTAAGCAATGGCACTATTGTCGCTAAAGTCAGCAGCATAGGCATTGGTACCAGCCTGTGCACCAGTTTGTGCCTTGGCATCACCCAGCCAGAAATACTTCACACCACCAGCCACAAAGTAATTTGGCGCTGGGCTATACTGGATACCAACACCAGCATTCCAGTAACCTTCTGTTGGGCCTAAGGTTGATACCGGGTTACCCGCACCAGAATCCCAACCTACAGACACGTTACCCGCCCATTTGTCGTTTACCTTACGACCTACACCCACGTTAGCGGACCATTGATCATCGGAGTATTCAACCAGGTTAAATCCATTAGGCTGATTAGCTAAGGCACCTACTGCTTTAGAAACCAGACCAAATTTGTAAGGCTGAATGGTGAAGTTAGTCCAGTCTACCCAGCGTACATTGGCAAATGCCACGGTATTAGCCATGATTCCGGTCTGGAAATCCAGATTGACGGATTGTGGTGTGGTAATAGCGGTAGTTCCCTGAGCAGCTGCAATTGTAGCTGGTGCAGTTGGATCCAACAGTGCCAGGGCACCTAAAGTGGGAATGGTTTCCTTGACATTGGCATCGTAGTCAATTTCAGAACGGTAAGTGATAGATGCTTTTAAGGCAATTTCAGGAATCTGGTAAGCCATACCAGCCAGCCAGCCCCAAGCGGTTTCTTCTGAAATCTTGGCATCGTAACCGCTATACACGCTATAGGCCAAACCTCTTAGGTTTACATCACCTTTAATGGTTTGATACACCGGGCCGGCATAAAAGTTAAAGTTTTCATTTGGCTGGAAACCAAACAGGAAGCTTAAATTTTGGGTTTCTACTTCAACCTGAGTGCCTCCACCTGTGCCGCCAACGGTAACACCAGGGCTAGTTAAAGCACCAGCAACTCTCGCATCAACGACAGCTTTTACACCATTATCAATTGTCTGTTTGGTAGTCGGATCAGCGTTATAAGCTGCAACAGTAGCTGCTAACCGGGCTTGGCCAGCCGCCGTGCTAAGATCAACGCCTTGTGCCTGTAAAGCAGCGCCTACACGCTGGGTAGCACTCAAACCAGAGAATATTGTATTTGCCAAACCCTGACTCAGGATGGCTGTATCAGTCCCTTGACTTACAAATGCATTATTCCCAGAGTACTTTGCATCCGCACCGAACGGCTGGTCATACAAAATACCAAATGAGAAATTCTTGGTAGGCTGTAACTTGATGGCAGCTTGAGGAAATGCATAGTCATCTGCCATGTCCCCAATATTTCTCCGCGTTATTGTTGTCCCAGCTTCTTTCCCTGAAACATCCGGATCCAGAACAGAAAAACCAGCCTCAAAATAATTGTCAGGTTGCAGGAAGGCAGCAACAGACTGGCCAGAGCGGTCTAGGGCAGCAGCAAACACACTGGTAACTGGCACAAGAGTAAGCGCTATAGCAGCAGCAAGGGACTTCATTTTCATTGGTCGTCTTTCCATGATGAATAAAATGGTAGAAAAAATCCTTCAATTAGCTGAAGGCGGTTTTCGGGATGAAGTTTATCGTATTTAGGAAAATGCTACCATGTGATTTAAGTCACGAAAATGAATTGAAAATTAAGATAAAAGCTGATTGCTTAGAAATTAATGGATTTCATCACTCATAAACTATGTTGTCATTTTTTGGTGATTTGGTAAACCTTATAAAAAAGGACGAATAAATCGTCCTTTTTGCAGTTAACTTACTAATATTTTAAAACTTGTAGTTTAACTGGGCAGAAATGATGTTAGCACGATTCTGGAAAGTAGCATTATAGGTACCGGAATCCGCGTTTGTGGCACTAACATGAGCCTTGTCTTCATGAGCATAAATATAAGCCAGATCTATACTTGTTTTTGGATTAAACATGTAGTTGGCACCAATGGTATGCAGATAACGTTTGGCGGTTGGAATACGTGCTGAAGGGTGCAGTCCGGCAACGGCCTCATCTACTGCAAAGCCTGCTTTTAAACCCAAACGATCAGTTTGTTGCCAGCTTACCCCAACCGCATAGAGATTGGTGTCGTCATAACCCAAGGTTTCAGCAGTATTGAAAGTGCCTACCGCTGTTCCTTGAATAGAAATCGGCAATGTTTTGGCACTACTCCAGTTGGTACGCATCCAGGTGCCATGTAATTTGGTCGTTGGAGATACATCGTAGGTTGCTGAAACTTCATAGCTTTCAGGGGTAGTCAAGCTCAAACTGGCGTCGTACTGACCAGTAGTGAATGGTAAGCCAAGTGCCGCATCAACATTGCTAAAGCGGACGCTACCTTCGAGGTCATAATCTACTTCTGAACGATAGACTGCACCAAGATGGAGTTCAGGTGTAATGTCCCACAGTGCACCAAAGTTCCAGCCATAGGCAACGTCATCACCAATCAGACTTTGCAGGCCATTATTGGGATTAAGCCCTTGGACTGGATATAATACGTCTAGTGGAGCCAGCATGCGACGAGTCAGTTTACCATCTGCATAGTTAATGGTAACGCCTGCGCCTAGAGACAAGGTATCGTCAATTGCATAGCTAACAGAAGGTTGCAGCGTTAATACTGCGAGTTCAGTTTTATCACCCCAGTAGCGTCCGATATAGCTATTTTCATAGTCTGCATTGAAGCCGAATGGTTGATAAAAACCTAAACCAGCGGACAGACCTTCAACACCAATATTGGGAATTGCCCAGAACGCTGATGCCAGGACGCTGTCTTCGACTGCATCACCTTCAGCAGTTCCACCCAGATTAATTTGTGCACCACCGATTGCTGCTACAGGATTAGTTACAGCAGAAGGATAGGTAATATCTGTTTTTGGAAATACACCGCTGACGTTAGCAGAGACCTGTTGACCATCCAGACGGCTAATACCGGCAGGGTTGGTATAAACGACAGAGGCATCATCGGTTAAAGTAGCGCGGCCCGCATTTGCTAGGGCAATAGCACCCGTGCTTTGATAGTTCAACTGAAAAGCTGCCGCAAAAGCGCTTCCAGTAGCTCCAGTTAAAGCAGCTGTAATACAAACTGCCAATGTACTTTTTTTAGAAAACATGTTGATCATCCTCGCTGATTATTCAAAAAGTCCACGATTACTGAAACTTTACCAATAAATTTAACTTATTCATAGACTTTCAATAATGCATGCATAATGCTGATAATGTGTAGCATAAGAACTTGATTGGTACAAGCAAAGAACAGCACTGCTAAAAAATATGAGATTTTTGTAGAAAATGTAAATAGTCGGTTAATAAAAAGCGTTTAATTGCTTAAATCCTTCGCAAGAAATAATTTTTACCGAAGCACAGGTCAAATTTACACAACAGTACTGACCATTAGGTCACTGACAGTAAGCCTGTACTTTATTAAAATCTACCCATTTGATGTGTTACGGGTTATTGACCTGTTGCTTGCGCTTATTGATGAAAAATAAATAGGTGCTACTGCTTTTTCCTATTGCATGAGAGATTGCCTGATGAAGCCATATTCGCATTTGCTAGAACCGCTAAACCTTGGGTTTACCCAGCTTAAAAATCGTGTGGTCATGGGCTCAATGCACATTGGTCTGGAAGATCGTTTCTATAATTATCCCAAACTGGCTGCCTATTTTGCTGAACGTGCCAAGGGCGGGGTGGGCCTTATGATTACAGGCGGCATTTCACCCAATCGTCAGGGTTGGCTATTACCGGCTGGCGGCACCATGAATACGTTGGCTGATGCAATCAATCATCGGTTGGTTACGCATGCGGTGCATCGGCATGGGGGCAAAATCCTGATGCAGATTCTGCATTCGGGACGCTATGGCTATCAGCCGTTTGTCGTGTCGTCCAGTCCCATTAAATCACCCATTTCCATGTTCAAGCCACGTGCGCTTTCAGATAAGGAAATCTGGTCTACCATTAGTGATTTTGCCCGTTGTGCCAAGCTTGCCAAATATGCAGGCTATGACGGGGTTGAGATTATGGGCTCGGAAGGCTATCTGTTAAACCAGTTTTTAAGCACGCATGTTAATCAGCGCACTGACCGCTGGGGTGGTCCTATTGAAAACCGCATGCGTATTGCTGTCGAAATTGTAAAAGCGATCCGTAAGGCTGTGGGTGACAAGTTTATTATTTCATTTCGCCTGTCCATGCTGGATCTGGTGCATAACGGTAATACCATGGCAGAAGTCATTACGGTTGCCAAGGCGCTGGAACAGGCTGGTATTACCTTGCTAAATACCGGCATTGGCTGGCATGAAGCCCGTATTCCTACCATTGTAACCTCAGTGCCGCGTGCTGCTTTTGCCGACGTTACGGCTGAAGTCAAAAAGCATGTGTCTGTTCCGGTCATTGCGTCCAACCGGATTAATATGCCGCAAACTGCCGAGGCAATTCTGGCAGAGGGTAAGGCTGACCTGATTCAAATGGCGCGTCCGTTGCTGGCTGATCCGGAATGGGTCAACAAGGTAGCCACCAACCGGATTGATGAAATCAATACCTGTATCGCTTGTAATCAGGCCTGTCTGGATCATGCGTTTGAAAACAAGCGGGGTACTTGTCTGGTTAATCCGCGCGCCGGTTATGAAACCGAGCTGGTATATGTCAAAACCCGTAAGCCCCGCCGTATTGCGGTAGTGGGTGGCGGTGTGGCAGGCATGACTGCAGCGACAGTTGCTGCCGGACGCGGTCATCAGGTTACGCTGTTTGAAGCCAATACTGATGTGGGCGGGCAGTTTAATCTGGCCAAGGTGATTCCGGGCAAGGAAGAGTTTCATGAAACCATCCGTTATTACAAAACCATGCTCAAGAAAAATGGAGTGGAAGTACGGCTGGGCACCCGGGTGAATCGTGAGCAACTGGAACGTGAAGGCTATGATGATGTGGTAATTGCCACTGGCATTGCACCGCGTGCCTTAAAGCTGGCCGGGGCTGAGCTACCCAATGTGCTGACTTATCCGGAAGTACTGCGAGGCGCACCCGTAGGCCAGCGGGTTGCAGTGATTGGTGCCGGTGGTATTGGTTTTGATGTCAGCGAGTACCTGCTGCATAACCCAGCTATTCCGCAGCCGCAGCCACTGGCAGACTGGCAGCGCGAATGGGGACTTGATCCTCAGCCCAATTATGATAGTGAGGGCGGTACGGTAAGACCTGAGGTGCATCCGCCATACCGCCAGATTTACCTGTTACAGCGCAAATCCACGCCTGTTGGTGCAGGACTGGGTAAAACCTCAGGCTGGGTACATCGGGCCCAGCTTAAAAAGCATGGTGTGCGCATGCTGCGTAGTGTAAATTATGATGCCATCACCCCAGAAGGCCTGTGGATTACCGTAGATGGCCAGTCACAATTGCTGCGTGTCGATACGGTAGTGGTGTGTGCCGGGCAGGAATCAGTGCGAGAGCTAATGCCAGCAGAAGGGGAGCAACTCGGTGCACGCTACCATTTGATTGGTGGTGCATCGCTGGCTGCCGAGCTGGATGCCAAGCGGGCAATCCGTGAAGGTGGAGAGCTGGCCGCCCGACTATAGAAATTACTGACGATTCATTGGTCATAAAAAAGCCCTGAATCATTCAGGGCTTTTTAGTTTGGATTTTAAAAGCACTATGTTGAGCAGCTTAAGCCTTAATGCACATTTAACTGTTGCAAGGCAGCCACACGCTGTTCAATGGTTGGATGACTATGGAACAAGGCGGCAATACTAAAACCTTGTTCTTTACCTTCATTAATCGCAAAGGCTTTCATTTCCTGTGGCATTTGATCGGGTAACTCATTCTCGGCACGCAGGCGCAGCAGGGCAGAAATCATCGCATCCTTACCGGCAAGGCGAGCACCTGCTTCATCAGCCCGGAATTCGCGCATCCGTGAAAACCACATGACAATGGCTGAGGCCAGAATACCTAGTACAATGTCCATGATAATGCTGGTGATAAAGTAACCCATGCCCGGACTGTCACTTTCATTCTTGAAAATAGCGCGATCCACAAAATTACCAATGATCCGCGCAAAGAACATCACAAAGGTATTGACCACCCCCTGAACCAGCGCCAGCGTGACCATATCGCCATTGGCAACGTGACCAATTTCATGCGCCAGGACAGCACGCAGCTCGTCCTTATTCATACGCTCCAGCAAACCGGTAGATACTGACACCAGTGCATCGTTTTTATTCCAGCCTGTGGCAAACGCATTGGATTGATAACTTGGAAAAATTCCCACTTCTGGCATTTTAATGCCTGCACGACTGGATAACTCAGCCACAGTACTAACCAGCCATTGTTCTGCCGGATTTTGTGGTGTTTCAATGATCTCGGTGCCTGTGGTTTTTTTGGCAATAAACTTGGACATAAATAGCGAGATCATTGATCCCACCATACCAAACACAAAACAGATCACCAACAGGTTAGTGTAGTTCAGGCCACCGGGACCATGAGTTGAGCCAACGCCCAGTACAGACAGGATAATACCAACAACTACCAGTACCGCGAGGTTGGTCAGCAAAAACAAACCAATCCGCATCATGTACATATTCCTCTTAAAATAATAGGTAAAAAAATGATCTTAGCAGGCTAAAAAGCCTTGATCATGATGTAGATAAAGTAGAGCTTTATAGGACTTTTTCAATAGCTCAAAGAGCAGTAGGGGCAAAATGCAGTGGGTTTTTATAATAAATTAAGATGGGTTTAAGGCTATTGCTACTTCTGCCATAAACCCGAATCAAAGCATTAATAGGTTTCAATATTAGAGGCGGTATAAACGCCATCTACGGCATACACCTTTACCGGGGCCTGTGATATTACATTGGAGCTGCTGCTTACCGAACTGACTGGGGCAACCTGCTGGGCTTGCGCCAGCGTATTATACGAGGCGCTCATGGCTGAGGCAGACATTGGGGTTGTACTGATATTCCCGGCATACAGATTCTTATAGCGGCTCATCACCCGGCGCACATAATCCTGAGTTTCGCGGAAGGGCGGAATGCCACGATATTTGTCCACATTGCCTTCACCCGCATTATAAGCGGCCAGTGCCAGCTCTGTATTATAGTTAAAACGCTTCAGTAAAAAGCTCAGGTATCGGGCAGCACCCAATACATTTTGAGCCGGATCATAAGCATTGCTTACGGCAAAGCGGCGTGCGGTGGCCGGCATAAGTTGCATCAAACCCTGTGCGCCGACGGGTGAGCGTGCATTGGGATTAAAACCGGATTCAGTATGCATGACGGCTTTAATTAAACCGGAGTCCACCTGATGGGTGCTTGCAGCCTGTGCAATAATGCCATCATACAGGTTTTTATTCTTGCTATAGCTGGGTAGCACCGCAGATTCACTGCCGCCCCAGTTCCGGTAGCTATGGACATTGGTATCAGGATAATAAGTGACTTTTACCTTGGTATTATATTCGCCAAAGCTTTTATCATCCCGAACATTGGTGAGCAGGGTATCGCCATTCTTGTTTTTGTAGACATAAAGGTTGCCTGCCTGTGCAGGGACAGTAGACAATATAGCAATGCTACTTATTAGGGAGAGCAGTAAAGATCTTTTAGAGTGAAAAAACGCAGTTAAAGTCGGCTGAACTTGCATTGTAAGTTTTACCCACGTCCTTGAGATTTTGGAAGAGTGTAGCAAAAATATTTCTTTAGGTAACCCTTTTTGCGTCTGCAGTTACAATGTAATAGTCTATTTTTTAGACAACATTGAAATAATTGCAGAATTAATGAACATTTAGGTCAAAACTACATTTTAAATTAAAAAAAAATAACTTGAAATTAATAAGTCATTGATTCTAATTGAAAATATTAATTGGTTAAAAAATATACAAATTGTGTCAAACCCTTACAGAATCGTTGCGAAGCGATGTCAAGTTTTTAGTTATCCCCATTGTTATCCACAGGATCTGTGGAAAACTTAACTGATGAATGAATGCACAACTATGGGGAAGATTTTGTGTTTAATGGTTGACAAAGCTGCACCATTTTGTGACTGTGAAGCAAATATGAAGGATTTTTGAAGTCAAAAAAGCCAATTGTGATTTATAAAGCGTCTAACTTTTAATAAAATTTCGGGTACAATATCGGCCCAAAACCGCTTAACCGACGTGCTAAAAACATGTTTTCACCTGTTGCTGATTCTGTAAATTCCTATCCTATTCCTGAAGTACCAACTTCAACGGCCTATCATCGCCTGTTAAAAAAGATACGGCGTCAGGTTGGGCATGCAATCCGGGATTACAACATGCTGGAAGACGGCGACAAGGTCATGGTGTGTATTTCCGGCGGCAAGGATAGCTATACCTTGCTGGATATTCTGCTTCAATTTCAAAAGATTGCGCCCATCAATTTTGAGGTTGTCGCGGTTAATCTTGATCAGAAACAGCCGGGTTTTCCGGAAGATGTGCTGCCAAACTACTTAAGCGAACGTAATATCCCGCATTATATTCTGGAAAAAGATACGTATAGTATTGTAAAGCGACTCACGCCTGAAGGAAAAACCTTTTGCGCCGTATGTTCGCGCTTGCGTCGTGGTTCACTATATGGTTTTGCACAGGAAATTGGTGCAACTAAGGTGGCACTAGGGCATCATCGTGATGACATTATGGCGACGTTTTTTTTAAACCTGTTTCATGGCGGTAGTCTTAAGGCCATGCCGCCCAAGTTACTGTCTACCGATAAAAAGAATATTCTGATTCGCCCGCTGGCTTATGTGGCGGAAAAAGACATTATCAAGTATGCACAAATGCGCGAGTTTCCGATTATTCCGTGCAATCTGTGCGGTTCACAGGAAAACCTGCAACGCGCCATGATTAATGACATGCTGCGCGACTGGGATCGGCAGCACCCCAAGCGACTGGCCAGCATTTTCGGGGCATTACAGAATGTCTCACCTTCGCAACTGGCTGACCGCGAGCTGTTTGACTTTGAAAGCTTGCAGGTAGAAACCGAAGTACCAACCGCTGAGGAATTGGACAATCTTAAGCAACGGCTGGATGTAGTCAACCTGAGCTTAAGCTAAGACTGCGTTTAATAGCTTCTGCACATGCCTAAAAAATGCTGTTAAATTGCGCATGCCAAGTTTTGACACATTTTTTAGCGCGAAGATACAACTTTTGCCATATTCAGTTGGATAAGAGTCTGCTATAAAGCGGAACAAGCATTGCATTTTGAATGGCTTAGCTTATTTTTTTGCTGCCAAGTAATGTTAAATACTGTTTACAATGAATGAATAGAGGATCTAGCATGCCTGCATTTTTAAGTAATGAATGGTTTGATACCGTAGACAAACTGACTGCTGAAGCAGGTGACCTGAATCTGCCGCCTGCACTGGCTGGACTGGCACTTAACCTGACTGTTACTGAGCCTGGTAAAGACAATGTTGATTTGTCTTTGGATGGCGGCAAGATCCAGAAAGGCTTATCTTCCAATGCAAAAACCACGCTGACCATGGATGAAGAAACCCTGCGTAAAGTGTTTCTGGAATTCGACATGGCTGCTGCCATGCAGGCTTTCATGACTGGCAAAATCAAGGTTCAGGGCGACATGAGCCAATTGATGGCTCTACAAACTGCACGTCCAAGCCAGGAACAAAAAGATTTGTTCCAGCGCGTATTGGGCATGACTGAATAATTTTCAGTAAATCCAGAAAAGCCTGCATTATGCGGGCTTTTTCTTTGACAAAAATTATTCATGTTCTATAACAGTAAGGATAGGTAGACTTAAGCATAATTTGAAGATATTAAAATTATTATAATAAGTGGATTAAATAGCGGCTTAAAACGGACTATAAAATGTAGGGGAAGCTGAGGCAGCACAGCGAAATGAGACTGGCTGCCAGACAGGCGCTTATATAAGCTGAGTACCGCAAACGCTTTTAAATTCAGGCAAACAAATATTGCATAAAAAAGGCGGCCAGAATCATGCCAATAATAAAAAACAGACAAGCAGTTTTATCAAGGGCAAGACGATCAATGGATTGAACCAGTTGTTGCTGAGCGGATTCACGTATAATTTTCATTACCAGCACTCATGTACTATTTAACAAATATTCAAATAAGAATTATCCGTTATTATTAGTAGCATAAATGGTAGCCTGAATCCATATGTTTCCACGAATATAATCACCAACCTGAAAACTGGTTGGCATTTTATCGTGGTTTAAATACGCGAGACGTATTATTACCGGTTTACTCTCCTGTTCACGGATTATGACTACATCAATTAAATCGACTGTTTTGCCCATAAAATCAGTTTGTGATAATCCTACAATTTCTCCCTGAAACCACGCTTCATCTTCCTGCCCTAAATGATCACCATATAAATAAGCAACCATTTTGGATAAATCCAGCGTTACAGGTGCTTCATCGTCTGGCGATGCAGGCTGCCAGGCTGTAATTTGAGCCTGCAAGTCTTCTGGCGCTATTCCATTGTTTTTAGCCAGAATATCATTAAGGGCGCGATGGTGCTTAATGGCAGCCGGATCATCCACTAGCAGTGTTTCACCCGTTTTGACCTTTTCAAGGTTATAAGCAAAACCACCCAGATTAATCTGATAGACCTGATTATGTTGATACTGGTATTGATTAACGCTAAACAGGTTATCAAACGCGTAAATGGTGGCACCATCGCTGGTGGTAATATTTAATACCGCCTGCATAATATTACGGCAGCACATAATACGGCTAATTTTTCCTTCAATGCTATAAGGACTATTTATAATGGGAAAGGCAGACATTAAACGTACGGGTTGCTGCGTTTTATCAATTTCGATTAACTGGGTAATTTGTAGGGCCTGTTCCGGGCCATTAATTAGCCAGGTTTCCTGAGGCATGTTTTGATTGTCACGATTCAGGCCATAAGGCATGTGGGCATTATTTAAGGCCAGTTGCAGCCATTTTGGCACATCCTGATCCGGCTGGGCGGTTAAGAGTTGCCAGTGATCAGCATGACCGCCCATACAGTCTTGCTCAATACTAATTAATTCAGGGGCTTGTTGCGTTTGAGTCATGGTCTGTTCAGTCATATGCAGGCTTGCTGTTGAATTGGTTTAATTTAAAGTCTGTTAATAGTAATTGGGAAATTAGGGTATTTTTCAAGCCTGTTCATGTAAAACCTGCTGAAAAGCCCGATAAAATTCCTAAAAATTGAATCATTTGCATTATCACGCTGCATGTAATGATAAACTCGCGATCAATAATCAATACAAACACAACAAATTAAAATAAATCATGGCTGGTACTTAAAACAAAAGCTGTTTTTAATCAGTAAGGTAATCCCTGAAAAATAATGGCGATTATTGCAGCAGGATTTGGGCAATTTTACTTGGTATTGGCATGTTCGGCCTGACGAGTATGTTCAAATCATTGATGTGCGATTCCACTTAACCCTGATTTCAATAACCCGATTTCAATAAATTGATGTCCAGCGTATTTATGTCTTCTTCACTAATACAATCAATGGGATTGCCTGAGCCAACTGCGCCAGTCCCGTCTCATTCTCCAGAAGATCAGCCAGCTCATGCCAGCGGACGCCTGATTTCCATGGTGATGAATACTGGTTCGGGCCATCATGCCTATGGCCACGAGCAACTAGCTCGTCAATTAACAGCTTATTTTAGCGAGCAGGGCTTTGAGGTAGATTTATACCAGTTGACAGAAGCCCGGCAATTAAGCGAAGTGGTGCGACAGGCACGGGTCAAACATGATCGTGAAGGTGGGATCATTGTGGCAGCAGGTGGTGATGGCACTTTAAATACTGTTGCGCAGGAACTCAAAAACTCTAGTATCCGCATGGGAATTATTCCACTGGGTACGTTTAATTATGTGGCGCGGGCATTGGATATTCCGCTAGATCCATTTGCTGCGGCGCAAGTGATTGTTGAAGGGATAGCAAGACCTGTTCATCTGGGCACTGTCAATGACTATATTTATTTAAATAATGCCAGTATTGGCCTGTACCCAAAAATTATTGAGCAGCGTGAACTGTACAACGCCCGGTTTGGTCGCTTTCGGGTGGTGGCGATGGTATCCGGCTTTGTGGTGCTCATGCGCGAACAGCAGAAGCTAAAACTTAAAATGACTATTGATGGCGAACAAACCCCGATTGAAACGCCACTGGTCTTTTTTGGTAATAACCAGTTGCAGCTACAGGATCTGAAATTAACACTGGCCGAATGTGTGGCACAGGGCAAACTGGCTGCTGTTGCCATTACGGCATTAACCCGCTGGCAAATGATTAAGCTGATTCATCGTCTACAGGTTGGCTTGTTTGAGCAGGCACCCGAAGTGACCAGTTTTTGTGCCGAACAAATCAAAATTGAATCCCGGGTTAAGCGCATGAAAGTGGCTATTGACGGCGAAATTGTGCAAATTTCAACTCCCCTGATTTTTAAGGTAGCGCACAATGCGCTGCAGGTGATGGTGCCACGTGAGGTTATCAAATGATCTTACATCTGTCTGACCCGCATTTTGGTACGGAACAGGCCCGTCCAGTCCGGGCGTTAAAGCAGCTTTGTGATGAATTAAAACCGGAAGTGGTGGTGGTGAGTGGCGACTTAACCCAGCGGGCACGTCATAGCCAGTTTATCGATGCCAAGCGCTTTCTGGAAAGTCTGGGCTGTCCCTATCTGGTTATTCCAGGTAATCATGATATTCCCTTGTTTCATTTGCCCAAACGAATCTGGCGTCCGTTTCATCGTTTCCAGCAATGCTTTGGCAGTCTGGAGCCGCAAATCGAAACCGAGAATTTTTTTGTAATTGGCGTTAATACCATCAAGTCACACCATCATACCAAGGGCAGTATCTCGCTTCGGCAAATTGAGCATGTAGCAGAGCAACTACAGGCTGCACCAGCACACAAGCATAAGATCGTAGCCACGCATCAGCCCTTTATGGTGAGTCCGCATGATGATGAAGCGGCCAAGGATATTCCACGCCTGATGCTGCCAGCTTTAAAGCGCTGGTCGTCCTGTGGTCTGCATGCGCTTTTGCATGGGCATTTGCATCATTCTGCGGTATATGACCTCAACCAGTATTTCCTGCTGGGCCGTTCACATCCGGTATTAGACATTCATGCCGGTACGGCACTTTCCCATCGCGTACGTCATAGCATGCCCAATTCGGTGAACATTATCTGCGCTGATTTAACCGTGTGGCGCTATGACTATGACGAGACACAGGTAAGCTTTATTGAGAAGAAAATCTTATGGCAGCCCAAAGCTACCGACTAAAAGGATAAAAAACATACAAATATACAAAATTTTTTCATGTTTGCCCTTGAAGCGCATTTTTATATCCCTATTGATGCATCAACCAATTTAATTTCAGCAGGTCACTGCTGATTTCGTCCAATGTTTTGGCACAAAAAAGTGTTTATCAAGGAGAATCTGCATCATGAGTATCAATATTCGTCCATTACACGACCGTGTGGTGATTCGCCGTGTCGAAGAAGAAACCAAAACCGCTGGTGGTATTTTGCTGCCAGGTTCTGCTGCTGAAAAACCATCTCAGGGTGAAGTGCTGGCAGTAGGTAATGGACAAATTACTGATAATGGTGTGCGCGCCCTCGATATTAAAGTGGGTGACAAAGTACTGTTTGGTCAATACGCTGGTTCAACCGTAAAAGTAAACGGCGAAGAGCTGTTGATCATGAAAGAATCTGACATTTTTGCAGTAATTGAAGGTTAATGAATAGCTTGTAAAGCTTGTTCATTGATTCGTTTTATCTGCTTGAAAACATATAATTAGGAGTTATTCATGTCTGCTAAAGATGTAAAGTTTGGTGAATCCGCCCGTAGTAAAATGATTGCTGGTGTGAATATTCTGGCCGATGCCGTAAAAGTGACTTTGGGTCCTAAAGGCCGTAACGTGGTGATTGACCGTTCTTTCGGTTCACCGCACATCACCAAAGATGGTGTGACTGTTGCCAAAGAAATTACCCTGAAAGACAAGTTTGAAAATATGGGTGCACAGCTGGTTCGCGAAGTAGCCAGCAAGACTGCTGATATTGCTGGTGATGGTACAACCACTGCGACTGTACTGGCGCAAGCTATTTTAAATGAAGGCATCAAGTCTGTTGCTGCCGGCATGAATCCAATGGATCTGAAGCGCGGTATTGATAAAGCCACTCGCGCTGCGGTACAGGAAATCCATAACATTGCTACCCCAGCGTCTGACACCAAAGCCATTGCTCAGGTGGGTGCGATTTCTGCCAACTCCGACCAGACCATTGGTGACCTGATTGCACAGGCCATGGAAAAAGTGGGCAAGGAAGGTGTAATTACCGTTGAAGAAGGCTCAGGCTTTGAAGACACGCTGGACGTGGTTGAAGGCATGCAGTTTGACCGTGGCTATGTAAGCCCGTATTTTGCCAATAAGCCAGACACCCTGACTGCCGAGCTGGATAATCCGTTCATCCTGTTGGTGGATAAGAAAATCAGTAACATCCGTGAACTGATTCCAACACTGGAAGCAGTGGCCAAATCAGGCAAGCCATTATTACTGATTGCTGAAGACGTTGAAGGCGAAGCGCTGGCCACACTGGTTGTGAACAACATGCGCGGTATTATCAAGGTATGTGCGGTTAAAGCGCCAGGCTTTGGTGACCGTCGTAAAGCCATGTTGCAGGACATTGCCATCCTGACTGGCGCAACTGTCATTTCTGAAGAAGTTGGCCTGAATCTGGAAGGCGCTACCCTGCAAGACCTGGGTACTGCCCGCAAGGTCACTGTTGGCAAAGAAAATACTGTGATTGTTGATGGTGCTGGCCAGAAAGACGAAATTGATGCGCGTGTTTCAACCATTCGCAAGCAAATTGAAGAAGCAACTTCTGACTATGACCGTGAAAAACTCCAAGAGCGCGTGGCCAAGCTGGCTGGTGGTGTTGCGGTCATCAAGGTTGGTGCTGCAACTGAAGTTGAAATGAAAGAAAAGAAAGACCGCGTTGATGATGCCTTGCATGCAACCCGTGCTGCGGTAGAAGAAGGTGTGGTTGCCGGTGGTGGTGTTGCGCTGGTGCGTGTAATTCGTGCCCTTGAAGGCCTGACTGGTGCCAATGAAGACCAGACTGCTGGTATCAACATTCTGCGTCGTGCTATTGAAGCTCCATTGCGCCAGATCGTAACCAACGCCGGTGAAGAAGCCTCTGTAGTGGTGAATGCTGTTAAGAATGGTGAAGGCAACTACGGCTACAATGCGGCAACTGGTGAATATGGTGACATGATTGAGCTGGGTATTTTAGACCCTGCCAAAGTGACCCGTTCTGCACTGGAGCATGCAGCGTCTGTTGCTGGCCTGATGCTAACTACTGAAGCCATGATCACTGATATTCCAGAAGACAAGCCAGCTGCACCTGATATGGGCGGCATGGGTGGTATGGGCGGCATGATGTAACTGGTAATATACAGTTAGCTGCTTAAACCACTGGTTTAGCCAGTGTTAAAAACCCTGTCTTGGGCTCAAGGCAGGGTTTTTGTATATTGTGGATGCCTATTAAAAAAAGCCTGCTCATAAAGTAGAGAGCTGGCAGGCAACTGGGATTAAGCGTATCAATTTACAGGGTTAATTGTGCAAGAAGTGTAGAAACTTTATTTACTGGTCATATTATTTCGATATGCTGTTTGATCTTTTGTGGTCTAGGTGCGTGTCTTGCTGGGCAGCACTATGCCAGTACCAGTTTCTTTGTGGGAATAACAGACTTGATGTCCCGTTTTTTTATTGATCGGCCAATTTTTGCCTGGGTATTGGCAATTGTGGTCATGGCGCTGGGGGCGCTGTCCATTTTTACGCTTCCGGTAGAACGCTATCCTGATATTGCACCACCAACAGTCAGGATTTCAGCCAATTACAGTGGTGCATCCGCCAAAACCGTGGAGGACAGTGTTACGCAAGTGCTGGAACAGCAAATTCGCGGTATTGACAACCTGCTGTATTTTTCATCAACCAGTAGTGCATCAGGGCAAGTGCGCATTAGCTTAACCTTTGCGCAAGGTACAGACCCGGATACCGCGCAGGTTCAGGTGCAAAACAGCATTAGCAGTAGCCTGAATCGTTTGCCGCAAGTGGTACAACAACAAGGCGTCACGGTGTCCAAGTCACAGGGTGACAGCCTGATGGTAATTGGTATTTATGACACCAGCCGCAAAATGAGCACGGTTGAAATTTCCGATTACCTGATTAACCATGTGGAACCAGTGCTGAGCCGGATTAATGGGGTAGGCGAAACCAATGTATTTGGCTCGCAATATGCTATGCGCATCTGGCTTGATCCGCAAAAGCTTAACAGCTACAGCCTGATGCCATCGGACATCCGCAACGCCATTGAAGCGCAAAATACCCAGGTGACCGCCGGTGAAATTGGTGCGCAGCCTGCACCACCCGACCAGTATTTAAACGTGAATGTTACGGCGTTATCACGTCTGCAAACTCCGGAGCAGTTTGGCAATATTGTGCTCAAGGCCCAGCCGGGCGGTGCCGTGGTGTATTTAAAAGATGTGGCACGGGTGGAGCTGGGTTCAGAAAATTACTCAGTATCTACTGGCCTGAATGGTTTTCCCTCTTCCGGTATGTCAATTGATCTGGCTACCGGTGCTAATGCACTGGACGTGGCTGACACTATTCGCAGTGAAATGCAGCAACTGGAAAAACAACTGCCGGCCGGGCTAAAAATTGCCTATCCACGTGACAGCACACCGTTTGTAACGGCCTCTATCAAAGGCGTGGTTAAGACACTCATTGAAGCCATTATTCTGGTGGTGATTGTCATGTTTGTATTTTTGCAAAACTGGCGCGCCACTATTATTCCGGCCATTGCCGTACCCGTGGTACTGCTAGGGACATTTGGTATTTTGGCCGTGCTGGGACTCAGCATTAACACGCTAACCCTGTTTGCCATGGTATTGGCTATCGGTTTACTGGTAGATGATGCTATTGTGGTGGTGGAAAACGTCGAGCGGGTAATGCATGAACAGCAACTGGATGCACGACAAGCGACCATTGAATCGATGCAGGAAATTACGGGCGCGCTAATTGGCATTACGCTGGTGCTATCCGCAGTATTTTTGCCGATGGCATTTTTTGGCGGTTCGATTGGTGTTATTTACCAGCAATTTTCCATTACCATCGTGTCGGCCATGATATTGTCGGTATTGGTTGCGCTGACCTTAACACCTGCCTTGTGCGCAACCTTGCTTAAACCATCTCATCAAAAAGAGCCGCATCAAGGTGGTTTTTTTGGCTGGTTTAACCGGAGTTTTGAGTGTTTGCAGCACGGCTATAAAAATGCAGTGGCACGCATGATTGGCTGGCCAAAACTATTTATGGCAGGGTTTATTGTCATTTCTGCACTGGTAGCAGTGGCATATACCAGTTTGCCCACCAGCTTTTTGCCGGATGAAGACCAGGGATCGCTGAATGTGCAATTTACCCTAAAGGAAGGTGCACCTTTACGTGATACTGAACAAATTGGCAAACAGGTGTCGGATTATTTTCTAACCAAAGAAAAAAATAACCTGAATACTGTAATGATTGTGCTCGGGCGTAATTTTTCAGGCAATGGGCAAAATGTTGGGCAGGCTTATGTGTCACTAAAGCACTGGGATGAGCGCAAAGGCAAAGACAACACGGCTGCGGCCATTATTGAACGCGCCAATAAATACTTTAAAAAAGTACCGGATGTTAAAGTGAATGTGAATGCACCATCTGTTGTGCGTGGGCTTGGCCAGTCGAACGGTTTTGAATTCTGGTTACAGGACATCAATAATGCTGGGCGTGATGCCTTAATTGCGGCACAGGAACGCATTCTTAACAAGGCCAATGACAATCCTAATCTGCGTAATGTGCGTATGAGCGGGCTTGAAGATAAAACCCAGCTGCACCTGAATATTGACCAGAGCAAGGCTGCCATCATGGGCTTAAGTCAGTCTGATATTAATTCAACCCTGAGTGCGGCATGGGGCGGCGTGTATGTGAATGACTTCATTGACCGTGGGCGCATCAAGCGGGTATACATTCAGGGTGACATGAATTCACGCTCCAAGCCAGAGGACTTGGCCCAGTGGTACGTACGCGGTGCCGATGGCACTATGGCATCATTTGCCAGCTTTACCACTACGGACTGGATTCGCAACCCGCAATTGCTACAGCGTTTTAATGGGATTTCATCCATGCAGATTAATGGTAACGTGGCTGAGGGCTATAGCTCAGGTGAAGCCATGACCACCATGCAGCAACTGGTCAATGCCGAAAAAGGCTTTGGACTGGCCTGGAGTGGCTTGTCCTATCAGGAACAGCAAACCACCCAGCAGGGTATCTGGCTGTATATTGCCTCCATTGCATTTATTTTTCTGTGTCTGGCTGCACTCTATGAAAGCTGGACCATTCCTACGGCTGTCATGCTGGTTATTCCATTAGGTGTACTGGGAGCTGTGCTATTTACCAAGCTTGCTGGTTTTAGCAACGATATTTACTTTCAGGTGGCAATTCTGGCGACCATTGGTTTGTCGACCAAAAATGCCATTTTGATTGTAGAGTTTGCCGCCGCTGCACAGGATAAAGGCAGCAGTATTCTAGAGTCTGCACTGGAAGGCGCACGCCTGCGACTACGGCCCATTATCATGACTTCACTGGCTTTCGTAGCAGGCGTAATTCCTTTAGTATTTTCCGCTGGCGCAGGAGCAGTTAGCCGTCAGGAAATTGGGGTAAGTATTGTGGGTGGGGTATTATTTGGCACAGTACTGGCAGTATTTTATGTACCACTATTTTTTGTACTGGTCAGAAAACTATTTGCTGGAAAAACCACAAGGGCTTAAAAACTGAGGCTTGAGCAAAAAAAGCGGGTAAAAATGGTCAACCAGAAACAAGCTGGCCATTTTTAGCTTAACCCGCCTGATCCAGTTCGCAAAACCACAGGTAATCAGTGTCATTGCTGTCTTCTGCATGGCAATGGTTGCTTTCATCATTGAGAAATACACCGTGATCCTGTGCCTGGGTAACTCGGGGAAACCAGTAGACTTGACCTTGCGGATTAAAACTGGTGGCAACATTGGGATAGGGTGCTAAACCCAATTCTGCGGTGATGGCACGGTTGTCATCCAGCGTAACTACCAGAAGTTCGGTATTGGGGTCACGGTCGGGATTAATATTACGGATAATTAAAGCCACTGACATGATCATGGTCTCAAACTGTATAACAGATAACCATTTTAAGGGATTCTGGCTAAAAAAAAAGCTTGAAACGTCGTAACCTGTCGCCAATAACTTTATTATCAGTATTTAAGCCTGATAGAAATTACAAAAGAGAAGAAATAAAATTAAAAATTATTTTATATCATATGCTTAGCTATAAGGGTTTTTTACTCTATGTGTCTAGTATTTCATTTATCTTGGCAGCTTTATTTTTGGGAATTTATGAAGAGCAAAATAAGAAAAAATATTTAATGCTTTCATTGTTTTTTTCTACTTTCCTCTTTGAGTCTTTATGTAATGTTTAATTTTAGCCCAGATGTTCAACGTACACCGATTGAGACAGCGTGTGGAATTTCTTCCATGAAAGTTCCTTCTACTGGTTCAACAGCTAAAGCCAGAAATACCTACTTATTTAAATTAGACAAGTACGGAGGAATGACCTATTCAGATTCTTTTAATGGTGAAAATGTAGATTTTTCAAGGTTAAAAGAAGGGCAAAAAGTATGTTTAAACATTTCATTTATAGTTGGTGAGCAAAGAACCTCAAAAACTTGGGTCATTCATTCAGTTAATTGAATCACAAGTCATTAATTAGAGGAGCCACTTATAAATCTATATAAAATATTAATGTATTTTAAATCGGCGAGCTGATTAAGCGTTTAGGCCATACGCTCAACTTTTTAGTGGTGAAGTAAATGCTCTTAAGGATATGACTTGAAAGTTGGATTTTAGCAGATTTTTAAAATTTGCTAAGGACAACAAAAAACCCCTAAGTCCTATAAACTAAGGGGTTTGCGTACTACATCGAACTGTAGTGAACTATAATTTGGCGGAAACGGTGTCCGTGAATTATTGATCCGATACCGTCCGATACGATATTATTTTTAATTATAAAACATACATTTAAGCAAATTGGTTGTCCGAAGGTGTCTGGTGGAATTTGACTTAATCCAGCACTTTATGTTGGCTGGGATGTGGGTTTATTTATGTGGGTTTTTATGTAGGCCAGAAGATATAAATTACTCTTGTGCTTCGGTACGCTGATGAGCGTCCTCATAGACTGCGTTATTTTCACGTTTGCCTATAGCGACCACAAATACGATGATGAGTTCATCACGTACTTGATAAACGAGACGATAACCGGCTGATCGCAATTTAATCTTATAACAGTCGGACAGACCACTGAGCTGATTTGCTTCAATCCGGGGATTTTCTAAAACCTTTTCCAGTTTCTTTTTGAATTGGGTTTTAACAGTATGCCCTAGCTTTTGCCATTCTTTTAACGCGCGTGGATCAAATTCTAACTCATAAGTCATCTAAGCTAACCTTAATACCTTTTTGTGGTTTAGATAGACGTTCCTTAACTATCGCAAGTAGTTCCGCATCCTCATCTGATACCACAATCGTTTTAAAAGGAAGTTTTTTTTGTTCTGCGACATATTGTAGGGTCTGGCGCAATAGTTCTGATGGTGTGATCCCTAGTTGTTCTAGGGCAGCGTAAGAACGTTCTTTGAGATCATCTTCGATACGGATAGTAATTGTCGACATGTCATTCTCCTTGTAATAACAAATGTAATAACATTAGTGAATTTTAACATGTGAGATAATAGAGGTATAGTCTAACTTAATTAGACGTGGCTGATTATGTGAGCATGGGTTTTGCTAGACAGACTATAACCGTCTTAGAGTAGAAAACAATCAGACAACTCCTTTTGTACGTTTCTTGAATTACTTTTAAGTATTTAAGGCTAAATAGAAGTACCAGTTAGTTATATAAAAATTACATTAAATTCAATAATTAATGAAAAATTACTCAAAAGCTTGCTTGTAGGATCAGGCTAGATTTGGCACCTTATACATATCAAGATATTGGGCAGGACATATGCCTAAAAAAGCCAAAGAACTTTCCGCGCTCAGCGTTTCAAAACTCAAAATCAATGGCCGTTATCCGGTGGGCGGGGTTGATGGTTTACAGCTACGCGTGATGGATGGTTCACGTTCATGGATACTGCGTATTGCAGTAGGCACCAGAATTGACAGTAAAGGGCAGCCTGTTGTACATCGTCGGGATATTGGCTTGGGTGCCTATCCAGAAATCTCATTGGGTGAAGCACGGGAAAAAGCCAGAGAATTGCGTAAGCAAGTGCGTGATGGTATTGATCCGGTAGAGCAAAAAAAGCAGCAACGGCAAACCTTGCTTATGCAGCAGCTTAAAGCCAAGACCTTTCGTGAATGTGCCGAAATTGTCATCGCCAATAAAACCCGCGAACTGAAAAATGCCAAGCATATTGCCCAATGGGGATCAACGCTGGAAACCTATGCCTATCCGATTATTGGCGAGCAGCCGGTGAGCAATATTGGTAAGTCAGAAATACTCATGGTACTGGAGCCAATATGGCATAACAAAAATGAAACAGCCAGACGGCTTCGGGGCAGATTAGAGACGATTCTAGATTACGCCAAGGCCATGGATTATCGGCAGGGTGATAATCCGGCAGCATGGAAAGGAGCATTGGAACCAATTCTGGGCAAGGTAAAACAGGAAATCCAGCGACAACCCTCCTTACCTTATACTGAAATTCAGAGTTTTATGGCTGCATTACGTCAACGTGAGGGCATATCCCCCCGTGCCTTAGAGTTTGCCATTTTAACAGCAGTCCGTTCCGGTGAAGTATTTGGAGCGATATGGGATGAGATTGACTGGGATAAAAGAACTTGGGTTATTCCCAAAGAGCGGATGAAAGCAGGCCGGGAGCATAAAGTACCTTTGTCTGATGATGCTTTTCAGCTTTTACAGCTGCTACCTAGAATGGTTGATAATCCCTACATTTTTCCAGCACCACGCGGTGGCAAGTTATCCGACATGGCACTGACTGCTGTAATTAGACGGTTGCATGCTGCTGAGCTAGAAGCAGGTAGAAAAGGTTTTCTTGACCCTAAACAAGATAGGGTAGTGACTACCCATGGTTTTCGTTCAACCTTTAGGGACTGGGCAGCAGATAAAACCAGCTATCCGCGTGAAGTCTGTGAGCATGCGTTAGCCCATAAATTGCCTGATAGTGTAGAGGCTGCTTACCTGCGTAGTGATTTCTTGGAAAAAAGAAACAGGCTGATGAGTGAGTGGGGTGAGTATTGCAAAATATAATTGCTTCTAATGGGCTGATGAAAAACAGGAAGTAATATATGAAATCTAATAAAAAATAACCTATTAAATCAATTTCTTAACCTAAGAAATAGACAGATTTGTATACTTATAATTTTAATTAAATATTGTCTAGTGTATTCTATCAACAGAAAAAAGTATGTTTATGTAGTGTTTATTGTGCTTTTAATAATGAGGTTAGATTGAAAAAATTCATTCTAAGTTAAATATTTGATTTTGAATAACTGAATTTATAGATATAGAGGCTGGAGTTACAGGCTCCTAAAAAGTTGGAACGTGTGGTTAATATCAAATAGTTTGACTGTAGGTAAAGTTAGGCAAGAAAAACAGGATTACATGCTTCCAAGGCTAACAATAGTAGAGATATGAAAGTTTAATATGCAAATTTTTATTAAAACTAAATTTGTGTGAAGCAAACAGTAAACGGGCAGAATCTTGGAAATAGCTACTTGAAGCGTGGAATGTCTCACTATTGAATGATGTGGATAAACAACAGTAATTATTTATAAATCAATTGAAATAGTAGAATGTTTTATTTCATTTATAAATAGCAAGGCAATTAGATGACAATTATTAGATTTAACAATTTAAAGATAGTCACAATACTAATACTGTTGGGAGGTTGCATGTCGAGTCAAAAAGAAGCTGATCCTTACAAAGAAGGTGAGGTGGTCACATGGAAATTTAATGACCAATTTATCCTCAAGACTAAACTAGGTGCCAGAAGAACCCATATCTCTACAGGGCCGCATGATGCTGAATTTTATCGGCCAGAAAGTGAGCATTATGTGGGTCAGTTTCCGGTTGATTATGTGCCGGAGCAGTTTGCCAAGTTGACGAAAGCTCAGGCAAGACAGATGCAACCAGTGGCTATCATCGCAGGGCAACAGTTGGAATTTAATTTGATGCTCAATGGCTCAACTGTGCAGGCGACTGATAAAATCATCGAATCTGAACATGGCTTAGATCATCCTGATCAGGTCAAAGTTAGAATTAACTTTACAGGTTCAAAAACAGATACATATCATTCTTATAGAATTTTTGAGGAATCAGACGAAGCCAAATACGATAAAGATTCTTCAAGCAAGTATAGCTTAAAATGTAATATTTTTACAAAAACTAACGGCCTACTTTGCTTTGGTAAATCTGACTATCCTAATATTTCGGGAGTTTATTTTACTTTTAGAGATAAAGACTGGGTTGTAGGGGAGTCACAAGAGTCGTTGTTTGGAGGAGTTAAAGTAGAGTGGCGCATCGAAAGTAAAAATTTAAA
Source organism: Alkanindiges illinoisensis DSM 15370 (assembly GCF_000619845.1). Taxonomy (GTDB): domain Bacteria; phylum Pseudomonadota; class Gammaproteobacteria; order Pseudomonadales; family Moraxellaceae; genus Alkanindiges; species Alkanindiges illinoisensis. The sequence continues at coordinate 1,493,283 of NZ_JHUX01000003.1, read as the reverse complement.
ACATTGGAAAGAGATAGACTTAGCTATTTGGCGATTATTAGACGAATGGAATATTTCATCTTTAAAAGTGTAAAACATTTCAGTAGTAAAGATTATAGGAAAAATTATGACAATTTCAATAGATGTGACCCAATTAGCTATAATTGATAGTTTTGTTAAAGTTCCAAATGGGAAGTATCCTGATTATGCAGGTATGTATAGTTATATATACAATACCTTTGGTTCAAAAATGCTCATTGATGACCCTGATCAGGCCTACTGGTTTCAGCAGGCAGCGGATATTAATAGGTATCTGAACTATGTGGCTCATCCAGAGCGATTTTTAAGTCCTGTCACACCGACCCAGTCTGCCTATTTTATTCAGCAGATCAATATAGAAAGCCTGAATTTGGCAAAATTAAATTCCTCTAATGAAAATATTGCAAATATAAGCAATCATATTGCCAAAAACGTCTATTACGATATTGCTGGATTAGACAAGAATGGGAATGTAAGCGGTAAGCCAAAAGGCATCATTCCGTCTTTAGAAAGTCAAGTAAGCCATGACATTCAAGCTGCTATTGATTTCGCAGGATTAGGTGTTAGTCAATGGGGGGGTGCGTTCTATTTTTGGGATACCAAAATTACTGAGGATGGTGAGGTTAATGGTGCTGGGGCCAAAAAAATCGGACAAACTATTGTTGATGCGGGTAAAGTCGATGAGTTTGTCAAAATGACCAGCATTGCAATGGCACGTACCATTGATAAATTTCATGTTGGTGGCGAAGCGACTAGTACAGCCATGATTGGTGCCATCAAGACATTTAGTTATGGTTATTCGGATGGTTTAAATCCGGTTGCACTTATTCCACTGTTGTTGGAAAGTCCACTATTGGCTGCAGCACTTGCACCCAATAGTGACCAATGGGTAGGCTTAAAAGTACTATTTGGCGTCTATCAAAAAAGTGAATGGATACAGTCTCAACAGCCAGCTGGTTTTGCCTGGGCAGAAAGAAATTTTGAGGAGTTTGTTGACTACTTAACCGATTTCGCTGATATAGCAGCAGGAACTATTGAAGATGCAGTATCACGGGTGCTGGATGACACAGTTTACGGTACCGGAAGCAATGATACGCTTGATGGGGGATTGCTGATTGGGTTGGGCGACGATACCCTTTTTGGACTAGGGGGTAATGACACACTCAAGGGTGGCATAGGTAGTGATACGTTACATGGTGGCAAAGGCAACGATACCCTATATGGCGGTTATGGAGCTGATACGCTTTATGGCGGCAAAGATCAGGATATATTACATGGTGATAGTGGTGATGATAAATTATATGCAGGTATAAGAAAAGACGATACCACAGAGACTTCAACAAATTATCTTAATGGAGATGATGGTAATGACCATCTCTATGGGGCAGCTGGTAATGATTATCTTTATGGCGGGCAAGATTCTGATGTTCTTGAAGGTTTCGATGGTAACGATTTTCTGTACGCGGGTACGAAAAGCAATGATGTAGATGATACTTCTGCAAACTATTTATATGGCGGTAAAGGCCGGGATTTTTTATATGGTGCAGCCGGTAATGACTGGCTGTTTGCCGGCAGTGTCAGAAATGATCAGACCGACAGAGACAATAATTTTCTCTATGGTGGCCAAGGCGACGATAAGCTGTATGGTGCAGCAGACATTGACCTGTTAAGTGGTGATGAAGGCAATGACCAACTGTATGGTGGCGATGGCAATGACATCTTAAAAGGTGGTACTGGCGATAGTGATGAGCTATATGGTGAGGCAGGTAACGACACGCTGATTGGCTCAGGATTATTAAAGGGTGGTGATGATTTTGATACCTATCAGGCATCTGGTACGGTTATCATTAATGATAGCGATGGTAAGGGCACTTTAAGCTATAACGGACAACAACTGAATGGCAAAACCATTAAATACAGAAATGAGAATCTGACACCCCCGCCGGTACTGGATTTCGGGCCTTATAAACTTCTAAGCCATGGACCTTTGCAATTAATCTCTCAATCGGCAACTCAGGCGGTCTATGAAGTTTCCGGCAATATTGATTTTACCTATGGTCAACTCACCACAGAGACACTGGACAATGGCGAGCTGGGCATCCGGTTTAGGGTAGTGGTTACCCGGGATGCACCACCGCCACCCAAAAAACCACCATTAAGAATACCCCCAATTCCACCGCGTCCTTCTGACCCATTGATTCTGGATTTGGATCATGATGGCAAAATTAATACCCAGCCTATCAGTGCTGGGGTGCATTTTGACTTGGATGGTAATGGTTTTGCCGAAAATACATCATGGGTGAGTGCAAGCGATGGCTTTGTTACCCTAGATTTAAACAATAATGGCAAAATTGATAATGGTTCTGAATTATTTGGCACAGATACCAAATTAGCCAACGGCAATAAAGCGGCTGATGGTTTTGCTGCACTGGCACAATATGATGCCAACCAGGATCATATCATCAATAATCAGGACACTGTTTTTAGTCAGTTGAGGATATGGAAAGACACGAATCAAGATGGTATTTCCCAGTCGACGGAACTGTATTCGTTCGCTGACTTATCGATTAAATCCATTAATCTTAATGCCACTGTAGAAAATGTGACTGACAGTAATAAGGTAGTTCACACTAACTTAAGCAGTTATACGCAGACAAGTATCGTGGATGGGGTAGAAACCTCTACCACTGGCCTAGCAGAAACCCTGTTGTTTGAAGTTGATACAGCCAGGACAGTGTTTGTTGACTCCAGTAACATTGAGGAAAACCTGCCGTTTGATATTTTGGCACTACCAAATCTCATGGGCTATGGCACCGTGCCATCCCTCCATATTGCTATGGCCAATGATACGACAGGTAAACTTCAGGAACTGGTTGAGCAGTTTGCCATTACTGAGCCAATGCAGCAGCGTCAACTGGTTGAAAAAATACTACTTTACTGGACGGGTAAGCAGGATACACCGGATGATGATGCAAATTTATATAGCATCAGCGCGCCACATTATGAAGTATTAAAAGTACTGTGGGGCAAGGAAACCGAATGGGCAGGATTGGTCCGGGGTGGCGTGTTTATTGGTTCGCTGGAGGCGGCTTATCAGAATGTGGTCAAGAGTGCCTATAGCCAGTTGCTAATGCAGGCCAATTACAGCGATTTATTGTCGTTAGTCAACTTTAAAGATGAAAAAGTCTTTCAGGGAACGCTATATTTGGCAGGCTCTACAAGTAGTTCAGGTGGCAGCACTCAGGTTCTTCATAACACCTATGAGGATCAACTTCCTTCGGGTTTTGGCGGCATTCATGACTGGAAACTGGTTGATGAGATCTGGCATGCTGATTATTCACTGGCGGCCGACCAGTTAGCCACCTTATTTGTACAGAATCCTGCCCATGGCGCCGGGCAAATTGAATCATTCCGCCTGACGATTTCCGGTCTAGACCCCTATCATGATGTGTTATACCGTGAATTTGTTGAGCAGTTTGCCATCAGGGCAGCACAGGTTGCTGATCTACCCACCAGAACGTTATTCATGCAAGCCATTTATGCCGGTGACGATACGATTACCGGTACAGCAGACAGCGATACCATTAATAGCTGGGATGGTAATGACAGCATTACGGCTTTAAATGGGGATGATATTGTCGATGCCGGCAATGGTAATGATCTGGTTAAAGGGGGTAATGGCAATGATCTGATCAAGGGTGGTGCTGGCAATGACACCATTTTTGGTGAAGCCGGCAATGATACCATACAAGGTGGCAGTGGCAATGATTTGCTGGATGGGGGTTCTGGCAACGACACTTATCTGTTTAGCCGTGGTGATGGCCAGGATGTGATCAACAATATTGATAATGATTCCGGTAATACAGGCAAGCTGGATAAAATCCAGTTCGAGGCAGGAATATCAGCGTCAGAGGTCAGCGTAAAGCGTGTCAATAATCATTTGCTACTGATGATAAATAATAGTGCTGACCAGATCACAGTGAATGATTATTTTATTGCCAATAGCGCAATGACGCCTTTACGTATGGATCAGATTGTATTTGCTGATGGCACGATCTGGACTGTAGACGATATTAAAATTAAGGCTCAGCAAGGTACTGATCAGGCAGATCAACTCTATGGTTATGCCACAAGCAATACCTTAGCAGGTTTGGCTGGTAATGATCAGCTTTATGGTAATACAGGAGATGATGTATTAAGTGGTGGTGCCGGCTATGATGAGTTACATGGAAATTTAGGCAATGATTTGCTGGAAGGCGGAGCAGACAATGACTCATTATATGGCGATGATGGTGATGATCAGCTAGACGGTGGTGCAGGGGACGACCAGTTGAATGGAGGATATGGTAATGATACCTATTCCTTTGGACGTAACTATGGATATGATGTTATTTATAGCTATGATTCTGCGCCTGATAAACTTGATAAAATTCAGCTAAAAGCAGGTATTTCTATTGCAGATATTAATTTAACAAGAAATCAATCCGATTTAATTTTAACCATTAAAAATACTAATGATCAGCTTGTTGTTTGGAGTTATTTTGATGAGAGTGGTCCTACCAATTATCGCGTAGATCAAATTGTTTTTGCTGACGGCACAATCTGGTCAATCGCTGATATTAAACAAAAAGTTCAACAAGCCACAGACTATAACGATAGACTTTATGGTTACTCCGGTAACGATAACTTGGCGGGTTTGGCTGGTAATGACACTATAATCGGCTACGGTGGGGATGATATTCTGGATGGTGGTAGTGGCAATGATTATTTAGAAGGTAATAGTGGTAATGATACTCTGGATGGCGGTATTGGAAATGATACCCTAGATGGGGGGATTGGAGCGGATACTTATATCTTTGGCCGTGGTTTTGGACAGGATTATATTACAGGGAATTATTACGATACTGATAATGGAAGTGATAAAGTCATATTTAAAAATGATATTAACATTGAAGATGTTATCGTTAAACGGCAATCTTATAATCTAATTATAACATTTAAGAATAGTTCCGATAGTTTGACAATAGGAAGCTATTTTTATGCTAATCAATTTCAGCTAGGACAAATTGTTTTTGCTAACGGAACAATCTGGACACCCACAGATATCAATAGCAAGGTACTTCAAATTACCAATGGTAATGATGAGATTCATGGCGATGAAAGCAGTAATACTTTCTTCGGCCTAGATGGTGATGATTATTTATTAGGCTATGGAGGTAATGATGTTCTCAATGGCGGTCTGGGTAATGACCGTTTAGACGGTGGTGAAGGAAATGACGAGTTAACTGGCGGTCTTGGTAATGACTACTTGGATGGAGGTGAAGGGAATGATACCTATCTATTTGGCCGTGGTAATGGACAAGACAACATCTATAACTATGATTACTATAATAATCAAACTGATAAGATAACTTTTAATAGTGACATTGCTGTTAATGATATTATTGCAAGACGTGAAGGCAGTGATTTAAAGCTATATGTTAAAAATACTTCCGATTATATAAACATTAATTACTTTTACTATGGTTCCCAGTATCAGTTGGAACAAATTGTTTTTGCTGATGGTACAATTTGGACGAGTCAAGATATTAGTTTAAAAGTTCAACAAGGTACGGAATATAACGATAATCTTTATGGTGATAGTTTAGACAATAGTATTGATGGTCTAGCAGGAGATGATTATTTAGTAGGAAATGAGGGCAATGATATTTTAGACGGCGGTACTGGAAATGATCGGCTATATGGAGGTAGCGGAAATGATACCTATATCTTTGGGCGCGGCTATGGTCAGGACAGTATTGATGCGTATGATAGTGGCTTAAATAAGAATGATAAGATTATTTTTAAAGACAATATTGCCGTTAATGATGTCCTGGCACGTCGTGACGGTAGCGATCTTGTCCTTTACATTAGAAATACGACAGATTCGCTAAAGGTTCAATCCTACTTTTATGATGATGGGAATAGCAATTCACGCCAGGTTCAGCAAATTATTTTTGCAGATGGAACAGTATGGGCGTTGAACGATATTAGGGCCAAAGTTCTAGAGGGTACTGCGGAGGATGATGCCTTATATGGCTATGCCAGTGATGACACTATATCAGGACTGGCTGGTAACGATTCCCTTTATGGTGATCAGGGCAATGATACATTAGATGGCGGCGATGGCAATGACACTTTGGATGGTGGCACTGGTAATAACATTTTAATTGGTGGATCTGGGGATGACCGATTATATACGGAGAATGGCGATGATCTCTTACGGGGTGGTGAAGGGAATGATTACCTAATCAGTGGTGATGGTAATAACCTTCTGGAAGGTGACACTGGTAATGACACCTTAGTCAGTGGAATTGGTAATGATACCTATATCTTCGGGCGCGGGGATGGTCAGGATGTCATTTATAATTATGATAATAGGGTTAATAAACAGGATAAAATCGTCTTTAAGGCCGGTATTTCAGCCACCGATCTTGCAGTCAATCGAGCTTCGGATAATCTGATCATTCAAATTAAAGATTCTTCTGATCGTATCGAAATTGCTAACTATTTCCTTAGCGATGGTCAAAGTGGTAATCAGATAGACCAGTTAGTGTTTAATGATGGCACCATCTGGACCGTTGATGATATCAAGCCTAAGGTGCAGCAAGGTTCTAATGCCAACGATAATCTGTATGGTTATGCTGGCAACGATACCTTACATGGCTTGGATGGTAATGACACGCTGATCGGCAATGCTGGGGATGACCTACTGTACGGCGATGCCGGTGATGACATTCTCGATGGTGGCATGGGGAATGACCTGCTGGATGGTGGCATAGGAGATGATGTCCTTAGTGCCGGTGATGGCAACAATAATCTCAAAGGTGGAAATGGTAGTGATCGGCTCTACAGTGGTGTAGGAGATGATGTCCTTAATGGCGGTGATGGAGACGATCACTTAGAAGCAGGGGATGGAAAAAATAGGCTGTATGGTGAGGCCGGTAATGATGCTTTATATAGTGGAAAAGGGAATGACTTATTAGACGGTGGAGATGGAGACGATTATCTAGACAGTGGACAAGGCAATGATACGCTGTATGGTAAAGCGGACAACGACACTCTAAACAGCGGTGAGGGCGATGACACATTAGATGGTGGTATAGGTAGCGATTACTTAAGTGGTGGTAGTGGCAATGACACTTATATCTTTGGTCGCGGCTATGGCCAGGATGTTATTAATAACTATGATGAGAATCTGAGTGCCGTCGATAAAATAAGTTTTAAGGCAGATATTTTGCCCACTGATCTGATTATGAACCGTGAAGGTAGTGATCTGGTCATTCGGGTGAGAAATACTGAAGATATCCTTCGCATTAATTATTATTTCGATAACTACAATCCACAGATTTATCGTATTGACCAGTTGGTATTTAATGATGGCACTATCTGGAATCAGGCTGCAATTCAGGAGCATCTACAACCTGGAACTGAACAGAATGATTCCATCAATGGCACACCCTTAAATGATGAGTTATATGGCTTTGCCGGCAATGATACGGTTCAGGGTGCTGATGGAAATGACCTGTTGTATGGTAATGAAGGCAATGACCAATTAAATGGCGGTGTAGGCAATGACCTACTGGATGGTGGTATAGGTAATGACATGCTGGATGGCGGTGTAGGCAATGATAGTTACATCTTTGGCCGTGGCTATGGTCAGGATGTTATTACCAGTTATGATTCACAGCCTTCTAAACAGGATAAAATTGTATTTAAGGATGACATCATCGCCAGTGATATTAGCGTTCAGCGTGTGAATGATGATCTGGTGATTCGTCTGGTCAATACGCCGGATACGTTAAAAATTACCGGTTATTTTATCCAAGATGGCCAAGGCGGTAATCAGGTCGATCAGTTGGTATTTAGTGATGGGTCTATCTGGACCGTTAATGATATCAAGTCCAAAGTCCAGCAAGGCAGCAATACTGATGACATACTGTATGGCTACGCGGGTAATGACACTTTACATGGCTTAGATGGTAATGACACGCTAATCGGCAATGCCGGTGATGACCTACTGTACGGCGATGCCGGTGATGATCTTCTCGATGGTGGTGATGGCAACAATACCCTAACCGGTGGAGATGGCAATGACCAACTTTATAGTGGGTTAGGTAATGATCTTCTGGATGGCGGTGATGGTGATGATTATTTATCTGGGGGGGAAGGTATAGATCACTTGATAGGTGGAAATGGCAATGATATTTATATTATTGATAACCAGGATACCTTTGAAGAAACAGGGACTGATGGCGGTTATGATGAATTAAATATTTCCCGCAATATTGACCTACAGAACACCAATATTGAAAAAGCTGTGCTAACAGGTATTGGCAACTTTTATGCCAAGGGTGATGAGAATGATAATGAACTTATTGGTAATGACGGTGATAACTTATTAGAGGGCCGTTTAGGTAATGACATTCTAGAGGGTGGCGCAGGCAACGATAAACTTGATGGCGGCACAGGAGCTGATGTTATAAGTGGCGGCGCAGACGATGACTATTATATTGTGGATCGTTATGACAGTTTATTAACTGATTCTGATGGCATAAAAATTCTAGTGCAAGGGGATCAGGTTGCAGAGGGCTATTTATCTCCGTCTGGTTATGTCTATGGTGATAGTGGCGGTATTGATACTGTTGAGCAGTGGGACGACCATCGCTTCTACCGTCAGGATAGTAATGGTAACTGGACAGATACTGGTAGCTATCATTTGCTGCAAAACAATATTGAAAATCTAATTTTAAAAGGTGCAGCCAAGACTGCATTTGGTAATGACCTGGACAATATCATCGTTGGTAATAGTCAAAACAACTATAGTGATGGTCTGGGCGGTAATGACACGTACGTGTATGCTAAAGGTGGCGGCACCGATACATTAAGCTTTAATGACGATATTGAAGCAATCAATACCTTAAAAATTGAAGGGTATAGTACCAATGACGTGTTTGCCCAAAAGCAGGGTAATAGTGTTTATTTAAGCTTTAAAAACAGCAATGATCATATCTGGCTGTCCAACCATTATGTGGCCGATACGGCAACCACTACCAATAAAGTAGACCAGATTGTCTTTGATTCTGGGGTTATCTGGACTCAGGCCGATATTGATGCCTTGGTCAACCGGGCAGCAACTAATCATGCGCCAACGATGAATCAGAATGTGACTATTCCCACGATTAATACCAGTCAGGGTAGTACCTTTAGTTATACCATTGCTGAAAATGCTATTACTGATGTGGATACTTGGGATTCGTTAACGTTTAAAGTCACTTCCAATACCCAGGCTAGCAATGGCCAGTATAATCCAATTCCAGCCTGGCTCAGTTTTGATCCGGTAACCCGTACTTTAAGTGGTACCCCACCAGCTACTGTTTCTGGAACCCTCACGTTTTATTACTGGGGTACTGACATGTATGGTCAGGGAACTGGTCGACCCTTCACTCTCAAGGTTAATCCACCGAATCGCGCGCCAGTTGTTGCCACTGCCATTGCAGATCAGACAGTCACTGATGGCAAGGCCTTTAGCTATGTGATTCCATCGGGTGCCTTTACCGATGCTGACGGTGATGCATTGACCTACAGCGCAACCCTGGAAGATGGTGGTGCCTTACCCGCATGGCTGACCTTTAATGCCACAACACGCACCTTAAGTGGTACTTCACCAGATAATTCTGCCCCGTTAAATATCAAAATTACTGCCAAGGACACCGTTAACCAGACCGCAAGCGATGTGTTTAAGCTCACCTTTGCTGTGCAAAACCTGACAGTAAATGGGACGACTGGCATCGATACCCTATATGGTGGCTCAGGTAATGACAACTTAACGGGTCAGGCAGGCAACGATATCCTGTATGGCTATGGTGGTAATGACACCCTTGATGGCGGTACTGGTACTGATACCATGTATGGTGGCAAGGGCGATGATACCTATGTCGTTGATGTCAATACTGATGTCATCAATGAAAATGTTAGTGAAGGCATTGATACGGTGAAGAGCAGTGTGACGTTAACACTGACCAATGCCAATGTTGAAAACCTGACCCTGACTGGAACTACAGCAATCAATGGTACAGGTAATGCCTTAAACAATACTCTGATTGGTAATAGTGCCGTTAATACCTTAACCGGTGGTGCTGGCGATGATATTTTAGATGGCGGTGCAGGTAATGATGTGCTGGTAGGTGGTATTGGTAATGATACCTATATTTATGGCACAGGAGATACAATCACTGAAGCAGCTAATGAAGGTACAGACCTGGTGCAAAGTAGCGTGAGCTATACCTTGGCCAATAATGTCGAAAACCTCACCTTAACCGGAACCAGTGTTATTACCGGTACAGGTAATACCTTAAACAATATCATCATTGGTAACAGTGCCAACAATACCCTATCAGGTGCAGCAGGTGATGATCGTCTGGAAGGCAATGCTGGGAATGATACCCTGGATGGTGGCGCGGGTAATGATACGTTGCTGGGCGGCATAGGTGATGATACTTATATCGTGGATAGCAGCAGCGATAAAATTACCGAAAACGCTGCTGAAGGCACCGACAGTGTACAAAGCAGTGTGACCTATACCTTAAGCGACAATATTGAAAACCTGACCTTGACCAGCACTGGATTGATCAGCGGCACCGGCAACAGTCAAAATAACGTATTAACTGGCAATAGCGCAGTGAATACCTTAACTGGTGGTGCAGGTGATGACACCCTAAACGGGGGCGCAGGCAATGACACCCTGATTGGCGGAATCGGTAACGACACCTATGTCGTGGATTCAACCAGTGATGTGATTAACGAGAATGCGAATGAAGGCACGGACACCATTCAAAGTTCCGTGACCCGCACGATTGATAATAATGTTGAGAATTTAACCCTCACTGGCACAACTGCCATTAATGGTACAGGCAATGCGCTTAACAACATCATTATTGGTAACAGTGCAGTAAACATCTTAAGTGCTGGCACAGGTGACGATACATTAGATGGTGGTGCAGGTAATGACAAGCTCACCGGTGGTTTAGGTAATGACATTTATGTGGTGGATAGCACCTCAGATACCGTGACTGAAAATGCCAATGAAGGTACAGATACCATCCAAAGTTCTGTCACCCGTACTCTGGATGCCAATGTGGAAAATCTGACCCTAACCGGTACAGGTGCCAACAGTGCAACTGGCAATACCCTAAACAACATCCTGCTTGGCAACAGCGCCATTAATACCTTAACCGGTCTTGCTGGTGATGATTATCTGGATGGTGGTGCAGGGGCTGATAAGCTAATTGGTGGTGTGGGTAATGATACCTACGTGATCGATAACACCGGGGATGTCATTACTGAAAATGCCAATGAAGGAACCGATAGCGTACAAAGTAGTATTACCTATACCTTGGGCACTAACCTTGAAAACCTGAACTTAACTGGCAGCAGTGTTATCAATGGCACTGGCAATACGCTGGCCAACACCTTAAAAGGAAATACTGCGGCCAATACCTTAACGGGTGGTACAGGCAATGATACCTATTTGTTTGACCGCAGCAGTGGCATTGATACCCTTGTTGAAAATGACACCACATCCGGCAACAAGGACACCTTAAGCTTTGGTAGTGACATTGCCGCTGACCAGCTGTGGTTTACCAAGTCAGGTAACAACCTGGAAGTCAGTGTCATTGGCACCAGCAATAAAGCGGTCATGAAGGACTGGTACTTGGGTAACCAGTATCATATGGAGCAGTTAAAGTCGGGCAATAACCTGACTTTGCTGGATACCCAGGTACAAAACCTAGTACAGGCCATGGCAGGCATGACCCCGCCAGCAGCTGGTCAAACCTCCCTACCGCCTGAATATCAAACGCAGCTGAATGCGGTGATTACAGCCAACTGGAAATAATAAATTACTGCTGACAATCAGGCCTTAACCGATGGTTAAGGCCTGATTGTTTGGTCAGTCTATAGGTTTTACTGTACATGTCTTTTGTTGCCCAAAATCAAGAATCCCCCGATACCGCTCATACCATGCTCCGGATTGACACTGGCCTTGCTTGCCTGATCATGATGGCGCGTTTTCACCACATGGCAGTTGAGCCAGAGCAGGTGATCCATGAAGCGGGTCTGGATAATACCCAATTTAACAGCACCGAGTTATTGCTGGCGGCCAAGCGCTTAAATTTAAAAGCCAAGGCGGTAAGTACGACACTTGAGCGGCTGGACAAGATTCCATTACCTGCCATTGTAGAAACCACCAATCCTGATGGAGAACCAGAATTCTTTATTCTGGCGCGAATTGAAAATGACCAGTATCTGGTCCAGTCTCCGCGTATGGGACGGCCCCAGTTGTTAACGCCTGTACAGTTTGGCGAGCTATGGCAGGGCAAACTGATCTTAGTCACCACCAAGGATAGCCTGGCTCAAGCCTTACGCAAGTTTGACTTGTCCTGGTTTATTCCTTCAGTGATTAAGTATCGCAAGCTACTGATTGAAGTACTGCTGGTCAGCTTTGTGCTGCAACTATTTGCCTTGATCACACCACTGTTCTTTCAGGTGGTCATGGACAAGGTACTGGTGCATCGGGCATTGACCACCCTGGATGTGATTGCCATTGGCTTAACGGTGATCATTATCTTTGATGTATTGCTCTCGACGTTACGCAGTTATGTGTTCGCCCATACCACCAGCCGCATTGATGTGGAACTGGGAGCCAAGGTATTTCGCCATTTGCTGGCCTTGCCACTGAATTACTTTCAGGCACGCCGGGTTGGCGACTCGGTCGCGCGTATTCGTGAGCTGGAAAACATTCGCTCCTTTCTCACCGGCAATGCCTTGACCCTGATTCTGGATTTGGTGTTTTCCTTTGTGTTTATTGCCGTGATGGTTTATTACAGTGGCTGGCTCACGTTAATTGTGATTGCTTCAATTCCCTGTTATTTGCTGCTGTCAGTGATTTTTACCCCAATCCTGCGTCAGCGCTTGAATGAAAAATTTGCCCGTGGTGCGGAAAATCAGGCCTTTTTGGTTGAAACGGTGAGTGGGGTGGATACGGTAAAATCACTGGCTACTGAAAACCACTGGGTACGTAAATGGGATAACCAGCTGGCAGGCTATGTCAAATCCAGCTTTAAAACCACTACCATCAGTACCTTTGCCAATAGTGGCGTGACCCTCATTAATAAAATAGTCACCGTGGCCATCATGTATTTTGGGGCCAAACTGGTGATTGAAGGCAAGCTCAGTGTCGGCCAGTTGATTGCCTTTAACATGCTGGCCGGACAGGTGTCACAGCCCGTCATGCGTCTGGCACAAATGTGGACTGACTTCCAGCAGGTAGGGATTTCCATTCAGCGCTTGGGCGATATCCTCAATACCAAAACCGAGCTGTCCGACAGCAAGGGCAGTCTGCCTAAGATTGCAGGCAGCATCACGCTTGATCATTTGTTCTTCCGTTATCGTCCTGATGGCCGTGAAATCCTTAAAGACATTGATATGAGTATCCAGCCAGGTGAGGTGATTGGGATTGTCGGGCGTTCGGGTTCCGGTAAAAGCACCTTAACCAAACTCATCCAGCGCCTGTATGTGCCAGAACGTGGCCGCATCCTGATTGACGGTATGGACTTATCCATTATGGATACCAGCTCGCTGCGGCGGCAAATTGGCGTGGTACTACAGGAAAACATGCTGTTTAACCGGACCATCCGGGAAAATATTGCCCTGTCTGACCCCAGTGCCTCTTTAGAGCGAGTGATTGAAGTGGCCAAGCTGGCTGGTGCGCATGAATTTATTGTGGAGTTGCCAGAAGGCTATAACACCATGGTGGGTGAGCATGGTTCAACCTTATCGGGTGGCCAGCGCCAGCGCATTGCGATTGCCCGCGCGTTAATTACCAATCCACGCATCCTGATCTTTGATGAAGCCACCAGTGCCTTGGATTATGAAAGTGAGCACATTATCCAGGCCAACATGCAAACCATTTGCCAGGGCCGCACGGTGCTGATCATTGCCCATCGCTTATCCGCCGTGCGTAATGCCAACCGGATCATTGTGATGGAGCAGGGCGAGATTGTTGAAAGCGGCACGCATCAGCAGCTGTTGCAAACACCCGGTGGCGCCTATGCCAAATTACACCAGTTACAGCACGGTTAACCCATCATGAGTATTCTCAATCATTTAAAACACTATGCGGGTGTGGCCAAACTGTCCTGGCAAAGCCGTAAACAACTGGCCAGCCGTCCGGTCACGCCAACCGAAGCTGAATTCCTGCCAGCAGCCTTGGCTTTACAGGAACAACCGGTATCGCCAGCACCACGGATTGCCATGTGGCTGATAGTCAGCTTTTTTATCATTGCCTTGCTGTGGGCGTACTTTGGCAAGATTGATATTACGGCCACTGCACAGGGTAAGATTATTCCCAGTGACCGGACTAAGGTAATCCAGCCATTTGAAACAGCCACGGTGAAACAAATCCTGGTCAAGGAAGGTCAGGCGGTGAAAGCCGGACAGGTACTGGTGGCACTGGATTACACGGTGGCGCAGGCTGATAACACCAAGACCAGCAGTGATTTGGCGTTCGCCAGGCTAAAAGCTTACCGGGCTAAATATATTCTGGCTAAGCTTGCGGGTTTAGCATTACCTTCAATTGATCATCACAACATCAATCCAGATTTATTCAATGAATCGCACAGTGCCTTGCTCAGCCAACTCAATGAATACCAGTCCCGCCTTTCCACCTATGATGCAGAAATCAGTCGTCGTCAGGCCGAGCTTAACTCTTCAACCGCACAAGTCACCAACTTAGAAAAGATCGTGCCGATTGCCAAGACCCGTGCTGATGACTTTAAACAGTTGAAAGATGAAAACTATGCCTCACGGCATGAATACCTGGCCTATGAGCAGGCACGCCTGGAAAAAGAAACCGAGCTGGATCGTCAGCGTGGACAGGTGAAAGAGCTGAGCGCGGCCTTAAATGAAACCCGTACCCAACGCGCCCAGTTTATGGCCGAGTTTAGAAAATCCACCATGGATAGCTTAAATGAAGCACAGCAGCAAATTGAAACCCTAGAGCAGGAAGGTATCAAGACGGCCCAGCGTCAGGCCCTAACCGCACTCAAAAGTCCGGTAGATGGCACGGTACAGCAACTGGCCATTAATACGGTGGGTGGGGTGGTAACCCCTGCACAGGCACTGATGGTGATTGTACCAAAGAATAATCCGCTGGAAGTTGAAGCGTTTATTCCCAACAAGGATATCGGCTTTGTACGGGAAGACCAAAATGCTGAAGTGAAGATTGAAACCTTCCCGCATTCCCGCTATGGCACTATTGATGCCAAAGTACTTTCAATTTCACACGATGCCATTAATGATGAAAAACTGGGACTGATTTATTCCTCACTGATCCGTATGGAAAAAAGTACCATTAACGTAGATGGCAAGCAGGTCAATCTAAGTCCCGGTATGGCGGTAACGGTTGAGATCAAGACTGGACAGCGCCGCCTGATTGAGTATTTCTTGAGTCCATTAATCCAAAATGCCAAAGACAGCCTGCATGAGCGTTAATCTGTTATGATTTAAAAGCTTAGGCAAAATGATTCAAACTGAAAAATTCGTTAGCGTTATCAAAGAGGTATGCATCAGATTTTTCCCAGGCACCTAATGCCTGGGTTATTTAGATCATAATGTTTATGCTTGAGTAGTTGTCTAGCGAGATGGCTGCTCAATAAAAGATAGGATCTAGGATAGGAAAGATGGACAATAAGATTATGAGTAAAGAAGAAGCTTATAGCTTTCTTTATGCATTTTTAGGTTTAATCACCTACACCATTTCAATGTTTTTCTTATTGTATCAAAAGCAAAAAGGAATAATTTTTGTAGAAAACTTGGCTACTATAAATAGTGGTATTGCATACTTTATTTGTGCTTACTGTTTTATGATTCCCAAACTTAACAAGCATTTAAACAGGGATGGGGCAAATATTAAAGAAAGAATATTGTTGAAATTATTTGGCAATCTTACCTGCTTTATTATAGGAACATTATTATCGGTAATGTTCTTTATAGTGGTTTTATAATTTATCAGGCGTTTCGTTCGCTATTTACTGACATCCAGATAGTAGGTGATTTAAGCAATTTACATCATATCTTGCGATTTCCGTTGAATTAAGATTAGAAAATTCCTTAATACTCGCTACGCATCCAATATTAAAAAAGGTCTTAAATTAAAGCCAGCCGTGTATACAGGGCAGTGCGGCTGGCATTTAGCATCTGGTCAGAACGTTCCTGATCCAGCTCACAGCGTGCCAGCGTGATAGCACCCACCATATCTGCAAATACGGAATAGCTAAGGGCATTTGCATCAGTAAAGCCTGCGTCGGCCAGATACTTGGTCAGCTTGCCCAAAAGCTCTTGCATCCCATTAGCAAATGCCTGTTGACCCAAGGGTGCAAGCTGGGTTAACTGTTGAGCAATAGTTGCCAGAGGACAACCTTCGGCGCGTTTGTCGCGATGCAGGCCAGACAGATAAAAACTGATATACGCTGCAATGGCATCCTTACCCGTATGGCCTGCCACGACCTGATCAAAATAAGCCAGACTTTCAGCAAACATGTGTTCAATGGCTGCTGCGATCAATTCATCCTTGGTTTTAAAATGGGCATAAAAGCCGCCGTGGGTGAGGCCAACCTGCTGCATCAGTGAGGCCACGCTCATCTGTTCAGGACCCTTGAGCCGGATGACCTGCGCTGCATGACTGATAATTAATGCATGGGTACGAGCCTTATGTCCATCGTTATAACGCATGGGTAGCGCCTACTAAAATCATGGTTAAATGCCAGTGTGAGTATTAAGGGAGATTTAACATAGTGCAGGCTAGTTTCACTATCAGGCAGTTTGCCTGTGATGATTGCCAGCCCGCACACTGGTTTAACTAAATATGCTATACCGCTTCTAAAATGGTGGCAATTCCCTGGCCGCCGCCAATGCACTGGGTGGCCAGTGCATATTTGCCACCTTCCCGTTGTAACAATTGTGCTGCCTTACCGGTAATGCGTGCCCCGGTAGCGCCCAATGGATGACCTAGCGCCAGTGCACCGCCATCCAGATTAACCCGGCTGCGGTCAATGCCTAATTCACGCAGGCAGGCTACCGCTTGTGAGCCAAAGGCTTCATTGATTTCAACCACATCTATATCGGCAATGGTTAAGCCTGCCCGGGTAAGGGCTTTTTGGGTGGCAGGCACCGGGCCAATCCCCATCAGTTCTGGCGGGCAGCCTGCCACCGCGGTGGACTTGATCTTTGCCAGAATAGGCAGGCCATGCTGCTGGGCAAATTCAAGTGAAGTAACCAATACCGCACTGGCGCCGTCGGTCAGCGGGGAAGAGGTGCCAGCGGTAACACTGCCATGTTCATCAAAAGCTGGTTTTAATGCAGCCAGCCCCTCAAGACTGGTGGATGGCCTTAGACACTGGTCCTGGTCTACCAGTACACCTTCAGGGGTGGTGACCGGAATAATTTCATCCTGAAGTTTACCGGCTTGCTGCGCACTGGCGGCCTTATGCTGCGATTCATAGGCCAGTTGTTCCTGATCAGCACGTAACACCTGATACTGCTGGGCCACATTTTCAGCTGTTTGCCCCATCGTTATATAAGCCTGTGGCGCGCCTGGCTCAAAAAATTTAGGATTAGGGTTCATGCTTAAACCGCCTTGCGGCACCATGCTCATACTTTCTACCCCGGCTGCAATAAACGCATCACCTGCGCCAATAGCAATTTGCCCAGCAGCAATATGAATGGCATACATGGATGAACCGCAAAAACGGTTCACTGTTGTGCCTGCCACTTCTATCGGCAAGCCTGCCAGCAACGCCGCATTACGGGCAATATTGTCCCCTTGAGTGCCTTCAGGATAAGCACAACCCATAATGACATCTTCAATCAGATGTGGGTCAATGCCAGTTTTTTCGATTAACCCCTTTAATACAACCGCTGCCAGATCATCTGGGCGGACAGTTGCTAGTGCACCCTTGCGTGCAAAGGTAAATGGGGTACGCACATAACCGGCAATCACAGCTTGAGTCATTTTGATTCTCCTGAAGCCTAACTTCATTTATATGATGATCATAATATAATCTCATTATTCATTACATGATAGATATCATATAAAGTAAGACTGACTATGCAGTCACTGTTTATCCAGCTTGGAAGAAAATCATAAATGGCAAAAACCGCTTTGTTGTTAAAAGGATCTCATATTTGTTGTTTGAGTTAGACCTTAAATATAAACTCGGCAGTAGTGCAAAGTTGTGGAGCTGGTACAGTAAATACCTCGGTGTTAGGAACCTTGCGCTGTGTACCTGGGGACAGTGGCGGCTCATGGTTTGCCTTAAACGTTGCATTTGGTGTTCAATCCGCCTGCTCTTGGAAGGATGCCGATAAAACCATTGCCCGGACAGTGATTTATACCAGTGTAGATTTTCTGGCAGATATAGGAGCACAACTTGTTTATCAATAATCAACTTAAGTACTGTGGCACATGTGCTGTACTAACGCTGCTGACTGCATGTCAGCAGCCATCACAACCCCAACAATCTCAGCAGCCACAATCTCAGCAGCAAGCGAGCAAGGCAACAGTGAATATTCCTGTTTATGAGTACAATGGCATTTCTGCCTCTGCACGTTTAACAGGAATATTGACCCTAAAAAATGGCTGTTTATATGCTGATGGTTCGCTTCTGATTTTTCCTGAAAACTTGGTTAAATGGGATGAGGTGAATCAGATTCTTACGTATATGAACCGCAATTATCGAATCGGCCAGCAAGTGGATTTTGCTGGTGGCAGTGGCAAGTTTAAAAAAAACGCTAATCGCATTAAGTACTTAAATCCACAATGCACTGAAGAATATGTGTGGCTTGTGGGATAAATGTGTTAACCCTACTGCGGCTATAAGCGCTGCATAGGGTTACTCAAAAAATGCACGGTACCCTGTTTAAAAAGCTGCATTATTGGCTACATTGGGATCAATCATGCATTCTTGTACTGATGCCAACTGTCGGGCATAAGAATAGCCAAAATACTCCGCAGTGCCCTGCTTATAGCCAGCTTTCTATGGCAAATAGTCCACAACTAATAGTGGGATAAGTGTCAATAAGAAAAAAAGAAAATTACTACAATGAGTGTGGTAATTCGGATTAGTTATTCTATTGACTCCTAAACCAGTGAACTACTTCTTTATTAAAGAACAGAAAGTATAATGCATATATATACAATGGAATCGTAATCAGAAAATCCAGTTGATCTAGTATTGTATTAGGCACATGGTACACAAAGACCGATAACGCACCAATTGCGGTAAGAACCGCAATCAGCAAAAGTACATAACGTGCAGCGTTGCTCCTATGGCCTAGCTTATAAGGAATAATGGCAATCAGTGTACTGATAATGAATGTGATTAAGAAAGTTCCTACTAAATATATTCCTATTACTGTTCCAAAAAGATTCAGCAACACCCGGATGATTAAAGAAAACCAAATGAGCTTTATCGCTAACCTGACTGGTTTTGGCATGGCAATGACCTTGAAGTTATCTTTTTTGGTGAGCAAAACTTAGTGTCTGGCTTTACTCAAGCTCTTTTGATTTATTGATGGATCTATGATCAAAGTAAGAGCATTAATAGAGTGACAAATCAGCATTTTTAAGTGAGCTATGGCACCACAATATAATAAAACCTTAATCCCCTAGTGATTGGCTCATAGTCCATCAGCTTATAATGAGGATTGTTAATAAAAAACTCCGACATTTTCATCAGCAACAGCTGCATATTGATACTATTTGAAAAGTAAAGCTCTTGATGTTGCATGTTAAAACCACATCCTTGTTCTAGACAAAGTCATACCAAAATCAATTTTTCTAAATCGTCAGTACCATAATGGACGTAAAAGTATTCCATTACATCCACGCTGACAATAGGTTGTGCATTATATTTACTTCTTGAGCGTGATCATCATAATGAGCTTTTCTAAATGGCTTGATGCATAAAACATGTAGTTCGATGTATGATTTTACGAAAGTTGAAAAAAATAAAAGATTGAATGGGTGCCTGGAACAAAAGTTCCAGGCAAACTATCAAGCCACCATCAACCCTGCCAGATCCAGTGCCCGTTGCTTAATCACCGCACCATTACCAAACCATGCCGACTCCAGCCGGTGATCAGTACTTTTAGCCTTGCGCTCATGATCGACAAACTCAGTGACACTGTTGAGTAGTCCAAATGCAGTACCCTTGGCAGAATCCAGCATGGCACCGCGTCCATGGCCTTCAAACAATGACTTGCACTTGGTCATGGCACGTTCGTTAAAGCTGCTGCTAATCGGTGCTGTCTTGTCATTAAATACCTGCCACAGATACCGGTCTACCTCAGCATTTTTCACCTTACGTTTGGAAAGCTGGTTGAGTTGATAGATGTATTCATCCCAACTTGAGATGGAAATACCCAGTTGCTGCTTGACGCTTTGCGCATCAAACTTGGTGTTGTGCGGGACTTTCACCATGCCCTGATTGTTAAGTGAATTAGATGAATTGCCTAGTGCCTTACTCTGCCTTAGTGCAATGGCAAGGGTGTTATTACACACCACCCGGATACTAGTGAACTGGGCGGTAGTGGCCATCGTGCCATCACAGGCGGTTGCCAAGAGGATATAGCCGTTAGACACATCCTTGCCCTTAATGCTGGCTGATTGCCCGGTGCGTGCCAGTGCCCATAGCTTCTTGCCGCCTTTAAGTACCCCGGCAGTTTCCAGCTCAAAGTCAGCCTTTATCGTTAAGTCCCGGTAGAACTCAAGGATCTCGCGGGGCTGTACCACCTGATAGCGCTGACTCACCACCGATAGCGGTGCCTGGTTGTCAGAACGGTACAGTACCTGTTGTTCATCAAAGGACAGCAGGATATCGCACTTGGGATGCTTGCCTATTGGTGCCGGGCTTGAGCTAAATCCTGAGGCTGTGATATCAGCGCCATCCAAATTGGGGAGCTTGGTCAGGTAATGCACTGGGGATGCTTCAATCGTCCAGTCCATGCCTGCCTGGCGTGCCCAGACCTCGATGGGTTGTCGTGGGGTCAACTGGTTGCCAAGGCCATGCCAAGGGGTAGTGCCGGTAAAGGCTATTGAGTCAATTAGATGTGCCATAGGAAATAGTCCTTCATTGAGTTTGGTTAAATTACAGATAAACGGGTTCCCACCGCGTCATGTGAATGCAGTGTCAATGGATGGGTTTAAGGAAGATTGGGTTTAATGAGACAGCAGGTTGAGTGATGTTATTAGCTAACATGAATTAATTAAATGGATTTAAGGTAAGATAGCTAAAACCCTAATAGGGCTAATCTAAACCAACTCAGGTTGGTTCAATTTACTAAATGCCAAAGTGCCTAAAGCACTGGCCACAATGGCGGCACTGGTAAGACCGCAGTACCGTGGTTTTGAGGGCTGTGCAAATCAAGGGTACAGATACCGTACAGGTCAAGCCGCCAACTAGGCTACCGATCACAAAGCCCGAGGTCATTCCGGCCATGGGTGAGACCAGGCGGATCTTACGGCCAATGGCAGCACCTGCCAAGGCATACTGACCCACATGCTCACATAGGCGTCGGATCTCTAAAAAGGCATCCTGTAGTACTACGGCCTTCGGGATAGATGCGGTGGCGTGGGTCTGGGAAGAGTGACAGTGGGGACAGACTGGTTTTTTCATAGAGAATCTCCTTACGGGTTAAATGAAATCTAGCTACAAATATTACGGACATAAAAAAGCCTGCAAATGCAGGCTTTTTTCATACCGGATTAGGATGTAATGAGTGATTTAGCATAATGACAAGAGATATCGTAGTATATGCACAGTAATGTTATATATCTCATTTATTTTTGAATTAAAAAGTTATAGTGTTTTTAAGCTACCCCAAATTAATCCAACTGTGATTAAAATAATCACATAGCGTTTCTTAAAGTGAAGTTGTTTATCTAACCAAAAGGTCTTAAGCTTTATAGTAGAGGATAGTTGGCAGAATTTTTTAATTTCAGTGTTAATTCCCCAAATATTGATAAACCCAACTAGGCAACCAAAGCCAATAAAAAGCATGATTGACCGCCACATGACGAAATTAAAAAGATCCACATATTTATATTGCGTTTTGAATTGATCAATTTTCTCTATAATTAAATTGAAATTATTGAAATCATCTATAGCTAGAAAAAGTAACAAGGGATACCCTAATGCTAAACCGAGTAATAAAAGCCGAGCTATGTCTCTTCGATATATAATCTGTTGAATAGAACCATCTTTATGATAAAAAACATCAAATAAAAAGAAATAGGCATGCTTTATCCTGATAATCCTTTTTATATTTGAGGTACCCCAAAAATACTTTACTTCATAGAATGAAGTATATTCATTTTCTGCGTAGTATTGCGCAGCTTTATGTTTGACTTCTATGGGAAGAGATTCTTCATTTTTTTGGTCTTGAAGAAGATAGTGGTTAAAATTTTTTGCGTGATCTAACTCTTCTCTTAAGCGCTCCCTTGAAGTCTTTTTAGGATGCTTAAGTGCAATAAGTGTTGTGATAACGGAAAAGATACCTGTAATGATAGCTACCCACATAAATAATCCCCTTACATAGAGATAAGAATATTTTATAAAATTTCTGTACCAATTTACTTTTATTAAAATCCTTGATGAATATAGTCAAACCAAGCATTATCAAAGTTAGTAGTATGACCTTGTATTGGAGGGGATATGGCTTTACCCTCATAAATATCCTGCCAGCTTGCCCCTGAAAATTTTTTATTAATTCTTAGATATTGAAACATCATTTGGCCATATGATGTAGTGAGTATATTATTTATAAATTCCTGAAAAGATGTAATGTACTCTTTAGTGCCTGTAGGACCTGGATGGTAAGAAGTACCATATTTCTTTATATAAAGTGGTTGGAGCCTATCATATATAAGTTCAAAGGTCGCGCCTTCTTTGTCTGGGATAAAACCAATTTCATCCAAAAATAATGTTAAAAATAGCATACTTTTTTTAGTTTCATTGTCAGGACTTAAAAGAAGTGAGTATTTATTAAATATTTTCTTAATCTGCCGGGCTGAAGGATGAAAAGTAGCACACAGCCAGCATGCTTCTCTAAATAGACCTGATTGCTTGGCGTCAGAAGGTGGATATAGGCCTAGCTCTACTAGATATTGTTCAGTAATAGCTTCATATGAGATTTGTTTTTTTTGCTCTTCTGTAGATAATAGTACAGTAAAGTCAATGAACTTATCCAAATAATAATTCTTGCTTTGAAAACCATAGTAACTATTAATGGATTCACATAACTGAGCTTTATGCATTGCTAAGACAAATACAATTTTTGGCGTATCAAAAAAATGTTTTATACGTTCTATAAGGCGAATAGAGAATTCGGGCTTACAACGATCTAGTTCGTCAATAATAAAAATCAATGGTTTATCAAGTTCTTTAGAAAGTTCTTGAAGTTGATGTTTAAAACTATCTAAAGTTCTTTTCTCTGCTTCATGATTTTTGACGCGTTCCTCAAGATGTTCTTTAATTTGCTCATTTATAGCTTCGGCAAACTTCTCACCTACCTCACCACTATTATCTTTTACATCTTTAATAATATCACTTGCACCTTTAGAAATAGCACCTGCACCTATTAGACTCATCGTTAAATGAAATAGAAGCATTGGTAAATTAGGTAGAAGGGCATGATAGGCTGCAACAGCTTTTTCCCTAAGCTTAACACCTAGCCCGGCTTTTTCCTTTTCAAATCTTTCCGCAATTTCAGTGGCGATGATGATAAAAGGATCTTCAAGATAGTCATTAGAAAATGCATCCAAATAAATAACTTGATGTCCTCTGTGAGTTAATACCTTTTTCCAATGATGAACAAACCAAGTTTTTCCTGCGCCCCATTCTGCATCAATTGCTAAAGTTGCCCCTGCCTCTAAGCGTCCTACATAATTAGTTAATTGATTTGATAAAGCTTCACGTTTCCATAAATCACCTTCAAAAGGAACCTCTATATTACTAAAATCTACTTTTGGTAAATTTACTCGTCTATTAACTGTCATTTTCTATCCCTGAAAATATTCTCAAACATGCGGCTTGGTTTATAGCTATAGTAATAATGAGCATAGCTATAAACCTATTAAAATTCTAGGAATGTAAAATATTTAATGGCTAGTCTTGATGGCATTTAGAAGCTCTCAATACTAGTTCTTTATGCAGTTATTTCTTCTTGCTCGTTTTATTACAGTTTTTGATGCTGTGAATGCCAGATCCACCACCGCCATCTTCTTGTAAAAAGCCTGAATCAGAATTCACCACGATACAGGCCCCCTTGTTTAGGTTGTACTTGTGCAGTGAGTTCACCACACCTTCCGGCAGGGTGTACAGGTTTAATGCCACATCTCCTTTACTGGTCTTAAAGAAGATGCCTTCCTCACCATAGGTGGTTTTACCGGTTAAGGTAAAGTGTTCAGTTTTGGCCTGCGCCTGATGGGTTGCCAGTAGGGTGGTTAGTGCAATCAGTATGGCGGCGTTGTAACTTGTGTGTTTCATGGTAAATCCTTATCTATTGATATTTATGCTTTAGGTCAGCTGGTGGTTTAAATCAGCTTGCGGTTTGAGAGATCAGTACAGTGTAAAAACGCTGCTAATTAAGTTGTCCGAACAAATTGCTTAAGGCCGCTCATCATCACCAATCTCACGCAGGTTAATGTCACTGATGTTTTCCGTGATGTTGGAGGCACAGCGGATATTGGCGGCCTGTTTGCCATTGATCAGCACATTTAAGCCATACTCCTCACCACCATGGTTACGGTGGTTAGCCTGGTAGGCCACATAGGTGGTATTGCCACGTGGCAAGTACACTTCATTCCACTCGGAAGTGGTCATGCCTGACCACAGGTATTTATAGGCACGTGCCTTGGGCAGGCTAAAGGTCAGTTCCGGTTTATTAGGCTTGCCAAAGGAATAGTTGAGGTTACTCCCTGCATTACAGATATCGACCTGCTTGCCCTTTGCTGTGGTACAGGAAAACACCGTACTGGCTGCCGAGGGACAGGCGGCCATGGCTGTCGTCGTGCCGGATAAAGCCAGCAACAGGCCGGAAGCCAGTAACAGGGTATGTAGTGGCTTAAATGATCGGATCAATACATGGCGACTTGACAGTAATATTAGGCCAGACTGGTAGGCGGTTGTTTGACGGTTGGGTTGCAGGATCTTATTCATGTCTATTCATTCCTTTATGGTTGTGATGTTGGGTTGTGGTGTTAGTTAAAAATCAGTGGTGATGGTTACGAACAGCTACTGCCACTCTTCAGCAGAGGTGGCCTCGGTGTTATCAATTACCCAGTTAACCTCATGGCGACTTAACGCCAGTGTGGTGGTCAGGATATGCAGGTAGTGGTCAAACTCATCTTCTGTAAACTCATTGATCAGCATGAGTTGTAATGACCATTTGACAAGGAGCTTGCGGCTATCCATGCTGATGCTGGGTAGCATGCGTGCCAGCTGCTCGGTGGTAATGGTCAGGTTAAACGGGCATTGCTTCATGCGTTGCTCGAGGCGTACCTGGGAATCCGGTGGCATGTTGGCAAAGCAATGCCGGATATAGCGCACACTGGCGGTATTCCACTGCCCACTCTTGAACAGGCTAAAAAAGATCAGCAGGTCAATGAGCGGCAAGCCCTTGCTAAAGGGGTCGGTCTGCTTAGGCGGTGATGGGGCAAACGGATCAGGCTGTCCAAACGGATCATTCTGCCCTTGCGTAGAAGTTGCAAATGGATCATGGCCTGCTGCCTGTCCAGCATAAGCCTGGTTTCCACCACCCTGCTGAGGGTGATGATGGTTGCCAAGTCCAGTGCCTGAACTAGCTGGAGTACTTCTGGTATCCGGCATACTGGCCAGCTCAGCCAGAAAGCCAGTAACCAGCTGGACAAACAGTTTCATGCTATGGCCAGAAGGCTTGGTCATGCCACTGACATACTGGCCATTGACATACAGTCCACCATTTAGGAAACCACTGCCAAAGTGAATGCTCTGAATGGTGTTGAGTGGGAACTGCTTGGGTGCATCCATGATCTGCTTGCAGTACAGGTGGGTTGGGGTTAGTGCCAGTCCTTCCCTGGCACTGCCAAATACGGTGTCATCAATCAGCACTACCACATCATTGGGACTAATGCCTGCCGGGATAAAGGAGGACAGTGCGCCATGCAGCTTGCCATGCGGGATGTTGGGTGCGATGTAGACTGCATCATCCTGGTTTAGGGTGGCGGTCACTGGGTTATTGTGAATGTAGTGATAAAGGCTGGTCATAACAAAGTGTCCTTACTTGCCATGGAAGATCAGCACGCTGATAGGCCAGGTCAGGCCACGGCCCAGGTTATAGGGATAACTGCGATTTGAGGTAGTGCTACAGGCCTTGAAGTACACCGAGCAGATCAGGGCAATGATGATGTAGCCTGCAATGAGTTGGTTTTTCATGCGGTATCCTGTCCCCGGTTAAGCCTGGCACTGCATGGCAGCACGCTGCATGACATTTAGGAAGTCTTCCGGGAACTGCATCTGGCCGGTACTCATCTTTTGCATCAAGTCAGCTGAGTAATGCTGCTCAAGCTTGTCATAGGCACACTTGCAGACCGACTTGCTGGGGCCGCCATCCGCATGGCAACCCTGAACAAACTGGTCCCTGGGGCTACTGGAGCATGCCGATAGGCCGAGCATGGCAGAGAGCAGCACTATGGAGGTGAAATGGTTCATGGGGTCCCCTGTATTTCTTGTCTATCTCGTTCTTGGTTTACTTGGGTATCAGGCATAGCCATTCATAAAGCAGCGCGCATGTATATGCATAACCCGTCCCACCTGAACTGCTAAGGTCAAGTGCACTGGATTAAAAATGGCTAAGGCTGTTAGGGAAACGCTGGATACTGAACAGGAAGCAGGGGAGTGTCTGGAAACCTAGATTTAGGGAGTGCAACAGAGGCCTGAACAGGCAATAAAAGGGCAGGGGTAATAATCGTCATGGCTGAATCCTATATGATTAGAAGTTCTGCCAGATCACTGTCAAATGATGGGTGGCAGAACGAAAGGGGTTGACAGACTGGACATATAGAAACCAGCACGCGCGAACGCGTCCCCTCCCGTTCCACCGCAGAGGGGTGCGAGAAAGGCACACGTAATACACCAGCATAAGCCGGAAGAATTACGCGCTATATGTACGGTCTGTCAAAACCGACTGGCAATGTAGGCCAGCCTGCCAAGCATAATCACGAATGAAAGCCCCGTCAATTGCTTAGCAGGGGTCTGGTAAAAAACAGATGAATTTGTCTGGGTACAGCTGTTTTGTTATGATGAAACGCATGGCTAGACTTGGGTCACCAGTCCACAATACCAGAACAATAATGGCGTCGAATTCGTAAGTTCTTTCAATAACTTGACGTTAACTTGTATAAAAATGTCCAGCTGCTTTTCAGGGTGATTTTACCAGTGCATTGGTAATGTATCCCTCTTTTGGAAGCTATCAAGTACATGCTTCTGTATCCAATGGCAATATGAACAATGTTAATGTGCCATACGGGCCTATGACACAATCTGATAGATCAAATATTTTGAATACGTCACCTTATAACCAAGGAACATGGTTTTCAGGAAGTAGCAGCAGTGTTGCTGCACATGAGGCGGGGCATATGATGGGTATTAATGAAGAGAAGTATGATCGCTTTACGAACCCATCTGTACCTTTACAGGGTTGGGAGGGAAATATTATGGCTTCAAGTGCAGGTGGAGCGGTAGATTTCCGGAACATTTATCAAATTATGGAATCAGGAACAACTTCATTTATGAACTTCCAGCCATTATTCCCGGAAACAAGTAATAACGCTATTCAATATGGTTCATTAAATCTGGATTGGAACAGCCAATTGATGAGTAGTCTTGTTCTTGCGAGAGGATTCTAAAATGATCTCAAGATATTTGGCTTGGAGCGTCATGAGCATGAGCATGGCTGGTTGCATGACTTATGCTCAGCCATCGGCAATGACAAGTATTTATAAATTAGAGGGAGGCAGAGTCATTGAGCTGCCCAATGATACTACGATAATAAAGAAAGATAATGGTGGGGACTTTATTTTATATGATGTCTTAAACGCCGACCAAAAAGCTATTTTAGGTATCTTTGTTGGAAATTTCCCAAATAAAGAAGGATCAAATGCTCCTCCTTATCAGCAAATTACACTTCCTAATTTCAGTCAAGTTGATGGTAAGAAATGGAAGTGCGAGATGGCTTACTGTGCACAAGTTTATGTAGACGTGACTAAGTATAGTAAAAATGGATGGCCTAGCTATGTGCATTTCTGGTACAACAAAAATGATGAGAGTGATGCGCAAGAGGCTGATAAAATTATCAACAGTCTTAAATAATGAGAAGGCTGGACATTTGTCTGGCTTTTTACCTTCATCGCTATACTCTTCTAATTCTACCACCTATAGGCATCTAAGTATCTCTCCGTTGTGCTTGTGCCCTGTATGTTAACATCATGCGACAGTTATGCGCCTCGTAGCCTGATCGACAGTACTAATGATGAGCCATAGCGCAAGACGGAGCGGTAGCAGAGTGGTGGACTGTTCTATAACAATATCTTTTGTTGATAATGCGCGCAAGTGTTTCTGCGAGAGGATTTACACCCATAAAATAGATCAAGGTTCTATTTCAAGTTCTTTACGTATTTATCAACGAGGTGCCGATCCACGGCATTTTGAAATAACACCTAAGCCAGGAGCAAATCTTACTCCTCAGCAATATATTAAGGCATATGGGAAAATAAAATGTATAAAGTAAAGGAACGACTATGATGAGCTACTCAGTTAATCTACCTGATGATTTTGGTGATTATGAATGGGAGGTCGAAGCCAAAGGTTGGTTTCCTGTTCCGATCACTGTATGCGATAAAATGTATACGTTAAGTTTTTATGATCCTGTGAGACTGGTGCAGGAGGCTAATGATGAATTACTTGAACAAGATGTTTTTATTGAAAAGAATTTAATTGTGGTGAAAATAGTAAATCGTCTAAATATTGAGGCAGCTGTAGAAAGTCTCGTGAGGTCAGATAGAGTAAACTTCTTGATCCCAGATTAAGCACAGATACGCTAACACACGAAGGCTGGGCAAAATACCCAGCTTTTTATCTTAATACTGCCCAGTACAATAATCACTGTATAAGCTAGGGTAAAAAACCAGAATTCCTTGGGATGTGCCTGTTCCTTGAAGTTGTCATAATTTCAGATGCATTTTTGATCACAGTTCAGTGATGCCTAAAAAAACAGGCTGCGCATGGCAACCTGTTAGTCTCATTATCTCATCAATGTGGATTATCTGGGATTAGTATCGGTATCCAGGACACTGATAAAACCAAAGCCCCCTGCAATGGCTGGCCTGACCAGGTAGTGGGCTTTGGTCATATAGGTCCTGGCCAGCTCTACCTGCTGTTTCTTGTGCTTGTCGCCACGCTCAACCAGTCCACAGCCAGCATGGCGATAGGGCAATGGGTATGCCCCCTGGATGATACCGGTGCCATAGGGTCTGGCTATATTCGTCCAGTAGGTCATGACACGATCCCGGCTGGCCACCAGTGAGTCTGGGTTAAGCATTGGACTGGTGATGAGCATTAAGGAATAACGGTAGCCATAGCCTGCAATCCAGTCCGGTAACCAGAACGCGGCAAGCAACCCATCGGGTGATAGCTCCTGTGTTAACCGGTCCACCAGCTGCTGCCAGTGCTGTTGCATCAGGGTGGCATGGATACCCTGCTGGTCATGGCTATTGCCATAACCCAGCTCCAGCCGTGAGACAAGGTATTGTGACTGGGCTTTAAGCAGCTTCTCGGTGTGGTTGGTAAAATCACAGTGCCGGGTTTGCAGTGGGTCAAGCCACTGCTCACACTGCTTTTCAAATTCCTTTTTAAAAGCGGTCTTTGAGATATCATCAAAGCAGCGGTTAATAACGACACCCATGTTCATCAGGTGATCCAGCGGGCGTCCCCACAGCTGGTACTGGTTCATCTTGTCGATAAACAGATGGATCAGGGGATGGAATTGATGCCGGGGAAACAGCCGGTACAAATGATCAGGGTTAAGCTGCCTGACCAGGTTCATAAAATCACTGCCCAGCGGGCTAATCCGGGGCTGGAAGTCCTGTACGGGCCGGAGTGACTTTAACGGTGGCCAGGTAAATGGATATTTAGTGCTGCGGGCAATCCTTAGGGTAAGCTGGTGGATCGCCAGCAGGTTATTGCACACATAGCGCACCCCCTCAGGCGGCATAACTGGGCTTGGGGTGACGCTATCAATCAGGGCGGCACACAGGTGGTCCAGCTGGTTTTGGTTGGCGATGATATTCATCAGGTACTCCAGTATTTGGTTTGTTCTACCTGGCTGGGGAGGCTAAACCTGTGCCAGCCACCGTCCATAAAGCTGATGGCAGTGAAATTCAGGCAAGGTTCGGCCAGTCCCGGCAGATAGCGGCAATTTGCCATTAAGATTAAGGTTGGGTGTGGTGCCAGGTGTCAGTGAGCCTAGGCTGCCTTGGGCGGCATATCGGCTCTTGGCCTGCCAGGTTTTATTTCAGGGATAGGCGGTAACTCGCTTCGCATAAATGCACGATCCCCTTCAAACTCGCGGTACACCAGGAACTGCTCAACCTTGGTGATATAGGCCACACACGTGGTCAATGTTTCACGCTTGGCATGATCATCATATTCAATGCGGCCAATGCACAAGCGCTTGTACTTGTTCCTGGAACGATGACAGTTGTAATAGCGGCCTTTGCCATGCGTTATGGTGGTGGCCCAGTACTGGCCAATCTGCTCGGCAATGGCAGCATCTTTCTGGCGCAATGAACCATCAAAGAAAAAAATACAATGGGCATGAATACCGGTCAGTTCGCCATACTCAATGCAGAAAATCCGGCCCACCAGTCCGCCAAAGATACGCTTATTGGAACGCGCGTTATTGGCCATCCTTTTTAGGTCAGCCTTGACCTGCTTCAGGGTAACCGCCTTGGCAAACTGCTGCTGGTAATGCAGGTCTACACGGATCACCAGCAGGCGTGCATAGCGTGCAAACAGCGTATCAATCAGCAGGTTGGCGCTGTCAAAGTTATCCTCTGACCTACGGATGAGATTTCTGTACGCATCATCAATCGCCTTACTGGACATGGCCTTACGGACATA
The DNA here is from genome assembly GCF_000619845.1 of Alkanindiges illinoisensis DSM 15370. Taxonomy (GTDB): domain Bacteria; phylum Pseudomonadota; class Gammaproteobacteria; order Pseudomonadales; family Moraxellaceae; genus Alkanindiges; species Alkanindiges illinoisensis. The sequence continues at coordinate 1,461,952 of NZ_JHUX01000003.1, read as the reverse complement.
ATCGACAAAGCGGTTCACTGTCTCCGGGTCTGATGCGGTCAATGAAATCAGGCCTGCCTGTTCGGCCGCATGGAAAAATGCATGGATGGCCGGGCAGCAGATATACTTCTCGTGCGGTGCCTGAAGCAAGTGATCCAGCCGGGTAGTCAGCCGGTTAAACCACTGGTTCTTAAGACACTGCCCATTCGGGCGTGTCTCATAGGCCAGCCGGTCGGTACTCAAGAATAGCTCAACAGCATTGGCTACTTCGAGTAACAGGACGTGGTTGTCGGCATTCGGGATATTTACCTTGTCGCAGCGTGGCAGGTCATCGTCTGAATAAATCAGGGTCTTGGCTTCCAGCTGCATGCTGACCGCCAGTTGCCTTGGCGTAATCGAATCAAATACGGTAGTTTTGTCCTTAGCCTTGTCCTTAACCTTAACCATGTTGACCTCCTAGACACTGAGTTGGGTTCCATAGCATCAGGCACTGCTGTAATATTTTACTGCACTGGCCTATTGAATGTAGAACATGAAACTTCATTGCATCTAAAAGAGAATCGGGTATTCCAGTGACCGTACTAGCCTGTTGCCCTGGTTTGAAAACCAGTGCAGGGGAGATGGCTTGAACCCTTTGGGTTATTATTAATAATATAAATAAGCAGATAGAGGCCATGCGACAGCCACGACAGATGTTGGCCAAAGCCCCCGCACAGGGCGGGAGTTTTGCAGAGACGGCTATATACGAAGTTAGCGTTGGAAAGACCGGGAATTTCATGCGCAGTCCTCCCGGGTTTGGCGATCCTGGATACGCTGGTTGATCCATGCCTGTACCTCATGTTCAACCCAGCCGATTGCTGATGATCCAAGACTTATTGGGCGAGGGAAGTGCAACTCGAAATAGGATGATTTAGGGTTAATTTTTTCGTAAATACTGGAACGCGATAGGCCTGTCATCTGCATAACGGTTTTGATTCGCACAATTCGGGGAATGAAAGACCCTGAAGTAGTGGAGATATTAGACATAAAGTTTATCCTCGGTAGTGAACGTTAAACAACGAATAAACTTTAGAACAAAATCCCCAAGGCTGCTGGCCTCCACCCGTATGTAAAAAAATACATAAAAAATTAATTATATTTCAATGTCTTAGTTGGTTAAAATTTTAATAGGGAGAAATCATTTTTGCTTTTTTGGTTTTATTATTTGCTGCCTTAATTCGAGATTTTCATTAATTGATTTACTTATAAATCGGATAATATTCGATTCCACTAGACCCATTTTTGTAAAACTGGAATATGGTTTTTTATTTAAATAATCTTCATTAGCTTCTCTTTTAAGGATTTGATCATAACTAAGTATTTCTTCCGCAATTGATCTAGCAGCTTCCGTTGCTGTTTTCCATTGATATGGTGGATTTTCTTTCAATAATAATTCTTCAATTTTTTCTTTTATCAATGTGTGGCGCTTCTTTTTAGCGGCATTACCTAAGACTGAAAAGTCTTTTTTCATAAAGGAACTTTGCTTTTGGGATTCAAACCACATCTCAGCTTTTTCTATAAATTCTTCTATTTCCCGTAATGATCTTCCTTCACTTAGCGCCTGACGGGCTAAAGTAATTTGGAGATATGAAAAACACCAGAAAACATCTGTAAGGGGAAGGTTCTTTTTACCACTATAGAAGTAACGTCTAACAGCGTTGTCTAGACGTGTTTCTGGAAACTTATCAGGATGAATTTTACTTATTTTTTGAGCGAAATCTTCTTTTGGAAAATATTCCTTAAGATAATCTTCTAGTAGGAGGGTTAGTTGATCTAGACGTTCAGAAAGTTCTGAATACATTTATTCATTCCATGACTAAATAATTGCTATTTTGATTAAAAAATCAATAGATTAGTTATATGTGTGAATTAAATGATTAAGCACTGATCAATACATCATGGTAAGACTTTAGCAGTGCAAGGTACGTGGTTGAATACCTCAATTAATGCTCATCGTAAGGGACAGTTTTATAATTCTATCCACATTGATGAATAGTAATATCAGGATATATAAGTAATTTGCTTTTAAATAATGAGTAGAAGTATGAACAGCTTATTTGAAGAGTGTATAGAAGCTCTAAATCCAAAAATTTTATGTGGGTTTTTATGTGGGTTTGGATTTTAGGAAATAAAAAAGCCGTTGATTATCAACGGCTTTTTTAAAAATCTGGCGGAAGCGGTGAGATTCGAACTCACGAACCCTTGCGGGTCGCCGGTTTTCAAGACCGGTGCATTCAACCACTCTGCCACGCTTCCAGTGGTTGCAAAGAATACAGGGTGTTATTTAAAAAAACAATTATTTTTAGTCAGAAAAGCTTGCCAAGTGCACAGCTTTTAAGCAAATAGCGCTAAAACATTCCGCCCAGCCAGCGAATCAGTGCATATAGCGTAAAGCCAAACCATACCAGAATAATGATGCCAAGAATATCGGGAATACGCAGCCATAGCCAGCTCACTAAAGGATTACGCCAGAGTGCTGAAGTCTGCTGCCGTTGTTCCAGCTTGCGATGCAAAAAAGGATGGACGATATGATCATCATTTTGCAAACCATGCACCTCACGCAAATGCGTATGCACAATAGCCAGCGCTTTGCGGCTAGGACGGATAAACACATCCATCACATCACCTACTACAGGTACAAAACCAACGGTAACATCCAGCAGCGCAAGGCGTACTGCAGGCATGAGCTTGTGTATTGGCACACCAGCTTGCCATGCCTTAAAAATGGCAAAAGATGCCAAACCTAAGCCTGCCAGATCGCCCACCACTGGAATGGTGCCCAAGGCTGCATCAGCGCCAATGCCCTGTCGGGTAAACGGGATACGCACCAGACTGTCCAGAATATTGGCATAGCTCGCCAGTTGCCGCTCCAGTGCTATGGCTTGCTGTTTGGTCAGTGGTTGCCGCTGCATGGTAGTTTTCCAGAATTTTTATTCACTATAACCTAGAGGCCAATACATTATCCGGTTAGTTATACATTTGTTTTTTAGCAAGATTGTAAGAGTAATCAGGCCTGGCTGGTTCTATAGCCACCATAAAAAAGCCTGCCTTACAAGAGATAAGACAGGCGTTGGAGTAACCTTCAAATTAGACAGATTTAGGTTTTTGGCAATTTGTAGGCATATACATAATCGCCTTTACGAGTGCCCAGTGAACCATGTCCTCCAGCCATCACCAGAACATACTGCTGGCCATCCTTTCCAGCATAGGTCATGGGCGTGGTTTGTGCTCCGGCAGGCAAGCGGCCCCGCCACAACTCTTTTCCGCTTTTCATGTCATAGGCACGCAGGTACTGATCAAGCGTACCACTTAAAAACCCTACACCGCCAGCGGTTGTAATGGTGCCGCCCAGACTGGGCACACCCATTTTAAAGAATAATGGCAATGGTGAGTTGTCACGCACGGTGCCATTTTTGTGCATCCAGATTTTTTTGCCAGTAGTGAGGTCAATGGCAGCAATATAACCCCAAGCAGGTGCCTGACAGGGCAAGCCGGTTGGTGAAATAAAAGGCTCCAGAATCACTCCAAAAGGTGCGCCCTTATTAGGTTGTACACCTTCAACCTCACTTTTGCGCGCTGCACCGTTGGCCACTGCTTCACGCGGTACCAGTTTGGATTTAAAGGCCATAAAGTTGGGGTTTACAAAGGCAATCTGACGTACCGGATCAACTGAAATACCACCCCAGTCAAACACACCAAAGTTACCGGGATAAACCAGCGAACCCTGTAATGACGGCGGCGTATAAATGCCTTGATAGTTCATGGATTTGTACTGAATGCGACAGATGAGCTGGTCAAATGGCGTGCCGCCCCACATGTCTTTTTCCGACATTTTGGGTACAAAGTTAATGTCGGAAATAGGCTGGGTGGGGGAGTAATATTCACCACTGGCCAATACTTCCTTTTCATGGCCTTGCGGTACAGGCGTTTCCTTAACGGGATAAACTGGCTTGCCGGTCAGGCGATTTAATACATAGATACTGCCTTGCTTGGTAGATGCCATCAGGGCAGGTTGCACGCCTTGCGCCGTTTTAATATCAATCAAAGTCGGCTGGCCACCAACATCCATATCCCACAGGTCGTGATGCGTCATCTGGAACGTCCAGTGTACCTGCCCAGTGGCAATATCCAGCGCAGTAACACCGGCACTGTAGGTTTCAGAAGCTTTGGTGCGGTTGCCGCCCCACTGGTCAGGCATCTGGTTACCCATCGGCAGGTACAGCAGGCCATTTTTCTCATCCACAGCAGTAACCGACCACATGTTGGGGGAGTTACGGGTATAAATACCATCCGCAGCAATGGGTGCAGTCTGGGTCGGATTACCGCTATCCCAGTTCCAGACCAGATGACCATCATGTACATCATAAGCACGGATCACGCCCGAAGGCTCATCGGTAGACAGGTTATCAGTCACATGGCCGCCAATAATAACCAGATTGCGGGTAACGGCTGGTGGTGAAGTTGAGTAATAGCCACCAGCTGTAAAGCTGCCCATATTGGCAGTTAAGTCTACGCTGCCATCCTTACCAAACTCACGACACATCTGGCCAGTATCGGCATTAATGGCAATCAAGCGGGTATCGGCAGTGGGTACAAAAATCCGTTTGCTACAGGTAGTTTTTGCAGTATTGGTGGCGCTGGCCGGGGCAGGAGCGACTGTTGTAACCAGTGGATCAGTAGTGGTGGCAACGGGTAAAGAATTACCGGCATTTGCGGTTGTGCTAGCTGTAGTGTTTGAAGCTACTGAAGTAGCGTCAGCAGGAATATTGGTGCCGCTGGTTTGCTGTGCATATTCGGCATCGTCATGGTAGGCCACGCCACGGCAGGTCATGTGTGCCCAGTTTTTAAAAGTTCCAGCGCGCTGGGTGCTCAGTTGTGGGTCAAAGCGCCATATTTCCTTGCCAGTATCGGGATCAAGGGCAATCACCTTGCTATGTGGCGTACAGACGTACAGCTTGCCATTGACTTTTAACGGCGTGTTTTCTGCAGTGGTTTCATGCGGGTCATTTTCACCCGGCACATCACCAGTGCGATACTTCCATGCTACTTCCAGCTTTTGCACATTATCCGGGGTAATCTGGGCTAATGGCGAATAACGGTCCCCAAAGGCAGTGCGTCCATAAGATTGCCAGTCACCTGCGGGCTGGGCAGGTGCTGTGCTGGTCATCTCGGTACTGGTGCGATCTAGCGTTCCTTTTAGCGAATATTTGTCCTGATCGACAAACTGGCTAATCAGTGCCGAACCTCCGGCCATCAGTAACCCGATACTTAGCATGACAGTGTGTACAGGTGAGGTATTGGGCGTTAACAACGGCTTGCGAAACCACGGCAGAATCAGTAAAAGGCCAAGGCCAAACCAGAGTGCCAGCCGGGGAACTAGTTGCCACCAGTCCAGCCCGATTTCCGACCAGGCCCAAATGGTACTAATTATTAAAAACAGGCCATACAAGCTCAGAGCCGATGCGTTTCGCCATAGCAGCAACAGGCCGGCAATAGCAACAGCAAGGCCTGCTGGCAAGTAATACCAGGAGCCACCCAGCATCAGCAGCTTAATGCCACCAAAAACCAGTGCAAGGCCACTCAGCAATAAAATAACCCCAATGATACGGGGCAGGAAGGGGTGACCAGAGGAAGTCGCAGTCATGTTTTACCTCACTACAGCTAGCAGGTGATTGTGTTATTGGTTTTATTGTTGCTGATATCAAATTTTAGTTAATCCGGAGTTTTGAGTAATTTATGTGGCAGTTTTTTAATAAAAAATAAGGATAAATAAATGCAGCTTTAATACTGCGAGTCTTTTCACCTTTAACTGATTTCTTAATGCCAGTTTAGTTTTTACAGAACTAAGGTACTACCATCAATAAACTACACAATAGGAGTAGATCATTTTAACTATAGTAAAAGGTTGGCTTGCTGTTAAAAATTCTAAATTTGGTCCGGTTTCCCCCTTTTAATTTATTTCGAAATGGTTTTAAGGCTTTAACTTTAAATAGTAGTAACAAAGAATTTTTCCGCAATAAAAAACTACGCCGAAAAATTCAGACGTAGTTTAATTAAAGCGACTGCCAGTTTCTTAGCCCAAAGCCTTTGCCAAATAAAGCTAAAAGCCCAGTTGCAGCTTAATGCCACCCACCCATGTGTCATCCAGATAATCCACGCCACCGGCATGTTTGATATATTGAATATTTGGCCGCAAGGTCAACCAGTCTGACAGGTGCAGTCCATAATAAAGCTCGGCGTTGTATTCAGTATCCTGCACAGGCTGATAGGAGGGATCATCAATGTTCAGCAAAATGTCATTTTGTTTTTGCACGCGGCTCACTGCGTCATTGACGTGAATGCGTGAAAATCCAAGCCCGATGTCATCACGCGGGCGCTGATCAAACCAGCCGTGGTATACCAGTCCAATATTCTGGAAATTATCAACCGTATTAGTGTCTTTGTCATGCAGGGTAATATTGGCAAAACCAGTCAGGCCACGGCTGTTGTTGTTCATGGAATCATCATTACCAGTGTCTGTTTTACTGGTGAGTTGTTGTTTGAGAACCAGCCAGCCGCCATGTTTGTGCTCAGTCCGGTCTGAGCTGTTAATGCGCCCAGAATCTGCGGTACTGTGATAATAGCCAGCGCGATATTCTCCCGGTAGTTGCTGTAACCCCAGCTTGGGCTGCCACACCAGTTCAATGGGAATAATAGCGCCTTTTGAGCCATCAGTACTCAGGTTAAAGCCCTTGCTGCGCTCAAGGTTTTCCGGGTTATATTCATACACGCCCACCTGTGCATACCAGTCCGGCTGCATGTTGTATTTAACCCGTCCTGCCCACTGGCTGACCGGCCAGTTGTACCAGATATCGCCCACCCAGTTGCCAACCTGTGATCCGCACAGACTCAGGTTCTGAAAGTCACAATTAAAGCTGTTAAAGTCTTCGCCCTCGCCGAAACGGCCCAGCTTAATATCTAGCCGCTTGTCCAGAAACTGTTTTTGAATCCAGAAATCGGTGAGCCGCCAGGTTTGCCCGCGACCCCAGACTTCCTGCGTGGCACTTAAATGCCCTACGCGCGGGTCACCAATCACACCGTAATTCTTGTCGGACAATGAATGGCCGTTGCGCTCAGTGAGGGTAATTTGCGCCTGTGTATCTGGCCAGCCCAGAATTTTTTCCAGATCCAAATGGGTACCCAGGGCAAACTGGTCGGCATATTCCGTTCTGTGGTTATTACTGTAGCCGCCATCCAGTAAGCTGGCCATTTCACCAGTATAGCCCAGATCAAAGGTATAGCCTTGTTCGGCCAGCGCCGTGCGTTTGCCATTCCAGTTGCCCAGCATCCACTGGCTTTCTTGGGCAAAAGGCTGCTGGGCATGAATGACAGTGCTTAGTAGATTGCATCCCAGCCAGAATACGCTGGTTTTCCACCCTATCATTTTTTTGCGGGCTAAAATTTTACTAACAGGGGACATCATTTTTTAGGCCTCACTTTGCATTTTCAGCCAGCAAACCTGCCAGCAACAAAGCTCACTTTAGCCCTTCACTATGTGCAAAATGCAAAAAAGGGTTTCCAAATAGTGCAAAAACGTGAAAAGTTAGAGCATCTTGTGAAGCGTAAAGTTGCCAACAGGTAAAGATGAAGCCAGACATAAGGATGTTAAAAATATCTTATTCAGGCAAAACAGCAGGCAGGGCAGAATTTTGGGGCGCACTCTTAAATATTAAAATCACGGCAAGGCCACCCAGCATAGAGCGGGACAGTTCAATAGAACCCTGCAATTGCTGCACTGCCTGATGCACAATTGCAAGACCTAACCCACTGCCAATAATATCCTGTGCATTGTTCAGGCGATAAAAGCGCTGGAATACATTCTGGTATTCACTTTCATCAATGCCGGGGCCACTGTCTTCAATAATCAGGGTGGTTTGCTGGCTCTGTTCCTTAAGGCTAATGCTCACCAGCCCTCCCTTGGGCGTGTATTTAATGGCATTGTCGAGGATGTTCATTACAATGGAATTGAGCTGGTCAGGCCGCGCCATAATCCAGCTTTTTTCAAAGTCGGTGATGTACAGATTAAGCTGCTTTTTTTCAAGGCTGGGATAGAGCTGCTCAATACAGCTTTTTACCAGTGCTGATAGTTCAACCGCCTGCTTGCCTGATTCATGTCCCAGCTTTTCCTGATGCGCCAGTGACATCATCTGGTTAACCAGTAGTTGCAGGCGTTGCAGGCGTTCTTCCAGTTCGCTAAACATTTGCTGCTCATGAGGCTGCAAGTGTCCGCTACTCACCAGCTCATTTTTAAAAATTTGCAAGTGCAGGTTCAGGGCGGTAAGGGGAGTTCGTAGTTCATGGGCAGCATTGGCAATAAACTGCTGCTGCTGAATCTGAAACTGGTGTGCACGCTCAAATAACTGGTTTAGGGCATTCACCAGCGAATTCAGTTCCGTTGAAGACGGGCTGGTGGCCAGTGGCCCAAAATAGTTGGGTTCACGCTTTTGAATTTCCTGTTCCAGAGAGCGAAGTGGTTTTAAGCTATTGAGTAGAAAAACAAACAGCGCAATAATCGCCAGTGGGGAAATGATCAGGTAAGGCAATAAAATCTGGCTGGTGAGCTTTAATACATAGGCATTGATATGGCTGTGTAGCACACTGACCTGAATCACTGAATTGTTGTTGGTATTTGGGCTGCTGGCATTCAGGTAATACGTATCAATGTGATCGTTTTTGAGTTCTTCAGCAATAAAGCCGGAAACCTGATTACACGCGGCTGCAATCACAGGTGTTACCGGCTGGCTGCAATTTTTCTGCTCAATACGGATAATGGTCGTGACTTCACCAATTTTATAGCGACCCTGATAAGATCTTACATTGGCGCCGCGTAGTTCCCGCTCTAGCAAAATGCCCACGCGCTCAATCTTGTAATAGACTTTTTGTTCGTACTCAGACTTGGTGGTGTTGTAGGCAAAAATAAAAATAATTAAAAACAGCACCAGCACCAGTGCTGCAAACAAAAACAGGATACGGTTGACCAGAGAGAATAAATGCGTTTTTCTCATGGCTTGCCTATCCTGCCCCCTGAACACTTATCAGCTGAAAACCTGTCATTTGTTTGGCTGTAACTGGCTTGACGTCGTACAAAGTCTCATTGCTCAAGGTTGCCAATCTTGTAGCCCAATCCGCGGATGGTCTTGATAAAGTTTTTGCCTAGTTTCTGCCGGATATTATGAATATGCACTTCTACCGTATTACTTTGCAAAATATCCTGTTTTTCAGAAATCTTTTGCTCCAGCTGCTCACGTGAAAAAATGCAGTTGGGCGTGGCGGCCAGCGTTTCAATAATCGACCATTCCTTGGCAGATACTTCAATCAACTGGTCATTTTTATACACTGCATGTGCTGCCGGAATAATCTTGATGTCGCCCAGCATATATTCAGTCTGGGTTGCTCCTTTGGCACGGCGCAGCAAGGCGCGGATACGTGCCAGCAGCTCATCAATATGATACGGCTTTACCAGATAATCATCAGCACCCTGTTCCAGACCGGACACGCGATCTTCCACATTGTCACGTGCCGTTAAAATCAGGATTGGCAGGTCGCTCACCTTACGGATGCGCTGCAGCACCTGTGTGCCATCAAGGCCGGGCAGGCCCAGATCCAGCAGCACAAATTCATAGTCGTGGTTATCAAACAGTTGCAGAGCCTGCGTACCGGTTTTGGCCCAGTGCACATTAAAACCAGCCTGTTTTAACAGCACGCAGGTGGATTCACCAATCATGCTGTCATCTTCAACAAATAATAAAGTCATGGTGTGATAACAATAAAATAAATAAAAGACCTGAGTTTCATCATACCTGAGTTTGCCGGGCAGGTTTGCTTATTTGGACGTTTTTTATTATAAAACCTAGGCAATAAAAATGGATAAACGTGGTGTGGATGCGCAAAAGTGGCATGCCACCATTTTCTCGTCATTATGGAGTGTGCTGCACATGGCAAGCTATACCTATCAAACCCTGAAAGTCGAGCGTGATGCTGCTGGTGTGACAGTACTGTCGCTAAACCGGCCAGAGCAAATGAATGCCTTTACCGTGGAAATGGCCAATGAGCTGGTGGATTTTTTTGAAAAAGCCAGTGAAGACGATGACATTCGCGCCATTATTGTGACTGGCGAAGGCCGGGCATTTTGCGCAGGCATGGATTTGTCCAAGGAAGGCAATGTATTTGGCCTCAATGAAACCCTGCAACCGTCCATGCAGGACATGCAGGCACGCCGCGATGACGACGAAATCAAGAATGGCGTATGTGATACTGGCGGCCGGGTGGTGCTATCAATTTTTGACTGTAAAAAACCGGTAATCGGTGCTATTAACGGTGCAGCAGTGGGGATTGGCGCCACCATGACCTTGGCCATGGATATTCGTCTGGCCAGCGAAAAAGCCAAAATTGGCTTTGTATTTGGCAAGCTGGGTATTGTGCCGGAAGCCTGTTCAAGCTGGTTTTTGCCACGCATTGTCGGTATCCAGCAGGCACTGGAATGGGTATACAGCGCAGATATTTTTGATGCGCAAACGGCGAAAGAAGGCCGACTGGTCAAGCAGGTGTATCCTGCCGACCAGTTGCTGGATGAAGCCAAAAAACTGGCGCACAAGTTTGTTGATGGGCGTTCAGCCGTGGCGCTTGCACTGGCTCGCCAGATGTTGTACCGCAACAGTGCTATGCCGCATCCTTTGTTTGCCCATCAGGTGGATTCACTGGCCATGTTCTATACCAGCGTCGGCGATGGCAAGGAAGGTGTACAGTCTTTTCTGGAAAAACGTGCGCCGGAATTCAAGCAAAAAGCCTCACAAATGCCGCCATTTTACCCCTGGTGGTCTGATGTGCAGGATACGTTCTGATTCAGCACCACTAATTAAATCTTACTTGCTTTAAAATCAGTTGGATAAAATAGCAAGGAGCAAGGTAATGGAGTAAGAACTGGCTAGTCTTATGTTTAGCTGGTTTCATCTTTACCTTGCTGATTTATCAATTAAAATAAATACAGGCTGCATCATATAGCCCATATTTTATCAATTTATCTTATATAATTATTTTGATGATGAAATATTTTATCATATATTTTTTACCTAATTTTTGTTGACACCTTTAAATTAAAAATATTATGGTTGCTTAGCGTTGCAAATGTCACGTTGAAAATAAGATTATATGAATTATTAAATGTTAACCTATAATTAAGTTAAGTTTAATAATTAACCAAAGTAGTAAAAAATTTATTAAATTAAAAAGGTAATTCTATGAAACAAATCAAATTATTTTATAGCTCATAAAAACTAATTTATCTAAATCTTAATTAATACTCTATGTATATGGATATTAGCATAGGTTTAAATACTAACTTAAATAATATGCTCTTTATATTAATTTATATTAAGAGTGGCTATCTATTTATTTTAAAATTCAGGCAAAAAAATATTAATAATCATAAATTGTCAGGGCTGTGCAATTTATGAGTTTAAACAAAACAGCCTATCCAAGGAGAAGAAGATGTTATTAGCACAAGCAATAAGTAAAAACAGTGTTTCACTGGCTGAAACGCAAAACACCTACAAGGAAAATGTCATTGTGGTCAATACCTGGGTAACCAGCGTCCTGACGTCCAGCTTGCCTACCTTAAATCAGATTCCACCCGACTGGCAGGATTTTGTTAATGCCTATACCAAGGCCAATCAGGACGCCCTGAACTGGGTGAATAATGTGATGGCACGTCTGCTGGATGTGCCTGATGAAGTACAAAATTATAATTCGATTGTGTCGCAGTTGCTCAATGATGCTCAATCACAGGCCAATACACTGGTTAGCAATCCGGGCGATAGCATGGCCTTGCAAATGCTGCAAAATGATTTAAAAAGCCTGACCAGCCAGCTTAATCTGGTGACTGCGTTTATCTCGGGTGCGGTGAGCAGCCTGCAACAATTCAAGGATGTACTGCCTGATATGGCCACGCAATTACAGGCCATTGCTGACAAGTCTGCCGCCGATGCCAACGCTGACCAGAAAAAGATTGATACCCTCAAGCAGGATATTGCCAATTTGCAGGCTGAAATCAAGTCGCTCACTGCATCTATTGTGGCACTGGCCATTGTGGATGGTGTGGCCCTGACGCTAGGTACTGTGGCTACCATTGCAGCCTGGCCGTTTGGTGCACTCACCTGGCTGGTGATGGGGCCTGCGGTTGCGGTTGCCAGCGTATTTATTGCACTGGATTCCATTAAACTGGTTGGGGATAAGGCCCAGCTTGAAGCAGACCAGCAGCAGGTAACAGGCTTAACGCAGGATGTCGCCACCTTGCAATTGCTGGCACAAAATTATACGCAAATGGCCAATCAGACCACAGTAGTGCAAGATAGTCTGCAATCAGTGCTGTCGGCATGGCAGGTACTGGCCAGTGATGTCGGCATGGCCATTAATGATATTCAGGCAGCCATTGCAGATTCTGGTTCAGCCAATTTTTCTGCTGTGGTGCAGGATCTTGGTAATGCAGTACAGGAATGGGAGGCTGCATACAATCAGGCGGGGGATCTGCATCTGGACTTGCAGGTCAATAATGCCCAGCTACAAATTGGCATGACGGCGGAACAGGTGCAGGCAGCTACAGCCAGCGCCCAGACACTGGATATTATCCAGTATTACAACCAGCTGACGTTTTAATCCGGCTTAATTATATTGATATGAGCTGAATTTAAAGGTCATATAGGCAAAACCCGCAATTCAAGGTTGCGGGTTTTGTTTTATCTTTGGGTTTTTTCCAGACTATTTTGAGCCAGTACTTTAGTGGACTAGGACAATACCTTGGCGCTCAAGGGAATGCCAAAGCTGAACGTTGAACCACGTCCCACACTGGAATTGACTTCAAGCGAGCCATGGTGCTGTTGTACAAACTGCTGGCATAACAGCAGGCCAAGCCCAGTCCCTTTCTCACCATGTGTACCCTTGGTGCTCTGGTTGTGATCTCCTTTGAACAGGCGCTGTACCTGCTCCGGGGTCATGCCCATGCCATTGTCCTCAACGGAAATGACCACTTTGTCCTGCTGGGTTTCATCATAAATCCGGATATTGCCGTATTCCGGGGTAAACTTGATGGCATTGCCAAGCAGGTTATGAATCAGTGAGTGCAACATGTGACGGTCTCCGTGCACCCAGATGTCCGGCTGTAGCTGTATTTCAATCCGGATATTTTTCTGCGCTGCACTAAATTGCAGGCCTGCCACTGTTTCCTCAACCAGACTGTCCAGTTGTAACTGTTTTGGCCGATATGGCATGGCACCATTTTCCAGTCTGGCCCATTCCAGCAGGTTTTCCAGCAGCTTGTAGGTAGCATGGGAGGATTCATTCAAATAGCTGGCGATTTCGCGCTTGGTTTTATCTTCCAACTCATCAAAATCGGTATCCAGAACGTCGGAAAAGCCCAGAATGCCATGAAAGGCCGCTTTAAGGTCATGGGCAATAATGGCAAAAAACTTGTCCTTATTCTGGTTGATTTGCTGCATTCTCACCACCGAGCGATGCAGATTCATTTGAGCCACCACCTGATTGGCCAGTACCTTCAAAGTTTGAACCTGCAAAGAGGTCATGCTCTTTGGCTGGTCATCAATGGCACAAATCACACCCAGCGGCAGGCCATCTTCTGTTAACAAAGGCGCACCGGCATAAAAGCGCACATGGGTACTGGGGCAGGTCACCAGTGGATTCTGGTTAAAACGCTCATCCAGGCTGGCGTCTTCGACAATCATGACATCATCATGCAAAATGGCATGGCTACAAAATGAGCCATCACGCGGGCCGGATTCGGCAGCATAATTATAGCGCGACTTAAACCACAGCAAATCTTCACCCACCAGTGACAGCAGCGCTGAACTTGAACCACAAATCTGGGCAACCAGGCTGACAATTTCATCAAATTGCGCTTCTGGCTGGGTGCCGAACAACGCATAAGCAGCCAGTGCTTCCAGACGTTGTTTTTCCTGCGGGTGTAAGGGTGCAATGCTGAGATCAGAATCTGGCGGCATCATGAACGATTCAACTCAAGGGGTTGTAAGGGTAAATTCAATAGATAATAGGCGGCTGATTTTTTCAAATTTTTTAGAAAAATACTACTATTAAAAGATGGCGCAAAAGCTAACATAGCCTGTTATGGCACAATATAGTGAAAATGTACAATTTGCCCTAAATATAAACGTAAGTATTTCATGCCAAGAGAGTTTTTGCACCTGAATCTGCGAATTGACAATGTAGGCAACAAGGCAAAGACCACATAAAAAAGCCGGGCAGTTTGTGATTTTAAATCACCGCTCAAACGACAGCTTAAATGACCTTAAAATGCTGCTTTTTGTGCCGAACCCGTCTAAAAATCAGCAAAAACTGCACATTTTCTGAAAATGCTCGACATTGTGCAGCTTTTTTTTGTATAAGATCGCAGCTTGGCTTATACTAGCCGCCTTTAAAATTTTAGCTCAACCTTATACATATATCATCGAGGAAGCCATGATCGTTAAGACTGAAACGGTTTCGGGCGTTGCCCGTCGTCTAAATGTTACTGTTCCAACCAGCCGCATTGACGAACAATTTGAAGCTCGCCTGAAACGTGCAGCAAAAAACGTAAAAATCAATGGTTTCCGTCCCGGCAAAGTACCCATGTCAAAAATCCGTGCGGATTTTGGGCCTGGTATCCGTCAGGAAGTGATCAACGACATTATCCGTGACAGCGTGTTTGAAGCCATCCAGCAGGAAAAAATCAATGCTGTGGGCATGCCAAACATTGAAAAAGTAGACCTGAACACAGAAGGTCTGGTGTATGAAGCCACTGTTGAAGTTTATCCCGAAGTGACTGTAAAGGGTCTGGAAGATCTATCCATTGACCGCAAAACCACTGAAGTGTCTGATGACGACGTGGAAACCATGATCGAAAACCTGCGCAAGCAGCGTCAGACATGGGCTGTTACCAAAGGTATGGCCAAAAAAGACATGCAGGCTACCTTTGATTTTGAAGGCACCATCGACGGTGAAAAGTTTGAAGGTGGCAGCGCGCAGGACTTTAAACTGGTATTGGGTTCTGGCCGCATGATTCCCGGTTTTGAAGATGGCATCGTTGGCATGAAAGCCGGTGAAGAAAAAGTGATTGATGTCACTTTCCCGGAAGATTATCAGGCGGAAAACCTGCGTGGTAAAGCTGCCCAGTTCAAGATCACGCTAAAACAGGTTGAAAAGCCAAAGTTACCTGAAATTGACGCCGAGTTTTTAAACCTGTTTGGTGTGAGCGAAGAAGAAGGCGTTGACAAGCTGAAAGCTGATGTTCGCAAGAACATGGAACGCGAAGTAAAAAACAGCCTGCGTCAGCAACTGAAACAAGCTGCTTTTAATGCCGTGCTGGAAAACAACGATGTTGAAGTGCCAGGCGCCATGGTTACTGAAGAAATTGGCCGTCAGCGTCAGCAAATGCTGCAACAGTTTGCCCAGCAGTTTGGTGGTGCGCAGCAAAACTTTGACCAGAGCATGCTACCGGACGAACTGTTCCGCGAGCAGGCTGAGCGTTCAGTGAAACTGGGTGTCCTGATTGGCAAGGTACTGGAAGATGCCAAGCTGACCGTTGACCAGGAACGTGTAAAAGCGTTTATTGAAGAAACTGCCCAGTCTTATGAAGATCCAACTGAAGTGATTGAATACTTCAACAGCGACAAGCAGCAGCGCGCGCAAATTGAAGCTGTGGTACTGGAAGATCAGGTGGTTGACCATATTCTGGCCACTGCCAAAGTGACTGACCAGACTATCAGCTATCAAGATCTGATCAAGGAACAGCAAGCCCAGCGCGCTGGCCGCTAATTGCCTGAACTTGTTATTGTAACATAGCAGGAAAGGCGCTTTAAGCGCCTTTTTTGTTGCGCTTTTAAAGACTATTCTGCTGTTTTTAGCCAAACAGGCATGCTGTTATTTTTCACAATGCAACAGCATAACCCCTTTGCAATTTTGGCTATTATCCGCCATAGTGTGAATATAGTTAAAACCAGCTTTATCAGGAAAAACAACGTGTCATTTGATTTTGAAACTGCAAATTCTGCACCCATAAGTAACGCGCTAGTGCCCATGGTGGTTGAACAGTCTTCACGGGGCGAGCGTTCTTTTGATATCTATTCGCGCCTGCTGCGTGAACGGATCATTTTCCTGTCAGGTGAAGTTGAAGATCACATGGCAAACCTTATTGTGGCCCAGCTCTTGTTTTTGGAAGCTGAGAACCCAGATAAGGACATCCATTTGTATATCAATTCACCGGGTGGTTCAGTGACTGCCGGTATGGCCATTTATGATGTGATGCAATTTATCAAGCCGGATGTATCGACGACCTGTCTGGGTCAGGCTGCCAGTATGGGCGCGTTCCTGCTCAATGCCGGCGCACCGGGCAAGCGTTATGCGCTGGCTAATTCTCGTATCATGATTCACCAGCCGCTGGGTGGTTTTCGTGGTCAGGCATCCGATATTGAAATCCATGCCCGTGAAATTATCCAGATCAAGGAAAAGCTGAACCGCCTGATGGCGCAGCACAGTGGTCAGGACTATGAGCGCATTGCACGCGATACCGACCGTGATAATTTTTTAAATGCTGAAGCGGCACGTGAATACGGCCTGGTTGATGCAGTACTGTCCAAGCGTCCTTAAGCCTGCGGGTTTAAGCGTTTGGTAAATTAACCTATTGGAGTTCTCATGTCCGATTTACCCAAAGGACAAAAAACCTGTTCGTTTTGTGGCAAGCGTCAAGCTGAAGTGAGCAAGCTGATTGCTGGAGAAAATGCGTTTATCTGTAATGAGTGCATTGAAGTGTGTACCGATCTGGTGCAAACCAGCCAGCAGGTTGAATCTGGTGACTGGGCCAAGCGTCCATTGCCAAAGCCTGCTGAAATCCGTGCCTCGCTGGATCAGTATGTAATTGGTCAGGACACTGCCAAAAAGACCTTGTCGGTGGCAGTGTATAACCACTATAAGCGTTTAAAGGCCAGCCAGAACCTGTCTGCGCAGCAAGGCGTTAAAGATGCCATGGTGGAGCTATCCAAAAGTAATATTTTGCTGATTGGCCCCACTGGCTCTGGTAAAACCCTGCTGGCCCAGACGCTGGCACGTTTGCTGGATGTACCCTTTGCTATGGCAGATGCCACCACGCTAACCGAAGCAGGTTATGTGGGTGAAGATGTTGAAAACATCGTGCAGAAACTGCTGCAAAAATCCGATTACGACATCGAAAAAGCGCAGATGGGCATCATCTATATTGATGAAATCGACAAGATTACCCGCAAGAGCGACAACCCTTCCATTACCCGCGATGTATCGGGTGAAGGGGTGCAGCAAGCCCTGCTGAAAATGATTGAAGGCACAGTGGCTTCCATTCCGCCGCAAGGTGGCCGCAAGCATCCGCAGCAGGAATTTGTGCAGGTTGATACCAGCAATATCCTGTTCATTTGTGGCGGTGCATTTGCCGGGCTTGAAAAGCTGGTGAAGCAGCGTCATGAAAAAGGCGGGATTGGTTTTAGTGCTGAAGTCCGCAAAAAAGATGAATCCATGAAACTGGGTCAGTTGTTCCGTGAAGTAGAGCCGGAAGACCTGATCAAGTATGGCCTGATTCCAGAGTTTATTGGTCGCTTGCCGGTGGTGGCTTCCCTTGAGGAGCTGGACGAAGAAGCATTGATGCAGATTCTGACTGAGCCAAAAAATGCCTTGACCCGCCAGTATCAATATTTGTTTGAAATGGAAAATGTGGACTTGGTGTTTGAAGATGCGGCCTTGCGTGCTGTGGCTAAAAAAGCGCTAGATCGTAACACCGGAGCGCGCGGCTTGCGTTCGATTCTTGAAAATGTACTGCTGGATACCATGTATGAGCTGCCATCAGCAGATCATATCGGTACGGTTCGCATTACTGAAGCCGTAATCAATGATGGTGCCAAGCCAATCCTTGAGCCAGAGCGTTTACCGGTGTCAACAAAGTCGGATCATACTTATTCTGCTGAACATTTAACCCTCGTAGATTCACGTAGCGCCTGATGATTAGGCTTGTTTAAGTCTGTCAACTAGGTCAATGTAAAAAGCGTCTCAACAGGAGGCGCTTTTTTTATACTTATTATCCTGCGTTTTGATGTACTAAAGATTGGATAGGATGCAATTAACAATCCTGACGAAGCGGACAGTCTAGCCCAATGGGTAATTCAAGCAATCGTTGCCGCAGGGTTTGCAGGCTTGCAACTCGCTGATCAATGAGCTGGATTTTTTCATCAATTACGGTTTTTACCATGGCTTCTGGTAATTCACCACCGCGCAGTAAGGGTAAAAACCCCTGAATTTCATGCAATGAAAATCCCAGCGACTGCGCTAGTTTAATCAGACCCAGCACATCAATAATGTCGTGATCATAATAGCGGTAGCCATTATTTTGCCGCTTACTGTGGATCAAACCGGATTTTTCATAAAAGCGGATTGCATCACGGCTCATGCCTGTTTGTGTAGAAACTTGTCCAATCTGCATTATTTTCTCTGTTTTTGCTTGACCTTAGAGTGTACTCCACTGTTTAGACTTTGTCTGTGTTGATCAAACAGCATTAGAAAATGTCAAAGAGGAGTAACAGCATGAAAACAGTATTGGTGACAGGAGCTAGCGGTTTTATTGGCCGTTATCTGGTTTTAAAGTTATTGCAGCAGGGTGAATATATTTTTGCCCTGTTTAGAAGTCCCGCAAAACAATTGCCACAGTTGCAGGCATGGCTACAACAGCATGGCATTAAATCCATTGATTTAAGCCGGATTGAAGGCGTGCAGGGGGATTTTAGCCAGCCAGAACTGGGAATTGGTCAGGTTGATTGGCAACGTATGCAACAGGTTACAGTAGTGTATCAATGCGCTGCATTGTATCAATGGAATTTAACGCAGCAGCAGGCACGTCTAATTAATGTCACCGCCCCACTAAGGCTGATGCAACTGGCCAGCCAGTATTGCCAGCTCAGGCGCTTTGTGCAGATTTCCGGTTATATGCTTAAGGTAGAATCGCATCTGCAAAAACTGGGCATTGATCGCCAGCAGCCGGATCAGACCAACTGGCCGCAAGTCTACAAAAAAGTCGGCAGCTACGAGGCATCCAAGCTGGAAACCCATTTTGTAATAAAAGACGCTGCACGCCAGCAAGGTATTGCACTGACCCTGATTTTACCGGCTGCCATTATTGGTGATAGCCAACATGGAGAGCTAGACGCGGCACAACCAATTTATCAGACCTTCAGGGATTTATTACAGCAAAAACTGGCTGCAATACCCGGCAGTAGCAAGCACCGGCTGCCAATGATTAGTGTGGATTATGTGGCGGAATTTATGGCAAAAATTGTCAGCGTGCCTGAAAGTAATACTCAGAAATACTTATTACAGGAATATTTATTGCTGGATAATGCCACGCCAAGTTTGCAGCAGGCACTGGAAATTGCAGCCACAGCAGGGCAGGTAAAAGCGCCAAAAAAGCATATTCCGATTGCTGTATTGCAATGGCTGTCACGCTGGCGCTGGCTGGCCACAAAACTCAATATTGCTGCCGAGGCATTGCCATTTATTCGCACAGAGCATTTTGATACTCGGCAAGCCGATGACATGGCGCAAAAGCTGGGCTTGCATAAACCAGCGATTGCGGATGTGATTCAAAAAACTGCATTCTATGTACAGCAGGATTTAAGCCGCTAACTTGCTCTGACGCGGGTCATTGATTAGCTTGCATTCACTAGTCGTTGGATTGTGGTATGGGCTATTTGCTGGACTTTGCCATCCTGAAACCAGATCAGTTCACCCGGCTGGTATTTTTGCCAGACTTCATTATCCGTGAGCGGGGCAGTCGCAACCACGGCCACCCGGTCTTCCGGCTTGGTGACCTGACTAAAATCAATTTCCACGTCCATATCTACCAGGTGCGCCTGCTGGAATGGCCATTCGCGTACAATCCAGTGCAGGTTGGTGGTGGCATAGCTAAACAGCGCCTGACCATTGGACAGGATAAAATTGAACGTGCCATATTCTGCAATTTTGGGTGAAACCTCAGCCAGAAAGTCAAAAATCTGCTGGAGTGAGGGTTCATCCTTGCCAAAACGGTAGCGCAGCTCCTGCAAAATATAGCAGTAAGCGCGTTCGCTATCGGTAGTGCCAACTGGCATAAACTGGCCGCACAACTGGGGCCAGTATTCCTTTAAGTCACCATTGTGGGCAAAAATCCAGTGACGACCCCACAGTTCGCGCATGAAGGGATGGTTGTTTTCCAGTTCAATCTTGCCTTGGGTGGCCTTACGAATATGGGCAATCACATTACGTGACTTGATGGGATAATTGCGAATAAAGTCCGCCAGTGGCGAATGCACGGCAGACTGGCAGTCAATAAACAGGCGGCAGGCTTTTTGTTCAAAAAAGGCAATACCAAAACCATCTGCATGGTCGGAGGTAATGCCCGCGCGCTGGCTAAAGCCTTTAAACGAAAAGGTAATATCGGTTGGCGTGGCACAGTTCATGCCCAGTAACTCGCACATACAGGAACTACACTCAGGCAAAAATAGGATTAATCATAAATGCTCAGCACACAGGAGCAATGACATGAAACGCTAGAGATATTGTGCATAAGCCCTGACTAGAGTGCAAATTATCATTTGCATTGCTGTGATAAAAATTGCTTGATGAAAAATGGGTTTGATAGCAGTGCAGTGGCAAAAAGCGGCTTAATTAAAAACCGCCCAGCAATAAAAATTGCCCACAACTTAAAGCAATTATGGGCAATCAGGCTACCGCAGGATTTATTGAGATTTACGCAGGCGATTGCTGATGAGGGTGCCAATGCCTTCATCAGTAAAGACTTCCAGCAGGGTTACATGAGGAACGCGGCCATCCACAATATGCGCACTCACCACACCGCCTTTAACGGCATCAAGCGCACAGGACACTTTAGGAATCATGCCACCATAAATAACCCCTATCTCAATCAGGTGGTCAACTTCCTGGGTACTCAGGCCCGTCATGACTTTTTTGTTGGCATCCATAACACCGGAAATATTGGTGAGTAATACCAGTTTTTCAGCTTTTAAGGCTTCAGCCACTTTACCTGCGACCAGATCAGCATTGATATTGTAAGTGTTACCTTCTTCATCTACACCCAGCGGTGCAATAACCGGAATAAAGTCACTTTCAATAAACAGGTTGAGTACATCGGTTTTAACACCAACCACTTCACCCACTAAGCCCAGATCAATTTGCTTAACCTGACCGTCATCAGTTTTTTTATCCAGTAGCAGTTTTCTGGCGCGCAACAGGTTACCGTCCGTTCCTGTTAAACCAATGGCACGACCGCCATGGCGGTTAATCAGGTTAACGATAGATTTGTTGACACTGCCACCCAGCACCATTTCCACAATTTCCATGGTGGAGGCATCAGTCACCCGCATCCCATCAATCCGGTCAGATTCACGGCCCAGTTGCTTGAGCAGGTTGTCCACCTGTGGGCCGCCGCCATGCACAACCACCGGATGCAGCCCAACAGTTTTGAGCAGCACGATGTCACGGGCAAACGAGCTTTCCAGTTCTGGGTCGGTCATGGCATTGCCGCCGTACTTCACCACAATAATTTTATCGGCAAAGCGCTGAATGTAGGGGAGTGCCTCAGTGAGAACGTTGGCAATATTCAGGGCGGTCTCGGTGTTCAAGGCCATGGGCAACTCCAGAGGGTTTTTATTCAAGAATCAACTGCGCCAGACGTTCATCTTTTGAGCGTAACAGGCGTGCAAAAGTGGCACGGATCAGGCGCAGGTTTTCAGCCGTGTCGGCATCAAAACGGGCAGTGATAAAGTGGCCGGTATTTGACGGACGAATAATGCCAAAACCAGCATCAAAATCAAGTCGTATGCCATCAATGGTTGAAATTTTGGCATCAGATAACTGAGCTGCTTCAGCTTCAAAGGCTGTCATAAGATCAGTTGCATCAGTATTATCCAGTGGTAAATACAGGTCAGGTGTTGACACACGCTGAGGCAGGCTGGCAATGACTTCTTCCAGGGTCTGACCGCTGTTATCCAGCCATTCCAGCAAGCGCAGGGCAGCATAAAGCCCATCATCCTGCCCGTGTCCGCGATGGTCCTTGAAGAAATAGTGCCCTGAGAATTCACCGGCAAATACGGCCTGATGTTCCGGGTCATTCAATGCCTGGCGCAAGAAAGTATTACCAGTGCGTACCATTACCGGGCGGCCCCCATCCTGACTAACTATGCTGGAAACCATGCGTGAGCATTTCACATCAAAAATGATGTCGCTGCCGGGATTACTGTCCAGACAGATTTTGGCAAACAGGGTAATCAGGTGATCCGGTGAAACCACATTGCCCTGACTATCCAGCACCACCACACGATCGCCATCACCATCAAAGGCAAAACCTAGCTGGCTACCAGAAATGACGATATCATTGCTCAGTTCCTGTAAATACTCAGCCTTGCTTGGATCTGGCGCACCATTAGGAAACATGCCATTGGCTTCGGTATGCAGGCTGCTCACTTCACACCCGGCAGCCTGAAACGCAGCCATTGCAAATTCGCCAGCACTGCCATGCATGGCATCAACGGAAATATTGAATGGCTGGCTTAAGATCACATCATCCTGAAGCAGGTTCAGGTAGTCTTCGTTATATGACACACTGCGGATTGTGCCCAGACCTTCAATGAAGTGTTCATCAAGCACGCACTGTTTGATCCCTTCAATGTTGTCAGGCGTTGGTGACTGGTGCTGAACCAGCCATTTCAGGCCGTTTTCATTGGCAGGATTATGGCTGGCAGTGATCATCACCGCATTGCCATCATGCTGAGCCGCTGCAAAATAGCAGATCGGGGTGGTTACACGGCCAATATCGATCACGGTCAGCCCACTATCAACAAAGGCCTGCCGAATCAGGCGCGCATAGCCAGAGCTTGATGTACGTGCATCGTAGCCGACCACTACCTGATACTGGTTTTTATAGCGGTAATGTGCCCCAAGCGCCCGGCCAATTTTGGTGACCAGTTCATTGCTTAGGTCATCAATGGTGCCGCGAATATCATAGGCCCGGAAAATATGATCTGGAAAGCGGGGGGCACCCACATTAAATTCCATGTCTGGCAGCAGGGTTTCATCCAGATTAAATTCAATGGCATCAGAATGAGCGGCCTTGGCAGTATCTGCAGGTGATTCTTGCAGTGTTTCTTCTAACAGATCCAGTTCCTCAAAGGCTTCACTGGCACTGGCTTCCTGTGCAACCGGCGACGTGCTGGTGGTTTCATCTGAGGTCGGTGCGGCATCCATCACTGCATCATCTTCAAGTACAGTCGAAGAGTTCATGTGTTCTGCTACGGCAGCAGCACTAATCGGTGAAATGGCCACATTATTGTTATAGGCTGAGGTTGCCGCCGGGTTGATAGCAGTGAAATCAGTTGCGCTGCTAGTATTCAGATTATCAAGGTTAGGATCAGCAACTCCGGCTGTATCAGCAACAGGGCTTTTTCGTAAGGCCCAGATCGCTAGCGGAATTAACCCGCCCAGTAAAGTCAGTAGTGCAGCCCACAGTGGCAATTGACTGCCTGAATCCACAGACTGAACAGCCAGTTGCCAGCTTTGCTGATTCAATGGAATGGCTTTTAAGCCGCCATCGTTACCGCTACCATGAATGCGCAGGACTTCAAGCTGGCTACCGTCACTGAGTTTTTGTGAAAATTTAAGCTCAATATTGGCCGGGGTAATACTTTCCAGATCCTTGACCAGTGGTGCCAGTGGCCATTCAAAAATGGCATAGCCACCAGTGGGCATGGCACGGGCAGTACTGACCACCCCCTTGGCTCCTGTCCCACTAATTTCAGGCTGGGTCGGTGCGCTACGGGTTCGGTTAAGCAAATCCTGATCGGCATAATTCAAAGAAGGCGGTACGCTACCATCAATCGGAATGACGGCTTTGAGTGTGGCGCTACTGCGTAGCATGGGTTGCTGGGCCAGTAATCCAGCCTGCTGCTGCCAGTGCTGTGCATAGTGTTCAATCAGTACACCGGCCTGTTTGGTAAAGGTATCAAGTTGGGCTTGCGTTTGCTGCTGGTCATGCTGAGCAACCAGATAATAGACGCCGGCACTGCTGGCACCCATTAGAACAAAATGAATAATCAGGGCAAGTGGTTTATTTATTGTTAGACCTTTATTCGTATTCAAAGGCTTGAGTTTGGGCACGACACACTTCCTTGATCGTTCTTGACCTTATAGGGTGATTAAGGGCTGTGCTTCACCAGCAAAGCCGCCCTGACAAGGCCGGATTAAGATTTGAATGGTTTTAACAGACTCACGTCACGGGCAGTTTATGCAGTACCCGTATGGCCAAAACCACCGCTGCCACGTTCAGTTTGCTCAAAGTCATTTACAACTTCAAGTTGAGTTTGTATCACGGGAACCAGCACATATTGTGCCATTCGTTCACCCGGCGCCAAAGTAAAGGCAGCCGTGCCACGATTCCATACCGAAACCATCAGTTCGCCCTGATAGTCAGAGTCAATCAGCCCCACCAGATTGCCCAGTACAATGCCATGCTTATGCCCAAGTCCCGAACGCGGTAAAATCAGGCCAGCGTAGTGCGGATCGGCAATGTAAATGGCCATGCCGGTTTTGACCAGCACGGTATCACCGGGATTGAGAACAATGGCTTCATCAATGCAGGCGCGTAAATCAAGGCCTGCAGAGCCTGGGGTCGCATGCGTGGGCAGAGGCCAGGTGGTGCCAATCCGTGAATCCAGAATTTTAACTTGAAGTTTCATGCCATGAAGTTCCTATGAGGATTACCCTCAATAATTAAGTACACTAATCGCTTAAAAAGCAGGCAAGTGGGCCGAATTGTAAAATTATAAGCGCCAAGCATCGAAACACCTAGCGCAAGTTACTGATATCTATTTCATTAATGCTTTTAAATTGGCCAGGTAGGCAGCAGCCTGCGCTTTTGGGTCAACATTAGACAGTTTTTGTTTCTTTTTGCCAGACCATTCCAGTTCTTCTTCGGGCAGTTCATCCAGAAAACGGCTGGGTGTGGTCTGCCGCATTTGCCCACCAGCCTTGCGTTGCTCGGCCAGCGTGAGCGTTAAACCTTGCCGGGCGCGGGTAATGCCTACATACATCAGGCGGCGTTCTTCTTCAATGGTATCGCCAGCAATGGAATTGCGGTGCGGCAGCAGTTCCTCTTCCAGCCCCATAATGTACACATACGGAAATTCCAGTCCTTTGGCCGCATGTAGGGTCATCAGGTTCACCTTGTCGGTATCGTCTTCTTCCTGTTGCTGTTCCAGCAGGTCTAGCAGAACCAGCTTGCGGATTACGCTTTCAATATTGCGCTCATCCACATCATCGGCACGGGTAATCAGGCTCTGGATACTGCTGTACAGGGTTTCAATATTGTCCAGCTTATTCTTTTCTGCGGCTGGTGTTGCTGCCTGTTCGCGCACGAAATCAATATAGCCCGTTTCATTAATCATTTGGCGTACCACAGGCACCGGATCGTCATTGTCGTGCAGGCGGCGGGTGTAATCTTCAATAAAACCGGCAAACTCATGCAACTGTGAAGCAGCTTTTTTGGCAAAGACCATGCTCAGGCGCTGGTCTGCCGAGGCGCCTAATAATGACAAGTGATTGTCCTGAGCAAACAGCCCTAGTTTTTCCAGCGTGGCTGGGCCAATGGCACGTTTGGGCGTGTTGATAATTCGTAAAAATGCACTGTCGTCTTCAGGATTAATAATCAGGCGCAGGTAACTCATCACATCCTTGATTTCAGCGCGTGCGAAGAACGATGTCCCACCAGAGAGTTTATACGGAATCTGCATCTGGCGTAGCTGGGCTTCCAGCACCCGCGCCTGAAAATTGCCTCGGTACAGTACGGCATAATCCTTCCATGATTTGCCATTCATTAGCTTATGGTTCATCAGGTCATGTGCCACGCGCTCGGCTTCATCATCATCGTTGCGGCAGGTAATCACCCGGATGGCTTCACCATGACCTTTGTCGCTCCACAATTGTTTTTCAAACAGGTGCGGATTATTGGTAATCACCGAGTTGGCAGCTTTTAAAATCCGGCTGGTTGAGCGGTAATTTTGTTCCAGCTTGATGACTTTCAGGCTGGGAAAGTCTTCTGCCAGCAATGCCATGTTTTCGGGTTTGGCACCACGCCACGCATAAATAGACTGGTCATCATCACCTACAGCAGTAAAGCGGCCCATCACGCCGACCAGAAGTTTAACCAGCATATACTGTGCGGTGTTGGTATCCTGATATTCATCTACCAGCAGGTAGCGCACCCGGTTTTGCCATTTGTCGCGGATTTCGGCATTTTCCTGCAGCAAGCGGGTGGGCAGGGCAATCAGGTCATCAAAATCGACTGCATTGTAGGCCCGGATATTGCGCTCATACAGTTCGTACAGGTGCGCCAGATGCAAATCTTCAGGGGTTTCAGCCGTGCTCATGGCCTGCGCAGGTAGCAACAAATCGTTTTTCCAGTCAGAAATCCGGCGCATGGCCTTGCCAATCAGCTCTTTACTATCGGCACCCGCCAGATTGTCCTTGTGCATTAAATCCATCAGCAGGCGCTTGCAGTCATCGGCGTCCAGAATGGAAAAATTATTCTTAAGGGGGGTATGCTTGAGTTCAATCCGTAACAAATTCAGGCCAAAATTGTGGAATGTAGAAACCGTTAAACCCTTGGATTCTTCACGCGGAATGAGTTTGCTTACCCGTTCCTTCATTTCACGTGCGGCCTTGTTGGTAAAGGTCATGGCCGTAATGCGATGCGCCGGCACACCACAATTTTGAATCAGGTGGGCGATCTTGCGGGTGATTACAGCAGTTTTGCCAGAGCCTGCACCCGCCAGAACCAATAGTGGCCCTGACACATAGGTCATGGCTTCCTGCTGACGGGGATTAAGCTGGCTCAGTTTTGCATTACTGCTCATTGTATGTCGTACTCAAGAAAAACATGCCCGGAAAATCAGGCTAAAAAAAGGTAAAAACAGCAACCGGATTATAGGCAAAGCGACTTATTTAAGGGAGCTTTTAATTTTGTAAAAGTTCATGTGCCCATCACATTGCGTCATCAACTGACGTGTAAATTAGAAAATAAAAATATTACATAAATTATTATTAAGGCTAAGTAACTGTAAGAATAATTACCAATTGCCAGAATAATTAGAAAAAATAAGTGGTTAAACTCCCTTCATTACTCAAAAATAGCGGAGCAATCCTAATTGAATGCAAAGCAGTGGCTTTTGTCAGGACTATTGTTATTTGTAGCAGCCATTGCCGTTGGGGCCGGTATTGCATGGTGGATATTAAATTACCTTGAAATTGGTTTGCCTATTCGCAACCAGCAGGCGCAGGTGCGCATTACAGAACCCGTGCAGGCCAAAGCAGATATCTATGATCCGCTGGAAGTAATGGTGAAAGGGTCAATTGATACAAAAATTCCCATTAACCAGCAAATTCAGGTACCTATTAAGGACACCATGCATACGATGGTCAGTTTTGATAATGAGGTGCCGATCAAACTAAAAGTCAGAGTGGATAACCAGATTCCCCTGGACCAGATTGTGCATGTTGATTCCAGGGTAGAAGTCAAGGTACTGGGTAAGACGGTGAGCCTGCCTATTCGTGGGGATATTCCCATCAAAACCAACATTCCAGTGCATTTTACTATTCCCATTGACCAGCAAGTACGACTGAAATTTGTGGCACCTGTGGCTGCCAATATTGAACAACGCCTGAATATTCCCCTAAAAACCACCATTGATGCCAGAGTGCCTGTGCATGGGGTATTGCAGGTGCCTGTCAAATCACAAATCAATACCCAGTTGGTTATTCCAGAGCCACTGGACACGGTGATTACCAAAAGCAATCTGAGAATTCCACTGAAGGCGCTGTCCTTGTATCGCCATGATTCAGCCCAGCCCAGTCACTCAGCAACAGGGCAGTAATCAGGATGAATACAAGGAATACAATCCCGAAAAAAACCATCCCCAAAAAAACCATCTGGCTGCTAGCAGGAGCAACGCTGGTGGTGATGCTGGGCGGCATGGTTGGCTTTTGGTGCTATGCCTATCTTGGTGTTGGCATTGACCTGCACAATCAGCAGGGAAAAATGATGATGCCCTCACAGATTGATGTGAATGTCGCAGCCACCAACACTTTTGCCGTTCAACTTGCTGGCAATGTTAAGGTTGAGGTGCCGATTGACCAGAACATTGAAGTACCGCTGGCAGGAACTTACAAAACCCGAATTAAAATTGATACGCCTATTCCCATTAAATTTAATGTGCATTACAAGGGCAGCATTCCGGTCAAAACGATGGCAGAAATCAATGACACCACTGCACTGGTATTGCCACATTTGCCCAAGCTGCCATTAAAGCTTCAAGTGCCACTGGAATTTAACCTGCCGGTTGATATGGTGATTCCAGTCAATACCACGCTACGTTTTGCCTATGAAGGGCCAATCATGCTGGGCTTTGACCAGAATACTGTGACCCGGCTGAATACGGTATTGCACACGCAAACACCGTTAAATCATGTGATGCAGGTGCCGCTGCTCACTAGCTTTAATGTCAGGGTTTATCCTGAGCCAAAGCCATTGGGTATGGTACTGGATACCCATTTGCATCAGCCTATTAATCAATTGCAGATCAGCCGAAATGGCAATTAAGCCTTAACCAGCCAGTGCTGGCTGGTTAAAAAATACTTTAGCTTTTTAATGGGTTTAAATACATTTTTATAGCCTGTTGTTTTTGAATGAAAAACTTAAATTAACTTGAGCTAAATGCTTGGTTTTAAAAACAATAATTTTGGGTTAGGGTAAAACAAGAATTAAGGCAAACCGCTGAGGAAACAAACATGGCAATAATGTGGTCACCCGACCTGAACACCGGCATTGAGGTGATTGACCGGCAGCATCAGCGCATTGTGGAATATATCAACCAGCTCGAGCTCACCAAGAATCACCATGACCGTAATATGATGAAACAGGTGCTGGATGATCTGGTGGACTATACCCAGTCGCACTTTGCCTTTGAAGAAAGTTTGCAGGAAGAAGCAGGCTACAAGTATGCCAAGCCGCACCAGAAAGTGCACCAGTTGTTTATCAAGCGCATCAATAACTATCAGGAGCGCTTTAACCGGGGACAGGACATTACCGATGAGCTGCATCAGGTGCTGGTGACGTGGTTAATTAATCATATTCGCCGTGATGATGCTGATTATGTTGGCTCGGTGAAGCAAAACATGATTGGGGTGATTAAGGCGTAGGAAGCCAAAAACAAGAACTGGTTTCAGCGCTGGTTTTCATAGCAGGGTTGTTTAATACAGGATCTTGCATAATAGCAACACGGATAACAGGATAGGGAAGTCCGGTTTAAGATTAGGATTTAAACAAGCAGTAGACTGGTTTTAGACATACTGTATTTATAAGAAAAATAATCTCTGGCAATTTCTGGTTTTGGCGATTCTCAGCTTTCAAGCGCATATATTTTGGTCTAAAAATGTAAAAAAACCGTCATTAATAAGCGTTTTGCATTAGCATTGGCGCAGTTAAAACCCAATGTGATGTGGAATACAACGCCCATGAATTCACCCGTAATATTGCGCGCAAGCAGCATATTGGCTGGCCTAACCATGACCTTGTTGCTGGCTGGCTGGATCGTTCCATTTATTCAGTTTAGCAGTGCTAGCCAGTTTGATTTCTGGTCGGTCTGGCTGCTGTGTATGGTTATTCTGGCGCTGCCATTTAGCCTGCTGGAAATTGCACTGGCCAAGCGCAGCAAGGCAACGCCTTTACCTGCCTTGATGGTACTCACCCGTGAAGCCGATGCCAAACCAGTCTGGCGGATTACCGGCTGGCTGGCAGCAGCCGTAATGGCACTGCTTAGCGGTGGCTTGCTGTATCAGTCGGCCAGCATGCTGTTTGAGGGCATGGGCCATAGCCC
This sequence comes from Alkanindiges illinoisensis DSM 15370, assembly GCF_000619845.1. Classification (GTDB taxonomy): domain Bacteria; phylum Pseudomonadota; class Gammaproteobacteria; order Pseudomonadales; family Moraxellaceae; genus Alkanindiges; species Alkanindiges illinoisensis. The sequence goes on along the minus strand of NZ_JHUX01000003.1, from coordinate 1,431,902 downwards.
AGATGAGATGATGGGTTATTTATCCATTGGCCTGATTTTCGCAGGCGTCGTGTTGTCATTTGTGCCACGCGCTGTGCTGATTATTGTGGCCAGCATTGCGGTCATTATTGCCAGCATTTTAAGCTTTATGCAAATGGGTGTGGGCAACTGGCAGTGGACTGCTTTTAGCCTGAAAGAATGGGCATGGGCCGTGAGTCTGGCGCTGATTGCCACAGGCTTGGGCTATGGCATGTACTGGCAGCTTAATGCCAGCCAGCCAGTTGAAAAAGCCAGCAAAACAGCGTTGCCAATCTGGGCAGGCCAATTGCTTGGCGGTGTAGTGATTGCTGTGATACAGGGCTTTCATGGCACACAAACCTTGTGGCTATATGCCATTGCTTTGCTGGCTGGTGCGGGATTTTTAATTTCATTGCTACGCGAACAACTCCAGGCGCGCGGTTTGAATATAGTGCTGCAATGGCTGTTTGTACTGGTTGGCCTGCTGTTATGGCTGGTGCCCATACAACCTGTACTCACCACGTTAACTGTCATTCTGGCGCTAGTGGTATGCCTGCTGTATGCCATTTTTAGTGGCTGGATGATGAAAATTAGCCATTTGCGCAAGGCACTGAATTTTGAGCAGGAAGTGGTCTATAACCTGTGGCGCATTGCTGTGCGTGTGCTGATTCCACTGGCAATTATTGTGGCCATTATTGGTCTGCTTTTACCCGCTTAACTCCTCAGGACAAACTGCATGGCTGAGCAAATCACACAAGATAAAAAAATAGTGCAGGTGGCTTATGTAGATGCCACCGGACAATATCTGGTGAGTCTGGACTGGCAGGAAGCACTAACCGCCATGCAGGCGCTTGAGCAATCCGGCCTGCTGGCAAAACTGCCTACCGGACAAGCTTTAGCTGTGGGTGTATTTGGCATGAAAATCGATCAGCCTGAGCAGTATCTGTTGCAAGCGGGTGATCGGCTGGAAATTTACCGTCCGCTCACCCGTGACCCGATGGCAGTGCGGCGCAAGCGGGCGGAAGCACACCCGGTAGGGCGTTTAAAACGCAAGCTGTAATGCCTAAAACAGCATCATATTTAAAATCATTCGCTGGCTTAATATTAACAAAACAGTTGAGTGGCATAAGCGGCAAAAAATGGCAAATCAAACCATAAGTTCAGCCCACTGATCGCTGCATGATTTGCCAGAAACCATAAGGCTTATTCAGCCAGACTTGCTACACTACAACTAAAATAAACTCTGATAACTGAATAATGAAAAAACAGCATATTGCCATTATTGGTGCGGGTACTGCCGGACTGGCGCTAGCGCGTATTCTGGCACAACAGCAGCATGAAATCACAATAATTGAAAAAGCCAGCGAAATGGAAAACGTTGGGGCAGGGATTTTATTGCAACCTGCCGGACTGGCCGTATTTGAACATCTGGGTGTATTGGATGAAGCGCTAAAACTGGGTTGCCGCGTGAATGGACTGGAAGGCAAGCTTGCAAGCGGACATTTGCTGGTCAACAGTCATTATCGCGAAGTAGCACCGCATTGTTTTGGTTTGGGCATGCATCGCGCTAGTCTGTGTCATGTGCTGATGCAAAACCTGCAACACGCCAGTCATGACCGACAAATGATTCATTGTCACATGGGCACGGAAATTAGTGAAATTGTGCCTTCAGGCCAGCGTATGCAGCTCATTGGCCAGACCACCAATCAGCAAGTATTCCAACAAACTTTTGACGCTGTCATCATCGCCAATGGCGCGCGTAGCCAGTTGCGGCCAAAGCAATGGATCAAACTGGACAAGCCTTATCCGTGGGGAGCGGCATGGTGCATTGTGCCTGCTTGTACTACGCTAGATAGCAATATTCTGCATCAGTTTTATGATGGTGCCAGTACCATGATGGGCATTTTGCCAACCGGTGCTGTGCCTCAGCAAGCCGATCAGCCCTTATCCAGTGTGTTCTGGAGTATGCCCACGCCACATATATCCGGCTGGCTAAAAGATAATAGCAACCGTGATATCTGGTTAAAATCTGTAGAACAGCGCTGGCCAGTGGCAGCAGAATGGCTGGCGCAAGTCGTGGTTTCGCATCAGCAATGGCTGCCTGCGCATTATCGCGATGTGATATTAAGCCGCTATGGGGAAGGGCGAATTGGAATTATTGGCGATGCAGCCCATGCCATGAGTCCGCAACTGGGACAAGGCGTCAATATGGCCTTACTGGATGCCTGGGCACTGGGCAAGGCAATTGGGCAGGCCAGTGAGTGGGACAAAGTCTGGGACAATTATCATCAGCAGCGCTTAAGTTCCATCCGTTTTTACCAGTGGCTAAGTCGCACGCTCACTCCATTTTATCAATCGCACCGACGTGATCTGGGCTGGCTGCGTGATGCTGGATTTAGCTGGATGTACCGTATTCCGTGGCTACGCAAGCAAATGGCGCATACCATTGCCGGGATTAAGCATAATCCCTTGCAGGACATGTCACTGCAAGAAATTTCAACACCATTGACTGCGCAACAGCCGATAAGCAGTAATATAACCAGCGTGCAGGTATAACTCAGGTGCAATGACAAAAAGTACAGCCCTAAAAAACGCCAGACTGGATGTTACCCGTCTGGCGCAGAACTGGATGCAGGCGTGCTTATTTTATAGCGGCGGCGCGGTCAGGATGGCATCCTTGCTTTGTGGCAGGCCAGGCTGCTTTTCAGGCAGGGTTTCCAGACCTTCAATCCGGGTAACGATGCCCTGAGCATCAAAATAAACCCGTAAATGCTGGCCGGAAGTGGCAGGCAGTTTGGCCTTGCGTGCATAAGTACCGGGAATGTAATTATACAGGTAGTCCCAGCGATCTGGATTTAACGTGTCCGTAATGGCTGGTGAGCCCAGCAGGAAACGTACCTGTTGCTGGGTCATTCCCACTTTAATCTGTGAGGCCTGTGCTTGCGTCAATGGCGTACCCTGTGGCACATCAATTTTGTAAACACCAAACACAGAACAACCCGAAATGATGGATGAGGCAAATAAAGCCAACATGATTTTTTGCATTTTGCTACACTATCCCGTTAAATAACGATGCACACGGCGTAAAGGTCGATCATACTTTATTTGTGATTTAATTGCCCGTGACGTGTCAACAATAGATTACATTGAGAGACATATTTATGCCAATCACCAATCAGGACTTGCGTAAGGCTGGCCTAAAGGTAACCCTGCCACGCATCAAGATTTTAGAGTTACTGGAAAACTCAAGTGATCATCATTTAAGCGCAGAAGATATTTATAAAACACTGCTGGAACAGGGCGAAGACGTTGGTTTGGCGACCGTTTACCGGGTGCTGACCCAGTTTGAGGCTGCGGGCATTATTGAGCGTCACCACTTTGAAAACAATCATTCCGTGTTTGAAATCATGCAGGAAGATCACCATGACCACATGGTTTGTCAAAGCTGTAACAAGGTCGTGGAATTCACCAATCCGGTGATTGAATCCGAGCAGCATAAGGTCGCTGAAAATCTGGGTTTTACCCTAACCGGGCATTCCCTGAACCTGTACGGCTATTGTAACAAGCCGGAATGTCAGGACGCGGCACGTAAAAAATAAGTGAAAAACCAGACGTTGTTGCTGGGCTTGTAAAAGCATCTCTTGATTTATACAGAGATGCTTTTTTAACTTATGGACTAACCTGACGCCAGATATCCGATCTAAAACCAAACTAGTTACTAAATAATAACAATTTAATTTTCATCATTTCTCTGCATCATCAAAGTAGCCAGCACTGATTTAATTTATAAGAATGCTAGTGCTAGGTACTTAACTACTGTGCTGAATGTCTTCAAATACAGGCAACATGTCGCGAGCATTTAATACTTCACCGCATGCTGAACAACACATTACGGTTTGGGTTTTCTGGCCACAGCTTTTATGAATATAGGAAACTGACGCAAATTCACCCTGGTCATTAAGCCATGAATTGCCCCAGTGACTAATGGCTAAAATAATGGGATACAGCGCCAAACCACGTTCAGTGAGGCGATATTCGTAACGTTTTGGGGCATCCTGATAGGCCACTTTTTCCAGAATTCTGGCGTCTACCAGCCGGTTAAGCCGCTCGGCCAGGACATGGCGTGTTACCCCAAGCTGTTTTTGAAAATCATCAAAGCGCCGGATTTTTAAAAAACAATGTCGGATAATCAGTAATGTCCACCGATCACCAAAAATCGCCAGACTGCGTGCGATAGGGCAATTTAATTCACCTTGTTCTTGCCATTTCATGCCATACCCTCCGTGAGTGGATTCTAGCATAACTCTGCTTTCTGGTATCCCCATGGGCCAGTGCTGTCCTGATTTGATATTGACAGCAATTTACGAAGCATCTACTCTGGCTTATAAGTTCCAAAAAGGAACTTATGTTTTTAATAAATTGCTTTTTGCCAAAAATACCCTTTGTTCCATTGAGGTCATGACCATGTCTCACTCTGTATCAGTACCTGCGAAGAAAAGTATACAAACTAAAATCAGCCGAGCTAAAACCAAGCTAGCGCAAGCTAAGCCATCATTTCCGGTGCGGCGTATGGACTATGAGTTCGCCGCCATGCCACGCTACTGGTTCGCCAATGAACCATCCTTAACCCATCTGTTTACTGGCATGTCGACATTGTTTCCTGAGGGAGAATCATACTTTGTGCGCTCGGTACGCGCCTTGCGTAAGCAGATTAAGGATAATCCGCAACTGGACAAGGATATTGGTGCGTTTATCGGGCAGGAAGCCATGCATTCCAAGGAGCATCATGCTTTTCATCAAAGTGCTGAGCAGTTTGGGCTTGACCCGGCGTCATTGGAAAACGCAACCGGTTTAATCCTGAAAACCCTTGAAAAGTTATTGAGCAAAAAAGCCAATTTATTGCTCACGGTAGGGCTAGAGCACTACACCGCGGTGCTGGTGGTGACCATGATGGACAGTGTCAATGAATTGATGACCGATGACACCGTGCGTAATTTATGGCTGTGGCATAGTGTGGAGGAAACTGAACACAAGGCTGTTGCCTTTGATATGTACCAGCATTTATATGGGTCAGGATTAAATGCCTATTTACCACGAATCATGATATTTAGTTTTGCACTGCTGATGATTACCAGCATGATGATAGGCTACACCACAGTGCTGATGAAACGTGACAAGCAATTGCTGAACCTGAGATCGTGGAAAAAACTGGGCCAGATGATGGTGAGTAGCCACAAAATTTTCATTCCCAAATTTTTGGATTATTACCGGCCTGATTTTCATCCCAATGATACGGATGAAAGTGAGCTGGTTGCCAAGACTAAAGCCAAGCTCGGTTTGCTCAAGCCAGCAGACGCACTTGCTTGTTAATCAGGCTGGCGCGCATATCATCATTAACTATTTTTATTCATCGTTGTTTTATCACTGAACGGGAAATTATTCTATGAATCCAAAAGAAATGACTGGCTTGCAAATTATGCAGGCATTTGCACAAGGCCTGTTTCCAACCCCCGGAATTGCTAAAACCATGCCGATGGCACCTGTGGAAGTAGAGCAGGGCCGTGTTGTTTTTACAGCAACAGCCAATGAAAGTCATACCAATCCACTGGGCGGCGTGCATGGTGGTTTTGCTGCAACCGTGCTGGATTCAGTCACAGGCTGTGCCACGCATACGGTGCTGGCGGCTGGTGAAGGTTATGGCACCATTGACCTGAATATCAAGATGTGCCGTCCCATTCCGTTTAACAAAACCCTGCGCGCTGAAGGCAAGGTGATTAATGTGAGTAAAAGTCTGGTAATTTCCGAAGGCTATATTCGGGATGAAAATGATAAAATTTATGCATTTGCTACCGCAACCAATATGATTATTCGCTAAAAAAGCAGTAAAAATCAGACATGGAAAAAGGCGATACCGGATGATATCGCCTTTTTTTGTCTGATGTGAATGGCTAAAAAGCTATTCGCTATCCTCAATGGCCAGACCTTTGGTGGCCTGATCCAGAAAGCGGGTATCCGCATTTTTGCCCAGCTTGATCATCAGGCGTAAATCGTTGGGCGCATCGGCGTGCTTGATGGCATCGTCATAGGTGATTTCACCGCCCAGATACAGGTCATACAAAGCCTGGTCGAAAGTCTGCATGCCCAGTTCGCGCGAGCGTTTCATCACATTCTTGATTTCATGGATTTCACCCTTGCGGATGTAATCGGATACCAGCGGCGTATTGATCAGTACCTCAATACAGGCACGGCGTGCCTTGCCATCTGGGGTTGGAATCAGTTGCTGGGCCACCAGCGCTTTCAGGTTAAGTGATAAATCCATATAAAGCTGGCCATGACGGTCGGCTTCAAAGAAGTGAATGATGCGATCAAGTGCCTGGTTGGCATTGTTGGCGTGTAGGGTTGCCAGCACCAGGTGACCGGTTTCAGCGAAGGCAATCGCATAGTCCATGACTTCGCGGGTACGGATTTCCCCAATCAGGATGACATCCGGCGCCTGACGCAGCGTATTTTTCAGGGCAATTTCAAAGGATTCGGTATCAATGCCCACTTCGCGCTGGGTAATGATGCAACCAGAATGCTGGTGTACAAATTCAATCGGGTCTTCAATGGTAATGATATGACCGCGTGAATTCTTGTTGCGGTGACCGATCATGGACGCCAGAGAGGTGGATTTACCAGTACCGGTAGCGCCCACAAAAATGATAATGCCGCGCTTGGTCATAGCAAGGTCTTTGATAACCGTGGGCAGCTTGAGGTCTTCCACCGAGGGAATATGAGTTTCGATCCGGCGCAAAATCATGCCCGGAAAATCGCGCTGTACAAAGGCACTCACGCGAAAACGAGCGGTTTCATCCTTGTCGGTAATGGCAAAGTTGCATTCCCGCGTTATGCGGAATTCTTCCCGTTGCTTGTCAGTCATGACACTGTGAATCAGCTGGCCAACCACTTCCGGGGTTAAGGCTGTCTTGGTGACTGGAATAATCTTGCCATTGATTTTCATGGATGGCGCAACACCCGCAGTGATAAACAGGTCTGACCCGTTTTTTTCGACCATCAGTCGCAATAAATCATTAAATTCCATGATACATCCCTGTGATGCTTACGAATAAGGTGAAAAAAATTAGGTAAAACTTTCCGGAACTTTAGCAGCACTGCGCGCAGCTGCCGGGCTAATCACACCCTTGGCGACCAGCGTTTTCAGGCTTTGATCCAGTGTAGTCATGCCATAGCCTGCACCGGTCTGGATTGCAGAATACATCTGGGCGACCTTGTTCTCACGAATGAGGTTACGGATGGCCGGAATACCAATCATGATTTCATGCGCTGCCACACGGCCCCCGCCATTTTTCTTGAGCAGGGTTTGTGAAATTACTGCCTGCAATGATTCAGATAGCATCGAACGAACCATATCTTTTTCTTCGGCAGGGAATACGTCCACCACGCGGTCAATGGTTTTGGCCGCTGAGGTGGTGTGCAGTGTTCCAAATACCAAGTGGCCAGTTTCGGCGGCAGTCAGCGCCAGACGAATGGTTTCAAGGTCACGCATCTCACCCACCAGAATAATATCCGGGTCTTCACGTAGCGCCGAGCGCAGGGCTTCATTAAAGCCATGCGTATCGCGGTGCACTTCACGCTGGTTAATCAAACATTTTTTTGGTGTGTGTACAAATTCAATCGGGTCTTCAACGGTTAAAATATGGTCAAAGCGGGTATTGTTAATATAGTCCAGCATGGCAGCCAGTGTGGTGGATTTGCCAGAACCCGTTGGCCCGGTTACCAGCACAATGCCGCGTGGATAGTCACTGATATCCTTGAAAATCTGGCCGAGTCCCAGATCATCCATGGTCAGGACTTTGGATGGAATCGTCCGGAATACCGCACCTGCACCACGGTTCTGGTTAAAGGCGTTGACACGGAAACGCGCGATGCCGGGAACTTCAAAGGAAAAGTCGGTTTCCAGAAATTCTTCATAGTCACGGCGCTGCTTGTCATTCATGATGTCATAAATCAGCCGGTGAACCTCCTTGTGTTCCATTGCTGGCAAATTAATACGGCGTACTTCGCCATCTACCCGGATCATGGGCGGCAAGCCTGCCGACAAGTGTAAGTCCGATGCACCATTTTTGGCAGAAAACGCAAGTAATTCGGTAATATCCATGTAAACCTCGTAATGCTTAAAGCAAATCGATGGTTAAAATGACTGATGAGGTGGCAGCGCAAAAAATGCGTTATGCTAGGTCACCGGGCACATTCCATCGCGTCTTTTATCTATAGGCAGATCATGACTGATTTTGGGCTAAAACGGCAACAAATACTGAGTAAAATTGAAGCAGCTTGCAAAAAAAATGCAAGAAAATTTGAAGATGTTCAACTTTTGGCCGTCTCTAAAACCCATCCGGCAGATGTGCTACGTGAAATGCATATGGCAGGCCAGCGCCGCTTTGGTGAAAACTACTTGCAAGAAGCCCTGGCCAAGCAGGAGCAATTGCAGGACTTAGACCTTGAATGGCATTTTATTGGCCATGTGCAGCGCAATAAAACCAAACCCCTCGCAGCACATTTTGACTGGATACATGGGGTAGACCGGCTGATTATTGCCGAGCGATTATCAGCCCAGCGCCCGGAAAACCTGAAGCCATTAAATATCTGCATTCAGGTCAATATTGATGGGCAGGACAGCAAGGATGGCTGTGCACCAGCAGAAGTACCAGAACTGGTGCAGCAAATCAGTCAGCTTGCCAACATTCGCCTGCGTGGTCTGATGGTTATTCCAAAACCGGATAATACCGCTGCTTTTGCTGATGCTAAAAAATTGTTTGATGACGTAAAGGCACAGCATGCGCAACCAGATGACTGGGATACCTTAAGCATGGGCATGTCGGGTGACTTAGAGGAGGCGATTGCTGCGGGTTCAACGATGGTCAGGGTAGGGACAGCGTTGTTTGGGGTGCGTCCTATTAAATCCAGCTAGCTTTTCTTAGAAAAATAGGAAATCCAATACATTTTTGTTGAATATAGGTTTAACCACGGCGGCTAGCCCTCCCCCTGATAAGGGGGAGCTGGAGGGGGTTATAAAAATTAGCAACTTTTATTTAAAACACCCTCCCTAACCCTCCCTTAATAAGGGAGGGGAACTGCTAGCCTGATCACATGTTACTGGTACTACTAGAAATTTTTATAATCAATAAAGAAGTGTAAAATAATAAATCGAGAGAATTAAGTGAACCAGAAAATATTTAACCGGACAGAATATAAAGAAAGACGACAAAACTTACGCAACAATGCGACGGTAGCAGAACAACAACTTTGGCAAGTTTTACGCAACAATCAGCTCGGTGTAAAGTTCAGGCGTCAGCATGGAATAGGCCACTACATTACGGATTTTTACTGTCCGGCCTTGAAGCTCGTCATTGAAGTTGACGGTGATAGTCATTTTACACAGGCTGGTCAGCAAAATGATCAAATCCGTGATCAATATTTCCAGTCACTGGATATTGCAGTATTACGTTTTACCAATCACGAAGTCCTGAAAAACTTATTCGGCGTGCATTGGCAAACACAGCAGCTCATTGAAAATAGAAACGTGATTCATCAATAACCTGAATAATTCAACCTCTTTATGTCACTTTCTGATAAAGGAGAAAAATACAGTTAATTAACCAACCACCTCAATTCGACTGGCTCCAGACCCTTGCGGAATCACCTGAATCTTGACCGGAATGCGCTCATGCATTTCAGTAATATGCGAAATTAATACCACCTTGCGACCTTGGCTTTGCAAGCGATCCAAAGCATCCATCACCACATGCAGCGAGCTTTGATCCAGTGTGCCAAAGCCTTCATCAATAAACAGCGATTCCAGTTTGGTATTGCCGGACGCCATATTGGCAATGCCCAATGCCAGCGCCAGTGACACCAGAAAGCTTTCGCCACCGGATAGCGAGAGCACAGGGCGAACTTCATCATTCATATAATGATCAACAATGGTCAGGCCCAGCGAATCTTCAATACAGCGCAGCGAATAACGCGGCGTTAAGGCGACAAGCTGCTGGTTGGCCAGCTCAACCAGCATTTGCAGGTGAAACTGTTGTGCCAGTTTTTTAAAGGTTGCACCTTTGGCATCGCCAATCAGGCTTGAAATCTTGTCCCAGCGGTGATACTCGGCTCTGGCCCTGTTGAGTTCGGCCTGATATTGCACGGCTTGCTGCTGCTGTTGCTCATCCTGCATTTTTTTAAGTTTTAGGGCGGTGTATTGTTCATCCAGTTGTTGCAAGGTCTGAATAATGTCCAGCATACGGACTTGCAAGTCTTGCAGATTCAGCGGTGGGTGACTGGTTGAGTGCTGCTGCTGTTGCTGTTGATAAACACTGAGCGTGTTTTCAGCCTGTTGTCGCTGTTGTTGCAGGTGCTGGCATTGATCCTGAAGCTGCTGTTTATGCAAGTAATCACAGTGCAGCAATTTTTCAATCATTGCGGGCTGTAATTCCGCATGTTGCTGTTGCCACTGCACAATTTTCTGTTGTACTTGCTGTAGGGCAAGCTGGTTTTTTTGCAAATCCTGCTGTAGGTGTTCCAGTTGCTGCTGCACTTTGATGTGCTGTTTTTCTGTCTGTTGTTTAAGCTGGTCAGCCTGATTCAATTGCTGTTGCTGATTTTGCTGTTGCTGCTGTAGCTGTTGTAACCAGTCTTCGCTGGAGCGCACTGTAAAAGGCGCTGCGTATTGCGTAAACACAGCATCGAGTTGCTGCTGGATTTGCTGTTGACTGGCTTGCTGCTGTTTCAGTTGTTGCTGTAATTCAGTGTGTTGTGCCTGTGCATGATAAATGGCAGATTGTAGCTGCAACAATTGGTGCTGCTGTTGCTGCGCCTGTTTTTCCAGTTGCCTGAGTTGTTCCTGGGCTTTGCAGCGTAACTGAATGCTTTGTACAAACTGGCTTGATGCCTCGATACACTGATGGTGCCATGCTTGCACTAAAGACGGAGTTAAAGCTTCAACTGTTTGTTGTTCCAGCGCTACCAGTTCCTGCTGTTTTTCCAGCAGCTTCTGGCTTTGTTCCTGCTGTTTTTCCAGTTGCTGCCAGGTTTTAAGCTGGGCTTGCTGCTGCTGGCATTGTTGCTCAAGCGCGGTTCGGCTGCTGTCGAGTTTATCCTGTATGTCTTTTAGTAACTGCTGGGCAAAAGTGAGTTCTGGTTGCTGTTCCAGCTTTTGATAGAACTTGCTGCTGATCTTGCAGATTTCATCTAGAATGCTTTGCCGATCATCAGTGGCATGCTTTTGACGGTTGCCAAGCTGGTCAAGGCTGGTTTGCAGGCGGGTAATCTGTTGTTGGAGTTGAGTTTCTTGCTGGCGTGCCTGCTGTAGGTCCAACTCTGCCTGTTGCTGCTGGGCATCCAGTTGCTGGTTAAGGGCATTGAGCAGGTTTTGCGGATCATAAAAGGGATGCTCGGTGCTGCCACAAACCATGCAGGGATGTTCTGGCGTTAGTTGCTGCCGCAATTCCTTAACACTTTGCGCCGTAAACAGGCGTTGCTCATTCAGCAATTGCTGGGTGGTTTTAAGCTGTAACTCGGCATTTTGCGTTTTTTGGCTGGTGTGCTGGGCTTCGGCTTGCAGGGTGCCAAGCTGTTGCTGTTCGCTGGTCTGTTGCTGCTGCATGGCCAGAATTTGCTGTTCTACCTTGAGCCAGGATTTAAGCTGGTCGCTAATGCGCTCGCAAGCGGCCTGATGCTTATGCTGCTTTTCCAGTTGTTGCTGGGTTTCGTGCAACTGCTGTTCAAATTGCTCAAGGTTGCCATGCCGGGTAATCAGGTTGCTTAACTGCTGGCTGAGTTGCTCAAGCTGTCGCTGCTGGCTGGCCGTATCCTGTTGAAAAATATTGGGCTGCTGGCGTGTTAATTCTTCACGTAACCGTGCTGCTTTTTGAATGGTTAGAATTGCCGCTTGTGGCTCGGCATCAAAGCAGGCGAATTCCTGCGTTTGTTCCAGAACAGTCTGTTGCTGTAATTTTTGGGTTTGCAAGCGCGTTTGCTGTTGTTCCAGGCTGCTTTGTTCAGCCAGTTGTGGTGCAAGTTTTGCGCTTAACTGTTCCAGTTTATCCTGCTGCTGACCGATATGAACATTCAGGCTGGCCAGTTGGTGTTCACAGTGCTGGGCAGTTTGCAGTTGCGGTTTCAGGATTTGCTGCTGTTGTTGCAGACTATTCAGGGCATCCAGTTGTTGTTGATAATGCTGCTGTTGCTGGCTGAGTTGCTGCGCGAGTACAATCGCCTGTTGCTCAGCCAGTTGCCGGGTTGCTAATAATTCTACCTGTTGCTGTTCAAGTTGCTGTGCCTGCAAAAAGCTGGCGCGTACAGGTTCAAATTGTTCCAGTTGTTGCAAAAACACCATTTGCGGTTGAAAGGCATCAAGTTGTTGCTGGGCAGTGCTTAGGACTTCTTGCTGTTGGGTAATTTGCTGTTGTAATTGCTGCTGCTGGCTATACCATTCCAGTTGTTTTTCAAGCTGCTGTTTTTGTTGCTGCTGTTCATTAAATTGCTGCTGGGCAGTATGCAGTTGTTCATTCAAAACTTGGCGTTCTGCATCACTTAAGGGCAGTTGATCGCCTATTTTTTTCTCAATGCTTTCTACTTTCTCACGGGCATGCTTGGTGGCAGCAAACGACGCTATACCGATGCGTGAATAAATATCCGAATTGGTGAGATACTCCAGCAGGTCGGCGCGCTCGTTGTCTTTGGCCTTTAAAAATGCGGTCACTTCCGACTGGGCCAGCAGCACTGCCCGGGTAAACTGATTAAAGGTTAAACCCAGCAACTGGGTAATTTTGTCGTTGCATTCCTTGGTGCGTTCAGAAATGAGTTGACCATCGGTTATACAGCGCAGGGCACGCTGCACATCCTGCAATTTTCCACTGGCTTTTAGGCGCGCCCGCTTAACTTCCCAGCGTGCCAGATAATGTTTGCCATCCTGTGCAATAAACTCGACTTCGGCAAAGCCCTGTACGCAACCCCGCCGTAAAATATTCTTGCTGGAATTAATGAGCAGTTCCTCACCACTCACATCAGTAATTTTTTTCTGGCTTTCAGCGTGTTGCAAACGTGGAATCTGGTCAAACAGGGCAAGGCAAATGGCATCCAGCAGGGTGGTTTTACCAGCACCTGTAATGCCGGTAATGGCAATCAGCCCGGCATTTTTTAACGGTTCCTGCTCAAAATTAATCACGTGGTCGCCAGCAATTGACGCCAGATTAGCCAGCCGCAAACTTAAAATTTTCATAGGTATTGTGTCATACAGCGTCTGGCGGTGCAGTAGCCGTGCTTGGCTGGGGTTTTACAGGCTGGGCAGTTTCCTGATCATCCTGCTGTTCAGCCTGCATGGATAATTGTTGAAAATCCTTAAGCACTTGTGGGTCTTCGACAAAACCCAGCTTTTGCCAGAGTTGCTGGAATAGTTCTGCTGGCGTAGGCGGCGCTATTGGCGTTGCCATGTCATCGGTATCCGATGCAATTTGCTGCGTCAGTGGTTTGGCCATCCGGCTAAGGCGCACCAGACGGTAATTATCCTGTGGCAAGGCGGCTTCAACTTGCTGCCTAAAATCCGGTGGTGGCGGTGTGTCACTATAATATTCAATATCAACAAACGCCTGTTGCGCCAGTGGCAGGGGATTACGGGCTTCCAGATCTCTGGTTTTTTGCAACACTTCATCCAACGTGCCCTTGATTTTAAATAAGGGCACACGGCGTGGTACGAGTAAGGGCTGGATAGTAGCTGGGCTGTCTGGCTTAAGCTGCACTTTGACAATCTGATGCTTGTAATTCACTTCACTAAACGACAGCGGAATCGGTGAGCCACTGTAGCGGATATGTTCGTGTTCAATGCGTTGTGGCCGATGCAAATGACCCAGCGCAACATATTGGATGTCATCATGGAATAGTTTGGTTGAGAGTGCTTCGGCATTGCCTACCAAAATTGGCCGTTCCGAATCCGAGCTAGTGCCGCCTTGCATGTGGGCATGGGTCATTAGCACCAGCGACTGATCTTTGGTCTTGCGGCGGCGTGCTTCTTCAATGAGTTGCTGATACAGGGCTTCGGTGGCCTGTGCCGTTTGCTGGTAATCCTGCCCGTTGCCTGTAATTTCAGCCGGACGTAAATAAGGCAGGGCAATACACCAGGCGCAAATATCACCTTGTGCATTATGGATGGGACGCAACAGCTTATCAAAATTAAGCGTATTGTCGTCCAGCCATTCAATCAGGCCCACCACATGCGTATTGTATTTGGTCAGCAGGGGTTCAACCTGTTCCAGCCGATGACCTGAGTCATGATTGCCTGCGATCATCAGGATTTGCAAATGGCTCACCTGTGCCTGCGCCTGTGCAATAAACTGGTTCAGTTGCTTTAGTGCAGCGGTTGAAGGATTAACCACATCAAAAATATCACCGGCAATCAGCAGGGCATCTGGCTGGTGCTCACGCAGTTGTTCCAGCAGCCAGTTTAAAAAACAGTCGTGCTCATAATGCCGGGAATGATTATAAAAAAACTGTCCCAGATGCCAGTCAGACGTGTGAAAAAAATGCAGCATATTCCTTGATTCGCATTGGCGGGGTGATCGGGTTTAAGGCTAACAGATTTTAGCAAAACAGGGCTATGGCAAAGCAGTAGAATTTTAACAAGTGGGGGTTTTATACAGTGAACACATTGAGCAGATAAAAACGATAAATAAAATTCAGGCCATGTGCATCAATGTACAACATGGCCTGAATTTACCAGAAGATTGATTAAACTATTCTGGTATTAAATGCTGATTACTTATTATTACTGGGCATTACTGACCAGTTGTACTTGGCATGGTGCCTGTACCTGACATGTCAGGAGACATATTGCCGCTTGGTCCAATGTTTCTAAAGGCCAGCGCACATTTACCAGCCACCTGCTTGCCATCTACAGTCGCATTGACAGAAGAACTGGCTTGGCCACTACAGGCCTGATCGGCTTCCATTGGATCAATGTTGCGCACGTTGCGGGAATTTGGAATATAACGGTATTCACACGTACCGTTAAAAACAACCCCATTCATGGCCAGGGACACAGGAGCACCCTGTGACTTGCCACGGCACACTTGCTGAAGTTTGGCTGGATTGTACTGGAATGCTTCACCCATTGGGGCTGCCTGTGCATTGCTCATGGCAACACTACCTAACATCGCGATACCAACAAGTACTGGTAGTTTCATTGTGTCTTACCTCGTTATTAATATGGTGTAAACAGCCTAAGGGGATAAGGCTGGAGCTTCAAGCTACTAAAGTTTTAAAAAAGTAAACTAATAGGCTGAAATGATTATAATTTGTGAGATCGTGAAAACTTATATATCCAGCGCTGCTGAGCTTATTCCAGATGCACAAAAGCGAAGCCGGATCAGCTTCGCTTTTGGATAGGCTTGCACCTGTTATGAATAAACCGTGCCGTCGTTATACATTACGGGTAGTGGTAACACGGGTGGTTTCTACAGTACGGATTGCCATACGGCCACCAATGGCAGCAGCAATTGCACCCAGCAGTGAGGCAATAAAGGCCCACAGTGCTGCTTTAGCCGCAGCTTCAGCAGCCTGATCTGCTGCCTGACGTGCTTTGGCTTCAGCGGCCTTGATTTGCTGGCGGGCAGTCTGGTAAGTCCCGATCCAGCCATCAACGGTACGTTCAGCTTCAGCCTGAGTCTGACCACGGGCAACCAGTACATTCACCATGGCTTCACGGTCAACCGCCTGTACAGTGTCCTGACCTTCGCGGAACAGGTTTTGCAGTAACTGGTCTACATTGGCATTTTGCTGTGCAGGTGCAGGTGCAGGTGCAGTATTGGCATTGGCCTGAGCAGTAGCAGCCGTGTTGTCTGCTGCATTTTCAGCCTTGGCTTGCAGGTTTTCCGGTTGCAATTCAGGTTTGCCAGTCTGGCGTAACAGGGTTTCAGCTTGCTGGCGGATATTGTCCAGATTAAAACCATTTTTACGCAGGGTATCATTTGAATCATCATCATTGGAAGCAGCCGCAGTTACTGCTGCTGTGGTGCCCAGTGCCAGACCATGACCAATCAGGGTGCCCACGCCAGTCACAACACGACCCATTGCAGTGGTAATCAGCAGGGTAGATAAGGCCCAGACCATGACGCCATGCATCAGGCCATCCTTGGGATTGCCGTTAGACAGGCGGCCACTGACCCAGCCGCCAATAAACATGGCAATAATGGAACTAATGGTCCACCAGACTAAGCCACCAGTTGCAATGCCATCCATTGGATTGGCTTCACTGGCTGGATTAATGGTTGCCATTCCAATCGCTGCACCCAACAGCATTAAAAGTACCTGAACCGCTAATGCAACAGCTGTACCGGCAATAATTGCGCCCCAGGAAACACGGTTGTACCATAATGGCATATCACTGACCGTTACGCGGTCATGATGAATATTGCTATGCTGATTTGAAGTTTCCATAAGTCATCATCCATCGGTCAAATAAATTAAGAAGGTAAAATTAATTTAACGCATTGAATTACGACAACAATGTTTTAGTTTTGGGGCGAAACGTTAAGTAAATGTTTCAAAAAGCTGCGTTGTAACACGTACTTACCTGATTAAGCCCTAGCATTACATTCTGAAATGATTCAGTTAAATATCCAGTAGAAAATACGAACAGTATCAATAGAAGCTTTTAAGAAAAAACTTGGCGAAATAATATTGATTAGGGACTTAAATACAAAATAATAACTCGAATAGACAAGTTGATTAAACACGAGATAATGGTGATGCTTAAAACAATGAGTGTAAAATAAATATTTTTATAGAAAATAATAAAAGGAAAGTAGTAAAAATAACGGCTGGCCCTGCTTGCGCATGTGAGAGTTTCAGGCCAGCCGCCAAGATTTGCTGCCCATTCCAGAAGAATGGATGCTACAACAAATAAAAGAGCCCTATATCAGGATGCCATCGATGACACAGAGCCAAACCAGTAAATATGAAGTGATTCCCTTATATAACGCTACATGCAAATAAAGCGTTGACAGAATTTTTGCAAAAATAAAAATATTTTTTGAAGTAACAAAACCCATTAACAAAATGCGGAAATATTTGTTGGTGGAAAGTCATCATTGTTTTTTATACTGGCAGACTGTTATAAAACAATGAAGTCGCAGGATGTTGGTTTAATGTTGTTAAAATTAGGGTTTGGCGGACTGGGTATCAGGCTATTGATTGGTTTGGGATGTACCGCCGTTTACAGCATCAGCGGCGCAGAAACGTCAGCCAATTCATTCGCTGAAACCAATAATACAGCCCCTGTACAAAGTGTATTTGGCCAGAAAAATACAGGTGCAGCGTTTAATCAGTCCAGAACCTTGTTGGGGCAACAGGGCAGCAAGCCTGCATTTTTATCAGCCACCCAGGCATTCCAGTTTTCAGCCTTGCAAACCGCTGATAAGGTGGTGATTCAGGCCAATATTGTGCCAGGGCATTATTTATACCAGCAGCGTTTTTCAGTGCAGGGTAGTGCGGGTTTAACAGTTGGTAAAATCAGTTTCGATCAGCAACCAGAATTTGAAAATGACCCTGAGTTTGGCCGTGTGCCGGTATTTCATCAGGATATCAATTTGACTGTGCCGGTGCAGGGCAATGGCACATTAACCTTAAACTGGCAGGGCTGTGCAAAAGCAGGGGTATGCTATCCACCAGAGCAATTTCAAACCCGGATTATCAATACCAAACCTGTTAAGGAAAAAGAAAATTCTTCTATAGCTCAGACTGGTAAGAAACAAGAATCTAAACAAAATGGCAATGCCCAGACTGATAATATTCAGACTAGCAACACTCAGAAAACTGATGCTAAAGCACAAACTAGGGTAGACAATAAAACCAGCGTCAAGATCACTGCGCTGGGGGATGCACCGCCGATTGTGGCGACGCCTTTACCGGATGTACAACCAGCCAAAAGCCCCCTTTTCAAAAACAGTCCTCAAAAAGACAGTCCTCAAATTGCTGCGGCACTACCAAGTCAGCCTGCGTCAGTAGCTACCGGCAATAGTATGGTCAGTGATCCATTTGGTTTGGCGGATCATACCTTGCTGGCGCTGGGTTTGTTATTTCTGGCTGGTCTTGGACTGGCTTTTACACCTTGTGTGCTTCCTATGCTGCCGATTGTGGCCAATCTGGTGGCAACCCAGCATCGTCGTTCGGCGGGACATGGCTTTTTGCTGGCTGCGGGCTATGCCATTGGCGTGGCTTGTAGCTATGCCATGTTGGGTGCGCTGATTGCATTATTTGGCCATCAGATTAACCTGATTGCATGGTCGCAGCATCCTGCCATCCTGATTGGTTTTGCGGTTGTTTTTGCGCTGCTGGCTTTGCATAGTTTTGAGATGTTTGAGCTGCGCCTGCCAGCATTTGTCCGAGGCCGTATTGAAAAAGTTGGACAATATGGCCAGTCTAGCAAATGGTCGGGTAGTGTGCTCGGCTGCTGGGTTGCCGGATTTTTTTCTGCACTCATTGTATCGCCCTGTTTGTCTGCGCCTTTGGCAGGGGTCCTGCTGTCAGTATCCACCGTCGGCAATCCGTGGCTGGGCGCCGTGGCATTATTTTGCCTTGGTCTGGGACTTGGTGTGCCACTGATGATTCTGGGTGCAACCGAAGGCCGGTTTTTACCCAAAGCAGGCAACTGGCTCAATTGGGTACGCCGCGGATTTGGCTTGTTACTATTTGCTGTAGCGCTGATTTTGCTAAACCGGGTGTTTATAAGCCCGTGGATGCTGTTGTTATGGGCAGTGCTTAGCCTGTTTTTTGCCTTATGGTTGTGGTACTGGGCAGGTCGCGGCAGTTTGTTCACCAAGGTCTTGGCAATTGTGGTAGGACTCTGGGCGGTAATGCAGGTAATTGGTGCCGGGCTTGGTGCTACTGATCCATTACGGCCTTTGAGCCCATTGTTGCAAAAAAGCAGTACGCCGCAGTCAGTAAAAGTCATTTATACCACTGCGCAATTATCGCAGTATCAGCAACAGCATCCACGCTTGCTGGTTGAGCTAACAGCAGACTGGTGCATAGCCTGCAAAATTGTTGAACGTGAGCTGTTTTTGCAAAATCAGGTGCCTGAATTACAAGGCTGGACACGGGTCAAACTTGATGTCACGCAAACCAATGCAGACAGCCGTGCCGTGCTAAAAACCCTTAACCTGTTTGGCCCACCAGCTATTTTACTGTACCAGAACGGCCAGTTGGTTGAGCAGGTGCTGGGTGAACCCACACGTGATGACTTCCAGCAGGTGTTGCAGCAGTATGCCAATGAATAACGCTCAAGCTGAAATCAGGGTTAACTAAAAATCGTATCCCACTCATCCATCACACAAGGAACTTAGCAATGGAGAAAACACTGGATTTCTGGTTTGAATATGCCAGTCCGTATTCTTATCCTGCTGCCATGCGGGTAGAGCAACTGGCTGCGCAAGCCGGAGTTAAAGTGCGCTGGCGGGTATTTTTACTGGGCGCTGTATTTCAGCAGTATGGCTGGAAAACCACGCCTAACGAGCTTTTTCCAGCCAAGGGCAATTATATGTGGCATGACATGCAGCGTATTTGTGCCAGCCTGAATATGCCGTACCAGAAACCATCTACTTTTCCACGCAATGGCATGCTGGCTGCACGGATTTCTGCCAATTATGCAGAAAGCACATGGATTGGCGATTTTGTCCGTGCAGTCTATACGGCTAACTTTGCCCATGATCAAGACATTGGCAACAGTGAGCTAATTGCTAATATTCTGAACAAACTGGGGCAGGACAGTGCACAGATTATTGCTGAAGCCAACAGTGATGATGGCAAGCAAAAATTAAAGCAGCAAACCCAGCAGGCGCTACAGCAGGATGTATTTGGTGCACCATTTATGATGGTAGGCAATGAACCGTTCTGGGGCAATGACCGACTGGAACAAGCCATTTATTTTGCAGCACATGGCAAATTGCCGACCAGCGTAACTTTGGCTTAGTAACTTTGGCTTAAGCTGTTGAATAAAAATTGAATTAGCTTAGACGGTTGGCAGGCAGATAGGCTGCCTCGTCAACTATTAAGGCTTCGCCCAGCATTTGCTGCTTTAACAATCGTGCAGATGCGGGTGCCATCACCAGACCATTTCTAAAATGTCCGCAATTCAGCCATAAATTGTTAAGCTGCTGTGATTGGCCAAGGGGCGCCTTGCCAATATAAGGCACGCCATCCGGCACGCCAGGCCGTAAACCTGCCCACGCATGGACAATTGGCATATCCTGCAAGCCAGGAGCTAACTGGTAAGCGGTTTGCTGAAGCTTTAAACCAATCTCAGTATTCACATCGGTATTAAAGCCAAGATCATCGGTGCTGGAACCACAAACAATATGACCATCCAGCCGGGGTATCAGGTAAATACCCTGATGCATTACCATGGTCGGTAACCATTGTGCAGGCGCTTTAAACAGGATCATTTGTCCCTGAATCGGCTTCACTGGGATATGCCAGTCAAACTGTTCACTCAGTAAACCAGACCATGCCCCTGTGGCAATTACATACTGATCTGCCTGCCAATGTGTCCCTTTGTCATCCACAACAGCGCAAATCTTATTATTTTTAACTTCAAAACGCTGCACTGTTGTAAAGGGTTGCATACGGACATTGGGTTGCTGCTTTAAAAACGCAATCAGGGTTTTGAGCAGACGTGGATTACGGATATTGGCAAGCTGTGGAAACCATAAACCTTGCGTGATGTGAGGATTTAAACGCGGATTAATGCGGCTAAGTGCTGAATCACTTAACAATTGTGCGCTTTGTTGCGGATCACGGTCATGCGTAGCCCAGCCTAAGCCGGTATTAAAATCGGCTTCATCCAGAATCAGCATGCCGGAAGGATTAATTTCAATATCCAGTCCTGTAGCCTGTTGTAGGAGCGGTTGCCATTGCTGGTAGATGAACTTGCCAAAGCGGGCTAGTTGATTTACCGCATCGGGATAGCGCCACGGATACATGGGCGACAAAATGCCACCACCAGCCCACGAGGCCGCCTGCCCAAAATCCTGCTTGTCCAGAATAGTTACATCGCAGCCAGCCTGTGATAGCTCAAGGGCGCTCAGCAGGCCAATAACACCACCGCCAACAATCAATACCTTCATTAATTAAGGCCTTTAAGCATTCTGGCGGCAGTTTCTGCAAAATAAGTAAGAATGCCATCAGCTCCAGCGCGCCGGAAGCCCAGCAGGGATTCCAGGATCACGGCATCGCTCAGCCAGCCGTTTTGAATCGCAGCCATGTGCATGGCGTATTCACCGCTGACCTGATACACAAAGGTAGGTACGCCAAACGTATCCTTGACTTCACGCACCAGATCCAGATAGGGCTGACCGGGTTTTACCATCACCATGTCGGCGCCTTCCTGCAAGTCCAATGCAACTTCATGCAGGGCTTCGGCGCGGTTACCCGGATTCATCTGGTAGTTTTTCTTGTGACCGCCTTTTAAGTTACTGGCACTGCCCACGGCATCGCGAAATGGCCCATAATAAGCCGAGGCATATTTGGCAGAGTAGGCCATCAGGTTGGTATAAATAAAACCGTTTTGTTCCAGTGCCTGACGGATCGCACCAATCCGGCCATCCATCATGTCACTGGGTGCAATAATATCAGCACCTGCTTCAGCATGGCTTAAGGCCTGTTTGACTAGTGCTTCCACAGTTTCATCATTCAGTACATAGCCCCTATTATCAATGCTGTCATCAATAATGCCATCCTGCCCATGCGTGGTATAAGGGTCAAGCGCCCCATCACTGATCAGTACCATTTCCGGTAGTTCTTTTTTAAGCAGGCGAATCGTGGTTTGTACCAGTCCATCCGCTTGCCACGCAGCACTGGCCTCTAAACTCTTATCTTCCTGCGGCGTTACCGGAAACAGTGCCAGCTTGCTCACCCCCAGATTCAGCAGGGTTTCGGCTTTTTTGAGTAACAAGTCAGCAGACATACGCTGCACACCCGGCATGCTATGCACATCCTGCGTCTGGTTCTGGCCGGGCAATACAAAAACAGGATAAATCAGGTGCTTGGCTAACAGTTCATGTTCAGTCACCATTTCACGGATATGGTCATGTTTTCGGACACGGCGCAAGCGGGTTGCGGGAAAAGGGGCACGATTAAACGAATAGCTCATGGCGGCACTCATGTCACATGAAATTTAACTCAGGCCAAGCATAACACATTGTTTTATTTATTTAATGTTGGCATTAATTACAGTTCTGTGTTACCTAAACCATTCAGGTTTTGCAAGTAACTAAAATTGCTGGCGAATTCTAAGCTAGCGATGAATACTAAAATTAATGATTTTTCTATCAGAGAATAAACAATAAGCAGGATAGTGATAATCCTGGCAAATTGACCCGTAAAAATAAGTTAGTTTAAAGATCAGGCTCAAATCAGAAAAATAAAAATATAAGCCATAATCAGTACGATCAGAATAATATTGCTAATAATGAAAATTCGTCCAGTGCCGCCCACAGTCGCTGTGTCACATTCCTTGCAATAGCCTTCAGAATTGGTTTGCTTGCCGCACTTATTGCACAGGGCTGATTTGATTTTCATACTTAACCTCCCATCAATGCATTCATGAACTAGATTAAGAGCGGCTTAATAATTTCACCTTACGAGGAATATTGAGAGTGCAATAGCATAAAAATGTGATCGAGTATGCAATTCAGTTAATTGGCGTAAGTAGTTGTAGTTTTTTTCAAAATTTGTTGTATCACTATAAAATTTACGAAGGTAAATGAGTTTGAATATCATCTTTAAATATAAGATTTGTTTAATTTATCTAAAAAATAAATAAGTAGTTAATAGGCGTTCAACCTGCAATATAGTAAGATTGCGCCCAGTTAATCCCCTAATCCAGTGATGCATCAAGAGAGAAAATGCAAAAATACCAGCAGGTTGTCTTTGTCAGTTCCATTAATGATGCCAGTCCGCTCGTTAAACGGGATATTTTAAGCCAGTTTAACGAAGATGCGATGACCTATTTTCAGCGTGGCGACATTACGGGATTGCTGTTTTACGGCAATGATCACTTCTTTCATTATTTTGAAAGCCATACCAGAAAAATGGATCAGCTTAAAGCTGATGTACTGGCATATCCATATCATCACAGTCAGAAGTTGATTTATGATCAACACAGTCCTCAAAAACAGTTTAATAGCTGGCAAATGAAGTACACCCAGAACGACCCACTGGTTCAAGCATTTTTTGCCCGTCATGGCTGGGAACGTTTTGAGCCTTACCTGCTTGAAGGAGAGTTGCTAGATGAGTTTATGGCGATTGTCATGACTTATGCTGATGCCAACGTAGCAATTGCAAACCAGCCTATTGGACAGGCACCTGAAAAGCATGCCAGCTTTTTGCATTATATGCTGGGTACAGTGACCTTAATTGCTATGGCATGGCTGGCTTTTATGCTGCTTAGCCATTTTGGTTATATTAACTTTACCCCTGTGTATCAACAATAATACCAAACCTCTGGCAGATGTTATCTTCAATCAGGGTTGAGGTTCTGCCAGAAACAGCAAAGGCTTACTTATTTTATGTAAGCCTTTGGTTTTTATATTACATCAGGTTATGCCAACCTTAGCTAAGTTCGCTGCTAAGGTAGAAAGCTTAGGTTAACTTGCATTACTACCAAAAATATTTAGGGAATGTGGTTAAAGTCTGACTATTGCATTAGCTGGCTTTTTTCATCAGTCGCCGGGTGATATGAATCAGTCGTGCAGTTGCTGGACGAATGGCTGGCAAACCAGACACGTCATTTAAGGCTTCATTTTGATGATTGTTGCTAGCTTCCAGCTTGCCCATTTCACGTGCACGTTCCAGCATATCGACCACCTCCTGAAAAGACAGCATGACCGGGTCATCATCAGAAAATGGATAGCGCACATTCAGGTTACAGTCTGGATCAAATCTGGTTTTATGCAGGCGATTGGGAATAAGACTTGTTGCCAATGTCCTGCCTGACAATTTTTTACCCATAGCTTTACTCCTTCTTGAAGTAAATTAATAAGGCCAATTGCCCTTAAAAACCAGCCTGCTACTCAACCATAACGTCACAGGCTGACGCTAAACTGCTAAACCGGATATTCGAGGAATTTTCTGCTTATAAAATGCGTTGTATTCATAAGCAAAAACGTAAAATGACATTAAGTAGTTATAATAATTCATTGAAATTTAGTAATTTAAAATTTAAACGCGAGAGTTTCAAATTGTGATGAAGTTTACATTACAATACCGCCTCGTGTTAGCCAGCATTGCGGAATTTTTATGTCGGAACAATCCAGTTCTTCATCGATTGCCAAAGCGCATCAGCAAGCCGAAACCATAGCTATTCAGCAGGCGTCCCCAGCGCCCAAGAGTGGCTGGACAGGGGATATTGCCACAAGCGGGGTAATCAAGATCGATGTTGTGTTACAGCAGCTTTGCCGTGCATTCAACACCTCACCATTTTTTCATCACCTGAATATGAAAATGATACTGGAAGGTCAGGACATTAAGTGCATTGTCGACATGGATAGCAGCCTGATTGGCAATGTGGCATTTCAGATCTTACATGGCGGTGTAGCAGCCACATTACTGGACAGTATTGGCGGTATTGTGGCCATGGGTGAGCTTTATAAGCGTGCTGACAAGGATCATATTGCCGATACGGTAAAAAAGGTAACCCGGCTGGCCACGGTGGATATGCGCATTGATTATATCGCACCGGGCCGTGGCAAGCAGTTTATCGGTTCAGCCGAAGTCTTGCGCATGGGGCGTAAGGGCTGTACCACACGCATGAACATGCACAATGACGAAGGCAAGCTGATTGCAACCGGGATTGCTTCGTATGCCTATTAGCGTCAACACAACCAACTCTAAAACAGTCCAGTTTAAAACAGGCCGTCATTCATGAACTGCCGCCTGGGCTGCGGCGCATGCTGCATTGCCCCCAGTATTAGCAGTCCCATTCCAGGGATGCCTCAGGGTAAGCCTGCTGGGGTGCGTTGTATTCAACTGGATGACCAGAATTTGTGCAAAATTTTTGGTCATCCCGAACGGCCAAAGGTGTGTGGTTCATTACAGCCAGAACAATCAATGTGTGGTAGCGATAATGCCGCCGCTTTCAGCTATTTGATTGAGCTGGAAAACCTGACTTCCTCAGCCTCATAAAGTCTTTCCGGCCTTTTGTTGATCAGTGTTTAAACATTAGGCAAACTCATTTTAATTTTATTAAAAATCCTGTTTGACCCCCTTAAACAGGGGATAGTGTTTTTTTAGGCCTTCCTTAATATTTGCGGTAAGTCACATTAATCAGTGCTCGGGGTGCTGATGTCGACGTGCTCACAGCTAAAAAGGATGTCTTTATGAAATCATTAAATTTTAAAGCATTAACACTTGCCGTATGTACTGGCGCGGCGTTAAGTCTGGCTGCCTGTGGTAGCGATCATGATGATAACAATACCACCAATACCGCACCGGCCAGCACTGAAACCATTAAAGGCACTGCAGCCACCGGTAAGCCTTTTGCAGGCAAGGTTATTGTCAAGAATAAGGAAGGCAAGGAATCTAAAGCTGTAGACATCAAGGCGGATGGTAGTTTTGAAGTTGCAGCACCCAAGGGCGGGCCATACCTGATCAAGGCCTATAATGATAAGACTGGCGATCAGGCAGTTACCCTATATTCGTATTCTGCTGATGCCAAAACACAGGTCAATGTAAATCAGCTCACCACCCAAGCTGTATTTGCAGCCAATGGCCAGGCCAATCTGGACACTCTTTATAAAGACTGGGACAAACAAAATACTGTCGTAACCAGCGCCAAGATTGAGGACGCTGCCAAAAAAGTCGCAGCTAATCTAAACAGTGAATTTGCTGCTGTCAGCATTGATGCCAAGAAGCTGAACATTTTTAGCTATGAGTTTAAGGCCAATGGTAGCGGTTTCGATGCGGTACTCGATAAGGTGCAAATTTCAGGCTTTGGCAACTGTAATGTCAGTAGCTGTAGTGTGAAATACGTAATTAATGGCCGTGAATTTGCCTGGAACTACCAGATCAGCACCAATGGTTATTCATGGGTGATTGATAACAATAATGGTGGTGGATTCGGCGGTAATTACAATCTGAAAGTAACGACTTCAGTGAATGGCTTTGGTACCACTGTAGATATTAAGGGAGTTGATAAACCAGCTAACCAGCAAGAGTTTTGCGGTGATGCCGATGTTAAAGAGCAATTGCCATCGGGTTATGTGTTAAATAGTTGTTCATTTAGTGGCAATACAGGCAATATTGCGGCAACAGTGTCAGCCAATGGGTTTAGCGTAAGCTACAGCGTAAAATATGAATATACGCCTGCTTGATAAACCAATCTTAGCAATAGAATAATTTTCACAGCGCATATTATACCCCGATAAAATTCGGGGTTTTTTAATCCTGGCTTATAAAGTTAAAAACTGCCAATCCAGTCCTGCTTGCGATGAAAGTCAGCCTGCACACCTGAGTGTTGTAAGGCAAAGTAAAACTCCCGCTGCTTCTGGGTCTTTATAACGCTGGTCATGCCAAGAATCAGATCATTCCAGCCACATTGATGTGCTTCAAAAAATTGTTGAAAACTTAGCACAGCTTCCAGCTTTTGGGACTGGGTTTTTAGTTCCAGCAATTGAACATCATGGGCTACCACAGGCGGCATTTGGGTAGGTTCACGATAATTCTCAAAGCCATAACAATTCCAGACGCTTGCTGGACTTAAGTTAATTTCCCGATAAACCGTCTGGTTTTTAAGGCCGATAAACAGTTCAAAACAGGTGTGCTGCCATAAGTAATCACGACGCGGGTAGCCCAGCGCATCACCATCAAAGCTGGTAGACGGAGAGTTATTTAGGCAGGAAGCCAGATTATCCGCTGAATCCGGCCACAGCACCTGCTGCTCGGGATCGTTTACCCAAAACAGCACACGTACTGATGACGGCAGCAGGATTTCAGTAGCAGCGACAATGCGGATGCTGCGGTCTGGGGTAAACGGTTCTAACTCATAGCTTGGCAAGATCCGCTACTCCGTAAATTACATAGCATAAAATACTGACTTGATCCTGTTTATTTGGCTAAGTGGGCAAAGCGGATCAGGTTGGATAAATGCTGGTTCTGTTTGTCAGCCTTTTTATACAGCAACACAATCTTGCCAATTTTCTGCACAATTTCAGCACCGGTTTTTTCAACCAGCTCTTGCATCAGCGCAGCACGAAGCTCACGGTCTTCACCGCTTACTTTGACTTTTATCAGCTCATGGTCATTCAGTGCACGGTTGGCTTCTTCAATAACCCCTTCGGTCAGGCCCTGACTGCCTAGCATCACCACAGGATGCAGTGCATGTCCGATTTGACGTAAACGCTTACGTTCCTGATTTGAAAGACTGCTCATACACTGAACTCAAACAACATTAAATAAGATTGGCTATTGTAGCGAAAAACCCTGTCGCACGAAATCATTATCTCAGACACCAGGGTTTATCATGCTATCTGGCTACACCCTAGCTACACCAGCGTTGCTAAAAATTCTGGTGAATACCTTTAGTTTAAAAAATCAACTTGGCTCAAATTCACTGAGTACAATTTTGCCAATACTCTGGTTGCTTTCCAGCAAGGCATGGGCTTTTTTCAGGTTTTGTGCATTGATGGTGCCAAAAGTCTGATTTTGTGTGCTGTGGATTTTGCCGGCATCTACCAGTTGTGCAACCTCATTGAGCAAATTGCCTTGAGCCTGCATGTCTAACGTTTGAAATAGCGAGCGGGTAAACATGAATTCCCAGTGAATCGCCACACTTTTACGCTTGAGCAAGCCAATGTCCAGTTGCTCAGGATCATCAATTAAAACCAGTGCGCCCTGTGGTGCAATGATTTCACTAATTGCCTGCAAATGCTGATCAGTATGGGTAGTTGAAAATACATACTGCGGCGCTTGCAATTGCTGGGCCTGAAACTGCTCAGATAAGGATTGACTGTGATCCAGCACCACATGCGCGCCTAGCTTCTGGCACCAGGCTATGCTTTCTGGTCGTGATGCTGTTGCTATGATGGTTAAACTGGTTAATGCACGCAGTAGCTGAATGGCAATGGAACCTACACCGCCAGCCCCTCCAATAATCAGGATTGTTCCTGTTTCAGTGGAATTATTAGCACTAATCTTTAAACGGTCAAACAGGGCTTCCCAGGCAGTAATACTGGTGAGCGGCAGGGCAGCAGCCTGTTCAAAGGAAAGAGTTTTGGGCTTTAGGCCAACAATACGCTCGTCTACCAGATGAAATTCACTATTGGTTCCGGAGCGACTCAAATCACCGGCGTAAAATACTTCATCACCTACTTTAAACTGGCTTACCCCATCACCCACTGCTTTTACAACTCCAGCAGCATCCCAGCCCAGCACCTTGTACTGGCCAGCCTCAGGCTGCACTCTTTTGCGAATTTTGCTATCGACCGGGTTGACTGAAATGGCTTTAACTTCAACCAGTAAGTCACGCCCACGCGCAATAGGTTCAGGCAGGTTAATGTCAATTAATGATTGTTGTTGATCAATCGCTAGGGAGTTCTGGTAGGCAACTGCACGCATGGTTAAAATCCTGATGCTTGTAAACTAAAAATAAAGACCCATGAACACACACCTTAAGAGTAAAGTTCTATTTCTGCAAGAATGCACATTCATGACACCTAGTATCCTTTTTGATACTATAGGCATGATGTAAGCGCCAGACTTAAGCATCCTGATTCAGGATTAACTGCATGCTATTCCAGATCCAGCAACTTTCGTTCGTAAGTCAAGCCGTTCAGGCTAGCTTATTAAAGCTTGCTGATCTTATGATCTTTTAGGAAACCAAATGCCCAACATTGCGCATCAGCGTCTGGACTGTACAGTAGGCTGCCCGGTAGAGGGTGTGCTTGAGATTATCGGTGGTAAATGGAAAGGTGTCATTCTGTATCATTTACTGGATGAAACCTTGCGTTTTAATGAAATCCGCAGGCGCTTACCCGGCATTACGCAGCGCATGCTAACCAATCAGTTGCGTGAGCTGGAAGCCAGTGGCATTGTATTTCGGCAGGTTTATGCAGAAGTACCGCCCAAGGTTGAGTATTACCTGACCAGCAAGGGTAAAACGTTAGCCCCTATCATTCGTGCCATGGAGCTGTGGGGACGAGAAAATTTGCTGCCACAAGCTGAAGCAGTGACAGGTGGATAGCGGGTTTGTGCACATTTGAGATAAAAACACTGACAAAATCAGTTAATATCTGCACTGTTCTTGCAGCAAGAAAACATATTTAATGAAACTGGTTTTTTACAGGTTGAGCTATGGCCACACGCATTACCAACAATAAGCTATCCAAAAGTAGTCGCGCGTGGATGCGGGAGCACCTGGATGATTTTTACGTTAAGAAGGCCCATAAAGATGGCTACCGGGCGCGTGCCGCCTACAAGCTGCTTGAAATTCAGGAAAAGTACAACCTGATTAAACCCGGCATGACCGTGGTTGATCTGGGTGCAGCACCGGGAAGCTGGTCGCAAATTGCGGGCAAGCTGGTAGGTTCCAAGGGACTGGTGGTAGCTTCTGATATTTTGCATATGGATGCATTACCTGATGTAACCTTCCTGCAAGGGGACTTCCGGGAACAGGCAGTTTTTGATGAATTGTTAAAAATATTAAATGGCCGACAAGTGGATGTTGTAATTTCTGATATGGCCCCCAATACATCTGGTAATACTTCTGTTGATCAGCCGCGCATGATTTATCTGTGTGAGTTGGCCCTTGATTTTGCAAACCGGGTACTGAGTCCCAAAGGACAGTTTCTGGTGAAGGTGTTTCAAGGGGAAGGCTTTGATGAATACCGTAAGTCGATTGTTGACACTTTCGATGTGCTAAAAACTACCAAGCCTGCTGCCTCGCGTGCCCGTTCAAAAGAAGTATATTTGCTGGGTCAAGGACGTAAAAAATCCTTATAACGAATTTAAAAAATTAAGCGACTGTTGAGATTAACTGGAGCTTAAATTAAATCAAAACCTGAGTGAAAGATCACATCTATCAGGTGATCATGTACCGAATATCGACATTAGGTTCATGATTTGAATGCTATAATGCATGCTGTGATCATCATGTATATATGGGAAGAAAGCTTTGAGCGATCTCGTTAAGAATGCCGTGTTGTGGCTTGTCATCATCGGTGTTCTCGTGCTGGTATTTAGCAACTTTGAAAACCGCAACAAGCCGGATCAACTGAACTATTCTGAGTTCGTCGCTGCGGTTAATGCGGGACAAATCAAGCAGGTCAAAATTGATGGCGAGAGAATTGCGGGTGAAAAACGCAATGGCACAGCGTTTGAAAGTATTCGTCCAGCCGTGACTGATGCTGAGCTAATGCCTAACCTGATTAAAAATAATGTAGAAATTGAAGGTACTGCGCCACATCGTCAAGGCCTGCTCATGCAGTTGCTGATTGCCAGCTTCCCGGTATTACTGATTATTCTGCTATTCATGTTCTTTATGCGTAACATGCAAGGCGGTGCAGGTGGTAAAGGCGGGCCAATGAGCTTTGGCAAGTCAAAAGCCAAAATGCTGACTGATGACCAGATCAAGGTCACCTTTAAGGATGTAGCAGGCTGTGATGAAGCCAAGCAGGAAGTGGTTGAAATTGTCGACTTCCTGAAAGACCCTGCCAAGTTCAAGCGTCTGGGTGCCAAGATTCCGCGTGGTGTGCTGATGGTTGGCCCACCGGGAACAGGTAAAACCCTGCTGGCTAAAGCGATTGCTGGTGAAGCGAAAGTACCGTTCTTTTCAATTTCCGGTTCTGACTTTGTTGAAATGTTTGTTGGCGTCGGTGCATCCCGTGTGCGTGACATGTTTGAACAAGCCAAACGTCATGCACCATGTATCATCTTTATTGACGAGATTGATGCGGTAGGCCGCCATCGTGGTTCAGGTACAGGCGGTGGTCACGATGAACGTGAGCAAACCTTGAACCAGATGCTGGTTGAAATGGATGGTTTTGAAGGCAATGAAGGTATTATTGTCATTGCGGCAACCAACCGTGTTGATGTACTGGATAAGGCATTGCTGCGTCCGGGTCGTTTTGACCGTCAGGTTGCTGTGGGCTTGCCGGACATTAAAGGCCGTGAGCAAATCCTGAACGTGCACATGGGTAAATTGCCATCTGTAACCGGTGTGGATACCAAGGTTCTGGCGCGTGGTACACCCGGTTTTAGTGGTGCTGATCTGGCTAATCTGGTAAATGAAGCAGCCTTGTTTGCTGCCCGCCGTAATAAAAACACAGTCGATATGCATGACTTTGAGGACGCCAAGGACAAAATCTTTATGGGTCCTGAGCGTAAATCCATGGTGCTGCGTGAAGAAGAGCGCAAGGCCACGGCTTATCATGAAGCTGGTCATGCCATTGTGGCTGAGTTATTGCCAGAAACTGATCCTGTGCATAAAGTGACCATTATGCCGCGTGGCTGGGCATTGGGTGTGACATGGCAGTTGCCTGAACATGACCGCATTAGCCATTATAAGCACAAAATGCTGAATGAAATTTCCATTTTGTTTGGTGGCCGTATTGCTGAGGAAGTGTTTATCAATCAGCAATCAACTGGCGCGTCTAATGACTTTGAACGTGCAACCAAAATTGCCCGTGCCATGGTTACTAAATATGGCATGTCAGATAAGTTAGGCGTGATGGTTTATGAAGATGACCAGTCCCAGTCTTTCTTTGGTAATGTTGGTAGCCGTACCATTTCAGAAGCTACCCAGCAACAGGTAGATGCTGAGGTACGTCGCATTCTGGATGAGCAATACAAGATTGCCCGTGATCTGATTGAATCCAATCTGGATATTGCACATGCCATGGTAAAAGCTTTGCTGGAATGGGAAACCATTGACCGCGAGCAAATTCTGGACATTATGGCGGGCCGTGATCCAAAACCGCCACGTGTGTATGAGCCAATCAATCCGGTACCAACCCATAGCATTGATAGCGGTGGTTCTTCATCTGGTGGTTCAACACCGCCGCCATTGCCAGCAATCTAAGCAATGGATGCACAATAACAGGTAATAATTACTGTTTAATTGCAAAATCAGCGCTTATTTAGCCTCATTAAAAACCGTGCTTTATTTAAAGCGCGGTTTTTTTATTTAAGATATAGCCTTGCTTGAACTGGAAAAACCTATGCAATTGCGTTCTCTCCCTACAGTGTCACGTCAGTGTCAAAATAAAGAGCTGGATTTATCGCAGCCGCAAGTAATGGGCATTTTGAATGTAACTCCCGATTCTTTTTCGGATGGTGGCCAATATACCCAGCTTGATTATGCGCTAAAACGTGCCAGGGAAATGGTAGAGCAGGGCGCCACTATAATTGATATTGGCGGGGAGTCTACCCGGCCCAATGCCACTAAAGTGAGCAGGGATGAAGAAATACAGCGGGTTGTGCCAGTTGTTACCGCAATTCACCAACAGCTGGATGTGATTATTTCAGTTGATACCAGCAGTCCGGAGGTAATCACAGAAGCTGTTAAGGCAGGTGCACACCTGTGGAATGATGTACGTGCCCTAACCCGGCCAGGCGCTTTACAGGTTGCTGCTGGCCTGAATATTCCTGTCATTCTCATGCACATGCGTGGTGAGCCGGATACCATGAATAGCTTGGCAAACTATGACAATGTGGTACAGGAGGTTATTAGTGAACTTGAGCAGCGTCTTAATGCAGCACTGGATGCAGGAGTTCAGCGTGAAAATATAATTCTGGATCCCGGCTTTGGGTTTGCTAAAACTGCCCAGCACAATCTAAAGCTCTTAAACACGCTTTATGAATTTAATGATTATTTCGGCTTACCTTGGCTGAGCGGTTTATCCCGCAAGCGTTTTTTGGGAGAAGTGCTCAATGGCGCAGCAGTAGATGACCGCTTATATGCTGGACTGGCAGGACACTTGATGTCAGTACAGCAGGGCGCGTCAATTATACGTACTCATGATGTGCTTGCTACAGTTCAGCATATAAAACTATGGCAAGCCACCTTAACTGCTTAATTTCGAGTTTTTTAGGAGCAGGCCACTTGTTTGTACTGGTTTTCCTGTACCTGTTTAAAACCTAGCGATTGGGCTTTTTCCAGCTGGAAGGCAGCAATTTTATAAATACCCAGCTTGCCTTGCACGGCACCACACACCTGTGTGCGCATCATGCCATCATCTGCACAATGTGCGTTTAATACCTGCACCTGATTCTGATCAAGACTTTGCTGGGTTTTGTTGAGGGCATTATTACTCGCTGACTGCTCACATTGCTTCAAGCCCAGGTCTTTGGCGACCCACACCGGTTGGTGGTTGCCTTCCCCGGATTGGGACGGGGAGGACTGGCAGCCAGTGAGCAAGGCAATGCCAAACAGGGCAAAGGTAAAAGTAGTTTTTTTCATGAGTATTAATCCATTAATCTGATAAGGCAACATTGCCAGACTACCAAACCCAAGGAGCAATCCGGCATTAAAAATGTTATACCAGTGTTACTATTTTACCCTGCATATTAAGCTTTACTTACTACCGACTGAGTCCTTTGATTGTATAGGATTTCAGGTTCACTCTGTTTTGAGCTGTAAGGCACGCTGGTAGAGTTCATTTTTTTTCAGGCCAGTTAAATCTGCGGCAAGCTGTGAGGCGGTTTTAACCGGTAAATCCTGTAATAACCGTTTTAATAAAGCATCGACTTTTTGCTGATCCTGCTCGCCAGTTTCCGGAGCACCTGCCACCACCAGAACAATCTCACCCTTTTGCTGATTGGGGTCATTTTTTATCCATTCTACCAAGTGAGCAAATGTAGTCTTTTTAATAGTTTCAAAGGTTTTGGTAATTTCACGAGCCAGAGTAACACCACGCTCTGGGCCAAAGATATCGTGCATGTCCTGCGCGCAATCCAGAATGCGGTGCGGTGCTTCATAGAAAATCAGGGTTTGCGGTGCAGTTTTTAAGGCTTGCAGCTTTTGCTGTCTAGCATGGGCTTTGGCTGGCAAAAACCCTTCAAAACTAAAGCGGTCGCTGGGCAGTCCAGCAGCACTTAAGGCAGCAATGGCTGCACAGGCACCTGGTACCGGGATAACCCGGATATTTTCATCATGGGCAGCACGCACCAGTTTAAAACCCGGATCGCTAATCAGGGGTGTTCCTGCATCGCTGATCAGTGCAACCGACTGGCCTTGTTTAATTTTGTATATAATTTCCGGGATTTTGTGATTTTCGTTATGTTCATGGCAAGCAGTAAGGGCAGTTGTAATATGATAGGCATCCATTAAGCGTGTTGCGTGCCGGGTATCTTCAGCAGCAATAAGTTCTACCTCACGCAGTACTTGAATTGCACGCGCTGAAATATCTTCAAGGTGACCAATTGGCGTTGCCACCACATATAAATAAGCACTCATGCGGAAGGCTTCTCCATGTATAGAAAAATATTAAATCGATTGACGGGATTGGGGCTAACTGCGTTGCCTTTGCTGCTGTCATCAGTACAGGCCCAGCCACAGCCAAAAGTACCATCGCAAGCAAAGCCTCAGCCAGTGGTCAAGGCACCGCTACTTAAGACACCAGTACAGCCATCACAGGCTGAAGTACTCATTATTTTGCCCGCCAGTGGCCCGATGTCAGTGGCAGCCAGTAGTGTACGGGATGGAATAGAAGCCGCCTATTATGCCGGAAATTCCAGACCAGTGCTGCGTTTTGTAGACAATAGCCAGCGTGCCATTACGGATATTTTAAAAACTGAGGTTAAAAAAAACACCCAGCTGATTATTGGCCCATTGGCGCGTAATGAAGTGGAAGCACTGGTACAGGCCAAACCAGCGGTTAAAACACTGGCGCTAAATCAGGTTTATAAAACCGAACCAAATATCTGGCAGTTTGCCCTGTCACCCGATGAAGATGCGCTGGCCATTACCAAGCGAATTCAGACTGATGGGATCAGCCAGCTATTTGTGCTAACACAGGATAACCAAAGCAGCAGTACCAAGCGTTTTCGTGAAGCCATGAATCGTATCTGGGGTGGTAAGCTGGTAGACAGCAATAATGTACCGCGCAAGCTGGAACCGCAACAGGGCATTTTACTGCTGGGTGATTATGACTGGCTGAACCAGCTTAAAAAGCTGCCCAATGAAAAAATTTATACGGTGCCGCTGGCCATCAAGGAAAATGCCAGCCTGCCAGTAGGGCTGCAATTTTGTGATATACCTGCCCTGTATAAAGCAGACTGGCCAGAATTGTTGAAGGCGTATCAGGACAAGCCCACCAGTGTACCCTATCAGCGCTTGCTGGCTTTTGGCGGCGATACCTGGAATATTGCCAGTATCATTTTAAATAATACGTCAGGTAAACAGCCAGACACGCAGCAGGGTCAGACTATTCATGGCCGCACGGGAACGATCCGGATTGTAAAAAATACCATAGACCGCTATCCCCAGTGTATGAAGGTGGAAAATACCGGTCTGAGTTTTAATTAGCCAAAGCCTGTGTTTGCAGCTTGTTTAAATAGCCCAGAAAATGATGATTGATCCATGCCTGTAGGTCGTTCCAGTAGTACCACGCATCAGCAGGGTGCCCAGGCTGAAGATGCAGCCGCCAGTTTCTTGCAGCAGCAGGGTTATCAACTGGTGGCACAGAATTTTAATACTCGGTTTGGCGAAATTGACCTGATTGTGCAGCGCGCTGACCAGTTGGTCTTTGTCGAAGTGCGCCAGCGTAAGGCCAATAGTCTGGTCAGCGCGCTGGAAAGTATAACTTTGGCCAAGCAGCGTAAAATTATCAGGGCAGCGCAGGGATTTCTGCAACAGCACCAGCAATACTATAACAATGATTGCCGTTTTGATGTGATTGCCCTAACTTCAAAGCCTGTACCTTCCTCTAAAAAGCAGCCTGTCTTGGCGAAAGCTGCTGGGCACAGTGCACCTGTGCCTTTTGAGCTGGAATGGATTCAGGCTGCATTTGACAGTGCTTAAAGCGGTCAATATGACTTTTTCAATCCTAATACTTACTTATAGGGCAGAACCCCTGATTTTAATATCGCCCCAGCAACACATTCATAATCCATTCATGGACATAGAGAAAACTGTTAAATAATGCTGATAGTCATTCAAAAGCAGCTTTAAAATTAGTTACACTCGGTCAGTTTGAATTGATCTTGTCTTAAGGAAATGTGTTTATGAATAAGTCTGGCTATCTGGGACTAAAAATGGGTTTGGCAGGCATGATACTGGTGGGATTGTCCGGTTGTGCGAGTTTTCTGGCGCAAAGCACCGGGCCTGCACCTTTGGGGACAGATAGTGGAGTGCGGACATTTAGTCAGGTGTTAAATGATAATTCCATTGAACGCACTGCTAAAATCAACACCTATAAGCTGGATGAACGTTTTAAGTATGCCCGTATCAATATTGCCAGCTTTCATAGCGCTGTATTGCTCACCGGACAAGTGGGTGACCAATATTTAAAACAACTGGCAGAAGACAATGTTAGAGCCATGTCTGATGTAAAAACTGTACATAACTATATTACGATTGGCGAAAAAATTCCGTATAACACGATTGTGCAGGACAGTATTGTCACTGCCAATATTCGCCGCATGCTGGTTACTTCGCCAGATATTTCAGACACCAAGGTTAAGGTGCAAACTGAAGATGGCGTGGTGTATGTGATGGGTAAACTAACGCCCAGTGAAAATCAGGCATTGATCAATATTCTGCAAAGCACACCCAATATTGTCAAAGTGGTATCACTAATTGATTTGTTGAGTGATGCTGGTGTGGCAACTTCAAGCAATGGTTTAACCCAGTCAGCGACACCAGCTACAGCCAGCACCTTAAACACTAATTTGACCCGAACGGCTTCAACCACGCCATTGGCTAGCCCGACCACCACAATTGATCAGACCCCGGTAGCGATTGATCCAGAACAGGCTGCTCCGGATCAAACTGATGAAACGTCAGCGCCCTAACTGCATTTTGAAGTGAATGCAATATTTCAGATTTTGAATAGGGCGCATTTTTAACCAAGGGAAGAATACGGCATGACAGATAAACTAGCCTGCAATTTGCAAAAGCATGGCCTGCAAAAACATGATCTGCAAACAAAGCATGGCCCACAAGCTAAGTGGCTTATGGTTGCTGGTATCGTGCTATTAGGCTGTAGCAGTTGTTCTTCCCTGAATACTTCGCATAACACGACATCCGCTAGTTCATCCAGTTCCCAGAATCATTCATCCATGGCTTCATTAACGCAATTTTTTTCCGGTGTGGGTTTCCTTAATGGGATTACCCGCAAAGATTTTACGGCCCAATACAATATTGCCTATGGTCAGGATTCACGGCAAAAGCTGGACGTTTACCAGCCGTTGCATGTGAGCAACAGCAAGCCACGGCCTGTAGTTTTGTTTGCACATGGTGGTTCGTGGGAAGAAGGCAGCAAGGATGATTACCTGTTTGTGGGTGAAAGTTTTACCCGCGCAGGCTATGTCACTGTGGTGATGAATTACCGGCTGGCACCTGCGCACAAATATCCGGATTACGTGCAGGATACCGCACTGGCCATACAATGGATTAACCAGAATATTGCCCGTTATGGGGGCAATCCGCAGCAAATTGTGGTGATGGGGCATTCTGCCGGGGCATTTAATGTGGTAGAGGCGGTTGATAATTCACGCTGGCTGGCTGAAGTCAATGTGCCGGTATCACATATTAAGGCAGTAGTTGGTATTGCAGGGCCTTATAGTTATGATTTTCGTACTGACAGTACCCGCGATGCGTTTCCGGCCAATGCTTCCCCAGATCAGGTCATGCCGGATCGCCATGTCAGGGTCGATGCACCGCCCCATTTGTTGCTGGTCGGTTCCAAAGACCAGCGCGTCAATCCTGTCAATGCACAGCGTATGCAGGCTGCCTTGCAAGCCAGACAAATTCCGGTACAACTACAAACTGTGCAAGGGGCTAATCATGTTTCCATTATGGCAGCAGTTGCTAGCCGGCTTACATGGTACAAAGATACACGCCAGCAAATTCTGGATTACCTGGCGAAAACCCTGAATTCATAAACCTTGCTTATATAGCTTGGCCAAACGTCTCTGCAATTTGTATTTAAAGTTAGCCTATTATGCAGTCATCTTTTATAGGCTGCATTTCCATAATTTTCATACACTGTGCTTTACAAAGCAGTATTCCTCGTTGCAAAAATTGACTAATCCACGTTAAAACCCTTATTTTGCTGTTTTGTCATATCCCTTATAAAAATAAGTATTACGCTATATCTGGTAGGCAATCCCAATAACCATTCGCCTGATCCGAAAAAAGAACCAGACCCAGGGAGAACACCAATGACCAGCCACCTGCACCAGTTACAGGCCATCACTCATTCACTTTCCGGCAGTGCTGCCGAAGATGACCAGTTATTTGAACAAATTGGTGATGCCCAGCTTGTATTGATTGGCGAGGCATCGCATGGTACGCAGGAGTTTTATCAGGAACGTGCGCGGATTACCCGTCGCCTGATTGAAGAAAAAAACTTTAGCGCTGTGGTGGTAGAAGCAGACTGGCCGGATGCTTACCGGGTTAACCGTTATGTACGCGGGCAGGGGAAAGACCCCAACGCACAAACTGCCTTAAGTGATTTTAAGCGTTTTCCGCGCTGGATGTGGCGTAATGATGTGGTGCTACAGTTTGTTGAGTGGTTGCGCAAATATAACCACAAAGCCCAACTGCAAGGCCAGATTCAGGCTGGGTTTTATGGCATGGATTTATATAGCCTGCATCGTTCCATGGGCGCAGTGATTGAATATCTTGACAGTGTAGACCCGGAAGCTGCCCATCGCGCCCGGGCACGGTATAGCTGTTTTGATTCTTTTGGCAAGGAACCACAGACCTACGGCATGGCAACCGTTTATGGGGTGGCAGAACCCTGTGAGGATGCGGTCATTGCCCAGTTGATGGAGCTTCGCCATCAGGAAGATGCGCTGGTTAACAATGAAGGCATGCTAGCGGAAGATGAGCATTTTTATGCCGAGCAAAATGCACGCTTAGCAGTAGATGCAGAGCGTTATTACCGCGCCATGTTCCGTGGCCGTGATAATTCCTGGAATCTGCGTGATACGCATATGGTGGATACGATTGATGCCCTTGCGGCGCATCAGGTTGAACAGGGACAGCCCGCGAAAATTATAGTCTGGGCGCATAACTCACATTTGGGCGATGCCCGCGCCACTGAAGTGGGCCAGCGTGATCAGGTCAATGTTGGCCAGTTAATGCGTGAACGGTATCCAGACAAAACCTTTATTATTGGGTTTAGTACTTATCAGGGAGAGGTTTTTGCGGCTGATGACTGGGATAGTCCAGGCATTCGTAAAGCAGTTCGCCCCGGTTTGCCTGATAGCCATGAAGCGCTGTTACATCAGGTGTGCCAGCAGGCGGGTGTGGAAAAATTCTGGATTAACTTGCAAGCCCAGCAACAAAAAGAAAAGCCAGATGCAGCGCTATTAAGTAAGGAGCGGCTGGAACGCTACATTGGGGTAATTTATGCACCTGCAACCGAGCGCTGGAGTCATTATTTAAAAACCCGGCTGGATCAGCAATATGATGCACTCATTTATATTGATAAAACCAAGGCATTAAATCCACTGGACCGGCAAAGCGTGACCGATACAGAGCAGGAAGATGATTTACCGGAAACCTATCCAACCGGTGAATAACCTGACAAAAGGTTAAATCTGAATTTTTAAAGTGAAACTAGATGGTAAACGCTTGCTGGGTGACTTGTTCAATCATCCAGTAGGCAATGCTGCCTTTGGGCGGAATGGTTGGCAGCTGATTAAAATCAAAGAAAGCGGCTTCAGCAATTTCCTCATCCTGAAGCAGTAGCTCACCATCGGCATATTCAGCCTTGAATGCCAGCATCAGGTTGCTGGGAAATGGCCATGGCTGGCTCGCCATGTATTGAATATTTTTTAACCGAATTCCAACCTCTTCCAGGGTTTCCCGCGCAACGGCCTGTTCCAGGGTTTCACCCACTTCTACAAAACCGGCAATCAGGCCATACATGCTGGTATGCCGTTGGGCAGAGCGAGCCAGCAAGATCTGTGTGCCCTTGGTAATGGCAATAATGACACAGGGATTAATGCGGGGATACTGTGAATAACCACAGGCAGTACAGGTCATGCAATGTTCTTTGGCATGGGCGACGGCCTTGTGACCACAGCGACTGCAAAACTGATGGTTACGCTTCCATTCCAGTAGCTGCATGGCGCGGCTGGTCTGCTCGAACTGTGCAACGGTCCAGTGGCTAACCAGTTGACGCACTGGCACAAACTGGTAGCCTGCCGGAATTTTATGAGCCTCTTTCACAGGGCGTGCTACCACCCGCTGGCCATTTTGCTCAGACCCTACACTAACCACAATATCTTCTGGATGCGCAGGCAGGCGAGGCAATTCCAGTTGTTCATCAACCAGCAAGGCATTATCTTTTAAGATATAGGCTATGACGGTTGGCAGTCCATGTGTAGCCCCATCTGTAGAAGCCGTCTGCTCAGACACATGGCCAGCAGCAGTCAGATTATCCGGCAAGATGGTGCTTTGCATCACAGTGACCCTATATCATGAGGTTGGTATGGTTAGCTTAAATCTATATTCAGGCAGCTAGTTCCTGAACACTTTTCAGGCCAATCTCAAAAGGACGGATACCCAGCGGTTTTTGCTGTTCCAGACTATCAAGATAATGATCCACACTCACCATGACATTGGCCAGCAAATTGATGTGATGGCTATCCGGAGGCGTACTTTGGTCTGGTGCAAAAGCACGTTCTACATATTGAGCGGCCTGCTTGAGCATATCGCGGCCTGCTGTTGCATTCATAAATAATAAGGCACCGGCAATGGTTTCAAACATTGCAGGTACATTATTCATATGCAACAGGTCTTTGGTTTCAAGATAAGACGTGAGTGCGCGCATGCTCATATTCAGGGCTTCACGGCTTTCCTTGATCAGGGTTTCACCGGCTTCTTCCAGTTGATGCAGGGAAATATGCAGATTATGGAAAGGCAGCTTGCTGGTGCCAGCAATATACGAGCGATCCAGCACAGTCAGGGCATTGCCTGCATAGAGCAGGGCATCCATCAGGTTATTAACATCTTCAAGGTTGGTCAGATCCTGCCAAGCTGCAACCTGATTGGCCTGATAGGCAAGCAGAGTACTGGCTTCACCCAGATTGAGTAGGTTCAGGGCATTGGCCAGTTGGTGCAGTTGTTCGCCAATGGCTGGAAAACTGCTGTCAATGCTGTCGCCATGCTGCATGCTGTCGATCTTGTTTTTGATATCGGTAATTTCCTGCTGCATCAGTTCAGTGGTGACATGAATGGTCGCACTGTCCGGGCCATGCAAATAACGGCCGAGCAAACCGGCCTGCGCATCACTAATCAGATACTCATTGAGGCCCAGTTGCTGGCGCAATTCATCAGCTTCTTCATGGTCACGGCAGGCGCTTAAGGTCAGGGCATCTGCAATATCCTGCTCGGTAGGAACAAAGGCCGCTGTATTGCCAATAAATTTTTGCAGGTTACGTTCAATTAAAATCAGGGTACGCAGACGAACATCATTGAGCTTGCAGCTTTGCAGATCCGTAAAGGCAGTATTAACCGCATGCCAGTAAAGTTCCGAGCTGCTGCCAGCTGCCAGCATGCTGGTAAAATGTCCAACCAGTTTAATGGCCTGAAAATCCAGCGCATTGGCCTGCTTTTTAAGCACACGATTGAGTGAGGTTTTATACAGCGCTAACAGCTGGTTTACCTGTGAAGGACTAATCTCCGGCTTTTGCAGGTTTAGGTTGAGCTTGGGTAGTTGAACAATGCTGAGATAAGGTTGCAGGAAATAACCTTCACGCAATAGCGGCTCACCCAGCTCTGCATAAATGCGGTTAATCGATGGCAGCAGGAAATGTGGCAACAGGTTTTCACGCAGTACCACAAATTCCAGATAACGGGACAGCATCATCAGGCCTTCACTGACTGCACCCAGCTGTTGATCAGTCACTTTGCTGGTATTGGCAACAATGTGATTGATCAGCTTGGAGGTAGCCTGAGCCAATTCAACAGCACCGGTAATTTCCAGCAGGCTAAGGACGCCGTGAATCTGGTTCATGTTTTCACTGGCCTCAGTCAGGCCAAAGGTATTGCTGGTGTCGTCAATGTAGGCGCTTAAGGCATTTTGTACTTGTAATAATGAAGCATCTATTTCCGGTTTAACAATATGAAGTGCAATGGCATCAAAATGTTGAGCGGTAGCAAGGGACATAGTAATAACATCCTTCCTTAGATCTTATTTGAGGTCGATGTATGAACCTGTACTGGGTTGCTAACAGGGCAGTACAGGCGTTGGCTATCTGGTGCGCAAACTCGCGGCAGGTCCCTGTAAACAGGGTCTGCTGGAGTTTTTAGCGTCTGCTATAACATATAGTGTTTGAGGCAGGACAGCCAGTAAAAAATCATGCTTTGCCAAAGTTTTTTAAACCATTTGTGGCAAAATGCACAGTTTATGTGCGGAAAATAGCTTTGCAGTAGTTTGCAACTGAATGGCTTACTCAAATACAGTACACCACAGGGCGGGCATACCGTTTTTCTCGCTAAACTGATCCAGCCACTGGCCATGATTTTGTGATTCTTGATTTGATGCTGCAATGACCGGCAGATTAAAGCGGCCAGCAAACTGACGGTGCTGGGACAGGCCATCAGCGCTGCTCTGGTCACCCCCAATATCCAGTGTGACCTGACCACCTGTCATGGCAAGGTAGACATCAGCTAGAATTTCCGCATCCAGCAATGCACCGTGGAAAGTACGGTCACGCTGTTTGATTTCATAGCGCCGAACCAGTGCATCAAGCGAATTTTTCTGACCCGGATGCTTGCGTTTGGCTAGCGCCAGTGTATCGGTCACTTCCACCCGGCTTTTTAGTGAGGGCAAACCGGCCTTTAAAAATTCACCTTCCAGAAAGTTCATGTCAAAGGTAGCATTATGCGCAATGATTTCCGCGCCATGCAGGTAATCGTTTAGTTCCTGCGCAATTTGTTCAAATAGCAGCTTGTCCTGCAAAAAGGCATCGTTGATGCCGTGGACAGTGACCGAATCACCCACCGGACGCTGCGGGTTAATATAGACATGAAATGAGCTGCCCGTTAGCTTGCGGTTGATCATTTCAATCACGCCAACTTCAATAATACGGTCGCCATCTGCAAAGCTAAAGCCAGTGGTTTCAGTATCCAGAATCAACTGGCGCTTGCCGGACAGCTTCACTTTAGCAGGGGTGCGCTGAATGCCATTTTGCGGATTGGCCTGTTCCAGTTGCTGTTCCTTGTGGTGTTGCTCGACAGCCGTTTTGGGTTCAACCTCATCCACCCATTCTTCATCAGCAGCATAAAGCTCGTCTGGCTCCTGTTCATATACCATGTCCAGCCCCAGTGGATCGTGGCTAAGCCAGTCAGGCTCCGCAGCAGGTGCATCGGCTTCAGGAGCAGCAGAATCTAAAGAAGCTGCTGGCTGGGGAGAGTTAGTTTGACCTGTATTGGTTTTAACCTGATCAGCGCCACGGTTGGCCAGCATGTCCGCGCGTTCATTGCCCGCATGACCGGCATGGCCTTTAATCCAGTGCCATTCAATGCTGCGGTTTTGACAAACCTGATCCAATTGTTGCCAGAGGTCGGCATTGATCACTGCTTTGCCATCAGCCTTGCGCCAGTTTTTCTTTTTCCAGCCAATGATCCATTCGGTAATGCCTTGCTTGACATAGTTGGAGTCAGTCCAGATCACCAGCGGCTGTGATATAGCGCAAGCCTTGATGCCTTCAATGGCCGCCGTCAGTTCCATGCGGTTGTTGGTGGTATCAGGCTCACCGCCGCACAGCTCCTGTTCCTGTCCGTCAGAGTGCTGCATATAAACACCCCAGCCGCCAAGGCCCGGGTTGCCACGACAGGCACCATCGACATACAACACAACTGGCTGGGTTTGGGGGTTATTCATGGCCTGCAACAGCTCCGCATGGATCA
This sequence comes from Alkanindiges illinoisensis DSM 15370, assembly GCF_000619845.1. Lineage (GTDB taxonomy): Bacteria > Pseudomonadota > Gammaproteobacteria > Pseudomonadales > Moraxellaceae > Alkanindiges > Alkanindiges illinoisensis. Next base: position 1,387,780 of record NZ_JHUX01000003.1, on the reverse strand, counting down.
AGCCAGCAGTCTACCGAAGCCCGGCACTGAGGTCTAGTACTCAGATAAAGCCATTAAGCATGGCCAAAAGCTAACCAGCTTAGTCAACCAAAAAGCATAAGCTTCGTTAAACATACAAAATAATAGTCAGATTTGAGACTGGATTTTGGCGCGCCTGCTTTCAATATCGTTACGATTGACTATTTTTATTTTCAAACTTTGTAAGTAATATGGCTAAATTGCAACATTCGCTGACATTCTTGCGGATGAACAGGGTTGGAGAGCCAAGACAGTCTTCATACAATGTGGCGCTTTAGTGGATGCGTTTAATCTGGGTGGTAGGAACAAGCTATGCAACATTCTGTAGAAACCGTTGAGCAAAATACGTCTGGCTTTCAGGGTAAGCTCATGGCCCTAACGGTTGCCTTAATGGCTGCCGGGATTGTGAGTGGATGCTCCAGTACACCGCCCAAGAAAACCATGCAGGCCAAAACCAGTAAAACCATAGGCCATAGCAAGTCCGGTCATCAGGAAGCCCTGCTGGATGCCAACAGTGTTGACTCACTGGAAGCCTTGTTGTCAGCAACGGATATGGCGGCTGTAGAAGGCGACCGCCTTGCAATCTTGCGTCATGGTGATGTGTGGAAACGTATGCGGGCAGGTTTCCAGATGAATCTGAATGTGCAAAATAGCCGGATTACTGCACAACGAAGCTGGTTTGCCAGCCGCCAGCCCTATATCGACCGCTTGAGTGCGCGTGCCAGCCGCTATTTGTACCATACAGTGACGGAAGCCGAGCGCCGGGGTATTCCTACAGAACTGGCATTACTGCCTGTTATTGAAAGTTCTTATGATCCGGCTGCAACCAGCAGTGCAGCCGCAGCAGGAATGTGGCAGTTTATTCCCAGTACGGGCACCATTTATGGCCTGCGCCAGAATTCCATTTATGATGGCCGCCGTGACGTGGTGGAATCCACACGCGCCGCTTATGAATTCCTGACCAGCCTGTATAACCAGTTTGGCTCATGGGAGCTGGCACTGGCCGCCTATAATGCGGGTCCGGGTCGTATCCAGCAAGCCATTAACCGCAATATGGCAGCAGGATTACCTACTGATTACTGGTCGCTTCGCCTGCCTGCCGAAACCATGAACTATGTGCCACGCTTTTTGGCGGTCGCACAAATTGTAAAAAGTCCGGAGCAATATGGGGTTTACCTGCCCAGTATTGCCAATCGCCCTCACTTCCGTGAAGTGCAACTGCCTGGTGTGGTGGACCTGACGCTGGCTGCATCGATTGCAGGCTTAAGCTATCAGGAGCTTTATGAATTAAACCCCGGTTTTAGAAGTAGTTATACTGATCCGATGGGGCCAAACCGTTTGTTGATTCCCGCCGCTTTGAATGCGCAGATTGACCAGCGTTTGCGCAGTATGCCAACCCTCGGGCAAACCAATCCCGGCCTGATGGCAAGCCTTGGCCCAGTGGGTGGTGCCGTCATTTTAAGTCAGGGTGGCAATACGGCAAACCGCAGTTTTAGTACCCAGCAGGCTGCTGCGCTGATGAGTGCAGGTACTGTAAACCGTACCAATACGTCATCACTGGGATCGTCAATAACCCAGCCAGTGACAGCCCGCAACTCCAATATAACCAATACTAATACAACCATTACTACCACATTAAGTAATGGTTCAAAATCCATTAGAACCACCACACCAGCGGTAGCGACAGCTCCTGCAATAACGGCATCTGTACCGGTTGCCACAGCCAGCAGTACCGCTGGCATGCTGGCCATGACTACCAAGCGCAATCCGACCCCAGCGTCTGCCAATGCACTGGCAGCCTTTGCCAATCAGGCAGATTTGCCCAGTAGTCCACGAATTCCAGTTGCAGTAATACCAGCCCGCAATATTCAGCCAGTGGGTGAACCGCCGTTAAGCAATGCCGAGCTGCGTGGCCTGACTGCCTCGACAACTGTTGCCAGTGTAACCAATCAGATCGCTGGTGAGCCGCAGCCAACCGTTGAGGAAAAAGCCAAGGTAGTGGCTGAATTGCAGGCACTGGCACCAGCCGGTACGCAGGTGGTTGATCCGCTGGATGGCAAGATCAAGCTGACAGCCATTCAAACCAGCCAGTCGGTGGCTGATGCCAAGGGGCAGGAGCTAAAAATCAAGTATGAACAGCCCGTTTTGGTTGCCCAGAAAAGTACTGCTTCACCAGCCAAGCCTAAAGTTGCACCAGTGATTGTCAATGCCACACAAAAACCACAGGGCGAGCGCTCTGTGCACGTGGTGCAGGCAGGCGATACGCTGGCCAGTATTGCAACCCGTTATGGCGTGAACTGGCGTGATGTGGCCAACTGGAACCAGATTGATCCCAATAAGTCACTTTATGTGGGCACTGCGCTGTATTTGTATAATGCCAAAAAGCCACAGCCCAGCCGTCCAACCAGCTATACGGTTCAGGCGGGCGATACCCTGACTGCGGTAGCAGAAAAGTTTGGTATGACCAACAAGCAGCTGGCCAGCATGAATAACCTGACAGCAACCAGTAACCTGCTGCGTGGTACACGCCTGACCCTGATCGACAATGGAACAAGTCGTACTGATGATAATCAGGCAGACGATGAACCACGTAGTAGTAAAACTACATCAGGCCGTAAAACCGCTGAAAAAGTAGAAACCATCAGCTATAAGGTGAAGCCGGGTGAATCAGTAGGTTCACTGGCCAATCGTTACCAGATTAGCAATGAAGAGCTGGCATCATTTAACAAGTTTTCGGCCAACAGCACCTTATATGTAGGACAAACCATTAAAGTTCCGGCCACAGTGGTTAATGATGCTGATGAAAAAGCGCCAGTTACCAGCGCACGTAATGCCAAGTCTTCTGGTAAAGAGTCTTCCAGTAAAGAACCTTCCAGTAAGGAAACTGCGGCCAAGATTGACATCATCAACTATACGGTTAAATCCGGTGATACCTTAAGCCGGATTGCCAGCCGTTTTAATACCACCAATGATGAACTGGCCAAACTTAACAGGATTTCTGCCAGCAGCATGGTGATTGTGGGCCAAAAGCTGAACGTTCCGGATACTGAAACGCCTAAAGAACCAGCGCGTCCAACCAGCTATACCGTACAGTCTGGTGATACCCTAACGGGTGTGGCAGCAAAGTTTGACCTGACGACGCAAGAACTGGCAGAAATGAATGACTTAAAAGCCAGCAGTAACCTGATACGGGGCGCTACCTTGACGCTGGGGGCCAGTGATGCCAGATCAGATAAAAAATCAGCCAAAGCAGATAAGACTGAAAAATCAGACAGCAAATCTGATAAAAAGTCTACAGGCAAAAAAGCTGAAGCCGATGAGGTTGAAGTTGAAATGGTAAGTGCCAAAGCCAGCCGTTCGGACGACATGGAAAGCTATACGGTAAAGCGTGGTGAATCACTCAACAGTATTGCCGCTAAATATGACCTGACGGCAGCGCAACTGGCAAAGTTAAACCAGATTTCAGCCAAGACCAAAGTCCAGTCCGGCCAAAGCCTGAATGTGCCAAAGCTCACCAGCAATTACACCATCAAGCGGGGTGATACCTTAATCAAGGTTGCCTCAAAACATGGGGTTTCAGTCAATGATCTGGCCAAGATGAACCAGATTTCCCCATCAACCAACGTTAAAATTGGTGATGTGCTGGTGGTGCCCAATAGTGGAAGCCGTAGCCTATAATTTTTTAGTCAGTGACTGTTGTGAGTAATGCTATATGTTACAACGCCGCCAGGATGGAATGGCAAGGTTCAACCCGCACGTTAAAAGCACTTTAAAACAACAATGTTTATTACTGGGTGTGGGATTAATTATGGGGCTGGCCAGCAGTGTTTCGACTGCTGTGCCAGTACGACAAAACTATATCAGTGCGCATGAAAAACCGCTGTACCAGAATGCGCCCTACATGCCGTATGCCAACCCTGATGCCCCCAAGGGCGGGGTACTGTCTATGTCGGCGAATGGCACCTTTGATAATTTCCAAACCTTGAATGGCAAGGGGACGGCTGCTGACGGCACTGGCAGTCTGTACGACACCCTGATGAAACGCTCGCTTAACGAAGCCGCCGTGAATTATCCGTTATTGGCCAGCAGTGTGACGGTCGACCCGGAAGATTTGTCCTATGCCATTTTTCATTTAAATCCCAAGGCGCGTTTTAGTAATGGCACACCAGTCACTGCTGCGGATGTGGCCTTTAGCTTTAATGCATTATTAAAAGATGGCGCGCCGGGACTCAAGGTATATCTGGGCGATATCAAAAGCGTTAAGGTATTGAATACACTGGATGTGCGCTTTGACTATAAAAGCAAGGACAACAGCGAAATCACGTCCATTGTGGCTGAAGTACCGATTTATTCGCAAAAGGATTTTAGCGGGAAACCCTATGACCGGATTATGGCAACTGCACCATTAGGTAGCGGGCCTTATGTGCTGGACCGGGTTGATGCCGGGCGCAGTATTACCTACAAGCGCAATCCCAATTACTGGGGGCAAAATTTGCCCGTCAACCGGGGCCGCAATAATTTTGATACGATTAAGTATGTGTACTACCGCAATCTGGACATTGCCTTTGAAGGCTTTAAAAGTGGCCAGTTTTTGTACCAGACCGAATATAAGGCCAGAACATGGTCGCTCTCCTATGATTTTCCCGCTGCCAAATCCGGTATTGTCCGTAAACAAAATATCGTGACGCAAAATCCGGTGGCAACCCAGATGTTTGTGTTTAACACCCGGCGGCCACTATTTGCGGATATCCGTTTCAGGCAGGCACTGACCTATGCCTATGACTTTGAATGGCTGAACAAGGCATTATTTTTTGGCCAGTATCAGCGGCTGCAAAGCTTTTTTTATAACAGTGATCTGGCGGCTACCGGCAAGCCATCAACTAATGAGTTAAAAATTTTAAAGCCGCTGCTTGGAAAACTGTCCCCATTGGAGCAGCAGGGTATTTTACAGGACTGGCATTATCCGGTGAGTGATGGCAGTGGTTATAACCGTAAAAACCTGTTGATTGCCCGCCAGATTTTATTAAGTGCAGGCTATCGTTATAAGAATGGCAGCTTGCTGGATAAGCAGGGCAGGCCAATCCAGATTGATTTTATGATCAGTCAGGATGGTTTACAGCGCACAATTTTGCCATTCATACGCAATCTGAAACGCCTTGGCATTAAAGTCAATCTACGTCTGGTGGATGTACCGCAATATACTGAGCGCATGCGCCGCTTTGATTATGACATGACCACCCAGGTTATTCCGCAATCCAACTCGCCGGGCAATGAGCAGGTGCAATTCTGGAGCAGTCTGGCTGCAGACCAGCAAGGCAACTACAACTTTGCCGGTATTAAAAATCCGGTGATTGACCAGCTCATTGATGGCTTAATCAAGGCACCCAACCGTCAGGTATTGCAAACCTATACCCATGCGCTGGACCGTACCCTGCGTGCTGGCTACTACGTGATTCCCACCTATGGCAAGGTAGGCAACTGGATTGCCACCTGGGATATGTATGAGCAACCTAAAAATCCGGCTAAATACGATATTGGCCTGGATTACTGGTGGGTCAATCCCAAAAAAGCGCAGCGTGTTAACACTTATTTATCCCGACAAAGCAAGTCTGCGCAGTAAAACCTGCCAGCTTATGAATAATTATATATAAGGAAACCGGAATGTCAGCGTACATCATCAGGCGTCTGTTATTGATCATTCCTACCTTGTTTCTCATCCTGCTGGCCAATTTCGTCATTGTGCAGCTTGCACCCGGTGGCCCGGTTGAAATGGCGATTGAACAGGCAAAGCAGGCACAGGGTCTTGGCGCAGGGCAGGGAGAAGCTGCTTCCACAGCACAGGGTACGCATTATCAGGGCGCGCGTGGCCTTTCACCAGAAATGATTGACCAGATCAAGCAACAGTATGGCTTTGACAAACCTGCGCCAACACGTTTCTGGCTGATGCTTAAAGGTTATTTAAGTCTTGATTTTGGTACCAGCTTTTTTAAGGACAAACCAGTAACTACTCTAATCCTTGAAAAGATGCCAGTGACCATTTCATTGGGGTTATGGAGCACTTTGCTGATTTATCTGGTGTCTATTCCACTAGGTATCCGCAAGGCACGCGAGCATGGGCTGCTGTTTGATAAAAGCACCTCGTTTTTGCTGGCCATTGGCTATGCCGTGCCGACTTTTGTCTTTGCAGTCTTGCTGATAGTCTTTTTTGCGGGTGGCAGTTATTTCCAGTGGTTTCCGCTACAGGGGCTGGTGTCGGAAAATTTTGCTGAATTGTCGCTGATCGACAAAATCAAGGACTACTTCTGGCATCTGGTGTTGCCGCTTACCACCATGACGCTGGGAGGTTTTGCAGGCCTGACCTACCTGACCAAATATTCGTTTATGGAAGAACTGGGCAAGCAATATGTACTGGCAGCACGCTCAAAAGGTTTAACTGAAAACAGGGTGCTGTATGGTCATGTATTTCGCAATGCCATGCTGATTGTGATTGCCGGGCTGCCTGAAGCGCTGGTGGGTATTTTCTTTGCCGGTAACTTTTTTATTGAAATTATTTTTAACCTTGATGGCTTGGGGCTACTGGGCTTTGAAGCGGTGGTGCAACGTGATTATCCGGTAATTTTTGGCACACTGTTTATTTTTACTTTGATTGGCCTGTTGTTGCGCCTGCTGAGTGATGTCATGTATCAGATGATTGATCCACGAATCAGCTTTGAATCGCGGGGGGCTAACCAATGATTACGCCTATTATGGCTGCGCGTTTACGCCGTTTTAAAGCACATCGGCTGGGGTATTTTTCGTTTATTTTATTCATGATCATTTTTATGCTGTCGCTTGGTGCAGAGCTGATTGCCAATGAAAAGCCTTTGGTGGTGTCTTATCAGCATAGCTTGTATTTTCCAGTCATTAAAACCTATCCTGAAACCACTTTTGGTGGCGTCTTTGACACCGAAGCCGAGTACCGTGATCCGGCAGTAAGACAACTCATTGAAAAGGATGGCTGGATGTTGTGGCCACCCATTCCTTTTTCTTACCAGACACCCAATATGGAGCTGGCTGTGCCTGTGCCATCACCACCAAGTGCGCAGAACTGGCTGGGTACAGATGATCAGGGCCGTGATGTGGTGGCGCGGGTGATTTATGGCTTGCGGGTATCCCTGCTGTTTGGCCTGTTTTTAACCGCGGCGGCTGCCGTTATCGGCGTGATTGTGGGCGCGTTGCAGGGCTACTATGGTGGCATGGTTGACCTGATTGGCCAGCGCATTCTGGAAGTGTGGGGCGGTTTGCCCATGCTGTTTATGGTCATTATTCTGGTGAGCCTGTTTACGCCCAGCGTGTACTGGCTGTTTTTAATCATGCTGTTTTTTGGCTGGCCAGCACTGGTGAGTCTGGTGCGGGCTGAATTTTTGCGTGCCCGTAATCTGGATTATGTGCGTGCAGCACGTGCGCTTGGGGTAACAGACCGTGCCATCATGTTCCGGCATATTTTACCGAATGCCTTAAGTTCCAGCCTGTCACAGTTACCCTTTATGCTGACAGCCAACATTACCGCACTCACCGCGCTGGATTTTCTGGGTTATGGCTTGCCTCCGGAATCTGCCTCACTCGGTGAGCTGTTATTGCAGGGCAAAAATAATCTGGATGCTGTGTGGCTGGCGCTAACCGGCTTTTTTACCATGGCAATCGTGCTGTCTTTATTGGTGTATATCGGGGAGGCCGCACGCGATGCATTTGACCCAAGACGTTAATATGAATCATCAGGCAATTAACAATAATAACAATGCGTTACTTGGTAAGGCATTACTTCGTGTTGAGCATTTGTCCATTCGCAGCCATCAGCAAGTGCTGGTGCAGGATTTATGCTTTGACTTACAGCCCGGGAAAACGCTGGCGATTGTAGGCGAAAGCGGTTCTGGCAAGTCCATTTCATCACTGGCCTTACTGGGCTTGCTACCGGACAGCTTGCAGGTCACAGGGCAAGCCCGTTTAAACGATACAAGCCTATTGCAGCTTAACGAGACTCAATGGCAGCAAATTCGTGGCAAGAAAATTGCCATGATTTTTCAGGAACCGATGACGGCGCTTAATCCACTGCATAAGGTGGAAAAGCAGATTGGCGAAATGCTGCGCTTAAATGGCCTAAGCAAGGCACAAGTACGCAGTAAAGTGATTGATTTATTGAATCAGGTGGGTATTCCACAGTCGGAACAAAAGCTGGGGCGTTATCCGCATGAACTCTCCGGTGGTCAGCGTCAGCGTGTGATGATTGCCATGGCACTGGCGCAAGACCCGGATATTTTAATTGCTGATGAGCCAACCACAGCACTGGATGTGACCTTACAGGCACAAGTGTTAAACCTGCTCAAATCGCTACAGACTAGCCGCAATATGGCCATGATCTTAATCAGCCATGACCTCAATCTGGTGCGCCGCTACAGTGATAATGTGATTGTCATGCAACAGGGGCAAGTGAAAGAGCAAGGCAACACGGCACAGATTTTTGCCAATCCGCAGGATGATTACACCCGCCATTTGCTGGATCAGGATTTTGGGCAGGCGTTAGTGCTTAATGCCAATCCGTCCAGTGAAAAACCGATGCTGCATTTAGCGCAAATTGCAGTTCGTTTTCCCATTAAAACTGGCTTGCTCAATAAGGTAACGGATCATGTGGTTGCAGTTGAACCGCTGGATTTAAATGTGATGCGTGGTGAATCGGTGGGGATTGTAGGCGAAAGTGGTTCTGGCAAAACCTCGCTGGCATTGGCATTGGCCCGCCTGATTAAAAGTGATGGCAAGATTATACTGAACCAGAATCGGCTGGATCACTTGAACGAAAACCAGTTAAGGCCACTACGACCACAGTTTCAGATGGTATTTCAGGACCCGTTTGGCAGTTTAAATCCGCGCCTGACCATTGAGCAGATTATTGGTGAAGGCGCTACTCGGCTGATTCCCAATAAAACTGAGCGTCGCAAGGCAGTGGAAGACGTATTGCAAAAGGTAGAGTTGCCTGCCGATTTTGCAGACCGTTATCCGCATGAGCTGTCTGGTGGGCAGCGTCAGCGTGTGGCTTTGGCGCGGGCATTGATTATGAAACCCAAGCTAATGATTCTGGATGAACCTACCTCGGCACTGGATAGAACCACACAGCGCGCCTTGGTAAATCTATTGCGCAAATTGCAGCAGGATGAGCAGATCAGTTATGTGTTTATTAGCCATGATCTGGCGGTAGTTCGTGCCTTGTGCCAGCGGGTATTGGTGCTGCGGCATGGCAAGGTGATGGAGTTACAGGCCACGGAAGACCTGTTTAGCGCACCGCAAACCGACTATACCAGGGCATTAATTGAGGCGGCACTAGGGTAATTTTTCTTTAAACTGGACTGAAAAACATTTAATGTAAATTGCCAGCTTTCAAACAATGAAACTGGCATTTCAGCTTATTGAAGCCCTCTAATAAAATGTAATTTAAAAAAATATTGGAATAAAAATGCGAAATTTTAAATTCTTATCACTTAACATTTTTGCATTAATTGTATTGTCAGGCTGTAACCAGATCGAGTTTGCTACCCGAAATACGCCTTATCTCAATACTTTACTTGAGCAATCACTAGCGCAGCCAAATCTGCAAATTGATCCTGCATTTCGTGACCAGAAATTATTACTGGATCTGAATGGTGATGGCGCACTTGATTTGGTAAGAGTGGTGAAAAGCACTTTAAATCATAAAAATGTGCTGGAAATCATTTTTGGTAATCAGACACGAGTGGAATATCTTCTAGCTGGCAAAACACTGACTGGGCTTAGTGAAGATGATTTATCAATTTTTCAAACTTACAGTATTGCGCCCAAGCATGAAAAATATGTTGATCTGAATGTTTCAATCGGTGAAAACGGAGATATTCCTGCCATGGAAGATGTGCCTGAAAACGAACTAATTTATCTGGAAAATGATGGCATAGATATTGGAATGCTAGAATCTTGTGGCGGTGGTATTATTTACATGAAAAATAATAAGTTCTATTGGATACAAACCAGTTGAGTAGCGGAAAAATTTAAAATGAAAACCATTAAAATGTTTAAACTCTTGTCAGTGTTGGTACTAAGTGTACCAATGTTAGGTCATGCCACCACCTTCCAGATCAAAAATGGTTCTAAACTCTACAATGCCCAGCTTGATGTCGCTGAATGCGAAAAAGACGAATGTTCTGGGCGCGCCAAAATTTTGCTATATAAAAAGGGCAGGCAGCAGGTTTTTCAAATCTTAACTTCCGAAAACCTGAATTTTTATCTGGATAAACAGCAACAGCCCAGCGTCAATGTCATTCAATTATACAATGAACAAAGCCCACTGATTTTTGAGGACTTCAACTTTGACGGCCAGCAGGATTTAGCCATTCGCAATGGCAATGAAAGCAGCTATGGTGGGCCGTCCTATGATGTTTATGTGTTTAATAAAACCCGCCAGAAATTTGTCATCAGTGATGAACTGACTGCTTTGGTAACAGAAAATCTGGGTATGTTTCAAACCGATGCCAAGCGCAAGCGATTAATGACTTTTGCCAAATCCGGTTGCTGTTTTCATGTCACCTCAGAATATGCCGTTATTCCCAATAAAGGCCTAAAGCTGGTGTATGAAGTTACTGAAGATGCAATGGGCGGTGAGCAGGTAAAAGTCACTACCAAAACCTATAACCTGAGCACCAATAAATGGCAGACCACCGTAAAAAAATATCCAATCGATGACTATTATCAATAAGCCTAGGCAGGTACAGCAAAAAAATTTGCTATGATGGCCAGCATGATTTTTAATAAATAATTTTGAACAGATAAGGTTTGATATGACATCCGCAGAACAGGGATCATCGGTGCAAGGCAAATTATTACAAGGGAAACGTTTTCTGGTTGCAGGTATTGCCAGCAAACTGTCGATTGCCTATGGCATCGCGCAGGCATTGCGTCGCGAAGGGGCAGAGCTGGCGTTTACTTATCCCAATGAAAAACTAAAAAAACGCGTGGATGAATTTGCAAGCCAGATGGGTTCTACCCTGGTGTTTGCCTGTGATGTGGCAGATGATGCGCAAATTGAACAAACATTTATTGATTTAAGTCAGCACTGGGATGGTCTGGATGGGGTGGTGCATTCCATTGGCTTTGCTCCAGCCGATCAACTTGATGGTGATTTTACTGATATCACCAGTCGTGAAGGCTTTAAAATTGCCCATGATATTTCGGCTTATAGCTTCATTGCCATGGCACGCGCAGCCAAACCTCTATTGCAGGCACGTCAGGGCTGTTTGCTGACCTTAACCTATCAGGGGTCTGAACGTGTACTACCCAATTATAATGTGATGGGCTTGGCCAAAGCATCGCTGGAAGCCAGTGTACGTTATCTGGCCAGCAGTCTGGGCAAGGACGGAATTCGCGTGAATGCTATTTCTGCCGGGCCAATTCGCACGCTAGCTGCGAGTGGCATTAAAAGTTTTCGTAAAATGCTGGATGTGAATGCGTCCATTGCGCCATTACAACGTAATGTCACGATTGAAGAAGTGGGTAATGCGGCATTATTTTTATGTTCACCGTGGGCATCAGGCATTACTGGTGAAATTATTTATGTCGATGGCGGTTTTAATACAGTGGGCATGAGTGAAAGCCTGCTGAATACCGATTAATGCCAAGCACATAATAAAAGGGAAAAGTTGTGAGCAGTTCGCGCTTTGAAAATGATTACGCATCAGTCAATTATCGTTATATTGCTGCGTCCAATGAATTAAATGCGCGGACTTCACAGCGTCAGCAGGCGCTTACCATTTTTATCAGTTTTTTTATTGGCTTACTGGCCGCACTCATTGCAGCGCACAATGCCAGTAAAAGCAGTACTGCCCACATTGAATGGATTTTACTGGGCTTTCCTGTTGCTTCAGCCTCGTTTGCGTTTTTAAATTTCAAATATGAATTGATTATTACCAATTTAAGGGAATATTTGTCTGAGCTAGAGCAACTGGGCAATGCACATTTGTCTATTCCCAGTTATAACACCACAGCCAAATGGGTGATCAAATCCAACCGTGGACGCCGCTTCCATGATTATGCCTGCGCCATTTTAATTGTGGCGTGCAACAGTATTGGCGTAAGTGCCTTTTATGTGCTGTTTCCAGAGCGGTTCAATGCCTCACACTGGGTGTTGTTAATTGTTTTTTTAATTACGGTGATCACTGCGGCCATGCAATGGTTTTTACCCAAGGCAGGCTATAAAGTGCTTTAAGTTTTGATATGGGGTTTTTAAATTGAACTTCACTGTATGAATCACTTCCTGTTTATAGTGTAATTCCTATAGAAGGACAGGGCAGTTAATAAATCACGATCTTAAAAAACAGAAAATTTCTATATGGAAACTATAATAATCAAAGCCATACAAAAACCTTTAAAATTAGACACACAGCTCAATGCTTCACTGTATTAATTTAAAAGAATACAGAACATGAAGTACATCTTCATTTTAGGTCGTCCTTGTTAAATTCTGCTCAGCAATAAAATCGGTGAACCCTATCATGTCAAAAACATTAAAAGTTTATACCCGTAATAATCTTGACCCTGCTGTAAAATCAGCCACCATTGAGATTCTTAACCAGATTCTGGCCAACCTGATTGATTTATCATTGCTGACCAAACAGGCACACTGGAACATGCGGGGCAGCAACTTTATTGCCGTGCATGAAATGCTGGATACGTTTAGAACTTCCCTGATTACCCATCTGGACAACGTGGCCGAGCGTGCCGTGCAAATTGGTGGCACTGCACTGGGTACAACCCAGACAGTGGCTGCAACCTCTCACCTGAGTCCTTATCCTATAGATGTCCATGATGTACAGGAACATTTAAAGGAGCTGGCTGACCGTTATGGCGTGGTAGCGAACCATCTGCGCGATACCATTGATAAAATTGAAGACCCGATCTCTGAAGATATTATTCATGCCGCGCTGGAAGATCTCGATCAATATCTATGGTTCCTGGAAGCCAATATTGATTCTGAGCATGCATCGTCAAATCAGAATGCTTAAAGAGCCAGTCTTATAGACCAGCAGCCCGGCAGATGTATAAAAGCAACTGCCGGGCTGTTTTTTGCCCTTAAAATTCTTACCTTTAAAATATGAAAAAGCGGTTGGACAATTTAAAGCTAAATTAAAAAATAAAAAGCACTAAATTAACTTCTAACCGGACTGCCACCCAAGCTTTGCATTAATGTCACCATATTGCTCAGTTGATTTAAGCGAATCTGGATCAGTGAGTTCTGGGTATTACGGCGTGCTTCCTGTGCATCAATCCATTGTTTGAGTGCTACAGCACCAGCACGATAGCGCACTTCATTTAAGCGTTCGGTGCGTTGTGCCAGAGTAAGAGTACGTTCCTGAGCACTGGCCTGTACTTGCAACTGGGTTTTATTGGATAGCGCATTTTCCACATCAGCCAGCGCGGTATAAATAGATTGGCGAAACCCGACAATGGCAGCCTGATATTCCAGATCACTAATCGCCAGATTGCGCTGCATATCATTATATTGCAAAAAGGGTAGTGACAACCCCGCACCTAGCGTCAGGGCCGGATTTTTGATGAGTTCAGTCAGCGACGTGCTACTGGAACCTAAGGAACCGGTTAAGCTAATAGAAGGATAATAACTGGCGCGGGTCGCATCTTTATTGGCCAGTACCCGGCGCAAGCGCAGTTCGGCAGCGGTGAGGTCGGGGCGACGGGCAATCAGTTCAGCGGGTAAGCCTGCATCAATGACAGGCAGTTGGAAGTTGGCCAAACGCTGTGGTTCGGTAAAACCCAGTTGGTTTAATACCTGAGTGGGTGCTACATCAAACAAGATCGCCAACGCATTACGCGCTTCAACCCGCTGCTGGATGAGCTGGCTTTGGCTGGCTTCCTGTCCCACGAGCGACTGTTCAGCCTGTGCCAGTTCAAGTCCTGACACTGCACCAGCCCGGTACTGTGCCTGTACCAATTGAAACAGCTTGCGGCTGTTGGCAATGCTGGCTTCGCCCGAGGCAATCCGTTCATTTAAATACGCCAGTTGCCAATACAGGTTGCACACCGTACCCACCAGACTTTGTGCGGTTGCCTGTAAGTCCTGTTCCGTGGCCGCAGCTTCCCAGCGTGCTGCTTGGGTTTGGCTGGCCAGTTTGCCCCATAAATCTACTTCATAGCTCACCGAACCGGAAAGACTCAAACCGCGTGAATTGTCTTCACCGTCCCGCACATCCACCTGATGCGATGCAGATACATTAGCACCCACGCGTGGCAATTGCTGGTTGGCTGTTAGTCCTGCCTGCTCACGCGCTTGTCTTAAACGCAAGCCAGCCACCACCAGATCATTGTTGGCTGCCAGTGCCCGCTCTACAAGTGTGTTTAGCTCAGCATCATTAAAAACAGTCCACCAGTGATCCTGTAACTGAGCCAGATTCAGGGCATTTGTTGCCTGACTCTGCTGCGAGTACTGAGCTGGAACTTGCATGGCGGGTTGCTGGTATGGCGTGCGTACTACAGCCGAACAGCCACCCAGCACTGAGAGCGCCACAACCGACAGCACAAGATGCTGTGAACTTCTGGCAAATTTTTGGCATAACTTCTGGCTTAATATCATTATTACATTCTCATCATCTTTGCTCTGGCGCTTTAACCTGAAGCTGTTGAATTTACAAGATGCGACAGTCGCATTACTCACGAGCAAGCGCAGCCACCGGATCAAGCTGGGCCGCATTACGCGCAGGTAAAAACCCAAACAGCACGCCAATCAGGGACGAACAGATAAACGCAGCAACCATGGACGTGGTGGAGTAGACCATCTGGAACGTATCACCGGCAAAGTGACTAAAAATCTGGCCAATCCCCAGTGCCAGCAATACACCCAGTACACCGCCCAGGATGCACACCAGTACCGCTTCAATCAGGAACTGCTGCAAAATATCGCTCTGCCGTGCACCAACAGCCATGCGTACCCCAATTTCCTGCGTCCGTTCGGTAACGGATACCAGCATGATGTTCATCACGCCAATGCCGCCTACAATCAGGGAAATCACGGCAATGGCAGAAATCAGCAGGGTCATGGTAGCGGTAGTTTGCTGAATGGTTTCACGGATACTGTCACTATTCTGGGTAAATACATCCTGTGCGCCGTGCCGTTGTTCCAGCAGGCTTAAAATGGCATTTTCAGCAGCGCTGGTTGGCGCATTGTCATTAATACGCACAATGATGCTCCGCAAATTGGGCTGACCCAGAATACGGCTCATGACAGTGGTGTAGGGCATCCACACATTAAGTGAATCGGAATTGCCAAACATACTTTTTTCAGCAGCCGTTACCCCAATAATGCGTGAAGGCACATTGCCCAGCAAAATCACCTGTCCTACCGGATTTTCCCCATTGGGAAACAAGGTGTTTTGAGTGTTGGCATCGATGACAACATCCTGACTCAGTTCCTTGACGTTTTGTCGGTCAAAGCCTTGGCCACTATTAAACGTCATGCCTTTTACATTAAAGAAATCTTCACCCACACCATTAATAGTGGCACTGGCTTCAATATCGCGATAACGAATGGTTTGTGAGCTGTTCACACTAGGGCTGACACTATCGACATAAGGCTGTTCGGCAATGGCATCGGCGTCATCAGGAATCAGGGTTCTGGCCTGACTGGTGCGGGAATTGTCCCCAAAGCCCCGGCCCTGATACACGGTAATGGTATTGGTGCCAAGACTACTAATATTCTGCAAGATTTGCTGCTGTGAACCATTTCCCAGCGCCACCACAGAAACGACTGAGGCAATACCAATAATAATGCCCAGCATGGTGAGGAAAGTTCGCAGGCGATGGGCATTCATTGCCAGCAAAGCCATACGGAAAGCTTCACCGAGCCGATCAAATGACGAGCGCCATGCTGATACGCGTTTGACAGATTTACTGCTTTCAGCCTGTTCTACAATTACTGGCTCAGTTTGAATGTCTTCTGTGGCATGCACCGGAGTATTTTGTCGGTCTGCGATAATTTCGCCATCACTGATTTCAATAATCCGGCTGGCATTTTGTGCAACTTGCGGATCATGTGTGACCAGAATAATGGTGTGGCCCTGCTGGTGCAGTTCACGCAAGATACGCATGACTTCAATGCCGCTATTTTTATCCAGTGCGCCAGTGGGTTCGTCGGCCAGAATCACATCGCCGCCATTGACCAGTGCACGCGCAATACTCACACGCTGCTGCTGGCCGCCAGATAATTGGCTAGGGCGGTGATTCAGGCGTTCGCCCAGACCAAGCTGGGTTAGCAGTTGTGCCGCCCGTTGCTGACGTGCTGATGGCTCAATCCCGGCATAAATGGAAGGCACTTCCACGTTGCCCACAGCAGACAAATCACCCAGCAAGTGATAGCGCTGGAAAATAAAGCCAAAATACTCACGACGCAGGCGAGCCAACTCATCGGGCTGTAACTTGCCAGTTTCCTGCCCATTCACGCGGTAACTGCCACGGGTAGGACGGTCAAGGCAGCCCAGAATGTTCATCAGGGTGGATTTACCAGAACCGGATTGCCCAATAATGGCAACCAGTTCACCAGCATGAATTTGCAGGTTAATATTTTTCAGTACCGCGACCGTGCCTTCACCAGCAGGAAACTCACGGGTGAGATTTTCTACCTCCAGTAAAGGAATGCTGTCTGAATATGAAGCTTGCGCGCTATGGGTTTTTACAGTACTCACTGTTTATAACCTCATCGGGCTACGGTTACTGGAGCGCTTGGCACTATTGTTGGAAGAGTCGCTGCTATCAGCAATCACTACTTCTTCGCCTTCTTTCAAACCTGACTTGATTTCAGCAGTAATCCGGTTGTTCAGACCTACTTGTACCCGGCGAGGTACGGCATTGCCTTCCTGATCAAGCACGCGTACCGTAGCACGGCGGTTGGCAATCTTGCTGCTGGCGCTGGCTTTGCTGCCTGAGGCACTATCAGTATTGGCACCAGCATTATTACTGTCATTGCCGGAGCGGGCACTAACCTGATTGTTACTGGCATCGCCCTGACCTGATTTTTTACCGCGTCCCTGTCCAGTGCTCAGGGCAGCGGCAGGAACAGTGAGCACATTTTTGGCTTCATTGAGCACAATATAGACCTGTGCGGTCATATCAATGCGAAGCTGGCCATCCGGGTTGGGTACATCAAACAAGGCATTGTAATAAACTGCACTGCTGCTGGTGCTACTGCTAGAGCTACTACTGCTTTCGGTGGCAATTGAATCCGGTGCTGGTTCAATCGCGCGCAGGCTGGCATAAATTTTCTTGTCGGGTTCACCCAGCGTGGTGAAATATACTGGCTGGCCCTGATTAATGCGCATCACATCAGCTTCACTGACTTGAGCCTTGATGGTCATGGTTTGCAATTTGGCCAACTTCACAATCGTTGGGGCAGACTGGTTGGCGTTTACGGTCTGGCCTTCTTCCGTGACAATCGCAACCACTGTGCCATCAATTGGTGCGGTAATGCGGGTATAGCCCACGTTTTCACGGGCAGTTGAAATGGTGAGGCGACTTTGTTCAATCTGTGCATCAATGGCTTTAACATTGGCCTGTGCTGTTTCAAAGGTAGCTTGTGCGCTTTCATACTCGGCGCGGGAAGTGGCATCCTGTGCCAGCATCTGCTTTTGGCGATTAAAGGCCAGTTGTGCTTCTTTTAGACTGGCCAGACGGGTCGCCTTTTGTGCCAGCAGGTTATCCAGTGCAGCTTCCTCATTTCGTAAATCATTTTCCTGCCGTACCGAATCAATCTGGGCAATCAGTTGTCCCTGTTTGACCTGATCGCCCAGCTTGACATACATTTTTTTAACCTGGCCTGACACCTGAGCACCCACACTCACCAGTTGCTCGGCCTGTAATGTACCTGTGGCCAGGACTGTTTCTTCAATATCGCCACGGCTGACTTTGGCAGTAATGTATTGCGGCTTTTCTTCTTTGGGTTTAAAGAATTTCCAGGCCAACACGGCCACCAGCGCAGTAATTAAAACAATTACCAAGATTTTCAGGGGTCTGGACTTCGGCAACATAAGATATCAGTTTGATTTTAAATGAAAACGACTATAAAGACTGATTGCATGATTTAGATTGGCTGAATTGTTTTTTTATATATCAAAATGTTAATGAATTGTAATTATATTGAATTCTATTCTGCATTTTTCTTCATGATTTATAAAATGCAGGAGTTTTTTATGAAAGAGCACTTAACTTGCAGGTAGCAATCTTGGTAATTTTTAATCAATAGAGAAATAACGAGATTTTTTCTATTCTTATCTCTAGTCAATAAATAGGAAAAATAAGGGTTATAAAGATTAAATGAAACTTAAGACTAAAGTCTGATTTTTAAAAAATGCACTACGATAATACAAAAAGTAAATGAATTAATGCCTTAATGAATGAATAAAAAATAAACAAATATTATGGTTTTAGCGGAACTCAATGCGGATACATGGCTAGAAACAATTAGGCAAAATCAGGTACAATCCCATGCAATCTTCAAGGATTTGGTTTTTTCCTAACCAAATGTATTTTACCTACCAAAATTATTTTGGCCTGCCAGGAGTTGTCCCCGCATGAGTGCCATTACTCCATATGACTGGGCCGTTGTGGCTTTCGTTATCGGCGTCACATTTTTGTGCGTCTTCATGCTGACCGTTCCCTTGCTGCTGGGTGGCAAAGCATGGGGCCGTGCCAAAAATGAACCCTTTGAATCGGGGGTCGTCGGCGCTGGCGGTGCGCGTCTGCGCCTGTCTGCCAAGTTTTATCTTGTTGCTATCTTTTTCGTGGTGTTCGATCTTGAGGCACTCTACCTATACGCCTGGTCTGTTTCGGTGCGCGAAGTCGGCTGGACGGGTTTCTGGACTGCCGCGATTTTTGTACTGGTATTGCTGATTGGTCTGGTTTATGAACTCAGCACTGGCTCCCTGAACTGGTCTCCAGCCGACCGCCGCAAGCAGGCTGGTATTCAGCCGCATGTTGGCAAGCCGAACATGGATTTATCAGAAATCACCCGTTTCAACAACATTGAAGAGCTGGAAACTGACCCTACCGGAAAAGTCCCAGCGCAGCTATCGGGCAAGATGGCGTCACGTACTGATCGCGTGTCTTCTCCAACTGCTGTTAAGGAGTAATGCGATATGAAATATACCCTGACCCGCGCCAATCCCAATGCAGAGCAATATCCATTGCAGGATCGCAGGGAAGTCAATGATCCGGTTGCTGATGATGTCAACAAGAATGTCTTCATGACCAAGCTTGAAGACTTGTTGCATTCTTCCGTCAATTGGGGACGCAAAAACTCACTGTGGCCTTATAACTTTGGAACGTCCTGCTGTTACGTGGAATATGCCACCACTTTAACAGCCGTTCATGATATGTCGCGCTTCGGTGCCGAGGTTATCCGCGCTTCACCACGTCAGGCCGACCTGATGATCGTTGCCGGTACCGTGTTTATTAAAATGGCGCCAGTAATCCAGCGCCTGTATGAGCAAATGCTGGAACCCAAGTGGGTCATTTCCATGGGGGCCTGTGCCAACTCGGGTGGTATGTACGATATATACTCCGTGGTGCAGGGCGTGGATAAAATCATTCCTGTTGACGTGTACGTACCGGGTTGCCCACCACGTCCTGAAGCACTGATTCAGGGTCTGATGCTATTGCAGGATCAGATTCAAAAAGAACGTCGTCCATTATCAGCGGTAATCGGTGATGACCTGAAACCGGTATATCGTCCAAAAATGCAACCTGAGCGTGACCGCAAAAAAGCGGAACGGATTGCAGTGACGAATTTGCGTTCACCAGACGAAATTCGGTAATTGTTGTACCCCTAACGCTGCCTTTGCAGCGTTTTGCCAGCTTATGCAAGTGATTAATGCTGATCCTTGTGCGCCAGAATTTGTAGTAAATAGGAAGCCTAACCAATGGCTGAAGAATCAATTGTTTTGCCAGATGCTGCATCACAGTCACCTGCGGTTGATAAACGACCTGCCTTTGCTGTTGTAGAAGAGCTACGCGGCAAGTTTGGTGACTCTTTCCGCATACAAACCACGTTTGAAGACTTTCCAACGATCTGGGTTGAGCGTTCGCAGCTTCTGGATGTGCTGATGTTCCTGCGGACTTTACCGCGTCCCTATGTGATGCTGTTCGACCTTTCTGCCATGGATGAGCGTCTACGCAACCATCGTGAAGGGTTGCCGCCATCCGACTTTACCGTGTTTTATCACCTGTTGTCGCTGGAGCGCAACACTGATATTCGCGTTAAGGTGGCGCTGTCGATGAGTGACCTGAATATCCCAACGGCAACGCGAATCTGGCCAAATGCCAACTGGTATGAACGCGAAGTCTATGACATGTTCGGCATCAACTTTAGCGGTCATCCAATGTTGCGCCGCATCTTGCTGCCAACTTACTGGGAAGGCCATCCGCTGCGCAAAGACTATTCTGCGCGTGCCACGGAATACACGCCATATTATCTGGACAAGGCCAAGCAGGACTTTGAACAGGAGCAGCTGCGTTTTGTACCGGAAGACTGGGGCATGAAACGGGGCAACAAGGATGAGGACTTCATGTTCCTGAACCTTGGTCCAAACCATCCCTCTGCGCACGGTGCGTTCCGCGTGGTTCTTCAGCTTGACGGTGAAGAAATTGTCGATAGCGTACCCGATATTGGCTATCACCATCGTGGTGCTGAAAAAATGGGTGAGCGTCAAACCTGGCACTCCTACATTCCCTATACGGATCGCGTGGATTATCTAGGCGGCGTATCACAAAATATGCCTTACCTGATGTCCATTGAGCGTCTGGCAGGTATTACTGTTCCTGACCGCGCGCAAGTGATCCGCGTGATGCTGTCGGAATTTTTCCGCATCAATAACCACTTGCTGTTTATTGGTACTGCCATTCAGGATGCTGGGGGTATGACACCGGTATTCTATATGTTTACCGACCGCCAGAAAATTTATGATGTGATTGAGGCCATTACCGGTTTCCGTATGCATCCGGCATGGTTCCGTATTGGTGGTACAGCGGCAGACTTGCCAAACGGCTGGCAAAAGCTGGTGCGCGAATTCCTTGACTGGATGCCAAGCCGCCTGAAGGAGTACAAAAAGGCTGCGCTGGAAAACAGTGTGATGAAGGGACGTACCCGCAATGTGGCTCAGTATGATGCCAAGCAGGCATTGGCCTGGGGTGTAACTGGTACAGGCTTGCGTGCAACCGGTATTGACTTTGATGTGCGTAAAGCACGTCCATACAGTGGCTACGATAACTTTGATTTTGAAGTACCCGTGTTTTATCACGGTGATGCCTATGACCGCATCCTGGTGCATTACGAAGAAATCTGGCAGTCCATGCGTATTATTGAACAGTGTTTAAATAATATGCCGTCCGGTGCTCATAAAGCTGACCATCCGCTGGCCGTGCCACCACCAAAAGACAAAACCCTGCATGACATTGAAACCCTGATTACGCACTTCCTGAGCGTGTCATGGGGTCCGGTGATGCCAGCAGGCGAGTCCACGGTAATGGCAGAAGCAGTGAAGGGTGCAAGTACCTATTATCTGACGTCCGATAAATCAACCATGAGCTATCGTACCCGGATTCGTACACCGACGTTCCCGCACTTGCAACAAATTCCTTCTGTAATTAATGGCAGTTTGGTGTCCGACTTGATTATTTATCTGGCGACCATCGATATTGTAATGGCCGATGTGGATCGTTAAGGGGATAACGCCATCATGATGATTTTGACTGATAAAAAACCGCGCGTGAATGTTGAAGCCATTTTAAGTGCGCAAGAAATTCACGATATTGAACACCAGATTGCTCATTATCCTGATCCACGTGCGGCCTCTTTAGATGCCCTGAAAATTGTGCAAAAGCGCAATGGCTGGGTGGATGATGCACAGGTAGCTGCCATTGGCCAGATGCTGGGTATTCCAGCAGCTGATGTGGAAGGAGTAGCCACGTTCTATAACCGGATTTACCGTCGTCCGGTAGGCCGTAATGTTATTTTGCTGTGTGATTCCATTGCCTGCTTCTTGATGGGCGCTGAAACACTGGCTGAAGCATTTCAAAAGCACCTTGGAATCCAATACGGCCAAACCACGGCAGATGGCCGTTTTACCTTGTTACCCATTTGCTGTCTGGGCAATTGTGACAAGGGGCCAACCCTGATGATCAATGAAGACACGCATGGTCTGGTAGGTGTCAATGACATCGCTGCGTTACTGGAGCAATATGTATGACAACCCATGTAAATACAGAACCAAGACCCATTCACGGTAACGGTACCGCAGAAACCCACCCGTTGACCTGGCGGTTAAAGCATCATGAATTCTTGCACGATGTAGATACCTACGAGTCACTGGAAGGTTATGCAGGCATGAAAAAAGCCTTAAGCATGACGCCGGCTGAAGTACAGGAAGTGGTAAAGGCCGCAACGGTTAAAGGCCGTGGTGGTGCAGGCTTTCCGGCAGGCATCAAGTGGTCGCTGATGGCGCCCAATGATGGCGGCCCGCGTTACCTGATCTGTAATGCTGATGAAATGGAGCCAGGCACATTTAAAGATCGCCTGCTCATGGAAAAGCTGCCACACCAGCTGATTGAAGGCATGATCATTGCGGGCTATACGCTGGAAGCCACGCAAGGTTATATCTTTATTCGTGGTGAATACATTGAAGCGGCCCGCTATCTGAATGAAGCACTGGAACAGGTGCGTGCCAAGGGTTATCTGGGCAAAAACATTCTGGATACCGGCTGGAACTTTGAAATCCACGTGCATACTGGCGCTGGTCGTTATATTTGTGGTGAAGAAACCGCACTGATTAACTCGCTGGAAGGCCGTCGTGCCAATCCACGTACCAAGCCGCCATTTCCACAGGTGGCTGGTGCATGGGGCCGCCCAACGATTGTGAATAACGTCGAAACCTTTAATAACCTGCCAGCGATCCTGCTGCGTGGCCCAGAGTGGTACATCAATCTGTCTGCCCACAAGAGCAAAGACCCCGGCACCAAGATTTACGGGGTTTCCGGCAAGGTGCGTTTTCCGGGCTTGTGGGAGCTGCCATTTGGTACCACTGCTCGCGAAGTGATTGAAGAATATGCCGGGGGCATGCGTGAAGGCCTAAAACTTAAGGCATGGCTGCCCGGTGGTGCATCTACTGACTTTTTAACCACTGAGCATCTGGATCTGCCGATGGATGCCGACAGCATTATGAAAGCAGGTTCGCGTCTGGGTACTTGCCTGATCATGGTGGTGGATGAGACCCAGTGCATGGTATCACTCACCCGCAATCTGGAAGAATTCTTTGCGCGTGAATCCTGTGGCTGGTGTACGCCATGCCGTGATGGCTTGCCATGGAGTGTAAAAGCACTGTCTGCCATTGAACATGGTCGTGGCAAGATGGAAGACATTACTCATCTGGAACAGCTCACCAAGAATCTGTGGATTGGCAAGACCTTCTGCGCACATGCGCCCGGTGCCATGGAACCATTACAAAGCGCCCTAAAATATTTTCGCAGCGAGTTTGAAGCACTGATTCCCAAAGAAGCGGAATCTGTGGTTCAAATCAGCAACGCTCAGCAAGCTTAAGGAACCAGGCGATGGCTACAATACATGTCGATGGTAAAGATTATGAGGTTGATGGATCAGAAAACCTGTTGCAGGCTTGTCTGTCCCTTGGCCTTGATATTCCCTATTTTTGTTGGCATCCATCACTGGGTTCTGTAGGCTCATGCCGTCAGTGTGCAGTGAAACAATATGCCAATGCGGATGACAAGCGCGGACGTCTGGTGATGTCCTGCATGACACCTGCTGTCAATGATACCTATATTTCCATTGAAGATGATGAAGCACGGGCATTTCGCGAAACTATCGTGGAATATCTGATGACCAACCACCCGCATGACTGTCCGGTGTGTGAAGAAGGTGGGCACTGTCATTTGCAGGATATGACCGTAATGACTGGCCATGACCGCCGTCGTTATCGCTTTACCAAACGCACGCATCAGAATCAGGATCTGGGGCCATTTATTGCCCATGAAATGAACCGCTGTATTGCGTGTTATCGCTGTGTGCGCTATTACAAGGATTATGCAGGCGGTACAGATCTTGGCGTTTATGGCAACGCAGCACGGGTTTATTTTGGCCGTGAAAAAGATGGGGTACTGGAAAGCGAGTTCTCGGGCAATTTGGTAGAAGTTTGTCCAACCGGCGTATTCACCGATAAAACCCATTCTGAGCGTTACAACCGCAAATGGGATATGCAGTATGCACCCAGCATTTGTCAGGGCTGTTCATCAGGTTGCAATATTTCTCCGGGAGAGCGTTATGGCGAACTGCGCCGGATTGAAAACCGCTTTAATGGCTCGGTCAACCAGTATTTCCTGTGTGACAAGGGCCGCTTTGGTGCAGGCTATGTTAACCGCAAGGATCGTCCACGTCAGCCCCAGTTGCACATTGAAAACCGCACCTTAACGGTCAGTGTGGATGAAGCACTGGATCAGGCGATTGCCAGCTTAAAAGGCCAGAACGTGCTGGGTATTGGCTCACCACGTGCTAGTCTGGAAAGCAATTTCGCCTTGCGTGAGCTGGTGGGCAATGACAATTTCTCTACCGGTATGACCCAGCAGGAGCAGCAGCTGGTTGAGCTAGCGGCTAGCCTGATGCAAACCGAAGGGATTTATAATCCGAACCTGCGTGAAGTGGAAGATTACGATGCCGTTCTGATTCTGGGTGAAGACCTGACGCAGACCGCGCCACGCATGGCACTATCAGTACGCCAGTCTGCCAAGAATAAAGGACTGGAAATGGCTGCCGAGCGTAAAACGCAAGGCTGGCTGGCGGAGCCGGTTGCCCGTATTGCACAGGATGCAAAGAGCCCGGTTTATATTTTAACGCCAGTTGCTACCCGCTTAAGCGATATTGCTGAAGGTGAAGTGGTTGCCTCACCAAACGATATTGCCCGCTTGGGTTTTGCCATTGCTGCAGCGATTAAAGCTGAAGCCATGAATGGTGATATTTCCGATGATGCCAAGGTATTTGCACTGGAAGTAGCACGTCAGCTCAAGCATGCTAAAAAACCATTGATCATTTCCGGCACCAGTTTGCTGGAACCTGCATTGATGGAAGCCGCTGCACAAATTGCCCTGAATCTGGGCAGTGTCGATGGAAAAAGCAAAGCAGGGTTAAGTCTGGTTGTTCCGGAAGTAAATTCCATGGGGCTGGCGCTGATGGGCGGTATGCCATTAGAAAAGGCTTTTGCGCAGAGCTATGATGCTGTGGTTGTGGTTGAAAATGATCTGTATCGTCGCCTGCCAGCGCAACAGATCAAGACTGCACTGGCAAAAACCCAGCAGATTATTGTGCTGGATCATCAGGAAACGCCAACCGTTAAGAAAGCCTCAATTGTATTGTCTGCCGCAAGCTTTGCTGAAGGTGATGGCACAGTGGTGAGTCAGGAAGGCCGTGCGCAACGTTACTTCCAGGTGTTTGATCCAGCTTATTACAACCCGGAAATCAGCATCAAGGAAAGCTGGCGCTGGCTACATGCTATCCATACAGGCATTCAGGGTAAACCTGTAAACTGGACAGTGCTGGATGATGTGATTGAAGCCGTTGCCAGTAAAGTGCCAGCACTTGAGGGCATTCTGGATG
Source organism: Alkanindiges illinoisensis DSM 15370 (assembly GCF_000619845.1). Classification (GTDB taxonomy): domain Bacteria; phylum Pseudomonadota; class Gammaproteobacteria; order Pseudomonadales; family Moraxellaceae; genus Alkanindiges; species Alkanindiges illinoisensis. The sequence continues at coordinate 1,362,057 of NZ_JHUX01000003.1, read as the reverse complement.
TTGCGCCAGATGCAGGCTATCGTGTGCATGGCTTAAAAATTGCCCGTGAACCACGCCGCTATTCTGGACGGACTGCCATGCGTGCGCCAATTTCTGTGCATGAGCCCAAGCAGCCAGTCGATGTGGATTCTGCACTGGCTTTCTCCATGGAAGGTTATGTTGGCCCGCAGGAATCATCTTCGCTGATTCCATTTGCCTGGGCGCCGGGCTGGAACTCACCTCAATCGTGGAACAAGTTTCAGGATGAAGTCGGTGGGCATCTAAAAGCCGGTGATCCGGGCGTGCGCCTGTTTGACCGTCTGCCAAAACGTCCGGCACGCAGTTTTGTGGCTCCAGCACCTTTACTGGACAATGACAGCACCTACCGTCTGGTTCCGGTTCATCATATTTTTGCCAGTGGCGAAATGACAGTGCGTACCCCGGTTATGCAGTCACGCATTCCAGAAGCCGCATTTAGTGTTAGCCGTGACGATGCTGCCCGCCTGAATGTTCAGCAGGGCCAGCGTGTTACTGTAAAAGCAGGTGACACCAGCATTAACCTGCCAGTCAACGTGGTGGACTATTTGCCATACGGCTATGTAGGTTATCCGGTTGGACTTGCGCCAGTAGTCAGCTTGACCGATTCAATAGCCATCAGCGTTGATGCTGCTGCGGTAGGAGTCTAACATGCGGATTGATCCTTCAATTCCATCATTTTTAAATGATTATATGACCACCAGTCAGTGGCAAACGACCTTTATGGTGGTGCAGGCCATTGTAATTTTACTGGTAGTCGTACTGTTTGCAGCGCTCATGAGTTTTATTGAGCGCCGTTTGCTGGCCTTATGGCAGGATCGTTATGGCCCTAACCGGGTTGGCCCCGGCGGGATATTCCAGATCGTTGCTGACATGCTGAAAATCATGTTCAAGGAAGACTGGACGCCCAAGTTTGCCGACAAGCTGACTTTCCGTCTGGCACCTGCAGTGGCAATGGGTACTGCCGTCCTGTCCTTTATGGTGATTCCAGTTAGCCCAACCCTAGGGGTGGCTGATCTGGACATTGGTCTACTGTTCTTCATGGCCATGGCTGGTATCGCGGTATATGCCGTTCTATTTGGCGGCTGGTCTTCCAACAACAAATACTCCTTGCTGGGTGGTCTGCGCTCCGCAGCCCAGACCATTTCGTATGAAGTGTTTTTGGGATTGTCGCTGATGGGTGTGGTGGCCATTGCTGGTTCATTCAACCTGCGTGACATCGTGGAATCGCAGCGTGATCTGTGGAACATTGTGCCGCAGTTTCTAGGGTTTTGTATTTTTGCGATTGCCGGTGTTGCGGTGACTCACCGTCATCCATTTGACCAGCCGGAAGCCGAGCAGGAACTGGCCGAGGGTTACCATATTGAATATGGTGGCATGAAGTGGGGCATGTTCTTCGTTGCCGAGTATGTCAACGTGGTGGTGATTTCCTCATTGATTGTTGTGCTGTTTTTTGGCGGCTGGCTGGCGCCTTTCAATATTGAAATTCCATTTGTTCCGCCGGTTTTCTGGTTTATTGTGAAAACCCTGTTCTTTGTCATGATGTTTGTATTGGCTCGTGGTTCCTTAATGCGTCCACGTTATGATCAGGTCATGAATTTTGGCTGGAAAGTTTGTCTGCCATTAACCCTGATTAATCTTTTGGTTACTGCTGCAGTCATTCTGCACAATTATTCCGCCTAAGGGAGCAAGGAGAGCAGTTATGACAAGTATTCTGGCTTCCTTTGGGAAGGTTGTTATTGGGGCAGGGACGATTGTCCGTAGCCTGTTTATGGTATTTACTCATGCTTTTCGCAAGCGTGATACCATTTTGTATCCGGAAGTACCGGCAGAACAGATCGTACCACCGCGTTACCGTGGCCGGATTATTCTGACCCGTGACCCGGATGGGGAAGAGCGCTGCGTGGCCTGTAACCTGTGTGCTGTTGCGTGTCCGGTAGGCTGTATTTCGCTGCAAAAAGCAGAAAAAGAAGATGGGCGCTGGTATCCTGAGTTTTTCCGCATTAATTTTTCACGCTGCATTTTTTGTGGTATGTGTGAAGAAGCTTGTCCGACCACAGCGATTCAGTTAACGCCGGATTTTGAAATGGGCGAATATGTGCGTCAGGATCTGGTGTATGAAAAAGAGCATTTGCTGATTTCAGGCCCTGGCAAATATCCTGATTATAACTTTTACCGGGTTGCCGGTATGGCAATTGACGGCAAACCCAAAGGGGCAGCAGAGCGCGAATCTGCACCTGTTGATACTCGGAGCCTACTGCCATGATGGAGTATTTAGCATGATCTGGCCATTTTACCTTATGGCCATTGTGGCCCTGTTGTCTACGATCCGGGTGGTAACCAATACCAATCCGGTTCATGCCTTGCTCAACCTGATTGTGTCATTGCTGGCAGTGGCGGGCATTTTCTTTATCGTGGGTGCGCCATTTGCAGGTGCGCTGGAAGTAATCGTGTATGCCGGCGCCATTATGGTGCTGTTCGTATTCGTGGTGATGATGCTTAATTTGGGCGCACAAACTACCCAGCAGGAAAAACTGTGGCTGAACTCATCGGCCTGGACTGTACCGGCCTTGCTGAGCTTTTTGCTGGGTCTGGCACTGGTATGGATGCTGTCTTCTGGCAATACTGCTGCGCACCCGGCAATTGGCACACATGGCGTTGGTCCAAAGCAGGTGGGTATTGCCCTGTTTGGCCCTTATCTGTTGTTGGTTGAAATTGCAGCCATGTTGCTTTTAGGGGCTTTAGTCGCCGCATTCCATTTGGGTAAGCGTGAACCTATAGTTGCAGAAGAAGATTCGATTAAAGAAGATTTCGTAAGAGATAGTGAGGTGCAACCATGATGGGAGCAATTCCACTGGAACATGGCCTGATTCTGGCAACACTGCTATTTGCGCTGGGATTATATGGCGTTATGGTGCGCCGTAACCTGATGTTTATGCTCATGAGTCTTGAAATCATGATGAATGCTGCGGCACTGGCTTTTGTGCTGGCAGGCAGTGTTTGGGGTCAGCCGGATGGGCAGGTGATGTTTATCCTGATCCTGACGTTGGCTGCAGCCGAGGCCTGTATTGGTCTGGCAATCGTGCTTCAATTTTATCATCGCTTCCAGCATCTGGATGTTGATGCAGCTAGTGAGATGCGCGGATGAACCTACTGTTTTTAACTTTCGTTTTTCCGCTACTGGGCTTTATTTTACTGGCCGGTCTGCGTGACCAGATTTCTGAAAAACTGGCAGCAATCATTGGTGTTGGTTCAATGGCGCTGTCTGCGCTAACTGCATTGTATGTGGCAGCCGATTACTTAGGCCAGGACACACAGGGTGCCTATTATCACCAGATTCTCTGGACATGGATGCACATTGGGAACTTTGCGCCCAGCTTTGGTTTGCAACTTGATGGCCTATCGCTGGTAATGCTAGGCATGATCACAGGCGTTGGTTTTTTCATCCACCTGTTTGCCTCATGGTACATGCGTGGGGAAGAAGGCTTTGCCCGCTTTTTCTCGTATTTCAACCTGTTTGTGGCCAGCATGCTGCTTCTGGTACTGGGTGATAACCTGCTGGTGATGTTCCTGGGCTGGGAAGGCGTGGGCTTGTGTTCCTATCTGTTGATTGGCTTTTACTTTAAAAATCCGGACAACGGCTTTGCAGCTATTAAGGCATTTACCGTAACCCGCGTGGGTGATGTTCTGCTGCTCATTGGCTTATTTATCCTATTTCAGCAATTTGGCACTTTAGACATTTATGAAATTGTTGTTCGTGCACCAGAAGTGCTGACCAGCGGTAGCCCAGCAGTGACTTGGGCTGCCCTGATGCTACTGGGTGGTGCCGTGGGTAAATCCGCACAGTTGCCACTACAAACCTGGCTGGCCGATGCAATGGCAGGTCCAACACCAGTATCTGCACTGATTCACGCGGCAACCATGGTTACCGCAGGTGTTTACCTGATTGCCCGGATGCATCCGGTATTCCAGCTTGCGCCAGATGTGCTGTATTTTGTTGGTGTCATTGGTGCTATTACCTTGCTGATGGCTGGTTTTGCAGCACTGGTACAAACAGACATTAAACGTGTTCTGGCATATTCAACCATGAGTCAGCTGGGCTATATGTTTTTGGCACTAGGGGCCGAAGCCTATCAGGCTGCTGTTTTCCATATGCTAACTCATGCGTTTTTCAAGGCTTTGCTGTTCCTGTCTTCAGGTGCGGTGATTATTGCCTGTCACCATGAACAAAATATTTTCAAAATGGGTGGCTTACGTAAAACTATTCCATTCGTGTATGTCTGCTTTCTGGTGGGTGGTGGTGCACTAGCGGCTTTACCATTTATCACTGTGGGCTTTTATTCCAAAGATGAAATCCTGTGGCAAGCCTGGGCAGCTGGTCATCCAGAATTATTCTGGGCTGGCGTTGTGGGTGCATTCCTGACGTCAATCTATACTTTCCGCCTGATCTGGCTGGTATTTCATGGTGAAGAAAAAACCCATGCGCACAAAATTGAAGGGGTTACCTACTGGTTACCACTGGGTGTGCTACTAGTATTGTCGACCTGCATTGGCGCACTACTACAGCATCCGGTAGGTCATGTACTCAATAATGTATTGCCAGAATTTGTGGTGAATGCAGCGGTGGCTCACGATAAGCATTTTGTTGAATATACCGCCATTGGGGTAGCTTTGCTGGGTCTGATCGTGGGTGCTGTGCTGTTTGCCTTTAACTATGCTTCGGTACAAAAAATGGCCAACACATCAGTGGGTGCCGGTATTGCGCATATCTGGCGTAATGCATGGGGCTTTGATGCGCTTTATCATTTAATATTTGTTAAACCGTACCTGATGATTGCGCGTTTGCTGGGGCGTGATCCAGTAGACCGCATTTGGGGCGTATTTCCAGTACTGGTGAGGGCAGGTAACAGTGTTACTACCAATCGCCAAACAGGATCATTGCGTGGTTATGCAGCAGCTATTGTGATCGGCGCGGTGATATTACTCATGATACTTATTGTGATTCAGGTACTGGGGAAATAAGATGCAGGAACTTTCAACTCCAAATAACTGGGTTCTCCCTGCACTAATCCTGATTCCCTTTATTGCAGGTTTTTTATGCTGGGTGTTTGAAAAGGTTAGTATTCGGGCACCACGCTGGATTGCCCTGATTGGCATGCTGGTAACACTGGGTCTGGCCATTCAATTATGGATGGCAGGGCATTATGCTGAAACCACTTCCATTGTAGTACAACCGGGCATTGCGCCCGTATGGCAGGCAGAATTTAACTTGGCATGGATTCCCATGCTGGGCATTAGCTTCCATCTGGCACTGGATGGGTTGTCACTGATGATGGTGGCCTTGACTGCCTTGCTGGGTGTTCTGGCTGTAGGCTGTTCTTGGGATGAAATTCAGAAAAATGTGGGCTTCTTCCATTTGAATCTGTTATGGAGTCTTGGCGGCGTTATTGGTGTGTTTCTGGCAATTGATATGTTCCTGTTCTTCTTCTTCTGGGAGATGATGCTGGTGCCGATCTATTTCCTGATTGCACTATGGGGACATTCTGGTTCAACTGGCCGTTCACGTGTTTATGCTGCAACCAAGTTCTTTATTTACACGCAAGCCTCTGGTCTGATCATGCTGGTGGGTATTTTAACTCTGGTGCTGATCCGCTTTACCCAGACCAATACCTTGTCATTTGACTATATGCACCTGCTAGGTACAACACTGCCGTATGGCTTTGAATTTGGCCTGATGTTGTGCTTCTTTATTGCGTTTGCAGTCAAGCTGCCAGTAGTGCCATTCCATGGCTGGTTACCGGATGCCCACGCTCAGGCACCCACGGCTGGTTCGGTAGACCTTGCTGGTATCCTGATTAAAACAGCAGCTTATGGCTTGCTGCGTTTTGTGCTACCCCTGTTTCCGCATGCGTCGGCTGATTTCGCCAACGTTGCGATTATTCTGGGTCTGATTGGCGTGTTCTATGGCGCATGGCTGGCCTTCCAGCAAACAGACATGAAACGTCTGCTGGCTTATACCAGCGTGTCGCACATGGGTTTTATACTGCTTGCCATTTATGCAGGCAACCTGATGACCCTGCAAGGTGTCATGATCATGATGCTGGCACACGGCCTGTCTTCTGCTGCGCTGTTTATTATGGCGGGTCAGATTTACGAGCGTCTGCATACCCGTGACTTGCGCCTGATGGGTGGCATGTGGGGACAGTTCCGTTACTTGCCATTTTTCCTGATGTTCTTTAGTGCTGCATTGATGGGCATTCCGGGTACAGGTAATTTTGTTGCAGAGTTCCTGATTCTGCTGGGTTCTTATGCGCGTTATCCAGCATTTACCATTCTGGCCACAGTGAGTCTGGTTTTTGCAGGACTGTATACCCTGATCATGATTCACAAAGCCATGTTTGGTCAGCCGCATGAGTCGCAGCAAAAACTGGCTCAACCATTTAAAGACTTGAATGCGCGTGAAATGACCATGCTACTGGTGATGGGCGTTGGCCTGTTATGGCTGGGGCTATTCCCGCAGGATGTACTCAATACGTCTCATTTAAGCATGCAATGGTTAAGTAACTCATATCATTACCCATTGTTTAATACGCCAAACATTAGTCCAATGAATAGCGTGGAGATGCAATAAGCCATGGATATGATTTCTACGCTAAAACCGCTGGCGCCACTTGCACCGGTTATTATTGTCAGCCTAACAGCCGTTTTGGTGATGCTACTGGTTGCCATCAAGCGCCAGCATGACCTTATTGCAACGGCAACCGTGATTGGCCTTAATGCGGCAGTAGCCTGTATTGTCTGGCAGGTATTTTTCCAGAATTCTGGCCCGCAAGCTGTAATGGGTTTATTCGTGGTTGATGGTTTTGCGCTATTTAATATGGCGCTAATCCTGATTGCTTCACTGGCGTGCTGTACGCTGGCGCATGCCTACATTGACAGCTATCAGCATAACCGTGAAGAGCTGTACCTGTTGCTGCTGATTGCTGTAGCAGGCGGCATGTTGATGACAGCCAGCAGCCACATGACCTCATTTTTTATGAGTCTTGAGCTACTGTCTATTCCAACTTATGGCTTATTGGCTTATACCCATGAACGCAGCAAGTCACTGGAATCCGGGATCAAGTATCTAGTGCTGTCAGCAACCGCTTCTGCGGCGTTACTAATGGGTATGGCTTTCCTGTATAGCTATACCGGCACCATGGATTTCCGTAATCTGGGTCAGATTCTGGGACAGGTGCTACATGAGCCAATCGTGGTGATGGGCTTTGGCCTGATCGTGATTGCCATTGCATTCAAGTTATCACTGGCACCATTTCATGGCTGGACACCTGATGTGTATCAGGGTGCGCCTGCACCAGCAGCAACTTTTCTGGCAACAGTCAGCAAAGTTGCCATGTTGGCCGTTGCAGTTCGCTTCTTACTGGTATCCAGTTCATTGGCAATGGAAGGGCTGCACACTGTTCTGGCTACAATTGCGGTGTTGTCGATTCTGGTGGGCAACCTGCTGGCAGTACGTCAGGTTAACTTAAAACGCCTGCTGGGTTATTCATCCATCGCGCATTTTGGCTATGTGCTGATTGCCATTATCTGTCTGGGTGTGTCATCCATTGCAACGGTCAGCATTTATCTGGTGACCTACGTACTTACCACCATTGGTGCGTTTGGTGCAGTTGCACTGATGTCCAGCCCTTATAGTGCAACTGAAGCAGAATCCATTGCTGATTATCGCGGCCTGTTCTGGCGTCGTCCGGTGCTCACGGCAGTGCTGACTGTCATGATGCTGTCATTGGCGGGTATTCCACTCACCGCAGGCTTTATTGGCAAGTTCTTTGTGGTAATGGCTGCGGTACAGAACATGAGCTGGTTCCTGGCTGCCATGATTATTCTGGGTAGTGCGATTGGTTTGTATTATTACCTGCGTGTGATGGTAGTGCTTTACATGACCCCACCAGATACACCACGCATTGATGCCCAGACCAATTGGGGTGTGAAAGCAGGCGGTATTATGGTACTGCTGACTTCACTGCTGGTGCTGGTGCTGGGTGTTTATCCGCAGCCACTGATCAAACTGGCGGCACTGGCTCAAATCGTGGTGATGCGCTAAGGCCAGCTGATTTACTGTCGGTTGATTTGTTGCCTAAAAATGCCTCAACGCTGTTGGGGCATTTTTCTTTTCGATGCTGGTTTTTTAATGCTGCTTTTTTATATTAAATCGCTTTTTGTATTATCATGCTGTTGTTTACCGCAGCCGTTCAGATTGATATGCCTATCCTAGAAATCCGTCATCCCCTGATTCGCCATAAAATTGGTTTAATGCGCCGTGCCGATATTAGCACCAAGAATTTCAGGGAGCTATCACAGGAAATAGCCTCTTTATTGACTTATGAAGCCACCAAAGACCTGATTCTGGAAAATGAGGTGATTGAAGGATGGGCAGGGCCAGTGAGCGTGGAACGTATTGCTGGCAAAAAAATTACTATTGTGCCGATTTTGCGGGCGGGTATTGGCATGCTGGAAGGCGTACTTAACCTGATTCCCAGTGCGAAGGTGAGCGTGCTTGGCCTTGAGCGTAATGAAGAAACACTGGAAGCCCGTAGCTATCTGGAAAAACTGGCGCCGGACATTCATGCACGTTTGGCGTTAATTATTGATCCCATGCTGGCTACTGGAAATTCACTGGTGGCAGCCATAGATTTATTGAAGCAGGCAGGGTGCAAAGAAATTCGCGTGATGGTTTTGGTTGCTGCACCAGAAGGAATTGCTAACCTGCAAGCGCATCATCCTGATGTGATGATTTATACGGCTTCTATTGATGAGTGTCTCAATGAAAAAGGCTATATCATTCCAGGTTTGGGTGATGCTGGCGACAAGATTTTTGGCACCATTCAAAAGAAAATTATTTTCAATAAACCTTAGCAATTCATTCTATGGCAAATTCATTCAACATGACTGACATTAGCATCATTAGGGCTGATTACAGCAACCCGACCCATGCCAGAGACTTGGTGCTATTAATGAATGAATATGCGCAAGACCCCATGGGTGGCAGTGAAGCGTTAAGTGAATTTTGCCAAGATAATCTGGTAGAAAAGCTGCAAAATTTTCCAACTGCTTATTCATGGCTAGCCTATTATCAGCATAAACCCGTTGGTCTGCTAAATGCATTTCTAGGTTTTTCTACCTTTAAATGCCAGCCCTTAATGAATATCCATGATGTGATTGTGCAACAACAGGCGCGCGGTTTGGGTATTTCGCGCCAGTTGTTTGAGGCAGCCGAAGCCCATGCTAGAACTTTGGATTGTTGCAAGATGACACTGGAAGTACTGAGCGGTAATGAACCCGCCAAGCAGGCTTACCGTGCATTTGGCTATAACAATTATCAATTGGATGAAAACACGGGTATTGCCGAGTTCTGGCAAAAATATCTGGACTGATTGCCCGATAATATTGAGTAATCAACTATTGGTTGTTTGCCCGGCAAAACTCCATAAATGCTTTTAGGCCGGGGCCTTTATATTTCTGGCGATGTACCAGCATAAATAACGGGCGTTTAAGTGTCCAGAATGGCGTATGTAGAATGACCAGTTGGCCTTCATTGGCTAAGGGTTCAATAGCCAGCCGTGACACACAAGCCACCCCAAGTCCGCCCGCCACTACTTTTAAAATGGCTTCATTATGACCGAGCGTCAGTCGCAGCTTGGCATTGGGCAGGTCTTTGAGCATCACATTGTCAAAAACTTCACGCGTGCCTGAGCCTTCTTCACGCAAAATCCAGTCAATTTGCTGAAAGTCGCTGAGATCCAGTGGCCGGTTGAGTTGAGCCAGCGGATGTTGCGGTGCACAGCATACTGCCAGTTCATCATCCCGCCATGGAAAAGCCTGCAATTGCGGTAAATGGCAGGAACCTTCAATCAGACCCAGATCAAGCTGGAACTGGCTCACTGCTTCGATAATCTGGCGTGTATTGCCAACCTGTAATTGAAGCTGCGCCTGCGGCTGAAACTTTAAAAAGTCTGCCATCAGGTCTGGCATCAGATAATCACTAATAGTTAAGGTGGCGCCAAGACGTAAATCAATGGTTTGCAGTTCACCTTGCGCAGCCTGCTCAAATGCTTCGCAACGGCCCAGAATTTCCAGCGCCTGCGGCAGCAAAAAACGGCCAAGGTCATTGAGCTGCAAGCGCTTGCCCAGTCGGTCAAACAGGGGAGCACCCAGCGCATCTTCAAGGTCAGCCAGTGCCATACTGGCCGCACTCTGGGTCAGACGTACTGCATCACTGGCACGGGTAACAGTGCCTTCCTGGGCAACGGCAACAAAGACAGCCAGTTGTCTTAACGTCATGCGCATCAAGTGTACCTTTTGTGACTTTTTTGGTTTGAAAATTAGGAACAGTATGAATACATGCTACCATTGCCGGGCAGTGTAGAGATATAAGTATGTACCGATGAATGAAGAAAAATTTACCCGCGAAACCGTCCTGAGTGTGCGGCGCTGGAGTGAGAATCTATTTAGCTTTACCCTGACCCGGCCTGCACATTTCCGCTTTAGCGCAGGACAGTTTGCCCGTATTGGTATTGAGATCAAGGGTGAAGACGTTGAGGATGAAAAAGTTTTTCGCGCCTATTCGGTGGTGTCCTCGCCGTTTGCCGAGCATCTGGAGTTTTTTTCTATTGTCGTGCCAGATGGTGCATTTACCTCACGCTTGCAGCATTTAAAAGCAGGGGACTCATTATTGCTGGAAAAAATTCCCTATGGATTTTTGACACTGGCACGTTACCAAAAACCTCTACCGCATGACTTGTGGTTGCTGGCTACCGGAACCGGACTGGCACCATTTTTATCCATGTTGCAGGACTTTGCCCCGTGGCAGCAATATCAGCACATTATCCTGGCCTATAGTGTGCGTACCCGTGATGAACTTGCCTATGTCGAAGACATTGAAAATATTGCCCAAAGTTTTGGTGAGGGTGGAGCACGTTTTAAATTTCTGCCGATTATCACGCGAGCAGATAATTCGGCAAGTGATCATGTTTTAGATCAATATATTTTACATCAACGCCTGCCGATACTGATTGAAAACGGCTTACTGGAACAGCAGGCAGGCTTGGCATTAAATCCTGCAACCAGTCATGTCATGCTGTGTGGAAACCCGCAAATGGTGGACGACACGCGTAATGCACTTAAAGCACGCGGCCTCAGCATGAACCGGCGTGGTGAGGGGAATATTGCGGTAGAAAATTACTGGTAAATTAAAATAATCGCGACAATTAAATTAATGATAGTGCATATCAAAAAAGTCGCGCATATCCTTGATAGTGGCCTGTAAATCCCAGGCCAGCCAAGCCGGTTCAAACACGGAAGAATAATAGGCGCGCTGTTCCTCACTCACCAGCACCCGGATCGGGCAATCCTCTTCGGTCAGGCGCCATGGAAAAATAGGCGCATCAGCTTCCAGCCGCGCTTCAAGATTACGCAGGTCAATAATCAGGGCGGAAATATATTCAGGAAAGGCCATTACTGAAAATTCGTCACTACGCCGCCTTAGGTATTCGAGGTCATACCAGTTTAATTGTGGTGCATCGCCTTCAAAGGCAATAATGCCAATTAAGTGACCATCTCTTGAGGTGTGCAGCCAGCATTGGTGCTTGAGCGAGGTAGGCAGGTCAAGCTGAACGGGTGTAACGGAGTAGGGCATCACAGCACTTAAACTGCTAAAAGAACGCGCAATTTTAAGTAAGTTTTGTTGACAAAGCAAAAAATAATACGCTATCTATACTGTCGACGGTTAAATGATCTAACCTGTAAAAGAATCCAGTAATAATTTTTAATGATAATTAGGGTATACGAGGTAATTCTATGACAACTTACGACGCTTCACAGCCGCCTTCCATAACACCAGTGGCTGACCATCCGCTTTCGCCACGCGGTCGTTTTGCCCGGCTGGCCTATCTGGCCTGGTATCTGGTGATTTCTTTGATCATTGGTGTTGTTGCAGTGCTGGGTATTGCCATTTTTGGTAATTCTGCCAGCTCTACTGATCCTTATGCAGGGATTGGAACAGCCAGTATTCTGGTTATGGCTGTAGCTTACATCATATTTTTTTACTACGCCTTTGTGCTCACTATTCGACGCCTGCATGATCTAAACCAGAGTGGCTGGCTGTCATTACTGATGCTGGTGCCACTGGTAAATGTGATTTTTATGCTGTATGTGACTTTTGCACCGGGTACACGTGGCAGTAATAATTTTGGCCCGCCACGTCCCAATAAAGGCTGGGAAGGTGTACTGGGCGTGATTTACATTATTCTGGCCGTACTGGGAATTGTTGGTTTGATTGTGATGATGACTATGCTGGGCGGCATGTCCGGTGATATGTCAAATCTGGCGAACATGGCAAAATATTAAAACCTTATCCTAAATTTTCAGCTTATTCAAAAAGCCAAAGCATTGTTTTGGCTTTTTTGTTTTAACCCAATGATGATGGCTAAATACAGTAATTGTGAAGATGAGAGCAATGGTAAAAAGCTTTAAATAATAGATGCAAGGCAATAAATGTTTAAAAAATAAAACTTAAATTTTAGATAGTAATAAAAACCCTACTTAGCTTGACAAAAACAGTATGAACGAAACAAAAGCGTTGTTTTTATATTTTGACGCTTTGCTAAGGTTATTTAGGGTCATCACTAAGTTGATTTCACAGCAAAAAACTTAAGTCATGACCTCGAAGATAAAGGGTATTGATGAGTAGCTCCCAATTGCACGCCAACCGCTGAAAACAAAATGCTGAATAATTCATTCGGACGTGCAGATGCAAGCTGCTGATTAATAAAAATGAATGACCGATATGATCAAGGGGTTAGTTATGGATAATTTCCAGAACTTCCAGCATACATATGGTGTTCAGCTAGAACCTATTCTCGGTGCCATCGCCTTGCTGCTTGTCGGCTGGGTTATTGCACTGCTAGCTGGCGCAGGTGTACGTAAGTTACTTTCAAAACTCAATGTCAATCGACATGTCAACAGCTCTACAGGGCACCATACCGATATTGAACATATTGCCGGGCGCGTGGTGTTCTGGTTCATCTTAATTATTGCGGTAATTGCCAGTTTTAACCTGTTGAACCTGCATGCCGTATCAGCGCCATTTTCCAATATGGTGAATGAAGTACTGCTATTTGTTCCACGTGTACTGTCTGCACTGGTTCTGGCTATACTGGGCTGGGTGCTGGCAACGCTGGCACGTGCCGGAATTACCCGGTTACTGGCACGCACTACACTGGATGAGCGCTTGAGTGCAGATGTGGGCGTACAACCCTTAAGCAATAACATTGGCCAGATTATTTACTGGTTAATCCTGCTGCTGTTTGTTCCAATGGTGCTGTCTGCACTGGGCTTAAATGGCCTGTTGCTGCCGGTACAGAACATGGTGAATGATTTGCTGTTGTTCCTGCCGAACCTGTTTGCCGCACTGGTGATTGGTTTTGTGGGTTACTTTGTGGCAAAAATTGTGCGCAACATTGTGGTAGGTCTGGTTTCTAGCCTGAATCTGCAATCTGCTGCTTCGCATGTTGGGGTTAAAAATACCACCAGCATTCCCAATATTGCCGGTTCGATTGTATTTGTCCTGATCCTGATTCCAACCCTGATTGCTGCCCTGGATGCCTTACAGATTGAGGCAATTTCCCAGCCTGCAATTCGTATGCTGGATCAGATCATGTATGCCATTCCCAATATTATTGCGGCGGCATTGATCCTGATTATCACGTATGCGGTCGCCAAGTTTGTGGCTGGTATTCTGGTTAACCTGATGGCAGGAACCGAACTGGATCGCCTGCCTGCCAAGCTGGACATGCAACGCTTTTTGGGTAGCACCAACCTGTCAGCCATCATTGGCAAGCTGCTGGTGTTTTTTGCCATGCTGTTTGCAGTGGCTGAAGCGGCGAACCGTCTGGGCTTTGATCAGGTCAGCAACCTGATTACAATCTTCATTGCCTTTGGTGCCAACATTCTGCTGGGCGTTGCCATTTTCATCATTGGTTTCTGGCTGGCCAACCTGATTGGCGATATTGTACAGCGTGGCCGTTACAACTATTCATTGTGGCTGGCCAACGTGGTACGTGTGCTGATTATTGGTCTGGTGCTGGCGATGGGCCTGCGTGCAATGGGCATTGCTGATTCGATTGTTAATCTGGCCTTTGGTCTGACGCTGGGTGCTGTTGCAGTTGCCTTTGCACTGGCCTTTGGTCTGGGCGGTCGCGAACCTGCGCAACGCCTGCTGGATGACATGCTGAACAAGGCAAAAGAAGAAGCCAAAAAGCCTTCACCACCAACTGCATCAGGCATGAGTAATGCAGATATGGAGGTGCCTTTGGCTACTGGTCTGGGTTCGCCTGTTGGTTCTTCTACAGCGTCTCCAATCATTAGTCCTTCGGAAACGACACCACCAGCAACCAGTACGGATAATGAGCTGATTCTACCGGATGACCCGGATGCTCCCATCAATCCACTGCGTTAAACCTGAGTACTAACTCACAAAAAAACCGCTGATTTCTCAGCGGTTTTTTAATGCAGGACAGATTATTTTTTACGGCTAATCCAGTAAATGATGATTTCGGCAATCAGTAAGTTAATTACCCAGCCCAGCCAGGCTTCCAGTTGATAAATCAGCTTTGGGCTTAGGCCATCAATATAGGGCGTTAGTTGATACAGTAGTAATTTCCACGAACGCAAGCTCAAGGCAGATATGGATAGTGCAAAGCTGCGGATCATCCAGTTACGGTGCTTGTACCAGCGCTTCTGGATGGCATATTTTAAAGCCAGAATCGTAGTGCCAATCCATAATATCCCTAAAATAACAAAGCATATCTGTGTTGCTAATCCGCCAGCCGCGTAAATAGCCATGACCAGACCACTGGGTGCTGCAAAGCCAAGTACTGCAATAATATATAACCAGCCCAACCGTCGGTGCCACAATGAAAAACGTTGCCTAAAAGCAGGCCAGAACTGGGTAAAACCAGCCAGTAAAATTAAACTGCTACAGGCGACATGAATTTTGAATGCCCATTGCCACGGTAGAAAATGCACCACATCCTGTTTTAGCGCCAAAAAACCTTGTGTATCCGACCAGGGAAAATAGCTGAGGCAAATTTTAACCATCAGCATGCAAAGCCAGATAAAAATGCCCAACAGAACAAAAATCATGATGTTGTAATATGTTTTAAGGTGGGCCATTTAAAAACTGAACAAGAATGAAAGTTTTTTATTTTGAACAAGCCTACTATTTTGTAAAGCGTTAAAGCAGAAAATTAATATGAGAATTGAAGTATGAAAAACCATAACAAGGCTAATCACAATCGCCATAACAATAGAGTTTATAGCCTTAGCCTGATGATACTTAGCCTGTTTGCCAGTTCACTTTATGCAGCAAGCACGACAAGTTTGAACCAGACCACATTAAATCAGCCCGCTTTAAATCAACCTGGTTTAAATCAATTTATTACCAGCTGGTCGGGTAGTTTTGATGCACGTCGTATTGGATTTTTTATTGAAAGTATCCAGCAGGGGCAGGTGAAGGGTTACAGTATTGTTGGCGCTAATAAGCAGGGTTTTGTAGGGACAATACAACCTGAAGGCTACAATAAACAGAACAACAAATACAAGATTATTGCGCGCGAAACCGGCAAGCCACAAAGCGCTGGTGTGTTTGAGTTGCATCTGGATTTGAGCAAGCCTAAGTCCATTGAAGGGTCATGGCAAGCCAACAAGGCAGGCATTAAACCCAAATTTTTTGAACTGGCGCCGCAGCAGTGTCGTTATCAAATCAATGCAGGTGAATTTCCAGAAGCCTCCAAGCGCCTACTCAAAGACAACGATTTGCAGATTAGCAAACAGGAACTGCAATACATGCGTAATGAAATTTATGCGCGCCACAATTACTCGTTTAGCAATAAAGTCATTGCCAGCCTGTTTAGTGATAAAGACTGGTATATCCCATGCAGTTTGAATGTTGAGCAGCAACTCAGCAACATTGAGCGTGAAAATATTAAGCGTATCAAGCTAATGGAGCCCTACGCTGAGAACGTGGAACTTGACTGGGGACGCTAATCTTTTAATTGTCCATCAGCGATTTAAAAAAGGAAAATTGATCATGAATAATTATGACCCATCGAACACGCAGTATTCTCACAACCTGCAAAACCTTGAGAGTAACCGCCAGCTTACCCTGATTATTTATATTCTGTATGCGCTAGGCCTGTTTTCAGGGATTACAGCCATTATTGCGATTGTCATGAATTATGTAAAGCGGGATGACGTGCGTGGCACCTGGCTGCAAAGTCATTTTGACTGGCAAATCAAAACCTTCTGGTGCGTGTTGGTTATTGGCCTGATTGGCACCATTACCCGTTTTATCCTGATTGGCTATGTCATTTTGTTTGCATTAACCCTGTGGTACATCTACCGCATGGTCAAAGGCGTTTTGGCATTTAATGAACGACATAGCATTGAGTAAAAATTCAATTTAACGTAGGCCAATCCCTAGGTTTGTTTTTCCCGGGGCTTGGTCTGCTGTTTATTGCGTTGTTCATACTCAATTACACTAAGCTTGCCATCACTTTCCATACAGGCCTTTTTGACCTGTTCAATATGTTCAATGCCCTGTTCACGCAACTGGCTAAGTAGTTCTGCCCGTGTTACAAATTCCTTGCGCATGTTGCGGTGAAGCATTTTGCCATTTCTAACCAGCGGCAAGGGCGGCGCATCCATCAGGCGCTCAAACCAGCGAAAATGATAACTCAGCCAGTCCAGAAAAAAGTTCCAGAACATTAGGGTAGCCACCAGAATCAGGCCATCCGGCACAGTTTTATAATCACCAGCCATACCATTTTGAGACGCATCGGCCAGCAAAATCACCAGCAGCAAATCGCCAGTTTCCATACCGCCAGCCTGTCGCTTTAAAATTACCCGCATTAGGATAATTAGCGCCAGGTACATGACTGTACCGCGCACAAATATTTCCAGCACGGGTATATCAAATGAAAAAACGCTATTCCAGTCCATGATTATTACGCGGGTTATTGTGATGGCATTAATTATGGCTGAAGCATTATTCAGGGAATGGAGTGAATTGGTTGGCATCACGTAACAGTTTGATCAATAATAAGTTGATCTCAAAATTCTTTAAGCCAATTATTTAAAGTAAGATATTTAGCCTAAGAGTAGGCATAAAAAAGCCATGCGGTCATGATTCAAAACATGACCTGACATGGCTTTGGTTCATACGTGACTTAAGACTGCTTAACACCTTAAAACAGGTTTTGGTCGTAGGTGGAGGATACCCGGTGAATACTTAAATCAGCACCGTTATATTCTTCTTCCGGGGTCAGGCGAATACCAATGGTGGCTTTTAAAATACCATACACCACAAAGCCGCCAGCCAGCGCAATGCTGATGCCCAAACTAGTGCCAATCAGTTGTGACATAAAGGAAACACCGCCCAGACCGCCCAGCGCCTGCAAGCCAAAAATGCCTGCGGCAAGACCCCCAAACGCACCACATACGCCATGGAGCGGCCAGACTCCCAGCACATCATCAACACGCAGGCGATTTTGGGTAAAGGTAAATAGCCAGACAAACAGGCCACCAGCCACACCGCCAATAAACAGTGCTCCCAGTGGGTGTACTACATCAGAACCGGCACAAATGGCGACTAACCCTGCCAATGGCCCGTTGTGCAAGAAACCGGGGTCGTTTTTGCCTAGTGTATTGGCCATTAGTGTGCCACCGACCATGGCCATCAGGGAATTTACTGCCACCAGCCCGGAAATGCCTTCGATTTTCTGGGCACTCATTACGTTAAAGCCAAACCAGCCTACAATTAAAATCCATGCGCCTAGTGCCAGAAAAGGAATGGAAGAGGGGGGATGCGCCGAGATTTTACCACCCTTGCCGTAACGACCCTGACGCGCTCCCAGCAGAATGATTGCAGGCAGGGCAATCCAGCCTCCCATGGCATGCACCACCACCGAACCGGCAAAGTCGTGGAAATTGGCGCCAAAGGTATGCAGCAGCCAATCCTGAATACCAAAATGATTGTTCCAGGCAATTCCTTCAAAGAAGGGGTAAACCAGCGCAACCAGTGTAAAGGTGGCAATGGTTTGTGGGCGGAACTTGGCCCGCTCGGCAATCCCCCCGGAAATAATGGCAGGTATGGCGGCAGCAAAGGTTAATAGGAAGAAAAACCTGATCAGGTTATAGCCGTGCTCGGTAGTAATGGCAGTATCGGCATGCATAAAATGCGTACCATAGGCCACATAATAGCCAATAAAGAAATAGGCAATGGTTGAAACGGCAAAGTCAGTCAGGATTTTACTTAAGGCATTCACCTGATTTTTTGTCCTGACTGTACCGACCTCTAAAAATGCGAACCCGGCATGCATGGCCAGCACCAAAATGGCGCCCAGAAGAAGAAATAAAACGTCATTGCTGGTCATAAATGAACCTGTTCCAAAACGGTTTTGAAAGGAGCTACTTACTTAATACTGGGTAATGTATATCAATTGTAATGCCAAGAATTAATTTAATTTATAATAAAATGATATTTAAAGAATAAATTTTAAAAATTGAAAAATTTTATAGCTATGAAAATTTGAGCCATTCTGGTGCCAGTCTTTTTTTGGTGCATAAAATGGCTGGTTTAGTGCAAAAAACTACCAAAGTGGTGCAGCATTGAATGAGCTATAATGGGTCGTATTTGCTTCATTTTTGACCAGTAAAAATCTAAAACTGAATAATGAAAATAAACTGATTACAGGGTATTTATTATGCAGGACACTTTTTGAAATGCAAATAACAACAATAAGGCAAAAGGTGAGGCCATGTACAGGACACGGAAGTATTAATTAATCATAGTATTTTTTTACTAAAAATCGTGCTCAATGGCTTTAAGGTTTATAGATGAGGTTTTTAACCAGATGGATGCAGTGTACTCATGAAGTAACTTTAAATTGCTGAAACTCTAAATTTATTAAGCCACTTGGTACAGCCATGTCAAAGGAGGATATTTAACAATGTCTATGAGTTCGTGGTTTTTTCAGTCTTGGCAGGATTTGGGCCGGGTTGTTGTGGTTGGCATACTGGCTTATATTGCGCTGATTTTTCTGTTACGGGTGTCGGGCAAACGCACCTTAACCAAGATGAATGCCTTTGATCTGGTCATCACTTTTGCGCTTGGCTCAACACTAGCGACAATATTATTATCCAAGGATGTCACGCTGGTTGAGGGAATAGTAGCTTTTATTGTGCTAATTTCCCTGCAATACATTCTTTCCTTTTGTTCGATACGCTCGCAAAAATTCAGGTCTGTTATTAAAAGCCGTCCGACTTTATTGTTTTATCACGGACAAGCCATTGAGCTGGCGATGAAGGAACAGCGTATTTCACCTGATGAAATTAGTGCAGCAGTACGGGCGCAAGGCATTGCCCATCTGCAGGAGGTTGAGGCAGTAATACTGGAAACTGATGGCAGCTTTAGCGTTATTTCAAAAACCGGAAAACTGGCCGATAGCATTAACCCAAATGTGCCCAACTATCCACCGAAGCAGATGTTTCCCCTGAGTGAATATATCTTTTAAGGTAAAAATAAAATCATTTAATGGGCCACTGCACTGGGCCACAGTTAAGCAGATCAATTTGATTTGTAATTGGGTTGGTAAAACTATAGCTCTGCTTTATACCACCTGGCCGGCAGCTACCCCCGATGCCCATGCCCACTGGAAATTAAAGCCGCCCAGATGACCTGTTACATCCATCACTTCACCAATAAAATACAGGCCTTTTTGCTTTTTGCTTTCCATGGTTTTGGAAGACAACTCGGTGGTATCCACACCGCCCAGTGTGACTTCTGCGGTGCGATAGCCTTCAGTGCCTGACGGTTTCTGCTCAAACTGTTGTAGTTGTCCGGCAATTTGTTGCAACACGGCATCCGGTAATTGCCCCAGCGCCATATCGCTATGCTGCGGCCAGACCAGTTGCTGGAGTTCGAGCACAATACTTTTGGCCATTAGCTCGCTGAGTACCGTGCGCAACAGTGATTTGGGCTGCGCCTGTTTTTTGTCAATCAGCCACTGGCCAAGATTCAACGCTGGAAAAAAATTGATAGAAATAGGCGAGCCAACCTGCCAGTAATTGGACAGTTGCAAACTGCTAGGGCCACTTAACCCCCGATGGGTAAACAGCAAGGCTTCGGTGAATTCAGCGTCTTGATTGCTTAAGGTCACATCCAGTGCATTGCCGGATAGGCGCTCAGTCACGGCCTTAAACTGGTTAGAAAAAGTAAAGGGTACTAGTCCAGCGCGGGTAGGATACACATGATGACCAAACTGTTTGGCTAACTCATAGCCAAACCCTGAACCGCCCAGTGTGGGAATGGACAAACCGCCACTGGCCACCACCAGCGATTCACACTGATAGCTGCCCAGATTAGTACTGAGGATAAACTGGCCATGATTACTGGTTTGTACATTGTCAATTTCAGTGCTGGTTTGAATGGTGACCTTGCCGGTTTTCTCGCATTCGGCCAGCAGCATGTTTAAAATATCCTTGGCGCTGTTCAGGCAAAACAACTGGCCGTGCTTGCGTTCTTCATAGGGAATTTTATAGTCACCAACCAGCCCCAGAAAATCCCACTGGGTATAGCGACTTAAGGCAGAAATCACAAAATGCGGATTGTGCGAAAGATAGTTTTCCGGCTCAACATACAGGTTAGTAAAATTACAGCGACCCCCGCCAGACATCAGGATTTTTTTGCCGACCTTATTGGCACGTTCCAGTACCAGCACGCGGCGGCCACGTTTGGCAGCAATCGCAGCACACATCAAGCCTGATGCACCAGCACCAATTATAATGACATCAGTTTGTAGCACGGAAATTTTCACAGCAATCTAAAAACCTAATTATAAGCGAGAAGCAGTCATTTAAGCCGTAAAAGTTTAAACCGCAAAAATTTATTCAATACCCAGATTTCGATGCTTAGATAACGCTGTTAAATCGACTGCTTAAGTTGCCTTGCAGGCCACCGGTATGAATTACCAGAATCTGGCTGTTTGCTGGAAAATAATGTTTATGAATTAAATCAAATAAACCAAACAGCATTTTGCCGGTATAAATCGGTTCAATTTCAATCCCGGTCTGGGCTTTAAAATCTTGCACAAACTGCAAAAGCGCAGGCGTGGTTCTGGCATAACCACCACCGTGATAATCGGGTATAAGCTGCCAGTTGGTTTTATTCGTCCATTGCTGGATTTGTGCTTGCAAGAAATCACCTTTGAGAGCGGGAAAGCCCAAAATGGTTTGCTGATCAGTACTGGATTCAATAATGCCTGCAATAGTGCCGCCTGTGCCTACCGCGCAGCAGACATAATCAAATTGTTGCTTGTCCTGTGCTGTCAATATTTCCCTGCAACCTTCTACAGCCAGTGCATTGGTTCCACCTTCCGGAATTAAATAAAATTCACCAAACTGGTTATTAAGCTTCTGGATAAAATCAGCCTGGCTTTTACTGCGATAATCCGCACGGCTGATAAACACAAGCTGCATGCCTTGTTGCTGGGCGAGCTTAAGCGTTGGATTGTCATTAATTTTATCAACCAGTTCTTCACCGCGAATAATACCAATGGTGTTAAAGCCAAATTCATCACCTGCCGCTGCCACCGCTGCAATATGGTTGGAATAGGCACCGCCAAACGTCAGCAAGGTGTTGTAGTCCATCTGCCGTGCTGCATGCAGATTGTATTTAAGCTTGCGGAATTTATTGCCGGAAATCTGCGGGTGTAGCAAATCTTCACGCTTGATAAAAACGCTAATATTGTTGGGAAATTCAAGCATCAGTCGCTGGTTAGGACTATTAGCCGCATCAATCAGCATCAGTAATCAACATATTAAAGTAACAGGCAAACGTGAATATATTGGCGGAAGTTTAAAATCTATTGGCAATGTTCGCTACAATAGACGCTGTTTTTATCATAAAAGATGGCCTGTCATGCTTAACGTCTATTTAACCGACCTGCAAAAAACTGCCACGCTGGATCTGGGGCAGGGTGCCAAGGATATTGCACAGGTGATGGCCCTCAAAAAGATTTTTTTAAGTACGGCTGACTTGCTGGAACCCGTATTGCCGGAAAACGTTAGCGGTAAAATCAATATTGCACAAATTGGCTGGCGCTCGACCCAAAGCGAGCTGGCTACCTTTAAGCAATTGGCAGATGACTGGCAAAAACTGGAATTGCGGCTGCGGGCCTATGCCGTATTTGCAGGCCGGGAAGCAATGGATATTATTGTGCAGGTGGCACAGCAACAGCGTCAGGCTCGCCTGAATGAAGCCGGTACATTCGATGCCAACCTGCTGGAAATGGATGTATTTATGCTTTACACCGTGCATCGGCAGCTGGATCAACTGCTGGCCAAAGACAAGCCTTATGCCACCAGCTTTTTGCAGGAATGGCCACAGTTTAAAGACACATTTACGTTGGTTAAGTAAGAATCTAAAAATTTTTATCTTTAAGCAGATGTATCCATCACTATTGCACAACAATAAAGCGTGTCCATTAAATTTCAAAACTGATTTACAATGGCGCGCTTTTTATGACAGCGCTATCAAATGAATCAACTGAGCGCTTTATTAGATGTAAAAGCTTTATCAAACAACAGGAACGAAAATGCCAAAGCAGTTTTTAAATTATGGGTTTGGAATAGTAGCAGCACTGGCTGGCCTGCTGAGTACCACCGCGCACGCTGATTTTATTGGCTTATATGTCGGTGTGGATGGCATGTATACCAAGGCAGAAGATAGCGCGGGGCAGTCGGATGACAAGTTTAATGCCGTGTACAATCTGGCCTTTGAGCATCCGATTCCATTTGTGCCTAACATCAAGCTGCGCTACAGCGATTTTAGCAATACTGAAAGCTCTGGCAATGCCCTGTATAACGTTGATCAGACCGTCGGTGTGCAAACGCTGGATGCGCTGGGCTATTACGAAATTCTGGACAATATCGTCAGTGTTGATGCCGGGCTTGGGGTAAAGCGGGTGAACACCAAGGATGCGGTGCGTTTAACCGTCGGTAATGCCGGCGCTATAGTTAAAAATAACTATGATGAAACCGTACCAGCCTTATATGTTGCTGCGGGCGGCAAGCTGCCATTTACCGGTTTTAGCGCCAAAGCGGAAGTAATGGCAGGCCAGAATAGCGATGCGGATTTTAGTGATATCAATGCTGAAGTGAAATACAACTTTATTCAGAATATTGCGCTGGATCTGGGTGTAAAGTTTGGCTACCGCGCCATGACCATCAATTTTGATGATGATTCAAACAGTAGCTTTGACAAGATTGAAGCAAAAGGGCCTTATTTAGGGTTGGAAGCGCATTTTTAATCTGTTGATTGCTTTATCTATTAAGCCGGTTGCTTTATAAAGTAATCGGCTTTTTTATAGCTTATTCAAACCAGTTAATTAGCCGAAGTCCACAAATTGTTTCAAAATCCTTGGTATTACGAGTAACCAGACTTAAACCCTGTGACATTGCAATTGCTGCAATCTGGCCATCTGCAAAAGGCAGGGTTTGGCCAATTCTCTGTGCTTCTACTCTAATTTCTGCATGAATTTTTGCTGCTGCCGTGTCATACGGCAATATCGGAACTAGGCTCACTACATCGTGAAGAAAGAGGCCAATGGACTGCTTACGTTTGCTGTTAGGCATCCTTAACCAGCCGAAGCGCAGTTCGTGCCAGACCAGACTTGGAATCGCAATTTCCTGTTTATAACCTTGAAACTGCTGTAGAACATGAGGATGAGGTTCAGCTTTGACCAATTCTGAAATAATATTTGTGTCTAATAAAAGGCTAACCTGACTTACCAAGAGAAATCCCGTCCTTCAGATTGGTCGCGTTCAACTATAAAGTCTTCGTCAGAATCGTTTAACTCATCTTTAAATCTTTCTCGCCAAGCGTTAAGGCTCTCCGCAATATCTGAGGGCTGACCTGTTAGTTTTTGATATTCTGGAACAGACATCAAAACAGCGGTAGTCTGGCCGCGTTGGGAAATAAAGACTTTTTCACCTTGCTTGCTCTGGTCGATAAGATCGGCAAGGTGAGCACGTGCTTGCGTAAAAGGAATGGAGGTCATGGGTAGTTCCTTTTTTAGATGTACATTTAGATTGTACATTTAGTGGTAAATTTTCTCAAGTTTTTTAATAAGTACTGATGCTTCGATCTGCAACACTTCACATAGTTCAATAAACTCTAGGACATCCAGCTTTCTATCTTTTCCCTCAATTTTTGCAATATAAGACTGTGGCTTGCCTAATCTTTGGGCAATTTCGGATTGGGTTAAATTAGCCTGTTTCCGGGCTGTTATTAAATTATCTATAAGCTTTTGATAGCGTTGTTGATAGATGGTCTTCAAGATTTTTTGCCAAGCCTTACATTTGGCTTGACAGTTTTATCCTGTTTTAGAATAATCCCATTTTAGGATATTTATTTGGGTTTTATAAGACTATGACGAGTAAATGCATCGGGTGCAAAATATGTTCCCAATCAATAGCAAGCAGTATTACAAGATTTTTCTGGCTATTATTTGTCTATCTACCATTTCTAAGCTGGAACTATGGATTATTCAAAAGAAGATGTCCGCGTTGTGGGCACTGGAAAACGCATCATTAATTCGTCATATCAACTATGAATAGGGAAGAAATATGATAAGTTTTAAAAAGAGTCACTTTTACTTGATAACTATGTTTTTGTGTTTGTCTGGACAGGTAAGTGCTAATCCAAAGTACAGAGATTATCCAGTGACTGAATATTATAAAGGTTCTGCTGCAAAGTTGGTTTTAAATAATGAGATAGCCAAAAGTTTTCCTACTCGTTTAAATGAAGCACTGAAAAGTAAACCTGTATTAGCAGGTGAATATGTCATCGCAGGATGGGGATGTGGCAGTAGTGGCTGTTATGATACTGTTATTGTTAATAAACGAACTGGGCAGGTCGTGCCAAAAATATTTGAGGCCTATAGCGCATTTGATTATGATAAGGGTGAAGATGGGCCAAGGGTTGGTGAAGAAATAGAGTCACCACGTTTGGATAGTCGTCTGTTAGTGACAGAGGAAGTGGTTGAAGGGAAGGACGGAAAATACTTATATTTTGCAAATTATTATCTTTTAGATAACAGCCAGTTAAAACGTATTAAGCGGGTTACCCTAAAGAAATAATTTAAATTGATGATACATTGAGCCAAAGCATAGTCTGGCTCAATGAGTAGCAGTGTAATGGTTCTAACCTATAAGGCCTCTAACTGCGCTTTCTGACTATTCAGCTTCTGCAATTGCTCACCCAAATCCGCCAGCACTGCTTTCTCAGCTTCCACCACATTGGCAGGCGCTTTGGACAGAAAGCCCTGATTAGACAGTTTGCCATTGAGTACATCAAACTGCTTTTGCAGCTTCTCAATTTTCTTGGTCAAGCGGCCAATTTCAGCTTGCGGATCAATCAGGCCTTTCATGGGTACAAAAATGGAAACCTGACCAACCACACTACTGGACGACAGCGGTGGTTCCTGATCATTGGACAGGAATTCAATTGTTTCCACTTTGGATAATGCCTTAAACAATGGTTCAATGCGGCTTAGTTGCTCACGTTCCTTGTTACTCACATTTTTCAGCAACACGGGCAGCGAGCGGGCGTTACCCAAGCCCATTTCACCACGAATATTACGCACCGCACCAATCAGGCCTTGTAACCACAGCATGTCGGCTTCGGCCTGTTCATTGATTTTGGCATCTTCCGGCTGCGGGAAAGGTGCCAGCATAATGGTAGCGTCATCGCGACCAACAGCTTTTTTACCAATCATGGGCGCAACGGTTTGCCAGATTTCTTCAGTCAAGAATGGCATCAGTGGATGCAGCAAACGCAAGCTGCTTTCCAGCGTAGCAAGCAGCACACGACGCACTTCGGCCTTGCGTTCTTCACTCACCTCGTCACTGTTCAATACTGGCTTGGTTAGTTCTACATACCAGTCGCAATATTCATTCCAGATAAAGTCGTACATGGTTTGTGCCACCATATCCAGACGATAATCTGCAAAGGCTTTATGCACGGCAGCTTCAGCCTTTTGCAGGCGGCTGACAATCCACTGTTCCGGCAGTTCCCACAGGTCAGTGCGTGGTGCTTGACCAACAGTTTTACCTTCCACATTCATCAATACAAAACGGGTAGCATTCCAGATCTTGTTGCAGAAGTTACGGTAGCCTTCGACACGTTTTAAGTCAAACTTGATGTCACGTCCGGTATTAGCCAGCGCACAGAAAGTAAAACGTAGCGCATCGGTGCCATAAGCATTAATGCCATCCGGGAATTCCTTGCGGGTGGCTTTCTCAATCTTGGCGGCATCCTTGGGATTCATCAGGCCGGTGGTACGCTTGGCAATCAGGGTTTCCAGATCAATACCGTCAACCAGGTCTAATGGATCAAGCACGTTGCCCTTGGATTTGGACATTTTCTGGCCTTCGCCATCACGCACCAGCCCATGCACATATACTGTTTTAAACGGCACTTGTGGTTTACCGTTTTCATCTTTGACAAAATGCAGTGTCATCATAATCATCCGGGCAACCCAGAAGAAAATAATGTCAAAGCCAGTCACCAGCACATCGGTAGAATGGAACGTTTTTAAGAAATAATTTTCCGCATCCTTGGCGGCATCGCCGGTCCAGTCCAGCGTTGAGAACGTCCACAGGGCAGAGGAGAACCATGTATCTAATACATCTTCATCCTGATTCAGGCTGATATCGCTACCCAGATTATATTTCTGGCGCACTTCATCTTCACTGCGACCCACATAAACCGAACCATCCTGCGCGTACCATGCGGGAATCCGATGTCCCCACCACAACTGGCGGCTAATACACCAGTCCTGAATGTTGTTCATCCAGGCCATATACATGTTGCTGTATTGCTCAGGCACAAACTTGATGTCGCCATTTTTAACGGCTTCAATGGCAGGCTCGGCCAGCGGGGCAATTTTCACGTACCACTGGTCGGTTAGCAGCGGTTCAACAATCACACCGGAACGGTCACCGCGCGGTGCTTTGAGGGTGTACGGCTCAATTTTTTCCAGCCAGCCCTCACTTTCGGCCTGTGCTACCAGTTTTTTGCGTGCTGCAAAGCGTTCCACACCGGCATAGTCGCTTGGTGCTGCAAGAGTTTGGGTGATTGGCTGGCCCGCTTTTTCAATCCAGTCAAACTCAGCCTGAATTTCTGCATTTTTATTAAAGATATTAATTAACGGCAGGTTATGGCGCTTGCCCAGTTCATAGTCATTAAAGTCATGCGCCGGGGTAATTTTTACGCAACCGGTGCCAAAATCTTTTTCAACATAGTCATCGCCTACGATCGGCACTAAACGGCCAGTAATCGGCAGGCGAATGTTTTGTCCAATCAGGTGCTTGTAGCGTTCATCGTCTGGATGCACAGCAACGGCAGTATCGCCCAGCAAAGTTTCAGGACGCGTGGTGGCTACTACCAGATAATTATCACCATTACTGGCTGTGGTGCTGTTATTTTCAAAGAAATACTTAAAGTGCCACAGTGAACCCTGTTCTTCGTTATTTTCAACTTCAAGGTCAGACAAGGCAGTGTGCAGTTTTGGATCCCAGTTCACCAGACGCTTGCCGCGATAAATCAGGCCTTCTTCGTGCAGGCGTACAAATACTTCTTTTACCGCATTGGACAGGCCTTCATCCATGGTAAAGCGTTCGCGTGACCAGTCGACCGAAGAACCCAGACGGCGAATTTGCTGGGTAATGGTGCCACCGGATTTTTCCTTCCATTCCCAGACTTGTCTAATGAAGTCTTCACGGCCAAGATCATGGCGGCTAATGTTTTGCGCGGCCAGTTGGCGTTCTACCACCATTTGCGTAGCAATACCGGCATGGTCGGTGCCCGGTTGCCATAAAGTGTTGTCGCCCAGCATCCGGTGATAGCGAATCATGGCGTCCATAATCGCATTGTTAAAGCCATGACCCATGTGCAGGCTACCGGTCACATTGGGCGGTGGAATCATGATGGTAAACGGTTTGGCCCCACCTTGCGGCTTAAAATAGCCCTGTTTTTCCCACACGTTATACCAGTGTGCTTCAATGGCAGCTGGGTCATAAGTGGTGGAAATATTTTGCTGGCTGGCTGGGTTTTGGTCAGCGGTATTGTCTGCTGCGCTGTTGTCAACTGTATTGGTCATCGACAAAAATCCGAAAATCGTTTGAAAAAAATTGCAACTATTGTAGCGGATTTTGTGCGCTTTTTGCGATTAAACGTAGTGCAAGCTGTGTAGTCATCGTCTTGATCTTTACAAGGTATTGATCTTTTGTCATAACCTTAGCCAACGGATTGGGAAATCTAGCAATGCCTAAAGAAAATTTTAATGGTCAGGTGATTTGGATTACTGGTGCATCCAGTGGCATTGGCGAAGCGCTGGCCAAGCAGTTTGCCAAACTGGGCGCGCAGGTGGTATTGAGCGCGCGGCGGGAAGAAGAGCTCAAGCGGGTAGCACGCCAACTCGAAAATTCCGAACAGCACATGATTTTGCCACTGGATGTGACGGATTATGCATCGCTGGCTACAGCGTATGGCGAAGTAATCCAGAAAAAAGGCCGACTGGATTGCCTAATTAACAATGCAGGCGTTAGCCAGCGGGCACTGATTTGTGACACGCTGGATCATACCGATCGCCAGATTATGGAAATTGATTATTTCGCGCCAGTTGCTTTAACCCGCGTGGTGCTGCCGAGCATGCTCAAGCAGGGTTCAGGGCATGTGGTATTTATTTCCAGTGTGGCCGGTTTGCTGGGAACCCAGTATCGGGCCAGTTATGCAGCAGCAAAAGGTGCCATTCATTTGTGGGCCAATAGTTTGCGTGCCGAGCTGGCCGATCAGGGCTTGCAGGTGTCGGTGATTTTTCCTGGTTTTGTTAAAACCAATGTATCCGTGGCAGCTTTAAAAGGCAATGGTGATCAGCTGGGAACCATGGATGACGCGCAGGCCAATGCCATGAGTAGTAATGAATTTGCCGAGCAGGCAGTACAGGCACTTCTGGCTGGACGTGAATATATCGTGATTGGTGGGTTAAAGGAAAAGGTCGGCGTATGGCTGTCACGGCTATATCCGCCATTAATGTACAGGATGATCCGTAAAAGCAAGGTGCGTTAAATTAACGCTAAGCCAGTAACATTCAACTGGGCAGAAAGTACAACATTTAAAAAACAGGATGCACTATATATGGAAACCCAGTACGCCGTTGCTTTACCGCTCAATGATTTAATCCGGCAGGAGCTGGAACAGTTGCATACCTCATCGGTGGCCCACGACAGCTCAATTGCTGAAAAAGCAGGGCGCTTAATGAGTGAAGCCACTTGTCATATTATTGATTATATCTTTACTGACATGGTGCAGCAATTTGCTAGTGTCAAGGAAATGGCTGAAGAAAAAATTGCCAGCTTCAAGGAGTCCCTAAGCCATATTGAAGAAATCAAGGGCATTATTCGCAAGTATTTTGGCTGGGCTGTCAGTTGGTTTGATGCCAAACGCCTAAAGCCGGTGATTGCGCATTATCACCAACTGATTAATGAGTGCTCCATTAATAGTGCTGCCATTCCATGCCTGATTTATGCCATACCTGACAAGCTGGCGCAAAAAGCCCTTAATGCTCTGGCTGATTTAAAAGATCTGAAAGCGGACAATGCACTACATGCTATCGAATGCCTGATTGAAATTATTGATGTGGGCGTGACCAAGCTGTTAAAAGAGCCTAAGGAATTGCTGAAGTTTAACTTTATTGCCAATAAAACTCTGGACGGGGTCATGAACATGACCACGGCTTTATCCTATAAAAGCTTGCGCAAGCTAGGCAATGCAATGGATCCGGCATTATTTCAAACAGCCTCAGGCCACTTGCAACAGTTTATTATTCCGCATCCGCTTAGCTGGCATGAAGCTGTCGATACAGGCCCGGCGTTACACCCGTCCATTTCTTGAAGGCACGGTGAAAAGTACTGGTTTCGCTAAAACCCACCTGTTGTGCCACGTCCTCTAAAGATAGTTCTGGCTTGAGCAGCAGGTGAATGGCAGTGTCACGGCGCAGGTTGTCTTTTACACCCTGATAGCTTTTACCTTCGGCAGCAAGACGACGGCGCAGGGTTTGCGGGGACAGGTACAGCATGGAAGCCACTTCATTCAGGGTTGGCATTTCTTCGCCAATATGACTTTTCAGCACTTCACGAATACGCGAGGTGAGTGAGCTGGCATTCTTGAATTTGACCAATAACTGCGCAGGCGCACTCTTTAAGAATTCCTGCAGGCTGGCTTCGGTTTGGCGAATCGGCAAATCCAGATAATCCGCTGCAAAGGTCACTTCGGTGCGCTGTGCATCAAACTTGATGACCGGTGAGAAAAATAGTGCATCGTATTCATCAACATGATTGGGCTGCGGATAGGCAAACTGCACGCGTTCCAGTGGAATACGCCGTTCAATCAGCCACGAGGCTAAACCATGCCAGATCATCAGCATGCTTTCGGTAATAAAATGATCCGGGTCATGTTCAGGGGGAATCTGAGTTACCATGCGGGCTTCATGGGTGTCGCGTTCAATGCTCACGGCCCAGTCATCACCAAACAGGCGGTAAAATTGCGCGCTTAAATCCAGTGCTTTACCCAGTGTTCCGGCATGAATAATCAGCTGGCACATGATAGAAAACGTGCCCAATCTACGTGGCTGGGCATCAAACCCCAGGTGTTCATCCTGCGTCACCAGCCACAGGGTTTGCGCCAGACGGGTGTACTGGTCTGGCGAAACACGGGCCTTTGGCTGGCTGAGCAATTCTGGCTCAATTCCCACACGGGACAATAAAGCATTGACATCAAGACCCATCCGGCGAACGCCTGTCAGGGCTGCGTTGACAAAGTGAATGCTAATGGTGTCACGGTTCATCATCGACCTCGGGAACTATAAAACGCCTAAATGTGATATCAATCAATGTCATTTGGGCTAAAACCAGAATGCAAAAATCCAGATATAACGAACTGATATCACTACTTTACCATAGCATATCTGGCTGATTAATTTGAGTTCATTTCAGGACAAAATACGAACTGACAAGTTTGCTCAGCCAAACTGGCAACTATCGTCATTGCTCACAGGCCTTGGCACATTCTAGGCTCGCTGATGATTTAAACCGACTTTGGCCATTATTGTATTGGCCGTTTAACTGGAAATTCCATGACACAAAATACGACTCAATCCAATGCGCCATCTGCTTCATCAGCACCTTCACCATCAACTGGTTCAAGCACACCGCTGGCTGGTTTGAAAGTACTGGATTTTTCAACCTTGCTGCCGGGGCCATTTGCAACCTTGATGCTGGCTGATCTGGGCGCTGAAGTGATTCATGTAGAATCACCCACACGGGTTGATCTGGTGCGTGTGATGCCACCGTATGCGGATGGCCAGGCCACAGCGCATGCCTATTTAAACCGTAATAAAAAATCACTGGCAGTTGACCTTAAAAACCCCGAAAACATTGAAAAAATAAAAGGCCTGCTGGCCGAGTTTGATATTGTGGTTGAGCAGTTTCGTCCTGGCGTCATGCAACGGTTGGGACTGGGTTATGATGATTTAAAAGCCATTAACCCACGCCTGATTTATTGCTCCATTACCGGTTATGGCCAAACCGGTTCCTATAAGGATCGTGCAGGTCATGACATTAACTATATGTCGCTGGCTGGCGTTTCCGGTCATAGCGGGCGGCAGGACAGTGGCCCACCAGCGCTGGGCATTCAGGTTGCTGATGTGGCAGGTGGTTCATTGCATGCAGTAATTGGTGTATTGGCAGCCGTGATTGAGCGTAACCAGAGCGGGCAGGGCCAGCATATTGATATCTCGATGACCGACTGCGTATTTACCTTAAACAACATGGCAGCTTCAGCGCAGATTGCAGGTGGGGAAGATCAGGCACCGGAAGCAGCAACCTTAAATGGCGGCAGTTATTACGATTATTTTAAAACCTCGGATGGCCGTTATATTTCTGTGGGTAGCCTGGAGCCACAATTCATGATGGGCTTAAGTGCTGCCTTAAACCTGCCTGTTCTAGCGCAAAAAGGCGCATCCATGTTTAATGAGGATCGTCAGGCGGTTAAGCAGGCAGTCAGTGAGGCGATTGCAGCACAGCCATTTAGCCACTGGCAGCAGGTGTTTGCAGCACTGGATGTGTGTGTTGAACCTGTTTTAACCCTCAAAGAAGCAGCAGATTCACCACTGGCGCAGGAACGCGGCTGGGTGGTTGATGTACCCTTGACCGCTGAACAGGCAGCTAGTCAAAAACAACTGGCTTGCCCAATCAAGTTTTCTAGAAGCCAGGCGCGCTATGACTATGCAGGCCAGCAACTAGGTGAAACTGGCTGGGAAGATTTATAAGCAGTGCCAAATATGACTGGTTTATGATGTTTTGCTAAATTCCCCTTCTTGCGCTGTAAAATGCTTTAGCCGTATTTTTTGCTCAAGTGAGCGAAGCACAAGAGAGGGTTATGAAAAAAGTCTAATAGAACTTTCTTTTATGTAAGCCTATTCATCGACCAGTTAAATCTTTGCAGTTAGCGTTAATGCATAAATGTAGGCCTAATACTTTATTATTTTAATGTTTAAAACCAAAGGCTTAATTTTGATTCCTAAACTATGGTCAAATCATTGTAGAGCGATTAGCGAACACTTGGTTAACAATTGTTAACTTTTGTAAGCCATGGCGTACAGAGATTGGGGTTGTGGCGACTGTTTTGGAAAGGCCAGATGCGAGATGATGTGTTTAGCGAATCAAGGATGACATGGCACGGATTAGCCATAAGGATAGCGCTAACTGAGAGGTTGGCAACAATCGCAAGGCTCGATGGGATATATCGAGAACAGGATGTACAGCAGGATGCTAAAGAAATGCCCGGCCATTCAGGATGAATATTGTCGGGCTTTTTTATATCTCAATGTTTACACCCTAGGGATTTTAAATTAACAGGCATTTTAAATCGCAGGTCATTTAAAACAATAAGGCCGGGTTAAGGGTTTATCAATAAAACCGTTATGAATTATGCAAAAAAAACGTTTTATTGATGAAGCAAACCTAGGTATGCTTTGCACCTAAACTTATACAATGAATCTAGCCATACGCCATGTATTTATACACCGATCTTGACCAGCAACTGGTTAACGAGCGCGTTGCTCAATTCCGCGATCAAACCCAGCGTTACCTCGCAGGAACCCTGTCTGAAGACGAATATCGTCCCTTACGCCTGCAAAACGGCCTGTATGTGCAGCGCTATGCGCCCATGCTGCGGATTGCTGTGCCTTATGGCCTGTTAAATAGCAAACAGTTACGCAAGATTGCGGACATTACCCGTCAGTATGACCGTGGCTACGCGCATATTTCCACCCGCCAGAACATTCAGCTGAACTGGCCTGCACTGGAAAATGTACCGGATATTCTGGCTGAACTGGCCACGGTGCAAATGCATGCCATTCAAACCAGCGGTAACTGTATCCGTAACACTACCACCGACCAGTTTGCTGGCGTGGTGGCCGGTGAAATTGAAGACCCGCGTCCTACCTGTGAGCTGATCCGCCAGTGGAGCACATTCCATCCGGAGTTTGCCTTCCTGCCACGCAAGTTCAAGATTGCCGTGTCCGCGCTGGAAGAAACCGATCGTGCAGCAACTGCCTTGCATGATATTGGCGTGTATCTGGTAAAAAATGCTGCCGGTGAACTGGGCTATAAAATTCTGGTGGGCGGCGGTCTGGGTCGTACCCCGATTATTGGTAGCGTAATTCGTGATTACCTGCCGCGTGAAGACCTGATTGCCTATCTGGAAGCTGTACTGCGGGTGTATAACCTGCATGGCCGTCGTGATAACAAGTACAAGGCACGTATCAAGATTCTGGTTAAAGCTTTAACTCCGCCAGTATTTGCCCAAAAGGTAGAAGCCGAGTTTGCGCAAATTCGTGAACAACGCAAGGTTGATGCTGAGCTAATGGCCAGAATGGATGCTGTGTTTGCGCCACCAGCCTATGAAAACCTGCAGGATATCGACTGGACGGCACAGTTTCAGGCTGAACCCGCATTTGCCAACTGGTATCGCCATAACACCCATGCGCATAAAGTGCCGGGTTATCGCATTGTGACCATTTCACTCAAGCGTGTAGGGGTTGCACCGGGTGACCTGACCGATGATGAGCTGGACATGGTGGCTGATCTGGCGGATCGCTATAGCTTTGGTGAAATCCGTAATACCCATGAGCAAAACATGGTGCTGGCGGATGTGCCACAAAAAGACCTGTACGACCTGTATCAGATCTTAAACCAGCACAACATGGCGCGTGCGCATATTGGTTTTGTGACTGATATCGTGTGCTGTCCCGGCGGTGATTACTGCTCACTGGCCAATGCCAAATCTATTCCGATTGCCGAAGCTATTAGCCGCCGCTTTGATGATCTGGACAGTGTGTATGAATTGGGCAAGATTGACCTGAATATTTCCGGTTGTATGAATGCCTGTGGTCATCACCATGTGGGACACATTGGGATTCTGGGCGTGGACAAAAAGGGTGCCGAGTTTTATCAGGTGACTCTGGGTGGTAATAGCGACCATGATGCCAGCATTGGCGATATTCTGGGGCCATCCTTTGCCGCAGAAGACATGGCCGATATCGTGGAAGAAGTCCTTAACACCTATCTGGATTTGCGCGTAGAGAATGAGCGTTTCCTTGATACCTATCGCCGCGTTGGCATCACCCCATTCAAGGAGCGCGTTTATGCCTAATACTGTGTTGTTTAAAGATGGCAGCATCTGCGAAGATGAATACCAGATGATTGGTGAAGACGGTGTAATGCCAACTGGCAATGTATTGTTGCGTGCCACTGAGCTGGATCGTCTGGCTGAAGTGCAGGGCAAAAAAGGCCTGCTGATTACTGTTGCCAATTCACCGGAAGATTATTCATTCCCGGTTAACCAGCTAGACCTGATTGCCATTGAGTTTGCCGGTTTCAATGATGGCCGTGGGTATTCGTTTGCGGCATTGCTGCGTCGCCAGGGCTTTGTGGGTGAGCTACGCGCGTTAGGCGATGTGTTTAAAGACACTTTAAACTACATGAAGCGTGTGAGCTTTGACTCCTTTATTTTAAAGGAAGGTAAGGACGTTAACGAAGCTGCTGCGGGCCTGAATGACTTCACAGTGCCTTATCAGGCTTCCGTTGCGGTACAAAAAGCCAGCTACCAGACTGGCCAGTAAATTCGCCAGAACCGTTTGGCCATTTCTGGCTATTGCTGGTACTCGCTTAAAAACCCTTGCCTTAAAACTGTGCAAGGGTTTTTTTATACACACTTTTTTAAGGTAAACATAGTATATTCAGCCTGTTGATTATCGGTTTAAGGGAGGAAAGGATTCACAATGCTAATACTGATCTCACCAGCCAAGACACTGGATTATGAAAGTCCGCTGGCAACGACGGAGCATACCCAGCCGCAACTTTTGGATAAAAGTCAGGAACTGGTAGATGTTTGCCGGGAGCTTACCACGCAGGATTTGTCTGACCTTATGGACATTAGTCCCAAGCTTGCCGAACTCAACAAACAGCGTTTTTGCAACTGGGAACCCATTTTTAATCTGGAAAATGCGCGGCAGGCGATTTTGGCTTTTAAAGGTGATGTGTACGCAGGCTTGCAGGCACAGGATTTTACCAAAAAGGATTTTGAGTTTGCCCAGAAACATTTGCGCATGTTGTCGGGTTTATATGGTCTGTTGCGTCCGCTGGATTTAATGCAGCCCTACCGGCTGGAAATGGGCACCCGGCTGAATAATCCGGCAGGCAAGGATTTGTACGGCTTCTGGGGCGAAACCATTACTGACCATGTCAATCAGGCTTTGCAGGCGCAAGGTGATGCTGTAGTGGTTAATCTAGCATCCGATGAATACTTTAAGGCGATTAAGGTGAATCAGTTGCAGGGCAGACTGATCAAGCCCGTATTTCTGGATGAGAAAAATGGTCAGTTTAAGGTAATCAGTTTTTATGCCAAAAAGGCCCGCGGCTTGATGAGCCGTTTTATCATTAAAAACCAGTTAACGCAGGCCGAACAGCTTAAGGACTTTAATCTTGAAGGCTATATTTATTCTGCCGAGCATTCCAGTGAAGATGAACTGGTATTTATGCGTGCCCAGCAGGATGCCATCCCGGTTGATTGAAACTGGCTTTGACTGAATAGTCATGGTTGGAAAAAATGGTTTAAGAAAAAGGCAGCCTGTGTGCTGTCTTTTTTATTGGTCAAAACTTAAAAAACGATAAAAATATTAAAACCTCTACTATTAACAATTTATAAACTTATATTACATTCCTGTAACATTCTATATTAAAATTCGGTTTTTGAATATTTCTGCCAGTGCAGGAGTATTTGCCAGTTTACTGTAGCAAGCAGTTTAGTTTGTTTATCTGACTAAACAGTAGAGGTCATATGAAATTTCAAACCATTATGGTTGCGGCAATGTGTAGTGTCGCAATGTCTGCCGCCTGTGCTCAACCCTTATGGCAGGACTTTAGCATTACTGGCCTTCACGGCGATGACTATAAAGTTGGCCCTGAAAAGCGCGATGTCGTGACACTGGAATATGCAGCTGGCCTAACCTGGGGCGATGCTTTCTTTTTTATTGACCATAGTCGCTATAGCCAGACTGATGAAAAAGATAATTACTTTGAGCTTGCACCTCGCCTGAGCCTGTCGTATTTGACTGGCCAGAAACTGTCTTATGGGCCAATCAAGGATGTTTATCTGGCGTCCACCTGGGAATCCGGCAGTGATTTTGATAACTATGTTTATGGAATTGGTTTTGGCCTGAATATTCCGTATTTTAAATATGCGGATATTAACCTGTATCGTGCTAACAATGAAACCACCAAGGACGACTGGATGACCACCGTCACTTATGGTGTGCCATTGACTATAGCCGGGCAGGACTTTTTATTTGATGGGTTTGCCGACTGGTCCAGCAAAGAATCTGACCATGATGCTGAACTAAACTGGACATCACAGTGGAAATGGAATGCTGGCAAGCTGATTAGCCCAAATACGCGCCTGTATCTGGGGATTGAATATTCTTACTGGATCAATAAGTTTGGCATCAAGAATGTTGATGAAAAGAATGTGAGTGCGCTGGTGAAATACCATTTTTAACGCATTCACTATACTGGGTACATCAATTAGAAAGCAGCTTAATAGCTGCTTTTTAATTTTTATAAATTTATGGTGGGATTTCAGTTTAGCTTCTGATTTTCATAAAGCCCGGCATGCACTTGGCCAGCACGGGTTTCCTTGAGTAAGTGCCAATGGGTTGGTAAGGCGAGTTGCTGCAAAGGACGGTCAGCTTCAATATAGATTTTGGCAGCTGGATTGAGCAATGGGTCAATCAGGCTTGCCAGGGAAGTCCATAAATTCAGGCTATAAGGTGGATCAAGAAAGACCAGATCAAAACCTACTGAACGCACTGATTCCGGTAATTGCGTTAATGCTTGCTCCGCCTTGGCATAAATAACCTGACCCGTGGTGCAGTGTAATTGCAAAAGGTTGGCTTTGATTTGTTCAGCTTGCTTGCGGTCTGCTTCAATAAATACACAATGACGCGCACCGCGGGATAGGGCTTCAATCCCCAAAGCGCCTGAACCCGCACAAGTATCCAGCACACGTGACCCTGCAACATCCCACATGAGCCAGTTAAACAGGGTTTCGCGTACCCGGTCTGGCGTAGGACGCAAGCCATTGACCGCTTCAAAACGGATTAGCCGACGCTTCCATTCACCGCCAATAATGCGAACCTGATTCATGCTGTAGTCCTCATTGCTTACTCTTCGCCACTTGCTAGTGAAGGCGTTGGGCTTGCCGCTGGGCGATTGATCTGGCTAGCTTGTTCGGAAATTTCCTGCGGCTTCATGCCAGCGGTCATCAGGCCGCCGGTAATGCTGCTTTGTGCTGGTTTAATTGGGTTTTTTTCCATCTGGTGCACCACATAATCAAACATGGGGCGGGCCAGGGCAGCAGCCGCAGCACCATGTTTACCATTTTCCAGAATCACTGCCACGGCAATTTTTGGACTATCGGCTGGGGCAAATCCTACAAAAAGGCCGTGGTCGTAATGACGTTCATCTAGCGCCGCTTCGTTATAACGCTTGCCCTGTGCAATACTCTTAACCTGCGCTGTTCCGGTTTTACCGGCAATTTCATAACCTTTTAGGCCAATTTTCAGGCGGCCGCCTGTACCGGAGCGAATTACATTCACCATGGCATCACGCATGTTATTCCAGTCCTGTTCAGTGCCATTAAACTGAACCTTGCCGTCTGGTGCGTTTAATACATGGTAGGGCTTGGGGCCTTTGCTTTCACGCAGCACATGCGGCGTTACATGATGCCCGTGGTTAGCCGTGATGGCGGTTGCCATTGCCAACTGAATGGGTGTGGCAGTAAAGGCACCCTGACCAATACTGACTGAAATGGTTTCACCGGGTAGCCATTTGCTTTTACGCTTTTGCATTTTCCATTTGGGTGAGGGATATAGGCCTGAACTTTCATTGGGCAGGTCAATGCCAGTTTTTGCACCAAAGCCAAACTGGGTCATCCAGTCATGCATATTGTCGATGCCCATGCGATAAGCCAGCACATAAAAAAACGTATCGCATGACCAGGTAATAGCTTTGTTCAGGTCAACCGTACCGTGGCCGGATTTTTTCCAGTCACGGAAACGATGCGCATCGCCCGGCAGGTGAAAATAACCCGGATCGTAAATCTGTGTGCCCCAGTTGACCAGATTGTAATGAATACCGCCCAGTCCTTCCATGGGCTTGATGGTCGAGCCAGGAGGATAAGCCCCTTGCAGTGCGCGGTTATAGAGCGGCTGATCCGGATTATCCCGCAAATTATTATAATCAGTATGACCGATCCCGGTAACAAACAGGTTCGGGTTAAAACTGGGGTTACTCACAAATGCTAGGATCTCACCTGTGTGCGGATTCATGGCCACGATGGCACCACGTCGCCCAGACAACTGGGCATTGGCAATACTTTGCAGGCCGTAATCCAGTGACAGGTACAGGTCATTGCCCCGGATTGCAGGCGTCTGTCCCAAATGACGCAAGACTTGTCCATGCGCATCGGCTTCAACATACTGATAGCCGGGCTTGCCATGCAACAGGTCTTCATAGAATTTTTCAACACCAATCTTGCCAATCAGGTCGGTGCCGGCATAGGCATTCTTGTCGAGTTCGCCCAGTTCTTTTTCATTGATACGCCCCACATAGCCAATCACATGCGCAAATAGCTCGGCATGCGGATAAAACCGGGTCATCTTGGTTTCAATATTTACCCCGGGAAAAGTGTATTTCAGCTCACTAAACCGGGCAATTTGCTGCTCATTCAAGTTGAGTTTAATGGCCAGCGGTTCGGTTTTGCGCGTAGACTTGGCCCGATGCCTGAATTTGTTCAGGTCATCCAGCGTCAGGTCCAGCACTGGCACCAGCCGTTTCAGGGTATCTTCGAGATTTTCAATGTCTGCCCGGTTAATGACGGCGGTAAATACCGGATAGTTGTCGGCCAGCAAGACCCCATTGCGGTCATAAATATAGCCGCGTGCTGGGGGAATAGCCTGTAGGCGGATACGGTTCTTGTCAGCTGCGCTATTGTACTGTCCGTACTGAAAAATCTGCAGATAGGTATAGCGAGCCAGCAAACATAGAAAGCAAAAGACTACAAAAGCCACGGCAAACCAGACGCGATGACGAAAGATTTGCTGGTCCTGATGGGGGTTTTTAAGGGGAAGCGGGCTCTTCATACAGGCAGCAGCAATAAGATTGGCACAATTTTAGCTATATTTGCCGATGGATGCCAATCTTCTGCCACATTGAGATGTAAAAGATGGCAGGAGAGCGGATTTCTGGTTTTTACCATTGGAATTTTAGCATTTAGGTTTTCTTGTCGGTTTCGTTAAAAAAAACGCGACAGATGTTCTACTTTTGTCTAAACTTTCGCGCCGTCTACCCAGAACTTGGGGACGTACAGTTGGCACCGCCAGCACCAGTGCTGCGGAATAAAGTTTAACCCTAAACATAAGAAGGGTGAGCTGTGGCAAATCAATATTTGTTGGCAATTGCATTGGTGGCTTATTTAGCCCTTAACATTGGTGTGGGCTTGTATGCTGCGCGCCGGGTCAAGAACAGTTCTGATTATCTGGTGGCCGGTCACCGTCTGCCATTATTTATGGTGGTTACCACAACATTTGCCACATGGTTTGGCTCAGAAACCATTCTAGGGACGTCATCGACATTTATTCAGGAAGGACTGGGCGGTATTGTTGCTGACCCGTTTGGCGCTGCCTTGTGCCTGATTCTGGTCGGTTTGTTTTTTGCCGTGCCCTTATACCGCCTCAAACTGCTGACCATTGGGGATTTTTACCGCAAGCGCTATGGCCGTGATATTGAAGTCATTACTTCAGTGGTTATTGCCCTATCGTATCTGGGCTGGGTTGCTGCACAGCTGTCAGCAATGGGGCTGGTGTTCAATATCATTACGCATGACCTGATCAGTGTGACGGGCGGGGTGCTTATTGGCGTTACCATCGTGGTTACCTATACTATTTTGGGTGGCATGTGGTCGGTGGCCTTAACCGACTTTATTCATAATATTTTGCTGGTTGCTGGTCTGGCATACATCACCTGGTTGATCACCGGGATGGTAGATGGCGGTGCAAGCACAGTAATCAGCCACGCGCGTGAAGCAGGTAAGCTGAATATGCTCCCTGAACATAATCTGGCCGGTTGGCTGGGCTTTTTTGGCGCACTGATTACTCTGGGTTTTGGTTCAATTCCACAACAGGATATTTACCAGCGCGTACTGGCGGCCAATACGGCCAACAACGCCCGTAATGGTGCAGTCATTGGCGGAATCTGCTATTTCCTGTTTGCCATGATGCCCATTTATCTGGCCTATACTGCATTTATTGTTAGTCCGGATATGGTGAATGCCGCATTGGGTGAAGGTGGCGATTCACAAATGGTGCTACCCAACCTGATTATGCAAAACACACCGGTTTTTGTGCAGGTTATTTTCTTTGGCGCGCTGTTATCAGCCATTATGAGTACGGCATCTGCAACATTGCTGGCACCATCAGGGGTCATCAGTGAAAACCTGCTATCAAAAGTTTATTACCGTCTGGATAGCCGCCAGCGCGTCTGGTTTATTCGTGCCACCGTACTGGTATTTGCGATTTGTGTGACCACCTATGCACTGGCAACCGATAAATCCATTTTTGAAATGGTAGAAAATGCCTATAAAGTGGTGCTGGTTGGCGCTTTTGCCCCGCTGGCTTTTGGGTTGTACTGGAAGCGGGCCAGTCAGAATGGTGCCCGGGTGTCCATTGCGTTTGGTGTGGGGGTCTGGCTTATATTTGAAGCACTGGATTATAGCTGGAGTAATGGTACTGGCTGGTCGATGATTGGCTTGCAACATTTGGCAGCTGTATGTCCACCGCAACTGGCTGGCTTTATTGCTTCAGTCATTGGCATGCTGCTGGGCAGCCTGATCTGGCCCAATCGCAAGGGCATGCCACAGCCTGATGATGAAAAAATCGCAGATGAAACCATGCTTAATGCACAATAAAAACTTGTGTTTAATGGCGAATAATAGTGGTCAGGCAGATTTTTTCTGATAAAGTCTGCCTTGGCTTAACCAAACGACGCCATAGAGGGTGTTGTAGACCAAAAAACCAGCAGGAGTGGTTAGTAATGAATAAACAGTGGATTACAGCGCTGTTGACAGTGGGGTTAATGACAAGTGTGTCGGCACAGGCAGCAGTCAAGGACTGGTTTCCAAAGCCTGCAACAGACACCACAGGGCTAAAAAAAGTATACGCGGGTGTGGGGATTACCAATGAGCTGTATCACCTGAATGCCGAAATGCCAACAGGCTATGGCAATATTTATGTCAAGGCGGGCGGTTTTATTGATGGCCCGAATGAACCTGCCGGTCAGATTGGCTTTCGCTATCCGTATTTCCTGACAGGAACCGATAAAAACGGTTATTACTTTGGTGGCTTTGTGGGCCACATTGAAACCAAAACTCAGGATAGCAAAAAGTACAATCGCCTCGGTGCTGGTGGCGAGCTGTCCTATGTCTGGATGAACAGATCACGTGTTAGTGCGGCCAGTATCGGAATTGGCGTGGGTGAGCGCAAGAAAGGACGTGATGGCAGCAAGGAAGATGCTACCCCGATGATTATGTTTGGCTATAGTTTTAGTTTTGGCATTTATTGATAGGTTGCTAAACCATCAACATTAAAAGTAGATAGGGTATTTATCCAATTTACAGTGTTTAGGCGTCATTTGAGAGTGTTGCATGCTGGAGTTTATTAGTCATTATTGGCAGGTCTTTGCAAATCGCCCCGATTTTTGGGCAATTTTAAGTATTGTGCCAGTAACGGCCTTTGTGACTTGGGCGCACGTCTGGATGGCGCTAAAAATGGTATTTTACCCCATTAATTTCTGGGGCTTTCATATTGGTTCGTTGCCTGTGGGCTGGCAGGGAATCGTACCGCGCAAGGCAGGCCGTATTTCTGGCATTATTACCGACAACACTCTGTCCAAGCTGGGGTCACTGCAGGAGTTTCTTCAGGCCATGGAGCCTGACGAAATGGCCAAGATCATTGGTGATCAGGTCGGCTATGACCTTGAGCACCTGATTGATGAGGTGATGCTGGAGCGTAACCCGGTATTGTGGGAAAACCTGCCTTTTTCCATCAAGCGTCGTATCTACAGCCAGGCGCAAAAACAGATTCCTACTGTGCTACGTGATCTGGTTAATGAATTGACCTTCAATGTGGAAAATCTGGTCGACATGCGCGAAATGGTGGTGCGCCAGATGGAAGGTGATCGCCGTTTAATGGTACGCATGTTCCTTAAAGTCGGTCAGAAGGAAATTAATTTTATCTGGCATATCAGTGCGCTGATTGGTATGTTCTTTGGCTTTTTCCAGATGCTGGTCTGGTTTTTTGTGCCGTGGCACTGGACAGTGCCATTCTGGGCCGCAGTCTGGGGCTTTTTGACCAACTGGATTGCAATCTGGATGGTGTTCAATCCGGTGGAGCCACATCCGTTTCGCTATCTCAAGTTATTTAGACGTACCAACACCAGAATTCCATTTATTACGCCGGTGTTGCCGCATATCGCCACCTATAACTGGCAAGGTGCTTTTATGAAGCGCCAGCATGAAGTGTCCGATGTGTTTGCCTCAGTGGTAACAGAAGAGCTAATTACTCTCAAAAGTATCATGACTGAAATGATGTATGGCTCACGCAAGGAAAAAACCCGACGCATTCTTAAACGGCATATCAATAAAATCATGGAAACGCCAGTTGTACGCACCAGCTTGCAGGTCAGTATTGGCATGAAAGAATATGCACGATTAAAAACTGACCTGATTGATCGCTCAATCCAGATTACGATGGTGCCTATTTCTGATCCTGTGTTGAACCAGAGCCGTGCGCAAAAGATCTACCATATGTTCCGTGAGCGCATTCTTGCTTTGTCACCCAAAGAATTCCAGAACCTGCTGCGGCCTGCCTTTCAGGAAGATGAGTGGATTTTGATTGTGCTGGGTGGTGTAACCGGATTTATTGCTGGGACCATCCATTTATTTGTGGCCTTTATCCGTTAATAGCCCAGTTTTGCAAGAAGGCTGCCTTAACCCAAATGTGGTGAGGGCAGTTACCACTTAGGTCTTATGGTATTTGGCGGCCCAGTTGGGAATGATAGGGATAGTTCAGTAGGAAGTAATCGATCAATGCAGGCTATATTGCTGCCAGCGCTGATAGAAATGCTTACTGAAAGTAACCGGATAACGTTGAAAAAAACTTGAGTCCAGCCAGCTGTGAATGTATTGTTACGCCAATCTTTTAAGTTTTAATTTGTAATTTTTTTATTGTTATTGAGGAAGATGTTTTATGCGCATTATTTTGCTAGGGCCACCAGGAGCAGGAAAAGGAACACAGGCTCAGTTAATCTGCCAGCGCTATAACATTCCACAAATTTCTACGGGCGACATGCTACGTGCTGCAATCCGTGAAGGAACAGAACTTGGTCAAAAGGCCAAAAGCGTGATGGATGCAGGTGGTCTGGTATCAGACGACCTGATTATTGGTTTGGTGAAAGATCGTTTAAACCAACCAGATGCAGTCAATGGCTGTATTTTTGATGGCTTTCCACGCACCATTCCACAGGCTGAAGCGCTGGAAGCAGCCGGTGTGGCAATTGATCATGTGATTGAAATTGATGTACCGGATGAAGAAATTGTGACCCGCCTGTCTGGCCGTCGCCAGCATCCGGCGTCTGGCCGCGTGTATCATCTGGTTTATAATCCGCCAAAAGCTGAAGGCGTGGATGATGTCACTGGCGAACCACTGGTTCAGCGTCCTGATGATCAGGAAGAAACCATTCGCAAGCGTCTGGCGGCCTATCATAGTGAAACTGAACAACTGGTTGGTTT
Organism: Alkanindiges illinoisensis DSM 15370; assembly: GCF_000619845.1. Classification (GTDB taxonomy): domain Bacteria; phylum Pseudomonadota; class Gammaproteobacteria; order Pseudomonadales; family Moraxellaceae; genus Alkanindiges; species Alkanindiges illinoisensis. The sequence goes on along the minus strand of NZ_JHUX01000003.1, from coordinate 1,317,398 downwards.
TTATCAGTCGCGCGCGCAGGCTGGTGAAAATGCCCCAACTTATAACAAGCTCAATGGCCTAGATACCATTGACAGCGTTAAGGAAAAACTGTTTACCATTTTAGGTTAACAGGGCTTCAATTAAAAAACGGGGCAAAGACCCCGTTTTTTTATGGCTTTTCAAATCGCGTTTAGCGTTTAGATTGAGCAGGCTTTTTATTGCCAGATTTATGCGCCCAGGTTTTTAAAGCTAGGTTTTTAAATTTAGGCTTTTTAGATGCGCAATACCTTCAGCAGCACCGAACTCATATTTGTCCGGCCATTGGCATAAATCCGCCACAATACATTGTGCGCACAGCGGAACCCGTGCCTTACAGGTATAACGGCCATGCAATAATATCCAGTGATGGGCGTTAGTCAGGTACGGTTCAGGCACTACTTCAAGTAACCTTTTTTCGACCCCTTCCACGGTTTTGGCTGGGGCTAGGCCGGTGCGATTGCTCACCCGGAAGATATGAGTATCCACTGCCATGGTGGGATGGCCGAATGCCGTATTTAATACCACATTGGCTGTTTTGCGCCCGACACCGGCTAGTGCTTCCAGCGCTTTACGGTCATCTGGCACCTGACTACCGTGCAGGTCAATCAGCATCTGGCAGGTCCTAATAATATTGTTGGCTTTGGCCGTATAAAAATTAACGTTGCTGATGTATTCCTTAAGCCCTTCTACCCCCAGCGCCAGAATACTTTCAGGCGTGTTAGCCACTGCAAACAGTTTGGCTGTGGCTTTATTGACGCCCACATCAGTCATTTGTGCCGACAAAATTACTGCAATGAGTAACTCAAACGGTGAGTGATAGACCAGTTCGGTGGTGGGATTGGGCCGTTGGGCTTGCAAGCGTTTGAAAAATTCTTCGACGTGTTCTGGCTTCATGGCTAATCCATGCTGCGTTGCAGCGCTGTTTTTAATAATTCTAACTGTTGCTGCTTGGCCAGATCATCAGGTTTAACGTTAAGCTGGCGTTCCAGTTTTTTAATCTGGCTACGTAATGATGCCAGTTTGATGGTTTGCGCCGCCGAAACAGCCGCCGCAGGTTTGGCATCTACCACTGGAGCCACGAGCTGATGCAAGTCTACACCAGTAATGGCTGCTGCCTGCTCAGTGCTGATTGCTGCTGAAACCACGGGCTTTCGGGCTTTTCTAGTGAGTATCCGTTGCTGTTCACGCAGTACATGCGCCTGATAGCGCTGGCGCAGGTCATCTTGTTCAGCAACTCGTTCCATATCACTCGGTGGCGGGGCCGGGTCTGCAACCAGATCAATGCAATCGACTGGACAAGGCGGAATACATAATTCACAGCCAGTACACAGGTCAGTCAGAATACTGTGCATGAGCTTGCCACTGCCCATAATGGCATCGACAGGGCAGGCACTAATGCACTTGGTGCAGCCAATGCATTCATCCTCACGAATGACTGCTTTGATGCGCTGCGGACGGCCGTCTGCCACGATGGGCCACTGGCTGGGTTTGGCAGGCAATGGTGCTCGTCCCAGGATCTCTGCCAATCGGTTTGCAACAGGCTGGCCACCGGGCACACAGCCATCTGCACTGGCACCTTCAGCCATGGCAGTGGCATACGGCAGGCAGCCTGCGGGATGTCCGCAAAGACCGCACTGGGTTTGCGGCAGGGTCGCGTCAAGTAAGCGAATCAGTTCGGCAGTTGACATGAACAATAGGGCACTAAACTAAAACAAATAAAGTGGCAAATAATGCGAGAATCCTGACACAAGGTCAAATAAAACTTGTCAAAAACGCTGCAATTGCAACAGATAATCCCTGCCAGAAACTGAATTCTGCAATGACCCTGTTTTGCCTCATCCTGTTTATTTTTATGGATAAGAGAGAGTTAATTTTGAAATATAGTTCAGTCAATGATTTTTTAAATACAGTAAGCCGTCGCAATCAGAGTGAACCGGAGTTCATGCAGGCGGTGGAAGAAGTAATTACCAGTTTGTGGCCCTTTATTGAAAAAAATTCTTTTTATGCCGAGCAGGGCTTGCTGGAACGTCTGGTTGAGCCGGAGCGTATTATCCAGTTTCGGGTGGCCTGGGTGGATGACCGCAATGAAGTGCAGGTTAACCGGGCATGGCGGGTGCAGTTTAATTCAGCTATTGGGCCATATAAGGGTGGCATGCGCTTTCACCCTTCGGTCAATGTATCCATCCTGAAATTTCTGGGTTTTGAGCAAACCTTTAAAAATGCCCTGACCACTTTACCCATGGGTGGTGGCAAGGGCGGTTCTGATTTTGATCCCAAAGGTAAAAGTAACAGTGAAGTTATGCGGTTTTGTCAGGCACTGATGCTGGAACTGTATCGTCATCTTGGCCCCAATACTGATATCCCGGCCGGTGATATTGGTGTAGGTGCGCGTGAGATAGGTTATATGACAGGCATGATGAAAAAGATCAGCAATGATACGGCCTGTGTTTTTACCGGCAAGGGCTTGTCTTATGGCGGCAGCCTGATGCGGCCTGAAGCCACAGGTTATGGCTGTGTGTATTTTACCGAGCAAATGCTGCACACCCGGGGTGAAACGCTGGACAACAAAAAAATTGCCATTTCCGGGTCTGGCAATGTGGCCTTGCATGCGGCAGAAAAAGCCATTGAGCTGGGTGCCAAAGTGGTCACCTTATCAGATTCAAACGGCACCCTGCATATTGAGCAAGGGCTTGATCTTGAACTGCTGGAACAAATCAAGCTGCATAAAACTATCCAGCGCAAGCGTCTATCAGAGTTTGCCACCGAGCAGAAGCTGACCTATTACCCGGATCAGCGGCCCTGGCATATTCCAGTGGATATTGCCTTGCCATGTGCCACACAGAACGAGCTTAATCAGCAGGATGCCGAAATACTGGTTAAAAATGGCGTGATGTGTGTGGCAGAAGGGGCAAATATGCCCTGTACTCTGGATGCAGTGAACTGTTTTTTAAATGCCAAAATTCTGTATGCGCCGGGCAAGGCCAGTAATGCAGGCGGGGTAACCACCTCAGGGCTGGAAATGACGCAAAATGCCATGCGTTTAAGCTGGCCGCATGCTGATGTAGACAGCCGTTTGCATCACATCATGCAGCAGATTCATCAAAGCTGCGTGTTTTACGGCAAGGCTGAGGATGGCACTGTGAATTATGTGAACGGTGCAAATATTGCCGGGTTCGTTAAAGTGGCTGATGCCATGCTGGCGCAAGGTGTCTGGTAGCTTTAAGTTGTTTTTAGACAATAAACCAATTCAAAACTTATCATAAAAAATGGCGTATTCAGAAAATTAAGAATACGCCATTTCTTGTTTTACAGGATTAGATCAATTAAGGATTTATTTCACCTGTTCACGCTCAACAATCATATCTAGTACATAGGCAGCGCTGGATGCATCTGCCGGTGGGTTTTTAACGGGATATTTTTTCGCCCGGATAATCACACGCTCATTGGTATTGTGCGTATAGCCTTCAATGGAATCATAAAAGTTTTCCCAGCTTGTAGACGCGTAGCTTTTTAAGCCCTGATCATTGTATTTAACCTCGCGCACCTGCAAGCACTGCATCTGGCGCACACCTGCATCACAGTTTTGAGTTTTGGGTGAAATTTCCAGAAAAATGGTTTCAGCCTGCGCCCCATATTTGGTTTCTGGCGTGGCAATGCCTTTAAATACCAGTGTATCACCAGATGTACTCACTAGCGTTAACCGAGGCTGAGCATTGACCGTGGTAATCTTTAGCGTGGAGTTGCCTTCGATAACCTTGCTCATCAGGCTGTCCAGCTGGTTGATTGGAGCATCGCAAGCCATCATGGTCGAAGCCAGATTACCAACGCTTAACACGTTACCCTTGAGCTTGTATGTACCGCCCATGTGGTTACAGGTGTTTAAAATACCAATGTTGTTGTCCTTAAATTGAAGGCCAACAGGCTGGTCCGGACGTACAAACAGGTTATTGATGGCTTGGCCTTGCTTATTGGTTGCCTGCACCAGCTGCCAGCTATAGCTGCTTAACGTGGAATTGCTTAAAGATGATGTGGTTGCAGTGTCTGATATACTGGTTTGATTAGGATGCAAGCCAGATTGGGTACAGGCCATCAGTGACAGGCTCATTGCCAGCAGTAAAGAATTTTTCATCGTTGGGTTTCACCAGTTTCTTAATAGCTCATTATAAAAAAGCCACACAAATGTATTGCATGGCTTTGGTTAACGCGCTGCTATTTTTTAATCAAACCGGTATAAATCCATGCCCAGTGCACCCAGACTAAAACTGGAATGAACCAGACTAAAGCGCGAGCCAGTACCCATTGCAAAAAATAGCGGTGACAAATGCTCAAGGGTTGGATGATTGCGCCGTACATGCGGTGCCTGCTGCCAGTCTAGTACCGCTGCAAAATCATCATTATTCAGTTGATGCACCACCCAGTTGCGAAAGCCCGAAGCCCATTCCGGTGTGCTGGCCTGTTCTTCGGTCCAGCTTAATTCAGCCAGATTATGGGTAATACTGCCAGAACCAATGAGCAAAATCTGTTCATGGCGTAAAGGTGCTAAAATCTGGCCCACCTGATAAATCTGTGCTGCACTGAAATGAACAGGTAGCGATATCTGGATCACTGGAATATCAGCTTCCGGGTACATGTGCAGCAAGGGCATCCAGACACCGTGATCACGGGGCCGTATACTATTGGCATGTGCTGGCATACCGTTATGCGTCAGCATTTGAATCATGCGTTCGGCCAGTATTGCATCACCCGGCGCTGGGTAACGAAGCTGATATAGCTCACGTGGAAAACCGCCAAAGTCATGCCAGGTTTCCGGACGGCTGCTAGTGCTGACTTCCAGCGCCTGACTTTCCCAATGTGCTGACATCACCACAATGGCGCGTGGCCTGGGCAGGTTAATGGATAGGCGATGCAGGGCTGGCCCCACTTGCTCAGGCTCAATCGCCAGCATGGGCGAGCCATGGGAAATAAACAGGCCGGGCAAGGTGGATATACTCATAATGTACTCAAAAATCTCTAGATAAAAATTAATAAAGCGGGGTGAGCAAGAAGTAGGGTATAGGCAAACCGTTCAATAGCCTTACCCAAACATAAAACAGTAAATCCAGTTTTGAAATCCAGCTTTAGAAATACTGTTCAGAAGATAATAATGCGGGGCAGAGTTACAGATTTAAAGACTTGCGGATGCAACAGATTGTTATCAATGCTGCAACGATGGGAAAATTAATGTCTTAAAAGCTCAAAGTTAATGACCGGGCTTTAGCTTTTAACTAACTATTATCACAAGAGTTGATCTATCAAGCACGATGGTAGGGATGGTTATGAATCACCGTCATGGCACGATAAAGTTGTTCAATTAATACAATACGTACCAGTGGGTGTGGCAGGGTAAGATCAGATAAAGACCAGTGCCACTTGGCCTTCTGCCGGACTTCATCCGACAAGCCATCCGGCCCGCCAATTGCCAGTGCAATGTCCTGACCATCCTGCATCCAGTGTTGCATGGTGTTAGCCAGTTTTTCGGTAGTTAAATGGCGGCCATTGACCTCAAGGGCAATCAGTTGCTCCTGTGGTTTAAGTGTTTGCAGAATACTGCTGCCTTCCTGAATACAGTACTTCTGGATATCAGTATCAGAATCATTTTTGCCGCGTTTGGCCATTGGCAGTTCAATAATCTGGGTTTGCACAAATGGTTGAATGCGTTTGAAATAATCATCAAAGCCGGTTTGCACCCAGTCTGGCATCTTCTGGCCAATGGTTAAAATTCTGATTTTCATAATAAGAAAAATAACAGCAATAAAAAGATATGGTAGCACAGCCCTAGTGATCCAGTTCTAACAGAAATGATCTGGTTTAAGCAAAAGAATTTAGCAATTTTTAATATTGATCAAAATCAGGAAAAATTAGCAAAAACAGCAGGTAAAAAAAAGGCAGTCCAAAAGGGGTGTTGGACTGCCAACCAAGCCCATCTGCCTGGAGATCACAGATGGGCGACCGATAAGCGAGAAGCTTAGGTATCAACCATACGTCATTAAGACTCAGTCTAAACTGTTAATGACGTGCAGCTTTATCGCTTTCAACTGTTGTTGAAACAATAGGCGCTTTTGCAAGTGGCTCTGGCATATGTACCAAAGCTGCTGGCAATACGTCATCAATCGTTTTTACGGCCCTGATTTCAAGACCTTCTTTCACGTTATCCGGCACTTCGGCCAAATCACGAATATTTTCTTCCGGAATCAATACCAGCTTGATTCCACCACGGTGAGCTGCCAGCAGTTTCTCTTTTAGCCCGCCAATCCGCAGTGCACGGCCACGCAAGGTTACTTCACCTGTCATTGCCACATCAGCACGAATCGGAATACCGGTAAAGGCAGACACCAGAGCTGTGGTCAATGCCAGACCTGCAGAAGGGCCATCCTTGGGTGTTGCACCTTCAGGCATATGCACATGCACGTCAGTATCACTGAAGCGTTCATGTGGAATACCCAACTGGTCACCACGGGTACGTACCACAGTCATTGCTGCCTTGATAGATTCCTGCATCACATCACCCAGCGAACCGGTTGCAGTATAAATACCTTTGCCTTTTACAGCAGCAGCTTCAATGGTCAGTAACTCACCACCCACTGAGGTCCATGCCAGGCCAGTTACGCGGCCAATCTGGGCGTCATCTTCAGCCTGACCATAGTCAAACTTATATACCCCAGAGTACTCGTTCAAATTATTTACATTGATATCAATGTGTATGTTTTTTGAACGACTGGTTACAGCTTCCTTAACCACTTTGCGGCAAATCTTGGAGATTTCACGCTCAAGGTTACGAACACCAGCTTCACGGGTATAACGGCGAATCAGGTCGCGGACTGCGTCTTCTTCTACAGTCAGCTCTTTTTCCTTCAAGCCATTGGCTTTAATGGCTTTTGGAATCAGGTAGCGCTCTGCAATGTTTACCTTTTCTTCCTCGGTATAGCCGGGCAGGCGGATGACTTCCATACGGTCCAGTAACGGTGCAGGAATATCCATGCTGTTGGCAGTACAGATGAACATCACTTCAGACAAGTCCAGATCCATATCTAAATAGTGATCATTGAACTTGTGGTTTTGTGATGGATCAAGCACTTCCAGCAGGGCGGACGCTGGATCACCACGGTAATCCTGTGCCATCTTGTCAATTTCATCCAGCAGGAACAGCGGATTTTTTACACCCACTTTTGACAAGTGCTGCACAATCTTGCCGGGCATCGCACCAATATAGGTACGACGATGACCACGAATCTCGGCTTCGTCACGCACGCCACCCAAAGCCATACGTACAAACTCACGACCTGTTGCCTTGGCAATCGATTCACCCAGACTGGTTTTACCCACACCTGGAGGGCCAACCAGACACAATACCGGGCCTTTCAACTGTTTCACCCGGGACTGTACTGCCAGAAACTCAATAATGCGTTCCTTAACTTCTTCCAGACCATAGTGATCGGAATCCAGAATCTGCTGGGCTTTATCCAGTTTGATACTCACCTTGCTGGCTTTTTTCCACGGCGTGTTCAAAATCCAGTCAAGATAGTTGCGCACAACTGCGGCTTCACTGGATGCAGCCTGCATGGATTTCAGCTTGCGGAATTCTGCATCTGCCTTTTTGCGTACATCTTCTGGCAGGTCGGCTTCTTCCAGACGTTTTTCAATTTCTGAAATGTCATCATCACCACCGCCATTCATGTCAGATAGTTCACGCTGAATCACTTTCATTTTTTCATTCAGAAAGTATTCACGCTGATTTTTTTCCATCTGGCGTTTCACGTTTTCGTGCAGGTTCTGCTCAATCTGCTGTTCTTCAGACTGCTGGGTTAAATATTCCATCAGTTCTTTAACATGCGCAGTGATATTGGCTTCTTCCAGAAACTTCTGTTTCACATCAATCGCCAATGGCGCACGGGTGGCGATGAAATAAACCAGTTCCAGCAAATCCTCAATTTTATCGCTGGCTGCACTCAGTTCACGCGCATTGCGTAACTTGGCTTCAGCATACTGGCCAAATAACGCTTGCAGGGTTTCACGTTGCTGTTTTTGCTGCTCAGGGCTTAATGCCACAGGCACAGGCTCAGCTGTGGTTTCTGCACGCATATAGTCATTTAGCTCAACAATCGTATCCAGACGGGCACGATACAGGCCTTCAATGAGCACCTTGATGCAGTTGTCATCATTTTCATGATTTACGACCTGAACAATACGGCACACTGTTCCGTAGTGATACAGGTTTTCATTGTCAATCTCTTCGGCCAGTGAGTCCTTTTGCGCAACGACAAATACCAGATTGTCATTTTCACGGGCGACTTCAACGGCATTGATTGATTTTGGACGACCCACAAATAAAGCAATCTGCATGTGGGGATAAACCACCACATCGCGTAATGCCAGTAAAGGCAGGCTACCTTCCACTGGAAGAGTTGGATTTTGAATTGTTGTCTCGGACATAGGGCACTCCTACTGAGTGACAAATGATTTTGTCATATGTCATTAGTGATGCATTTTGAGAAAAAAACAAGTGCTTTTCCTGAAAAATCATGTAGTAGTGTTCATATTTTAGCTCATTAATTCTTTAATACCCTGTAAAACCAAGGATTTTAGTCAGAATTAAATTACGCAACACTACAAATTTTTCGGCTTGGCGGTAGCTGGAACTGGTTAATAAAATGCCTACCAAAACTATTGTCAAAGCGGCCTAAAAACCAGGGCTTCAGGCCGCTTAAAACAGGAACTTCCCTCAACAAAAAAGACCGGATCAGACCTTTTTGTGCATCAGGTTATCATGGCGTGATTTCAGCGCATTCTTGATTTCGCCAACATCAACCTCGCTATACTGCCGTGCCGCCACATAATCACGGATAGCAGCAAGCGCAGTCACATCAGCTGCTTTCTGGATATCGGCCAGAATGCTGGGCAGTGATTTGGCATTGCTACCATTGTTGTTCAGATCACTACCTTGCATATTCTGCTTGACCGGCTTCTGGCTAGGCTTTCTGGCTGGTGCTGGCTCATGGATAGTGGCATCCGGGTCGTTATCGCCTTCGGTTGGAATGGCAAAGGTCTGGAAACAGGCATATTTATAGGCAATCGACATGGCCTTGTTGGTGGCCTTGTCGCCTGAATCCATCGCTTCGCCATAGGTACAGGCGGTGTGTTTGCTGCCATCTTCGGCGCAAACAAAGTCAAATTCCATTTTGACCACCACAAAGTACAGGGTTTTTGGCCCACTCTGGCGCTGGGATTCATGCCGCTCCACACAGCGGGGAATAATCACCAGGCCATGTTCAGACAATAACGGGCTTAAAGTATTGTACACATCATCAATACCGCGGAATGCATAGCCCGCACCAAAACCGCTGGCCATTCTGTCCTTGGAAATCCCTTCTTTTGACAGCGCGCGCTGCACTGCATTGATTGCTTGATAAACTTTCATTTGTTCACCTTTATTCTCATAAAACCAATATCGGATATGGCCCGCTGCTCGGCATTTTTACGCTGGAGCCAGCGCGCATTGGGTGCCCGCTTTAATCGCTGGGACTGCTGATGTTCTGGCACAGGTTTGGTCAGCTCATCCAGCCACGCCAGCGTATTTACATTCATCATTTTCATAGTGATCTGGATTAACCTCTGTAATCACATGCCTGTAAACGTGATGTTTAAATGCACGCCACCCTGAAATCTCAGCCTTGATGATGTGCTCTATCTACAGCTTAGATGGGATTAAAACATAGGAATCCAAGTGATTGCAGCGGGTGTGCGACATAAGATGTCGCCATGGGTTGGATTGTATAAAATAGACGCTGTTGAATTAATTTGAACAAATTATCGGCGGTCAGGGCAGTAGGCAAACTTGAAAAAGGCTCACGCTGGACAGCTAGGCTGCCATGTCCAGCATGCGATTAATTGCATTTTCTGCATCGCTTTCACATTCAAAGTGGCGGCTAAGCACAAAGCGCCAGCACACACCAAATGCTGCCTTATAAAACTCATTAAACTCGGCCTGGGTCATTTTGGCGAAACTAATGGATTTGGCCTTTTTTTCAATCGTGCCATCCGGCAGGCGTACCACATCATAATAGCCGCATTCAATCTTGATCCAGCGATGAATCTCAGCCGTGCTGGCCGGCATTGGATTAATCAGCTTGGCGGCACGCTTTTGCGTTAGCCTTTGCAGGTAATCCTGCTGGAGCGCCTGACTTTGCTCAGGCGATAATGCAATACCTTTGCTTTGCAAATAATGGCAAAACGATGCTGCCGTCCTCACTTCAGCCGGATGTACCAGCCCAGTTTGGGGTTCCCAATAGTCCTTGACCAGTCCAATCAATCCACCAAAATACAGCCGATGGTGTTGCAGGCTGCGATCTGCCTGACGTTTGGTTTCCGTTTTGATCACCTGACCAATCCGGTAGGTTTGTCGCATGATGGCATAGTCGTGCTCGGTTGCTGGAACCAGCGCGCGGCCATTGCACACCATCATCATATCTACGCTCATGCCACTTTTCCTCTTATTTCAGAATCTCGAAATTCAGCCATCCAGACCCGCGCAAACTCGGACAGATCACGGGCAACATCCCTGATTTCATCCTGCATGCCGGCATAGGCATACTGATCCAGACGGTGATAATCCTTGATAAACACCGGATAATGTCCCAATGCATCCGGCTCGGTGGGCAGGCCGCTATGCTCAAACACCTGATAGGTAAAATGGGTTTTGCCACGCATGGCCAGATAAGCACGCCACTGCAGGCTGTCCATATAGCGCTCATGGTCGAAGCGGGCAGTCAGCTTGTGATCAATCAGCTTGGCAGGTGTTTCGGCATCAATCTTGCCTACCAGCACCACGTTGTCAAATACAGGCCATTCATAAATCTGCTCCCGCATAACGCCCAGCTCAATGGTGCCGCTGAGGTCATCCGGCAAAATAAAGTGAAAGCCATATTTGTCCGGTTTGGCCAGCAGTTGTGGTTCTAGCTGACCTTTTTCCAGAAAACGGTGAAATGACGTGCCCACCCGCATGGCCTGACTGGGCTTTTTGCGGGCAAACAATTCATGCGCTAATTGCTCGCTACTCATGTCCTCATTGGCCATGCCATGCACATAAGTGTCCAGCATGGTTACTGACAAACGTAGTGGCGTGTTGTGCAAGGCGCGGGAAGACATGCTTAGGCCACCTCGTCATGCATATCATCAACAAACTCGCCTTCCACAAAGATCACTTTATGGCTTAAACCCTTAAAGGCCAGATCCAGCGCTTGCCGCATTTCCTTGAGATACAAATGCTCAGGCTTTAACTGTTCGCGCAGGTCATTCAAGTCATCGGCATGTTCTGCAGCCATGCACTCATTGCGGTAGCTTTCCAGTTCCTGCAAGGCAGCAGCCTGAAACTCACTCAAGCTATTAATATGATCCTTGGCCTGCTGGATAATATCCGCCAGTGCAGCCGGGTTTTTATCCAGACCGGGCAGAATCATATTGCCGATGGCACCGGAATCCTTGGCATGATGTGAAGTGGATGGTGAAAAGTTCAGAGAAATTTCAGCACCCTGTTCACCCTGCACAGTGGTCATATAACCCATCATGTCGGCTACCTTATAAGCTTCTTTCTTGCTACCACCAACCATATCCGGGCGGATAATCAGCTCATCGCCTTTTTTGTCCTCAGCCGCATGCGCCAGCAAAATTACATCTTTGCCAAATGAGCGAATCAGGTTAAGCCAGCTACTAAAGCGTTTGTTTAGTGCCCCATAGCCCTGAATAGACAGCTCCTTGCTATTTTTGCGGCAGTTCTTCTGGTCTTTAACCAAATCCGCAATAATCACATCCAGCATCCGGCCAGCGGTATCAATAATGATGGAATCATAACCTTCTAGATCTTCTGCATTGATAGCGGCTACATCAGACCAGTTACTTACGGGCACGGTATCTTTACGGAACTTGCCAGCACGGTGCGCACCCCGGTCAAAGTCGAACAAAATCGGGTTTTTGGCACTAAAGGCCAGTGAGGTTTTACCAATACCCGGATCGCCATAAATAAACACGATCAGGTTGTCCACGCGCATTGGTTCTGCAGCAGTGACGATTCTTAATGCCATTTCTGGTACTCCTCAGACTCAGGCTTAAATACTTCAAATACGGCTACCGTTCTGGTAAAAAAACAGTTTTATTTCTTCATAGTCCAGAATAAATATTTGCCGCCATGAACCTAATTAATGGTGTTTATTTCATCAATTTCAATGAATTTTAGGTAGTTCAAGGGGAATCTATAATTAAAAAATAAGATTATAATTCAAGTAGTTATATTTATAAATTTATAATACATACTTTACGAACGTCATTTTGTGACGCGTGCAAAAAATAGTCCATTAAAATACTTGGAAATTGATAAAAAGTTACGTCTTTTACATGAAGTGACCGAGCATTATAAAAAACGTGTGCTTTGAAGTGTTTGTGCAACACAGAAAGACTGATTTTTAAGTTATGTTGATTCGATTCAATTAATTAACTTTATAAATCATAGAGGTTCACAATGAGCACCAGTAATAGCGGCAGCGTCGATAACAATCTTGTTGATAGCAATACCGCTGATAATAACTTGCCTGAGCATCCACAGCCTAATCAACCCCAAACTGAAGGAGAGCGTCAACAGCAATTGCAAAACGCGCATCTGGAAAATCAGGATGCAAAGGTGAAGTTACCGGATCAGCATACCGATAACGAACCGGAACATAAGGAAATTGGCAATACAGACAACTAATTTAATGCTGGGGTGTGACAGCCTAATCCGAGTTTTAGTCCAAAAGAACTCCGCCTTGCTCGCTTAAAATATTCCAGATATTAAGGGTGGCGGGGCAGGAAGTTATTATGGCAAATAGTATAGGTAGAAATACCTTGTAAATTAGGCCTAATACATCCTACTAATCCCTTGTCCAGATATCACAGTGAGGATAGCCAATAATGAACAATGATATGGCAGATAGTCATACAGTTGAGGAAATCCGCCAAGCTCTGGAAAAAACCACGCTAACCAAAACCATTGAACCCGATGCCTATGCTGATGCAGCGCAGCAGTTTGTTGATGAATACGGAACAGATTTGCATATGTTGCTAGGCGAGGAAAAGCAAGACCAAGCTAATGACCCTGAAATTGCACGGTAGGAAGAAAAAATCCAGCGCATTTAAACAAAACGATTTAAACTATAAAGCGGGTTAATTTATTAAATCAGTAGAAGAATCATCATTTAATATTTTTCTTAAAGTTTTTTATAAAAATTTAGTTTTGAACTTTGATTGTTTATACAATTTAATTTTTTTTTAACCTGAAAGGTAAAGTTTTATATCAGTAGATAAAATGCGAACCAAATAGAATTAATGACTTAATAAGACAGCTTCAGTAAATAAATTTTGCTGGATAAATAAGCAATACACAACTCGCTTTGTCAGTAACATAGCACCTTGCTAATCTAGCATTAACAAAGTTTTTAAGTGCTATGGAAAATGTCCCAGTTTGCTAATCATGGTAGTTACAGCTTTAATCCGAATACTACAAGAAACACAGGCTCAATGAATCACCGTACACACCAGATTAATCCAAATCACCGGGTGTGTCAGAGTGGTGACAAAATCACAATTAATCGTAAGAAAAGAATGGGCTATTAATACAGCATAAAACTAAAAGCTCATCGTTAAGATGGGCTTTTTTTATGAGTAAAATTTGTTCATTAAATTCATCTTTACAGATTTATTATTAACTCTATGTCATGAAAGAAAAATAAGTTTAAAGAAAATAAGCTACAAAAGCTGGTTAATTTACACTAATGAGATATTTGGATTAAGTAATTGAAGAAGCAACTTATTGATTTTATTATCTAAAATTATGGTCCCGGGGGTCGGACTCGAACCGACACGTCATCTCTGACAGTGGATTTTGAGTCCACCGCGTCTACCAATTTCACCACCCCGGGCAGGAGTAGTTATGGGTTGCTATCTTAGCGGCCTCAAAATTATTGTCAAGCACAACGGGTTGGCTTTTAAGCTGTTTGATTAGTTTTTGACTTTTCAATTCGTTATAATTCCCGCTCTTTTGGCTGTCATGCTGCGTCCATGCAATTATCTGATTTTTCCTATGACCTTCCGGACGAGCTAATTGCCCGTTATCCCTTGGCCAAACGTAGTGCATCACGTCTGTTACATCTCAACGCACAGGGTCAGACCAAAGATTGCACTATTGCTCAGCTGCCCGAGTTATTGCAGGCAGGTGATTTGCTGGTGCTCAATGATACACGGGTAATCAAAGCGCGCCTGCATGGCAAGCGAGCCAGTGGTGGTGCAGTTGAAGTGCTGGTAGAACGCATTACGGGTACGGATACAGCACTGGCGCATGTCAAAGCCAGTAATTCGCCCAAAGCTGGAGCAACTTTGTATCTGGCAGATGGTCAGTTGGAAGCGCAAGTTGAAGGGCGGCAAAATAACCTGTATGAGTTACGCTTTAACCAGTCTGTATTGCCAGCGCTAGAGCAGTTTGGTGCCTTACCGATTCCGCCTTATTTTAACCGTGCAGCGGATGAAACCGATGACGAGCGCTATCAAACTGTATTTCATAATCCAGATAAAGCCGCCAGTGTAGCAGCCCCAACAGCCAGTCTGCATTTTGATGATGAGTTGCTGGCAGCACTGCAGCAAAAAGGTATTCACAAGGCTTTTGTGACTTTGCATGTGGGTGCAGGAACCTTTCAGCCTGTGCGAACTGACAATATTGCTGAGCACATCATGCATAGTGAATGGGGCGAAGTACCACAGGCTACTGTTGAGCTGATTGAAAAAACCAAAGCAAGTAGCGGCAAAATTATTGCTGTGGGTACTACTGCAACCCGTGCGCTGGAAAGTGCCGCCAAAGCCAATAATGGTGAACTCAAGGCATGGTCTGGCGAAACGGATATTTTTATTTATCCCGGCTATCATTTTAAGGTGATTGATCGCTTGCTGACTAACTTTCATTTACCAGAATCTACGTTGTTGATGCTGGTGTCAGCGCTGGCTGGCCGTGAGCCAATGCTTCAAGCCTATGCACATGCCATTCAAGAAAAATACCGTTTCTTTAGCTATGGCGATGCGATGTTGATTGATAAAAAAATCTAGGCTTTACAATCCTATTCACTGGTTTTACTACAGCGCTAACTCAGCTATTGTTGTGCCAGTGAATCAGCCTCAGTAGAAGTGAGTGATAAATTATCCAGCAAGTCAGGCTGCACAATGGTTACCGATGAAAAGCGTACTTGAAGCTTAACGGGCAGGCCATCCTTACCGGGTGAAATGCTTTTTTGGGCTGCAAGTACTTCCTGCTTGCTGGGGGCAATATCGCCTTGTAGCATGACCCGGATGAGCATGAAATTGTTATAGGGAATATATTGTACTTGCTCAATGACGTTGTTCTGCTTGGAAAATAAAACTTTAAGATGCTTGGTCGTAGATGCCTGATAATGTTGCTTTTCAATCGTGCCCAGTAAATTTAAGCTGAGATAAATTGCCAAGAACCCGAGCATGATCAGGCTAATGAAATTGCGTTTGATAAAAGCCAGCGCACTTTTATCAGCTTCTTCATCAGTTACCCGGCGAAAACCTGCAATCCATAATACCAATGATGAGCTAAACTGGATGGCCACCATATTGGTAAAAACCAGAATAAACGCCCCCAGCGCCAGTTTCCATTCATAATGAGCCAGCAAAATACCCATCGCTACCAAAGGTGGCACAAGTGCAGTAGCCACCGCAACTCCCACAACCGCAACCGACAAGCGTGTTGAAATTGATGCAAATGCCCCGGCAGCGCCGCCAGCCAGTGCAACCATTAAATCCATAAAATTTGGGCTGGTACGCGCCAGTATTTCCGCACTGATGGGCATGTTATAGTGAATAATACCCAGCAAGATACCTACCGCTGCCAGCAGGCCAATTCCGCCAAACAGGGTTTTTAGGGATGTACCCAGCAGGATCAAGCGATTATCAATCAGAGCTAGGGTAATACCGGAAATTGGCCCGGTCATCATTGCCACCAGCATGGCACCAATGACTACTGCTGGCGAGTTGGCGAGTAAGCCATAGCCTGCAATGATGCCTGCCAGCGTATTCATAATAAAGAAAGTTTTGCTGGGCAGGGCATTGGCCTGAATGTTCAGCCGTACTTGTTTGTGATCTACCTTTTTATTATTTTCACGTTTGGCCTGCTTATAGCGCAATTTCTCTTTTAATATTTCATATTTATCCTGCTCCGGATTATCAGAAATAATAATAGTGGGATCAGCATCATTCTTATTGCCAATCTTTTCATCGTTTTGGGACATATTTAATAATTCACCTGAATATGCAATAAAATACTATTAGTTTGATAAAGGCATACTGATTTTTAAATGCCTAAACCATATTAATATTGCCTATCCTAAAATAGAGGTGCTAGCACTTCTTTGTATAATCAACGACAATAGACGCCTGATTTTGAAAGTCGTTTAAAAATCGGTGAACTGTTTCTTCGCTGGATTCATTTAGGTTAATTCATGAAATTTGAAAAACTTGCCCAAACCGGGCGTGCGCGTCGTGGTCGTTTAACATTAAATCATGGCGTGGTGGAAACTCCGGCTTTTATGCCCGTGGGAACTTACGGTACTGTAAAAGGCATGTTGCCGCGTGATATTGAAGACATTGGTGCTCATATTATTTTGGGTAACACCTTTCATTTATGGTTGCGTCCCGGCCTTGAAGTCATCAAGGAGCATGGCGGACTGCATGATTTTGTAAAGTGGGACAAACCGATTCTGACTGATTCAGGTGGTTTTCAGGTATTTAGTCTTGGTGCCATGCGCAAAATCAAGGAAGAGGGCGTAACGTTCCGTTCACCCATTGATGGCTCCAAAATCTTCCTGTCTCCTGAAAAATCCATGGAAATCCAGCGAGTGCTGAATTCCGATATTGTGATGATTTTTGACGAATGCACGCCTTATCCAGCCACTTATAGCGAAGCACAAACTTCCATGCAAATGTCGCTACGCTGGGCCAAGCGCTGTAAGGATGCGTTTGAAGGTAACCCGAATGCACTGTTTGGCATTGTGCAGGGTGGCATGTACCCGGAGCTGCGTCAGCAATCACTGGATGGGCTGACTGAAATTGGCTTTGATGGCTATGCCATTGGTGGCCTGTCGGTTGGCGAGCCAAAAGAGGACATGATCAAGATTCTGGATTACCTGCCAACCAAATTACCGGAAGACAAACCCCGTTACCTGATGGGCGTGGGCAAGCCAGAGGACATTGTAGAAGCAGTACGCCGTGGCGTGGATATGTTTGACTGTGTGATGCCCACCCGCAATGCCCGTAATGGCCATTATTTTATTACTGATGGCATTGTGCGTATTCGCAACAGCCAGTATCGGCATGACATGAAACCACTGGATCCGCACTGCGATTGCTATACCTGCCGCAATTTTACCCGCGCTTATTTGTATCATCTGGACAAATGTGGAGAAATGCTGGGCGCGATGCTGGGTACAATTCATAACTTGCGCTATTACCAGCGTCTCATGCAAATGATCCGTGAATCTATTGAAAACAATGCGTTTGATGAATTTGTCACAGATTTTTATCAGCGTCGCGGATTATCTGTACCGGAAATGGCCGAATAAGGACAATCAGTTACTTAAATCCTAAAATGCTTTTCACATGCATATTAAAATAGCTTCTATGATATGGCCTTTTACACAAGGGCCATATAATGTTGCATTTTAAAATCAAAGACTCTAAAAATGTAGGCTTATTTTTTTTTTATGAAGTTTTATTGATTAAATGTTAAGATATTAGTCTTATCAGAGGAAGGTATAACAAGACGTAAATCACTACGCAGCACCAGATAAACCATTTTGAGGAATTGCAATATGATCGAGGCTGAGTTGCCAAGCAACGAACCTGAACGCCTGTATGCCTTGAATCAGTACCAGATTATGGATACTGAGGATGAAGAGTGCTTTAATGATCTGGTTCAGCTGGCTGCCAGTATTTGCAATGTCCCTATTTCCATTATTAGTTTGCTGGATGACAAGCGAAGCTGGTTCAAGTCGGCACATGGCGTAGAGCGCGGCGCAGAAGTAGACCGCAAGTTTAGTATTTGCAGCCATGCCATCTTGCAGCCAGAAGTTTTTATTGTAGAAGACACCAACCTTGATGAGCGTTTTGTCGATAATCCCACTTTAAATGGTGACCTGAACGTCCGTTTTTATGCGGGTGCGCCGCTAAAAACCAGCGATGGGCATATACTGGGAACACTATGTATTTTGGATTCCAAGCCACGCAAGCTGGAACCGAATCAGATTGAGGCGTTACGCATTCTGGCGCATCAGGTCATGGCGCATCTGGAGCTGCGTAAGTCGCACCGTGTGGTTGAGGATTCCAACGAAAGGCTTAAGGAAATTAATTCCAACAAGGATAAGTTTTTCTCAATTATTGCGCATGACCTGCGTGCGCCTTTTCATGGCATTTTAGGATTTTCCGAAGTACTGGAAACTGAAATCGAAGACCTCGATGAAAAAGGCATTCGGGACATTGCCGGTTATTTGCGTAGTACGGCGCATGCGACATTTCGCTTACTGGAAAACCTGTTGCAGTGGGCCATGTCAGAAGGCGGGGCTATTATTTACCGCCCGCAGGATGTGCAAATTGAACAGGTATTCCAGACTGTATTTGAAGTGCTGGGTGCCATGGCGCAACGAAAAAATGTAGCCATTCATAATGATGCTGATCCCCGGTTAACTGTGCATGTTGACCTGAACATGATGACATCAGTACTGCAAAATCTGACCTCCAATGCAGTCAAGTTTACCCGTAGCGGTGGCCATGTGTATTTGTCAGCGCAAAAAGTAGATGATGAAATTCATATCTCGGTACGTGACACAGGCATCGGCATGCCGGAAGAACAAATCCAAGAATTCTTTATGCGCCAGCAGCCCAAGAGTAACAAGGGAACTGATGGTGAAAAGGGAACCGGACTGGGCTTGCTGCTATGTCGCCAGTTTGTGGAAAAGAACAATGGCCGGATCGAAATTAATTCCAAGCCTAATGAAGGCACTACCTTTACCATTATGATTCCATATAAACCACCGATTTGCTAATCAGCGAGTCGGTAGGGCTCAAATTGCTATATATCAAGTTTCTATATACTGGTCAGCCTTTGTCATAAAAAAATCTAGGCTAAAAAACTGAATTTTTCTTCGCTTTGACCAGCTCAAACTATTGGGTTGGTCAAAGCAATGCTGTTGCAGTGAAGTTCATACAAAAACAGGTTATTGAATTCCATAATTAACCGTAACCACCACACGCGCCATCTTATCAATGGTGGTTGTATTGTATTCGCCGCCATATTCATCAGAACCAGTAGACAATGGGGCATTGATCTGAAATACGCCCTGTGAGGCAGAGCGCATAGTGCCCACTGTTACCTCACCGCTTTTGGCAAATTCCAGCGCCCGGTCATGCGCATTTTTGGTGGCTGCTGCAATCAGGGAGAGTTTAATCCCCTCAATATTGGACACCAGATATTGCGTATCATTGCGCTCAATGCTCAGGCCATTAACAATCATTTGGTTAATCTGCGTGTTTAATTTTTCTGGAATACTGACATCATTAAATACGGCGCCCAGACGCTGCGTGAGTGTATAACCCACAATCCGGTTTTCATTTCCTTGTTCATCACGCTGGTAAACCGGTTCTGACGTCCAGTCGTATTGCTGCAACTGACTGCTATTTATAAGTTTTGAGGCCAGTAACTGGCTTTTAACCTGTGTTACATTTTGCTGAAGCTGGGGCAATGCCTCGCCCACTGTTGCCCCATAGGCTGTAATACTAATACTCCAGAGTGCCCGGTCTGCCTTGATTGCTTTTTCAGCGGTGCCTTTGACGGTAATGCTTTCACGCGAGCTTGCCACCTGCTGAGCACTATGGGCCAAAATCCACGCTGAAACGATAAAACCCAGTGCCAGTAATGCGCCCAGTGTTAAATAGGGCAACAGGGATGAACGATGGCTAGGCTGATTCATGCTTTTTCCTGTAAGGGATTGGTGTTATTCGTGATAAAACGGGATTTAACATTGACTTATGGCAGATATAGCATTCCTTTAGGGTAAGCAACACACTGGCAGGGTGCAGTTTTGTAGTTTTGTAGTTTTGTAGTTTTCATGATTCACTATGAATCATTTACTACACGTAATTCACTGGCAGGACTGATTGGCAGTATTGAGCAGTAATCCTAATGAAGCAAGGAAACAGCATGGCAGATATTCAACAGGCAGATCAATCTGGAATCATAGGGTTGGTTAATTCGGCGCAGTACGAACGTACGCTACTGGCCAGCAATTATGCCCGGCAAGTGATGCATCAGTTGCCGGATGCGTGGATGCAGGATTATGCCATTGACCAGTTTCTACCGGCCTTGACAACCGAACAGATCAACATGTTGGTGCAGCAAATGCTGGATACCTGTACCGAAGAAATCCTGTGGATGAAAAAAGCCCGCCAATTGCGCGCCCGCTTGATGTTGCGCTGGATCTGGCAGGATGCCAATGATTTAACTGACGTGATTCAACTGACCCGTGAGCTCTCTGATTTTGCGGATGCCTGCATTATATCCGCGGTAAAACTGGCCAAACAGCCTTTAATCGCCCGTTATGGAGAGCCGATTGGGGAGGAAAATGGACAGGTTCAGGATTTAATTGTGATTGGCATGGGCAAACTGGGTGCACAGGAGTTAAACCTGTCCAGTGACATTGACCTGATTTTTGCCTTTGATGAAGCAGGGGCCACCAACGGCCGCAAGTCCATTGATAACCAGCAGTTTTGTATTCAATGGGGGCAAAGTGTCATTCGCATGCTGGATCAGGTGACTGCCGATGGCTTTGTGTTCCGGGTGGATATGCGCCTGCGGCCCTGGGGTGATGGCAGTGCGCTGGCCATTAGCCATGCCGCACTGGAGCGTTATCTGGCACAGCATGGCCGTGAGTGGGAGCGCTATGCCTGGATCAAGGCGCGTGGCATTACTGGTGGTAAAGCCGGGCAACTGCTAATGGACATGACCCGGCCTTTTGTATATCGACGTTATGTGGACTACACCGCAATTGCAGCCATGCGTGACATGAAAGCCATGATTGAGCGTGAAGTACAGCGGCGCGATAGTGAAGACGATATCAAGCTGGGCGCTGGCGGTATCCGTGAAATTGAATTTATCGTGCAGGTGTTCCAGCTGATTTATGGTGGCGCACGACGTGAACTGCGGGTTAAGCACTGCCTGATGGCCTTGCAGCGACTAGGCGAGGCAGGCTTAATTGAGCTGGCTGATGTAAACGCCTTGCAGGACAGTTACCTGTTTTTAAGACGCCTGGAACATGCGATTCAGGCTATCGACGACCAGCAAACGCAGCTCCTGCCCATCCAGCCTGAGATTCAGGCACGTATTGCACAAATCCTTCATTTTAAAGACTGGCCAGCGTTTTTGGAACAGCTCCAGCAGGTGCGGCAAGTGGTGAGCCAGCAGTTCGCCCAGTTAATTAATGACCGTTCAGAAAAACTGGAAAACCATAATGATTCAGAATCACTGCTTGCCTTGCAGCAAAAAATTGATCCACCTACATGGCAACTGGTGCAAAACTTCTGGAACAGCAGTGCGATTAAAAAACTGCCCGAAAATGCACGCTTGCGGCTGGATGCCTTTTGGCCTGCACTGATCCGTATTTTATTAAAAAAACAAAAACCACAACTGGCTTTAACGCGGTTAATTCCCCTGATTGAAAGTATTTTAAGGCGCAGTGTGTATCTGGTGATGCTGGTTGAAAATCAGGGTGCCTTGCAGCGTTTGGTTGATATTGTGTCGGTAAGCCCGTGGATTGCTGAAGAGTTAACTCATTATCCGGTGTTGCTGGATGAATTTTTATCCACGGATTTTGAGTTGTCATCCCATCGTGATCTGGAAGATAGCCTGCGCCAGTTGCTGCTGCGGGTAGAGCGGGATGATATTGAAGAACAAATGCGGGTACTGCGCTTATTCAAGAAAAGTCAGGTATTGGCCGTAGCAGCCAGTGATGTGCTGGCCGAGCGTCCCTTAATGAAAGTGTCGGATGCATTGACTGATATTGCCGAAGTGGTGTTGCAGGCCAGTTTGCATCTGGCGCTGGATAGTGTTTATGCGCGGCATGGCTTGCCTAAACGGAGTAATGGCGAAAGCCTGACAATGGACGCTCCCGCGTTTGCGATTGTGGGATATGGCAAGCTGGGCGGTATTGAACTGGGCTATGGCTCAGACCTTGATCTGGTATTTTTACATGATGTGGATGAGCAATCAGATACTGACGGTAAAAAATCTATTAGCGGCATGGAATTTTGTGTCAAGGTAGCGCAGAAATTAATGTCGCTGCTGACGACGCAAACGCTGGATGGGCGTGCCTATGAGGTCGATACCCGGTTGCGGCCATCCGGGCAAGCAGGCGTGCTGGTATCAAGCCTGAATGCCTTTGCGCATTATCAGGAAAAAAGTGCATGGCTTTGGGAGCATCAGGCATTGGTACGGGCACGCAGTATTGCCGGCGATGCACTGGTTAGGCAGCGTTTTGAGCAAATCCGTCACCAGATTCTGACACGTCCGCGAGATGAAGCAATGGTGCGGCAGGAAGTTAAAAACATGCGCCAGAAAATGAAAGATCATTTGGGTTCAAGCAGTGATCAGCAAAAAGCCGGGATTTTTCATTTAAAACAGGACGCAGGTGGTATCGTTGATATTGAATTTATGGCACAGTATGCAGTGCTCGCTTGGAGCGGGACGAATCCCGATCTCGCCCGTTTCTCCGATAATGTACGCATCCTTGATGACACGGCAACAGCAGGCTGCTTATCCCGTAGCGATGCTGATGCCCTGACTGCTGCGTACCTGCGCGAACGTACCGAGAGCCACCGGTTAGCCCTTGCCCAGCAATCCATGCAAGTCCAGGCTGCCGACTGGTTTGAGACCCGCAAGGTCGTTTGCACACTATGGCAACGTTTGATTGATCCAGCCGCTATTGCGGGAATGGATAATTAAATGCTTGTCCTTCTGCATTTTCAAACAAAGGCTTATATCTGGGCTTTTAAAGAATTCTTGTAAAAATTTGGAGTAACAACGCCGTGAGTATGGCTGAACGTGATGGTCTAATTTGGCATGATGGTAAACTGGTTGACTGGCGCGATGCAAAAGTTCATGTGTTAACCCACACCCTGCATTATGGCATGGGCGTGTTTGAAGGCGTGCGTGCCTATGAAACCGAGCAGGGTACCGTCATTTTTAAATTGCGCGAGCATACCCAGCGCCTGCTAAATTCTGCCAAGATTTTCCAAATGAAAGTGACCTATGATCTGGACACACTGATGGAAGCACAAAAAGCAGTTGTGCGGGAAAATAGCCTGAAATCCTGCTATTTGCGTCCGATTGCGTGGATTGGTTCGGAAAAACTGGGCATTGCAGCAAAAAATAATCAGGTACATGTGGCTGTTGCTGCATGGCCGTGGGGTGCCTATCTGGGTGCTGAGGGTATGGAAAAAGGCATCCGTGTCAAAACCTCTTCATTTACCCATCACCAGCCAAACATCACCATGTGTAAAGCCAAAGCGGTGGGTAACTATCCGGTATCAATTCTGGCTAATCAGGAAGTCACTACGGCAGGCTATGACGAAGCCATGCTATTGGACCCGCAGGGCTTTGTTTGTCAGGGCGCAGGTGAAAACGTATTTCTGGTCAAAGATGGCGTAC
The DNA here is from genome assembly GCF_000619845.1 of Alkanindiges illinoisensis DSM 15370. Lineage (GTDB taxonomy): Bacteria > Pseudomonadota > Gammaproteobacteria > Pseudomonadales > Moraxellaceae > Alkanindiges > Alkanindiges illinoisensis. The sequence goes on along the minus strand of NZ_JHUX01000003.1, from coordinate 1,293,558 downwards.
TGCACACACCGGATCTGGCCTGTGGTGGTTTGGATGGTATTACCCGTCAAACCATTATCCAGATTGCTCATGATGAAGGTCTTCAGGTGATTGAGCGTCGCATTACCCGTGACGAATTCTATATTGCCGATGAAGCCTTCTTTACCGGTACGGCTGCAGAAGTCACTCCAATCCGTGAGTATGATGATCGCCCGATTGGTACAGGTGTGCGTGGGCCAATCACTGAAAAACTGCAAAAAATCTTCTTTGATGCAGTGACTGGAAAAGTTGAAAAATACCGTCACTGGTTAACGCCAGTCGCTTAAATCCCTTAAACCTGACCTGTCTGGCTTTGAAACCGGGCAGGTGAGGTTTTTTGGTTTTAAGCAGGTAAAACAGTCATGCAAATCTGGTATATCAGTGATGGCAAGGCAGGCCACCGGGCACAAATGCTGGGCTTGGCTGCTGGCCTTAAACGGCAATCCTGTTCAGTTCATTTGACTGAAATTGCAGTGCAGCAGTTATCCTTACTCACCTTGATGGCCTGCTGGCTTAGTTCCTGGTTATTCAAGCGTTTACCTGCAATTTTGAATCAATTGCCTATGCCTGACCTGATTACTGGCGTAGGTCACCGCACGCACTGGAAAGTGCTTATTATCAAAAAAATTGTGCGCCACAAAAGCCACCATGTGAAGTCGCTGATTTTAATGCAGCCCAGTTTGCCTGTAAGCTGGTTTGACTACCTGATTATTCCCCGCCATGATCATCCGCCTGTCAAGGGTGGCATACTGGTAACAGAAGGCGTATTAAATCCGCTGGTGAATGAGCAGCGCCATCAACCTGGCCGCAACCTGATTTTGATTGGTGGGCCTTCCAAACGGCATGGCTGGTCAGAAGCTGCATTGATTACCCAGTTGCAGCAAGTTGTGCAACAGGTTATGGCTCAGCAACATGCTGATGAACAGTTGATTTTAACTACCTCTCGTCGTACCCCTCCTGAGTTCCTGCAGCAGGAATTTTTAAAACAGCTCAGTGCTGAGCAGTATCCGCAGGTCACTGTGTATCCGGTTGAGCAGACCCCTACAGGCTGGTTATTTGAACAACTGCAACTGGCCAGTGTAGTATGGGTGACTGAAGACAGTGTATCCATGCTCTATGAGGCGCTGACTGCAGGCTGTGAAGTACACCTGATTCAAATGCCACGTCTTAAACAGGATCGAATTACCTGTGCTGTGGATGATCTATTGGCACAAGGGCTGGTCAAGAGCTTAAGTAAAAAGGCCATTGATTCAGGGCATAGGATCACTTTGAATGAAGCGGACCGTGCAGCGCGCTGGCTGATTCACCATTTACAGGGCTAACCACCGAACATGAGCGTCTGGATTGTTTTTTTTATCGTTATTGTTGGCCTAAGCTGGTTTAGCTATCGTTATGCCTGGTGGCGTCCGCATTTAAACTGGAATCGCCCGCGTATCCTGATGTATCACATGGTGCGCGAGCATGTTGCCGGAGCCAAATTTAACAAGTTGCGGGTTACCCCAGCCCAGTTTGAACAACAAGTAAAATGGCTAAGCGAGCAGGGATTTCACTTTGTTACCATGCATCAGCTCTGTGCCAATTGGGGCAAGCATCCGGATAAAACCGTGGCGATTACCTTTGATGATGGTTATGAAGATAACCTAAGTAATGCATTGCCTATCCTAAAAAAATACAATGCCTCAGCTACAATTTATGTGGTGGTTGATCGCCACGAGCGTGACTGGTCCAGTTATAAAAAAGCCCATCATAATAGTGGCGAGTTGGCACGCGAAACCAAGCTGACTGATTTGCAAATCAAGCAACTGGTGGATAGTGGCCTGATTGAAATTGGTTCACACACCTTAACCCATGCCAATCTGGCTGCCATTGATGACCAGCAGCGTCTTAAGGAAATGACCGAATCACGCTATATCTTGCAACAGCAAACCGGACAGGCTATTAACAGCTTTGCTTATCCGTTTGGTATTTATAGCGAAACTGATGTTGAAGCCGCTGATCAGGCAGGTTACCTGACTGCAGTTACAACGGTTGAGGGCGTTGACGAGCTGTTGCCCAAGCCGGATTTTTTGCAGTTAAAACGCATTAAAGTCAGTGGTAAGGATAATATGCTGGCCTTTAAATGCCGCATCCGGACTGGTCAGCGAGGCTTGTAGCATGAATAATCCTGTCATTAAAACTATTCCTAGAATTACAATGGTTATGGCTGGCGATGAAGAAGGTGGACTGGAAAAACATGTGGTTGAGCTGAGCAATGGGCTAGCAGAACGCGGTTATGCAGTAAGTGTCATTGCCCATGCCAAATATCAGCAACGTCTTAGCAAGGACATCCAGTTTCTGGCGGTCGATTTAAGCAAAAGCCGCCGTAATCCGCTGATTTTGTGGCAACTGTATCAAGCCATTAAAAAAAGCCAGCCGGACGTCTTGCATGTTCAGGCCAACAAAGCTGTGAGCATGGTAGCGCCCTTGTTAAAATGGCTGAATATACCTTCAGTTGCTACACTACATAACAAGAAAAACAAGCTCAAGGCTTTTTTACAGTTTGACCGGATTATTACAGTTAGCCAGCAAGTGGCAGCACAGTTTGAACAGCAGGGAGATGTGCGGGTGGTACTAAATGGAGTTGCCATTGATACCCTATCATCCGGTTTTGCTAAACCCGAAAAATCCAGCCAAACCATTCAGGCACTGGCTATTGGCCGCTTAGTGACGGCCAAGGGCTTTGATATTCTTATTGATGCATGGCAGGGTATTAATGCCACGCTGAAAATTGTGGGTGATGGCCCGGACTATCAGGCACTGGCACAGCAAATTCAAGAACTGGGACTGCAAAATAAGATTGAGTTGTTGGGACATCGCGCTGATATTCCAGCCTTACTGGCACAATCTGATGTTTTTATAATTTCCTCACGTAATGAGGGTGGGCCTTATACATTAGCAGAAGCTTTGTTGACCAAAACGCCAGTGCTCTCAACCAATGTGGGTATGGTGGCTGAGGTCCTGCCTCAAGCACTGATTTGCGAAGCTGACAATGTCACAGCCTTGCATGAATTGCTGACAACCTACCTGTCAGATATGCCCACTTTAAATAGCCTGACTCAACCAGTTTATCAGTTTACACAAGATCATTTAAGTTTTAACGCCATGCTGGACAACACTATTGCTGTCTATCAGGAGCTGGGTTTAAGCGTTTTAAAGCAAGGAACGCCACAATAAAAATGACTATAATCAGGCCAGATGCTAAGCCCCTAAAAATAGTTTGGGTGATCAGCGATGGAATTCCGGGGCATTTTAACCAGTCCAAAGGCGTTTTGCTGGCGCTGGAGCAATTATATTCCCTTAAGGTTGAGTGGGTTGAATTGCGCCTGAAAAGCGGAATTTACCGGCGTATTTTAAACTGGTTGCTTAATCACTGGCTAATCAGGCAAACCAAGCCATCAATTGCCCTGTTGCCCTTTTTTTATCGGGGGCAGTTACCCCGCGGAAAACCCGATCTGGTAATTGGTGCAGGTGGAAAAAGTATGTTTGCCGTAGCATGGCTCGGGCAGGCATTTGCTGCAAAGACCATTTTTGCAGGATCGTTGCGCCAGTTAAAGCCTGAACTCTTTAATGCCGTATTGATTCTCGAGCCGAGTATCCAAGCGCCGTTTATTAGTCTGCAAACTTCTCCCATGCCCATTAGCCAGTCGCTGCTCAAACAAGCCGCTGAAACATGGCTGGCTGAAGAGCATCAACACGGACAGTGCCAATCTGAAAAGCCGTTGTGGGCTATGCTGATTGGTGGAGATGGCGCAGGTGCACATTATCAGGATAGTGACTGGTCTAATCTGGCGCTGCAAATGAATGCGCTGGCTGTAGAACATAATATTCAATGGCTTATCACCACATCACGTCGTACTGGTGCCAATGCTGAGCAGATTTTAAGGCAATACTTAAATCCTGTTGATGTATTAGATGCAGTGTGGTGGTCTGAGAAACCCCGTCCTGTAACCTCCAGTTATCTGGGTTTAAGTCAGGTGGTATATTGCACAATAGATTCTATGTCCATGATTATGGAGGCAGTGAGTGCCATGCGTCCGGTCGTGGCAGTGATTCCACAGCATTTTGCGCCCGATCAGAATTTTCAAGATGCGATTAATCGCTTGCAGCAGCAACAACTGGTGGTACAAACCAGTATTTCAACACTTAAAGAAAGTGGCAATAATATTTTGCAGCTCAAGCCTTTAGAGCAGGAGCCGCTTAAAAAATTGGCTGATAAGCTGCAGGTCGCACTAGAAAAATAAATCTAAAAATATAAAAAGTAATTTATTGTGTTTATTTATTCAAGATTTTAAAAACAGAGTCTATTACAATAATCCGATTATTGATTTCGTTAACAATGCAAAAAGATTATGAAGCTATTAATTACTGGGGGCGCTGGCTTTATTGGGTCAGCCGTTATACGCCATATTATTAAAAATACACAAGATCATGTGCTCAATATCGACAAGTTGACCTATGCCGGTAATCTGGAGTCACTCAATTCAGTTTCTACCCATTCCCGATACCAGTTTATTCAGGCTGATATTTGTGATGCTGAACATTTAAAACAAATATTTGCACAGTACCAGCCTGATAGGGTGATGCATCTGGCTGCGGAGTCGCATGTTGACCGTTCCATTTCTGGCCCGGCAGCTTTTATTGAAACCAATATCGTGGGCACCTATCAGCTGCTTGAAGTGGCACGCCAGTACTGGGCAGGTCTGGATCAGGAACGCCAGCAGTCTTTCAGGTTTCATCATATTTCAACAGATGAAGTCTATGGTGATCTGGAAGGAACCACTGACCTGTTTACCGAGCAGACGCCGTATTCGCCCAGTTCACCGTATTCTGCCAGTAAGGCCAGTTCTGACCATTTAGTGCGTGCATGGCACCGGACTTATGGCCTGCCAGTACTGATCACCAATTGTTCCAATAATTATGGCCCGTATCACTTCCCCGAAAAACTGATTCCCCTGATTATCCTTAATGCATTGGAAGGTAAACCACTGCCAGTGTATGGCAAAGGAAACCAGATCAGGGACTGGCTGTATGTCGAGGATCATGCGCGTGCTTTATATAGCGTTGTTACCCAAGGCCAGATTGGTGAAACCTATAATATTGGCGGACATAACGAAAAACAGAATATTGAAGTGGTGCATGCCATTTGTGAGCTGCTGGAAGAACTGGCGCCGAACAAACCACAAGGTATTGTCCACTATAAAGATTTAATTCAGTTCGTGCAGGATCGTCCCGGTCATGATGTGCGTTATGCCATTGATGCCTCAAAAATACAGCAAGACCTCAACTGGACACCAGAAGAAACCTTTGAAAGTGGCTTGCGCAAGACTGTCCAGTGGTATCTGGACAATACAGTCTGGGTGCAGCATGTTAAAAGTGGCGAATACCAGAACTGGATTAGCCAGCAATATAAGGCCGACTGATGAAAATACTTTTATTTGGAAAAAATGGACAAGTTGGCTGGGAGCTGCAACGTGCCTTGGCGCCATTAGGTGAACTGATCGCACTGGATCGACATAGTCAGCTTAGTGCGGAGCAACCAAATGGCCATACAGCGGTTTTATGCGGCGATTTATCAAATATTGATGCAGTTCGTGCAACTATTATTACAGTCAAACCTGATGTTGTCATAAATGCCGCAGCCTATACGGCAGTGGATAAAGCCGAATCAGCAGCACAAGATGCCGATATCATTAATCACTTGGCAGTAAAGGCTATAGCTGAAGCTTGCCAGCAAATCAGTGCATTGCTGGTGCATTATTCCACGGATTATGTGTTTGACGGGCAGGGAACCCAGATACGGCGCGAGGACGATTCTACAGATCCACTCAATGTCTACGGTAAAACCAAGCGTGCAGGTGAGCTGGCTATTCTGGCGAGTGGCTGCCAAACGCTGATTTTTAGGACATCCTGGGTCTATGCCACTCGCGGCAATAATTTTATTAGAACCATGCTGCATCTAGCGCACGAACGTGATGAACTCAGCATCATTAATGATCAAATTGGTGCGCCAACGTCGGCTGCTCTGATTGCGGATGTTACAGCGCATGCTTTAAAAACATATGCCAATGCTCAGGCACCTGCACAGTTATGCGGTATTTATCATTTAACTGCAGCAGGCAGTGTATCCTGGTATGGCTATGCCCAGTTTATTTTTAAGCAAGCGAGTCATTTGGGCTATAACCTGAAAATTAAACAGGTTAATCCAATTGATACCAGTGCTTATCCCACGCCTGCCCAGCGTCCACTGAATTCAAGGTTAAGCCTTGCCAAGCTGGAGCAACAGTTTGGTTTAATGCTGCCACACTGGCAACAGAGTGTATTGCATACTTTACAAGAAATTATTGAAGGGAAAACTGAAAAATGAGCTTAAAGCGCAAAGGTATTATTTTAGCGGGTGGTTCAGGGACCCGCTTACACCCGATTACCATGGGTGTTTCCAAACAGCTACTACCAATTTATGACAAGCCAATGATTTATTATCCGCTGTCAGTACTGATGCTGGCAGGGATACAGGAAATCCTGATTATCTCCACACCGGAAGATCTGCCAAGCTTTGAAAAAATGCTGGGTGATGGTTCTCATTTTGGCATCCAGTTAAGCTATAAGGTACAACCTTCACCTGATGGGCTGGCGCAGGCCTTTTTAATTGGTGAAGAGTTTATCGGGCAGGATGATGTCTGCCTGATTCTGGGTGACAATATTTTCTATGGCCAAAGCTTTAGTACCCAGTTGGCCAGAGCGGCTGCCAGACCGGCGGGGGCAACCGTGTTTGGCTATCATGTCAATGATCCTGAGCGCTTTGGTGTGGTTGAGTTTGACCAGCAGGGACAGGCCATTAGCATTGAGGAAAAACCGCAGCAGCCCAAATCCAGTTATGCGGTCACCGGATTATATTTTTATGACAACAGCGTGGTGGATATTGCACGCCAGATCAAGCCATCTCATCGTGGTGAGCTGGAAATTACTGATGTCAATAATGTGTATCTTGAAAAAGCTGCTTTAAATGTTGAGCTACTGGGCCGTGGTTTTGCATGGCTGGATACCGGTACGCATGATTCGCTGCTTGAAGCTGGTCATTTTGTGCAAACAGTAGAACACCGTCAGGGCTTAAAAATCGCCTGTCTGGAAGAAATTGCATTTAATCAGGGCTGGATTAGTGCTGCACAGCTATTTGACCGGGCGCAATATTTCAAGAAAACAGGCTACGGACAATATTTGCATAAGTTGCATGCGGAGCACCAACCAGCATGAATGTTATAGAAACAAAAATTAAGGATTTGCTCATTCTGGAACCCCGGGTTTTTAGTGATGAGCGCGGCTGGTTTATGGAAAGTTTTAATCAGCAAGCTTTTGAGCAAGCATTAACAGCACGTAATTTAAATGTACCGTCATTTGTACAGGATAATCATTCATTGTCCCACCAAGGCGTATTGCGGGGATTACATTATCAGTTAAACCCACATGCACAAGGTAAGCTGGTTCGTGTGGTTCAGGGCAAAGTATGGGATATGGCTGTTGATATCCGGCAAGGTTCTCAAACCTTTGGACAGTGGGTTGGTGTAGAGTTAAGTGCTGAAAACCACCGTGCTTTCTGGATTCCTGCTGGTTTTGCCCATGGCTTTATTGCCTTGGAAGACAATACGCAGTTCTTATATAAGACCACGGATTATTATGCAAAAGAAGCTGAACGCAGCCTGTTGTGGAATGATACTGATTTATCAATTGACTGGCCTGTCGAAAACAATATTGAAGTGATTGTCAGTGAAAAAGATAAGGAAGCAATGACACTTGCTCAGGCAATGGCAACGCAATCCCTGTTTTAATGGTAAAAATGATATGACAATTTTAACGCAACATCCTGAACTACAATGCTTAAATCCTCAGGAAGAGTTTAGTAAGCGTTTTAGTTTTTGTACGCTAGTTACTCGCTATGACGAATATCTGGAAATGGTAGAAAGTGCCAAGCAGGCTGGTTTCTCTGGATCAGATGTTGAGTTTTTATATTTCGATAATAAGCAATCAAATCAATACGATGGTTATAGCGGTATTAACAAGGCCATTCGCATTGCACGTGGAAAATATTTGATTTTTTGTCATCAGGATATTTTATTCAAGTTTGATAGCCGGGCTATCCTTGATCAAAGAATTGAAGAGCTTGAACAGCTGGACCCAAACTGGGCAGTGGCTGGCAATGCTGGGAAAAGTAAATTTGGTCAGGTGAAAATCAGAATTTCAGATGTTAATTACAGTGATTTACATGTTGGGCCTTTGCCTTCTGAAGTAATGACGCTGGATGAAAATTTTTTAGTTATTAACAGACAGCAAAACATCGCATGTTCTCCTGTGCTTTCAGGCTTTCACATTTATGGCACTGATTTATGCCAGAACGCCAATGCACTGGGCCTAAAAAATTATGCGATTGATTTTCATCTTTATCATAAAAGCCCGGGCCGGGTAGATCAAACCTATTACGATGCCCAAAATGCTTTCATGCAATTGCAGTATCATCGTAAGCAAAGCCAGTTTATCTGGGCCATGTGTTCAAGCTTTTTTGTGTCATCTTCCAGAGTTTTACTGTTTATCTGCAATAGATATAGAGTCTTACGCTGGGCTAGGACAGTAAATAAGCGTAGAACCCGTGTTTAGACTAATTTCTTAAATCAGGGTATGCCCGTTGTAATATCGTCATAAGACGCTGAGCATAACTATGTTCTAAATGAGCTTTATTACAACTGGCTTGTGCATCAATATCAGGCTTAATTTTCATTTTCGCGGTTAGTTCTGCTGCGTTATTAAAGTAAATAAGATCTTTTTCAATGTTGAAACAATGGAGCAGGTCGCTACTGTATTCTGTTACTAGAATTGCACCTGCTCCCATTGCTTCAAAGCAGCGCATATTCAGTCCTATGCGGGTATTATTATGATTAATAATATTCAGCACATATTTATATTGTTGGTATAAATCAGAAACTTGGCTCAAGCTAAGGTTATGCGGATGAGCCGTAATATAATCGGATTTGAGTTTATCCCATCCTTTCCCGTAGACATTTACTGGAACTTGTATCTGTTGTAAGAATGCTTGCCTGTTTTCTGACCAGGCACCAATAAATAGCAGCGCATCTTTACGGGGCATGTTATTTTTAGGAGGATAAAAAATAGATGGGTTAAACCCCAATGGCAAATAAGCAACCTGATCAATTCCCATTTGACGGGCATCATCCAGAAAGCTACTGTCAGTAAAGAAAAACTGGTCAATAAGCGAACTGCTAAATTTTAGCCGATCATCAAAGAAATCCCCAATCCAGTGATAAATTTTTGCCTTTGGTTTCGCATGTTGTAAAACTTCAAGTAAGGGCAAACTGAGATAAAATAAATCTGCAATTAAAATAATATCTGGTTGTGTATTCTGAATTTTTCTAGCCAATAATTTGGCAGTATAATGATCCAGATTCTGATGGCTCAGCTTTAGGATTTTTTTTAAAATCCGTTCATGCCAGTTATTATGATTAAGGGCAAAACCATCAATCTGAACACCGGTAAGACTCGTTTTGGCATCTAGTAAACCCTCATACCATTGTAGTATGCCGCCACGTTTGCCTAAGACTAGTATGGAAGGTTTGCTCATGTTTAACAGTTTAATTGTAGCGCAAAACCCATTATAACGTAGAACAATTCCGCTAACGCAGCTTTTGAATAATACTTATTGCGATAAGATCGCAATTAAATGATGAGTGACCTGATGGTTTATAACCCATTAAATTTTTAAGGCCTGAAACATATAAAAACCATTTCTCATGATCTAAAGCGATACACTGTAAGCCATTAAAACTTTCCAAAAATTAATAGATTGTTATGGATTCTCAGTTGGCAAAAGATAAAGTGGTTTGCGTAGTACGCACGCCATTACAATTATTTAATGCCATTGAAGCCTGCCAAAGATTTCACCAGAATGACTTAAAATATCTGGTTTTGGTTGCTGGTTCATCTGTAGATTTAAACATGATGCAATCCATGCTTCAGCCGGATCAGGACTGGGCATTAGTGCATACCGTTATTTTTCAGGGCTGGCGTAAGCATTTTTATGGCTGGCAGCTCAATTACTGGCTACATACCCTAAATCCTGTTAAATCAGTCTATATTGGAATGATTACTCATGTTCCGCTGCATATAGTGAACGTGCTGCAACCTGCCCATATATGGATACTGGATGATGGCAATGAAAGCCTAATGATTGCCCGGCAGATTCATGCATGGCAACAGCAGAAAACTACACTGCAAAACCGTTGGCAAGACCAGTTGCTTGACTTGCAGCTCAATCCTCAAAGACTCCTTAAGGCAAATTTCTTTAGTACCTTTGACATTCAAGCGTCTGATAACATCTTAGTCAACAATGATTACCGCTGCTTTAAAGCAAAAGTTCACCTTTTGCCAATACGCCCAGACATCCTGGTGATTGGTTCAAATCTGGTGGGTACCTATTTAAAAGATGAGTCGACACTGTTCTTACGCTTGCAGCAGTTGCTTCAACATTTGCCGCCAGAGGTTCCGCACTGGTATGCACCACATCGATATGAGCCAACATCATTGATTCAGCAGATTCAAAAGCTGGGCTATCAGATTTATCAGACGCCTAGTATTCTTGAGTATAGCCAGTTACAACAGGGTTGGCGTTTTTCAGCCAGCTATAGTATTCGTTCTACAGCCATCGAAACACTTTATAAAATTTATGAAATTCCCGGATTCTTATACCAATTACCTGCAAGTGATTTTATTAATTTATCGAAATGGGAAGAGTGTCTCTACATCTGGCAGCAATATCCACATACCATAAATCTTTGCGATGGGAAAAAATAAGACTGAATTAGATTTTAAACCTGCAGGCTAATCAGCTATTTTTGTAAAAACAAGCCATAAAATTAACAAAATTATATATTTAAGTTTCAAAATAAATTTGAGTAAGGCCTGATATATGCCAGAATAAATTTTTGTTGGGTCGATTTATGATTTAGAGAATTTTATGACTGTAAAAAAAGCAGTTTTACCTGTAGCAGGATTGGGAACACGTTTTTTACCGGCCAGCAAGTCAATTCCAAAGGAAATGGTTACGGTGGTAGACCGTCCGGTGATTGATTATGTGGTTCAGGAAGCGATTGCAGCAGGGATTGAGCAAATTATTCTGGTTACACATTCCTCCAAGCGTGCGATTGAAGATTATTTTGATAGTTACTACGAGCTGGAAGATACCTTGCAAAAGAAAAACAAGCTTGAGTTGCTGGAAACCATTCAGACAATTATTCCTAAAGGAGTTGATGTGGTAGCCGTACGCCAGCCGCAGCCTTTAGGACTAGGGCATGCGGTGCTGTGTGCAAAATCAGTCATCGGTAATGAGCCGTTTGCCGTGCTCTTGCCGGATGTGCTGGTTAAAAACACCAGCCAGCAAAATGACTTGCAGCAAATGATTGCACATTACAGTGAAACCCATCATTCCCAAATTATGGTAGAACAAGTGCCTGAGCAACTCGTATCACAATATGGCATTGTAGATATTCAGGGGCAGCAATTAGAAGCAGGCCAAAGCTTGCAATTAAAGGGAATTGTTGAAAAACCAAAAGTTGATGAAGCACCGTCCAGCCTTGCTGTAGTAGGTCGTTATGTATTACCTGCCCGTGTCTTAAGCCTACTGGAACAAACAAAGCCCGGCGCCGGTGGCGAAATTCAGCTCACTGATGCGATTGCTGCACTAATGCATGAAGAATTTGTAGATGCATACCGTATGTCTGGTAAAACCTATGACTGTGGTAGCAAGCTGGGTTATCTGGAGGCTATTTTAAGCTATGGTATTGATCATCCCCAACTCGGTAAAGACTTTATAAACCTGATTCAAAACTCCCTTAAGTAATAGACTGGTACAATGAAAATACATGTTTATGGCGATAACCTGTGCGCATTGGTGAGTGCCGCTCTGTTTGCATCCGTAGGCCATGATATCTGGCTATGCCTGCCAGAAGGCCGGGTCAAGCAGACGCTAGAAGCAGGTGAGGAAGCTTATCCTGAACCACGTTTGCAGGGTTTGCTGGATCAGCAGCGTAAAGAGCAGCGTCTGGTCTATACCAATTTAAATGAACCAATGCCTGATGATCTGGAAGCTGTATTTCTGGCATTTGCACCTAAAGATTTCGGATTGGCAGAACAGATTGTTAAAAAACTGGGACAAAATGATCAGCATCTATTGGTCATTAATCAGTCAACCTTTGCTGTAGGATGTTCAGCGCGCTTGGCCAGTCATTTATCGAGCCAGCAAAGTCTGGTCTATGTGCCTGATTTTATTCAGGAAGGGGTGGCAATTGATAGTATTGCACGACCCAACAAAATTATTCTGGGCATGGATGATCCGCGTGCTGAAAACCAGATTCGTGAGATTTTCAGGCCATTTAACCGGCTGAAAGATCATTTCCTAAAAATGTCTCTGCGTGAGGCAGAATTTACCAAGCTGGCTGTATCAGGCATGCTGGCTACCCGCATTAGCTTTATGAACGATTTATCTAATGTGGCAGATGCGATTGGCGTTGATATTGAGCAAATTCGCGTCGGCATGGGAAGTGATAAGCGCATTGGTGAAGCTTATTTATATCCCGGATGCGGTTTTGGCGGGCAAAGTTTTTCTGAGGATGTGATTAATCTGGCACAAACAGTGTCAGGTGTAGGGATTAAAAGCAAGCTGTTACATCAGGTGCTACAAATTAATGAAGACCAGAAAGAAGTGTTGTTTAGAAAATTATGGCGCTACTTTGACTGTGACTTAAGTAATAAAACTGTTGGGATTTGGGGAGCAGCCTATAAACCAAATACCAACAAGATTGACAATGCACCCATTTTAAAAATTCTTGAAGCACTTTGGGCACAAGGTGCAGTGGTTAAATTGCATGACCCGGTTGCTCTGGAAAAAATTGCCCAGCTTTATGGACAGCATGAACAATTGATTTTATGCGAGTCACAATATGATGCCGCAACGAATGTAGATGCCTTGATGCTGGTCACTGAGTGGAAACAATACTGGAATCCCAATTTCCGGCGGTTAAAGCAATCCATGAATCACCCGCTAATTCTGGATGGTCGTAATATTTATAATCCGTATTATTTAAAAGATCTGGGCTTTGAATATGTTGGCATTGGAAGGGGAATATAAGATGCAGGTTGATCATTCACTTCCGCCCTATGAACAGCTTAAAAAATATGCTGAGTTTTCAAAAACAGTTCATTTGAAGGACTTATTCAATCAGGACGCAGCCCGGTTTGACCAGTTTAAACTGGAAATAGGACCTTTGCTGTTTGACTACAGCAAGCAGCGGGTTACCCGCAATATTCTGGACTCATTGAACCGGTTTGCAGATGCTGCCCAGTTGCGTAGCTGGATAAAAAAACTATTTCAGGGTGACAGGGTTAATGATACTGAAAACCGTGCTGCCATGCACTGGGCTTTGCGTATTCCAAACCTATCAGATGAAGAACAACAGCGGTCAGCCTCAGCGCTTGATAATGAGATTTTGCAGGCCATTCATAAGCAGATTGATCACATGGGTTTCCTGGTGGATCAGTTACATCGTGGCCAATACCGCGGCTGTACCGGAGAGGTCATTACTGATGTAGTGAACATTGGTGTTGGTGGTTCAGACCTTGGCCCGCTAATGGTTAGCCGGGCGCTGGAAGATTATCGAATTAAAACACCACAAAATCTTCAGGTTCATTTTGTATCGTCTATGGATGGCAGTCAGGTGTCGCATGTATTGCATGAGCTACGGCCTGAAACTACTCTGTTTATTATTTCATCCAAATCTTTTACTACGGTTGATACCTTATATAACGCTGAAACTGCCAGAACCTGGCTTGAGCGTAAGCTGGGTCGTAATTCAAGGGTAGACCGCTGCCATTTTATTGGTGTATCGACCAATAAGGAAAAAATGACCGAGTGGGGTATTTATCCTGAGCATCAACTTAGCATGTGGGATTGGGTGGGTGGCCGCTTTTCATTATGGTCAACGATTGGTATGCCGATTGCCCTAACCATTGGTATTGAAGGCTTTAAGCAATTGCTGGCGGGTGCTCATTTTATGGATCAGCACTTTCAAAATGCGCCGTGGTCTGAAAACCTGCCTGTGTTGATGGCGTTGATTGGCATATGGAATACCAATTTTCTCAATATTAAGACGCAGGCCATTTTGCCCTATGACGGGCGGCTGGAATATCTGGCAGATTATTTACAACAGCTCGAAATGGAATCCAATGGCAAGTCAGTCACCCGTGAAGGGGAACGCGTCAAGCTTGGAACTTGCCCGATTATCTGGGGTAATGTTGGCCCTAATGCCCAACATGCGTTTTATCAGCTTTTGCATCAGGGCACTGAACCGATTACTTGTGATTTTATTGCACCCGCCTTACGTTACCATGCCCGTGAAAAGTTGCATGCGGAGGCTGCCAGTGAATTACAGGCACAGCATCAACTGGCGCTGGCCAATTGTCTGGCACAGTCCCGTTTGCTGGCACTGGGTGAGGGCGCGCTGGATGAAGGTTATAATGATTTGCCCGTGTATAAACGCTACTATGGTAATCAATCGAGTTCGACCATTTTGCTGCATGAATTAAATCCCTTTAGCTTGGGCGCTTTACTAGCAGCTTATGAGCACAAGGTTTTTGTACAGTCGGTGATTTGGGGAATTAATCCCTTTGACCAATGGGGTGTGGAGATGGGTAAGGAAATTGCCAAGGAACTGCTACCAGCCTTACAAGGCAAGCAAGCCAGCAAGCAGTTTGATTCGTCAACAGAAGGCTTATTGCGTTTTATTTTGGGATAGTTTTTGTTTTTAGAAGATAAAACTCCCCTTTGCTTAGGGGAGTTTTTCTTGCAGCGATATTAAAAAACTTACACGGTTTTATTTTCAATTAAACGGGTGAGTAAATCGATATATTGCTCGACACCATTATTTTCCAGCCAGCCTTTGCTTTCAATATTCAAGCGCAATAAAGGCTCGGTGTTGGAAGCACGCAAGTTAAAGCGCCAATTGCCAAAATCAAGGCTAATGCCATCAATGGTGTCCATGGCAGGTTGCTGTGGTGCAAAATAATCAAGTACACGCTGAATGGTGGCTTTGCTATCATCCACCACAAAATTGATTTCACCACTACACGGAAATTTTGCAATCCGTTCATTCACCAATTCAGATAGTGGCTTGCCAGTTTGGGAAATCAGTTCAATCACCAAAAGCCAGGGAATCATCCCGCTGTCGCAGTAGGCAAAATCACGGAAATAATGATGGGCACTCATTTCGCCGCCATAAATGGCATTATCCCGGCGCATTTGCTCTTTAATAAAAGCATGACCACATTTGGATTGAATGGCTTCACCCTTACTTTCCTCAACCATATCAATGGTATTCCAGGTGAGGCGTGGGTCATGAATGATTTTTTCACCGGGTGCTTTAAGCAAAAACGCCTGAGCCAGCAAGCCAACAATATAATAGCCTTCAATAAACTGGCCGGTTTCATCAAACAGGAAACAACGGTCAAAATCACCATCCCAGGCAATGCCAAGATCAGCTTGATGCGCCAGCAGCGCATCGCGAGTGGCAGCGCGGTTTTCCGGCAATAACGGGTTAGGAATCCCATTTGGAAAATTGCCATTGGCTTCGTGGTGGACTTTAATAAACTCAACAGGCACATTGTGCTGCACAAATTGCTGCTCTATGGCATCAATCACATGACCCGCTGCACCATTTCCTGCATTGACTACCAGCTTGAGTGGCTTTAACTGACCAATATCAATATAGGTCAGCAGGTGTTCAACAAATTCTTTTAAAATGGATTTTTGTATTAAGGTGCCTTTTTGCAGGCCTTCTACAAAATCCTGACTTTCCGCCAGTGCCTGAATTTCTTTTAAACCACTATCGGCGCTAATCGGGTAGGCATTTTCACGTACCAGCTTCATGCCATTGTAATCCATGGGATTATGGCTGGCAGTGACTTCAATGCCGCCTTGTACATCCAGATGAAATGCACCGAAATAAACTTCTTCAGTACCTGTCATGCCAAGGTCAATCACATCAACCCCCGCATCCATTAGACCACGTGCAGTCGCTTGTTTAAGGCCTTCACTGGTTAAACGAATATCACTGCCAACCACTACAGTTTTAGGCTGGTAAATCTGGCCATAGGCACGGCCAATCCGGTAGGCAATATCTTCGTTGAGTTCTGTGCCAAGGCGGCCACGAATGTCATAGGCTTTAAAACAGGTAAGTGGTGTCGTCATGTTGTTTAAACATCATTTTACGGTCATTATGAGTTAATTTTAGCTTAGTTTTACTTAAGAATTTGATTCATTTTAAGTTAATTTTTTTTAAGGCTTTTTATAAACATTGGACAAATTTTGCATTTGCTTAAAGCGCTTGTAACCCCACATGTATTGCTCGGGAGCACGGGCAATCAGGCGCTCAATCTCGGCATTCAAGGCATTCACTGATACCTGTAAATCCTGATCCAGAATCCGGTGGTCCAGTAGTTCACAAACGACATCAAAGCCCGATAAACCTGGCCGACGGATACAACTAAGCCCAAGCACACTGCACTGGGTTTTTTGCGCCAGCTTGGATACCAGTGTGGTGGTTAAAACCGGATGGCCAAAAAAAGGTGCATAAATCCCCCCGGAATAATCCGGCACATGATCCGGCAAAATGGCTGTAAAACCTCCTTTTTTTAACGCCTTAAAAATGGCACGTACACCAGAATCATCGGTGGGCACAAGGGTAGCGTTCAGGCGCTGGCGTGCTTCCAGCATAAAACGATCAACACCGGCATCCTTGCTGGGCTTATACATAATGACTGGACTGGCGTACTGGTTTAGCCAGGCATTCATCAGCTCCCACGTGCCAAAATGCGGTACGACAGCAATAACGCCATTCGGGTTTTTCAGTGCTTCCAGCAAAATATCAGTGCCTGAAATACTGTGGATTTGCGCCAGGCTGTAGGATGTTGGCATGCCCCAGCTTTTAATGGATTCGGCGGCAGTCAGGCATTGGCTGTAAATACTGGCTCGTTCCAGTTGAAGCCGTTGCTGCTGGCTTAACTGGGGATAGGTTAGTGACAGGTTAACACGCACTACCCAGCGCATGCCTGCATAGGGCATGATGATAATAAATAGGGCAACCCAGCGCGCCAAATAGTACAGGACTGGAAGCGGCAGGCGCGCAAGAATCTTGAGTAAAAAATACATGGCAGGATATTTGTTCCCAGCAAATTAGTTATTGCTGAGCACCACCCAGCCACGGTCGTGCTTGACCACAGTCATTTTGCCATTTTGCGTGCTAGGCCCAACCAGCGGTAAATCCAGTTTCACCTGAATATCACAGCGATACTGTTTGGTACTATTTGATTCTTGCTGGCTTTGATTTTCCTGATTGGCAGAAGCTTCTGGCTGTTCGCAGGATAGTTTTTTAAAATCCTGTAAGCCAATTTTCATGCGGTCACCGCCAATTTTTACAGCAAGCTGATTAGCTTCTGCCAGTGTTTCTTCATAGGCCTGCCGTAATTCTGGTTCAGTGGGTTCACGGGAGCAACCAGTCAATAAAATAGCTGTTGTTAAACTTATTATTGTTAAAAAAAGACGCATGCGTGTGTCCATCCCAAGAGTTAAACTATTTTACTCAAAAATATTTTGTGCTTAAACCAAAAACTGACATAAGGTGCAGTCATGACTACCAATCAAAGGCCTGGCTTCATAAAAAAACAGCTTAAACACTGGCTATTTGCCGGCATCATAGGGTTGATGACCTTGCAAAACAGTCAGGCTATTGAAGTGCAAACCTTGCCACTTGCCAATACCCGGGCTGTGGTGGTAACTGTGGATATTAAAAAAGATAATCTGCAATTGTTTTTAAAGGATAATCGTGGAAATCCGTACCAATCGTTTGCAGCGATTAATCAGCAATTATTAAAACAGCAGTCAGTACAGCGACAATCTGCATCCCAACAACTGATCTTTGCCATGAATGCTGGCATGTTTCATCCCAACTATTTGCCGGTTGGCTTGTATGTTGAGCAAGGTCGTGAGCTATATCCATTAAATACAGCAACGGGTACAGGCAACTTCTTTATGCAGCCGAATGGCGTATTTTTGCTCAAAACAGCAGATAAATATCCTTCAGGTGCTGATAGTGTGCAGGTGGTAAGTACAACTGATTTTCAAAGCAACCCACCCAAGCATATCTGGCTAGCAACCCAGTCGGGGCCATTGCTGGTTTATAGGGGAAAAATTAACAGCCAGTTTAATCCAGCCTCAAGCTCACGTTTTATCCGCAATGCCGTAGGCGTTAAGCAGTCCACTAAAGCGGTATTTGTGATTAGCGAACAGCCCGTGAGTTTTTATGAATTGGCAGACTTCTTCAAAAATACCCTAAAAATAGACAATGCATTATATCTGGATGGAACCATTTCCAGCCTGTATTTGCCTGCGTTAAATCGTCATGACCGGCAGCGTTTTTTGGGGCCAATTATTGGTGTGACACAACCTGTAGCACGGAACAGTTCACTAAAGTAAGCATTGACGACTTTTAGTACAGGTCATTTGTGCTAAACCACTGATAACAATAAGGCCGTATAGACTGATAGCTGATGAGTCCTATGTATTAGGAATCATAATTATCAGGATTACCCTTAACCACCATATAAAGCAGGGCCAATAAAATCAGGGTGGCGCAGAAGATTCCACTTAAGGTATAAGTGGCCGCGCGCTGCGAATAATTTAAGTCCAGCCACTGCTGATGGACGGCTGTCTGGAGCAAAATGCACTGAAGAACAGCAAATCCAATGATTAACCAGCCATTTCGTTTTACTTCAGGACGCATTGCCATAGCTTATGCCTTTCAATACTAAAAATTATTTGTAGGTCCAAATTGTCGCATGAAGCCCCAGACAGGGCAACTGAAAGGACAACTTTAAAACACTGATTCAAACAGCAATAACATTTTAAAAGTTAAAGACAAAAAATCAGCTCAAGTATCCAGCTATAAAAAAAGCCCTCACTGGGAGAGCTTTTTTAGTACCGCGTTATAAATTAAGCAATACCTTAAGCCTGTCCAGCTTCGGCTTTTGGTTTTTCACGTAGGCGAATACCCAGATCACGTAACTGGTTGGCATCAACAGGGGCTGGTGCCTGAGTTAATGGACATTCAGCTGTTTTGGTTTTCGGGAAGGCAATCACTTCACGGATGGAGTTTGCGCCAGTCATGAGCATCACCAGACGATCCAGACCAAAGGCCAGACCACCATGTGGTGGCGCACCATATTTCAGTGCATCCAGCAGGAAGCTGAATTTATCTTCGGCTTCCTCATCAGAAATGCCTAGCGCTTCAAACACCGCTTTTTGCATGTCCAGCGTATAAATACGCAAGCTGCCACCACCAATTTCAGTACCGTTTAAGACCATGTCATAGGCAACAGACAAGGCCTGACCCGGATTGGTTTTCATGTCCTCAACCGAACCCTTTGGCAGGGTAAATGGATGGTGAACAGAGGTCCATTTGCCATCGTCTGTTTCTTCAAACATCGGGAAGTCAACCACCCACATTGGCGCCCATTCACAAGTTGCCAGTTTCAGGTCATGGCCAATCTTCACACGTAGTGCGCCCATGGCATCGTTTACAACCTTGGCTTTATCTGCGCCAAAGAATACGATGTCGCCATTTTCAGCACCAACACGTTCCAGCAGTTGCAATACAATCGGTTCAATGAATTTGACGATAGGTGATTGCAGACCAGCAACGCCCTGGCTCAAGTCATTAACCTTGATGTAGGCCAGACCTTTGGCGCCATAAATACCCACAAATTTGGTGTATTCGTCAATTTGACCACGACTTAACTCGCCTGCACCCGGTACACGCAAGGCTGCAATACGGCCTTTCGGGTCTTTGGCTGGGCCGGCAAATACCTTAAATTCCACTTCCTGCATCAGGTCGGCCACGTCAACCAGTTTCAATGGAATACGCAGGTCTGGCTTGTCAGAAGCATAATCACGCATGGCATCGGCGTAGGTCATGCGTGGGAATTTATCAAACTTCACGTTCAACATGGTGTCAAACAGCTCAACGGTGAGGCCTTCCATCATTTGCATGATGTCTTCATCAGACATAAAGGAAGTTTCAACGTCGATCTGGGTGAATTCCGGCTGACGGTCAGCACGCAGGTCTTCGTCACGGAAGCACTTGGCAATCTGGTAATAACGGTCAAAACCAGCCACCATCAGCAATTGCTTGAACAACTGTGGTGATTGCGGCAGGGCAAAGAAACTGCCCGGCTGGGTACGGCTAGGTACCAGATAATCACGCGCGCCTTCTGGCGTGGCACGAGTCAGGATCGGGGTTTCAACATCCAGAAAGCCATTGCGATCCATATAATTACGGATCAGGCTGGTGACTTTGGAGCGGAACACCATACGTTCCTGCATTTCCGGGCGACGCATATCCAGAAAGCGATATTTCAGGCGGTTTTCTTCGGACACATTGCTAAATTCATCATTCAGCGGGAATGGTGGCGTTTCAGAAACGGCTAGCGTTTCAATTTCTTTGGCCAGCACTTCAATCTGACCACTCACCATATTGGCATTTTCGGTGCCTGCATAGCGCTTGCGCACATAGCCTTTAATTTTTAATACATATTCGGAGCGTGCACGGTCGGCAGTGGCAAATGCTTCTGGCGTATCCGGATCAATAACCACCTGGACCAGACCTTCACGGTCGCGCATGTCCAGAAAAATCACACCGCCATGATCGCGGCGACGGTGTACCCAGCCGCATAAGGTAACAGTTTGATCCAGTTGGGCTTCAGTTAAAGAGCCACAGTAATGAGTTCGCATCATGGCGCGTAGAGTCCACTAATTATCTAAAAATTTGAGCGCTTTTGGGGAACGCATGAAAACGGTCAATTATGCCTATATATAGCTAGCGGCTCAAGACGCTTTTGTGCTTTTGAAATTTGTGCTTTTAAAGTTTGTGGCAGACAAAGTTTTTTATCAGCAAATTTTTTATGGGTTGCAGTATCTGGTTGTTGAATTAATAAATATGTTATAACATAACATTGTTCATTTGGGTTTTTATGATAACAGGCTTTAAAGAAGCCAGACTTTTGCAAACATGCTTTTGAAAAAACAGGACAATCTTATGCACCTAAAACGTCATCCCCTCGTACAGGCAATGGCGCTGGCTATGCTACTGGCACCAGTTCCTATGAGTGCATGGGCAGAAACATCGGGCGAAACTCATCGCAATGAAGCAGAACAAGAAGCGCTTGGTCAGTCTGCCAATAAAATATCTGCTAGTACAACGCCTGCCAACATAGCCCCTGCCAATACTAACGCAAACATTAATACATTACCGACCATCGTCATTAGTGCGCATCCGCTGGATCGAACTGCTGCTGATATTGCCACCCCAGTCAGTGTGGTTGAGCATGATCAATTGGCCAGCGGGGCAACGACATTAGGACAGGCACTGGCCGGGCAGCCGGGCATTTATGCCGATAGTTTTGGCGGTGGGGCCAGTCGCCCTGTGATTCGCGGGCAAACTGCGCCCCGGGTGAAGGTATTGTCGGATGGTTCAGAAGTCATGGATGCTTCCGCGATTTCACCGGATCATATGGTGACGGTCGAGCCATTATTGTCCGAAAAAATTGAGGTTTTACGTGGGCCTTCAACCTTGCTGTATGGCAGTGGTGCAATTGGTGGGGCTATTAATGTACTGGATAACAAGATTCCCACCCGTATGCCTGAAAATGGACTTGAGGGAGAAGTCAATTTAAGAGGCAACACAGTAGCGGATGAAAAAGCGGCGGCAGCGGCTGTCACAGTGGGGCTGGGTGAGCAGTTTGCCCTGCATGTTGAAGGGGTTAAACGCGATGCCAATGATTATAAGGTACGTGGCTACGCGCCAGAAGGTGAGAATGAAAAACGGGTCGATGGTTCTTATGCGACAGGTGAAAATGCCAGTGTAGGGTTGTCATGGATTGGCGAGCGTGGTTTTGCCGGCTTGGCCTTTACCCAGCGCAAGGATGAATATGGCTTGCCCGGCCATAGCCATGAATATGAAAGCTGCCATCCGCATGGTACGCATTTGCATTGTGGCGGACATGATGAGGGACATGAAGGTGAAGATGAAGCGGCACATGATCATGATGACGGCCATGAACACGATCACGACCATAATCATGAAACTGCACCGTGGATCGAACTCGACAGCAAGCGTGTGGATTTTCGGGCAGAGTATGCACAGCCATTTACCGGGTTTGACAAGATCCGGGTCAGGGCAGGCTATACTGATTACCAGCACGATGAAGTAGAAGAGGGCAGTGTCGCAACCCAATTTAATAATAAAGGCTATGATGGGCGCATTGAATTAACGCATGTGCCAGTGGCCGGTTTTGAAGGCGTGCTGGGTCTGCAATATGCGCGCTCGGACTTTGAAGCCAATGGTGAAGAAGCCTTTTTGCCCAAAACCCTGACTGAGAATATCAGTGCCTTTTTGCTGGAGCATTATCAGTGGAATGATGTCCACTTTGAGTTGGGTGCGCGACAGGAATGGCAAACCATTAATCCAGAACTGGGTCTGGCTAAATTTAGCACAAAGGACTATGACGATACGGCGACTTCCGCGTCTTTTGCAGCCACCTGGGAATTTGTGCCGGATTATGCACTGGCTTTGTCACTGGCCCATTCTGAACGTATGCCAAATACCCAGGAGCTATACGCCAATGGAGGGCACTTTGCCACTAATACCTATGAGCTGGGTGATGCCAATCTAAGCAATGAAAAATCCAATAATGTTGAGCTGAGCCTGCGTAAAACGTCGGGTGATTTCACCTTTGGCTTAAGTGCCTACCATAATCAGGTGGATGACTATATTTATGCCAAGACACTGGATCGCTTTGAAGATTTTCGCCTGATTCAATACACGCAAGCTGATGCTACGTTTAATGGTGTTGAGGCTGAAAGCAGTTACTGCATTGACGACAATTACACAGCTACTTTGTTTGGTGATTACGTACGCGCCAAACTGGATAGCAGCGATTTAAAAGGAAACAGTAATCTGCCACGTATCCCGGCAGCACGTCTGGGCAGCCGTATACAGGCCAACTGGGATGCCTTGGGTGGACAACTGGGCGGTGCACTCGAATACGCGCATGTGTTTAAGCAAAATGATATTGCCGACTATGAATCCACCACCGCAGGCTATAACCTGATTAATGCCACACTGGCCTATGATGGTGAGTTAAATGCCCGCAACAGCTATCGGTTATATCTGCAAATGAATAATTTGCTGGATGAAAAATACTATAGCCATAGCTCGTTTTTATCGACCATTCCGCAGCCTGGCCGTAATTTTACTGCGGGCATACAGCTAAAGTTTTAATTGATTAGCCACATTTTGAGTTTAATCCTCAGCCACTTTATTTGATCAATAAGGTGGCTTTTTTTAAAGATATAAAAAACACCATAAAGAACACCCAGCCAAAAGAGATATTCAGGCTGGGCTTATTTGTAGTTTCAGACAGTAGTTTCAGTGCTGTAACTTAAGCTTTTTTACGACCTGCAAAACGGCCAAAACGCTTGTTAAAGCTGGCAACACGGCCTTCATTGCTGGCCTGACGCACTTCCCCTGTATAAAACGGATGCGAGGCACTGGAAATATCCAGCGTGACATAAGGGTATATTTTGCCCTCAAATTCACGGGTTTGTTTGGGCTGTAGGGTAGACCGGATGACAAAGTACACATCGGCGTTGGTATCGTGAAATAACACTTCCTGATAGGACGGATGAATATTGGCGCGCATGATTATTCTCTTGGCTTTTAAAAGATATATTATAACATAACGTTTATTAAAAATAAAAAGCTGCCTAACCTTAAAAAACAGATGAGTCACTGGATTGCATAAATACTTAAATTTTAAAGGAGGGATGAATTACACTATGCTTAAATAATTCCTCAAGAGTGATGTATGCGTTTTTTTCAGTATTTGCTTAATCAACTAAACTGGACAAAAAAAACCATGTTAATGTTTTTGCTGGGATTGTGGTGTCTGGCTTATCTGGCATCGGCAATTTATCAGGTTTATAAGCCATTACCGCAAGGCTTGAATGTGGCCTTGCCGCTGCGTACAGCCGGGCAGGTACAGTTTCTGGGCGATTATACCTATACCGACCAGCAGAACCAGCGCCACCAGCAGCAGGAAATTTTTGATCAGGCCTTTGACATGATCAGTCAGGCACGCCGCATGATTGTGGTGGACATGTTTTTGTTTAATGATTATGTAGGTGATTCTAAGGCCAAATACCGCAACCTGACAGCCGAGCTGACGCAGGCGCTGATTGCCAAGCATAAAAGCCAGTCTGACATACAAATTGTGGTGATTACCGATCCCATTAACACAGTTTATGGTGGCCAGTTCACCCGTAACTTGCTGGACTTGCGGCAGGCTGGAGTTGAAGTGATTGAAACTGACCTTAAGCCACTGCGCGCGTCCAATCCCTTATGGTCGGGATTCTGGTATTTGTGCTGCCAGTGGTTTGACAACAACCCGCAGGCAGGTTGGCTACCCAATCCACTGGGTGCTGATAAAATTACCTTGCGCAGTTACTTCACCTTGTTTAATTTTAAGGCCAATCACCGCAAAACACTCATTACTGATGCCCCAGATGGATGGCAGGCGCTGGTAACTTCGGCCAATCCACACAATGCCAGTAGCTGGCACGACAATACCGCGCTCAAGTTTTCTGGTGCGGCTGCGCTGGATGTTCTGGAAACCGAACGGGCTGTTGCGCGAATGTCGGGTGCCGACTTGCCCTTTATTGTGACGGCAGTGCCACCACCGGCCAGTGATGATCAGCCACGTTTGCAGATCCTGACTGAAGCCAAAATTCGCGATGCCTTGCTCAATAGTTTAAATACCGCACAATCGGGTGACCGGCTGGATATTGCCGTGTTTTATTTGTCGCATCGTAAAATCATTGCAGCGATCAAGGATGCAAAACAGCGCGGTGTCAACGTTCGCTTGCTGCTAGACCCGAATGAGGATGCGTTTGGCCGTAAGAAAAATGGTATTCCCAACCGGCAGGTGGCGATGGAGCTTAAACAAGCAGGCGTACCGTTACGCTGGTGTAGCACCCATGGCGAGCAGTGTCATACCAAAATGCTGGTAAAAACCAGCGCCAAAAATGGCCAGGCTGAGCTGATTTTGGGGTCTGCCAACTTTACCCGTCGCAACCTGAATAACCTGAATCTGGAAACCGATGTGCGCCTACTGGCCAATGCAGATTATCCTGCCATTACGCAAGCGCATGCTTATTTTGACCGGGTCTGGACCAACCAGAATGGCCAGAATTTAAGTGTGGCTTATGAAAAGTATAAGGATGAATCGCAATTGAAATACTGGTGGTATCGCTTTACCGAATGGAGTGGTTTGTCGACGTTTTAATCTGTTGTGTATTATTGTCTATCATTGACTTAATCCCTTCTAGGCGTCAATAAAAGTTTAGAAGGGATTTTTATATGGACAGATTTTAAATTATGAAGGCTTAAACTGTATTAAATAAATTGACCAGAAATGCAGTAATTGCTTTGCGTGTTCAATCAGCCAGTAATCGATATAAATTAATGTGGCTATACCTCCAGCAATGAACGCCACTTGCAGGCTGTATCTACTAAATCCTGAAAAGTTAAGACAAAAGCGATAGCCCAGCGCCAATATAAGTCCACCCGCAAAGCCACCCAAATGGGCAATGCTATTAATGCCACTGACAAAAAGACCCAAGCCCAGATTCAACAGAGCCAGCATAATCAATGCATTTTTATTGAGTAGGTATTTAGGCTCAAGGTCTTTTTTAGGCCATAACGCTGCAACCAGTAGTGCACCGCCCATTCCCATAATCGCGCCTGAAGCACCAGCACTGACCATCGGTGTCAAACTGTTATTAAGGCTGCTATTCATGCTACTACTGGCTTGTAAAATGGCAGTATTTGAAAACTCTAGCGCATTGTGCAGGCTTACATAGTTGCTGGCTAAATTACCGGCAATGCCTGCAAGCAGGTAAATCACCACATACCAGAATCGGCCATAATAAAATTCGGCATACACACCAAACAAATATAAGGCCCACATGTTCAGTAGCAAGTGCACAAAACCAATATGCAAAAATATGCTACTGAGCAAACGCCAGTTTTCACTGGTCAGGGTGAGCGGTGCAAAGTCAGCACCCCATCTGATCAGGTCAGGCACACTAGGGTCAGTTGCACTGACACCACTCAGCACCTGCCATCCAAATATACCGCAATTAATGGCAATGAGCAGGGCAGTGAGCCACCAGTAACGAAGTGGCTGTTTCAACAGATATTCATTCATGGATAAGACTCAAGACATTCTTTTATTGGCACATTAAAAATTGCCCTGCTGATTGCCTGCACAGGCATAGAAATAAAATAATTGGAGTAAAATCGGCGGCTTTGATAGCATTGCGCCACTATAACTTTTTATCTCGCTGTTATGAAGGCATTTATTGCGCGTGCTGTGTTAATTGGGATATCTGTATTTTTGCTGGTTCAACTATGGATTTTTTCCAGTCTGGTGTGGTGGAAATACCAGCCGGTTGAGCGTTCCATGTTCATGCGCATTTATGAATGGAACTACAAACAGCCTGCCATTCGCCATGAATGGAAAGACAGTGACCGCATCAGTAATAACCTCAAGCGTGCACTCATTGCGGGTGAGGATGCCAAGTTTATCGACCATTCCGGTTTTGACTGGACCGGCATTCAACTGGCACTCACCAAAAATGAGAAAAAGGGTGAAGTGGTAGCGGGTGGTTCGACCATTAGCCAGCAATTGGCCAAAAACCTATTTTTGTTTAACCAGCGTTCTTATATTAGAAAAGGTCAGGAAGCCATTGCCACCTGGATGATGGAGCGGCTGTGGAGCAAGCAGCGCATTTTAGAGGTGTATGTTAACTCGGTAGAGTTTGGCAAGGGCATTTATGGTGCCGAAGCCGCCGCACAATATTATTTTGGCAAGTCGGCAGCCAATTTAAGCAAGAGTGAAGCTGCCCAGCTAGCTGCCTATTTGCCCAATCCCAAGTATTATCAGGATCATCCCTCTGACCGCAAGGTTCGCGCGCGCAAGGCCCGCATTCAGCGCTATATGGGTTATGTTCGCTTGCCAAAAGATGAGTAAAACCAGTCTAGTCTTAAGTTTTTTAACACTTAATAGCTGGTTTTTAAGCAGTTGTTATTGAACTGTCATTAAAAAGTAGCATACTGATTTTTAATGATGAGAAAAACTGGCATACATCCATGAATCAGCAGGTAGATATTCATCCTGAAACCTATACCTTTAATAATCGCTATATCAATCGCGAACTGTCCATTCTGGATTTTCACCTAAGGGTACTTGAACAGGCGGTTGATCCACTGCATCCTTTGCTGGAACGCCTGAATTTTTTGCTGATTTTTTCACGTAATCTGGATGAGTTTTTTGAAATCAGGGTGGCTGGTTTGCTACAGCAACTCAGCTTTAGCAATGAAAGCCGCACGCCCGATGGCCTGACACCGGCGGAAGTACTAGCCCAGATTTCGCAAACTGCCCATGCTGCCATTGAGCGCCAATACCGCATTTTAAATGAAGAAATCCTGCCGCAACTGGCCGAAGAAGACATTCGATTCCTGCGCCGTGATGAGCTAACCGAAGAACAGGCGGTTTGGGTTAAGCAATATTTTCATGAACAGGTATTGCCAGTATTAACCCCGATTAGCCTTGATCCGGCGCACCCGTTTCCACGTCTGGTGAATAAAAGCCTGAACTTTATTGTCACACTGGAAGGCAAGGACGCGTTTGGTCGCCAGATTAACCTTGCCGTGGTGCCAGCACCGCGCTCACTGCCACGGGTGGTACGCCTGCCGGATGAGCTGACCAATGGGCACGATCACCATGTCATGCTGTCGGCCATTATCCATGAGCATGTGAGTGACCTGTTTCCCGGTATGACCGCTACGGGTTGTTATCAGTTCCGGGTCACGCGTAATGCAGATATGGAGCTGGACGAAGATGTAGAAGACCTGGCCAAGGCGCTAAAAGGCGAACTGAATTCGCGCCGTTTTGGGCGTGCAGTGCGACTGGAAGTAACACAGAATTGCCCGGAGCAAATTATTACCTATTTGCTCAACCGCTTTCGCCTAAAACCTGCCCAGCTTTATAAAGTGGATGGCCCGGTGAACCTTGCGCGCCTGATTTCCAACTTTAACCGGCCTCACTTAAAGTACAAACCGTTTATTCCTGCCATTCCCAACGTGCTGCAAAAAAGTGAAAACATTTTTGAGGCCATGAAAAAGCAGGACATCCTGCTGCATCATCCGTTTGAGTCTTTTGCGCCGGTAATTACCCTGTTGCATCAGGCGGCCAATGACCCGCAGGTGCTGGCCATCAAGCAAACTTTGTATCGCAGCGGACCGGATTCTGAAATTGTCAAACTGCTGGCGGAAGCCGCACGCAATGGCAAGGAAGTCACTGCTGTGATTGAGTTGCGTGCGCGTTTTGATGAAGAATCCAACATTGCGGTAGCCAATATTTTGCAGGAAGCGGGCGCAGTGGTGGTGTATGGCATTGTGGGCTATAAGACCCATGCCAAGATGATTCTGGTGGTGCGCCGCGAGCAGGACAAACTGCACCGTTATGTGCATTTGGGCACTGGCAATTACCATGCAGGCAATGCGCGGATGTATACCGATTATGGCTTGCTGACGACGGATAAGGCGCTATCGGAAGACGTACATAAAATCTTTCAGGAACTCACCGGTATGGGCAAAATGGCCAAGCTGAAAAAGCTGCTGCATGCGCCGTTCACCCTGCATTCCCAATTATTAAGCTTTATTGAGGATGAAATCAAAAATGCCCGGGCAGGCAAACCCGCGCATATTATTGTCAAGGTCAATGCACTGACCGAGCAACAACTCATTGATGGGCTGTACCGGGCCTCACAGGAAGGCGTCAAGATTGACCTGATTATTCGCTCGATCTGCTGTCTGCGTCCGCAGTTGCCCGGCTTGTCTGACAACATTACCGTGCGTTCCATTGTAGGCCGCTTTCTGGAACATACACGGGTGTTTTATTTTGCCAATGCTGGGGCCGAACCACGTGTTTACTGTTCTAGCGCCGACTGGATGGACAGGAACCTGTTTTCGCGGGTAGAAGCCTGCTTTCCGATAGAAGACGCCAGCTTAAAAAAACGCATTATCCAGCAAGGCTTGCTGAACTATCTGGGAGATAACCAGCAGGTTTGGATTCTCAAAGGCAATGGCGAGTGGAAACGGCTGGTGGCTGACGAGAATGAACAGCCGCATATGGCACAGCAAATCTTACTGGACAAGTTATCACGGTAAAAAACAGTTTGCTTTCAAGGAACTAAGGCGTCAGTTTAGGACGTATAACGCTATAAAGTTTTAAACAGATCGGCTATAAAATCAGGGCCGATACTGCTTTGTTTTAGCCTGATTTATAATATGGGGTAGGGCAGCAGCAATATAAGGCAAGCTGTCATTGACCAATTTAAAAATTTGCATGACTGAATAAAACTTTAACCTGATTTATAGAAATACGTGGGGAATATCATGGAACTACATAGCAACCTTTATTATAAGCATCCTGATGCCAGCATCATGGATCAACTGGACAGCTTATTTACCCAGCATGAAGGCGACGAAAACCTGTTTCTGCAAGCGGCCGCAGCAATAAATGTAGATGAAGGCGCAGCACTTGCACAGGATTTACTGGATCAGGTGGATTCTGTGGAATTTGACCTTGGCCCGGAATCGGTATCCCACCTGGCTGGCTATTCCATTGCCCATTTTGTGCATGGTTCTGCCGGCGATGAATTTATTGAAGCGATCCTGCTATTTTTAAAGTCATTGTTGCCTGAAATTCATGCCCAAGCCTGGGGTTATGGCGATGACGATCCTTGGGAATTCTGGTTTAAGTTTGAGGGCGATGAACTCATCCGTGAGGATGATGAACCCTTTAATGACCCGGATGAAGATGAAGACATCAAGGCTTCCATTTATGGCTGGTGGCATCAGGATATGCCGGCAGAAATCAGGGAAGGGTTTTTAAACAGGGCACAGGATGATGATGAGTAGCATGAGCTTGTCTAAATGGATTCAATGTAACTAATGCGTCCAAATGCGTCCAGTAGATTAAGCTTGAATAAAAAACCCTTTCTATGGGGAAGGGTTTTTTAGTATGAGAGGTAGGTTTAAAAATTAATAATTGGCTCAAGCAATTTTGCCAGTTGGGCAAATTCGGCATGCAATGGCGTGCTTTTTCGGGTAAGCAATGCCAGTGTACGCTGTGGTGCCTGGTCAATGGACTTAACCTTGAGCTGGGGCTGGCCATTTAAAATCCCGGAATTAATGGCAATGGCGGGGAGCAGGGTAAAACCAAGCCGGGCCTGTACCATTTGAATCAGGGTAGGCAAGCTGCTGGCCGACAGGCTACTGGTTTGTTTTAAGTCACTAATGGAACAGGCACTTAACGTATGTTCACGCAGGCAATGGCCTTCTTCCAGCAACAATAGCCGTGATAAATCCAGATCAGCCATGTTGCGCGCACGGGAACAGTTGCTGTCCTGTTCGTGGTAAACCAGACACAGGGGTTCATCCCGCAGTTCCTGTACCATCAGGTTATGCGTATCAAATGGTAGTGCCAGCAAGACAATATCCAGTGTGCCATGTTCGAGTCGTTCTACTGCCTGACCACTCTGTGCTTCATGCAAAAACAGTTGCAGCTTAGGCATGTGTTGTCCAATGGATTGCAACAATGGCGTGAGCACAAACGGTGCAATAGTGGGAATCACACCCAGATGCAGCTCTCCGGTAAAGGGTTCGCTCATCTCCCGGCTCAGGCGCATTAAGTCCTGAGCATCGGCCAGCAGGAAACGCGCACGGCGTACCACTTCCTCGCCCAGTGGCGTCAGCCGTACATTCTGGCGGTCACGTTCAACCAGCACTCCGCCCAGCAGGCGCTCCAGCTCCATGATGCCACCAGACAGGGTAGACTGAGTAACAAAAGAGCGGCGGGCTGCCTCGGTAAAGTGCAGGGTTTCAGACAAAGTCACCAGATAGGAGAGTTGTCGCAGGGAAGGGAGTGCCGCCATAGTATTTACTTCACATGAGCCTGAATATGCTGGCTAAACAGTTTCACCAGCTGCGGTACAAAATATTTGGGAATGTCATGGCCCATGCCGTCAATGAGCTGGAACTTGGCATTTTTAATGGATTTTGCCACAGCACGGCCATGTGATGGCGGTAACAAGCGATCCTTGCTGCCATGCACTACCAGCGTAGGCTGCTTGATTTCACGGTCAACCTTGCTAAGCGAACCAGTGCACAGAATTGCCAGAAACTGCTGCATGACGCCAGCTGGATGGAAACTGCGACGATACAGTTTGCGGGCAGTTTCACGCGCTTCATCCAGATTAAAGTGGCCAGGAGAACCAATGGTGCTAAACAAACGCATGGAATGTGCCACCATACCTTCTTCATCAGTGGACTTGGGGCGGCCCATCAGACTCAGGAATTGCTTGGGAAAAGGCGGTGGTAGAAACGCACGGTTGTTACTGGTAAACAGCAAATTCAGGGTCTGGACTTTTTGTGGATATTTGGCAGCCAGAATCTGTGCAATCATGCCACCCATGGACGCGCCAATCACATGCGCTTTTTCAATGTGCAATGCATTCATCAAACGGCTGGTATCATCAGCCATGTCATACAGCGTATAAGGTGCGCCTTCATTAGGCAGGCCAAGGGTAAAACGGCCCATCAGTTTGAGGCTATTTAAGCGCGGGCCTTTATGGCGAATCTTGCTGGACAGGCCAATATCACGGTTATCAAAACGGATCACACGGTAACCCTGCTTGATGAGTGCTTCACAAAAATAATCTGGCCAGATGAGCATTTGAGCACCAAGACCCATAATCAGCAGAATTGTTTCCTGTTGCGGATTAGTATTGTCAATGCCACCAATTTCAAAATGCAACTGGATATTGTTGCCAATATCAATTTTACTTTCCTGCATTAAGTCGCAGTATTGAGAGGGTTGTAAACTGCTGAGGGCATTCATGGATTAACCTGCTGTGCTTATGGGTGATCACGCTTTATTAATGACAATAAGAATTGTCAAATTGCAGCTATCATAAATCATTTCATGAATTTTTAGCACAAATTATTGCCAATTTTTAGTGTTTTATTGGAAAAACCTATCTATTCAATATGTCCTGATACAGTGCATAATTTTCATGGTCATAACATACAAATATAACCTGTTGTAAAAACTGGCATTGGGGCAAATTTTGATGGATAGCCTGCACGGCAATCCGGGCTGCCCGCGCTTTTGGAAAACCATAAATACCCGTACTGATGTTGGGAAAGGCAATGCGGGTTAACTGGTGCTGGTCAGCCAGCTTTAAGCTCTGGTTGTAACAGGAAGCCAGTAGCCGGTCTTCATCATGTATACCACCTTGCCATACCGGGCCTACCGTATGAATCACAAATTGTGCTGGAAGCTGGCCTGCTGTGGTGATAACAGCATCGCCGGTTTTGCAGCCGCCTTGCCTGGCACGGATTTGCTGGCATTCCTGTAAAATCGCCGGGCCACCAGCATGGTGAATCGCCCCATCCACGCCACCACCACCCAGCAGAGAAGTGTTGGCCGCATTAACAATGGTATCTACGTTAATTTGGGTAATATCGCCCTGAACCAATTTAATTTTTCCAGACAAATCCGTCATGTCATACCTATAAAATAAGGCAGTTAAACCTGCCTTATTTTAAAACGCGAATGCTTAAAATCCATACTGCTGATTTGTTGGCTTAGCTTAGCTGGAAAGACTGTTTTTCAGCTTAGGCGCTAGCGGCTGGTAACAGGTCTGGTACCAGTTTGGTTAAAGCCATACGTTGCTTGCCTGCAGTTGCACCCAGCAATACAAAGCCACGTAATGTGCCGTCATTATCCATTGCCTTGGCCAGCATACCATCTTCAAATTGTTCGGTTTGCCATTCCACTTGCACGTCCGCAGGGGCAGGCAGCACAGTCAGTGGGGCAGCCGGGGTTTTTACGGCAACCGGCATGGCTGGATAATGCACGGCTGTGGAAGTGCCTGCCAGTGTTTTGGCCAGTGCCCGAGCCTGCTGCATAATTGGCATTACAAAGGGCAGCAAATGCCCGGCTACTTCAGCACAATCGCCAATGGCATAAATATCCGGCTGGCTGGTTTGCAGCAGGGCATCAACTTCAATACCGCGACTGGTCTGGATATTGGCAGCTTGTGCCAGTTGCAGATTGGGACGCAGGCCAATTGCTGACAGCACAATATCAACAATCAGTGTATTGCCGTTGGTCAGGCTCACTTCATAATCCTGGCCCGCGCGATTGATGCGTTGCACCGTAGTATTCAAGGCAAACTGTACACCAATATGTTCCAGGCCAGCCTGAAATGCCTGTGCCGTATCAGCAGGCAGTAGACGACCTAAGGGTTGGGGCGCAATATCAACTACGGTAACATCATGGCCCGTGGCTTTGAGGTCATTGGCAAATTCGCAGCCAATCAGCCCAGCGCCCAGCAGCAGTACACGCTTGTCCGTACGCAGTGACAGGGTATCGCGGAAAGTGCGGTAGTCAGCCAGTGAATTCACCACATGAATGTCTTCAGCGCCATCGCCTTCAATTGGCAACCGGATAGGATTGGCGCCTACGGCCAGAATCAGTTTGCTATAGACCTGTGTGGTTTGTTCGCCGTTCTGGTGTTTTAGTTGCAGCGTATGGTTTTCACAATCAACATGGCTCACGATTGTATGTGGCAAAATATTGATATTTAGCTGCGCACTCATTTTGGCAGAATCACCAAGACCAATCTGATCCGGATGCTTATTGCCAACCAGCGCATTGGACAAGGTGGGTTTTGCATAATTTACCGCGTCATCAGCACTAATCATGACCACAGGAGTGGTGGTATCAAGCTTACGGAACTCACGCGCCAGGGTATAGCCAGCCATGCCTGAACCAATGATGACAATCGGGTTCATCTGCAATTCTCCATCAGAAACATCAAAAAAGTAATAACAAAAATTTGAATGAAAATACGCATTCATGAAACGAAAAAAAGCCATGCAGATGAGGAGCTACATGGCTTAAAGCAAAACAGTCTTAGATTTCAATCATCTCAAAATCCATTTTGGATACGCCGCAGTCAGGGCAGGTCCAGTCATCAGGGATATCGTCCCATTTGGTACCGGGTGCAATGCCATCCTGTGGCCAGCCTTCTGCTTCATCATAAATCCAGCCACATACGATACATTGATACTTCTTCATCATCATCTCCAAAACTGTCCTGCCCGTGGGAAAATGCCTGGGGCAACATGCCTGAATTGTGCCATTGCACAGGACAATTTGTAACGCCAAAAATCCAAAAAAACCGTGCAAAACCCCAAAAAAAGAGTTATTGCTCTAAATTTGCCACACGTTAACCATCTGCACGCAATTTGTCGAGTGCATTTTGATAGTGATTGGCGTGACGTTTTTCGACAGTGGTTAGTGCAGCAAAGCGTTTGGCTGCTTTTTCCAGCACGGCCTTGAACTGTTCGGCATGTACGCGTGATTCTTCAATCTGCTCATCATATTCATTCACGGCTGCCTGATTGCCTTCCTCAACGGCCAGATGGCGAAACTTGGGATACATTTCAGTGTATTCATAGGTTTCGCCTTCAATGGCTATTTCCAGCGCGCGGGCAGGTGTCATTTTGGCTTTGGGATACAGCAGATCCAGATGGCCAAAGGCATGCATCACTTCCTGATTGGCAGTTTCTTCAAAAATGCGCGCGGTGTCTTCATCACCCATCTCGCGTGCCAGCTTGGCAAAGTAGCGATACTTGATGTGTGCCATTGCTTCACCGGCAAAGGCAGCTTCCAGATTTTCAATAGTGACGGAAACGGGTTTTATCTCTGAATTGTGCATGATTATCCTCATAAAGAATGCAGGCTATTATTGGGAAAGCTTAAGTAGCGCGCTGGCGTTACCGGGCTGGCTGCTTGAGCAATAAAGCCAGTATCAGGTAAAATGATTTAAATGTAAAAACGATTGTTTTTATAAAAATAATTGGTTTTTTAGATGCAAGGAAATAGAGTAGTAATAGGTTAGAACTACTTTGTCTTATACAGGCGGTAATCAGACAAAGTAGTTCTAATAATTAACGCATCACTATTAAGTTAATTTCAAGCCATAGCAGATTTCTTAAACACCACAACCTTGGTCGTTGTGTCTTGCACTATCTGATCATGCTGGTTTTTGGTCAGGCTATGATAGGTGACGATGCCCATATTGGGCTTACTTTGCGAAATCTTAATATCTACAATTTCAGCTTCAACACGCAAGGTATCACCGGGGCGGGTGGGCGTGGGCCATTTTAAATGGCAATCAATACCAATCAGGCCGTTGGCAATATGCAGGGTTTCAGTCCATAGCTTCATGGTAATGGATGCAGTTTGCCAGCCACTGGCAGCCAGCCCATTAAACAGGGTGTCCTTGGCCAGCTCATCATCCAGATGAAACGGCTGAGGATCATATTCACCCGCAAATTCCAGCAGCTTGTCTTTTTCCAGTGTATAGCTTGGGCTGGTAAAGCGATCGCCAATGTTTAAGTCGTCCAGATACAATGGAGCAGGCATGCAGTTAATCCTCATAATTAATATTAAATAATAGTGTCATAAATTAATTATTTAATAATTTTTCAGTGTTGTCCATGATAACGCTTTACCCTTTAGCCGATGTGAAAGCATAAATCAGCAACGGAAGTGCGTCATACAGGCATAAAAAAATAGTCATCCTAAAACGAATATAGGATGACTACGTGAGTAAAGCGGAGCAAACCAGACTTAATACAATGCCTTTAATTTTTAAGCGTTATAAAAATGGATTAAGGCGTCAGGATCACTTTACGGCATTCCTGCTCACGCTGCTCAAAAATGCGATAACCTTCAGCGGCATCTTCCAGCTTCATGCGATGGGTAATGATAATTTCCGGATTCAGGTCACCATTTTCAATGTGTTCGAGCAACTCTGGCAGGAAGTGATGCACATGGGTTTGACCCATTTTAAAGGTCAGGCCTTTATCAAAGGCATCACCAAACAGGAAGCCATGAATTGGCCCGGCATAAACACCCGGTACACTGACCACACCGCCACGGCGCACCGCAGCAATACATTGACGCAGTGCAGCACCACTGGAACCTTCAATTTTCAAGTTGGTAAGTACCGTTTCTATCATGCTGCCTTTGGCTTCAAAACCAATCGCATCAATCACAGCATCCACACCACGCTTGCCAGCCGTATTTTCAATGATAAATTCGGCAGCATCCACCCGGTCAAAATTTACCGGAATAGCACCGTAGGTTTCCCGCGCATAGTTCAGGCGGTATTCATGATGATCGACCATAAAAATCTGTTCTGCACCCAGCAAACGCGCGCAAGCTGCTGCCATTAATCCTACGGGACCAGCCCCATAAATGGCCACACTGGAGCCTTTTTTAACTTGTGCGTTCACTACCGCTTGCCAGCCAGTCGGCAAAATATCGGTGAGGAACAGAACTTTTTCATCCGGCAGGGAACCTGGCACTTTAAAGGGTCCGACATTACCTTTTGGCACGCGAACATATTCCGCCTGACCACCCGGTACACCACCATACAGATGACTATAGCCAAACAGGGCTGCACCCGGTGGAATCTGTTTCTTGTTTAAAATCGCACCACGGTCAGGGTTGGTATTTTCACAGGCGGCTGTCAGGTCGTGCTCACAAAAGAAACAGTGACCACAGGCAATCACAAACGGAATAATGACACGGTCGCCCTTTTTCACTTCAGTGACTTCGGGACCAACTTCTTCAACGATGCCCATAAATTCATGGCCGAAAATGTCGCCATGCTTGGTAGCAGGAATCTTGCCGCGATACAGGTGTAAATCAGAACCACAAATAGCTGTTGCAGTGACTCGCAAAATGACATCATCGGGTTCCTGAATTACTGGATCTGCAACCGTTTCTACTCGAACATCCTTGGCACCATGGTAAGTCAATGCGCGCATTGTTATATCCTCAAATATTAGAATGAAAGCTGAAGCTATCGGTCTTAAAACGTCTAGCTATACTGCCAGTCGCTGATGCGCTGTCTCAATCTGGTTAGGTATTAAAAACAATGACTGCATGTTAATTACATGAGAGTTATAAGAGTCTAAGGTTAAAAAGTGTACATCTGCGTAAACATTAAAAAGGCCTTATGCCAAAACTTTATTTATGGATAAAGCGCTTTTCTTTGATAGATCGGTAGGATGAGTTTGCTTTGCTGTCAATATAAGGGTTTTCTGCTATGATTGCTGCCTTATTTTTTCCTAACGCTTAGAGGCAGATAATGGCGCAGTCAGGTCAGCACAATTTAGGCCAAGCCACGTCGGATCAAGTTCCGGACGATCAACAAATTTCTGAAAACGACTTAATTGCGCAGCGTCATGCCAAGCTGAATGCTATTGTAGAAAAGGCCAAGCAAGCAGGCAGCAATGCATGGCCAAATCACTTTAAACGTGATCATTATGCGGGTGACTTGCAGGAACAATACAAGGACAGCAGCAAGGAGGATCTGGCAGCGACTACTATTCCGGTTACTGTTGCTGGACGCCTGATGCTTAACCGTGGCTCGTTCATGGTGATGCAGGACATGACAGGCCGTATCCAGTTATATGTAAACCGCAAAGTCTTGTCTGCTGACGAACTGGAATTGATCAAGCAACTTGACCTTGGCGACATTATTGCAGCCAAAGGCACGCTGGCTCGCTCAGGCAAGGGCGATTTGTATGTGGATTTGACCAGTATTGAATTACTGACCAAATCCTTACGTCCATTACCCGACAAGTTTCATGGCTTAAGCGATACCGAAGCCAAATACCGCAAGCGTTATCTTGATTTAATCACCAACGAAGACACCCGCCGCACCTTTGAAATCCGCGCCAAAGTGATTGCCGGTATCCGTGAATACCTGATTGGCGAGCGCTTTATGGAAGTGGAAACGCCCATGATGCATGTGATTCCGGGTGGGGCAGCCGCGCGTCCGTTTGTGACTCATCACAATGCGCTGGACATGGAGCTGTATTTACGCATTGCACCAGAATTGTATTTAAAGCGTTTGGTGGTTGGCGGTTTTGAGCGTGTATTTGAAATTAACCGCAATTTCCGTAATGAAGGCGTGTCTACACGGCACAATCCTGAATTTACCATGATTGAGTTTTATCAGGCTTATGCCGATTACAAAGACCTGATGCAGCTCACTGAAAACATGCTTTCAAGCCTGGCACTGGATATTCTGGGCAGTACCGATGTGCCGTATCAAGGCGAAGTATTCAGTTTTAAAGGCCCTTATAAAAAGATTTCCATGGTTGATGCCATTCTGGAAAACAACCCTGAACTGACTCGCGACCAAGTGAATGACCGCGAGTTTCTGGCTGGCTTTGTGCAAAATACCTTAAAAGAGCAGGTGAAACCGGGCTTTGGCTTGGGCAAACTGCAAACTATTGTGTTTGAAGAAACCGTAGAAACCAAGCTGCGCCAACCCACCTTTATTACTGAATATCCGGCAGAAACCTCACCGCTGGCCCGTCGTAGCGATACCAACCCGCATGTGACTGACCGCTTTGAATTCTTTATTGGCGGGCGCGAACTGGCTAATGGCTTTAGCGAGTTAAATGACCCGATTGATCAGGCCGAGCGCTTCCAGGCGCAGGTGGCTGAAAAAGATGCGGGTGATGATGAAGCCATGCATTATGATGCCGACTTTGTTGAAGCGCTGGAATACGGCTTGCCCCCAACCGCAGGCCAGGGCATTGGCATTGACCGTTTGGTGATGCTGTTTGCTGATGCGGCCAGTATCCGCGATGTGATTTTGTTTCCACATATGAGACGCAAAGATTAGCAGAGCCACTCCGCGTTGCTACGTCTTGCGAAGCAATACTTCTCATCTGCTTGCGCCGCAAGTGAAAAATCTGTGATTTTTCTGTGGCATAAAAAATAGCGTACCAATAAAAAGCCCATCATTTATTTGGTGGGCTTTTTATTGGTCAGTAGGTTAACCTAAAGCTGTGATTGCCTTATATACTCGTTGACAGTTTTGACCGTCCCGATGCGCAAAGAACCGGTCAATTTTTTCGAGATAGTTTGGGCTAAGCTGTCCGCCATTTGCCAAGATACTTTGTAGTGTCGATAACAGCTCATTCTGAGTAGTGACTAATGGTCCTAGCGCTTCATTTTCATGGTCGATATTGCCTTTGCCGGCAATATGATGCGACAATACTTTATCGCGATCAAAGTGATAGCCAATTACTGGTTTATCCAGCAGTGCCATTTCAAACTGTACTGAGGAATAATCAGTAATCATTAGGCTGGATTTCAAAAACAACTCCTGAATAGAAGTATCCAGATGCTGACGTACCTCAATATAATCTGGTAACTCAAATAGATGCAGGTAGGGCTGTATATTGACATGCGGGAAAAAGATAAGCCGATAGCCAAATTCATCGCATAATTGCTTAAGATGCGCACTGACTAAAAAGCCTTTCCAGTGTTTATAATAATCTGATGCGGTAAACTGGGCATTAAGATCTCTATTATGCGTTAAACCAACTTTATAGCCTGTAATATAAGTTCGCCAGGTAGGCATCACCAGGATTACTTTGTCCTGATATTTATGCTTGTTTTTAATTAAAAAGTCATGTCTGGGCAAGCCTAAAAGTTTGGCTTCTTCTGTTGTGTATTTATATTTGGAACCATCATGGCAAATAGAATGATGTTCTAATAGAGAGCTTGTAATCAACAGGTCAATATTTTTACTATTTAAAATCATGGATAAATCCGCCAAAATCATCCCATGCGTTAAAAAGATATACTGTTTATGGCTTAATGTATTTTTGCCAAATAAATGTGTGACATAATAATCAAAATGAGAGCTGATTAATTTGGAACAATAATTTAAAGCTTCTTCATGATCTTTACTTGCAAACTCAATAAGCTGAAAACCTTCTTGTTCAAGTCGTGGCCAATCATGTGAATCCTTTCTTAATACAAAGTAAATATTTTTTCTAAAGCGCTTGGTATAGCGATATAAGTGTTCAGCATTATCGTCTGCCTGAATATCGCGATCCATAAATAGCCAGCAATTAATATATTTGCTTGTAGATACAGGTTTAGGCAACTGCTTTTGGTAGGCTTTAAGTGCACTATGGGGCAGACCGCTAGTGAATAGCTGATTGTTAAAATGAATTGTTGTTAAACGATTATCGACTAAAATCTTCAACTGCTGTTCTGCTTTAGGAAAATCAATCCAGACCCGTTTTTCCTTAATAAATAACTTGTCCAGATACTGATGATGAATAAGTTTTTGGGTAACGGGTTCAACCAAAGTATTGCCGTGTAGGATATTTATCTTTACATCATTGGCTGAAAAATATTTAATCAGCAAACGATTAGATTCAAAATTTATCTTCTCCACATAGGTATTAACAACGATAGGAGAAACCTGATATAAAAGGTTTAAAATTCCACTTAAAAAAAACTCAAGTTTACGAAGGGAAGGAAATTTTCTAAGTTCTTCGAGCGTAAGTTCCTTGGCCAAGCCAACTAATAATTCTAAAAAATCCTGGGCTGCGTCTGTAGTGGCAAAAACTTGGCTTAAAGGCTTATTGTAATTTTGCTTTATATTCTTGGCTATATAATAAAGTATTACCTGCTTAATATAAGTTGGGATAGTATCCTGATAGGCCTGTTTTGTCTGCCTAATTACAGCAATAAATGCCTGTTTAATGGCATCAACATTTTCCTGGGAAAGTTTGGGTGCATCTTTTGGCGGTGAGTAAGTTCTAACCGGTGATTTTCTTAACAGGATATGGGGTTCGCGAAGAAATACAATTTTTTCATCCAGCATAACCAGAAGATAATGATTAGAAAGTAAGGCACCTGAGTAATGTTTTAAATGTTCATTAAATTTAAGACTATATTGTTTAATAATAGCTGTTTTGAATAGTAACCCATATGAACTATAAATAAAATGATCTTTTAGCTCATGCTTATATACGACTGTTTCTGCTTGTTTAAATCGCCATGATTGCGAATCACGGCATTCATATTTATTTTGTACAGTATCAAATACTAAGCTATTACTCACAATTAAACCAATTAATGGATCACTCAGTTTTTGCTCAATTTGGTTAAAAAAATCCGATGAGTAAAAATCATCTGCTTCAATATAGGTTACCCAATCAGATTGTAATAGAGGTAAAGCCAGATTTCTATTGACCAGCTTTTCAGTAGTGGTCGTTTGATAGTAATCAACATTAGAAGCATAATGCTCCTGATATTTTCTCACCATATTAAGACTATTATCTTTACTGGGACTAACCAGAAACAGGATACCCACTGAAGTATTAAAGCTGGGACTGATTGATTCAAATAGCTGCTGTAAGGATTTCTCAGCATTTTTAACATTGACTACAACTGTTAGCTTTTTATCAAGAAAAGCGATATTACCCAATGTCAAGGTTTCCCATTCTTTTTGGACACTAGCACTAAAGCTGGCAAAGCCTTTACGGTCTATTCTTAAAAATAGATTATTTGTGTTTAAGGAAAAATAATTATCTTTGATAGTTAATATAATAAATAATTCAGGAACCTGGTTGGAATCTGGTATTAATTCTCCTGATTTATTAATTTTAAAATAAATTTTTTTATGATTATGAAAATAATATAAATAGGCTTTATCATTTTTACATTCTAAATGAATATATGCATCACTATTTACAATATCTTCAGGTAGTTTACCTATAACTTGTTTTATCTTTATATCATAGACTAATCTATGATGATGATAAGTTTCAAGATAATAATTTTCTGAGTAGTCAACAAATTTTTCCTGATCAAGTTTTAGCATTCTTAGCTCTGTATTAGCAGTAAATTGGGTTACTCATTTAATAATAATGAAGCTAGAATAGTGCCATATACAGTATAGTGTTTGTAAAAATATTAATTACTGCCTAATAAGTAGCCAATAATTAATATTTTGAAAAGTTCTTTTAGTTCTTAGAGCTTTAAAGACTATGAAGCAAAAAATCCTACTTATCTAACAACCAAAAACCCAGTCACTTCTTCACGGTCATGGTATAACTGGCGAAATTGCAGGCGTTCAATTTTTTTACCGGCCTGTTTCAATCGTTCTTCAATAATCTCACGGCAGTATTCCACTTCATCCAGCCGGGTTTTCATGGGCAGTTTCAGGTTAAACATGGCGCGCTTCGCATCGCCATCCGCCAGCCAGTCGGCCATCAATTGCGCCACACGAGCTGGTTTTTCCACCATATCGCATACCAGCCAATGTACTGGACGCGGTGGCCGATACACAAATCCGTCGGCTTTGATGTGTTCAACCTGACCAGTTTCCATGATTTTTTCATTCATGGCACCATTATCAATCGCAACCACCTGCAAGCCATGTTTTACCAACTGATAAGTCCAGCCACCGGGGCAAGCGCCCAGATCCACAGCCGTTAAGCCTTCACGCAGCCATTCTGCCTGTTCTTCCTTGTCCATAAAATAGGCAAAGGCTTCGGCCAGTTTTAGGGTAGAGCGGCTCGGGGCATCCTGTGGCATTTTCAGGCGCGGAATGCCCATTGGCCATTTCAGGGTTTCACCGGGTTCACTCACACCAAGCCAGGCCGCTGTACCATCAATAAACACCAGATGGGCACGCTGTTTGGCATCACGGTTTAAAATGTTGGCTTTACCAGCTGCAGATAGCAGTGGTTTTTGCAGGCGGTGAAACAAATCTGCCATGCTGTTGCCGTCGTTGGTATCGGTATTATCAAAATAAATCGCACTGTAGGATTGATCTTCCAGCGCACTTAAAATCGGGGTAATCCGGTCTTTATTATCAAAATAAACCGGTGTTTTGCTAATCAGCTTGACCACTTGGCGGGCAAAAATAAGCTCGGATGTTTTCGGAAACTGCTTGCTTTGCCCAAACCAGATCACCTGACCGCTCAGTTTTTCAAATTTGACATAGCCATCGGCACCACGCTCACCAAACCAGCGTTCAAGCTCGCTACTGCACTCGCGCTCAAAGCCAATGCGACACAAAGCCAGTATGCCAACAATGGGCGGATTTTTAGGAGAATGTGACATAACCGTTTAGCAATACAAAAAGAGTCGGCTTATTATAGGCGGCTTTTGCAACGGATAGGTCTTTTAGCCCGTTTAATTTTTAAATACTACAGTTGCTAAAAACTCATCTTAATAACAATCAATTCATGTACCTTTTTTAAGTTCATTTTAAGAAAATCAAGAATATGTGCTTATTTTTGCTGGAATTTTACTAAAAGCTTACAGCAAGCCTACATCGAATTGAGAATCGTTTGCTACGGTTAGGGGTATTTGATCAATGACAGTTAAGGAGCAGGCCGTGTCGGTTTATTTTCGTTCTTTGGGTATTTCCGCACTCATTGTGTCCAGCTTGGGGATGGCAAGTGCTGCCTTTGCTGAATTTAAGCAGGCACCATTACCTTATTCGTCAGGTGCGCTGGAGCCATCCATTGATAAGCAAACCATGGAAATTCACTATGGCAAGCATCACAAGGGCTACGTCGATAACCTAAACAAGGAAATCAAGAACTATCCTGCACTGGACAAAATGAGTATTGAGCAGGTACAGGCACAAATTTCCAAATACAATACTGCAGTGCGCAACAATGCTGGCGGCCACTATAACCACAGTTTTTTCTGGGAAAGCTTAAGTCCGAAAGCCAAGGCAGGTAAACCCAGCGAGGCATTACTCAAACAAATCAATGCTGACTTTGGCTCGCTGGATGCCTTTGAGCAAAAATTTAATGAGGCAGCAACCAGCCGTTTTGGTTCTGGCTGGGCATGGTTAGTCATGACACCAGATCATAAACTGATGGTTACTTCGACCCCTAATCAGGACAATCCATTGATGGATATTGCCGAAACAAAAGGCCAGCCTTTACTCGGTCTGGATGTTTGGGAGCATGCCTATTATCTGAAATACCAAAACAAGCGTGCTAATTATACCAAGGCATTCTGGAATGTGGTGAACTGGAACAAGGTCAACCAGCGCTTTGAGGCAGCAATGAAATAGCGGTAAACGCTTGTGAAGGCTGGTGCTGAAAACAGCTTTTAGCTTTTGAAATAAAACCAGCCAAACTAAAACCAGTTAAACCAGAAACCAGCTAAAATAAGGCTGGTTT
Source organism: Alkanindiges illinoisensis DSM 15370 (assembly GCF_000619845.1). GTDB lineage: Bacteria > Pseudomonadota > Gammaproteobacteria > Pseudomonadales > Moraxellaceae > Alkanindiges > Alkanindiges illinoisensis. Next base: position 1,249,093 of record NZ_JHUX01000003.1, on the reverse strand, counting down.
TTTTATTGAATTGGTTTTGCTGTGATTCATATTATTTTATTTGAGCCGGAAATTCCCAGTAATACCGGTAATATTATTCGCCTGTGTGCGAATACTGGGGCCAAGCTGCATTTGGTTGAACCATTGGGTTTTGAACTGGAAGACAAAAAATTAAAACGGGCAGGGCTGGATTACCATGAGTGGGCAGAGCTTAAAATCTGGCCATCCTTGCAGCCTTGCCTTGATGAGCTAAAAACACTGGGTATTGAAGCTGTTTTTCCGCTCACTACCAAAGGCCAGCATTCGCCGTTTGACCGTAACCTTAACCGTGATGTGGCTTTTTTGTTTGGGCCAGAAACCCGTGGCTTGCCAGAAGAAGTGCGCATGAGTTTTCCGTTTGAACACTGGTTGCGCTTGCCGATGCAGCCTGAATCGCGTAGTCTGAATTTGTCCAATTCAGTGGCAGTAATGATCTATGAAGCATGGCGACAGCAGGGCTTTCAATAGCAAAGTTTTTGCAAACAATGTCTCTATCAGTAAGGTCTTAGGCAACTGGAAATTTCATTACAGCACATCGCCTGCGTTGCCGGACTTTATTCAGCCTGACGATAAAATTGTTATGTTTGACGCCGTGTGCAAGCTATGCACGGGCTGGAGCCGGTTTTTGATTCGGCACGATACACTGGAAAAATTCAAATTATGCAGTGTACAGTCGCCAGAGGGTCAGGCGATTTTAACCTCGCTTGGCATGCCTACAGATCACTTTGACACCATGCTACTGATTGAAGGCCATCACATGTATGAACGCAGTGATGCCTTGTTGCGTATCATGCAGCAGTTACCGTTTCCATTTACTGTGCTGGCAGCCGGGCGGGTTATTCCCAGAGCATGGCGAGACTGGGCCTATGATCATGTGGCAACCCGACGCTATAAACTGTTTGGGCAGCATGCACAGTGTCTGGTGCCGACTTCAAAAATCCGTAAGCGGTTTTTAGATCATGCAATCTAGTACTTTGGCCCGTTTGGGCTTGAGTTTTTTATTTATTTATCAGGGACTGGTGCCCAAGCTCATTTTTCTGGATAAAACCGAGCTATATATTAATCAGCAGCATTTAGAACTGCTCCCGATCCAAAATTTACTTACACCAGAACTTATGGCTCAATTGGCAGGAATAAGCGAAATCCTGCTTGGCATACTGATTCTAATTTTTCCGAGAAAAAATTGGCCAGTCTGGCTGGCTTTTATTGCCTTGGCTTTGCTGCTACTGGATATTATGGTGTTAGTACCAGAATTACTAAGCGGGGCATTTAATCCGGTTATTAGTAATATTGTTGGGATGCTGCTGGCATGGATTGCCCTTAAGACCAAAACTGATCCATGGCATATCAAGCTGACTTAAGCAAAAAAATCTGGCACCATAAATAAAAAAAAATCCCGCATTAAGCGGGATTTTTCTTGGCCGTAACGCTAATGCAATTTAAGCCCAGGCTTTTTGCAAAATAGCCTTGAGGTCAGCTCTTGAGGCTTCACGCGGATTAAAAATAATTGAACCGTCATCCAGTGCCTTGGCAGCAATTTCATCCAGTTGCGCTTCAGTGACCTTGCCGGTTTCTTTTAAGGTACGTGGCAATTTGGTACGCTCAAATAACACATCACGTACTTCACGAATATGCTGAATAGCCTTGGAAGCACGCTGGCTGGCTGGTGTGCTGGCGTAAACTTCCGGGCCGGCCAGTGGCAGTAGCAACTCAGCAATTTTGTCACCATTTACAGACTGGTTATATTCCAGTACATAGGGCATAAACAGGTTCATGCACAAGCCATGTGGCAAGTGAGCAACAGCGCCAGTGGCATGACCCAATGAGTGCACCAGTCCTACCATTGCATTAGAGAACGCAATTCCTGCCATGGTAGATGCCTGAGCCAGTTCTAAGCGGGCATCAGTATTGGACGGCTCATCCAGTACCTTGATCAAATTGGCACTGATTTTCTTGATGGCGGCAAATGCATAAGCATCACTGATCGGGTTGGAACCCAGACAGGTATAAGCTTCCACGGCATGCGTCATGGCGTCCATAGCCGTCATGGCAGTGATGTGCGGCGGCAGGGTTGCGGTCATGCGCGGATCTAGAATGGCTGCATGTGGCATCAGGAAGTAAGAGGCAAATGCCAGCTTCACATTCTTTTCAATATCAGATACTACTGCAACTGCCGTCACTTCAGAGCCTGTGCCTGCTGTTGTTGGCACCACAAAAAATGGCTTTAACGGACGTGGCAGGTTATGAGCACCAGAGTATTTCAGCAGGTCATCACCGCCTTCAGACACCAGAATATTCACGCCTTTAGAGGTGTCAATGACTGAACCACCGCCTACAGCAATAATGGCATCACAATTGTTCTGGCGGTACAGTTCAGCTGCTGTGCGTACTGTTTGCAGGCTGCTATCAGGTGGTACATCATCAAAGATTACTGCAATACTGCTGTCAGTGCTTTCAAAAGCGGCTTGAATAGGTTCCAGCAAATTGTTGCTGCGCACGCCCTTGTCAGTAATGATCATGGCGCGCTTGGCACCCAGGGTTGCCAGTTCAAAAGGAATATGCTCCAGTGCTGCACTCCCTGCAATGACTTTTACTGGGCAAAAGAATTCATAATACGGCTTGGCCATAATTAGCTCCGTTTAATATAGGTTTGAGCAACTTTAAGATAAATGCGTGAAGCAAGGTTTAATTTTTGCGTGAAGCTCAGGTCTTCCGGATATTGCTTGACCGCTAGCTTTGCAACCATTTTTGGCAGAATTAAAGCTTCCATCTTGTTCAGGCAGCGCACCAAACGAATGGCATAGGACAAATCACCATCGGCCACCATACGGTCATTGGCAAACGCCCGTGCTGTACCTTCCTGGAAACTAAATACCAGAAACGCATGGGAAATATGCTTGAAGGTAACTGTCAAATCAGGTTTGCCGCCAAAATTTTTCAATAGCGACAGTGAACCATCAGGCTGGCTTTGTGCTGTAAAATCGGGGCCGTTTGGAAACACCGTCATTCTTACAATAAAACCAGCCGGGAATCCTTTCGTTTCATTATGAATCTCAGGGTCAACCTGACTTGCTGAGGTAAGGCCGCGACCGATGACGTCCATCATCAGGGCGACATAGGCACGCTGTGCTGCCGGAAGAAGTTTATTGGTTGGTTTCACTACGCATTCTCTATCATCAATAGTTAAGTGAAATGGCTAAAACTTATCTTTAGAGTATTTACTCTAATTTTCATCCCTACAATAACAGATTGTTTAGACAAGTCCAGTCTTAATACTGGAAAATATATGCTGTTTTTCGATTAAATACCTTATTTGAATGCAAATTTGCTCAAAATTTGGTGGACTGTCCAGTACATCACTCAATCTGATCATTTGCAGGCCCGCGTAACCGCATGGGTTAATCCGGGAAAAACCTTCCAGACTGCAATCCATGTTTAGGGATAACCCGTGATAGCTGCAACCCTTGCGAATCTTGAATCCCAGCGAGGCAATTTTCTGCTCATTAATATAAACACCCGGTGCATCTTTTTTGGCATAGGCACTTAGGCCATAGTGTTTGAGCAGATCAATGATGAGCTGTTCGGTAAAATTGACTAAATCGCGCACGTTCCATTTGAGCCGATTGAGGTCAAACATCAGATAACCCACCAGTTGACCCTTGCCATGCCAAGTGACTTGACCACCCCGGTCTGTTTGCACAATCGGCAAGTCTGGCGAAGGAAACAACACATGCTCCGGTTTACCAGCTTGGCCTTGGGTGAGCACATCATCATGCTGTAATAACCAGAGCTGGTCAGCGTCTTGTTTGGTTCTGGTTTCCGTAAACTGCTTCATCGCTGCAAAGGTCGGTTCGTAGTGTTGCAGGGTCGAGAATTGCGTAATGAGGAGAGAAGGTTGAGTGATCATAGAAATATTAATTTAAGAATGATAATTATCTTCCCAGCCATTTTTTTGCCAAAAGTTGAGATGATGACAGGCGACTAAAAATCCAGTATTGAAATTATCCAAATCTAAATTTAACTTGGGAATAGATATTTCAAACCCACCACAGGTAGGCATTACTGCCATTATTGCACCTATGGACTTACTTATTGCACTTAGAGATTTATTGGATAATTGAAAGGATTCAATAAGTGCTAAAAAATAGTTCAAAGCTTGTTTTCTATCTTGTAATGCAATAGCAACAGCTAATTGCGGGGAAATATCACTTCCCTGACTAAAACAATGTTTTATTGCTTCTACAAAGTTATTATCGTAATTCGACATAATTAACATATAGGCGATAAGGTGTTCGCGCCAAGATTGCGTGGAAAGCAATAACTTAATTTGAGTTGAACTATCAATGATCTGAAAAAGTTCTTGATAATAACTAATATTCACTTTCTCTGGATAATTTAAAGCAATTAGATAATAAGTATTTTCACCACTAATTGTATGAAGTTGCTCAAAGATATCTAACATTAAATGTCTTTAAATCAAATAAATAGTTAATCATATACTAATTAAAAAGCGCTGATCCCTCAACGCTTTTAATTAGACTTACTACAACGCCGTCTTAATATGCTCACAAGCTTTTAAATCGGCATACAGGGCATGCACCTGTTCCATATTTTCAAAGCGCAACTGGGCACGAATGGAGTGATAATTACCTTTGCTGGAGGGCTGCACCACAATATTATTCGAATCAAAATCTGGGAAATGCTTCAAAAAAATCGCTTCTACCTCATCGCGCAATTCAGGCACAGCGTTGCCAATTAACCGGATTGGATAATCCATCGGAAATTGCCATAGCTCTTCATTTAAGGGCTGAATATTTTGGTTGTCGCTCATTGTTTACTCTCTAATTTTAAATATTAAACACTATATTGGGATGATTCTATTAAACTAAAGGGCAGTCTGCTGGCTTCATGTTAAGTGTTCAAAAAACAGTTTCATACGATCATGGTACTGGCATCATTTTAAAATTTTATCCAATAAAAATGCCTGCATTCAGCAGGCATTTTTAAAATTATTCAAATACTGAAAAATTAATCATTTTCCAGGAATGAACGCAGATGTTCAGAGCGGGAAGGGTGACGCAATTTGCGTAATGCCTTGGCTTCAATCTGGCGAATCCGCTCACGGGTTACGTCAAACTGCTTGCCGACTTCTTCCAAGGTATGATCGGTTGGCATATCAATACCAAAACGCATTTTCAACACTTTAGCTTCACGTTCAGTCAGGTTGGCCAGCACTTCACGGGTCGCTTCACGCAGGCCTTCAGACGTTGCTGCTTCTACAGGTGAAGTGATGTTGGTGTCTTCAATGAAATCGCCCAGGTGTGAATCTTCATCATCACCGATAGGGGTTTCCATAGAAATCGGTTCTTTGGCAATTTTTAGTACCTTGCGAACCTTCACTTCATCCATTTCCAGACGTTCACCCAGTTCTTCAGGCGTTGGCTCACGGCCCATTTCCTGCAATAACTGACGTGAAACACGATTGATTTTGTTGATGGTTTCAATCATGTGTACCGGAATACGAATTGTGCGCGCCTGATCCGCAATGGAGCGGGTAATTGCCTGGCGAATCCACCAGGTCGCATAGGTCGAGAATTTGTAACCACGGCGGTATTCAAACTTGTCCACCGCTTTCATCAGACCAATGTTACCTTCTTGAATCAGATCAAGGAACTGCAGACCACGGTTGGTATATTTCTTGGCAATCGAAATAACCAGACGCAGGTTGGCTTCCACCATTTCCTTTTTTGCGCGGCGTGCTTTGGCTTCACCAATGGCCATGCGCTTGGAAATATCCTTGATTTCAGCCACACGTAACGATAGTTCAGTTTCAATATCGGCAATTTTTTGCTGGAAAGCCAGTACATCAGCACGTACCGCATTCAGGTAAGAGGCAATTGCCGGTTCCTGCTCAATTTGCTCATCCAGCCAGTCAGTACGCGATTCACTGCCTGGGAAAGTCTTGCGGAAACGGTCACGGTTCATACGGCCACGACGCACGCTATAACGCATGATTTCACGTTCACTCAGGCGAATCTGCTCATGCGTGTCGCGGATCATGGCAGTCAGCTGGTCAGACAGGCGTGGCGTGAGTTTGAACATCATGAATACAGTTGCCATTTCAGTCAGGGCAGTTTCAGCCTGCTCGGAATGACGGCCATGCGCTTCAATTGCTGCTTTAACGGCATCTAGGCGTTCCTGCAATTCAGTGAAGCGAACACGGGCAATTTCAGGATCCGGGCCAGACTCAACTTCATCATCGGAGCTGTCGCCGTCTTCTTCCTCTTCATCATCATCGGCCACTTCTGCTTTAGCAACAGCAGGCGCTTCTTCATCGGCCAGCAGCTCTTCATCAATGACTTCAGGAATTTCTTCATCGCTATCCGGGTCAAGGTAACCCGACAGGATATCTGCCAAACGGCGTTCGCCAGTAATGGTTTCCTGATATTCCTGCAATACCACATCCACGGCACCCGGCCAGTGGGCAATGGCATGTAATACATCACGGATTCCATCTTCAATGCGTTTTGCAATGCTGATTTCGCCTTCACGGGTTAGCAGTTCTACTGTACCCATTTCACGCATATACATGCGCACCGGATCAGTGGTACGACCCGGTTCATTTTCTACAGAGGCAAGAACGGCAGCTGCTTCTTCGGCAGCCACTTCATCATCACTGGCATCCGGATTGTCTTCCAGCAGGATTTCATCAACTTCAGGGGCGCGGTCGTGCACAGGAATGCCAACATCGTTAAGCATCTGAATGATGTCTTCAATCTGCTCACTTTCTGTTATGGAGTCCGGTAGATGATCGTTGACTTCGGCATAGGTCAGGTAGCCCTGTTCCTTGCCTCGGCTAATTAAAGCCGCTACTTGCGAGGTAGGAGATTGCAAATCGCTCATCGTTCGTCACTCTTAATGTTTATCAGTGGCTTAGGGCAATCGCGCATGGTAGCATATTTTTTGCTACAATTTTAGCCCTAACTCACAAAGCGGATTAAATTTGAGACACTACAGTGATCAGTATCAGCTGCTGTCAATAATAGCCGATATGAGGGATATTTTTTATATTTCAAGTCGGTACTCTGGACTGCCCAGCAATAAAGCCCGTTAGTTTGCCTGTTAAATGGCCGGGTTAAAGCTATCGGTATATTATTTTAAATCTGATGAAAAACAATAGACAGCCAGCTAAAGCTAAGACAGCATAAAAAAATTTCTTGACTTTATTTTTGATCAGATATAAATAGCCGCCAGAACAAAATTTTTTTGGGGGAAGTGCTATGTCTGGTTCAGGTCAGGATTTTGAGTTGGATGATAGCTTTACTGAGGAAGAAGCGCCGTTTGAGGATGAAAATGCAGGCAAGGCTGCCAGTGCCAAGGATTCCCTGCTAAAACGCCGCCTGATTGATGACTTGCTGGCTGAGCGTCGTTTGCAACGTGAACTCAAGGATCTTGATTACGATTTTGATGACATTGATGACGAGGATTTTTAGTCTGGTCCATGCAATCTTGTTCTTGGGCTAATTCAGGACTAGGAGGCATCAGATATAGCATACAAACCTAATCTGGTATCAGTTTTGGAGTTGGTTAGACAGAACGATTAAAAGCCGCTTTATGCGGCTTTTAATATGAGGTTTACAGCACCAGCACTGACGTTTTTTAGCTATTGGTTTTCAGGATGCCAAAACGCCTGAGCAGGGGAGTGATGGTAATGCCCTGTACCAGAATTGAGAAACCAACCACCACAAAGGTGACGGTAATGATCTGTGAGCGGTACACCATGTCATTGGGTAAACCCAGCGCCAGCGCCAAAGCCAGTGCACCACGCAAACCGCCCCATACCATAATATGCTGATAAGTTGCTGGAATATGGTATCGGGTATTACGAAACAGTGCAGCTACCGGATAAATAGCTACCATTCGCCCCAGCAGTACCAGCACAATTGCACAGACTGATGCCATTAACAGGTTTAGGTCAAATCGCTTGGCTTCATAAACACCAATCAATAAAAAAATAATGGAGTTGGCAATAAATGCAGCAAATTCCCAGAAGTTTTCAATAGCCTCATTGCCCCGGGTAGAAATGGCCTTGATATGGCCCAGATTACCGACCATAACACCTGTAGCTAGCGTTGCCAGCACACCAGAGCAGTGAAAATGCTCCGCTAGCATAAAGGAACCATAGGCGCCAATGGCAGTAAAGGTCAGCTCAATCAGGTGATCGGTTGTCTTGGAAAGCACGAACAGGCCCACTATTCCCACAGCAATACCTGCCAGCAAGCCACCGCCAATCACATAGCCCATGTTCATCACGATACTGACGACACTAATAGTCTGGGTGGATGAAGTCAGCGTAATGGCTAAACCAAATAACACGGCAGCCACGCCATCATTAAACAGGCTTTCCGATTCAACCAATATTTTCAGGTTGCCTTTTACCCCGGCTTCCTTAAAGGTAGCAATGACTGATACCGGATCAGTTGCCGCAATCAACACGCCAAACACGGCTGCTGCATAAACGGGCCAGTCCAGCAGGTAAAACATGCCTAAACCGGTTACAACGGCAGAGAAAAGCAGGCCAATACTGGCAATGCTAATGGTTGAAGGCATAACCTGCTTGAGTTCTTTCCACGGCAGGAACAAGGCAGCCTCAAAAATCAGCGGTGGCAATAGCGCGGTAAAAATCAGTTCCTTGGTGAGTTCAATAGTTGGAATAAATGGAAAAAATGCCATGCCAATGCCAGCAATCAACAAGCCAACGGTATAAGGAAAATGAAAGCGGCGTGCCAGCATGGCCACGAACGCAGCAATCACTAAAAGTAAACCGATCTTGGCAATAGAGAGTTCCATCATTTACCCCCTAAAAAATATATGGAATATTAAAAATTCAATTTGAATGATAAAAACAGGTGTTGGGATAAAAGTAGCTAGGATGCACTGGAAATGTACCATTTTTTGCGCAAAAAGAGGATTCTGGGCAGTAGCTAACCGGGTATAAATTATCCAGATCGAACAGGTAATAACATTATAAAGCGGAGAAAAGGCGGATATGGTTTCTGTCAGTTTTAACGCAAAATGAGCTTCAGCGCTTTAAAAAAACCTTACAACAATGGGACATTGAGTTTTCTGGTTTAAAAAATCAAAGCTAACAATTTTCAATTAGAAGAGAAAGACTTAACGTGTCATCTTTACTGAAGACAGTAAGCAAGCGTTCACAGTTTTTAATATTTAAGTTTGCAGAGGTTGTATGTCACAATATGGACAATTTTAAATGACTGGTTAAATGATATGGCAACGCTGGATTTGGATTTGCTGGCTGATTATCTGGATGGCGAACACAATGAGCACGGTCTGGATTTTGCAGCAACGCATGGTTTTTTATGTGCCTGTGTGGTGGGCCCGGAACTCAAGGACTGGCTAAGCCAGTTGTTTGAAAATAATGAAGCTAAGGTTCGAAAAGACATTATTGAGCAAATTCGCTTATGGCGTGAAGATATTCAGCAAACCCTGATTAATGAAGAAACTATTGAGTTTCCATTTGAGATTGAGGAAGCTACAGAAGAATCCAGCCTCGGTGACTGGAGCGTGGGTTTTGTGGATGCACTGTTTTTAAATGATGAAGCATGGTTTCAGGTAGATGATGCTGATGAAGAGGCTATCATCATGCTGACACTGCCGATGATGGTCTTTAGTGGCATTGAAGGCGAAACAGAAATGGACAACATTCGCCGCAATGGTGACCTGATGGATGAGCTGGCCGAAGAGATTCCGGAAAATCTGACCAAGCTGTACTTGCTGTATCATTCACCTGATGAATAAAGTTTGAGGCTTTTATTGATAAATATTGAACTAAAACAATGAAATAAAAACCTGAAAATCAGGCTGCCACATGATTAATGGATTAACCTTAATGTCATGTCTGGCGGCCTGATTTTTTTAATGTTTTAACCTGACTCCTGCTACTAAAAAAGTAATTAAGCTGATGCCTTTTTTGATGACTGCTGGTCAGTCTGTCCTTTATGTTTATAGTAGCGACGAATGGCAAAGCCACCAGCAATGACTAAAACGAGAACGATGACATTGCCAATCCCGGATAACCAGTGCGAAAATTTTTCAATATTGTTTCCTAGGTAAAAACCTGCCAGTCCTAAAATAGTGGTCCAGAGGATCGTACCCAGGCTGGTATACAGCAGAAACAAGCCAAAGGGCATCCGTGACATTCCCGCCGGAATACTAATAATGGAACGTATGGCAGGCACCATGCGGCCAAAAAATACAATTTTGCGGCCATGCTGATTAAACCAGCCAGTGGCTTTTTTCAGGTCATCCGGTTTTAGAAATAGCCATTTCCCATGACGCTCAAGCCATGACGTCAGGCGGTCTTCATGCAGCAACCGGCCAATCCAGTACAGCATGATCGCTGCCAGAATGCTGCCACAGCTGCCGGCAATGATCACACCGACAATATTTAGCTCACCCTGTGACGCAGTAAAACCCGCCGCAGGCATAATCAGTTCGGAAGGAATCGGTGGGAATACATTGTCCAGAAACATCAGCAGGGCAATACCAAAATAGCCAAGCTGTTGCATTACCTCATTAATCCAGTTGGCAACCGATGACATATTTCATATCCCTAAATTGCAGTAATTGCTATGTAAGCCAGTGAATAGCAGTTATAAAAAAAAGCACCCGAAGGTGCTTTTTATGTGTTGCACTTAATGAGTAACACGGTTCCATGCATCACGGGTTGCATCTTTGGCCTGTTCCCACTTCAGGCGGGATTCGCCTTTAAATTGATCCCAGCTACGGCCCAGATCGCTCTCGGCATCTTCAAAACGGGCATCGTTGCCATAACGCGCGCGGTTTTCATAACCCAGACGATAGGCGGGGCTGTAATCACGGTCATAGTCCAGATCAGAATAGGTTGCTGAGTTGCTGGAATAGTATGGCGTTGTGGTGTAATTGCTACGCCAGTACGCATCTTCTTCAGTTGGGTTCATGGCTTCACCAGCGGCATGACCTGCTACGCCACCAGCGACCGCACCAACCGCACCACCCACTACTGTACCAATTGGGCCAGCAGCAGAGCCAATTGCTGCGCCAGCGGCTGCACCACCAACGCCACCGACACCTGTACCTACAGGATGAGAACCTGGCTCACCAGTAATCGGATCAGCATTTAAATCATCATCATTATTGGTACGGGTGGTGTCATAGCTGCCAGTCGTGCGGTTGGTAGCACGATCCCACGCATCACGGGTAGCATGTTTGGCTTGATCCCATTTCAGGCGTGATTCACCTTTGACTTCATCCCATTTGCGGCTTAGATCATTTTCTGCATCTTCAAAGCGATGGGTCTGGTTGTAATGAGCACGGTTTTCATAACCTACACGGTAGGCGGTGCTGTAATCACGGTCATAATTTAAGTCTGGGTGCTGACTAGCTTCAGACTTGTAATATGAGGTATTGGTGTAATTTTCGCGCCAGTAGGCTTCTTCTTCTGTTGGGTTCATGGCTTCGCCAGCGGCATGACCTGCTGCTGCACCGGCAATAGCACCGATTACGCCACCAACCATCGCACCGACTGGACCGGCAACTGCACCAATAGCTGCACCAGCAGCTGCGCCACCGCCAGCACCAAGGCCTGTACCTACAGGATGAGAACCTGGTTCTCCAGTAATCGGATCAGCATTTAAATCATCGCGCGCCTCATCCGACATATTCTTAATTTGGTCGCGATCCATATTGTCTAAATTATCACGTGAACTACTCATTGCTTTACTCCAATTGACTTACAAAATTTTTAGTCTGAACAGTTACTGGAATAGCTAGTACTGCATTTCTTTCCATAAACAGGGTGTTACCCTATGTCGCTACTGTAGTTTGTCGCAAATGTAGTTGCTAAGCGTTTCTTGTTGGAAGGTTGACGTAGAAAAAAGCGTGAAGCGTAATGAAGCGTGACAGTTGTAGATAATGCGTAAACAATCTTTTAAGTCGGCTTAAAGATTGCTATTCAAAACTAATAAAAATATTTGTGACGTAAAAGTGGAAGACCAAAATAACCGTGAAAAACGTAAAAAAACGGGCGTACATATAATGCAGGCCCGTTTTAATTTTATTGATGCTAGTAGTTAAGCCAAGTTAACTTAAGCGTTTAGCAGATAGCAATTAAAGTCTTTTGCGCTTGGCTTTGGTGAGCTGCGACTGGCGCATACGAAAGCCTGACTTTTGTTGCTCGGTGGTTTTATCAATGCAATATACGCAGCTTACACCCAGTTCATAGCTGGGCAATTCAACTTCTTCAGGCGATAACGGCCAGCCACAGGCATGGCATTTTACGCTTTCACCTTCCTGTACGCCATGCGTTACTCCGGTGCGATTGTCAAATACAAAACATTCGCCTTCCCACAGGCTTTGTTCAGCCGGGATTTGTTCCAGATAGTTTAAAATGCCGCCTTTAAGGTGATAAACCTCTTTAAATCCTTGTTGCAATAGCAGACTGGTGGATTTTTCACAGCGAATACCGCCTGTGCAAAACATGGCAATTTTTTTGTCTTTGGCATCGCTCAGGTTTTTTTCAACATAGTCGGGGAATTCACGGAAACTTTCGGTTTGTGGATCAATGGCATTTTTAAACGTACCGGCTTTATATTCGTAGTCATTGCGGGTATCAATCAAAATGACATCGTCCTGTTGAATAAAGTCATGCCATTCTTCAGGATTGAGATAATGACCGACCTGTGAACGTGGAGCAACTTCCACGCCAAGCGTGACAATTTCCTTTTTCAGCTTGACCTTGGTTTTGCGAAATGGCTTCTCGGAACTTGAGGATTCCTTGTATTCCATGTTGGTAAACCCGCAATCCATAAGGTACTGGTGCATCTGGTCAATGGCAGCCCGCGAACCGGCCACCGTGCCATTGATGCCTTCGCCGGCCACAATCAGGGTGCCGCAGATGTTAAGTGAGCTAAGCAAATCTAGTAATTGTTGCTGTAAGGCTGATGGATCGGCAACCGGATGAAACTGATAGAGCGCCGCCACAACCCAGTTTTGATCAGCCGTGCCTGCATTGACAGGGTTTTGATCGATGGTGGTTGTAGAAGACGCAGGTGCAAGCTGCTGGTCTAATGTTGCGGACATGGAACGCTCCTAAAGAGTCTGCCTAAATACATAAACAGGAAAATGAGACGCGCATATTCTACTGGTTTGAACTACAAAGCGCGATAAATTCCATAAAAAAATTATGGTTTAATTGCGCTCATGGCAACAATAATAAAATAGCTAAAATTTTCATTGGCTAAACACAAGAATAAAAAATGGTTATTGTCTATATATAGATTTTCATATTTAATAAACTACTAGATATTGTGTTTTTATTAACCAATATTGGTTATAAAAATAGGCTATAAAAATAGGCTATAAAAAAACTGGAGGTTCACTTGACTGCTGCCTTAACGCCTTGTGCCGGAAAGTGCTCAACCGTGTTTGGTGATAGTGTTTGTCGTGGCTGCCGTCGCTTTAGCTATGAAGTGATTCACTGGAATCGCTATTCGCTGGATGAGCAAAAGCTGATTTGGCAACGACTGGATAGCCAGCTTGACCAGATTTTATTGCCACTGGTGCAAATCCGGGATGAACAGGCACTGGATGAGTTCCTACGCTCGCAACAGGTGCGCTTGCTGGAGAATGCCTCGCAAGGTCGCAAGATTTATCATGCCTTACGGATTTGCCAGCGTAATCCCGCCTGCCATGAACGGGCAGGATTGAGTGTTGCATCAGAACATGTGCAAAAAACCTGGCAGTTGTTTGAGCAGCGTATTTATTCACTGGCCGTGGCCAGTTTTGAATTGGCTTGGTTACGGGCAGCGCAATTTGGCGAAACGGCTACGGAAACCAGTTTATAAAATCATTATCCAACTGAATAAAGAGAAATAAAAAAGGAAGGCCAAAACCTTCCTTTTATTGATGCACAACTTTAAATCGAAGAGCTTAAATCCTAAGATTCGAATAATCAAAACTTAATGATTTAAAGTCCGGTTTGCTGCCGGTATTGTACCAGTTCATCAATCGTTAAAATCACCAGATCATGCTGTAGTGCATAATCCAGAATTTGCTGGTCGCGTGCCATGCTGCCGTCCGGGTTCATTAGTTCGCATAAAACGCCAGCCGGTTTTAGGCCAGCCAGCCGGGCCAAGTCCACACTGCCTTCGGTATGGCCCTTGCGGCTCAGCACGCCCCCGGATTGCGCGCGTAATGGAAACACATGGCCGGGACGCGCCAGATCATCGGCAACTGCATTGTCATCAATGGCAGCCAGAATGGTTGTTACCCGATCGGCAGCAGAAACACCAGTACTAACGCCATGTTTTGCTTCGATGGAAACTGTAAAGGCCGTGCTAAAGCGGCTCTGGTTGTCCTGCACCATGGGCGCGAGCTGCAAATGATCGGCCAGCGTATCTGGGATGCACAGGCAAACAATACCACTGCCATCACGAATCATGCGTGCCATGCTGTCTTGTGAAATCTTTTCGGCAGCAACAATCAGGTCAACTTCGTTTTCACGGTCAAAGTCATCCATGAGCAGTACAGGTCGGCCTGAACGCATATCGGCCAGTGCGCGGGAGATTCGTTCCGATGCAGGTGCAAGCTGGTCAAAAAACTGCGGCTGCTGCATCACTTGTTCAGCAGGCAATAATTTTGAATGAGAAGAAGAAGGAGGTAAGGAAAGTTCAGACTGGTTTTGCAACGCTTGGGAAATATAACTGGACATTGAAATGCTCTTGAAAAATGGACAATGAACATTTCAGGACTGCTTGAATAAAAGCGTACACAATGCCATACCTCAACAGGCCATAAGTAGCCTGAGCTGTACACCATTGATAAATTGCACATCTTCTTTCATCCGGACTATACCGTCGGCCTTGGAATCTCACCAAATCTGCCTGCATCCAGAGGTTTCGGCTCGCGGGCTTGTGAATGCAACTTGATATCTTACTGATAATTTGCTGATCCACTTACCGCCGGTGGGGAATTACACCCCGCCCTGAAGAGTAGCCTGTATTGTAAACCTGTTTTGCTAAATCTATCCATCTTGACAAAGCGGCTTAACAATAAGTTTAAAAGATGATGAAAAAATAGCAAAAAGCAACTTGAACAATACTAATTTTAGCTATATCTTTTTTATATCTGAATTTAAATATGGGAAGGTAAAGATGTCTGAATCTACTTTGCCCGCGGGTAACAAGCAACGTGGTTTTGGTCATGGCGGGTTACGGCTGGTCCTTTTGAGCCTGATCAATGCGCAGTCACGGCATGGCTATGACCTGATCAAAGCCGTGGAAGAATTAACTTCCGGTCATTATCGCCCCAGTGCGGGCATGGTTTATCCCTTGTTAGGGCAGTTGGTGGAACAGGGACTGATTAGTGCTGAAGCCACGGCTGGTGTAGAAAGCAAAAAGCAGGTGTATGCCATTCAGCCTGCTGGCAAAAAAGTATTGGCTGATGAAGCTGCCCGGGTGGAACATATCTTTGCCCGGGTGCGCCAGCGTGCAAAACAGCCAATTCAGGTTACACGTGCGATTGAAAACTTTAAGCTGGCAGTGCGGCTTAAGCTGGGTAATGAGGTGCTGACTACTGCACAGGCCAACCAGCTCACCGAAATTCTGGACAATGCAGTGCGCCAAATTGAACAATTGTAAGCAGTTGAAGATTATTTATTGATTGAATTTTTAAAAATAGCAGAGGTCAGTCATGCAACAGAATGAACAAAACTCACGACTTGGGCAGAACTCGCAACCTGAGCAAAACTGGGAACCTAAAAAAGCCTACCGCGTGCGCCACCCACTTAAGCTGCGTAAGGCAAGCGTACAGCAGATTGAGGAGCTAGGGCCTAATATGCGGCGTATTGTGTTAATAGGGCCGGACTTTGCCGACTTCACAAGCGCCAGTTTTGATGATCATGTGAAAGTATTTTTTCCCGATGCCCAAAGTGGACAACTGGTGCTACCGCAGTTGGAAGGACAGGGCATTGCAGTGAGTGATGGGCCAAAGCCAATCATGCGGGACTATACACCCCGCTATTTTGATAACCAGCAACATAGCCTGACCATTGATTTTGCCTTGCATGAAGCAGGCCCGGCTTCGGACTGGGCCAGACGGGCGAAAGTGGGTGACGAGCTGGGTATTGGCGGGCCACGGGGTTCGATGATTATTCCCATGGATTTTGATGGCTATGTGCTGATTGGTGATGAAACAGCGTTGCCTGCCATTGGCCGCCGTCTGGAAGAATTACCGCGCGACAGTCAGGTACTGGTCATTGCAGAAGTGGACTGCCAGCAAGATCAACTGAACTGGGAGTGCCCGGCAGATACTGAAATCATGTGGGTGCAACGCATGGGGCAACCCATGGGACAAGCAGACCTGTTTTTGCAGGCCTTTAAACATGCGCCTTTTCCGGAAAAAGAGTTTCATACCTGGATTGCCGCAGAAACCAACGTGGCGCGCCAGCTACGCAAAACCCTGATTGAAGACTATGATGTGAATAAAAAATACATTAAGGCTGCCGGATACTGGCAACTGGGCCAAAGTGACTCGCATCAGGTACTCGAAGACGAATAGCTTCTGGGTTTTAGTCATCAAACAAACTGACATAAAGCAAAACGCTATTGTTGCCAGCAAACTAGTTCATTAAAAACCTGCCTGACCTTAAAAAAACAGGCAGGTTTTTTATTAGCCAGAGAAAGCTGGGGTTTGATGTCAGTAAAGTCAGCATATAGAAGAATTATTTTCTAGGACATCCTGCTTATTGCTGGCTAATCCGCTATGCTTGCCAGCAATTTTTAGCAACACATGACTTTTTTCTATGGCCCTTAAAGCAACCATTTATAAAGCTGATTTGCAAATTGCCGACATGGATCGCCACTATTATGCCGATCATCAGCTTACACTGGCGCAGCATCCTTCTGAAACCATCGAGCGACTGATGATGCGCATTCTGGCATTTGCCCGTTTTGCCGATGAGCAGCTCACCTTTACCAAAGACTTGTTTGAAACAGATGAGCCTGCCTTGTGGCAAAAAGACCTGACTGGCCAGCTGGAAAAGTGGGTTGAAGTGGGCTTGCCGGATGAAAACAAGGTTAAAAAAGCAAGTGCACGCTGTCCCGAAGTGGCTGTGATTGCTTACGGTACGCAAGTGGAGGAATGGTGGAAGCGCAATAGCAAGCTGGCCAATATGAACAATGTCAGTGTATGGCAGTTACCGCTTGCCACCACGCAGGCGATTCAGGACTTGTGCGAACGTACCATGCAGTTGCAGCTGAATATCATGGATGGGGAGTGGACATTATCCAGTGATAAAGGCAGCGTTACCGTTGAATGGATTGCGTTAAAATAATGGATCAACCCGCATAACCAATTGATATAATCAAACCATGCATAACATTAAAAAAATATTAAAAATGCTGGGAGCCGGTGTGGCACTCCCGGTTGCCTTATTGCTGGCTGGCGGTGTGTCATCGGCAGAGACATGGACGGCGCCAAGTCAGTCACAAGGTCTTGCAAAACTGTTGCAAGCCAGCCAGCAACATCAAAAATCTTCGGCTGTGATTGAGCAGGCGATTGCAGCCAAGGATATTTATCCGGTCATTAACGGTAAAGCATTTAAACGCTTAAATTCACTGGCTGCGGTGCATCAGCAACTGGGTAAGCCTGTTAAACTGCTGTCTCAGGGCTATGATGACTGTAACGGGCAGGATTTCCCCCGGCTGCTGGACTATGGCTCTTTTCAAGTCAATGAATACACACTGCAAGTGCAAAGCCTGTATTTTAATGACTCACGCAATCGTTTGATGCTGCTGGGCAAGCCTATATCTGGCCAAACCTCAGAGCTGGAATTTTTAAAGTACTATAGCGGAATGTATGGGGTTTACGCGCCACATCAGTATACATTTGAGCAGGAAAGCGGCTTAACGCAGTACCGGTTTGAATTTAAAAACGGCAAACTGTGGCGTTATGCATTTTTTCAGGATGACTGCTAGGAATAGATTAATGACCACTGAACTACAAATTACCGATCTGCTGGAAGGCACAGGCAAAACATGCGTTAAGGGCGCACTGATTACCACCCATTATACCGGTACACTGGAAGATGGCACCGTATTTGATACATCGTTGAATAAGGGGCAGCCCTTTCAATGTGTGATTGGTACGGGCCGCGTGATCAAGGGCTGGGATCAGGGTTTAATGGGAATGAAAGTTGGGGGCAAACGCAAGCTGTTCGTGCCTGCGCATCTAGGCTATGGCGAGCGCCAAATTGGCAAGATTCCGCCCAATTCCAACCTGATTTTTGAAATTGAATTGCTGGAAGTGCTTACCCGCGATGATTGAGCCTATGCATTGCCACGCTAGCAGCCTTCCTCAACTTTTAAGTAAAGCAGCGCAGGTATAAGCTGCAAATTAAGCAAATTTTCAGGAATGGCTACAAAAGTTAGTGATATAATTTGCGTGCTTAACTTTCTGCTTAACTGAATGTTGACATACATTAAAAAATGACACGGACTCTGCTATGGCACATCAATTCACCATCAATGCAACCATTCCTGGTATTTCAATAGACGACTTTAAGCGACTGGCTGCTGATAAATCACTGCATGAAGCGGTGTGCCGTCGTATTCCCGGTGAAAATCTGGAAATTCTGGAATCCAATATTCAGGGCAATACCTATACCTTACGCCGTGAATACAATCTGGATGTGAATATTCCTGATGTGGCCAAAAAACTGCTGAAAAATGCTTTTCGTCTAAAACGCACTGACATTACTAATTTAACTGCACTGACTTCTACGGTTGAGCTGGGTGCTAACCTGCCTTTGGAAGCAAAGGGTGAGCGCACAGTAACTGGCGACAGCAATAAACTGAATGTGACCATGGTCTGGACAGTGAAAGTGAAAGTACCCTTGGTTGGCGGTATGCTGGAGCGCCATGCTGAAGGTGAAATTCGCCGCTTTACCCAACTGGAACTTGATATTGTTGAAGATGAAGCCAAAAAACAGCTTCAAGCTTAAACATAAAGACTCTCCGCAAGGGGAGTTTTTGTTTTAGAGATTGGAAAACTAGCAATTAAAACAAAGGTCAAAAAATAGATGAGCGCTATTTTACCCGTTGCAAAGCGTGGCGAAATTATCCTGACGCTAAAAGCTGCGCCTGTTGCTACCAGTGAGTTTAATACACCGTGGCTTGAGCAACTGGCCCGAGCGATGCAGGCCACCATGCTTGAGCGAAATGGAGTTGGGATTGCAGCACCGCAAGTGTATGTATCCAAGCGGGTGATTATTGTCGCGTCCCGGCCAAACCCGCGTTATCCTGATGCACCGGACATGGCTGCGGTGGTCATGGTGAATCCTGAAATTCTGGAATTTTCAGAAGAGACGTGTCTGGGCGAAGAAGGCTGCTTGAGTGTGCCGGATGAGCGTGGGACTGTAGCGCGTGCTCAACGGATTCTGGTGCGTTATTTCACCTTGCAAGGTGAGCAGGTTGAAACCACATTTGAGGGTTTTCCTGCGCGCATTGTGCAGCATGAGGTCGATCATTTGAATGGGGTGCTGTTTGTGGAGCGAATTTAATTATTTATCTTCATAAGTTTTTGATCTACAAATGATAGTTATATCTTTATATATTATATTTCTGTGGATTTAAACATGCGTGCTAAAATAGTATCTTTCCATGCGCTGTCATCATCTGAGTTAGTGCTAGTAATTGAAATTTTAGTCTGAGCAAGTAACCAATAAAAGGGAAAATCTAAATGAGTATGACAGTGGTTGCAAATTAATTTATCTGTCATAAACATTCTTAAAGAATTTTCTTTTGTTAGATTAATAGTTTTATTGCAATATATACACTTTAAAAATTCTTTTATTGCTTTGCCGCACCATTTAGTTAACGGTCTTTTTCTTGCATCAGAGTATAAATTTTCATAGCTTGCTATTGAAGTCAGAGTGAAATGCTGATGGGTTTTATTATTCAATCTGATAATTTTATTAAATGCTTCAAAAATGACATGCGATGTAAAAAGCATAATGTAAGGAAGTGAGATATATAGTGGTTGGTATTGACCAGTTTCATTTGGATTATCAAATATTGAGTTTATAAACATTTTACCTGTTTTAAGGTGACTACCGTGTGAGGTGATTAAGTGTGTACTTCTTTGACAAGGAATCTCTAATCCAAAAAGATGCTGCTTTGAAAATATCATGTTGTAGAGTAATTCTGCATCAAATAATTCAGGTAAAGGAAGTTTATTAATAGTCTCTAAAATAATAGATTTTATAGTTGACTCATGAATTTTATTTAAAGTTTTATCTGTCTCTTGTTCAAATTTCTCTATAAAATTTTCGTAATTATTGAATAACCAACATATAAAAGTAAGATTTTCTTTAAGTGGTTTTCTAAGTAAACTATATGCAACTGAAAACTTTCTTTTTTCAAAACACTTAAGTGATTCGTAAATAAAATTTAATAAATCGCCTGTTAAACCTAATAAAATTTTTGAGTATAAGAAGTGAAAGTATGGTGCATCTATGCTTTTCTCCTTAAAAAATTGTAGAACCTCAACAATATCGAAATCATTATTCTTAAAATTTATAGAGTAAGCTTCTATTAATTCATCTAAGCCAACTTCATCAATATTACTAGAGCCATATTCAATTAAAAGCTTTGCACATTGGTCATGCAAGAAAAATATGTATTCATATGAAGAAATATGCTTGGACGGAATATTTTTAATATTTTCAAATGGTAAATAGCTAATATAGTTTTTCATAATATAAAAATTATTCCGAATATTAAAAATTTACTTTGTTTTATATAATCATCTTAATTGGGCCTAGCTAGAGGCTTAAGAAAACTCAAACCCAATTCTCAATCTTTAACCCATTCACTCTACTAAATTCAGCCACATTATTAGTCACCAGCATTGCGTCAATTGACAGGGCATGGGCTGCAATCAACATATCTAATGAACCAATTGGTGTGCCTTGCTGCTGTAAATAATTGCGCAATGTCGCGTAATGCCAAATACAATGCTCATCAAAAGGTAAAATTTCGAGTGGTGCAAAGAACTTTTGCAAAGCCAACTTGTTTTTAGCTGAACCACTTTTTTCTACGCCAAATGTTAATTCACTGGCGGTAATACTGGAAATCACAATTTCACCAAGGGAATATTGCTTGAATCGTTCAATCACCTGTGGCGGTTTATGATTAATGATATAAATACAAATATTGGTATCAAGCATCAGCATTAGGGATCTAACTCCTCACGTTCCTGACCCTGCTGTGCTTCACGCTCTAACTGAAAGCCACTTTCAAACTCATTTAATGATTCTTCCAGCATTTGCCACGGTTGGTTAATTGGTAATAAAAGCACACCGTTGCCAAAGCGCTTAATGGCAACTTCTTCACCAGAAAAGCGAA
The DNA here is from genome assembly GCF_000619845.1 of Alkanindiges illinoisensis DSM 15370. Taxonomy (GTDB): domain Bacteria; phylum Pseudomonadota; class Gammaproteobacteria; order Pseudomonadales; family Moraxellaceae; genus Alkanindiges; species Alkanindiges illinoisensis. The sequence continues at coordinate 1,227,611 of NZ_JHUX01000003.1, read as the reverse complement.
AAGCCTTTGGTAAACGCACGGCTTGACTACGGCCAGATTGGAAAATTTTGGCGTGTTCCATAAAAAAGCCCTATGATAGTGACCAGTCATATCTATCATAGGGCTTGATGATTTATTATTCAACAATGAATAATTTTCTATGCATTATTGAATAACGTAAATCACTCCAGATTCGGTGCCAACCAGCGTTCCGCATGTTCAATGCTCCAGCCCTTACGCTTGGCATAATCCTCTAACTGGTCGCGGCCAATTTTGCCCACATTAAAATAATCCGACTCTGGGTGAGAGTAGAAAAAACCACTCACCGAAGAGGGCGGCATCATGGCGTAATGCTCAGTGAGTTGTGTGCCAATGGCATTAGTGGTATTTAGCCAATTAAACAGCGTTACTTTTTCCGAATGTTCAGGGCAGGCCGGATAACCCGGAGCCGGACGAATGCCCACATATTGCTCCTTGATGAGTGCGTCATTGTCCAGTGCTTCGTCGCTGACATAACCCCAGAACTCCTTACGCACGCGCTCATGCAAATGCTCCGTAAAGGCTTCTGCCAAACGATCTGCCAGAGATTGCACCAGAATGGCCGAGTAATCATCACCCTTGGCGCGGTAGTCAACCGCCATTTCCTCAGCGCCAAAAATGGATACGGTAAAGCCGCCCAGATAATCAGGTGGGGCAGTAATTACACCTGCGCTATCGCTCCGGTCTTGCTGCTGGGCAAAGCAGTGCTTTGCATATCCAGCATCAGGCGCAATATAATCCGCTAGTGATAGATTGGGCTTGCGGTTTACATTATCAGTCTGCTGGCGCAGGTGATGGAAGGTATGCGTGGCATTCTGGCGCGATTCATCGTCATACACTACCAAATCATCTGCACTAATTCGGGCCGCTGGTTTTAGGGTAAATACGGCTCGTGCATCCAGCCTATTGTTATCCACCAGATCTTTCAACATGGCCTGTGCTTGCGCATACAAGTCACGCGCGGCTTCACCCACCACTTCATCTTCCAGGATTTTGGGGAACTTGCCGGCCAGACTCCATGAAATAAAAAACGGTGTCCAGTCAATATATGGCACCAGTTTTTCCAGTGGATAATTACGCAAAACCTGTGTGCCTAGCTGGTTTGGTACAGGCGGACGGTAATTCTGCCAGTCAATTTTTAGCCCATTGTCGATGGCCTGACTGTAGCTCAAGCGTGCGGCTTTGGGCTGTTTATTAGCAAGCCGCTCACGAACTTTTTCATAATCCTCACGGGTTTGTGCAATAAAGGCTGGCTTCATTTCTGGTGACAGCAAGGTTGTGGCGACCCCCACCGCACGTGAGGCATCGGCCACGTAAATGACGCCATCATTATGATACTGCGGGTCAATTTTAACTGCTGTGTGCGCTTTGGAGGTGGTTGCACCGCCAATGAGTAGTGGAATCTTAAAGCCTTGACGCTGCATTTCCTTGGCCACAAATACCATTTCATCAAGGCTTGGGGTAATCAGGCCAGACAAACCAATAATGTCCACTTTTTCATCAATGGCTTTTTGCAGGATTTTTTCGGCAGGCACCATCACGCCCATATCAACAATGTCATAGCCATTACAGCCCAGTACCACACCCACGATATTCTTGCCAATATCATGCACGTCGCCCTTGACCGTAGCCATCAGCACTTTGCCTTTGCTGCTACCGACTTCTTTTTCGGCTTCAATGTACGGATTTAGCCATGCTACGGCTTGCTTCATCACACGGGCGGACTTCACCACTTGCGGCAGGAACATTTTTCCGGCACCAAACAGATCGCCAACCACGTTCATGCCGTCCATGAGCGGGCCTTCAATCACATCCAGCGGGCGCTTGGATTTTAAGCGGGCTTCTTCGGTATCGACATCAATGAATGCGGTAATGCCTTTAACCAGCGCATATTCCAGCCGTTTTTCCACGCTTTCATTACGCCATTCCAGATTTTCAACCGGCTTAGCTGCGGTAGAGCCACCACCACGGTATTTTTCGGCAATGTCCAGCAGTTTTTCAGTGGCTTCATTACCCCCTGCCTCTGATGAAGAGCCGCCCTGATTTTTATTTAGGATAACGTCTTCAACCGCATCTTTTAATTCTTTAGGAATGTCATCATAAATCGCCAGTTGCGAGGCATTGACAATCCCCATGGTCATGCCTTGCTGAATAGCATAATACAAAAACACGGCGTGAATGGCTTCGCGTACCGGCTCATTGCCCCGGAAAGAGAAGGACACGTTGGACACGCCGCCAGAAATCATGGCATGTGGCAGGTTTTGCTTGATCCAGCCCGTGGCTTCAATAAAATCTACCGCGTAGTTGTTGTGTTCTTCGATCCCGGTGGCCACGGCAAACACGTTGGGATCAAAAATAATATCTTCAGCAGGGAAGCCCACATCATTCACCAGCACATCATATGAGCGCTTGCAGATTTCCTTTTTGCGCGCGGCAGTATCGGCCTGACCATCTTCATCAAAGGCCATCACGATAATCGCAGCACCATAACGGCGGCAGAGTTTGGCCTTTTGCACAAACTCGTCATAGCCTTCTTTTAAGCTAATGGAGTTGACAATCGGCTTGCCCTGGACGCACTTTAAGCCGGCTTCAATGATTTCCCATTTTGAGGAGTCAATCATAATGGGTACGCGGGAAATATCAGGCTCGGAGGCAACCAGCTTTAAAAAGTGCTCCATCGCGCCTTGCGAATCCAGCATGCCTTCGTCCATGTTAATGTCAATGACCTGTGCACCGCCTTCAACCTGTTCGCGTGCCACATCCAGTGCTTCGTTAAAGTTTTCTTCACGAATCAGGCGTAAAAACTTTTTTGAACCGGTAACGTTGGTGCGTTCCCCCACGTTGACATACAACGAATCAGCTTCAATATTAAATGGCTCTAAACCAGACAAGCGGCAGGCTGGCGCAATCTCTGGAATCTGGCGCGGTGTAATGTCCTTTACGGCCTGATAAATGGCAGCAATGTGTTCGGGCGTGGTGCCGCAGCAGCCGCCGGTAATGTTAATCAGGCCGCTTTGGGCAAATTCACGCAAAAATTCCGCAGTTTCCTCAGGGGTTTCGTCATATTCACCAAAGGCATTGGGCAGGCCAGCATTCGGGTGCGCCGACACAAAAATATCTGCTTTATCTGAAATGGTTTTTACGTGTGGACGCATGGCATCTGCACCCAGCGCACAGTTAAAGCCAATCGACAACAGGTTGCCATGACGTACCGAATTCCAGAACGCTTCGGCAGTCTGACCAGACAGGGTACGGCCAGAGGCATCGGTAATGGTGCCGGAAATCATCAGCGGCAGTTCACGGCCAATGTCTTCAAACACTTGCTGCACGGCAAAAATGGCAGCCTTACAGTTTAAGGTATCAAATACGGTTTCAATCAGAATAATGTCCGCACCGCCTTCAATTAAGGCATGCGTGGATTCCACATAGTTTTCAACCAGCAAATCAAAGGTCACATTCCGAAAAGCCGGGTTGTTCACATCCGGTGAAATAGAGCAGGTGCGCGAGGTTGGCCCTAAAACACCGGCAACAAAACGAGGCTTGTCGGGATTCTTGCGGGTAAATTCATCACAGACTTCACGGGCCAGGCGTGCCGCTTCGCGGTTGATTTCTGGCACCAGATCTTCCATGTGATAATCGGCCATGGAAACGCGCGTGCCATTAAAAGTGTTGGTCTCAATAATATCGGCGCCTGCTTCCAGATACTGCGCATGAATGCCCTGAATAATCTGGGGCTGGGTGAGCACCAGCAGGTCATTGTTGCCTTTGACATCATGCGGCCAGTTGGCAAAACGCTCACCCCGGTAATCAGCTTCCTCAAGTTTGTGGCGCTGAATCATGGTGCCCATTGCGCCATCGATAATTAAAATTCGTTTGGCCAGTAATTCTTTGAGGGTGGCAAGCGTGGACATCAACAACTCCGACAGCGGCTAGGGCAAATTAAGATTGAAACTAAAGCAGGGCAAAACAAAGCAGGCTAAAGCAAAGGGGAATATTCTAGCAGATTTGCGCTCAGGATATGAGGCAGGATCAGACCAGCCGCTTTAAAAGGCAGGCTGCGATACAGATTTTAGGGCAGCAAGTTCCTGTAACAGGCGCTCTAAAAACAAGGTGCGCACCTCTGGAATCACTTGCTCGTAAGGATAGCAGCGCACAATGCTCAGGTGGTCTACATTGGCATCAGCTGGATAGGCAATATTTTCCACATGGGTATCAAAGCCCGGTGCAACAGCCAGATTACGATGATATTGATGGTCTGTTCCCAAGCGGTCAACCGCAGCAAAATAATTCAGGTAGCGTTTAATGTTGGCTGGAATCTGGCGCACGTTAAAGCCCCACTGTGCCGGATACAACCGCCCCAATCCACCTGCCGCCAGTGACACCACTAGGTCACATTGTATGCCATGTTTTTGTAGTATCCTGGCGACCTTAATGACCTGACTGCCACCCTGACTATAGCCAATCAGTACAATGGGGCGACCTGCCTTGCCAGCTTCAATGAGATCCCGGGCTACAGCTGCTGGACGCTGGTGATTGCTATACAAGGATGTATCCTGATAACCGGCTTCGCGCAAAAACTGCAATAAATGACGCTGCATGTGGCTGCCAGCCAGCAACCCATGAATCAGCGCAATTTTTGGCCCATGGTAATTGTTTGCCGGATTAGCACGCCAGTTTTGCGAAGAAGACATTGTATTACTCAGTGATCAGGCTCAGCGGAATCATAACAACAAGTGGTCAAAATGGCATTAACAGGCTATTTTCATGTTTAAAAACCAGTCAATTGATCGGGGAAATCCGGAAATTACAGCATTTGTCATGTAAATGTCATATAAGTGTCACAAAATAGACACAATCAAACGGTTATTAGTTTCGTTTCTATGCACAAACCAGAATCGCAAGGGCAGCCTCTGGCCCCAGCAGCAAGCCTGAATTCAAGCAATGTTGATACGCCACCACCCAAGTTTTTTAAGCCGGCGTTCCTCGGTATTATTGCTGTGGCGCTGATTTATATTGCCACGCAATTATTTGCTGATTTATCCCAGATTCCCCAGATGGCATTATTTTCATTTGCCTTACTGGCGGTTGCATTAATCATTGCGCTGGGCTTTGAGTTTGTGAATGGCTTTCACGATACGGCCAATGCGGTAGCCACCGTGATTTATACCAACGCTATGCCGGCGCATGTGGCGGTGATGTGGGCTGGATTGTTTAATTTTCTGGGTGTGCTGTTTGCCAGTGGAGCGGTGGCCTATGGCATTTTGGCTTTGCTTCCGGTTGAGCTGATCTTAAATGTCAGCAGTGGCGCGGGTTTCGCAATGGTATTTGCCTTGCTGATTGCAGCCATTACATGGAATCTGGGCACCTGGTATTTTGGTATTCCAGCGTCCAGTTCACACACCATGGTAGGTTCGATTATTGGTGTAGGGCTGATGAACCAGTTGCTTAATTCAGCACATGGCACCAGCGGCGTTGATATTGAACAGGTGATCAAGGTCGGTAAAGCCTTGCTGTTTTCGCCCATGATTGGTTTTGTGTTTGCAGCAGTAGTGTTCCTGCTATTAAAATTTATCTTTAAAAAGCGTCTTGAGCTGTTCAAACCGCCAGTCGGTAATGAGCCACCGCCACTAGGCATCCGGGCCATGCTGATTTTTACCTGTACCGGCGTTAGCTTTGCACATGGTTCCAACGATGGGCAAAAAGGCATGGGCCTGATTATGCTGATTTTAATTGGCATTGCACCCTTGGCGTATTCCCTGAACAAAACACTGGATGCCTCGCAGGTACAATCCTTTGTGGTGGTGTCTGAACAAGCGGCACAGGTACTTGCACCCAAAGCGTCAAGCATGACGGAAACCGCAGCACGCGCTACCTTAACCCATTATATTCAGGATCGTCAGGTTAATGCAGATGTAATGCCTGCTGTGGCAGTGTTATCGCAGCATATCAGTGAAGAAGTCGCAACTTATAAAAACCTGAACAATGTACCCGCCAATGCAGTGGCTACCTTGCGCAATGATATGTATCTGAGCAGTGCTGCGCTCAAGCGACTGGATAAAGACAAGGCTATGCCAACACTTGCCGAGTCTGACAGCAAGGTTGTGGAGAGCTACCGCAAGGGGCTGGATCAGGTCACCCAGTATATTCCAACCTGGGTTAAAGTGGCCGTGGCGCTAGCGCTGGGTCTGGGTACGATGGTGGGCTGGAAGCGTATTGTGGTGACTGTGGGCGAGCGCATTGGCAAATCACATATGACCTACGGGCAGGGTATGGCGGCTGAGCTGGTTGCCATGACAACTATTGGTATTGCTGATCGCCTGGGCATGCCCGTCAGTACAACTCATGTGCTCAACAGTGCGGTTGCGGGAACCATGGCAGCCAATAAATCCGGTTTACAGTGGTCAACCATTCGTACCATTTTGTCAGCATGGGTGCTCACCCTGCCAGCAACAGTGGCCCTGTCGGGTGGCTTGTACTGGCTGTTTTTACGGTTTGTCTAAAAGTTTGGAATACAAAAAATACCCGGCTTAGGCTGGGCATTTTTTTGAGGTTAATCAGTTATTTAAGATTTAATACGGTTCTAAACCCAACATGACTGGTGGGCAAATTGGCCTCCTGTGGATGACGTGCAGCCGCCCGATAGCGCACGCAATAATTGGCTGCACATAAGTAGGAGCCACCTTTAATGACAAACGGTGTAGCATCAAATAGCATTGTCTTGGACTGAGTAGGTTGAGCTGTTGGACTTTGAGCCAGCGCAGGATTGCCGCCATGTCCATCGGGCAGGTTCTGTGCAACAGCATCCTGTTCATGGCTATTGTGATAGGGCGATTGCGTCCATTCCCAGACATTGCCAATCATGTCATACAGGCCATAAGCATTGGCTGCATAACAGCCCACTGGTGCAATCCCGGCGAAATGGTCAGCCTGACTGTTCTGTAAGGGAAAATCACCTTGCCAGTAGTTGGCACTAGGCGCGCCATGTTCATCATGCGGTGCTTTTTCCAGTGATTGCGCTTGCCCCTGTGCTTTTGCGGCATATTCCCACTGGGCTTCGGTGGGCAAGTCATGACCCAGCCACACGGCATAGTGCTCGGCATCATTTTTAGTCACTAAGACGACTGGCTCGTGATCCTTGTTTTTAATTGAGCTGCCGGGACCATTAGGCTGTTTCCAGTTTGCCCCTTTGACAAAATGCCACCAGCTATTATTGCTGATGGCTTCCCCGGCTTTAGGCGCAATAAATACCGCACCACCGCCTGTTTTTTCCGCATCGGTTATATAACCCGTCGCTTTTACAAATTGGGCGAACTGGGCATTAGTAACTTCTGTCTGGTCAATCCAAAAAGCTGCAACAGGTGTGCCTGCGCCACTTTTTAAGGGCAATTCATCCTGATAGCCTTGGGTTGAGCCAATTTGTAATTCACCCGCGGGAATATACGCCATGCCTGCTTTTGGGTTTTTGCCAAAGTTGGCAGGCAATCCTGTATAGCGCTGACAATGTTGCAGATTACCCAGCGCTAAAGGTTTTGCCAAAGCAACATCCGGAGATGACTGCTGTTTGGCTGCATCGGTTGGTTGGCAACCTTGGGCGGAAAATATAAATAGCCCCAGTGCTATCAAGCGGTAGCACTGGTGTAAACACTGATTCTTCATTGAATAAAGGTTACTCATTGAATAAAGGCTAAACAAAGTTACTGTTTACCAAAGAAAGGCTGTACACCATTATCTTTGGCATACTGGCTATATTTGGTTTTTAAATCTGCCACAATATCCGGATGCTGTGCAGCCACGTTGTTGCGTTCGGCACGGTCATTTTTAATATCGTAGAGTTCCCAGTCACCGGTTCCCAGAATATTTTTACCCTGATACGGTGCTTGTAATTCCAGTTTCCAATTGGCGGTGCGCACATACTGATTGCCGTGCAGTTCATCGCCAAACACAAAGTTATCGCCATACACTGTGCTGGTTTTGTTTTGCAACAAGGATAGCCATGACTTGCCAGTGATAGGATGCACAGTTTTACCATTGTATTGGCTACCCGGATTTTTGATCTGGGCAACTTCCAGAATGGTCGGTGATACATCTTTGACCGAAGTAAAGCTGGTGTTTATGGTTTCAGCCTTATTCTGGCTGGGCAGCTTGATAATCGCTGGAGACAGCACGGCACCTTCACCCGCAGTCAGTTTCCATAAGTGGAATGGGGTAGAGCTGACTTCAGCCCAGCGTGGCCCAATACTTACATAAGAAGTCGGCTTGCCAATATTATTCAGGCTGTTGTCAAAGCCATTAGCGTTGCGTGGAAAGCCTTCAGCGCCATTGTCAGACACAAAGAAAATTAGCGTATTGTCATATTGGCCATTTTTCTTAAGCGCTGTAATGATGCGGCCCACGTTGTAATCCAGATTTTCGATCATGGCCGCATACACTTCCATTTTGCGGGCTTCAATTTTCTTCTGGTCATCAGTCAGCTCATTCCAGCTTCCGGCCTTGTCCGGTGTGTTGGCTGTGGCTAATGGATTAGCAGGCTGGAAATCTGCTGGCACAATGCCCAGTTGTTTCTGGCGTGCAAGACGCTGGTTACGAATGGCATCATAGCCTGCATCATATTTGCCTTTATATTTTGCAATGAATTCATCCGGTGCCTGAAGTGGCCAGTGCGGGGCGGTATAGGCCGCATAAGCAAAAAACGGCTTGCCGTCCTTGTTGCTGTTCAGGTAGGCCAGTAGCTTGTCGGTATAATAATTGGTAGAGAAAAACCCATCGGGCAGTTCAACAGCCTGACCATCCTCGGTATACGTACCGGGACGTTGCACGCTGGCAGGTTTGTCCTTGTAGTGCAGGTCATAGCCTTGCAGTAATACAAATGAGCGTTCAAAGCCACGTGCCTTGGGACCATATTCCGGGGTTAATCCCAAGTGCCATTTTCCGGCCATATAGGTATGGTAACCATTGTCCTTAAGCAATTGCGGCAGGGACAATACACGGTCATTTAAATAGCCTTCATAGCCATCCGCACCGCGCACGTTGTCATTAAGGCTTTCAGCCATGGAGCCAATGCCGGCCAGATGATGGTCAGTACCGGACAATAATTGCGAACGGGTGGGCGAACAGGCTTGCGCCGTATGATAGTCGGTGAGAATCCGGCCTGTGCTGGCCAGTGCATCAATATTTGGCGTATTGATTTCACCACCAAAAGCCCCAAGGTCTGAATAGCCCAGATCATCCGCCATGATAAACAGAATATTCGGCTTCTTCTTTTCTATACCAGGCACATTAGCCTGATCATTTTTGTCATTATCACTGCACGCTGTCAGGCCAACAGCCACGCTGCACAGGCCTGCAACCAGAAACTGCTTTGTATTAAAAGTAGCCATTGATATTCCTCTAAAAAATTATATGAGGAATGGTAGGCAACCGGTTTATCTTTTTAAAATAATTAAAACGAACAAGGCTATCGAATAAAAATATAAGTAAAACTATATCAAATCACTAATCTTGTTTTCAGGTTTTAAAATTAACCTCAAATGGCACTAAAATATTTTAATGAAGATGCAGCAATTCCTGCATAAAGCGCGGTACCAACCGAGGCTCAATTGCAATGGTAGCAATCACCCCAAAACCTGCACCCCATAAATGCGCACTGTGGTTGATATTGTCTTGTCCACGCCGTGCTGAATAAACGGTATAAGCCGTGTATAGCAAGGCATAGATAATGGCAGGCATGGGAATGAAAAATACAAAAATCAGGCTCCACGGCGCAAACAGGATATAGGCAAACAGTACTGCGGATACTGCACCTGAAGCACCGAGGCTCAGATAATTGGGGTCATTCTTATGTTTGAAATAGCTGGGTAGCATGGCCACCACCAAAGCCGCCAGATAAAACAGGATAAAACCCATTCCGGCAAAATAAGGCCGGTAAAATGCTTCAATCGCGCGGCCAAAAAAATACAGGGTAATCATATTAAACAGCAAATGCGTACCATCAGCATGCACGAAGCCATAAGTAATAAAGCGGTCAAACTGGCCACGGCGCATGGCTGGCGGCCACATAATCAGGCGATTCATCACCATACGATTGCCAAACGCAATAAAAGACAGCAGACAGGTAATAAGAATTAAGGTCAGGGTATGGGAAAAAGGTAAACCTAGCATTTTAGTCGGATTAATGGTTATTGTGACGGAATAGTAAAATACTTTTAGGCCAAATTGTTGTGTATAAACGCCTAGTTACATTTTTAGCCGATAATGATGATCGGTATTTTGCCAAGGGTTTTCTTACATTTTGCCCAAAAAATCACTTAAACTTGTGTTTGATGATCATAGCCCTCATCTATGCGCTATGATGTGCCCTCTGCGCAGGAGTTAGTTGTAATGTCTGTTGAAAATGCCACCACGATTGAAAATCAAGCCACTCAAAATACAAGCTTACCGGATGAAATGATCCCGAATATGGTCATTACGCCCAGCGCTCAGGAATACCTGAATGACTTGCTGGCCAAGCAAAATACGCCTGGCATTGGTGTACGCATTTTCGTTGAGCATCCTGGTACTGCCCGTGCGGAATGCTGCATGGCCTATGCCACACCGGAAGAAGTGAACACACTGGATTACCAACAGCAGTATGATGGCTTTCCGGCCTATATCGACACGCCATCCATTCCTTATTTAAAAGATGCCGTGATTGATTACAACAAGGATCGCTTTGGTGGTCAGTTAACCTTTAAGGCGCCTAATTCCAAAGTGCCTCGTGTGGGTGCAGATGCGTCGGTTGAAGAACGCATTGCTTATGTATTGCAGGCAGAAATCAATCCGGGACTGGCAGGGCATGGCGGCAATGTGTCATTGGTTGAGCTATTCAACGATGCCGAGCATGGCTTAACCGCAGTATTGCAGTTTGGTGGTGGCTGTCAGGGTTGTTCAGCGGTGGATGTGACCTTGAAGCAGGGTGTGGAAACCACGCTGAAAGAGCATATTCCCGAGCTGGGTCGTGTGATTGATAAGACTGACCATACCCAAAAAGAAGGCGCTTATTTTAAGTAGTGAGCCTGAAGAAAGTTTGAAGTGAAATTTTTTATTAAATAATGCCTCAACTTTTACCCCTCTAAGTCTCCCCTTTTTAGGGGAGACTTGTGACAGTTCACTTATCCGTATAGTTCGTGTTGTTCCTCCCTTTTTTAAGGGGAGGTTAGGTGGGGTTTAGTGTCTGACTATACCAAAATTCCAAAATATCAGATAGGTAGAGTAAGCTAGAGCTTTAATCCTCTGAAACTTATCTTTTATCCAGCTTTTCAAACAGGGCAATGGTGTCCTTTGCCCACTGTATCCAGGTTCTTTGCGTTTCAATTCCTAACAACAATACCCGATGCTGAATTTGCTGCTCGCGGCTAAGCACACTGTTTTTAATAAAATCACGCTGCTCAATGGTCAGATACAGCACCAGTTTTTCTTCATGCAATTTCAGGTGGCGTTTGAGTTCTTCCTCAATACCCAATGGGCCAAGTATGGCCTCGGCACGCAGGCGTACTGCCATTTCTTCGCGGATCAGGTAAGGATCAGTCGCCAGCAACACCCATTGCTTTAATTCCTGCCTGCCTGCATCCAGCACTTCATAGGTTTTCTTCTTGGTCTTACCCGCATCTTCTGCCGGGCTTGCATTAATCCAGCCCTGATCTTCCATGCGTTTCAGCTCGCGGTAAATCTGCTGGTGGGTGGCACTCCAGAAAAAGCCCATGGACTTGTCAAAGCGGCGTGCCAGATCATAACCAGAGCTTGGCTTTTCCAGTAAGGACGTGAGCAGGACGTGAGCGAGTGACATGCAATACCGCAAATGAGTGAACTTGAAAAAGTATTAAATACTGTAAAAATAATTTATGCAACCAGTTGCATAGTGATGGAAAATAAATTATAAAATCGGCATAGCAAATCATGCAACAAAGTGCATAGTTGTGATCAGGCATTTTCAAGAAATCGTATCGTGCTGATCACAACCGCCAGCGTTTTAATTTCCGCCATAAAGGAATAGCCAGCCATGTCAAACCCCAATGCCCAGCCTAACCATCAGCCACAAGATCAAGCATCTGCGTATCCGCATTTGTTAGCCCCACTGGATCTGGGCTTTACCACCTTACGCAACCGTACTTTGATGGGTTCCATGCATTTGGGTCTGGAAGAGTTGCCGGGTGGTCATGAGCGTATGGCAGCGTTTTATGCCGAACGTGCGCGTGGCGGCGTTGGCCTGATTGTTACAGGCGGTATTGCACCCAATCCTGAAGGTGCAGTGGTTCAGGGTGGTTCGGTGTTAAGTACGCTGGAAGAAGCTAAGCATCACAAGATTGTGACCGATGCCGTGCATGCTGAGGGCGGTAAAATTGCCCTGCAAATCCTGCATACTGGCCGCTATGCCTATAACCCCAGCAACGTTGCACCCAGTGCAGTGAAAGCCCCGATTAATCCATTTGTACCGCATGAACTCACTGGTGAAGAAATCGAGCGCACCATTGAGGACTTTGTACAGTGTGCAAAAATGGCACAGGTTGCCGGATATGATGGCGTTGAGGTGATGGGTTCGGAAGGTTATCTGATTAACCAGTTTATTGCCGAGCGCACCAATCACCGGACTGACGAATGGGGCGGCAGCTATGAAAACCGTACCCGCTTTGCGCTGGAAATTGTGCGTCGTATTCGTGAGGCTGTGGGCACTAACTTTATTATTATCTATCGCTTGTCCATGCTGGATCTGGTGGAAGGCGGTTCCAGTTATGACGAAGTGGTGCAACTGGCCAAAGCCATTGAGCAAGCTGGTGCGACACTCATTAATACCGGTATTGGCTGGCATGAAGCGCGTATTCCAACCATTGCCACCAAAGTGCCGCGTGCTGCCTTTGCGTGGGTAACCAAAAAGCTCAAAGGTGAAGTCAGTATTCCTTTGGTCACCACCAACCGTATTAATGCGCCGGACGTTGCCGAGCAGATTCTGGCTGAAGGCAGTGCTGACATGGTGTCCATGGCGCGTCCGTTTCTGGCCGATTCGCAATTTGTCTTAAAGGCTGCGAGCAACCGGAGCGACGAGATCAATACCTGTATTGGCTGTAATCAGGCATGCCTTGATCATATTTTCGTCGGCAAAATTACGTCCTGTCTGGTTAATCCGTATGCCTGCCATGAAACTGTGCTGACTGCAAAACCGTTAGAAAAAGTCAAAAAAATTGCAGTGGTTGGTGCAGGCCCTGCAGGTCTGGCCTTTGCAACCACCGCAGCCAAACGCGGCCATCAGGTGACTCTATTTGATGCTGCCAACCAGATTGGCGGCCAGTTTAACGTGGCCAAGCTGATTCCCGGCAAGGAAGAATTTTATGAAACCCTGCGTTATTTCAAGCGCCAGCTTGAGCTGGGCACCGTAGATTTAAAAATGGGCCAGTATGCTGATCTGGACTTGTTAAAAAATGGCCAGTTTGACGAAGTGGTGCTGGCTACAGGTGTTACCCCGCGTCACCTGAATATTGAAGGGATTGATAGCCCCAAGGTGCTGAACTATCTGGATGTCTTGCGTGACAAGAAACCCGTAGGCAAGCGCGTGGCTGTGGTGGGTGCAGGCGGTATTGGTTTTGATGTGTCTGAATACCTGACCCATGAAGGTGAAAGCGCGACTTTAAATCCGAAGAAGTTTTTTGCCGAGTGGGGCATTGACACCAGTTATGAGCATCGTGGCGGGATCACCCAGCCTCAGCCTGAAGCCAGTCCACGCGAAGTGTACCTGTTGCAGCGCAAGTCCACCCCGGTTGGCGCCAACTTAGGCAAGACCACGGGCTGGATTCATAAGGCGGGCTTAAAGCATAAGCACGTCACCATGATTAACGGGGCCAGCTATGAAAAAGTCAGTGAGCAGGGCCTACATATTATGGTCGATGGCAAGGAACAGGTGCTGGACGTGGATAACATCATTATCTGTGCCGGGCAGGAACCACTGCGTGCCATGTATGACGACTTGCAGGCTGCGGGTATTTCCACACACCTGATTGGTGGTGCGCTGGAAGCTGGCGAGCTTGATGCCAAGCGTGCCATTTTAAATGGAACTGAACTGGCGCTCGCGATTTAATAGCCGTAATCCAATCAGCCAGATCAATGCCAGCGGGTATATTAACAACCCGCTGGCAAGTTCCAGGCAAAAAACAAGGTATAAATGTTCAGGGAGAACAAGCATGACGACAACAGCAATAACCGCCCAGCTTCAACCTGCGGTAGCTACTTCACTGGAAAAGTGGCACCACATGCTACAAACCCGCGATATGAGCATTCTGGCTGAGCTGCTGGACTCGAATGTGGTATTTCGTTCACCCATGGCGCACCGGCCTTATACGGGTTCGCTAGCGGTAGGATTGATTCTTAAAACAGTAATTACCATTTTCGAGAATTTTACCTATCATCGTGAGTTTGCAAGTAATGATGGTTTGCAGGTCGTGCTGGAATTTAGTGCCGTGGTTGATGGCAAAGCCCTTAAAGGCATTGACATGATTGGCTTTGATGCACAGGGCAAGATCGTGGATTTTGAAGTGATGATCCGGCCATTTAATGCATTGGCTGCACTGGGCAAGGAAATGGGTGCTCGAGTGGGTGCACAGCTTGAAGCGCATAAAGGCTAATCTGTTAAGGCCGGTTTAGTATGGTTTAAAATCACGTTGAAAGTAGCAAATAAAGTATCAAACAAAAAAGCTGGCAATCCAAAAAGGTAGCCAGCTTTTTTATTGATCGGTTTTATTGAACGATTTTATTAATCGGTACAGCCTTTAATCAACAGGTTAAAAAATCAGTGCACAATCTCATCAACCAGATCAAAACCCTTGGGCATATCAGGATTTTCAGCTTCCATCACAATCATATCCAGATCGCGTTCAGTGTCCATGCCCAACGCCAGTGCATTAAAGTACAAATCAAAGCTGTGAAAATTGCCATACACCAGATTACGTAAAATCGTGCTGTTCAGGCCAAAGCCTTCCACATCAATGCTGGTTTTATAGCGTAGTTCGCCGTCATCCCAGTCCATTTCAAAATTGCCCAGAATCAGGCCGTAGTTAATGCGGCAAATGAGTTCACTAATGCGTGAGCGCAAATGTTCTGGCACCTGATCGGGATACAGGCTATACACCAGCACGCGAGACGTGTTTTCAAAGCAGCGCACCATGCACGGCCATTCGCCTTTGTGCCCTTTTACAAAAATCCGGAAAGTAACAGTATTGTCCTCGTCTAATGCAGTAGCAGGAACAATGGGTTTCACCCGGTCTACCTTAAAGCCTTCTTCGGCCAGTAGCGTTTCTACAGTATCAGACAATAATTGAGTCATAAAAAAACTTGGTCTAAAACATAAAATTTCAAGGACCAAGTGTGCCATGAAATGCCATAAAAAGCAGTTAAAGAGATGTAGTTATAAAAATTAGCGGACGGATATTATAGGATCAGTATTAGATTTTTCAGAAGTTAATTAGCGCTTAACCTGTGATTGTACATAGAAGAATGGCGCATGATTATGACTGCTTAAATCAAACCATGCGCTTTAATTTGCTTAATATTGTACTTAGCAAAAATGATCAGTCAGCAAAAATGGCGGCCACTTCGCTGGTCTGATAAAAATCACGCAGGCGGGCTTCTACACGCTTGGCCACATAGCCTTCTTCAATCAGTTGGCGTACCACCGGCATAATCGCCAGTTTGAGTTCCTGCTCAATCAGTGCAGCATCCACGTTGACATCGCGCAGGATTTTGCCCAGCGTATGATGTTTGTTCTGGCTGTACCAGTGCGCGATGCCATCATTCACCTGAGTGCGGATATAGTCGCTACTGCGCAGGCTGTCCCAGGTGCGGCTAATCACTTGCGCGCCGCTGGTCAGGCCATCATTGTCCACATAGTTATTAACCATGCTCACAGGCTGCTGTGCCACACTTTGCCAGCCTTGCTTAATGAGCTGATATACCTGTTGGTCATTGAGGTGGCGGTTGGCCATTTTTTCACTGACTGCAATCAGGTTATTGATATTTTTGCTTAAATATCCCTGTAAGGCCGAATCCAGATTGCTGTCAGTTGCCTTTTCCAATACGCTTTTGCCCATTTTCATCAGGCTACCCATGCCGGGCATTTTCTTGGCAATCACATTGTTTTCCATATAGTCATTGATGGCATGACTAATGGTTTGTGACAGCATCTGAGCATAAGCCGGGTTACTGAAAATCCGGTGAATAAAGGCTTCACGATGCTCTTTTTGCGAGGACAGGTATTGCGCTACCGTTTCTACTGAATCAGCAGGAACCAGGTCCGCAATCTTGATACTGTCATTGCTGGCATGCGTTAGGGCAAACTGGATTTGTGACACAATTTGCTCAGTCAGGTGTGCTTGTACCGGATACTCCAGTGCCTGCTTGCCCAGCAGTGCCTGCAAGTGTTCCAATGTAATCAGTTGTTCAACAGGCTTGTCAGACAGGTGGGCGACCAGCGTATTGACCTCATCGCTGACGGTTTGCTCGGACTGCAATTGCAGCAGGATATAACGCAACTGGGCCTGTAATAGTTGTTCTGCTTTGGGATGAATCATAAGTTTCTCGAAGACTAAAAGTGTTTAATAAACCAGAGCCTAACCAAAGCCTGTGTTAAGGCGCTGATCCGGCAAACGGATTGGGTGTGGCCACTGATTTTTGCAAAAAGGGCAGGTATTTTTGAATAACCAGCTGCTCGGCTTCCAGAATAGGCGTATGACCGACATTTGGCAAAATCACCGGTTCCTGTGCATTTTTAATCAGGCCTTTTAGTTCCGGCACCACATTAACATCAATGATCTTGTCCTGCTTGCCCCAGATAATCAGCGTTGGGGCTTCAATGGCTTTAGCTGCCAGTGCAAAGGTTTCCGGGGTATAATAGCCGTACAGTTTAATGAGTTGCTCAATCACCTTACGGGTATTGTCCGCTTGCGCAATCATCACTTTTTCCTGTTCCTGCTTGAGTGCAGTCGGAATAAACGGTGGATTGTACATGGCAATTTTCATCAGGTTATCAAAGTCGCCGGGCTTGGACACCACAATATTGCGCAGCAGGGTGGGGTCTTTTAAATAAGGACTTTGGGCAGTCTTGAATACGCCAGCACTGTCAATCAGCAGCAGGCTTTGCACATCAAAAAAGTATTGCGCTGCATACAGGCCAGCAACCGCACCACCCAGTGAGTGACCCGCCACGTTCAGGTTTTTATTGATTCCGGCAGCTTCAGTAAAGCGGCGCAGGGCTTCCACCATATTGGGCACTTGCAGGTCAAAGTCTGCCGGAACCCTGGTGTCGCCATGTGCAGGCAGGTCGGGAATAATGACATGGTAATAAGGTGTCAGGTAACGGGCTACCCGGTTCCAGTTGTCTCGGCTACCGGACAGGCCATGCACCAGCATCACGGTTGGCTTGGCTTTGTCGCCACCTTCACTATAGGTCCATTCAATGTCACCTACTTTAAGCGTATGGGTGGTTAAGCCAGCCCAGGTACGTTCTTCCTGTAAAACCTGCTGGAAACTTTGCTGGGTCAGGGGCGCAGCCTGTGCTGCTACAGCAGTGATTCCAGTCAACCCCAGTGCCATGACAAGCGGTAGTAATGGCTTGCAAATTTTTTTCAACATACCTCTATTCCCTGAAAAAAGATTGTTATCGCATTTAGCGTAACAGACAGCAACAAATTACAATTGGCAATCAGACTATTTTTTTAATTTTTTTAGGTCAATTAACACGCCAAACCAGCAATTGATCTGGCGTGTTCATCAAAATACGATGCTGCGGATTTTTCTTCCTGAAAGCCCCAGAATTGAGGTATTACAGATTAGTGTTCTTGCTGCATTGGCGTGTTTTCATGCGAGGCAGAAAAACTAACCAAACCCATATGTGCCAGGTCAGCGCCGCTAGGTTGCTGGAACACCCGCAAGCCAAATTCCGGCAAAATTGCCAGCAGGTGATCAAAAATATCGGATTGCACATTTTCATAAAATGCCCAGTCAGTGCTGTTGCTAAAGCAGTAAATTTCTAGTGGTAAACCCTGCGCTGTTGGCTCAAGCTGCCGCACCAGCAAGGTCATTTCCTGATGAATGCCCGGATGATGTTGCAGGTAATTCTGGATATAAGCCCGAAAAGTACCAAGATTGGTGAGCGCGCGCTGGTTAAGTTTGCTGTTGGCCTGTGGTCCCAGACTTTCATTCCATGCTGCAATTTCCTGATTTTTTTCATCCAAGTATTTATCCAGCAAGAAAGACGATTTTAAATGCTGGTATTCATCCTGATCCAGAAAATGCACGCTGGTCTGGTCCAGCAAGATGGCCCGCTTAATCCGTCGTCCACCGGATTCGCTCATGCCACGCCAGTTCATAAACGTATCAGTAATCAGGCGGTTGGTAGGAATGGTGGTGATAGTTTTGTCAAAATTCTGGACTTTAATGGTGTTCAGTGACATATCAATTACATCACCATCGGCATTGAGTCCGGGCATGGTAATCCAGTCACCCAGCCGCACCATGTCATAGGATGAAATCTGGACACTGGCGACCAAAGACAAGATGGTATTTTGAAATACCAGCATTAGTACAGCAGCCATTGCGCCAAAACCAGCCAGCAGGGTAAATACATCCTTTTGCAGGAACGTACCAATAATCAAGAGCGCGCAAACGATAAACAGGATAATTTTGACAAGTTGCAAATAGCCTTTAATCGGCTTGTTGCGAGCAACCGGACGGCGCTGGTATAACTCATTCACTACATTCAGTGCGGCGCTAATGGTCAGCACAATGGTAATAAACACCCAGGCCTGAGCCAGCATCCCTACAATTCTAATAATGCCTGGTGACAGGTGTGGAACCTGTGCAATACCTACTTTGATCACTAGCGCTGGTACAATATTGGCAAACCGGTCAATCACCTTAAACCGGCTTAATGCCCCGTTACGGTTTAATGGCAGCAACTGGCTAAAACGGCGAACCCCACGCACAATTACATGCTTGGCCAGCCAGTTGGCAATCCAGGCCACCAGCAGCAATACGCCCAATCCTAGCAGCATTTCCATCCAGTCATACTGGTCTAGCCAGCCTTCAAAACGGTTCCACAACTCAGAATTTTGCATGTCATCTATACTGTGCTTACGCTAAAGCAGTCATTGTAAGTTCCTGAATTCAAATGCATGCTAATAAAAAGTTCCCATTTTGTTGGAAATTGTAGGAAATACTTTAATTCCTTTTCATCCTGTACCCAGCACATCAACAAAGCCAAGAAGTCCTATCAGCAAAGTGTAAAAGTTTGGTTATAATACTGGCGTTAAAATTAAACCATGTTGAGCAAATACGTGATGATTACTGCACAAGAGGCGCTTGAACGCTTAAAACAGGGTAATGCAGAATTTGTCGCAGGAAAACCTGCCAAGGACACACATTTAAGTCTGGTCGAGCGTGCGACGCTGGCCAAAGAGCAAAATCCATTTGCCATTATTCTGGGTTGTTCCGATTCCCGGGTTCCGGCTGAAATTGTATTTAATCAGGGACTAGGTGACCTGTTTGTGATTCGCGTGGCAGGCAATATTGTTGCGCCATCCCAGGTGGGCAGTGTGGAATTTGCCGCTGAACGCTATGATGCACCGCTGGTGGTGGTGCTGGGGCATTCCCATTGTGGGGCAATTGCTGCAACTATTGACGCATTACGCCATCCGGATCAAAAACCGTCCAGTAATTTAATGTCTATTGTGAATCGGGTACGGCCTTCGGTGGAAATCCTGATGCACACTGACTTGCGCCATGATCTGGAAAAACTGCGAAAATATGCAGTGCGTGCCAATGTGCAGGCATCGGTAAACCAGTTACGTCATGGGTCAGCCGTGCTGGAGCAGCTCATTGAAAAAGGCGAGCTAAAGGTAGTAGGGGCAGAGTATTCACTGGAAACCGGTCAAGTGGAATTCTTTGATATTTAGCTTTATTGTCTGATAGAGATCAACCAGATCATAAAAAGGCGGTTCTGCTAATGACAGACCGCCTTTTTAATGAGCAACACATTTTGGGGCAGGCTTATTTCAGGTTTTTTTCAATTTGCGGCCAGGCATTGTTCAGCAGCTGGTTTTGTGCGTTGGCCGCCGGATGCACCAGATCACGCTGCATCAGTTGGTTATTGCCTGCAATCCCCTGCAAAAAGAATGGAACAAGTTTAACCTGCTGCGCCTTGGCCACATTGCTAAAGGTTTGTTCAAAAGCCTTGCTGTAGGCAGTGCCATAATTGGGAGGAATTTTCATACCCAGCAGTAAGGATTCGGCCTTGGCATTTTTTGTGAGACTCACCAGCCGGGTGAGGTTGTTTTGAATGCCTACAGGCGGCTGACCACGCAGCGCATCATTGCCACCCAGTTCTATCACCACCACTTGCGGCTTATAAGTGGTCAGCAATTTGGGCAAGCGTGACAGTGCACCACTAGTCGTTTCTCCGCTCACGCTGGCATTGATGACCTGATGCTGCTTGGGATACTTCTGGTTAAGGCGCTGCTGCAATTTTGCCACCCAGCCTTGCTCTACATTAATACCATAGCCAGCACTGATACTGTCTCCTAAAATCAGGATGGTTTTGGCACTGACTGCACTGGTGGTAAACAATGACAATGTCATTACAATAGTAGCGCCCAGCGTTTTAATAGGCTGAAAAACCGGATCTTTGAAAACAGCGTTTTTTATAGAGAATTTCATATGCAAGACCAGACTCAGGCAAGCTCAGGAACAGAACAACAACTATTAAAGCAGAATGAGCCGATACAAACTGTTGCAGAAGGTTTATCCAACGCTCAGCCCACACTTTCCAAGCCAGTCATTATGGCAGAGCAACTTGAGCAAACCGTGAAGACGGCAACTGGTAAAATTACCATTTTGCATCAGCTTAATTTAAGGATTATGGCTGGAGAGCAGGTTGCCATTACTGGACGTTCCGGCTCGGGCAAATCAACCTTGCTGGGGTTGCTGGCCGGACTGGATCAGGCCACGCAAGGCCGCATTTTCCTGTGTGGACAAGCACTGCACGATTTAAATGAGGATGAACGTGCGCGGGTGCGCCTGCACTACCTGGGGTTTGTTTTCCAGTCTTTTCAGTTATTAAATCATTTGTCGGCACTGGATAACGTTATGCTGCCGTTAACCTTGAGCAAAACGGTAACGCCACGCCAGGCACGTCTGCGCAGTCAGGAATTGCTGGAACGGGTAGGCTTACAGGATCGTATGCTACAAACACCGCGTGTATTGTCTGGTGGAGAGCAGCAGCGGGTGGCCATTGCCCGGGCGTTGGTGACTGAGCCACAGGTTATTTTTGCCGATGAGCCCACCGGAAATCTGGATGGTCATACCGCCCGTGCGATTGAAGATTTACTGTTTAGTTTAAACCGGGAACGTGGCACAACATTGGTGCTGGTGACGCATGATCTGGAATTGGCCAGCCGTTGTAACCGACAACTGCATTTGCAGGATGGCCATTTTCAGGAAAGTTCGGTGCTGGCTGAAAACGGTGTTCTAAAGCAGGGCTATCAGGATCATTTAACCCGTTCTGTGTCGGGAGAGTAAGACATGGGACTGTTTATCTTAATGCTGCGCCAGAGTATGGCAGGACGTGGCGTCTGGATGCTATTTGCTGCACTGGTGCTGGCGGTGACTGCAACCACGGCCTTGCGCTTTACCAGTGATACGCTAAGCATTGCCATTAACCAGCAAGCCGGACAATTGCTGGCAGGAGATCTGGTACTCAGCAGTAACCAGCCACTGGATGCAGTGTGGCAACAGCGTGCGCAGGCTTATCAATTGCGTACCAATGCCACTATGGTTTTTAGCAGTATGGCGCAAACGGGTGAACAGTTTGTGCTGGTCAATGTGAAGGCAGTAAATCCCGGCTTTCCATTACGGGGAAAACTGGGTATTGAACCTGCACAATCATCCTCAACGGGTATTCCTGCGCCACAAACTATCTGGTTGGCGCCACGCCTGTTTGACTTGCTCAAAGTCCGGCTGGGTGACCAGATTCGGATTGGCGATGCCAGCTTTAAGGTGGTAGCTTCCATTGTGCGAGATCCCAATCAGGAAACTGGTATGAGCGGGTTTTCACCCACGGTGATCATCAATCAGCAGGATGTGGCACGAACCAAGGCCATTCAGGTGGGCAGTCGCATTGATTATCGCCTAATAATGGCAGGGCAGCCGCAACAGGTGCAGGCTTTTGAACAGCGCTATAAGGATAACCTGCCTCAAGGCGTGCAACTGCGTGTTGCCAGTCAGGGCAATACCCGTTTGATGCGTCCCGTACAAACACTGGATGACTATGCACAAATTGCCAGTATTCTCACCATGCTGCTGTGTGGGGTTGCTATTGCATTGGCTTGCCAGCGTTATGTGACTGAACAAATTGACCAGTTTGCCATGCTGCGCTGTCTGGGGGCGAGTCATCGGCAAATGATTCTGGTGTATCTGGGTTTGCTGGGTTTATTACTGCTGGCTGCTGCCATTAGCGGAACTCTTATCGGCGCTGGGGTTGCGTATGGTTTGCTACATATTTTGCGTCAGGCATTACCTGCATTAGAGCTTCAGTTTCAACCTGTTTTATTGTTGGGCATGCCATTACTCACTGGCATTTTTGCAGCCGCTGTATTGCTGGCGGGTTTTGCAGTACCGGATTTATTGCGCCTGATTTATGTGTCACCGTTACGGGTTATTCGCCGGGTGGAACAGCATTTTAGCTGGTCAAAAATCCTGATCGGTGGCAGTGCTTTTGCAGCATTGTTTATTTTTTTACTGGTACAAACCGGTAAGCTGGGTTTGAGTATTACCTTGCTGGGTGGTGTGCTGGTATTACTGGCAGTGTTATATGTCATCACACTACTGATGCTAAAGCTCATCCAGAAAACTAGTTTTGGCCAAAGTTATATCCGTCAGCCCCGACAAATCAGCCTGCAAATTCTGGCTTTATCGTTAGGACTAGGCTTACTGACTATCTTGCTATTTCTGCGCAATGACCTGATGCAGCGCTGGCAAACCAGCCTGCCACAGGGCACACCCAACCAGTTTGTTTATGGTTTACCACCAGACCAGAAAGATGAATTTGTGCGACGTTTGCAATTACAACAATGGCAAGGTACACCGTTATATCCCAACATTAAAGGCCGTTTGATTGCAAAAAATGGCAAGCCCTTTAGTGCAGCGCAAGTCAAACAGCACAATAGTTTGCGCCGTGAACTGAATCTGACCCAGTCCAGTCAGTTTCCAGCCGACAATCAGGTATTGGCCGGAAAGCCTTTTAACGCTGTTAATCAGGTATCGGTAGAGCAGGAAACCGCCACCAGTCTGGGCATTAATTTAGGTGATAAACTCACCATGAGCCTGCCAGAAGGTAATTTGATCGCTACTGTGGTTAGCATTCGTAGCGTCAATTGGGATAGCTTTAGCCCAAACTTTTTCTTTATTTATTCGCCCGGTAGCATGGATGAGTTTGCAGGCAGTTATCTGGGCAGTTTTTATGTTCCCCCGGCACAGCATCAGCAGCTGGCACAAGTCATTGCCGATTTTCCAACCACGGTGTTTATTGATATTGATGCGATTTTGAACGAGGTACGCCGCTTGCTGGAGGTATTAGGGCAGGCATTGGCACTTCTAGCCGGGCTGGTGTCCATTGCAGGGGTACTGGTATTGCTGGCCAGCTTGCAACTTTTGGTTGACCAGCGTCAGCCGGAGGTCATTTTGTTACGGGTGATTGGCCTGTCGCGCCAGCAATTGCGCCTTCGTTTAAGTCTGGAAATGGCCATGATTGGGGTGCTGGCTGGTTTGATGGCTGTTGTGCTGGCAGAAAGTGTGGCTGGCTTGATGAGCTGGCGCTTAAGCATTCCTTTTAGCCTGCATTATAGCTGGTGGATTATTCTGCCAGTTATTATGCTATGTCTGGCACTGGTTATTGGCCAGTCCCGTTTACGCCCACTCTGGAATACGTCACCGTTAATGATTTTACGTCGAGAGTGATTCAGATAAGGATGCTGATATATTTGAATCAGTAATTTCTATCAACAACTAGCCATAAGGATGCCGTTTTGAACCAAAAGACATTGCAGGACAGACCGCTAAAAATTATTGCAGATGAAAACCTGGCGCTGACTGATTATTTTTTTGCGGATCTGGCTGATATTGAATACCGGGCAGGGCGTGGCATTCAGGCCAGTGATGTGCATAACGCCAATGCCTTGCTGGTGCGTTCGGTTACCAAGGTCACGCCAGCATTGCTGCAAGGCTCGGCAGTTGAATTTGTGGGCAGTGCAACCATTGGCACCGACCATATTGATCTGACAGGCCTTGCTGCGGCTAACATTGATGTGAGTCATGCGCCGGGCTGTAATGCGCAAGCTGTGGCTGAATATGTAGTAACGGCAATTTTAACCTTGCAGCCTGAAAAGATTCATGCTGGTAGAGATTTTTGCTTAGGGCTTATTGGCCTCGGTAATGTCGGCAGCAGACTGGCAATGCTTGCACAGCGACTGGGCTGGCGTGTTATTGGTACTGATCCAAACGTACAATTGCCGGATATTGAAAACCTGAGCTTTGCACAAGTGCTGGCACAGTCAGATGCTATCAGCATTCATGTGCCACTCACCCAGACTGGGATTCATGCCACCTATCATTTATTTAACGCAGACACATTTGCCCAAATGAAGCCAGCCTGTTTGCTCATCAATTCAGCCCGGGGCGAAGTGGTAAGCGAGCAGGCCCTACTGGATGACATTGCAAAAACGCGGCGTCCGGTGGTGCTGGATGTATTTGAGCAGGAACCGGTGATTTCCCAAAATCTGCTGGATCATCTGGCTTTAGCCACGCCACATATTGCAGGATATAGTCTGGAAGGCAAGGCACGCGGCACGCAAATGATCTATCAGGCCTTTTGCCAGCATTTTAATATTAATGCGTCAAAGCAATTTGAAAGCCAGCTTGCTGACATGCCAGAATTATTTAGTTCTGATCAGCCTTTACAGTCCCAATTATTATCCTTGCTGCCACAGCTCTATGATATCCGTGCGGATGACCAAGCCTTAAGGGCAGGACTCAATGCAGACGGTGTAGTGGACGCTGCTCATTTTGATTATTTGCGCAAAACCTATCCCTTGCGCCGTGAGTGGGCGGCCTATGGTGATCAATCACTGTAATCGGTCTTAATTATTTTGCTTGTTCATGATGTTATTAATTAAAAGAAACAGCCGGAAACCTGCTCCATGAATACATCTACTTCCCAGCAGTCGGACAGATTACAGGCCATACGCGCGCGGGCCATTTTATATCAGCATATTCGTGAGTTTTTTAGCCAGCGTCAGGTGCTGGAGGTGGAAACACCCATTTTGCAGGCAACTGCACACAGTGATAATCGAGCCATGATTGTCCAGCAGCATATTACTGAAGCACACAGTAGCAATCTGCAAATCTCATTGCAGTCTTCACCTGCCTCGGCCATGCAGCAATTACTGGCTTGTGGCTGTGGCGCGATTTACCAGATATGCAAAGTATTTCAGCACACTAATAATGTGCATGAACACAAGCGTAAACACAGCAGTGAATTTTCCATGCTGGCGTGGTACACACCTAATGCCACTTTTACGCAACTCATGCAGGACAGCCAGGATTTGCTGGCCCACGTGTTTGGTTATCGCATTGATTTTGAAGTCATCAGTTATCAGCATGCTTTTATGCGTCGGCTGGATATCAATCCGCATCAGGCAGAGGTCAAACAGCTTAAGGAGCTGGCGCGCCGTGTTGGCTTAAATGTTAATTACGGGGAAGACCGAATGGCATGGCTGGAAGTGCTGTTTTGCCATTTTATCGAACCCACGCTGGGCTATAACCAACCTGTGTTTTTAACAGATTTTCCGGTTGAGAAGGCAGTCACAGCGCAAACCAAAATTAATGAGGATGGCTTTGCAGTAGCGGTTAATTTTGTTTTATATATTGATGGCTTAAAGCTGGTAAGTGGGCAAGTGACACAGGCCGAACAGGTTATAGAAAATCAGCAACCTATGCTAAAGCATGGCAGAATTTTTTTGGGGCTGGATCGTTTACTGATGCTACTCATGGATAAGCACCGGATTGACCAGGTAACGAGCTTTAGCTCACCCATGTATTGATCATCTAAACCGTTTAAGCCAGCACACTGTTTTATCTGACCTATTAATGCAAACACAACATGCTGAAACAAAGGCCAAAACCTGCTGGTTTTGCAAGCTGCTAGAATCCTAAGCTATTGCCAGCTCAGGAATTAACTCATGAAACTGTATTATTCACCCGGTGCCTGTCCCTTAACCATCCATGTGCTACTCAATGATATGGGCGTTGAATATGAACTGGTCAGGGTGGATTTAAAAAGCCATAAGACAGAAGATGGTCGTGATTATTATGAGATTAATCCAAAAGGGTATGTTCCCACTCTGGAGCTGGACAGTGGCGAGCGTATTACCGAATTGCCAGCAGTAGCACAGTATTTATCGGAAAGTCAGCAAAATTATCATTTATTTCCTGAACAGGGTTTGCCTAAAATTCGTGTGGTGGAATGGCTGGCTTTTATTGGTTCAGAAATTCATAAAAGCTTTGCGCCGCTGTTTAATCCTGCCTCCAGTGATGAAGCTAAAAAAGCTGCTAAAGATAAAATCAACAACCGCTTTACCTATATTGATCAGGTTCTGGCGCAGCAGGCTTATGTCACTGGCGATGTCATCAGTATTGCCGATATTTACCTGTTTGTAATTTTAACCTGGGCCAGCAATATGAAACTGGATTTAAGCCAGTTTTCCAATTTGCAGGTGCATAAGCAAAAGGTGAGTGAATATCCAGCTGTACAAAAAAGCCTAAAAGAAGAAGGTTTGGTGTAGCTATCTAATGCTGGCAGCACATAAAAACGATAAATAAAAAGGGGCAAATACTGCCCCTTAATTCAATGCATTCGAGGACACAAGTTATTTAAAGAAATAACCGGTTTCTGGTGAGCTGGCTGCTGCATAAGGCTTGCGAGCCATACGTCCTGCCAGATAAGCCTCGCGGCCAGCCTCAACCGCTTTTTTCATGGCAGACGCCATTAGCACTGGTTGTTGCGCTGCCGCAATGGCTGTATTCATCAGCACACCCGCGCAACCCAGCTCCATGGCAATGGCTGCATCGCTGGCCGTACCCACACCTGCATCAACAATAATGGGCACTTGGTTTTTACTTTGAGCAGCATTTTCCAGAATCAGGCGGATATTGTGCGGATTGGTGAGGCCCAGACCAGAACCAATCAGGCTACCTAGAGGCATCACAGCCACACAACCCATATCTGCAAGTTCCTGCGCAATGATTGGATCATCCGAGGTATAGACCATCACCTCAAAACCATCATCAATCAGGGTACGTGCTGCCTTTAAGGTATGTACCACATTGGGATACAGGGTTTTCTGGTCACCCAGTACTTCCAGCTTGACCAGATTATGCCCATCCAGCAATTCACGCGCCAGCATACAAGTACGGATTGCGCTATCGGCATCAAAACAGCCTGCAGTATTGGGCAAAATGGTATATTTTTCTGGGGGAATAACAGCTAACAGGTTTGGCTGATCCGGGTCCTGGCCGATATTCACCCGGCGAATGGCAACTGTCACAATTTCAGCACCACTGGTTTCAATGGCAGCGCCGGTTTCAGCCAGATCCTTGTATTTGCCAGTGCCTACCAATAGACGGGAATTAAACTGTCGAGAGCCAATGATCAGTGGCTGGTCAAATCTGCTGGATGAATCACTCAATTGGATGAGATCTGAATCAGCGCTGCTTGAATGTGTGTTGAGCTGTGACATCAATTAACCTCCACCAACAGCTTGAATAATTTCAATTTTTGCATTGTCATATAATGCTGTTTCAGCATGTTTGCTTTTTGGCACCAGCATTTCATCCAGCTCCACAGCAAGGCGTTTATCTTGTAAGCCAAGCTCGATGATCAAGTCTGCCAGCGTGACAGATTTCACCTGTCTGGCTTCACCATTAATGTGTACATTGGTATAGGTGTTCATGCTGCTACTCATGTTTGCGCCCGAATCATAATCCATGCCAGACCAAGCCAGCCAGCAATCATGGCCAGGCCCCCGAGTGGCGTAATCGCCCCAAACCAGCGTGGAGCACCAAGCGCCATTAGATATAATGAACCACAAAAAATGATGATCCCCAACTGCAAAAGTGCCGATGGTACTTTGAATGACAGCTCAGGCAGGATTTTCATCAAAATGCCCATAGCCAGCAAACCAAGGGCATGATAAAAAAAGTACTCGGTTGCAGTATGCCACCAGCCCAGTTGATCAACCGAAGCACGACTTTTTAAGCCATGGGCACCAAATGCACCAAGCACAACGGCAATAGCCAGATTAATAGCCGCAATAGCAATCCACATCAAGATAAGTCCGTAGTATGCAGGCTGCTAGTTTACCCAAAACCGGCTTAAATAACCATGAATGCCATAGGCAAGATCATCAGGATTCAACGGATTATTCAGCATTTCGTCCAAAATAAAAGAGCCATAAATATCTGTTTTATGGCTCTTGAATTCAGCAAAGGATTGAATTTAGAACATCAATAAATCAGCCCTTATCTCCTAACCAGCCATCATGGCTGTCTTGATTTTTTCCATGGCATTTTTTTCCAGTTGACGAATACGTTCGGCAGATACGTTGTATTCGGCAGCAAGCTCATGCAGGGTAGATTTTTCATCATCCAGCCAGCGTCGCTGCAAAATTGTGCGTGAGCGGTCATCCAGCATGCCCATGGCATCATGTAGGGCATTGTTGTTGTGTTCTTCCCAGTCTGCGTCCTCAACTTCACGCGCCGGATCGTAGCGACTGTCTTCCAGATAAATTACTGGCGCAACACGGCCTTCATCATCATCGTCGGTTTGCGCTTCAAAGGAGGCATCATAAGCTGTGAGGCGGCCTTCCATTTCCAGCACTTGCTCAGGCGTTACATTCAAATCCTGTGCAATGGCGGCTGCTTCGTCCAGCGTTAATTTGCGACTGGCCTTTTTCAAACTGCGTAAATTAAAGAATAGTTTACGCTGTGCTTTAGTAGTGGCCACTTTGACAATTCGCCAGTTACGAATGACAAATTCATGGATTTCCGCTTTAATCCAGTGTACGGCAAACGACACCAGACGAACGCCCATCGTGGGGTCAAAGCGTTTCACCGCTTTCATCAAACCCAGATTGCCTTCCTGAATCAGATCAGCCTGAGGTAGGCCATAACCAGCATAGCTTCTGGCAATATGAACTACAAAGCGTAGGTGAGACATTACAAGCATCTTGGCAGCATCAACATCCTGATCATAAAAATAACGATCAGCAAGCGCTTTTTCCTGCTCAGCCGTTAAGATTGGAATCTGGTTAACAGTGCTGATGTAGGCACCCAGGTTTACGCCGGGAGCGGTTAAAGACAAGGGCATCAGCTGGTTAGTGCTGTCGCTCATGAAAACTCCTTGATAAGGGCTTTTAAAGGCTGGCCCTGTTGCTTTAATGTTGAATTATAAAGGTTATAGCATAATTAACCATGCAAAAATTAGGTTTAGTTGTGTAAAGTTACAACAAACCGTATCATCAGGTAAACTTATTAAAAATTATGAATTTTTCTTTTGTATTAAGAATTCAAACAGTTGATTTTCCTGACTAATTATTTCAAGCGAATGTCCTGCAATTTCACAAAATCGCTTAATATCGGTCAGGCTATTTACATCACTGGCAATTAAAACCACTTGCTCACCAGCTGCCATGCTATGCAAGGCCTGCTTTAACTTTAACAACGGTAAGGGGCAGGCAAGTCCTGTGGCATCAATAATTTGATGTGATGGCATTTTAGAGTTCACTAACATGGAATTTATCTATTCGTAACACATATTTATTGCTGACCTTAGTATAAAATGCTTTGCCAAGCCATGAATCTAAAAAATGATAAAAAACTGTTACATGATAAAAATGGCTAAAAATCAAACAATTTCGGGTAAATGTGACAGAAATCCCATGTTAATTACAAACAATATCGTTTCTGGCTTTGCACCTTGCTCACTTCATGTTAAGCTCAAATCATATCGATATTAAGTATTCATTTAATACGGTATTGGATTTGATCTGGAATTGTTGAATGATATACAGAATGACTACGACAACAAGAAATAAGTTTTTTGATGGTCTGTGTTTCTCTGCTGTTGCAACACCGGACAGTCCTTCTTTTGTTTTATATGAGGATTGACATATGTCAGCGCGCGAGCAAGGTGTTGTAAAGTGGTTTAATGATACTAAAGGTTTTGGTTTTATTCAGCGCAATGGCGGTGACGATGTATTCGTTCACTTCCGTGCGATTCAAGGCGACGGTCACCGCACTCTGCGTGATGGTCAGCGCGTTGAATTCACTGTAGTAAAAGGCCAAAAAGGTTTTCAAGCTGAAGAAGTTCAGCCTTTAGACTAATTTTGCTGAAAAAAGCAGTAATGCACAGACAGGTAAAGCATCTCTTCGAGATACTTTATCAGTCTGGCGTTAGATAGCGAGTTAGTGTTACATGTTTTCATGTGCATTAAATGCCGCTAGAATGTACGTCCCATGCATTAGTGCTGGGACGTATTTTTTTGGGTGAAAATAAGGGCCTAATACAAGTGGCCAACAATTTTATTTTATGAAAGAAAGGTTTATATGAGTTCAAGCTTCGACGCGGTTAATTTGCATCCTTCCTTGCGTCGTGCCATTGATGATCTTGGTTATCATCACATGACTCCGATTCAGCAAAAGATTTTACGCTATACGCTGGCAGGGCATGATGCCATTGGGCGCGCCCAGACAGGGACTGGAAAAACCGCGGCTTTTTTAATTAGCGTACTGAATGACCTGTTGAACCATCCGATTGAAGAACAACGTTACCGGGGTGAGCCGCGTGCCCTGATTATGGCGCCCACCCGTGAACTGGCCCTGCAAATTGAAAGTGATGCCAAGGCATTGTGCAAGCATGCCAATATCAATATTGTGACATTGCTGGGCGGTGTGGATTATGACCTGCAACGCAAGGGACTGGACAAAAACTTTGTAGATATTCTGGTGGCAACACCGGGTCGCCTAATGGACTTTATGGATCAAAAGGAAGTCTGGTTGGATCGGCTCGAATTTGTAGTGATCGATGAAGCAGACCGTTTGCTGGACATGGGCTTTATTCCATCGGTCAAGCGCATCCTGCGTCAGGCTCCGATCAAGGAAAACCGCCAGACCTTATTATTTTCGGCAACATTTAGCTATGATGTACTAAATCTGGCACAACAATGGCTATTTGAGCCGGTTACGGTTGAAATTGAGCCAGAACAAAAAACCAGTGAACGGGTA
Organism: Alkanindiges illinoisensis DSM 15370; assembly: GCF_000619845.1. GTDB lineage: Bacteria > Pseudomonadota > Gammaproteobacteria > Pseudomonadales > Moraxellaceae > Alkanindiges > Alkanindiges illinoisensis. The sequence goes on along the minus strand of NZ_JHUX01000003.1, from coordinate 1,196,189 downwards.
GAGCAACGCGTTTATATTGTAGGCAATCAGGAAAAAGAGCGCTTGCTAAAAGAGCTTTTAGCGCAGGAACCTATTGATAAGGTAATGATTTTTGCCAATCGCCGCGATCAGGTTCGCAAGCTTTATGATCGTTTAAAAAAGCAGAATTATAGCGTTGGTATCTTGTCAGGCGAAATTGCGCAGGATAAACGCATCAAGACGCTAGATCAGTTCAAGCAAGGCAAAATCCAGATTCTGATTGCAACAGATGTGGCGGGTCGTGGTATCCATGTGGATGGAGTAAGCCATGTGGTGAATTATACCCTGCCTGAACATGCTGAAGACTATGTGCACCGGATTGGCCGTACTGGCCGTGCTGGTGAAAATGGCATTAGTATTAGTTTTGCCAGCGAAGATGATGCCTTCTTACTGGCTGATCTGGAAAAAGCCATTGGTCAGAAGTTGCCATTGCAACGTCTGGACGGCTATCGCTAAAGTTAGGATATCCTATTGGGTAGTGATTTTTTGAAATATAAAAAAGTCAGCTGATTAAGCTGACTTTTTATTGTGTTGAATCAGTTAATGCACTTTAGCAATCACTTATTATTTTTTGCAATAAAAAGTTAAAGTTGCTTCGTAATCATCATCACGGCTGATGGAATTGCTGCCTGAACCACTTAATACACCGATAACACTAGCTGCCTGCTCAATGATGCGCCCGGTTTGCTCACTGACAACCCCGTTATATTTGATGTCCTGATTCACTACCACAGGTGTGCTGCTGCGACAGGTTTTATTGGCTGCGCTGGCCGCATTATTCATGGCAATGGTTTTGGATTTCCCCAAGCCCGTAACTTCAAACTGATTATTTTCGCGCTGGATGGCCGTGGTGGCATTAGGCGTGCTGGCGCAACCTGTCAGGATCAGGCCTATTAGTGCTAATGTGGCGAGTGGGGTAAATTGCTTTATCATTGTCAGGCTCCAGAGCTTGGCTCAAAAAAATATAGCTCAAATTTTAGAAGAATTATGGACATAGAACGGTTGAGCTTCGATAACACTTCGTTTGCCAAACTGTGTGCTTTAAGTTAAATCCCTTCTTTTTTACGACAAATCATCAAGCAAAAATTAAAGGGTTTTTAGCATGTATTTGCTCCGGATTATTCGCCCCATCCCTGGAAATTTGTTACTCTAGATCAGCTTTTCTGCTTTAGTGCATTACGAGATATCACTGCATGGCATTTCATTTTCCACGGTTGTCGTTTGTTGAATATGGCAAAGCCGCATTTAAGCATTCGACAGGCCGCCGTTTTTCGCGCCATCGTTATTTATTACAAAATAAAAGTACCCGCCAGCAATTGCTACGCGAGGGCCTGTTTTCTGTTCATTATTATCCGCCGTTGCTTGAAGAGCGCGTTCAGGTTGAAGGCGATACCATAGCAGTGTCACAAAAACACTATGCCATTCCACTGGTGCTGGTGCCTCCACTGGGCGTGTATGGCTGGGTGTTTGACCTGATGACTGAACGATCATTGGTACGTTATTTTCTGGCGCATGGTTTTGCGGTTTATATGATTGACTGGGGACGGCCGGGCAGCAGTGAAAATTATCTGTCACTGGAAACCTATACACTGAACTGGTTTCCTAAAGCCGTTGCGGTAATCCGTGAGCATAGTGGACAGGCGCAGGTTAGTATTGTTGGGTATTGCATGGGTGGCTTATTATCGCTGATTTACACCGCTGCCGAAGGAAAAAATCAGGTGAGGAATCTGCTGACTATTGCATCCCCGGTAAATATGCACCAGATGAGCAGTGCTATTGGCAAGGCTTATCAATTGCTGTCAATACCGGCCAGTATGATGCGCCGTCTCACGGGCCTCGATTTAAATGACTTTAATTCAAAACTGTTTCATGTGAATGGCAAGCTGCTTTCAATTGGTTTTCAGCTCACACAACCCACAGCCATGCTAAGCAGTTATATTGATTTAATACGTAATATTGGTAATCAGGATTATGTCAGCCGCTATACCACCATGAATGAATGGTTTACCAATATGCCGGATTATCCGGGTGCCACCATGCGTGAAATGATTGAAAAGTTTGGCTTGGCCAATCGCATGAATCATGGGCATTTTCATATTGGCGGACGCCAGATCAGTTTTAAAAATATTAAATGTGCTTTGCTGGCGATTGCAGGTGACAATGATGCCATTACCAGTATCGGTGCGGCCAGTGCAGTAATGACCGTGGTGGGTTCACTGGATAAAAGTTTTGAGGTGGTTCCGGGTGGTCATGCCGGACTGTTTACGGGGATGCAAGCCGTGAAAACAACCTGGGTGATCGTGACTGACTGGCTAAAACGTCGTTCCGGTGAAGCATTACCTGTGCACCATAAAGCACTAGAAAATGGGTTGCCACAAAACGAGCCAGCAGAAAATGATGAAGCCGCAAAATAGTCTGGTGGAAATTGAACAGATTAACCCTTCAGGCTATTTACCCTTAAATTGAGTTTTGAATCTTCTTATTCGATTGACATAAAAATTATTGAGGAATTCCCATGACGCAACCAACAGCTCCAGCGCAAGTATTGGAATTCATTGAAAGTCGGCAATCGGTAGGGCAACTGATAGAACCGGCGCCCACACAGACCGAGCTTGAGCAGGCATTACAGGCTGCTGTAAGTGCGCCGGATCATCACCGCTTGCGTCCATGGCAGTTTTTGCAGATACGTGGTGAAGGACGCCAAGCGCTTGGGCAAATTTTTCTGGAATGTGTGCAGGAGTCCGGCGTAACTGATCCGGCCCAGCATGATCGGGTACAGGTACAACCCTTGCGTGCTCCGCTAATTCTGGTGGCTATTGTGAATACGCAAATACACCCCAAAGTGCCTAAAGTAGAGCAAGTGCTTAGTATGGGCGCAGCCATTGAAAACTTCTTGTTAATGCTGACTGCACAGGGCTATGCATCAATGTGGCGTACTGGCGCAATGGCGGAGTCTGAGGTATTCAAACAAAAAATGGGGCTAAAATCCGATGATGAAATTGCCGGATTTATTTATATTGGCACGGCAGCCCGTCAACTGGCACCCCGCGAACGTTTGCCAGTGAATGATTTTCTGGCTGACTGGCCAACCAGACAGGCTTAACATATTAATAATCGCTGTGTGGTGTGATTGCAGTAATCCTAGGCGCATGTATAAGTTCCGGATTAGGCAACAAATATCATTTGGCGATTTGCTGTATTGAACTTTACTATAATTGAATTTGAATGCTCCAGGCTTTGGACTAGTAGAACCCAGTATGATGAATGACTTTAATGTTTCGGGCTTAGTTACGCCACGTGAAAAACCGGCAACCCCATTACGCGTGGCAGTACTGGGTGGCGGCAGTTTTGGTACTGCCATGGCTAACCTTGCTGCACGTAATGGTTGCGAAACCTGTATGTGGATTCGTGATGAAGCGGCTGCACAGGACATGCAGCAAACCAAACGCAACAAGCGTTATTTGCCTGATTTTCAACTGGAAGAAACCCTGCAATTTAGCAGCAAGCTGGAAGATGTAGTACCTAACCGCGATATTATTCTGGTGGCGATTCCCAGCCATTCCTATCGTGATGTGCTCAAACAAATTGCGCCAATGATTAGCGGGCAGGCGATTGTATCGCTCACCAAGGGCATTGAAGCAGAAACCTTTTGCCTGATGAGCGATATCATTCAGCAGGAATTGCCAGAAGTGCCTTTTGGTGTGCTCTCAGGGCCAAACCTTGCCAAGGAAATTGTGGCCAATATGCCCGCAGGTACAGTGATTGCCAGTACCAGCGAAGCCTTGCGCAATGCGGTGCAGACTGCGCTACATAGCGCCCTGTTCCGGGTTTTTGCCAGCTCGGATGTGCATGGTGTGGAGCTGGGCGGTGCACTAAAAAATATCTATGCGATTGCTATGGGCATGGGCGCAGCCTACAATCTGGGTGAAAATACCCGCAGTATGCTACTCACCCGTGCGTTGGCAGAAATGAGCCGCTTTGCGGTAACGCTGGGTGCCAATCCACTGACCTTTTTGGGCTTGTCGGGTGTTGGTGATTTATTTGCCACCTGTAGCAGTCCACTCAGCCGTAATTACCAGATTGGCTATGCATTGGGTCAGGGCAAAAATCTTGATGAGGCAGTAGCCGCACTTGGCCAGACCGCAGAAGGGATTAACACGATTCGTCAGGTCAGTGCCCAGTCCAAATTGCTGGATGTGTATATGCCAATTACCAATGCCCTGTATGAAGTGATTTTTGAAGGAAAACCACCTTTGGGAATTGCCCTGTCATTAATGCAAAATGGTCATCGTAGTGATGTAGAGTTTGTCTTGCCACATGAGCAGGTTTAAAACAAAACCTTCATGCATGATGGTGATATGACCAGCGTTTAAATCATGTAATTTAAGCGTTAAAAAGAAAATCGGCAAATTAATGACTATGACTTGATAGGAAATGACAGGCAATGCAACTGATTTTAATGCGGCATGGCGAAGCTGAAAGTCCAATTGATAGCAGCATATATAGTGATGCCAGTCGGGAACTGACGACACGTGGTCAGCAACAGGCTACTTCCACGGTACAGCAACTGGTTCAGCGTTATCAGCCGGATTTATTTATTGTCAGTCCATTGATCCGTGCCCAGCAAACCCGACAAGCATTTGATGCATATTGCGCTGATATACCTGTGATTACCTTTAATGGCATCAAGCCGGATGACAAAGCTGCCCCAGCGCTGGAGTGGCTATCGCAACTGGATGCTCAATGCATTGTGGTGGTGTGCCATATGAATATTGTGGCTTATATGGGGGGCCTTCTCATTGGTGAATCACCGCGCAGCTTTGAGCTGGCTGAAGCACGCGTTTATAAGCAAACAGTCATTGCACAGGGGCTGTCAGTTGAGCAGGCACGCATTATGCCTCAATTAGCCCAATAATGTTTTACCAGTTACTGGCCGCATAATCTGTTAGGTTGGCATAGATTTATAGATCATGTTTTTATATGATGGCGCAAGGTGCTGTCACACTGAACTGACACAACAATTGCGATATTAAAATCAGGGAAAAATAACCCATGCTGTATTTATGGATGCCAGAAGGTGATGCTGCCTGGCGCTGGCGTGTTAATGCCACTGATGTCTGGCAAACTGCAGCCAACTGGGATGAACTGCTTCAGGCTACAGCAACAGAAAACCAGAAAGAAGCTATTGTCTTTTTTCCAACCAGCAGCACCCAGATTTTACGTCAGCCCATGACCCGCCAGCAGTTGCGCCAGATTGGGCCAACAGGCGTGCGTTATTTGCTGGAAGAATATGCATTATTGCCTATAGATCAACTGGCGGTACATTATCAACTGGATACCAGTCTGGTTGATGAAAGTGAACACGTCAATATTATGGCTTTACCTACTAGTCTGGTAGGGCAGTACCAAAATATCATGGCACTGGGCGTATGGCGCATTCAGGCCTTACTACCGGATTTTTTACTGGTTCCAGCACCTACTATTCTCAATGAAGCCCAGCTGATTATTCACCAGCAACAGCGCATTTTGCGCGTGAGTGATTATGTGGCCTATTGTGCTGACGACCTGACCATTTTGCTGGATTACCTGCCGGAACTGGTACAGCTTAACATCTGGGGCCAGCCGAATGAGCAGGATCAGCTGGCCATTGAGGGCATTGCTGGTCTGGCAGTGGGTTTGTATGCATGGGAAACGACCCCGGCACCGCTAACAGATGCTCAATATATTCGTCATCCATTTAATGTGTTGCCAAAGGCCAAAGCCCAGTTGTCCGGGTACTGGCCAGCAATTGCTGCGGTGCTGGTAGCAACCTTGCTGGTACAGATGGTTTATGATGGGGTGCGAACATGGCGCTATCACAAAATAGCTGAGCAAACCCATGCGATGGCGGTGCAGCAGTTCCAAAGCTGGTTTCCAGAGGAGCGACGGATTGTTAACCTGAAAAGACAGTTCGAAGCACACCTGCAAAGCAATAGCACGATGGATTTAACCGCGCTGTCGCTGATTAGCCGGGTAGGGCCATTATTACAGCAGGCCAATTTGCCTGCCAGTCAGGTGCAATATCGTGACAATGTGCTAGAGCTAACAGTGAATGCCAGTGGTTTGCCTGCGCTGGAATCCTTGCGCTCCCAGCTTAGCGATCAGGGTTTAAACGCTGAACTTGGATCAGTGAATCCGGCCAATGGACAGGTATCAGGTTTAATTCGGGTGCAATTATGAGTTTGGCAACTAATTTTAACCAGCGTTTTAATCAGCGCGTTGCCCAGTTACAGCAGCGACTGGATCAGCTTTCACCACGTGACCGCTTTGCACTGATTATCCTGACGATATTTCTAATCGTTACCATAATTGGTTATAGCATTTGGGCATTACACAAGGCAGCCGACAAGGCTCAAACCCAGGCCACTGAAGAACGCGAGCTACTGCTGTGGATGCGCTCTCAGGCGCCCAATATTCGCCAGTCCCAGGGCGACCAGATGCCTTTGAACATGATCATACAAACCACAGCACAAAATCAGGGTTTGACCGTGTCGCAAATGCCTGCGGGTGATCAGGTGCAGGTGAGTGTGGTGCATCAGAATTTTGCAGTGCTGGGAACGTGGCTATCGCGGCTGGCTGAGCAGGGCGTGAGTATCCAGCAACTGGATATCAGCCAGAATTCATCCGGTGAGTTGCAGTTAAAGGCCTCGTTGAAACAGGGCTAGCCCATCTTGTCTTAAATGCAGATTTTAAATGCACAATAACAGGGTCGATAAATTGGGCCAGATGGTATTGGCCTGATAAATTCCTGCAATAGCTTGCTTTTTACCACGTGTTTTAAGGTCAATAGGTAGCAACTGAACGGCGAGACAGTTATAATTGCGCTTTCTCGCACCCAGCCTGTTTTGTTCATGCTCTATCAGTTTACACGTCCAGCCCTGTTTGCCCTTGATCCTGAACGTGCACATCATGCAACGCTAAGCTCGCTCAAGCTGGCCGAAAAAACCGGACTGCTATCCCGACTATATCCAAAAATTAACCAGCCTGTTACCTGCATGGGAATTACTTTTGATAATCCCGTGGGGCTTGCCGCTGGTCTGGATAAAAATGGCGATTATATTGATGCGCTGGCCGCACTGGGTTTTGGTTTTATTGAAATTGGCACTATCACGCCACGCCCGCAGTCTGGTAATCCGCATCCGCGTTTGTTCCGTTTGCCACAGGCCAAAGCCATTATTAACCGTATGGGTTTTAATAATGACGGGGTGGACAAGCTGGTTGAAAATGTCAGGGCAGCCAGATACAAAGGGGTGCTGGGCATTAATATCGGCAAAAATGCAGATACGCCTGTTGAAAAAGCAGTGGATGATTACCTGATTTGCCTGGATAAGGTTTATCCCTACGCCTCTTATGTCACGGTTAATATTTCTTCACCCAATACAAAAGGCTTGCGTAGCCTGCAAAGTGGTGATGCCTTAACCGATTTATTACAGCAATTAAAACAGCGACAACTTTATCTGGCTGAAAAACACCGTCATTATGTACCATTGGTACTTAAGGTTGCTCCGGATCTAAGCCCGGAAGATATTGCGTTTATTAGTGCGCAGTTGATCCGCTTCAAAATTGATGGCCTGATTACCACCAATACTACCTTGTCCCGTGATGGCGTTGCTGAACTGCCGCATGGAGATGAGGCTGGTGGCTTGTCGGGTGCCCCGGTCTTTGACCGAAGTACCGAATGTTTGACAGCATTTGCAGCGCATTTGCAGGGACGTATCCCCTTGATCGGGGTAGGCGGAATTTTAAACGGTGATCAGGCCAAGACCAAGATGGATGCTGGCGCATCCTTGGTGCAGTTGTATAGCGGCTTGATTTATCAGGGTCCAGACCTCATTAATGACTGTGTTAAAGCGGTGCGCTAACACATTATGAATTATCTGGATATCGCCAGTGTGGTGATCATCATGTGGGCAACATGGACAGGGCTACAACGTGGCCTGATTCGCTCCCTAACCAGTCTGATTGGCTGGCTATTGGCACTCGTACTGGGTAGCCGTTTTGCACAAACCCTGGCTCCCAGTTTTTCTGTCCTGACGCATGATCCTGTCGTGCAGAAAATTGCGGCGTTTGCCACGATTGCGGCATTGGTGCTGTTTGTGACAGCTATAATTGGCAATGTATTGCGTCGCTTGCTTAAAGCCCTAAAGCTCGGTTTAACCGAACAGGCAGCAGGGGGTATTTTTGGGGCTGCCAAAGGTTCCCTGATTTTAATGATTTCGATCCAGTTGCTGGGACCCTGGGTGGCTGAATCACCCTATTGGCAAAAATCCAGAATGGTATCGCTATTGTCACCTTATGCGCCAATGGCTGTTGAAATGTCGGAACATGTAGCAGGACACGTGTGGGATGAAGTAAAATCCCATGATGCTGGTGAAGAACCAGAGTTGTCTACCGAGCCGATTGACCAGTACGAGCACAACGTAGGCCGCCGTGATGCTGCCGACACAGTGCCTAATCCGTTTTCCTGATTTATCTCTTGTTTGTCTAGCTGATTGATTCAATCAGCTTATTTACCTAGCCTGTCTGCGAGGTCGCTATGTGTGGAGTCGTTGGTGTTGCCGGTTTAGCGCCAGTCAACCAAACGTTATATGATGCCTTAACCATGTTACAGCATCGCGGACAGGATGCCGCCGGAATTGTGACCTGCCAGGATGGTCGCCTGTTTTTACGCAAGGAAAACGGCATGGTGCGTGATGTATTTCATACACGTCACATGATGCGTCTGGCGGGTAATTTCGGGATTGGGCATGTGCGCTATCCCACTGCTGGTTCGTCCAGTAGTGCCGAAGCCCAGCCATTTTATGTGAACTCACCTTATGGGATTACACTGGCACACAATGGCAACCTGACCAACGCCATTGAAATCAGCAAAGACCTGTTTAAAACAGATTTGCGTCATATCAATACTGATTCAGACTCTGAAGTGCTGCTCAATGTATTTGCCCATGAGCTACAGGCTTTAGGCAAAGAAATTCCTGGTGAAAATGATATTTTTGAAGCAGTTTCCCGGGTACATCAGCGCTGTGAAGGTGCTTATGCGGTAGTTGCCATGATTACTGGTCATGGCTTGCTGGGTTTTCGTGACCCTAATGGTATCCGTCCATTAACCTATGGCATGCGCCTGAACGAAGCGGGCGGTGTTGAATACATGATTGCTTCGGAATCGGTAGCGCTAACCTCATTAGGTTTTAAGGTTATTCGTGACGTAGCCCCCGGTGAAGCCATTTTCATTAACTCGGATAACCAGATTTTTACCAAGCAGTGTGCTAAGGAGTTCCGCTACGCACCTTGCATTTTCGAGTTTGTCTATTTTGCCCGTCCGGATTCCATTATTGATGGTATTTCGGTGTATAAATCACGTTTGCGCATGGGTGAAAAACTGGCCCAGAAAATTTTGCGTGAATGGGGCGAAAACCATGACATTGATGTGGTGATTCCGATTCCGGACACCAGTCGTACCGCAGCGCTGGAACTGGCCAATCATCTGGGTGTGAAGTTCCGTGAAGGCTTCATGAAAAACCGCTACATTGGCCGAACATTCATTATGCCGGGCCAGCAGCAGCGCAAGAAGTCAGTGCGCCAGAAGCTAAATCCGGTTGACCTTGAATTTAAAGGCAAGAATGTATTGCTGGTGGATGATTCGATTGTGCGCGGAACCACCTGCCATGAAATTATCCAGATGGCCCGTGAGTCTGGTGCGACCAAGGTATTCTTTGCATCTGCTGCGCCGCCGGTTAAGTTCCCTAACGTGTATGGCATTGATATGCCAGCCAAGAGTGAGCTGATTGCATCCGGCCATAGTGTTGAAGAAGTGCGCACAATTATTGGTGCAGATCGCCTGATTTTCCAGGATCTGGAAGACCTGATTGAAGCCACTAAAAGCCGTAAGTCGCCAGTACAGGAATTTGACTGTTCGGTATTTAATGGCGTTTATGTTACCAAAGGCATTGATGACGGCTATCTGGATCGACTGGAAGCGCGCCGTAATGATAAGGCCAAGATTGCAGTCAAAAGTGCTGTGATTGATGTGTCTTCTGAAAATACCCCAGTGGATATGACAGGTATTAAAGAAGAAGCCTGATTTAACACGGGAATTCAACCATTGCTTTAAAAGCAGCGGTGTTTTAAAAGCGCAGGGTGGAGCTTTGCCAAACACAGTTAACACTGTTGTTAAGGCATTGCATCACTACTGCGCTTTTTTATGCAGCTAATTTATCAATTTTTACAGGCTTATATTCCTGTAATAAGGAAAATACCCTAATGCGCGGACTGTATTTAATTACCAATGACGATGCATTTGATGTGCTGTATCAAAAACTGCATATTGCACTGCAAAGTGGCCCTATTGCATTAATTCAGTACCGTAGAAAACAGGTAATGCCTGTACAGCAAGTTAGAGAAATTGAAACACTACTGAAACTTTGCCAGCAATTTCAGGTGTCTTTAATTATTAATGATAATCTGGCACTGGCGCGACAGTTTGCTTGCGGCTTGCATCTGGGGCAGGGGGATGGTTCGCTGACTGAAGCCAGAGCGCAACTTGGAACAAAGGCGATTATTGGCAGAACTTGCCATGATTCACTTGAACTGGCCCAGCAAGCTGCCATAGAAGGAGCCAATTATCTGGCCTTTGGGGCAGTATTTCCTTCATCCACCAAGCCCAATGCGCAGCGTGTTAGTCTGGCAACTTTACAGCAAGCCAAGGCAGAGTTTGAGTTGCCCATCTGTGTAATTGGCGGGCTGACAGTGGAAAACAGCCAGCCACTGATAAACCTGAATATCGACTTGTATGCAGTGGTCGGAGATGTCCTTAATCTTGACATGGATCAGGTAGCACAACGTGTTAAAGCATGGCAAGCTCTATTACGGACCTCACTGCTAGAAAATTAACTGCTTGGTTACACTGTTTAACACAAACCTACACAAAAAAAGAAATCTGTGAACACGTGTTATTGGTTAGGCTGGTTCACTTGTTGGTATAACGAGTGGTTAATGGATATGAAAAAGCAGTGGACTGCTGTTTTAGTCTTTCTGGCTTTTATTGTCTGGCAGATCGTAAGTCCCTACTACACGGTTTATCAAATTAAACAGGCAGTTGAGCAAAAAAGTAGTGATGAGCTGGCAGATTACATTGATTTTGCCCTGTTAAAGCGCAACCTTAAAACCCAGTTGCAGGACAAATTGGAGCAAAAAATCTCCTTGCGCCAGAATGGCAGTTTTTTCGGTAGCCTGACTTACAATATTGCCAATCAGGCCATTGATGGTATGTTGAATCGCACCGTAACGCCTGCATCCATCATTACACTGGTAAGCAATATCCGCAGTTTTGAAAATGACCTCAAACACCTTGAGGGCTGGTCTGGTGCTGAAGATGGTCTTAATGACAACACCACAGATTATCAGTACGTACAAATGGGCAGGCCGCTGGCCAGTCAAGCCAGAAGCGCTTATCCCATTCATGCATTACAATCCACACATTCTCATGCACAGTGGCAATATCATTTTGACAATATGAACCAGTTCAGTATTGTTCAGCAGCATCCTGAACGTCAGCCTGTGCGCTATGTGCTCACCCGTTCAGGACTGGGCTGGAAACTCAGTAATATCATTTTGCCCTAGCTTTGTTCGTTTTAGATTTATTCTTTCTTAATTTTATATTGGGTGAACTGTATTCAATTAAACATTTCACAACGCTTGTAGCATGTTTTCGCGTTAAACTGACGCTTTCGTATCGCACATCCTATAACGCATTCATTTTATGGGTCAGGATGCTTAAAAAGCCTGGCCTTGGATAAGATGTGCGTATTTTTTTGGTGACTTGCCTTGTGGTGAATGTATGACCCAGCCTTTATCAACGACTTCTAATGCTGAGCTTTTTGCAGCAGCAAACCAGCATATTCCTGGCGGTGTAAACTCGCCCGTGCGTGCATTTAAAGGTGTAGGCGGTACGCCAGTTTTTATTACCAAGGCCCAAGGCGCTTATTTGTGGGATGCGGCAGGCAAACGGTATATTGATTATGTCGGGTCTTGGGGACCAATGATTCTGGGCCATGCGCATCCGGATATCGTCACAGCTGTACAGCAGGCCGCCGCAGATGGCTTGAGTTTTGGTGCGCCCACGCCCACAGAAACCACCGTGGCTGATTTAATTTGTGACATCATGCCTTCTATCGAAATGGTCCGTATGACTAGTTCCGGCACTGAGGCCTGCATGAGTGCCATTCGTTTGGCGCGGGGATATACCGGACGCGACAAGATCGTCAAGTTTGAAGGCTGCTACCACGGCCATGCTGATTCCTTACTGGTGAAATCCGGTTCTGGCATGTTAACACTTGGCGTACCTACGTCCTTAGGCGTACCAGAGGATTTTGCCAAACACACCATTATTTTGCCTTATAACGATATTGAAGCCGTGCAGCGCTGTTTTGCTGAATTTGGTTCAGAAATTGCCGGTATTATTGTTGAGCCAGTAGCGGGCAATATGAATCTGGTGATTCCTGTTGAAGGCTTTTTGCAATGCCTGCGTGATGAGTGCGACAAAGCCGGTAGCGTACTGATTATTGATGAAGTGATGACTGGCTTTCGTGTGGCACTGGGCGGCGCACAACAGCGGTATGGCGTGCAGGCAGACATCACCACACTGGGCAAGATTATTGGTGCAGGATTGCCTGTTGGCGCATTTGGTGGCAAAAAAGAAATCATGCAGTGCATTGCGCCCTTGGGCGGGGTGTATCAGGCCGGTACATTGTCTGGCAATCCACTGGCCATGCGGGCAGGACTTGCCATGTTCAAGCACCTGACCCAGCCGGGTTTTTATGAGCAACTAGAGGCTAAACTGGCCAAGTTACTGACGGGTTTGCAACAGGCAGCAGATGACGCTGGCATTGCTTTTAAAACCCAAGCGGTGGGTGGCATGTTTGGTCTGTATTTTACCGATTCGAATGACCTGTCCAGTTTTGAAGCCATGACCCATTGCAATATTGAAGCCTTTAAGCAGTTTTTCCATGGCATGCTCAAGCGTGGTGTTTACTTAGCACCCTCAGCCTTTGAAGCCGGATTCATTTCCAGTGTGCATAATGATGCTGATATTGAGAAAACCATTAGTATTGCAAAAGAAGTATTTAATGAGATGACCGCTTAAGTCACTATTTATAAAAAAAAGAATGCAAATGTACCTGTTCCTTCAAATTGGGTGCATTTGCTGCAATTCCTCCTTAAATATAAAAAATAAAATCGCTTCTCTATTGCATTTCTTGAAAATGTAGTAACATTACTACAAGCGGGCTTACGTAATTTATTATTGCAACCCGGGTATTAAATTTAGGAGGCGAACCATGATTCAAATTAGCAGCCGTGAATTTAATCAGGATATTGGTTATGCCAAGCGCAAAAGCGTGCAAGATCCAGTTGTTATTACTGAGCGGGGCAAACCTACACATGTATTACTGAGCTATGATGAATACCAAAAAATGTTGAGTACCCAGCCAAAAATTACTGAGTTGCTAAGTTGCCCTGACGAGATTGTTTTTGAAACTGTAAAAACCAGCCTATACTTAAAGCCAGTAGATTTTGACTGATGTTATTACTGGATACCAATGTCATTTCCGAGCTGCGAAAAGTCCACACTGGCAAGGCTGATCTTCAATTTGCACAATGGGCAAATCGGCTCACTCTTCCTGAGCTTTATGTGTCTGCCATTAGTATTATGGAGCTGGAAACAGGCGTATTAAGAATTGAGCGCCGTGATTTTCAGCAAGGCCAGCTATTAAGACAATGGCTGGATCAACAAGTGTTACCTACCTTTGAGAAGAGAATTCTGGCTATTGATACCAAAGTGGCTCTGGCCTGTGCACGCTTACATGTGCCAGATCCACGCTCTGAACGTGATGCTTTAATTGCAGCAACCGCCATAACACAAGGCATGACAGTTGTTACCCGGAATATTAATGATTTTAAGCAAACTGGGGTTAGCTTATTAAATCCGTGGCAAATTTAATTTGTCCCTTGATGTTACTAACAACAATTTGTGATAAGCCATTTAGCTATTTTGAGAGCTTCTGATTTTATATATGCCCAATTTTTTACAGCAAACGCTCATCCACCGCGATGAACATTTTATTGTTATCAACAAACCTGCTGGATTGCTCAGTGTACCGGGCAAAGGCGATCTGAGCGATTGCGTCATTAACCGTTTGCTTGTAGAAGAACCCAATGCCTTACTCATTCACCGTCTAGACCGTGATACTTCAGGTATTCTAGTGTTTGCCTTAAATAAAGCAGCGCAAAGCCATATCTCCAAGCAGTTTCAAAACCGCCAAACTGACAAACAGTATCATGCGCTGGTGAGTGGACATTTAACGGGTGAGGGTAGTGTGGATGTGCCAGTTAATTATGATCCAACCCGTCCACCCTTACACATTGCTGATCCTGCTTATCATAAACCTGCCTTGACACACTGGCAGGCAGTTGAGCAGTTTGAAATTAATAACCAGCCAGTTACCCGGGTAAAATTAACACCTATTACCGGGCGCTCCCATCAGTTGCGGGTACACATGCAGTATCTGGGACATGCCATTGTCGGTGATGAACTGTATGCTGATGAACAGTCATGTCAGCTGATGCCACGCTTATGTTTGCATGCTGAACAGTTGTCTTTTTTTCATCCCGTAACAGGCGACAAGTTGAATTTTTTCTGTCCAGCACCATTTTAATCAACTGACTTGTTGCTTTTGTCTGTCTTTCCCGCAGGAATAGTTTATAAAACAGCTTTACGGGTGAGTTTTATACAAAAACTCAAGCACAACGCACAGCAGATATGAGAGAATGCGCGCCGCACGATTTGGGCTTCAAATCATTGGGCAGTAAATACGTGTGCTGTAATAATTGCAAACGATAAGGTGAATGAATTGCAAGATTTTGCCATTGGACAACGTTGGTTATCAGACACAGAGTCAGAACTTGGCTTAGGCGTTTTGGTCGATGTCGATGAACGTACCATTAGCATTTTATTCCCCAAAAGCGATGAAACGCGCGTGTATGCCCGGGCCAATGCGCCGCTATCCCGTATCCTGTTTAAGCAGGGTGACTGGTTTACCGATCAGGAAGGGCAGGAATGGCAGGTTGAAGGCGTTGAAAATGTACGTGGCGTCATTCGTTATGACGTGGTTTGCCCAGCAGGTGAACAGCGTAAAAGCATGAATGAAACCCGGCTGGGT
Source organism: Alkanindiges illinoisensis DSM 15370 (assembly GCF_000619845.1). GTDB lineage: Bacteria > Pseudomonadota > Gammaproteobacteria > Pseudomonadales > Moraxellaceae > Alkanindiges > Alkanindiges illinoisensis. The sequence goes on along the minus strand of NZ_JHUX01000003.1, from coordinate 1,180,917 downwards.
GCCAATATCCAGCTGGCGCGTCCGCTGGATCGTTTGCTGGCCAGCCAGATTGAATCCAAAGAATGGTATGACTTGCGCATTGAAGCCTTGCTCATGCAAAGCCGTATGGCGATTAGTCCGTTGCGTGGCTTACTTGGCCCACGTGTTGGCTTGATTCCCCACCAGTTATATATTGCCCATGAAGTGGGCCGCCGTCTGGCACCGCGTGTGTTGCTTGCCGATGAAGTCGGTCTTGGTAAAACCATTGAAGCTGGCCTGATTATTCATCAGCAACTGCAAACCGGGCGTAGCGAACGCATTTTAATTCTGGTGCCGGATTCCTTGCAGTACCAGTGGATGATTGAAATGCGCCGCCGTTTCAATCTGCAATTTTCCCTGTTTGACCTGACGCGCACTGCATCGATCAAAGAACACGATGAAGATGCCAATCCATTTTTAACCGAGCAATGCATCATTGCCAGCATTGATTTGCTGCTGGATCACGAAGACCTCAAACAGCAGGCTTTGGATGCTGGCTTTGACTTGCTGGTGATTGACGAGGCGCACCATTTAACCTGGCATGAAGACCCGGAAACAGGTGAAGGTATTGGCAATGACCGCTATGATTTAGTTGAAGAATTTGCCAATCAAACGCCGGGTGTCTTATTGCTGACAGCAACCCCGGAGCAACTGGGTGTAGATAGCCATTTTGCCCGTTTGCGTTTGCTGGACCCACAGCGCTTTGACACGCTGGATCATTTTCTGGAAGAAGAAGCGCAATACAGCCAGACTGCACAAATTGCTGAAGTGCTTATGTCTGATGAGCCATTAAATGAACAGCATCAAGAGGTTCTGGTTGAGCTGCTCGGCCATGAAGTGGAGCAGGATAGTGAGGCGCGCTATCGTGCCATTAATGAACTGCTAGACCGTCACGGCACAGGCCGGATTTTGTTCCGCAATACCCGGGAGGCCATTTCCGGTTTTCCGGGTCGTGACTGCATTCCAGCAGCACTACCTGCACCTGAGCACTGGCCGTTGACTGGCAAACTGCGTGAACAAATGTGGTTTGAAGAAACCATGCTGGATGGCTCGTGGATGGAACATGATGCACGCCTGCCATGGCTGATGGATATTCTGCGCAAAGATTTAAAACACAAAAAAGTGCTGCTGATTGCCCGTAGTGGTCCAGTGGTAGAATCACTGGAAACTGCATTACGTATTCATGGCGGCATTCGTACGGCCATGTTCCATGAGGGTATGAGCCTGCTGGAACGTGATCAGGCCGCAGCGTATTTTGCTGAAGAAGGCTATGGTGCACAAATCCTGCTGTGTTCGGAAATTGGCTCGGAAGGCCGTAACTTCCAGTTTGCCAGTGACCTGATTTTATTTGATCTGCCTGCCAACCCTGATGTGCTGGAACAACGGATTGGACGTCTGGATCGTATTGGCCAGCAAAACCGCATACGGATTCATGTGCCCTATTTTGTGGGTACTGCTCAGGAGCGCATGTTCCGCTGGTACAACGAAGCCTTGAATATTTTCAGCAATATTTCACCAACTGCGCAAACCTTGCAGGAAAATCATATTGTTGAATTAAAAGATTGTCTGTTGAGTGATCAAGGACAAATGTTTGAAGACCTGCTGGAACAGGTGAACAGCGAGCGTGTGGCGCTGGAAGATGAATTACAGGCTGGGCGTGACCGTCTGCTGGAATTTAATTCCTGCCGGCCCAAAGTCGCTGCACGGATTGTCAAGGCGCTGGAAGATCAGGATGAGCAAAATCCATTACCTGACTTTATGACACGCTTTCTGGCAGCCACCAATATTGACTATGAAGAACAAAGTGATGGTACGCTGATTATCCGCCCTTCTGATCAGATGCAGGTGGAAGGTTTGTTGCTGGATGAAGAGGGCATGACGGCCACCTTCTCGCGTGAGCAGGCGCAGCACCGGGAAGATGCCCAGTATATTACGCTGGAACATCCGTTTACCAACAGCATCTTTGAAATGGTACATACCCAGTCGTTTGGTAATACCAGTGTTACAGTGCTGAAAAGCGCGGCAATTCCACAAGGTAGCCTGATGCTGGAAATGTGGTTTCGGGTAGAAGTGATTGCACCCAAAGTACTGAATCTGGCTGCCAGTTTGCCGCAACAGCTTATTCGGGTATTGCTGAATGAAAATGGACAGGATTTGTCCGCCAAGATTAATTCTGCCATGCTGCATCCGTATGTGCATCGTCTGGATATGAACAATGCGCGTCAGGTAGTAAAACTGCGCCGCGAAGTCATTGAAGAGCGCTACAAGCAGGCCGAGCAACTGGCCAAGGCACAAGTGCAAAGCTTTAGTGAAACCGCACGTAAGCGTTATAATGATCGTTTGCAACAGGAAATTGATCGCCTGACTTATCTGAAAGAGCATAACCCCAGCATTCGTGAAGATGAACTGGAGCGCCTGAAAGAACAGCAGGCACAGGGCGTACAGTTGCTGGAGCAGCTCTCACTGGTGCCGGATTCCATTCGGGTAATGGTCGCCATGAAGTAGGTTGTTAAAATTTTAAAGAAAAAGCTTGCTGATGCAGGCTTTTTTTATAGTTAATGAATTGAAAAAGTAATGTGGTATCGCATCAGAACGATTTTATAAATGATAAGCTTAAGGGAAATCAAAGCTCAAATTTTTATAAGGTGAAATCTATGTCGGCTAAAGTTGAGGTAAATGTTGAGGAAATAAAGCGAGTGTATAACCTCATCGAAAAAATGAATGAATTTTTTCATCAGCCTTATCATTATAGTGAGGTTAATGATTTTGCTATAAAGATTTATCCTGAACTAAAACAAATTTACTATCATGTAGTGTGGGAATGGTTACCGGATAATATAAAGCAGGAGATAGAAGATCGATAATAACCAATAGTAGAGAAAGTCAACAATGGCTTATCCCTGTCTTTGCTGTAAATGTTAACTTTAACTGAAGAGTCATTTGGCACTTTTGAAATTTTTCGGGTGTGTGGTTGAGAAGATGACAATGTACAATTTCATGATTTAAATTATGCTTGTAGCCCAAATTTCATTTCTCTTAATAAAAATAGAAAAAATTTTAATCAATCGATGTTAATGATGAGAAATTCTCATACATAGTTCGGAAAACTTTGACTAAAGAAATTCCAAATTAATAGTCTAATTATTAGAATAATTTCTTCACTTAAATTTTCTGATATATTTTACACAACGTAATCATGCTTACATAAACCCGTCTCATCGTCGCAATTCTTGTCTTATCACTTATTCATAAAAATATTAGTTTAGACCTATCTCAAAATTTCGGAGTAGGTCAATGACAAATTCAAATCAAACGAATTCAGCCAATAAAAACCAGCAGGCAGAACATGATGCCAAACAGGATATCCTTCAGGATGCTAAAGGTCAGGACAGTGCATTAACTGATATCCCACCAGAATTTACCGTCAATAACCGTGACAATTCTGAATCAAATAATGCAGATCGTGGTGCAAACAGTAATGCTGCCCCAGATTCCACTGATGCGGGTTATGATGAAACCGTTGCCAATGATCCGGTTGGCGGGCTGGAAGAAATGGATATTGATGACCTGATTGATACCAATGAAGAAGAGCTGGAAGAAATCACGGGCCTTGCCACCTCCACTCCAAGTCCTACGGCGCGGGAAGATGAGGATCGCTCCGCCTTACCCGAAGCCAATGTTGCCGGGGAAGTGCCAGCACAGGATATGTAATTACAAGTCAAAATTACAGCCACATAAAAAGCCGCGCTATTTTCTTTGAAGGTTGCGCGGCTTTTTTATGTTAGAACCGATACGACGCTTAGAACTGAATTACAGGCCAGCCGCTTTTTTCAGCAATTCTGCCTTGTCAGTTTTTTCCCAGGTAAATGAATTATCAGAACCATGGCGGCCAAAATGACCAAAACTTGCAGTTTTCTGGTACATCGGCTGAATCAGGTTCAGCATGCGGGTAATGCCATAGGGACGCAGGTCAAAATGTTCACGAATCAGGGCAATAATTTGCTCATCGTCAATTTTGCCGCTACCAAAGGTATTAATGGAAATAGAGGTTGGTTCTGCTACACCAATTGCATAGCTCACCTGAATTTCACATTTATCGGCAAGGCCAGCTGCCACAATATTTTTGGCCACATAACGGCCTGCATACGCTGCTGAGCGGTCAACCTTGGAAGGGTCTTTACCGGAAAACGCGCCACCACCATGACGAGCCATGCCGCCATAAGTATCAACAATAATCTTGCGACCCGTTAAACCACAATCACCGACTGGCCCGCCAATCACAAACTTGCCAGTTGGGTTGATGTGAAACTTGGTGGCTGCATGCAGCATTTCGGCTGGTAATACGGCCTTCACGATTTCTTCAATGACGGCTTCTTTTAGGTCAGCCTGACTAATGGAGGGATCATGCTGGGTAGATAAAACTACTGCATCAACACGGGCAGGTTTGCCATCTTCATAATGGAAAGTTACCTGACTTTTAGCATCAGGACGTAACCAAGCCAGCTTACCATTACGGCGCAGTTCAGACTGTTTTTCAACCAGACGATGCGCATAGCAAATCGGCGCTGGCATCAAGACATCAGTTTCATGGCTGGCATAGCCAAACATCAGGCCCTGATCACCAGCGCCCTGATCTTCAGGCTTTTGGCGATCTACGCCCTGCGCAATTTCAGGGGACTGCTTGCCCAGCATGTTAATAACCGCACAGGTTGAGCCGTCAAAGCCCAAGTCACTGTGATTATAGCCAATGTCATTGACGGTATCACGCACGATTTTTTCAAAATCAATGTTGGCAGTGGTGGTAATTTCACCTGCCAGTACCACGGCACCGGTTTTTACCAGTGTTTCACAGGCAACACGGGCATATTGGTCTTGTTGTAAGATTGCATCAAGAATGGCATCACTGATTTGGTCTGCCATCTTATCTGGGTGGCCTTCACTGACCGATTCTGACGTAAAGACAGCGTATTCGCGCATGAATGTTCCAGAAAATAAGAAGTTAAAGATGGCGGCTATGTTAACGCGACTTAAGGCTTTGGACTAGCATATCTTGCATGAAAAATGCTTGATTTTATCGCAATAAAAATTCAGCCTGATGCCATCACGTCACCTGACTTTAATAAAAAAGCATTCTTTGCTTTACCCTGCACCTGATTTTTAGGACAATACGCCCATCTTTTTTCGGTGCTGTTTTTATCAAACTGGTTTTTTGCACTGGTTTTAAAAACAGACTGAAGCTTGCTTGTTCAGGTTTTACTCAAGTCCTTCATTTAGTTATTCGGGAAACTGGCTCATGACAACACCACTCAATGAACGCCGCCTTGCCAATGCCATTCGTGTGCTGGCCGTAGACGCTGTTCAACAGGCAAATTCCGGTCATCCAGGCGCGCCGATGGGCATGGCAGAAATTGCTGAAGTGCTGTGGCGTCAATTTTTGCGCCATAACCCAAGTAATCCTAACTGGCCAAACCGTGACCGTTTCGTGTTGTCCAATGGCCATGGCTCCATGCTGCAATATGCCTTATTACATCTGTCTGGCTACGATGTTTCTGTTGATGATCTCAAACAGTTCCGCCAGTTGCATAGCAAAACACCGGGCCATCCGGAATATGGCTACACCGCTGGGGTTGAAACCACGACCGGGCCACTGGGTCAGGGCATTGCCAATGCAGTGGGTTTTGCCATTGCTGAAAAAACACTGGCCGCGCAGTTTAACCGTGATGGCTTGAATGTCGTGGATCACTTCACCTATTGCTTTATGGGTGATGGTTGCCTAATGGAAGGGATTTCGCATGAAGTCTGCTCGCTGGCGGGTACACTGCAATTGGGCAAGCTGATTGCTTATTATGATGACAACGGCATTTCCATTGATGGTGAAGTAGAAGGCTGGTTTAGCGACGATACGCAAAAGCGCTTTGAAGCCTATGGCTGGCATGTAGTAAAAGTAGATGGTCACGACACCGAAGCGCTGCATGCGGCGACCGTGGCTGCACAGGCAGAAACCAAGCGCCCAAGCCTGATTATCTGTAAAACCGTCATTGGTCTGGGTTCACCTAACAAACAGGGTAAAGAAGAATGCCACGGTGCGCCGCTGGGTGCTTCGGAAATTGAACTGGTACGCGATACCCTGACCTGGACCGATGAACCTTTTGTAATTCCAGCGGATGTCTATGACGCCTGGGATGCACGCCCAAAGGGAATCATTCAGGAAAATGAATGGAACACGCTGTTTGAGAATTATAAAGCCAAGTATCCAGAACTGGCGGCTGAGTTACAGCGCCGTTTAAATGGTGACTTGCCTGCTGATTTTGCCGCTAAAGCCGACCAGTATATTCGTGATGTGAATAGTAAGGCAGAAACCATTGCCAGCCGTAAGGCCAGCCAAAATGCACTACAGGCATTCGGACCACAGTTACCAGAATTATTGGGTGGTTCGGCTGACCTCGCTGGCTCTAACCTCACCATCTGGAAGGGCTGTGAAGGTATTCAGGACAATCCGGCAGGCAACTATATTCACTATGGTGTGCGCGAATTTGGTATGACAGCAATTGCCAACGGGATTGCATTGCATGGTGGCTTTATTCCTTATGTGGCCACGTTCCTGATTTTTATGGAATATGCCCGTAATGCCGTTCGTATGGGCGCATTGATGAAACAGCGCGTAATCCATGTCTATACGCATGATTCAATTGGTTTGGGTGAAGATGGCCCAACTCACCAGCCGATTGAGCAACTTGCGTCTTTGCGTGGTACGCCAAACCTGAATACCTGGCGTCCAGCGGATACCGTTGAATCGGCAATTGCCTGGAAATCAGCGCTTGAACGTAAGGATGGCCCAACTGCATTGGTGTTCTCCCGTCAAAACCTGCCGCATTTAACCCGCACTGAAACGCAAATTACGGATGCTGCCAAAGGCGGCTATGTACTGGCAGCAGAGCAGGGTGAACTTAAAGCTATTATTATTGCAACAGGTTCTGAAGTTGACTTGGCAATGCAGGCCTATAGCCAGCTTTCAGGCGTGCGTGTGGTATCCATGCCATGTGCTGAAGAATTCATGCGTCAGGATGCCGCCTATCGTGAATCGGTATTACCAGCCAATATCCGCGCGCGTGTTGCCGTTGAAGCATCGCACGTGGACTACTGGTGGAAATTTGTAGGCCTGGATGGCAAGGTGATTGGTATGAGTACTTTTGGTGAGTCTGCCCCGGCCAAAGACTTGTTCAAGTATTTCGGTATTACCACGGATGCAGTTGTTGCTGCGGTAGAAGAACTGGTTGCGCGATAATTCATCTTCTGCAAGTGATTAATATAAAAAATGCCTCCACACAGGAGGCATTTTTTATGCTGTAACTGCATCAATAAACCGGATCAAAACTGACGCCTAAATCCTATTTTATTGATATTAAAATTTAATCATTTAGCTCAACTTTTTTAGCTGTTTTAGGCCGTGCCAGTGCGCTACGGGCTTCACCAAAAGAGGCTGTCTGGCGATAGGTCATCAGGGCTGCAATTTCCTGTCGTGATGCTGCACCATTACGCACACGTTCTGCCAGCGCTTTCATTTCATCACGTCGTTTTTCAAGGGCAATACGGCGTGCACTTTTGGCCTGTTCTTCCAGTTTATTTTCCTGTTCACTCAGCTTTTTGGCTTCTTCCTCATTAATAAACGAACTGGCTTTGCCTGAGGCCAACATGCCGGACTGTGCAGCAGGTTTAGCTTGATCGGTATTGCTAGGAGGCGGTACAGGCGTTGAAGAACCCAGCATTTTAGGAGCACTGCTGGTTGCAGGCGTAGCTGCTTCCGTAGGAGCATTGGGATTTATTGCGGAAATAGCTGCCGCAGGATAGCCAGCAGGTGGCTTAAGCTGCTGTTTGTTTTTTTCAGCGGCTGCATCCACTGCACGGGCTGGAAAATCAACCTTGGTGGTAATACCTTTTTGCAGGTCAATCACTTTAACAGCGTCGGAACCCAGTTCTTCCTCTGGCGGAATACCACCATAATTGGTTAATGATTCCTGCTCATCAGTCCAAGTGTAAATGGTATCTTCGGCATAAGCAGCCTGAAGCGAAAGCACCTCAAAAGAAAGCGCTAAAGTAGAAAATGCAAAAACTTTAAAGAGCTTAGCCATAATTTATATCGTCAGAAGTCACGTCCTTGATTTTTAAAAGTATAGACGTAGTCGACATAATTGTTAAGTGAATGTACAAAAAATCCGCATTTTTTAAGTAAAAATTTTGAGAAACGGATTTTGTAATCGCTTGAATCGATTCAATTCATGTTTTTTTCATGAAAAATGCCCGGAAACTTTTTTTACCAGTGATATGCGCTAAACTATATCGCCTGTTTTGCCATGCTGAGCCTGTCTGTGAGTCATTCTTCTGCCTTAAATATTGCCATCAATGGGTTTGGACGCATTGGCCGTAATGTGCTGCGTGCCTGGATTGAAGAAGAACTGTGGCCGCAGGTCAATATTATAGCCATTAATGACATTGCTGAACCGGAAATGCTGGCACACCTCTTGCGTTTTGACAGTACGCATGGGCGTTTCAATGCACAGGTAGCGATTGTTACTGAAGATGATGGTACTGAGGGTGAAACGAGCTTTTTGCAGGTCAGCAAAGATGGCATTAGTCGTCATATCAAGATTCTTAAAATGGCTGAACCCGCACAGTTACCATGGCAGGCACTTGCTATTGATATTGTGCTGGAGTGCACCGGGCTGTTCCGTTCCCGCGCTGGGGCTTCCGGGCATTTGCAGGCAGGAGCAGGGCGCGTCATTATTGGTGCAGCCCCATTTGATACCGTGGATGCTGCAGTGGTTTTTGGGATTAATGAGCAGGATATTTTGCCAACAGACCGGGTCATTTCCAGTGTGTCGTGTACCACGCAGGCACTGGTGCCACTGGTGAAATTACTGGATGATGCTTTTGGCATTGAATCGGCATTAATGACCGAAATTCATGCAGTTACGACTGATCAGGCGGTGCTCGATCATGCCCATCGTGATCCGCGCCGGGCACGGGCATCGGGTTACAATATTATCCCAACCACCTCCAGTGCGCTAGGTGCCCTAAAGCGGGTATTGCCACATATGGAAAATCGTATTGATGGCTATTCCATTCGGGTGCCAACCATCAATGTGGCTGCCATTGACCTGTCATTTGTAATGAAAAATCCGGCAGATGCGCACGCCATTAATCAATTGTTTATGGATGCTGCGCAAAACCAGTATGCCAATATTATGGATGTCACTGACCAGCCGCTGGTGTCCAGTGACTTTAACCACCAGCCATATTCATTAGTAGTGGATAGCTTGCAAACCATTGTAGTAGGCAGGCAGGCCAAGGTACTGGCTTGGTATGACAATGAGTGGGGCTATGCCAATCGCTTGCTGGATTTGTGCACGGCCTTAAGCAGCAATCCGGTTCAATGCTGATTTAATGGCTCAAAGGCCGGTTTGTGCGTCATTTGTCCATTTTTCGCTGGTTTGCCCGGCAGACAGGCGTGCAACCATTTTTGCTTCGTGCTAGACTTGCCGACGTCGGGAAATAGCCCGATTTTTTTTCGTGTGGGATGCCACTTTTTGGCATTAACCCAACTATCAAATAGGTTTTACCATGCCAGTTTCAGAAACTTGGTTATTGCCTGATGGGGTGGCTGATGTGCTGCCAGAACAGGCGCAAGTGATTGAACAGCTTCGTCGTCGTTTACTTGATTCTCTGGCCAGCCGTGGTTATGAACTGGTTTACACGCCATTTATTGAATACGTCGAATCCTTATCCCTGCTAAACCGCAACACCAGTGACCTTGATCTGGTGACCTTCAAACTCATCGACCAGATTTCAGGTCGTTTGCTGGGTGTTCGTGCTGACATTACCCCACAGGTTGCCCGCATTGACGCGCATGTCAGACCGGTTGAAGGCATTGCCCGTTATTGCTATGCCGCTACAGTATTGCATACCCGGCCACAGGGTTTGTCGGCGTCCCGCACTCCGTTGCAACTGGGTGCTGAACTGTTTGGCTGCAAAGGACTGGAAGCTGATCTGGAAATGGCAGACCTGATGCTGACTCTGCTTCAACAGGCAGGCTTTGAACACAACCTGCATCTGGATCTGGGTCATGTGGGTATTTTTAGAAATCTGGCACGCATCGCTGGCCTGAGCGATACGCAGGAAGCAGAACTTACCGATTTATATCAGCGCAAGGCAATTCCTGAACTGGCTGAATATACCCAGACGCTGAATCTGGGACAGGATTTTTATGCGCTGGGCCGTTATGGCAATGATTTGACTATCTTGAAGCAGCAGTTGTCTGCACAGGTACTGGCTGACCAAACCCTGCAACAGGCACTGAATGCGCTGGAACAGGCACAGGCGCATGTTCAGCAGTACTGGTCTACGATTAATGTTGGCGTGGATGCCGCAGAATTGCGTGGTTATCACTACCATACCGGGCTGATGTTTGCGGTTTATGGCCCAAACCGTGCTGTGCCACTGGCACAGGGTGGACGTTATGATGGCATTGGTATCGCCTTTGGCCGTGAGCGTGCGGCAACCGGTTTTAGCTGTGATTTGTACGTACTGGCACAGGCTAATCCAGCCAGTGATACACCGGTAATGCTGGCTCCACTGGGCAAGGAACCTGACTTGCAGGCTGCCATTGAGCAGGCACGTCAGGATGGTTTTGTGGTGATTCAGGCATTGAATGAACAGGACCAGCAAAGTCGTGCCAGTCAGCGTCTGGTCCATGATGGGGCGACATGGCAGCGTCAGTCCGTTTAAGCATGAGTTTTCAAGGCTAATTTTAACGTTAGGGCTGCTGCGTGTTGATGCAGCCTGAGCAACAGTTTTATATAGGTAATGAGGCAGATATGGGCAAGAATGTCGTTGTGCTTGGTACACAGTGGGGCGATGAGGGCAAGGGCAAAATCGTTGATTTGCTAACCGATCAGGCCGCAGCCGTTGTGCGCTATCAGGGCGGGCACAATGCAGGCCATACCCTTGTCGTTGGTGGCGAGAAAACTGTACTGCATTTAATTCCTTCAGGAATTTTACGTGCCAATGTGCTTAACCTGATTGGCAATGGCGTGGTGCTGGCGCCGGATGCGTTGCTCAAGGAAATGAGTACACTGGAAGCCAAAGGCGTGCCGGTGCGTGAGCGTCTGCGTATTTCCCCGAATTGCCCGCTAATTCTGCCTTACCACATTGCGCTGGATCAGGCGCGTGAAATCAAGCGTGGCAATGCCAAGATTGGTACGACTGGCCGTGGCATTGGCCCGGCGTATGAAGACAAGGTTGCCCGCCGTGGCCTGCGTCTGGCTGACATGATTCGTGGTGGTGAAGAATTTGCTACCCGCTTGAAAGAAGTTATTGAGTATCACAATTTCCGCCTGACCCAGTATTATGGCGTTGAAGCGGTAAATTTTGACACTGTGTTACAGCAATGCACCGAGTGGGCTGCCCAGTTAAAACCATTAATTGCTGATGTAACGGCCATTTTGCATGACTACCGGGTGCAGGGTAAGCCGCTGATGTTTGAAGGCGCGCAAGGCTCCTTACTGGATATTGACCACGGGACTTATCCTTATGTCACCAGCAGTAACACCACAGCAGGCGGTGTGAGCACCGGTACAGGTGTTGGCCCGTTATTCCTGGATTATGTGCTGGGTATTACCAAAGCCTATACCACCCGTGTTGGTGCTGGCCCATTCCCAACCGAACTGGTCTGGGATGCCAAGACGGATGTGGGCGATGCCATCGGCAAGCATTTGGGCGTGGTTGGCAATGAAATCGGTGCCTCTACTGGTCGTCAGCGTCGTTGTGGCTGGTTCGATGCCGTGGTGGTACGCCGTGCGGTAGAAGTGAATTCCCTCAGCGGAATTTGCCTAACCAAACTGGACGTACTGGACGGGCTATCTGAAGTAAAAATCTGCACCAGCTATGAAGCAACTGATTGCGGCTGTGCAGGGTCTAGCGATGCAGTTTCTTTTGAAAACATGAAGCCTGTCTATGAAACCATGCCGGGCTGGACAGAAACGACTGTGGGTGCAACCAGTGTGGATCAGCTACCTGCCAATGCACAAGCTTATATCAAGCGAATTGAAGAGCTGGTGGGTTGTCCAATAGATATTATTTCTACGGGGCCGGATCGCGCAGAAACCATTATTTTGCGTCATCCATTCGGCTGATTTGAAGCTGTGAATTTAAAAAAGCTCTCATCGTGAGGGCTTTTTTATTACTTTAAAATTGACAAGAGAGATAAAGACATGACATTAGAAATAGAAAGTGGTTTTGCATCAGGGACACTGGTTCATACTGATCAAGGTTTAGTCCCCATTGAACAGATAGAAGTTGGCGATAGGGTCTTGTCCAAACCTGAAAATGGTATTGGGGCGCAAGTTTACAAGCCTGTGGTCAGAACAGTTAAAACGGACAATGAGCCTGTACGCCTAGTTAAATGCATCTTGAAAGAAGTGCTGGATCAGGCTGAGGACCTAAGAGAGAGTGATTCCTTTGAGCTTGCTGATGGACGATTAGCTAAACTTTATGACAATGGGGGAGGAATGTTTACCGCAGCCCGTCCTATTTATCATTTCCCCTGTGACTTAAGTGGCTGGACTATTCGCTTTAATGAATATGGAGATGATGAAGGCGTAAGCATTGTTGATGTGGATTTAACCCCGGGTGTGATGCGACAACGTGACACTGGAGTACCTTATCGGGAAACTTATCTTGGCTGGTATAAGGATCACGGACAGCCCTATACCTGCATAGTTTATAACTTTGAAGTAGCCGATACGCATACCTATTATGTTGCTGATCTTGGTATATGGGCCAAAACAATTTAATCCTGATTTTTATCCAATAAAAAACCTCCTGAGTTAAACAGAAGGTTTCTTATTGCAGGGGCACAACAACGTTAAAATTAGTTTTGCTGAATACCCGCTACCAGCCATTCGCTGCTATTGGCAGGCTTCACAAAGTGCCAGGTTTCGCTAAACGGTACAGCCTGCGCATTTAAGGTTTCACTGACTGTTCCACTAAATTGCACGCTGGCAAAGTACTGGCCATTTTCAGTGCCACTGTCCACAACTTGTGCGTTGAGTTGCGGGAACTCAGCCAGATCATCATTGGACAGAATTTCATTGCGCACCGCAGCATACATATCAGGTGTAAAGTAGCGACGCACTTCTTCAATATTGCTGCTGCTATTCATGGATTGCAGGTGCAGGAACTTGGCACGCGCCTGACGCAAAAATGCTGCAGGTTCAGTCCCATCAGGCAGTTGCTGTCCACTGGAACTATATGCACCACCTGCTGCTGTACCCACGCTTTGACCAAAGATATTGGTATTATCACCGCCGGTAGAGAATGGACGCGAGGTAGGTGATGGCGCTACATTGGTGCGACCAAATGGCCCGGCACTATTAGGGGCAAAGGGGTTGCCATTAGCAGATGCTTTTTTTGCAGACAAGCGTCTAAACAGGAAAAATGCACCAATGGCCAGAATGGCGATCCACAGCCAGCTAAAACTGCTTTTTTGTTCAGCTTGTGCTGCCTGTGCATTTTGCTGTTGCGCTGTTGCTGCATCAGGAGAAGCTGCTGCATCACGAGAGGTGGCCGGGTCATTATCATTAGCTAGAGCATTAGCAGCCACGGCACCAACCGCAGCACCTGCCACACCCGCAGCAACCATTGTACCTACACCGGGGCCAGAGCGCTGTGGCTGGACAGTACCCTGTTGCACAGGCGCAGCAGTTTGACGGTTCTGGTTATAACCCTGATTGTAAGAAGACGATGAGCTACTGTTATGGCTACGGCTCATGCCATAACTTTTACCACCGCCCATCCGTTTTGCTTCAGCAAGCGGTGACAAAACCAAAGTCGTCATCATCAACGCTGCCACGACACCACGCTTATTGATTTGCATCTGCAATTTCCTGCTTTTAGATTATCAAGTTTAAATCATCAAGTGATAAACCATTAATGTAGTGTTTGCTGCCTAATTTCAAGCAAATACTCTGTTTGGAATTGTTGTTGAAGTGCATTAAGCCAGCCTTAAAAGCAATGAAATATCACACAATTAAGAAAGTTTTAAATCCTGGCTTAAGCCTTGGCAGATAACCCATTAGGCAGGCGCTGGTAACAAAAACAACAAAACTAGCTGTCCATTTGCAGGGCGGCATCCAGTGCTTCATGCAGGCGGCCAACCGCAATGACGTTAAGGCCTTTAATCGCTTGCTGTGGCATATTGGCACGCGGCACAATAGCAGTTTTAAAGCCATGTTTGACTGCTTCACGCAGGCGTTCCTGACCGTTAGGCACCGGACGGATTTCACCGGACAGGCCCACTTCGCCAAACACGGCCAGATGCTGTGGCAAGGCCTTACCGCGTAAACTGGAAGCAACAGCCAGCAGTACGGCAAGGTCAGAACCAGTTTCCATGACCTTGACCCCACCCACCACGTTGACAAACACATCCTGACCCGTGGTTTGCACGCCACCGTGCCGGTGCATCACGGCCAGCAGCATGGCAAGTCGGTTCTGGTCCAGACCCAGTGCAACACGGCGTGGCTGGGCATGGGCATCATCCACCAGCGCCTGAACTTCCACCAGTAGCGGACGGGTGCCTTCACGGCTTACCATCACAATACTGCCGGGAATGGCTTCATCATAACGGCTTAAAAAAATGGCTGAGGGATTGGGTACTTCACGCAAGCCTCGATCCGTCATGGCAAACACGCCCAGTTCATTCACTGCACCAAAACGGTTTTTGACCGCACGAATCATTCGAAAACGTGAGTCAGATTCACCTTCAAAATACAGGACGCAATCCACCATGTGTTCCAGCACACGCGGCCCCGCCAGTGCACCTTCCTTGGTGACATGGCCGACCAGAAACAGGGCAGTGCCGGAATTTTTGGCATAGCGGGTGAGCAGAGCAGCCGATTCACGGATTTGCGCCACGCCACCCGGTGCAGATTGCAGGCTTTCGGTATACAGGGTTTGAATGGAATCCAGCACGGCAACAGCAGGTTTTTCCTGCGCCAGTGTAGCGCAGATGGTTTCTACACAGGTTTCGGCCATCACACTTAATTGATGGGTAGGCAAGTCCAGACGCTGGGCACGCAAGGCTACCTGTGACAGTGACTCTTCACCCGTCACATACAGCGCACGAGTGCCTTCACCAGCCTGTTCTGCCATATGTGTCATGGTTTGCAGCAGAATGGTGGACTTGCCAATGCCCGGATCACCGCCAATCAGTACCACTGAGCCTGTGACCAGCCCGCCGCCCAGTACCCGGTCAAACTCACCAATGCCAGTGCTTAGCCGGGTTTCACGTGCCATGCTGATTTTGTTGAGCTTGGTGACGCTACTGGCCTGACCTGCATAGCCGCCCGCCACGATGCCCGCTTTGGCACGGTGGGTTGAGGCCGCTTCTGGCTTGCTTTCAACCAGACAGTTCCATTCGCCACAATCGCTGCACTGGCCAGACCATTTGGGATGAATCGTGCCACATTGCTGGCAAGCGTACTGGGTTTTGACTTTGCTCATTGTGTCCGTTGTTTTAATAAATGAGGCTTATTTTAGCGGGTTTTAATCTGCAAAAATGGATTTTAATGCAAAATGCGTCGTGATCTGACGTGTTTTGATGGAGTAACCCCGCGATAAAATTAAGCAATGTATCGTATGGCAGGTTGTATCGCCGGGCACTTCATTGTTAAATGGACAGGCTTATTTTTGCCTTACAACCATGAGGGATCTGCAAGCGCCAGCATTACAGTGGTGATAAAAAACCATGGGCTGTTTTTCAGCAGGCTGTCATTCAGGAATATATTTTGCTTGGGTAAGGCACAACAAAATTAGGGAAATTTTTCATGATGTCAAACGATGATGCCGTGAGTCAGTCATCGCCAGACCATTTGCAGCGTAAATTACAGAACCGTCATTTACAGCTGATTGCAATTGGTGGCGCGATTGGTACCGGCCTGTTTATGGGTTCAGGCAAAACCATTAGCCTTGCTGGCCCATCCATTATTTTTATTTACATGATCATTGGCCTGATGGTGTTCTTCGTGATGAGGGCACTGGGCGAATTGTTGCTGTCCAATCTGCAATATAAGTCATTTGTGGATATGGCGTATGATCTGTTAGGACCATGGGCTGGGTTTTTTACCGGTTGGACCTATTGGCTGTGCTGGGTATCGATTTGTATTGCAGACCTGACTGCCATTGTCAATTACCTGACCTTCTGGCTACCGGAGGGCACGCAGTTTACCCCGCTGGGTGGTGCAGCCATTAGTGCAGGCTGTGTGCTGTTTTTAATGGGACTGAATCTGCTCACCGTTAAGCTGTTTGGTGAAGTTGAGTTCTGGTTTGCCCTGATCAAGATTGTTGCCATTGTTGCGCTAATTTGCGCCGGGCTTTATATGGTGCTTACCGCCTTTACCTCGCCTAGTGGTTCGGTGGCGTCCCTGTCCAATTTGTGGACAGATGGCGGTATGTTCCCCAATGGCTTAAAAGGTTTTCTGGCTGGGTTCCAGATTGCCATTTTTGCCTTTGTAGGGATTGAACTGGTTGGGACCACAGCAGCAGAAACCAAAGACCCGGAAAAGAACCTGCCTAAGGCAATTAACTCCATTCCTATTCGGGTGATCCTGTTTTATGTATTGTCGCTGGTGGTGGTAATGTCGGTGACGCCATGGCGTTCAGTGGTGCCGGACAAAAGCCCGTTTGTGGAATTGTTCCTGCTGGCGGGTATTCCGGTGGCGGCGATTGTCATGAATCTGGTGGTGTTGTCGTCAGTCATGTCATCGATGAATAGCGGTATTTTTTCTACCAGTCGCATGTTGTTTGGTTTGGCAAAAGACAAGCAAGCGCCCAGCTTTTTTGAGCGTTTGTCCAGTGTGGCTGTGCCTGCCAATGGCCTGATCTTTTCCTGTGTGCTGATTATGTCTGGCGCATTGCTGCAATATTTTGTGCCCAATACCATCACTGCATTTACGCTGGTAACAACGCTATCCACCATTTTGTTTATTTGTGTGTGGATTATTGTGCTGCTGTCATACATCAAGTATCGTAAGACCCGTCCGCAGTTGCATGCAGCCTCTAAATTCAAGATGCCCGGCGGCGTTGCCATGTGCTATGCCGTGATTGCATTTTTTATTTTTACCGTGTTTATCCTGATTCTGGAACCAGACACGCGGCAGTCGCTTATTGTTAGCCCGGTCTGGCTGGTGGTTCTGGCCATTGGTTATCTGGTGATGAAACGCAAGCAGGTTTAGTGCTAGATTGAAGTGATGCACATTGCATGAATGTGCAATGGAATTCCAAGAGCCAGCGTAATGCTGGCTTTTTATTGGAATAAAAATGGTTTAATTATTTTGCTATTAATTTTTATTTAATCATTCAAGATTTGACTTCATAAGAAAGTTAATCTAATAAACACAGTGATATAAAACCAAATCCAAATGAGAAAAACCATGCAGCTACCAGAAGAAATTCGCCATCCTTTGCCTCCGTTTAACTTTGAAACCGCTATTCAGAAAGTGCGCATGGCAGAAGATGGCTGGAACAGTCGCGATGCTGCCAAAGTGGCACTGGCTTATAGTTTAGATACCCAGTGGCGTAATCGTGCCGAGTTTATCCATAACCGTGAAGATGCACGTCGGTTTCTGGAGCGCAAATGGGCCAAGGAACTGGAATACCGGCTGATCAAGGAGTTGTGGGCGTTTACTGATCACCGGATTGCGGTGCGCTACGCCTATGAGTGGCATGATGACTCCGGCAACTGGTTTCGCTCGTATGGCAATGAAAACTGGGAATTTGATGAAAATGGCTTGATGACAAAGCGCTACGCCAGCATCAATGATTTGCCCATTAATGAGAATGAACGCAAGTTTCACTGGCCGCTGGGACGCCGCCCTGATGATCATCCCGGTTTATCAGCACTGGGCCTATAAGCCTTTAAACTGAAACTTGTTTTGAATTAAATAATCAAACCAGCGTAATTCTGGCTTTTGAATGCATGTAATTGCAAAGTAGTAACGTAACGCTGTTTAAAACCAGGCCTTACCTAAAATGGGCATCACCACTGGTTCACAGCCAGCAGCCCGGATTTCCTCAATCATGCCCGGCATATCGACTTGTGGCAGCAGGTCTGGCGTGTCATGGATTGGCGTAACCATGCTGTCCCAGTGGCAGGGAATAATCCACTTGGGTTGTAGCAGGCGCACTACATCCTTCACATAATTGGGGCGATAATGACGGCCAATTGCACACAGGCACACAATATCTGCCTGTACGCCTGCCAGTTCTTCTTCAATAAAATCGGCAGAATCAATATGCACGACCTTGAGGTTACCGGTATCCACCAGCCAGTTTAAAACCAGTCCATGCTTGAGCTGATAAAACCGGGGCGGCCACGGCGGTGGCTCGGTCATGTCGCCCGGCAGCGGAATGCGTCCAAATGCAGCCTTGCCATGAATGGATGGCAGGCCACGAACCTGCCAGCTCCCAGATTCAATTATTTCATGGCCCTGGGTTTCGACCAGTTGTGCTTCGGGCAAGCCTGCTGCACGCCCAACCATGATGGTAGCCGTCGAACCAATCAGGCGTGCCCCGGTAGAGCGGCAAAGCTGCGGCGCATCCAGAATATGGTCATAATGCGCGTGGCCAATCAACACGTCATCGGCTTCAGGAATAAGCTGTTCAATCAGGGCGGTATTTGGCACTAAAGGCTGGCTCAAAGATTGCCACAGTGAAGGGCGGCTGATATAGGGATCAAGCGCGATAATCCGGTTCTGACTTTTCAGCACAAAACCTGCTGTGCCCAGATACAAAATTTCCAGCGTGCTGTTTGCAGATTTTGCAACGGGTGTATACCAACTGCGCTCTGGTTGATTTAGTAAGCGGCTTAAGATGGTTTTTTTCTTGCTGTGCTTGCCAGATTGATTATCGGTAGACCTGACTTGGGTTGATCTAATTTTGCTAGACATAACAATCCTTGTTGTCCCTGACCTGAGTAGTATTTTAATTGAAAATCTTGGTTGTTATAGCATAGTTCACGTGCAATTGAGCAGCGATGAATTTTTAGAAGTAATGAATTTTCAACTGTTAAAAAGCCAGCAGATGGACTGGCTGGCTTTTTGATTTACAGCTATTAATTTTGACTGGCTGATTGTTTGCCTGAAAAAATATTCAATCCGAAAAACTACTCAACCGGATCAAGGTCTTTATTGGCTGGGCCTTGGATTAGCTTGCCACAGGCATTAAAGCGCGAGCCATGTACGGGACAGTCCCAGGTTTTTTCGGCGTCATTCCAGCGCACCAAACCTTTCCAGTGCGTACAGACTGCACTGCATTTATGGACTTCGCCTTGTTCATCCTTGTACACCGCAATCTTGCGCAGCCCGTCCTGCATAATGGCACCCTGGCCATTGGACAGCTCATCAGGAGATTTGATGCTGGCCGGGGTGAGATAGTCTGCATAGGCCAGATTGGCGGTGATGTCTTCCTTAAGCATGGAGCCAATGGATTGCGGATGCAGGGTACGGCGTGAAGGATCATATAGTTCAGCCCACGGATTTTCACGTCCCAGAATCAAATCGGTAATCAGCAAGCCGCCGATGGTGGCATGAGTCATGCCATGCCCGGAATCTGCCGTAATCATGTAGACCGATTTCTGGCGTGGCGTCAGGCCGATATAACCCAGCGCATCCATAGGCTCAATCACTTCACCCGACCATTCATAGACTTTTTCCTGTACGAATGGAAAATGCTGGCGTGTCCATTGCTCCAGTGCGGCAAAATGCTCATCGGTATTGGTATCATGTCCAACCTTGTGATCTTCACCACCAACAATCAGAATATCGTCATGTCCCTGTTTGCTGGAAGCACAGCGGATATAGTGATAATTATGCGCAGTATCCCAGTACAGGGTAGGCAGGTAAGATTCCGGCGGAATGCGCAGGCCAATTGCATAGGTCATATACTGGGCTTGCTTAATTGAAAACTCGGCACTGTGCATGGGGCTATTGGTTGCAATAACAATCTGGCTGGCCTTGATGGTACTGCCGTGTGAAGTTTCGACATAAGGCTCGCTGGCATCATCCTGTACCTTGCTGACATGGGTGCCATCATATAAAAGTCCACCTTTGGCCTGAATGGCCTTTGCCAGTCCGGCTACATAAGCCAGCGGCTGAAATTGTCCCTGACGTGGAAAGCAAATGGCCGGGCCAAGTTGTGGCTGCTGTGGCGGAAAATCAACTTTTTGTGCATCGGTAAAACCGGCGCGTTGTGCTGCCTCAAGTTCTTTATCCAGCTCATGGCTATCCTGAGTGGTATGGGAAAAAAGATAGCCATCAACACGTTTAAATTCGCAGTCAATGTTTTCGTGCAGCACAATTTCTTCGATTTTATCAATGGCGCGGGTATGACTCTCTGCAGCAAGCTGGCTCCCAGTTTCACCAAAAAGGCGTTCCAGCTTGTAAAAACGGTCATCCAGTGCGCTAAACAAATGCGCTGTGGTACGTGAAGTCATCGTACCGCCAATCGGGTCATCATCCAGTACCACCACTTTCTTGCCGGCCTGGCTCAGCATATAAGCCACCGATAGACCACTAATCCCGGCACCGACAATACAGACATCAACGGTCATGTCAGGGGCTTGCTGGCCATTGGCCGAAATGGGCGGCTGAATATCCTGCCACAGTGAGGTGGTTGCGCCATTTGAATCGTGCATTGTGCTACTCCTGTACCTGGGTTCGGCCTGCTGTCCTGAAGTGGTTGACAAGGCAAATACCTGGGCATAATCGGGTTGGTCTAAAAAGGTTGTGATAACGCTAATTCAGTGAATTCTTGCCTTAAAACCAGTCATTAATTTGATTAAATTCTGTGCGTTGCCAATACGGTGCATCATAGTTTTAAAAGAACTGGCCCGGCTTTTCAGTCAATAAAGTGCGCTTTCCCTGTCAAACTCTGTAAGTTTGGTTATTTTATGAAAGCACGAGCTCTGTTAATAAAAAAATTCTGGAGAGATAAACATGTTTTACCAAGGTTATAGGTGATTAGTGCCAGATAGATGACATACTGCCAAACAGCTCCAAGTGCGAGTTTGCTGAAAAACCGTATCTATGGATTTTGCTTGGGTTATACTACTGCGCAATTTTAGAATTATTTTAAGGAATAATCATGCGCCTGGGCTTTTATGACTTTTCCGTTGCCTTGCTTTGCCTGACAGCTCTTGGGCTGGCCGCCTGTGGGCAAAAAGGGCCTTTGATCCTGCCTTCTGATCATGCTGCCAAAGACAGCAAAGCCATTTATTTGATTAAGCCGAAAAAGGCCAATGGCGAAGTGCAGCCTAATCCGCAAACTGATTTTTCAGATGAGCCGGGCACTGCAGTCACCAATTAATATCTTCATTTTAATGCATGATTTTTAGCTGTCGGCTTTTAAGTATTTTATCCTTTCGTTTTTTAGAAATAATAGGTAACTCATGAGTTTTGAGCGTATTGCAGGCATTTTGCATGCCGAGCAGGTATCACTGGCAGAAATTGCAAAAGCCCACGGCACCCCGCTATATGTTTATTCACGGGCTGCCCTCGAGCAGCACTATACAGCCTTTGATAAAGCGTTCGCCTTTATTGACCATCAGGTGTGTTTTGCGGTCAAGGCCAACTCCAATATTGGGGTGTTGAATGTTCTGGCGCGTCTGGGTGCAGGCTTTGATATTGTCAGTGGTGGCGAGCTGGCGCGTGTACTTGCTGCAGGTGGCAATCCGGCCAAGGTGGTTTTTTCTGGCCTTGGTAAAACTGAAGGTGAAATTGAACAAGCGCTCAAAGTCGGTATTGCCTGTTTTAATGTAGAATCCTATGCCGAACTGGCCCGCATTGACGGCGTAGCACAGCGTCTGGGCGTAAAGGCGCCAGTGTCCTTACGGGTTAATCCTGATGTGGATGCGCAAACTCATCCGTATATTTCCACGGGTCTCAAAGAAAACAAGTTTGGCGTGCCCAGCGACACCGTGTATGACACCTATCAATATGCTGCCAGCCTGCAAGGTCTGGATGTGGTTGGCATTGATTGCCATATTGGTTCGCAGCTCACCACCACCCAGCCTTTTGTGGACGCGCTGGACAAAATCATACAAATGATTGAACAGTTGAAAGCGCAGGGTATTCACCTTAAGCATATTGATATTGGCGGCGGTCTTGGCGTGCGCTATAACGATGAAACCCCGCCAACACCTGCCGAATATGCTAAAAGCCTGCAACCTGCATTAACCAAGCTGGGCCTGAAAGTATATATGGAACCAGGCCGCGCGATTAGTGCCAATGCCGGAGTGTTGCTGACGACTGTGGATTTGCTAAAGCCTACCGCGCACCGTAATTTTGCGGTGATCGATGCAGCCATGAATGACCTGATCCGTCCGTCGCTATATCAGGCCTGGATGAATATTGTGCCGGTTGCAGCACCACGCGAGCAAGATAGCAAGCAGTGGGATCTGGTGGGTTCCATTTGTGAAACCGGGGATTTTTTAGGTAAAGAGCGAGAGCTATCCTTGCAGGAAGGCGATGTGCTGGCCGTGATGGGTGCCGGGGCATATGGTTTTGTGATGAGCAGTAACTACAACACTCGCCCGCGTGCGGCTGAAATCATGGTCGATGGCAGTGACGTGCATGTGGTGCGTCAGCGTGAAACCCTGCAAGACCTGTGGCAACTGGAAAGCTGCCTGCCTGAATAACGGCTTTTTAAAGAATGAATGCGGCAATACCAAACGGAGAACATAATGCGGATTCAATTTAGCAAGATGCATGGTCTGGGCAATGACTTTATGGTGATCGATCTGGTCACCCAGCGCATGCCGCTGCATCCTGAGCTAATTCGCCGGTTGGCACACCGCAATTTTGGCATCGGCTTTGACCAGATGCTGATTGTGGAAGCTCCTGAGCGGCCCGATGTGGATTTTAAATACCGTATTTTTAATGCCGATGGATCGGAAGTAGAGCAGTGTGGCAATGGCGTGCGCTGTTTTGCCCGCTTTGTGCATGAACGTCACTTAACCAAAAAAGCCAAAATCCGGGTCGAAACCAACAGTGGTGTGGTCGAGCCGGAAATTAACAGCAATGCCTGGGTGCGCGTCAATATGGGTGAGCCGCGTTTTTTGCCGGACGATATTCCGTTTAAAGTTGAAAAACAGAGCGAGCAGTTGCCAGATAGCTATGCAGTAGATGTATTGGGTCAAACGGTAGCGCTGGACGTGGTGAATATGGGCAATCCGCATGCGGTGCTGCTGGTGGATGATGTATTGACAGCACCTGTCGAAAAACTTGGGCCAGCGCTGGAATCGCATGCGCGTTTTCCGCAACGGGTGAATGTGGGCTTTATGCAGATTATTAACCGGGGCGAGGTGCGCCTACGGGTGTTTGAGCGTGGCGTGGGCGAAACACTGGCCTGTGGTACTGGCGCCTGTGCAGCAGCAGTGAGCGGGATTCGCCGTGGCCTGCTTGACCCGGAAGTTCGTGTTTATCTGGCGGGCGGCCCTTTATTAATCCAGTGGCAACCCAATGAAGTAGTATGGATGACAGGGCCAACAGCAACCACCTTTGAAGGCACTTTTAATCCCTATGACTTCTATGTTCCTGAGCAAAACGAGGAGCAGTAATTCTCTAGATTTCTTGCGAAACTCTTATAATTTCTTTTGGCCAGTGGGATGATAGACACTGCTTTGCAAGAGGGATTCTTTATAGTTTCGTAACAGGGCTTTTTTAAGGATAACTGAGTGACCCAGCAGGATTTAAGTTTTTCAGAAACAGATCAGCCTGAAAATTCTTCTGTACAGGACAATCTGTCGGAGCTTGTGCAGCAATGGATGCAAGCCTTAATCCGCATGAACCTGTCTTTTCATACGCGAAAAGCCTATCAGCGTGACCTGTTGCAATTTACGGTATTTTTGTCCTGTAAATCCGTTGCCTTACAGCAAGTCACGCATCATACCTTGCGCCAGTTTGCTGCCCAGCGCATTGAAGTAGACCGCATTTCCAGCAGCAGCCTGCAACGCGAGCTATCAGCGGTACGCAGCTTTGCCGACTGGCTGGTTGAGCAGGAAATTATTGCGCAAAATTTTGCCCTTGATTTTGCCATTCAGCGGCCTAACCGGCCGTTGCCCGGTATGCTGGATGCGGAAATCATGCCGCAGATTCTGGATCAGGTAGCACCAGAAAAGGAGCGTGATGCACAACTGTGGTGTCGGGATAAAGCCATTCTGGAGCTGTTTTACAGCAGTGGTTTGCGCTTGTCTGAGCTGGCCAAACTGACTTTAACGCAACTGGATCTGGCGCGTGGGCTGGTGTCTGTTGTTGGTAAGGGCAATAAAACCCGCGTGGTGCCAGTGGGTAGCAAGGCCATTGAAGCGCTGCAAGCCTGGCTGCAATTACGCAATAGCTGGGTTGCACCTGAAGAGGATGCGATTTTTGTAAGTGAGCGTTCTGGTAAGGGCTTGAGCACCCGTCAGATTGAACGCCGAGTAAGTTTGCAGGCTGAACGGGCTGGCATTAGTCAGCATTTGCATCCGCATTTGTTGCGGCATTGTTTTGCATCGCATTTGCTGGCCAGTAGTGGTGATTTGCGTGCGGTGCAGGAGTTGCTAGGCCATGCCGACATTAGCACCACGCAAATTTATACCCATCTGGATTTTGCGCATCTGGCCAAAGTCTATGACAGTGCCCATCCACGGGCGCGCAAGAAATCATCCTAAAGCACAGCCATACCTAAGATTTTTTTGAAAAATCAAAATAATTGGCAGCTTATGGTAATGAGCTTGCTGTTATAATTTTTGCCAGGATTAAAATTATAACAGCAGGTTATTGCATGGCTGACCTTTACGCTTCCTTACGGTCTATTGTTGATCAACCCCAAAAGCTGTTTCAGATCATCTTGAGAGTACTCAAGTATTTGTCCTTGGCATGCCTGATTTTTTGTGCAATTGGTTTAACGCATGCGATCAAACGCATTTATCCGCTCTGGGTTAATGACGCTGTAACGCAAGGTATTATTGTGGGGTATCAGCCAACAAGCTGGCATCAGCACAGTAGTACAGGCGGCAGGGTTGTCACCACACAATTGCCAATCGTTGAATTTATAGTAGATAAAAAACCTGTCCGGTTTATCGATCATTTTGGCCATGACATTCAGCATTTGCAGGCGACTGTGCCTGTGATTTATGCAGCCGATCAACCAGAATTAGCGATCATTGATAAAGACCCTTTAAAGAACTGGCTCGAAGTTTATATCTGGCTCTTTGGTTTGATATGTGGCGTGCTGGGGCTAAAGCGCTTTAGTCAAATTCGTGTTAGTGATCTCTAAGGATCAGTGTGTAGAAGTTAATATGCAAAAGCCGGATTATCTTTATCATGGTTCGCCCAAACAGCTTGAGGTATTAAAACCTACTCAGGCAACCGGCTTTAGCGGGGCAGGTGACAATGAAAGTGCTGTTTATGCAGTCGCACGCTATGAGTTAGCGGTTGCCTTTGCGCTTAGTTTAACAGCTCAATCTGATACTGCCGTGTTTTCAGTGAATACTGATATGAATCCACCGATTATCCAGTTAAAAGACACTTTAATTGACTGGCAAAAAATTGGTTATATTTACAAGTTACCTTCAACCTCATTTCAACTAATTGCCCCAGACCAGTGGGTGTCTTATACGGCAGTAAGACCTGTAGAAGTTTTTAAGATCAATCCCATGGATTATAAAAGCTGGATCACTCTATTATGACTATACAAGATCATCCCAGCTTTGCTGCAAATTTTCAGCGCTTGTTTATTTGGGCATGGCTCATTGATACGGGTTTGTTTGTAAGCAGTTTATATAGCCTTAAACATCACTATATTATGCTGGGTTGGACGCTTGCGGTTGGCTTTGGTGTTTTCACTGTATTTATTCTGGGTTATGGCTATTATCAGCTTTTTCATATAATTTGCCCCAATTGTGGCGGCCCAACGACTACTCAAAAAAATAATACGCAGCAAATCTGGATGGCAAAATGCAAACATTGCAACGTCATATGGAACTTGAAAATAGGAACGAAAAGAGTTGATTAAACTATATTTAAATTATCCAAAATGGCTTTTAGGGCAGTGATTAAAACCTATGAAAATTCGTGACTTTCAGCCCGCTGATGCACAGGCTTTGTACACTATCTTTTATGAGGCAGTGCATCAGGTTGCCAGCAGGGATTATAGTGCTGAGCAGTGCAATGCTTGGGCGCCGCTTGATTATGACGAGCACGCATGGACAGCGCGTCTTATTAAAAACAAGCCTTTTGTGGTAGAGCAACAAGGCCAGCCTGTTGCCTTTGCTGATTTGCAGGACAATGGCTATATCGACCAGTTTTTTGTATCCGCACAGTTCCCCCGACAAGGCGTTGGTGCATATTTAATGCAGCATTTATTGAAACAGGCAGGGCTGAATCGCATGCCACTGCTAACCTCAAATGTCAGTATTAGCGCGCAACCATTTTTTCAGCATTTCGGTTTTTTCATTGTGCAGCAGCAAATGCCCGTGGTACGTGGTATTGCCTTGTCCAATGCATTGATGCATAAAGTGTTGCTATAGAAAAATTAGTAAGTAGATAAGCGTTTAATCAATCCAGCCATTTTGCCGGGTATGCTGCAATGCCTCAGGGGTATCAATATCGAAGGCAAGCTGGGGGGCAGGCATTTTTATTATTTTATCAGGTTGCTGCATCAGCAGTTTTTTTAGGCCGCTATCACCTGCCAAACTCTCACTTTGCTGCAATAATTCTGGCTGCACGATGGCAGGAATGCCGATGGTGTCACTATATTGGCTCACGATATTCATGTCCGGATACTGGATATTTTGCTGAACCATTCGCTGCAAATAAGCTGCATCCAGCAAGGGCTGATCAATCCCAACAATCAATACTTGCCCATGATGGTTGTTTAGACAGAGGGCACCCGTCTGTAATGAGCTTGCCATGCCTGTATCGGCTTGCGGGTTGAGTACAAGCTGGATGGGCAAATCTTCAAGCAAAGAAGAAATCTCCACGGTGTGATTAGCAACGACCATAACGCATTGTGGATTTAAGGAAATTGCAAGTTCGGCCACATGACGAACCAGCGGCTTACCATTTTTTAGTAATAATTGCTTGGGTTGTCCTAAACGGCGGCTTAAACCAGCTGCCAGAATTAACACTGCCAGATGAGGTAAAACATCTGTATTGGTTGAAATTTGTGTTTCTGCATGTTGGGAAAACTGGTTATTCAGCATGAATGGATAAGTCACGCTGTTTTAACATTTTGCCGCTACGCTGGTTCAGGGTAGCCGTAATTTCTGCCATAATTGCCAATGCAATGGCTTCGGGCGTATCACCGCCAATATCCAGTCCAATCGGGTAATGTAAGGCTTCCAGACCTTGGTCAATCTGGGTAGGGTCAGACAAACTTTGCTGAATTTCGGCAATTAGGCGTTCGGTGCGGTAACGCGGCCCAAGCTGGCCAATATAACGTGGTGGATTGAGCAACATTTGTTTTAACCACTGACGATCCTGCGCCAGACTATGACTCATAATGGCAACTGCCGCACCATTGGTGAGATTGGTTAATTCAGCCAAAGCAGCTGTGTCCTTTAAATCAACAGCTTTTAAGTCAATACAGCGCACATGGTCAGCGTCCATAAAGCGTTCCCTACGGGCAAAGTGCGGCCTGCTGTCAATCACGCTCACATGCCAGCCCTGCATTTTTGCCATGCTCACCAGTGGCTGCGCATCGTGACCTGCTCCAAAAATCACCAGCCGGTTGGGCGGGGCCACGTATTCCAGAAATACCTGAATACTACCCTGTGCCGTTTGATAGGTCTGATGCAGGCTTTTTTGCCGGGTGAGGGTAAAAATCACATCGTTATGCAGCGTTTGATGTAGGTTGCTATCAACTGGACTATTGGTTTGGATAATCCAGCGTAATTCATGCTGTACTGGATCAAGCAGCAAACGGTCGCCCAGTTGCAAGCTGGTTTCTTTACCAGTGCTTGGCTGAGTGCTAATGACAGTAGCAATCACGCCAGCACGGTGACTGGCCTGCACATGACGCAATAACTGGCTAACAGCAAGCATGGCTGGGCTATTCAGGCGTTCAAACAAAACGCTGACTGTGCCATTGCAACCTAGCCCAAAAGCAAGGGCTTCATCGTCATCAGCTTCAATGTCATTTCCATGATGATCATGAACACCCTGAGTTTTGGCATAAGCATCAGGATCAGTGTAAAAATCGGCATGACCAGTATGATAACGCTGTAATGCTGGCTGGGCATTTCGGGTCAGCCACTGGGCTTTTTTACAGGCTTCGTTTTCAAGGCAGCCGCCGCTAATCGTGCCCACAGGCTGACCATGTGACCAGATCAGCATACGGGCACCGGGACGCCGGTAGGCCGAGCCTTCCACCTGCACTACTGTGGCCATGACAGCATCATCCTGCTGGCGCTGTGCCTGATCAATGGCATGAAGCAGGGCAGTCAACTGGCTCATGGCATTACTCCTTTGGCTTGAAATGAAGTAAGCACTTAAATGGCAGGAAGCTGATCAAGCAGCTTGTCCAGTGTGAGCGGATAGTCATAAATGCGGATACCGGTTGCGTTATAAATCGCATTGGCAATCGCCGCACCTGCGCCAGAAATCCCCAGTTCGCCCAAGCCCTTGGCATGCAGAGGGTTGGCATAAGGGTCACGTTCGGGCAAAAACACCACATCAATCGGAGGAATGTCCGCATTGACCGGCACGTGATACTCTGCAAGGTCATGATTGACCAGACGGCCATTGTGCGGGTCATGCAGGAGTTCTTCCATGAGTGCTGCACCAATGCCAAAAATCATACCGCCATAACATTGCGAGCGTGCAGTTTTTTCATTGAGAATGCGTCCGGCTGCAAACACGCCCAGCATGCGGCGAATCCGGGTTTCACCTGTCACCACATTAACGGCCACTTCGGCAAAATGTGCCCCATAACTGGCCTGAGTGTATTCCTTGCTGGTTTTGCCGGGTTCAATCTGGCCCATGGCCACAATATTTTCCTGAATCAGTTCGGAAATTGCCTTGCTCATGCCATTGCCGCTGGCTTGTCCGGCTTGCAGGGTTAAGTTGTCTTCTTCAACACCCAGCGCTTTTGCCAGTGTTGCACGAATTTCTTGACAGGCCAGATAAACCGAGCTACCCGAGCTACAGGCGCCAACGCTACCACCTGAACCGGCAGCCGGTGGAAAATCGGTATCGCCCAGCCGAACGTCAACCTGCGATACAGGTAACCCCAGCATGTCAGCGGCAATCTGGGTTAACACGGTATAAGTGCCAGTACCAATATCGGTCATATCCGTTTCAACAACGGCCTTTGCATCCGGTGTCAGGGTCACGCGCGCCGCCGATGCCTTAAGCTGGTTGCTGCGGGTGGCCGAAGCCATGCCCATGCCTATCAGCCAGTCACCTTCACGCTGGCTGGCTGGTTGTTTATGCCGTTTTTCCCAGCCAAAATGTTTGGCACCATAATCCAGTGTGTCAGTTAGTTTGCGGGTAGAAAAGGGAAGTCCCTTACTGGGGTCTATGGCCGGGTCATTGAGTTTGCGCAACTCTACCGGGTCCATGTCCAGTTTTTCGGCCAGTTCATCCATCGCACATTCCAGCGCCAGCATGCCCACTGCTTCACCGGGTGCGCGCATGGAACCTGCTAATACCTGATTCATGCGCACCATTTCATATTTAACTTCCCGGTTTTGGCCGCTATAGGCAAAATGGGTGGAAATAGCCGTGGGCTCAAAAAATGTTTCACCGGGCAAATTGGTGCAAATCGTGTTATGGATTATGGTATGAATGCGTCCATTATGATCAGCGCCCAGTGCCACGCGCTGATGGGTATTGGTACGACGCACAGTACTTTCAAATACCTGAATCCGGTGCATCACCACTTTAATGCGGCGCTGAAGCTGTTTGGCAGCAATTGCAGCAGCAATCGATTCGGGCGAGATACCCAGTTTGGAACCAAACCCGCCACCCACATAACGTGAAATCAGGCGGACATTATCCGGTTTTAAACCCAAAGCATCACAAATCTGCTGCTTGCAGGATGATAGCATTTGCATGGAGCAGTGCAGGATAAGCTGATCGCCATCCCACTCGGCAATGGTGGCATGCGGTTCCATGGCAGCACTGTTCTGGCTAGGCGTTATATAAATGGAATCTACCTTAACTGCTGCAGTGGCCAAGCCTTCATCCGGGTTGTTTTTATGCTCGGGCTTGTCATTGCCAGAAGTAATCGGTTCACGCTTGCCAAGCTCGGCAATAAAGTCAAATGCGCCCTGTTCATGGGTATAGTGCACTTTAAGGGCTGCTGCGCCTTCACGCGCTGCCTCAAACGAGGTTGCCACCACCAGTGCAATCGGCTGACCAAAGTAGGAAATTTCCTTAACCCCCTGCGTGGGTGCTTTTTTCTCACCGCCCTGCTGCGAGTTGCGAATAAACGCCTTAAAGTCAGTGATAACAGCCACCACGCCATCAATTGCAGTTGCGCTGCTCTCATCAATGGATTCCACTGTACCTTTGGCAATGCTGGCACTCACCAGATAACCATGCAATGCTTCACCATCAAACGTATATTCAGCCGCATAAGTTGCCCAGCCACTCACTTTAAGTGGGCCTTCCACCCGGCTTAGTTCTTCGCCTACACAAGGATTGGGAACACGATCCAGCAGTGATTCTACGGCCTGATCCATCACCAGTTGAGAAGTCTCGCTCATTGCAGTTCTCCCTTGCAGGCATCATTAAGTACGGACAGCAAAACCCGACGGGTTAGCGCTATTTTAAAATCATTATCGCCCGAGCCCTTAGCATCCTTGAGTAGCAAATCGGCTGCCTGATTAAATAACTGCGGGCTTGCAGGCTGGCTGCATAGCAATTGTTCTACTTCCATATTGCGCCATGGCCTTACCCCAATACCACCAAATGCTAGCCTTGCACTATTAATCTGGCCTGCTGTTGCATCAATCACTGCAGCCACTGAAACCAGCGCAAAGGCATAGGAAGCGCGATCACGTACTTTACGGTAGGCATGTTGTCCGGCAGGCGACAGCGGTAAAATGATATGGGTAATCAGTTCACCTGTTTCCAGTACAGTTTCACGTTCGGGGTGATCTTCGGGCAGCAGATAAAAATCTGCCAGCGCAATACGTCGGCTAGTGCCATCAACGCGCTGGGTTTCTACACTGGCATCCAGTGCCTGCATGGCAACTGCCATATCGGAAGGATGCTGCGCAATGCAGTGCTCACTAATTCCCAATATGGCATGCATGCGGTTACGCCCTTCGCGTGCAGGGCAGCCTGAACCAGGAATACGCTTGTTGCAGGGACTGGTAGGTGAATAAAAATAATAACAGCGGGTGCGCTGGAGCAGATTGCCGCCTGTGCTGGCCTTGTTGCGCAACTGGCCGGAAGCACCTGCCAGCAAGGCGCGCGATAACACCGCATATCGCTCACGAATTAGTGGATGCGCTGCAAGGTCGCTATTAGTCACCACCGCGCCAATCTTCAGGCCACCATCCGCCGTTTCTTCAATATCAGTTAAGGGCAGGCGTGAAATATCAACCAGGGCAATTGGGGTTTCTATTTGCAGTTTCATCAGGTCCAGCAGGTTAGTACCACCGGCAATGTATTTTCCACCCTGACTCCCCTGTATCTGATTGTCATCTATATGGTCTGGGTCAACCTGACTGGCAAGCAAGTGAGGGGCCTGTTCAGGCGTATCGGCACGAAAATAAGCAAAGGTTTTCATGTATTGTCCTCACTTAAGGCACTGGCCGCGACGCGTTTAATTGCCCTGACAATATTGGGATAGGCTGCACAGCGACAAATATTGCCACTCATGCGTTCAGCAATTTCTTCATCCGTGAGAGGAGGCTGGCTGTCAAGCGCCTGTGTCACATGGCTGGGCCAACCCTGTTTTAATTCTTCAATCATGCCCATAGCCGAGCAAATCTGACCTACAGTACAATAGCCACACTGGTAGGCATCTTCTTCCACAAAGGCTTCCTGCATGGGAATCAATGCACCGGGCGCACCCATGCCTTCAATGGTAATGATTTCATCATCCTGATGCATAACCGCCAGCGTCAGGCAGCTATTAATCCGGCGCCCATTAACCAGCATGGTACAAGCCCCGCACTGACCGTGATCACAGCCTTTTTTTGAACCCGTTAAATCCAGATGTTCCCGGCATAAATCCAGCAGGGTAGTGCGTATATCCACCTCAACTTCATAATTGGTTCTATTAATATTAATTTTCATAACAAACCTCTGTGGCTACTTTTGCTAAAAGTATTTGTATGGCTAAAAGGCAGTGTGCAGGCTTGGCTTCATTCCATTGAAACGTTGTATTAATCAGTGGCTGGCCTAAGTTTCAAAAAACAATAACTGGTTAAAAAAGAAATGGCATTAAATTTTATAAAACAGCTACATAATGCTGTTAAAGGATTACTGAGCAGTAACGATATTGTTGAATAACTGGTAATGATTTTTACGTGAGTAGCGTCTAAAAGTGATTAATAATTATTCAATAATTATCTGGAAAAATCATCGCATCAACGATTTAACTGCATAACTGCTGAGTTGCGCTAGCAATGACAGGGAGTTCATGATGAAAATTACCATGGAAACGCAAGTTCAATCCTCAATTCAATCCCTCGCTAGAACAAGCGCTCTTACACACCTGAAATTGGCAACGCTGATACTCTGTGGTGCCCTGATGCTGGCAGGCTGCGGTGGTGGTGATTCAGGCTCAGGCAATAGTGGATCGAACAGTAGCAATACACCAGCGCCTAATAATCCAGACCCTGCACCAGCGCCAGATACGACAACAGGCAGTACTGCTTTATCCTTATGTGGTAACAGCACAACCGTGCAGCAGCTGGTGGATAAAATCAATGCAGTGAGGAGTCAGGGCCGTAGCTGTGGCAGCACATTTTATCCGGCAGTCGGTGCCCTAAGCTGGAATACCCGTCTTGCCAATGCGGCCCAGGGTCATTCTACTGATATGGCCAATAACAACTATTTTGCCCATGAAGGCTTAAATGGCAGCACCATTGGCACTCGCGCCAGTGCAGCAGGCTATAATTATCGTATAGTTGGTGAAAATATTGCAGCAGGGTACAACAGTATTGATGAGGTGATAACAGCCTGGATTAATAGTCCCGGACATTGCGCCAACATGATGAATGCCAGCTTTAAGGAGTATGGCATGGCCTGTGCCAGCAATCCGAATTCAACCTCTAAAACCTACTGGACGCAGGAGTTTGGTGCGACCAACTAGAAAAATTAGAATAAAGCCGACCCAAATAAAAAGCCTGATTAAATTAATTGATCAGGCTTTTTATTTGACTATTAAAACTGTTTCAATGAATGGCAGCGCTTGCCACTTCTTTATTAATTTCCTGATCAAATAACTGCTTACGCCACTGGGCAGTAATTTGTGTACTGTCATGCTGATTGGGGTGAAAGTTGTCCTGATAATAATCCAGATACGCAGGCACTAGCGTGGTGAACACATCTTTCAACTGCTTAAAGGCAGTAATGTGCTGACGCCACTGTTTGCGGCCAACCGGATCATTCAGCAATAGCTTGAAGGTGAGATAGCTAATGCGGGACAGGAACGTTGTGGTGATAATCCGCATGATTCGCTTGCGCGTTGCCTGATCCGCAAAAATTTCCTGATACACATCAAATGCCACCGCCTTATGTTCCGTTTCTTCCAGCGCATGCCACATCCATAGCTTGGCAACCCGTGGGTTTAGCTGACGGTGAAAATCCGGATGCTCTAACAGGTACTGCGCAATAATGGCCGTAAAATGCTCTAGCGCACAGGTAACAGCCAATTGCTGCTTATGATTCAGTTTGCTTTTGGCATATTCAATTTTTTCGTATTCACTTTGCAGGATAGGCTGAATATCAAGGCCCAGTCCTTCAACAAAACGATTGAAATCTTCATGCGCATGGCTATGCATGGCTTCCTGACCAATAAAGGCAGACACATCCTTTTGCAGCGTATCATTTTTAATCTGGTCACGTACATTCCGCACGCTATGCACAAAGAATCGCTCACCATGCGGAAAGGTGAGTGACAACGCCGTCAGTAGGTAGGAGAGTAACGGATTATTATCAAAGTAATATTTTGGGGTGGTCGCAAAATCAAAAGACTGGCGGCGCACCTGAATGCTTGAAGTGCCGCGTGTGCTGGCAGGGACATTGCTACTGGTCATGATGGCATTCCTCGTTTTATAGGTAGAATGAGGGCAGTAATGCAGTATTGAATGTAAACTAAATTAGACAATTGATATTGTCAATAAACTTCTGCTGCAATTTGTATAAATTCAACTGCTCAGATTAACTAAAGACCTAAAGCCATCAGGGACACGGGTTTTGTGTCATTTTGTGCAAAAAGCTCTGTTAATTGCTGGTTTTTTTTAGTCTATTGGGTTTTCTGACTTGACCTGTTTACGCTCACATAGCAAGATAACGCACCATTTCCACATCGGGGTGTTTTGACACTTCCGTTTCATTGATTAGCTAAAAAGCCGAGGATTCCATGAAGGCTCTTGTTGCTGTTAAACGCGTTGTCGATGCCAACGTCAAAGTTCGCGTAAAAGCGGACAAGACTGGTGTTGATTTAACCAACGTCAAAATGTCTATTAACCCATTTTGTGAAATTGCTGTTGAAGAAGCAGTACGTTTAAAAGAAAAGGGTGCGGTTACTGAGATTGTGGTGGTTTCTGTAGGCCCACAAGCTGCTCAAGAACAAATTCGCTCTGCACTGGCATTGGGTGCTGACCGCGGTATCTTGGTTCAGACTGATGATGAAGTTGGTGCTCTGGAAGTTGCCAAAATCCTGAAAGGTATTGTTGATCAGGAAAAGCCGGAAGTTATCCTGCTGGGTAAACAAGCCATTGATGACGACAGCAATCAGGTAGGTCAAATGCTGGCTGCACTGATGGGTGCGGGTCAGGGTACATTTGCCTCTGAAGTTAAAGTTGAAGGCGGCAAGGTACAGGTTACCCGTGAAGTTGACGGTGGTTTGCAAACTGTTGAACTGGCACTGCCAGCAATTATCACCACCGACCTGCGCTTGAACGAGCCACGTTACGCTGCACTGCCAAACATCATGAAAGCGCGTAAAAAGCCGCTGGATACCAAATCTCCTAGCGACTATGGCGTAGCAACCGGCACCAAGCTAAAAACCATTCTGGTTGAAGCGCCTGCTGACCGTAAAGCCGGTGTTCAGGTTAAATCTGTTGATGAGCTGGTTGAAAAGCTCAGAAACGAAGCTAAAGTAATTTAATTTTCGGTAAGGAATTCAAACGATGAGTATTCTGGTTTACGCCGAACACGACAACAATTCTATTCTGTCTGCAACTTTAAATACCGTGACTGCTGCGCAAAAGATTGGCGGTGACATTCATGTATTGGTTGCTGGTCAAAATGCACAGGCTGCTGCCGATGCTGCTGCCAAGATTGCTGGTGTAAGCAAAGTATTACTGGCTGACAACGCTGCCTATGGTCACCAGCTGGCTGAAAATGTTGCCAAACTGATTGCTGACCTTGGCAAAAACTATAGCCACATTCTGGCACCTGCAACTACGACTGGCAAAAACGTTCTGCCACGTGTTGCTGCGCTGCTGGACGTGAGCATGGTTTCTGAAATTATTGCTGTAGATAGCCCTGATACTTTCAAGCGCCCAATCTATGCCGGTAATGCTATTGCCACTGTTCAATCTTCCGAGTCCATCAAGGTAATCACTGTACGTGGTACTGGTTTTGATGCTGCTGCTGCCGAGGGTGGTTCTGCTGCTATTGAAGCTGTTGGCACCGTTGAAGATGCTGGCGTTTCCAGCTTTGTTGGCGAAGAACTGGCCAAGTCTGACCGTCCTGAACTGACCTCTGCCAAGATTGTTGTATCTGGTGGCCGTGGTGTAGGTTCTGGCGAGAACTATTACAAGATCCTTGAGCCTCTGGCTGACAAGCTGGGTGCTGCACTGGGTGCTTCCCGTGCTGCGGTTGATGCCGGTTTCGTACCAAACGACCTGCAAGTCGGTCAAACTGGTAAAATCGTTGCGCCAAGCCTGTATCTGGCTGTAGGTATTTCTGGTGCCATCCAGCATTTGGCTGGTATGAAAGATTCTAAAGTTATTGTTGCCATCAACAAGGACGAAGAAGCGCCAATCAATGCCATTGCTGACTACTGGTTAGTGGGTGATTTGAACACCGTTATTCCAGAACTGGTTAGCAAGCTGTAATTTTAGGATTTAATCCTGAATGAAAAAACGCTCCTGATTAGGGGCGTTTTTTTATAGCCTGTTTTTTATTTTTAAATAATCGACATCTTTTAAAAGTGTGGTTTTGATCGAGAAAATTTAATGCTCTTTAAAGCCTTTTATAAATATCAGTTTTCATTGTGAAGACTTTTAAAACCTTATATGATTTCTTTGACAAAAGTGATGAAAGTTATAATAAGGAGTAAAAAATGGTTGATAGTTTAAGTGATCGGGTAGGACGGGTTGTTGCAGGAAGCGCCCATGCCTTAATGGATAAAATCGAAAATCTGGCGCCTGATGCTGTGATGGAACAGGCTTTAAGGGAAGTTGATAAAATCATTGCTGAAGTTCAGCATGAACTGGGTACGGTCAGTGCCAACCGCCATTTGGTACAGCAGCAACATTCTACCCAGACCAGTCAGCATAATAATTTATCCTTGCAAATTAACACTGCCATTAATGCTTCGCGTGATGATCTGGCGCGTGTAGCAGTGGCGCGTCAGCTGGATATTGAAGCGCAATTGCCCGTGCTAGAGCAGTCGCTGGCCAGTTTGAATGATAAGGAAACTGAGCTTAAAGGCTATATCAATGCGTTAATGGCCAAGCGCCGTGAAATGACAGAAGCCCTGAACGAGTTTCGCAAGTCCCGACAGGCAGCAAGTCAGGTTGGTGGAACAGGTAAGCCTGGTTCAACCAAAGAACAGCGTCTAGACCAAGCCACCAATGCCTTTGACAAGATTTATGAGCGTCAGACTGGTTTATCACCAGCCGCAGCCGGAGCAACATTGCAACAAGCTGCACAGCTTAAAGAGCTGGAAGACATGATGCATCAAAACCAGATTGAAGAACGGCTGGCTCGTCTTAAAGCCAATAACCAGTCATGAGTTTATTTCTTGCTACTGAAACGATTCCCTTTGGTGTTGCACTTCTGGTCATGCTGGGCCTGACTGCACTAGAAATTATTGGCTTGATGACAGCCTTAAGTCCAAGCGACTGGATTGATCATTTTTTGCCTGAACCTGCTATTGATGGCGGATTAGAAGGTGTGCTGGGCTGGCTGCATGTGGGTAAGGTGCCAACCCTGATTCTGCTCATTTTGTTTCTGGCCAGTTTCTCCGTCGCAGGTTATGCCATACAAATTCTGTCACGTAACCTGATCATGACGTATTTGCCAGCAATATTGGTGTCAATCCCAGCTTTTATGGCGGCAATTGCTAGTGTAAGAGTAGGAGGCAAATGGCTGGCCTATATTGTGCCACGTGATGAAAGCTCAGCGATCAGTGAAGCTGAATTCGTTGGCCGTGTTGCACTGGTCACAGCCGTATCTACACAAAAAGGACTGGCGGCACAGGCACGCTTACGGGATAACGATGGCCGTTCATATTTTATTTTAGTAGAACCTGACCTTGATGAGCTGCAATTAAAAGATGGAATGCAGGTTCTTTTAATAAAAAAAATGGGGTCAGTGTACCGGGTGATAGAAAATCCACACCCTACTTTAATCTGACAAGTTTTTTGTCATGGGTTTTTACAGATTTAATTCAAGATAACTTTAAAACAGCTTTGGGGTAATAATGCAGAATTTATTTGAAATCGGTATTTTGGGGGCAATTGTACTGATTGCCATTATTGTATTTGGCCTGATTCTGGCGCGCCTGTATAAACGTGCCAGTAAGGAAATGGCGTTTGTACGCACCGGCCTGGGTGGTCAAAAAGTCATTATGGATGGCGGGGCGCTGGTACTGCCTGTTTTTCATGAGCTGGTCATGGTGAACATGAACACGCTCAAACTGGAAGTAATGCGCCGTGAAAAAGAAAGTCTGATTACCCGTGACCGGATGCGGGTTGATGTGACCGCTGCGTTTTTCGTACGGGTTAAGCAAACCGTGGAAGCAGTGAGTACTGCAGCACAAACGCTGGGTGCACGCACACTGAATCCAAACGAGCTAAAAGTGCTGGTTGAAGACAAATTTGTTGATTCCCTGCGCGCTACGGCTGCCACCATGAGTATTCAGGAATTGCAGGACATGCGCCGTGACTTTGTGCTGGCCGTGCAAAATGCAGTAGCTGAGGATCTGGAAAAAAATGGTCTTGAACTGGAATCCGTATCGCTCACCAGTCTGGATCAAACGGATAAACGCTTTTTTAATCCGGATAATGCCTTTGATGCTGAAGGTTTAACCCGCTTAACTGAGCAAACTGAATCACGCCGCAAGCAGCGTAACGATGTTGAACAGGACACTGAAGTTCAGGTGCGTAGCAAAAACCTTGAAGCTTCTCGTCAAAAGCTGTTAATCGAAAAAGAGCAGGAGTTTGCAACACTGGCCCAGCAGCAGGAAATTGAAACAGCACGGGCAGAGCAGTCCGCACAAATTGCCAAGCAACAAGCCGAACGTTCACGCGAAGCTGAATCAGTACAAATTGAAGCCGCGCGTCAGGTGAGTGAAAAGCGTATTGTGGCTGAACGGGAAATCAAGGCCACTGAAATTGAAAAGAATCTGGCCATTCAGACCCTTACTATTGAAAGTGACCGCCAGACCGAAGTACAACGTGCCGAGCAGCGTAAGCAAATTGAAATTGCCAAGCAGGATACCCAGATTGCCATTGCCAACAAATCGCGTGAGCAGTCTGAAGCTGATGCAGAAGCCAACACTGCCCGCGCAGAAGCCGTTAAGTCTGAAGAGGATGTTACTACCGCGCGTGAAGTAGCAATTGCCGAGCGTCAAAAATCCATTGAATTAATTGAAGCTGAAAAACAGGCACAGCAAAATGCAATTGCGGTAAAAGTCGCTGCTGCTGCCGAAAAAGATGCTTCGATTGACCGGGCAGAAGCCATCCGGGTGGAAGCTGCTGCGCGTCAAGCTGCGGCAATGGCCGAAGCAGAAGGTCGCCGTGCCTTGAATGAAGCATTAAATACATTGTCTGTGGCGCAAGTGGATTTGCAGGTTCGTACCAAGCTGCTTGAGCAATTGCCGCAAATTATTGAGCAGGCAGTCAAGCCCATGGAAAAAATTGATTCTATCCGGATTTTTCAGGTAAACGGTCTGGGTCAGGACAATAATGGCAATATGGCTGGTGCAGAGGGAGCAGGTGCTGGCAAGGGTGGAACCTTCCCGGAACAGGTGGTTAATTCTGCCTTACAATACCAGATTGCCAAACCAATTATTGATGCTGTGATGAAAGATGCAGGCTTGAATAATGAAGGGATCACTGGTATTTCAGAGTCGCTGGCGGCCATGATTCCAGCGGTATCCTCAGTAAAACCTGTAGAAAAATCTTCAGATTTATAAAAATTGCTCGAGCAGGTCAATAGCGGTATGAGTTATTTAAAACCTATCGCTGTTGGCCTGTTTTTTTAAAATCGTAAAAATTAATGGTGAAACAAGCTTAAAAATTTTGGCATTTTGCTCAAATTAAGCCAAAATTTATCTTGCTATAAAAACTCAAATTTTTATGTAAAAACCGAGTTTTGTATTAAAAATACAACTTATAAATTTATGCATTTAAGTTATTGAATTTAATGTTAAAATAATTAAGCGCCATGTAATAAAATTTAGATAATATTGACCAGTTATGTTAAAATCCTTTAACTTTTATTTCAAAGTTTTTACTGCGTTAATCTAGTGATTTTCAAGCAGTAAGTTTCTGATCTGTATTCTAAATAGGCGAAAAGCCAGTAAAGGAGTGGGCATGAGCGTATCGGAAATTCTCCCGATTGCGATTGAGGATGAACTCAAACATTCTTATCTTGATTATGCCATGAGCGTTATTGTATCCCGGGCACTGCCAGATGTGCGGGATGGTTTAAAACCCGTGCATCGCCGTGTTTTATTTGCCATGCATGAGCTGGGAAACGATTACAACAAAGCCTATAAAAAATCTGCGCGTGTGGTGGGTGATGTTATCGGTAAATATCACCCGCATGGTGATACAGCCGTTTACGATACCATTGTTCGTATGGCGCAGGACTTTAGCCTGCGTTATCTGCTGGTGGATGGTCAGGGTAACTTTGGTTCGGTGGATGGTGATAGCGCGGCAGCCATGCGTTATACCGAAGTGCGCATGACCCGGCTGGCGCATGAGTTACTGGCTGATCTTGAAAAAGATACCGTGGACTGGGAAGACAACTACGACGGCTCTGAGCGTATTCCTCAGGTAATGCCCACCCGGTTTCCCAATTTGCTGGTCAACGGTGCTGCTGGTATTGCAGTGGGTATGGCCACCAACATGGCACCGCATAACCTGACTGAAGTGATCAATGCCTGTCTCGCCTATGTGGACGATAGCCATATTAGCATTGAAGGCCTGATGCAGCATATTACCGGCCCTGATTTCCCCACTGGCGGAATCATTTACGGTAAGTCCGGCATTGTGGATGCCTACCGGACTGGTAAAGGGCGTTTGCATATCCGTGGTAAGTATCATTTTGAAGAAGACGAGAAAACCGGACGCACGACCATTGTCTTTACTGAAATTCCTTATCAGGCCAATAAGGCACGGGTGATCGAGCGCATTGCCGAGCTGGTGAAAGAGAAAAAGCTGGAAGGCATTTCCGAGCTGCGTGATGAATCCGATAAGGACGGCATGCGTATTGCCATTGATCTAAAGCGCAATGAAAATGCAGAAATTATCGTTAATAACCTGTTCCTGCACACCCCCCTACAAAGTTCTTTTAGCATTAACATGGTTTGT
Source organism: Alkanindiges illinoisensis DSM 15370 (assembly GCF_000619845.1). Classification (GTDB taxonomy): domain Bacteria; phylum Pseudomonadota; class Gammaproteobacteria; order Pseudomonadales; family Moraxellaceae; genus Alkanindiges; species Alkanindiges illinoisensis. The sequence goes on along the minus strand of NZ_JHUX01000003.1, from coordinate 1,139,849 downwards.
CTGGATAATGGCCAGCCTAAATTAATGAACCTGAAAGACCTGATTGCGGCCTTTGTTCGCCACCGTCAGGAAGTGGTTACCCGCCGTACCATGTTTGAACTGCGCAAGGCACGTGAACGTGGTCATATTCTGGAAGGTCTGGCAGTTGCGCTGGCTAATATTGACGACATTATTGATACCATCAAGACCTCAGCCAATCCGGGAGAAGCACGGGAGCGCTTGCTGGCAGGCATGTGGCAGGCGGGTGGTGTTCTGGCTTTGCTGGAAAAATCAGGTCATCAATCTATCCGCCCTGATGAAATTGAAGGTGAAGATTTAAGTAAGCCATTTGGTTTGACTGAACAGCAGTATCGTTTGTCACCTGCTCAGGTTGCAGCCATTTTAGAACTGCGCCTGCATCGCTTGACTGGTCTTGAGCAAGACAAGTTGCTAGGCGAATATAGTGAAATTCTGCAACAGATTGCTGAGTTACAAGCCATTCTGGATAGCTTTGAATTGCTGATGGATGTGATCCGTGGTGAGTTGCGCGCTATTCTGGAGCAATATGGCGATGGCCGTCGTACCGAAATTATTGAATCCCGTGTTGATTTTTCACGTGAAGACTTAATTCCTGAAGAGCAGGTGGTACTGACCGTATCCAAAGCGGGCTATGCCAAGACTCAGCCACTGTCTGACTATGCAGCACAGCGTCGCGGTGGCCGTGGCAAATCTGCCACCAGTATGAAAGAAGATGATTTTATCCAGCATCTGGTGGTGACTTCAAACCATGCAACTGTGCTGTGCTTTACCAATGTGGGTAAGGTATATAGCCTGAAAGTTTATGAAGTACCGCAGGCATCACGTGGTTCGCGTGGCCGTCCAATGGTTAATTTATTGCCACTGGAAGCCAATGAAACTATCACTGCCATTTTGTCGGTTATTGATATACCCAAGAAATTTAAAGAGCGTTTTGTCAATTTTAAAGCCTTTGTTAAGGCAAAAAGTACGCTATTACAATCAGAGGCGTTAATTGCTGATCATTTCCCACAACTTGAAGCTGTACTTTCAGGCTTGAGCGAAGACAGTGTTGATGACTTACCTGAAACACTGAAAGAACCGCTAAAAGCCTTGCATGCCTTGTTGAATGACCAGTTAAGTACGCCAGCTGTTGAAGGTGAAACAAGCTATTCGCCAGTGCTGACCCAATTTGCAGCGCAGGTGGAAAACATTGTTAAAAACTACTATGTGTTTATGGCCACCCAGTGCGGTACGGTGAAGCGGGTTGAGCTTGAACAGTTTAGTAACGTCCGTTCAAACGGCTTGCGTGCCATTGAGCTTAACGGTGATGACACCTTAATTGGTGTTGCAATTACCGATGGTGAACAGCAAATCATGTTGTTCTCCAATGAGGGCAAGGCCATTCGTTTCTCAGAAACTGATGCACGGGTTATGGGTCGTACCGCTAAGGGTGTGCGTGGCATGCGTATTGGCGGTGTTCAGGAAGTGGATCAGGAGCTGGAACAGGATCAGTTACCTGATAGCGATGAACAGGAAGACAATGAGGGAAGCTGTGATAGCACGGGTGCCCGCATTGTTTCACTGGTTGTTGTGCCAGAAAATGGCGAAGTACTGACAGCCTGTGCCAATGGCTATGGTAAGCGTACCCCAGTGGGTGATTACCCCACCAAAAAGCGCGGTGGTAAGGGCGTAATTGCCATTAAAACCAGCGAGCGAAATGGTGAGTTGGTGGGTGCTGTTGCCATTGATGAGCATCATGAACTATTACTTATTTCCAACGGCGGTACACTGGTGCGTACCCGTGCTTCAGAAATTGCAACCACAGGCCGTAACGCCCAGGGTGTGCGCCTGATTCGTGTGGATGAGGATGAAGTGCTGGTGGGCGTTGTGTCGCTGGATGATATCGACGATGTGGAAGATATTGCTGCTGATGATGTAAGCGCTGATGATTCTACTGCCGATGACATGACTAATGATGAGTCTGCTGCTTATAAACACGGTGAAGCAGAATTAATCACTGGGCAAGATCAGGTAGAAGCTGATGAGCAGAATATTGACTCTGCTGACTAAATCGGGTTAAAACACAAAAAAGGACGTCGGGATTTGCCCAGACGTCCTTTTTTTATGGTTTTAATTTTATAATGCTAATAATGGCCTAACCTCCCAATTTGGTGAGCATAAAGGCGGTTAAAAATCCTAACACGGTGATCAAACCAGTCCAGTCATGCGCGGTTTCAAAGGCTTCTGGAATCATGGTATCGGCAATCATGGCCAAAATTGCCCCAGCCGCAATAGCCGTGGTGGCTGCAATCACCTCAACTGAAAACGCATTAAACACGCTATAACCGCTAATGGCAGCAATACCACTAATAAACATGATGCCACCCCAGATACCAAAAATATAAAGCCTGGAACGCCCGGCTTTTTTCATGCCTGCTGCACTGGACATGCCTTCTGGAATATTGGATAAGAAAATGGCAGCTACAGCCACCAGACTCACCTTGCTGCCTCCCAGCATGGATAAACCAATCACAATGGATTCAGGGATGCCATCCAGTAGTGCGCCTACTGCAATGGCTGCGCCACCACTGGATTCTGTCGTAGACTGGGCTTCTTTGGCTTGCTGGTCACCAGAGCGCTTACGATGCTTGGCGCCATACTTGGCCAGTAACCAGTTGGCCACCGTATAAACTCCGGCACCCACCACAAACCCCAGCGCAGTGGCATTAAAACCACCCTGTTTATAGGCTTCATCCATCAGTTCAAATGACAGGGCGGAAATCAGTACCCCGCTACCAAAGGCCATGATAGCGGCAATTAAACGGGTTGGAACCTTAAAAAAATAACCAATTGCTGCGCCAATCAATAATGCAAAACCAGCCAGCCAGCCCCATAGTCCAGCCTGTAACCAGATTGGCATGTATTTTTCTCCTTAAACCATATTTTGTTATGCCAGTTTTAAAAAACATGGTTACTTACACAAGAGGTTTTATGCTTAAATAGTGCCTCTTTTTTTCTTGTTTTTATAAGGAATATCCATGCGCGCGTATAATTTTTGCGCCGGCCCAGCGGCTTTACCCACTCCTGTACTTGAACGTGCCCAGCAAGAACTGGCTGACTGGCATGGTCGTGGCTTATCCATTATGGAAATGAGCCATCGCAGCAGTGACTATGTCGCAGTGGCACACAAGGCCGAAACAGACTTGCGCACATTGCTGAATATTCCTGACAACTACAAAGTATTATTTTTACAGGGCGGTGCCAGCCTGCAATTTTCGGCGATTCCGTTAAACTTGCTGGGTAAAAATGCACGGGCTGATTATGTGCATACGGGTATCTGGTCTGAAAAAGCCCTGAAAGAAGCCCAGCGTTACGGCGACATTAATGTGATTGAAGCGGGTCGCACCATTGATGGCAAGTTTGCCATTGCACCCCAGAGCGAATGGCAGCTCAGTGACAACGCGGCTTATCTGCATTATGTGGACAACGAAACCATTGGTGGTTTGCAGTTTGATTTTATTCCAGAGAGCAATGCGCCGCTGGTGGCTGATTTTTCATCCAGCATCTTGTCTGCACCGCTGGATGTGAGCAAATTCGGCATTATTTATGCCGGTGCCCAAAAGAATATTGGCCCGGCTGGCTTAACCATTGTGATTGTGCGGGAAGACCTGCTGGATCAAGCCCGTTCTGATATTCCCAGCATTTTAAAATATAGCGATCAAGCCAAAAATGATTCAATGGTGAATACGCCTGCCACCTTTGCCTGGTATTTATCAGGGCTGGTATTTGAGTGGTTATTGGAGCAGGGCGGTGTTGCAGCCATTCAGCAGGTTAACCTGCAAAAAGCCAGATTGCTTTATGATTATATTGATCAAAGCGATTTTTATGCCAATCCGATTGCCCTTCAGAATCGTTCCATCATGAATGTGCCTTTTACCTTAAAAGACAGTAATCTGGAAAAAATCTTTTTAAAAGAAGCTGAGGGTGTAGGGCTGTTAAATCTGGCTGGCCATCGTTCGGTGGGCGGGATGCGCGCCAGTATTTATAATGCTGTTCCGCTGGAAGGCGTACAGGCACTGGTGGCATTTATGCAGGAATTTGCCAAAAAACACGGCTAGCTTTTGCCATGATCAATAGCAAGTATTTATTTTAAACCATGATTACGCTGAATTTTCGCCCAGCCACCATGCAGGATGCTACTGCACTGGTGGCACTGATCAACCGGGCTTACCGGCCTGAACCGGGTCAGGAAGGTTGGACACATGAATCCGGCTGGATAACTCAGCAGCGAATTCATTTACAGCAGCTTCAGGATTTGCTGCAAGATCCAGCCAGTCATTTGCTGGTTGCAACCGCTTTACCGGCTGAAAACCATACTCAGCAAATTGTGGGTTGTGTGCTATTAAGCAAGATATCACCTGTTGTGCAGATTGGTCTGCTGACTGTTGATCCTGATTATCAGGCGCAGCAAATTGGCAGGCTGTTGCTAGACTATGCTGAACGACAGGGCCATGTGCTGTATCAGCCTGAATTATTTGAAATGTCTGTGGTACATACCCGTCAGGAACTGATTGCCTATTATGAACGACGAGGTTATCAGCACACTGGGCAAATCAAGCCTTATCCCGTAGATCAAAACGTGGGTATACCCCGAGAGCCCTTGCATTTAATCATCATGCAAAAGCCTGCTCATAGTATATAAACGCACAACATATAAAAAAAGCCCTGCATGATCAACAGGGCTTTTTTATTTTGAAGCTTATTCCAGCGTTATCTCACAACTAGATATGAGCCAGTTGTTGATTTTGCTTGATATTTTCCAGATATGCCCGAATACGGGTCACATAGGTAATACACTGCTTGTAACGCGGATTGGCCCGTGAGTTACTGGATAAATATTGATATACATCCACCCAGCTATTGGGGTTGTGGCCTTTGCGCTTAACCGTAGCACGGACTTTATCCAGTGCACCAGGCCCCATATTGTAGGCTGCCAGGGCAAACCAGACCTGATCCGGCTTGGCAATATGATTGTACTGGGTCAGCATCATGCGGAAATATTGTGCACCGCCCTGAATACTTTGCGTCGGATCACGGCGATCCACTACACCCATTTCTTTGGCAGTGCCCTGAGTAAGCATCATCAAACCAGTCACGCCAGTCGGGGAAACCGAGGCCGGGTTCAGATAGGATTCCTGATAGCCAATAGCTGCCAGCAAATGCCAGTCCAGCTGATGTTTTTTGGCCGTTCTCTGGAAACTGGCTTTATACACTGGCAAGCGTGTACGAATGTCACGATAAAAAACCTGTTGTGCGGTTTTATTCATCACATTACGGTCATAAAACGCTGCCAATTTGGACAGAGTACCTTGTTGCTTATTGCTGCAAATAAAGCCATTGGCTGTGGCAGCAATAGGATCGGCTGCGTCCTTGAATGACCAGCTTAAATTGGTACTCAAGCCATACTGGCTTAAAGTTTTCTGGTCACCACAACTAATGTCCAGTGCAATCAGGGATTTTTTCTCAATCAAGTCTGGCTGGGCAGTGGTTAGGGCAAAATCGGCCTGACCTTTTTTAACCATGTCCAGCGCAGCTGCGCTACTGGAGGCAGTCTTGAATCTAAAGTTGACATTCAGGTCATTGGCATAGGCACGTGCCAGGTCATAACCAAAACCATGCAGGAACTGGTCTTCCTTAAAAAAGGTGCTACTGCCTTCAACCCCGACTACAGTCAGGGTTTTCTTGCCCACAACTTTGTCGTACTGGGTGACAGGGCTACTACTAAAACTATGTAAGGGAAGAAATACGGTTGAAAGTAAAGCAATACGAAACGTGGAAGAAAATCGGTTTGGCTGAAAAAATGCAAAAGCAGGCTTCAAACTCAAACCGCCGGAGCTATGGCGCATGGGTGTCTCCATCTTACGCTAGACAATGCACCTGACCAAAGGGATGAACAGGTTGCACTAACTAATGGCTGAGGTACGGCATCGCATGACGTCATTCCAGACGACAAAACTTGGGTTAACCTTAGGGTTAAGGTTATTTATTTACTGATTGTTACAAATTAACAATTCAGGTGATTAATTTCTGAGCTGAGAATACTAGACTTTTATAATGCATTTGTCAAATTTTGTATGAAACGTGCGTTACTATGTAATTTGCTTGCTGATTGTGAGGCAGTTGCACAAAAACTTCGTCATCGACTTGTTTGCCCAATAAAGCACGAGCTAGTGGAGATTCAATACTAATCCAGTGTTTTTCAGGTACAAATTCATCAGAACCCACGATACGGATTTTTAAAAGTTCACCCTCATCATTTTCAAGTTCTACAAATGCACCAAAAAAAATCCGCTCCGGCTGATCCGGCAAACGATCAATCACTTTTAAATCGGGTAATCTTTTTTGTAAAAACCGGATGCGTCGGTCAGTTTCACGCAACAGTTTTTTGCCATAAATATATTCTGCATTTTCTGAGCGATCACCCAGTGCGGCAGCTTCACTGACAGCCCGGGTTAGTTCTGGCCGCCGTACACGCAGCAAGTAGCTCAGTTCATTAGAAAGGGTTTTATAGCCTTCAGCGGTAATATAGGGTGCTCTGGACATAGGTATTGGTTATAAAATCAAATCGTGGGTAATTCTAATTCACTCAAGGTACAAAGCCAGTGAAATGAAGGTATGGCAAACGGTTTATTCAACAAGACCCGTGCTTGTACCTGTTAAGGTAGAGTCTGGATGACAGGTGTGCTTTGCTGTGCCAGCTTTTGCCGCGCTGTTTCAAGGGCATATTTAATCTTGTCCATCTGAAATAGCGTTGCTTCCTCACCAGCCACAATATTTTGCATCCGCGAATCAAGGGAAAAGATATGTTGTTTTTCCTTGATGTTGGGCTGGATTACAATATCAGCGTCTTTGAGTTCATATGAAGCCAGCCGGTTTTGCATCACGTTAATGTTCTGGTTAAACAGACCCCAGATATTGGTCGTAGGGGTGTTTTCCGGTTGTGCCAAAATATTTACCGCAATAATGACATCGGCTCCCAGACTTTTGGCCACTTCTACAGGAACAGGGCTAACCAGACCGCCATCAACATATTGTTTCTTGCTAATTGAAGTGGGCACGAACATACTGGGAATAGACACTGAAGCACTGACTGCCTGTCCGGTATTTCCATAATTAAAAACAGCGCGTGTCCCTGTTTGCAGCTCGGTTGCTACCACAAACAGTGGAATATCCAGTTGTTCCAGCGAGCGATTGTTGACTTGCCTGTTGACAAAATCAGCCACTTTTTCACTGTTAAAAAATCCCTGACGGCTCAGGGTAATATCGCGCACATCGGAGCTCTTCAGGCTACTGGCAATTTTGTCCATCTGGGTTGCATTTTTACCGCTGGCATATAAGGCTCCAACAATACTTCCTGCGCTAGTGCCTACAATCAGTTGAGGTTTAATTCCATAAGTTTCCAGAATGCGGATCACCCCGATATGGGCATAGCCGCGTGCACCACCACTGCCGAGAACCAGTGCTACCATCGGCTGGTTTTTACCCAGTTTTTGCCTTAACGCCAGACCTGCCTTTTGTAATTCATATTCACGCGCATCTGCAATTTTTGTGATGGTGGCAGGCGAGGGGGGCGTAGCCATGTGACTACAACCGCTAAGCAACACACTACTGGCCAGCAGCATGGAAGTTAAAGTATGGCGTTGCATGAATTTAAAGAGCGTCATAGTACAGGGAAGGAAAGATTTTTTTGGCATAGGCAAAGGTATTGGCGATCAATTGATAGATGAATGAGCCAGATTATAAAGAGAGCCTACAACTCGGTTATAGCAGGATTCGGTAAACAACGTTATTACAGGTAAATGAATTAATAAGAATAAAGTAAAAAGCGGATATAAAAAAAAACAGGCCAAAAGACCTGTTTTTTTAGCAGACAAAAGCCTGTTGCTTTTGAGCTTACTTTTCAACACCAGCAGGCTGGCCAGCCAGTTTGGCATTTACATAGTCCCAGTTGATCAGGTGATCAATAAAGGTGCTAATGTATTTAGGACGTGCATTACGGAAGTCGATGTAGTATGCATGCTCCCACACGTCAATGGTCAGAATGGCAGTTTTGCCATGCGCCATTGGGTTGTCGCCATTGGCAGTTTTCATAATGGATAGATCGCCGTTTACCTGATCAGCAACCAGCCATGCCCAGCCAGAACCAAACTGGGTCGTTGCAGCCTTGGTAAATTCTTCAACGAATTTTTCATAGCTACCAAATGCAGCATTGATTTTATCGCTAACCGGGCCAGTAGGCTGACCACCACCATTAGGCGTCATGCAGTTCCAGTAAAAGGTATGGTTCCATACCTGGGCTGCATTATTGAAAATACCCGCTTTGCTTGGATCAGCAGCATCACCAGCTGTTGCACGGATAATCTCATCCAGCTCTTTATCTTCAAGGTCAGTGCCCTTGATCAGGTTGTTCAGGTTGGTGACATAGGCCTGATGGTGCTTGTCGTGGTGATATTCCAGTGTTTCTTTGCTGATATGCGGCTCAAGTGCGTCATGAGCATAAGGTAAATCGGGTAAAGAAATTTGTGTCATGGTGTTTTCCTTGCGTTCGCTGGGAAATTGATTTTAAAAACAGCATGTTTTCGTAAAACTGTCGGTTTCAAGTATGCCATGCTGTGTGCGTGGTACAAAAGCATTAAAGTTTTGTAGTTTAGTATTAAAAATTAGATACTAATAACCAGACTACTTATAAACTAGTAGCATGCTCAGACAGATAAGAAGCAACACCTGCAGGCGTCGCTGTCATGCCTTTATCGCCCTTTTGCCAGTTGGCTGGGCATACTTCGCCATGCTGCTCGGTAAATTGCAATGCATCAACAATACGGATAATTTCATCAATATTACGGCCCAGTGGCAGGTCATTAATAATTTGTGAGCGAACAATGCCGTCTTTATCAATAATAAATGCACCACGGAATGCAACGCCACCCGCAGACTGCACATCATAAGCGCGTACAATATCCTGTCTGGTATCGGCAGCCATGGTAAATTTAACCGGACCAATGCCACCTGCATTCACTGGGGTATTACGCCATGCATTATGGGTAAACTGCGAGTCAATCGACACGCCCACCACTTCAACATTGCGAGCCTTGAATTCTTCAATCTTGTTATCAAGCGCAATAATTTCGGATGGACAAACAAAGGTAAAGTCCAGAGGCCAGAAAAATACTAGCGCATATTTGCCTTTGCTGGCGTCGCTAAAGCAATAGGAATCGACAATTTCGCCATTGCCCAGTACAGCGGCTACATTAAAATCTGGTGCTGGTTTTCCAACGAGAACTGCCATGTATTTCTCCAAAATTGTTTAAAAATCAATCAGATTTTTGCTGTGAAAAAGAACTGCATTACCATGCCGCAACCTGTTACAGATAGCAAGACTATAGCCAGGTAAAATGTATTTTTTGCCTAAAAAATAGTTCATTATTTATTAAATAACGTCATCAGGAAGTTTAAACCGGATTATTAAAATCCATAAAGGTGACGTCCAGATTAAACTGCTGTGCGACAGCCTGCCCCAGGCGTTGGATGCCACCGCGCTCGGTTGCATGATGTCCACAGGCAAAATAATGAATGCCCAATTCTTTTGCTTCATGATAGGTGCGCTCACTTACTTCACCGGAAATATAAGCATCACAGTCAAGCGCAGCGGCTTTATATAAAAAGTCCTGTGCTGCACCCGTGCAAAAGCCCACTTTTTGAATCGTGGCTGATGCGCCAGCAATATGTAACGGCGTACGCTGCAAGCAATTGGTCAGGTGTATGCTGAACTCATCAGCTGACATGGGTGCTGTGAGTTCCCCTACATTACCAATAGGCTGGTTTTCAGTGGGATCAAGTGGGCCAGTGATTTGAATGCCAAGCAAGTTGGCCAGAGCTGCATTATTTCCCAAACTCACATGAGCATCCAGTGGCAGGTGATAGGCAATCAGGGAAATATCGTGTTGCATGAGTGTTTTGATTCGCTGGCCTTTGATGCCTGTCAGCGGTTCAGGTTCACCTTTCCAGAAATAACCATGATGCACCATTAATGCATTGGCTTTTGCTGCAACCGCAGCATCAATAGCTTCTTGCGAGGCTGTCACCGCTGTAATTATTTTATGGACGCTATGGCTGCCTTCAATTTGCAGGCCATTGGGACAATAATCTTTAAATGCCTTCACATTTAGGGTTTTATTACACCATGCCAATAATTGATTTAACTCAACCATAACAACATTACTCTATTTAACTGATTAATTTATAGTTAAACACTTTACAATAATTGCCAAACCCGGTGTATGGTTTATTGCCTTGCCTTTAAGTTTTTAGGCAGGTCAGGTGGTCATGTGAATGCAAACTTTGAATTGAAAAGGCATTCACAATAAAGTATCAGATAAAAAGGGGTATACACGTGCGTCGCACCATGATTTGGTTACCTTGGATTTTATTATTTATTTTTGTCATAGGATTTTTTGTCTGGCACCAGCAAAATAGGCCCATAGAGCCTGTCATGCCAAATCTGCCTGCAGAAAAACAAAAACCGCTATTATCTACCGCACCTCAGGGCGGAGTAGTTTCCTATAATCGGGCGGTTAAAGTCGCTGCGCCAGCGGTAGTGAATATCTTTACCACTCAAAAAGTAATTGCCCATCCACAAATCGAAGATCCAGTATTACGCAAGTTTTTTGAGCGCCAGTTTCCTCAGGAAAGCAGTGATGATGAAACCAGTCTGGGTTCAGGTGTCATTGTTAGCAAGGATGGCTATATTTTAACTAATAATCATGTGGTGGCGCAGGCAGAACAAATTGTGGTGGCGCTACAGGATGGACGGCGTGCAACTGCAAAAGTGATTGGTACAGATCCGGATACTGATCTGGCCGTGATCAAAATTGAGCTCAGCAATTTGCCAGTATTACCGTTTAAAAATTCTCCCAGTGAAGTGGGTGATGTTGTACTGGCAATCGGTAATCCATTCGGGGTAGGCCAGACTGTCACACAGGGAATTATTTCTGCTACCGGACGTTCTGGTCTTGGCATTAATACCTACGAAGATTTCATTCAGACAGATGCTGCCATCAATCCTGGTAACTCAGGCGGCGCGCTCATTGATGTGGCAGGTAATCTGGTAGGCATCAACACGGCAATTTTTTCCAGAACAGGCGGGTCGCTGGGTATTGGTTTTGCCATTCCGGCCAAGCTTGCCCAACAGGTATGGCAATCTATTCTTGCAGATGGCAAGGTCACCCGTGGCTGGCTGGGAATTGAAGTTAAAGGCGTAGACCCTTCTGAGTTTCCAAGCACCACAGCACCTGATACTGGCGTGCAAGTGATGGGTGTACTGGCAAAAGGCCCTGCAGATCAGGGTGGACTGAAAAAAGGCGATATTATTTTGTCTGTCAATAATCAGCCCATGCAAAGTGCAACCCAGCTGATTAAATGGGTTGCCCAGCAAAAACCCAATACAGTGATCACTATGCTGGTGAAGCGAGGCAAGGAAAATATCAGTCTTAAAGTCACGGTAGCCGAGCGTCCACAGCAAAAAAATACACCAGTGATGGAATTGCCGGGCTGGATGGAATGATTGCTTTTTCTTCCTGGTGAATATTGCTTCATATAAAAAACCGCTCATCATGAGCGGTTTTTTTAAAATTAAATAAAGCAGTCGAATGCGGACACTATTATGCCTGAAAGCGGGATAAATCTTCTTCCGGACGGGCTGTCAGCACTTCAATACCGGTTTCAGTGACCAAAATCGTATGTTCCCATTGGGCTGATAGCTTGTGGTCTTTGGTTACGACTGTCCAGTTGTCACCCAATAGGCGAGTTTGCCAAACTCCGGCATTAACCATGGGTTCAATGGTAAAGGTCATGCCAGCTTCCAGACGCATGCCAGTGCCTGCCTTGCCGTAATGCAGGATTTGCGGATCATCATGGAAAGTGGTGCCAATGCCATGACCGCAATATTCCCGTACGACGCTAAAGCGCTCGGATTCCACATATTTCTGGATAGCAGCGCCAATATCACCTACATAGGAACCCGCTTTAACGGTTTCCATGCCTTTATACATGGCTTCCTGTGCAACTGCACAAATACGGTTGGCTAGGATTGAGCCTTCGCCAATAATAAACATCTTGCTGGTGTCACCATGATAACCGTCTTTAATCACAGTAACATCAATATTAACGATATCACCGTTTTTCAGGATTTTGGTTTCTGATGGAATACCATGACACACCACATGGTTTACCGAAGTACAGATTACCGCAGGAAACGGCTTGCGGCCATGACCACCACCGTAGCCCAGACAGGCAGGAATGGCATTTTGCACATTAACAATATAATCATGGCAAATTTTGTCTAGCTCAAGTGTGCTTACACCAGCTTTGACAAAAGGCGTAATCATGGTTAACACCTCGGCTGCCAAACGACCTGCAACCCGCATTTTTTCGATGGCGTCAGGTGATTTGATCAAATGCCGGTTTGGTGAGCTAAAACTATTCATGGGCTTAATTTTTTTTGGCAAAAATGACCTATATATGGTATAAATAGCGCCCCGTTTTAGCAAATGCTTTTGGGTAATAATTTATACCAAAGTTATTTATCCAAAAACCATGATTAGACGGTCAATCCCACACATATGTCGACACATTGATCTGGGTGCTTTTCTGTTTTTAACCAACAGGAAAGTGGACAATGCGGACATATGGAGGCCTAACCCATATTTAAGGTAAATATCATGGCAGAATATAACGTAAGCATGCGTGACCTATTACAGGCAGGCGCACACTTTGGTCACCAAACCCGTTTCTGGAACCCAAAAATGGGTCCTTACATTTTTGGTGCCCGCAACAAGATTCATATCATTAACCTGGAGCACACTGTTCCTGCGTTAAACGATGCGCTAAATTTTGTTAACAATCTGGCCAGCAAAAAGAACAAGGTACTGTTTGTTGGCACCAAACGCGCTGCCAGCAATATTATTCGTGAACAAGCGCAACGTGCTGGCCAGCCTTATGTTGACCATCGCTGGTTGGGCGGCATGCTGACCAACTGGAAAACCCTGCGTCAGTCCATCAACCGTCTGAAAGATCTGGAAGTTCAGTCTCAGGACGGTACTTTCGCCAAGCTGACCAAGCGTGAAGCGCTGGAACGCACCCGCGAAATGGAAAAGCTGGAGCGTTCACTGGGCGGTGTTAAAAACATGGGCGGCTTGCCAGATGCCCTGTTCATCATTGACGTTGACCATGAAGCGATTGCCATCAAAGAAGCCAAAAACCTGGGTATTCCGGTAATTGGTATTGTTGATACCAACTCTAACCCGGATGGCGTTGATTACATCATTCCTGGTAATGACGATGCGATCCGTGCGGTTACCCTGTATGCCAGCTCTATGGCAAACGCAATTCTGGCGGGTAAAGAATATGCGCAGACTCAGGGTGGCGCAAAAGCTGCCGAGCCAGCTGAACAAGCTAGCGAAGAAACTGCTGCTACCGACGCTTAATGTTGGATACATCGGTTCTATTGGCAGTTTTTCATGGCTTTGACATGCTTTAACGTCACCATCTACCAGTAAACCGATGTAACGGCCCAGGCGGTAAACCCAATGGGCCGTTTTTATTTGCAATTAATTTCTTGATTTAAATGACAGTTTAGGAGACAAGCATGACTGCAATTAGCGCAAGCATGGTAAAAGAATTACGTGACCGTACTGGCCTTGGCATGATGGAATGCAAAAAAGCATTGACTGAAGCGGGTGGTGATATTGAAGTAGCCATTGATAACCTGCGTAAATCTGGTCAGGCTAAAGCTGCCAAAAAAGCAGGTAATATTGCTGCTGACGGCGCAATCATTATTGCTCAGGACGGTAATCGCGCTTTATTGCTTGAAGTCAACAGCCAGACTGACTTTGTTGCCAAAGATGAAAACTTCACAAAATTTGCCAACCGCGTCGCTGAAGTTGCACTTGCAAACAATGCAACTGACGCTGCTGAAATTGCTAACCTGAAATTTGATGACAGCCTGACCGTTGAAGAAGCACGTGTTGAACTGGTTCAAAAAATTGGTGAAAACATTCAGGTACGTCGTGGCTACATCGTTGAAGGTGAAAAACTTGCAACTTACAGACACGGTCTGAAAATTGGTGTTGTGGTTGCTTACACCGGTGGCGACGAAGAAACTGGTAAAGGCGTTGCGATGCACGTTGCTGCGTTCAACCCGGCTGCAGTTAATGCTGAAGACGTTCCTGCTGAAATTCTGGCCAAGGAAAAAGAAATTGCTGAAGCTAAAGCAATTGAGTCTGGCAAACCTGCCAACATCGTTGAAAAAATGGTTCAGGGTAGCCTGGATAAATACCTGAATGAAGTAACGTTGTTACGTCAGGCTTATGTAATCGACAATGAAAAGAAAGTTGGTGACGTACTGAAAGCTGCTGGCTTGACTGTTACTGAATTCAAGCGTTTTGAAGTTGGCGAAGGCATTGAGAAGAAAGAAGTAAACTTTGCTGATGAAGTTGCTGCTGCTCAGGCTGAAGCTGCCAAGTAATTGCTCATCGCTTAGCAAGCTACTTAAAAAACCCTGCATTGCAGGGTTTTTTATTACTTTTGGTATTTGAAATAATTTAACCTTTATATTGTGATTTCAACCTGATGAATTTTCCAGCCCTGTTCATTCTGCATTAACACTGATTGTTTTTGCGCATGGCTTGACTGGGGATTACACCTATCAGTTTGTTCATAGATTAAATAAGCCGTGTTAGCTTCTATACGTTCCTGGCTCAGATGAATTTTTTTGCATCTGGCCGCTGACTGGGAAACTTGCTGGGACATTTGAATGACCTGTTCACGGCTTTTTTTCATTTGCTGCATATATTGTGGAATTTTTTGTTCCATATCTGCTTGTCTGGACTCTGTATAGTAGCTTTTTTCTTCCTCGTAACTTAGGCCACGAATAACTTTTTCATTATATTGTTCATATACAGTGCTGGGTTTAACTGTACTTGATGAATCGGCGCTGGAGCAGGCGGCAAGCACTATCCCGCAACCAGCGACATAAATTGCTAACTTCAAAAATATAACCTTGTGTTAACCTATCTTTAAATCAGGCAGTTTGCTCAACCAGACGCTTGCGCCAGTTTGGAAGAAACTTGCTAATCGCTGCATCCATGCACCAGGCTGGGCCGATCAACAAAAATTGCAGGTCTTTAAAGAAAGATGGTTTTTTTCCTTCCACTTTATGGCCATAAAACTGGCCAATCCATGCCACCACAAACAAGCCAACAAAAAATCCTGAGCCTACCGGTAGCCAGTTGATGAGCAGCACCATCAGTAACATGAGCACACTCATGGCCATAAGCAAGGGCAGGGATAAACGGGCATAGAATAATAAGGTTAAGGCAATCAAGACAATGGTCATGACTGTGCTCAGATGCCAGCTAAATCCTACAATAGAAAACAGGATGGCAGGCACGCATAACCAGTGAATACGCTTATTGGTTAGATTGCGGTGGCTTTCACTATATTCATCAAGCCATTGCTGAAGATTGCGCATGAGC
The DNA here is from genome assembly GCF_000619845.1 of Alkanindiges illinoisensis DSM 15370. Taxonomy (GTDB): domain Bacteria; phylum Pseudomonadota; class Gammaproteobacteria; order Pseudomonadales; family Moraxellaceae; genus Alkanindiges; species Alkanindiges illinoisensis. The sequence continues at coordinate 1,124,262 of NZ_JHUX01000003.1, read as the reverse complement.
ATAGTCCCTTAATTTTCATGACATTCTGACAATGCCATAAGTCCAGTTGTAAAGCAAGTCTAAATCTTTCAGTAAGCCTAACTAAAATCTATATCCAGAAATATTAAAGCCACCCGAAGGTGGCTAAAAGCTATTGCGATATTAATGCATTAGTTAGGCGCATCAATACGTTCAATAGTCACGTTACCTGTACCACTACCTGCTATGCCCAGTTTGTTGGCTGCTGCATAGGATAAATCAAGTACGCGGTTACCATGGAATGGGCCACGGTCATTTACTTTAACCACAACACTTTTACCATTATCTTTGTTAGTCACACGGATATAGCAGTTTAAGGGCAGGCTGCGGTGTGCGGCAGTCATGGCATACATATCAAAAGTATCACCACTGGCAGTCTTGCGGCCGTGGAACTGACGGCCATACCAGGATGCCATGCCAGTCTGGGTAAACTTGCGAACTGCTTCAGAGGCAACGGCACTCAGGCGATCAATAATGCCTGGCTCTTCAGTGCTTTCAACACGGGCCGGAATATTTTCAGTTTTAACACGGCTACCAGCAGTTTCTGTAATGCTTAATGCAGTCACAACAGCGGGCTTGTTAGCTGGTGCAGCAGCAGTTACAGGCGTATTCATTTTGAATAATGCTGAACTAATGCTTTTTCCATCCTGATCCAATACACGATTGGCCAGGCTTGCAGACTCAGAATTACTGCTGAGTGGTTGAGCCTGTACCAGATCTGCATGAGAGGCAGTAGTGAAAGCCAAACCAAGTGACAAGGTCAGTACAGAAAATACTGATTTTTGCATATGTTAACGCTCCGGTGGGAACCTTATATGATGCTTATTTGAACAAGCATAAAAAGGTTTCTTTGCCACGTTTAATCGTAAATGAATGTCATTGGTGGTGATCATAGTGACTAATTTAAATACTTGTCCAATAAAAAATAGCGTTCAGTTACAAAAACAATTGTTTTTAGCAAGTTTTAGATCAAAAAATAATCATTAATGTAAGTAAATATTTCAAAAATTCTCTAAAGGGCTTTTTTTACCTGCTGTATGAAGTTTCTTTAGGTAACTAATGTAATTTAGCTCAGCGGTTGATTATTTCTTCGCCAAGCTGCCAAACTGCTGTGGCATAGTTACGACTGAAATTATAACGAGTAATCGTGATGTAGTTCGGATAGACAATCCAGTAGGTTGGCCCAAAATCTTCCATGAGCCGAATGCCATTGACCATATCCAAAGGATCAAGCTTGACGGCAGGATTAAGCGGCGCCAACCCTAAAGTTGCAAATTCCCCGGCAGGACGGGTTTTATCAAGCTGGCCATCGGGTGCTACCACTTGTGAATCATTGAACCCGCGGTAAGTGGCACGAAAGCCAATGGGTTGATTACGCTGCCAGCCATAGGTCGCCATATAGTGTGCAATCGAACCAATGGCATCAACTGGATCATTAATAATATCGACCCGGCCATCCTGGTTGAAATCAACACCAAGTTTGCGGATGTTGCTGGGCATAAACTGTGGATAGCCCAGTGCACCTGCATAGGAGCCTACATAGCTTTCTACAGGTTGATGCTGTTCACGTGCCATTACTAATAGCGCTGCCAGTTCATCAGTAAAATAATCTGCGCGGCGTGGATAGCCGAAAGCTAGTGTAGAGAGCGCATCAAGGGTACGAAAACTGCCTTTGTTTTGACCATAGCCGGTTTCTACGCCCAAAATGCCCAGAATGATGGATTGTGGCACGCCATATTGCTGTTCCGCCCGCCATAGCGCATCGCCATATTGTTGCTTAAAACGCACACCACGGCTAATCGTGGACTCCACCAGAAATTGCGAGCGATATTCGTACCATTCCTTGCTTTCACCCGGCTTGGTCATAATAGAAAGGATACGGTCAATACGCTGTGCCGAGTTCATGGCAGTGTCAACTTCTGCACCCGTAAACTGATATTCATTAATCATTTTCTGGCGAAAATTGGCATAGGCCGGGTCAAGCAGAAAATCGTTTGCTCCTGCTACTGTGCTGGCAAAACCGGCCACCAGTGCCAGCAAACTGCGTCGATAATCCTTCGATGGGAGTGAAATGGAAAAATTCTTGAACAACGGATTTTTAAATAACATCATTATTTCCAGAAAGCGCGAAATTACAAAACTAGCGATGGGTTTGAATGGAAACCAGCAGGCCAAAACCGGCCATCAGGGTGATAATGGCAGTTCCCCCATAGCTCATAAACGGTAAAGGTACGCCAACCACTGGTAAAATGCCACTGACCATGCCAGCGTTGACAAATACATACACAAAAAAGGAAAGGCCAATTGCGCCAGCCAGCAAGCGGCCATAATTGTGATTACTGCGAAAGGCAATCTGAAAGGCCCTGAAAATAATGCAGCAATATAGGGTCATTAATATGGCAACCCCCATTAAGCCAAATTCTTCAGAAAACGCGGCAATGATAAAATCGGTATGGCCTTCGGGTAAAAAATGCAAATGGGACTGAGTACCATTTAAATAACCTTTGCCAAAGATGCCACCCGAACCAATCGCAGTTTTGGACTGGATAATATTCCAGCCTGTGCCCAAGGCATCTGCTTCAGGATCAAACAGGGTAAGCACACGCTGCTTTTGATAGTCATGCAACAGAAAAAACCATGCCAGTGGAATAATGGCTGCAATCGCCCCGACACAAGCGCCAATCATCCACCAGCGCAAGCCACTTAAAAACAGCACAAACATGCCGCTTGCCATCACCAGCAGAGAAGTCCCCAAATCGGGCTGCTCGGCAATTAATAGCACCGGGATGCCAATGAGCATCAAGGTCACGACGACAGCCTTAAACGTAGGTGGTAAGGGTCTGGCTGATAAAAACCAGGCCGTCATCATTGGCATGGCCAGCTTCATAAACTCGGACGGCTGCACACTGCCAAAACCTGGAATATCCAGCCAGCGCTGTGCACCCATGCGTACTTCACCAAAAACCATCACGCCAACAAGTAGCACCAGGCCACTGGCATAAAACCAGGGTGAAAATGCCTGATAAATCTTGGGTGGCACTTGTGCCATCACCAGCATCACCACAAAACCGATAATGAAACTGACTAACTGGCGAATTACCAGCCCGGTGTCCTGTGCAGAGGCACTGTAGAGCACTACCAGCCCCATGCTGGCGATTAACAGGAACAGGCCAGTGAGCCATGGATCAACATGGATGCGTTCCCAGCGAGTGGGACTAAGCTGCATATTGCTGCCATCACGCGGGGCATAACGTAAAAAGCGGTACTGCGGATTTTCAGCCATGAACAAGTAGAACCACGAAGAAGTAAAACCACAAAGAAGAAAAAAGCCAGGAGGGGAATTTGAAGCCAAATCTTAACATAGAACTGGCATGGCCTGAAAAAACTGCCTTATTGATTTATGCATGAGATTTAAGCCAGACCTAAGACCAGGCATAAAAAAGCCCAGCAATCGCCAGGCTCAGGTATTGCAGATGAGTTTTACAGCAAATTACTTTTGTACCAGTAGGCTGTCAAAGTGAGTTGCAACAGCTTCAAGCTCGGCCTGATTTAGGGCAGGAATCAGCTTGTCAATCGCAATATGCACGGCTTTGCCCACTGCACTGGTTGCCAGTTCAGCAGCTTTGCGCTTGATCAGACCCAGATCCAGTGTCTTGTTATAGTCAGTCATAAAATGCTTAATGATCTGGTCAGCAAACAGTTTGAACTGCGTCGTCAGTGCAGCGCGCTGCTGTTTGCCTTCACCCGCATGTACGGCAGCAAAAGAGGCTTTAAGCTGGTTTACCAGATCATCAGGTAGTGCTGCGCCAATACGGCTATTGCCTGCATTGTCAACAAAACTGCTGCTTTCCAGAAATTCCAGTGATTTTAATACCTGCTCATTAGGCGCCTTACCTAATAATTGCTTGAGTAAAACACTGACCGTACTGCGTACATAACCAGCCAGTTTTTCGGCTGTATCGCGCTTTTCGCTGGCCGGAAATTGCTGAACCAGCTTAACCAGCAGATTATCAATTAACTCATCATTTAGTTTTAAAGAGATTTTATCGCGTAAAGGATATTGTGGCTCGCTGCTGCCCCGATTGGACTTGGCCAGATTAATATCACTTTTAAGCTCATCAGATGGGATAATGCCAAAATAACTTGCCATAAAAATCTCCTAAAAATATCAATACAGAAATAAAAATTATTGTCGGGCTAAACGAATGGGTGAGGGTAGCCAGGCTGGGTCAGACACGCGGCATGGATTAATATCCAGACCACCACGCCGTGTGTAGGCGGCATACACCATTAAACGCTCAGGTTGCAATTGTTGCCAGATGTCCGCAAAAATCTGCTCAACACATTGCTCATGAAATCCGCTGTGCTGGCGGTACGAGATAATATAAGCGAGCAGGCTTGAATAACAAGGCTTAATTCCCTCATATCTGATAAAAAGTGTGCCCCAGTCGGGTTGTCCAGTGACTGGGCAGTTACTTCTTAACAAGTGCGAATATAGACTGGTTTCAATTACTTGCTGATCTGCTATCTGTTCCAGCTTGAGCAGGCTACTGTCGGGATGCGAACTAGACCCGTTTGGGGTCAGCTGGTCAAGACAAAATCCGGTGGGTTGACTCACCTGAAGTGCATCAGCATCATACAGCTCAAGTCTTACTGAGGCATTGGCTGCACGGCTAAGATCCTGTTCTACACAGTCAACAAAGGCCTGAGTGGATGCAAAATTTTTAAAGTTCAGGCTATTGAAATATAGCTTTAGTGACTTGGATTCAATTAAAAATTCTGAACTCGCCGGAATATGCAGCCGCCCAATAGCAACCTGCGGCTTATTTTCCAGATCCAGCCAGGACAGCTCAAAGGCATGCCACCAGTCCATGCCCTGAGCAATGCCGTTAATCTGGGCATAGGCCTGTCTTGACGCCGCGCGTGCTATGGGAAACAGAATGTCAGGCGCATATTCTGTGGGGTAGCTGGTGGTTTGACCCAGCAGCGATTGTTCAACACTCATGTTTTAACCAATACTGTGTAATCAATATTTAAATCGTGATGATTTCTGCATTACTACTTATTCACGCATACCTGTACCGCGAGCCAGCAGGCGATAGGCAAATGCATACAGTGCAATACAAAAGATGCTAATGGCAGCCAATGATGCCCAGACGTTGACATCACTGGCGCCTAAAATGCCGTATCGGAAAGCATTGACCATATAAACGATAGGGTTTAGCAGGGAGAGCTTTTGCCAGAATGGCCCAAGCTGATCCATGGAGTAAAAAACACCACCTAGATAGGTTAAAGGCGTGAGCACAAAAGTCGGCACAATGGAGATATCATCAAATGAGCGGGCATATACTGCATTGATAAAGCCGCCCAGAGAAAACAGTACTGCGGTGACCAGAACAGTAAAGATCATGACAAATGCATGATGAATGGACAGCTCGGTAAAAAATAGCGAGAGCAGGGTTACAATAAAACCTACTAGCAAACCACGGGTAACGCCGCCAATCACATAGCCAATCAGAATAATATGATGCGGCACCGGGCTGGCAATCAGCTCTTCAATACTGCGCTGGAATTTCACACTAAAGAAACTCGACACCACATTGGAATAACTGTTGGTAATCACTGCCATCATGATTAAACCGGGCACAATGAACTGCATGTAGCTATAGCCATTCATTTGCCCAATGCGAGACCCGACCAGATTGCCAAAAATCACAAAATACAGGCTCATGGTAATGGCAGGCGGCAGCAGGGTTTGTGGCCAAATGCGCATAAAGCGGCGAATTTCTTTGGTAACTAATGTATTTAAAGCGATTTTCAATTGCTGGACATTCATGCTTGTGCTCCAGCAGGCTTTTGACCACCTACATTTTGATCGTCTAGGTTTTTTTCAACCATATGAATAAATAATTCTTCCAACCGATTGGACTTATTACGCATACTTGTCACCACAATGTCATGGCTTGCCAGCAGGGCAAACACATCATTTAGTGCCAGACCTTTATCAATACTAACTTCCACCGTTAAAGGATCAACCTGCCGGAAATGTACGCCCTGTACATTTAGCGCAGGCCAACTGGTGACGGGCTGCTTTAAATCCAGTACAAACGTTTCTACTGATAACTGGCTCAGCAGCGTTTTAATGTCAGTGTCTTCCTTGATCACGCCTTTATCAATAATGGCAATACGGCGACACAGCATTTCCGCTTCTTCCAGATAATGCGTGGTTAGAATAATGGAAGTGCCCTGATTATTGATTTCGGTTAAAAATTCCCACATGGAACGGCGCAGTTCAATATCCACACCCGCAGTTGGTTCATCCAGAATCAGCAGGCGTGGCTCATGAATCATGGCACGTGCAATCATCAGGCGACGCTTCATGCCCCCGGAGAGCAGGCGCGACTGTACATTGCGCTTTTCCCACAGACCCAGCTTATTTAAATATTTTTCTGCACGAATTTGTGCTTCTTTTTTGGGGATACCGTAATAACCGGCTTGCGTGACCAGAATATCAAAGACTTTCTCAAACTGGCCAAAGTTAAATTCCTGCGGCACCACACCCAGACATTGTTTGGCCTGTGACGGATGGCTATCTAAATCATGGCCAAATATTTCAACATGACCCGAAGATTTTCGGGTAAGGGAGCTAATAATGCTGATGGTGGTGGATTTGCCCGCACCATTTGGCCCAAGCAGTGCGTAAAAATCACCTTCACTGACGGTGAGATCAATACCTTTTAATGCCTGGAACCCGTTTTTATAGGTTTTGGTGAGCTGCTTTAACACTAAAGCATCGGTCATGGAATTCTCTCAAATGACTGGTTAAGCACAGGGCACCTATTGTCGGGAATATTGTCAAAAAAGCCAAGTCTTATCCGGTTGTATTTTATGAACGCTGCGTTGCAACTTATTGAGCAGGCGTTATAGTTTGGCAGATTACTGATAAGAAATTGCACAGAAAACTAGCAGTTAAAAAAGCAATGCTTTACCCGCGCTAGTTTTTTGCCTATGATGTCTCGCCTTATGCGCCCGTAGCTCAGCTGGATAGAGTACTGCCCTCCGAAGGCAGGGGTCGTGGGTTCGAATCCCGCCGGGCGCGCCATTTATTCCAATAAGAAGAATTGTCTTTATCAATTTCTGCTTGTACTTCTGCAAGTGTATCTAACGGATTTAATCCAGCAATTTCAGCCATATAACAAATTTTAAAAGCATCAGGCTTTCTTTTTCCTGCTTTCCATTCCGATACTACAGACGGTCTTACGCCTGTCGCTTCTGCTAATTTTTCATAGCTTCCCAAGCTAAATTTTGCTTTTTCTATTAGTTCTTTGATCATTTCGCACACCTTGACGATAACCAAATTTGTGAAGTAACCTTTCTTCACAAATTTGGTTAGATTTAGTTAATCCGACTTCACAATTATGTTAAGCCGATTTAGCGAAATATCAAGGTGTGTTTATGGGTGGTGCAAAGTCAGCTTTGACTTTATCTAGATCAGGAGTTCTCGGATATCGAATGACACGATATCCAGCTTCCTTAAGCATTGCATCCCGTTCTGCATCTTGCTGTTCTTTTCCTTTGTGGCTCTTGTCGTCCAGTTCGACAACTGCAACCACGTTAAAAGATTTATCCAGTACAACAAAATCTGCAATTTTTCGATTAAAGCGATTACGTGTTGCTTGTCCGGTTGTACTTAATAATGCACCAAATGAAACTTGGGCTAAAACTATATGGTCAGGTAGTGCTTCTCGTAATCTGTTGAATGTTGGCTGCTCATTCATGGTTAAAACGCGCTTAGCCTTAATGGGTGTTTGGTTTTTACCTTTAGTAGATTTGCTTTTATTAGCTGCTCCTAAAAAAGCTAAGGCTGCAATAACTACAACAGCAATGATTATCAAGATTTCCATTTTTTCTCTCTCTGGTGAACGCCATGCAAACGTTTGTCTATAAAGATCAGCATGAGTTTGCTCAAGCTGCATTTGATCATGTCGCACAGATAGTAGCGAATTATGGCGAAGAAATCATTGTAGGCGGCTCATGCACACCAAATACTGAACATTGCCTGCGCCAGCTTGAAACAGTTTGTGCGGCTTGGGGCTACTCACCAGCTCGCATCGCTGCACTTGCTGACATTTTTGAAAGTGAAAATGCTTCCCTGAGTGAAATTCTGGAACAATTGGGGGATGATCATGTCTGATCAAAAATTAATCAAAACCCAGTTAAAACACACGGTAAAGGTCGAAAAGACCCCCTTTTATAATATGGGGGTAACGGTATCACCACAGGGGACGCAAGAGGCCTTAATCCCTGCGATAGTGGAAGGCAACCAGCCGGAAATTTTCGGGAAAACAGCAGACCTAGGCAACTGGAAGTATCCACGCAAGCTGGACAACGTCCGCATGGTCAAAACTGAAGATGGTACAGACCTGCCAATCATCCATAGCGTGCCTTGTACTGGCGAAGTTGCTCAACTGGACTGGGTAACATTTGCGCTAGGTGTTGAAACCTTTAGCCCTAAATATTTAGCACTAGGCCTAGATGATGCTGACGCCTACGACGACATTGCCGACGATTTAGACCAAGACCTGTTTGAAATCTTCGGTTTTGGCATCGCAAAAAAACGTGACAAGGGTATGCACTTCTATAAGTACTCTTGGGAGCTGCAAGACAACCTAGGCATAGTCTTAATGGGTCATAGCTCTAAACGCATTGCAGTCCAGCTTAACGGCAAAGGCTGTGCTTTAGCAGCTAAAGGATGGCATGAACGCCTTTATAAATACCTGACCGGATATGCCCAGCGTACCAAGCTGACCCGTGTAGACCTTGCACATGATGATTTGCAGGGCAAACACTTAAATGTTGACTGGGCAAACATGCAAGACGGCTTAGGCGGCTTCTGGTGCGGTGGCACCATGCCTAACATTGGACACTTGGGCAACTGGAAACGCATTACAGGCAAAGGCCGGACGCTAACCATTGGCACTCGTGAATCTGGAAAATATTGCCGGATTTATGAAAAAGGTAAAAAAGAGGGTGCTAAGGATGATCCTTGGACACGTGCAGAGGTTGAATTTAAAGGCCATGACCGCTTTATACCATTTGATATTTTGCTTAGTCCTTCTCAATATTTTATTGGTGCTTATCCTTGTTTTTCGGATTTTCACCAGTACGCCACGCCTGAAAAAATAGCCACTGTTAAAAAAACAGCTGAAATCACCCAGAAGCGGGCTAAGGAAATTATCAAACATCAATTCGGCAAATACTTTGCCCTTTTCCGCAAGGTTTATTCCGATTCAGAAATTATGCAGTTTGTGACTGCTAATGACCCTGACGCAGTACCTAAGCGTCTGCAAATTATTGATCATCTTGCAATTTCAATGGAACGTAACAAACAGTTTGAACAGGCTTATGGCTATACACGCTTGAGTCAGGCTGTTCAGCGCTCCCAATTTAACGCTGTTTATTCTTGAGGTAAAAAACATGCAATTTCAATCTAACGTAGTAGTAACTGGTGCGAAGCGTAGCAAAGGCGAAATGGAAGGAAAGCCATACGACAGCACAAAGGTTTACGTGCAAACAGGCATGGACACCAGCAAAGGCGATGCTGTGGGCTTCGCTGGCTCTGAATACCCATGGGGGCTGTCTGACAACTTCAACAAAGTGGCAACACTCAAGTTTCCGTTCGAAGCGGTGGCCACGTTTGAAATGGTCACCAATGGCAAAAGCCAAAAAACCATTTTGATTGACCTAAAGCCTGTTCTAGCGCCACAAGCTGCTAAGGCTTAACCATGATTCAGGTTTATGTAAAAGGACTGGGATTTAAGCCAATGAGCATATCACTCGTACCAAAAGTTAAATGTATTTGCTGCGGTCAAGTCATGTCTAAAAGCCTGATTACTGCCCATTACATGACCTGCACCGGATTTTAAAGAATGACGCACTACGTCTGTGACCAGCTATCTGACACAACGCCACAGACGTGTGTTTCATGGTCTGAGCAAGTCACTGTACTTGACCAGGTCGCAATCACGAAAGCTCAAGCACGTGAGCTTACTGTTGAAATCTGCACGATTTTAATAATGGCTTACTGCTACCAGCTTTTTAAACAGTTCATGGATAAAAACACCTGAACACAACTTAAGGATGTAAAAAATGAAAGATGTAACTCCACAAACCCAACCACTGGTTAAACGTCTTAAGGATGCAGCATTCGTAGGTGCTGTAGGGGCTTCAACTGCGCTTGTAGCAGCTAATTCTTTTGCTGCTGCTGAACTGGACTTCTCTGGGGCAACTGGTGAGCTTGACGGCACTAAAACTGCTGTTAAGGGAGTCATTATTGTTCTGGTTGGTTTACTGGGCATGTACCTCGCATGGTCATGGTTCAAAAAGGGTGCCAAGTAAAAACGAAAGCCCTTCGGGGCTTTCTTCTATTGGGATTAACTAAATGACTGACGAAGCGAGCTGGATAAATTGGATACCTTTAATTGTAACCGTTCTAGCATTCCTGATTATCACACGAAGATAATTAATCTAATCATCTGTGTTTACATGATGTTTGCTCCAGCTTATGTATTTGCAAATGCTGCTTCTGGTTTGGGTGGCTGGTCTGTAGGTTCTATAGCTGCTGAGGCTGGTGTAGCAACAATCAATGCAACCAAAGAAGCAATCATTAATGGTGCTTCTCGTACGGTTAATTCATTTGCAAAAGTTACTCCAGCACCTGCTGATCTGGCGCGTGGCATAGGTCGTTTCGGTGCTGTACTAGCTGTAACGACTGCAATTGATTTACTTCTCGATGGTGTTTCTTGGGTACTTGATCCTGCAAATAATCGTGTTAAATATTGGGAAACACCTGTTAATAATTCTCAATATTTATGGCAGATTTCTATTGCTGGCACAACAAAGACTTATTCTACATTTGGGGAAGCGTGTAATGCTGCTGTTGCTGCTGTTGAAGGACATCCTCCTATCACCGAAATGGTTGCAACAGATAATGGTCAAACCGTTGAATGCCGTAGTGCTTGGGGATACGACCAAGCTAACCGTGTCGTAAACCCAAATTATGACCCCGACATTAAACCTGAAGAAAAATACTTACCGTACGATGTTGTTGGCGCTGAAATAGCAAAAAATGCCGCTGCTGGTGACGCTGCTGCAAATGACTTTGTAAAAGAAACAGTTGCGGCTGATCTAGCTGACGCTGAACAAGGTAAACCTCTTGCATATCCCTCTGTACCTCAACAGCTAGATGCAAATGCTGGTGTAGAGCCTAAAGAAGGTGACAACGATATCACCAAAGAAACAAAGCCTAATACTGCTGATCCAGATGCACCGCCTATAGAAAAATTCACATTGCCCGGCTTTTGCTCATGGGCTGCTTTCATTTGTGACGCAATGAATATTAGTAATACCAATTCAGGAAAAGTTGCTACTAACTCTACCCGTATAGCAACTGACACAGAATCAGTGAAAACAGCGACTCAAACCACTGCAACACAGACAGAGGAAACCAAAAAGGCTGTAACTGCTGGAACTACTCAAGCCCATACTGATGCAGAAAAACAGCTTGCTGAAACAACGAAAACAGCAACGGCCACACGCGAGCTTGCTGATGCAATCAAGGAAGAAGTTCCTGAGCGTGATGATAGTGATACTGATATTGATATTCCTACGACAGAAACACCTCAAGCCATCCAGTTGGATTTTGGCGGAACATGTCCCCAGCCAAAAACCTTCAGCTTTAATTTTATAGGTCAAACCCAGACCTTTGAGTTTGATCTTTCCGGCTGGTGTCAGGCTTTTGCTTATGCAAAACCAGCAATTTTACTCATTGGTGCTTATCAGGCTTCTATGATCGTAGCTGGACGTACAGAGGAAGAAAGTTAATGGGTTTCTGGTCAAAAGTAACTGCTGTTGTTGAATCCAGTCAAAAGGGATTCTTAAAAAATGTCCTAACTGGTGCGGGTGTCATGCTTACCTCATCAGCCATATTCATGACCACCTTCACGGCTGCCGTTGACAAAATGAAGTCGATGCTAGGTGGTGTACCAAGTGACGTATTGGCCTTTGCACACTTGCTTGGCCTTGATCTCTATATGTCGCTTATTTTATCTGCGTATTTGACCCGAATGGCGTTAAACGCATCAAAGCTAACATTGCGAAAAGCTACCTGAGGACGGATTGCACGGCGCACCGCGCAACTGCACGGAGCGCACGGTGACCCGCCCGCAGGGTAGCTTCGGAGTAACCCATGCTGCATTTGATAACCGGAACGCCCGGCTCAGGAAAAACCCTTTACGCGGTTTCTTTAATCATCCAGTTTGAAAAAGAGAACGCCAAGAACATTAAGCTGAACCCTGCTATTTTTGCCCATAACGATAAAATCATTAGGGAAAACAAGCTTGAAGATGAATTCCAGTATGGCTGGAATTTAAAAGAGCAAATAGAGTTATACCCAGATGAATATGATCATTTTTCTATACTTTCCCTTGAATTACGCCATGAGCTCTACTACCAGAAAACAATGGCTTACAACTCAATTATTACCCGTATTAAGGACTATAACCCTGCTTTAAAACTTAAGTTTTTAAAGGATGTCCGCACCATATACGCTGACATCAACGGCCTGAAAGTCCCTAATGTTTTGCCTAGTCCTGATGACTGGCGTACTTGTCCTGACGGCTCACGCGTGTTCTATGATGAAATCCAGCAGCGTGAAACCTACAAGGAAGAACGCAAAACCAATGACATTGTAGAAGCCTTACAGATTCACCGTCACCGCGGTTTTGATATTTATGGGATCACCCAGTTTCCGGTTCTGGTGCATTCTCACTTCCGTTCAGTAGTGGGTAATCACTTCCACCTGCACCGTGGCTGGGGGATGCCATCGGCTACTGTATATCTCTGGGCTTACTGTGTTCTTGGGCCTAATGAGCCAACAAAAAAAGCCATTGCTGAACGCTCATTTCGCTTTAGCTATCCAAAGGATTTATATAAATATTATAAGTCTGCTACGGTACACACGCATAAAATGCGTATCCCACCCAAGTTTATTTTTATCTGTATTGGTGTAGTTCTAGCGTTTACCTACGCTCTAAAAACCCTGTTCCTGACAGATAACTTTTTAACTGAGGTCGCTGGGGGCAAACCTCAACCAGCAAAAACTAGCCAGACAGTACAAGCACAGCAGGCAGCACAAGTGCATGACCCGCTGACCCCTGAGCAACGTGCAGATCTGGAAGCGCGACAGACTTCCACACTGCAAAATCAAACTTCCACGCCTACTGTGGAAGTGAATTATGACCCAAACAAGCCTTTTGATAACCAGTATTCTGCTGGTGGAGTTAACCGGCCTTATCTGTCCGGTTGCATCCAGCTCAAGACAAAATGCAGTTGTTACACGCAACAAGGATCTAAGCTGGACGTGTCTATAGCGGACTGCAAAAAAGTAATCAATGACGGAATGCCGTTTAACCCGTTCCTTGCACAGTCACAGCCTGCTGCTCCAGTGCAGTCACCAGCACAGGTAACACCTAATGTCTAGTTATTATCAAGCACTGATGTTTCTTATAGGTCTATGCTTATTTGGTTTTATATGGGACGGTATTAAACACCCTATTCGTAGAATTATTAAAGGTGTCAAAGAAAATAGTAGGGATTAGCAGCGTCAAGGCTTTCAGAATAGCGGGCAACTGCACCGTCTAGTCTGAAAGTAACTTGATCGCCCAAAGAACCCAAAAACAAGCTAATTACAGAAGCTGATGCGACTTGTGCGCATCAGCTTCATAGTTACAAGCGAAGCGAAACGCACCGCGTTTCAAAACAGACTAAACATGCCATGAATTCCACTTTTAAAAGTCCTTATGTATCAGGACTTTTAGCTATGATTACCCTTAATAATGTGACAGCTTATTATCTGCATTATTCTGAACATACTTCAAAAGATCGTGACAAATATGCCTATGCACGCTTTGAGCTTTTTTATGGTGACATTGAAATAACTGCAATCACACGGCAAAGCCTGCGTGACTACATTCACTTTAGGCGTGCTGCTGGAGTGACTGACGCGACAATTAACCGTGAATTTCGGTCTCTGCGTGCTGCAATTAATTATTATTTTACTGACCATGAATTATCCCATAGAAACCCATTGGCCAATTTTTCATTATCTGAATCTGAGCCACGTATCCGCTTTCTATCTAATGCTGAAGCTGCAAGGCTAATCTATGCTTCAAAAGATAATTACTTTTTAAACTGCTTTATCAAATTGGCTTTAAATACGGGCTGCCGATCTGGTGAGCTGCTCCGGCTTTCTTGGGATAGGGTGGATTTTAATAATCGCTATTTAATTCTGAATAGGGAAAATACCAAGTCAAAACGGCGGCGTTTTATTGCATTGAATGAAACGGCCATGCAAGTGCTGCATGAAATGAAGTTAGCCAGGGCGAATAATACTTGGGTTTTTTATAATGAACAGACAGGCACTCATATACTGAGTTTAAAGAAAGGATTTAGATTAGCCTGTAAGATGGCAAAGATTGATAACTTGCGTATTCACGATTTACGACACACTTTTGCATCGTGGCTCGTTCAATCGGGAATCCCGCTTTATACGGTGCGCGATCTGCTAGGCCATACGTGTATAACAACAACGGAGCGCTATGCTCACTTGCAAATTGATAATTTGCGCGACGCTCTAAAATCTCTGCCAACTTTTTAAATATTTTTGTAACTGAAATACTAAAACTGACGCGCTCCGAAGGCAGGGGTCGTGGGTTCGAATCCCGCCGGGCGCGCCATTTATTCCAATAAGAAGAATTATCCTTGTCTAATTCCGTCTGTACCTCTGTGCGCGTATCAAACGGATTTAATCCAGCAATTTCACTTAAAACTAATTTTGGGCTTAGCTTTGACAACCTCTTTTTCTAGATCATTCAAATTGCTAGTTTTCTGTGCAAAATTAACGGCTTAATCTTACTTTCTTGTACCCATACAAGATTACTAGAAAAATATCCTAGTGTAATATTGAAGCAAAATCCCGACGCATTTCTGCACCTGTGAGTACTGAACGATACACCGCCACAATGTATGCACTACCTTGTGTAATGGACTTCTGTGCTAAAGGATTTAGGGAAATAAATATAAGTTCTCTAGGATATTCTCTTATATCTTCAATTTCAGAAATTATTACTTTTCCATTCTTGCTGAAAACACGATATTCCTTGAATTCTGTTGAAGCATTTTTAAACAACAGATTAATGGCTGAAATCTTCTGATTGCGCTGTTCTTTTGAAGGTTTTACATTTCTAGAACCAGAGGATATCCGCTGAGGACGAGCAGGTTTATTACCAAAAATCTAGTAAGCCAAAAAAATTCCAAGGGGAATCAAAAAAACTAAAAAGTCCTTACTCATGTTACTCCTTATCGAGCCAGTATAAATTCTGCATCTTCTTTAATAGAGCTGCTTGGTGGCAAATTCTTATAGATAAATACAGGTAAACCATCATCTACATCTGTTGCCCTTAAAGTTTGCAACCCATCACGATATTCAAAGATAGCCAGTGGAAATTGATCTTTATCTACCACAAAGAAACGCTTTTGCTTGACTACAATGTCAGCACTGATGAATTCATGCTGAAGTATGCGTAAAAACTTTCCTTCAGTGGGTGAAAGTAAATTGAGCTCCTTAATGCGATCTGCATCAGTTGTATACAGAACTTTAGCTTTTTGCCGTTCTATGGCTGTCAATTGCCTAAGCCGTGATGGCACCGGCTTTTTATTTTGTCTGGTTGATTTATAATTTTTCCCTAACCAATATCCAACCCTATAATTAAAAAAATTAATTGACTCATTTATTTCTCTGGCAAAGCCATTAAACAATTATTTATAAAGGCCAAAGCACAAGTGTGCTTAAGCTGTCTTTAGTGCTTTAGCTATATAAAGATATGATAGATAAATATCTTAAAAAATTCGCTATCAACATTGCTGTTATGCAATTTTAGAAGATTTTAAGCTGTCAGGGTTTTTAAGTCATCAGTATGGAATGAATAAAAGCTGTTTAGGAAATTAATTGTGCTGCTGGCCACGGATTTGTGCTGTAGCCTGAATCAGTGCCTGATGCAATCCAGTAGACGGATGACGGAGTGCATAACCAATTGATGCAGCAATATTCATATGCTGCAAGGTTTGCCGAATATAATGGAAAAAATCCTCAGCTTTTGATTTATCAAGATTAATATTTAAGATGGCAAACTCATGCTCGTTGAGCCGTGCCAGAATATCATCATCATGCAGTATTTTTTTTAGGGCCATTGCAGCACGCCTGATCAGTAGCTCATGAGCCGTTTTTTCCTGATGACTCATGGCTTTTTGACTGTTGTGCAATTGAATCACATAAACTGCAGAAGGATGGCCAAGCCTGCGGCTGCGTTCTTCTTCTGCATTAATCAGCCGATCCCATGCAGCCCGGTTGTATAGCTGGGTTGATTCATCCAGCAATGTTTCTACCTGCAGACGCTCAAAATAACGGGTGTACTGGATGCGCTGAAGCTCATTTTGCAAAATGACACTCAACAGATTGCTGAGCAGGTCAAGCAGTTCCTGTTCCTGCCGGATGGATTCGGGTTTTGGATGTGGATCTATAGCGCACAAAGTACCAAATAATTCGCCATTCTCCCGACGCAGGGGAAAGCCAATATAAGCTTTTATAGGCACCAGCTTGGCAATAGGCGCAGTGGCATACAGTTCAATCTCATCAGAGCAGGGGGCAATATGCGGTGCTGCACTCTGAACCATGTGGGCACAAAATGAATCCGCCCAGCGAAAGACCTGCCCGGGCTTAACCTGATAGCCATGATCCTCGGATTGCAGCACAATCCAGTCATCGCCCTCGGTGCGGGTAATCATCCATAACCCAAAATCCAGACGCTGATGCAAGAAGTCTAGGACTGCACGGCCTGCATCTTCAAAGCTCGCAGATAACTGGAAATTCATTGTATTACTCAACTAACAGGCTGATGAGCGCAAAAATATGCAAGGATAGGCTGCTTCATAGGATATAACCCGGTTGTAATAAATTTTTATAAGAAATTCTTCTATAAGTAAGTATAAGTTTAGCAAGTTATTCATAGTATTAGTTAACTCAGTGATTGGTAAAAACCTCGACTACTGAATTACTCAATATGGACTTCAATACATAAAGTTTAGAAGTAATGATGTCTGCTAGTCCTGCATTTGATCTTCCCTCTCTACACGGGCTTTGACCCCACCTACCACACCAGTACCTTCAGCCATAGGCTTATATAGTGTGCCCGTGGTATCTGGAGCAGGCGGCGGGTCCTGAATCATAATTTTATGACCAGCACGCCCAGCCAGCGTATTGGTTAAACCTGTGGCAATGCGGTGGGAAGTTACAGCCAGTTTTGCCTTATAGCCTACAGCGACTTCTTTTTTGGGATGGCCAATGGCTTTTATTACAGCATTGATGATTTTATCGGGATGATCTAGCGCAATCATGCGTGGAGACTTGCCACTATAATTGGCCGTATGATTAAACCAGGGTGTATCAGCAGCAAATGGCATAATCGTAGTGACATGAATATTGCGCTCGTGGTTAACCTGCAATTCCTGATTGATGGCTGCATCAAGCCCAACAATGGCATGTTTGGATGCAGTATAGCTAGCATAGTAGGGTAGCGGTACTTTACCCATTACCGAAGAAATATTGATTAGTGAGCCGTAATGCTGCTGGCGGAACTGGCGCATGGCATAATAGCTACCATACATCGTGCCATTAAAATTAATATCCATCAGTCGTTTATGATCGGCCAGTGGCGCTTCATCAAATCGGCCAAATACACCAACCCCGGCATTGTTAATCCACACATCAATACGGCCAAAATTATCCAGAGTCCGTTGAGCCAACTGCTGAACTTCCTGTTCATTGGCCACATCCGTAGTAACCACTAGTGCATTGCCGCCCAGTTGCCTGCACTGTTGTGCGATTTGTTCCAGCAATTCCGTGCGTCTTGCTGCCAGTACCACTGTTGCACCTTCACTGGCCAGTTTCAGCGCAATGCCCTTGCCAAAACCACTGGACGCGCCTGTGACTACAATAACTTTATGATTTAAGGAAGTGCTTGCTGCCTGAACGAATGAACATAAGCCCAAAAACAGCCCAGCCAAGATTAGCTTAACCCAGCATGAGATAGGCCGATAATAAGGAGTAAGCCAGACATAGGAAAAATTGGGCATGACATACTCCAGCTGTATATTATTGTTGAATTGAATAAGCTGGAGTATGCAGCGGTAAACATCAATGATGCTGCTTAAATTATAAGCAACTCTGTTACAGCTTGTCTTTTAAGGCATAGATTTATTAAAATCAGTTTTCACAGTGTGCATGCTGATATTAATACAATAATAGAAATTTGCCGCTACTCACATAATTTTGCTAATTATAAAGACAATTATGGCCTTACAAAAAATGATTAAGCTGGCTATTTTTCTGGTCATTGCACTTGTTGTGTTTAATGTCCTTAAAAAGCAGTCTTTCTTTAAAACCGAGCCGAGCCAGATTTCTTCAGATTCAATTCCGACGCCGCATAGCGATGGCATGAGTGAAACCCAGATTCAAAATGAACAGATCAAGTCACAACTGCATCATTTAAATTCCAGCTCACAAATGCAGTATATTGCAGGCTGCATGAAAACGCCCACAGGCTGTAAATGTTATGATGCAAGAGCCAAGCCAGTGGAGGTCAGCGCCAGTACTTGTGCCAGTAATGTGCGCGATGCCAGCGCAAACCAGCATAAGGCCTTTGATAGAAAACACAACTAAATGGATTAAAAATTCTGGACTTTTCCAGATACGATATTAAGCCATTACCACTTCAGGTATTTTTGCAGGTCTTTCTGGAGCTGCCCAGCCACAGGAATTTGTGCATAGCGAAATACCGGATAGCCTGCTTCATTCAGCATGGCATCACGCGCGGCATCCTGTTGCTCGCGGCCTTTATGACTACTGTCATCCAGTTCAATAATCGCCACAATATTAAGATTGTGATCGCATAACACAAAGTCAGCAATCTTGCGGTTAAACTGACTACGCGTATAAAACCCCTTAGTAGTCAAAATGGCGGAAAAGCTGACTTGCGGGAAAATATAAGCGCGGGGCATGGCTTGTTGCAGTACGGCAAAAAACTGCTGTTCACGACGGGTTAATATTGGTTTGGCATGAATGGGTGTGTGCTGCTGGCGGGGCTTTTTATTTTCCCCTGCAATAATGCCCAGTAATGCAATGATTACAATACCAATAATCAGCCACATGCTCATTTTTTGCTTTCCTATAAAATTTAAAGTGGCGCTAAAGCGAGAATAAAATAAGCACCAATAAAAAAATCCCTGCTTATTGGGCAGGGATTTTTTATTACCGCAGAATCTTGGCTCTCCAACCTGGGCTCGAACCAGGGACACACGGATTAACAGTCCGTTGCTCTACCGACTGAGCTATTGGAGATCGATCAGTACGGCGGCATTTTATGCATCAATCCCCATAGGGTCAAGGGGTTTTGCGAAAATATTAATAAAATCAGGTTTCTTTGCTGATTTTGTAGGCAGAAGAAGTTTATTAAGAGTTTATGACAGATATAGAGTGTACATTGCCTTAGTATTTCTTGCTGAGTCATGCTTCAATTAAGTGAAGTAATGAGTTCTCATAATTGTAGTAAAGTTAATGAATAAAAGTGGCCTTAACCCTTTTTGATATAAGGAAGTAAGGTATCCAAATAAGCGCAGCAATGAATGATCTTATAACTTCTTTAGTGGATTCGGTATCTTGAGAAAGATCCGCTATTAGTGGAATTTGTTCGGCGAAGAAAAAATCTATAATGACAAAAATAAGGCCATACGTTAGCCAGAAAATTATAAGTTTTGGTACATATTTTGATTTGTGTAAAAAGAAATATAATACGGTTAAAGACAATATAAGTAGCAATAAATTGCCAACGCTTTCAAACACTAATAATGGTGCCCATAAATGATGGTAGAATTCACTTGATGGAGATGTAAGTACATTCCAGTTACCATGTTTAAATAGTGCTGTATATTCTTGAAAAAGAAACAGACCAATACGAATTGGTGTGATAACTAAGCCTATAAATATTAATACTAACCAGCCTCTAATTCCTTCCAGATTTCTTTCTGAATTACTCATATATCTTTGATACTTATAAAAAATGTGAAATAGAATACGTAGGCATAAATATCTTAGCTGCCTGACTCAACATAATGGTTTTATTCAAAAATTACTTATCTTTCAATTTTCAATAAAAAATCCCTGCTTATTAGGCAGGGATTTTTTATTACCGCAGAATCTTGGCTCTCCAACCTGGGCTCGAACCAGGGACACACGGATTAACAGTCCGTTGCTCTACCGACTGAGCTATTGGAGAACAGTTGGTGATGCGCATTTTAGGCAGCAACACGTTAGTGGTCAAGCCCTTTTAATGAAATAAACAATTGATTGCTTAAATCATGAGCGCAAGTGAATTATTAAGGCCATAAGCGGCTCTATTTACTTTTAAGGCAGGATTATTAACTGTACAACAAAGCCATAATACCAGCGGAATAGCCATAAAAAAGCCCCATCATTAATAACAGGGCTTTTTCAAATACACAGTTAAATTACTTGCCAGTTGCCTGATCTGCTGCAACAGATTCAATTGCAGCACTCAATGTAGCTGGATCAATACTGTCTACCGCTTCTTTAATGCGGTTTAGGGCATCTTCCAGCACGCTGTCAGCAGTAGCGTAGGAAATACGCATATAACCACCTAAACCAAATGCATCACCCGGTACAACTGCAACGCCAGTTTTATTCAGCAACCATTCAGAAAATTCGGTGCAGGATTTTAAACCCAGCGCACGAATAACCGGACGGATAGACGCATAGGCATAAAAAGCACCGTCTGCATCCAGACAGCTAATTCCGTTAATTGCATTTAAGCCATTAACCACCAGATCATGACGACGCTTGAACGCTTCAATCATGGGTTGCAATACATCTTGCGGGCCATTCAGCGCAGCTTCAGCAGCAACCTGACTGATTGAAGTTGGATTGGAAGTCGATTGCGACTGTACTTTGGTCATGGCCTTGATGATGTTTGCCGGGCCAGCCGCATAACCAATACGCCAGCCAGTCATGGCATAGGCTTTGGATACACCATTGAGTACCAGAGTGCGGTCATACAGGTCAGGCGCAACATTTACAATATTATAGAATGGGCCAGACCAGCGAATTGGTTCGTACATGTCATCAGAGGCAATATAAACCTGTGGATGACGACGCAGTACTTCCGCCAGTGCTTCCAGTTCTTCCTTGGTATAAATCATGCCAGTCGGGTTGGACGGGCTATTCAATACCAGCAGCCTGGTTTTGGGGGTAATCGCTGCTTCCAGTTGTTCAGCAGTAATCTTGAAGCGCTGTTCTTCACCGCATTTCACAATAACCGGCACGCCTTCAGCAATGAGCACCATGTCCGGATAGCTCACCCAGTACGGTGCAGGAATAATGACTTCATCACCCGGATTGATAAACGCCAGCGCCAGATTGAAAAAGCTTTGCTTGCCACCGCAAGATACCAGAATCTGGTTAGCGGCATAATCAAGGTTATTGTCACGCTTGAACTTGGCAATAATGGCTTTTTTCAGGCCGGGTGTACCGTCTACAGCGGTATATTTGGTAAACCCGTTATTGATGGCCGCAATGGCAGCATCCTTAATGTGCTGTGGGGTATCAAAGTCTGGCTCACCAGCACCCAAGCCAATAATATTATGGCCGGCGGCTTTCAATTCAGCTGCTTTATTGGTAACAGCAAGAGTTGGTGAGGGCTTGATAGAGTTAACACGGTCAGACAGACGTACGTCCACGGCAGGGATTCCTTCTTTTAGGGAATTGAACACAAAAAATCGGGTTATTCTAGCTGATTTTGCAAGGTGTTTGGCCGCATATTAAAACTAATTTTCAATTCCTTTTCCTTATTGAAGGCAATAGAAAATGCTTTAACCAGTTTATGCATCCCTTTTGTGTATCACCTGAAAATATTCGGCCATCAGTTTATGCGCCCATGATCTGGCTTGCCAGCCTTGCTGATAGGCACAATGGCTGCCTTTTTTGGTTTTAACCACAATAAGATTGGGCATTTGCTGAATATCAGCCAGATAGGGGTCAAGATTTTGAATATTGCATACTGGATCATCCTTGGCATTTAGCAACATGACCGGAGTGGTAACCTGCTGAAAAACCTTCATGGGATTGGTGGCATCCGAATAGTGCTGATAACTTGGATAACCGGAAAATTCATAGACTTTTTCATGAAAAGCCAGCAGGTCTTTGGCAGTTTTAAGATGGTTAAATGTTGCTAATTGCTGCAACTTGCTTTGATGAGGTTCAATAAAGGTTCTGATTAATTTTTTAGCCATATATTTGCTATAAAAAGGATGGCAATACTTAAAGCCTTCATCCGTGTTGTAGCCGGGGCAGAATGCAAAAGATGCCTTAAACCGGGCATTTTGCTGTTCTTCACCCAGATAACGGATGAGCAAGCCTGAACCTGCCGAAGAACCCACCGCATATAACGGTGATTGTGGAAACAGCCGTTCAATGTGCGTGAGTTGTTCCCGAAGATCCTGCGTAGAACCAAAGATATTGAAACGTGGTGGGTCAAATTCAAGCCCGCCATGTCCACGCCGTACAGCAACGACTACACGCCACCCCGTATATTCATGTAAATCCCGCACCATATCCTGCATGCTGCGCGGGCTACCCGTTAAAGTATGCAAAATAACAAGGGTTGGGGTAGAGGCTGGCAAGTTATAGCCATACCACGCTAGTGCCGTTTTGCCACCATCGGCCATGGTGAGGGTTTCAACACGATCATAAATTAAAGGTTTTTCCAGCTTTTTCTTAAGTTCAAGATACATGAGCTGCACATGCGTGTTGGCCAGCCAGAATGTGGGCTGATAGGGACGTTGTAGCTGCCGAATTTCCTGAATGAGCTTTTTATTGTCTGTTGTTGGCTTATAGAAAATCTCAAGTAACGGTGCGGATTTATTCTTTAAGAATGATGGAAATGAATCTAACAAGCTGGTTATTGCTGGCATCAGGAAATCCTCGTGCTGCACTCTAACGCGTGCTGCGTCCAAAATGGATAGTCGTTATTGCTGATTCATTTGATTATGCAATTTGTTGCATAGTTCGTCAATTTCATTCTGTGACCTTGAATGAATGATTTTTAAACTGATTCGATGTGTATAAATTTCTGATGTGAGAGGCAACAATCTTACAGTTTAGCCAGCAAAAGGTTTAAACTAGGGCCAGTGATTAATGATAGGTTTTTGAAGATGAGCAAGCCCGCCAAACGACAGGTTGCCCAGTTGCCATTTCCCATGCCACAGCGCGATGAGGAAAATGATGAAACGCTAGAGCAGGTACGCCCCAAACCCAAGCGTTATGCTGACCGTACTTTTATGCCACCTGCGGGTACGAGACGGTCAATGGGCAAGCGTTAATAATAGGGGCAGGTTTTTAGGCGCAGGTGATTATCAAGGGTTACTTCTGTAGTAGCCCTTTTTTTACATTAATCCCATCACACCAGTCACAATCATATCCACCGCAATCGTGCCAATCAGCAGCGCAGACAGCCTGCCCACAATCTCAATATAGCGATCGACATAACGCGCATAGCGTGCTTTCAGGTTGTCATGAAAATACTTAAATAAAATCAGCATACTACAGGTTAAAACCATAGTGGTAGCAATGACGGTTGCTGCCCCGGCAATACTAAGGCTGCTACCAATAACCACCGAAGCACTAATTGTCCCCGGCCCAATCATAAAGGGCATTGCCACACTGCCAGCCAGATATTCGGGTTTTCCCCGAGTGGATTCCAGTGTATCAGCGCCTTCAAAAACATAGCGCACCCCAATAATTAAAAAGATAATTCCGCCAAAAATCTGAAATGATTCAAAGCGAACATGTAAAAAGCGGTTAAAGATTGCTTCGCCACCATACGAGAATAACAGGAATACGATGCTACTGATGAATGCACCCTGAATCAGCACTTTACTAAACTGCGCCAGCGATAGCTGACGGATCATTCCCAGTAGGTAAATGCTCATTAAAAACGGGTTAAGCAATGAAAAAAACAAGGCAAATGAGGTAAAAAATTGCTCGGACATCCAGTCTCCTGCCTGAATTTTAAGTTGATGTTATTGTATAACGGTTTGACTTCTGAGCTGAGCCGCTTTATTTACCTGTTTGGTTGGCGGGTTGTTTTAAGCTTGTAAGAAACACGGCTTTGCACTTGCAAAAGCTTTCTAAAAACGGATAGCAAAAATTTAAAAAGCTTTTACAGTTAGTGGGGATGACTATTTTAAAAGCAATCTATTCATTAAGGCTTGCCTTAAATGTCCAATTACATTTAGCAGTATTTATAGCCTTGATTTTTCAGTCTAAAGCCTTATTTATTAGTATGATCTGGCTGAATATAAAGAGTTAAAATACAATGCGTGAACCCACCAAAATGCGCTCTTTGGATGAGCTGAACCATGTGGCAACCCAGATTCAGGAGCAGGCATTGCAACGCGGTGTCAATCTTTCTGGCACGCAGATTTTAGATAAGCCTTTTGACTTAAAAACTGACTTTGAGCCAGCGGGTGATCAGCCACAGGCCATTGAAAAACTGGTGCGTGGCGTCAATAACGGTTTAAAGGGCCAGCTGTTGCTGGGGGTAACAGGTTCTGGTAAAACCTATACGATGGCTAATGTCATTGCACAAACCCAGCGCCCGACTATTATTATGGCGCATAACAAAACGCTGGCCGCGCAGTTATATGGCGAGTTCAAGGCATTTTTTCCCAATAATGCGGTTGAGTATTTTGTCAGTTATTACGATTACTATCAGCCCGAAGCTTATGTGCCGTCATCGGATACCTTTATTGAAAAAGATTCGGCAATTAACGACCATATTGACCAGATGCGTTTGTCTGCCACCCGGTCATTACTAGAACGGCGCGATGCCATTATTGTGGCCTCTGTTTCAGCCATTTATGGTCTGGGTGATCCTGAGGCCTACTTAAAAATGCTGTTGCATATTGTGCAGGGTGATCGCATTGACCGTGATGCCTTAATTCGCCGTCTGGTAGAGATGCAATACACGCGTAATGAGCTGGAATTTACCCGGGGCACTTATCGCCTGCGTGGCGAGATTCTGGATATTTTCCCAGCCGAATCTGAGCAAATGGCAGTGCGCATTGAAATCTTTGATGATGAAATTGACTCCATTCGCTGGTTTGATCCGCTTACCGGCAAAATGGTGCGTAAAGTGCCCCGCATTACCATTTATCCCAAAAGCCATTATGTGACGCCCAAGGAAAACCTGGAGCGTGCAGTTGGAACGATTAAGCAGGAACTGGCCGAACAACTGGAATTTTTTAAATCGCAGGACAAACTGCTGGAAGCACAGCGCATTGAGCAGCGTACTAAGTACGATATTGAAATGATCCAGCAGCTTGGCTACAGCAACGGTATTGAAAACTACTCGCGGCATTTGTCAGGCCGTCCCGCCGGTGAAGCGCCGCCAACCCTGTTTGATTATGTGCCTGAAGATGCACTGCTGATTATTGATGAATCGCATGTGTCAGTGCCGCAAATTGGTGCAATGTATAAGGGTGACCGTTCACGTAAGGAAAATCTGGTGAACTACGGCTTTCGCCTGCCTAGTGCGCTGGATAACCGTCCCATGAAATTTGAGGAATGGGAACGGATTGCACCGACCACTA
This sequence comes from Alkanindiges illinoisensis DSM 15370, assembly GCF_000619845.1. Taxonomy (GTDB): domain Bacteria; phylum Pseudomonadota; class Gammaproteobacteria; order Pseudomonadales; family Moraxellaceae; genus Alkanindiges; species Alkanindiges illinoisensis. Next base: position 1,098,408 of record NZ_JHUX01000003.1, on the reverse strand, counting down.
TTTTTGTAAGTGCAACGCCTGCGCGCTATGAACTGGAACATAGCCAGCAAATTGTAGAGCAGGTGGTGCGGCCAACGGGTCTGGTTGATCCGCAAATTGAAATTCGTCCGGTGCTAACGCAAGTGGATGATGTTTTATCTGAAATTAACCTGCGTAAAAATATTAATGAGCGCGTGCTGGTCACCACCTTAACCAAGCGGATGGCTGAGGATTTAACCAGTTACCTGAAAGAATACGGTATCAAGGTGGCGTATCTGCACTCGGATATTGATACGGTAGAACGCGTTAAGATTATCCATGAACTGCGTACCGGTGTTTATGACGTACTGGTCGGGATTAACCTGCTGCGTGAAGGCCTGGACATGCCGGAAGTGTCTTTGGTGGCCATTCTGGATGCCGACAAGGAAGGTTTTTTGCGTTCGGATCGTTCACTCATTCAAACCATTGGCCGTGCAGCACGTAACTTGAATGGTAAGGCGATTTTGTATGCCGACCGCATTACGGATTCCATGCAGCGTGCCATTGAGGAAACAGAGCGTCGTCGTAACAAGCAAATTGAATTTAATGAAAAACACGGGATTACACCGCGCAGTGCAATCCGTCAGGTCATTAAGGAAATTGATACCGGCGAGGTGTATGAAGAAGATGAAATTGATGCCAAGCTGCACAAGCATATTGCACTGTCCAGTGATGATCAGCATTTGCTGGCCGATCCAAAGCTGTTTGCCAAGCACATCAAGAAGCTGGAAAGCGAGATGAACAATATGGCCAAGCAGTTGCAGTTTGAGCAAGCCGCGCGCATCCGTGATGAAATCACCCGGTTGAAAGCACAGTTGTTGTATTGATAGGCTGTATTCATCTGCACAAATGATAAAAGAGCCGCTGGTTAATCAGGCGGCTTCTTTTATAAATGTTCGCTAAGTCATGACATGTTCAAAATTTTAAAACTTCCAAACCACTACAAAAAGCATGCATGAGTTCATTGGATTCTTACAGCACCTTGGCATAAGGTTAAGCCAATAAATTTTCTACTATTTCTGGCTCAAATTTATTATTTCTTAACCTGTCCAGTGTATATATTGAGGAGAATTCATATGACCATTACCCATGTTGCGCCATCACACAAAATACTCAAACGTAGCGCCATGGTCCTGCTGGGATTTGCGGTCTTAGGTTCGGTTGCCATTGCAGCACCAGCGAATAAGCCACAAACCGTAAATCAGGTGGACTTAAACCGCTATTTGGGCACATGGTATGAAGTTGCGCGTTTCCCCATGTATTTCCAGCGCAAGTGCGCCAGTGATGTCACCGCAACCTACGGCTTGCAAGCCAATGGCAAGGTTTCAGTGCTCAACCAGTGTCGTAAGGCTAATGGAGAAAACATGGCATCACAGGGTGAGGCCACACCGATAGACAAGGCCAATAGCAAACTTAAAGTCAGCTTTTTGCCACAAGGCTTGCGCTGGATTCCTTTTACCAAAGGTGATTACTGGATTTTAAAGCTGGATGACAATTACCAGACTGCCTTGGTTGGCGCACCCAACCGCAAGTATTTATGGATCTTGTCTCGCACACCACATCTTGATGAGCAAACCTATCAGAACTATGTTGATGCAGCCAAACAGCAGGGTTTTGACACCAGCAAGCTAATTCGCACTAGGCACACCCAGTAAATAGAATGCGCAACACAACAGGAATTTGCCAGCTTTGCTAGTAGCAGATTCCTTTTTTTATTAAAAAATTTCAGACATTAATTCAAGACTAACAATAAAAAATTTAAAAAGTCTGCTCATCAGTTATGTAACCAGCTTCTGATTTATTAACACAAGATGACCAAAGCCTGCGTTAGCTTTTATAAACTGCTGGTTTGCTTATACATTTACTCTGATTTTACACAAAAAGCAGGGTAGTTTCCCGTAGATGATTACAAGCTGACTTTATATATTAAAGTTGTTGTAACACGCATCATGATGGTGTCTTTAGCCTAGATGATGCAGTACCAAGTCGTTATTGTGAATTAAACCTGAAAATAAATTGGAGAAATCTTATGATTAAGGTGACTATCCAGCCAAAGTCAGGACAGCTGGTTACCCGTACTTTTATTACGTTACTGGCTTCAGCAATTGATTTGGTAGAAGGATTTACCGCGACATACACGCATGATGAACTAAAACACAGTGACGAGCACAGCGGTTCAGCTTCCTAAGCCGTTTAAAGGTGCTGAGTTGTTAAGAGCTGGTTTTAGGTTGGAAATTCATGCTACTAATGCTTTATCAACAATAAATACCTGATAAACACGGTAGCATCAGGTATTTATTGTTTTATCTAATTTTATGCCTAACTAGAATTTACTTTATTATTTATTTTCTAATTTTATAACAATCTTAAAGCTTGCCAGTTTTTTAGTGATGAACCAAATCCTGATTACCAACCTTATCAGTCTAAACCTTTATAAAATTTTAATACTGGAAAAACTTCTTGCTGTTTTATCCGTTACCAACATTTTCAGGCAGGCAATTTTCCATTACAATATGCGCCTTTAAAACTTGCCTGCTGCTGTTACTGTGATGGCAGCTAACCCCAAAGAGGAAGCCTCCGTGAGCAAAGAGACCATCGTTGCCCTGCATAGCGAACATTTTGGCCGCTGGAAAAATCGCGAAGAAATTGCTGAACGCATGATTGCCTTGATCGGACAGCTTTACCGTGAAAAAGACATTATTATTACGGTATATGGTCGCTCACTGATCAACCGCTCTGTGATCCAGATTCTAAAAGCACATCGCCGTGCCCGCATGATTGCTGTTGAGCTGTCTGTGGTGGACACCATGCCTTTGCTGGAAGCACTGGTAAAATTTGACAATATTGCAAGCTGCGAAGTAGATCTGGGTAAGCTGGCTGCTGATTACAAGCAAAAAGGCGGCGACATCAACGAATTTTTGCAAGCTGCTTTAACACCAGTAGCAGGCAACAAGTGCGAACCAAAAACCAGAGACGTCGTTCTTTATGGTTTTGGTCGTATTGGACGCATTCTGGCCCGTTTGATTATTGAGCAAACTGGTGTTGGCCGTGGCTTGAGCCTTAAAGCGATTGTGGTACGTAAATCCAGTGAAAACGATCTGGCCAAGCGTGCTTCCTTGCTGCGTCGTGATTCCATTCATGGTTCATTTGAAGGCACCATTTCCATTGATGAAGAAAATGAAGCCATTATTGCCAATGGTAACTACATCAAGGTGATTTATGCCAGCAGCCCGGCTGAAGTGGATTACACCCAGTATGGCATTGATAATGCGCTGTTGATTGATAACACCGGTAAATGGCGTGATGCTGAAGGCCTGGCCCAGCACCTGAAATGCCCAGGCGTTGCCCGTGTGATCCTGACTGCACCAAGCAAAGGCGAAATGAAGAACGTGGTGTATGGTGTAAACCATAGCGATATCATTGATTCTGACCAGATTATCAGTGCAGCAAGCTGTACCACCAATGCTATTACACCAGTACTAAAAGTCATCAATGATAAGTACACCGTTGAAAATGGCCATGTGGAAACTGTTCACTCGTTCACCAATGACCAGAACTTGATTGATAACTACCATAAGGCTGATCGTCGTGGCCGTGCTGCAACCCTGAACATGGTCATCACCGAGACCGGTGCAGCCAAAGCCGTTGCCAAGGCGCTGCCAGTTCTAAAAGGCAAGCTGACTGGTAACTCGGTTCGCGTACCTACACCAAATGTATCATTGGCAATTCTAAACCTGAATCTGGCGCAGGAAGTATCTACTGAAGAAATCAACGAATACATCCGTCTGATTTCCCTGAACTCCAACCTGCAAGGTCAAATTGGCTATACCAACTCTACCGAAGTGGTATCGTCTGACTTTATTGGTTCGCGCACTGCCGGTGTGTATGATGCGCAAGCCACCATTACCAGTGGCAACCGTGTCACTCTGTACGTCTGGTATGACAACGAAGTTGGCTATAGCTGTCAGGTACTGCGCATTGCCGAGCAAATGGCAGGCGTGGTGTATCCGCACATTCCAGTGGATAGCGTTAGCGTGTAAGTAGATTTGCAAAGAAAAACCCGGCTTTGGCTGGGTTTTTTTTATGTTAGTGTTATCTGTGCAATTACAATAAAAAATGGTTGATGATTGCTAAAACAAGATAGGTTTAGGCTTATGTTCAGTTGCTCAATTAATTAAATAAGTCATCAAAAATCTGGATTTTTATATGCTAAATCAGTTTGTTAAAACAGTAGCTTTAATGATTGCCTTAAGTCTTTTTACCCATCTGGCCAATGCTGCTGCTCCGGGTCACTATTATTTGAATGGCGTTACCGAAGTAGGTTCCGAGTTACTTTTAAACCCTGATGGTCATTATCAGGCTGTTTTAATGTATGGCGCTGTTGATCAGGAATCTAGTGGCACCTGGCAGCAGGTAGGCGATTTAATTGAACTGCAAAGCAGCGAAACACAGCAAACGGTGTTCAAAGGCCTAAAACTCCATTTGCAACAGGATAAACTATTTCCACAGGAATCACCCTTAAGCACAGGTTATTATCAAAAGTAGCAAGAGCAGGTGCCTAAAGCTGGCTTACCCGGCTTTAAGAATAGAAACCAAAAACAACTTCAAAAAACCTTAGGCAGCTTTTATACAGCTCAGGCCTAAACTATGGCATAATATTGTGCTTTTTTATCAGGTGGAGAATGTAGTCATGCGCTTTGTCGATGAAGCCGTAATTTCGGTACAAGCTGGCGACGGTGGCAATGGCGTGGCCAGTTTTCGCCGTGAAAAATTTATTCCGTTTGGTGGCCCGGACGGTGGTGATGGCGGCAAGGGCGGCGATATCCTGCTCATTGCCGATGACGATGCCAATACACTGGTTGATTATCGCTATACCCGCAAGTTCCGTGCCGAGCGTGGCAAGAACGGGCAGGGCGCCAACTGTTCCGGCCGTGGTGGTGCAGACGTTGTGCTCAAAGTGCCTGTCGGGACTACCGTGGTTGATGTGGCCAGTGGCGATGTGATTGGCGACATGATTGAAGATGGTCAGCGCTTGCTGGTAGCGGCAGGTGGTGATGGCGGCTTGGGTAACACGCATTTTAAGTCCTCTACCAACCGTTCACCGCGTCAATGTACTTCGGGCCGGCCGGGTGAAAGCCGTGAAATCCGCCTTGAGCTAAAAGTGCTGGCTGATGTTGGCCTGCTGGGGATGCCTAATGCGGGCAAATCCACGTTTATCCGTTCGGTCAGTGCTGCCAAGCCCAAAGTGGCCGACTATCCATTTACTACATTAGTGCCAAATCTGGGTGTGGTGGATGTTGATCGCCACCGTTCCTTTGTTATGGCAGATATTCCTGGCCTGATTGCTGGCGCTGCTGAAGGTGCAGGGTTGGGCATCCGGTTTTTAAAGCATTTGGCGCGTACCCGTATTTTATTGCATATTATTGATGTGCAGCCGGTGGATGGTTCAGACCCGGTACACAATGCCAAGGCCATTTTTAGCGAGCTCAAAAAGTTCTCGCCTGCACTGGCTGAGTTGCCTGTGGTCTTGGTGCTCAACAAACTGGATCAGATTCCGGAAGACGCCCAGAATGAATGGTGTACCCACATTGTGGCCGAGCTTGGCTGGACTGGCCCGGTGTTCCGCTGTTCCGGCCTGACTGGCGAAGGCACGCGTCAGATTGTGTATTACCTGATGGACCAGATTGAGCAGGAACGTGAGCTGGAAGTTGAAGACCCAGACTTTGCACAGGCCAAGAAAGAATTCCGTGAGCGTCTGGAGCAGGAAACCCGTGAAAACTCACTGGCTGCCAAGGAAGCTTACAAAGAAGCCCGTCGTGCTGCGCGTCAAGGTGGCGATGACGACGATGATGACTGGGATGAATCTGATGAAGGCGGCATGGAAAATATTTACGTCCGATAACTAAAAAACCTGTTAATTTGATTTTGAGTGTAAACATGTCGTTGTTACAACAAGGCAGTCAGCGTCAGCTTCAATGTAAACGCGTTGTCATAAAAATTGGATCGGCGTTGCTCACGGCTAATGGGCAGGGGCTGGATCATCAGGCCATTAATGCCTGGGCTGCTCAGGTTGCCATGCTGCATGAACAGGGCATTGAGGTAATTCTGGTGTCATCCGGTGCTGTGGCTGAAGGCATGGTGCGCATGAAAATTGGCGCCCGTCCCGATGATTTGCCGGGTTTGCAGGCCTGTGCTGCCATTGGGCAAATGGGTTTGATTCAGGCATGGGCTGGCGCACTGGTTCAGCACCAGATTCAAACTGCTCAGGTCTTGCTCACCCATGATGACCTCGCTGATCGCCGCCGTTATTTAAACGCTGGTGATGCCTTGCTGCGTTTAATCAAGTGGCGCGTGGTGCCGGTGATCAATGAAAATGACACCGTTGCTACCGATGAAATCCGTTTTGGTGACAATGATACGCTGGCTGCCATGGTGGCTAGTCTGGTCGGTGCAGACCTGCTGATTATTCTTACTGATCAGGAAGGCATGTTTGACCGTGATCCACGCAAGGATGCCAGCGCTACACTGCTGTCTACCGTGCGTGCCATGGATGAAAGTCTACTGGCAATGGCAGGTGGTGGCGGTGTGCTGGGGCGTGGTGGCATGGTTACCAAAGTGCGTGCTGCACGGCTGGCAGCAAAGTCTGGCTGTCCAACACTCATCACCAGTGGTCAAACCAGTAATGTCCTATTACGCCTGATTCAGGGTGAGGCTTTGGGAACGCTACTGACAGCCGACGAAGACCGGATTACTGCGCGTAAGCAATGGCTGGCTGCGCATTTGCAAACAGCGGGACGTCTGGTGCTGGATAACGGTGCGGTTGAAGCCATTCAGATAAAACATCGTAGCCTGTTGCCTGTGGGTGTGCGTCAGGTTGAAGGGCATTTTGAGCGTGGTGATGTGGTGGAGTGCGTGAACTTAAATGGTGAACGCATTGCCGTGGGCCGGGTTAATTTCAGTTCAGCATCAGCACGGCAGGTGATTGGCCAGCCTTCCGAACGGGTGCATGAAATTCTGGGTGAAAATCGCTCGGTAGAGATGATTCACCGTGACCATATGGCAATTTATTAAGGCTTAAAATTTATAGTTTAGCCTGATGCAATAGCATGCCTTGCCGCAGTAAAAGCTGGTTAATATGACTAAAACCAGCCTGCTGTAGCGCAGCATACTGTTCTTCAATCGTCATATAAAGCTGGTCATTTTGCATGCCTTGGATGCCATGAGCGTCAGTACCTACATAATGATCACAGACCAGAAAAATGCCATCTGGTTTTAAAACCTGCTGAACCTGTTTAAATAAATTAACCGCATGCCGTTTATGGCGTAGCTCATGCACAGCCTGCATGGTGACAATCACATCAAATTTTCCCAGACCTGCTGTCCAGTTGTCATCCTTAAAGCTGCGCTCAATAAATTGTACCTTGTCAGCATTGGCTCCCAGTCTTTCCTGCGCCAATTGATGCATGGCTGCTGAGAAATCCAGCGCCACATATTCACTAGCTAGAATATTATCGAGTAAATGCTGCGCCAAAAATCCCGGCCCGGAATCCAGTTCCAGAATGCGCGGATTGGATATTGGATAGTTAAGAATGATGGTAGTAAAACTATTAAAAAAATCAGTACGCGCTGGCCGTTTTTGCAGGGCGGAATCAGCCCATGCCTTGGCATCACTCATCTGGCGTAAATCTATGGGGCTTACTACATCAAGATTAGGTGTCATAGTTATTAGGCAAAGCTTAAATTTTTATGTGTCCAGTTATAGCTTATGCGTTGGAGATAGCCAAACACTTATTAAGTGCTTAAACCTTAAAATAATTATTAAATTCATAAATAAACAGAAATAAGAAGTTCCTAGCAAATTTTAAGTAATCAAGTTTCGTACTGATAAAAACAAATACTGATTATCAGTGCGTGAAGTTTGCGATCAATGATTAGGATATTTTAAAGCCCAGACGCTTGCCACGGCTCACACAGCGATTGTAACGCTGGTTTACTTTGCTGGCGTACCAGTTGGTGTTGTAATCACGGCTTAGCTTGGGGCCAGAAATAACCACTTCTGGCATAATGGCATACGGTGCATCTTTCCTGGTTTTTTCCTCGTATAAAGTAACTACTTGCTGATAAGTTTTAGTTTCTTCAAATTCCTGCTGCTTTTCTTTTTTCAGGTCGCGCCGGATATTCTTGGCATCCAGGGCAATATTTTTTTCCAAAAATAACTGGGCCAGGGCAGTTTCGGTGGCTGTTGGCTCTGAGATGACATCTCCATCCTTATTATAGGACAGCAAGTCACCATCCAGACTAAGTTCCTGCTTTGACAGCTTGTTCACCATTTGCTGGAATGCTGCATTGCGGCTGGAATAAATGCCTGAGTTATAATCCGCAAACCGGTAAATTGGCTTGTCATAGTGGGTTGGATAGGTCATCAAGCGATGAATACCATAATAGAGGCCACCGTACTGGGTATACAGGTCATCACGGATTTTGTGGATGTTGCTGCCACTGCGTGAGTTTTCAACGGCGTAATTAATATGCACCTGCATGGAGCCTAAAGTGGTAATAGGATTAAAAGCTTCTTCAATATCCTGTCTGGCAATAATACGTGCGGCGCTGGTCACCAGATTAATCTTGTATTGTCTGGTATAAAACTCAAACATCTGTCGATACAGTTCGTCCAGTTCACGCTCGGTTTTAACACGTTCAAGCTGCATTAAAAAATTATCATCAGGCGAGGGCTGCTTGGCCAGCATTTCATTGAAATAGCCTGCCATTTTTTTGCCCAGCTTTTTTTCAAGGCGTTCATTCATTTCCTTAACGGCCTTTTTGCCCAAATTGGGTACAGCAGGATCAGCGACAAAATTGGATTCCTGATCCACTACAGCCACGATTGAACAGGTATTACTCAGATTGCGCTCAATTTTTAGCTCATCCATAATGGCATGGACATCATTGGCCCAGGCCATGCGGTTGGTCGTGGCTGCTGGAATGAGTTTATAAATATGTTTGGTATCCAGAATTTTGTGGCTCTGGCTTTCACTTTCTTCAGTCTGGGATTGGCAGCCGGACAGGGCAAATGCGCCAATTAATAAGGCGCCAGTAATTTGGCCAATAACACGCATAGACATGATGTATTTCAAAAAAACGAGGCAGGTGCTAGTATGCCATAAGTTGAATTTGTAACCAATTATATCCAAATACTTTGCCTGTATTTTTGTATCGCAACTTCTAAATTATACATAAATAAAATAGCACTAAATAAATAAAAAGTCCGGCAAGGATCAGCCGGACTTTTAAAACATGCTTAAATAAAGGGCATGAATTTATAGTTTAACGCCTTCGGTGTCGCCCAGTTTAGCAGTATCACCTGTAATGGCAGCTTTGGCCATTTTAATAACACTGACTACACGGCCTGAGCCTTCCCAATATTGAGCGCCATTACCAATTACTTTAATCAGCTGAATATTTGGATCTTCTTTGCCTTGCTCAAAAAATGCGTTGTAGCCATCACTCCAGAGTTCATCCAGTTTGGCCTGATCAGTCACCAGCTCAGCAGTCCCATTAATGGACACATAATTATGGCCTGCTGGATCACTATAACCCAGGTTAACCTGTGCATTGCCAGGAACACTGCGCACCAGATCAGAATCCTTGGCACCAATAAACCAGACATTGCCATTAAATTCTTCATCTTGCGTAGTCATGGGTGCAGAGTGAAGATGGCCTTCATGGTTAACAAAAGTCACCATGGCAAATTTGATACCGCGAATTAATTCTGCAATTTTAGTGATGTCAGACATTGCTATACTCCAGGTTTATGGAAACCATAAAAATTATGATTTAAAAACATCGTTAGACACTTAACGTACTCTTTTCTTAAGAATCGGTTTCCTTAAAAATCAATCTTTTTAAGAACTGCGCTTTAAGTTGAGCCATTAAGTCCAATCTTTAAGTATCAGTATCCTGACAATTTTTTATGTAGGGCTAAAGCACTCTTGTGTGCCTGTGTTGTAAGAAGTTTTGCGGCAACCGTACAAAAACTGCTGTTTTGTTGCTGGTTTTTTATTTGCCGTAAGATATTGCTATGATATAGACCGTTTGAATTCAGATTGTTCATTATGCAGATTGGCCCGTACCGTTTAAAAAATAACCTGATTATTGCCCCTATGGCTGGTGTTACAGATCGGCCATTTAGAACATTATGCAAATATTTTGGGGCAGGTCATGCGGTGAGTGAAATGATGACCTCGGATAAAACCTTGCGCATGAATAAAAAAAGCTTATATCGCGCTAATTTTGATGGAGAGATTGCTCCAATTTCGGCACAGATTGCAGGCTCCGATCCGCAGCAAATGGCTGAGGCGGCACGTTATCAGGTGGCCAATGGGGCGCAGATTGTTGATATCAATATGGGATGTCCGGCCAAAAAAGTGTGCAACAAGCTGGCAGGTTCGGCTTTACTACAAAATGAAAGTCTGGTGGCCCAGATTCTGGATGCGGTGGTTGCAGCCGTTGATGTGCCAGTAACCTTAAAAACTCGGCTTGGTTTTTGCAATGGCGCGGAAAATATCCTGCGGGTTGCCAAACGTGCAGAGCAGGCAGGTATTGCTGCACTGGCGATCCATGGCCGTACCCGGGAGGATATGTATACGGGTGCTGCCCGTTATGCGTTAATTGCACAGGTCAAGCAGGAAATTGCCATTCCAGTGATTGCCAATGGTGACATTGATAGTCCACAAAAAGCCAGAATGGTATTGGAACAAACTGGTGCCGATGCCATTATGATTGGCCGTGCTGCACAGGGCAGACCGTGGATATTTCGCGAAATTGCGCATTATCTGGACACAGGGGAATACCTACCACCACCAGATATTCTGGAAGTTAAAAATATATTGCTGGAGCATTTGCAGGAGCTGTATGCATTTTATGGCGAGTATTCTGGTTGTCGCATTGCCCGCAAGCACATTGCCTGGTACACCAGGGACTTAAAATCCAGTAATGAGTTCCGGCAGGCCATGTATCAGGTGGAATCAACCCACGAGCAGGCACAAGTGGTGACGCGCTATTTTAATCAGTTGCTGGAACAGGACGAACGCTTGCAATACAGTGAAGCGGTGAATCTGCTGGAAGGTTATTAGTTTTATAAAGCGATAGCTATAAGCAAACTAATGTAGCATGCTGTGATAAACAGCAGGTATAAAAAAGCCGCTTTAATTAAGGTAAAAAAGCGGCTTTTTAATGTCTAAATCAACTTAGCTGATTTAGGCAGTGCTTAGTGGTGATGACCACCTGCACCATGCACATGACCATGATCCAGTTCTTCTTGAGTAGCTGGACGAATGTCTACAATTTCAACATCGAAATTCAGGTTTTGGCCAGCCAGCGGATGGTTGCCATCAACAAAAACACTTTCGTCATTAACATCTTTAACAGTAACGATCTGAATGCCGTCATCTGTTTGAGCCTGAAACTGCATGCCAGCCTGAATGTCATCCACACCCTGGAACATATTGCGCGGAACTTCCTGCACCATGTCAGCGTTATATTCGCCGTAGCCTTCAGCAGCAGGAACATTAACGTTTAGTTTGTCACCAACATTTTTGCCAGTTAACGCGTTTTCCAGACCTGGAATGATGTTACCAGCGCCATGCAGGTATACCAGTGGCTGGCCTTCGGACTTGTCAATCACAGTACCGTTTTCATCGGTCAGGGTATAATGAAATGATACGACCTGATCATTTTGAATATCAGCCATGTCAATTTTTCCGTTTTAAATAAAAAGTTGCATAATAATAACCTGTTTTAGCGGGTTATTTTGTTTTTTTAATGCAATTGTTCATTTATTAACTGTTTCTAGCGACCTCACTTTAGTCACAATCAAGGCACTAAAATGAGGACAGGGTTTATCATTCACATGGACGGATTAATGCAGCTTGAGGCGTGGGCCGGATGAGCGGGACAACAAGTCTTTGGCCATCAGCACCGCCGTCTTGAAAAAGCCATGAATGGCGACCTGATGCAAGCGATATAACGACACATACATCAGGCGGGCAATAATACCTTGCACGTTGATGTCACCCATCAAGTTACCCACACTGTTCTTCTGGCTTAATGATACCAGTGAGCCTTTGTCGGTAAATTTAAAATGCGGAAGCGGCTGGCCTTTTAGTCGCGCCTTCATGGATTTCGCTAACAGGATGGATTGCTGGTTAGCTACTTGCGCACGCGGCGGCACTGGACGGCTTTCACCTTCAGGAATATAGCTGGCACAGTCACCCATGGCAAAAATATCCGGGTCCAGCGTGGTTTGCAGGCTGGGGCCAACCACCAACTGGTTGATGCGGTTGGTTTCAAGGCCAGCAATATTCTTTAAAAAATCCGGTGCCTTGATGCCGGCAGACCAGACTTTCAGGTTTGCTGGAATCTGAATATCACCATCGCATTCAATAGCATTTTCAGTAATGGCCACCACACGCCGGCTGGTCATGACATTAATGCCCATTTTTTTCAGTTCACGCTCGGCAGTATGGGAAGTCTGTGGAGGCAGGCCCGGTAAGATGCGCTCGGCAGCTTCAATCAGGCTAATATTGACGTTGCGGGGATCAATACTGGTCAGGCCATAGCGTGGTAACTCATGCGCCGCATGGTGCAATTCGGCGGCAAGCTCAACGCCAGTTGCCCCGGCGCCAATAATGGCAATGTTTAAAAATTGCGGATTCTGGTCGGATAGTGAGCGTGCCTGTGCCTGCAAATACAGGCTTAAAAATTCACGCTGGAAGCGGTCTGCCTGCGGGCGCGCATCCAGAAAAATGCAGTTTTCCCGAGCGCCCTTGGTGCCAAAATCATTGGAGGTTGAACCCACAGCCACTACCAATGTGTCATAGCGAACCCGGCGTTCCGGGGCAATCACAACATTTTCACCATTACTTAAGGGCTCAAGAATAACCTGCTTGTGTTCGCGGTCAATATCGCACATGCGGCCCAGATGAAACTCAAAATGATGCTTGCTGGCATGGGCAAAGTAGTTGAGTTCATCCTCATAGGAATTGATGGTTCCGGCGGCCACTTCATGCAGCAGAGGCTTCCAGATATGGGTCAGGGTTGCATCAATCAGGATTACTTGTGCCTGTCCATGCTTGCCAAGTGACTGGCCTAAACGGGTAGCCAGTTCAAGGCCGCCTGCGCCACCGCCAACAATCACAATCCGGTGCAGGTGAGGTTGTCCGCTTGGGTTTAACTGTTTCATTGATCTGCTCTCAAGGCTGCTTAAAATAAAACTTAAAATTCGTTAAGACTTAAAATTCTTTAAAGCGTGCTGCATTAACCCAAGGCTCTAGGGCCGGGCGGCTTGAAATCAGGCAGGTGTGCTACTGATGTATTAGCCAGTTAAGCACTTGAATAATAGTTACTTGAATAATTGTTAACGCTTGCCTGATCCAGCAATAGCACCAATAACAGTAAATAGGATGATCTGTTTCGAGTATGCCATAAGCGTTAAGGCAAGCTGCATGATTTGTCTGACAATTTTCCCTGCGATTTACACGAGCCACTTTTTAGGCCTTATTAATATGTTTTGAGCTTGAAACAACACGACTGTTTTTTGAGCATTACACTGTCATAATTTTGCCTTTTTTGATCAGGCGGAGTAAGGTATTTACTGACATGCTATGTTTTAGCTGGTGATGGTTTTCCTGTAATCGGGGTGATGACGTTCATGCCAGCTTTTATTGCAGCATTGTCAGGCTGTTTTTAATTTCTTCCAGAATATGCAGGTTGCCATGATTTATTACACCTTATCTTTTGCGCAGTATTATCAGCATTTGATTCAGGTAAAAGTCAGGTTTAAGGCCCAGGCACAGCAAAAAATCTGGCTGCCCACCTGGATTCCCGGCAGTTATCTGATTCGTGAATTTGCCAAACATATTGAATCGGTCAAGGCGCTGCATATTGGCACGGGTGAAGCGATCAAGCTGCACAAGCTCACCAAAAACCAGTGGCAACTGCAAAATACGCAGGCTGATGAGATTGAAGTCAGCTATCAGGTGTATGCTTATGATTTGTCGGTGCGGGGAGCTTATACCGATGACGACCGCCTGTATGTCAATCCGGCAGCCGTCTGTATTGGTGTAGAGGGACAGGAAGACAGTGCAATACAATTGCAGCTGGACGTGCCTGAAAGTTTAAGCCGGTTTGAACTGGTAAGCAGTATGCCGGTTGTTGAGGCCAGCAATACTACATATACCTTGAATGCTACAAATTACCATGAGCTGATAGACCAGCCTTTTGAGCTGGCAGAACAAACCTGTATTTCTTTTGATATCGAAAATATCACGCACCGGATTGCCATTTCTGGCCGTCACCACACCGACCTGCAACGACTCGCCACTGATCTTGAAAAAATATGTGCTGCCCAGATCCGCATGTTTGGTGAAGCGCCGTTTAAAGATTATCTGTTTATGGCCATGGCAACGGCCAACAGCTACGGCGGGCTTGAACATCAAAGTTCTACCAGCCTGATTACCCCGCGTGATGACTTGCCAAAGTCCAGTGAACCCGCCAAGCCATCGGTAAATTACCAGCGTTTTTTAGGACTGTGCAGCCACGAATATTTTCATGCGTGGCTGGTTAAATTTATCCGACCGCACAATTATGTAAAGCCCAACCTGCATCAGGAAGACTACACCACGCTGTTATGGATTTTTGAGGGAATCACCTCTTATTATGATGATCTGATGTTGTATCGCAGCGGCGTTATTGACCAGAATGCCTATATTGATCTGGTAAAGGATCAGATCAGCCGTTACCTCAGCAATCCGGGCCGCCAGATTCAAAGTGTGGCGGAATCCAGTTTTGATGCATGGATCAAATACTACCGTCCCGATGAAAACACTAATAATGCAGGCACCAGTTATTACAACAAAGGTGCATTGATCGCGTTGTGTCTGGATTTAACCTTAAGACAGCATGGCAGCAATCTGGATTTGCTCATGCAGGCCTTATATCAACGTGCCAAAAATGGCCAGCATGTGGATGAGCAAACCCTGCCGCAACTTTGCCAGCAGCTAACAGGTCATTCACTGTCTGAGTTTTTTGACAATTATGTTGACGGCACAACCGAGTTACCATTGCAACAACTGCTGGCTGAATTTGGTGTTAGCCTGCACATGGAGCACAAGGTATGGCCACTAGGCCTGAAGGTACAGGAAAACCCGCAGGGCCTACTGGTACAGCAGGTACTGCGTGATTCAGCAGCAGCACAGGCGGGCCTATCCTGTCAGGACATTATTATTGCCTTAAATGGTTTAAAGGCCAACACAGGCTTATTACAGCAACTGGGCAACCATACCAATGCTGAGCCACGCATCACCTGCCATGCATTTCGGCGTGATGAGTTAAAAGTTCTTGAGATACAGGGGCGTGGTTTTATGACCTCGGCTGCAAAATTGCTGATTGAAGATAAAAACCGTTTGAGTCAATGGATTGATCACCCGGCTAAATTGTAATTACTGTTAAATTGTAATTATTTTTGCCCTGCCGCAAAAGTAAATGGCAGGGCAAGCCTAAATCACGTAAATTAGAGAAATAATTAAAACAATAGTTTGATCATAACGGGATGACAGTCAAATGCCTAAGCAAGTTCATGTCTTGAACCATTTAAAATTCTGTAAACCCGAGCACCTAAAACAATTAAAGTTGCAGGAACATGAATCGTGGAGCAGTTTTGACAGCTTGTATCAGGGACGCAAAATGCCCATGCAGGACTGTAGTTTCCTTGATTATTTTGATGATATGGTCAACCAGTTTCCTACCTCACCGGCCATTAGCATGGATGGCTGCACGCTGAACTATGCCGAACTGTCCTTTAGTGTAGATGCACTGGCAACATGGTTTTTAGAAGACAGTACCATCAAGGCAGGTGACCGGGTGGCACTTTATTTGCCCAATAGCCTGTCTTATATCATTGCCATACTGGCTGCATGGCGTGCGCAGCTTGTGGTGGCCAATTTAAGTTTTTTGCCGGAAGTGGATTATACCCTGCATCAGTTGCAGGATTCCGGCGCCAAGATTCTGGTCACTATTCCGGGGTTTTTGCCGCAAGTTGAAAAGATGCTATTGGAAACCAGCATCCGCCATATTATTACCACGCACAGCGATGATTATGTGGATGTGCTGGGCCGCATTAAAACCTGGCTGTCACCGCGTAGATGGATTTCACAGTGGCGTGAAGACAGTACGATTATCCGCTATGTACGTCTGCGGCAGATTTTTAAAAAAACTGTCAAAAAACATTATGAGTGGCCACGCCTAAATCTGGATGATCTGGCAATTATTCAATACACCAGTGGCACCACCGATATTCCGATGGGTGCTGCACTGTCACACCGAAATTTGTCCAGCAATTACCAGCAGGTCAAACAGATTTTAAATGGCATTGTCACACCGGAAAAATGCGGTTTGTGCCCAATTGCCTTGCAGCATATTGTCGGGATCAGCTTTTGCCTGATGCTGCTGTCGGGTGGTGCGCATGTGGTCCTGACCCGGCCATCAGAGCTTTTACATAAGGCCAAGCATCTCCAGAGTCACCAGTTTAACCTGATGGTAGGTATTCCTTACCTGTATGAGCAAATTCTGCAACAGGATGCCATCCGCCATCTGGTTAAAAAAATGGAACTGTATATGTGTGGGGGAAGTTTTGCCAGCCGTAAGCTGCAACAACAATGGTGTGAGTTGACTGGCCGTTATTTGTGTGAAGCCTATGGCTTAAGTGAAACTGCACCATTGATCAGCATTAATCCGCCACAGCGTATCCGTCCGGGAACAGTCGGCGTAATACTGCCCAATACCGAAGTGTGTGTGGTCAGCAACAAGCAAAAGCCTTTGGGTTTTAACCAGCCCGGTGAGCTATGGGTGAGGGGACCACAGGTGATGCGTGGCTACTGGCATCAACCTGCCGCCACCCAGCATGCCATGACTTATGATGAATGGTTTAAAACCGGTGATCTTGTTTCCATTTCCGAGGATGGCTTTATTACCATGCTGGAGCGCGAGACAGATACTTTCTGGTGGAAGGATCAGCTGATGTTTCCACAGGAAATTGAACAGCAGATTTATCAGCATGAAGATGTGCTGGATTGTACAATTGTACAAGAGCTGGATGACCCGAAAGCACCCGTGCGATTAATGGTCGTGGCCAGAAAAGGCCTGACGCCCGAACGGCTTAAGGAGTTTATTGGAAGCCGCCTGCACTACGGTTTTTTACCATGCAGCATTGAATTTGTGGATCACCTGCCACGTGGTCCCATGGGAAAAGTATTTCGCCGGTTATTGCGCCGACGTGCTGTGGTAGGTGTCAACGCTGCACCGGATCGGCTTGCCGATTCAGCAGAAACTGACCAGCCCAACTGAGCCAGTATGCTGGCATCCTTTAGCGTATCGAAAATTTTTAGTTCACCCGGCTGCAAATTGTCCAGCAAAAATGGCCCTATCTTGCTGCGAATCAGGCGTAAGGTTGGCAGGCCCACGGCAGCAGTCATGCGCCTGACCTGACGGTTTTTACCTTCACAGATCTGGATTTCAAGCCAGGTGGTCGGAATATTGGCGCGAAAGCGGATAGGGGGATTGCGTGGCCATAAAAAATCCGGTTCATCAATGACTCGTGCTTTGGCAGGCAGGGTTAGCCCATCTTTTAACATCACACCCTGCTGGAGCTGCTGCAAGGCTGTATCAGTTGGCGTGCCTTCAACCTGTACCAGATAGGTTTTATATTGTCGTGCGCGCGGATGCACCAGTTGCTGGTTAATCTGACCGTCATCCGTCAATAACAATAAGCCTTCGGAGTCATAATCAAGCCGCCCGGCCACCCGCAAACTTTTGTTATGAATAAACTGGGCCAGTGTAATGCGCGTATCATCAGTACGGAACTGGGTAAGCACATTGAAAGGTTTGTTAAACAGGACAATCTGGGCCATTTTGATCCGGAGAATGAAGTTCTGGTGTAAAAACAACGTGTTTCAGGGTGTTTTATCACGCAGGAAAATATAGATATTTGTTTTTTAAATCACAAAAACATGCAGAAATGTTTAACATATAGTACATGTAGATGCGCAACAAAACATGTTAGTTTTTACATTTGAAAGAGTTTAATCACTAGAAAAAGGGAGCACCTGTACAATGGGTTATCAGAAGATCGTGGTTCCTGCAGATGGCGACAAAATCACCGTAAATGCAGACCTGTCACTGAACGTCCCCAATCATCCAATCATTCCGTTTATTGAAGGTGATGGTATCGGTGTTGATATTACACCGGTGATGATTAAGGTTGTTGATGCCGCAGTTCAACAGGCATACAGCGGAAAACGATCTATCGTATGGATGGAAGTTTATTGTGGCGAGAAGGCTGACCGTATTTATGGCAGCTACATGCCGGAAGAAACCTTTGAAGCCCTGCGCGAATTTGTTGTTTCCATCAAAGGCCCGCTGACTACCCCGGTTGGTGGTGGCATCCGTTCCCTGAACGTGGCACTGCGCCAGGAACTTGATTTATATGTGTGCGTGCGTCCAGTTCGCTGGTTCAAAGGTGTACCTAGTCCGGTTCATCATCCTGAACTGACTGACATGGTTATTTTCCGTGAAAACTCGGAAGATATTTATGCCGGTATTGAGTGGAAAGCCGGTTCACCAGAAGCGATTAAGGTCATCAAATTCCTTAAAGAGGAAATGGGTGTGACCAAAATCCGCTTTGATGAAAATTGCGGTATTGGTGTGAAGCCGGTATCCAAAGAAGGAACCCAGCGTCTGGTGCGTAAAGCCATCCAGTTTGCCATTGATAATGACAAGCCTTCTGTGACACTGGTGCACAAGGGCAACATCATGAAGTATACCGAAGGCGCGTTCAAAGAGTGGGGCTACGAGCTGGCCATGGAGCGCTTTGGTGGTGAGCTGCTGGATGGTGGCCCATGGGTTAAAATCAAGAACCCGAAAACCGGCAAGGATATCATCATCAAGGATGTCATTGCGGATGCGTTCCTGCAACAAATCCTGATGCGTCCAGCAGATTATTCGGTAATTGCAACCCTGAACCTGAACGGTGATTATATTTCTGATGCGCTGGCAGCCGAAGTGGGCGGTATTGGTATTGCTCCGGGAGCCAATATTGGTGGTGCAATTGCCGTTTATGAAGCAACACACGGTACAGCACCAAAATATGCAGGTCAGGACAAGGTTAATCCGGGTTCAATTATTTTATCTGCAGAAATGATGCTGCGCGATATGGGCTGGACCGAAGCCGCTGACCTGATTATCAAGGGTATTGCCGGTGCGATTGAAGCCAAGACAGTCACCTATGACTTTGAGCGTTTAATGCCAGATGCAACCTTGCTGCGTTGTTCCGAGTTTGGTGATGCGATTATCAAAAACATGGAAGAGTAATACTTCCTGTTGTTGAATAGAAAAACCCTCAGTTAGATGATTGGCTGAGGGTTTTTTTATGGCTTCGTTTGACCCAAACTGTAAAACTACTTTGAATAACGGCTATTTACCTTTTTGATAACTGGAAAAATTACTAATAAACTCATCCAGATTATCTTCCAGCATCGACTGGTATTGCTGGACAAAATACTGCACCAGTTCCTGCCGGTTCGCTTGCATGAGTTCGCTATTCTCAAAGCCAGAAGCACTGACCCAACTATTAAAGCGGGCTGCGGCAAATAAAAAGGAAGCACTGACTTTACCTTTATCTACCTGATTACACTGCTGGTTGGCCACATTAATCAGGGCATCTACACGATCATAAAAATCATTGGGCTTGATTTCATTGCCAGCGTCCGGATTTTTTATATCAGTCATTGCATCAATAATTTATTAACCATGGAAGTTCTATTTTGAGCCAATGTTTACTGGAATTCCATCATCTTCATCACCAATTGCATCTTTACATTTTATTGGCGCGCTTCAATACTTGAATTATCCGGCTTAAGGGGTGTTCAGGGTGCAGCACAAGCAGTTAAATCAAAATGCTGATGATCAAACTCAGGTGTATCAGGTACGCTATCTAAAATCTGTAGATGAAGCAGCACTGCTATTTGGTACTGTGATACCAGCCCAGCCATTTTTGCAACTGGCCTTTTGGCAGGCGCTTGAGCAACAGCATGCCATTGGCTTGCATACAGGCTGGCAGATTTCCCATATTTTGCTGGAAGATGTCGGTCGTCCGGTGGCTTGTTTGCCCCTGTTTATTAAAACCCATCATCGTGGCGAGTATGTATTTGACCACTCCTGGGCAGATGCCTATGCACGGCATGGCTTAAATTATTATCCACGACTGGTGAGCAGTGTGCCTTTTACCCCAGTTACTGGCCAGCGCTTGTTACTGGCCGAGGGTTATCATATTGAAGCGGTCTGGCCTACTGTTTTTGACGCCATACAGGCGCTTGCCACGCAACAGCAGGCGTCATCATGGCATGGTTTGTTTATAGACCAGCCCCTGCTGGATTTTTTGCAGACTCAATCTAATTTGGCGATTCGCTATCATTGCCAATTTTTATGGCGAAATAAGGGCTATAGGCAATTTGATGATTTTTTAGCTGCCTTGACTGCCAAAAAACGCAAAAGTATCAAGGTTGAGCGCCAGAAAATTGTCCAGCAGGGAATTACCGTACAATGGATTGAAGGTGCTGATTTTTGTGACGAAGACATCAGTTTTTTCTACCAGTGTTATGCCAATACCTATTATGTGCGTGGTCAGCGTCCTTATTTAAGCCATGAATTTTTCAGGCAATTGATAACGCAGATGCCCCAGCAGATACTACTGATCAAAGCCAGCCGTGATGAGCAAGGAATTGCTGCGGCGCTGTTCTTTAAGGATGACCAAACGCTGTATGGACGTTACTGGGGTGCAGTAGAGCAAGTAGATTGCCTGCATTTTGAGGTGTGCTACTATCAGGGCATTGAATATGCCATTACACAGCAATTACAGTTTTTTGATCCGGGCACACAGGGTGAGCATAAACTGATTCGCGGTTTTGCACCGGTATATACCCATTCGGTACACTGGCTGGCGCGCCCTGAATTTATGCAGGCAGTGCAGGATTATTGTGTACAGGAAAAAGAGTATATTGATGACTACTATCAAGCAGCACTCGCCAGTACACCTTTCAAACAGACTTCATAGATCACAAGTTGTACTATAGGGAGTTAAAGCCAGCCGCTTGCGTATTTTGAAGCCAGCTTATTAATTGAGATTGAGTTCAGTCAGATATGAGCCGCAAAGACTGTCTGTTCAAAGACAGCCCGGGCAGTATAGTGAAGGAGTATAGTAATGAATCAAGCCGTCTCAACCAAAGAATCACCAAATCAGCCATTAGCCATGCCAATTCGCAACTATGGCGAGTTTTACCGGTTTTACCTGACCGAACATAGCAATGTGATGAGCCGCCGCTTACACGCGCTAGGCAGTATTGCTGGTTTATACGGGATTTATAAGACCATTAAAACAGGTCGCAAGCGCTATTTGTTAAAAGGCATTGTGACTGGCTATGCCTGTGCATGGGTGGGGCATTTTTTCTTTGAAAAAAACAAGCCAGCCTCTTTTAAGCAACCTTTATACAGTTTTGTGTCTGACTGGCGCATGCTCAGTGACGTATGCCGTGGTCGGGTTAGCTTGCGTCACCAGAAGTATGACAAGGTGAATTGAGTGGCGACATAGGTATTACTACTGCAATTTAGCCTGATCATTTTTAGAAAACGGACTATTGCCTAGGGTAGTAGTCCGTTTATTCTTATAGATATAAAAGTGCGTTATCCAGCTATTTTTTATGGCATTATAGGAAAACCGATTACACAATAAGAGAAGGAGATTCATACAATGTGGGGATGGATTATTTTTCTGGCCATCATCTTGAGTGGCGTATTTTATATTATTGGTTTGTTTAACGGGCTGGTTGCCAAGCGCAATGCGGCCCGCAATGGTTTTTCCCAGATTGATGTGCAGTTACAGCGCCGCCATGACCTGATTCCCAATCTAGTGGAAGCGACCCGTGCTTATATGAGCCATGAAAAAGACACGCTGGAACGGGTGATTGCGGCACGTGATGCTGCGGTACAGGCACAGCGCAATCTGGCTGCCAGCGGTACTTATCAATCGCCTGAACTGGTGGAAAAACTCGGGCTGGCCGAGCAACGCCTGGGCAACAGTCTTGCGCAATTTACTGCGGTGATGGAACAGTATCCCGAGCTTAAAGCTGACAGCGTGGTCAAGGAACTCATGGAAGAGCTGGGCAGTACTGAAAACCGGGTGGGTTTTGCACGGCAGGCCTATAATGATCAGGTGATGTTTTACAACAATGCCTGTGAGATGTTTCCCAGCAATTTTATTGCTGGTGGATTTAGCTTTAAGCCGATGAAGCTGCTGGTGCTGGATGACCCTAAATCCGTGCGCACTTCACCGCGCATTAGTCTATAGGTTGTTGTCAACCATTGGATTGAGGCCATTAAACTGGGCTATTAAACGACACGAACAGGAATAATAACGTGGACTTCTGGGGCAGGCAGGAACAGGCAAAGCGCTACACACTGATATTGCTAATACTGTTTATATCGGCAGTGGGCTTTACCATTTTTGTCATGAACCTGCTGGTTGGCATGGTGCTGTATCCCTTTGAGCAATCTGGCTCATTGATTGTGCATTCACTCACACCCATGATTATTATCAGCATGCTGGTAGTGATTCTGGGCGGTTCGCTCTGGGAAGCCTATCGCTTACGCGAGGGCGGACGGGCACTAGCCAGCCGTCTGGGTGCGCGCCGTATCCAGTTTGAAACCACAGTGCCTGAAGAACGCATGCTTAAAAATGTGGTTGAGGAAATGTCGGTAGCATCCAGTGTGCCCATGCCTGCACTGTATGTGCTGGATGATGAGCTGGGTGTGAATGCCTTTGTGGCGGGTTACCGCGCGATGGACATGGCATTGGTGGTGACTTGGGGCATGCTACAGACACTGGATCGCCATGAGCTACAGGGCGTAATTGCTCATGAATATAGCCATATCCGCCATGGTGATACCCAGCTTAATTTACGCCTGGTTGCGTGGGTTGCCGGACTGCTTACAGTGAGCCAACTGGGAAGCTGGATTGCCCAGACCGGATTTTCCCTGCAACGTCATGTGCAACGCAACCGGCATGCGGATGCGCTGTTTATTGCGATTGGCGGGCTGGTCTGGCTGGTTGGTAGCCTAGGTGTATTGATGGCCCGTTTGCTCAAGTTTGCCATTTTACGCCAGCGTGAGTTTCTGGCCGATGCCTCCAGCATGCAGTTTACCCGCACCAATGGCGTGCTTCAGGCCTTGCTAAGAATTCGTACCCATCATATCGGCACCCAGTTACATGGGGTTTATACCGAATCTATCAGCCATTTTTGTTTTGGACAGGCGCTGCATAGCAATAGCCTGTTTGCCACGCATCCTGAGCTTGATCAGCGAATTTGTGAAATTAGTCCAGCAGCATTACGGCGCGCCAAGGTGCAGGAGCGTATTCTGGCACGCAAGCAGGTTGACCAGATTGAGGCAGAGATGGCTGTACAAAAAGAAGTGCTATCACTGGAGCAGGAGCAGGAAGTTGCGCCGATTGAATGGCATCCGCCATTACCGCTCCCCACAGTTCGCCTGCATCCGGTTACAGTAAATATCAAGGATGCAGTAAAGCCCTTAAACCCGCAGATGCGCCAGAATGCCGCACGGCCCGATGTGATCAAGCGGGCACTGAGTACCTCTGCAGGTTGCCGCGAACTGCTGGCGGCCATTCTGGCTTTACGGCAGCAGATTGCCTGCGAGCCGGAAAAGCAGCAAGTGAGCCGTGCCATTGTTGAGGCACTGGCCAGGCTTGACCCGCGCTTGTATACCAGTATTTTTTTGCAAGGGGTGGATGCGTTAGGCGAATTACCCGCTAGTGCAGCACGCCAGTTCTTGTCACGTCTGGCTGAGATTATCCAGCTGGATGGACATATTGGTTTACTGGATGTGCTATTGCTGGAGCGCGTTAAAGCCAAGCTCAACCAGTTGCCGCCTGTAGTGCCAGTTTCGCTGGATCATTGTGGCCCAGCCATTACTTTCCTGGTAGAAGCGCTGTTGCATGTACAAAAGTTGAAACCTGAACAAATTGCACAGGCGCGCATTCGAGTATTAAGAACCATATTATCAGCACGGCAGTTTGATGAAGCGCAAAAGAAACGGATCACCGATGACCCGGTTAATCTTGGGCAGGTGCTGCATCAGCTGGCTGGCCTGCTCAAGCGTGAGCGCATGAATATTCTGGCGGCAGCCGAAACCTGTTTATGGTCAGATACGGTGATTAGTCAGGAAGAACAGGATGTGCTGGATATGCTTTACTGGCGAATGGGATTTGAAGCCAAAGCGCTGGCTGATTATACCGCTAGAAAAATTGCCCTTGAGATCAGCACCTAAGTCAGAAATTCATCAGGATTCATCCTTGAATTTTTAAGCTTAACCCTGCAAATCAATATACAATAAGCATCTTTTTTAAGTTGCGATGTTGCTGCGTTAGCCACATCCCATGCGTTTTTGATCAATAAGGACAGGTAGCCATGACTAGCAACCGTTTAATCATATTTGATACCACTTTGCGTGACGGGGAACAAAGTCCCGGTGCTGCCATGACCAAGGAAGAAAAACTCCGGGTTGCACGGCAACTGGAGCGTCTGGGTGTTGATGTGATTGAAGCCGGTTTTGCCGCAGCCAGTCCCGGTGATTTTGACGCCATTTCAAGCATTGCCAGTATTATCAAGGATTCCACCATTTGCTCACTGGCACGTGCCAATGAAAAAGACATCCGCCGTGCCGGTGAAGCCATTAAGGCTGCCAATCGTGGGCGTGTGCATACGTTTATTGCAACCAGTCCCATTCACATGCAGTACAAGTTGCGGATGAATGAAGATCAGGTGATTGAAGCAGCGGTTAAGGCGATCAAGATTGCACGTGAATATACCGATGATGTGGAATTTTCTGCCGAAGATGCCATTCGCTCCGAAGTGCCATTTCTGGTGCGGATTTTTGATGAAGTGATTAAGGCGGGTGCTAAAACCATTAATGTGCCGGATACAGTGGGCTATTCCACGCCTGAGCTGATTTATGAGCGTTTTAAAACCTTGCTGGAACAAGTGCCCAATTCGGATCAGGTGATCTGGTCGGCGCACTGTCACAATGACCTGGGCATGGCCGTCGCCAATTCACTGGCAGCCGTGCGTGGTGGCGCGC
The DNA here is from genome assembly GCF_000619845.1 of Alkanindiges illinoisensis DSM 15370. Classification (GTDB taxonomy): domain Bacteria; phylum Pseudomonadota; class Gammaproteobacteria; order Pseudomonadales; family Moraxellaceae; genus Alkanindiges; species Alkanindiges illinoisensis. The sequence goes on along the minus strand of NZ_JHUX01000003.1, from coordinate 1,073,133 downwards.
GTCAGGTAGAATGTACTATCAACGGGCTGGGTGAGCGGGCAGGCAATGCCGCGCTGGAAGAGATCGTAATGGCTACCCGCGTGCGCCGTGATATTTATGACGTTACGACCAATATCCGTACCGAGGAAATTGTGCCCAGTTCGCGGCTGGTATCGACCATTACCGGTTATGTGGTGCAGCCCAACAAGGCCATTGTGGGTGCTAATGCTTTTGCGCATGAATCAGGCATTCATCAGGACGGTATTTTAAAACACCGTGAAACCTATGAAATCATGCGTGCCGAAGATGTGGGCTGGAAAACCAATAAGCTGACGCTGGGCAAGCTATCGGGCCGTGCAGCATTTCGCGCGCGTCTGGATGAACTGGGCATTGGCATTGAATCTGATGAGCACCTTAATGAGCTGTTTGCACGGTTTAAGGATCTGGCTGACCGTAAGAGCGAAATTTTTGATGAAGATTTACATGCGCTGGTTGCAGGCCATCAGGGTTCGGATGTCATCAAGCGTTTTGAACTGGTAGAGCTGGAAGTGACCAGTAAAACGGGCCAAACCCCGCGTGCGCATCTGGTGCTTAAAATTAATGGCAAGGACATGCCGGTCAGCCAGAGTGGTTCTGGCCCGGTGGATGCAACCTTTAAGGCCATAGAAGTACTGGCAAAATCCGGTTCCAGCCTTGAGCTGTATCAGGTGAATGCCATTACCAGCGGCACGGACAGTCAGGGAGAAGTTGCTGTGCGACTGAACCAGAATGGACGGATTGTTACAGGTCAGGGCGCTGATACGGATATTGTAATTGCCAGTGCCAAGGCTTATCTGGATGCGCTGAATTGGCTAACCACCGAAGGCAAGGCCAATCCGCAAACCGAAGAAGTCATGTAAATGCATAACGCCCGGCAGCGAGCTATTTTATCGGCGCTTGGCATCCGTCAATGGGTGCCCCGGGCTGTTGCAACAAAATCTGCATCTGCGCCAACGGTACAATTATGGCGTCACGCAACAGATGAATTAGCACCTAATAATGCTGAAGTAGCTGTAGCAAATTCTCTCCTCAATGAAGCTACCAACCATTCTACTCAGTCTGGAAACCTCGCTGACATTAATCCTATATCCAGAGTTGGTCAGGCCACAGCAAATCTGGATCATCATTCTGAAGCAGTGCAAGCGGCAGTATTGCAGTCTGAGCTGGTGACCAAGAGCAGGGCTGATCAGGTTGATCAACTTACTGAAAATAATGCTATACAGGATATTGGCCATTTTGAAGCGGAATCTACTGCTACGATAAACCTGCATAGTTTTCGCTTGCAGGCTTGTGAAATTAACCAGTGGATTGTGTTGGTGAATGAAGCAGATCTGCAAAACCCGCAGTTAAGTACATTGTGGAAAAATATCCTGTTGGCATTCCAGCAGCCGGAGCTTAGCCATTTTTCATGGCCTTTGTCTGAAGGGCAACGCTGGCAGCGCATGACAGGTTCCAAAGCTGCCTTGAATGGTTTCTTGTTCAGGCTGGGTTTGGACAAGCGGGTTGGCCTGATGAGCGAGCTGGCCGATGAGGTTTGCCCTGACCGGATTGAACGTCTGCCACATTTATCCGAGCTGATTGAGCAGCCGCTAAAAAAACGGCTACTGTGGCATTTGCTCAAGGCACAATAAAACAAAGCGAGTTGATGTAAAAGCATTAAACGCTAACACAAGCTTTAAAAATCAAAATAATAAATCGTGTTAGGCTTCATCATTTTTAAAACAGTTGGCAGAGTTTTAGCGCATGAAAAACACAGTGATTGGCTTTAGCAGCTTGGCAAGTGATCTTCAGGAAAAACTTAAAAAACACTTTAACCTGTTGCTGCTTAATCCCAAGGCAGGCAATCTTGAGGCGCAGTTTCAGGACATGCTACCGCAGGCTGATGGCATGATCGGCTCTGGCCGGAAGCTGGATGAATCAATCCTGCAATATGCTCATAAGCTGAAAGTAATTTCGAGTATTTCGGTAGGCTTTGATAATTATGACGTGGATTATCTAAATCAGCGTGGCATTTTGCTCACCAATACGCCGGATGTCTTAACCGAAACCACCGCAGACCTTGGATTTGCCTTGCTGATGGCAGCTGCCCGGCGAGTGACTGAGCTTGACCAGTGGGCCAAACAGGGTCACTGGCGCAAAACCGTGCAGCCTGCCCAGTATGGCGTGGATGTGTATGGTAAAACGCTGGGTATTGTGGGGCTGGGCAATATTGGTGCTGCCATGGCGCGACGCGGGCGCTTTGGCTTTAATATGAACGTGCTGTATTACAGCCAGCATGCCAAACCAGAGCTGGAGCAGCAATTGGGCGCCCAGCGTTGTACTCTGGATGAACTATTGCAGCAGTCAGATTTTGTGTCAGTGCATGTGGCATTAAATGAGCATACCTATCACCTGATTGGGTGTGAACAACTGGCACAAATGAAAAAGTCGGCTATTTTAATTAATGTAGCGCGCGGGCAGGTAATTGATGAGCAGGCGCTGATAGATGCGCTGAATCAGCAGCAAATTCTGGCCGCCGGGCTGGATGTTTATAGCAAGGAACCTTTACAGGATTCAGCACTATTTGCCATGCCCAATGTGGTTACTCTACCGCATATCGGTTCGGCAACCATCGAAACCCGTCAGGCCATGAATAATCTGGCATTTGAGAACTTATCCAATGCATTGAATGGAAAACAGCCGACCTATATGGTGAACCCTTTCGTTTGGCCGAACTTGTAATTTACATTTCACGATAAGTTGATAGAATGAGACTTAATGCACAAATAATGCGGTTTTAGCCATAAAATCCAGATTGTGCGTATTCAGACTGTTTTGTGACTGATGATGTAAAGCCAAGCAGGACGTTTTGGCCAATAAAAGCTGGGGACGCTATGAAAAACCGACGTATACACCGGATCATGGAATATCATTTACAGGTTGCAAGCCGCACTAATAATAATCTGGAAGCAGGTTATCTGTGGTTTTTTCTGGCTGCCGGGCTGGTCATGGGTTTTATGATTCTAAGCCACATGGGTATTGCCAGCTAGTCTCGAGCCAGTCACTAGCCTACGATGACAGCACAGATTCATTTATCGCCTAACGTGATAACATCTTAAAAATATTCCATCACTCATTTTATTTTTACTTGCTTATATCCTGCCAAAATACCAGCCGATTATAAAATGGATCAGTAAGCTGAAATTCTTCAGTATCCCACGGTGTTTGATTAATTTCAGGCTTGGCAAACTGGTAGTCTTTGGCTTGTAGCAACTGATGATATTGCTGTATATCCGTGCAATGAATACGGATACTACTGCCGGGACTGGCATCCCCATGATGTTCTGATAAATGCAGAATGCACTGGTCCTTCGAAACCTGCAAATATAGAGGATAGTTATCACCAAAGCGGTGCTGCCAGTCCAACTGAAAACCCAGAAAATCAAGATAAAACTCGCTGGCTTTTTCCACATTAAAAATTCGTAGAATGGGAACAATAGTCTGTAAGGTCATACTTTTTACTCGGGCTTATTTCGCTTTTATTGTTTATGAGTTTGCGTACTGGGTGTTAATGCTTGCACCCTGTAGCAGGGTTTTCGTTACTGGTGTTTTGCCAGCAATATCCAGCAGTTTTTCCTGCTGTTCAGTGCTTAATATTTCCGTGGTATGCAATACCCGCTCAATGTGCGTGTTGCCCTCGCTATCCTTTTGCAAGTTAAGCTCAATGGTTAATTCACCAAGGTTCCAGCCCTTGCGCTCGGCATACATTTGCAGGGTGATGGAGGTGCAGGCACCCAAACCTGCCAACAGATAATCATAAGGGGCAGGGCCTGCATTTTGGCCACCTGCATGCACGGGTTCATCAGCAATCAATGCAAAATCACCAGTCTGTATACTGGTTTTATAGTGGACATTACTGGTTTGGGTGGTGGCTGTGGCGATTGTTTTCATTGCGATTCTCTATGATGATTTTTAATGGAAGTGCAGATGGGAATGCGTTATCGGGAAGCTTTAAGGTTGTCAGGAATGGCAGGAACGGTTAAGCGTTCGTGTTCAAAGCCCTGAACCTCACCAAAACGGGTCTGGTTGATCCAGTCACTGGCGGCCTGCTGGATTTCTTCTGTACTACGGCCCACAAAGTTCCACCAGATAATAATGTCTTCCTCAAAAGGCTTACCACCAATCAGAAGTAGACGCGTATTGGCGTTTAGCTCCAGATGCAGTTGTTGCTGACCGGGCTTAAAGTACAATAAGGTGCCAGTATCCAGCGTGTCCTGTTCAACACTGAGTTCACCTTGCAGTAGCAAAATGCCGTATTCATAGTCCGGGTTTAGCGACAGGACAGTACTGGTATTGGCCAGCGCATGAATATCCACGCCCATCATGTCAGAATAAACTTTTACCGGCGAAGTCTGGCCCAGAAATTCACCTGCCAGCAAGGTAAGTCGGCAGTGATCCTGTTCTATCACAGGCAGGTTTTCATAATGTTCAAATGATGGGGGTATGTCGCATTGTGCTTTGGGCAGGGCAATCCATAACTGGGCCAGATGCAAATGCGGTGAATGACCTTCAGGCGAACGCTCAATATGCGATATGCCATGCCCGGCAGTCATCAGGTTGATTTCATTGGGACGGATAACCTGCTGGTAGCCCAGACTGTCCTGGTGGTAAATTTCCCCTTCAATCATCCAGGTAAAGGTTTGCAACCCAATATGTGGATGTGGTCCCACACTAAAACCTTCACCTTCCTTAAAAATAGTGGGACCCGCATGATCCAGAAAGCACCATGCACCAATCAGGCGCTTTTGCCGGGAAGGCAGCGCACGGTGGATTTTAAGGTTGTCGCCAACAATGGCAACCCGGGTAGGAATATGCACCATGGCGGTATCAGGCAGTTGCGGTATCATTTCAGCTGTACTGGAAGCTGGTAAGGAAGCGGTAGCGCCGCTATCAAATTCAATGGCAGTATCACCAGAACAGGGTTTAGTCATGATTTATTCCTTTTGCAGGCTTATTGGCCGAACGGCTAAACAGATGAATACAGGTTAGCCTAAATTTGTCTGATAAACAGCAAGCCGTTCAAGATGCAGTGTTCCAGTTTTGCAACAAACTTTTCAACAAACATGGGATTTAAATCATGGGTTTAACGCATCTATTTAAACTGTCTATTTTGATCAGGCGCTACAGTTCAGAAGAAATTGTATCTTGTGCAAGCAAATGCTATGTTTCAGGCAGTTTTGCTGGCGTTGCCAGTTTTTGACAACCGATTTTTTCGTATTAATCTTTCATCATTAATTTTTTCAGGAACAGGGCTTTTACCATGAATGTACTTATTGTCCATGCACATCCGGAACCGCAATCGTTTACCACAGCCATGAAGGATTTGGCGGTTCAGGAGCTTAGCAATGCTGGGCATCAGGTTGAAGTGTCTGATTTGTATACGATGAATTTTAATCCGGTTGCTTCCGCTGCTGATTTTGGCAGCCGCAAAAACCCGGACTATCTGGTGTATGCCCTGGAGCAACGCATCAACTATGAAAACCAGACCATTGCCTCGGATATCGCTGCTGAAATTGAAAAGCTGGTTGCTGCTGATCTGGTGATTTTTAGCTTTCCGCTATACTGGTTTTCAGTACCTGCCATTTTAAAGGGCTGGATTGACCGCGTGCTGGTTTCCGGCCTGACCTATGGCGGCAAGCGCTTTTATGATCAGGGTGGTTTAAAAGGCAAGAAAGCCTTGCTGAGTTTTACCCTGGGCGGGCGCGAGCACATGTTTGGACCAGATGCCATTCATGGAGAAATTGAAACCATGTTGCGTCCGGTGCTGCGGGGCACGCTGTATTATGTGGGTATGGATGTGCTGCCACCGTTTATTGGCTATCATGTGCCCTATATTAGCCCGGAAGCGCGCCAGCAAATTCTGGAAGACTATAAGCAATATCTGCAAAATCTGGATCAGCTCCAGCCACTTGAGTTTCCAACGCTGGATCAGTTTGATGACAAGTTATATCCCAAAAAGGGCGAGCATTAAATTTAGCTTATAAGTCGCTAGAGTGTTTTAATGGTTTGAGAATTTGCCTTTCCTTGAGCTTACCAGATTAATATTTACCCTTCTGGTAAGCTCAATATGACCTGCAATGATTAAAATATGCTTTATTTAAAGCAGTGCTTAATTAAAGCAACCCTTGTCGCACGCAATCACTTAACGGTGTGGTTTCACGGCCCAGCAACTGGCGCAGACAACCACTGTCATCAAACAAAGCCCCAGAGGCTGCTCCAGCATCACTATTGGCCAGCAAGTTGGCAACCGCAGGCTCAGTACCCATACTGAGGAGCTTTTCCCGGTAATCATGTTCAGTCATATTAAAATAAACAATATTCTGTCCAGTCTGGCGGCTCACTTCGCAGGCCAGTTCAGTCAGGGTGTAGGCTTTATCACCAGACAGTTCATAAATCTTGTTTTCATGCGCAAAAGTGGTCAGCACGATGGCTGCAGCTTCGGCATAATCCTGACGGCTGGCTGAGGAAATCTGGCCTTCATCGGCAGCCCCAATAATCACATGCTGGTTTAAGGCAATTTTTAAGCCACTGGTATAGTTTTCGGTGTACCAGCCATTGCGTAAAATGGTATAGGTCAGGCCAGACTTAAACAGCGCCTGTTCAGTAAGCCAGTGTTCCTCAGCAAGCGCCATTGGCGAGCGATCCGCGTGCAATAGACTGGTATAGAAAAAATGTTTAACCCCAGCCTGTCGTGCCGCTTCAATCACATTAAAATGCTGCACAGCACGCTTACCAACGTCACTGGATGAAATCAGCAGCAGTTTTTCAGCACCAACCAGTGCGGTATGGAGGCTTTCAATCTCATCATAGTTGGCCAGCCGTACTTCAATACCCAGCGCTGCCAGTTGTGCGGCTTTGTCTGCATTTCGGACAATAGCAACAATATTGTTGGCAGAAGTGCGTTTGAGTAACTCCTGAATGACTAGCTGTCCCAGTCTGCCAGTCGCTCCAGTTACCACAATGGACATGGTGTTCTCCAGAATTTATGCTTGTCTCTAATGTAATTTAAAAATTTTCTTAAACTATTGAGTTTTAGTAAGTATTTATTGTAATTTTTGCGTAGTGCCAGCATGCCCATGACCTAAACCTGAGTATAGACATGGGCATGTTAAATACAGCAGGGGTTCACGAAAAACCTGTCAATATTAATACCAGAAACGAAGCCCTAACAGGATTTTGCTACTGCTACTGTCATCCGCAAGGTCTTTGTAAAGCTTCGCAGTTTTACCCACAAAACGCTCGTGTTCAAAGCCAATATACGGCGCAAACTGTGGTGTTATTTCATAGCGCAGGCGCAATCCACTCTTGATTTCTGCGAGACCTGCGCCATAGCGATGCTGGACATCCGTTTTACCATAGGCCAATAGCTCTACTTCGGGGTGTAATACCCATTTCTGGCTAATATTCAGGTCATAGCTGGCATTAAGTTCCAGTTGGCTATGGCCAGTTAAAGAGCCATAAACACTGGCTTCAACATCAAACCAGTAGGGCGCAAGGCCATTTATACCGAAACCCAGCCATGTCTGATCAGGGCTGTCTGCGTCATAATCCTGTTTTAGCCCAAACGTGGTATTCCAGTAAGGCGAAAAAGGCCGCCACCACATCAGGCTGGTGCTGGCCTGTTCCAGATCATTTTGTGCAAATTCACCACTGGTATTAAGATGAAGCCGGTTGTAGTCATTGCCATACCAGAGCTTTAGTTCATATTGTCCACTGTTCTGCTGTGCATGGTCATCATGCGCCAGTTCCAGTTTTTCAGCATCAAAGCTCCACAAATTCGGGCTGCTCATCATATGGTGAGATGCGGTATTTTGGTAACCATCAGAATAATCGGGGCTACGCAATCCGGCAGTTATCTGGTCTTTATTAGGTGATGCTGAATGACCTACTGGTTCTGTATGCTCTGTGTGTTCTACGCTGTCTACCTGAGGTACATTTTGCATGGACGCTGGATTAGCCATCATCTCTGACATGGTAGTACCATGTGTATGGTGATGGCTATGCGGGCTGTGAGACTGGTCGTGCTCAGCTTGTGCAGCAAGTGCCAGTGCTGGAAAGCTGACAAGGGCAGTCAGTAAGGCAGCATTTGAGCACAAATTAAACCCATTTGGTTTTTGAAAATTCATGTTTGCTGCTCCTATGCCACCACAACTTCACGGAACATGCCTGCTTCCATGTGATACAGCAAATGGCAATGCCAGGCCCAGCGGCCTTCAATCGCGGTAACATCAAAGCTGATTTTCTGGGCAGGCTGAACATTGATGGTATGCTTGCGAACCTGAAAGTTATTGGTTTGCTGATCAGCATCCGGATTGCACAGCTCACTCCACATGCCATGTAAATGCATGGGATGGGTCATCATGGTGTCATTCACCAGTGTAAAGCGCACCCGTTCATTGGGCTTTAGGTGAACGGGTTTAGCTTCATGGAAAGTTTGGCCGTCCAGGCCCCAGACATAGCGTTCCATATTGCCGGTTAAGTGCAGCTCAATTTCTCGTGTGGGCATTCGGGAATCCAGACTGCCGCCAATCGTATGCAGGTCGGCGTAGGTCAGCACACGCCTTGTTTTGGCACTTTGCCTGAGGTTGACACCGGGATCATCCAGGTTAGTACGTGGCTGATTGACCTGCATGTCGACATTGGGATTGTTCATTTCCGTGCTGGCATGCTGCACATGGTGTTGCATCAAGGACGTATGGTCAGGTGCTATATCGCTCATATTATGACCAGAATGACTACCCTGATCCATGGCCATATTGCCTGCCATGGCATGTCCCATATCCTGCATACCCAGCCATTCCACCGGGTCAAGTGCAGGTACAGTGGCAGTCAATCCAGCTTGTACTGCCAGTGTGCCGCAAGCAAAGCCGCTACGATCCATGCTTTGCGCAAAAATAGTGTAGGCATCCTCAATAGGTTGCACCAGCACATCATAGGTTTCTGCCACGCCCAGCCGGATTTCATCGACAGTCACAGGTTCCACGTCCTGTCCATCGGCAGCAATCACGGTCATTTTCAGGCCGGGAATCCGTAGGTCAAAAAAGGTATTGGCACTGCCATTAATAATGCGCAGGCGCAGTTTTTCACCTTTTTTAAACAGGCCCGTCCAGTTCTGTGCTGGAGCATGGCCATTCATCAAAAAGGTATAAGTACCCGTCGACAGGTCAGCAAAATCAGTGGGACTCATGCGCATCTGGTTCCACATTTGGCGTAACTGGATGGCTTGTCCAAAACCCTGTTGCTTAATGTCCTGCATGAGTTTGATCAGCGTTGGCTTGTGCTGGTTATCAAAATGACTGTGTTTTTTGAGTTTGGACAGCAAATATAGCGGATCAAGGTCAGTCCAGTCGGACAACAACAAGACATGCTCACGGTCTGCTGTGTGCCGTTCACCTGCTTTTGGCTCAATAATCATGGCACCCAGCAGCCCGGTCTGTTCCTGAAAAGTCGAGTGCGCGTGATACCAGTAGGTGCCGCTTTGTTGCAGTTTGAATTGATAGGTAAATACCTGACCTGGCTTAATACCCTCAAAACTGATACCAGGCACGCCATCCATCTGGTAGGGTAACAGTAGGCCATGCCAGTGAATTGAAGTGTCCTGCTGCAAATGGTTATGTACGCGAATGCTTACGGTGTCACCCTCGCGCATTCGCAATAATGGGCCGGGCATGCCGTGGTTTACCGTGGTAGCAATTCGTGCTTTACCGGAAAAATTGACGGCCTGATAACCCACATGCAGGTCAAATACATTGCCTGTCAGTTCATGGGGTTGATTTGGTGAAAGCGGAATTTCCGGGGCACTCAGGCTCTTGCCCAAACTGATATTGCTGGCCAGCAGGCTACCAATGCCAATTCCCTGAATAAACTGGCGACGTGAAGGTGCCGAAAAATTTGACGACAAGCTATTGGAAAACAAATTACTAGAAAAGCTGCGATAAAACAAAGACATGATTATTCCTCATTGATGTGTTAATGATTAAGAACAGTATCAACTGAGGAATTGCGGAGGACGTTCCAGATCGCGCAGCCACGCCTGAAGCGGGTTTGCAATAAGATAAAAAGGCTTGTTGGCAGGCAACAAAGTACTGTGGGCTACGGTGTATTGTGCTAATTCAGCAGGTGGCGTGTAGAGCGAGCAGGTTAAAGCACAGTGATGATGTGACACAGCATGTGTAGTGGCAGAACTTGCACTTATAGGATCTGGGCTGGAAACGGCCTGCTGATTTTTCTTTAATAAATCTTGTGGCATTGATCCGTGATGCATATTATTTAAAGCAGCTAGTTGTTTTAAAGCAACTACCTGTTTTAAACCAACTACCTGTTTTAAACCAACTGAATGTTCTAAAACAACTGTCTGGTGGCAAGCCATCAAGGGTGTGCCAGCATGGTATTGTTGGTGAGACAGCGGTTGCTGTCGCTGATCCTGTAATATGTGAGGTTGCGCAGCCGCATGCTGCCAACAGCCAATTCCGGCATTTACAAGCAGCAGGCACATAAAACCGGCCAGCATTTTTTTCAGGCTGGTTTTTAATGGGGTCTGGCTGTTGCCCTGAAAAAAAACAGTCAACAGGCGAAAAATGGCCGGATACATATTCTGGTTTTATACAGGATTTCTGCCGTTTTTGCAGCCTGTTTTACAGCAGAGTTTGCTTTGAATGCGGTAAAAATCTGGCTGGAAACTATGAAGGCTACATTGCAAAAGTCCTGTAGAATAAGCTGAAAAAGCCTTGCACAATCCTTAAAAATAAATGCATCAAATACAAATGCATTGAAGCACAGGTTTATGCGAACCCATGAAGAAAAAGGTTTTTGGTTTTTTTACACTATTGAGCGTGCTGTCATCTCAAGCAGTTCCAGCCACTAACAGCTTAATTTTTACAGATACTATTAATTCCAAGCAGCAAGCTAACCCAGCGCAGTCTGTTCAGTCGGTGAATGATGTTACAGGAAGTGATACTACAGGAAAGAATGCCACAGGATTGCTGAATACATCCAGAGCTGCCATGCCTGAACCGTTTCATCGCCATAATGACACTGTGTTTGGCGTTGAAATACCGGACTTAGGTGCGGGTACCAGCCTGCTGGATCAACAGCAGGAAACCCAGTTGGGAGAAATGGTCTTACGTCAGATTGGCAAGGAAATGCCATTATACCAAGATCCCTGGACACAAGATGAACTTAGCAAGATTTTTAGCCGGATTTATAGCGCTTCTGCGGCAGACAAAGCCTCTACTATTGCAGCGCCACTCGGCTTGGTTATTATTGACGACAATTCCATTAATGCTTTTGCAGTACCGGGCGGTTTATTTGCCCTTAATACGGGCTTGGTATTATCAGTTAAAAATATCGATGAGCTGGCAGGAGTTATGGGGCATGAAGTGGCGCACGTTTCGCAACGCCATTATAGTCGCAGCAAGGAAGCCTTTAAAAATCAGACGCTCATTACCTTGGGTAGCATGCTGGCCAGTATCTTGCTGGCTTCACAGTCATCGGATGCCGCCGGTGCAGTGGCACTGGGCGCACAGGCTGCCATGATTGATCGCCAGCTTTCCTATAGCCGTAATCAGGAACGCGAGGCAGACCGGATCGGTATGCAGTTGATGTATGCAGCGGGCTATAATCCCAGTGCCATGGCAGACTTTTTTGAAACCATGAACCGTAAAACCGGCACAGTCAGCTTTATGCCGGATTTCTGGCTAACCCATCCGTTATCTACCGAGCGCATGAGTGAGGCGCGTCTGCGTGCAGCCCAATATCCAAAACAGCACCCAAAACACAAAACCAGTCTAAATTTGGGCGATGAGAACAACCTGCATGTAATGCAATATCGTATGGCAGTTTTAAGTGATCAGGTCACTGAAAATCGTCTGGTGATTGCTGCCGATCGTGATCCCGCCGCTGTACCAGCATTGGCACTGTTTTATGCCAGAGCGGGCAAGTATGAACAGGCGCGTGGATTGGCTAAACAATTTGCACAGAAGCAGCCAGAAGCTGTTATCGCTGCCATTACCCAGACTGAAATTGAACTAATGGCCAACCAGCCCCAGCAGGCACTGGAAATTATATTGCTTCAAAACCGGATCATGCCGGAAAACCGCGCCCTGGCCATCTACACCGCCCGGGCTTATAGCGCACTGGGTAAAGGACAGGCGGCACTGGAGCTATTGCAGCCATTGGTGAATAAAAATCCGCGTGATTTAGTGGCATGGCAAACCATGGAAGCTGCTGCCAGCCGTTTGCCGGAAAGCCCGCTAAAAACCCTGCAAGTGTTGCGCTTTCGGGCAGAAACCCAGTTTTGGCAAGGTGATGTCGATAACGCCATTCGTTCATTGATGCGAGCCAGCAAACTGGCACAGAACAACTACAGCATGCAGGCCAAACTAGAAAATCGGCTAAACGAAATGCAGGAAGCCCGTAAATTCAGAGGCTAGATCATCTTTAGAGTTGCTATATAAGTTCTAAAAATTAAACATCAGTTACAGGTTCAGGCTTGGGCAAAAATGCAGTTTCATGCACCTGTTCAGCCAGAAACTCTGGCTTAATGTCAACCAGCATCCGGCCATAGGCGCGTAACCACCATACCAGTTGTGCGGTAAATGGCACAGTAGCAGTTACCCGTACTTCACCACTTTCCAGTTTTTCTACAGTTTGGTCTTCACTTAAACGTGACTCAAAAAAGGTTTGTCCAGCTTTGGCGTGAAACAGCAGTTCAATAAAAATAGGCTCTACACTTTGCTGGTTATACGAAGTAAAGCCCAGTGCACCAGCGGCCAGATATTCATCAATATTAAAATTAACCGGATGCATGGAACGGCTTTCCAGTACCGTAGCATGGCTAAACCGGTGCAGGGCAAACTGGCGTACATCCGGTTTGTCATGTCGCGTGCAGATCAGGTAAATAATGGCACCACGTTGTACCAGTGCCAGCGGATTTAAGGTATAAACCGTGTCCTCACCCTGATGCGCCCGTGCCTTATAAGTGACACGCAATTGCCGATCCTGCAACAGGGCTTCATAAATACTTTGCTGGGCTCTGGCGTCTACTGCCGGAGGAATCAGCGGCTGGGTGGCCGGTACAATCCGTACCCGGTTGATCCACTGGCGTACATTGTTATGTTCAGAGGACAAGCTGCGGCGTGCAAGGTCAAACCAGGGTCGCATTTCATCCAGCAGGCTGGGGGGCAGCAAATGCTTGAGGTGATCTTCCACCATCATAAAGGTCACTGCTTGCGAGCTATTCATGTGTGGCAAACTTTGAATAGGCGCATCTTCCTGCCAGCGCCAGCCTTGCGGCGTTTCCTTGTTACTTTCAATGGGAAAGCGACTGGCAATCTGGTTCAAATCACGCTGAATGGTACGGATGCTGATATCAATCCCTTCGCGCTGTAACTGTTCCTGAAGCTGGCGTGTACCAATCCATTTGCCGGTAGGAAGTTTGGATAAAATCTGCCACTGCCGATATAGACTATTAACTGTTTCCTTTTCATTGGAGGTTGTGCCAGCAGTTTTGCCCGCTACAGATTTGGCGGTTTTCTTTGCTTCCGGTTTTGCTGTCACTGATTTCGTTGTCGTCGGTTGCGTTGTAGCTTGGGCTTTTTTTGGCAGACTCATTCCCCAGTATCTCCATCCTGCATTTTCATTGTTTTAACAACAGTCATTGAATTCATTAAACCATAGCAAAAAATTGCACACTTTATTAGCCAGTCGGACCAAATTATTTTTTGCTTAGACTTTAAGGCTATCCATGAGTCTTTTGAACACAGTTTGCTATCCGGTTGCCAGTTTATAAAGCAGGCTTGTTCATTTTTAGTGCAGCACGAAATCTCCATGTAATTGTTCAGTAAAAGCACTTACAGCAAATTGCTAAATTTGTTGCAAAAAATACGTGCTGTTACACTAAAAACAATTCGCTCTAAATAACGCTAATGACTGTGGTTAAACGCTTTGGGCATGATAGCACCACAAGGGAATCGTGTTTATTAATAAGTTTTAGGCGCTGCATGTTTTTTGTGCAATCCAGTGTGTTTGGTATTTTTCAAATGCTTTCTCACTAACTTGGTATTCGCCTTGCATAACATGATTTACAAGTTTGAGAAGGGCTCGATCATGACTGCAATCTCCCGTGAGATTTCTGAAACATCAATCAATTTGGCTAGTGATACATTATCAAGTGGTGCTTTACCCTATGATATTGCCCAAACCTTGTTACCGCGTTTCTTTAATGAAATGTCGCTTGATGACGGTGATATCAGACAAAGTTATCATAACTTTTTTCAATGGCTTAACCAGCAAAGCATTGAGCAACTCAACAAGCTCAATGGGCAGGCCACTTCACACTTTTACAAGAAAGGCATTACCTTTACCGTATACAGTGATGCAGATGGCACGGAGCGCGTCATTCCTTTTGATATTATTCCACGCATTATTGAACAAAAAGAATGGAAAATTCTTGAAGCCGGGTGCGATCAGCGTATCCGTGCCTTAAATGCCTTTTTGCATGATGTTTATCATCATCAGGATATTATTCGCGCGGGTATTGTGCCAGCCGATCAGGTAATTGCCCACGACAGCTTCCAGCCCTGGATGCTCAATGTAGACCTGCCGGGGAAGGTCTATGCCCAGATTAGTGGCATTGACCTGATCCGTCATGGTGATGGCCAGTATTATGTGCTGGAAGATAACCTGCGAACGCCGTCCGGGGTATCCTATATGCTGGAAGGCCGTTCCATTAGCCAGAAATTAATGCCAGAAATCTTTGCCAGCCATAAAATTTCACCTGTCCATGATTATCCTGTCTTACTCAAACAAACCCTGATTGCCAACTCACTGGTTGCAAACCCAACGATTGTGGTACTAACACCGGGCCGCTTTAATAGCGCCTATTATGAGCATGCCTTTTTGGCGCGTGAAATGGGCGTGCCACTGGTTAATGGCTATGACCTGTTTGTTGAAGGTAATGAAGTTTTCTTGAAATCAGTGCGTGGCAAAGTACGCGTGGACATGATTTATCGCCGTCTGGATGACCCGTTCCTCGATCCACTGGCATTTAGACCGGACAGCATGCTGGGTGTACCTGGCCTGATGGCTGCTTACCGCGCTGGAAAAGTGATGATTGCCAATGCTCCGGGTACTGGCGTTGCTGATGATAAGTCCATTTATCCTTATGTGGGCGACATGATTGAATTTTATCTGGGTGAAAAGCCCATCCTGCATAATGTTCCTACATGGCAGTGCCGTAAAAAAGATGATTTAAATTACGTGCTGGCACATTTATCAGAGCTGGTGGTCAAAGAAGCACAAGGCTCTGGTGGCTACGGCATGCTGATTGGCCCTAAAGCATCACAGGCTGAACTTGAGGATTTTCGCCGTCGTCTAACCGATGACCCTGCTGCGTATATTGCCCAACCTACTTTGGCTTTATCCGTATGTCCGACACTGGTAGAAGAAGGCATTGCCCCACGTCATATTGATTTGCGTCCCTTTGTGCTGAGCAGTCCCGGGCAGGTCAAAATTACGCCAGGTGGCTTAACCCGTGTTGCATTAACAGAGGGTTCCCTGGTTGTTAACTCATCACAGGGTGGTGGCACAAAAGACACATGGATTATTGATCTGGAGGACACCACCTTGCCCGTAATGACTCATGATGCAGCAGGAGGCATTGCATGATTTTACTATTGTCCACGGCTTCCAACCTGTATTGGCTGGGTCGCTACATGATCCGGATTGATGGCCTGTGCCGCTTATTACCATTTACCGATGATCAGGAAGCCTTGCAGTTTTCCCATGCTTTTTCCCTGTCAGCATGGGATGCCAAGACCCTAAATGCCTTGCTACAGGATCCTAACCAGCCTGCCTCCATTATTGCAAACCTTAGTGCTGTGCGTGAAAACATGCAGTGTGTGCGTGGGGTCATTAGTCAGGAAGTATTTGAGTCACTCAATATTTTGACTAATCCCAAGCAGCAATTTAAAAACAAGGTCTGTGAACTGATTTCTGGGTGCTGCGAAGCTGTGCTGGATGAAGATGAAAACGTGCGCCTGTTCTGGCAACTGGGCCAGTGCATTGAGCAGATTGACAATGCGTTACGGCTTAAGCGTTCTCCCGATATGGCCATTCAGGACTTGCGTACTGTAGTAGAAATGCTATCACCGATTGGCTGGACTGCACTGGAAGCACCATGGGTCGAATTGCAGCAAAACAAAGATATTACTGCGCTCTACAGTTTCTGTGACCAAATGCAGGCACTGTTTGAGGAGGGTCCATGAATCTGGTGATTAATCATCAAACGCACTATAACTATGAAAGTGCAGTCAAAAGAAGTAATCAATATATTCGATTAACACCACAAACCTTTGGACATCAGATTGTACATGCATGGCAACTGGCTGCACCGGGCATTAAATGCACGCAGCAGGATGGCTTTGGTAACATCTGGACCAGCCTGACTGTGAACCAGCCGCATCAGGAATTGCTGATCATGGCGCAGGGCGAGGTTGAGATTAATCCTACTGAAGCGATTGAAGACAACCGTTTGTCACCCATGTTTTTTACTCATGCCACTGAAACAACAACCTGTCATGAACCTTTGCTGGATTTTATAGCGCAGTACGGCAAAGGTACTGACCGATCAGCCTTAATTGATTTATCGGCTGCTATTTTAGAGCGTATGCCTTATACCCCGATGTCAACCAATGTCCTGACTACAGCGGCTGAAGCGTTTGATCTGGAGCAAGGGGTGTGTCAGGATCATACACACGTGTTTTTGGCGTGTACGCGCCACCTTAAGTTGCCTGCACGCTATGTATCAGGTTATTTGCACAGCAGTGACAGCACGCATTTATCAACCCATGCGTGGGCTGAAGTATATCTCAATGGCAAATGGTACTGTTTTGATACGTCCAACCAACTTTTCTCGCTTGATCATCATGTATATTTAGCCGTAGGCCGTGATTATTTTGATGCTGCACCCGTGCGTGGAACACGACAAGGCGGCGGCGAGGAGTCCATGCGAGCACTGGTGCAAGTACTGGCCAGTTAAGGCGCTTTTTTAACGAGATGGGTTCAACTGGAAAAGTAGAGAGTAATTTGTTAGTTTACTCCTCAAATTTATACAGGAAGAGTTATGACCTATTGTGTAGCAATGCGACTTGAGGAAGGGCTGGTATTTGTCAGTGATTCACGTACTAATGCCGGGGTAGACCATATTGCAATATTTCGCAAGCTGCACCGTTTTGGGGTCAGGGGTGAACGAATCATTGTGCTGCAAACAGCCGGGAATCTTGCAACCTCGCAAGCGGTAATTACCCGGTTACAGCATCAGATTCAATCCAATGCCGAGCGTAATCTGCACAATGTCAGTACCCTGTTTGAAGCTGCTGAAATTGTTGGAGAGTGCATGGCGCATGAAATCCAGCATGTCACTGGTCTGGCACAAAGCAATGAATATGATTTTTCCAGTTCCATTTTAATTGGTGGGCAAATCAAGGGCGAGCCGCCAGAGCTTTATAGTATTTATCCGCAAGGCAACTTTATTGCAGCCACTATGGACACGCCATATTTTCAGATTGGTGAAAGTAAGTATGGTAAGCCGATTCTGGATCGTGCATTAAATTATCATACGCCACTGGATAAAGCCTTGCGTTGTGCGCTGATTTCATTTGATTCCACCATTCGTTCCAACGTGTCTGTCGGAACACCGCTGGATCTGATTGTATATCGTGCCAATCAGTTTAATTTACCGGAAGGGCGCCGCCTGTACGATAATGACCCGTATTTTTCTATGATTCGTCAGCAATGGTCAGATGGTTTGCGTAGTACCATGAGCAATCTGCCACAGCCACCGGATGATTATTGGCGTTGACCTAAATTATTGATTTTGGTTATCCAATTTTAATAACAAGCTATGTGCCTAAAGCTCTTGCCAGGCACTAGCTTTGTAGTTGAAATTCATTTAATTATCAGAAAAAATTTTATCAAATATTTTAATTAATTTTTGAGCTTCAAACCAGAACGATACTTGTATAAGTAAATATCCCCCAATAATTAAGCCAAATACACCTAATATAAATTCTATAGAAACAGTATCAATATATAAAAGTGCAATAAAAGCAAAGAATAAAGGGGTAAACCATATTGTTGAGAAGATAATTATAAGCCAATGCATTCTTACTGAGATATTAATATAGGTTTTGTTATTGATCTCTATAATTCTGCCAAGTGCTATAGGTAAAAAAGAATTTCTATAATTTATATTTCGCCGAACGATAAAATTATTATCTGTTATCATTCTTGAAATAAGAAGATTATTTGTTTTTTGATGAGTAAATAATGAGTAATCATCAGCTGTACTGTTAGACTTAAGAAACTGAATAATTTCATCTCTGCGTCTATCAGATATTTTTTTATATACAAAATAAGGAATAAGCTTCATTTAAAATATTATACGCTTAGGCCTGTTCGTTAAACGACACAGCAACTCATAGCCAATGGTATTATTGTACTGGGCAATCAAGTCAACCGTTGGATTATCGCCCCATAAAGTCACCTCGGCACCAATATCAATAGTGCTCGGCAAATCGGTTAAATCTACTGCCAATAAGTCCATACTTACACGACCTAAGAGTGGCGCTTCATGGCCCTGAATGCTCACATAAGCGCCGTGGCTTAAAGCCCGTGGATAACCATCACCATAACCCATTGCCACAATTCCCAAGCGGGTAGGACGGGTTGTGGTAAAACGTGAGCCATAGCCAATGACCTGGTCAGCATTCACATGTTGGATGGCAATCAAATTACTTTTAAGATGCATGACCGGACGTAAATCAAGCTTGGCTGCACTGATATAGTCATAGGGCGATGCGCCGTACAGCATAATGCCAGGACGGACGTAATCAAAATGCAGTTCTGGCCAGTTAAAAATGGCAGCCGAATTACAGCAAGACGCTTCAATGGGTTCCAGTTGCTGTCTTAAATGTAAAAAAGTCTGGATCTGTTGCTGATTTAACGGATGTTCTGGTACATCGGCATTGGCAAAATGCATGGTCAGGACTAATTCAAATCCGGCTGCACGCAATTGATGCGCAGCTTTTAGTAGCTCATCGGGTTGTAACCCTAAGCGGTTCATGCCACTATTTAATTTAAGCCAGATTTTCAGGTTATTTTGCTGATAAATTTCTGGATGCGCTAATGCCCAGTCCACTTGCTGCTGCTGGTGTACTACGCATTCAAACTGTAGCTGGCTGGCTTCCAGCCATTCAGCCGGGCTAAACACCCCTTCAATCAGTGTAACGAGCTGTGAACAGCCCAATTGCCGGATTTGTCGTGCTTCCTCAATGCAGGCCACACCAAATGCATCAGTATCCTGCAAGGCATTTAAGGCGAATTCAATGCCATGACCATAAGCATCGGCCTTGACCATGCAGACGACTTTACTTTGTGGTGCAAGCTCACGCACACGCTTGAGATTATGTTGTAGGGCAGAGGTGCTAAGTTCCACTCTGGGCTGGCGTTTTATCACCGTATGCATCATCAAGGCAGGATCATTCATTACTGTTGATCATTCTTTTTATTCATCATCATCGGCATTACGATAATATTCAGGGCTTAAATTTTCAAACTTGGTAAACTGACCTTCAAAGGCAAGGCGAACTGTACCAATGGGGCCGTTACGCTGCTTACCAATAATAATCTCGGCAGTCCCGGCTTCCTTGGATTCCTTGTTATATACTTCATCCCGATAAATAAACATGATCAGGTCGGCGTCCTGCTCAATAGCTCCAGATTCGCGCAAGTCAGACATAATCGGGCGTTTGTTTGGACGGTTCTCAAGGCTTCGGTTAAGCTGGGACAGGGCAATGACCGGGCAATTCATTTCCTTGGCCAGTGCTTTTAAGCTGCGCGAAATTTCCGAAATCTCGCCCACACGATTATCACCCATGCCAGGCACTTTCATTAGTTGCAAATAGTCGACCATGATGCAGCCCAGCTTGCCACCGTGGTTTTTGGCTACCCGGCGCGCGCGTGAGCGTAGTTCATTGGGAGGCAGAGCAGATGAATCGTCAATATATAAATACTTGCTCTGCAACTGCATGAGCGTGCTGGAAAACTTGACCCAGTCACCTTCTTCCAGTCGTCCTGAGCGCAAGCGCCCCTGATGAATACGGCCAAATGATGAAATCAGACGGGTTGCAATCGAATCTGCTGGCATTTCCATGGAAAACACCAAGGCTGGCAAGTCGGCATTAAACAGTACACTTTCAACCAGATTCATGGCAAAAGTAGTTTTACCCATACTGGGACGCGCTGCCACAATGATGAGGTCACCGGCTTGCATGCCAAAGGTCTTGTTATCGAGTTCAATAAAACCTGTCGATAAGCCAGTAATCGGGCTATCATTTTTTTGTAATTCTTCAACCTTATGCAGCACAGTTTTTAATACACCTACCAGCGGTTGCGGGCCAGTTTCCTTATTACGGTTATTATGCTGCTCGCTAATAGCAAAAATCCGGCTTTCGGTACTATCCAGAATATCAGTAACAGATTTGCCCTTGGAATCATAGGCGGTTTGCAGCAGGTCATTACCCGCTTTGATTAGCTCACGCAGTGCAGACAGCTCTTTCACTTTTTCAGCATAGGCAGTCAGGTTATACAAACTGGCCGGGCTTTCTGCCAGCAATTGCATCAGGTAGGCTTCACCACCGCTTTCTTCCAGTTGATGGTTCTTGGAGAGCCAGTCATTCACCAGTACGGCATCGTAAGGCATGTTGGTGCCAGCCAGATGGCTAATGGCGCGAAAAATCAGGCGGTGGCGTACTGCGTAAAAGTCATTTTCATGCAATAAATCACTGATACTGTCCCAGGATTCGGAAATGGTCATTAACGCTGCCAATACCGCTTGCTCCATTGACAGGTTGTGTGGCGGGACACGTACTTCACGACCATTGGGAAGCATATGCACAATGTTGCCGTCGCTTGGTTTGTTCGTCGCCGTAGCGTCAAGAGCAGAGGACAAAGTCATAGTGAATATCCCAAATAATTAAACCCAAATCCGTGTGCTTATTAAAGCAAAAATCGGGCAGGTGGTGTGCTGTTTTAAACGGCAGTTGACTAAATATCAGAACGAGATGCTGAAAAATAAAGACATTTTTTTGATATAAAAAAAGCATGCCCGAAAGCATGCTTTTAACCAAATGATTCTATATAGAATTATTTAGCATACTGATCATTCAGTGACGATTATTCAGAAACAATCGTTACCAGAACTTCAGCAGTAACATCATGATGCAGTTGTACCGCAACATTGAACTCACCAGTGTGACGCAGCGCACCGTTAGGCAGGCGTACTTCAGCGCGGTCAACTTCAATGCCAGAAGCAGTCAGGGCATCAGCAATGTCACGAGTACCGATAGAACCGAACAGTTTGCCTTCATCACCAGCTTTAGCAGTGATCACAACATTTACTTCGTTCAGTTTGTCAGCACGGCTTTGTGCAGAAGACAATACTTCAGCTTCCTGCTTTTCCAGCTCAGCACGACGCGCTTCAAAAGCAGCAGTGTTAGCTTCGGTAGCAGAAACAGCTTTACCTTGAGGAATCAGGAAGTTACGACCATAACCTGCTTTAACAGATACTTTGTCGCCCAGCTTACCCAGGTTTTTAATGCGTTGTAACAGAATAACGTCCACAGATCACCTCACTTATGATTGTCAGTGTAAGGGATCAAAGCCAGATAGCGAGCCTGCTTGATTGCAAGCGCCAACTGACGTTGATAACGAGCCTTCGTACCGGTGATACGGCTAGGAACAATCTTGCCGTTTTCAGTAACGTACTGTTTTAAGGTATCGATGTCTTTGTAGTCGATATATGCAACGTTCTCAGCAGTGAAGCGGCAGAACTTGCGACGACGATAGAAACGTGCCATGTAGGTTCTCCTTATGCTTCAGCAGCTTGGTTTTGATCTTGGTCGTTAGACTGACCATCATCATTACGTTGAGCCTTACGGGCGCGTTTTTCTTCAGCGCTCTTGGCCAGCAATGATTCTTCAGTAATTGCCTTTTCACGACGGATGATCAGGTTACGGATGATCGCATCGTTATAACGGAACAATTCTTCAAGCTCATCCAGAGTCTGCTGACCACATTCAACGTTCATCAGAATGTAGTGCGCTTTATGGATTTTGTTGATTGGGTAAGCCAGTTGACGGCGGCCCCAGTCTTCAAGACGGTGAATCTGACCGCCAGCTTCTTTAATTTGAGTGAGATAGCGTTCAACCATCCCAACAACCTGGTCGCTCTGGTCTGGATGAACCAACAGCACGATTTCGTAATGACGCATATTAAGCTCCTTACGGTTTAGACAGCCACTGATTCCAACATCAATGGCAAGGAGTAACACGAAAAAAATTATTTTCGCGTGCTATAAAGCAGTGCGTTATTGTATAGAAAACCTGAAAATATACAAGGAAATAATTAGCTTATTCCTTGAGTAAAAACACCACGTAGCCTTTAAAGTACGGGTTTTTTTCAATTGTGGGATCTGCAACCCACTGGCCATGCTGAACCAGCCCGATTTTAAAGGGAATATTCAGGCGACCCAGCGCAGGCAAATATGCGCGGTAATTATTTATTGTGCGTGTACCCTGATAAGTTTGAATGACAATCTCATTGAGCACATGACCCAGACTTAAGATTGTATTAGCGCTGGCATTACTCCAGTCCAGCAAACCGGTGGCACTGAGCTGGTATTGGCTAGGAAGCTGCTGCCGAATGCTTTGCAGAAATTTAGCATATTGTTCTAGTTGGCCAGTTGCTGAATCAAAATCTATTTGTAAGCCGATTACCTGATTACCGTAGCGCTGCCAGCTATCAAGCCGTCGGATTATGGCCTGTATGAGTTCTGGTGACCATTGCAGTGTCGTGGTACGGTAAACCAGCCAGATTTTTGCTGGTTTAATCGTTGTAAGCCCCATGCCCTGCGCCGTAAAAGTTGGCTGTTGCAACACATTTGAAAAACTGACTTCACCCTGTAAAAGATACAGTTCGGTAGTATTGGCCAGATAGGGCGCTGGATTGACATTTCCCCATAACCAGAAACTATGATAATGATGGGCATTTATTCCCTGCGCCTTTTTTTCGTTTAAGTTATCAGGATCTGGCTGACAGGCTGTTATGGAAAAACTCAGTAACAGCACTGCCAAACGCACAATAAACGGTTTAAGACCACGCATGGATTTACCAATAATAAGTTAGCTCCTTGGCCCATTGACTATCAGGATAGTTTTGCTTGAGTTGCTCAAACCATTTCTTGCGCAGACTCTTTTCAACATCTACTCCAGCGCAATCGTTGATACCGCCTGGAGCATAACAGTTGATGGCGCGGTATAAGGCGTAAGCTTTTAAGTGGTCATTGGCACTATTCTGGATGATATTTTTATATACCTCACCGCGTGAGAAAGTGGCTTGGGCAAAAGGTATCTGTCCGTTACCCAAAGCCCAGTCTAGGCGATTTGATGTGTTTTGATTTGGCATTTCGGGTTCAAGATTGTATTCACCGCTTTTAAAGCTGCTAAGGCGTACAAATTCACCTAGACAAAGCAATGCAACTTCATCCTGTGGCTGGGTTGTCAGGGTTTTACTGATATTGATTAAAGATGGGCAACTTAACTGATCATTAATTGCAGTGCCTTTCCATAAAAATAATTCAAACTTCGGCTGATTCTTTAGGGCTTCAGTTTCACTGTCATAGCCTTTGTAATTGAACGCATCTTTGGGCAAATATTTTAGCGAATCAACAAAAAGCTTATATTGCTGATGATTCAGGCTTTTATGCAATAAGGTAAAACTGGCAAGGAGCTTTTCCTGTGCCGAAGTAGCAGAGGAATTAATGATTGAATCAAGTAATTCAGCATTGGCAGCCTGCCTGATCATAACAGCACGGATAGCCGGATCTTTAATCAAACTATCCGTTTTAAAAAATGCATTAATATCCTGACCATTTTGCAAATTCAATGCTAACGCAAGCTCTACCAACTGGGGCTGATAAGGTGACTTGGCAGAACCCAGCAATACTGTCCAGAGTGTATTGGCTTCATCAGACTTGCTCAGATGCTCCAGAATTCGGCCTTTTAAAACAAACTGGCTAAGCTGCAAATAGTTTAGACGATCGGGTGGATTCCCTTTAGGTAAATAATCCAATGCCTGTTGTGGTTTTTTCTGAAGCAAAAATAAGTGAGCTGCCTGTAAATATCGATACAACTCGGGTGCAGTCTTAAAATAGTCTTTTTGCGCTTGCAGGGCAGTCCAGCTTAAGGGCTTATATTTTTCTGCACTGCTTTCACGCATATGCATGAGATCATAAGTGGCTAAGAAAAATGGATCTTTGAGATTACTAGGGTTAAATAGTTTGCTCTCAAAAATTCGCTGGTCAATTTCTTCTGGCACCCACTGCATTTCCAGATTAAATTGTGATTTCTGTAAATGATTAAACTGCCATAAAAATTCATCAATAAGCTGCTGTTGCTGGCCGCCCATCCAATATAGACGGCGTAATAGGCCGCGTGCTGAAGCAGCATACTGACCCTGCGGATAACGCTTAAAATAAGTACCGATTGCATTAAATGAGGTTGCAATGGCATTTTTATCAATTTTAGCCAGCGACTGAAAACCATATTCATCCAGCCCACTGCTATACGCGTGATTCACCGACGTTCTAATCAGCATATAAGTTGCAGTTTCACTCAGCCATGCTGAGGGCACTGAATTCAGGGCCGTATAGATTTTTTGTGCAGTGGGGTAGTCGCTATTATAAAAAGCTACTGAACCGTTGATATAGGAAATATATTGCTTGACCAGTGAACTCCATTCTGGAATCACCTTGATATATTCCAGTGCTTTATCGCAGGAAGGTAAAATGGCCTGCCGCTGTTTTATCAATAGTAATTTTTCAGCAGGCTTTAAACCACGATCAGCATTGACTTGCTCAATGAATGCCCGCATACCTGACGCACTACTTTGACAGCGCTCCTCGGCAATATAGCGATCACTAGATTTTTGCGATGATGACTTTTTTCTTTGTGAAGGACTGGTATTGCTGATAGCATTTTTAAAGTCTTCAGCAGCGAAAGGCACTGCACTGTACTCATCTGTCCAGCTAGAGACAGGAGGCTTGGGCGGTGCGATGGTTGCCAGTCGCATATCCGCCATCAATAGTCGCATATTGGTTTGATTATCATTAGCCGGGCTTAACATAGGCAGATTGCTGCACCGATTATAGGATTGTAATTCCAATGACCAGGTTGGCGTACAATAGCTATCAAAGCTGGCATAACTGCTGACAGGAAGCAGAAAAAAAAGGCCAAATAAAATTGCACTTCTAAAGTGCAGGCGAGCAGTAAAAAATCGCGTCATCTCATTATCTCTTATTGTTTTATAAAATAATGAAAAATTTAATCTCTAACAGGGTTACACAAAGTAAAAACAGAATTATCAGGATCAGAAAATTAAATCATTATTTTATAGCTTAAAAATAAAACCGTAACTAGGCTGCGGCTCATAATCAACAGAAATCAGCACACTAAAAACAGTAATCAGGATGACTGAAAATAAGAAGAAACGACGGGCCCAAACACGGTCATCAATGGCTTTAAAACCACTTACAGCCAGATATAACCAGTAACCACACAAGCCAGCAAATACCACCAGATAAATTAGACCTACATAATGGAAAACATACAGAAGGCTGCCTGTTAATGTAAACAATAAGACATAAACGGCTGATTGCAGCTTGGTAATATAGATGCCTTTTTTGGCCGGTAATACCGGAATACGCGCAGATATATAATCATTTAAGCGGAAGATGGCGATACCAAAAGAATGTGGCATTTGCCAGATACAAAACAGAATAAACAGAATGAGTGCACCAGCATCAAACTGGTTGGCAACAGCACAATAACCAATAACCGGAGGACAGGCACCTGAAAGGCTACCGACCAGTGTCTGATGAATGGAATGGCGCTTTAGATAAAGGCTATATAGAACAACGTAGACAAAAAAACCAAAGGCAGCAAATGCAACCGCCAGTAAGTTAGTAAAGCAGTAAAGCAGAGCAAACCCGAAAATTCCCAGTACAGCGGCATAAATAAATGCCGCTGTATTTGAAACCGACTTTTTTACAAGTGCGCGGTTCCGGGTTCGCTCCATTTTGACGTCAATATCCTGATCAATGATATTGTTTACTACACAACCAGAAGCAACAACGAGTGAGGTTCCAAGCAAAGTAACCAGTAGAAGCCATAAATCGATGTTGCCTTGAGAGGCCAGAAAAAAGCCCCCCATGACCGAAATGAAATTACCAAAAATAATTCCAGGCTTGGTTAAGTAAATAAACTTCTTAATCATTAATCAAGCCAATCAGGACATCATGAAATAGTGCAGGTAATCCATGACCCAGATTGAGCCAATGATCAGGATTGCAATTGTCAGAACAGTATAAACAAATGCAATCAGGTTCCAGCGCTGCTCAGAAGATGAGTTCAAATGCAGGAAGAACACTAACTGTACCAGCACCTGTGCAATAGCAGTGACAACAATGGTCCATACCAGCGGGCCACGTCCAAAGCTACCGGGCTGCTCCACATTCTGCATGACCATCCAGAACGGAATAATAGTCAGAACAATGGAAATAATCAGACCAATAACATACTGCTTGGTACTGCCGTGGCTAGCACCAGCGGCATCGGTATGTGCGTGATGACCCATTATATTGCTCCTAACAAGTAAACCACACTAAATACGCAAATCCAGACAATGTCCAGGAAGTGCCAGAACAGGCTTAAGCAAGCCAGACGGCGGGTATTTGGCAGGGTAAGCCCATTTTTGGCAATCTGGATCATTAGAACGATCATCCAGATCAGACCGCAGGTAACGTGAATACCGTGAGTTCCCACCAAACTGAAGTAGGAGCTTAGGAACGCACTTACATTTGGGCCGTGACCGATAGAAATCAGGTGATGGAATTCATAGACTTCCATGCCGATAAAGCCGGCACCCAGAAGAAAGGTAACCGCCAGCCAGCCTAGTACCTGACCTACTTTTTCCTTGTAACGGGCTAGTACAGCCATACCAAAGGTAAAGCTACTGACCAGCAGAAGGAAGGTTTCAACCATAACGAAGCTTAAGGATTCACCAAAAACTTCCTGAGAGCTGGGCCCATTTGCAAAGTGAGTATGTAATACAGCATATGCAATGAAGAGACTTGAGAACAAGATCAAGTCACTCATGATATAGGTCCAAAAACCGAACACTGTCATGTCGGTATCATCATGGTGATGATGATCGTGACCGTGCTCGTCTTGATGATGAATTACTTCAGACATGTCTTAGCCCTGCTTTTGAAACTGCTCAAGTTTATGAAAGCGCTCATTCTCAATACGCTCAACTTCAGCAGCGGGTACATAGTAGTCCACTTTCTTGGTAAATGAACTTGCAATGAACACGATAATTGAACCAACCAGTGAAGCAATTGCAAGCCACCAGATATACCAAGTCATGGCAAAGCCAAATACAAACAGCAGGCCACCAATCAGAACACCAGCAGCACGGTTTGTCGGCATGTGGATGTCTTCATACTTGGCAGGACGCTGGTAAGCAACGCCTTTTTCTTTGGCTACCCAGAATGCATCAATTTCATCAGCATGGGGGATATGAGCAAAGTTATAGAACGGGGCAGGAGAAGTAGTTCCCCATTCCAGGGTACGACCATCCCATACGTCGCCTGTTAAGTCTGCATTTTTCTTGCGATCACGGAAGCTTACGGCAATCTGGATTAACTGGCACAGAATACCAATAAATACAAATACTGCACCGACAAAAGCGACATACAGGTAGGGTTCCCAGTCAGGATTGTCATAGGTGTTCAGGCGACGGGTCATACCCATAAAGCCCAGCACGTATAGCGGCATGAATGCCAGATAGAAACCAATGACCCAGAACCAGAATGACAGACGGCCCCAGTATTCGTTTAGTGTGAAACCAAACATTTTTGGGAACCAGTAGGTCAGGGCAGCAAACATACCAAATACCACACCACCGATAATGACGTTATGGAAGTGTGCAATCAGGAACAGGGAATTGTGAACAACAAAGTCTGCTGGTGGAATTGCAAGCAGAACACCAGTCATACCACCAATAGAGAAGGTTACCAAAAAGCCCATTGTCCACAGCATTGGCGTGGTAAAACGGATACGACCTTTATACATGGTGAACAACCAGCTGAAAATCTTCACGCCAGTTGGAATTGCAATAACCATGGTCATGATACCAAAGAACGCGTTAACGTTGGCACCGGCACCCATGGTAAAGAAATGGTGAACCCAAACTACATAGGACAGCAAGCCAATGGCTACGGTTGCGTAGACCATGGTGTTATAACCAAACAGGTATTTGCGGCTGAATGTTGCAACGATCTCTGAGAATGCACCAAAAGCAGGCAATACCAGAATGTATACTTCAGGGTGACCCCAGGTCCAGATCAGGTTGACGTAAAGCATTGGGCTACCGCCAGCTTCATTGGTAAAGAAATGCATACCAAACAGGCGGTCAACGGTTAGCATTGCCAGAGTACCGGTTAAAATCGGGAACACAGCAATAATCAGGATTACAGTAACCAGCGCAGTCCAGGTGAAAATCGGCATTTTCATTAAAGTCATGCCAGGGGCACGCATTTTAATGATAGTTACGAAGAAGTTCACACCAGTCAGCAGGGTACCCAAACCCGAAATCTGCAACGACCAGATATAGTAATCAACCCCGACACCCGGACTATACTCAATGCCCGACAGCGGAGGATAAGCCAGCCAGCCAGTTGCTGCAAACTCACCCAGTACCAGTGACATCATCACCAATGCGGCACTGACTGCAAATAGCCAGAAGCTGACAGAGTTTAATAGTGGGAATGCAACGTCACGTGCGCCAATTTGTAAAGGCACTACGATGTTCATGAGGCCAACCACCAGACCCATGGCCACGAAGAAAATCATGATCACCCCATGAGCAGTGAAAATCTGGTCATAGTGTTCCGGATGCAGGTAACCTTCGGCACCACCGGCTGCCAGCACCTGTTGCAGACGCATCATGATGGCATCGGAGAAACCGCGCAGCAGCATGATCATCGACACGATGACATACATGATACCGATCTTTTTATGGTCTACTGTGGTAAACCATTCAGACCAGAGATAATTCCACTTTTTAAAGTAGGTAATGGCCGCGAGCAGCAATAGCCCACCAAGAATCATACCGGCAACTGTGACCTGCACGATGGGATCGTGAGGTATTGCCTCAAAGTTTAACCTTCCTAACAACATGTTTTATTCCTCTACAACAGCAGTATGACTGCCTTCACCAGCAGCATGGCCACTCTCATGGCTTGCTTGAGACGCTGTATGATTGTACTGTGCGGCCATATACTGATCTATAACGACTTTGAATAGGTTAGGCTCTACAGAAGAGAAGTAGGTCACCGGATGCGGGTGATGAGGACGATTTTTCGGGTCGTCTCTTAAGGCATGAAGCTTGGCCATATCCAGTGTTTGTGGTGAGGCTTTTACCTGATTGACCCAGGCATTGAACTCTGCATCAGTTACAGAGTGAGCTCTAAAGCGCATATTGGAGAAACCGTAGCCACTGTAGTTGGCCGATATACCACGATAACCATCATCCGGACCAATACCAGGCTTACCGTCACGATCACTCAATTCATCAGCAATCAGGTGAAGCTGGGTTTGCATACCTGCCATCGCATAAACCTGTCCACCCAGTTGCGGGATAAAGAACGAGTTCATTACAGAATTGGAGGTAATACGGAAATTAATGGGGGTATTTACCGGTAAAACAATCTCATTGACAGTCGCAATGTTCTGTTCCGGATAAATGAACACCCACTTCCATTGCTCTGCAATCACCTGAATAGTAACAGGCTGTTTTTTAGCCTGATTTGCAATTGCCTGGTCTGGATTATTTTGAACCGACTGGGCAACTTTCTCAGCAGTGATTGGTTTGTATGGATCTAGGCTAAATGATCTTGTACCTGCTAAATAGGCAAGCGCACAGATGATTAAAATAGGTACGCCCCACACCACGATTTCAATCTTGGTGGAATGTGCCCATTTCGGTAAATACTCGGCAGAACCATTACCCTGGCGGTATTTCCAGCCAAAGTAAAACGTCATGAAAATGGCAGGAATCACAACCAGTAGCATCAAGACAAAAGAAATGATGATTAGGTCGCGCTGCTCAATTCCGATTTGTCCCTTTGAGTTAAAGATGACGATGTCTCCGCTACAGCCAGTCAGTAAGACCGCTATAGCGCATAAAGACAATACGGCTAAAAAGGTTTGTCTCATTTTACAACCTCGGTTAAGAGTCCCATTACAGCGAAAAATGGGTTTGCTATTAGAGTGCTTGCGTGAATCCAGCTTGCCATTGTACAGGTCAAAAAACAGGTAAAAATCAAACTGACATGCGTTGCACCAAAAGGTGCAGCACTGCTACTTTGCGGCGCATTATAGCCTTAACTGATGATGTGAAGCTATAACAATTAATGACCGGAGATGCGGAATGATGAATTTTAAGTATCTGTAATTTAGCATAATGTAGTAAATCCCTATAAATTATAGGGAATTCAATCAAACAATTTATTTAAGCCCTTATTTTTTCAATTAAACCTGTTTGTTTTATGTAAATTTAAGTTTCAATTAAGTTTTAGATCAGCTTCAAATTTATTTTTCTAAAATTTAACGAAATAGAAGAAGCTACCAATTTTAAGGCTTGGAATGCCATTGTAATGACAATAACATTCCAGATTGGTTGAGGATTTATAAGATTGGCAGAAAATGTAGCGTAGTATGCTCATTAATGTGCTGATGGGCAGGAACTCGTACCAGGACATTGGCATTGGCAAGATTGCTCAGCATATGTGATTGCTGTTTATCCAGTGATTTTAAGATCACTTGTCCCTGAGGCGAAACATGCATGTGCATACGCAGCAAACGCTCACGGCTATCAGGTTTTAAATGACCCGTAAATAAACCAGTTTGCCATTGCGGCTGGGCATTCTGCTTTTGTTGCAGACAGGAAAGTAATGTCGCAAGGTGCAGGTGCAAGCCAATAAGTACGGCAGCAGGATTACCCGGTAAGCCCAATAAATAGCATTGCTTTCCTGTTTGCGCGTTTTGATAGCTGGCAAAATACAGCGGTTTTCCGGGCTTCTGCGCCACTTGCCAGAAGATTTGCTGAGCACCTAATTGCATTGATACCGGACGAATCAGGTCGTAATCACCCACTGAAACGCCTCCTGTGGTAATCACCAGATCATGCTGGCTAAAAGCCTGATCTAATGCATCTTTAAGGACTTCAGGTTCATCGGGTACATGCTGTAGGGTGATATCCGATAGTCCGCGTTCCTTAAGCCAGCTACTAATCAATGGGCCATTGGCATCAAACACCTGAGCGTCATTGTCGCGTTCCGTGCGTACTTCATCACCAGTAATCAGCACTGCAATTTTAGGCTGACGATGCACTTTGACCTGCTGTACGCCTGCCATGCTTAAGGCAGCAAGTAGGCCACTATTCAGTAATTGCCCCTGTTTGGCCAGCATGGTGCCTTTTGCCAGTTCTTCCCCGCGATAGCGAATATCAGTGCCAGCATCAATGGATTGCATGAGCTGAATGCGATCCTGTTCACGTTGCACAATTTCCTGCCGGGCTACTGTATCGGCTGAAGCAGGCAGTTGCCCACCCGTAAAAATACGCAAGGCCTGCCCCGGCTTAAGCTCGACTTGTTGTGCAAAACCTGCCCGAATTTCGCCAACCAGTTCAAATTGTGTTATTCCGGCATCAATATCAGCCTGACGTAAGGCATAGCCGTCCACAGCACTCTGATCAAACAGCGGCAGTTCTACGGGGGAAATGACATCTTCTGCCAGTATGTGCTGATGAGCCTTAATGAGAGGTAGGCTAATAACAGGCAAAGTGCTAACACTGGCGTAACTGGCCAGCGCTTCATCAAGACTAATTAGGCCGTCATGGCTGCAAGCAGGCTGGCTCATTCATAGCCCCCGGGATGTGGCAGGTCACGGCAGACATCAAATATATGCACCAGTGCTGGCAAAATCGCTGCCATGGATTCAGTTGCACCACCACGGCTGCCCGGAAGTGTGATCAAGAGTGAGCGATCAATAAACCCGGCCACACCACGTGACATCGCAGCGTAAGGCGTGCGCTGCTGACCAAAAGCGCGTGCTGCTTCCATCAAGCCCGGCAGTTCACGCTCAATCAGCGGCTTCAAGGTATCTACAGTAATGTCACGTTTTCCAATACCTGTGCCGCCGACAGTAATGACACATGCATACTCTGCCACTAGTTTTACCACCAGATCTTTTAACTGGTCTGATTCATCGGGTAACACCTGATAATGGATGGGGTTGAAACCTGCCTGTTCCAGGGTGCTCACCACAGCTTTACCAGCAGTATCCGGTTTGCGGCCTGCTGCAACGGTATCCGACAGTACAATGACTGCGGCTGAAACAGCCTGACGTAACTCGCGCTTGTAGTGTGACTTGCCGCCTTTTTTCTCCTGTAGCTTGCATTCGCGAATAATTAGTTCATGCGGTTCACAGTGCGGTTTGAGCATGTCATAAATGGTGAGCACTGCCAGACTTGCTGCCGTCAGTGCTTCCATTTCCACGCCAGTTGGCCCAATGGTTTCGACTTCTGCACTGGCAATCACCCGGTCTTCCAGCAATTCAAAATCCACATCGGCCCGGTAAATGGGCAATGGATGACATAACGGAATCAGCTCATCGGTGCGCTTGGCGGCCAGAATGCCCGCAATACGAGCCGTTTTTAACGCATCGCCTTTTTCGGTCTGGCCTGTGCGTAGCAGGTCAATACAGTGCGGCGGAACCAGTAGCTCGGCAGTCGCCGTGGCTTTGCGGTAGCTGTCGGGTTTCATGCCAACGTTTTTCATTCGGTGTTCTCAGGATTTGCAAAAATTAAAAATAGTCAATTGAATGATTAATGAAGTAAAGGGCTTGAATAGATTGGCAAAATACTAAACGCAAAGAGTCCATGTTCCAAGCTCAAAACACCTTAGCGATTGATCATGGCACTCAGTTGTTCATGTACTAAGGGCAGCTCGGTAAATCCTTCACTATCCAGAAAGTGCCCACCATGCTCAACTTTAATAAATCGGGCTTCAAGGTCATGAGCCAGTTGTTCAGTCTGCTCAAAAGGTACAATTGGATCATCCTTGGCTGCAATAACCACACGCTGCGCTGTCATGGCAATGAAGTGTTCTGGATGAAACGCATTGCCTACAAAAGGATTAATCAGTGAATAACCGGAAATAGGCGTTGAAAAACCGGACACCAGAATCATGCCACCAATTTGCGGACGGGGTTCAAGCTGGCGAAAATAATCCAGTAGGGCAATGCAACCTAAACTGTGCGCCACAAAATAGGTGTATTCATCTGGTACACCAATAATTTGTTTTAGGCACTCATCCCACTGTTCCTTGATAGGATGCTCAGAATCAGGCAAGGCCGGTACGTATACGGTGATGCCTTGTGCTTCCAGTTGCTGTTTTAGCCACTGAAACCAGTGCGACTGTGGCCCAGCACCATAGCCATGAATAATATAAACCTTGCGTTCTGCGTTTATGCTGTTCACTACCTGCCTGCCTTGAGTTAAATGGGAACATTAAACAAGAATAATTTTCTGTACTTTAGTGAGTTGCTGGTAATTAAAGTTCCTGTTTATTCATCAGTAACTTTTTGCTGGATGGCTTGCTTATTTTGCTGTTGAGTCTGTTGCTGTCCAGTGAGGGGAAAAATTTTATGGAAAGTGCCTTGGGGGGTTTTCTGGTTCTGAAATTGCTGGTGCTGGAACACCAGATGAGAGGCATCATGGTTAAAACGATTCTGAGGTAAGCCATTAAAATCAGTGCGAATACAGCAGCCTTCAACAAAGATGCTGCTGCCATCAGTATAAAACTCTTCCTTCCATACCGGCACTTCATGTTTAACACGCTCAACCGCTTCTTCACAGGCTGCAAAGGCTTCACGCCGATGATCACTACGAGCCACAGCATAAATGGCCACTTCACCAATATTTAAATGCCCAATCCGGTGTACAACACGCACATAGGACACGCCATATTTTTGTTCAATTTCCTGTTCAATCTGGCGGATCATTTTTTCTGCCAGTGGCTTGTAAGCCGTATATTTCAGGCTTTGTACATCCTTGCCATTGTGGTGATTGCGCACCGTTCCGGCAAACAGCGCAAGACCGCCACACTCAGGGAAGTATTGCATTGCCAGCAGGTTGTTCAGGTCAATTTCATGATCTTGAATCCGTTCTACATTTTCGTTGATTCTGTGATTAATTCTGTCATTGATTTGGGGATGAATTGCAGCCGTATTCATGACTTAACCTCCAGCTACAGGAGGTAGTAAAGCCACACGGGTGTTGGCGTCTACCAGCATGGAACGAGACACCAATTCATCACCAATGGCACAGGCACAGCGCTCCAGGTTTTCACTCAGGTCAGGCTTAAGCTCAGCCAGTTGTTGTAATGCGTTTTCAATAGAAACGGGGGTATCCAGTTTCAGGCTGATTTCCGATTGATGAGCCAGACGCTCAAGGCGGCCATAAAATTCAAAAATAACTTCGGACATAACGCATTTACCTATTTTTCAATCTTTAAAAAGTTTAAGACTGGCTGGAAACTGACTATTAGCTTGCCATTGAGCACTGGAAATTTCACCAATGGTATTTCTGCTATGCCACGCACGATTTAAGTGCTCATACACATGAAAAAGGTGAGTTTTAAACTCCATCTCATCGATATCTGATTTAGAGTGAAGTTGCATAATTAAGTTTTTTAAATGCTCTTCGGCATCTTCAAGTTCATATAGAAATAAAGCCCATTCAACTGGATGATCTTTTGGATTAATCATGGCTAACCACCCATGGCATGCATACTGATCTTGCGTACTGGTGCTTGCTGTTGAGCAATAAATCCGGCTTTTTTATGCCAGACCGCTTGCAGAATGACCTGTTGTAATAAGGCGCTATTGGTTTGTTGCAATAAGGGACGAATGGCGGTGCCGCTATTGGCAAACAGACAGGTAAATAGCTCGCCCGTGGCAGTGAGGCGCAAGCGGTCACAAGTTTGGCAAAATGGCTTGCTAATGGTGGAAATAATGCCCAGTTCAAACGGGGATTTTAGAGTGGCAGATTCATTAGGGAAAAGAGGAATAAGCTGATAAATGGTGGCTGGATCATTCAGGCGCTGCTGCTTTTCAATATGAAAATACGGGGCAAGCATGCCAATAATCTGGTCTTCAGTAATGACCTTGCCCGCCTGCCAGTTAGTGGGTGCATCCAGTGGCATATATTCTATAAAGCGTAAGGGTAGATTGTGCTGATAGGCCCATTGCGTGAGTTCTACAATTTCATGCTCGTTTTGGCCAGCCACAATCACGCAATTCAGCTTAACCGGAATGCCTGCATTAACCGCGGCTTGTATGCCGTCCAGCACAGGCTGTAATGGTCGCTGGGTCATGTGTAGAAAAGTTGCCGGATTAATGCTGTCCAGACTGATATTTAGGTCATCAAGGCCGGCCAGTTTCAGGTCATGGGCGTATTTCTTGAGATAATAGGCATTGGTGGTCATGGAAATGCGTTGCAGGCCACTTTTTCTTAAGGTGTTTAGGCTCTGGATAAAGTGAACAACGCCTTGGCGCATTAAGGGTTCGCCGCCAGTTAAACGAATATGGCGAATACCCATACTCACCATCACAGTGGCAAATTTTAATAATTCTTCAAAACTTAAAATATCTTTTTTAGCCAGCCAGTCGGGTTGATCCGGCATGCAATAGCTACAGCGAAAATTGCAACGATCAGTGAGGGAAATGCGTAACTTGTGCTTATGCCGACCAAACTGGTCTACAAGTGATGACGCTGAGTTATGGAGTAAAAGTTCTTTTAAGGATTCAGGGTGAACAGTGGTGACTAAAGCAGTCATTGTTTTACTCCTGAATCAAAATGGTTTGAAAAATTAGATATTTCGCTAGCATAGCATTGCTCAGCCAGTGCCACATCATCTGGCGTGTTTAAATTCAGCGGCAAAATGTTATCAACTGCAAACTCGGCTACTGCTGCCTGTTGCTCAAACAGCCAGTGCCGCACCGCATGGCGACCACTGGCAAGTACCTGTTCCAGACTATTACGCAAACTGCAATGGAGCAGGCAAAGGGGATAGAGTGCCTGCCGGTTAAAGCTGGCGTAAGCAACTTTGCTATGTTGTTTCTGCATGGCTTGCCACAACTGGCTAATGCAGTCTTTGGGCAATATCAGTAAATCACAGGGGATGATCAGCACATAGTTATGTTTGGCATGCAGTAACGCACTGTGTACACCAGCCAGCGGGCCTTTAAAGTCCGGCCATTGGTCACTAATGATTTGGCAAGCTGGCAGCAATTGCTGGTAGATCGCATGATTACGGTTGGCATTGATTAAAATATCATCACTTAAAGACTCAATTTGCCGGTAAAGATGCATTGCCAGCGGCTGGCCCTTTAACAGCACCAAGCCTTTATCCTGACCATTCATCCGTGTGGCACGACCACCAGCCAGAATGACAATGCTGACCTTCAATTCGTGCTTAGCGAAGCCATCTTCAACTAATCCCTCAGTTAGACCAAGTTCATCAGCTACAGTTTCTAATGTCATTCTCATGCCAGTGATTTAAGATGTTTTAGTCATCGTTGTATTTTTAACATGAGTACTTAGGATTCCACCAGACAGGTAGCAATTAACGTGCGAATCTCTGGCACACAGGATCCACAATTACCACCTGCTTTGACACAGGCAGTTACTTCTTTGGGGGTGGTCAGGCCTTTTTCCCGAATGGCATTTAAAATGGTATTTTTGCCCACTTTAAAGCAGGAGCAGACCAGCGGCCCGGCATCATTGGTGCTACCTAACGGTGCACCAGCCAGAATTGCCATACGGTCACGACTGCTGAGGCGAGATTTGACAAACAGGCTGGCAATCCATTCCCGGTTGGGCAATAGTTCACGCGGGGCAATATAAATGCAAGCCTGAATCTGGCTGTCTACCATAATGGCTGCATGATAAATGCCGCTGCTGTGATCACTGTATTCTAGCCAGTCCGCTTGATTGTTGTGTACCATTTCGGCCAGTGCCGGATGGCTGAGCAGTAGTGCTTTGCTATGTTCGGAAACTGTATTGATTTTTTGCCGGCCAGCCAGTTCATAACGCGATGCAGCCTGTGTTTGAATGTGTGTCCACCAAGCTACCTGTTCGAGGTTAAGCGCATAGCGGCTATAGGCCACACCTTGCCATTGCACATGAAATGGCTCAATGCGAACCGGTGTGTGCTTGAATTCAGGCTCGCCAGAGATGGGGTCAACCACCGGATTGACCAGCGCGCCCACCCGAGCATCCGAAGCCGTTTGCGCTGTCCAGTGTATGGGAACAAACACCTGCCCACGTCTCATATTGCCGGAGCATTGCACCCGTGCCACCAGTGTTCCCCATTGCGAGTGCAGGCGTGCCAGTTCATTTTGCTTGATGCCAAACAGCAGGGCATCGTTGGGGTGCATGTCAATAAAAGGTTCTGGAATATGTGAGCCCAGCGTTGGTGCCAGACCTGTGCGCGTCATGGTATGCCACTGGTCGCGGATACGCCCGGAATTTAAGGCAAGCGGGTAATCACGGCTGGCCTTATTGCGCGGTGGTTCATACTTAACGCTAATAAAGCGGGCCTTGCCATCTGGATGGGAAAAACGGTTATTGGTCAATACCCGGCTAGTGCCCTGATAAGGCGTCAATACAGGCCATTGTAGGGGCGGCAAAGCATCATAAGCGGGCTTGCTTAAGCCACATAAGCCCTTGAGATTAAAGTAGCGAAAATCAAAATTTGTGGTGGATTTTTGATCAGCCACTGCTCGAGCAAAGTTCTCGCCTTGCGCAGCGGAAACGCCATGCGTTTCTGGATCGCTGCTCACATTTTCAAAGGCTGAAAGCCGGGCATGTTCATCAAAAATTTCTGACGGATGATGATAATCAAATGCGGCCCCAAATCCCATGCGTTTTGCCACCTGACTAATGGCCCACCAGTCCGGCATGGCTTCGCCGGGAGGATTTAAAAATGCACGCTGACGTGAAATACAGCGCTCTGAATTGGTAACAGTACCATCTTTTTCGCCCCAGCCCAGTGCGGGCAGTAGCACATCTGCATACGCCGTGGTGTCAGTTTTGGCAGTAATATCAGACACCACCACAAAATCACAGTTGGAGAGGGCACGCTTTACCTGGTCAGCATTGGGCAAACTGACCACCGGATTAGTGGCCATGATCCAGATGGCTTTAATACGGCCTGCTTCTACCGCTTCAAACAGCTCAACCGCTTTAAGACCATTTTCAGAGGCAATCAGCGGACTTTGCCAGAAGCGCTGCACCCGGTCACGCTGCACCGGATTATTGAGTTCCATGTGTGCTGCCAGCATATTGGCCAAACCACCCACTTCACGGCCACCCATCGCATTGGGCTGGCCAGTCATGGAAAAAGGCCCCATACCGGGTTTGCCAATGCGTCCGGTATAAAGGTGACAGTTGATAATACTGTTGACTTTGTCAGTACCCTGGCTGGACTGGTTAACGCCCATGGAAAACAGGGTAATGACTTTTTCAGTTTTAGCAAATTTGTCAAAAAAAGCCTCAAGGCTTTGTAATTGCACACCACAAAGCTCTGCCAGCGCTCTGGTATCGCGATGCTCGCCAGCTTGCTTAAGAGCGTCTGACAGGCCTTGTGTATGTGCAGTTACAAACTGGTGATCCTGTGCTTCATGCTGATGAAGCCAGTGCAATAATCCGTTAAACAGGGCAACGTCGGTGCCAGACAATAGGGGCAAGTGAATATCTGCAATATCACAGGTAGCGGTATGGCGTGGATCAATCACCACCACGCATAGATTAGGGTTACTTTCCTTGGCTTTGGCAATGCGCTGGAATAGCACCGGATGGCACCATGCGGTATTAGAACCCACCAGCACAATCATATCGGCCAGTTCAAAGTCCTCGTAGCAGCCGGGCACAATATCTTCACCAAAAGCGCGCTTGTGTCCAGCAACGGCTGAGGACATGCACAGGCGTGAATTGGTGTCGATATTGGCGGTGCCCAGAAAACCTTTTACAAACTTGTTGGCCACATAATAGTCTTCAGTCAGTAGCTGGCCCGATACGTAAAAAGCCACGCTATCTGCGCCATGCTGCTCAATGGTTGCTTTAAAGGTAGTGGCAATTTTATCCAGTGCTTGCGACCATAACACCTGTTCAGTTTGGCCGTTGGCCTGAAACTGTGGAAACAATAAACGTCTTTTGGTGCCAATGGTTTCAGCCAGGCTGCTACCTTTAACACATAAGCGACCCTGATTGGCTGGATGGCTGGCAATGCCATTAACCTGATGGTCGTGGGTCAGGCTATTTTTGGTTTTTCTGACTTCCACGCCGCAGCCCACACCGCAATACGGGCAGGTGGTATGCGTGCTTTGAGCAGTATCCAATGTTTGATGTACTGTAATTGGTTTGGATACGATGCTATTCATGGATATTCCTTGATTCTCTCAGTTGAGCTGTCTTGGCAGCGCATCAATCTAAAAGGGATTACGCTGCGCTAAGCGTTACTTTTGAGAGCAAAAGTAACCAAAACTCTTCGTTATCGGCAAACTCGCCATCCGTGGCTCGAACAGTGCCAATAACTACATCCCTGTATTTCATCATCTGTTGGTTGCTTAAGTGGGTTAATGACTTTAACTGGCCTGCTTCATGGCAAAATCGCGGCCAAACAACAGGCGGTTTCGGATAGAACTGATGTCGGTCTGTTCGCTGATGAGTTCGGCATACCATGAACCATCACGCGCATCGCCATATAGCACAGCACCTTGCACATGGTTGTTTTTCAGGATCAGGCGCTTGTAAATGCCACGTTTTGGATCACGGATCACCAGGTCTTCGCAGCTTTCATCGCTTTCAAGATTGCCAGCAGAAAACACTTCAACACCACTCACCTTTAATTGAGTAGCAAGCTGCGTGCCACGATACTGAATGCTGCCGCGTTCGGCCAACTGGGTTGCACAAACAAACGCCTGACCCCACAGCGGTTCAACCAGACCATAGGCAATACCGCGATGCTGCACACATTCACCTACGGCATACACACGCGGGTCAAAGGTTTGCATGATGTCATTCACCACCACACCACGTTCACAGTGCAGACCGGCAGATTTGGCCAGTTCGATATTGGGACGAATGCCAACCGCCATTACCACCAGATCAGCCGGAATTTTACGGCCATCCTTTAGCAAAATTCCGGTAACACGTTCGCTGCCCAGAATCTTTTCAGTTTGCGCGCTGAGTTCAATGCGCATGCCGCGTTGTTCGAGTGTGGTTTTCAGCATGTCAGCCGCAACATGATCCAGCTGGCGTTCCATCAGGCGATCCATCAAATGAATCACGGTGACTTTCATGCCGCGCTTGTTTAAGCCATGCGCTGCTTCAAGACCGAGCAGGCCACCGCCAATGACCAAGGCATGCTGGTAATTTTCTGAAGCATCAATCATTTTGTTGATGTCATAAATATCACGGAATGTAGTAACCCCATCCAGCTCACGGCCGGGCAATGGCAAAACTACTGGAGAAGACCCTGTTGCAATCACCAGACGATCATACGAAGTGGTATAACCAGATTTGGCAATGACCAGACGACGCTTACGGTCAATTTTGATGACTTCATCGCCAGCGTTAAAAGTAATACCACGCTCGGCATACCAGCTATGCGGATGCAGCATAATGTCATCCAGCTTTTTTTCACCAGACAGCACAGGTGAGAGCATGATGCGGTTGTAGTTGCCATGTGGCTCGGCACCAAACACTTCAATCTCGTACAGGTCGGGCGCAATTTCCAGCAGCTCTTCGAGCATGCGCATGCCAGCCAGACCATTGCCCACCATCACTAGCCGCATTTTTTCTTCGCGGGCCTGTGGCGTGGTGATATAGGTTTTTTGCGGCATGCTACCTACAAAAACAGTGCCATCGACCACTTGCACCGGATAGGCAGGCACCTGATATTGGGCATCTTCAATACAGCGCCCCGTAGCCAGACTGTAGTGCTGCTTGTAAATGGGCGAGGCCACCACGCGCTCACCCTGCAAGTCACCGACAATGCCGCGAGACAGCACGTTGGCACCGCTGGCCGGATCATGATTACCAATGGCATAAATCCGGTTATCTTCACGCATGCGGAAAACCGCAACCTGCTGGCCATTGATCAGGGCACAGGCGCCAGTATCTGGAGCAATTTCTGTTAAGGCGCACACCTCAATCCATGTATTAACCATTTGATTCATTTTGGCATCTCTTTTTTGACCCCACCCAACCTCCCCTTAATAAAGGGAGGAGATTTCCAGCACTATTTATCAGGGAGTTGGAGGGGTTTATTAATCAATTAAACTTCTGCAACCACTGGAATACGTTTGCGTGCAGCACGCTCATCAACAGTGATTGGGCGAATCTGGCCGCGCTCAGCGACAAATTCAATATGCTCATCTACTTTTGCACTGTTCACAAAGGTACGGAAACGCTGACGAACTTCCGGGTTGGTAACGGCGTTTTTCCATTCATCTTCATAAGTGGCAATGATGATGGCCATCTCCGCTTCAAGCTCGGCACCCAGACCTAAGGAATCATGAATAATTACGTCTTTTAGGTAATCCAGGCCACCTTCCAGATTGTCGCGCCAGACGCTGGTGCGTTGCAGGCGATCCGCAGTGCGGATATAGAACATAAAGAAGCGGTCAATATATTTGATCAGGTCTTCAGTGCTTAAGTCGCCAGCCAGCAGTTCGGCATGGCGTGGTTTCATCCCGCCATTGCCGCATACATACAGGTTCCAACCATTTTCAGTAGCAATCACGCCCACATCCTTGCCTTGCGCTTCGGCACATTCGCGGGTGCAACCAGATACCGCCATTTTCAGCTTGTGTGGAGAACGCAGACCCTTGTAGCGGTTTTCCAGATCAATCGCCAGCTTGACCGAATCACCCACACCATAACGGCACCAGGTGCTACCTACACAGGACTTCACGGTACGCAACGACTTGCCATAAGCGTGGCCGGATTCAAAGCCAGCATCAATCAATTTTTCCCAGATTTCAGGCAATTGATGCACTTGGGCACCAAACAGGTCAATACGCTGGCCACCGGTAATTTTGGTATACAGGCCATAATCCTTGGCAATCTGACCAATAACAATCAGGCCTTCGGGAGTAATTTCGCCACCAGCAATACGCGGCACAATGGAGTAACTGCCATCTTTCTGGATGTTGCCCATAAAGTAGTCGTTGCTGTCTTGCAGGCCAGCATGCTGTGGCTTGAGGATAAAATCATTCCAGCAGGAGGCCAGAATATTGGATGCGGTTGGCTTGCAAATGTCACAGCCCAGACCGCTGCCATGCTTGTGCAGCAATTCTTCAAAGCTTTGGATTTTGCCCACACGCACCAGATGGTAAATTTCCTGACGTGAGTAGGGGAAGTGCTCGCAGAGATGATTGTTGACGGTCACACCCTGACGTTTCAGCTCGGATTTTAAAACCTGAGTGACCAAAGGCGCACAACCGCCACAGGAACTGGCTGCCTTGGTGCATTTTTTCAAACTGGCCAGCGTGGTGTTACCGGCACCAATCGCACTACATAAATCAGCCTTGGTCACGTTGTTGCAGGAACACATGACTGCTGAATCTGGTAGCAAGTCCACACCAGCGCCACCAGCAGTTTTTGGGGCATTGCCGGTTGCAGGCAAAATCAGTGCTTCGGGTTGTTCCGGCAAATCCATGCCGTTCAGCATCATTTGGAGCAGATCACCGTATTCCGCAGCATCACCCACCAGCACCGCACCCAGCAGACGGGTTTTGTCCTTATTCACCACCAGCTTTTTATAGATTTGTCTGGTTTCATCGCAGAACTGATAGGACAGGCTATCGGGTGTCATGGCATGCGCATCGCCGATTGAAGCAACATCCACACCCATCAGTTTGAGCTTGGTGCTCATATCGGCGCCAGCAAAGGTTTTGCTGGGCTGATCCAGAATATGGTCAGCGGCTACACGAGCCATGTCGTAGCCCGGTGCCACCAGTCCAAAAATCTTGTTTTGCCACAGCGCACATTCACCAATGGCATAAATATCGTGGTCAGAGGTCTGACAATAGTCGTTAATGACAATACCGCCACGTTCGCCCATTGCAAGTCCAGCCTGACGTGCCAGCTCATCACGTGGACGAATCCCGGCAGAAAACACAATCATGTCAGTTTCAAGGTACGAGCCATCGGCAAAGTTCATTTTGTGAAAAGCATTGTCGCCATCCACAATTTCAGTGGTGGCTTTCTGAGTATGAACACCCACGCCCAGCTCTTCAATTTTCTTGCGCAGTACCTTGCCGCCGCCATCATCAATTTGTACGGCCATCAGGCGCGGCGCAAATTCCACCACATGGGTTTGTAGGCCCAAGTCTTTTAACGCCTTGGCAGCTTCCAGTCCCAGCAGGCCACCACCAATTACCACACCGGTTTTGGCGGATAAGCTGGCGTTGCGCATGGCAT
Organism: Alkanindiges illinoisensis DSM 15370; assembly: GCF_000619845.1. Lineage (GTDB taxonomy): Bacteria > Pseudomonadota > Gammaproteobacteria > Pseudomonadales > Moraxellaceae > Alkanindiges > Alkanindiges illinoisensis. The sequence goes on along the minus strand of NZ_JHUX01000003.1, from coordinate 1,029,342 downwards.
CCATGTCTTCAATGGTACGGTACACAAAACAGTTGTCGCGATCCTTGCCCGGTAATGGCGGAACAAATGGATAAGAACCCGTGGCCAGTACCAGCTTATCGTAGTCAATCTGGCGGCCATCCGCGGTAGTGACAGTCTTATTGGCAGTATCAATGCTGGTGGCCTTGGTGTTGAGGTGCAGGGCAATGCCGTATGCATCCGCAAAATCATGGCGCGCCAGCAGCAGGTCATCGGCACTCTTACCGGAAAAATATTCGGTCAGATGAACGCGGTCGTACGCAGGGCGTGGTTCTTCAGCAATGACGGTAAGTTCGACATCAGCCTGATCAACCAGGCTTTCAATCAGTTTATGACCCACCATACCATGACCAATTACAACGATTTTCATGTCATTTTCCTCTATGTATGGCTTGAGTTAAGCAACTTGCTGTTTGTTAAAATCACTGTTTGCCTGATTGGCCAGCATGGCTTCATCAAACAGCGCTTGTTCTTTTTGTTTGTGGGCAACACTAAAGCGCACGGCAATGGCACATACCGAAGCAACCATCACCAAAATGCCGATCAGGTGCAGGGTAGATTGCATGTCCAGCATGCCTTTGAGTAAAAAGCCTGCCGCCACTGCACCCACATTGCCACCGGCACCAATAATGCCAGCCACACCGCCCAGTGAATTGCGGTCAATAAAGGGCACCAGCGCATAAGTTGCACCACAGGACATATGAGTAAACAGGCCAAAGAAAGTCATTGCCAGAATGGCAAGCAGCGGTGTTTGCATGTTGGAAAACAGCAGCAGGCCAAACCCTTCCAGCAGAATCAGGATAAACAGGACAAAGGTACGGCCATCCAGCCCTTTTTTAATTGCAATCTTGTCCGATACATAGCCGCCCAGTGCACGGGCAAACAATGCCAGCAAACCAAAGATCCCTGCAGCCATACCGGCTTCTTTCAGGCTAAAGTTAAACTGGTCAACGTAGTAGCTGGCAGCAATGGTATGAATGAAGATTTCTACACCAAAGCAGGCGCCATAAGTGATAAACAGCATCCACACGCGGTAGTTCTTGGCCGCAGTCAACAGCACGGCTATGCCACTTTTCTTGCCACTACCCACTTCAACACCTTGATCGCGCAGTTCTTTATAGTTGCCTTGCGGACAGTCCTGAGTGAGCTTCCAGTACATGATGCCTACAATAATCATCAGTATTCCAGGGACCAGCAGGGCAATGCGCCAGCCCATAGCCTGCTCAACACCAAACATCACAATAGCTGCCAAAATCAGCGGCATGAGTGCCTGGGTTGCACCACCACCGGCATTACCCCAACCCGCAGAAGCCGCATTGGCTGTACCAACTACATTGGGTGCAAACATGATGGACGTGTGATACTGGGTAATGACAAAGCTGGCACCAATGGCACCAATCAGTAGGCGAAAGAACAAAAAGGATTCATAGCTTTGTGAAGCGGCAACCCCAAATACCGGGATACAGCCCAATAGCAGCAATGCAGTGTAGGTTTTGCGGGGGCCAAAACGATCACACAGTGGGCCAACAATAATGCGTACCACAATGGTGATGGCAACAGCAGCAATATTAATATTGGCAATCTGGTCTTTGGTGAGGCCAAATTCACCCTTGATCACCGGCATGAGCGGTGCACAGGCAAACCATGCAAAGAAGCACACAAAGAAAGCCAGCCAGCTTAAATGAAACGCACGCATGGCTGGAGTTTTGAAACTAAACAAGTCGATTGATGTGGCCTTGGACGACATAGCAACTCCTGAAAACCTTGATGGTTTTTCAATACAAATTGAAAATAGCCAAACAGAAGTGCGGGCGTCGTTGACCGCAAAAAATTCTTTAACATGCTCAACGCTGATCATGTTGGTAGTAATTAAGCAAAGGGTGTGCCAACAATTCAAACTTTTGAATTTTAAATACTATTTAATTGTTTACTATCAGCTTGAATAGGAATGATCATGTTATTTAGATATTATAAATGGCATGCATGACTATAAATCACTACATTGGTGCATCAATCTGGAACAGTCCGTATTCGTATTCGGGAAAATCAGGAGCAAAACATCAGCATGCCAAACGATTCTATGCTGTCTACAAGCACTGTTGAGGCACTTTCCCCTATTGCACTGCGCCTGCGCCTCATGCATCAGGACAAAATTGCCATGGGGCCGGGTAAGGCTGATCTGCTGGAAGCTATTGCCCAAACTGGTTCCATTACACAAGCTGCCAAACAAATGGGCATGAGCTATCGTCGTGCATGGCAACTGGTTGATACCATGAATAGCTGTTTTGCAGCATCCTTGGTAGAAACTCAAACGGGCGGTAGTCAGGGTGGAGGTGCAGTTCTTACCCAAACCGGGGTACAGGTTCTGGATTTATTTCGGAAAATGGAGCAGGAACTGTTGCAACAAAGCTCGGTTTATCAACAGCAATGGGGTGATTTATTAAAGCCCTAATCAATTTTTTGCAAAATAACAGTTGTGAAATCAGTTGGATATCTCTATTTTAAAAAATCGTTATGTTTTTGGGGATATGACGAACTCTAGCCTGTTTGCAAATAAACCAAAGACACAGCTTTAAACAATAGTTTATATTCCGAGCTAAATAATGAATAAGTTCAAACAGTTAATTATAGCTACTCTCATGGTGAGTGGTAGTTTTTCCAGTATGGCTCAGGCAGAAAATATCAAGATTTATGCTGCAGCCAGCCTGACCAATGCGCTTGGGGATATTGCAAAGCAGTTTGAAAAGGCTAATCCTCAAATTACGGTGACGCCAGTATTTGGTGCATCATCCTTGTTGGCCAAACAGGTGGAAGCGGGTGCGCCTGCTGATCTTTTCTTTTCTGCCGATGAAAAATGGATGAGTTATCTGGTGGATAAAAACAAAATGGCAGCTAGTCAACCAGTTAGTCTATTGAGCAACCAGCTTGTGGTAATTGCACCAAAAGGGCGCACATTTGCTTTCAAAGCGCAGTCTTCATTTAAATTTGCTCAGGCATTTAAGGGGCATTTATGTACCGGACAGCTAGAATCTGTCCCTGCCGGAATTTATGCCAAGCAAAGCCTGATGAAACTGAACTGGTTGGACAGCCTGCAAGGCCGTATTGTAGAAACGGATGATGTACGTGGTGCACTGGCATTTGTAGAACGCGGCGAATGTGCTGCAGGCATTGTGTATGCGACCGATGCCAAAATCAGCAAAAAAGTAAGTGTGGTGGGGGTTTTTCCAGAAAATGCGCACCAACCGATAGTTTACCCTGTGGCGTTAACCACTCAGGGGCAATCCAGTCGTGATGCGCAGAAATTCCTGCAATATCTAAAAAGCAGCCCAACAGCGCGCGCCACCTTTAAGCACTACGGTTTTTGGGTAAAACCATGAGCTACGTTAGCCATAGCTTAAAGACTCTTCCAACGTTTGTGATCAGCCATGCCAAGTCCTAACCTGCTAACGCCTGAGGAACTGAGCGCGCTGTATCTGTCAGCCAAAATTGCGCTGGTTGCTACCCTCATGAGCCTGCCTTTTGCCCTGTTGCTGGCATGGGTTTTGGCGCGTTACCAGTTTCGTGGCAAGTTTATTGTCGAAGCTGCCTTGCAATTGCCAATGGTATTACCACCAGTGGTGCTGGGTTATTTACTGCTGGTGGCTTTTGGCACACAGGGATTTATTGGGCAATATTTGCAGCAATGGTTTAGCATTCAACTGGCATTCAACTGGAAAGGGGCAGTGCTGGCGTCAATCATTATGGCTTTTCCACTCATGGTGCAGCCTATCAAGCTGGCTTTTCAAATGGTAGATCACCGGTTGGAACAAGCTGCGGCAACGCTAGGGGCAAAACCGTGGCAGGTATTTTTAACTATTAGCTTGCCACTCGCCAGCTCGGGTATTTTGATTGGCAGCATCCTGTGTTTTAGCCGCAGTCTGGGCGAGTTTGGTGCAACCATGACGTTTGTTGGTAATATCCCCGGTGAAACCCGCACTATTCCGCTGGCAATCTATTCATTCATACAGCAGCCGGGTGGCGAAACTGCAGCCGCGCGGCTGGTAGTGTTGTCCATGCTGCTGGCGTTTGCTGCGCTACTGGCCAATTACTGGATTACCCAGCGCTATCAGCAAAAAATAGGATACCTGTCCCGTGCTCAGTTGTGATTTTAGCTATCGGCGTGGGCAATTTGAGCTAAACATTGCGCTGCAAACGCAGGCGCAGGTTTCTGGAATTCTGGGTGCTTCAGGCGCTGGCAAGAGTACTTTGCTGAAAGTACTGGCGGGACTGCTCACCCCTCAGCAAGGCCGTATTGTGTTTAATGAGCAAGTTTTTTTTGACCAGCAGACCCGGCAGTTTATCCCCAGTTATCGGCGCCATGTGGGACTGGTGTTTCAGGATGGGCAGTTGTTTCCACATTTAAGTGTGCGACAAAACCTGTTATATGGCTATCGGCATTTAAAACCTATCCAGCGGCGCTTTGAGCTGGCACAAATTGTAGAACTGCTAGACATTGAAGCCTTGATTGAACGCCGGATTACCCAGTTATCGGGCGGGGAAGCGCAGCGGGTGGCACTAGGCCGGGCCTTGTTATATTCGCCCCAATTGCTGCTACTGGATGAACCATTATCTGCACTAGATACTAGGCTTAAACAGCAGATCCTACCGTTTTTTGCCCGTATCCGCGATGAAATCCAGATTCCCATGATTTATGTGACCCATCAGCCACAGGAACTGGAATACCTACAGGCAGATATTCTGCACATGGCCCAAGGCAAACTGATTCACTTACCTTGAGCATGTGTTTGAGTGTCTGTTACGTAAAGTTAAGGCTGGGCAGGTTTTAGCACCGGACTATAGTCAACCGGGAGCCATTCAAAGCGGTTTTTGCCAAGCTGACGAATGTGGCCAATACCCGGAAATGGCAGATGTGCACCAGCAACCAGACGACCTGTTTTGGCCGCTTCACCGAATTGTTGCTGGCGAATTTGAATGGCCTGTTTGGCATCAAAGTCAAAATCCAGATTAATATCAGGACGCTGGAACTGCAAGGTATGATTATGTACCACATCACCCAGAACCAGTAGCTGTTGCTGACCCGACTCTACCAGATAGCTGGTATGTCCTACGGTATGACCATAGGTGGGAATAACTTTAATGCCATCAATAATTGTATCGCCAGCCTGATAGGTTTTATATTGCTGGCTGTCCTGATACGGCTTGAGCACGCGAGCAGTCGTTGCAAAGGCATCCTTGAACATCGCCTGTTTTGCTGGAGGATATTTTTGCAGGTTAGCTGGATTTAACCAGAAGTCAGCCTCGAGTTTATTGACATAGACGGTCGAATTTTTAAATGCTTTTTGCCCTTCAACAGGACTAATGCCACACGCATGATCAGGGTGTAAATGCGTCAGTAATACGGTATCAATCTGGTCTGGGCGATAGCCGGCAGCTTGAATATTCTCTTCAATGGAGCCTAAGGCATCGCCAAAACACTTGGCAGCCCCACTATCAATGAGCACCAGATGCGAACCTGTATTAACCAGATATGCATTAACGGATGTCTGAATGCCGTTCTTGTAGTCAATATAGCCAGACGTTAACAAATTTTCCAGTGTGGCCGGTTTTTCCCCTTTAAAAATAGTGGTCGGTAAGTTCACATAACCATCATACAGGGCAGTCACCTGAAAACGATCCAGTGGAATATGATAAAAACCAGCCACCTGTTTAGTGGCCAAAGGCGGATTGTTGGCGTTTTGGGGATTTAACGGGGTTACCGCTTGTCCCCAGGTACTTAGGCCAATCAACATTAAGGCAAGTGATGTTTTTAATAATTTCATTTATTTACTCTGTTTATAGGTTAAATGTTGGGAAATTAAACAAGTGAAGTTAACAACAGACAATACTTTCTTTGTTATCAGATCAAGCTTATCACATCAATATTTTTTCAGCGGCCTCATGAGTCCAGCCTTTGCTGATTAAATAACTGATTGCCTGCCGGATATCAATGGTATGTTTTTGCAAACTAGATTGACTTAACGGTTCAGGCAGCTTTTCCTGGTGGCTCAATAACGCATAGGCTTCATCAAAGCAGGCCATATCACACGATTCTTGCGACAGGCTGGCCAGATTAATCGGCTGCTGCCATTGTTGCCAACGAATAATTTGCAAGCTGACCCATGCATAATCTGCTGGCTTGGGCCGTGCGTTTAACCCCGTCAGGAAGCGTGCTGGATTACCGGCACTAAAGCCATCTAGCGCAGCATTTAGCCAGCTTTCCGGTAGTTCCAGTATATTTAATTGTTCGAGTATTTTAAACAGTTCGGCATAGTGGGTCTGGGTGGCCAGTTCATATTGTGCCTTTAATAGTGCCGCCACCAGCACCCGATGCGTATTGGGATTGCGCTGTGCCCAAGCTTGCGTCACGCCTAATACCTTGTCGGCACCATGTGGCCAGATAGCTTGCGCATTGGTCACTACCTGTCCAATGCCTGATGATACGGCGGCGGTATTCCATGGTTCACCCACGCAAAAGCCATCAATACGGCCAGTTTGCAGGTGATCAACCATTTGTGCGGGCGGCACAGTGCAAAATTCAATTGATGTGTCGTCCAGATCAGCTAGCGACAACCATTCACGCAACAGGTAATGATGCAATGAAAACTGGAACACATGCGCCAGTTTAAGCGTCTGGCCTTGCTGAACCAGCTGTTGCAATGCCTGTGCAGTGTCGCGCGGGGTGCTGTGCTGGTAGTCTATATCCAGCTGCTGTGCTAGCTGCGATGAAATACTAATGGCTGCCCAGTTTTCAGACAGGGTTAGGGCACTGACAAAAGGCACGCCCACCTGATCAGCACCCAGATTAGCTGCCAGAATCATGGGCGCCAGACATTGGGCGGCATCCAGTGCCCCATAGGCCAGACGGTCACGCAAGCTGGCCCATGACACTTCCTTAGCCAAAGTGACCTCAAGGCCAAACTGCTTAAAAAAACCACGATGCCATGCCCAGATAATCGGCGCAGAATCCAGCAAGGGCATAAAGCCAATAGTAACCTGAGTTTTTTCCAGTGCTTGCATGCTTGTTTGCATTAGTGTTCTCCCTGATGATCAAGCAGCTCGGCTGCCGCCAGTACAGTGCGCGCTGCCTCACCTAGCGTGATGCGCTTAGCCATGGCATTTTTTCGCAGTAGGGCATAGGCTGCATTTTCGTCTAGTTGTTTTAAACGCATTAAAATGGCCTTGGCCCGGTCTATGTCACGGCGATCCGCCAGACGGGTGCGGGTATCATCCAGATCTGCCAGCAGTTTCTGGTGCTCCTTAAACTGGGCAATGGCCACATCCAGAATTGGTTTTAGGCGCTGGGCATCAATACCATCCACAATGTAAGCCGTAACTCCGGCACGAACCGCATCACTAATGGTTTGTGGGTCAGATTGTTTAGTAAACAGGACAATGGGGCGTGGTGCCCGTGCAGTCATATGGGCGCAGTTTTCCAGCATGTCACGCGCCGGGTTATCCATATCTACCAGCACAATATCGGCATCTAGTCGCTCAACCACGTCAACAAGATTGTCCTGTGCGGAAAGCTGGGCAACCACGGTATAGCTGGCAGCGGCCAGAGTTTCGGTTAAAAAGGCTGCACGACTAATATCGTCATCAATCAGGATGATGCGTAACGACATGATTTCTCCAACTGGCTGCACCAAAGTGGTGGCTAGCGCTTAAAAATGCACGATTCAGCGTCATTGGTGAATCAAACAGGCTCAAATTCATCATTTATTTTAAGGCGGCATTGCCTGCAATAGACTTTCGGTTTACACAGTCTGGTAAAAAAGGGATAAATTCTGCTATCTCATAAAAAGCAGCAGAATTTATCCCTATTCATTATATTTTAAAAAGCAATAACTATGCCGTTAAAGCAATTGATAATGTTTTTAGATTAATTATTAGCATCTACTACCAGCGTTTTTGCCAGACGATCATGCAGGGTGCGGCGCCGCTCAGAGAAGATAAAGGCAAAATCAATAATGATAAAAAAGAAAGCAAAGTAGTTAATGAGGATAAACACAATAGAGCGGATCAAAAAGCTGCGAGTGAGCAGTGGAATCTGGCCATTCTGCTCATCAATAATTTTAATTTTCAGGGCTTTTTTGCCTACAGATTGCCCACTTTTATAAAGCAGAAACGCCTGTCCGGCAAAGTACAGCAAGGCATAAATGCCAACAGCCCAGTATGCAGTAGAGGGTAAAGTTCCTAGCAGGTTCAGCATTTGCTCCTGTTGGGTAGGCGTAGGCATCACAGACTGCCCGGCAATTGCCTGATATTGGCGCATGAATTCAGGACTAATAAACTGGCTGAAAATAAAAGAGCTGGGTAGCCACAATAATAAAATATCAATAATTTTGGCCAGTATGCGCTTATTCACAGAAGCCAGTTGAAATGCCACTGTGCTGCGTGCTGACTGGTTATGGTTAGCCCACGCACTTTTATTTTGCTGGCTTGATGGCGTCGTTGTAGTTCCTGATTGATTTTGAAACGGCGACAGGCTAGGTTGATAGACCAGTTGTCCGCTGGTGAGATCACCTAGCGGTTTCCATTCGCTCATGCCTTCATGCCAGGCCAGATCGGTGAGAACCACTTGTCCACTTGCGAGCATCTGGTTGACCTGTTCCAGACTATACGGGCCAGCCTGTTCATTGTTACGTGCCAGATAAATTTGCATTGTGTTAAACCTTAAAGCTAGAAAGTGACTTTGCGTTATTTTAATGAAAAAGACCCATTGGCATGGGTCATTAAGAAAAGAATTTTGAACTTACTCAGGCCAGATTAAGCTCTATATAAGATTGTGCCTGAGTAAGCGGGGCATCAAGGTTGCAATGCCCATCGGCAAATGCTGTTAAGCGCCTTTATTGGCCTGATCTTCAGCAAGGAAGAACCAGGTTTCCAGTACAGAATCCGGATTCAGGGAAACCGAATCAATGCCCTGTTCCATCAGCCATAGCGCGAGATCAGGGTGGTCAGATGGGCCTTGACCGCAAATGCCAATATATTTGCCTGCTTTATTACAAGCTTGAATTGCCATGGATAGTAAGGTTTTTACAGCTTCATCACGCTCATCAAACAGGTGCGATACAATGCCGGAATCACGATCCAGACCCAGGGTTAACTGGGTTAAGTCGTTGGAACCAATCGAGAAGCCGTCAAAATGCTCGAGGAATTTGTCAGCCAATAGCGCATTGGTTGGCAATTCGCACATCATGATGATTTCCAGGCCATTTTCACCACGGCGCAGGCCGTTGGCAGCCAACAGTTCAATCACGCGAGCAGCTTCACCCACGGTACGTACAAACGGAATCATGATCTTGACGTTGGTCAGGCCCATTTCATCACGCACTTTTTTCAACGCACGGCATTCCAGCTCAAAGCAGTCACGGAAGTTGTCCGATACATAACGGCTGGCACCACGGAAACCCAGCATCGGGTTTTCTTCTTCTGGTTCGTACAGCTTGCCGCCAATCAGGTTGGCATATTCATTGGACTTAAAGTCGGACATGCGCACAATCACAGGCTTGTCGGCAAAGGCAGCAGCCAGTGTTGAAATACCTTCCACCAGTTTTTCTACATAAAAGTCAATTGGCGAGGCATAGCCACAAGTGCGTGCCATCACGGCAGCACGGGTTTCACGCGGCAGGCTTTCAATGTTCAGCAGTGCCTTGGGGTGTACGCCAATCATGCGGTTGATGATGAACTCAAGGCGTGCAAGACCAATACCCTGATTGGGAATCTGGGCAAAGTCAAACGCGCGATCCGGATTACCAACATTCATCATGATCTTGAACGGTAGCGGTGGCATGGATTCAATGGAGTTACGCTGAATTTCAAAGTCCAGTGCACCTTCATAAATATAGCCAGTATCGCCTTCGGCACAGGAAACGGTCACTGCCTGATCTTCGGTGAGCACTTCGGTGGCATTACCACAACCTACAATGGCTGGCACACCCAGTTCACGGGCAATAATTGCTGCGTGACAGGTACGTCCCCCACGATTGGTCACAATTGCGGAAGCGCGCTTCATCACTGGTTCCCAGTCGGGATCAGTCATGTCGGATACCAGCACGTCACCCGGTTGGACCTTGTCCATTTCCTTGATGGACGTGACCACACGCACCTTGCCGGAACCAATGCGCTGGCCAATCGAACGGCCTTCGCACAGCACATTGCCTTTTTGCTTAAGCAGGTAGCGCTCCATGGTGCCAACGTTTTGACGGCTTTTTACCGTTTCAGGACGCGCCTGAACAATGTACAGCTTGCCATCATCGCCATCTTTGGCCCACTCGATATCCATCGGTGCGCCATAGTGTTTTTCAATAATCAGCGCTTGCTTGGCCAGCTCGGTCAGCTCATGGTCATTCAAGGCAAACTGATGACGTTCCTGTTTTTCAACATCCACAATCACCGTAGATTTGCCGGTAACACCAGTTTCGCCATAAATCATTTTCTGGTGCTTGCTGCCCAGATTACGGCGTACTACGGCCAGCTTGCCATTTTCCAGCAATGGCTTGGAAAGATAGAATTCATCCGGGTTTACGGCACCTTGCACCACCATTTCGCCTAAACCATAAGAGGCGGTAATAAACACCACATCACGGAAGCCGGATTCGGTATCCAGCGTAAACATGACGCCTGCTGCACCAGTCTCAGAGCGAACCATGCGCTGGATACCGGCAGACAGTGCCACGTTGGAATGCGCATAGCCCTGATGCACGCGATAGGCAATCGCACGGTCATTAAACAGCGAGGCAAATACTTCCTTAACGGCAACCAGCACATTGTCAATGCCACGGATATTCAGGAAGGTTTCCTGCTGGCCGGCAAACGAAGCATCCGGCAAATCTTCAGCAGTTGCAGAGGAGCGTACTGCAACGGCAATGTCTGGATTGTCACCAGCAAGGGCTGCAAATGCTTCACGAATTTCTTGTTCAAGTTCAGGAATAAGGGGAGTGTCAATCACCCACTGACGGATTTTTGCACCGGTTTCGGTGAGCGCCTGAACGTCGTCAACATTTAAAGAATCAAGTTCGGCCTGGATTTTTGCATTTAAGCCGCTTTGTTCAAGGAAGTCACGGTAGGCCTGTGCTGTTGTTGCAAAGCCACCCGGCACACTGACACCCGCATTGGACAAATGACTGATCATTTCGCCAAGTGAGGCATTCTTGCCGCCCACTTGCTCTACGTCATGTTTGCCCAGCTTTTCTAAACCAATTACGCGCGCTTCCAAAATTGACACTCCATTTAAAAAACATTACTGGATCGCAGCAATGATACAAGAATGCATCGCCTACAGGATAGTGACAGGCGACAGCTACTAAATATCAGGTTACTATAAAGATAATGTTTACTTTAGACAAATATTAAAGAGGTTAAAATGGTCGATAAAACAGCAGTGCATCGCAGTGTATTTTTTGTTTCAGATGGTACAGCGATTACTGCCGAAACCCTCGGTCATTCCCTGTTGGCACAATTTTCTACCGTTGATTTTGAAATACATATTATTCCTTATGTCGATACTGAAGAGCGGGCCATGGATGTGGTACAGGAAATCAACAAGTGTGCAATTCGTGATGGTGCTCCGCCTTTAGTCTTTGATACTTTGGTCGATCCGCTGGTGCGTGATGTGATTAATACCGCCAATGCCATCAATCTGGACGTATTTGAAGGCCTGATTAGCAAGATTGAAACCGAATTGAATGTGAAAGCTTCACCTCAGGTGGGCAATGCCCATAGCAGCGTGGATTCTGAAAACTATAAATCGCGGATTGATGCCGTCCATTATGCGCTGGACAATGATGATGGGGCTAAAACCCGTCATTATGATATGGCTGACCTGATTTTGATTGGCGTATCACGCTCTGGCAAAACTCCAACCTCGATTTATCTTGCGTTGCAATTTGGTATCCGGGTGGCCAATTATCCGATTACCGAGGAAGACCTTGACGATAACCGCTTGCCCAAGGTGCTTAAGGAACACAAGAAAAAACTGTTTGGCCTGATGATTGAACCTGAGCGTCTGGTAGCCATTCGCAGTGAGCGCAAAGCCAATAGTCGCTATGCCAGCTTTCAGCAATGCCAGATGGAACTGCGCGCCATTCAGGGTATTTATATTTCTGAAGGCATTCCTTACCTAAATGTGTCGGAAATGTCGATTGAGGAAATCTCAACCCGCATACTGCAAACCACTGGCCTAAAACGCCGTATCAGCTAAATTATTTCCTGCATAAAATCTGCCTGTTTGTACTGTATGTACATGATAAACAGGCAGGCCAATAACGTTTTATTGCTTACTCTTACAATTCAATAATTTAAAAACAGCCTGTAACTAACCCATAGTTTCTTTCAAAGGCAATATAGCCAGTTGTAAGAATTTGAGGTTATTGATGAGCAAGCCCGGAAGCAGATTGGGAAGAAGTGTGCTGGCACAAATCAGCAGCATCATTATTGGTTCTTTTCTGATGCGTTATCTGGTCTGGATTATTGCCATCCTGTATACCGTGCTCAGCTTTGCATCATGGCCTTATAGCGAAAATATTATAGGCCTGTTTTTTTCATCCAGCATTCAGCATAGCCTAACGCTAATTACTGTATTGTTAAGCGCACTGGGTTTATATGATGTAATCCAGAAAAAGCACACCTTATTGCGTACCTATCCGGTAATTGGCCATTTTCGCTATCTGTTTGAGATGCTGCGTCCTGAGCTTAGACAGTATTTGTTTGAAGGCGAGGAGGATTATTTACCCTTTTCCCGGGCACAGCGCAGTCTAATTTATCAGCGCGCCAAGAATTTAAGCTCGGAAAAACCATTTGGTACCTTGCTGGATGTGTATGCTACTAACTATGAGTTTATTAGCCAGTCTATTACTCCGGTCAAGCAGGCTGATCCTGACAGTTTCCGGATTACGATTGGCAATGAACAATGCAAACAGCCTTATTCCTGCTCAATTTTTAATATCTCGGCCATGAGTTTTGGCAGCTTAAGTGCCAATGCCATTCGTGCTTTAAATAAGGGCGCTAAAAAAGGCAATTTTTCGCATGATACCGGCGAGGGCAGCATTAGCCCCTATCATCTGGAATTTGGCGGTGATCTGGTGTGGGAGCTGGGTAGTGCCTATTTTGGCTGCCGTGATGGCTTTGGCCAGTTTGATCCGGAAAAATTTGCCAAACAGGCTGTCTTACCGTCAGTAAAAATGATTGAAATCAAGATTAGCCAGGGGGCAAAACCAGGGCACGGCGGCATTTTGCCTAAAGAAAAAATCACACCGCAAATTGCTGCTGTGCGCGGTATCCCGATGACAGAGGATTGTATTTCCCCTGCCGGACATTCTACTTTTTCCAATCCGCTGCAATTGATGGCGTTTATTCAGCGTTTGCGTGAATTAAGCGGTGGCAAGCCAGTAGGATTCAAGTTATGTATTGGTCAGCCCTGGGAATTTATGGGCATTGTCAAAGCCATGTTGCAAACCGGTGTTGTGCCTGATTTTATTGTGGTTGATGGTGCAGAAGGTGGTACGGGTGCAGCGCCACTGGAATTTACCAATCATGTGGGCGCGCCTTTACGTGAAGGGTTACTGTTTGTGCATAATACGCTGGTAGGCGTTAAGCTGCGCGATAAAATCAAGCTTGGCGCAGCAGGAAAAATTGTCAGTGCTTTTGATATTGCACGGGTTTTCGCACTGGGTGCCGACTGGGTTAATGCCGGACGCGGTTTTATGTTTGCGCTGGGTTGTATTCAGTCTTTAAGCTGCAATACCAATAAATGTCCAACCGGGGTTGCAACCCAAAGTGAATCGCGGCAAAAGGCACTGGTAGTAACCGATAAAGGCGAACGGGTATACCGTTACCATCGCAATACTTTGCATGCACTGTCAGAAATGATTGCGGCCGCAGGTTTACATCATCCATGCGATATTAAGGCGCATCATCTGGTACGTCGTTATTCAGCCACGGAAATCAAAAACTATGAGCAAATCCACTTCTTTTTAAAACCGGGCGATTTGCTAAAAGATACTACAGACAGCAATTTTTACCATGATATGTGGAAAAAGGCGCAAGCTGAATCCTTTGAGTGTTTAACTGAAAGCTTTACATAGGCTGCATTATGATACAAACCTGTATAGCCTATTATCAGGTTTGCGCTGACTTTTTAATCCATGAAACAGGAAACAATCCCATGTTGATTAAGAGATTTGATGTAATTTTAAGCAAAATTAAGTAACTATTTACAGGAAACTCAACAAAACCCAAAGTTGGACTAAAATAATTTATAATGAAAAAATATTTAAAAATAAATGATTTAATTACAAAAAATTGAAAAACAAGTGGCACAGTAGTTGAGTATTTTGTCACATCGCTTAAGGTTCTTATACAGGATAAAGAAAAAAAACTTTTAGGATCAATAATCTTATAAAAATTGGATCTACAAAACATGAACACTGATTCGCAAATGCAGGCTATATTAGATCAACTGGCCAAATTTAATGCTCCACCTCTGGAAAAATTGTCGCCGGAAAACGCCCGGAATAATCCCACTCCCAAAAATGCAGTGGAAGAAATGGCAGCTGAAAGCGCCATGGTTCGTTCTAAAAATCTGGTTATGCCAACCTTACCAGAGCCTGTAGGACGCATTGACCATATTTTAATTCCAACGGACAGTGGCGAAGTGCTGGCTCGCGTATATACACCAGATGGGGATGGGCCATTTCCAGTGATTGTGTATTTTCATGGTGGCGGCTGGGTCATTGCAAATCTGGATGTCTATGAACCAACCTGCCGTTGCTTATGTAATGCAGCAGATAGCATTGTGGTATCGGTTGCCTATCGACAAGCACCTGAACACAAGTTCCCAGCCGCCGTGGATGATGCCTATGCAGCGCTGCAATGGGTACTTGAGAACGCGTCAACCCTGAACGGCGATCCACTCAGGGTTGCAGTCGCTGGTGAAAGTGCTGGCGGTAACTTGGCTGCTGTATCGTGCCTGCGTGCCAAGGATGAAGGTGGCCTGATGCCCGTGGCACAATTACTGGTTTATCCAGTAACAGATAGCCAGATGAATTCCCCATCCTATACCGAGCAGGCTGAAGCCAAACCGCTCAATGCTGCCATGATGAAATGGTTCTGGGGTCATTACCTGAATGATATGAGTGAAGGCGAGCATGTGTATGCCTCACCATTACGCTCGCCAGATCTGACAGGATTACCGCCTGCTACTGTGATTACCGCTGAGCTTGACCCATTACGTGATGAAGGCGAAGCCTATGCCCAGCGTTTGGCAGATGCTGGTGTACAGGTAAATACCCGGCGCTATGCAGGTGTTACCCATGAGTTTTTTGGGCTAGCAGGTGCAGTTGGTAAAGCCAAGGAAGCAGTGGACTTTGCAGTAAGTAATTTACGCAAAGCATTTAACGCCAACGATAATCGTAACTTTTAAAACTTTACTAATTATTTTCCATATAAAAAGATAGTACATTGATTGTGCTATCTTTTTTATATTTTTAACTAGGCCAGATTGAACAAACACTAAAGACTAAACTGACGAAATTCAGTAATTTCCCTAGCCTTGGGCCATTGCTGTAACAGGCTACCAGCGTATTTTTGCGCACGGCTGGCAAAGTTGACATCAAACCAGCCGGAATATTTATCAATATCATCAATACGCAAAATATGGGTTCGGTCTATAACTATCAGATAATCGGATTCCATCACTGGCGGTTCCAGCAGGTTGCTGGCCTGTTTAAGCTGTATCCGGCTGGAAATACGCTGAGCCAGTTTAATCAATTGATGGGTAGTAGCCTGCTGGTCGGCAAGGGTATTGAGCAACATCAGAACCTCACGCCTGGGCGAAGGCTTGATAAAATCCAGCAAACCCTGGCCAATTCGTGCGTCATCAAATAGCTCGTGCATGGATGGTAGCACAATCAGGACTTCCCGCCGGGCCAGACCAAGCAATTTGACCATCGCTTGCTGAAGAACATCCTTACCGGCAATAGCCACTCGCTGATCTGCCGATTGTTCTTCCCCAGTAGAATCTTCATCAGCCTTTTGAGCAGATGAATGAGCAGGGTGGTTGCTTTGCTTAAGCGCTTCCGGGTTCTCAATCTTCACCACACGAGCGGCGTTTGCATCAGCCTGCACCTGAACAGGAACATAGTCTATGCCATCATTTAATTCATCAGCCGGGTTATCGGTACCAATGCTTTGCTCAGGCGGCGTAGAACTGGCGTCATGCATTGCGATTCTCCTGCTGGCTATTCCAACGCAATGGGTTTGCATGGTTAAACTGTAGCAATAAAGTGCCAGATTTATTGCTCACAATTGTACTAAAACCTTATTCAGGAATATGAATCATCACAATGGCATCTTCATACAAATCACAAAACATGGTTAATAACTGATCAGTGATTTCAGCATCTGTTAATTGCAGATCCAGTGACTGCAAATTAAGTGTTTCACCGTCTGCCAGCCGTTTTAATACAGGAGCAAGTTTGGCCGGTACATCCAGTTTTTCACCCTGTGCCCAGAATTCCAGTTGTGTCTCATCAACAGGGCGATACAGTAGCCGTGTGGCCGGTTCACGCTGAATGATTGCACCTTCATCCAGTAGCTCACGCAATTCTGCTGTAGTTAAGGCGTCATTTTCTGGCAAACTGTCGGGATACTTGCTTTCAGTGAGCAGGCTTAAAGCCGCTTCATCAAAATAACTGGTATTTTCCAGCAACTGAATAACCTGCTGCTTTAACATGGCTAGGTCAGTTGGGCTGACTTCGCCTGCGGACTGAATAGAACGCGCAGCAAGGTCAGCTACCGGAATCTGGGTATCCGGCTTGCTAAGCAGATGATCAGTAAACTGATCCAACAATTGCGTGCTGTCTGGCATGCGGAAGCCAAAGGATAAAGTCAGGCAGTTGTCTTCTGCCACGCCATAGTGCGACAGGGTAGGCGGCACATATAGCAAATCCCCTGGTTCAAGAATTTCATCAAAATGCACATCCATATCGGGCAACAGGCGCAGCGGCTGGTTGGGGATTAGTTCACTATCAGGCGTGCAATACTGGCCCAGTTGCCAGCGGCGTTTGCCGTAAGCCTGTACCAGAAACACATCATATTGATCATAATGACGGCCTACCGAACCACCTTTGGGCGCATAGGACACCATGATGTCATCGCGACGCCATTGTGGAATAAAATCAAAATGCTGCCAAAGCGCAGCAATATCCGGTGAAAAGTGATCCAGTGCCTGTACCAGCAATGTCCAGAGCGGGGGTAGTTTCTTAAAATCCTTGGTATTGAGCGGAGAGTTTTTAACCCGCCACTGTTCATTCTGGGCACCCTGCTGAGTCAGTAACCGTGCAGTGATGCCGTCTTCCTGTGCCAGTTCCAGAATATCGTCAGGTACCAGTAAGCCCTTAACATCGGGCAAGGCATTTTTGACCAGAAGCGGTTTCTTTTGCCAGTACTCAGCAAAAAATTCGGCAGCACTAATGCCGCCCAGTACCTGTAAACTTTGCATGTGACTGCTTCTTCCTATTTAAACCATAAATAAAAGCGCTGGATCAGTGCAGCGCAAAGCGCACCCAGTGTTGCCAGTGCCATGTCTTTCTGGGCGTCCCAGATGTCGCCTTGCTGACCATTATAGTTCTCGGCAGCTTCCGGTGACATCCCCACGGCAATCCACCATTCGATCAGTTCATAAACCATGCTGGTTGCCATAATAAACTGAATGACCAGCAAAACAATTTGAAAAGGTTTAACCGAAGGTAGCCATGCTGAAAATACATCACAACAGATTTTAAATAACAGCAGGCCATAACTAAAGTGAATCAGGCGATCATACATATTGCGTGACCAGCCAAAATGTTGATCCAGGTCAACGCCAAGCCAGCTTTTAATCCAGTCATTATACGGCACATAGGAATATAAATAATGTGCTCCCAGAATATGTAGCAATATAAAAGCAATGGTCAGGGTAAAACCCATGAGGCTGACCTCACGTTTTAATTGCAAAAATAGCAATAGTGCAACGCCCAGTACTGTACCCACCTGATGCAGTAAATAGGATTCAAAGTCCAGCGGATGAATTGAGGCGATAATGCAGGCCAAAACCAGAGTTCCCAGCAATAACCCGTGCATCAGGCCAATCTTTGCAAACTGACCAGAAGGACTCGAAAAAGACATATAAGAATAATCCTGAATAATTGTTGTTTATTGTGTAAAGGAGATTTTAAGCGCGCTGACTAAGAATTCACAGAATATAAGGAGTCGTCAAATTGAAAAGCTAAGCTAATATCCTAGTGTAGTTTTTAAGACTAGAAGTATAAAAAGGGCAAAACCAGTTCACCCTTTTTAATCATCAATACATTATAAAAAAAGTCTAAATGACGACTTAGCTATTGAGTAACTTTGCTAAAAGCTGTGGCAGGTTTCTGACCTGATCAGCCGCGTTGCCGGTATAGCTGGCAGGTGTCATTTCAGCCAGACGGTTACGGTCAGCTTCAGGCACGGCAGCCAGTTCCTCGCTTTGTACAAAGCTCACCATCACATCACGGGTCATGGCCTGACCACGGGTGAGTTTTTTGAGTTTTTCATAAGGCTGCTCTACATTATAACGGCGCATCACGGTTTGAATGGGTTCTGCCAGTACTTCCTGTGAGGCATCCAGATCGGCCAGCAGGCGGTCACTGTTGAGTTCCAGCTTGCCAATACCTTTTAGGCAGGCTTCAAATGCAATCAGGCTTTGGGCAAAACCAACACCCATGTTGCGTAATACCGTAGAATCAGTCAGGTCGCGCTGCCAGCGTGAAACCGGGAGTTTTTCGCCCAGATGACCCAGCACGGCATTGGCAATACCCAGGTTGCCTTCAGAATTTTCAAAGTCAATTGGATTAACCTTGTGCGGCATGGTAGAGGAACCCACTTCGCCTTCCTTGAGCTTTTGCTTGAAATAACCCAGAGAAATATAGCCCCAGACATCACGGTTAAAGTCAATCAGAATGGTATTGAAGCGTTTTAGGGCATCAAACAGTTCAGCCATGTAGTCGTGCGGCTCAATCTGAGTGGTATACGGGTTAAAATCCAGACCCAGAGAATTGACAAAACCTTCGGCATGCGCTGCCCAGTCTACTTCTGGATAGGCTGATAGATGGGCATTGTAGTTGCCTACTGCACCATTAATTTTGCCCAGTAACTCGACCTGTTCAAACTGCTTGATCTGACGCGCCAGACGATAGGCGACATTGGCCATTTCTTTACCCAAAGTAGTTGGGCTGGCAGTCTGTCCGTGAGTACGTGACAGCATTGGCTGGTCTGCATGTTTGATTGCCAGTGCCGTAATGGCATCGCAAATCTGGCGCATGGAATCCAGCAGCACGTCACGGCCATTTTTCAGCATTAAGGCATGTGAAAGGTTGTTGATGTCTTCTGAAGTACAGGCAAAATGGATAAATTCCCCAACATCTTTCAATGCATCGATGTTAGCAATTTTTTCCTTAAGAAAATATTCAACTGCTTTTACATCATGGTTGGTGGTTGCTTCGATGGTTTTAATGCGTAGCGCGTCATCTTCACTGAAGTTGCTGACAATCGCATCCAGCGCGGCATTGGTGGCGTCAGAAAAAGGAGCAACCTCGCCAATGCCCTCATGGCGAGCCAATGACTGTAGCCAGCGAACCTCAACGGTAACACGCGCAGCAATCAAACCAAATTCGGAAAGATAAGGGCGAAGGGCATCACATTTTTTGGCATAACGGCCATCAAGTGGAGAAAGCGCGGTTAAAGAGTTCATGCGAGATTGCTTCCTAATAACAGACAAAATTTAAAAACTAAACATTTAAGGACTAGGTAAAGGTGGCGCAAAAATACCAAGAAAATAGCCAGGCTGGGAATTGCCGGGAATTTTATGTCAAAACCTAGATGAATACACCGCTAAATTTCATAACAATTGAAGATCTAAGGCTTAGGTTCATAAAATGCCGGTGCTGCCTGGTAGCGAATCCGGGCCAGCTGACGCAAATCTTCCAGCATGGCTTTTCGGCCAAACACCAGTTGAAAGCGATTACCGCCCAGTTGCCGCCAGTAGTGTGCAGCTTGCAAACCTGAAAAAAGACAGGCCCGAATGGCATCAATTGTGGGCTGGTTTTTCAGGTATTCCGGTTTACCACGTACTGAAAGACGCGGCGTTAGCTGGCCAGCGGTATCAATATATAAAGTGGCAAGGCTGGCTAAAATTGCCGGATGCTGCACATTATGATCAAAAAAAATCAGGCGCTGTTCAATGTTGGCCTGTTCACCAGTAATGCGCTGGGCAAAAGCAGGCTTTTTGTAGACCTTTTTTTCAAGCTGCATGAGCGCCATCGCATAGCGGAATGTTTCACCATACTGACGCGGTAAAGGCAAACGTGAACGGGTATTCTGGTAAGGCTGGATTAAAGCCCCTTCCAGACTGCGCAGGCCAATATTCAGGTTTTCCATGTTGCCATACAGATCAAGGCTAAACAGGCTGTCCGGCTGCCGATCATGGATCTTGAGGCTGGCCTGTAGCAGGGCATTAAAGCTCTGGTTTGACAGCCCTGTCAGGGTGTTCTTACCCTGTGTTGCCAGTGAGTAGGTGAGCTGTGCTGCCTGAAACAGGGCAACCAGCGCCAACAGACGATTCTGCCGTTCGGTAATACCTGAATTGGTGAGGGCATCATCAAGATGCTGTTGAACCTCTGTGGTAAAATGCTGCTTAGCCATGAAGTAGCCTGTCATCTGTCATATTACTGATTGCTGCAATTGGCAGCTGGTCTGAAGTTAATTTGCCTGCATTGGTATGGTGAATAATTCCACCACCCAGACAAACGTCATCCTGATAAAAAACAACAGATTGTCCTGGTGTCACTGCACGCTGTGGCTCATGAAACTCAACCCGTACACCGCCGGGTTGCAGACTATCGTCCCGATAAACCATGCAATGCTGATCGGGCTGGCGATAACGCGTTTTGGCTATACAAGCCAGGCCTTGAGTTGGAATATTGGCAACACCAGCAACCCAGTCAATGCTTTCACTCCAAAGCATGTTACTCTGCATAAGGGGGTGCTCATGCCCCTGTCCAATAATCAGCTGGTTATTCTGCATATCTTTGGCCAGCACAAACCATGCCCCTTCTGCCTGATTTTTCAAACCGCCAATGCCAATGCCACCACGTTGCCCCAGTGTGTAATACATCAATCCATCATGACGGCCAACCACTTCACCGGCATCAGTAATAATCTCACCCGGCTGGGCAGGCAGGTATTGTTTTAAAAAGTCCTTAAAGCGGCGTTCACCAATAAAGCAAATACCAGTGGAGTCTTTTTTGCTAGCGGTGCTTAAGCCCAATTCAATAGCTTTTTGGCGAACCTGTGGCTTTTCAAGTTCACCCACTGGAAACAGGGTCTTGGCAATTTCACGCCCATGCACGGCATGTAAAAAATAACTTTGATCCTTGTTTTGATCCAGTCCGCGTAATAGTGGTGCGTATTGCTCACCGAGGCTATTGGTTTGGATAGCACCACGCCGTGCATAATGACCTGTTGCAATAAAGTCTGCACCCAGCGTTAAGGCATGATCCAGAAAAGCCCGAAACTTGATTTCCTTATTGCATAAAATATCCGGGTTTGGTGTACGGCCTGCCGAGTATTCCTTTAAAAAATGCTCAAACACGCGATCCCAGTATTCCATGGAAAAATTGGCAGTACGCAATGAAATACCGAGACGGTCACAAACACTTTGCGCATCGGCCAGATCACGCATGGCAGTACAATACTCAGTGCCGTCGTCATCTTCCCAGTTTTTCATGAACAGGCCTTCAACCTGATAGCCCTGTTCCAGCAATAATGCAGCAGACACTGATGAATCCACACCGCCTGAC
Source organism: Alkanindiges illinoisensis DSM 15370 (assembly GCF_000619845.1). Classification (GTDB taxonomy): domain Bacteria; phylum Pseudomonadota; class Gammaproteobacteria; order Pseudomonadales; family Moraxellaceae; genus Alkanindiges; species Alkanindiges illinoisensis. The sequence goes on along the minus strand of NZ_JHUX01000003.1, from coordinate 1,007,407 downwards.
ATGCCTACAATTACATAGTTACTCATCAGTAAACCTTTTTAAAATTTAAGACTGGCTGTTGCCATCAAGTACTCATCTGCCGAAAGCCTGTATTTAATCAATGCTAATTCAGCAGGAAGTACTTTGGTTTAGGCATTTAACAGGTCAGGTGAAGGATTAAATAAAGGTTGTTCAAAAATAATATCCAGCGGATAACGCTTGCCCTGCAAGGCATCCTGCACACAGCGAATCACCAGTGGACTACGTGCGCGGGCTGTTTGCTCAAGCTCTTCCAGCGTCATCCATGTAGCCTGCTCAATACCTGTATCCAGTGGACGGGTTGCATCATGGGATAAGGCTTTGGCCAGAAAGCAAAAACGGTAATAGGTACAATCCGGATCGGCTGGCGGCGTATAGGTATAAATACCTAGCAAACCTGTAATTTCAACTGTCCAGCCAGTTTCTTCCAGCGTTTCGCGAACAGCTGCTTCAATGAGGGTTTCATTGGCTTCCACATGACCGGCAGGCTGGTTAATCACCAGATGGCTGACTGATAGGCTTTGTTCTTCCACAAACAGGAAACGTTGCTCATCCTGCACAATGGTGGCAACCGTCACATGAGGCATCCAGGACATAGGTGAAATCACATTTAGACAATAAAGTGAGTATGATACGAAAGTTGCCAGTTTTGGGCAATGAAGGTGAAAAATAAAAGCCGGACATTTAATCCGGCTTTCATCAGCAATGTATCAACGCTTAATTAAAAAAACTTGCTAAAGAAAATCTTGATATGGTCAATCATACGTGCAAAAAAGCCAGACTCTTCTACAGCTTCCAAAGCAACCAATGGTTTTTCAGTCAGCATTTTGCCATCAAGATTGGCAACCACTTTACCAATAACCTGACCTTTCTGGATCGGGGCTTTCAAATCAGGATTAATGACCAGTTGGGTTTTAATATTGGCGGCCTGACCACGTGGCAGGGTTACCGCCATATTTTCTGCCAGACCTACAGATACCTTGTCTGTTTGGCCAAACCATACGGGTGTGGTGGCTAGTGACTGGCCTGCTGGACGCAACGTGGTATTTTCAAAGTTGCTAAAGCCCCAGTTTAAAATGGCACGGGTCTGGCTAGCACGTTCATCCATGCTTGGTGTACCCATGACCACTGCAATCAGGCGCATCGGGCCACGCTTACTGGAAGCAACCAGACAGTAACCTGCTGCATCCGTATGACCAGTTTTTAAACCATCCACGCTAGGATCGGTATACAGCAGGGCATTACGGTTGCCTTGCTTGATTCCGTTGTAGGTAAATTCTTTTTCAGAATAAATTGGATAATATTTGGCGCTATCCTTAATAATGTTACGCGCCAGAATAGCCATGTCCAGTGCCGATGAATAATGGCCATCCATAGGCATGCCAGTTGCGTTCATGAAATGACTATGATTCATGCCCAGATGCTTGGCTTCCTGATTCATCATCTCGGCAAAAGCGCCTTCATTGCCCGCAATATGCTCGGCCATCGCTTTGGAGGCATCATTACCGGACTGGATAATAATCCCGCGCAGCATGTCAATTACACTTGCTGAACCATTAAGTGGCACATACATACAGGATTCTGAACTACTGCCACGACACCATGCTGATTCATTCATGCGTACCATGTCAGTTTCTTTGAGCTGACCAGACATCAGGCGCTTTTCAATAATAAAACTGGTCAGCATTTTGGTCATGGATGCAGGAGGTAACTCTGCATTTTCATTAGAACCCGCCAAAACCTGGCCTGTGTCATAGTCTACGAGTACGTATGCTTTATTATCAAGGGTAGGAGGAAGAGGTAATGCTGTCACAGCATGTGCATTAATTGTAAAACCAGTAAACACAGCAGCAACAGCTAAGGCGCGTAGGCTAGACATGGCTAGAATTTCCATTTTAGCAAAATAAACATAAGCCGGAGATTCTAAGCCATGAAGCCTGAGCAACCAAGCATGATTGCCCAGACAATACAAAAAAATTATTTTTTAGTTTTCTTGCTATTTGCTGGATAATTCAGGATATCTTGGCAAACTTCACGATTGTCCTGCACACTGGCGCGATTGGCATCTTCACGTGCTTCCTTAAGCTTGTCCTGATACTCAGCATCGTCTGCCAGCGCTTTTAGGGCCAGCACGGGCTGATCAATATTCGGCATCAGGTCTTTAAGCAGTCGCTCATAACCAGCATCAAAGTTTTTATTGTTGCCAATTAACTTGGGGCAAATTTCCGCTAGAACATCGACTGCAGCAATTTCTTCCTGAGTGACAGGTAATGAGCTTTTAAACTCAACCTTGTCGCCTTTACTGGCTGTATGGCTTGCTGCACTGCTGGCAGGTGCTGCATTTGCAAAGGTAATACCGCCAGTGCACAGCACTACAAATGCCATTGTTTTAACCCAGGAAAGGTTTAATAAATTCAGGTTTGTTCTAGTCATGTATAAAATTCCAGATTATAAGCAGCGCTAGCATAAAGCCAATTCCTCAACAGTTACTGAAGCTTTTTGTTGATTTTTCATAAGAAAAATTTATAGCAATCCGTTAAAACTATTAGCGTTGAGTGATTATTGATTTTTTCTAAAGCATAGTGTGAGTTTTCGTTATCAGTTCGTGAAAAAAACGTTTCTAAACTATTTTTCTTGTTATGCTTTCACGGTGTTTGTAAAAAATTAGCTGAGCAAACGCAAATTTCCAAGTGAGATAAAGTTATTCAGGCAGGGGTATTTTATGAAGTGGTTGAGCTATTTATCAGGGCTTTCCATGCAAAATTGCGCACCAAAGCAGACAGAGATAGCAACCGATCAACACAGAAAGTTCCCTTTTAAATACAGACCCATCCTATGCAGTGCTGTTGTATTGCTAATGGCAGGCTGTGCATCAAAACCGGTTGTGAACCCAACCCAGTCGCGCTTGATTGTTATCCCTCAATATTATACGGTTAAGGCAGGCGATACCTTAAGCCAGATTGCATCACGTTATAATCTGGATTACCGTGAAATTGCCCGGATTAATAATATTGATTCCAGCTATACCATTTATACCAACCAGAGCTTGCGCTTGCATAACGGTGGTAAGGATGCACCACGCATTCAGGTCAAAACCTCTGCAACGCCTGCACCTGTGGCAATTCAAACCACGACCTTACCGGCACAGCAGCCTGTAAGAACCACACCACAGCCTTCCACCACAGTGCGAAATACGCCGGTAGTAACCCCACCACCTATTTTGCCCAATACCCCAACGACATTGCCCTCCGGTCTGAGCTGGCAATGGCCAGCAAGTGGACCGGTGCTTCAGCAATTTGATCTGGCACGCGACATTAAAGGGGTGCGTATCGGCGGTAACCCAGGTGATCCTATACGGGCTGCGGCTGATGGAGAGGTGGTTTATGCCAGTGATCGGCTGACAGAATATGGCAATCTGGTGTTGGTGCGTCATACCAATGGCTATGTCACCGCATACGCGCACAACAGTAAAATGATCGTTAAGGAGAATGACCGTGTGAAAGCAGGCCAGAAAATTGCCGAAATGGGTTCCAGTGGAACAACACAAACTATGCTAGAATTTCAGGTTCGTTTAAATGGTAAACCGATTAATCCAGCCAGCTTGCTGCCTGCCCGTTAGGGTTTATGATAATTAAACGAAAACCATAAAATAATTAAATCAGTAACATCCTTTTGAGGTGAGCGCAAACAATGCTTGATAATTTACGAAGTATGGCGGTATTTGCCTGCGTGGTAGAGCGTGGCTCTTTTAGTGGTGCAGCCCGGGAGCTGGGAATAACCACCAGTGCCGTAAGCCAGCAGATTCGTTCGCTGGAAGAAGAAATGGATGTACTGCTACTACATCGTTCTACCCGTAAATTGAGTTTAACAGAAGCGGGTCAGGCATTTTTTCATAGTTGTCAGGAAATGGTGGCTGCTGCTGAACGCGGGCGCATTCGTATTAGCGAATTGCGTGATGATCTGGTGGGTGATTTGCGGATTGCTACTACACCAGAGCTTGGTGCAATGCATGTGGTGCCTGCACTGTCTTGCTGGTTATCGGCGCATCCTAGCCTTAAAGTACATTTCGAGGCGGATAATCGCTATATTGATCTGATTGAAGAGCGTATTGACATTGCCATTCGCATGAGCCCCACACTGGCCGATTCTTCATTAATTGCCCGGCCAATGGCGCGTGTTGATCAGATCCTGTGTGCATCACCCACGTATTTAAGAAAGTTTGCGCCTATTCAAACGCCTGAAGATTTAACCCAGCTTGAGCTTTTGCCGATTGATCTGGTGCAAAATCCGCAGGATATCTACCTGACTAACGCAGCCACTGGTGAGCAAAAGCATGTGTTTATGCCTGCGCGAATTCATAACAATAATGTGTTTGTCACCAAGTCACTGTGTTTGGCAGGGCATGGCATAGGGCGCATTTTATATCTGGATGTCCAGAAGGAACTGGCACGGGGTGACTTGGTTGAAGTCTTGCCCCAGTGGAAAATGCAGGATTATATTCTGTATGCTGTAACCTTAAAACGTGAGCAGCAACCTACCAAGATTTATCGCTGTCTGGATGCCCTGTCACAGTATTTTAGCCAGTTGCCAGGGGGTCGTTCGGTACGTCGTTTAACCGATGAAATCACCGGCTAAAATTTAATTTCTATTGTTATAAAAAAACCGCCTTAATATTGAAAACCGGGCGGTTTTTTTATGCAGCTATGTTTTAAAGCTGTCGCTTAGGCGATTTTAAGCTTTGCTTTGAATGAAATTGCTGATGAGTGGCACCAGTCGGTTTACAATTTCATCAGCATCCGCTTGTGAAATATTCAGGGCAGGGAGCAGGCGTACAACCTTGTCAGCTGTGACATTAATAATCAGGTGCTTTTCATCACGCGCTAGGGCTACCAGTTCACCACAAGCAATTGGCAGCTCAATACCAATCATCAGGCCAAAACCACGTACGCTAACCTGGTACTGTGCCAGTTTTTGCTGGAATTGTTCAACCAGATAAGCTCCCATTTTGGCAGCGTTTTCAATAGCACCTTCTTTTTGCAGACAATCGATTACCGTATAGACTGTGCGGCAGGCTAGGGGCGTTCCGCCATAGGTTGAACCATGATTACCGGCAGCAAACAGGTTGACAGCCTTGCCTTGCACCAGACAGGCACCTACCGGAAAGCCATTACCCAACCCCTTGGCAGTCGTGAGGACGTCAGGTGTAATGCTGGTATGCTGAAAGGCAAAATATTTACCGGTACGGCCATTGCCGGTTTGGATTTCATCCAGCATTAATAGCCAGTCATGCTGGTCACACAGGTCACGTAACTGGTTTAAGTACTCAAAACCCTGTGGCGCCGTATTGATTCCACCTTCGCCCTGAATCGGTTCAACAAGAATGGCCACAATATCATCATGCTGACTGGCCAGTTGCTTGATCGCATCAACATCACCAAAGGGAACGCGCAAAAAGCCTTCGACCAGTGGGGCAAAGCCAGCCTGTACCTTGGCATTGCCAGTCGCAGACAACGTAGCCAGCGTACGGCCATGAAATGATTTTTCCATGACAATAATTTTTGGTGAGCTAAAGCCTTTTTTATGCCCACTAATGCGTGCCAGCTTAATCGCTGCTTCGTTGGCTTCGGCACCGCTATTGCTAAAAAATACCTGTTGCATGCCTGCGACATGGGTCAGGAGCTGGCCAGCAGCTTCCTGCCATGGAATTTCAAACAGGTTGCTGGTATGCACCAGTAAGCTGGCCTGTTCACTAATAGCCTGCGCCACTACAGGATGCGCATGACCCAGCCCACACACGGCAATTCCTGTTAAGGCATCCAGATAGGCTGTGCCATCTTCAGTATATAGATAACTGCCCTGACCTCGGACAAAAGCAATGGGTTGACGTGCATAAGTGGGCATTAAACTGCTAGTTTGATTATTGGTTTGTTTTTTTACAGAAGTAAAATTAGGGGGCACGGTCATTGTCAGCGCTCTTTGTTGGGACAAAACAGGAGTTAAGCATCTTAACAAAACTTTTATCCGAGGTGAGACGCTTTTGCAGAATTTTAACCAAAGAGCAGCCTTGAAATCAGTGCGTGTAAGCCTAATTTAATCCAATAGCCGTTATGGCGAATCACCGCTATAATAGCGCGACATTTAAAGAGGTTTGTTTTATGACTGACGCAGCCAACCCTAACCCAGCTCATGCTGACAACAGCACCGAAACATTGATTCGTGAGCAAATTGCCAAGCATCCTGTGATTTTATACATGAAAGGCACTCCCCAGTTTCCCCAGTGTGGCTTTTCGGCGCGTGCAGTTGAAGCTTTAAGCCAGATTGGTCGTCCTTTTGCCTACGTTAATATTCTGGAAAACCCGGACATTCGTGCAACCCTACCGCGTATTGCCAACTGGCCTACTTTTCCACAGCTGTGGGTCGGTGGTGAGCTGATTGGTGGTAGTGACATCGTGCTGGAAATGTTCCAAAAAGGTGAGCTTAAGCCTCTGATTGAACAAAATAGTCCAGAAGCGCAATAAGCGTTGCATGATGAATCCATAAAAGATAAATCAATAAAAAAGAGCCTCAAATCAGGCTCTTTTTTATTGGTCAAATATAATATCTAAATAACGGAAGGGCTTAAATTTAGGCCTTGGATAGTTTCTGGACTTTGTAGCATTCATTTAGCGCCAGTTCATAGTAAGCTAAGCCCTGCTGGGCAGCCTGTAGTGCTTTTTGCTGCATCATAACATCGTGATTACACAGGCGCTTGATCAGTTCCATGGCTTCATAAGGATGCAAATCATCATAGTGCGCATGGGCGCGCAACCATGCCACTGTTTTGCTGCTCATCTGAATTTCAGGATGCTTAGCATAGGCTTCTATGCCTTTATACACCTGAATTGTCCAGTCGCCAGTGGCCCACTCAATGGCAAGATTGGTTGCTGCAATAGTTTCTGCCAAAGTTCCGCGATAGGCTACGCTCCATAAATAATGATTCACGGCATTCATGGCGGCTGGTGGGCAGACATGGTCAAGCTCATCAACAGTTAAACCGAAACCCAAAGCCCAGTCCTGATACCAGTACAAATGTCGCTCTTCTACCTTGATGTTTTGGATAAGCCAGTTACGTGCTTCAGTAACGCCAGGCAGCTGAAATGCAGTGGCCTTCGCCAGACTCATTGCCATATATGAAGGAAAATGGGCAACCAGTGGGTAGAAATTTAGCAGTGCATGTTTAAAACAGGCTAGGCTTAGCCGTCCGGCCGCCAGATCCTGAAACAATGGATGCTGGCTAACCCGATTCTTTGCAGGCAATAACTGATCCCAAAAAGCTTGAGACCATTCATTATGTGGCGTTATTTCCAGCTCATGAGTGTAAGCTTTTTTAGCTTGAGAATCCTTGGCTTGACTGCCATTAATGGTGGGAGTAATACTATCAATAGAGTTATTCAGTGAGTTCATGGTTTATCCCTAACCTGTAGCTTATATTTATCCTTTATAGAAGTTAATAATTTTCAATACGTATTGGCAAGGTTATTTCGTGACCGAACGTGTAAGCCTTTTATTACATTTTGTAATTCGAACTATTAAAAAATATAAAACTTCTGCTATTTTTACACAATATAAAACTAATAGAACTACTTTTTCCCAATGTTAGGATGACTGCGGGATTGCTATAAGGACAGTGAGGTGTTTAAGCACTTCCACCAAGGATGCGGCGATAATGAAATTACAAGGTTCCAACCTGCTGGAACGTAAAGAAATCCAAAAATTACTGGGTAAGGATTTAAACTTTGTCTGGTTTCCTGCAAAACTGGAAAAAGACTATCGATTTCAATACCAGAATGAAGCCGCACACGAATTTCGTTATCGTGGCCCAATTATCCTGCTGCTTTACCTATTCTTGAGTTATGGGATTTATCAGCTATTACCTGCTGAGCAGGTGGGCCTATGGCTAAAGCTGTATGGCTGTGTGGGCATTATTGTCCTGACAGCCTGGGGATTTAGCTGGTTTGAAAAAATGCACCAGTGGTTTGACTGGTATGCCACCATTGGTTCAACAATTGCAATTGCGATTTCTTTTACGATTGTTAACCTTGTGCATGATGAACAGGGTAGTGTGCTGTTACATGCCGCTATTATGTATGCTGTAGTAATCGTTTATGGCTTTGTAGGGCTGCGTTTCTATGTAGCCATTCTGGCAGGTTGGGTAGGTGGTGCGTTAGGCACATTGGTTAGCATGTATTTTAGCAATGAAATTGCATGGACCTTGCTCAACCGGACTTATACATTCAGCAGTTTTCTGGGCATGGCTTTGGCCTATGTGACTGATCGCCATCATCGCGAAAATTATTTGCAATCCTGCTTGCTGGAATTACACCGCATTGAAATGGTACAGCAGACCCAGCAACTGGAAGTCATGTCACGTCAGGATGCCCTAACCGGGATTGCCAACCGCCGTTATCTGGATGAAATGCTGGAAGAAGAGTGGTATCGCGCCATGCGCCACCAGACTCCGTTGTCCATCATGATGATTGATATTGATTATTTTAAGGCATATAACGATTCACTGGGGCATCTGGCAGGTGATCAATGCTTAATTAAAATAGCTCACGCCATTACCAAAGTTGCTACACGAAGTGGTGAGCTGGTGGCACGTTACGGTGGTGAAGAGTTTGTGATTTTACTGCCAATGACCAGCCAGCAACATGCAATTCGCCAGGCCGAGAGGTTGTTACGGGCTATTAAAAACCTGCACATTCCACACCCGGCCAGCGAAATATCGCAGCATGTGACTTTAAGTATTGGCGTTGTGACCTATGTGCCGCAAATGAACGAAGATGTAAACGACTTTTTATATTGTGCCGATCATGCGCTATATAAAGCCAAGAACAGAGGCCGTGATGGCTATGTATTTGCCCATCTGGCACCACAGTCGTTATCCAATACCAAAGCATCCTGAACGCGTAATGAATCAGTCGATGGTGGAATTTTAGAGATGAATTTCAATCTGGAATTTTAAACAAGCCATTAAACCTAATGGCTTACTTTGCCACCCAGATTCAACAAGACAACGCCAACAATAATGCAGCAGATACCAAGCCATTGCAGCAAAGCCAAGGGTTCTTTAAATACCAGAATTCCAACCACTGCAATAATGGCAGTGCCAAGTCCTGCCCAGATGGCATAGGCCAAGCCAAGCGGCATACCCAGTTTCAAGCTTAAGGATAAAAACCAGAAGGCTAGGCCATAACCTGTGGCAATCCCGATAATATACGGCCATTTGCTAAAGCCATCAGACAAGCGCAGGCAGATGGTTCCGGCAATTTCACAAGCAATGGCCAGCGCCAGATAAATGATCGCTTGCCACAACATCTCAGCTACCTTGCTCATCCGGCTGACTAGAACTGGTTTTCACTTCAGCAGCTTCATTTGGAGCAGTTGAACTATCCTCAGCAATGTCTTCAACGGGTTGCTTCTGCAAGGCCGCTTTTTTGGACTTGGATTTCTTTTTCTTACGCTTTTTGTCCTTTTCCGGCTCACCACTTTCCAGCACTTGCCATGATTTAAGCTGGCGCATTACCTCAGCATAAATACTACCTTTAGTATATTTACCTTTAGCGTCAATTTGACCTGCCGGGCGATTCATTAACAACTCAAGCGCCTGTTCAATGGTGTCGATTGCATGTAAATGGAACTTGCCCTGTTCAACCGCTTCAATCACATCCTGACGCAGCATCAGGTGTTGCATGTTTTGTACCGGAAAAATAACGCCCTGCTTGCCAGTTAGACCCTGCAGTTTGCAGGCATCATAAAAACCTTCAATCTTGGCATTAATACCACCAATAGGCTGTACCTGACCCAACTGGTTCATGGAGCCGGTAATAGACCACGACTGATCAATGGGAATATGGCTAATGGCAGAAATCAGGGCACTTAACTCAGCCAAAGTCGCACTGTCACCATCAATTTCGCCATAGCTTTGCTCAAAGGCCAATGCTGCTGAAAAGTGCAATGGCTGTGAGCGGCCAAAGTGCGAGCGCAGGAAGCTCGACATGATGAGGATGCCTTTGGCATGCAGCGAACCGCCCAGCTCAACATTGCGTTCAATATCCAGAATATCGCCACCACCCTGATAGACTGAGGCAGTGAGACGGGCAGGCAGGCCAAATTCACTATCGGCATAATGCACGACAGTGAGCGCATTGATTTGTCCATAGCGCAGGCCGCTGGTTTCAATCAGTTGTGTACCACGTGACAAGTCCTGCCAATACAGTTCACGCAAGTAGCCCAAGCGGTAGCGGCGCTGTTCCAGCGTATCGGCAATATGCTGGGCACTCACCATGGTAGCTTCCTGACTGGCCGCAAGATGCGCTGCTTCACGTAGCAGGTCACCCAGCGTTGCGGCATGCAAGGACAGGGAAGTCTGGTCTTCAGCCTGACGGCTGGAATCAGTCAGCAAGGCAGCCAGAGCACTACGGTCAAAAGGCAGTAGTTTTTCTTTTTGCACGTAATCGGCAATCAGGCGCATATAAGCCTGTTCGTTTTCATCATTGCGCGGCAGGGTATCGGTAAAATCTGCACGGATCTTGAACAGGCTATTAAGTTCGGGTTCAAATTCCAGCAGCTCATAATAAATATAGGGTTCGCCTAGCAGTACCACTTTCACCTGTAGTGGAATAGCTGCCGGTTCAATGGAAATACTGCCAGTCAGGGTGATCATGTGCTCCAGTGAAGACAGCTTGATATGGCCTGAACGCAAGGCACGTTTTAAACCTTGCCATGCATAAGGTTGTTCCAGTAATTGATCGGCTTCCAGAATCAAAAAACCGCCATTGGCATGGTGCAGCACCCCGGAGCGGATTAGGGTAAAGTCCGTTGTGATCGTACCCATCTGGGTGAGCTGTTCAACATGGCCTAACAAATTGTAGTGGGTAGGCAGGTCTTCAAAAATAACAGGCGCGCCACTGTTTGGCTTGTGCGTAACCACCACATTGACCTGATAGCGCGGTGGCACCCGGTCAAAAATTCCGGGCAAAAAGTCTTCTTCATCCTGCGCCAGAATATGTTCAACATGGGTAATAATATCCTGAGCATAAACTTTTAAATATTGCTCAAGACCATCGACATGCTCAAAGCGCTGGGCAATTTGCATAATCTTGGGTTCAACCACACTGCTGGCCAGCTCGCGGTTAATAGTAGAAACCTTGGCACGGGCCTGTTCTTCCATTTGGCCCAATTGTGATCCCAGTTTTTCCAGTTTTTTGTCCATTTGCCGTACATTCTGGGCAATACGGGCGCGTACACTCGGTGCCAGTGCAGCCATTTCTTCTTCGGTTAATTCAGGCGGCAAGTTGCTTTGCGGCTGTTCGGCATTCGACTGTCCAGCATTTGATGGCGGCTCAACATGATGCACAGGGACAAAACGGTGCTCTTCATTACGTGAAATCAAGCGCAAATCCAGTGCTTCACCTTCCTGGGTTAGCTCAATTAAGGCATCCTGCTGTTGCTGGCCAGTAGATTGGCGGATGGTTTCAATGCGTGCATGATAACTATCGGTGGTAAAGCGGCGCTCTAGGGTATTCAGCATGGTTTGCCAAAGCTGATGCATGGCTTTTTTAAGTTTTGGACCCTGGCCAGCCGGTAATTCCAGCGCAATCGGCTGCCGGGTGTCGGCAAAATTATTGACATACACCCAGTCACTTGGTGTTGGCATTTGCGCCGCCTGCTTAAGCAGCAAACGCTTGAGCATGGTGCGCTTGCCCAGTCCACTGGGGCCTACAGCAAAAATATTATAGCCATCGTAAGGTAAGGATAAGGCAGCCTCAACTGAAGCCCGTGCCCGCTGCTGGCCTAAAAAATCATTTAAAGGCTTGATGCGACGGGTAGATGCAGGAATATTATCCAGATTCGGCAGGCGTGTTAGCTGATTGGGTTGCAGCCGGGTTTTTTCATGGGTATTGCTAGGGTCAATGATTGAGGCGCTTTGCATAGAGGTAGTTTTCATGGACTTGTCCCGACGTTTTGATGGCTTTGCTACAGCAGCTTCTGCTAAGGAGGTGGCCTTTTGCTCATTCAATTGAATACTTTGTCTGGAAGTCATTATTTAAAACATTGCTCTAAAAAATTGTAATATCCCATGAGTGTAGCAGGAAAAATGCCAATTTCATTAGTTTAATCCATCAAGTTTTTGGGCTTTTTTAATGCCTGAATATCAGGTTTGCAGAATATTTGAACAGTTGTTTTTAGACCATAGCTTTGTGTGGCGCATCAGGGTAATCTGGCTGTTTTAAGACTTTTTCTGGTTAATAAAAACATGAAATCATCCAAAATATCAGGACTGTCAGGATGGGGACAGGCGCTCTCTGTATTTGCTGACAGACGTGCAGTAATTATGTTTTTTTTGGGATTTTCAGCGGGCATACCGATTTTACTGATTTTTTCCAGTTTGTCGCTGTGGCTAGGTGAAGCAGGAATTGAAAAAAAAGCAGTGACTTTTTTTAGCTGGGCAGCGCTGGGATATTCATTCAAGTTTGTCTGGGCACCTTTAATTGATGAGTTACCGCTACCTTTTTTAACTCGCACATTGGGTCGCCGCCGGGCATGGCTATTAATTGCACAACTATTGATTATGGCTGGCATTGCTATTATGGCCATGACTGATCCGTCGCAAGGGCAGAACAGTCTGGTACAAATGGCTATAGGTGCAGTACTGCTGGGTTTTTCAGCAGCAACGCAGGATATTGTAATTGATGCCTACCGGATTGAGCTGGCAGACGCGACAATGCAGTCGGCACTGGCCGCAACCTATAACGCAGGCTACCGGATAGCCATGATTGTTGCTGGTGCCGGTGCATTATTTCTGGCCAGCGGCTTTGGTTCTGAAAAGGGCCATTACCTTTATAGTGCCTGGCAATCGACTTATCTGATTATGGCTGCCGTCATGCTGGTTGGAGTGCTGACGACCTTGATAATTCGTGAGCCGGCCCGCCAGCGTCCGCCACGGCCTTATCAGGGTACTGATTATATGCGGCTGGTATTGGTGTTTTTAATTGCAGTTTCAGCGTTTGTAGCGACCTTTATCGAGGTGGGCCAGTTGTGGGTGATCAGCGAAGATGCTAATCCGTTTTTATTATTTTTGCATGAAACACTAAGAATTTTATGCGCCATTGCTGCTGCTGGTACGGCGGGTTATTTACTGGTCAAAGCCGGATTGGTCAATTCACAAATGGCAATAGAAACCTGGATTGCACCCGTAAAAGACTTTTTTAGACGCTATGGGGTCAAAACAGCCTCATTGTTGCTTTTATTGATTGGCCTGTATCGCATTTCAGATATTGTGGCTGGTGTCATTTCCAATGTGTTTTATCAGGATATGGGCTTTAGCAAGGATGAAATTGCCACTGCGGTTAAAGTGTTCGGGGTGGTATTCAGTCTGGCTGGCGGCTTTTTGGGCGGCTTGATGTCACAACGGTTTTCAGTGTTAAAAGTATTAATGCTTGGCGCAATTTTATCCAGTGCAACCAACCTGATTTTTATTGGCTTTTCTCATGCCGGACATAGCCTGCCGTGGCTGTATTTTGCCATTGTGGCCGATAATCTGGCGTCTGGTCTGGCTGGTGCAGCATTTATTGCATTTTTATCCAGCTTAACCAGCGTGTCATTTACCGCCGTACAATATGCCATTTTTAGTTCACTAATGACCTTGATCCCAAAGGTGATTGGTGGTTATTCCGGAACTATTGTAGAAAGCGCTGGCTATCCAAATTTCTTTTTGTTTACTGCCTTGATTGGTTTGCCGGTTTTGTTGCTGATTGTGCTGGTGCAACGTCAGCTTGGTCAACATTCAAGTTCATCAACTGAAAGTTAACGCAATAGGAGAATTTGTAATGCGTATGCTTCATACCATGTTACGGGTTGGTAATCTGGAAAAATCATTGCAGTTTTATACTGAAGTGCTGGGCATGCAGCTCCTGCGCCAGAATGATTATCCTGAAGGCCGCTTTACGCTGGCATTTATAGGTTATGGACCGGAAGATACCAATACCGTGCTGGAATTAACCCATAACTGGGATACATCTGCTTATGAGCTAGGCAATGCCTATGGACATATTGCATTGGGTGTACCGGATGCGTACGCAGCTTGTGAAAAAATAAAATCTTTAGGCGGTAAAGTGGTGCGTGAAGCAGGGCCAATGAAACATGGCAAAACGGTGATTGCTTTTGTAGAAGATCCTGATGGGTATAAGGTTGAACTCATACAGCAGGAGTGAGCATGAACATTTTCAAATCCCTGCGCACGTTTTTTGATAATTTTACGATTTTGCTGTTTGTTATGGTGATACTGGCTAGCTTATGGCCAGTGCAAGGTCAGGCAGCAGTTGCATTTAACCATGGGACTGACATTGCAATTGCATTGTTATTCTTTTTGCATGGTGCCAAACTGTCCCGTGAAGCAATTGTGCAAGGCATTACCCACTGGCGTCTGCATTTATTTATTTTTGCAGCAACCTTTGTACTGTTTCCTATCTTAGGTATGATGTTCGAACCTGTTTTTGAGCCATTTCTCACCCCGACCCTATATCTGGGCGTTTTGTATATTTGTGTCTTGCCATCTACAGTGCAGTCATCCATTGCATTCACCTCAGTAGCGCGAGGCAACGTCGCTGCAGCGATGTGTAGCGCATCGCTATCCAATATTCTGGGTATGTTTCTAACCCCTGTACTGGTCGGGCTCTTAATTAATGCGCAGGCCAACCAGCAGGATGTTGATTCTTCACAAGCGGCTTTAAGCATCGTATTGATGCTGTTAGTGCCTTTTGTGTTGGGTCAATTGTGTCGTAGCAAGATTTTTCCAATAATTCAGCGTTACCCGGTAATGGTTAAAGTGGTCGATCAAGGCTCAATTTTACTGGTGGTGTATGCCGCGTTTAGTGAGGCCATTAATGAAGGTTTGTGGCAGCAGGTCTCTGGTTCTATTCTTCTGGCACTCGTCATTATTTGCTGCATTCTTCTGGCAATAGTAATGGTTGGTTTGACATATGCCAGCCGTGCACTTGGATTTAATAAGGAAGATGAAATCACCATTGTATTTTGTGGTTCCAAGAAAACATTGGCCAGTGGTTTGCCAATGGCTAAAATCCTATTTGCTGGTCATCCCATCGGCATGTTGATTTTACCGCTTATTTTATTCCATCAGATTCAACTTGTAGTGTGTGGGATTCTGGCAGCGCGCTATGCAAGGCGTCAGGAAAAAAACCGCAATAACTGAGCAGTAGTCGTAGTGGTCAATTGATCAGCACCAGACGTGAAAATTTTGCAATATTGTGCTAGAATAGACCACCTTGTTGAGCTTGGCCCTGATTACGAATCTCGGTGAGCCAAAAGACTGGTCTGTTGTGGTGTTTACCTGCTTTTAGAATCTTGAGTTTTAAATGCTTCCTCAAAGGTTTTTAATGAAAGTTAGAAAAACTTTGGGAGTGGTAGATTGCGATGACAGCATAAGCCAATCTTGTTTAGGAGATCGCCATGCGTGCCGATATTCACCCAAAATATGAAAAATTAACTGCTACCTGTTCTTGTGGCAACGTCATTGAAACCCGTTCTGCGATTGGTAAAGATGCTCTTTACCTTGACGTATGTTCTGCTTGCCATCCGTTTTACACAGGCAAACAGAAATCAGTAGATACTGGTGGCCGTATTGACAAGTTCAAGCAGCGTTTTGGCATGAGCCGCAGCATCAAGCGTTAATTGTTTGTAGCAGTATGTCAAAAATCAAAAAACGGGCAATTGCCCGTTTTTTGTTTGCCTGCTTTTTCAGTGTTTAACAGGCAAGAGCCATCAAATTTGCTCTTCCTGATTTAAGACCAGTTTGTCCATTGGTTTCTGGAAGTAATAACCTTGCAGATAGCGGGCACCCAGTGTCCAAGCCTTGGCAACTTCCTGTGGGGCCTCAATATAACCGCCAATAATATCAATTTCATATTCCTGAATTTCTGATACCAGTGCCTGTGTGGCATTGTAGTTATCATCATTGTTCAGATTGGTCATATAGGCTTTGTCCAGCTTAACCAGATCCAGCTTTAGATAATTCAGCAGGTTTTTGCTGTTTAAGGTTGAACCAAAGTCATTGACAGAGACTTGCGCCCCTACATTTCTTAAAGCTTCCAGCTGGGTCTTAGCCAGTTGCATATAGGTCGATACATTGGCTTCATTAAATTGCAGAATTAACGGCTTATGAGGCGAGTTAAGCGCCCCCAGCAACTTGGTAATGACATCAGACAGACTTGGATCCTGAATGGACTCTACACCCAGATTAATCAGTAAGCGCGCTTTAGGGTGCTGAACCATAAAGGCTTTGAGCAGTTTTGAGGCATTCAGCAGTATCCAGCGGTCAATACGGCCTTCAAGATGATATTGCTGGGCAACTGCCAGAAATTCATCAGGGCCCATGACTTTGCCATCACCCAGCGGCAGGCGGACATAGACTTCAAATAGCTCCTGATCCTGTTCAGTCGTGTCATAAATATGCTGGAACATGAGCTGGAACTGGCCACGATTTAGCGCATTTTCCAGAAGTTCACGCAAGGCACTGTCAGAGTTATTGGCATTTTCGGCAGGGTTATACACATATATCCCATTACCGCTGCCCTGATTTTGTAGTCTAACTTTTTCCGAGGACTGATATGCACGATCCAGTACTTCAGCCTGACCCGGTGAGCTTTGGTTAATGGGCACAACGCCAATGCTAATGGTTGCCTGAACAGTACGTTTATCCACCATAATCAGATGTTCAGACACGAGATGGCATAGACTTTTGGCAGTAGCTCTCGCTTCCTCAATATTCTGGCCATTCAAAATAACAGTGAAACTGGATTCACGGAAACGATAAAGCTCGTTTGGTGCCAGTTCTTTTTTCAAAAGTTTGGCAATATCCAGAATGGCAGTGTCGCTACCTGAAAGACCGGCAATGGCATGAATATGACCAATATTACCGATATTAATATATAGCACGGCATGCTCAGCAGGCGTAATGCGTAATTGAGCCAGTGTTTTGGTCAGGTCTTCTTCAAAGGCAAGACGATTATTGAGTTTGGTTAGATTATCAACCCGTTCAATTACTGCAAGCTGTGCAGCAAGCGCAGCACTGGACTGTAGCTGAGGCTGAATAATGATCTGGATACAGTCTTCACCGTCATAGCTTGCAGGTGCAAGCTGCAGCAGTGCTTCAAATTCAGTCCCATCAGCCTTGATCCCATTAAACTTGAATTCAGATTGCTGGGTTGCACCACGGCTATACGCGCGTAAAAACTCTTTAAAAGAATTAATATCCTTGCCTTCAATCAGGTCAATGACCGGCATACCTACCAAATCTTCAAGGGAATGATAACCAAACAGTTCGTTATAGGTTTCATTGGTATAAATATGAACGCCATCATGAATATAGGCCACAGCACTTTTTGAGTTTTTTACCAGTAGCTGGGCACGTCGTTCTGCTTCTTTGAACTGATTACTAAGCTTAAGATTACGTGCGACATTGCGTGAGTATTTTGCCTCACGCTGTATTGCATAAGCCAGATGGGTTAACTGGTGCCGGGGAATTACATCGGTTAGACCCAGCTTAAACCCGGCAACCAGATCAGGCGAGGTATCCTGATTATCAGCAGGGGCAGCCATTTCATCAGGAATAGCAATGACTGGAATTTCCAGATTATTGTCCTTTAATAACTGGAGAACTTTTTGATAATCCAGATCATAAGCATGGCCAAATAAAATGACGTCCCAATGGGTACGAATGGCTTTCTCAAATTCTTCCTGATCATCCAGTAGCTGAAACTGGGTTGTTGTATGTTGCTGTTGCAGCAATTGTGCAAGATTATTTGCAGTCGTCTGCTCATCATCAATAACCAGAAGTTGGAGGTGTTGAGAGCGACTATTCATAAAAATTTAAATCCCTTAAAATATTACAATATTTTCCAGACTTCATCGTCAGGACTTACCAGTGTATTGCTGTCAATTGTATACTGGTTCTCAATTTTCGTCGAGTTTAAGTCATCTTCCTCAATTGTATATTCAAATTGAATGAAACTTTGCGTAATAAGATATTCTTTATTCAAAATGGCACGAATTTCTTCATTGCCATAACGGATAATCACGCGCTGATTACTATGGAAAGCAAAAGCTTGAGTAATCAAGGTGGCAGGACGGTTTAAACTCTGAATTTCTGGTAGTAAGATTGCCCGCTTAAAACTGTCAATATTATCGTTGCGCTGTGAAGCACGGATACCACAGATTTTGGCGCGAGATGAAATAATTTCGATGCCAAATTCAATGATTTTAATCGGAATTTGTTTTACCCAGCGGATCAGGCCGATGTGCCATACCTTGTCGGAGGGCTCACAAATCACCACAAGTTCACCAGTACGCAACGTGGTAGGGCTTTCACCCTGCCAGCGCAGGCAATAGCCACCTGGACTGATATTGACAATCTCGCATTTATAAAGCTCTGACATTTCAGCGACAGCCTCGGTTTTTTTCTGGCTACCTTGTCCCGGAAAATCAATATCTACATCATATTCAACCTGGCCAAACAGGCTTTTAACCTCAGTATCACTGGTAAGTAGATAGTCACGATGAATATTAATGATGTCTTCAAAGGTTTTACCATTTGATAAATGGTAATGAATCCCGAGTAAACCAAAAGCAATATCTACCTTGCCAGAGTAGGGATGGCGGGTATGAATACGCTCAGAAGGCGCTGAAAAATTATTTACCAAATGCACTTTTAGGGCAGTACTAAACTGTTTTTGTTCGCTGGCGTGCAAGTACTGCGGATACTGATTCATCAGATTTTTAAAGTGTTGTAGTAGTTTTTGCGCATTGACAAAAAGCATGGACGCAGGCGAACCAGTTCTTTTTGTAATATAAACAGGGGGCTGATCCAGTTCGAGGTCAATGCTAAACAGATGATACGGTGTTTCTGCGTTATCCAGTGAAATCAGGTCTGCCCATAAGATACTGGACTGATAAATGGCCTTGATTTCTGACTGACGCAATTTATTGGTATTACTAGCTCCCATGATAATCATGCGACTATAAGCACGCTTGATATTGGACAACACAATAATAGGATTGGTTTTGTCCTCAATTTCCATCTTGGTGAGATGTAACTGTAGTGCCCGCTGATACAGGGTATGGGTTTTTTTCCATAAACCTTTGGGAATGGTTAGGTAAAGCGATTGCAGCTCATAGAGCAGACCTGTCATTTCGGTCAGTGCACGATGACTGGACAGACCAATTAGATCCAGCAGATTTTTCTTGTTTTTGATATTAAATAAGCCAAAGTTTTGTGATTGTAGCTTCTGATAACAGTGCATTGAAATCGTATCGTAAATGACGATTAGATATACACGAATTTCTTCAACCAGCGTGGCAATGCGTTGTGCACGCTGGTCAAGCGAAAAATTCTGGCTAAAGTAATGCTTGCTTAGGGAAGAAATAATGGTGTGAACAGAAGGGCGCAACAGTTCAGTCAGCTCAAAGCGAGTCTGTTCATCAGTTTGCAACTGGGACAATTCTTTAAGGGTAGTGTACAACTGACGTGCTGTATCACCGAGGTTAAGCATGGAAAGATTGGCAAGCCAGTCTCGCACACTATTTTTATTGGCTTGCACAAGACTTAACTGTGCAACTGTCATTTCTGGCTGATCATTAATAAGCAAATTGCTAATGTTCTGATTCATTGAAGTTATTTTCCCTTAAAACCAAGATTCTCCATATAACCAAGCTTATTTCGGTTTCACGGAATCTTGTGGCATATGCCTGCAATTTCACGTACCAGCTTTGGCAATAAATAGCCCGGTGACTTAGACATCAGTACCCTGCAAAAGGCTATTACATCTTGTTCATTCATATCAAAATGAGCGGCGCTTCTACCGTGCAGCTACACTCAGATCACAGGGTAGCACTTGGCTTTCAAATAATTGTTCGCTTAATGCAACAAGTGTATCTATATTATCATTGATTCCGCGTAAAAGAACAGTTTGATTTAACATGACTATTTGTTTATTTTTATACGATTATTCGTGCTAGCCTGCATTATTACTGCGCAAGTTGCTAGTGCAGCACAATTCTTTTTTCTTACTTCAACTTTCATTTATTTTATGCTTAAAAAAGCGGCGAAGTATTTTCTTCTGTTACATTCTAGTGCATGAATCAATGATTATTTATCGGTTTTTGTTGGGTTAATAACATGAAATCAGGCAATCTTGTCCATGAAAAATAGCTAATATTTACAACATGTTATGATAATTAAATTTTTAAATGGTTAAGCAAAGCCATATAAAAGGCAGTTTTTGTTGTAGCGGATTTGTCAATGTAGTCCAAAGTCTACTTTGATGTAGAAAATAAAAAGAGTATTTTTAAGAATATTTTAATTTTTACTGTCAATGTGAATCAGCAAGACAGTGAAAAACATTAAGAATAAAACAGGGACGCTTGAATGACTCAGCTTAAATCCAAACTCATCTGGTTTGTTGTTGCACTAATAGGTGCTTTTTCATTTGCCATGCTGGCATTGAGCCGGGGTGAGCAGGTAAATGCCTTATGGCTGGTAGTTGCCGCTGTCAGCTGTTATAGCATTGCTTATCGCTTTTATAGCCTGTTTATTGCCAATCGTGTGTTTGAGCTGGATCACCGCCGGTTGACGCCTGCAGTACGCTTAAATGATGGATTGGATTACGTCCCCACCAACAAATGGGTACTGTTTGGCCATCACTTTGCAGCGATTGCCGGTGCAGGGCCACTGGTTGGGCCAATTCTGGCTGCGCAAATGGGATTTTTGCCTGGGACGATATGGATTCTGGTTGGTGTCATGGTGGCGGGTGCCGTTCAGGATTTTCTGGTGCTGTTTATTTCCACACGCCGTGATGGCCGCTCGCTCGGAGAAATGGCCAAGCAGGAACTGGGTTCATTTGCAGGTGTGGTGGTCATGCTGGGCGCGCTGGGTGTGATGATTATTATTTTGTCAGCACTGGCACTGGTAGTGGTAAAGGCTTTAACCAATAGTCCGTGGGGGACATTTACTATCGCTGCAACGATTCCCATCGCCTTGTTGATGGGTATTTATATGCGCTACTTACGACCTGGTAAAATTGCTGAAGTATCCATCATTGGCTTTGTGCTGATGATGCTGGCGATTATTTATGGTGGTAATGTGGCGGCTGATCCTTATTGGGGTCCCTTGTTTACGTTGTCTGGCACCACGTTAACCTGGGTGCTGGTAATTTATGGTTTTATTGCATCTGTTTTGCCGGTTTGGCTGCTACTGGCACCTCGGGATTATTTGTCTACTTTTTTAAAAATTGGGGTGATTGTCGGGCTGGCCATTGGAATTGTGTTTGCCATGCCTATGCTTAAAATGCCTGCAGTAACGACGTTTATCGATGGGACTGGTCCTGTATTTGCTGGTAGCCTGTTCCCGTTTTTATTCATTACGATTGCCTGTGGTTCAATTTCCGGTTTCCACGCGCTGGTGTCTAGTGGAACAACGCCCAAACTGGTTGAGAACGAAAGCCATATCCGCTTTATTGGCTATGGCGCAATGCTGATGGAATCCTTTGTCGCCATTATGGCGCTCATTTGCGCATCTGTATTAGAGCCAGGTGTGTATTTTGCCATGAATGCTCCAGCAGCCATTATCGGCACAACCGTAGAATCTGCATCCCAGGCTGTGAGCCAACTGGGTTTTGTAGTGACGCCAGAAATGTTAAGCCTTATTGCTAAAGAAGTGGGTGAACAAAGTATTTTGTCACGTGCAGGCGGTGCACCAACTTTTGCGGTGGGTATGGCACATATTATTTCGGAAATTTTCAATAGCCGTGCCATGATGGCCTTTTGGTATCACTTTGCTATTTTGTTTGAAGCGCTATTTATTTTAACCGCTGTGGATGCAGGTACACGGGCCTGTCGCTTTATGGTGCAGGATCTGGCAGGTACAGTGGTTCCCAGTATTGCGAATAATCGTTCATGGCTGGGGAATATTATGGGTACAACGGTTGCAGTGGCAGGCTGGGGCTTTTTTGTCTATCAGGGTGTGATTGATCCACTCGGTGGTATTAATACCTTATGGCCGCTGTTTGGTATTGGCAATCAGATGTTGGCCAGCATGGCGTTAATTTTAGGCACTGTTATTTTGTTTAAGATGAAAAAACAGCGTTATGCCTGGGTGACAATTGTACCGACTCTCTGGTTGCTGGTTACCTCGTTAACCGCGGGCTGGCAAAAGATCTTCCATGCAAATCCCAAAATTGGTTTTTTGGCACAATCCAGCAAGTATGCCACTGCAATGGATCAGGGCACAATTATTGCGCCCGCTAAAACCCTTGAGGATATGCATACGATTGTATTTAGCAATCAGATTAATGCGGTGCTGTGTGCCTTTTTTATGATTGTGGCCGTAGTAATGCTGCTGGCATCTTTTAGAGTAATCTATAAGGCTTTACGCGCGAGTGAACCTACAGTACATGAGGCTGAAATTGTCCATGAAAACACCAGCTATGAAAAGTCCAATACAGATGCCCAGCCATCAGTTTAAACCTGTCCCGTTTGTTGAATTTTCTATGCTTAAAAGAAAGGTTAATAGCTTGCATATTCACCGGATTTTACCAGCAAAAACAGGTTCAGTGGCTGTACAGGTTGGCTTAAGCTGGCAAAGCAAGCTTAAGTTAATTATAACGCGCTTGGCACAAAGCTTCCGCCTGATGGTCGGAGTCCACGACTATCAGGCGTATTTGCAGCACATGCAGCAACATCATCCGCAGCTTCAGGCCATGACTGAAAAGCAGTTCTACCGTCATTGCCTAGAAGCGCGTTATCCTAATAAAGCCGGGAAAGTTGGAAAATGCCCCTGCTAATTTTTTCTTAAATGAAAGTTTTTTAAACTGTAAATCTTATAAAAACAATACAAAAGCACAGACTATTGTTAAGGAAACTGTCTGGTCAGCCAAAATAAACTTCCTGTATAACTAACGTTAAACCTGAATTTTGCTCAACCCTTAAATGCACCTATGCACTAAATACTGTGGTTTAATCAGGGTTTAGCTTTGTTTATAGTTAAGCTGAGCCTGTTTAATAAGGAAGAAAGTTTATGCTTCAGGATGCCACCCCACCAAATGTTGCTTCAGAAAAAGCCATTGTAGAAACAATAAAGCGTTCCCAGCAGGAAGTAGAGCAACTGGTCACCCACACCAAGGCAAAACTGGATCAGTTTCTTAATCAGCTTAACCAGATTGTGCTTGATAAGCCGCAACAAACCAAGCTGGCTCTAAGCTGCATTCTGGCAGGTGGGCATTTATTGCTACAGGATTTGCCGGGGATGGGTAAAACCACCATGGCTGAAAGTCTGGCTAAGCTATCCGGGCTAAGCTATCGCCGGGTACAGTTTACCAGTGACATGCTGCCCAGTGACATTCTGGGCTTATCAATTTTTAACCCGGAGAAACAGGAATTTGAATTTCGGGAAGGCCCGATTTTTACTCAGGTTCTGCTGGCCGATGAAATCAACCGTACCAGCCCTAAAACCCAGAGTGCATTGCTGGAGGCTATGGAGGAAAATCAGGTATCACAGGATGGTGTAACCCGAACATTGCCGCAGCCTTTTTTTGTGATTGCTACCCAAAATCCCATTAACCAGTCTGGCACATACCCATTGCCAGAATCGCAGCTTGACCGCTTTTTGATGTGCTTATCCCTGGGTTTTCCCTCAGCACAGGCCGAGCGGGAAATTTTGCTGGGGCAGGATCGCCGTAGCATGCTAAAAGCAGTGGAGGCGCTGCTGAATACGCAATCATTAAAAGACTATCGCCAGCTGGTGAATGACATTTATCTGTCAGAACCCGTGCTGGATTATTTGCAGCATCTGGTTGAACAAACCCGTACTGGCCAGCACACCGGATTATCGACCCGTGGCTTACTGGCACTAAAACGTGCTGCACAGGCGTATGCACTGGTTGAAGGTCGAGCTTTTGTCATTCCTGAAGATATTCAGGCAGTATTTGTGGCAGTTGCTGATCATCGACTGGGGGTTAAAGGCATTGGCGGTGCAGATTCCCCGGCTCATCAAATCCTGCGTCAAGTTCCTGTTATTAGCTGATAGAGGAGCTTTTTATGCGCCTCACCAACTGGTTTGAAAACCGGCCCCCTGTTCAGCGCTGGATGCGGCGGCGTTTGCCATGCTGCAGGGAAGTTACGCTGTCACAGCGCCAGATTTTTGTATTTTTAACCAAGGAAGGTGGCTTGTTTGCTGTGTTACTGGCAGTGACTTTTCTGGCAGGTGTCAATTACGGCAATAATCTGATTCTGGGCGTATTTTTTCTGCTGAGCAGTATTCTGGTTATTGGCATTCATCATAGCTATGCGCAGTTATCCGGTCTAAAAATAAAAGTGCTGCATGCCAGTGACAGTCAGGCTGAAGGCCAAGCCCGTTTTCAAATTGAAATCAGCCCTACCACTGCCAAATGCTATTGCCAGCTTGAACTGGTCTGGCAGCAATATCAGCGCATTGCCGTGCTTAATGACAAACAGGTGCTGCATTTTGATATTGATACACCAAAACGGGGACAATTTTTGCCGCCACGCCTGATGCTGCAAAGTGTATATCCATTGGGGCTGATTCGTGCGTGGACATATATTTATTTTGATCAGGAAGTCTGGGTATCACCAAAGCCAATTGAAGCTGAACGCAATGTATTAAACCGCATTGGCGGAGAAGGTGAGGAAACGCATGGTTTAAGCGGCCAGGAAGAATTTCAGGAATTGAAAAACTATGTTAAAGGCGAATCCTTGTCCCGGGTATCATGGTCGCATCTGGCCAAGGGACAGGGGTTACTAAGCAAGCAGTTTATAGACTTTTGTGCCGAACAGGATGCGCTGGATTATGACCAGATGCCAGCAATTGACCATGAAACCAAGCTATCGCAAATGGCGTACTGGGTGCAAATACTTGGCGCACAAAATATTGCTTTTAGTATGAGGTTACCCACGCGCGAACTGCCTTTAGGACATGGTGAAACCCATACAAATCAGGCCTTACGACTGCTGGCGGAGGAACCCTGATGAGCACATTAATTCCTGTACAACCGATTCGTTACAGACAATTTGTTAGTATTATTGCTGCACAGTTTGTGGTGTTTTTCCCGCATGTTTTTCATTTGCCTGTCTTATTTTCAGTACTGACCTTTATTACGCTAATAAGCCTGTGGCTCATGGCGCGGCGTCGAAAAATCTTTCATTCACAACCACCCAAGTTTTATCAATATATTATTGTGACAGCAGGCCTTGCCATTATATTGGTAACGTATCGTACGCTTATTGGTGTAGATGCTGGTGTGGCTTTCCTGGCGTTATGTTTACTGGGTAAATTACTTGAGTTAAAACAGCGCCGTGACAGTTATATTGCCTTAACCTTATCGCTTTTTGTAGTTGCCAGCCTATTTCTGTTTGAACAATCCATTTTTAATGCGGCTATGGCATTGCTGGGTATTCTGGCTATATTTTATGCATTATTACAGCAGAATATTAATCCTGACCTGCTGTATCACCATTCTGCCCAGCTAAAAACCAATATTCCCGAAGCCATCAATCCTTCAGCAGGTCTATGGAAACCTTTATTGCGCCTATTTTTACAGGCCATTCCATTGCTTGTGGTTCTATTTATATTTTTTCCACGAATTCCGCCTTTATGGAGTGTGCCAGTTAACCAGTCACAGGGTAAAACCGGCATGACTGACCAGATGTCACCCGGCAATATTGCAAGCCTGAGTCAGTCCACGGAGCTAGCCTTCCGTGTGCTGGATAAGCAAAACAATCTGGCAAGGCATCTGCCTCCACGTTCAGAGCTCTACTGGCGTGGTTTAGTATTAAGCAAATTTGATGGCGTCACCTGGACGCAGCTTAAGGACTATCGCGCCGATAATCCCGTCTGGACAGGCATGCAATACCAGCCTGAATGGTTTAAACAGACTTTTGCAGGCAAGGTGAATACGGGGTTTGAATATCAGGTGCTGCTTGAGCCGACCCAGCAGCAATGGCTATTTGCGCTGGATGTACCCTTTAGCCGTACCCGTGGCATTGCTTTAACCCGTGAATATAATTTAAAAAGTTCCCGCGAGGTTTATCGCCAGTTCAGTTATGACGCCTTACAGTTTAAAAATCTCAAGCGTGATACCGAGTTACCGGACTGGCTACAACAAGTCAATTTACAGCTACCAGCCAACAGTAATCCGCGTACCCGGCAACTGGCGCAACAGGTGTTTAATCAGGTTGGGCGAAATCCTGAACGTTATGCCGATTACTGGCTAAACTGGATCAGACAGCAAAATTTTGTGTATACACTGGAGCCACCAGTACTCTCCGGCCAGCGGATTGATCAATTCCTGTTTGAAAGCCGACGTGGATTTTGTGAGCATTATTCATCATCGTATACATTTTTGATGCGTGCAGCTGGTATCCCGGCACGGGTGGTGGTGGGCTATCAGGGCGGCCAATTTTCTCCAGATCAGCAAAGCTGGGAAGTTCGCCAGCTGGATGCCCATGCATGGGTGGAAATCTGGCTCGCCGGACGTGGCTGGGTGCGGGTTGACCCAACAGCTGCTGTTGCACCTGAGCGCGTTGAAAAAGGCATGAATAATTTCATGCAGGAAGATCAGCAGGTCTTTGGTGATAACGTATTAGGCCAACTACGCTCCAGCCAGTTCAGGTTTTTAGGGCAGGCGCGTGTCTGGGCAGATTATGCCAGCTACGTATGGCAGCGGGATGTGGTGGGTTTTGACCAGTCCCAGCAGCAAGGTCTGCTACAGCGGCTGTTTGGTATCAAAAGCATGTATGTGCAAGTGGCCTGGATGGTAGGCAGCTTTATCACCCTACTAGCGATCATTGTCGGGATCATGTGGTGGCGCAGGCGAAAAGTCTGGCATCCGCTTGATGCACCATTACAGCGATTGTCCAGAAAATTGACCAAAGAAAACTTGGCGCGGGGTGAGTCAGAAGGTGTAGTGAACTGGTTGCAGCGGTTAGCAGCCTATCCAGCTTATCAAAAGCCGGCACAAGAGCTGATTCAGCTCTATCAGCAAGCACGTTATGCGCCAGCAGGGGATGAACTAGCTCAGGCTAAAGTCATTCAGCAAATGAAAAAACTGGTTAGCAGTTGGCCGAACAGAAAGGAATAGTATAAAAAAATCTTGCTATGGAACTGGATTACGGTAATAATTTGGCCACTTTAGACACATAGCTCAGTTGGTTAGAGCACCACCTTGACATGGTGGGGGTCGCTGGTTCGAGTCCAGTTGTGTCTACCAGAATTTTTAAAACCGCCTGAAAGTTAAATTTTCAGGCGGTTTTTTTTATGGGTTATGGAAAAGTTAAGATGAATAAAAATGTTTGCATAATAAAACAGTTATTTAGTGATATGATTTAATCGTTAAATAAAAAATGGTTTTTTAAAAGAAGCCTGATTTCTATCAGGAATTAATTAATTTTTGAGCGTTAATAGTTTTAAAAGTATTTAAATCAAGATAGAAACATTCTGGTTTTATGAGTTTTTATCTACGTATGAAAGGTAGCCATGTATGAAAAATAAGAAATTTTTGCTCATGAGTATATGTTCACTATTATTACCTGTAGCGCATGCGGGAACAGCGTATAAATGGATAGATGCTTCGGGTAATGTGCAGTATAGCCAGACACCGCCTGCCAAGAATGCAAAAATAGCGAAAACCATAGCAGTTGCAGATGCCAGATATTCATATGGTAATTCGCTGGATGACAGTGAATCCATGCAAGAGCAAGCCTTAAGAGATGCAGAGCAGGCACATCAAGATGCGGTCAGGGCAGCAGTGGATAGTACGCGTGATCCATCAGTAGATGCAGCAGTTGCAGCGGCTGATGCTGTAAGTAGTGCTGCCGACGCAGCATCAAGGGCTGCAGAAAAATCCAGAATACAATCCATGCGGGACGCTTATAACAGTTCACTGTATGGACGCTAATTCCTTATGTTTAGCTTGGATTCGCTGATTAAGCATTTAAATAATTGGCCAGCTAAACTGACGGATCGTTGTATGACTGATCCACAAATAAGTCTTAAGTTGTATAGTGGTTCATGTTAAATGCCAGCAAGCAGGGTCAGAATTTAAGTTTAATTTGCCAGCCATTTAATTATTTTAAAATATTCAAAGAACTAGCTATAATGCCTAATTCGTATTTACCCCGACTGAACGTGTAATAACAATGCCAAACTATACCCGTTTTATTTATGCGGCTACTTCAACGGCACTCCCGTCCACAATTCGCCAGCATCTGATTGAGATCACCCAGATTTGTGAAACATTGAATAATATCGAGGAGTTAAGTGGCGTTCTGATTTATGGGAATAACACGTTTTTGCACTGTATTGAAGGTAGTGAAGAACAGATTAACAAGTTTCACCAGATGTCTCTGGAAAGCCCCTATACTCGTGATTTTTTGCTATTAAAGCGAGAAATCATTCCAGCAAAGTCATTTAAATTCTGGAATATTAAATACTTTATTCGGGAAACTGTACTTCAGCAATTTTTTTTGGACTGGCATCAAGATACGTTTAATCCTTATATCGTTCAGGGTACGATGCTGGATGAGTTTGTTCAATTGATCATTCAAAATGAAGAGGCAGTGAGCTATACCTTTTTGGAGCAATATGAGTCTATTGCCAATGAGCGTACCATTAAGTCAGCTAAGCCTTTTTCTTCTATTAATTATTTATTTTTAGGACTATTCATTGTCCTGATCATTGTTTTAGCCTTTTACATTACCAGCTATCTGGAACATCACGCTTAACCGTTATGCATTTATTGGTATTGCCAACCTGCTATTCTATTGTTTTTGTACCATGAAAGCGCTTTTTAAAGCTGTTTAAAAAATTATTATAGTTCTTAGTTTACATTAAAATTTGCTGATCACTTGTTTTATTAGCCTTTAGTAACAGAACCCTATACAGATTAGTCTACTTTTTAATATAGTTGCTACAATTCACGGTTTAAAAGCTTGGTAACAGGATTTACAATTTTAGCTGTGAGGTTGTTGGTGCTAATTTTTTAATAGTAAAAGGAATTGAAGTATGTGGAAATTTAGCTATAAATATGGCTGGGCAGAAATAGAAGATTTTCTTACACATACTCAAAAGGAAACTGCCAGCATTGATTTGTCGGAAGACATCAGAAATGCAGGATACGAGCCAGCAGATGGAATGAGCATTGGGAATATGATCTGCGGTGACGTGATTATGGAAGTATATGTTGGCAATCCAGATAGAGCCCATTATGCTTATCTGGTAGAACTGGATTTACTGGCAGGCTGTGACCCGCAATTTGTGGCCTTAAAAACCTTTCCTGATCTGGTTGAACTGATTAACAAGGTTTTGCCCATTGCGGTGGCTTCTGAAAAAATCCATCAGTTACGTTCTTCAAGTGGCGAGTCCGCACGTTTAGATAGCTTGTTATAGCTGATACGTTTAAAGGCCGTGCATTAGAATTGAGTTGCCTTAATGATAGCTAGAATTATGAAAAAAGCCGTTCAATTCATTAACTGAGCGGCTTTTTTCATGCTGGCTAAATGGGTTTTAATTTAAGTGCAAGGGATCAAAAACTTTTTAAAAGTTTGTCCAGAATAAAGGTTTTGGCAGGCGTACCGGGTTTCATGTCATAAGCTTGCTGCACCATGTTATCACGCTTGCCAGTACCAGAGTTTTGGGTAACTTCCCATTCGGCAGCCATAAGCGCCTGAAGCTGCTTTTTCATGGCTTTAGGCGTCACATTACGATAAAGCTTGCTCTTGCCAGACACGACGTCCACAACAGTTTCATAGACTGCTTCAGGGTCAAGTTGCATATGCGGGAACGCCAATTGATCATAGTCAAACAGGCGTTTTTCCGGCTGATCATCCCAGTTTTTCCACGTTTCATACATCCTGTCATTAAAGCCTGTCAGGTATGGGCCTGGGTTGATGGTAGTAACCTGAATGCCAAATTCCTTAAGTTCTTTATGCAATGCAGTGGCAAAGGCTTCCAGGGCGTGTTTAGAGGCAGAATATGGACCAGAAAAAGGATCCGTCATTAAGCCGGCAACTGAAGAAATAAAAATAATTTTACCTTCATTTTTTTGCGCCATTGCTTTGGCAAAACCCTGTGTCAATAAAATTGTGCCAAAAACGTTGACTTCAAATTGATGACGCAGATTTTTCTCCGGGATGTCAGCAACTGCGCCACCTTCTGCCACACCTGCGTTATTGACCAAGACATCGATATCCCATTGCCAGGCTTTTTCACGGTCTTTTTCATTGGTAATGTCCAGTTTTTCAACCTGTAAATTGACGCCACGCTTTTTGGCTTCCTGTTGCAGATCAAAAATTTGTGGAAATATTTCCACACCTGCAATAACCGCATGGCCTTTTTCAGCCAAACGTAGGGCAGATTCACGTCCAAAACCAGTACCGGCGCCTGTAATTAGGATTGTGCTCATCAATAAACCTCATCTTTCAGTTATTCGGGGACAATGATTAATAGCAATGAATGCAAAGGGTTAAAAGAGCTAAAAACAAGCGATATACAAGGAGGTATATAAGAAAATTAGAAGGCTCAATTTATGAAGATGGAATTACTTTGCAATAAAATCTTACTTCTATATATTTAAAAATTTTTTATTAATTACAGTGTCTTAATAATTTATTTTCTTATAACTAATATTATTGCTAATTTCATAAACTACATCAAATTACATATAGTGACGTTTTGGATTATTTAATTGCTGAAAATTTATTATAAAGTCATGGGCATTGCTTGATAGCTAAAATCTGTTTGATATTATTGATATTTAAATTTTAACTATCAGGTAATAAAATTTTTAAAAATTAACTTTTAATCAAGAAGGTTAATTTAAAATTAGAGTAATATAAGGAGCTTGTAATGGCTAGACAAATAGATATTAATGATATTAAACCGCATGCTGAAGTAATTGGCTCTGATCAACAACACGTCGGCAAAGTGGATCACGCGATTGGTACTGACCAGATTAAACTGGCAAAGCAGGATTCAGCCGCTGATAACACGCACCATGCCATTCCGGTTGAGTGGGTTGAATCCATCAACGATGGTCAGGTTGTATTGAACAAGACAGCAGCTGAAGCGCAGCAGCAATGGCGTTCCATCTAATTAAATATTGTTAGATAGCTATCTGGAGATATTTGCTTGAAGCTATTTCTTGCATGCGATCTATAGATGATCTGATTTAAACTGATGCCCTCTGTAGGGCATTAGTTTTATATATACTTGGTAAGATTTAAGCTAAAATATTCTTATCTAATTAAAATAAAAAAATTTTTTATTTAAAGCCAGTATTTAAATTAGTGAATGCATTGAACACATAATTTCTCCATCATGTCATTAAAATTTTAAATAGTTAAAATTTTTCTTTAGCTACTCTAAAATGTAAGATTAAATTTTTATTTAATATACATTAAGTTGTGATTATTTAAAGAGCTATGAATAAAATATAAAGAGGATGGAAGTATTTATATAAATTTACCTGCATTACATTTAATGACCTAAGACTGGATTAAGGTTGTAAAACTCTACAGTTTTTTAGACAGTGTAATTGGGATAATACGCTTAACTTGATTAAACCGAAACTTCGGTGTGTTATTAACCCACGTTATTAATTCGAAAGGTAGGTGTAATATGTCTAATCGTTCAAATAATTCCCAAGGAAATAATCAGCATACTCAAAGTAGTCAGCAAGGCAAACAGCACCAACAACAGGGCGGACAGCAACAGCAACAAGGTGGCGGTACTTCAAACCGTGGCTTTGCCAGCATGGATCCAGAGCGTCAGCGTGAAATTGCCAGTGAAGGTGGCCGTGCCGCTCATGCCAGTGGTAATGCTCATGAGTTTACCTCTGAAGAAGCACGTCAGGCGGGTTCAAAAAGCCATGGTGGACAAGGTCAGCAAACCCAAAGCAGCAATAGTAATGGCAAGCAACAGGGTAGCAATAACCAAAACCAGGGCAAGCAAAGCAACAACAGTCAGGGCAATAACCAATATACCCAAAATGACAGCTCAAGCGGTAAGCAGCAGGGCAGCCAGCGTGGCCAGCAGTCCAATCAGAACGGTAATCAGTCCCGTGATGAAGATGGCCAGTTTACCAGTAAGCAAAATCGCTAAGATTGCAATCTAGATGGCTAGAGTTTTAAAACTGAACCAGAGAGAAGCAAGCAGCCTGATTATTCTAAAGCTAGGTTAATTTAAAGCTGACTTTGTGGACTCTACGGTCTGAAAGCAAAAAACGATGTATGAGTGTCTATTCATACATCGTTTTTTTATGACTACTTGATCAAGTTAATCATGCTCAAAGGTTTGGTTAAGGGCATCCTGTACAGCCTTGATGCGAGACTTGCAGGCTTTATAGGCTTGCATGGATTCTTCCACAATCACCATGAGCTGATCCAGATCAGGCTCCTGCTGGTCTTCTAGTCGTTCGGCATTTTGCTTGAGAACCGCAAATGCCTGTTTAAAATCCATTGAAGAATGGTCTGTAGGTTGGTTGATTTCTGATTTGGGCATAATAAGTTCACTCAAAAAAATTGATGGTACTAAGCTGGGCAGTGGCTTGGCCATCCTGCATGTCAATCTGAATAACTGTCTGGCTGGAAGCTTGACTATTTGAAGCCCGGCTATTTAAAGCCTGGTTTGCTAAAGGTGGTGTGTCTGTAGGTTGCGCAGAAGCATTTTGCAGCTCTTTGACAGAACTAATCGGCTTGCCATTTAAGCGCACAATGGCATAACCACGCTCAAGGGTTTGCTTGGGACTTTGTAGCAGAATTTCGCGCATCAGTTGTTCGGTCTGTTGCTGTGCTTGCCTGATGTGTTGCTGAGCCAGATAGTGCTGGGTTTCAATCAGCTGATCGGTTTCCTGGCTAAGCTGGAGTAGCTTGTATTTGCTGCTGCGCTGGGTTAGGGTCATCAGGGTTTCAAGTTCTGCCAAGCCTGCATTAAACGCATAATGCGCTATAGATTGTATAGTGTCGAAATAGCTTTCGGCCTGTTCGGTCACATTGGCAATGTGGTTTCTAATTCCGGCAATCACCTTGCTGGGCGTGTCAAAGGAGCGATGGGCAATTTCATCCAGAATGGTGCGGTCTCGTTCATGGCCAATGCCCACCCAAACTGGAACCGGACTCTGCGCCAGCATGGCAGCAAGGGTGTAGTCATTCAGGTAAGCCAGATCATTTACCGCGCCACCACCCCGAATGATGACAACCAGATCAGGCAGGCTTTGCTTTGTATCTTGCCATTGCTGCAACGTATCGAACAGGGCGGTTTGAATGGTTTTTGGGGCATCAACCCCCTGAAATGTCGCATGCGCGTAAATAAATTCACAGACGCCATGTTGCGCCAGCAGGTCGGCATCCTTTTGGAAATCCCCCAGTCCAGCTGCTTTTTCCGGTGCAATGACCAACACCTGACGGATATCAAAGGGATTTGGTAAACTGCGGTTAAGATCAATGAGTTCTTCATCCACCAGCCGCCGTACAATATCCTGATATTTTTGCGCCAGATCACCCAAGGTATAGCTGGAGTCAATATCCTCAATATTTAAGGAAAAGCCATATTGCGGGTTAAAATTAGGCCGTACCTTGACCAGTACGCTCAGGTTTTTGGCCAGATCAATCCCGCTTTCAGCCTTAAACTGGCTAATCAGTCGCTGGGCCTGGCCGCGCCATAAGGTTGCCCGGCAGGTGGCAACGGTTTTATCGGTAAACTGGTCTTTTTCAGCCAGTTCAAAATAATAATGACCGGTTTTGCTGCTCATGCCGGTAATTTCTGCCTTAACCCACGTACCTTCATCAAAGCTTAACTTGATTACGGTCTGAATGGCATTCAGGTATTCACTGAGGCGAACAGTACCAAAGCTGGAATTTCCCCGGATGTCTGTACCAAAACCCAGTCCATCAAAACCATCAAAATTTGCCATGATTAAGGTTGCCCTGTCTGGCTAATGGATGGTGATGCTGTATCTGTAGGTTGCGTAGCATCCGCTGGTGACACAGGTTGCGGGTCTTTTAGAGAGGGCTGCTGTGCTGGCGCCGTGCTAATGCTTTCCTTGCTGTCTATATCCTTTGATATAGCTTCTGTTGGCACTACTGGTACTTCACCGGGTTGACTGGCTGCTGTAGCAGGCGCAATCGGGGTGTTTAAGGCATTGCTGTCAAAAGGTTGACCCACAACGACTGTGAGCATGCTGGATGGCTGAATATATTTGCGTAAGGCAGCCTGAATTTCTTGCGGGGTAACTGCTTCAATCTTTTTGGGATAATCGGCCAGATAGCTGGTTGGTAAACCGTAAAAGCCAATCATACCCAGATAACCCAGAATGCTTTCATTGCTGGACAGTGATAGTGGATAGCTTTTCAGCAATCCTTCGCGGGTTTCACTGAGCAGTTGCTGATCCAAAGGCTGGCTTAAAAAATTTTGCAGGGTTTGCTTGGCGACCCTAATACTTTCAACGGCCTGATCACCACGTGTGGAATAGCTCATGATAAACGGCCCAGTGGTGCGCATGGAGGTAAAACCACTGTAAGCACCATAGGTCAGGCCACGTTTTTCACGCAATTCTTTCATTAACAATGCATTAAAACCGTCACCGCCCAGCATTTCATTACCAACGGTCAGTGCATAAATGTCGGGATTGTCACGGGTAATGCCCAACTGACCAATCATCACATGCGACTGGCTGGAATTAAACGGAACAGCCACTGTTTTGGCAGTAGTCAGGGGTTGTGGTGCAGGCAAGGGCTGCGCTTTTTGACCAGCGGGCAGGCTCTGGCTAATGCGGTTAGCCAGTTGCTGCGCCTGATCACGGCTGAGTTGCCCGGTAATGGCAATATTCAGGTTTTTTGCAACCAGATAGGTATCCTTAAAGTTACGGATGTCCTGCGGGGTAATTTTTTTCAGGCTGGCTTCAGTCCCTGTGGTCGGTTCTGCATATGGATGCTTACCGTATAATTCCCGGTAAAATCGAATGCCCACGACAGCGCCCGGTGATTCCTTGCGCTGTTGCTGGCCGATAGCGGCATTGTTAAGCACCCGGTCAATACTGGCTTGCGGAAATTGCGCATCCTTTAGAATGGCCAGTAACTGGTCTACCGCAGGGTTAAAATAAGCCGGGTCAGACAGGGTACGCAGGCTCACCGTAAACATGTCACGGTAAGACGTTGCACTAAATTCGGCGCCAAGGCGTTCAAAGTTGGCAGCAATATCATCTGTGCTCTGGGTAGAAGTGCCTTCATCCAAAAGTTGCGAGGTTAAGGATGCCAAGCCATACAAGCCATCGCGAAATTCGCTATCACGTGCAGAGCCGGCATCAAAGGTAAGGCGAATATCAACAATCGGCAATTCGGGCGCTGCCACAAACAGGGTGGGCGTGCCGGTTTTAGTGCTCAGGCTCTCAATTGCTGGGGTCTTGATTGCCACAGCCCCTGACGCTGCAATATTGCGCAAGCTGCTTAAGGTTGCCAGTGAAGTAATCGGTGCATCGCTGGGTTCGGCCTGATGGGATTCCTCGGCCCAGACATTGGAAATAGCCAAAGGAGAAATTGTGGTAGCAGCCATGGCAACGCTTAAAAAGCTGGCGCTAAAACGCGCTATCAAGGTACGGGAACAGAACATGGTGTTATTTATAAGTTGATTCATTAGGGATTGCTTCCTGTATTAGTGCTGCTAACAGGATTTGTGGTTGCAGAGGTGGCTGTATCGCTTGATACTGGCTTTATCGTGGACTGTGTGCTGGGCTGCGGAACCGCTTGCACCGGATTTTGTGTATTAGGATCTGACTTGGCCTGTGTTTTGTTATCCGCAACCCGCAAATACATGGTACTGAGGTTATCGGGTACTAGATATTGCTGGGCAATTTGCTGCATATAAGGTACTGAGAGCTGGTTTAGTTTTTGTGGCAGCGCATCAATAATCTTGTAGCTCAAATTAGCACTTTCCAGCATGCCAATTAGTTGTGCCTGACCTTCAATACTGTCCTGACTATATACCAGTTCTGCCAGATAACTGGTTTTCACCCGTTCGAGTTCAGTAGGGGTTATTGGATCGGTTTTAAGTTTTTCCACTTCAGCCAGAATTGCAGCGCGGGCTTGTTCGAGGGTTACACCCTGTTCTGGAATGGCAGTAATAGTAAACAGGCTGCTGCCCCGGTTAAACAGATCATAGTTGCAACTAACCGAGGCAAGTATACGTTGTTCGCGAATCAGGCGGGTTTCAAAGCGGGCAGACAGGCCACCATCCAGAACGGATTGCAACAATGCTAGTGCATAGGCTTTATCCGGGTTGTCTGCACTTTGTAGCGAATCGACATTCCATGCCAGATAAAGCGCCGGAATTTGTACAGGCACACTTACATCCATTTGCCGCTCGCCAATATGCTGGAACTCGCTCACATCAGGACGAATCGGCGTCGCACGACGCGGCATATCGCCAAAGTAGCGGCGCACGTCATACATGGTTTTTTGCGGATCAACGTCACCCACAATAATCAGGGTTGCATTATTGGGCGTGTACCATTTTTGATACCAGCGTTTCAGTGAATCCAGTTTCAGGCCTTCCAGGTTTTTCATATGGCCGATCGTTGGTTGGCGTAGCGGACTGGTGGGATAGGCCATCCAGCGGAATTTTTCATAGGCCAGTGCCTTTGGATTGTCATCGGTACGCTGGCGGCGCTCTTCCATAATCACCCGCATTTCCGGTTCAAAATCCTGTTGGCGCAACTGTAGGTTTTGCATGCGGTCGGCTTCGAGTTCCAGCGCTAGCGGTACATATTGCGCGGGATAAAGCTGGTAATAACCCGTGTAATTGTTGGAGGTAAACGCATTGGTTGAGCCGCCAAACTTACCGCTAATGCGCGACAGTTCCTCACCCGGAACCTTGCTGGTGCCTTTGAACATCATGTGTTCCAGTGCATGTGACAGGCCAAGCTCATCACCTGTTTCATCGGTAGAACCCACCTTGTACCAGATCTGGGTCATGGCAACTGGCGCGCGGTGATCTTCACGGATAATGACTTTGAGGCCATTTGGTAAGGTTTCTTCATAGGTTTTGGCTTTCACCTGAATTGGCGCTGGGGTAATGCCTGTACTTGCTGGTTTTGATTTGGCCAGTACAGGCATTGACAATCCAACGCTTAATCCAATCAAGCTACACTGGCTTAACCTGGACAATTTCTTGAGAGTGAATAACTGCTCAATGTGTTTTAAATAAAAGGAAGAAGGTAAGGCGGCCTGTTGCATGCGCGTAATCATATATTTTGCTAAACCTGTATCCGTCCAGTATGTGCTAAAAAGTCAAAATTTTGGGTTGAAATCGCCATGCTTTTTTTAAATTTCTTAAAAAATTCTTGTTGAAATCAACCTACTGTTCCCAAATTTGGTGCTTGTCTTACAGTAGTAAACCAGCGTGCTGACAGCAGAAATCAAGCATACTCTTGCCCACCAAACTTGCCAGCTTTTTTGTAGCAAAAAGTACAATTTGTTTGTTATTTAACGTGAAGAAAATTCACAATGCTTCCATAAAAATCCATACGATATGCTAGGATACACCGCATTTAAAAGTTGTGAATAAAGGCGCCGGAGCAAGTATGCAACCTCAGCAACCCGATCAGAAAACTTTCGTTATTGATGCCGACATTGGTGATGATGACGTTACCTTGCCCAGCCTGCCCACAGTCGATATTCCTGTGATTGAAACACCGCGTATTGCAGAGCGTGCAGCCGTAACATCACAGTCAGTAGCATCGTCATCAGTGCCTGCAGCATCACCAGTAACAGCGCCACCGTCTGACACTGATAACAATGCAGAAAGCGGTGGTTTTTTTGGCCGCATGAAAGCAGGCTTAAGCAAATCACGCAAAAACTTTACCGAAGGCATGGTCAATATTCTTATTGGTGGCAAGGAAATTGATGACGAGCTTTTGGAAGAAGTCGAAACCCAGTTACTGGTGGCTGATATTGGTGTTGATGCAACCCGCACTATTATTCAAAACCTGACCGAACGCACCGAACGTAAAGAGCTGATTTATTCCAATGCACTGTATAAGGCATTGCAGGAAGAACTGGTGACCTTGCTGGCCCCACGGGTTAAGCCATTGCATATTGATAGCAACAAAAGACCGTTTGTGATTTTAATGGTTGGCGTAAATGGGGTTGGCAAAACCACCACCATTGGCAAGCTGGCCAAGCGTTTGCAGGGCGAAGGCAAAAAAGTCATGCTGGCTGCGGGTGATACCTTCCGTGCGGCGGCCACCGAGCAATTGCAGATCTGGGGCGAGCGCAACAATATTCCGGTAGTGGCACAGGGTCATGGCGCCGATAGTGCCTCAGTGATTTTTGATGCATTTGAAAGTGCGCGTGCACGTGGCATTGATGTATTAATTGCCGATACTGCTGGCCGTCTGCATACCAAAAGCAACCTGATGGAAGAGCTAAAAAAAGTTAAGCGCGTGATGCAGAAAATTGATGCGACTGCGCCGCATGAAATCATGCTGGTGGTGGACGCCGGTACTGGCCAGAATGCCATTAATCAGGTGCAGGAATTTGACAGTGCCGTTGGCCTGACGGGCTTAACCATTACCAAGCTGGATGGTACGGCCAAGGGCGGGGTGCTGTTTAATATTGCCAGCCGCACCAATGTACCTATTCGCTTTATTGGTGTGGGTGAGAAAATTGACGACCTGCGTCCGTTTTCTGCCAAGTCCTTTGTGGCGGCGTTATTCCAGACCGATGAGCGTTAATGAGTAGCTCACTGCTGCAATTAACAATAAAAAAAGGACAGTTTCTGATTATTAGAACTGTCCTTTTTTAC
This sequence comes from Alkanindiges illinoisensis DSM 15370, assembly GCF_000619845.1. Lineage (GTDB taxonomy): Bacteria > Pseudomonadota > Gammaproteobacteria > Pseudomonadales > Moraxellaceae > Alkanindiges > Alkanindiges illinoisensis. Next base: position 968,469 of record NZ_JHUX01000003.1, on the reverse strand, counting down.
CATTAAATGAATTAAGATTATTTGATTAAACAGCAATGTTAGTGGGAGCTTCTTCAGTTTCCACCACCACACCTTCATTTAAACGCAATTGCAGGCTTTGCGTATAAGTGGCTGAAATCGGCGAGGCGCCATCAAGGTCTAACTGATTTAATGCTTCTGCCATCGGATGTCCACTCACCAGATCAAGCGATAACTTCAGGCTACCTGCTGTGGCAAAGGTGGCACCATCCAGCGTACGTGTATTGGCAGTCGCACGGATCAACTGGTCATTCAAACTGGAATAAAGTACCAAGTCAGCCCACGGTGCAGGCAAGCCCATACCCAGTTTTCCGGTTAAGTTAAGCAAAGGTGATTGGGGATGATCCGGATGCATTACCTGACCGCTAAATTCCTTGTCACTTAAACTAAAATTAATGGGCGTAACAAACTTGGGATAGCCCCAGATTTCCTTGCCGCCTGCGCAGGCTTCTTCTGTTGTCACTGGTAAATGCAGGATATGCATTCCAGTCTGGCGGCGATCTGGCGGTAGTGATAATTCCATCAGGGGATGCTTGGCAGGTTTCATGCCTTTGGGTTGCACCACCACGCAGGCGCCCACCTCATTATAGGGCGCACCATCCGTCAAGCTGCGATATTCATAGAAAGCCAGCGCAAACAACGCCTTGTTTTCAGTAACAGGAACCACTTCAATGCCTGTTACATCAACCAGCGCACTGGCCTTGGCATAGTCCACCATAAAAAAGGCAATCAGGCTGGATGCATCAAAATAACGTACAGGTACATGCATTGGGCCTGTACTGATTTGCTTGGGATGAGTGGCCACCTGAAAAAATGCATCTTTAAGCCAAGAAGTCATGTGCAATCAACCTCGCTACCGGATAGAAATGAATGTCTATTTAGGCATGCTGGCTTGCAATTACACTGTTGTTTTCTTGCTTGGTTTTTGCGTGCTTTATTATTGGAAAAATACTTTCGGCTCTGTATGATATATCTCATATTCCGCATCACTTTCCGCGAACCAGCGACCCCCACCATGTCAAGGTGGTGTTCTAACCAACTCAGCGGTATTACAATGGTGCAAGCGCACTGGCATCGGAATGATCGTCATAACTCAGGCTTTGATTTAAAGTAGCAAATTCTGGCAAGACACTCATCAGCAAGCGAATTTGCTGCAAAACTAGTTGCTCGCGGCTACCCGCTTGGGCACTCATGTTTTGCAGGCGCAGGGTGAGTAGTTCAGTGGTGTGCTGGAGTGCCGGCTTGGGTGTTTGCGCATATAATAATGCGCCCTGAATATTCACCAGCACTTGATCCAGTAGCGACAGCACTTCTTTATCCTCAAGTTCTTCCCGATGGGCACCCAGCGCAGAAATATAGCTTAAAAAAGTATGGTTTAAGCATAAAAACCGGAAGCACTGGCTAACCTGAATGGCATCCTGATCCGGTTCAGTGGCCAGTGTTGAAATAAAAGAGGCCAGTTCTGCATCGGTATTATGAGCCGCCCGTCGTTTGATCCGGTAATCCATGTCATTGCTTTTGCCTGCATGATATTGCCGAACCACAGCCGCTAGATAGTTACATTGTGCGGTTAAGGCCCGGTTTACCAGTCGCGGCAGGCGGCGAAACTTCCAGTCCGGCCAGATAAAGCTCACGCCAAGCCATGCAAAAAAACAGCCTAGAATCGTATCAGTAATGCGCGGTAGGGCAGCATCAAAACCCGAACCATCCAGATTAAAATTAATTAGCGCCAGCAGGGTAATAAATGCCGTAGCCTGTGCATATTGGCGGCTACGCAGTTCAAAAAACAGCACGCCAGCAATGATCAGTACCACCAGCTGGCCTTCCACACTGGGCACAAAATATAAAATCGGCAGGCCAATCAGCACACCAGCCAATGTACCGGTAATCCGCAATTTTAGGCGTCGCTGGGTCGCATTAAAGTTGGGCTGGCTGACAAACAGCGCCGTGAGCAAAATCCAGTAACCATATTCAAGCCGAGTTACCTGAATAAAAATATAAGCCAGCAGCAATACTAGTGACAGGCGTACTGCATGGCGGAACAATACAGATTCAGGACTCAGGTTTTGCCGAATGCGTTGCCAGATATCAGCAAAGCCTTGCAGGCTGTCATCGCGTAACTGCTGGTTAATATCATTACGGTCAAAATTTTTCTGTAGGAACGAACGCTCGGTTTCCATATTGGCAAGCTGGGCGTCTATTTCTTTTAAGTTGCTTAGAATTAGCGTTAAAGCATTTAAGTGAATTAAGTTACGACCCTGATCATATTGTGAATGAATCGATAGCTTTAAACGCTCAAAAGCACGGGCAAAGCGTGGATTATGTTTATACGGGCGATGCAAGCGAATGCATTTTGCCAGTTCCATACATGCTCTGGATTGTGTGCTAATCAGACGCTGAAAACGGAACAAAATATCGCTATAACGAAATTCACGCGCCAGTGTCTGGTAGTCAATATGCGCGGAATCACCGCGTTCGTGAATATCCTGCGCCACAAAATAATAGTGCAGGTTGCGCCGGGTATCTTTCTGGCCCCGGTCTCCCTTAAGCCGGGTGAGCAGGGAAATCCGGGTTGCATTGAGCGTGGTAACCAGCTTGCTATTACACAGGGATAAATCAATCAGCGCCTGATCAAATTCCTGCGCATCCAGATCAGCATCAAACAAATTGGATTTTGCATATAAAAAAGCACCCAGCTTGTTATAGCAGGCACTTAAATTGTCATCCAGATTGCGTACCGGAAACACCAGATAGCTAATTGAGGTTAATACGCCATACCATATTGCGCCTGCGACCAGATACAGGGGTTGCTCATACCAGGTGTCAAACAGGTGAACACCCAGCATGGCATATACCGCTACTACCAGTGAACCATAGGAAATCGTGGCATAGCGCGGGCCAAGTGAGCCCAGCAAAATAAATACAATACAGGAGGCAATCAGGCCAAGGGCAAACAGCACCGGATAGGGAAATAACAGCTGTACCGAACTGGCTGCCACGAAAAAGCCAATATAGGTATAAGACAGATTGCGCAAATGCACCGAAAAACGGTCATCAATATTGCTGATCCCCGCAGCAACCACCCCCAATGTTAAAGGAATGGTTAAAATCTGCCGATCAATCAAATAAGGGAAAAAAGCCGTACCTGCAAAAGCAATCATCATGCGCAAGGCATACATATAGGCAGAGTTATAACTAACCCTGATAATTTTTGCTGCCAGCTTTTGCACACGTCATCTCACGGTTATTGCCTCAAAGGCATTATATCTCAGGCTGACAAGGTTATTTTGTTTAAAATAAGTGATTTAAGATAATACAGTTTACTGGTTAATTGTCATTACATTGTCATCTTAAACCACTAATATTGATGCAGTGTGATGTCATAAAATATGATACTGATATCACAAAATTGAATGTACCAGTTTGGGCTTTACTGAAATAATTATGTTATGTTTGAAAGACTAGCGCCCATTATTCCTAGCATTTGTGATGCTTATTATGCTTGGCATCAGTCATACCTATGGGTGAGCATCAATATTTGTAGCACTTTTTTTATGAATGGAAGTTTGTAATTTGAAATCAAAATCAAAAGGTCAGCATGTGGTTACCTTATCCAAGGTTGTTTTATCACTCATGGTTGTGGCTATGGCTACTTCTGCACAGGCTGCTGTAACGCTAGTGACACCTGAAGAAATTCCAGTACTGGCGCTGGACCAGCAGGAAGTAAGCGGTAGTTTTTTTCGCTCCAGCAAAACAACCTATAAGCTTGATCCCGGCATGCATGACATAGCAGTTCGCTATGAGCAACTGTTTAATTTAACCAATGGCGAGCATGATATTTTAAAGTCGGCAGTGGTGAGCGTACGGGCCAATTTGGAAGACAACAAGACATACCGTTTAAGCCTTGTTAATCCTCCCAAAAATTATGATGTGGCAAAGGACTATGTCAAGCAGCCCATTATTGCCGTGCTTGATGAGCAGGGTAAGGTTATTGCCCAGCAACAGGGACTGGATAACGCACCAAAGCCTATGCTCGGCAGCAGCTTTTTTAACCGGGTGATGGATTTTAGAAACAAGCCGGGAATGCAAAAAGACCTAACCACCAGCCAGACTGGCAATAACAATCAAGCCGTTACAAGCAGTGCAAAGGCTTTAACGACAACGACTGGTTTAGCAACGGGGGCAACTGGCAACCTTGAACAGCTTAAGCAACTGTGGCAAAACGCCAGCAAGCAGGAACGTGAACAGTTTATGCAGTTCATTATTCGCTAGCATTTATATCAGCCATGAAAAAGACCACCCTAAATGAGGTGGCCTTTTGTTTACTCAGTATCTTAAGACAGCTTAATTAACTAGCTTAGTCACGATAGTAGTGTTTGTGATGATGTTTTGGCTTGTAATTCACACGTTGCCAGTTGCGGTCATTCCACTTGTTATAGCGGGCATTACGCGCAGCAATCCGGTCACGACGTGCTTTTTCAGCTTTTTCTTCGGCTTTGTCCTTAGCAATCTTGTTGCCCAGCGCAGCACCACCAGCGGCGCCTACAGCAGCTCCAATCAGGTCGCCATTACGGACACCGGTATTACGTCCTACGGTGTAGCCACCCGCAGCACCCAAGCCACCGCCAACTGCACTTTCAGTGCGGCTGCGTTTATCACTGGCTGCTGCTGAACCACCAGCACCGCCAATGGTTGCGCCGATCATGGCACCTGATTCACCACCCAATTGACGGCCAACAGTTGCCCCAACCACACTACCCAAAGCACCTGCTGCTGCAACCCGCCCTGTATTGTCAGCGTAGGCAATCGTATTCATTCCGATTAAACTGGTGGCTGACAGCACACCGGCTAATAAAATGGACGTAAATTTCATAATTTTTCTCCTCCTCCCAGCTACGACTGAGCTGCTCATTAAATAAATGTTAATTGTTCTCAAATGTTTCACTGTAATATTTAGTAATAACTTTGGGTGCATCACGTAAAATCCCGTTTACTTAAAGAACTAATCATGGATTTTGGCCATTAATTGCCGATAAAACACACATTGGTTTCGCAATTTTCCATTTGCTTAAGGCAATTGAATAGGGCAAACGCAATATTTTTGCAGTCTTTTGGATTTTAGGCATTGAATGACTTACACTATGCCGCTTAAAAAATTAGTTTGCATCGGGCTGTCACTGCGCCAGTCCCTAAGTTATTTTTGTACTGTTTTGCGAGATTATTCAAGGTTATGAAGTCATCACTCCGTTTGCGTCTGGATCAACTGTCTGACCGGTATGAAGAATTAAATGCCCTGCTGTCTGATGCAGAAGTGATTTCTGATAACCAGCGGTTTCGCAAGCTGTCTCGCGAACACAGTGAACTGGAAGAAATTACCCAGGTCTGGGGTGCTTATCGTCAGGCAGAAAAAGACCGTGAAACGGCTGAAGCGATGCGTGCAGACCCTGAATTTCGTGACATGGCAGAAGAAGAAATTCAGGAAGCCAAAGCCCGCCTTGAAGCACTGGAAAGTGATTTAAACGTCCTGATGATTCCCAAGGACCCCAATGATGCCAACTCGGCATTTCTAGAAATTCGTGCAGGAACAGGCGGTGACGAAGCTGCTATTTTTTCTGGTGACCTGTTTCGCATGTATGAGCGCTATGCACAAAGTGTAGGCTGGCGGGTAGAAGTGCTGTCTGAAAATGAAGGGGAGCACGGCGGTTACAAGGAAATCATTTGCCGGGTTGAAGGTGAAGGCGTATATGGCCGCCTGAAATTTGAAAGTGGTGCGCATCGGGTACAGCGCGTGCCAGCTACAGAATCACAGGGACGCGTGCATACTTCTGCCTGTACGGTGGCCATTTTGCCAGAAGTGGATACCGATCATACGGTAGAAATTAACCCGGCTGACTTGCGCATTGATACTTACCGTGCATCGGGTGCGGGGGGGCAGCACATTAATAAAACCGATTCGGCAGTTCGGATTACCCATATTCCAACCGGGACTGTGGTGGCCTGTCAGGATGAACGCAGCCAGCATAAAAACAAGGCCAAGGCAATGGCATTGCTGGTGTCGCGTATTGAAGATGCCAAGCGTTCTGCGCAGCAAACGGCAACTTCTGAAGCACGGCGTGATTTAGTGGGCTCGGGTGACCGTTCCGAGCGCATTCGCACTTATAACTACTCGCAAGGCCGTATTACCGATCACCGGATTAACCTGACTTTATATAAGCTGGATGCCGTTATGGAGGGTGACTTAAATGAGTTACTGGATAATTTGCACCGCGAATATCAGGCGGATCAGCTGGCAATGCTGGCCCAGCAGAATGGCGGCTAGCTTCGAGGGTTAGTGAGCTTGTCGAACTACAAGCTCAGCGACCATTTCGAAAATTAAGTGACTTTTTCGAAAATCTCAGCGTCTGGCTATAGTAGAGGCACCTTATTAAATGAACATTGCACAGGCACTGGAGTATTACGGTGAGCTAGATAGTTTTGAGCGCCGTGAATATGCCTGGCTGCTTGAGCATATTCTGAAAATTAATCATCTCACCTTAAAATATAAGTCTGATCAATTATTAACTTTTGAGCAGCATCAACAATTTTTGCAGGGAATTGAGCGGTTAAAACAGGGTGAACCGTTAGCGTATGTCATCGGAGAGCAAGCGTTTTGGAGCTTAACTTTAAAAGTCACGCCGGATACCTTAATTCCCCGGCCAGATACCGAAATTCTGGTAGAGCAAGCCTTAGCGCTTATTCAGCCTAATCAGGATTTACAAATTTTGGATTTAGGAACGGGTAGCGGGGCAATTGCCTTGTCTATTGCCAAAGAACGTCCGCTATCAAATGTCATCGCTACTGATTTTTCCAGTACGGCTTTGCAGGTTGCCCAGCACAATGCAACGTTAAACCAGATTAGTAATATACGGTTTTTGCAGGGCAGCTGGTATCAGGCTTTAAATAGCAGCCATCAATTTGATGTCATTGTTTCCAATCCACCGTATATTGATGAGCATGACCAGCATTTAATAGATTTAACGCATGAACCTATAACCGCGCTAACCGCAAAAAATCAGGGACTGGCTGATCTGGAAGTGATTATTGGACAGGCGCTACAATGGTTAAAACCTGCTGGATGGTTGCTGGTAGAGCATGGCTATGATCAAGGGCAGGCCGTGCAGCAATTGTTTAGTCAAGCTGGCTTTAATCAGGTAAAGACGGTAAAAGATTATGGTGGTAATGATCGGGTGACATTGGGGCAATTATAGAGTTAAGTCTCACAGGATAATCTATTATAGTTTAGAGAGACCAAAATGACTGGCAAATATGCCTGGAATCCTATGCCGCATAAAGTAGATATAAATTGTCCTTTATGTGGTGAACACACAGTTTTTGAATTTGCCGAAGTAGTTAAAATTGAGTTGAAGAAAGATATTCCTTATTTTAAAGCGAGCAAATTTTTTGAATACCAAACACACGAGGATTACTGTGGGCATAAATGGCATAGTGCAACTTATTATGCAAGTTTGAATGGTGGTTCAACCGCAACTATAACCAACTTACCTGATGGCTATAAACCAGAAGATTGGGATCATTCCAATTATTTAATAAGAAGCAATAATACTGATAATGGGGCATTTACTTGCGAGATATGTCAGACGAGGAAAGTCTATGTTTTAAATTGGCCAAGTGATGCGTTCTATTCATTGAGTTATAAAGGAAAGTCTCTTTGGGCATTTAATCGTGAGTCTCTTATAGACCTTAGAGATTTTATAGAGTCAAATGACAGAAATACAGAAAGCTATAAATGGGCAAGTTTTCTATTACATGTTCCAACTATATTTAAAAAGAAAAGTGCGCGTGCCGATATTTTAAAGCAAATTAATAGAATGCTGGAATTCAATTGTAGCTAAAACTATTTGGCCTAAGGAGTCTGGTGCTCGTGTCGATGCGATTGTTTTTTAGATGGAACTGTTTAATTTGCAGTAAAAGGATGTGAAAACCTATCTAGGGATTGTTGATAAGATATCGGAATTTTTAAATAGAAAGCGAAATATAATTTTAAATATGATCAAAAAATTGCATAATGGGTTGAAGCTTCATTATGAAAGTCTGATTCATTAATTAAATATTTTCTGATGATCAAAACCCAACTCTCTGACTCTGAACTCCTACGCTATAGCCGCCAAATCCTGCTGCCCGAATGGGACATGGACGCGCAGCTTAAATTAGCTAATGCCCGTGTATTAATGATTGGGGCAGGTGGTTTGGGTAATCCCGCTGCCCAAATTCTGGTGCGTGCTGGTCTTGGCTTTTTGCGATTGGTTGATTTTGACAGCATTGAAGAAAGCAACTTACAACGGCAATTCTTGTTTCAGTCCAGTGATGTTGGCCTGCCAAAAGTTGAAGTGGCAATACGCGAACTGCAAAAAATTAATCCGTGGACGCAACTTGAAGCCATTAACCTAAAAGTTGATTTAACTAATCTGCCTGAATTATTAAATGATATTGATCTGGTTATGGATGGTTCAGACAACTTTGCCACAAGAGACCTGATCAATCAGGCTTGTGTAGAGGCTAATGTACCATTGCTATCTGCTGCTGCGATTGGACTGGAAGGGCAGATTGCTTTTTTTATGCCGGCGCAGGGTTGCTATCGCTGCCTGTTTGGCAATGGTCTAAATGACGACACTCGTCAATGTGCTGAATCGGGTGTGCTGGCTTCAACCACTGCTGTAATTGCCAGCCTACAAGCGCATCATGCCTTGCTATATCTGGGTTTAAATCAGGTTCCGCTGGCCAATCGTTTGTTGCTCTGGAATGGCCTCACCATGCAGCAGCGAATACTCAAATTTGACAAAGACGACAATTGCCCAATTTGTAAGAGTTCAGGCGGTTAGGTCAACATCAAGCAGCACAAATGCGAGTAAGATAAATTACAGCAAGATAACAACCGATAATTTATACTCAAATTATTATTTCTCATGATGGCAAAAATCATTAGCGTTTTGCCTGAAATTGAAGGACTTTCCATGATTAAAAACCCCACAGCTAAAAAGCAGCTACTCAATAGCTTACGTTCAGTTGCCCGTCTTGGCGAAACTGCTGGTGTGGTGCTTCGTGCAGGTATCCGGCATGCAACCGATGGCGCACCAACGCCACAATTGCTGCGTGAAACCTTTGAGCAACTTGGGGCAACCTATATCAAGCTGGGGCAGTTTATTGCCAGCTCGCCCTCACTGTTTCCACGTGAATATGTTGAGGAATTCCAGCGCTGTCTGGATCAAACCCCAGCCTTGCCTTATAGCTATATTGAACAAACCTTAAAAGAAGAGTTTGGCGATACACCCCTCAATAGCATTTTTCAGCATATTGAACAGACACCACTGGCTTCTGCATCGATTGCACAGGTACATGCCGCTACTTTAGTTACTGGTGAAGATGTAGTCATTAAGGTGCAAAAACCGGGTGTGCAAACCATTTTGCATACTGATCTTAATGTCGTGTATGGCGTGACCAAACTGTTTGAGAAAGTGGTGCCAAAGCTCAAGTTTGCCTCACTGTCTGAAATTGTTGACGAAATCCGTAGTCGTATGGTGAAAGAAGTCGATTTTGTGGCTGAAGCGCAAAATATTGAAGATTTCCAGCAATTTCTGGACGCTACCCAGAACACGCAAGCCATTGCACCAAAGGTTTATCATCAGGCTTCTACTCGTCGTGTGCTCACCATGCAACGCTTATACGGCCTGCCACTTACCGATCTGGAAGTAGTCAAGCAATATGCCAAAGACCCGGCGCAGGTACTGATTAGTGCCATGAATACCTGGTTTGCCAGCCTGATGATGTGTAAGAGTTTCCATGCTGATTTGCATGCGGGCAATTTATTACTGTTAAAAGATGGCCGCATAGGTTTTATTGACTTTGGTATCGTGGGGCAGCTTAAGCCTGAAGTATGGGGCGCAACCATTGGTTTTATGGATGCCTTGCAGCATACCAATTATCAGGAAATGGCCAAGCATATGGTGAATATGGGGATGACCCATACCAAAGTTGATGTTGACCGTTTGGCCCAGGATATGGAAAAACTGTTTTCCGGGGTCTTGATGGCTGATCCGCAAAAAGTGATGTCAGGCGATGTGGCCGATTTAAATGCCATCATGCTGGATATGGTGGGCGTGGGTGAGCGTCACGGTATTCACTTCCCGCGCGATTTTGCCTTACTGATGAAGCAAATGCTGTACTTTGACCGTTTTATGCGTGTTCTGACCCCTTATATGGACGTGTTTAGTGATTCACGCCTGCAGCTTTTACAGGAAGCTGAGCCAGGCTCTAAACTCATTCATTAATTATGTGTAGGCAAAAAGGCATATAACCTTAGTCGCTGAATATTTAGCAGCTTATGGTGAAAAAACTACAGGCGAATTCGTTGTTTTCCTAAACAATGACTTTGCCTGTTTTTATTAAAACTAAAGTAGAATAGTTGCTGGTTATAAAATCAGGCCAAATGGGATTACGTGGATAAAGTCATTATTGAAGGCTTGCAGGTTGATGCAGTCATTGGTGTGTTTGATTGGGAGCGCCAGATTCTTCAGCCCGTTATTGTTGACCTGGAACTAGGTTGCGATATTTGTCGTGCTGCACAAACCGATAATATTGAGGATGCAGTCAACTATAAGGCCGTCTGTGATCTTGTCAGTGCTTTAATCATAGATACTAAAGCAAAGCTGATTGAGCGGCTGGCTGTCCTGATTTGCAATAAAATATTGGCTGATTTTTCTGCTGTTCAGCATATTAAAGTCACAGTACGCAAGCCTACTGCGATTACCAATACCACAGCCGTTGGCATTTGCATTGAGCGCAATCGTGACAGTCTTCGCACTCGCCATTAGTAGCAACCAGAATCGCGAGCACTGGACACGCTATGCGGTGCAGCAGCTCGAAACTCTGGGCAAATGCCAGTTCTCAAAAACTTACCAGATTCCGTGTAGGCAAGGTAAAGGTGCTGATTACTATAATTTGGCTGTACTCCTGCAAACAGATCTAAGTTTTGAGCAGCTTGATGCATTTTTAAAGCAACTGGAAAAACAGGCTGGCCGAACCCGTCCATCACATCATATTCCGCTGGATATGGATATTGTGGCCTATGGGGAAACCTTAAGCTTACTTCAGCCTATAACATCACGCTTGCCTTTGCCGTTTGATGCTGTTAAACCGTTATCTGAATTATGGCCAGATTGTCCTTCGGCTGATGTGACAATGCCTTACCAGATTATCAATCAATAACTCATTGATTAACCAGACAGTTACTGAATCTTAGGCTTGTATTGCTAGACTGGATACTCTGCCAGTACTTCAATATTCGCATGTTTAAAATTGCACGCCCCAAGCCGATTTTTCATCCGACCAGCCATCCGGCTGATTCGCATGCCATTTTGCTATTACATGGTTTCACTGGTACACCGCAGGATTTAAAAAAGCTCATCACATTTCTAAAAAATTGTGGTTTTGCCTGTTGTGCACCAATTTATCATGGACATGGTATAGGTGCTGAAGCCATTGTGCATAGCAGTGTTGACTTGTGGTGGCAGGATGCTGTCAATGCATTAGAGTTTCTACAAAGTTATCAGTATGGAAAAATCAGTATTGTAGGTCATTCGATGGGTGGTGTATTTGCCTTGCGACTGGCTCAGCAGCACGCATTAGCCAGTGTGACAGCCTTATGCTCACCGATTCAAAAACGTCCGGTTGATGATTTACGGCGTCGCCTGATCAGTTATGCTGAAGAGTATAAAAAGTTTGAGCAAAAATCGGCCTTTCAAATTGAGCAGGAGTTGGTGGAATTTGCCCAGCTGGATTTTTCGATGTTAGAAGAATTGAGTAAGTTTACGCAAATAACAGGCCAGCACTTGCCAAGTATCGAATGTCCTGTGCAGGTATTGCAAGGTGAGCTTGATGATGTTTGTTATCAGGAAAGTGCAAAAATTATTTATGATCAGGCTGGTTCAACAGTCAAGGAAATCAAAAATTATCCTAACTCTGGCCACATGCTGATGCAGGAAGCTGATCATCAACAGGTGTTTCGGGATATAATGAATTTTTTATATTCTCTCAAACCTGCTACTTCATAAAATGATATTTTTAGCTTATAAAATTATTCCTAATTAAAAATAATAGATTCATCTAAATGACATCTGTATCTATTAAGTTAATAGATGGACTATAACGGCCTCTTTTTGTTTTCTTGTAATGGTTTTGTCATAAAAACGACGCACACTTTCTATATAAATAATTAAATAGTTGGTGGTTTTTAATGACACATTTGGCAGCGTTAACCTATAAATCTCCTAGTCTTTCTGGGTTGGAAATTGTTACTTCACTGGATAAAAAGAAGTACAGCCCCACAGATATTGCTTTTTGTATTTGTATACGTGCCAGTGCCATCAATCCTTGGGTACTAGAGCGACTGGAATTTGTACTCAACTACTATAATCCCCAGCCTTATATCCAGATTGTAGATTTTGGTTCAGAAGAACCTTATGCCACCATTATTCGTGAAAAGTGTCAGGCTTTAGGGGCACACTACCACTATGTAGACGATAAGAATACTTTTGCGCTGGCAAAAGCCAGAAATATCTCGGTTCAGTTGGCACCTACCGATCTGGTACTGTTATCAGACATTGACTATGTCTATGACCGGGATATTTTCTTGAAATTAGCCAATATGGCGAACCGGCTGGAAATTGCACGATACCCACGCCGAATGCTAACCATGCCCATATTTCATGTTGGCAAAGAAGCAACAGCACAGTTTTTTGCATTAAATACCGCCGAAGATAAAGACCATTTTATTGCTGATCTGTCCTGGCTAGCTTTAGGTACGGCGTTTGGACAGGAATTTGAGTTTGTTGCCCCTTATAGTAATGCTATGTTTATCCACAAGGATTTATTTAATCTGGCCGGTGGTTACTGTGATGCGTTTCGGGGTCATGGCTCAGAAGATTTTGAATTTTTTATTCGCTTGGGTCTGTTTGCATCAACTATTCCAGAAAGTGATTCAATGGATAAGGATTTTTATGGCCCACTTAAAGATTCTTTTTGGACAGGCAATGATTATTTAGGTTTTCGACGTTTTATTGAAGTGTTTACCATGCCATCAGAGGCAATGGGATTAAAAGCATTTCATATGTATCATGAAAAACCTGCTGGACAGGGATACTGGACTGCGGAGAATGACTGGAAAAGAAATCGTTTTAATCAAATTATTCAGCAATATCTGAATAAGCGGGAAAACATACTGGAGATTGATTATCTTCCGCGTGAAAAAACTGCATTATGTATTTTTAGTGATAAAAAGCACTGGGGCTATTTTCTGCCATTACGCAATCTGGGCTTTAAGCTTAAAACCCTGAGCAATGGTGATGATGAAAGCCTGAAAAATGCTTATCATTTACTGGAAAATTCACAGATTGATGAAATCTTTATCTTTAATCCCTACATGAAAAGTCATGTAAGGTTTAGAGGGTTGATTGAATATGCACGCCGCACAGGAACCAAAGTAACGATTATTGAGCGCGGTGGCTTGCCCAATACTATTTATTATGCTGATGAAGTGGCCTATGGCGATTCTGATTATCGGGAAGCCAATGCAATTTTGCAGGAACGGCAACCAGTGAATCTGGAGCTGGCCAGAAAATACCGCGATTATATCATTGCTGGTGAAGCCAGTCTGGAAGCCAGCGATGAGTATATTAAGACCTGGCAGTCATTTCAGTATACCCTGTTTAGGACAAGTACCCTAAATAAGGTCTTTATTCCGCTACAGCTTCGGGATGATATGGCGGTCAACTACTTTACTGAGGGTTATATCAATTATGAAAGTTATGAACAGCAAATCAAATTACTGGTAGAAACCAGACCAGATTGCCTATTTGTGATTAAGCAACATCCACTCAGCAAAGAAAATCCAGAGTGGTTAAAAGCAGCATCCAATGTGATTCTGGCTCACTCAGGCGATAATGTGCATGCCATTATTGATTGTTGTGATCTGGTTGTTACCTATAACTCAGGGGTAGGCTTATTAGCCTTATTGCATCAAAAGCCAGTCTACCATTTTGGTAATGCTTATTATGGCTTAGGGGGTACATTGGCTACAGCCATATCTTCAGCTGATGAGCTAATCGATGTACTTAATCTTCAGGCATGGTGGCATCCTGACGAGAATGCTGTGCTGAAGATGCTTGACTGGCTGATTTTTGAAAAATATAGCTGGTTTAGCGCAGAGGATGTCATTCGTGAGTTTGAATCCCGGAAAGCGCATGGCTATGACAAAATTATTGTAGAGCGTATTTGCTGGCGTGGCAGGTCATATAATATTGGCCTGAATTCCAGATACAAGTTTTCAGAAAAAAGCTATCTGGGCTGGCGCTCAAGAATGATGTTAGAGACGTCGCAGCCTATTACTGAAGAGACTAAAACACCTCCAAAACCTATTACTCAATCTGTTGCCAAACATCAGGCTATAACAAAACCACCAGTAGAAGGACAAAAAAAGCCTGCTGCATCTGCTAAATCGCATAATAAATCTTCCAACAAGATGATTCAGGATAAGCAGCTTATGCTAATGCATCGGTTGTTCATGAGCACCTTGCCTGAAAAAAAACAATATAAATTATTAAGCAATCCGGAAGCATTTTTTGCCGATTCACATGTATTCGGTGCGCCAATCTTAAAACAGGTATTTTTAGGAACCTTAAGAAAATAAATTCGACAGATAAATAGGGCATTTTAAGCATTAAATTAAAGATAAGTAGTTTGATCCACTACTTATCACTTTTCAGGTGAGTACAAGATGTATTCTGGTAAATTAATAACGGCTGTTATTTTATTGACTTTAAGCCATGAGGCTTTTGCACAGGTGTGTAGCGCTGCCAAACTGGCTAACATTTTATCGAGCACCCATCCGCTAAAACAGGATGTAGCTGTTGACTGTGATCTTACCTTAAACAAGGGTCAAATAGTTAGCAAAAAGATCGTTATCAAAGGTTCAGGTGCCAGTGGAACAACTATTAACTGTAATTCAGCACAAATTTCTGATGTGCAAATAAAAAGCGAAAAAGTAATTGATCCGGCGACAGGCAATATTAACTACAGTAAACCTGAAAATATTACCATTCAGGGTTGTACGGTTTTGGGGAGTATCAGCATACGAAATGGGCTTTCAAGTGATGAAATTGTGAAAGCATCCAGACAGCAGGACTATGTCAGTATGATTCGTAGCATAGCACCCAGTAATATTACACTGAAAAATCTAAATATACAGTCTAAAGGAGCAACGCCTTTATATGTATTTCCTGGTGTTAATCATGTCCAGTTAATCGATTCAATGATTAGTGGCAAAGCCAAAAGCGCCGCAGTTTATCTGGATGCCGAATCCATCAATAATGTGATTCAAGGTAATATATTTAAGCTGGACACGGGCAGGGAATTAATTGCAATAGATGGTTCTGAAAAAAATACTATTACCAATAATAAGTTTTATCATGTAGGAACCAAAGGTGGAATTTATTTGTATAGAAACTGTGGGGAGCGGCAGCAAATAAGGCATACCATGCCAAGTTATAATCAGATTATTGCCAATGATTTTTACTATGACACCGGTATTTCAAATAAACCAGCAGTATATGTTGGCTCCAGAGATGGACATTCAAGCTGGTGTAAAGCGGACCAGGCGAGTGGAAAAACTACTTATACCTTTGGTAGCAGTTTAAGTAATCTCGATCATGCACAGTTTAATATTATTAAAAATAATAAAATACATAATGCGTCGTTAATAAATGCCATTAAAACCAATAATCCGACTGTTAATTCCAACAACAGTATTCATGAAAATAAAATATTTAAAGCGGGAGAGTAATAATGTTGTATTTATTAGCTGGAAATGGTGCACCAAATTTTGGTGATGAGCTATTGGTGCTGTACTGGTTACGTTACTATCGGGAAGCAGGCTATGACGGCCCAATTACTGTAGATGGTAAAGGCCACGAGGCAACAGCGAGATTGCTTAAAGAATTCGATAATGTCCATTTTGTCAGCCGTATTCCCCGTCACTCCCAAAATGAAGGCAGCAGCTATAGTGATTTTTATCGATTGGGAACTCAGTATGCAGAGTCCACGGTAGTAGAATTCGATAAAGTTACCGGCTTTCATTTTCTAGGTGGTGGCTATACTTCTGCCAACTGGGTAAATGCCACACGGTTACTCTCTACTGTTGTCCGGCTTGGACAATTACTGGATGTTCCCGTTGTTGCTACAGGTATGGGAATTTCACCGTTCAAGTCTATGGACCAACATGACAAATTGGCATGGAAAAATATTATTCAGGGTTTTGACTTTTTTGAATGTCGCGATGAGCAAAGTATCAATGACCTGCAAACTATTGTAGGAAATTCCTGCTCAATGCTGGTTGCAGGGCTGGATGATGCTTTCTTATATCCGGTAAATACAAAGTCGCATACCGGCCGCTGGCTGCATTTATCCGGTTTCACTGAAGCCTCAGTAACCGGCCAATCACCCCAGATTACCAGAGATTTTTTTCAGGAATTTGATCAGGTTACCTTCTGGACCTGTAGCCATAAGGATAATCTGGTCTATAAAACTTTGCTTGAGCAATTTCCCAACATCATACGCTGGAGCAATCATATGTTATTAAACATGGGCTTACCCGTACAGCAGGGAGATTTTATGATCACTGGCAGATTTCATCCCCATTTGTTAGCAGCCAGATGTGGTGCTACGGGTTATTATTCTACCAACTCCAGATTCTATGACGCCAAACATGGAATGGTGCTAGCCTTAGGTTCTCCATTCAAGCCGCTTATAGCAAGCCCCAGGCTTTTCACTACTAATGATGATCAAATCATATTATCGGACTATTTAAGAGTGGCTGAAAAAAGAAAGGTGGCCGACAAAGTGGCAAAAATTCTCTGTATTCATAATACTGCCGCACTCTAAGTAATTTACATGAATATTTGTTTAATTGGCACTTCCAATTCTATTTATAAGGATGGTTACGCTGGTGGCCTTGAACAAAGTCCTTATATTTCTCATGTAGCCAGAAATAGTATTGGTGCTTCGCCATCCATTATTATTCCTTATTTTGCCAGTCAGATTGATTTTTTCCAGTTTGACTGGCTCATCCTGGAAACAGCGATAAATGATCGTAATTATTATAAATATGGTTCAATTACTAAAAAACAAATCAGAGAATTCATTGAATACGGGATAGCACGTGCATTAGAAAAAGGATGCCTGCCTTTTTTATTTATTATGCCATCACGCAAAGCTTTTGATAAAGAAACTATCTCTGGTCTGATTTATAAAAAAATTGCCAATGAGTTAAATATCCCTATATTAAGTGGATTTGAATATATTCAGCAATACGCCAAACAAAACAATATAACCATAGCTGATTGTTTTATAGCTGATTTTCATATTCAAAAACCGATTGCTTGCGAATTAGGTTTAAAAATCGCTGAAATATTAAATGAAAAAAGAGATATTAAACCCTTGACGCCTGTCTATAAATATCATTACGAGGTAATTGACCTGGCGTTTTATAGCCGTAAAACTATTCATAGAAAAACTTCGATGCTTCAGTGTGAATTTGCCTGTCTGGAGAGTAACGATCAGATTAGCATACCAATCAAGCCTAATATCTCAATCGTAGGTATTGCCTATAATGCAGCAAAGACAGTAGGTTCGCTCTATATCAATTCTGATCAACCAGTGGTGAAAGACCTGACGACCAGGTATGTATCGCAGGATAAAGCATTATTGCTGTTTATGGTGCCTATAACTGGAAATTGCTTGGTCCATCAATCTAATCAGCTGTTTATCAGTCTTGCCGCTACTGAACAGGTCGAAACAGAATCAAGCCGTTTTGAAAGTTTTTCTTTTCCTGAAACTGCCCAAAAAAGATTGGAAATTCAGGCACTAATCATTAAGAAACCTATATAAAAAATGGTGGGGTTTAAAGTTAATCAGGCTATGATTGGCGATACATTTACTAAAGAATATTAAAGCCTTTTAAGGTAAGCAGGTTAAATTTAAAGCATGAATATTTTGGTTACTGGTGGTGCAGGTTATATTGGATCACATACGATTGTAGAGTTATTGAACGCAGGCTATACCGTCATTGCACTGGATAATCTGGTCAATAGTTCCAGAAAGGCGTTTGAACGGATTGCACATATTACGCATAAAACGGTTGAATTTATTGAAGGAGATATCAGGGATAAAGCATTACTGAAAAAAATATTTGCCAATTATCATATTGATGGAATTATCCATTTTGCAGGGTTAAAGGCTGTGGGAGAAAGCGCCGAAAAACCACTGGAATATTTTGATAATAATGTGACCGGTTCTCTTTGCCTGATTAAGGCGGCTGTAGCTGCCCATGTTCCGCATTTTGTATTTAGCTCTTCCGCAACCGTGTATGGGCCAGAAGCGCCAGTCCCTTATCAGGAAACGATGCCTTTGGGCACGGCATCTAATCCTTATGGACAAAGCAAAATCATGGTTGAGCAAATACTGTCCAGTACAAGTGCAGCAGTAAACAATTTTACTGTGACTTTATTGCGCTATTTTAATCCGATTGGTGCGCATTGTTCAGGCTTGATTGGTGAAGACCCTAAGGGAATTCCCAATAATCTATTGCCTTTTGTGACTCAGGTTGCGGTGGGTAAGCGTGCCCAACTGTCAATATTTGGGGGTGACTATCCCACGCCAGATGGTACATGCATTCGGGATTATCTGCATGTGGTGGATTTGGCGAAGGGGCATGTGAAGGCATTGCAGGCTTCAGTCAGGCAACAGGATGGACAGGTACACATTTACAATCTGGGTACAGGGCGTGGCATATCGGTAAAGGAAATTGTAGAGACTTTTGAGAATGTAACGGCTAAGGCAGTACCGTATACTGTTGCGCCAAGGCGGGTAGGAGATTTGACTGCATTCTGGGCAGACCCGTCCAAGGCCCAACAGGGCTTGGACTGGCAAGCTGAACATACGCTGGAAGACATGCTAAAGGATGCCTGGCGCTGGCAGGAAAATAATCCGGAAGGCTATGGCGAAAATTGACCAAATATTAGTCCTGTAGAGAGATAAAAAGTGTAACGGATCAGGTTACGCTTTTAAAATAAAAGCTAAGGATGCTGGTGTAATTTACTTCAATTCACTGGAAGATTTACCCAGTTCGCGGCGGGCAATAATTAATTGCTGAATCTGTTGGGTACCTTCAAAAATATCCAGAATTTTGGAATCACGTGCCCATTTTTCCAGTAACTCATCCTCACCATAACCTACGCTGGCAGCCAGTTCCACGCATTTTAAGGTAATCTCACTGCCAATCCGTCCAGCCTTGGCTTTGGCAATGGAGGCTTCCTTGGAGTTTGGCATTTTGTTATCGGCCATCCAGCATGCTTTGATGGTCAGCAAACGGGTAGCTTCCCATTCCGCTTCCAGCCGATAAATGGTGGCTGCAATATTGCTGGTATTTAGCACTGGCGTTGCATAATTGGGATCTAGCTGGTCCTTGAAAATTTCCTTGATGCGCTCCAGCGACGCTTTGGCACAACCCACAGCCATGGCAGCAACCAGTGGACGGGTATTGTCAAAGGTTTCCATGACGCCAGCAAACCCTTTGGCCACATCAATTTCTGCATTGCCCAAAAGATTGGCAGCCGGTACGCGGCAATCAATGAAGCTAATAGCAGCCGTATCTGATGCCTTAATTCCCAGCTTGTGTTCCAGTCGCTCCACAGTCATGCCGGGTATACCTTTTTCTACCACAAAGGATTTAATGGCCGCTCGACCCAATTTTTTGTCCAGTGTCGCCCAGACCACCACACAGTCGGCTCGCTCGCCACTGGTAACAAAGATTTTTTCGCCGTTTAAAATATAGTCATCGCCGTCTTTTACAGCTGTGGTACGAATGGCTGCTGAATCAGAACCACAGCCCGGCTCAGTAATGGCCATGGCGGCCCACTTACCTTTAAACCGTTCCAGTTGTTCGTCATTGGCAACTGCTGCAATAGCCGAGTTACCCAAGCCTTGCCTTGGCATACTCAGCAGCAGACCCGTATCGCCATAGCACATTTCAATAATACCCAAGGCTGTGGACATATTGGAGCCATTACGAATGCCTTGCTGTTGGGTTTCACCGCGTTTTCCGGCCGTAGCTGCGCCAGTTTCCGAACCACCACTATCATTCATGCCGTCAAGCAGTGAAGCCAGCATATCCAGTTCTTTAGGGTAAGCATGTTCGGCTTTGTCATATTTCCGCGAAATCGGACGCAGCACATTCAGGGCCACTTCGTGTGCCTGATCCACCATCATTTTGAACTTTTTGGGATTTTGTAAATTCATTGTCGTGTTCCTTTAATCTTGGCGTAAATCAGGCATGCAGGCCAGAATGCATAATAGCTGTGGCTCGTAAATCACGATACCAGCGCTCTACCGGATGCTCTTTGGTATAGCCATGGCCGCCTACAATCTGAACCCCATCATTACCAATTTTCATGGATTTCTCATTGCATAATAAACGTGCTAAATAGGCTTCGCGATGAAACGGCTTGCCAGCTTCAGCAAGACTGGCTGCGTTCCACACCAGCATGCGCATGGCATCAATTTCAATGGCCATGTCAGCAATCATGAACGCCACGCTTTGGCGGTGGGAGATTGGTTCACCAAAGGCAGTGCGTTCATTGGCATAATTGATGCAATATTCTTTCACCGCCTGACAGGTGCCAACAGCCAGAGCACACCAGCTTAAGGCACCCAAATCCAGAAATGCCTGATAGTCAAAATCATCATCGTTAAGCAGGGCAGCAGGCGTATTGCCAAATTTCAGGTTCACCGTCTGGCAGGCTTTTAAGCCCATGGCCGGATTCTGGCGTACGCCAATACTGTCATGTTTTTCCACCACAAAAATATTAGGCTTGCCGTTTAACATGGCGGCTACTAAAAAAATATCGGCTTGTTCGCCCAGTATCACCAGCGTTTTTTCACCAGTAATCAGATAGCCTTGTTCAGTCTGGCGTGCCTGGGTTTTTAATTCGTTGGGATTAAATGCAGGCGTTGCTTCCAGTATGGCAAAAGTGGCCAGTAGCGGTGTTTCTTCGGCAAAGGCAGGCAGGTATTTTTCCTGCATTTCAGTTGTGCCCCAGCGAGTAATGGCATTGGCGGCACTTAATGGCGTTAGGATATTGGCCGCGAGGCTAAAGTCACCATGACCCAGGTCTTCTGCAATTAACACATTACTTACTACAGATTGTTCACTGGCCACACCACCATAGCTTTCCGGTAAGGCATAAAACAGCAGCCCCAGCTCCTGTGCCTGTGTGGCAATTTCAGCAGGATAACTGGCCTGATCATCTGCATGATGGGCAGCTGGACGTAATACATCGGCAGCAAACCGTTGCACCGTATCGCGCATCATTTGCTGTTCTTCGGTAAGACTTAAATCAAACAGGTTTTTGGCAGTGGCAGGCAGGCGTTGCTTGCCTGTACCCGAAGCAGGTTTAAACTGGCGTGAAGCGCTGTCGAGTAATTTAAAACCGGATTTACTGCCGTGATACAGGGTTTTTTCCAGTAATTTGCGCATTTTTAGCTGATCTATCAGATCACTGGCAGCAAAACGGGTGAGCAGGTTAAGACCAAAGCCCTGAGCCTTGTTCATGGTTGTATTTGTAGTCATGCGGCAGATATTCCTTCGTACCTGTAGGATGCTTAAAATCCTGACACAAAAAAAGCCGAAGCCCCATTGCTGAAATGACTGGCACTAAAATTTAAAAATTACCTTTTTTGTTTCTTTTATAAATATTCAATATATTGATTTTTAATGTTAAATTTTAAAAATATTATCAGAAGAAAATTTATGAATTGGCCTAAATGACAAAAATTTTTAAAAGTGACTGGTGTGTTGACAGTATTCATGGAAAAGCGAACACTGGCCACTTGCGCAATTAAATTGTTTTTGACAATATGCGTTGTCATTTATAAGACTTACCCAGCGATTGAAAGCAAAAAGGATGTTTACATGAGTCAGCCTGCGACCCAAGTTTTAGCCAATAGCACCACCGGACTAGACGCTTCTGTATTAATAGTCGGCGCTGGTTTTAGTGGAATGGCAATGGCCATTGCCCTGCAAAAGGCAGGTGTTGATTTTATTATTCTGGAAAAAGGCAATGATGTGGGCGGGACATGGCGTGATAACGTGTATCCGGGTGCAGCCTGCGATGTGCCTTCCCATATGTATTGCTATTCCTTTGAGCCAAACCGCTGGTCACGCTCGTTTGCTGCACAGCCGGAGATTTTTGATTACACCAAAAATGTAGCACAAAAATATCAGTTGTATCCGCATATCCGCTTTAATGTTGAAGTCACCGGTGCGCATTATAACGATGATAACTGCACATGGCAGGTAGATACTGCCAGTGGTCAGCAATTCCGTGCGCGTGCCGTGGTATCAGCGCGTGGTGCCTTGCATATTCCATCTTATCCCAATATCAAGGGCCTGCATGACTTTAAAGGTGTAACCATGCACTCTGCCAAATGGGATCATTCGGTTGATTTACAGGGCAAGCGTATTGCTGTGATTGGGACAGGGGCAAGTGCAATTCAGGTGGTGCCGGAAATGGCCAAAGTAGCCAGCGAACTGTATGTATTCCAGCGCACGCCAGCTTGGGTATTGCCCAAGGCAGATTTTGCCTTCAAGGAAGAAACCAAGGACAAATATGAAAAAAGCCTGCTGGCGCGCAAGTGGTATCGCAACAAGATTTACTGGATTCTGGAAGCCAGCGCCGCCGGTTTTGTGATTGATCCACGCATCATGAAATATGGCCAGAAGCTAGCCTATAAAAACCTGCAACGGGTCAAAGATGAAAAGACCCGTGCAGCATTAACGCCTAACTACACCATGGGCTGTAAACGCGTGCTGCTGTCCAACAGCTATTATCCAGCCTTTAATCAGGACAATGTGCATCTGGTGGGTGGCGGGGTAACTGAAATTAGTGAAAACAGTGTAATGGCAAATGGTCAGGATTACCCGGTTGATGTGATTATTTACTGCACCGGTTTTGATGTAACCAATCAGGCCAACCAGTTTGATATTACTGGCAAGCATGGCAAAAGCATTCAAACCCACTGGAAAAATGGCATGCATGCGTACTTGGGCATTAGCAGCTATGACTTCCCCAATGCGTTTTTCCTGTTAGGGCCAAACACTGGTCTTGGCCATAACTCAATTATTTTTATGATTGAATCGCAGGCCAGCTATATTGCGCAGGCTTTAAAGTACATGAAAAAGCACAAGCTCAATACGCTGGAAGTCAAGCAGGAGGCTGAAGATGAATTTGTGCAGGATATGCAAAAGCAAAGCGATAAATCGGTCTGGAAATCCGGTTGTAATAGCTGGTACTTGGATGAAACCGGACGCAATACCACTTTATGGCCCAGCTTTACTTTTATGTACTGGCTAAAAACCCGTAGTTTTGATCCTGCCAGATACACCAGTGAGAAAAAACTGCCACGGCTAAATCCGATCAAGCGATTGCTGGCCAAAGTATAAATTTTTCAGTGGCTTTGAAAAAATTTAAGCCTTAGGAAAAATAAAAAACCGCAGTTAATGTGCGGTTTTTTTATAAATATTCAAAAGCTTATAAATGCGCTTCCAGCATTTTGCGCATGTTGGTATGCGCATCAATTACCGTCATAAAGGTATAGGCACCAATAAATTTGCGACTAATAAACATGAACTCCTTGGGCGGCACACTAAAATAGCGTGAAGCCATGGATTCTCCAGCCTGCTTGATCACACGGGCATGCAACTGGCTCTTACGCCAGTTATATTTGCCATCGGCATCCATAATACCCGGCGGAAGGTCAGGGTTGTTTTGGAGTGAACTAAAGCTTTCTGTCGCCAGCAGAAATACTTTGGCCATACCGGGTTTAACGCTGGCTGGCATCTGGTCAAAGAAACTGTAACCCTGCATGGCATCAACCATTTTATTCAGATCATGGTGATAACCTGCCACGATCAAGCCGCGTGCCACATTTAATAAATTCTGGTCAAACTGGCGAATAGCCCCAAAATCCAGCAGCACAATCTTGTCTTCAATCTCCTTACCATTACCCAGACGAACCAGATAATTGCCAAAGTTGGGGTCGGTTTGCATTTCGCCCCATTCAAAGATTTCACGAATGGTCACTTCAAGGGATGCTTCACCCAGCTTGTCACGACGTGCTTGCGGCAAGGACAACATCACAGGACTGTTGACAGGTACGCCACGTTCAAAGGTCATGCACAGCACACGGTCAGTGCAGTATTCATCAATAATCTGCGGAACAATATAACGGCCGTCATCTTTTAGACGCTCATAAAAACGCCGGGTGGTATCTGCTTCCATGTGATAGTTGACTTCGCGGTGCATCATCTCGCGCACTTCTTCAAACCACTCGTCAAACTCACGGGTTTGCGGCACCATGCGGGTGAGCTTGAGCATATTGCGAAACAGGCTCATGTCTGAATCAATAGCTTCCGCCACACCGGGATATTGAATTTTTAGTACTACTTCAAGCCCATCAGATTTGCGAATAGCACGATGTACTTGTGCCAGTGAGGCAGTGCCTAATGGTTCATGGTCAATGGTTAAGTCATCCAGCTTGACACCCAGTTCATGGCGCAACTGCGTCTTGATAGCAGGCCAGGATAGGGCAACGGTATTATTATTTAAGGTATGCAGCGCTTCTGTAATTTCTTCTGGCAAGAAATGCTCACCGTACAGAGCCATCATCTGGCCAATTTTAACAATCGAACCTTTGAGCTTGCCAATTTCCTGTACCAGATAATTGGCTTGTTCGCTCATGGCTTGTTTGCGTTTTTTACTTTTGGTTTCTTCATTGGCAAACATGCTGCTGGCATTGGCAGTCGCCCAGCGGGTTCCAGCAACAAACGAGGCTTTGGCAATTGAAAAACGGCGATCAAAAGCAGACGTTTTTAGCTGGTCAAGTTTATCTGAACGATCAGACATATTTGCGTTATCCTCAAACTAAAATGGGATGTAGTGCTCATTTCAAAGACTTGTTATTTTAGTGAAAGAAGCAGAACCCTTCAGTAACAAATCAGTGTCTGTTAAAGCGCTTTGGTGTTTTCAAGTAATTGATTTAACCATTTTTTGCAATAACAGCACGGCAAAAAGAAACCGCTTTTAACACGGTAAGTCAAAAGCGGTTGTACTATTGTAACAAAAGTTTAAGTCAAAATTGGCAGTCTACGACTTTATATTTTAAGACTTATTTGCATTAAGCGCTGGCATTTTGTTCACGCTCAATCGCACGATAACCAATATCACTACGATACTGCATACCATCAAAAGTGACCTGTCCACACACTTCCAGCGCGGCAATCTGTGCTTCCAATACATTATCGCCCAGTGCAGTCACACACAGTACACGGCCACCGCTGGTGAGCACATGACCATCTTCGCTAAGTTTGGTACCCGCATGGAAGATCTTGGTATCTTCAGGTGACTGATCCAGACCAGCAATGATATCGTTAGTTTGGATATCGCCGGGATAGCCTTTGGCTGCCAGCACAATCCCTAAGGCACGGCGTTCATCCCACTGGGCGTCTTTTGGCAAATTACCGGCAATACCAGCTTCCACCAGCTCTACCAAAGATGATTGCAAGCGCATCATGATCGGCTGGGTTTCGGGATCACCAAAACGGCAGTTAAACTCAATCACACGCGGCTGGCCTTGCTCGTCAATCATCAGGCCGGCATATAAAAAGCCGGTGTAAACATGGCCATCTGCTGCCATGCCATCCACGGTTGGCCGCATCACTTGGGTCATTACCCGTTCAAACACATCTGGTGTAACCACAGGCGCTGGGGAATACGCACCCATACCACCAGTGTTTGGCCCTTGATCCTGTTCAAAAATACGCTTGTGATCCTGACTGGTGGCCATTGGCAAAATATTGTTGCCATCAATCATGCAGATAAAGCTGGCTTCTTCACCGTCCAGAAACTGCTCAATCACTACACGGGAACCTGCGTCGCCGAACTTGTTGCCTGCCAGCATGTCATCAACTGCGTCGAAGGCTTCCTGTTCGGTCATTGCAACAATCACGCCTTTACCGGCAGCCAGACCATCCGCCTTAATGACAATGGGCGCACCATTTTTTTGAATGAAAGCCTTGGCAGCCTCTACTTCGGTAAACACATCATAAAATGCGGTAGGAATATTGTGGCGCTTTAAGAAATGCTTGGCAAAGGCTTTGGAGCCTTCGAGTTGTGCGGCATACTGGGTTGGTCCCCAGATTTTTAAATTTGCTGCACGGCAGGCATCTACCACGCCATTGACTAGTGGCGCTTCCGGGCCAACAATAATCAGATCAACCTTGCTGGTTTTAGCAAACTCAACAATAGCCGCATTATCCAGAATATTTAAATCTACGTTTTTGCATTTATTTTCAAATGCGGTTCCAGCATTGCCCGGCGCAATAAAAATCTTGCTAACACGCTCATCCTGCGCACATTTCCATGCCAGAGCATGTTCACGTCCACCACCGCCTAAAATCAGAATATTCACTTTATTTATCCTTAACTTTAAATCCCTTCCTGCTGTATCAACGCTACACTCTCTTTAAAAAGGGAGAAGCATCAAAATTCTAATAAAATCATAGAATTTATGGCAAGTCCCCCTTGAGAGGGGGGAGTTAAGGGATTTTAAATATGATTGACTATAAATTAATGACGGAAATGGCGCACGCCGGTAAATACCATGGCAATGCCATGCTCATCAGCTGCTGCAATGGTTTCAGAATCACGCATTGAACCACCCGGTTGGATAATGCAGGAAATTCCTACGGCTGCTGCATTATCGATGCCATCACGGAACGGGAAAAATGCATCAGATGCCATAACTGCGCCCTGAACATTTAAACCAGCATGTTCGGCTTTAATGGCAGCAATACGGGCAGAGTTAACACGGCTCATCTGACCTGCACCAATACCAATAGTTTGACGCCCTTTGGCATACACAATGGCATTGGACTTCACGTACTTGGCAACTTTCCAGGCAAAAATCAGGTCATGGATTTCAGCTTCGGTCGGTGCGCGCTTGGTCACAACCTTTAAGTCAGCTTCACTAATAATAGCCAAATCCTGATCCTGTACCAGCAAGCCACCAGTCACACGTTTAAAGTCCAACTGGCTGGCACGCTGTTCAAGTGCAGGTAATTCGCCACACACCAGCACACGTACGTTTTGCTTGGCTGCGGTAATTTCCAGCACACCGTCTTCAATGGCTGGAGCAATAATCACTTCAACAAACTGGCGATCAATAATGGCTTTGGCAGTTGCTTTATCCAGCATGCGGTTAAAGGCAATGATCCCGCCAAATGCAGATTCAGGATCAGTGGCATAGGCCAGATCATATGCTGTCTGAATACCATCCAGTGATACTGCCACGCCACACGGATTGGCATGCTTAACGATCACACAGGCTGGCTTGGCAAATGATTTAACACATTCCAGCGCGGCATCAGTGTCAGCAATATTGTTATACGACAGCTCTTTGCCCTGCAATTGCTTGGCAGTAGAAACAGAAGCCTCTTTGGCAGTACTTTCCACATAGAAAGCAGCGGTTTGATGCGGATTTTCACCATAGCGCAGATCTTGCGCCTTAACCAGTTGCAGGTTAAAGGTACGGGCATAGCGATCAGCAGCTTCATCGGCCTGCTTGTTAACGCGTGCACCAAGATACTGGGCGATCATGCCATCATATTGGGCAGTATGTTCAAATGCTTTTACCGCCAGGTCAAAACGGGTAGCATGCGACAGGGTTTTACTGGCTTGTAGCTCGCTAACTACAGTGCTGTAATCACTGGCATTAACCACAATACCTACAGATGCGTGGTTTTTGGCTGCTGCACGCACCATGGTTGGGCCGCCAATATCAATGTTCTCGATTGCATCTTCAAGTGAGCAGCCCGGTTTTGCTACGGTCTGTGCAAAGGGATACAGGTTAACAATAACCAGATCAATGGGCGCAATGCCATGTTCCTGCATGACGGCTTCATCCAGCCCTCGACGCGCTAAAATACCCCCATGAATTTTGGGGTGCAGGGTTTTAACCCGGCCATCCATCATTTCCGGGAAACCTGTGTGTTCAGAAACTTCAACCACAGGAATATTATTTTCCTTTAATAGTTTATAAGTGCCACCCGTAGACAGCAGCTCAATGCCAAGCTCATTAAGCTTTCTGGCAAATTCAACAATACCGGTTTTATCGGATACAGAAATTAAAGCGCGTGAGACAGTCATATTTCGTCAAAATTCAAAAGGTTGAAGAAAAAGCTTTAAAGCAGTGACTTAAAAGCGATAACTTGAATATCGCTA
The DNA here is from genome assembly GCF_000619845.1 of Alkanindiges illinoisensis DSM 15370. Lineage (GTDB taxonomy): Bacteria > Pseudomonadota > Gammaproteobacteria > Pseudomonadales > Moraxellaceae > Alkanindiges > Alkanindiges illinoisensis. The sequence continues at coordinate 940,009 of NZ_JHUX01000003.1, read as the reverse complement.
GATAAGCACAGCCATTTAAAAGTAAAACCTAAAGAAAAATGCCTGTGAAGGAGTCACAGGCACTTGTTCATATCAGGGCTTATTCGCTCATCAAACCATGAGTTTTAAGCTTTTTGCGCAAAGTACCGCGGTTTAGGCCCAGAATTTCAGCAGCACGGGTTTGATTACCACGGGTGTATTCCAACACGACAGAAAGAAGCGGTTTTTCCATTTCAGCCAAGACCATGTCGTACACTTGAGAAGGCTGTTCGCCTTGCAATTGTGCAAAATAATGACGTACTGCACGATCAACATGGATACGTAATGCCACATCAGACTGAGCAGTAAAAATAGGGGACTTGCTATTCATGGTTAAAAATCCAAAAACGAAACCACACGGTGCAACAGTAAAACTGTGCAGGTTAAAAATTCATCAGCGTGAAAATGCTTTAACACAGGTAGCGAGCAAGCAGGTTTGCCAACAGTTTTAAGCGTAAAAATGATATTTTTAAGGTGATGGCGAATAAAAAACAAGCAACAAAACCAAAGTTAAGTTGGTTAAATGTTAATCAGCCAAAAACAACAAAAAAATATTGTATTGCCCGCTTAAGGTTAAGCAGGAAAATACGTCAGACTAAACGCTTAAAAATTTGCAAAATACAATACGCTATTTGCGAAAGAGCACTGCCACAGTGCGGCGCTATAATAACACCATGTCAAAGCTTACGGCAGCCCTTGCGCGTTTTTTATCCAAAATAAATCGCTTGATTTTTACTGCCAAATTATGGCAGTGCTATAGCACTCAAGCCTTGCAATTAGTGGTATTGCGGCTCGAGGCTAAAGCTTTGGATGTCTGCACGACGGGTTTTGATGGTGAACTCAACCGGATAGGGTGTTTTAGTAGCCAGGCGAGTCAGGGTTTTTAGGTTATCCGGCAAGTATTGACGTGGCTGGATAATCTGGCTGGCAACGGTTTTGCTATCACGCTTGAAGCTTAGACGCAACGCAGGAAATGGCTGGCTTAAACTGGCACTATTGCTAAGCTGTGCACGAAAGGTAGTTTCGCCCAAGCGGTTATTAGGGATTAGCTTGACCTTTTTGATATGCAGTTCATCTGCATTCATGTAGGGAATCTGGCAGCCAGTGATGCTACATAGTCTGGAGATATAACCTGAGGTCTTGGGGTCCATGGCCATATGTTCAAAGTTAAAGTAAATATACTGGCCAATCAGCAGAGCTACCATCAGTAAGGACATTAGGCCCCAGCCAATAAAATAAAATGGATTATATTTTACGGTAGTGGGTCTTAAGATCCGGTGACTGGCTGGTCTGGGAGCAGTTGTATTACTGACCCCTGCTTTCGGGGTAGTACTTGGCATGGTGACTGCGCCAGTCCGGTTTAAAAAGCTAAGTAAGTCTTCATCATGATCAACCGGTAGCCGCTGTAGTACATTTTCAGGCAAGGGTGTATAGGCTGGTGGCGCAGGGGTAACCACAATTGGCTTTAGTTCGGACTCAATATTCACTACTGGTTTTTTGTCTTCTTCCAGCAAATCATTGATCCAGCTGTCATCAGCCCCAGCATGCAGTTTTTCCACATCACTGAGTTCCTGCTGCTTTAACACATCAATATCTTCAAAAGTATCATCCAAAAACTGCTGGTTAAAACTATCACCTAGAAAAGGCGAGTTTTGCTTATTGTCAGGCATCGGTAATTCATCATCCTCAAATAAGCCGGCATCATCTGAAAACAGGAGCTGTTCTTCCGCTACGGGAGCTACCTGCGGGTTAACAGGAAGTTTCTCAGGCATACCTGCTTCAGGGGGTAGCTGGGCAATATCGGCAAATACTAAATCAGATTCCGAAGCAGCCTGCTCAGGAAAAATATGTTGCGGCGCTGGCTGCGTGGAAGATTCAATATTGCCAATGCGTCCGGCATGTGCAGGCTGGGTTGGTACAGCATAGCTACTTATTGCACGGGTAACCTGCTCGGGCTGTTCAGCAGGCACAGCGAGGTTTGGTGTTTCACTGGTGGTAGGAAGAATGAAAGGAGTTGGCGGCGTCACATCACTGGCGGTTTCAGCACCATACTGCAAAGGCTTTACCGGATTATTGGGTAGTACCATATTGGCCGTTGCATCAAAAATCTGATGGCACTGACCACAGCGAGCCTGGCCGCGATAAGCATTTAATTGCAAGGCTGTAATGTAAAATGCACTATGACAAAATGGACAGCGTGTCTGCTTGACTGTCATTTGTACCCAACTCCATGTCTGTCATTAAAATTATAGTTTATACAGATGCCAATCTTTCCCCAGATAAACGACACCAGTTTTCTTCTCTCTGACCAAGTGTATGCAAATTAAACCATTTTGCATAGCTTTGTCTTAAGTCTTCAACCTGTTCTTCGATAATACCAGCCATTGCAATAAGAGCCTGTGGTTTAGCTAATGTTGCAAAGGTTGGTGCCAGATGCATAAGTGGGCCAGCCAGAATATTGGCAACAATCACATCGGCTTGTAAATTCGGGAACTGTTGCTCAAATTCTTCAGGCAATCCTGCCCAGATTTTATCTTCAACCTTGTTTAATTCGGCATTTTGCTGGGTGGATAAAACGGCTTGTGGATCAAGATCAACTGCATAAACCTGCTTTGCACCTAGCAACAAGGCAGCAATGCCCAGAATGCCGGAGCCACAGCCATAATCAATCACAACTTTGTCTTTCAAATCCTGCTGATCCAGCCATTGCAGGCACAAAAAAGTACTGGCGTGATTCCCAGTGCCAAAGGCCAATCCCGGATCAAGCATCAGGTTAATGGCATTATCATCTGGCGGGCTTAACCATTCTGGGACAATCCATAGCCGGTCACCACACTGAATTGGTTCATAATGATCCATCCAGGCGCGCTCCCAGACCTGTTCTTCCAGATAGTCGTGGTGAACATTGGCACCGGGTAACTGAGTGGACAAAAAATCTTCCAGTTGTTCAACGTCAGAATCTTCATAAAACAGGCCAGTCACAACAACCTGATCCCATAGCGGCATTTCACCCGGCAATGGTTCAAGCAGGGCCTGATCCTGTGCATCATCCAGAATAACGCTCACTGCACCGAGCGATTCCAGCAGCGTTTCTGCCAGTTGAACCTGATCCTTGGTAACCGTGGCACGAACCTGTAACCAACGCATAGCTATCCCCAATATATAAAAAAATTAAGCGGCAAATCGCAATAATTTAAAGTTATCCAAAATTTAGAGCTATCCAAGCTGTTTAAGCCGAACGCCAAGCTACATTGAACGCCGCTGGCTAGATTGACAAAAGCAAATGAGCAGATAAATCCTGATGAAAGAACAATACTAAATTGATGTGACTTTAAACATAAAGCATTTTAAATAATCTGCTTCCGGCATGGAAAGCAGGCGAGGGTGATCCGCTGCAGGGCGCGCCTGATGAATCAGTTGCACCTGCTTGTTTTGCCGTCTAGCGACTTGCTGAACAATTTTAAGCAATTCATCGCTAGTCATATGCAGAGAGCAGGAGGCAGAAATGAAAATACCACCGTCATTAATACGTTTGAGTGCGTGTTCATTGAGCACAAAATAAGCCTGACGGCCCTGGTCAAAGTCACGGCGCTTTTGAATCAAGGCAGGTGGATCAAGCACAATCACGTCATAGGTGGTGTTGTCTTGTGCCTTAAGCTCGGTTTTGAGATAGTCAAAAGCATCGGCACAAATGGTTTGTACATTATTCAGCTCATTAAGCTGGGCATTAATGCCAATCTGGTCGATGGCTTTTTGCGAGGCATCTACACAGGTCACTGTTGAGGCACCATGTTTTGCTGCCTGAATGCCCCAGCCTCCAATATAGCTAAATACATCCAGCACAGACTTACCAGCAACACAGGTATTAAGCCACTGGCGGCCATCACGGTGGTCAAAGAACCAGCCCGTTTTCTGGCCGTCTACAGGTGCCTTAAACTGTACGCCATTTTCAATCAATTCAATGTCATCAAAAGATGCGCCAACATGCTCGGTATATTCGGGCAGTTGCTCGATATGGCGACCTTTGCCATCATTTTTAAACAGGATTCTGCAATCTTGGCCAAAGATTTCCTGTAAAGCTGCAATCAGTTCAGGTTTGGCTTGTTCAATGGCTTGCGTGCTAATTTGTACAACGAGAATGTCATTAAAACGATCAATTACCACACCGGGTAGAAAATCACCTTCACCAAAGACCAGTCGATAATAAGGCTGCTGAAAAATGGTTTCACGCAAAGCTAGTGCTGCCTGAATTTTCTGGCGAAAAAAAGCCTGATCCAGCACTGTCACTTCATCAAGGCTAACAATACGCGCGCAAATTAGGGACTGTGCATTAAAGCTGGCAGTCGCAATAAACTGACCGCGATAGTCTTCCAGATGCACCAGATTGCCAGAAATGGCTTTAAGCGGTGTAACTTGTGTCTCTACTTCATTGGAATACACCCACAAATGACCATCACGCAAGCGTTGCTGTTCACGTTTCTTGATGCGTAAGCGCGGTAAACTCATGGGTAAATCCAGGCAAAATACTTAAGCCCCACAGTATAACGGCTCTTTAATCAGTTGGTGACACTATTACATACCAAATGATTAGCAATTGATTGATAACAGTACGACGCTCAGCTTTAAGCGCTATTTTTTAACAGCAAACTCAAACTAATTGATGAGCCAAATTTTCAAAGCGGCAACACCGGAAATCGGCCAAAACTATTTCAACCACTGATGTAATTTTGTAGCTGGTCAATCATGCTTTGTTGTTCAGCCATGACATTTTTAACCAGATCGCCAATGGATACCAACCCAGTCAACTGATCATTGTCAACTACCGGCAAGTGGCGCAAATGCTTGTCAGTCATCAGTTTCATACAATGCTTGGTGCTGTGCTGCGGCGTAACAGTCAATACGGCGTGGGTCATGATTTCAGAAACTGACGTGCTATAAGAGGAACGCTCCATTAAAGCCACCTTTCGGGCGTAATCGCGCTCACTGATAATGCCAACCACTTTAGAGTTTTGCGTCACTACCAGCGCGCCAATCCCTTTATCTGCCATCAGGGTGAGGGCTTCAAGCACCGTGGCATCCGGTGAAATGGTGTAAATATCCTGATTGGTTTTATTGTTTAAGATGTGGGCAACGGTTTGCATACTTATTTTCCTGAACTTATCGTTAATAAATGATTAATGGCGCATGCTGTTTCAATCATTCCTATAGGTTTTAATGGATTTTTATGCAAATGAAAAGCGCACCACGCAAATTAGCTTAAATTTTTAATCCTCATTTCAGGCGGCTGATTTTTATGCACCACTTTGTATGATTGTTAAGCCTTTTTGGATGAGTGAAACTGAATTGGTAAAAAAATTATCTTGCCTTACTTTTTAAAAACTTTATTGCCAAAAATATAAAATCCCTTACAGGAAGGGATTTTAATAAAGCCTGACGCCAAAAATCTTGGTTAATGCTTTAGCCAACCAATGCCGGATTTAATTAATCCAGGCTGGCCACATAATCATCAGCGGATAACAGCGCATCCAGTTCACTTGGATTATCAGGGCGAATTTTATAAATCCAGCCTTTGCCATACGGGTCAGTGTTAATAATTTCCGGATCATCTTCCAGCGCCGGGTTGATTTCAACCACAATACCTGAAACTGGGGCATGAATATCGGAGGCTGTTTTTACCGATTCCACCACACCAGTCGGTTCGCCAGCTGTTACGGTGCTGCCCACTTCAGGAATTTCAACATAAACCAGATCACCCAGCGAATCCTGAGCATGATCTGAAATACCAGTAACAATCAGATCATCTTCCTGTCTGGCCCATTCGTGAGTGCCAACATATTTCAGCTCGCTAGGATGATTCATGATTTAAAACTCCCTCAAATGTATTTGTCCCCAAAAGAGGACTTTAAAGTCTGGCGCAAGTGTAGCGTTTGTTTTCTACAAATTGTAGCCCCAGTGTTTGGAATGGTTTTAAAAATCAGCAAAGTCCAGTGTTATTACCTTGTTTTACCCAATAGATTTTACAGATAAGGGTCTTTACGCCAGTTGCCCGGTGTGCGGCCGGTCCAGCGCTTAAAGGCACGGGTAAAGTTGCCGACATCGGAATAACCCAGCTCATCAGAAATTTGTTCAAGACTATAATCTGAACGTGACAATAGCGAGACTGCATGACGATAGCGCACTTCATCCACCACGTTGGAATAGGACGTGCCTTCAGCAGCCAATTGTCGCTTCAGCGTGCGATCCGACATGTGCAGCATATCGGCAATGGTTTCAATGGTCGGGTAGCGGTCATTACATTGTGTGAGTAAGTCGCGTACTTTCATGGCAATACGCTTGCGTTCGCCCAATGCGGAAAGCTCGGCTTCGCACTGGTTAATGGCAATCTGGCTGGCAATCGGGTCAGCATTGATGAGTGGCAGGCTCAGGTAGCTTTTGTCAAAATAAGCCACCAGATGCGGCTGATTAAACTTGATATCGGCAGTAATAAGCTTTTGATATTTTTCAAAATCCTTGGGTTCTGGAAAATCACATTCAATTTCTGCATAAATGTCTTTACCGGTTAAAGCCTTGCCCATGGTTAAAATACCCACAGTCAGGGCAATCAGTACTTCCTGGCGCAGCGGTTCAAGGTTAAGTTCATCACAGGTAAGCTGTAGTCGGGCCTTGGGTTGCATGGTAGAGACATGCAAGTGAATAAAGGGCACACGGATATGAATAAAACGTGACGCCAGCATCAGTGCTTCGGTAACATTGGATGCACTCATGATGGCATAGCCAATAAAGCCATGAATAGAAATGCGCATCTGGGTGCCAATATGATACCCAAGACTATTTTCACCAGTGAGCTCAATAGCGTGTTTGAACAGGTTATTGGCCAATGGCAGGGCAATTCTAAAGCTGGGTTCTGCCAGTTGCTCACTGGTCAGGTTAAATGGTGAAAAAAGGGTATGTTCGCTAATTCCAAAGCGTGACACTACCTCTAGTAACAATAAGCCGTATACACCTGGAATACCGTTATCTGGGCGGGCAATTGGTAGGGTCATGTGTTATCCATTTCTATTTCAGCATGCAGAACATAACCAGACCAAAATAACATGGTCAATGGCATAAAACATCAGCAAAATTGCTGATTGTTAGACAATTTATTCCTTAAATTGACTTTATAAAAGGTGCTTTAAGTGCTGTTTGGTCTATTTTAGCCACGTTGCTTGGAAAAAATCTTGAGTTGATTTAAAAAACCTTCAATAAATGCCTGTTTTATATCTTGCTGGCGATAGGCGGCATACAAAGTGCGGCGTAACCCCTTATGTTGCTGGCCTTTTTCAGCAAATGGAAAGCGGCGGCTTACCACCCAGCCTTTTTGTTCGTAGTCTTTGACCACCCAGTCTGGCAAGGCGGCAATGCCACGACCACTGGCCACCAGTTGAATGAGCATGGGTGTCAGTTCCGTGGTTCGGATATGGCTGGGCTGTAATTCATGCAGGCTTAAAAAACCGGCAATAATATCCAGACGGCTGGGTTCTACCGGATAGGCAATCAGGGTTTGTGCGGCAATATCCTCAGCAGTAATTTCCTGCTGTTGTAATAAAGGATGATTAGGCGAAAGCACCAGCCTGGATTCATAGTCAAAAACAGGCTGATAGGCCAATCCATTAAGTTGCAATTCATCAGCGGTAATTAAAATATCAATATCGCCTTGCTGGAGTTGTTGGTGTGGTTCGGGTTCAAAACCATTAGCAAAATCAAGGTCAACATCAGGAAAGTCTTGACGATATTGGTTAAGCACGGGCATAAGCCAGTCAAAGCAGCTATGGCATTCGGAAGCCAGCAGCAATCGTCCGGTTTGACCATGTGCCATGCGTGACAGTTCAGTGCGGGTATTATTGACCAGCGGCAAGACCTGATCAGCCAGTTCCAGCAGGCGCAAACCCGCAGGGGAAAACTGCAAGGGACGGCTTTTGCGGCTGAGCAGGCTTAGATCCAGCCATTGTTCCAGCTCGCGTAATTGATGCGATAGGGCAGATGGCGTGACATGAATGTGTTGGGCAGCGCCAACCAGCGAACCATGTTCACGCAGCGCTTGTAGGGTTTTGAGATGACGAAGTTCAATCATGGATATCGTCCAATAATATTCTTTTGATTAAAAAATTTCATTTTATCATGAAAAAAGATGAGTTCCATTCATCTTTATCTTAATGCAATATTTGATACTGATTTGCGTGTTGCGTGTTGCGTGTTGCGTGTTGCGTGTTGCGTGTTGCGTGTTGCGTGTTGCGTGTTGCGTGTTGCGTGTAAAGGGTTACTAAAGCTGGGCGGCTTTGAAACTAAAGATAAATTTATTGGGATGTTTTTTACTTTTTTGAATATAAAATTGAAAGTTATGATTTTCGTAGCGCACGTCCTAGGGTGCCCGAGCAAAAGCTACGCAGCATAAACAGTCTTATCTGTAAGAGTATTAGTAACGTGATAAACCATTATATTTGATTAATTTATCCCATATTACCTAATTTACAATCTTATCATTCAGTGCTTTAGCCCATCCTCTTGAATGATGACAACGGCTACATACGTCATCTAGCGCTGAGATATGCTTGACATAACCGCAATGCATGCAGGCATAGGGATGATCAATTTTTAGCATTTTCGCTGGCTGATACTCTTTTGGAAAAATGGGCAGCCCATATTGCGTTTTATCATCTGGAAATAGCAATACACTAAAATCACCATCTGTTTCGAGTAATCCTACCTGCACTTGTCCTAAGTGACGCACCCCATTTTGGCGCATTTCTGCAAAGAACTCATCGTGCGACATTTTGTCCTTTTTGACATCTTCAATTACCAATAAACCATTTTCTACGATATAAGTGGGTTTGCCCTCTAATAAGTTTTCAATAATCTTATATTTCGTTGTTAACCAAGTACATATCCTATAGAGTAGCAGCACAATACCCATAATAAGTACTGCTTGAATAAGAGGTAAATCTTCAGTAAACATGGGGTCACCAGCGATGGAGCCTAGTGACAAAATAATGGTTAATTCAAAAATAGACAGTTGGCGAATACCGCGCTTACCCGTTAATCTTAAAAATAGAATAATTAGGCTAAACATGACAATGGTACGTATGGCTATTTCTGCCGCGAAAGACCATGTGGTGTCATAAATAAAAATATTTATCCAATCCATCTTTTTCTCCGACTAATCTTTTTTAAGCGCTATGTCCCTAATAAGCATGATAAAACTATATTTTAGAATATAATAAAGGCATATTTGCCACACATCCACATGACCTAGAGATGGCAAATCTCTAAATTTTTTGCATAAAAAAGGCTGTGATGATGCATGTTTCCACAGCCTTTTCTACTTTAGCGGTTTAGTGTCTTACTTTTCAACAAACGCGCGTTCAATTACGTAATCACCCATCACGCCCATCCGTGGTGATTCTTTCATGCCATGTGCGTCCAGTAGTGCGCACACATCCTTTAAGAACGCAGGGCTACCACACAACATGGCGCGGTCAGTTTCCGGATTAAAACGTGGCAGGCCAATTTTCTCAAACAATTGCCCGGTTTCAATTGCTGTGGTCACACGACCCTGTGTATGAAACTCTTCGCGGGTTACGGTTGGGTAGTAAATCAGCTTGTCTTTAATGCCTAACTCTTCAAAAAATTCATTGTTGGGCAATTCGTTTAAGATCAGATCCTGATAGGCCAGCTCGCTCACATAACGCGTGCCATGCACCAGAATCACTTTTTCATATTTTTCATAAGTTTCCGGGTCACGAATTAAGGCCAGAAATGGCGCAAGACCAGTACCACTGGACAGGAAATACAGGTTTTTGCCGGGTAATAAATCATCATGAACCAGTGTGCCAGTTGGTTTTTTACTAATCAGGATTTCATCACCAACCTGAACTTTCTGCAAAATAGAGGTCAGTGGGCCGTTTTGAACCTTAATTGAGAAAAATTCCAGTTCTTCTTCATAGTTGGCACTGGCAATCGAGTAGGCACGCATCAGGGGCTTGCCGTTGACTTCCAGACCAATCATCACGAACTGACCATTTTTAAAGCGCAATGCCACATCACGGGTGGTTTTAAAGCTAAATAACGTGTCATTCCAGTGGTGAACGTGAGTAATTTTCTCAACATTAAAAGCGGCCATGAAGCTCTCATCGATATAATAAAAAACAGGGGGCTATTCTAACGCAAAGCAATTGCCTATAAACTGAATTAATCCAATGTTATTTATAAGGAAAAGTGATGAAGTCGGATTTAACAGTACCGGTAATTGGTATTGTGCATTCACCTTTTCATGAAAAATTTGGGATACCCCGTCAGCCGAATCTGGTGCAAGTGCCTGCAATTATTGAATTTAATGCACCTTATGATGATGCACTGGCGTTTGAAGGGCTGGGCGAATTCAGTCATTTATGGCTCATCTGGAGTTTTCATCAAAATAAAGCAGATTCACAAAGCCTCAAAAAATTTCGTACACAAATCCGACCCCCACGGTTGGGTGGCAATCAAAAGCTAGGGGTTTTTGCCAGTCGCAGCATGTATCGCCCCAGTGAGTTGGGATTGTCAGTGGTCGAGCTGGTAAAAGTAATTAAGCAAAACGGCAAGGCCAAGCTGCTGATCCGTGGCGCAGATTTACTCAATGGTACGCCAATTGTAGACATTAAGCCTTACATTGCATATTCCGACGCGATCCCTGAGGCAAAAAGCGGTTTTGCGCAAGCCGCACCGGTACTTTTAAACGTTGAGTGGGCGATACAAGCCAGTGAACAAGCTGATGCTTTAATTGAACAACAACTGTTTGATACTGAACAGCAAGGTTTAATCAATGAACTGTTGGCACTTGATCCACGGCCAGCTTATCAGGATGATGAAAATCGGATTTATGGCATGGCTTATGATTCTGTAAATATCACATTCAGAATAGCAGGTCAGCAAGTTATCGTTGAGTCACTTACCAAAATTCATCGTTAAACCCCAATTACACGATAGACTAAACCACAAAATTTAAGCTTAAAATCAATGTTGAAGCAGTTGCCGCCAAGGAGAGCATTTTGAATAAAAAACATCATTTTTCGTTTCAGGTCGATGTCAGATGGTGTCTGGATGCACTGCTTAAAGATGGCAAAATTTCCCAGCGCGATGTTAACCTCATTGCAACTACTCCGCGCCGCAAGGATCAGTTGCAATGGCATCCGCTGCAATTCATTGCCAGTTTCGATTTAACCGATGTAACCACTCAACAAAAGCTCACACTACCGCTACTATCACAATGGTTAGCCGATAAGGCCGAAGTTCCATTTGTTCGTATTGATCCATTAAAAGTAAATGTGCCTGCCGTGACGGCAATCATGTCGTTTGAATACGCCGAGCGACACCGCATTCTGGCCATCGCAGTGGATAGCGAAACCATTACCATTGGTAGCGACCAGCCCTTTTATGATGACTGGCTGGAAAACCTGTCACATATCGTGCGTCCGCGCCAGATTGTGCGAGTGATGCTCAATCCCGAGCAGTTAAGCCGTTATCTGATTGAATTTTATCAGGTGACGCGTGCTATTGCTGGTGCTAAAGGAACCGGTGGCACAGAAGCAACGGCTAAGGGTGTTGAAGCCTTATTACAACTGGGTGATGTACAAAACCCTGACGCCAATGACCAGCACATTGTGCGCATTGTTGACTGGCTGTTGCAGTATGCCTTCGACCAGCGCGCTAGTGATATTCATCTGGAACCCCGCAGGCAAGGAGGACGGGTGCGTTTCCGCATTGATGGGGTGTTGCATACGGTTTATGACATGCCGGCACCGATTCTAACAGCCGTAATTTCACGGATTAAAATTTTAGGCCGCATGAATGTGGCCGAGCGCCGCAAGCCTCAGGATGGCCGTTTAAAAACCAGAACCCCCAAAGGTATTGAAACTGAGCTGCGTTTATCCACGTTGCCCACAGCTTTTGGCGAGAAACTAGTCATGCGTATTTTTGACCCTGAAGTGCTGGTGCGTTCCTTTGAGCAACTGGGCTTAACCGGGGAAGACTTGGCCAAGTGGAAACAAATGGCAGCGCATCCCAATGGCATTATTCTAGTCACCGGGCCGACGGGTTCAGGTAAAACCACCACGCTGTATTCAACGCTCAAGCAACTGGCTACCGATGAAGTCAACGTCTGTACCATTGAAGACCCCATTGAAATGATTGAGCCAAGCTTTAACCAGATGCAGGTACAGTCAGGGATTGAGCTGGGTTTTGCCGAAGGCGTGCGTGCATTGATGCGTCAAGATCCGGATATCATCATGATTGGTGAGATTCGCGATCAGGACACGGCAGATATGGGAATACAGGCAGCGTTAACGGGTCACCTGGTACTTTCCACTCTGCATACCAATGACGCACCCTCCAGTTTAACCCGCTTGCATGATCTGGGTGTGCAGCCATTTCTAACTGCGGCCACCATATTGGGCGTTATGGCTCAAAGACTGGTAAGAACCTTGTGTGAATACTGCAAGGCGCCTACCACTATTGACCCGGAAAGCTGGAATCAACTGGTTAGTCCCTGGACCAGTAACCCGCCAGCGCAGGTGTATCAGGCAGTTGGCTGTGAACATTGCCGTGGTACAGGCTACAAAGGTCGTATGGGCTTGTATGAAATTCTGGTGCTCACCAATGAAATGAAACGGATGGTGGGTGATGGCGCCAACCTGAACCAGATCAAGCAACAGGCCTACCGGGAAGGCTTGCAACCATTGCGGCTTGCAGGCGCTAAACGGGTTTCTGAAGGAACAACCACGCTGGAAGAGGTGATGCGGGTCGTGCCACTGAGTTAAATGCCTAGGCTTACTTATATATGTTCTGGATGCCTTAAATGAAGTTGTATGCAGGTTTACAGCCCACTACGTTTTAGTTCTGCAACCTATACAGTATGTCGATATTGCCGGGTAACAAAGTCTGCATAATTGTCCCCATACTGTATTCAGGAGCATAACTATGCGCATTAATCATGTGCGTTTTAAATATTTGTCACTGGCCAACATGGTTGTGGCAGGTTTGATGGCAACTCTTGCCATGCCTGTTTTTGCATCTTCTGATAAAGCATGGGCAGACCATGACCGTAAGGTTGCGCAAAAGTGTACTGCAGCCAGTGGCTTAATGAATGCTGTAGTTTCCAGCAAGCCAATATTGTTTGATGATACGGTTGGCTACACTGCCATTACCTTGCGCGGGCATTTAAAACCGGTTGCCGGTTCTCAACCCAAAGCAACAGCAACGCAGGAAAAGTTGTGTCTGTACATGCGCAAAACAGGTCAGGTGCATATTTCTGATATTTCACCGGCTACACGTTAAAACTGCATCAATGCACATAGAAAAATAGGGCAGTTAAGCCCTATTTTTTGTCATCGTAAAAGTGGATTACTGCCACATGGAGTAACGCTTGCCAGCCTGAATCTCTGCAATGAGTTGATCCGTTTCGGTTGCTTCATCCGGATATTTGATTTTGTAGTTATTTAATACAGTTAAGGCATTTTTCTTGTCATCCATTTGCAGATAACTGTGTGCCAAAGCCAGATAAGCTTCCTGATATTCTGCTTTCACCGCAGTATCCAGATGGGAAATAGACTCCCTAAAGCCGCCGCCTTCACCCAAAGAGAATCCATACCAGAAACTGGTTTCCGGATCAGCAGGCTTTAACTTCAGTAAACGCTGGAAATAAACAGCCGACTTAAAGGCAGAATCCGGGCCTGCATCCATATTGCGCGCCAGTACATGCGCTTTCATGGCACGCAGCAACAAATCATAGGAAGCACGCGGATCTACCGCGATTTGATCCAGTCGCTGGGTAATTTGCTTGATTTTCTTCTCAGCCTTCCAGCGCTCGTACTTATCTTTAAAATAAGTGGGGTAATGACGTGCCTTACCTTCAAGCAGGGTAATATCCTTATCAATTTCGGTAACATCCAGTGTTTCATCGCTGGGTGCAGGCATACTGGGTGTTTTTATCATCTGCTGCTGATGGATAGGAATCAGGATTTTAGCAGTGTTGCTTGTGGTTATATTGCCAATGGCGGCATTGCTGGCAGCCACTGGTGATGTACCAATTGGGGTTGTCGTGGCGCTATCTGGTGTCGCGGTGGCTGAAGCAGCTTGTGTGTCTGTTGTGGCATTTATAGTGGCCGCGCTAGGCTGAGTTGCGGTAGCACTGCTATCAACGCTTGCGCCATTTGTGCCAGTTTGCGTATTGTCTGGAGAAGCAGCAGGCACCGATTGAGGGCTAGTCGCTTGAGTGTTGTTCATTTGAGCCTGACTGGCTGCAAGGCTGGCAACGGCTTGATCATCCAGTTTCAAAGCAGGATCAATCTTTAATAAGGCAGCTTGCGTGTCCTGCGGTTCAGCTACCGGAATACCATTACTGTCAGTGGCTAGTGTTGCAGGAACGCTATTGGCTGCTGTGCTATTGGAAGTTACCGGTGTAGCTGGTGTATTTGCAGCACTTGCCTGAGCTTGCATAGCCTGATTTGCATCCGTCGCGTTCAAACTACCATCGGTATTAACTGTGGCTGCGACAGCAGTGGTTTGTGCTGTGGCATCGACTGGTACAATCAGGGGCAAACGGGTAACCACCTCACCTGTGGCAGGATTAATAATTTTTGGGGTAAGTGCTTCACGGATTTGCTGCACAATAATCGGGTTTAGTGGCTGCTCATAATTCCGTGGGTTTAAATGGTAATGGGGTGCCGAGGTTTCCGGTTCCACCTTGCGTAATACCAGTGGCTGTGGTGCAGGTTGTGGTGTTTGAGGAATAATAATTTCTTGTTTTACAGGGGCAGGACTACAGGCGGTTAATGCGGCAATCGCGCATGCCAGCGGAAGGATATAAAATTTTTTCATATTTAAACCTGAGCGTGTTCCTTGGTTGTGAGATCTAGTAGCAACAACAGTTGATAGCAATAGCAACAGGCAGTCTAGAAAAATGAACCAGCGCTGGCAATGCTTGCGACCAGCAATATTGCATCAAAATGTAGAATTACGAATGAGTTGCTCAAAGTTTGAATAAAATGTGCCGAAAAGTTACTTTTTTATAGTTCTTAAATATGATTAAGAAAGTCACACTTGTTCAAAGGCATAATCAATCTTTTAGAAGTTTATAGTTAATTAAAACTACACGACAAACCTTACGATTAAATAGTTAATAATTGAAACCTGCAAAAATCTGCGCGCTTTATTGAGATCACAAGCTCAGCCTTAAGGGTGTTGGTCAAAAATTATTTACGCTCCCAAAACTATCATTTATTTAAAAAATAATGGGCATTTGTAGCAATTGCCATTGTTACATTAACTTTTGGCTTGAAATTTAGTAAAATCCACGCATCCATAATTGCGTGTACTAAGCAAGCATGTTTAGAACAGCGCGCAATGAACATCCACAAGAGGAATAACACCGTGCTAGAAGCCTACCGCCAACACGTTGCTGAGCGTGCTGCACTGGGTGTCCCGCCAAAACCGCTGGACGAAACTCAAACTGCTCAACTGGTTGAATTGTTAAAAAGCCCGCCGGCACATGAAGAGCAATTTTTAGTTGATTTGCTAGAAAATCGTGTTCCTGCTGGTGTAGACCAGGCTGCTTATGTTAAAGCCGCTTTTCTGGCTGCTGTTGCAAAAGGTCAGGCCACTTCTCCGTTGGTAACCAAAAAGCGTGCAGTTTACCTGTTGGGAACCATGCTGGGCGGCTACAACGTTGCACCACTGGTTGACTTGCTGGATGACAGCGAACTGGGTGCAGATGCTGCTGAAGCACTCAAGAGAACCCTACTGGTATTTGATGCATTCCATGATGTTGCTGATAAAGCTACCGCTGGTAATGCCAATGCACAAGCGGTGTTAAAATCATGGGCAGACGCCGAATGGTTTACCAGCCGTGATGATGTACCCGAAGAAATCAAGATTACTGTTTTCAAGGTAACTGGCGAAACCAACACTGATGACTTGTCTCCTGCACAGGATGCATGGTCACGTCCAGATATTCCATTGCATGCTAATGCCATGCTGAAAAACGTGCGTGAAGGGATCAATCCTGAAAAACCGGGCGAAGTGGGCCCGATGAGCCAGATCAAGGAACTGATTGCTAAAGGTAATCAGGTTGCCTACGTGGGTGACGTGGTTGGTACTGGTTCTAGCCGTAAGTCTGCTACCAACTCTGTACTGTGGTTCTTTGGTGATGACATTCCGCATATCCCGAACAAGAAAGATGGCGGTGTATGTCTGGGTAGCAAAATTGCGCCGATTTTCTTCAATACCATGGAAGATGCCGGTGCGCTGCCTGTTGAGATTGATGTTAGCAACATGAATATGGGTGACGAAGTTACCCTGAAAATCAACAAAGAAACTGCAACTGTTACTGCGTTCAAAAACGGCGAACAAATTGCTGAATCCCAGTTGAAAACTCCGGTTCTGCTGGACGAAGTTCGTGCTGGTGGCCGTATTAACCTGATCATTGGCCGTGGCCTGACCACCAAGGCGCGTGAAGCTTTGGGTCTGGCGCCATCCACTTTGTTCCGTACCCCAGTACAACCTGGTGATACTGGTAAAGGCTTCACTCAGGCACAAAAAATGGTTGGCCGCGCTTGTGGCTTACCAGAAGGTCAGGGCGTGCGTCCGGGTACTTACTGTGAACCAAAAATGACCACTGTTGGCTCTCAGGATACTACTGGTCCAATGACCCGTGATGAACTGAAAGACCTGGCTTGCTTGGGTTTCTCTGCTGATCTGGTGATGCAGTCTTTCTGTCATACCGCCGCGTATCCAAAGCCAGTTGACGTGGTGACTCACCACACGCTGCCAGACTTCATCATGAACCGTGGTGGTGTAAGCTTGCGTCCCGGCGATGGTATCATTCACTCCTGGTTAAACCGCATGCTGTTGCCTGATACCGTTGGTACTGGCGGTGACTCTCACACCCGTTTCCCAATTGGTATTTCTTTCCCGGCAGGTTCGGGTCTGGTGGCGTTTGCTGCTGCGACTGGCGTAATGCCACTGGATATGCCTGAATCTGTACTGGTGAAGTTCAAGGGCAAAATGCAACCTGGTATCACCCTGCGTGATTTGGTACATGCCATTCCTTACGTTGCCATTCAAGCGGGTGATTTAACCGTAGAGAAAAAAGGCAAGAAGAATATTTTCAACGGTCGTATCCTTGAGATTGACCTGAGCGAATATGAAGGCGACCTGACAGTTGAACAAGCATTCGAATTGTCTGATGCGTCTGCCGAGCGTTCTGCTGCGGGCTGTTCGATCACCCTGTCTGAGAAGGCTGTTGCTGAATACCTGACCTCCAACATGACCATGTTAAAGTGGATGATTGCAGAAGGTTATGGCGATGCGCGTACCATGGCACGCCGTGTTGAAAATATGCAGAAATGGCTGGATAACCCAAGCCTGATCAAAGCGGATGCTGACGCTGAATATGCCAAGGTTTATGAAATTGACCTGAGCACGATCACTGAGCCAGTATTGTGCTGCCCGAACGATCCAGATGATGCCAAGCTGTTGTCTGATGTTGCCGGTGCAAAAATTGATGAAGTGTTCATCGGTTCTTGTATGACTAACATCGGTCACTTCCGTGCTGCTGGTAAGCTGTTGGAAAAAGTAGAGGGTGGTTCTTTATCAACCCGTCTGTGGCTGGCTCCGCCAACCCGTATGGACGAACATCAGTTGATGGAAGAAGGCTATTACAACATTTATGGTCGTGCCGGTGCGCGTACCGAAATGCCGGGCTGTTCACTGTGTATGGGTAACCAGGCACGTGTAGCACCAAATACCACTTGTGTGTCTACATCTACCCGTAACTTCCCGAACCGTCTGGGTCAGGGTGCCAATGTTTATCTGGCTTCTGCTGAGTTGGCCTCTGTTGCTGCGGTATTGGGTCGTTTGCCAACTGTTGCTGAATACATGGGTTATGCCCAGAACATCGACAGCATGGCTGGCGAAATCTATCGCTACATGAACTTCGATCGCATGGGTGAATACACTGCTGAAGCGGGCAAGGTTGATACTAAAAAGATCAGTGCTGCTCAGTTGACTTGAATGAGGGATAGAGAGGCACTGCCTCTCCCGAATGCAAGGCGAGGGCTATGCCCGAGTTGAATGTTCTAGAAGTTTGATTTAAAAAAGAAGCCCTGCTCAAGTGAGTGGGGTTTTTTAATACGACATTTTGTGCCGCGTGAATTAGAATTAAAAGAATGTTTGTTCGGGAAAATGCCTACAATTTCTAAAATTTGTTTGATAAGGTGAGAAATAATATGAGTATAAATAAGCAACTATTTAATTTATACGATAAATATTGGGAACAGATACTTGTGGAGTTGAATAAAATTGATAAGAAATTTTATACGAATCCTTTATTAATTAATATTGATGAAGATGCATATGCAAGAGCTGATTATAAAGTAATGATTTTTGGTCAAGAAACTAAAGGATGGTACGATAGTTCAGGATTTACGGATTCCATTTTTGAAGGAATGGATCGGTATGATCGTTTTTTTTGGCAGAAAAATTTTTATGATGGTTATTCTAAGAGTTCATTTTGGAAGAAATTTCGTGTTTTTCAGAAAAATATTTTAAAAATGGAAAAAACAAAAAACTTAGACATTATTTATATATGGAACAATATTTCAAAAATTGGCCAACCTGATCAGGAAACTGGTGTTGATCCTATAACGAGAAATTTAGAAAGAAAGTATTTTTCTGTGGTTGCTAAGGAGGTCGAAATTATAAAGCCAGATTTATGTATATTTATGACTGGTCCGAACCGTGATCATGATATCAAATTTCATTTTCTTAGTATTGAGTTTAGGAAAGCAAATGACTTTGATTCAATTCGTGAAATGGCCGTTATAGATTGTTTAGGAGTTAAAGGTTTAAGGCTTTATCATCCAAGTTATTTTGGTGGTTTTAATAATAATTATAAAAAAAGAGCGTTGGATGCATTGAACGAAATAATTAAAAATCATTAATATGAACATAGGCATCTTCTGGGTTTATAAAAACACTGTCCTTGGCATTCCTGAGGACATCTCTCAAGGTTTTAAAGGCTATAATGGTTTAATCGATAGCAATTTTGATCATGTGAGTATTTGGGAAAATCTTGAATTAAAGAAACAGTTTCCTGAGCTTAAAAATTTGGAATATGAACAAATTCCACGTGGTAGGATACTATTTTCAATCAAGCAAAATAACCACATTATTTATATGGATAAAACCTTATTTGAGTCAAATATAAAGCAAAAAATCGCTGAGTTTTTTGATTTTAATATAAATCAAGTAATCTGGAAAAAAGACCCCATTACAATACCAATCAGGATGAACTAAGCCGTCTATTCGATGATTAATCAATCACCTTTCCATATAATCCAAAAACTGTATCACTACTCATCATTTGCATATTCTGGGTTTTGGCTTGCGCAATCAGCATACGATCAAACGGGTCTTTATGATGAAACGGTAAATTTACAAGCGAAACTGCGTCAATACCTTGATACGGCAAGAGTTTAAGCCCACTATCTGTAGCTGCCTGAATCGGATCAAAGTCTACAACCAGTTTTCCAATAGAAACTTTGATCATGATTTCAGCAATACTAATACTGCTCAAATAAAACTGATTCTGTGGGTTTTTAAATGTTTCTACTTGTTGTGTAGTTAGTAATTTTGGCGATTTCAGCAACCATAGGAAAATATGCGTATCAATGAGAATATTCATTTGGTTTCAGGAAAAATGTCGCTATTATAAAAATCGTCTGCCAAATCAACATCCATAATCTTGAGCAGATCCTGTGTTGCCGTATCATTTTCCAATAAACCAAATTTAATCTGGCTTTTAGGCTGATGCACTACCAGTTCAACCAAGGGCTGATTATTTTTGGCAATAATAATCTCCTCACCCTGGCAGGCACGCTGGATTAAATCGGAAAGATGCGCTTTGGCTTCAGCAATATTAATAATCACAATAGACTCTCCCAAAAGCTCAATATATGAGCTGATTCTAGTCAAGTTGGTCAAGTTGGTCAAGTTGGTCAGAATATGCTAAGATTTTTTGGAACTTTTATTTAAAACTTGATATGCATCTCGAAAAAATACTGCAATCGCAAGGCTTTGGTAGCCGCAAGCAATGCCGTCAACTGATTGAAAGCGGTAAGGTTATCATTCACGGTGAAGTCTGTAGCAATTCCAGAGCCGATATAGAAGTCAATAACCTTGAATTTATAGTTGCAGGGAAAAGCTGGCAGTACCGTGAAAAAGTTTATATAGCGCTCCACAAGCCGATTGGTTTTGAATGTTCACATCAGCCGCAGCATCATTCTAGTGTCTTTAGCTTGCTACCAGCGCAACTGATAGAGCGTGGCATACAGTGTGTTGGACGGCTGGATCAGGATACCACCGGACTGCTGCTATTAACCGATGACGGTACATTTTTGCAGGCACTCACTCATCCTAAAAAGCATGTAGCGAAGCGTTATATTGTTACAACCAATCGTGAAATTTCTAGTGAGCAGATTGCACAGTTAAAGCAAGGTGTGGAGCTACGCAACGAGCAGGGCATATATGCAGCGGATGACTGCATTCAGTTAAGTGAAAATCAGCTTGTATTGACTATTCATCAAGGCTTGTATCATCAGGTGAAGCGGATGATTGCAGCAGTGGGCAATCATGTCGATGCCTTGCACCGTGAGCAAATTGGCCAGTTTAAATTGCCGGATGATTTAGCCGAAGGTCAATGGATTTATTTGAGTGATGAGCAGGCTAAGCTGGCAAGGCAGCTTGTGTGATTTTATATTTGAGATTTCTTTATAAACTACTTTGACTATTCAAATAAATCAGATATGAAAACTAAGGTAATGGTTGAGTATTGAATAGGGACGGATATGACTGCCAATCTGTGTTGGCTTTGCAATTCTAGAAGCTAACCTAACCGCTATGCGCTTGCCAGTTCTGGCAAACTATTAGCTTTGCAGAGTAAGTGATTAGGTTGGGATACGACATATAGCTTTTTATTTTGCTAAAAAGGCCATTAATAAAAATAGAAAACAGCCTCCTGTCTGAATAAAAATAGTTTAGGGGACTAACGGGTTTTATGGTCTAATAGTATCTTGGCAACGTGTTGGCATAAACCTGCATTTGCCTGTCTGTTATTTTTTAAAAAGTTGATCAGTAAAATGAAAGTATTAATCCGCAATCTGGCGCGTAGTGTCACTGAAGCAGAGCTGGAAGCGTTATTCAAACCATTTGGCAAGATTAAAAGCTGTACGTTAGTGCTGGATGCGGCTACTGGAAAATCCAAGGGATTTGGTTTTGTGGAAATGGAAAATGGGCGTGATGCGGTTAAAGCCATTAAAGCACTGAATACCTTGCGCGTTCATGGTTATGGCATTCGGGTGAAAGCGGCTGAATCAACAGATCAATAATTGCTTAAAATTATTCCAAGACATATTTTATTTGATAAAGTAGGGCAGCAATTATCAGTATTAAAGCTGATGCAATTGCTGCTCTTAAGTCCAAACGGTTAGACCTAATACAAAAAAATCTATTATAAATATTTAAAACTAAATTCCTAGATTATGATCTTTTATTGATCGCTATCTGAGCTTTTGTCCGTATTTTTCAAGCTACCGTTATCCTGTAATAGTTCATTGAGCTGGTCAAAAACATCCTGATCTGATAAATGACTTAGCTCACTTGTTGCAACGGTTTTTCGACTGGCTTTTTTGGGTGCTTCTGACGGCTCATGGTTACCTTGCTCAATGGCAAATGGAATGGATCTAGTCACAACCACCTGACGGAAAAATAAGCGAATAGCCTGTGCAGGACTAATACCCAGTTGTTTAAACACGGCAAAGGCCTGTTTTTTTTCATGGACATCCAGTCGAACCTGATAAACTTCCGTGCGACGCATGAGTAACCTCTTTCCAATAATTACTTATTAATCATTGCTTATAAGTAGTAATGAACAAAAACGAGTTTATTAGGCACGCATTAAAGCATAATTATCATTGCAACGTCATTACGAATAAGGCTAAAGAATCAGCGTTTGCAATGAATTATATTCTACAGCTTGCCGGGTCAAGGGATCAACAAAAGCAATGCGCTGTGCCAATAGTTGCAGCGGCGCACTGTAATCATTATCTGCTTTTAACTGTACCTTGGGATAAAAGGGGTCATTTAAAATAGGAATTCCCAGTGCGGCCATATGTACACGTAACTGGTGTTGCTTGCCACTTAAGGGATAGAGCTGATAGCGTGCCAGATGTTGCGATAAGTCTTGTCTTGTTTCCAGTAGTTCGATTCGGGTAAAACTGTTGGCTGGGCCTTCAGTTTCCTGCATGGTAAAAAAAGGCTGGCCTTTTACCATGTGGCTTTGATAATTTCGTGGAAACTCCAGATCATCGCGATAGGCTGCAATGGCCTGATATTGTTTGCTGACTTTGCGATCTTGAAACAAGGTCTGGTAGAGAGGCCGGGTTTGTGGCTGTAATGAAAACAGCATCACCCCCGCTGTTTCCCGATCCAGACGATGAATTGGTGTAATGTCCTCACAGTTGAGGCGCTGCTTTAACCGAACCAGCAAGCTTTGTTTTACAAACCGGCCTGTCGGGGTTACTGGCAAAAAATGCGGCTTATCCACCACAAGCAAATGTTCATTCTGAAAAAGAATCTGCTCCTCAAATGGAATCGGTTCTTCATAGGGTAATTCGCGATAATAGTAGATTTTACTGTTTGGCGCATAAGGGCTATCAAGCCCAACCAAAGTGCCAGCTTCGTGATAGATTTTTTGGGCCTCAATTCGATCCAGCCATATCTGTTTAGAAATTTGTGGAAACTGCTGGATCAAAAATTCCAAAATAGTGGCATAACTTTGACCGCCATTCGTCTTTTGCAAATTTTTTAATGAAGGCAAAAATACACAACTGGGGCTAACGCCATCAATCATGGGAGGTTTAAAAGAAATATGCATGTAAATAATTAGCAGTCCAGTTCATCAGGATTTTCAGTGACAGTTCAATGTTAAATGATAAAGATACAACAGCGCACTATTTAATTTTTAGGAAGGTGAGGTCACTTTTAAACCAATAATGCCGGCCAAAATTAGCAAAATACAACCTATCCGGATTAGGGTTTTTGGTTCATTAAATAAAAACATGCCACAAATCGCCGCGCCCAAAATGCCAATACCAACCCATACTGCATAGCTGGTGCCCAGCGGCAGGGTTTTTTGTGCTATTGATAGGCCATATACCGAGATAATCATGCCCGCAATACAAAATACCGAAGGCCATAGCCGTGTAAATCCATCAGTGTATCTAAGGGTGACCGCCCATTGAATTTCAAACAATCCGGCAATCACCAGCCACAACCATGCATTCATTAGTACGACCTAAACACTTTAAAAATGGATTATAGCCAAAAACAGATTATGGCCTAAAAGTTTCAGCTTCAGTGTTATTATAGTCAGGTTTAATTCGGGTTGGGAAAGACAACTGCCATGCTGCAAACCATTTCACTTGTATTGCCTGATGAGGCTGCCACCCAAAAACTGGCTGGTGTTCTGGCACAGCATATTTCGCATGGTGTGGTTTATCTGGTGGGTGATCTGGGCGCTGGCAAGACAACGCTAACACGCTTATGGCTACAGGCTTTGGGACATCCGGGTAATGTAAAAAGTCCTACTTATACGCTAGTTGAGCCTTATACCATTGCAGGCCAGCCTGTTTATCATTTTGACCTGTATCGCTTGCAGGATGCCTATGAACTTGAATTAATGGGCATTCGTGATTATTTAACAACCGATCAGGCGAGCCTTAAACCCTTATTGCTCATTGAGTGGCCGCAAAAAGGCCAGCCAGTGGTTCCGACAGCGGATTACCAGATTGAACTAACCCTGGATGACAACCAGCTCACCCGGCATATCGTGCTAAGCACTGCTGCAAAAAGCCAGACATGGACAGCATTAGAGGACAGTTTGCATGAGCAGTTTGCCTGATTATGGCATCGTGGCGAAAATTCGCCGTATCCAGCCGTTAAGCCCGGCACTGGCCAACCAGATTGCTGCTGGTGAGGTGATTGAACGCCCAGCTTCGGTAGTGAAGGAGCTAATTGAAAATGCACTGGATGCTGGCGCATCGCGCATTGAAATTTATATTGAGCAGGGCGGCAGTACCCTGATTGAAATAATAGACAATGGCAATGGCATTCATAGTGATGATTTACCATTGGCGGTGTTGCGTCATGCTACCAGCAAGATTAGCAGTGCTGAGGATTTATCGGCAATTGCCACGCTGGGTTTTCGGGGGGAGGCGCTAGCATCGATTGCTGCTGTATCACGCCTGACTTTAAGCAGTAGCCAGTCGGATGAAGGTATTGGCCATGAAGTCACCATTAATGGTAGTGCCTACAATCAAACAGAAAATAGTCAGGCCATTACCGCTGTAGCGCACCAGCGTGGCACACGGATTCAGGTGCGCGATCTGTTTTTTAATGTGCCCGCGCGGCGCAAGTTTTTAAAATCAGTCAGTACCGAATTTGGCCATATTGAAGAAGTGGTGCGACGGGTAGCCTTAAGTCATTTTGATGTGGCATTTTCACTGGTCCATAATAGCCAGATCAGGCTGGATTTGCCTATTGCAGACAGTGGTGAACTACGTGCCCAGCGGGTACGACGGATTTTGGGTGCCCGGTTTACCGAAACATCTCATTGGCTGGATTGCTCCAGTATGTATATGCAACTGTCTGGCTGGCTTGGGCATCCCAGCGAAGCACGGGGGCAGGCAGACCTGCAATATCTGTTTATCAATGGTCGTATGGTCAAGGATAAAACAGTGAGCCATGCCTTGCGTATGGCCTATGAAGGAATCCTGCATGGTCATCAGCATCCGGCTTATTTGCTATTTCTGGAAATTGAGCCGGATCAGGTAGATGTGAATGTGCATCCTACCAAGCATGAAGTGAGATTTCTGGCCCAGCGTGAAGTCCATGAATTTGTACGTCATCATGCCCGACAAACACTCGCCCAGTTTAAAACCGCACCTGCGGAACTGGCTGATGCCATGCATCCCTTACAGCGTAAGGCAATGGCGCAAATGCCTCAATCAATAGAGCAGCAGCTCTATCAGCCGATGCAGCAAAATCCTTTGCCATTGCATGATTTGTTATTAGATCACTCAGCGCTACAGCAGAATTTGGTGAATCAGCATCAGCCTTCTGTAGTAGATAATTTGATGGCTACAGGAGCTACTTTTAATCAAAAGTCCGGACAGTCAGCTTATTCAGGTTTTTCCAGTTCAGCGCCTGATGCATCTACCGTGCAGGCTGCACTGGCCAGTTATCTATTGCCAGCACGGCAGGAGCTGGATCAATCATTTGCAATAGCCAGCAAAGTCGGTGTTGATGAATATCCACTTGGTCTTGCAATTGCTCAACTGCATGGCATTTATATTTTAGCGCAAAATACTGATGGCCTGATTATTGTCGACATGCATGCTGCCCATGAACGGATTTTACTGGAGCAGCTTAAAAAAGCCTGGGATAACGCCCAGAACTGGCAAACCCAGCATTTGTTGGTGCCACAAGTTGTTGAGCTAAGTCACCTGCAAGCCAGCCGGATTGAGGAGCTACAATCTACCTTGCATCAGCTGGGGCTGGAAGTTGACCGTTATGGTGAAACCAGCGCGATAGTACGTGCTGTGCCTGCACTGCTGGCGCGTGCCAATTTTTCAAAACTACTTAGTCAGCTATTGGCAGATTTGCAGGCTAATCAGCAAGCTGACTTAACCACCGCCCGCGATAAAATTCTGGCAGGTATGGCGTGTCACGGCGCTATCCGTGCACATCGCCAGCTTAGCCTTGTCGAGATGAATGCCCTGTTGCGTCAAATGGAACAAACTGAATTTGCCAGCCAGTGTAATCATGGACGACCAACCTGGCGTGCTTTTCCATTAACCCAGCTTGATAAGCTGTTTGCCCGTGGGGAATAACATGAACTTGGCAGTCACTTCTATGCCTCAGAAAAAATCCCTGCAAGCGTTGCCTGTTGTGTGCCTGATGGGCCCAACTGCGAGTGGTAAAACCGCATTGGCCTGTGAACTATATGAAACCGGAAAGTTTGAACTGATATCTGTTGATTCGGCACTGGTTTACCGCGACATGAATATTGGTACAGCCAAACCTACAGCCGCCGAGCTGGCACAATATCCTCACCATTTGATCGATATTATTGATCCAACACAGGTTTATTCAGCTGCTGAATTTGTTGAGGATGTTAGCCAGATCATTAATCAGATCCATGCCAACGGTAAAATTCCGTTACTGGTTGGTGGCACCATGTTGTATTTTCGTAGCCTTATCATGGGCATGGCGGATAATTTGCCAGCAGCTAACCTAGACATCCGTGCTGAAATAGAGCAGCAGGCTGAACAGCATGGATGGCAATTTATCCATAATGAATTACAGCGTGTTGATCCGCGTGCTGCTATACGCTTCAAGCCTTCTGACCGGCAGCGTGTCTTACGTGCACTTGAGGTTTATCGCATTACCGGACGTGCTATCAGTGATCTGCATGATGAACAGGAAAACCAGCTTAATCCACAGTATGCTTTTGATTTACATGCAATAATGCCAGATCGTGCATTATTGCACCAAAAAATTGCCCAAAGACTAGAAATTATGTGGAAAATCGGTTTTCTGGATGAAGTAAGGCAATTACGTGAAAAATATCAATTACATGAAAATTTGCCATCCATGCGTGCTGTAGGGTATCGTCAGGCTTGGGAATTTTTGGAGCAGGGAGGGCAAACTGAAGCGGAACTTCAGCAAATGAAGGAAAAAGCATTATTTGCAACACGACAATTAGCCAAACGTCAATATACATGGCTACGTTCGTTACGTGAGTTGCACGTTTTTAATATATACAACACAGTGAATGAAGGCATACTAGACTTGCGTATGAAGTATAGATGACGCAAAATTTGCCGCCTGTCTTTTTATAATTTTTAATTGATACGAAAGGCAGTTTTTTTTGCGCTGGTTATTTTTTTGGAGTAATAACGATGTCTAAAGGTCAAACATTGCAGGATCCGTTTTTAAACTCTCTTCGTAAAGAACGCATCCCCGTTTCTATTTTTTTGGTAAATGGAATCAAATTACAAGGCCAGATCGAATCTTTTGATCAATACGTTGTTTTATTAAAAAACACAGTAAGCCAAATGGTTTATAAGCATGCGATTTCTACAGTAGTACCTGCCCGTAATCCACGTCCTGCAGGCGCGCCAGTGGGTGCTCCAGGTGCACAAGGCGCTGGTTTTGGTGGTCAGGGTGGCTTTGGTGGTCAGGGTGGCGGCTTTGGTGGTCAGGGTCAAGGTGCTGGCTTTGGTGGCCAAGGTGGCGGCTTTGGTGGTCAGGGTGGCTTTGGCGGTCAAGGTGGCGGCTTTGGTGGTCAGGGTGGCTTTGGCGGTCAAGGTGCTGGCTTTGGTGGTCAGGGTGGCTTTGGTGGTCAGGGTGGCGGTTTCGGTGGTCAGGGTGGCTTTGAAGGCGACCAGAAATTTGATGACAATGGCGAAGATGACGGCAACGGTAACAACCGCTAATTAATACCTCGCTATGTCAAAAGAAAAAAGCCCTTGATAGGGCTTTTTTCTTGTCTGGCTTTTTATCAATATAATTGACTAAGGCACAAATGGTTCAGATTAATAGATTTCCAGCAGGTTAATTCAGTATTCAACTTTATCATCAACCTGCTAATTTATATTCATCCAGAACTACGACTAATTAACTGGTGTGCCATCCTTGATTTCAACAAAGCTTTCAGCGCGAACTTCCCGCATCCAATTATCCAGTTCCTGATCAAACTGGCGTTCTGCCAGAACCTGACGTGCCTTGCTGCGACGGGTTTGTTCAGTGACATCTTGCTGACGTGTGTCTTCTACTTTCAGGATATGCCAGCCATACTGGGTCTGGAACGGCTTACTGATTTGACCCACCGGTGTCTTGCGCATTACTTCTTCAAATTGTGGCACCATCATGCCGGGACTAACCCAGCCAAGGTCACCGCCATTAGATGCTGAACCCGGATCACTGGAAAACGTACTGGCCAAGTCCGCAAAATTTTCAGTGCCAGCGCGTTTATACAACTGATTAATTTGTTGTTCGGCATCACTGGGGCTTAATACTTCACTTGGACGCAGCAAAATATGGCGTACTTTAAATTGCTGCACAATGGTGCGGGCTTCATTGCCACGGCGTTCCAGCAGTTTAAGCACATGAAAGCCATCTGCAGCACGAATTGGTAGCGTAACCTGGTTCAGGTCAAGTGCATTGACTTTGGCAACCAGTTCATCAGGCATTTCTTCAGTATTACGCCAGCCCATATCTGCACCTTCTACAGGATAGCTAGCGCTTTGGTTGCGTTTTACCACAGCATCTACATCATTGCTGGCTTGCAGGTCAGTCCGCAGCTTATTGGCCACGTTCTCAGCATTCTGAACTTGGGTAGCACTGGCATTCTCAGGTAGGGCAACCCGCAAGTGTGCTACATGCACTTCACTATTTAAGCTACTTTTACCCTGAGGAGAGTTCAGAAAATTATCAATGTCCTGATCACTTACCTTGATGCGCGAACTCACCTGTTGCTGACGCAAGCGATTAACACTCAGGTCATCACTAATCTGGCGACGCAGGGCTGCATAATTACCTGGGGTTCGTGCATCGAGCTTGGCCTGGAAATCAGCAAGACTGCTGGCGCCTTCCTGCTTGGCAATTTCTGCAACGGCGGCATTTAAGCTTGCTTCATCGATAGTTACACCCAGACGCTTGACCCGTTCAAGCTGGGCACGCTTTAGGATAACCTGACGCAGTACTTCGGAGCGTAAAAGGTTGTCAGGGGGAATGGACTGGTTGCGCTGGGTAAGCTGCTGTTTTGCCGCAACGATGGCACGATCCAGTTCACTTTCCAGAATGATGCTGTTATCAACCACTGCCACCACCTTATCCAGTGGCTCCTGAGCGGCATTAACCATGAACGATGACGCTAATAAAGCGGCCAATAGCGTCGATTTGATTGCCTGACGCATGAAGTAAGGAGTAATTAGCGTTCGTTCCACAATGTTTCCACCTGTTGATAACCTAAAATCTTTTGTTGCAGTAAATTGCCGAGATTACCTGAAAAGCCGGCCAGACCCTTGAGCGTAATTTCCATCATGATGGCACGCTTGGGTTTAACCTCTGCCAAGGTAGGATCATCCAGATCATTATAATAATAGCGACCATAGAACGATGCACGCCAGCAACAGGCATCATAGTTAAAACCCAGCAACCATTCGCGTGCCAGATTATTGTTTATATCATATTGCATATAACCCATAGCACGCCATTGATCCCGCAAAGGCTGAACAAAACCTGCCGTAACCTGCTGATAGGATTGCTGGTTTTGCGATTTTACCTGACGGCGGTAATAATACCCTGTGTTATAGATACTACCATCATTGCCTGTGTAGTTGAGTTGTACATCATTCTGCGAATTCTCTCCATTAGCCAGCCATAACGCATTACCGTTAATAGAAAAATTCCTGCTCAACTGACTGCCGAGTGCAAGCGCAGGTCCTGAATTGTGTTCAGTGGCAATGGGATCATTTTCATCCAGTCGTACCTTGCGATCACTAAAATAATAGCTTTGACCGAGACCAACCCGAAAGCGTTCCAGTCCAATATTGTCATAGGCGCGATAGGTCGCACCCAGCGAGGCAAAATTGTTGTCATCCAGACGATCATGACCATAAAAACGATAGGGACTAAACAACTGGTCAAAGTTTAATGAGGCCGTTGTGGTATCAAAATTGGGATAATTACTTTGCTGTTTATAGGGAGCATAGGCATAAAAGAAGCGTGGCGTAATGCTCTGCAAAAACCGTCCTTCACGTTCAAATACCATGGCCGAGTCAAAAGTAAACTGTGGAACTACAGCAGAGCGCTGATTGTCATCATTATTCGGGTTTAAGCCCTGACTGGCCACACTGTCCTGATCGTAAAAGGTATTGACGCTACGAACCGATACTTCCGGTTTGGCATAGCCCCACTGATTACGCCAGTTGTAGCCTGCTGCAAGACGGTTAAAAATCCGTGTACCACTGCTTTCCAGTGCTGAGCCATCACCAATGGATTTTTTAAAATAGGCAGTATCGTTTTGCGCTTCATATTGCAACCCAAATGGCGAGCCACCGCGATAATTCACCAGTAACTGCGGCAAACGAGCATAAGGTCTGTCTGCATCCAGAATGGACTTGTCAACGGTCTGAAATGATTGCACCCGGAATAAACCCGTCAGTCCGGGAATTCCGTTTTCATAATAAACGCTCCAGGTGCGTTCCTGATTTAAAATATTCTGTGAGGAAGGATCAGTGCCCAGATCGGTATAATAATCCTTGTCAGACACATAATTGAGGTCAATGGCAGTGCGCCATGAAGGATCAATTTGCCACGCATGCTGATAACTACCGGCCTTACGGTCTTCACCAAACAAATTATCCGAAGGAAGGTAGCCACCAGAAAGTTTACCAGCGCCGAAGCTCTCGGTCAGGTAGCGAAACTCGCCTTCCAGCATGACCCCACGACGGCTTAAATAACCCGGTGCCAGCGTCAGGTCATAGTTGGGCGCGAGGTTAAAGTAATAGGGCACATTCAGGCGCAACCCGCCATCATTACTGTAGCCCGTGGTAGGTACTAAAAAGCCTGACGTCCGGCGATCATCAATAGGAAAGTTAAAATAGGGAACCTTGATAACAGGCACATCTTTAACATATAGCGTGGTATCGCGCGTGACACCACGCCCAGTATTTTCATTTAATTCAATTTGCTTGGCCCGCAACTGCCAGACTGGCTTGGTACTGGGTTCACAAGTGGAATAAATCGCATTTTCAAAACGGGTAATGCCATTGCCCTGACGGTCAATCAGAGTCGCATGTCCGTGCGCACGCTGTGCCTCACTAATAAACAGGCTATCGTTAATTTTGCCTGTTTCCTTGTTCAAATTATAAGTCGCGCGGTCACTATTGCTCAGCAGTCCGGCATCCATCAGCTGCACATTGCCCTGGGCTGTTGCGACAGTTTGGGTGGCATCAAGATTGATTTTATCGGCGCGTACCGAACGGCCAGGCTGGTCAATCAGCACATTACCACTAAGTTCGGAACCGTGGGTTGGGTCATAATAACCATAGTCTGCGGTAATTACCGTTGTAGCCTGTTCAGGGTCTGCGGCCTTGGTATTAATATCAATGGGTGTTACCCAGGTGCCATGACAGGTGGCGGAAATAGGCCGTTGCTGATCAATAGGCAAGCTGGCCATTTGTTCACGGTTTAAATAATACTGGGAAAAAAAGGCTTGCGCTTCTTCAGTTGCAGTCGGATTGACAGGGTTTTGGGAGACTGGGGTTTTCTCGCTGGTCGTTTCCTGTGCATAACTGATCTGGCTATATGCTGGCGATAAAGAGCAGACAAGCAGGGCAGCCGCGAGCGGATTTAACTGAAACTGATGAGAAAAGAAGCAATTGGGCATAGTTGTCAGCACAAAGCAGATAATAAATTCTTGCTGAATGATAGAGAATAACACTTATCAATTCCAATAAAATATTGGTTTTAATTGTGTTTGGCTAGCTGACGCAGCCATGAGTAAGCCACGGGAATTTGCTTGAAAACAGCAAGGTTGAAAAGAAAATTTAGGTAAAAAGAATTTTTACAGAACTCTTTTGGATGGAATAAAGGATTAAATTTCGCTAGACCGTTAAAGTGAAGTAAAAAGTCTGGATAATCATCCACGCTTGCAACGTGTTTAATACTGAGCAGTGGTTTTGTATAAGTAACTTATTTATAAATATATCTGGTCAGTGAGCAGCGTGTATTTTGCGTAGTTTTGACCTTTTATTTTTTAAAAATAACTTAATATTAAATAGCATCTACTCAAGTTTGGCAGCTGACTATAAATGCCGGAGTTTAATATGCTAAAGAAGCCTCATGATTTTGTGAACAGGGAGGGTGAAAAAATTGAATTACTTTGTGAAATGGATCATGCCAATGGGCATATGGTCTATAGAAAAGTAATTCTGCCTGAGGGAACAAAAATAAAGCCCCAGTTTTTATGGGGTAATGAATATATTTTTATTACTTATAAAGAAGATAAGTGGTATCTGCTCAATTAAGCCCTTTTTATTAACTGCTTACAATTTGTCTATTTCAGTAGTGGTCGTTTTTACAAAAGACTTTTAATATTTTTATAAGCCTAGTCATTTTCTCAGCTTGCTTGATAAGTTACAGTGCATTGATGGATGCAAATAGGCCTAAAGTTAAGAGTACGAATAAGGTACATTCTATGGCAAAAGAAATGCATCAGTTCATCAACCGCTCAGGTGATAAGCTGGAGTTGGCTTGTATTGTTGATGGAACCAGCGAGCTGCCAATTTATAAGGGAATATTATTACCGTGTGGTAGAACGGCAAAACCCCAGATTGCCAAAGCCCTTGCCCAGATCTTTATTGTTTACCGCAGCGACAAGTGGTATTTGCTAAGTTAATTTTCTAGAATTTTCTTAATTATTTTTAGAAAATTAGTATTTGTGACAGGTTAAGTTTTCCCCACGCACTGACCCAATATGAGGAAACAGTTTTATCAATTCTTCAGCCATTCACGTATAACGTATTGCCAGCGTATATACTAAGCATTGATTTCAATCACCACGGCTGCAGCTCAGGCCTTTTATATGGTTTTTAATGGACTTCTTTCATAAGTAATGCCAACTTGCCTTTGACCATTTCGGTATACTTAATGACCGTAGGTGTCGTTGATTCAATCGTTTGGTGAGTTTGTCGAATCATCCTTCGGCAAGCTCAGGAACCATGTCGAAACCAGACTTTTGAAAAAGATATAATTATTCTAACTGGTTTTTTTGCCTGCTATGCATCGTATTATATCGCGTTATATTTAAATTTTCTGAGCAGCAGTGCTTTTTGACCTGAGTATATAAATGCCAAAAACCGTAAATATTGCCATTAAGTTGATTTGGATTTCTTTAATCATCAGTATGCTGCTGAGTATTGCTCAACGGTTTCTTGGTGATATTAGCCTTAATGATTTGATTACTGCTTTGGTAATTAATCTATTGATGTGCCTGATCCCCTATAAGCTGGCACGGCAAAGTAATATAAGCCGCTTTGTATTTACAGCATTATTTGTGTTATCGATCCTGTTTATACTGGCAGCTGGCAGTGAAATTCAGGTGACGTTGCTGGACAAGGTCGACCTGCTGGTTAATATTCCTTTAAATATTTATTCCATTTATTTACTGTTTTTTAATCAACCTGCCCAGCAATGGTTTGAGGAAAAAAGGGCTTGAAGGCAAAAGGGTTTAAAAGCAAGCCACCTAAAAAATAAGATAAGTTCTGGTAGTCTAACTCTATCTGGGTATTGCAGCACTAGAGAAAAATAATGCAACTCGCTAAACTCACGGGACTATTTTATTGACCTGCTTTTACTGGATTGTTTCTATGGGCCTGCCGCGTGAACAAGCACTGACTACCTGGGTACAACAACAATTAAATGACACGGAACTGACGATTCATCCGCTGGCAGGTGATGCCAGCTTCCGTCGCTATGCACGGATTCACAGCAAAGCAAACACCTACATGCTGATGGATGCACCACCAGAGAAGGAAGATAGCCAGCCCTTTGTTGCCATTGATCAGTGGCTGGATACGCATGGCGTGCGGGTGCCGCATATTATTGCAAAGGATTTAAATCAGGGTTTTATCCTGCTTGAAGATTTTGGGGACACATTGCTATCACAAGTGCTGAATGACGACACGGTAGATCAGTATTATCGTCAGGCCATGAATCAGTTATTGCAGTTGCAGCAATTGCCTATCAACGATCCAGCGCAGCAATTGCCTGCTTATGATTTAGACAAACTGATGCAGGAAATGTCCCTGTTTGATCACTGGTTTGTTGAGCAATACCTGAATATTCAACTGACGCCAGACGAGCAGCAACTGCTGCAAGAAACCTATCGCTTGTTGGCCAATACAGCGCTGGCTCAGCCACAGGTAGTGGTGCATCGTGATTATCACAGCCGCAATTTGATGGTGCTGCAACAGGAGCAGGGCGCTAAGCAGGAACTGGGCGTGATTGATTTTCAGGATGCTGTGGTTGGTGCTTATACCTATGATTTGATTTCCATTTTGCGTGATGCTTATGTGCAATGGCCAGCGAGCCGGGTAAACGAGTGGATGCAGTATTTCTGGCAGCATTTGCCCGCTTCTCAGACTACTTCTAAAACCTTGAATGATTTTGCCCGTGAATTTGACTTCATGGCGGCGCAGCGTCATTTAAAAGTGCTGGGTATTTTTATTCGCCTCAATCTGCGTGATGGCAAAACTGGTTATATGAAAGACTTGCCGCTGGTGTTTCATTATCTATTGCAGGAAATTAAGCCTTATCCAGAGTTACAGGCTTTTGATGCCTTTGTGCAGCAGCGTATTTTACCGGCTTTCTTGCAAAAACAACCGGAAAGCTGCGCCATTATTGAAGGTGCTGGCGTAGGACAACCTGTATGAAAGCCATGATTCTGGCTGCTGGTTTGGGCACCCGTATGCGGCCTTTAACCCTTGAAACGCCAAAACCGCTGTTGAGCGTAGGTGATAAGCCCCTGATTGTCTGGCATATTGAAGCGCTTAAACAGGCCGGAATTACAGACATTGTCATTAATTGTGCATGGCTTGCCGACAAGCTGATGGGTGCATTAGGTAATGGCAGTCAGTTCGGAGTTAATATTCACTGGTCGGTGGAAGCCGAGGCGCTGGAAACCGCAGGGGGCATTATTCAGGCACTGCCGGTTTTAGGTGCTGAGCCGTTTGTACTGGTCAATGGCGATGTATGGACGCGGTTTGATTACAGCCAGTTCACCATGCATTCGTTAACTGATGATCTTGCTCATCTGGTATTGGTGAATAATCCGCCGCAACATCCTAATGGTGATTTTGTACTGGCCAATAGACGTGTGTATGTCGATCAGCCGGAAGTACCAGACGCAGTTCAAACAAACGCACAAAAGCTGACTTTTTCTGGCTTAAGTGTATTGTCGCCCAAGTTGTTTGATAATTTGCCGGGCGGTAAACGTCCACTTGCGCCATTACTACGGCAGACCATGCAGCAGGGGCTGGTGAGCGGCACCAAGATGAACAGTGCATGGGTAGATGTGGGTACACCTGAACGCTTGAACCTACTGGATCAGCAAATCCGGCAACAGAAAATTTAAACGTTTCAATTTTACACGTTTCAGGGCAGCAGTAAATTTAACTGGTTGCTTAAAAACTGTCTGAAAAATACAGGATTGGTGAGGGTTTGTGTGCTGTAAGCCTACTGATGAAGCAATAAATTGATATGATGCGCCTGTTTATCAATTATGTATTAATAACTGGAAGTGAGCCTTGTCATGCATTCCCTATTTCGTGATTTGCAAGCTGGTGTTCAGGCATTAAAACTGGATTTGCCAGAGGCTACCTTAAACCGTCTGTTGCAGTATCAGGACCAGCTAGTGCTATGGAACAAAGCCTTTAACCTGACTGCAATCCGTGATCCCAAGGAAATGCTGGTCAAGCATTTGCTGGACAGCCTGAGTATTATTCCACACCTGCCCAAAGGCCGCTTGCTGGATATTGGTACAGGCGGCGGCATGCCCGGTTTTATTATTGCACTGGTAGAACCTGAACGTGAATGTATACTGCTGGACAGTAATGGTAAGAAAATCAGGTTTTTAAGACAGATTAGTGCGGACATGAAAGTGGCCAATGCCAAACCAGTACAAACCCGGGTTGAAGATACTGCCATTTTTGAGCAGCTGGGCCAGTTTGACGTGGTGACCAGCCGCGCATTTGCTGCACTCAATGATTTTGTCACTCTAGGGCAGCCGTTTCTGGCTAAGAATGGCTACTTTGCTGCGATGAAAGGTGTTGTTCCCGAGCAGGAACTTGAAACATTGCAACAGTATAAACAAGAGATTATTGCCTTGCAGGTGCCTAACCTGAACGAACAGCGGCATTTGATCCTGTTGTCCTAAAGATACTGCTCTGAAACTGGTCTTGTCTGAACTTAAGGACTT
Source organism: Alkanindiges illinoisensis DSM 15370 (assembly GCF_000619845.1). Taxonomy (GTDB): domain Bacteria; phylum Pseudomonadota; class Gammaproteobacteria; order Pseudomonadales; family Moraxellaceae; genus Alkanindiges; species Alkanindiges illinoisensis. Next base: position 903,813 of record NZ_JHUX01000003.1, on the reverse strand, counting down.
AATTTAACTGCGTTCATACGATTAACATCACTGTGATTTTCACAAGATGCATTCAGGCATATAAAAACAGGGCTAAAAATGCTTTAATAGGCAGTTTAAATGCCTGACAATTTGCAGGTGGCATTGTTCACTATTAATGAAACACACTGCCTGCATTGACATGATTTGCGCAATAACATAGAGCACTTATGACCGACATTCTAGCCATAGCCAATCAAAAAGGCGGCGTAGGAAAAACCACGACCGCTGTGAATCTGGCAGCCTCACTGGCTGTATTGAAAAAACGGGTATTACTGATTGACCTTGACCCGCAAGGCAATGCCACTATGGGTTCTGGTGTACAAAAAAACGAGCTGAATTTTAGTGCCACTGATGTGATGCTGGAAGATGCACCGATTGAAGCGGCCATTTTAACCACCAAAACCGGCTATAAACTAATTGGCGCCAATCGGGAACTGGCTGGTGTTGAACTAAATCTGGCTGAAAAAAACCGTCGCGAATATGTACTCAAAGATGCCATTAATCGTATTGCCGATGCTTATGATTATATTCTGATTGATTGCGCGCCCAGTCTTAACCTGATTACCGTGAATGCCTTGTGTGCTGCTGGTGGTGTGATTATTCCCATGCAATGTGAGTACTATGCGCTGGAAGGTCTGGCTGATTTATCCAACACCATTGATCGCATTAATCATAGTTTAAACCCGGAACTTCAGATTCGTGGCGTGCTGCGTACCATTTATGATCCGCGCAATACTTTAACCAATGATGTGTCCAACGAACTGATTGCGCATTTTGGTGACCGGGTATTTGAAACGGTGATTCCCCGTAACGTACGTCTGGCTGAAGCGCCGGCTCATGGCTTGCCGATTTTGTTTTATGAAAAAAGCTCCAAGGGTGCAATTGCTTATTTGAACCTTGCGGCTGAACTGGTGAAGCAGGGCAAAAAACAGAAAAAAGCACAAGGAAAACCGGCATGACCAAGAAGCGGGGATTGGCTCAGGGACGTGGTCTGGATGCCTTGTTGGGTTCCATTCGCCAGGTAACGCAAGAAGTGGAAAACAGCACTATCAGCAGTAATAGTGCCGAGCAGGGACAATTACAGCATATTGACGTTAACCAGTTGCAGCGCGGCATCTATCAGCCCCGACGTGAAATTGCCAATGAGCAACTCACCGAACTGAGCGATTCCATCAAAAAACATGGCATCATGCAGCCAATTGTGGTGCGTCGTCTGGGTGAACAGGCCAAGGTTCCATTTGAAATTATTGCCGGGGAACGACGCTGGCGTGCTGCAAAACTGGCTGGTTTGACGCATATTCCTGCATTGGTGCGTGATATTCCCGATGAGCTGGCTATTGCACTGGCACTGATTGAAAATATCCAGCGCGAAGACCTGAACCCAATGGAGCAGGCTGTAGCACTACAACGCTTTCATGATGAGTTTGGCATGAGCCATCAGGAAATTGCAGATACTGTTGGTAAGGCCCGTACCACTGTCAGCAATCTATTGCGCCTGATCAGCCTGCATGATGATGTAAAAACCATGCTGGATCACGGTGACATTGACATGGGGCACGCCCGTGCTTTGCTTTCCTTAAAAAGCAAAGACCAGATTGTGGTGGCCAGAACCATTGTCGAAAAAGTGTTGTCAGTACGCCAGACTGAACAATTAATTCGTGATTTGCTCAATCCGCCAGCAACCAAGCCAAAAGTCCAGGCATCAGCAGATATTGAACAGCTCACCCGTCGTTTATCCGAGCGATTTGGTGCGCAAGTTGAGATTGATCACAACAACAAGGGCAAAGGCAAAATGGTCATCCGTTATCATACGCTGGATGAACTTGAAGGCATTTTAGCGGTTATTGACCTGCAATAGTTTGCACATTCATTGCTGGTAAGAGTTTGGATTTAAGTCTTAAAGGGATTTTTCAGGAGCGGTATTGTCATGTGGGAAATGGTAAAGGCGGGTGGATGGTTAATGCTACCGCTGGTAATTTGTTCAATTGCCATGTGTGCCATTATTATTGAGCGTGCAATTCGCCTGCGTATACAAACGATTGCGCCAGCCGGATTAACCAGTCAGATCAGCAAGCAGTTACGAGCGGGTTCAATCAACGCTCAGGCGTTACGGCAATTAAGACAGCAGAGTGTGCTTGGCGATATCCTGGCCACTGGCATTGAAAGCCAGCCGCATGGGTTTAATTTTACTGAAAACCAGATGCAAACCCGTGCCAATGAACTGGTGCATTTGCTAGAAAAAAACCTGAATTTTCTGGGAACCATCGGTGCCATAGCGCCCTTGTTAGGCTTGCTGGGTACGGTGATTGGTATTATTGAATCCTTTATGGCAGTTAATGCAGGCGGTGTGACTGATCCAGCAATGCTGGCAGCAGGGATTTCACAGGCATTAATTACCACGGCAGCCGGCATGGTGGTTGCGATTCCGGCCTTGATCGCCTATCGTTATTTTCAGCGCAAAATTGTTGATATTTCCATGCAGCTTGAAACCCAAGGCAACCAGCTTATCAATATCTTGTTTTATAGTGACGTCAAGCCGTCGCACCTGAGTGTGGATGATCACTTGCAGCATCCGGATCAAGGGCTTCATTATGAGGCTTCGTAAACCCAGAATTGAGCCTATTGAGCTTAATTTAACACCCATGATTGACTGCCTGCTGTTTTTACTGGTATTTCTGCTGGTTTCAACCACCTTTAACCAGTATAGCCGCCTTAATCTGGTATTGCCGGAAGCCTCTGGAGTGCCGCCCGATACCCGTCAGCAAAAGATTGAGGTGGTAGTCAAGCCCAATGGTGAATATCTGGTGAATGGCTTGAGCTTAAGCAGTAACAACGAAGCCGAGCTAATGGCAGCAATCCGGCAGGCGGCAGGCAATGCACGCAATTTGCCGTTTACCATTGCTGCGGATGGCAAGGCTAGCCATCAATCCGTGGTACAGGTGATGGATGTTGCCGGCAAGCTGGGTTTTGTTAATTTGAATATCAGCACACGTGTGCCACATCGAGGTCAGTCCTAGTGAATCAGGCAGAAGCGAACAAATCAAAGGACTTCAAGGTTTACTTACGCTTACTGTCGTATTTAAAAGGCTACTGGTGGGCAGGCGTGCTGGTTGTGATTGGTTTTGCCATCAATGCCGGTACTGAAGTTTCTGTTGCCAAGCTGATCAAGTTTATTATTGATGCCATCAATAATAATGACCATTCGGCCCGCAACCTGTTTCCATTTCTGGTGGTTTTGCTGATTTTTATTCGTGGGATCGGCTCAGTGATGGGCAGCTATTTTCTGGCCTATATTTCGCGGGGCTTGGTGTTTAACCTGCGCAAGGAAGTCTTTAACAAGTTCCTGCAACTGCCTCCCAGCTATTATATTGAAAATTCAACCGGGCATATCACTTCAAAAATTCTCTATAACGTGGAACAGGTTACTGCAGCGTCGACTGAAGCCACCCAGACCATTTTGCGTGATGGTCTGGTGGTGATAGGCCTATTGGGCTATCTGTTTTATACCAACTGGCGACTGTCGTTATCCCTGCTGATTGTTGCCCCAGTCATTGGTTTTCTGGTGCGGCGTGCCAGTAAACGCATGCGCAAACTGTCCAGTGAAATGCAGGCCACCATGGGCGATGTCAATCATGTGGTGCAGGAAGCCATAAATGGCTATAGCGTAGTCAAAAGCTATGGTGGGCAAACGTTTGAAAGCCAGCGTTTTGAGCGCTTTTCACTGCTGAACTTAAAGCGTGGCCTAAAACTGGTGATTACTGCCAGTATCAGCACGCCCATTATTCAGGTGTTCATGGCCATTGCACTGGCTATTGTGATCTGGATTGCACTGCGCCCGGAAATTCTGGGTGATACCACGGCAGGTGAGTTTGTGGCTTATCTGACGGCGGCGGGATTGCTCAGTAAACCCATCCGTTCGCTCACTGATGTGAATGAAAAAATCCAGCGTGGTCTGGCTGCTGCCCATTCGATTTTCGATATTATTGACATGCCTTCAGAGCAGGATAGTGGCACGCAATCCCCGGTATTAACCGGCAAAATTGGTTTTGAGCATGTGGGCTTGCGCTATAGTCAGGATGCTGACTGTAAAATGGCTATCCAGGATTTTAATTTGCAGATTAAGGCAGGTGAAACTGTTGCACTGGTAGGGCGTTCTGGTGCAGGTAAAACGTCACTGGTGAATCTGTTACAGCGCTTCCAGCCCGTGACGACCGGAAAAATCACTCTGGATGATATTGCCCTTGAAGACATCAGGCTGTCTGCCTTGCGGAGTCAGGTGTCAACTGTGAGCCAGCAGGTGATTCTGTTTGACCGCAGTGTTCGCGAAAACATTGCGTATGGACAACTGGCCAGCAAAACGGATGAGGAAATCATTGCAGCGGCCAAAGCAGCCTATGCCCATGATTTTATTATGGCACTGCCACAGGGTTATGACACGATCCTGGGCTCGCAAGGCAATAGCTTATCAGGCGGACAACGTCAGCGTTTGTCAATTGCCCGGGCCTTGCTTAAGGATGCTCCAATCCTGATTCTGGATGAAGCCACCAGTGCGCTGGATAATGAATCCGAGCATTATATTCAGGCCGCCTTACAGAATGCCATGAAATGCCGCACCACTATTGTGATTGCGCATCGTTTGTCGACCATTGAGCAGGCTGACCGGATTGTAGTAATGGATAAAGGAAGAATTATGGAAGTGGGCAAGCATGAAGAACTGCTAGCCAAAAATGGGTTGTATTCCCAGATGTACCAGCGTGATTTTGATCATGATTTTGATATCTGTTCTGCCACAGATGATCAGACTGATTCTGATGCAATTATTCCAAGTGCTAAGCCAGCCCCATGATTCATTTGAACAGTATTTTTTGTCATGCAGCTTGATCAGCGTTTTACTCAGGCCTGGGCCACGCAGTCCGCATGGCTGAATTTTCTTCGGCCCCTATCTAGCCTGTATGGGTTGGCAATCTCCTGTCGTCGCTATTTATATGAACAGAAAATCTTAAAGTCCTACCGCGCGCCTGTACCCGTAATGGTTATTGGCAATATTACGGTGGGAGGTAGTGGTAAAACGCCGCTGATTATTGAGCTGGTTAATTTTTTACACTATTTTGGCCTGAATGTTGCGGTGATTAGCCGGGGTTATGGCGGACAAGGACCGTTTCCCCGCATTGTGGAAGATGATGACACACCCGACATTGTAGGTGATGAACCTGTACTGATTGTGCAGCAAACCGATGTGATGATGGCAGTCGGCCCTAATCGGCAGCAAGCCATTGAATTGATACTACAACACACGATACCAGACCTGATTTTAAGTGATGATGGTTTGCAGCATCTGGCCTTGCAACGTGATCTGGAGTGGATCGTGCTGGATGTAGACCGTGGCCTGGGCAATCAGCAATTGCTGCCAGCCGGTTTTTTACGTGAACCAGCCAGTCGCTTGCAAACCGCCACAGTGATTGAACACGGCAAAGCGGCACAAACGGATTTAACAATGCAGCTTGAATCCTGTGCTTTACTGCCATTAATAGCTACCACCAAGGCAGGCACAGCAAAAACTGGCTTAAACCCTAGACCGCAAGCCGGGGCCAGGGTGCATGCGGTTGCCGGGATTGGTGTACCGCAGCGTTTTTTTAATAGTTTAAAAGAGCTGGGCTTTGAGCTGATAGAACATGCTTTTCCTGATCATCATGACTATCAGCCATCCGATCTGGATTTTGATGAACATTTACCCATTATTACCACCAGTAAGGATGCAGTAAAAATCCAGCGATTTGCCCATTTACTGCCTGAAAAAGACATCTGGATATTGCCTGTACAGGCGCAGCTTTCAAAGGCCTGTTATGAGCTGTTATTACAGCAGCTTAAAGACCTTAATATTGGCATTCCTAATCTGGACAAAGCTTGAGTAGGAACCGTTAAAGCCGATCAGCCAATATTGAATAATGAAATAAAATAGCGAGAAACCACCATGAAACACCTTGTTATTCCTGCGCGTTTTGCCAGTTCACGTTTGCCCGGTAAGCCCTTGCTGGAAATTCATGGCCGTCCCATGATCTTGCGTGTGGTTGATCAGGCACGTAAGGTAGAAGGTTTTGATGATATTTGTGTGGCAACCGATGATGAGCGAATTGCACAGGTTTGCCAGCAGGCGGGAGTTGCTGTGGTCATGACCAGTCCCGAACATCCATCAGGTACAGACCGTTTAAGTGAAGTGGCACGTATCCGCGGCTGGAACCGGGATGATATTGTGGTCAATGTACAGGGTGATGAACCATTATTACCGGCACAACTGGTGCAACAGGTGGCAGGGCTGCTGGAGAGCCAGCCAGACTGTGCCATGGCAACCTTATGTGAGCCAATCCATACTTTGGATGAATTTACCCGTTCCAGTATTGTTAAAGTGGTTACAACAGCACACAACCAAGCCTTATATTTTAGTCGTGCGCCTGTGCCATGGGATCGTGATGCGTTTGCGCAAGGAATTCATACGGTACCAGCGCAGGCCCTGCGTCATTTAGGTTTGTATGCTTACCGGGTGGCGTTATTACAAGACTTCGTTAACTGGCCAATGGGTCAGCTTGAAAAACTGGAAAGTCTGGAACAATTGCGGGTGCTGGAAAATGGTCGCCGGATTGCCATCGCCACAGCAGAGGTTTCATTACCTGCCGGAGTTGATACACCAGAAGACTTGGCACGCTTGCAGGCGCTGGACATTTCTGCATTTGCCTGATCATTATATGGATTGTCACTGACAGTAAATTTTATTTATGGCTAAAAAGATACAGGCAGCGGTAACTCCCGGGTCAGCGCCACAAGGACAGCATTACTTTGCGTCACGCCTGCCTTGGCAACAAGAACCATGGCAAAGGCTGATATCACGGTTTCCTAAAATACCGCATGCTATTTTGCTCAGTGGCATACCGGGAACCGGCAAGCGCCAGTTTGCAGACCAGTTGGCCGCATGGTTACTTTGTCTAAATCGCAGTTCAACCGATAATCATCAGCATGCCTGCGGTGAATGCCCCAGTTGCCAGTGGCTCAAAGCAGATACGCATCCTAGTTTGCTGCGAATTTCACCGGAAGTAGACAATAAGGGCAAACTGAGCCAATTTATCAAGATTGACCAGATTCGAGAGTTGATGCCATTTGTACAGCAAACTGGAAAGGGCTGGCGCGTCATTATCATTGAGCCTGCAGAAAACCTGAATATTGCCGCTGCCAACGCCTTGCTTAAAACACTGGAAGAACCCGGAGAGCAGGTTACTTTAATTCTGGTGAGTGACCAGCCTTTACAACTGCCAGCAACCATTCGCAGCCGCTTGCAGCAATATCGTGTTGGTGAGGTAAGTCATCAGCAGGCACTGACATATTTAACTGCTAACGGCAACTTTGATCCAGCGCAGAGCCAGTTATTGCTCAACCTCAGTGGTGGTGCGCCGCTGGCAGCATTAGTCATGGCAGAGCAGCCGGAATTTCTGGCCCGGCAGGACTGGATTAATGACTGGCAAAAACTGCTGGAGCAACGGTTATCGCCAGTGACATTGTCCGGCAACTGGCAAAAACGTCTGAGCCTGCCAGAATGGCTAAACCTGTTGCAATGGATGATTCGGGATGCGATTGCGGCTCACATGAACCAGCCTGTGCGGCAGACTGATTTAAACTTTACACCTATTATAAAAAGTATCAGCATTGAGCAATTATTTAACCTACAACAACAAATTTTAAGCGCAATTCATGGACAAACCCAGAATATTCAATCCAGTTTGGTATATGATAGCTTAATGATGCAACTCATGAATTTACATGATTGATGCACTGGTCTTATGCATGAGTGGTCCAAACATTTTCAAAAGGAGTGATAATGCAACCACCACGTCCAGGCGGGATTATTAATTTTCCAATCCGCGAAATCTCCAATTTACAGTCGTGCTATATGCCATTTGTACTGGGCGGCGGCCTTTTTATTCCCAGTAACCGTCCTGTGGTATTAGGCGATGATGTTTTTGTAGTGACCAGCTTGCCTGAATCCTCAGAGCGTATTCCGCTAACGGGTAAGGTTATCTGGATTTCCCACCGTGCTTCAGGCGCGCGTCCGGCCGGTTTTGCCATTCAGCTACTGGGTGAAGAGGGCATTAAATTCAAGAATGCCGCAGAAAAACTGCTGGCCGGTAAGCTCAGTTCAGCAAACCCGACATTTACCCTATAAATTTTCATTAAGTAAGTGCTGGCTAATATTTAGCTAATCGTTGCTGCTTAATATTAAATTACGGAAAACCTAAGTTGTATATTGATTCGCACTGTCATCTAAACCGTCTGGATTTAAGCCGTTATGAGGGCGATCTTAACCGCGCCCTGCAGGCTGCCCGGGAAGCAGGCGTTAGCCAATTTCTGGCTGTTGCAGTTGATCTGGATGATTGCCCAATATTAGAAGCAATTGCCAGTGAGCATGCAGATGTAGGCTACAGTGTAGGCGTGCATCCGTGTGAAGATTCGGACATGATGGCCCGTGCCAGTATCGAGCAGCTTTGCAAGCTTGCACAAGATCCAAAGGTTTGGGCTATTGGGGAAACCGGTCTTGATTTTTATCATAGTACTGATCATATTCCAGCCCAGAAAGACTGTTTTGCAAGACATATTGAAGTAGGCAAGCAGCTAGGCAAGCCTGTGATTGTGCATACCCGTAATGCCAAACATGACACCATTGACGTCATGCGCGCCGAGCAGGCCAGTCATGGTATTTTGCATTGTTTTACTGAAGACTGGGATACCGCAAAGGCTGCCTTGGATCTGGGCTATTACATCTCTTTTTCCGGTATTATCAGTTTTAAAAATGCCCAGTCCTTGCGGGACGTTGCCAGGCAAGTGCCTATGGATCGCATCCTGATTGAAACTGACAGTCCTTATCTGGCACCCATGCCATATCGCAGCAAGCCGAATGAACCCTTATATCTGCCTTTTGTGGCTCAGGCGCTTGCCGATGTCTATGGAATAAGCCAGCAGGAGCTGGGTCGAATTACCAGCCATAATTTTGAACAACTATTGGCCAGACACTCTACCACGATCAAGCAGCAGAAGATTTAAGGAGCAGATGCAATGGACCGGCAAGCACAGTTCCGCGCCCGTGAAGCCCTGATTTTTGATGTGGCTGAGCGCCTGTTACTGGAAAGTGGCGAAATGGGCATGACTTTGGATGCACTGGCGCTGGAGCTTGATCTGGCCAAGGGCACGCTATATAAGCATTTTCAGAGCAAGGATGAGTTGTACCTATTGCTGATTATCCGTAATGAGCAGGCACTGCTGGATATGGTACGGGATAATCAAGGCGATTTTCAGGCCCGTCTGGTATTTTACATGCTGCATCATTTGCATCATCCAGAGCGTACAGTGCTGTTTCATCAGATTGAGGAGCGCTTGTCTGCTGGTGCCCAGGGGCTGGGTATTTTGTTTAACCAGCTGTACCGTATACGCAAGCAGCGCCTGCGCCTGATTATTGGTATTACTGACAATTATCTCAAAGGTATTAGCAGCAGTATGCCGGTGCGTGATTATCTGGCAGCAATCTGGTCAATGACTCAAGGCGCTGCGTCCATGCTCAATTCCAGTTTTTATCAGCGTTATCTTGGCTCACGTGATACATTTCGGGTGGCTGTTATTGACCAGATGTTAGCCATGCCACAACAATTTAAGCAGGTTAAAATCAGTTAAATTCGGTTGTATTCGTGCAGGGATATTTCAACAGAATTAAACAAATGAGTCATCAGCATCAATTCATCTTAACCATTACAAGATTTTGAGTATCGCACTGTATGCGTGTAACTCCCGATAATATGAACCCTGGTTATTCACAGCATGGCTACTCACAGCGGGGATTTACCCTGATCGAGCTGATGCTGGTTATTGTCATTATGAGTGTTTTTGCCGGGCTGGTGGTGGTTTCCATTAGTGGGGTTGAACAGCGCAAGCTGATGCAGCAGCGAGATCAACTAATTAATGACCTTAATGTGGTGCGGCTGGAATCAACGGATCAGGCACGAGTTTTTGCCCTGATTACTACATCAGCTACGGTTACTGAACCAGCGGGTTATTTTTTTGCAGAATATCAGCCGCCACAAACTGACCAGCAGACTGGGCAGCCGATGGTCACACAGGAAAAAAAGCCGCTGTGGCAGCCAGTAGAAGCATTTAAAACCCGAAGCTTGAATGAAAACGCGGTTTTACAGATCAGGAGTATGGATAATTCGCCACAGCGCGATGGCCCAGAAGGCTTGATGGATCAAAAATCCCCGGATTTAATCTGGTTTGGTAATGGCGAGGTAAAACCTGCGCGCCTGCAACTAATTTTTAATAATCAGCCCATCGGCAATCCCATTTATATCAATAGTACCGGGATGGTTTCTGATACTGAGCAGGGAAGCTGATGAAGCATTTTCCGGTTTTAAGATCTCGTATGGCCAAATCTATAGCTAAGCCTTTATCTGTACTTTTAACTAAGAAACCGCGTGGATTTACCCTGCTTGAGGTGATGGTAGCGCTGGCCATTTTTGCAGTTGCGGCCATTGCAGTGACCAAAATTGGCATGAATTACACGCAAAGTATTGGGCAAATGAATGACCGCACATTTGCGCATTTTGTTGCAATGAATGAGCTGGCTGAACTGGAGATCAATGGTGCATGGCCTGAAGGAACAGGTGAAAAAACAGTGGATGAACAGGGTCAGCGCTGGCTGGTATCGCATCAGGTCTATAATACGATTAGTGAGAGTGTACGGCGGATAGAAATCCGGGTCGCACCACTGGGCGATCAGGATCAGGGGCAGCAGCCTGCACCAGTAACCAGTATTGTGGCGTTTTTACAGCGTCCCGTGGCTTCTAGCCAAAATTAAAAGATCAGTTATGAAGCTCAATTCCCAGCGTTTTACGCAGTCCAGCGCATGTTGCCAGTTGCATCAGCCACGCAGCTCAGTATCCGGTTTTACCCTGATTGAAGTGCTGGTCGCATTGGCCATTTTTGCAGTGCTGGCATTGGCTGGCTGGAAAGTTTTTGATGCATTAATCAAAGTACGTGACCGTAACCAGATTCACACCCAGCGTTTATCTGCATTGCAAAGCAGTTATACTCTGATGCTGCGTGATTTTAGCCAACTGGTGGCACGCCCTGCCAGACAGTCTGCCTCTACTGAACCGGCCTTAGTGATTGCAGACAATAGAATCAGCTTCACCCGCATGGGCGCGTTTGATCCAACCTTGCGCAGTACCAGCAGTCTTGAGCGGGTCACTTATCAATATGATCCTGGCCAGCAACACCTGATCCGTACCAGCTATCGTAATCCGGATCAGTCGCGTCCCCAGACTCCACCACCCAATGTCCTGCTAACAAATATCAGTAATTTTAGCGTGCAGGCTCTTGAACCAGCACCAACGGATTTCTGGCCACCTGTAAATAATCTGGTGGATACAACAGATAATACTAAAATGCCGCAAGGGGATAGCCGCCTACCGCAGGGAATTCAGGTACAGTTCACTCTTAATGACAAGCCAATACTGTGGCGTTTTAGTCTGGTTAAAAAACTGCCAGAATTAGTGGCTTCAGGTTCAAAGACAAATAATGGCACAGATAATACGCAAACCAATCAACAAAACAGCCAGCAGGACACTAGCACTGGAAATGACAACCAAGCCAGCAATGATTAAGAGTGCAATGACTAAGGATCAGGATTAACGTGAAGAACCAGCGGGGTGTTGCATTACTGACTATTCTGTTTATGGTCGTCATTGCCAGTATTATGGCGATGGGCATTTTAAACCAGCAACAGCGCATGCTTCAGGAAGGCAGTATTTTGCTGCGACAGGATCAGGCCTGGATTTATGCCAAATCTGGTGAATACTTTTTATCTGAACTTTTAATCAATGATGCCAGAAATAGCAAAAATAACGACAACCTGGGCGAGCAATGGGCACAGCCACTTCCTCCTTTTCCAATTGAGGATGGCATGGTTACTGGTCGGTTGATGGATCAGTCCGCGCGCTTTAACTTAAATAACCTTTATCATGACGGTATTCCTGACAAGCAAGCTTTTGAGTTTTTTGGCCGCTTGCTCAAGCGGGTCGGACTGGCGCCAGAGCTGGCCCAAAGTGTGCTGGACTGGCAGGACCCGGATGACACCGTCGCTGGCTCAATGGGCGCAGAAGACAGCTTTTATCTGGGGCAGCAGCCGGGTTATATGGCTGCAAACCGACCTTTTACGCAGGTTGAGGAATTACGTCAGGTACGCGGGTTTGACCAGCGCAGTTACAACCTGATAGCCCCTTATATCACCGCTGTTCCGTATTTTAGTCCAATCAATGTCAATACAGCGTCTGGAATACTGCTTAGTGCGCTAAGTGACGACTTGCAGCCCAATCAGGTGCAGGAATGGATCAACCAGCGTGATCAGGGAATGCAGTATCTAGATCAGGTAGGAACACTATGGACACAACCGGCGTTTAAAATTGAGAAAAAGCCTGAAAATATTGACCGCCTGCTGGCTATACAAAGTGAGTTTTTTCAGGCGCAGATTATCGTCAGTTTATCAGGTCGCAAACGCTATTTAACCAGTAACCTGTATCGTCAGGGCGAAAATGTGATGGCCTATCAGCGTCATCAGATGCCAATTCCAGCGCTGGCCAGCAGTAACCAGAATGCACTGGAGCTTTTGCAGCAGGCCATGAAGCAGTAGCTTTATGCGGAATTATTTTGCCTAATCAATTAACTCATAGAGTTGTGCAAATGACCAGCAACAAACCAGCCATGAATCCCTGCGCATAAGCGATAAAATTGACTTATAATCATCTTAACTAGTCATCTGGCTTTTTGCAGGGTAAATCACAGGATTAACAACAATGCTTATCCGCAAACTTTTCAAGTTTGAAAATGCTCATATTGTACGCAACTGTACCTCTGACCGTTGCCGACGCTCCATCCATGGTCATAGCTATCAGGTCGAGCTGATTTTATCTGCCAACAGACTGGATCATGGCCAAATGGTTTATGACTTTGGTTTACTAAAAGGGGTGATCAAGGATTTGATTGATAGCTTTGATCATGCCATCTGTTTCTGGAGCAAGGATGATGCAGGCTATATAGAGGCCTGCAAAACTTATAGTGCGCGCTGGATCAGCTTGCCGGTATCACCCTCGGCAGAACAGTTTTCCCGCGTTTTCTTTTTTCTGGCAGATCAGGTGCTTCAACAAACCACCACGCAGAATGGGGAAGGCGATGTACAGGTACATTCCGTAATTGTGCACGAAACGGCCACGGGTTATGCACAGTGTTTTCGGGAAGACATTGAGAATGTACAAATGGGCCTGTTAAGCCTGCATGAGATTGAATTTTCTAAACAAGTGCAGCAGGAATGGGCCAATCCCCAGATGTATGAACAACTTAAACAGGGCATTAGCTTTTTAAATCCTGAAGTGACTCCACAGGTCATTTTATAGACTTGGTTTGAGGATTAAGCCGCTATAAGTATAAGCCATCTCTGCTCAACTATATTTTTTACCATCGCTGAATCCATATCATTGAATTCAGCATATTTTAATTAAATTTAAAATACTAGCATAATATCATAGTGTAGATTTTAAAACTATCAGAATTAATTTCATCTAATCCATACAAAATTATTCACGACTAACCTGCAATTCAAATAGTGCAGCAATTACATCAGCACGGCCAATAATACCCTCCAATGTACGTTCAGCCCCCACTACCGGCAAATAATGAAAACCTTTGTCGGTAAAAAAGGGAATCAGGTCACTTAAAGGCTGGTCAGCCTTGACCGTAAATACCTTGCGTTCCATCACCTGATAAACAAACTGGGCAGGGCCATCCAGATGGGTTCTGAACCCGACATAGCCATCATAAATCTGCATAAGATGATAAACCGATAGGCTTCCAACCAGTTGATGCTGCTCATTGAGTACAGGCAAACTCATCAGGTTGTTTTGTTCAAATAGGGAGAGGGCAGTGACTAGTGAATCATCGGCTTTTAGGTATAAGACATTTTTGGTCATAATATCCTGACAACGGACGTTACCCGTAATGCGCTGATAAGCCTGCTGCTGTGCCTCAAACATCAGCTCTTTTAAATCACTGGCATTAATATCCAGCAACTCAGCATGCTTGTTCATCACCTGCTGAAAATCTTCAGATGTCACACCCAGACGGTCACTGGGCAGAGGATTAGTAACATGGGTTTTAACATCCTGCTGTATAGATGGATGCGGATAACGGCGACCTATTAAATTATTAAACAACAGTGCCGCAAGCAGCATGAGCGCTGAATTGATCGCCACAGGCCACAAGGCAAATCCATATCCCAGTTCGTACACCGCAGGGCCGCCCAGTACGGCAGTCATAGCAATGGCACCACTGGGCGGATGCAAACAGCGCAGGCCAATCATCACAAAAATTGCCAGTCCGACTGCAGCACTCAAGGCAAGATTAATATTTACAAATGTATGGGCTGCCCAGACGCCAATCAGACTGGCCACCAGATTGCCGCCCAGAATCGACCAGGGCTGTGCTAAAGGACTGGCTGGTACTGCAAATAACAATACTGCCGAGGCACCCATTGGGGCCACAAACCAGGGATTAACCGATCCTAATATCAGATGACTGACTAATGAAGACAGCAATAAACCCAGAAATGCACCAAGTGCGCTAAAAGTTTGTTCTTTGGGTTTAACCTGATTAAAACTGATTCCCAGATTTGACAGCAGATAACGTAGGGTAAGATGGGTTGAGTTCTTCAAAAGTCACAGCCTATATTCCAATGCTGATATTTTAAGGTCATAAATATATATTTGTCGTACATATTTACTGATAACAGTTAGAAAAAACGCTAATATTAAGGCTGATATGGTTTTTGATGCTGGTTTCTTGAACAAAAAATAACAATAGAGTGGTATTTTCAAAGGCTTTAAGCCTATTAAGCTTGATTTAAAGGTATAATTACAGTGCTAAAAAAGCACTGCATTTGTGTGAAAAATCATTGAAGTAAAAGGGAGAGAGCAGTGAATCAGGAAGAGACCATACTGGACCGGGTAAAGCTTGATCCGAGCTGGAAACAGCCTCTCACTGATATTCTGGTTAGCGATACCATGACGCAGTTGCGTGATTTTTTATCCACGCAAAAGCAGGAAAAACAGGTTATCTATCCGCCTAGTCCCTTAATCTTCAGTGCATTAAATACCACCCCGCTTGATGAAGTCAAAGTCGTGATTTTAGGACAGGATCCTTATCATGGACCTAATCAGGCCAATGGCATGTCATTCTCAGTGCAGCGCGGGGTTCCATTACCCCCTTCGTTGAAAAATATTTATCAGGAACTGTATAACGATCTGGGCATTCCACCTGCCAGACATGGTGATTTATCCGGCTGGGCCCGGCAGGGTGTATTACTACTAAACAGTGTATTGACAGTCAATGCAGGCGCACCAACATCCCATCAGAATAAAGGCTGGGAAGATTTTACAGACCGTGTTATTGATGTCATTAATGAAAAGACCGAACATACGGTTTTCATTTTATGGGGTGCTTACGCACAGCGTAAAGGCAAGCGCATTGATAGCAGCAGACATTTAATTTTAAAGGCGGCCCATCCATCACCACTGGCTGCCAATCGGGGTGGTTTTTTTGGCTGTAAAGTGTTTTCAAAAACAAACCAGTATTTGAGCCAGCATGGAAAAGCACCTATTCAATGGCAATTGGACGAATGAGTAACTACTACATGACAAACCTAACTGAGCATCCAGACTTAATTGTAGAACGCATTGGCAATGGCTGGACGCTGGTACGCCTGAATCGTCCAAAATCCTTGCATGCGCTGGATGAAGCGTCGGCCAAAGCATTATTTGATGTGTTTGCAACCTTAAAAACCGATGAGCAGACCACAGCCATCTGGCTCGATAGCACCACACCGAAAGCATTTTGTGCCGGTGGTGATGTGCGCAAACTGCGGCAACTTATCCTTAATAATGAAGTTACTGCTGCGCACGGTTTTTTTAAGGAAGAATATGCGCTGGATCTGGCTTTGCACCAGTATCCAAAGCCTGTCGTGGTCTGGGGCGAAGGTTATGTGATGGGCGGTGGCATGGGGCTGTTTATGGCTGCTCCATTCCGTCTAGTGACACCCTATTCACGACTGGCGATGCCAGAAATCAATATTGGCCTGTATCCAGATGTTGGCGCTACACGCTTTCTGGCAGAACGTGGAGCGATTGGCCTGTTTCTGGGTCTGACTGGTTCCATCATGAGTGCTTCAGGCGCCTATACTATTGGCTGGGCAACCCATATCAGTGGCGAAACCCGTGAGGAAGTACTGGTCCGTCTTACCCAGATCGACTGGGAAGCCTATCCGGCTGGGTCTTTCCGGGCTATTGATGACACACTGGATGCGCTGCATCGTCCATTGTCTGCTGGGCCGTTACAGGATTCACTGGATGTGATTCATAGTGTTTGCCGTGGACAAAATTTTATGCAGGACTATCAGGCCATCACCAGCCTGATGGAAGCGCGTAGTGACTGGCTGCGTCAGGCAGGTGAGAATCTGGCCAAAGGGTCGCCCTCTACGGCTGCGCTGACCTGGCTGTTGTGGCAATGGGGTAAAACAGCACCGGCATGGTCACGTGTGTTTGAGCTGGAAAAAACTTTGGCTGAATGGAAAACCGTGCATCCTGACTTTAATGAAGGTGTACGTGCCCGTCTGGTAGATAAGGACTTATCTCCGTCATGGCAGGCCAAGTCATTTAATAGCTTAAAAGAAGCATTAGGAACCGTCCCAGTAGCCGATGATCCAGAGTGGATGGAAATTCTGCAAAAGTTTGATGTGGTTTGATGTTCATCACATTTAATCGCCGCGATTTGGCAAACTGGGTGTAGTACATTGCTGTCTGATGTAGATTTTCATGACAGTACGCCAGCGGATAAGCATGCGTACTGGATGCAGAAGGCCTTACAACTGGCCCAGCAGGCAGCAAGCTGTGGCGAAGTGCCAGTGGGTGCAATCCTGGTTCATGATGAGCAGGTCATCGGCTCAGGCTTTAACCAACCAATTGGACTGCACGATCCCACTGCGCATGCTGAAGTCTGTGCTATTCGGGACGCATGCCAGCGTTTGCAAAATTATCGGTTGCCTGCCAATACTACATTGTATGTAACTCTCGAACCTTGCACCCAGTGTGTCGGTGCATTGATTCATGCCCGGGTGCAGCATGTCGTATTTGCTGCATCAGAGCCTCGTGCTGGCTCACTGATTAGTGCCCGCCAACTGATGCAAAGTGGCTTTTATAACCATTTTTTCAGTTTTGAGGGTGGTATTCTTGCTGAACAATCACAACAAATACTGAAGCAGTTTTTTGCGGCACGTCGTCAAAAATAGCATTTCAAACAACCCGCTGATTGTTAACAATTATTGAAAAAGCCAGCAATATAAAAAAATTATGATAGGCTAGGGCAATTTTTTTACGACAGATCGCTGCTATGGCAAAAATTACCGTTCAACAAAAATTTAAACAATCGCCCGCACAGGTTTTTGAGGCATTTTCCAAACACAGTATTTATAACGATGCTTTCTGGCCAGTACAGGTAGAACGCATTAAGGATTCTGCTGATCCGCAAAATCCGGATGGTCTGGGTTCTGTGCGCCAGATGGGTTTTGGCCCTGTTAAGCCAATTA
This sequence comes from Alkanindiges illinoisensis DSM 15370, assembly GCF_000619845.1. Taxonomy (GTDB): domain Bacteria; phylum Pseudomonadota; class Gammaproteobacteria; order Pseudomonadales; family Moraxellaceae; genus Alkanindiges; species Alkanindiges illinoisensis. The sequence continues at coordinate 886,076 of NZ_JHUX01000003.1, read as the reverse complement.
AAGAGCAAATCATCACGCTAGAACCAAATCAGTTAATTGAATATAAGCTGATTGGCAATCCTTTGATTAAACATCATGTAGGACGGCTTAAATTTACTACCATTGACGGTGGTACTTTGCTGACTTATGAGATTGAACTCACTGGCAAACTGCCATTAATGTCATTGCCTGTTCTGGCAGGTCTAAAAGTTGCGATTGGTGTAGGTCTTGCAAAAATTGCGCGCCAGCTATAGAGCAGATTTCAGGTTATAAGGCGATTATTGCATGTCTGTTTTTGTGATTACAATTGATGGGCCAAGTGGCTCGGGCAAGGGAACACTTGCCGGAAAACTGGCCCGGCACTATGGTTACCATTTTCTGGATTCGGGTGCATTGTACCGATTGCTCGGACTGGCCGCTCATCGGGCTAATTTGTTACAGGAGCCGTTGAATTTGTCTGCACTGGAACACCTTGCAGCTTCTTTGGATATTCAGTTTATTGTGCAGGATAATCAAGGTACACAGATTTTGCTAAATGGTCAGGATGTTACTGACCAGATCCGTACCGAAGAAGTGGGCAGTATGGCTTCCAAAGTGGCGGTGATTCCAAGTCTGCGTGAAGCCTTATTTAAGCGTCAACGTGATTTTGCCAGAGCGCCGGGACTAGTGGCTGATGGTCGTGATATGGGAACTGTGGTGTTTCCGGAAGCCCCTGCCAAAATTTATTTAACGGCCAGTGTAGAGGCCAGGGCAGCCCGTCGTGTAAAACAGTTGCAGGGCATGGGTGTTGATGCTAAAATTGATGCCATTTTAGCTGACCTGCAGGCTCGCGATAAGCGTGACATGGAGCGAACCGTTGCTCCGCTAAAGCCGGCGCATGATGCTTTGGTTATTGATAGCTCAGATTTATCGATTGATCAAGTGCTAAAAACACTGATTGATTATATTGACAGCAAACACTAATCCATGTGCTAACAGTTCGCCCTAAGCCTGCTGGGAAAATCAGTTTAGACCATTTTTGTAACATCTTTTTTATGATAGCTGCAATGAGTGATCAGATTTAGAGTCATTGCAGGTTATCTCACTTAATCCCGTACCTGACTGATCCAGGACGGCTTCACTAACCAACAAGGTATACCATGACGGAATCTTTTGCCGCCTTATTTGAAGAAAGCCAATTAAATCTTGACGTCGAAAAAGGCGCAGTGATCCAAGGCACCGTAGTAAACATCGACAGCGACTGGGTAACAGTTGATACCGGTCTTAAGTCTGAAGGTGTAGTGCCTCGTTCAGAGTTTCTAAACGATCAGCGTGAACTGGAAGTTGCTGTTGGCGACACCGTTGACGTAGTGGTTGAAGCGTTAGACAACGGTATGGGTCAAACTGTACTGTCTCGCGAAAAAGCCAAGCGTGCTGAAACCTGGACCAAACTTGAGAAAATCTTTGAAGATGGCGAAATCGTTACCGGCGTTATTTCTGGTAAGGTTAAAGGCGGCTTCACTGTGGACATCGGTCCAGTTCGTGCGTTCCTGCCAGGTTCTCTGGTAGACACTCGTCCTATCCGTGACACCACTCATCTGGAAGGCAAGGACCTGGAATTCAAGGTCATCAAGCTTGACGCCAAACGCAATAACGTTGTGGTAAGCCGTCGTGCGGTTATGGAAGCCGAAAGCTCTGCAGAGCGTGAAGCACTGCTGGGTCAACTGGAAGAAGGTCAGGTTGTTACTGGCGTAATCAAAAACCTGACAGACTACGGTGCATTCGTTGATCTGGGTGGTATTGATGGCCTGTTGCACATCACTGACATGGCTTGGAAACGCATCAAGCATCCATCTGAAGTGGTAGAAGTTGGTCAGGAAGTGACTGTTAAGGTCCTGAAGTTTGACCGCGAGCGCAACCGTGTATCCTTGGGCCTGAAACAGTTAGGTTCTGATCCATGGCTGGAAATCATGAGCCGTTATCCAAAAGGCTCAATCGTTAAGGCACGCGTAACCAACCTGACTGACTACGGCTGCTTTGCAGAAATCGCTGAAGGTGTCGAAGGTCTGGTACACGTATCTGAAATGGATCATACCAACAAAAACATTCATCCATCCAAAGTGGTTCAGATTGGTGATGAAGTTGATGTTATGGTTCTGGAAGTGGACGAAGAGCGTCGTCGTATTTCTCTGGGCATTAAACAAACCCGTGCTAACCCATGGGAAGAGTTTGCCAAGAACCACGAAAAAGGCGAAAAAGTGTCTGGTACGATCAAGTCAATCACTGACTTTGGTATCTTCATTGGTTTGCCAGGTGGTATTGATGGCCTGGTTCACCTGTCTGACATTTCCTGGAACGAAGCTGGTGAAGAAGCCATCCGTCGTTACAAGAAAGGTGACACTGTTGAAGCTGTTATCCTGTCTGTTGATGCAGAAGGCAACCGTATCAGCCTTGGCGTAAAACAACTGAACAACGATCCATTCAATGACTATCTGTCTAAGAATGAGCGCGGTGCTCTGGTTAAAGGTACGATTACTGAAGTTGATGCCCGTGGCGCTACTGTAAAACTGGCTGACGACATCGAAGCAACCTTAAAAGCTTCTGAAATCAACCGTGACCGCGTTGAAGATGCAACCAAGCACTTAAGCGTTGGCCAGGAAATCGAAGCCAAGATTATCAATGTTGACCGCAAATCCCGTTCTATCAACTTGTCTATTAAGGCAAAAGATGAAGCGGAAGAGCGTGAAGCCATCAATAATCTGCGCACGACCACCCCAGCTGCTACTAATCAGGACGCAGGTCCTAAAACTCTGGGTGACCTGATCAAGGCTGCTCAGAACAAGTAAGTGAAATTTAGCACTTACTTTTAATAAAAAGTTGCATTCGGTAGCACAGTGATAAAACTCGTGCTACCGAACTATTATAAAAAACTGTTATGATTAACTATCTGAATTTCTAAGAGATTAATCATGACAACTAATGCCTTAAATAAATCTGACCTCATAGAACGGATTGCTGTTAAGCAAACCAACATTTCCGAAGCTGTTGTTGAAGAAGCCGTTAAAACTATGCTTGATCAAATGATCGGCACCCTAGCAACCAATAACCGTATTGAAATTCGTGGATTTGGCAGTTTTGCCCTGCATCATCGAGATCCGCGAGTTGGTCGTAATCCAAAGACTGGTGATTCGGTAAAAGTAGCTGCCAAAGCAGTACCTCATTTTAAACCGGGTAAAGCCTTACGCGATGCCGTAAATGAAGCCTTAAATTCCAAATAAACATAATTCTTAAACTGGAGAACGCAATGCGCTATGTTTTAATAGTATTGCTCATCATTATTTTTGGCTATGCGCTTACGTTAGTATTACAAAATAGCACCGAACTGCCAGTGGACCTGTTATTTACTCAAGTACCTACGATGCGTGCAGGATTGCTGTTACTGCTTACCTTGGTATTAGGTATCATCATTGGCTTGCTACTGGGTGTTGTTGTGTTCAAGGTATTTCAGCGAAACTGGGAAGTCCAGCGGTTAAACCGTGAAATTGAGATACTAAGGCAGCAACAAATTCAGGCTGCAAGTGCTGCTGCAATCGCAGCCCAGCATGAAAAAACGGTAGTCGATGTGACTCCCGCTCAACACAAAAGCCCATTATAATGGGCTTTTTTATTGCCTGATGTTTGGATACGATTTTGAGTATTATTGTTGCCCTTGATGTCAATAACCAGTGTGATGCCTTAAATCTGGCAGATCAGATGGATCCCAAATTATGCCGCCTAAAGGTAGGGAAGGAATTATTCACCCGGCTTGGTCCGCAGATTATTCAGGAATTGCATCAGCGCCAGTTTGAAGTTTTTCTTGATCTTAAATTCCATGATATTCCGAATACTACGGCACAGGCTGTTCTGGCAGCGGCTGACTTAGGGGTATGGATGGTTAATGTGCATGCAAGTGGTGGCCGTGAAATGATGGAAACCACGGTATCAAGACTCAAAAAGGGCAATTATAATACCCATCTTATTGCCGTTACTGTACTTACTTCCATGAGTAATGAGGATCTTTATGAGCTGGGCATTCAGGTCAATGCAGCAGAGCAGGTGGTTAGACTAGCAGCTTTAACAAAATCCTGTGGTGTAGATGGTGTAGTGTGCTCGGCACAGGAAGCAAAAATTCTTAGAGCGCAATTGGGGCCGGATTTTTTATTGGTTACACCGGGAATTCGTCCTGTTGATAGTGCAAGCGATGATCAAAAACGGATTGTAACACCACTACAGGCAATTCAGGATGGCGTGGACTATATGGTAATTGGTCGTCCGATTACAAAGGCTGCTAGCCCTCAACAAAAGCTTATACAAATCTATCAGTCTATTCAGTAGCTTTGATAATTAGCAAAAATAAAAACCGCTATTCCAAAGAATAAGCGGTTTTTATTTTTGCTATTATATTAAATAACTAATCTAATATCCTAGTGTAAATTATATGACACTTGATAAATTAAAACTCACAACTGAACCCCCAATCAGAAAAATCACTTACCACATTAAATCATCTGGAATTACATAAGCAGCATAAGGATCATCCTCATCCATTTGTTGCTCACTCTTGGTATTAGCCACAACAATAAATCCCGTCATTTTTTCATTAATACGATCAGCCAGTGGGCGGGGAAGCAGGGCATAACTATCTTCCAGACGGCCAACGGCTACATGGCCAGCTACTACCTGATCATAAAGCTTCTGGGTGATATAAATCTTTTTAATCTTGCCATTATCAACAAATTGGTAGACTATTTCTCCATCAGTTTCTTTAAGGCGATGCTGCTTAAGCATTTGTATAATATTAGCTTTTAGCGTTTTTTCTTCAAGAGCACGCTGCTTTTCCAGATTTAGCTGCTGATCTTTTTGCAATTTCTTGGTTTGGGCTTCAGCAAGAGCCTGTTTCACCTCAGCATCGGTTTGCTCACCAGTGCGCTTCGCATGCTGATTTTGCTTATTAATTTGCTGGGCTTTTTTGGTATCAACCAAGCCGGCTTTTAAAAGCTGCGCCTGTAGAGCATTTTTAGCCATGATTTAATTTACCTTATCTTAAAGAACAGTTTGTTATATTAGCAAAATTTGCTTAGTGCCGATTATTTCTAAAGTGAACTCATAGTTATTTATAATTTTAAGTAAGCTGTTTTAGAGTAGTTCATTAATTGAAGGTGCAGAAGTATTGTGAAACTGCACTTTCGTTAACTCAATTAATTTGTTTTTAGTTAACTTCTTTTTTAAGGTTAAAAAATGCATTGAGTAAGATGGCTGCAAAAGTTGCTGTACCAATGCCACCCAAGTCAAATGTTCCAATGTGAAGTGCAAAGTTGCCAGTGCCTAAAATTAATGTTGCTGCTGCAATAAGCAGATTTTTATTATTATTAAAATCTACTTGGTTATTGATCCAGATCTTTGCACCAGCAACCGTAATTAAACCAAAAACGACAATCGAAGCACCTCCCAGAATTGCTGTGGGAATAATGCTTATCATTGCACCAAATTTTGGGGATAAACCTAATAAAATGGCTATGAGTGCTGCTACCACAAAAATCAGGGTAGAGTAGATCCGTGTTACTGCCATCACACCAATATTTTCAGCATAGGTGGTCATGCCTGGGCCGCCAACACTGCCTGAAAGACTAGTGCAAATTCCATCGGCAATAAAAGCCCGTCCTAAATAAGGTGTCAGATTTTCACCAGTCATACCACTTACTGCTTTGATATGACCTAAATTTTCAGCAACCAGGATAAGCGCAATAGGTGCAATTAGCAAAATGGAAGTGCTGTCAAATTGCGGCTGATGAAATTGCGGTAAACCAATCCAGGCAGCCTGGCTGACATGGCTAAAATTTACTGGTACACCGTAACCTAATCCATTAGCTAAAAGTACATATACTGCAAATGATGCAATCAATCCAATAAGTAGCAATAGCCGCTGAATTAATCCAGAGGTAAAAACCGCAACTGTTCCAATAGAGACAATGGTAAATAAAGCCATTAACATTTCAAACTGGGTTTTGGCCACACTGCCAACGGTTGCTGGCGCGAGATTTAAGCCAATAATCATGACAATCGCACCTGTTACTACAGGTGGCATCATTTTTTCAATCCAGTTTGTTCCAGCAAAAACCACAATAGCACCAATGAGCGCATAGATTAAGCCACAGGCAATAATACCACTCATTGCTGTGGCCAGATTTGGATTAAGCCCTGTGCCAGAATATCCGGTTGCTGCGATGACAACCCCAATAAAGGCAAAGCTCGAACCTAAATAACTGGGGATACGACCACCTGTTATCAGGAAAAATAGCAAGGTACTTATACCTGATAGTAAAATAGCAAGATTTGGATCAAATCCCATCAATAATGGTGCAAGGACAGTCGCCCCAAACATGGCAAAAACATGCTGTAAACCTAAAACAAAACTTTGGTCAGCAGACAGATACTCATAAGTTGCTACAGATTGCACTCCAACGGCGTTATCAATCCGGGCTTTATAAGGCTGCCATTTAGGAAACCAGCTTTTTTTCACAGCAAATATCCTTGGTAAGGTAATTATCGTTATTATCTATCGGTACAGAATAATTGCCTAAGAGTTTTTAACGAAATATTAAATGGGTTAAATTTGATCGTTGAAATGAATAGTAGCCAAATTTTTGGATATTCAATTTATGTCGTATAATGTATATTATGTTAAATGAAGTATAGACTAACTTCTTTAGTACTACTGATGATAATCACTGCTATGCTCCTTTAAAAACCATCTATAATTACAAAACTAATTGCTATATACTCAAGCCTAGGGCAACTTTAGGAGTTCACGATGACTGTTACCAGTGTATTTACTAACAACCGCTCACAAGCCGTCAGATTACCTACCAGTGTTCGATTTTCACCTACAGTTCAACAGGTGTATGTCCGGCAGATCGGTGTGGATCGAGTCATCAGTCCCGTAGGACAAACATGGGACAGTTTTTTTGATGATCCGAACCTAACCATTACTGAGGACTTTGAGCGTGGTGATCAAGTAGAAAGCATTCGAGAGCAGTTTTAATGCTCAAATATATGCTGGATACCAATATTGTAATCTATGTTATTAAACATAAGCCTATAGAAGTTAGAGAACGTTTTAACAGTGTTTTCTCTCAGATTTGTGTAAGCAGTATCACCGTTGCAGAATTAGTCTATGGTGCAGAAAACAGTGCGCAGCCGGAACATAATTTAATGGTAGTTGAAAATTTTTTATCTCGGCTACAGGTCTTGGATTATGGCACTGAAGCTGCTATCCAGTATGGCAATATCAAAGCCTATCTAAAAAAGCTGGGACAACTCATTAGTGACAATGATTTGCATATTGCAGCGCATGCACGGAGCAAAGGTTTTATTCTCGTGACTAATAATACTAAAGAATTTAATCGGGTTCCTGCGCTTCAGTTGGACAACTGGGTGAGTTAATACGAATTCCTTAATTTATTTTGACCCTCCCTGCTTTTACATATTAAAGAGAATGAATCTTATAAAACTTTGTTGAAATAATACTTTTAACTGTTTAATAAATTAGAAGAACTTTTAGATGGTATTTAGTAGATGAATTTTAAAAACTAATTTACTTAAATCATGTTTTATAAAATTTACACTATGATAAAATTCTAGTTATCGTAAAAGGTGATAAAGAATATGCGACCAGAACGTTTAAGCCAGGCTGAACAGCAAAGTCTGGTTCGACTGGAAATTTCAAAATGGTTTGATAGTTATCACAATGCATTAATGGAATTGCGCCAGAAGGCTGAAGCACAGCATATTCCATTTGAGCTACATAGCTTTGTAAAAAGTCAGGGTGAACGCTTTGGTAAAGGTTCAGCGCTTTTACTCGGTAAACCACGTTTAAAATGTCTGGTGATGCTCACACCATATCATTTAGATGAAATCAAATTGTTAATCGAAGACTATGCGCAACAGGCTCAGGCAATCGTAGAACGTTTTGAGCTTAAAAAACTACCTAAATTGCTAGAAACACCGTTAATTATTGAAGATGTCATTGCTGTTAATTTTACCAAAAATCCTGCTATTTCTATTCTCACAGTTAAGCCTGATGAAGTAATTGAATGGTTTGAACATCAACTGGAAATGCTTCAAAACCATGCTCCAGCGCTGATTGAAAACCAGAAAGCATTGCATGAAATTCATCAACTTAATGAAAGTGTTGCCTATATTAAAAAATTTAAAAATGAAAATGATGGCACGCAAATCCTTAAACGCTTTTATCAATCCGGGTTTTCTTATCGGGCTACGTTACGCTTTGCTAATCACTCCAAGAAGGTGATCAGTTTAAATGAATTCCTTTTCATCGTTGGCCATAATGATGAACTTCCACGATTTGGCGATAGTACACAGCTCCCCTACCCGCGCAAAAAGCGCTCTGACATCATCCTCAAGAGTGATCGCAATATTGTGGCAGAAACCACTAACGAGCTGCATTATTATTTTAGCGAGCCGAAAAAATAATCCGCCATATAAAAAGCCATCCTGAGGATGGCTTTTAAGTCCCTGATTAAAAATTATTTGCCGTTTTTATCAGCAGAAAGATCTTTAATCTTGGCCTTTGCTTTAAGGTATTGAACATAATCAGCCAGTTCCTGCTGACCACGCAAGGTTGCCATTGTGCTGGTTAATTGCTGGCGCTGCTCTGGATTAACACTTGCTGGATTACCCGCTATCACCTCTGATACAGCTACAATAATCAGATTACTGCCTTCAATATAATAACCTGCAGACCACTGGTTTGCTTTAGGCTTAGCCACTGCAAATGCTGCACGCTCCAGTGCTAGTGGTGCTCCGCTCATACGAGTGATTTCACCAATGCTTTGCAGGGTAATATTATATTCCTGCTGTACCTGAACAGGAGTTTTAGTCTTTAAGGCATCTACAATTGCTTTTGCCTTGGCTTCCGCTTTGGCACGCTGTGCTTGTGCTTGCAAAGTTTGCTTAATTTGAGCTGTGGCTTCTGCCAGGGTTTGCGGGCGTGCTACATGATAATTGTTCACTTTTACCCAGATTGTTTTACCGGGAGCAATTTCAATTCCGGTAGAAATCTTGCGGTCGCCATGCACAATGTCATCATTAAACAGGGCCGCTTTAACAGATGTATTATTCAGAGGTTCTGTTGCATTTAGCTTGGTCACATTTTTGGCAGAATTAACAGACAAGTTCTGTGCTTTAGCCAATTCCTGCAAGCTGTCTGTATCAACAGCCATATCATTTAAACGATTGACTGTTTCGCTATATAGCTCATCAAGCTTACTCTGTTGCGCTTGTGCAGTAAGTTGTGGACGCAGGGATTCCAGACTGGCAACGCTGTCTTTTTTAATTTCACTGACTTTAATCAGATGATAGCCAGCATCTGAACGGACAGGAGCAGATACCTGATTAACTGGCAGACTAAATGCTGTATCATCAAATGCACCCGGGAAAGTTCCCTTGCTTAAAAAGCCCAGGTCTCCATTATTGGCAGCAGAACCAGGGTCCTGTGATACTTCACTGGCAACCTTGCCAAAATCTTCACCAGCCTTAATGCGTGCAGCAATTTTTTCGATTTGCTGCTTGGCTGCTGCTTCAGAAGTTTTACCATTTACTTCAATCAGGATATGCTGAATACGTCGTTCCTCTGCCCCTGCACTTTTGGCCTGCATAGCCTTGTACTGCGCTTGGATATCTGCATCTGTCACCTGTATTTGAGATGCTAATGCATTACTATCCAGCACAACAAAATCCACATCAACACTTTCTGGTAAGCCAAGTTGCGACTTATTTTTATTATAATAATCGGCAATTTGTTTGGCTGTAATCTGGCTATCAACAACAAAACTGCTTAATGGCAAACTGGCAACATGCACTTTGCGTTTTTCGGTTTGCAGGACTGCTAGCCGGTCAATATCAGCCTTACTTGCTAATCCAGTGTCATTAATACCACCAGCTAGTTGCTGAATTGCTACCTGCTCTCTGACATCATTTAAAAGCTGTGAAAGCGAAGTCCCGGAGTTTTTCAGATAAGTTTGAAACAGTGCATCAGAATATTTGCCATTTTCCTGAAAGCTTGGTTCCTGGCGAATCAACTGACCAATTTGCTGGTCACTCAATTCAAAGCCCAATTTCTTGGCTTGATCCAGCAATAAGGCACGATAGACCAGATTATTAGTGACCAGTTGCTTGATTGCATCCTGATTAAGCTGGCTCTCATCCCCTTTTACCTGCTCCAGTAACTGTTTACGCTGGTTTTCAATGGCAGTATCAAGCGCAGTCTGGCTAATTTTTGCCTTGTTCACCTGAATGGCTGTTTCATCATTTCCATTTCTGCTGAAATAGCCCTCAATCCCAACCAGCGCAAAGGGAATTAAAAAAATGACCAGTAAAACCTTGCCCAGCCAGCCTCTGATTAAACGACGAAACGCTTCCATAAACCCTACCAAAAAAACGATGCGCAAGCATGTTAGCTTATATTGTTCAAGATACAAGTGATTTGAGATATAAGCGCTGTTCTATATGTTTTCAACGCGTTAAATAAACGAAAAACGCGCCATATAAGGCGCGTTGATATCAGAACGCTGATCAGGAAACAGCGTCTTTTAAACCTTTACCAGCTTTAAAGCCGGGTACTTTGGTTGCGGCAATCTTGATGGTTTCGCCAGTTTTTGGGTTACGGCCAGAACGTGCAGCACGCTCTTTTACGCTAAAAGTCCCAAAACCAACCAGCGTTACAGTTTCGCCAGCTTTCAGGGCATCGCTAATAGCACCGATTGTTGCATCCAATGCCTGACCAGCCTGAGCTTTTGATAAACCCCCTTGGGTGGCAATGGCATCAATTAATTCTGCTTTATTCATGAAGTCAACTTCCTCTGAATCACTTTGTTAAAAAAATCACTAATCGCTATCTCGACTTATAGGACTTTATATCAATGCGTTGAGTACAAGGCAAGCACATCCAGACCATAAAGATCAAAAATGGCTGCCTTTTTTAAGTTTTTTCATCGAAAAAATTATGTTTTTAATCTGTTGTATAAAATTTAAACTATTTTTTAGGGCGCAGCTTTTTGACTTCTTCTGTTAAATCATCAATTTTTTGTTCCATCCGCTCAATCAACTCAACCAGTTGCGCTACTTCCTTATGGGAGGCAAAACCAATGCGTGATACTGTGGAATTAACCCGCTCATCGAGTGCCCGTTCTACTTTTTCCTTGGTATCGCTAACACGGCCAGTTACCCGGTCTTTAACTTCGCCCACCACCCCGACAGTACTGTCTGCAATATCGCTGGTTTTGGATTCAAGTTCCTCTCCAACCTTTACCAAAGAGTCAAACAGGCGTGTGCCTTCATCTTCGGCACGGGAAAAAGCCCCCAAGCCAGCCAGCCAGATCTGCTTGGTATATTTGCGAAAATCCAGAACATTTTTTTTACGGTTATGCGCGCCTTGCATCTCCTGATTTTTATCTTCCATATCAGAAGACACCTCGTTAGTGTCACTAACTTTAGAATCCACTTCGTTTTTTCTGCTATTGGTCATAACTCTCTCCATAAAATAATGACTGACATTTAAGTAAAAGCGACACTTAACTTCAACAGTAAATTACTCTGAATATATCATAGCGAACATTTCACTCTTAAATTTTTGTCTAACAAGCTATTGACTTTGTGGCGAAAGTCTACAAGATAGAACCTAGTTATTTATTAAGTTAACCTTTTGCTTGCCAAGGAAAAATGTTGTATGCCTTCACAACAGGCGCCACAAGAGCGGAATTTATTTCAGTCCTTTTTACTCATTCTTATTGAAACTCTGCTTACTTTCCTGCTCAAGCATGACCGTATGTCGCGTCATCATGCCCAGCATTTAATTCAGCGTCGTGCCTTGATTTGTGTCAAGACTCACCTGCCCAGTGATACGTTTTATGTCACCTTTGCACCCCAAGGTGTACTGTTCGACTTTGAGATGGCGCAGAATGCCAAAATTGATGCTACCGTCACGGCTTCTACCCTAACCTTACTCAGAGCTTTTTTTACAGCTAAACCAGTATCGTTTGAAAAAATTAGCATTAAAGGCGAACAGCAGCTTGCAACTGAATTACGCCACCTGATGGAATACTTCAACCTGCCGCAAATCGTTTCGGATTGGCGAAGCTGGTTTACTTTTGAATCCAATGATGTAACACCGGTTTCCCAGCGCATGAAACCATTATTGCGCCGTATTGATGAGCAGCGCCTACAACTCAGCAATATGTCAATTGCAGCAAAACAGCAAGCTTATGAACTCAAAATGATAAAAAAACGCTACCAGATACTTTTAGTGATGCTGGGAGTGATCATTATGTTATTACTGACTGGTTTACTTTATACTTGGTGGTACTTTAGCTGATGGCCTAAATTTCCAATTTTTAGCGCCATTTATATTTTCAGAATTGATATTAACTATTTAAAAAAACGTCAGAATTAAACTTGACTAAATTAGTCGGAATTCATTAAAATTAGTCTATTCCATTTTTTGCGTTCATCGGATTATGCGCCTGACCACTCGCGGTCGCTATGCCGTGACTGCCCTGCTTGACCTCGCACTCCAGCCAGCTGACCAAACCATTACGCTTGCCGAAATTGCTGCAAGGCAATCCATTTCGGTGGCTTATCTTGAGCAACTGTTTGCCAAATTAAAGCGTCAGGGGCTGGTATCCAGTGTCCGTGGTGCCAATGGTGGCTATCGGCTGGCACGTTCTGCCAATGATATTGCGGTTCTTGAGATCATTGAAGCAGTAAATGAGTCAGTTGATGCAACCCGTTGTGACCATAAGGGCAATTGCCAGAATGGCGCAATGTGCCTGACCCATGACTTATGGCAGGATTTGTCCAATCATATTGAACATTACTTGGCTGGTATTACCCTTGCGAGTCTGGTTGAGCGCAAGAATGTTCAGGCAGTTGTGCTGCGCCAGAACGCCTCTCCGATTGATCCTTCACGTTTAACGCTTGCAGGTAACCTGTTATGAAACGTCCTATTTATCTCGATTATGCTGCAACCACGCCAGTTGACCCGCGTGTAGCTGATCGCATGATGCAATTTTTGACTATGGATGGCGTATTTGGTAATCCTGCCTCGCGTTCGCATGGCTATGGCTGGCAGGCTGAAGAAGCTGTGGAGCATGCCCGTCAGCAAGTTGCCGATCTGATTAAAGCTGATCCCCGTGAAATTGTATGGACTTCAGGTGCCACTGAATCAAACAATCTGGCGATCAAGGGTGTTGCCTATTTTTACCAGAAAAAAGGCAAACACATCGTTACCAGTAAAATTGAGCATAAGGCTGTACTGGATACCTGCCGTCAGTTAGAAGATGAAGGTTTTGAAGTTACCTATCTGGATGTCCAGCCCGGTACTGGCCGTATTACCCCGCAAATGCTGGAAGCTGCATTGCGTGAAGACACCATTCTAGTGTCACTGATGATGGTGAACAATGAACTGGGCAACCTGACTGATATTGAAGCTATTGGTGAAATTACCCGGGCTCGTGGCATTTATTTGCACGTGGACGCAGCACAGGCAGCAGGCAAGACAGAAATCGATCTGTCTCGTATGAAAGCTGATCTGATGAGTTTTTCCGGCCACAAGATTTACGGCCCTAAAGGGATTGGCGCCTTATATGTGCGTCGCAGCCCCCGTGTACGCTTGAAGGCACAGATTCATGGTGGTGGACATGAGCGTGGCATGCGTTCTGGCACATTGCCAACTCACCAAATTGTAGCGATGGGTGAAGCATTTGAAATTGCCGGTCGCGAAATGGCTGCTGAACAACAGCGTCTGGAAGTCCTGCGTACCAAACTCTGGAATGGCTTGCAGGATCTGGAAGAAGTTCACTTAAATGGTGATCCGGATTATCGTGTTGCCAACTATCTGAATGTCAGCTTTAACTTTGTTGAAGGTGAATCACTGATGATGGCGCTAAAAGACCTTGCCGTATCGTCAGGTTCAGCCTGTACCTCTGCCACACTAGAGCCATCTTATGTATTGCGTGCTTTAGGTTTACCTGATGAGCTGGCACATAGTTCAATTCGCTTTAGTTTTGGCCGCTATACCACTGAAGATGATATTGATCAGGTACTTGCCTTTACCCGCTCGGCTGTTGACAAGTTACGCGCACTATCTCCGCTATGGGATATGTATAAAGAAGGCATTGACCTGTCTACTGTACAGTGGGCAGCGCACTAACCCGATCTTGTTTTAAAAATGACGGATTTAAATTGTGGGGAGCAATCCCCATATTAATTATCACTCGCTGACCCCGAGGTTTGGAGAAGCAAAATGGCATACAGCAATAAAGTAATTGATCACTACGAAAATCCACGCAATGTGGGCGTTCTGGATAAGGATGCTGACAATGTCGGCACTGGCATGGTTGGTGCGCCAGCATGTGGTGACGTGATGCGCTTGCAGATTCAGGTTAACGATGCTGGCATTATTGAAGAAGCCCGTTTTAAAACCTACGGTTGTGGTTCTGCAATTGCCTCAAGTTCCTTGGTGACCGAATGGCTTAAAGGTAAAACTCTGGATCAGGCACAAGCCATTAAAAACAAGGACATTGCTCAGGAACTGGCCTTACCTCCGGTAAAAATCCATTGCTCAGTACTGGCAGAAGATGCCATTAAGGCAGCGATTGAAGATTACCGTAGTAAAAAAGTTGCTGACCAAGCTTAAGTTTATTGTTTTACCCTGCTACAGGAGCAACCCGTATGATTCACTTAACTGAACGCGCTGCACGCCATGTCTATGATTTTTTGCAAAATCGTGGCAAGGGTGAAGGTATTAAAGTGGGTGTAAAAACTTCGGGCTGTTCTGGCTTGGCGTATGTTCTGGAATTTGTGGATCAGGTTGATCCGCATGACACTGCATTTGAAGCCTTTGGGGTTAAGGTGTTTGTTGATCCAAAAAGTCTGGTGTACTTGAATGGTCTGGAAATGGACTACGTCAAGAACGGCCTTAATGAAGGATTTGAGTTTAACAACCCTAACCAGAAAGGTGAATGTGGTTGTGGTGAGTCATTTACCGTTTAAGCAAACGGCTTTATATATTTTTTTGATGTAGCTAAAGGTGATGCTGTGACTTATTTTGAGCTGTTTGATATAAGCCCCAGTTTTGATGTTGATTTATCTCACCTCAAGGCTAAATACCGTCAACTCCAGCAGCAATACCATCCGGATCGGCAACAGGCAAACCCTGATGGTGGCCAGCAGGCGCTTCAGCAATCCAGCCAGATTAATCAGGCCTATCAGACCCTAAGTCATGCCGATAGCCGCGCGGCTTATTTGCTTCAGCTTAATAAGCAGGATGGTGGTCTGGAAAACTCTATTGGCGATCTGGAGTTTTTGCAGCATGCACTGGAATTACGCGAACAACTCGAAGAAGCCTCTACCTCGGAACAACTGGACTCCCTGCGCATTGAGGTTACTCAGTGGCTCGAAGCTTTAAGCCGCGAGTTCAAAATTGATCTTGAGGAGCAGGACTGGGTAGATGCCCGTGATACAACCCGCAAGTTGCGCTTCATTCAGCGCGTTCTCCTTGATATTGATAAAGCAGAAGATCGTTTTGATGAGTTTGGCTCAGAGGATCTGGATGCTGCATTTGATGACGAGTTTTAAGCGCTGCTTCTAATTATTGGTTTTAATGGTTATAAAAAGGTTTTTATCGTATGGCGTTGCTGCAAATTGCTGAACCCGGCCAGTCCACTGCTCCGCATCAACACCGCATCGCAGTAGGGATTGATTTGGGGACTACTCACTCCCTGGTAGCAACTGTCCGTTCTGGTAAACCGGTAGTACTGGCTGATGAATACGGTAAGTTGCTATTACCGTCGGTGGTGCATTACGGCGCAGAAACCACCACAGTGGGCCAGGCAGCACGTAATTTTATTGAGCAAGATCCACATAATACGATTGTTTCCGTCAAACGCTTTATGGGCCGCTCACGTAATGATATCCGTTTTGAGCATCCCTATACGCTTGAAGGTGACAATGACCAGATGCCTGCATTTGTTACCAGTCAGGGGCGTAAGACACCTGTAGAAATCTCGGCTGATATTCTATTCCGTTTAAGAAAACTGGCTGAACAATCACTGGCTGATAATTTGAATGGTGCAGTGATTACCGTTCCGGCCTACTTTGATGAAGCCCAGCGTCAGGCAACACGCGATGCTGCACAGTTGGCTGGATTGAATGTATTACGGCTTCTTAATGAGCCTACAGCAGCGGCCATTGCTTATGGTCTTGACAAAATCGATAGTGCCGAAGAAAAAATTCAGGTTATTTTTGATCTGGGTGGCGGTACTTTTGATGTTTCAGTGCTGCGGTTAAGCAAAGGAATTTTTGAGGTTTTGGCAACCGGTGGACATACCGCGCTGGGTGGCGATGACATTGACCGTATCATTGCAAAATGGGTTCGCGAGCAAACACCAAGCCTTTCCCTTTCTGCTGCGGATAGTCAGGCTTTAATGATACTGGCGCGTCAGGTTAAGGAACAATTGACGGAACAGGAAAGTCTACAGTTCGAATTTAGGGAATTTTCATATCAGCTGGATCGTATCCAGTTTAACACCCTGATTGCGCCTGTCATTGAACGCACACTGACAGTTTGCAAACGTGTATTGCGTGACGCCAAAATTAAGATTAACCAGATTGATGCCGTGGTCTTGGTCGGTGGTTCAACCCGCTCCCCAGCGATTCAAAATGCAGTTGCCGATTTTTTTGAGCAAACCCCACTCTGCTCACTAAACCCTGATCAGGTAGTAGCGCTAGGTGCTGCGATTTCTGCAGACCAGCTTGTTGGCAATCAGGCTAATGGCGCATTACTTCTGGATGTGACGCCTTTGTCGCTGGGTCTGGAAACCATGGGTGGACTGGTTGAACGGGTTATTCCCCGTAATACGCCTATTCCTGTAGCACGCCAGCAAGAATTTACCACCTACAAAGATGGCCAGACTGCCATGCTGATTCATGTGGTTCAGGGCGAGCGTGATCTGGTAGAGCATTGCCGCTCGCTGGGTAAATTTGAGTTGCATGGTATTCCGCCAATGACTGCTGGTGCGGCACGTATTGAGGTTAAATTCCAGATTGATGCAGATGGCTTGTTGTCAGTTACTGCGCGTGAAGCCACTAGCGGCGTGAATAGCCAGATTAATATCAAGCCTTCATATGGCTTATCCGAGCAGGATACTACACGCCTGCTTACCGAAGGATTCCAGTTTGCCGAAGAAGATAAAACCTTGCGCCAGCTACAGGAAACCAAAGTAGAGGCAGAACGTGAACTGGAAGCGCTGGATCAGGCAATTGTAGCGGATGGACACTTGCTGGATGTTATTGATCTGGATGCTTTGCAACGTGCCATGCAAGCTGTACGTGAAGCTTTGCAAACCAACCAGCTCAACCGGATTGATATGGCTATTGCTCGCTTAAAAGGTCATAGCAATAATTTTGCAGCGATTCGTATGAACCAGCATGTTGATACCGCCTTAAAGGGCACGAGTCTTAATGACTGGAATTCATAATGTCAAATTGCATCGATAAGCCAATCAGGTCTTAGCTAGAAAATTATAGAGAACCATCATGCCCCGTATTACTGTGCTCCCTCACCCACAATTTTGTCCTGAAGGTAAAACTTTTGAGGTTGAACCGAATGCCAATTTGTGCCAAAGCTTACTGGATAACGAAGTTTGCATTGAACATGCCTGTGATATGTCAGCAGCCTGTACTACGTGCCATGTGATTGTGCGTCAGGGTTTTAATTCACTGGACGAAATGGATGATGTAGAAGCAGATTTGCTAGATCGTGCTTGGGGTTTGGAGCCAGATTCGCGACTGTCCTGCCAGGTTTTGGTAGAAAATAAGGATCTGGAAATCGAAATTCCAAAATATACGATTAACCATGCCTCAGAGCGTCATTGATTGCTTTAGCATATGAGTGTCTTACTATCCGTCTGACTTAAGTATTGCTACGCTTGTCGACTTAGCTAAATTAAATTCAAATATGATTCGACAAGCGTTATTTAGCTTAATAATTATTCTTTATATCTAATACTTTAAATCAACCTATTGCTTAGACTTCTATTTTTTCATTTGAACTACGTAAAATGAAGGTGTTCTGAAGAGTTGCTATTAAACTATAAATCTACACTAGGATAATAAATTAGTTTTTAGAAAGCCATGATCTAATGATTGAATTTAATATTAAAGATGAGTATTAATCGGTTGCAATACAAAATACGAGTAGTGAACTAACGCTTATATTTATCTTGCGGCTGAAAGCGGGTTTCTTCCATTTTGAGTCGTTTGGTAACCTGCTCAAGGATCTGAATGGCCTTCGCCCCTTCATAAGGTTTAAGCTCATTTAAATCAAGTTGCAGGTGAAAACCTTGCAATTCATAGTCAATCCAGCGATTAGTTGCAGCTTTTTCACTGCCCTGTCGTCCTACTATTTGCCAGGTCAGTACAGGTTCACTTAGGCCTTTAAGCTGTATTTCGCCTTTTTCCAGGCAGGTAAAACTGTCTTTAACCAGTTGATAGGTGGACTCAGAAATCAAGATCTGATCAATTTCTGCTGCAGTTTGCAGGCGTGCTGCGAGATTGGCATCGCGTCCAACAATGGTATAACTCATACGTGAGCTAGTGCCAAAATTACCCACATGGCAATAACCGGTATTAATACCAATACGGATATGCAGGCCACTATAACCAAGCCGCTTCCAGCGCTCACGCAGGATTTTCATTTCGTTGAGCATCGCCATTGCCATATAAATACAGGCTTTGGCATCTTCTTTATAGCCCTTGGATTCCGGATCACCAAAGAAAATCAGGATGGCATCACCCATGTATTTATCGACAGTCCCACCATGCCGTCGGGCAATATCGGTCATGTGTTCAAAATAATCATTCAGGATAAATGCCAGATCATCAGGTAGCAGTTTTTCTGAAAGCTCGGTAAAACCCTGAATATCTGAAAAGAAGATGGTCAGCTTTTTGCGCTTATTATCAATCTTGGCTTCATGGTCGCCACGGATAATCGACTGCCAGATTTGGGAAGGTGCATAACGCGCCAGTTTGTTGGCCAGCGTCAGGTACTTGGTGACCTGCTCATCTACAAGCTTCTTTTCGCCTTCAATTCGATGCAAGCGCTGGTTAAAATAAACTAGTCCTACACTAAGATAAATAGTCAGGCATAAAATGCTGATGACTGAAACCACCATTGGGCTGTTTTTAAAATCAATATCATTAATGCCCATTAAATAGCAAAACAAGTACAACATACTGACTGAAACCAGTGCCACCGTTAAAAGGCCAAGCCAGCCTACCCGTACCCAGATAGCGCCATAAATTAGTCCTATAATTACCAGTAAACTGGGAATAACGGCAAATTCGATGCTAATTAGCCAGAATGCTACAAACAGGGCATCTATCAATAAAATTATATTTTTGGCCAGCGGATAACCGAAACGGCGAATCAAACGATTTGAACTGTAATTCTGAATAAAAGGCGTTAAGAAAATCGTTGTAATAATAACGAATGGATGATTAGGGTGAACCGCATTACTGTACAGTGCAGCCAGAAAAATAATGAGTATAAGAAAATAGGCGACATAGCGGTGATATCGCGCAAACTGCAAAGGATCTTTATTCAGAATATCAAAGCTTAGCACACAAATCCCTGTATCTGGCCTGTATTTCTTATACCCTAAAGCGTTTCACAGAAATGAACCAGACACATCCTGTAACGCAGAACGTGCCTGTAATAATGATTATTCCATACGCCAGTCAAATGGCATTTCACCCTGACCACGCAAGGCAAGCATTAAAGTCTGACGCATGTGAGCCAGTACATCACTGGTATAGGGAACTGCAGGTGTGCCCCATACTGGCTTTGGCCAGACAGCATCATTCTGGTAACGCACAATATGATGGAAATGCAGTTGCGGTACCATGTTAC
Organism: Alkanindiges illinoisensis DSM 15370; assembly: GCF_000619845.1. Classification (GTDB taxonomy): domain Bacteria; phylum Pseudomonadota; class Gammaproteobacteria; order Pseudomonadales; family Moraxellaceae; genus Alkanindiges; species Alkanindiges illinoisensis. Next base: position 866,092 of record NZ_JHUX01000003.1, on the reverse strand, counting down.
CCAATGCAGCAACATTCATTTTATCGGCACGGAAAACACGGGCTAACTGGCTGGACAGCCAACTGGACTCACGCAAAAATTGTTCCTGATCGGCTTGACTAAGCTCATAAAGCTCACTGACGCCGGGAACGCGCGGAACCAGAATTAACCAGGGAAACTGCATGTCATTCATGAGGCGACATGTTGAAAGTGGAAAATCACCAACCCAGAACGTATCCTGAGCCAGCTGGGAGTGCAAACTAAACATAGTCGTTTTAATGCAAATGCGATAAAGCACTTATACTATCACAGCAAACCGCGTAAACAGTATAGTAGCGCTGAGATTTTACATCGAAAAAACAAAGTCATAATTTACAGTTCTGTGGCATCATCCATTTCAAACTCAAAATCCTGTTCGTCAATTTCAAGTTCAATGGCTGAATTTACATAATTAATTAAGCGTTTCATCATATTTTCCTTATTCATCAAAATGATGTTATTGATCAGTATGACTGTATCAAGCACAGTCTGTTCTCTTAATATATAAACTGATTTGAATAACCAGCGATGCAATTACTGCGCCAACTAATTTAATGGGTTTTATATGACCGACCAATGACAATGCTGTTTCTTTTTACACATATTATTTATCATCTTGTATTGTTTTATTTAAAAGCCAGCATTAACTAATACTGGCTTTCGTGTAGCGAAATTAAAGACCGCGCCAGTCAACCCGGGCATGGCGTTCATTTTGATAGATACGCATCACATACTGGCCAAATGGACGATCCAGTAATTCCTGACGATAGGCACGAATTGGCTCAGGCAACTGCTCTGGCTCATCAAGCTGCCAGGGTGTGCCCTGTGGCCCAAATAGTGGGGCTGATAAGGCGCACACCGCAATATCCGCCAGCCCCAGACGGTCACTCACCAGATATCGCCCTCCATTGGCAATCAGTTTTTGCTCGACCTGATTAATCAGTGTATCGAGTTTTTGCTTGGAGGCTTCCGCTTTCTTGGGATAAATGCCATACAAGCGAATCACACCTTTTTTAATAAACGGTTTGGAAAAACGTTCAGTGAATCTTAAAAAGCCCTTTTCGCCTAGCATGATTTCCATGGTTTCGGGTTCATCCAGCAGGTACAGGTACATCCAGCGACGCACATGAACACCAATCTGGCTGGCAATTTGATCCAGCTCAATGGCCTGGACACGAAATTCGGGTTCTCGGCGCAAGTACGGCTGTTCGGGATACATACCATCCAGATACAGGGCAATCTCGGTAGAATCGGCAATCCAGTTTTTGCCATCATGCAACATGGGCAATGTGTTTTTGCTGGTTTTAAAACGCACCCAAGGCCGATGCAGGCCGGGAATCAGGTTCCTGGCCACATAATCCAGTTCTTTATGATCAAGTAACCAGCGAGCTTTTTCACAATAATGTGATAATGGAAATTGATACAAGGTGCGCATAAACACTCCAAGACAGGATTTTTTAAGAAATTTTGCCGTATCATAGCAGACTCATCCGGCTTCGGTCTGTTTCTCATTTGCTCATGCGGGCTGAAGTGTTGTTGGCAAGACAAAGTGGCTATGCCTTGCTCTTAAAAAATCCTACTTGCGCTGCAATGCAACTCATTTCTTGCGCTCGGGCAGATGAAAAGCATCGCTTTGCAAGACGAAGTGGCTATGCCTTGCTCGCTCATGATAAGATATGCGCCAGTTTTTATATTAAATAGATGAGCACTTTCATGGGTTTTAATTGCGGTATTGTTGGCCTGCCAAACGTGGGTAAATCGACACTGTTTAATGCATTGACCAAGGCAGCCATTGCAGCAGAAAACTTTCCGTTTTGTACCATTGAGCCCAATACCGGGATTGTTCCCATGCCGGATTCGCGTCTTGACAAGCTGGCAGCCATTGTAAAACCAGAGCGTATTATTCCAACCACCATGGAATTTGTGGATATTGCCGGTTTGGTTGCCGGGGCCAGTAAAGGCGAAGGTCTGGGTAACCAGTTTCTGGCCAATATCCGTGAAACTGATGCAATCGCCCATGTGGTACGTTGTTTTGAAGATGAAAACGTCATTCACGTGAATGGCAAAATTGATCCGCTGGATGATATTGCTACCATTAATACCGAACTGGCACTGGCTGACCTTGATACGGTAGCAAAAGCATTACTACGCCTGACCAAGGTCGCACGCGGTGGTGACAAGGATGCACTGGCAACCAAAGCCGTGCTGGAAAAAATTGAGCCGGTGTTAAATGAAGGTCGCCCTGCCCGTGCTGCCGATTTGTCTGATGATGAACGCAAGCTGATTCGCGGGTTTGGCCTAATGACGCTAAAACCAACTATGTATATTGCCAACGTGGCAGAAGACGGCTTTGACAATAATCCGCATCTGGAAGCTGTTAAGCAGTTAGCAGCCAGTGAAAATGCGCAGGTTGTGGCATTATGCAATCAGATTGAAGCAGAAATTTCCCTGCTGGAAGATGAAGACCGCGCCGAATTTCTGGAAGCCATGGGAATGGAAGAGCCGGGTTTAAATCAGGTGATTCGTGCCGGTTATGGCCTACTTGGCTTGCAAACCTATTTTACTGCTGGTGTTAAAGAAGTACGTGCATGGACGGTTAAAGTTGGCGCAACCGCACCACAGGCGGCTGGCGTGATTCATACCGACTTTGAAAAAGGCTTTATCCGGGCTGAAGTGGTCGGCTACAGCGACTTTATTCAGTATAACGGTGAGTCTGGTGCCAAGGAAGCTGGCAAATGGCGTCTGGAAGGTAAAACCTATGTGGTGCAGGATGGTGATGTGATGCACTTTAGATTTAATGTCTAAGCTAATAGACTAATTATTTAAAAACGCTGGGATGACCCGGCGTTTTTTTATGGGAAGTTGAATGCTTAATATTGTTAGACGTTATTTGCACAGTCTGAGGCAAAAAAAGAGAGCCGCAGCCCTCTTTTTACATCACACGTTTTGATTAGTTTTTCGCGCGGGCACGGAAAGAACCATCACGGGAATCAATTTCAATACGCTCGCCAATTTCAATGAAAGAAGCAACCTGCAACTCATAACCATTGTTTAGCTTAGCCACTTTGGTCACTTTACCAGAAGTATCACCCTTGGCAGCAGGCTCAGTATAGGCTACTTCGCGCACAATAACTGTTGGCAGTTCAACCGCAATCGGCTTGCCTTCGTACAGGGTAACTTCGCAAACATCAGTCATGCCGTCTTCAATGAAGTTTTTAACGTCACCAAGGTTTTCTTCTTCAACTTCAAGTTGATTAAACTCAGTATCCATGAATACATACATAGGATCAGCAAAGTAAGAATAAGTAGCTTCGCGGGTTTCCAGAATAATCTGGTCAAACTTTTCATCAGCTTTGAAAACCGATTCCATGGCCTGCTCGTTTAGCAGGTTTTTCATTTTCATTTTAACAACGGCAGCGTTACGGCCAGACTTGTTGAATTCAGTTTTAAGAACAACCATCGGTTGACCGTTAACCATAATCACGTTGCCAGCTTTAACTTCTTGTGCGGTTTTCATGGGATGTATCCTAAATAAGCCCTTTTACGTTGGTGCAAGATTCTACCCGATTTCAGTCCGGTTTTGCCAAACTCTTGCAGGCTTTTCTATCGATGAAGGTTAAAAATATAAAATTCTGGATGCCAGCCATTAATGGATAGTTACTATTATTCCAGTTGATGTTGCTCAACCCAATTCATGAGACGCCTAGCCAGATCAGGCTGCGCTGTCAGAAAACCACTCCAGTCAGACAGTAGATTTGGCCATTTGGGCAAGTTAGTCAGCAGTTGTTGCCATAGTTTGGAATTTGAGGGCGTATTGCTATTCCAGGCCTGCATTGCCGTTTGCCACGCAACAAAATCTGCCAAATACTCGCCTTTAACCTGTTGTTTTATCTGATCTATCCAGGCCTGCAATTTAATAAAGTGGGCATTTTCATCTTGTGGATAAATGTGCCAGATAAAAGGTTTGCCTGCCCATTGCGCCCGCACACAGGAATCCTCGCCCCGGATAAAATTAAGGTCACATGCCCAGAGCAACTGGTCATATTGCAGATGCGATAAAAACGGCAGCATAGCAATTTTCAGGTTTTGGCAGCTTACCTGATCACTAATCTGCAATGTTTTTTGCAACTGTAAGCGTGATTGCAGCCATAGTTCAATATCAGGAATGGCCTTGCTTTTGGGGACCAGCAGCAGTGTTGCGATAGAATCTTCTGCCAAGGCTGTCAGTAAGTCTGCTATCGCATTATTTTCATAGGAAAATAGTGATATTTTTCTGGAAAACTGCATGGCATTGGATAAGCCCAGACTGTGCCAGAATTCTACCTGCTGTTGGCTGTCCTGCTGAAACTGGTCACGTTCAGTAAGCAAAGCCTGCTCCCGGATTAGGCCACCACTTTGTGCTGTGGTACTGGGAAACCAGAAGGTCTGCTTTAAGCCCGTTGCCGGATGAATGGAAACCATGCCATGGCAATCCATGACCCAGGGTTCGGCACTCATGTATTCCAGATTAATCCAGAGCGGCGGCTGGCCTGCACTGGCTTGTTGCTGCATCTGGTCAATGAGTTGATCTTCTAGCCGGCAGCCAAAACCCTCAATAATGAGATCATAAGGCTGATCGAAATAAACATCAGCATGCCAATGATGGACTGTAATCTGATCTAATTGCTGAATAGGTAATTCTGGTTGCAGCTCTGGCGCCAGTATGGAAAAGCTGCTGAGGTCATTAACAAACAGGCTAACATTTAACTGATATTCTGCAGCCAGTTGGCGGGTCAGGCGCCAGCAAACACCAATGTCGCCAAAGTTATCAATAATGTTGCAAAAAATGGCGCAATGCATTTACTGGGGCTGCTGTATTGGGTTTTGCAGAACCTTTTCGCACAGACTTTTTTGCTTTTCAAAAATAGCTTGCTTGTCAGCCTGACCGGGGATTTGATTCTGGATGCTTCTGGCCCAGCTATCCAGTGAAATCAGCGCGCCACGACAAATGGTGTATTGATCGCCCACCACGCTATCGGACTGCTTGACTTCGGTATTCCAGCGTAACAACAACTGCCTGATGGGCTGAAAAACCTGTGCGTCTAGCTGGCTAACATCAACAGGCTGCGCCGTTAGCACAGGCTCGGTCTTTAATATGAACTGATAGGTTTGCTGGGCAATATGCGAGGCATCGGTTGATAATTTAACAGCGGGCTTGATTTCACGCTTGTGCTGCCCTTCCTGCCCAGACTGGTTACAGGCTGCCAGAGTGAGGCTTAAAAGACCAACGCTTAAAGAAATTGCTAACCCAGCCTGCAATCTGTTTTTTATCACTCTATCTTTTATTACCTTGCTACTTTCAATCACTGTGTTTGCCGCCTGCACTGCCAAAAGAACTGGACATATTGTACGAAAAAACCAGTAAAACTTTAAAGGATTCTATGTTGTATTGTGCAGGCATTGAATTGATAGCATTTTTTTGGCCTTGCTCCCAATACTTTTTTTACAGTGAAAGACGGTTTTAACGCTAATCTGCTATGCTATGATTTTTGCCTAATTGCTTTCTGATTTTCACTTTCTGATTTCTTCTTTTCTATTGTTGTTCTGGAGCATGCAATGACTGTTACCCTTGGCACCCCGTTACAATCTTCAGCGTTTCGTGTGTTAATGCTGGGTTCTGGTGAACTTGGGAAAGAAGTGGCCATTGCCCTGCAACGCTTTGGTGTCGAAGTATTTGCTGCCGACCGTTATGCCAATGCGCCAGCCATGCAGGTTGCCCATCACAGCTGGGTGCTGAATATGGCAGACCGCAATGAATTGCAGGCGCTAATCGATGAAGTTCAACCGCACCTGATTGTGCCGGAAATTGAAGCCATTGCCACTGATCTGTTACTGGAAGTAGAGGAAAAAGGTCAGGCAGTAGTCATTCCTTCTGCCAAGGCAGCCAACCTGACCATGAATCGTGAAGGTATTCGTCGCCTTGCTGCTGAAACACTTGGCCTGCCAACGTCGTCCTATCGCTTTGCCGACAATCTGGACAGCTTTCGTGCCGCCTGTGATGACATTGGTTATCCATGCTTTGTCAAGCCTGTGATGTCTTCCAGTGGCAAGGGCCAGTCGCGCGTGACCAGTTATGATCAGGTGGATGCAGCATGGGAATATGCCATGCAGGGTGGCCGTGTAAATCAGGGCAAGGTGATTGTAGAAGGACAAATTAATTTTGACTTTGAAATTACCCTGCTAACAGTACGCGCCAAAAATGCCGAAACTGGTGCTATTGAAACCCATTTTTGCGACCCGATTGGCCACCGTCAGGAAGCTGGTGATTATGTAGAAAGCTGGCAGCCGCAACTGATGACTGACAAGGCGCTCAGCAATGCCCGCTATATTGCCGATACCGTTACCCGTAATCTGGGTGGTTGTGGTTTGTTTGGTGTAGAGCTGTTTATTAAAGGCGATATGGTCTGGTTTAGTGAAGTGTCGCCGCGCCCGCATGATACGGGTTTGGTGACATTAGCCAGCCAGTGCCAAAGTGAATTTGAGCTACATGCCCGCGCCATTTTGGGCCTGCCAGTAGATACTACCCGTCACAGTGCTGCTGCCAGTGCCGTGATTTATGCGGGTCGTGATGAATCCAACCTGTCCTTTGGTAATCTTGAAAAAGCACTAAGCATTAAGGGCTCGGACTTGCGCCTGTTTGGCAAGCCAGAAGGTTTTGCCCGCCGTCGTATGGGCGTTGCTACGGTTTATGCCGAAGATACCGACACAGCACGCAAGCTAGCTTACGAGGTGGCATCCAGCGTAACGGTTATTTCCAATACGCCTGCTGCTAACTAGGGCAAGTACTGGCGTGTTTTTTGCTATTTGGTTTTTACTATTTAATTGTGCTGCTTGTTTCCCACAATTTGGTTTAATGGCTTTTCTGGTTTAACTCAGGTACTTTTATGCTCGCAACAATTTCTCCCCAGGCGTTTATTGAGCAACCTTCCATCAAGGAACAGGGCCAGGCCCGCGCCCTGATTGAATGGCGCAAAATGCTGGACCAGCAGCTTGATGAGTTACTGGCAAGCGGAGAAAAGATTCGGGATATTGTGCATGCACGCGCGCAAGCCATTGATGACATGCTCAGGCTGCTATGGCAGCAACATGCATTGCCCAGCGAGAATTTAGCGCTGCTGGCCGTGGGTGGCTATGGACGCAGTGAAATGCTGCCCTATTCTGATGTAGATATCCTGATTTTAAGCCGGCATGAGATCGAACCGGAGTTAGGTGAAAAAATTTCCGGCTTTGTATCCAGCTTATGGGATACCGGCTTTAAACCGGGTATTAGTGTGCGCTCCCTAACCGAATGTCTGGAAGCCGCGCAGGATATTACCGTCGCCACCACCCTGGTGGAATCCAGACTGGTAGCTGGTGATGAGCAACTGGCCAAAAAACCACGCCAGATTGTGTCTACCGCATGGACAGACAAGACTTTTTTTCAGGAAAAAATGCTGGAGCAGCAACGTCGCTATGCCCAGCACAACAACACTGAAAGTAACCTTGAGCCGGATGTTAAAAATGCCCCCGGTGGCCTGCGTGATCTCAACCAGATTGGCTGGATTGCCAAACGGCATTTTCGCGTGGTTCGGGTGTATGACCTGGTTCACTTAGGTTTTATTAGTGAATTTGAGCTCCGTGAGCTTGAAGCTGCTGAAGACTTTTTATGGCAAGTGCGTTACCAGTTACACCGCATTGCCGGACGTGATGAAAACCGCCTGCTGTTTGATTACCAGCGTGAAGTTGCAGCACGTTTGGGGTATATCCAGCAGGAAGATGATGCGCCTAATCATGCCGTAGAACAATTCATGAAAACCTATTACCGGGTGGCCATGAAAGTTTCAACCTTAAATGAAATGCTGCTGGCCTATTTCTTTGAATCAGTGATTGAACCCCGTCTCACCGATGAAGAAAAGCCGCATAAAAGCAATATCAATGAACGGTTTGACATGATTGGCGGCAAGATTGCCGTCACGCATCACCGGGTTTTTTCTGAAACGCCCAGCGCACTGCTGGAGCTGTTTTATATTATGGCAAGCCAGGTTGAAATTACTGGTATCCGCGCCAAAACCTTACGCTTACTGATGCTGGCTGCCAAAAGTATTGATGATAATTTCCGGGCCAATCCGGTACATCGCGCCATGTTTATGGCCATTCTGCGTGCACCGCATAACCTGTATGAAACCCTGCATGCCATGAAACGCTACGGCGTGCTGGGCAAGTACATTCCTGCTTTTGGCCAGATTATTGGCCTGATGCAGTATGACCTGTTCCATATTTATACTGTGGATGCACACACCCTGCTGCTCATTCGCAACCTGCGCCGTTTTGGCAAACCGGAATTTGCCAAGGATTATCCGGTGGTGAGCTCGGTATTCCAGCGCCTTGATCGCAAGGAAATCGTGTATCTGGCTGCAATTTTCCATGATATTGCCAAAGGTCGCGGGGGTGATCACAGTGAACTGGGTGCAGAGGATGCCATTGAATTTTGCCGTAATCATGGCCTGACAGACCGTGAAGGAAAAATTGTGGCATGGCTCACCCGCAATCATCTGGTGATGTCCATTACCTCACAAAAGAAAGACATTTCAGACCCGGACGTAGTCAAGGGCTTTGCTGATCACATGGGCGATATGGTGCACCTGGATTACCTGTATAGCCTGACTGTGGCTGATATTAATGCCACCAATCCCAAACTGTGGAATTCATGGCGTGCTTCACTGATGCGCCAGTTGTATACGCAGGCGCGTGACACCATTCGTAGCGGACTGGATCGGCCAGTGGATCATCAACTCATCATTGATGATACCAAATTTGAAGCCATGCAAACCTTAAGCAACCAGTACACTTACGAAGATATTGAAAAAATCTGGCGTGAAATGGGTGATGATTATTTCCTTAAGGAACGTGCGGATGAAGTGGTCTGGCATACGCAAGCCATGATTGAGCACGGCGACAACCCTGATCCACTGGTATTGATTCGTGAGCATCGCAAGCTGGCCATCGACACCGCCGAAATCTTTATTTATACCCGTGACCTGCCCAACCTGTTTGCGGCCAGCGTCGCCGTTATGGATCAAATGGATCTCAACGTACAGGATGCACGCATTATCACGGCTGCCAAGGCGTTTTCTCTGGATACCTATATTGTGCTGGATCGTTTTGGCACCTTATTGTCCGATACCGACCGACAGGCTCAGGTGATTTATGCCCTCACCAATGCCCTGTCCAGACCGGAAGAATTCCCAACCCTGCTAGAACGCCGTATTCCACGACAATTACGGCATTTTGCGGTACAAACGGAAGTAACGATTCAATTAAATACGGCTCTACAGCAAAATATTGTGGAAATTATGACACTGGATCAGCCGGGATTACTGGCCAAGATTGGCGGCCTGTTTATGATGCAGGGACTGGACATTCATTCTGCCCGGATTGCCACACTGGGTGAGCGCGCGGAAGACAGCTTTTATGTTACCAAACGCGATGGCATTCCCATGAGTAATGAAGAATCCAAAGCTTTTGGTCACAAGCTTCAACTGGCGCTGGATGAAGCATCGCAGGTGGTTTCTGTGGTCCAGTAAAGCCATTTAAACCACAACCATATTTTTTCACAACCTGATGCTTGAGAATTGGTGCTCAGCATCACGGGTACGGATTTTGAGAAGTACAAAAGTCCATTTTTTAAAATTTATTGTTTTAACCTTTTAAGCATCGCAATGAGAACAGCACGATGAATCCTGCCATTAACCACCTGCATCCTTATCCATTTGAAAAGCTGGCCAGACTTTTTGCAGACCTTAAAGCCACTGACTTACCGAATATTTCACTGTCCATTGGCGAACCCAAACATCAGGCCCCTGAGTTTGTTAAGCAAAAACTGATTGAATCACTGCAACACTTGTCGACTTATCCCACCAGTAAGGGTTTACTTGCCTTGCGCTTGGCAATTGCCGACTGGTTAAAGCAGCGTTTTGGGTTACAGGCGATCGATGCAGAAACACAGGTTTTGCCTGTGAGTGGCACGCGTGAAGCCCTGTTTTCCTTTGTGCAGGCGACTATTAACCGCAACCAGAACCCCTATGTGGTGATGCCCAATCCGTTTTACCAGATTTATGAAGGTGCCAGTATTCTGGCAGGTGCTACCCCGTATTTTTATAATTGCACGCCGGAAAATAACTATCTGGGCAATCTGGATGAGATTCCAGCAAGCGTCTGGCAGCAAACCCAGTTGTTATTTTTATGCACACCCGGTAATCCTACTGGTGCGGTTATTCCAATGGATCAGCTTAAAAAACTGATTGTTCTGTCGGATCAGCATGATTTTATTATTGCCTCGGATGAGTGTTATTCCGAACTGTATTTTGATGAAGCGCCAACCGGCCTACTGCAAGCCTGTGCTGAACTAGGCCGCCACGATTATAAAAATTGCGTGGTATTTCATTCACTGTCCAAACGCTCCAACCTGCCGGGTCTGCGCTCCGGTTTTGTGGCGGGTGATGCCAGAATTCTGGACAGTTATTTAAAATATCGTACTTATCATGGTGCTGCCATGCCGGTACAGCATCAGCTGGCCTCCATCGTGGCTTGGCAGGATGAAACGCATGTGGAACAAAATCGCCAGCTGTATCGCCAGAAATTTGATTTATTCCTTAATGAATTAGGCCAGTTACTTCCATTGCAAAAACCGGATGCAGGTTTTTATTTCTGGCTCAAGGTGGATGATGATGAGCGTTTTGCCCGTCATTTATATGAAAAAGCCAATATTACCGTGTTACCGGGGCGCTATTTATCGCGTGAAACAGCTTCGGGTAATCCGGGACAAAATCATGTGCGTATGGCACTGGTGGCTGATATGAACCAGTGTGAACAAGTAATTGAACGCTTAAAACAGATTTTGTAATGACAATGTCCAGTCATTTTAATTAACTTATCTGGTTTCTTTGTCTATAACAGATGAAGTTTTTAAGCTACTAGATCTGCTAAAAATCCTGCCAGAGCCGCAGGATTTTTTATTATTGGACGTATGGTTTTTAATAATAATCTAAATTTAAAAGTACATTGATGACTGCAAATTCGCCTGTTTGATTAAGTTTTACAATCAATTACTTTAGATTGATCGCTAAAATAGGCTTTAATTCTGAAAAAGCATCATGTGTTTAGCCAGAGGTTGAGGCAATGCCCAATCATTCGCTCAGGCCCTAAAAGCAGATCGCACAAATATGCCTATGACCTTAAAAAAAACTTTTTTAGTATCGCGTTCCTTTGCCACAGCAATGCTGGTTTGCAGTCAATGGCAGGCTGTTGCAGGAGCAGCCACCACTACGGGTTTGCAGCAAAGCACTTTTCTGCAGGATCTCGAATCACGCTCTCAATACTATAGCAATCAGCAACACAACAATCAGCCACAAAATCTGGCAGACCCGACAATTTTACCTGCATTTTCAAACGCCAGTGTATCCACTGGTTCTTTAAGTTTTAGTCAGGCTGAACAGTTTCTCAAGCAAAACGCTTATGCCGTACAGGCCAGCACTGCCAATCTGGCAGCCGCACAAAATCAGGCCGAAGCCAATGCACAATTATGGCGGCCTGTGATTAGCCTTGATGCCAATGCCATTAAATACCGCACCGAAGTTGATATTCCCCTGAGTGATGTCAAGGCTACCGGTGAAAATGCTGCCAATCAGGCTTTTGCCCAGTCCTTGAATAATCTGCCCGTGCCTTTGCCGGACAATGTGAGCAATTTTTTAAGCAATCGTTTTTCAACGGCTGTTTCAGGTCTGTTTGACCAGATTCCCAATTCAAGCAATGTGGTGATTAATGACAAGCTGTTTCGCCCGACCATTTCGGCCGTTATGCCGATTTATGCCGGTGGCAGCATTCAGGCGGCACAAAATATTGCGCACCTTGGTTATGAAAAAGCACAGCTGAATCACCAGCAAGTCCAGGATCAGCAAACCCTCAAACTGGCCGAAGCCTATTTTGGCCAGCAACTGGCAAAATGTCTGGCTCAGGCTGCAGCACAAAACCTGAATGCCCTGCAACAGCACCTGAACAATGCCCGGCAACTCGGACAGCAAGGCATGATTAGCCGTTCGCAGCGCCTGCAGGTTGAAGTGGCAACGCAGGCCGCCCAGCGCCAGTATGATCAGGCCAGCAGCAATGAATATGTCTCGCGCCAGTATTTACAACAATTATTGCAACAGCCGGAACTGCCCCAGCTCACCACACCGCTTTTTGTGCAGGCGGCACCCTTGCAGCCACTGGATTTTTATCTGGCGCAGATCAGTCAACAGTCACCGCAACTGGCACAACTGCAAAAAGACCAGCAACTGGCCTCAGAAGCCGTACAAGTGGCCAAAGCCAGTTTATTGCCTAGTGCCTATGTGTTTGGCCAGCAGACCTTAAATAAAAATGACTGGCTGGTTGGGGTTGGCGCGCACTATACCTTGCTGGCAAATACTGATCGCAAGAAACTGGTGAATGCAGCACAGGCGCGTCAGGATGCAACTCAAGCCTTACAACAACAGGCGCAACAGGACATTCAACAACTGGTACGCCGAGGCTATTATGAAGCTGAAAATGCGCGCAAGGCATTTTTGAGCATGCAAACCAGCATTACCGCAGCACAGGAAAACCTTCGCGTGCAACAATTGTCTTTCCGGGAAGGTGAAACCACCGCAACCTTTGTGAATGACGCAGTTAATGCCTTAACACTTACCTATACCGATCAGGCAACCGCAGCCTATCGTTATGATATGGCACTGGTTACTCTTTTGACTGCATTGGGCCAGGCTGGACAATTTTCAAGCGTGATCAACACTGACTCATTACTAAAAGTCCAGCCTGTTCCTGACTTTAGTCAAGCCTTTAGTTTTGCTTTACCACCAGCGAACAACCACAGGATAAAAAAATGAACGATAATAACCAATCCCCTGAGCAAAATAATCAGATTCTGGAAAACCATCCTGATTCGTCAATTGGTGCAGCTAATGGAATTGCAGATAATTCATCAACAAAAAAATCCCGCATCATTCGCAGCCTGATTATTGTATTTTTAATTGCTATGGTTGGGTTGGGCCTGTGGCTAACCAACAAACCTGCACCCCAGCAAATTCAGGGCATGGTAGAAGCCAATACGCTAAATGTATCTACCAAGGTGCCTAGCCGGGTTGAACAGCTCATGGCAGAAGAAGGTGCAAGCGTTAAAAAGGGCCAGATTTTGGGCATTCTCACCAGCCCCGAGTTACAGGCCAAACAACAGCAGGCAGAAGGTGCATTACAATCAGCCAGGGCACTTGAACAAACTGCAGAACGGGGCTCACAGCAGGAAAATATTGCATCCTTAAAAGCAAACTGGCAAAGCGCACTGGCACAAGCTGAACTGGCACGAGTGACCTATCAGCGTGCTCAAAATCTGTTTAATGAAGGAGTCATTTCCCGCCAGCGCCGTGATGAAGCACAAGCTGCCAAAAATTCATCGGCACAAATTGCAGAAGCAGCACACCAGCAATATTTACGGGCTGAACGTGGCAGCACACCTGAGCAGCTTTCCTCTGCACAGGCACAGGTTAAAATTGCTGAAGCAGCCGTGGCTGAAGCCAAATCACTCAATCAGGAAATGCAGCTGATAGCACCGGAAGATAGCGAAGTCAGCCAGAAGTTTGCCAATGTGGGTGAACTGGTGCCTGCGGGTATTCCCTTGTATACCCTGATTGACCTACGCAATCAGTGGGTTAGTATTAACCTGCGTGAAGACCAGTTTAACCAGCTTAAACATGGCAGCATTTTGCATGGTGATATCCCGGCGCTTAACCAGAAAAATGTAGCTTTTCAAGTCACGCATATTGCCGCGCAAGGTACGTTTGCCTCATGGAAAGCCACCCGTCAGTCCAGTGGTTATGACATACGTACTTTCGAGATTAAACTAAAAAGTCTGCAACCGCTGGCTGGTTTGCGCCCGGGCATGAGTGTGCTATTTGACTGGCCACAATCCCAAACTGCCAGTACGCATTAGTTTACGGCGAATCAGGTGTAAACAGTCATGTGGGCAGCATTCTGGCGCGAGCTAAACTTTCTAAAAAACAGCTACTGGGATTTAAGCCTGGTCACGCTTGCACCCTTACTGGTGATTATATTTCTGGCCAGCATGTTGTCACAGGGTTCGCCGTATCACTTGCCTATTGTGGTGGTTGATCAGGATCACTCTGCCTACAGCCGCCAGATCATTCGAAACCTTCAAGCGACGCCAGCATTGTCGATTTATGCCTATGAGCCATCCATGCCATTGGCAGAACAGCATTTAAAGCAGCTTAAGGCATGGGGAGTCGTTCATATTCCTGCACAGGCACAGGCCAATCTGATGCATGGTCGAAGCCCTGAAATTGCCAGCTATGTTAATGAAGCGTTTTTTTCCATTGCCAGTACCGTTGCTGGCGGGATTAACAGTGCCGTTAGCGCAGCAAACCGCGAGCAGCAGCAAACCCTGATTCGTCAGTTGGGCATCCCACCCATTGACTTTAACCTGCCAACCATTCAGGTCACTGCCCTTTATAATCCGCAGCTGAGTTATGAGTTATTTTTAGAGCCTTTTGCAGTTACTGCCATTTTGCATTTGCTGCTGGCATGCTGTGTGGCTACCAGTATTGGACGCGATTTTATCAATGGTTCAGATAGAAAATTTTTAAATCCGAAAACAGCTACATCAATTTTTAGTCTGCTTATGGGCAAATTGTTGCCGTACATCATTATTTTTAGCCTGTGGTGCTTTTTGTGGACAGTCTGGATGTCTGGCGTTCAAGGCTGGACAATTCAAGGCAATGTCCTGATGTTGTTAATAGGCCAAATCCTGCTGTTCATGGCTTATGCCCTGTTTGCTACTACGATTGTATTGCTGGCCAAAGACATTAATACGGGTCTTTCCATGGTAGCAATTTATGCAGGCTCTTCCTTAAGCTATGCCGGTGTTACCCTGCCAACCATTGGCGCACCGCTCTTTACCCGCATCTGGAGTAATAGCCTGCCATTTACAGCCTATGCCAAGCTGCAAACCCAGCAATGGATTATTGGCTCCCCATGGCAGACATCCCTTATACCCCTGCTGATTCTGGTTGGCTTTGTAATTGGATTTTTGCTGCTGAGCCTGTTGCTGCTTAAGCGCAACCCCATGGTGAGTGCCAGCTTATGACACCATCCAATATGACTGTGATACAGGCCTTTATTTTTACCTTAAGAACCATCCTGACCACGCGCCCTATTGCCAGCACGCTCATTCTGGCAGTGGTGCTATATGGCTTTTTCTACCCAGCGGCGTATCACAGCCAGGTCGCCAGCCAGCTACCCATTGTGGTAGTGGACCAGGATCAAAGCCCGCTTAGCCGTAATATTATTGCTAAAGTTAGCACCTTGCGCGCGGTAAATATTGTTCAGCAAACTGCCAATTTTGCCGAAGCTGAACAACTTATTAAACAACAACAGGCTGATGCGATTTTCCTGATTCCTTCACACTTGGAAAGTAATGTCCTGCGTGGGCAAAATAGCGGTCTGGCACTTTATTTAAGTGGGGCTTACCTGATTCGCACGCGGGAAATTGGCAATGGACTGGCCAGTGGTATCAAGGCATCAATTGCCGAGCAACTCACGCCGCTATTGCAAACTGCGCATGTTGAACCCAGTTTGTCATTGTATGAATACCCGCTATACAATCCACTGGGCGGTTATGGTAGTTATATTTTTCCAGCCGTAGCAGCCCTGATTGTGCAGCAAACATTATTGCTTGGGGTTAGTTTTTTAATTGTTAGCCTCAAGCAGCAGCAGTTCAGGTTCAATCTGATTAACCTAACTGGCATTACGCTGGCCTGTAGCCTGATTGGGATTTTAAGCTGCCTGTATTATTTTGGTTTTGTGTACTGGTATCAGGATTATCCCCGCGATGCCAACCTGCCTGCACTGCTGATTGCTACGCCTGTTTTTGTGCTGGCCGTGGTGAGTGTGAGCTTGTGGCTGGGCAGTATTTTTGACCGGCCTGAAAGACCTGCGCAAGTGCTCACCTTTACCTCTGTACCATTTTTCTTTCTCACTGGTGCTTCGTGGCCGCTGGAAGCCATGCCCAAATGGATGGCGCTAAGTGCATGGATAGTGCCTTCTACAGCGGGCGTGCGACAGTTTATCCAGCTCAATCAAATGCACGCCAGCTTGTCTGATATTGGTACAAATCTGCTGATTTTAATAGTAATTGCTATTGTGTTTGGGGTATTGGCTTCTTGGCGCTTAATTCGTCAGTAAATAGGCTTCTTTCACAAGTAATGTCAACTTGCCTTCGACCATTTTGACTAAGCCTTGGCATGAGCCTGTCGAATGCTCATTGACCATCCTTCGACAAGCTCGGGAACCGTCCTTTGGTAAGATAAAGAACCATGTCGAAACTATACTTTTGAAAGAGATTTAATAAATAATTTTTATTAAAAATTAGCTTTAAAAAAGCCCTGTGCAGGAAGTCGAATGGTCATGCTGTTTATTTAAGCACAACCATTTGTACAAAAGGGTTTAGACCAGAAAACTCAATTATTTGGCCAAAGCCTTTTCAATGTCCTTGACCATCGCTTCCGGCTTAGTGGCGGTGGCATAACGGTCAATCACGTTGCCATCACGACCTACCAAAAACTTGGTGAAATTCCATTTTACCGCTTCTGTACCCAGCAGGCCTTTTGCTTCCTTAGTCAGGTACTTGTACAGTGGATGCGCGTCGCTGCCGTTAACATCAATTTTGGCAAACATCGGAAAACTCACACCGTAGTTGCGCTGGCAAAACTCACCAATATCTGTATTACTGCCCGGATCCTGGCTGGCAAACTGGTTGCAAGGAAAACCTAGCACCACAAAACCCTGATCCTTATATTTCTCATAGACTTTTTCAAGCCCTTCGAATTGTGGCGTAAAACCACACTTGCTGGCTGTGTTTACGATTAGTACAACTTTACCCGCATAGTCACTCAGTGCCTGCGTTCCCCCTTCCAGTTTTTCCGCTGAGAAATCATAAATTGTTGTCATGGTTTTATCCTCTACACTTGCTCTTATGAGATTTTTTCATTGTAACCAAGTCACTCAATGTTGACAATTAAAATTGTCAACATTGATAGTCATCCCTTATAAATGATCCTCACCATTATATTCATTTGTCCATGGTGAGTTATCTTCACGCTGGTAATCATCCGTTTCCAGATTTAAAGAAGCTGAATTTACACAATAGCGCAATCCTGTAGGTCCTGGGCCATCTTCAAACACATGGCCCAAATGTGCACCACAATTATGGCAGGTAATTTCAGTGCGGATCATGCCATGCGACATATCACGGTGTTCATCAATCGCTCCACTTTCAATAGCCTTGTAAAAACTGGGCCAGCCGCTACCGGAATCATATTTGGTTTCCGAACTAAATAGCGCTGTATTACAGCATTTGCAGCGATAAACGCCACTGGAATGATTATCCCAGTAAATTCCGGTAAAAGGTGCTTCTGTACCCTTTTCACGGGTAATGCGGTATTCCTCAGCAGTTAACTGGCGTTTCCACTCCATATCAGATTTTTTCACGGTAGGCATAATGGCAATATCCTGTTGATTTGTTATTAACTTTACTGTTTTAACTTAAGTCTGGGTAGAAAAACTATTATTGCTCTGTGCAGATTGTGCAATTCTAATGACAAGCGATAAAAATAGCGGAATTTAATATTTAAAAGCAAAAAGTAAGCAAAATATTTTCAACTTAGCATTATTTTTTGTAATTCACACAATAAAGTAAGCAAACTAAATTGACGGAAGCAAAAATGCCACTTATTCTGAGTGCCTGTGTATCGAGGTCTAAAAATGTCGCAAAAGAAAAGCGTTATTTTTAAAAAACTTTTACCTGTCATCAAACAGTATCAGGGCGAAGGCTATACCCACGAGAAAATTGTGGAATTGCTTAAAACCAGTCATGGGCTGGATCTGGTGACCGTTAAAACCTTCAAAAGCTACCTTTACCGCTATGCCAGTAAAGACCAAATAGTGAACCCTGTCATGTCTACAAGTGCTCCAATTCCCAATACTCGCCGTATAATCAAGAAATCTGCCAAGCTGGAAAATGTCTGCTATGACATTCGCGGGCCGATTTTGCGAGCGGCGGTGGAAATGGAGGAACAGGGCCATAAAATCATTAAATTAAATATTGGTAATCCTGCACCCTTTGGCTTTGAAGCACCGCAGGAAATCATCAATGACGTGGCCATTAACCTGCCCAATGCAATTGGTTATTCCGACTCCAAAGGTATTTTTCCAGCGCGCAAGGCCGTGTTCCAGTATTACCAGCAAAAAGGCCTGTTTAATGTTGATGTCAACGACATTTATATTGGTAATGGGGTGTCTGAGCTGATTGTCATGGCGATGCAGGGCCTGCTGGACAATGGCGATGAAATGCTGGTGCCGATGCCGGATTATCCATTGTGGACAGCAGCAGTTAACCTGTCTGGTGGTCAGGCCATTCATTATAGGTGTGATGAGCAAAATGGCTGGTATCCTGACATTGCCGACATGGAAAGCAAAATCACTGCAAATACGCGCGGCATCGTGGTCATCAATCCCAATAACCCAACCGGTGCTGTGTATCCGCGGCATATTCTGGAGCAAATTGTTGCGCTTGCCCGTAAGCATGACTTGATTATTTTTGCCGATGAAATCTATGACAAGATTGTTTATGACGGTATCGAACACATTCCCATGTCAACACTGGCCAGTGATGTACTTTGCATTACGTTCAATGGCCTGTCCAAGTCGTACCGGATTGCGGGTTTTCGCTCTGGCTGGATGATGGTTTCGGGCGATAAATCACGTGCCAAGGACTATATTGAAGGCCTGGACATGCTGGCCAGTATGCGCCTGTGTGCCAACGTGCAGGCGCAATATGCGATTCAAACTGCGCTGGGTGGCTATCAAACCATTAATGATCTGGTTAAGCCTGGTGGTCGCCTCTATGAACAGCGCAATATTGCCTGGGAAATGCTTAATGAAATTCCCGGTGTATCATGTGTGAAGCCCGAAGGCGCCCTGTATTGCTTCCCTCGCCTTGATCCTAATATTTACCCAATTGAGGATGATGAGGCATTTATGCTGAACTTCCTGCGCGCTGAAAAAGTGCTGCTGGTTCAGGGTACTGGCTTTAACTGGCCAACGCCGGATCATTTCCGCGTGGTGTTCCTGCCTGCTGAAGGTGAGCTGCGTGAAGCCATTAAGCGGCTGGATCGTTATCTGGCTAGCCTCCGTTAAGCTTAATCTCCAAAATAAAAAAGCCTTACATTTCCCTGCTAAGGCTTTTTTAAAAGCTTTTATTAATAGGCATGAGCCGAATAATTTTAATTTTGGCTCACCCTATGAGCCGAATAATTGCTATATTCGGCTCATTAGTCCTTAATACAGTGCAATATGAAAGAATGGATCTGGCAGCAGGTAGAATGGAATACGTTTAATTGGCCTGAATTTAGCTGGTCAGATGCTATGATTTTGCCTAAAACATGGCTCATTCACCAAAAAATTGGCCTTTTACTGGGTCAAACCAGTCATGACCCGCAACAGGCACAGCAAAGTCTGGATACCCTGCTGGCTAATCTGGTTGCTTCCTCGGCCATTGAAAACGAAACTCTCAATGTTTACTCATTACGTTCGTCACTGGCGCGGCGCTTAGGGGTCACGCTGGAGCAGCCTTATGCCAGCTCAGACCGTTCTGAAGGTCTAGCCAATATCATGCTGGATGCCTTAAACAATGTGCAGCAGCCCTTAACCCTGTCACGTCTTTTACAATGGCATCAATGGCTGTTTAATGAACCTGACTGGACAACGCAGCGCATGCGTATTGGTAGTCTGCGCGGTAAAGAACCCATGCAAGTCGTATCAGGACGGATTGACCGACCTATTATTCATTTTGAGGCACCACCACGACACGGTCTTGAAGCACAATTAGATGCTTTTATTGACTGGTTTAATGTCAGCCGGGATGACAGCCTGCTTGATCCGTTGGTTCGGGCCGGTATTGTTCACTTCTGGTTTGTGACCCTGCATCCTTTTGATGATGGCAATGGACGCATTACTCGCACCTTAACGGATCTGGCACTGGCACAAATGGATAGCCAAAGTATCAGGCTCTACGCGATGTCACCCGCCATTCTGCAAAAACGCAAAAGTTATTACGATATCCTGGAGCAGTCCCAGCAAGGCAGTCTTGATATCAGTAACTGGCTGGTATGGTTTCTGGATACCTTGCTTGAAGCCGTTGAGCAGGCTTTACAGCGTGTGTCATTGACGATTCAAAAAAGTCGCTTCTGGCAGTATTTTGCACAGTTAGAATTACATGAAGGACAGCGCAAGGTATTAAATCGCTTGCTAGATGGCGGGGAAAATGGCTTTGCGCATGGCATCAGTGCCTCTCAATACCAAAAAGTGGCCAAAGTCAGCAAGGCCACTGCTACTCGTCATTTAACCGACCTAGTCGAAAAAGGTTGCCTGATTAAACTGGCAGGTGGTGGCCGAAATACACGCTATCAGGTTAATCAATTCTAACCAGAATACATGCAAACTTTAGTCAGGCTTTAATGATTAGCTTTAAATTTGTCTGGTCAGGTTTAGTGATCTGTACAGTAACTTTAAGCTTAGTCCTTAAATAACAACAAGAAATGGAATTTCCTAGTAATTAAACTGCTCTGCCTGTAATTGCATTGCCACTGCATTAATTAGGCCAGTCCAGGTTTCATCTGGCTCCCAGACCTGATGCAGTAATTCATCGGCTTGCTCAATGGGCATTTTCATATAAAAACGGCGATACAAATACATCAGGCTAGAAGCACGCCAGTTCTTGGCACAATGAATCCAGACCAATTGATCCTGCAAGTGATGAATGGCTTTTAATGCAAACAGCGTCTGACTGGCTGAAGGACAATCCCACAAAATTGGCAGATGGATATAATGCATGCCCAGTTCCAGCACAGCACGATCCTCATAAATATGTTGCCGGATCAGGCTATTGTCCGCATCATTTAATGCCAGATTGACGACGGTTGACACGCCAGCCTGACAGATCAATTCCAGTTGCTGTACTGTCGGCTGGCCCGAGCTGTACAAATTATCGTGAATTTTCTGGACATTTAAAATCTCACTGATATTGATGCCATTTAACAGTACAGATGATGGGTGCTGGCTCATGCTTCTCTACCACAATTACAGTTTTCCAGATGAATTAGCTTACCCTAGTTCAAGAGAAGTTGTGCAATTTGTAGGCACGCATTTCATCGCATTTTTGAAATATTTTGAAAATCCACGTTTTTTTCTTCAAGCTTAAGTAAATTTCGGCATTTTTTATCAAGCCTTCGATTGTTAAGACCCAAATTTAATGTTTTATCGGGTCATCAATAATCCCCGATGTTTTTACGAACTCCACCAACAGGCATGATATGATTTGTGCTTCAAAACAGGAGGCAGTAATGAGCTTTATTCATTTGGGCATACATAGCGAATTTTCAATTGTTGATTCGATTGTCCGTATCCCCGCGCTCATCAATGCTGCCGCAAAAGACCAGATGCCCGCCATGGCACTGACCGACCTGTCCAACCTGTATGCTGCCGTCAAATTTTATAAGGCCTGTCTGGGTAAAGGCATCAAGCCCATACTTGGCAGTGAAATCCGCCTTTGTGACGATAAGGGTCGCGCGACCCTGCTGGCCATGAACAATGATGGCTGGCGCAACCTGACCGAAATTGTATCGCAAGGCTTTACCGATGGCCTGAATCTGGGTATTCCCTGCATTGAACGCGACTGGGTTTTTAAAAAGAATCATAGCCTGATTGCCATGCTGGGTATGCACAGTGATGTAGGACAGGCTTTGCGTAGCAGCACGCCAGAAAAAGCAGAAGGCCTGCTGGAAGACTGGATTGCGCAATTTGCCGACCGGGTCTATTTAGCAATTACCCGCACCAATCGTCCCGGTGAAGATGAATTTATTGAGCTGGCTTTGCAACTGGCTGAAAAATACCAGATTGGCGTGATTGCCCATAATGATGTGCGCTTTATGCAGGCCTCGGATTTTGAAGCGCATGAAGCCCGGGTGTGTATTGCTTCAGGCTATGTTCTGGGTGATGAGCGCCGTCCACGTGACTACTCTGAAGCGCAGTATTTCAAGACACAGGCTGAAATGGAAAGCCTGTTTTCAGACTTGCCGAGTGTCCTTGAAAATACAGTGGAAATTGCCAAGCGCTGTACCGTGACTTTAACGTTGGGTAAGAATTATCTTCCCAACTTTCCGATTCCTGCCGAACATACCATTGAAAGCTTTTTTGCCGAGCAGTGCCAGCTTGGCCTTGAGGAACGGCTTCAGCAGCTATACCCGGTTGGCTGTGATGAACGGGAAATGGGCAACTGGGCAGAGTTACAACAGCAATATGTAGACCGGCTTCAGTTTGAAATCAAAACCATTCTGGACATGGGATTTCCCGGTTACTTCCTGATCGTCATGGACTTTATCAAATGGGCCAAAAATAATGGCGTACCGGTTGGCCCGGGCCGTGGTTCGGGTGCAGGCTCACTGGTAGCCTATAGCTTAAAAATTACTGACCTTGACCCCCTACGCTATGAGTTGCTGTTTGAGCGCTTTTTGAATCCAGAACGGGTGTCCATGCCCGACTTTGACGTGGATTTTTGTATTGCCGGGCGTGACCGCGTGATTGATTACGTGGCACAAACCTATGGCCGTGAAGCCGTTTCGCAAATTATCACCTTTGGAACTATGGCAGCAAAAGGTGCTATCCGTGATGTGGCGCGGGTACTAGGCAAATCGTATGGTCTGGCCGATCGTCTGTCCAAGCTGATTCCAGCCAAGCCCATCGGCGTTGATCTCAAGCAGGCGCTGGAGATGGAGCCACAGCTTAAAGATATTGTGAGTAACCCAACTCATAATGACTTTGAAGATGCCACTGAAATCTGGGAGATGGCGCTCAAACTGGAAGGCATTACCCGTAACGTCGGCAAGCATGCGGGCGGTGTACTGATTGCGCCCAACAAGATTACCGATTTCTCGGCGGTGTATTGCGATGAAGAAGGCTCGCGCGTTAGCCAGTTTGACAAGGATGACGTTGAAGCCATTGGGCTGGTCAAGTTTGACTTTTTGGGCTTGCGCAACCTGACCGTTATTGAAGATGCCATTCAAAACATTAACGTGCGGCGCAAGCAGCAACAGCAGGCTTTATTGAATTTATCAACGCTGCCACTGGATGATAAACAGGCCTATAAAGTGTTTGCCGATGCCAACACCACGGCAGTGTTCCAGTTTGAATCCCCCGGCATGAAGCGCATGCTCAAAGAGGCAAAGCCCAGCCAGTTTGAGGAAATCATTGCGTTTGTGTCATTGTACCGTCCCGGCCCGATGGATCTGATTCCCGACTTTATCCACCGGATGCATGGTGGCGACTTTGAATACCTGCATCCCTTGCTGGAAAACGTACTCAAGCCCACTTATGGGATTATGGTGTATCAGGAACAGGTGATGCAGGCCGCGCAGGTATGTGCCGGTTATTCACTGGGTGGTGCGGATTTGCTACGCCGCGCCATGGGCAAGAAAAAACCTGAGGAAATGGCCAAGCAGCGCCTGACCTTTATTGAAGGTGCGGCCAAGCGTGAAATTGATGAACGCAAGGCCAATGAAATTTTTGACTATATTGAAAAATTTGCCGGTTATGGCTTTAACAAGTCGCATGCAGCGGCCTATGCGTTGGTTGCCTACCACACGGCATGGCTAAAGGCACACTATCCGGCAGAGTTCATGTCGGCAGTGCTCACCTCGGAAATGCAGAACACCGACAACGTGGTATTCCTGATTTCCGATTGCCGTAGTATTGGTCTGGAAGTGTTACCGCCTTCGGTTAATATGTCCAATTACAAGTTCCGTGCCTCAAATGAAAAAACCATTATTTATGGTTTAGGTGCCATTAAGGGTGTTGGCGAAGCAGCAATGGAATCTGTCATTATTGCCCGTGAACAGGATGGCCCCTATAAAGACCTGTTTGATTTTTGCCACCGTATTGACCTGAAAAAAACCAATAAGCGCACGCTGGAAGCCCTGATTCGTGCTGGTGCCATGGATTGCTTTGAAACTGAACGTGCCAGTCTGATGGAACAATTGCCAGAAGCCGTACAGGCGGCAGAACAGGCGCGCCAGAATCGTGAAATTGGCATGATGGACTTGTTTGGTGAAGTTGAAACCGTGCAACGGCCAGTCAGCAAATTTGTTAAACCGTGGAGCGATGAGGTTCGGCTTAAAGGCGAAAAAGATACACTGGGCCTGTATTTAACTGGGCATCCGATGGATGTTTATCGGCAGGAATTGAAAAACTTTATTCCAACCAGTTTGAATGAGCTAGGTGCCACCCGTCGCGGCAGTACCACTGTCTTTGCTGGTCTGGTGCTGGATGTTGCCAACTTTCCCAACCGCACTGTCATTACGCTGGATGACGGCACTGCCCGCCTTGAAGTCAACACTAACTTTGAGCGCCTGCAACGCTATAAGGAACTCATCAAGACTGACAATATCATTGTGATTGAAGGTGAAGTGGTTGAACGGGAAAACTTTGACCGTCCAATTGGCCGCTTGAATAAAGCATTTAGCTTAAATGAAATCCGGGCAAAACGTGCGTTAAATATTTTGTTGCAACCTGATACAGCATTGATGCAGCATCATAATTTTGCGTCAGAACTGGCTACAATCCTGCAACCCTACACCCAGCTTATTGATGAAACCAGCAAAAAAATTCCACTACATATTCAGGTAGAAACGGCCTATGCACAAGGCGTTCTGGAATTATCTGAACACTGGTGGGTGCGCGCTGAGGATGAATTACTACGCGCTTTACGCGAATATCTGGGCAAGCAGGCCATTTATGTGAATTACCAAACCAAGAGTAAAGCGCAAAAAACAGTTACGGCTTCTGTCCAGCAGGTAGAAGTAGCAGCGCCAAAGGAAGTGGTGTATTCCTGAATCAGCCTTAGTTAGGATAAAGTGCCAATCCCAGAATTTATAGCAAATGTAATAAACCCTGTTGCCAAACCGCAACAGGTCAATTCTCCACAATAACAAAATAGCCGGTTAAGCTTTAGTTTTAAAAATGAAGCGCTTAATAAGATGACCAATTCTATTATCAAAGCTGGTAATTACACTGTACTGCAAGTGATCGAAGGCTATCAGCGTTATCTATCGCCAATCAAGGGTTTTAAATGTGCAGCAGGTCATGTGTATGGTGATACCACCTGCTCGGCAGCCATAAAAGCCATTGTAAAAACTCAGGGCATTGTTCAGGGCTTGCCAGCCATTCAAAACCAGTTAAAGCGTTGCCAGACTGCTGCCCGCCAGCTTGCTGCCAATCCTGGTCAGCCTCAAGCTGGGGTGTTTTGTTGTGTATTGCCAATTCCCTTATAATTAATGATATTTACGACTAATAACATTAGGCATAGTACAATGATTGAGCTTTTAGTGCCGTGGACAAGTTAGTCGTTCCTACGCAGTTTATTTAGCTATGTATTCCCCTGTTTTTTAATTCTTCTAGTCACTGCAAATAAGGTGAGTAAATTTTTATATCTTAAATAATGTTATAGTAATAAACAGTTTTAGAAAGTCCTGTTTTACGAAAATTGCGAGTTTGATTTGTCTGAAATCTTAACACTGGAAGAGCGGCTCAATCGTATCCGCATTGTCATGGTCAATACTACCCTGCCAGCCAACATTGGTGCGGCAGCACGTGCCATGAAAACCATGGGCCTGTCCCGACTGGTTCTGGTTGCCCCTAAAACCTTTCCCAGCGGCGATGCAACAGCACTGGCTTCTGGTGCTGCCAGCATTCTGGAACAGGCCATAGTGGTTGACACACTTGAAGATGCCATTGCCGATTGTCATGTGGTGTTTGGAACGAGTGCACGCAGCCGTACTATTCCCTGGCCTTTGCTGGAAGCCAGGGCAGCAACTGGGTTGGCTATTCAACAGGCGGATCAGCATGAAATTGCGATTGTGTTTGGCCGTGAAGACCGTGGCTTGACCAACGACGAGCTGGCCCAGTGTAATTATCACTTAACCATTCCGGTTAATAGTGAGTATGGCGTATTAAATGTTGCAGCTGCCATTCAGGTGATTTGCTATGAACTGCGCATGCATGCACTGGAAACCCAGTCAAAGCAGCAACACTCTAATCCTGCTCAGTCAGCGCTAATGCCCCTGCCCAATCAGCAGGCCATGCAATGGGATGAACCTTTGGTGACCCAATCACAAATGCAGCAATTTTTTCCGCATCTAGAAGCCATGCTCACCGATATTGATTTTCTTGATCCGCAGAATCCCAGACTTTTGCCCTTACGTTTGCGTCGCCTGTTTGGCCGTATTCAACTGGATCGCATGGAATACAACCTGCTACGAGGTATTTTTGGCCGGGTACAAGCCTTAAGCCGGGGCAACTGGCCATTAAAAAATACTTCCCAGCACAATCCAGATCAATCTCAAAATACCGAGAACACTTTGCTATCCGTGACTCAGGATGATAACGACCATGTTTAAGCAGCTTAAAGAAGATATTCAAGCCGTCTTTGCCCGCGATCCTGCTGCCCGCAATACACTGGAAGTGCTGCTCACTTATCCTGGTATTCATGCACTGATCATCCATAGGGTGGCTCATCAGCTTTGGCAAAAGGAATTTAAAGGTACTGCACGCGGTATTTCCACCTTTAACCGTTTTCTAACTGGTATTGAAATTCATCCCGGCGCAAAAATTGGCAAGCGCTTTTTCATTGACCACGGCATGGGCGTCGTGATTGGTGAAACTGCAGAAATTGGTGATGATGTCACTTTATATCACGGTGTAACCCTGGGCGGCACCACCTGGAACAAAGGCAAGCGCCATCCTACCCTGGAAGATGGCGTGGTGGTTGGCGCTGGTGCAAAAATTCTCGGGCCTTTTATAGTGGGCAAAAATGCCAAAATTGGCTCCAATGCCGTGGTGACTAAAGCAGTTCCCGATAATGCCACCGCAGTGGGTAATCCAGCCCGTTATATCTTGAAAGATTACAAGGAACAGCCAGCTTCATTAAGCCTTGATGATTCACGCCGTATGAATTATGCCAAATCACTGGGTTTCCAGCCCTATGCCGCAGTGCCCAATGCCTCTGATCCGGTAATGGATGGCTTCCGGATTTTGCTGGATCACATGCAAAAAACCGATCAGCGCTTGCAGGATATCTGTACCAGCCTGTCGCAGGTTAATCCGGAATTTTGTATGCAACGTCAAAAGCCACTATCCAAGGATGATCAGGCCATCATTGAAGAAATCAAGCGGGAATGTGATTTAAGTACCTGCTCCAACGAACGGGCCTTTAAAAAATAAATACAGAAACTGATTGCTCATCAATCGTAGTGCTGTAGGGTCAGACCTCTACAGCACTTCAAATTCAATACGGCGATTGCGTCGTCTACCTTCTTCACTACTATTATCAGCAATAGGCTGATTGGCGCCCAAACCTTCCGTGCGTAACAGGATTTTATTCACGCCCTTGCCAGCCAGATAATCCCGTACCGCATTAGCCCGTTGTAATGATAGCCCAAGATTGGTCACGGGATTGCCCTGACTGTCAGTATGTCCAATAATCCGCACCGATTTGTTGCCCACTTTATTCAGGGCAACCGCCATTTCATCCAGAATATACTGACCCACAGGCGTTAAAATGGCACTGCCTGATTCAAACTCTACAATACGATTACCCAATGCCTGATCAATCAGCTTTTGTTCAGAAGCATTAATTTCAAGTAACTGCTTTACTTTATAAACACTCGATATGCCGTTGGTCATTTGCTGAGCTAAAGTTGCTTTAATGGCTTCAGAAGGCACTTTGCCGCTTAACTGTATATTGCTGCCAGCAATTTCAAGCCGTCCCTTACTCACATTTTTTAGCTCAGGCTGAATGCTATTCAATACAGTTTGCCGCCATTCAGGGGGCATTGTCACCGCTGCCACCGTAATCTGGTCTACTACATTGTCACCATATAGGCTTTTTAACTTGCTTATAATCTGTTGTCTGGTTTGTTCATCCGGCACTACACCACTGGCAATCACAGGCTCCTGCCCAGCCACAGCATGATTAGCCTGCAAGCCACAGCCCAGTAACAATAGTATTGAAGTAAAATTGGCCATTGCATTTTTTAGCTTTTTAACTTTTACCTTATGATTTTTATTAAAAAAATTCATTGTGCTATCCTTTAATATGGAAATATTCATTTTAATTTCCCAAAAAAACCTGCTTAAACAGTCTGGTTGCATCTATTAATGACATCTGGCTATCGCCGAGTACCTGTTCAAGAGTTGCCAGTCCCGCGTCATTTTCCAGATAGCTGTCCACCCAGCTTGCTTCTGCAACGTTTACCCAGTGATCTGAACTGATATTGTTTTGCATCATGCCGCTCAGGGCTGCAATATCTGCCCCTTGAAAACCTACCATGAGCAATGGTTTTGCCTGATTCCACAGCATAATTGACAGTTCAATATTATGGCGCTTGATAAAACCAGTGATTAAGTCCAACCAGAAAGTTGCAGTAAAGTGAATATCCGGAATCGGTGCCAATGGTAACAGCAATACCTTGTTGAGCTTTTTGGCCCCCTGACTCACTACAGGTTGTAGTAACAAACCCAAACCAATCAGGCTTTGCACAAAATTGTACGGCTGAAGGCCCAGCACGTGGGCAAACTGCCATAGACTATAACTGGCAACCTGTGCCTGATAAGAACTGCCTGTTTCATCATTGAGCACACAAGGCTGCTCCAGTATCTGCATGAGCTGCGCACTATCCTGAATATGCAAAAGGTTCTGGTTACGCTGTTGGGTGCTTTGCCACAGGTCATCCAGAATTAGCGGTGCATGGGCAACAAACTGCTCAGGCTGACGGATTTGCAGGCGGCAGCCTGTGACCAGCGGAAAACGGCGTTTTGACGTATCATGACTTGCACTTAAATAGCCTGTTAAGGCAACAGGCATTTTTGGATTACAAAATACAAAGCTGATGCCGGACATTTCATCAAAATTGGCATAATCATCTTGCTGGCTGGAATAATCCTCAAGGGCTTTGGTAATCCATTCATCCAGTATGCTCAACATGGTATGCTGGCCTGCACTACGTAAAAAATCCCCACGTGCCGGACATTTACCAAAGTAAAAATAATCAGCACTGATAACCTGTGTGTGCACTATGGGTTTACTCCTGTGGCTGCAGGCGTAGTCGCAGCTGTTGTAGGAGGTATAGTGCGATTGATCGTGTTATTGATATTAGTGGGTGATTGCGGGACAGCTTGGCTAGCAGCCGTACTGGCTGTATTAACTGATATATTGGTTACGCCCATATTTCCCATCACTGTAACGTCCGGCACAAGCTGTAACCCTTTTAAGCCATTACTTCCTGTAGGGACATCGCTATTATTTGCAGCCGCGCCACTGATGAGCCGGAACTTGACGGTTAATGGTGCCGTATTGGCCTGACCATTCCAGCGCAACTCAAAACTGCCATCGGCAAGTTTTTTGCGGCTGGCTGAAGTCATCAGTTTTTCCAGTCCATAGGCACCTGGCTCATCTACGATAGTAACAATGTTGCCAGACAGGTCAGTGGCTGTAATTTTAACGCCCGGCTGGCTGGACGGATTGGGCCAGACAAAACTCACCCATTCCGGCAAGCCATTGTTATAACGCAGGCGCTGTCCATCAATATCAATCACATATTCACTTAATCCCGCAATGGCTAACGGATAAATCTGGAATGTCGTCTGGTCAGGATTAGCACTGGTCTTTCCTGCATTATTCAGATTGGCTGTGCTGGGACTACCACCAACTGGCGCAATATACTGCGGAAAATCCGCCACAAATTTGGGATTAAGATTAATGCCAATGCCATTCCATGTTTTGGGAGCCAGTTGTAAACCACGCCGAATCACCAGTGGATCAAGCTGGCTGGTGACAAACTGGGAGATACTGCCCGATTCACCCAGAATACGGCCAATTTCATTGGATGTTGCTTCTATACGGGCACCGGGTGCAAACGGGTATTTAGTAGCAAGCGTGCTACTAAATGGCTGGTACACCTGTGCATTCCACAGGCGATTGAGTTCCTGTTGTGCTGGCGTCATGAGCACCTTGTAGGACTGGATTAATGGCTTAATTAATAGCGGCCTTAAAATCTGGCGCATTTCATCAGTGGTACCTGCCAGCATTTGCTCATCAACCAGTTGCTGGGTTGCATTAAATTCTGAGCCACTTTCCTGCACCGTCTGGCGTACCAGACCAATCACACTGGGGCCAATGTCCCCTGCATTGGAAATCTTGTTAAGCCGCGAGCGAATCGCTGCTAACTGGTCGATATAATTATCCAGTAATGCACGTTTCTGGTTGTCTTCACGCACTCGTACCATGTTATAAACAGCTTCAAACTCACTGCCAATAACACCCAGTTTTGCTTGTGCCTTGTTTAGTCCACTGGGGTCAATATTAATCTGAACTGGCGCTGCACTCTGGCGTAAGACTTTGTTTTTAAGCCATGTAACAAATCCCTGCTTGGCCAGACTGGCACTTTCATCCATGGCAGCAGGATTATCCCAACTGGTTTCTGTAGCAATTAAGGTAATCATTTTACGGGCTGGTGATTGCTCGGTATCCCCCAGATTATTGATAACCTTTAACTGCTGGTTAAAGTCACCCGATGGGACATAATCAATGGCGCGGATAAATTTCTTCCATTCGTCTATATAGTCTTTCTTGTATAGCCCTACCAGTTCACGGCGAATTTGCTCAGGACTACCAGTCAAGGTCAGGTCATCATGGCGTACGCTGTTCAGTACCCAGTCCTTGCCTTGCACATTAGATTTACTGGCTTCATCAATGGCCTGACTGACATAACCATCCCAGGCGGCTTTAGTAAACGTGCCGGACAGCGCATTACTGCCCACCATAAAGTGACGGTTCTTTTCACCCACCACCTGAGCCACAGTAATGGCAGGATAACGCACGGCAGCACGCATCTTGATTTCAGCATACACCCGATCACGCGCAGGCATGCCCTTGATGACCTGGCGCAAATGCTCACGCGTTTGATCCACCAGTGCCAGATCTGCCTCAAGCACTGGAAATGCCGTACTCTGGCTTTGTGCCAGTGAATAACTGATCAGGCGCTCAGCCTTGCGAATCATGTCACTCCGCGACATCTCGCCACGGTTTGCCTCAAGCCATGTCCGCCAAAAACGGGTAATCTGATCGTTCAGATGGCTGGATTCCATATGATTATGATCAGCCAGCATCAGATAGGCTTTTAACGCATTGTAAGCATCCTCTGCACTGGTTGCTGATGCTTCGGTATATTGCTTGGAAGCACTAATGGCTGCTGCCTCAACAGGTTTGCTGGTTGTTGCTGTTTTCAGCGCATCGGCATTGGCATTTACTTCACCCAGATAACGCACAATATTTTGCTGAACAGGCGTGAGCATGACACGTTTTACGCCGGCCAGATATTCAGTAAGCAGTTTTTCCCGTAAGGCCTTGCCCTGATATAAACCAAATTGTAGGGATAACGGGCGATCCTGCTGGTAACGATCCAGTTGCTCCAGGCGATCCTGCAAAATTAATAATGCATCAAACTGGCTGGACAGACTGGCCTGACCCTCGGCCTGAATGCGTTTTACCTTTTGCAAATCGGCACTGACATTCTGGATTAATAACTGGTTGTTCCGGTATGACCAAGTCCAGACACTCAAGGCAACCCCAATAACCAGCAGGCCAGCCAAAAATGCTGCATGCCGTTTTTGGCGACGGTTGCGGTTGAGATACTGACGTACCAAATGCTTGTCTGCCAGAATTACACGGGAAAAAAGCTGCTTTAAAAAATAACCATGCTGACTAGCAATTTCCACATGTTGCCCATTGCCATGCGTCGGTTCAGCCAGACTAAACTGGGTCACAATCTGCTTGGTCATGGGGCTATCCACCGTTCCTTCCTGCAAGGCACTGGTAAAATAAAACCCACGAAAAACGGGCTGAAACTGAAATGGATTTTCTTCAAACAATGCTGAAATAAATAATTTTAAAGCCGGTTTGATGGATTTGAATTCCAGTGGAAAGGTCATGACACTAGGAGAAATGGTCTGGGAATGCCGACGGGTCAAATGCGTGGTACTTAAATCCTGCAAGCCCTCATACAACACATTAAATTGTTCTTCAAACTGGGCGCTCGCGTCTTTACCAGCTTTTTCCTCGTAGGGAATGGTGGCTCCCCACACCTGCTGGCGTTCCTCATCATCATAAATTGAAAAGAAATCCGTAAAACCCGCCACCAAATCCATCTTGGTGAAAATCACATAAACCGGTGCAAACACTTCCAGTTGTTCAGTCAGATCCTGCACCCGGCTCCGCAAATTTTTGGCAAGTTTTAACGCATGTTCCGGGTTATTGCTCATTAGCTCGGCAATACTAACCCCAATGATGATGCCGTTAATAGGTGCCTTTTTACGGTTTTTTTTCAATAAGCCCAGAAAGCCCAGCCATTCCTGATGGTCTTCCTCATAGACTGCATAGCGCCCGGCAGTATCCAGCAAAATTCCTTCGGTGGAAAAAAACCAGTCACAATTACGGGTGCCGCCAATTCCCTGAATAGCCGCCTTATCCCTGTTATTTTCAGCAAAGGGAAAGCGTAATCCCGAGTTTTGAATGGCAGAACTTTTTCCTGCCGCTGGATTACCAATCATCATGTACCACGGCAGTTCATACAGCGCCGCATGACCCCGCTTGTCACCTAACCTTGATTTACGCAAGGTACGAATGGAGTCATTCATTTGCTGTTTTAGAAACTGGATTTTTTCTGCGTCATCATTTTTGTTTTTAGGGCTTAGCAGACGGTTGTCCTGTTGCAGCAAGTCTGCCAGTTCGGCACCCTGCTTACCATTTTTCCCTTTGAAATGCCACCATAGTCCGCCAGTTATCATTAATAACAGTAAGAACCCGCCCATCAGGCTCCAGAACAGTAATGGTGAAAGCACACGGTAAGCACACACCGCCACTACTATTATACCAGCTGCGATAATCAGGCGAGGATCATATATTCGTTGCCAAAAACCATTTATCATCTTGGTGGTCACTTCATCATAATATTTAATAAAAAACCTGTTATAAGGTTATATTTTTTACTGAATCAAAATTTTTAAGGGACTAGGATTTATTCATTTGATGTTTCCAGAAAATCCAAATCTTTCGTAAAAAACCAGCTATAGTTTTTCTGATCTTCATTCATTAAAAATAAATGGTTTTCAATATCCAACTGCTGGGTTAAAGCTGCTGAAAATGTTAAGGCAAGCCCGCTAGCCTGATCAGAAACCGACTCCAATAATGTTCCTGCAAATAATAGTTCGTCACTATTTAATTCAAGCTGACTTAAATAACTTAATAATGGCTTAATTTGATGAGTATGAATCAGTGGATTAAAAGCTGAGACTATTAATGAAGATTTTTCAGGAGTTTTTAGTGTTAATTTCTTCTCATCAGGATTAACAAGAATATATCCAGAGTCTTCATAATCCGAGATGTTAATCTTGAAATTTGATATTAGTAGTCCATAACCTGCTTCTGCAGTGATATAGTCCGGTTTTTCCCAAATAATTTCATCAACTTCATCCTGATCAATCAAACTATCTGCACCCAGAATTAAATGTATATTTTTTTCATCCTGCTTAATTTGCTGCAATAAGTCATGAAGCAAGTCTTGCTGGCTAAGCGCTGGACTTAAAACAACGGGTAAAAACAAAAACTGGTCTACGCTAAAACCAAATTGCTGTAAAAGGCTATCTATAGTGTGGCGGATCAATTCGTAATCCTGCGTATTAGGGCTTGGCGGCAAAAAACAGTGGATTTTCACCTGTACTGGCCATTGCTGAATCTGGTGAATAACCTGCTCAGTATGCTGGGTAATGTGCTCATCACGCTGGCCATTCCATGCTGGATGCAAAATGGGTTGCTCAAATTCTGGTCGTACATGCCACTGTGCAGCCTGTGTCATCCCCTGGGATAAAAGGCAAAGTTGTAAGTCCATGTTTTGTAATAAACGCTGTACAATAACGGCAATCCGTTTAAAGCGTGCCAGAGTGTCAGAAGCAGAACTATCGGTATCATTAAACCAGCTAAGGTGTTCGAGCTCATCTTCAGAGAGGTCAATCCGACGGCTTAGAATATGAACACCACTGGCATTCACCAGTTGTGAATCAAGTTGGGCGGTTTTATATTGTTTTAAGGCGTCCAGAATTTCAGTAATGTCCTCGCCTTCACTGGTTTGCAAGGTTGCGGCGTGAATTCTAAGATAAGTTGTTTTTTGCTCTACCTGTTCCGCTAAAGCTGGTGTTTCTGAATGATTATTCGGGTCAGGTTTTATAGGATTATTTTGTTTTTTATAAATCAGGCGAACAAGATAACTAATTCCAAAAATTCCTAATGGTAAAACCAGCAAATAAACTAAAATATTACTCAGCGTAGTATTAGCTTGGCTATCGCGCCAATAGGCAATCACAACAACATCAATGATAATAAAAAGGGCGAAAAAATAAATTATCCAGCGCATGTTAATTCCATTTTATTTTAATAAAAATCTGGTTTGGGACTGATGATGTTGTGGTCTTTTACTAATTAAAAATGCGCCGCGCCCTATCCCTATATTATTATTTGAACCTAAGGAAACAGGCTTAATTTCTGCCTGATGAATCACCAGTTTGATCTCAACAATGAGTGTTAGATTACATAACTGCCTTAATATTTTTTGCAGTAACTGATATTTTTTACCGTCAGGCAATAACTCAAGATAATCCACATACACCAAAGGCCCAATTTCAAGCTGGATTTTAGAATCAATTTGCCTAACTTTTTCACCACAAAAACTATTTACGCCCAGTTGCACACCGTTTAGAGATAAATAACTGCGACTTTGAACTGGTATTTCAAACCACTCAGCCATGAACTGATGGACTTTTACAGGATGATTTAATATGGCTGCTAATAGTTGCTGAACGGTTTCAACATTTAAGGTTTGTCCTTGTAACAGGCCAGCAAATTCAGCAAAAATATAATCAGCCCGGAAATCAGTTTCTGTCTGATCGACTGAGCTGGTTTTTGTTGGTCCATATCCAGTCAGTGCATGAATGCAATTGAGGTAATGCTTGTCCTGATAAATTTCGGTGAGTAAAGGCAAATTGTGTTTGATGGATGACCGGTAAAACAGGTTAATTAGCCGGTTGTTAAACAGGTTTAAAAAAGCCAATGAACCATGCTTTTTGGCCCATACACTGCTATTGAGTTTTTGGGTATATATCAGGGGTAATGCACCCAGATTGCCTGTTAAACCCAGCATGGTAGGAATAATGACGTAGCGTCCGGTTTTGTCTGCTTGCCTGAGTGCTTCGACCTCATTTTTCTGAAATGCTAGAGACAGACTGGCATTAAACTCAATCACTTCATCCAATACCTGATCGGCTGAAATATTTTTCTGCTGTTTTAAATATATTTGTAATAGGCGTACCGCCTGAAAAAACTCAAATCCTTCAGGCTGCTGGGTAAGGCCAGCTATTAAACTAGCTGGCGAAAACCATTGAGCGGCTGACATTTAAGCAGTTCCTGACCAGTAGTGTCATCCACAAGAACAATCTGAATAAAGCTGTTCAGGTTGACCCTTAATCCAAAAAAATGTGATAGCAACTGGCCAATTAGCTGTTTGCCTGTTCCAATAAAACTGCTTTCCTCAATGGCAACCCTGATTTCCACCCCGCGAATAAACATGGGATATGGCATTGCCGGCACCATGGTTGTGGCAGGCTGGCAATTAATGGCCTTGAAGCCTTCAATCTGTTTTAGGTTATAGGCACTGTGGGTTAGCTCATATAAGGTCAATGCTTCCTTTAAAGAACGGATGTCCTGCTGCGGATTTAATGACTGGTTGCTAAATGATTGGGTATTCAGTGATAAATGGGAAATAATACGCCAATTGCCTTCTTTGGCATGGTTAAACCGGTAAGTTGGCGTAGGCTTTTTTAAAAAACGCACTTGCCGGAATGGCCCTGTATCTTCCTGATTAAGATCACCCTGCGCCAGTCCAAAAGGAATATGTTGTGGCAAATGCCGGTTGGTACACCACAAGTCCAGGCTTAAATAATCAGCCTGAAGGGTGGAAGGGTCAAATTCATGGTCAACCAGGGTGATCTGGTAATCATAGCCTGAATGGTTTGCCTGAACGCTCTGTTCCCGCTCAAGATGGTAATACAGCGCATGCTGTTGTTGCCGGGCATGATTCAAAGAATAAAATGGTAAAACTTCATGCAGGCTTTGCTGTCGGTTTGCAGCTTCCCGGATTAAGGACAAGCGGTTAATAGCGTAAATTTCATAAAACTGCGGATGATGCACATCACCCACGACATGATATTTCACCTGCTTGTGATTAATTTTGATTGGCTCGGCAGGCTTTTTAAACAAGTTAATAACCGGGGTACAAAACAGCCGGATATTTTTGGTGTTTAGCTGGCCGAGTGCCTGAATAAGTTTATTGTTATTACTATCCAGCCTGAATTTAAGCTCAATTGAGAAATCCTTAACGCCTTTAGTCAAAATAAACTTTAAACCCTGCATCGACAGGTCAATAAAATTAAACTTTTCTGGAAAGGTAAAATACTCTGTAATAAGTCGATAAGCATGATGCGTATGCTGATCTGCGGACAATAATGCATCGTCAGGTGAAAAACCCACCAGTGAAAACGGATTTTTTATGGGTTTTGCTACTGTAAATGCATTACCTGCATAAACTTTTGTGGCGGAGTCAAGCATCAAGTCACGCAAATGTGCCACCCCAAAAGGCGTAGCATCCAGATAAAGTCGTAAGCGCTGTGTGACCAACTGCATGACATCGAATCCGGCCGACAGGATATTAAAATGCAGCTTTAAACAGGCATTGGTATCCTGTTGGCTTTCTTCAACCGGATTAAGCTTAAACTCCAGTTTATTCAGTTCAAGCGGCAACAGAGTGACTGGATAAGCAGTGCTAAAACGGCAACTCACGCCCTGATGCGGCTTGGTGATTAACTTCATTCCCTTCTGAGCCAGTACAGGTTCAGTTAACTGATTTAGTTTAATCCCCTGCTCCAGCGCAACAATCGAACAGGAAGGAAAAGGCTTGAGATAAGCTGGATATAACACTTCAAACAAGGCAGAGGTGAAATTCTCGTACCCATCATCCAGTTTTTTATGGATACGGGCGGCAATAAGTGAAAATGCCTGAATAAGCCGCTCAACATGTGGATCTTCAACCGATTCACCAGTCATGATTAACCGGTTGGCAACTTTGGGATAGGCTTCAGCAAATGCCTTGGACTGCCGCATAAGTAACGACAGTTCCTGTTCATAGTAAGGTAACAATTTATCCAAAACACTTGTCCAACATAATGTCCTATAACCCGGCAGTTTTTATGGAATACTGCTGGGTCGCAGGATTTAATACCGCGTCAAATACCACAGGTTCTTGTATGGGCCTGATATTGAGTACTCCCTTAATCGTCAATAGCAATGAACCGACATGATCACTGTCAATATGCATAAAGACCTGAACATGGCTTAAGCGGGTTTCCTGATCAGCAATGGTCGCCTGAATGGCACGACAAATCTGGTCACGGTGCAGCGGATTGGCAGTACTCAGGCCCACAAAATCCAGAATGCCAAAATTTAAAACTGCTTTTTTTACATGCGGATAATCTTCAATTTCTTCAAGTGGTATATTTCTGGTATTTAATAATTCTTCAAGATCCCGTGCTACAGAATCCTTGAGTTGCTGAATATTCCAGCGAGAACTATCATGGTTTCCCAAGTCATCAGCCATTAATCGCTCAAATAATGTCGGCTGAAAACCAAATATTTTCTGTGAATGAATATTCATTTTAAATGATAAAAACCAGAGATCAGAAAAGACTAAAGGTAGAACCTCTAGTCTTTAGCACTTAATACTAGGCTGTATAAGTTGCGGTATTATTGGATAGAGACCATTTTTTGGTTACTGCACCTTTAGAGGCGCCATCAATAGACTGCTGGGTATATGTCCACTCTACAGCAGCATATTTAAGGCCAAAAGCTTCAGTAGGTATGCCCTCAGACATCACTTCAGGACGTACGTTAGAAATTAGTACATGCTTTAATTTCACCTGCAGATACTTAACACGCTTGTCACCATTGGCACGATAGAAGTCAATTTGCACTTCATCGAAGGTATATCCGGCTGAACAGGCTTCCCACAGTTTTGGGCTGGTGGCATCCAGATCCTTGAAAAATACCATGTCCTCATGTTCAGCACGTTCTGCGGTATGACCGCCAACACTACTGGCTGTTGCTGACTTGGGCTGACGGATCTGATGAGCCCAGCTATTTACTTCCAGCCAGTCTTTATGTTCACTATCACGAGACTCACCGTCTACTTTATACTTGCCTCTAAATTGGATATATATATCTTTCATTTAGATATTACCTTTGTTATGTCAAATAAAATTAAAAACGCAATTAACCGTTTGCAGCCTGAGGTAACTCAGTGACAAGTCGTAGAGAAACCGAAAGCTCATCCAGCTGAAAATGTGGCCTTAAAAACACCACGGACTTGTAGCATCCTGGACGCCCAGGCTGTTCTACAACCTTTACGGATGCTTCGCGCAGTGGATATTGCGCCTTGGCTTCATGCGAAGCTCCATCGTCTAATAATACGTATCGGGATAACCATTCGTTTAAAAATGCCTCTACATTCCCTGCAGAAGCAAAACTGCCAACCTTGTCACGCATCATGGCTTTCAGATAATGGGCAATCCGCGAAACAGCCATAATGTACTGAATTTGCGATGATAAAATTGAATTGGCATTTGCTGCATCGTTATCATATTTTTTGGCTTTCTGCGTGGATTGCGCACCAAAAAAAGCAGCATAATCCGTATTTTTGCAATGAACCATGGGGACAAAACCAAGGTCACTCAGCTCTTTTTCACGACGGTCAGTAATGGAAATTTCGGTGGGGCATTTTAAGGCCACTTCACCATCATCGGTCTTGAAAGTATGTACTGGCAACCCTTCTACCAGTCCACCACCTTCCACGCCACGAATTGCCGCACACCAGCCATAGAGGTCAAAGGCATTGGTCAGACGTGTGCCAAACGCATAGGCTGCATTCACCCATAAATACTGGTTATGATCAGCACCACTTACCGTTTCAACAAAGTTAAAGCCTTCAACAGCAGTACCTTCCTTGGGATGATAGGGCAAACGGCCTAAAAATCTTGGCATGGTCAGTGCGACATAACGGGCATCTTCGCTATCACGGAAAGAACGCCATTTGACATATTCAGCAGTTTCAAAAATCTTGGCCACATCACGTGGGCGATCAATATCAGTAAAGGAATCCAGTCCCAGCATTTCTGGTGCAGCGGCTGAAATAAACGGTGTGTGGGATGCGGCTGCCACATGCGAAATCTGTTCCAGCAGGTAAATATCCGAAGGCTGGCGGTCGAACTCGAAATCCCCAATCAATGCCGCAAATGGTGCGCCACCAAAGGTGCCATATTCTTCTTCATAGATTTTTTTAAACAAGGCACTTTGATCAAAATCAATGGCACTTTGAAAATCCTTGATCAGTTCCTTTTTATTGGTATTGAGCAGGCGAATCTTGATCATCGGGTTAGAAGGTGATTCCTGACAAAAATAGTAAAGACCACGCCACACCGATTCAATTTTCTGAAATTCAGAATGATGCATGACTGCACTCAATTGTCTGGAAATCAGGTGGTCAAGTTCTGCAATGCGCTTGTCAATGGAAGCAGACAGGTTATCTGAGACCAGAATACTGCCCGACAATACTTCCCGTGCCAGTTCGGCAATTAGACCTTTGGCGCGCTGATGCTCACTATCGGAGCGCGCGATACGGCTTTGTGACACAATCTGATCCAGTAAACTGGTTTGATTATTATTGATTTGAGGATTGGGGGTTTCAGTATCATTAAACTGTAGTTCATTGACGGCTAAAGAGGCAGCACCATTCATTATTATTGTTCTCCCTGCTGACCAACTTCTGGCTGACCAAGTTGACGTACCTGTTCGGTATTACGCAAAACTTCATCCAGCAGGTCTTCCAGTTTTTCACTGGTTGAAATTTTATTGCGCAAATCTGTCAAGCGAGCGCGCGCTTCTACCAGCTGCCGTAAAGGATCAATGTTCTGGACAATGTTTTCCGGACTGAAGTCATCCATGCTTTTAAAGGTCAGGTCAATCGGCAGGCGCCCGCCCTCATCAGTCAACTGGTTATCTATAGTAAAAACAGTACGTGGAGCCATGGCAGACATCACTTCATCAATATTTTCAAGGTCGATATTGACGAATTTCTTATCTTTTAATTTGGCCTGCTCTACCTCAGAGGCACCTGCAAAGTCTCCCATTACCCCAACAACAAAAGGAAGTTCCTTGGATTCCTTTCCATCACCAACCTCAACATCATAGGTTAGATGAACACGTGGGGGCCTGATTCGTTGCAGGCGCTTTTGCACACTTTCGCGCTTTGTCATATTTTTGTTCCTCAACCAGTATGGTTAATTTTTAGTTAAATGATGAAAAGGGGTTTGCTGGCTTGCTACTCTGGGCTTTAGCAGATGAGACTGTAGGTTTTACCGCAGCTACCGTTGTTTTTGTTGATGTTGCTACTTTCTTGACCACAGGTTTTTTATAGGTATTTTTTTTAGAATAAGTCTTTTTACGACTACTCTTTTTGCTATCTTCCTGATCGACCTCTACACCAGATGTGGATGTCATTACCTGAAGCGGCTTTTCACCTCGTGACTGATTAATTTGGGAAGCGACTTGACTGGCTTCACTCCAGGTATCACCGTACAAAAATTGCATCGAGCCTTTCATTTGTTCAAGGCCATGTCCTGTAATTTTCAAACCAGACCGTAAAACAATATCTTTGCCGACAGCATTATCTGGCTGTAGTTTTAACAGGCTATTCCCTGCTTGAACCGCTTTATCATATTTACCTAACGCAAAAAACTGTTGAGCCAATTTTTGCCACAGCTCCGCATTTTGCGGATTTTTACAAAGCTGGGCACTGGTTAATAAAATATTCGCATCTTTTTCTCCAATAGCCAGAGGAACACTAGTCATACATTGACTATTTAAGGCAGAATTTTTATTTGTATTTTTCCCTGTCGTGCTACAGGCTGCCAAGCCTATTGAAAATATAATCAAATAAATGTTTTTAAATGATTTTCTTAGAATCATGGTTACAGCCCAAGTGTTTGTATTATTCGCAAACGCATTCTAGAGAGCAAAAAATAATTTTTCAAATTTCCTGCTTTCATTAAAATTTTGTTTATTTACTGAACAATAAAGTTGTAGAATTTTATATTTTCTATACTATAAGTAAATGTTTATTATCAATAAATCTTAAAATATAAACTTGTATAAAAGTTCTCTAAAAACTATAAAGACTGGTCTATCCAATTTTTACAATGTAAAGTTTTGTAAGAAAAATAATTATTTAAAATTTAGCCTGAAAATTATCAACTTAACATTTTATCTAAATCATAAAATAAAAATTTTTCTTTTATTTACAATGTTTTATTTTAATTATTTTTTATATAAAATAATTTTTTCAATGTAGATCTATTTCATTAGTAAATCTTATCTAAATTTCTTTTTATGAACCTAATTTAACTTATTCGCGTTTTTAAACTAAGTTTTAATTGTAGTTTTAAACATTAAAATGCCAGCTACCTGTCAAAAGCATGAATAAAATACTCGATAGAATCACATATTAGTTTTTTAAATTAATAAATTTATATCTAAAATAATTTCTCATAAATAAAGTTTTTTCTAATTACAAAAAGAAACAATGGGATTTGACAGCAAAACTTCCACACTCTATAAATCCGCCGTTTTAAAGCTGAAAAAACTAATCAATTTTATTTTTAGCGGATTCAATTGCCTTCTAGCCGTTGCAATTAAAGACTTTTAAAAAAGATCACTAACATAGTAGATAATTTACATAAGCGAGTTTTAAACATGACAAACTTAAAAGTACTCATTCAGAAATTATCGCCATCATGTCGCTTAGCCCTTGAACAGTCTGCCAATCTTTGTTTATCAAAAACACATCACCAAATTGAAATTGAACATTTTTTCCTTGAAATTTTAAAACAGCCTAACAATGATTTATCTCTCCTTTGCCAGCGTTTTAAGGTGGATACAGCCAAACTAAGGCTCGATCTGGATCAACAGCTTCAGCATCTGGCCCGCGGTAACCAGCAAACTCCGGTTTTTTCTACAGCAATGATGCGTTTACTAGAGCAGGCATGGTTGCTGGCTTCTATAGAAACGGTAAGCCACAGCATACGCAGTGGACACTTACTGGTGGCTCTGTTGGCCGTACCTGAGCTTTATCAACTCGCTATTCGTAGCTCTAGCCTGTTTGAAGAATTCCCTATAGACAGTATCAAACACAAGCTGGTTGATTATTGCCTGATGAGCCATGAACATGAAGTTATTAACAATAATTCCGGGGATCAGCACTCAGCGGATGTATCAGTTGATTCATCTGATTCATCAATTTCAGCTAACTTGTCAGTTGGTGATAAAGTATTAACCCCTGCTCTGGATCAATTCACAATCAATCTGACCCAAAGAGCCAAAGAAGGCGGGATTGATCCTGTTATTGGTCGTGAAGTCGAAATCCGTCAAATGATGGATATTTTAATGCGCAGACGCCAGAACAACCCGATTTTGACTGGCGAAGCGGGGGTTGGGAAAACAGCGGTGGTTGAGGGACTGGCTTTAAAAATCAGTCAGAATCTTGTGCCACAGGCCTTACACAATGTGCAGCTACATGTGCTGGATATGGGACTCTTACAGGCCGGAGCCAGTGTTAAAGGTGAGTTTGAAAACCGGCTAAAAAATGTCATTCGCGAAATTAATGAATCTGCCCATGCCATTATTTTATTTATTGATGAAGCCCATACCATTATTGGTGCTGGTGGCCAGGCTGGGCAAAATGATGCAGCCAATTTGTTAAAACCGGCTTTGGCACGTGGCCAGCTGCGGACTATTGCAGCAACCACATGGAGCGAATATAAACAATATTTTGAAAAAGATGCTGCCTTAAGTCGACGCTTTCAGGTCATAAAAGTAGAAGAACCGACGGTAGAAGTGGCTATTCAAATGCTACGCGGCATAGTTCCTGTCATGAGTCAGCACTTTAACGTGGGCATTGATGATCAGGCCATTTTTACTGCTGTACAGGCATCCCAGCGCTATATTACAGGTCGGCAGCTTCCTGACAAGGCCGTCAGTGTACTGGATACCGCTGCCGCACGAGTGGCGCTATCCCAAACTGCACAGCCCGCATTACTTGATGTCCTTGAAGCACGCAAGCATAACCTGAATCTTGAACTTGAACTATTACAGGCTGAGCAGCAAGCACTCCACCATGTATCATCTCCCCGGCTAGAAACAGTACAACAGCAGCTCGACTGTACTGCCCATGAAATTAATACCATTAGCCAGCAATGGCAGGCAGAGCTGAAACTCGTTATTCAAATCAGAAACCTGCAGCAACAATTACACTTGCAAGATCAGCTTAATCAGCATGAAACCCTGCTTATACGTCAAGAAATTGTTCAGTTGCGTCAGGATTTAAAACAGTTACAACAACATCAGCCTTTGGTGCATGAACGGGTGGATGAACAGATTGTTAGTCAGATTATTGCTGACTGGACCGGTATTCCACTGGGCAAAATGCAGGCTGATGACATCACCGCTGTATTAAGCCTACAAGAAAAACTGGAAAAACGGGTAATGGGGCAACCATCAGCCCTGTACAGCTTGACACAAGGCATTAAAACAGCACGTGCCAGGCTAGAAGACCCAAACAAGCCGCAAGGGGTATTCTTGCTGGTTGGCCCTAGTGGCGTGGGCAAAACTGAAACTGCGCTGGCATTGGCTGAAGAATTATATGGCGGCGAAAGTCACCTGATCTGCATTAATATGTCTGAGTATCAGGAGGCTCATACCGTATCGACACTAAAAGGTGCACCACCTGGATATGTTGGTTATGGCCAGGGAGGTATTTTAACTGAAGCTGTTAGGCGTAATCCTTATAGTGTCATTTTACTGGATGAAATTGAAAAGGCACATCAGGATGTGCAGGAACTGTTTTATCAGGTGTTTGATAAGGGAACACTTGAAGATGGTGAAGGCCGCCTGATAGATTTTAAAAACTGCCTGATTTTATTGACTTCAAATATTGGTTCTTCTGTCATCATGCAGCAATGTATTAACCAGCCTGCTAAAGACTGGCCAAGTGAACAACAACTGGTTGAAGCACTACTGCCTTCCCTCTATAAGAATTTTAAGCCAGCATTTTTAGGGCGAA
Organism: Alkanindiges illinoisensis DSM 15370; assembly: GCF_000619845.1. GTDB lineage: Bacteria > Pseudomonadota > Gammaproteobacteria > Pseudomonadales > Moraxellaceae > Alkanindiges > Alkanindiges illinoisensis. The sequence continues at coordinate 821,522 of NZ_JHUX01000003.1, read as the reverse complement.
TGCGTATTACACCTTACTTTCCCCTGCATGACGATTTGCTGGTACAAATTATTGAACACAAGCTTGGCAAAATTGTGGCACGCATGCGCATACAGCATAAAACCAGCCTTGGGTTTAGCAGTGCTTTAGTAGAAATGGTGTTATCACGCTGTACTGAAGTTGATAGTGGCGCGCGTAATATTGACCATATTTTAAATGCGTCAGTATTACCGGATCTGGCCACTCATCTTTTAACAGCGATGGTAGATGGAACAGCGCCTGAACATATTTTTGTTGATATTGATGTCAATGATCAGCTGGTTTATCAGGTCAGTTTTCCAGACACTAATAATAAAGCCAGTAAAAAATCAGTGTCTAAGCAGCCCAAGCGTCAAGTTACTCAAAAATCAGTTGCTCAGACATCAACCGCTCAAATACCCGCGACTGAAAAAATGGCATAGGAACCCGGAATAATAATGACTGATATGCATTCTATTGAAACGTTATTACACCCTGTTTCCAGTGAATTACCATGTGGCGAGGATTTAACATTTTCAAGCATTTTTGATGCTATCCAGCAGGCCCGGCTTGAGGATGACCCTTTGCTGGCCCAAGGTGACTGGGTAACTGAACGCAAAATTGCTGACTGGCCTTATGTTGAAAAACAATGCAGGGACTTATTACAACATCATTCAAAAGATTTGCGACTGGCCTTCTGGCTCTGCGAAGCACTCATTAAAACCAATGGTTTTGCAGGAATGTCCTGGGGGCTGGAAATTATTAATGGCTTAATTTCCCGTTACTGGCCAACCTTATATCCCAGTATTGAAGATAATGACCTCGATCAGCGCATCAGTCTGCTGCAATGGTTTGTCCAGCTCATGCAGAAAATTCCAAAGACAATCGCTATTACCAGCCAGCCAGCACTGAATTTTAATGATTTCGAAGCAGCCCAGATTTTAAAAACCCAGCTCGATAAAAATCCAGATCTTTATGAGGATGGTTTACCGGAGCATAAGGTGACTGTAGCGCAATATCAGGAAGCGCTAATTCATACTCCTGTTCCGCTATTGCAAGAAAACTTCAAGCAATTACAACAGGCCATTGTCCACTGGAAAACCTTTAAAACATTACTGGATCAATTGCTGGGGATTGATGCACCAGCTTTTTCTTCTGCTGATCAAGTGCTGGAGCGCATTGCTGATCATTTGGAGAGAAACCTTAAAGAACACGGTGGGCAGGCTATCATAGTGGTCAATGAGCAGACGCCAGCAGCTGAAATCAATCATTTGCAGAAAGTTACCCGTTCATATGATGATCAGCAAACTGGCTTTTTTCCAGATAGCCACAGCCATATTCAAAACCGTCAACAGGCTATGCAGATACTGGAACAAATTAGTGATTATTTTTCCAGCCATGAGCCTCACAGCCCTGTCAGTTACATGCTTAAAAAAACCATTAAATGGGCCAATATGCCACTGCATGAATGGCTGGCCAGTGTGGTGAAACATAATGACCCTCTGGAAAACCTGCATGAAATGCTGGGGGTTCCGTTATCCAGCTATGACAGCTAACTGTTTATTTCACAAATAAGTTTCAACATATACATCAGGGTTTTTATGGTTCAGGCAAATAAAATATTATGGGGTGAAGGATTATTCTTGCGGCCGCAGCATTTTCAGATTCAGGATTTGTATCATGAGCAACGGCTTAATAATACCATCCATGCCTTATCAGCTTTTCCCTATGGTATCCGCAAAATTGAATTTGATGCGATTCAATTGCAAAACAATATTCTCACATTAAACCATATCGATATTCTCTGGTCTGATGGTGATGTTTACAAAGCCCCAGAGCGTGATTTACTGCCGGAAAGCCTGCAACTGGATAGCAGCAGAATTTCTGATCAAGCAATTGTTTATATTGCTTTTCCAGTGCTGCACAATGGCAGCAGTAACCTTCAGTCCCATAACCAGATCAGGCCGGTACGTTACAGTAGCAAACAGGTCAATAGCACTGATATCTTTACCGATGCCGTTGAGTCGGAAGTGGTCATTCTTCAACGACAGGCATTTTTTCGGGTACTGGATAGCCATGTGCGGCCTGATCATGAACTGGATGGCATGCTGTATTTTCCAGTGGCCCGAATCCGTAAAAACTCTACCGGTGAATACGAATTTGACCCAAATTTTATGCCACCCGTATTACACGTTGACAGTTCAGACCTGCTGCTAAACAGTGTGAAGCGTCTGCTGGGCGTTATTCGAGCCAAGATCAAGTCACTGCAGAGTAACAACCGTGAACTTGATCAGCAACTGGTCGAATTTCGCTCTGGGGACTTAGTGTCTTTCTGGCTGGTAAATAGTCTTAACTCGGGTTATGCCGCGCTTAATCACATTGTACAGCACCCCCAAATTCATCCGGAACGCTTACATCAGGAATTGCTACGGCTGGCTGGCTCATTGCTGACATTCTCTCGGGTGCATCAACTGGATAATTTACCCGTTTATAATCATGCCTCGCCGCTGCACGGATTTACGGCATTAGACAGTATGATCCGTGAAATGCTGGATACCATTATTTCGACACGCTATCTCAATATTACCTTGCGGGAAAGCAAACCTTCTTACTGGCAAGGTAGTCTGGACTCCGACAAAATTACCCGCAATACCAGACTGTATCTGGCAATTAATTGCTCTTTACCCGCCCATGAGCTGGTGGCTTCTGTTCCTCTCAGAATTAAGGTTGGCACACCTGACGATGTGGAAAAACGGGTACTCGCCGCCTTGCCCGCCATTAATTTAAATCACTTAAGCAATGTGCCTTCGGCCATTCCGGTACGCTCCGGGGCGCTGTACTTTGCGGTGGAACCTTATGGAGAGCTGTACGAGCAAATGCTACAGCAGCAGTCGATCTGTATTTATATTCCTAGTGGTTTTAGTGATTTGACGCTAGAACTCATTGCCATCATTGACGCCTAAACCAATCAGTATCCAGAGCCATCACACCAATGAGTAAAGACAGCAGCCTTGCACCTTCCCTGTTTGACGACGGAGATATCGGTATTGGTAGCACGAGCGCATCCATGCAATTTAAACCGGTTCAAAAATCCTTACTGGACTTTTTATATGAAGGTTTTTATCTGGTTTTTTTATTAAGGAATGGCTATGTCCCGCAAAGTGCCAGCCAACTGCAAAACCAGTTAAATGATTTTTTGACCAGTTTTGAAAACCAGGCCAGGCGCGCCAGTTTTTCTGCTGAAAATATTTATGACGTCAAATATGCATTTTGTGCATTGGTGGATGAAACCATCATGGTTCAGCAAACTCCAGCAATGGAATCTATCAAGGCTAAATGGGAAGTATCCCCGCTTCAGCTAAGCCTGTTTGGTTCACAACTGGCAGGAGAAAAGTTTTTTAATTTATTAGAAAACTTGCGAGCCCAAGGCTTAGAGCGGCTGGCTGCACTGGAAGTATTTCATTATTGTCTGCTACTTGGTTTTCAGGGTAAGTATCGTCTCGAAGCTCCTGAAAAAATTAATTATCTAATTGCCCGCCTTAGTGATGAAATCGATTATCTCAAAGGTAAGAAAAAAGAATTTGCACCATTTTGGGCAATTCCAGACCAGATTCGCCATGTACTTCGCGGTGAAATACCGGTGGGCTTGATTCTAATTCTACTGACATTATCGGCAGTGCTTGCATTTTCAGGGATTCACTATCTGCTATCGCAGCAAAGAATCAAAGCAATGACACCTTATTCCCAGGTTATTGCAGCGCCACAACAACAGGCCCACCTTACCATTTACCTGCCTTGATATAACCACGCTGTAAATACTTTCGATTGAGTAAACTGCATGAATGACATTAAAAAAACGCAGATGCCCTCGCTGTATGATGACCTGACGCCGCATACCGCCTTAAAGATACTGCACAAGAATAAAAATGATTATGTCTCCAGAAAAATCGTCTGGTTTGTGGCTGCTTTGAGTTTTTGCATTGGTGTGCTCAGTGCGCTATTTCTGTTCTGGATCACTTTGCAACCTGCTGATAAAGAGACAACTATAACGAAGGCAGATAAACACACTGTCCCAATAGCCATTTCTGGTTCTAATGCAGCCGCTAAACCTTTGAACTCACCTGAATCGCAGGTTGCCGCTGTCGTTACGCCTACTCGTATAATGTCCAGTCAGCCTGACAAATTATCTCCTGTATCCACAAATAAACCACCTATTGCCCAGCAACCAGAACTACCTGTTAAACCGGAAACTGATTCAAGGCCTGTTAAAGCAAAAGGTACGACCAATCCTTTTAAAATACTGGAAACTGAACCTGCAAAACCTGCAAAACCTGCAAAACCTGCAAAACCTGCAAAACCTGCAAAACCTGCAAAACCTGCAAAACCTGCAAAACCTGCAAAACCTGCAAAAAAAGTAGTTACAAAACCCTCAGAAGAAGTCAAAAAAAATCTGCCTTCAACGCAGCACAATCAAAAAAAGGCTAAAAAACCTGATCAGATAGAATTGCTCATCATGCAACTGAATAAATCCAGTAAAACGTCAAAGTCAATTCAGCATTCAACCCAAAATATCAATGCAAAACCGATTAATAAAGCATCCTAGCAATCGAATGAAATTTATAAAATGATCTGGCTAGTGTTATTGTATTTTCTAATGATCACTATTGTGAGTGGCATACTGTTGTCTACGCAATGGCGGGTTTACCTATGGAATAGTATCAAAAACCTTATTCCACAAAGTCAGTATAATCTTAAGAATTCTTATCGCAAAATCGAAAACTTATCACTAAAAATTAAAGTCTCAAAACCTGGCAATGGCTGGGATCAGCAGCAAATATTGGTGATATTGGCAGGGATATTCCTACTCGGGTCACCTGCCTTATGGATGGCAACCCGCGATACTACCCTGCCTATGCTGAATGACGAAAGCATAAATTCTGTTGACCCACAAATTTATGCCTTGCTGGAAGGTGAAATGCTAGTACCTCCACCAGAAGTTGACGCAGAACTGATTGTGGCTGCAGAAGCGATTGCCCGGCAAGCTGAACAAGTTGCCCAGCAATCGTCCACTCTTGATATTCCACTAGCAGCGGTGCATACCACTGACCTGCGTTTTGCCGACCGGAAATGGGACAAGATTAATCCACGTTATGCCCAGCGCCTTCTTCTAGTATTTAAGCTTATGAAAGAACGTTATGGTTATGAAATGGTATTACTGGAAGGTTATCGAAGCCCACAACGACAAAATATGCTGGCTGCCAAGGGAACGCATGTGACCAAAGCTACCGGATACCGTAGTTATCACCAGTTTGGATTGGCAGGTGATGTTGCGTTTTTGCGTAATGGCAAAGTTGTTATTACTGAAAAAGATCCATGGGCCATGCAGGGATATCGATACTATGGCGAAGTCGCTGAATCTGTAGGTTTGACCTGGGGAGGCCGCTGGAAAATGATGGATCTGGGCCATACCGAATTTCGGATTAAAGGCATTCTAGGAAATGCAGCAATGGCTGAAAAACTGGTTGCTGAAAGTAGCCAGCCACTTTCAGCATTAGAATAACTCACAGGAGATAACAATGAGTAAAGCGATTATTACCGTAGGCGCCACGACCAGTCATGGGGGCAAAGTGATCCAGAGTAGTTCAACCAGTACCATCAATGGCGTTGCTATTGCCTGTGTCGGTGATAAAGTCACCTGTCCGCAAAAAGGGCATGGCGGCGTAACGACAATTATGACTGGCGATAGCGCTCTTTTAATCAATGGCCGTGCAGTTGCCCGTCATGGCGATAAAACTGCCTGTGGTGCCACATTAATTGCCAATCAATCGTCAGGTGTAGACAATCGGTAAATTTGAGCTTTTCCATTGATAGCATGAGAGAGCCATTGAAATTTTAACTTCTCGTACAAACAATCGTTCACGCTCTTCCTAAATTAACGTCGAATATTTACATATAAAGATGGGTTTGAGGCTATAAAACCTCATACATTGTTGTTATTAAAATTCCCATTGATTTTTCTGCCTGACTATCACATTCCTGCTTTATTATGAGGTCTTAGCAAGCTTTGGATTTTTCTTTTAAACCCAAATAAATAAATTCACAAAATAGAATTTTTATGATTAAAATCAAGCTTTAAAAATTTATCAGACCAGTCACTGATACAGACTTGTCTGTCCCAAACAAATATGCTTCAATTATGAAGTTAAATTAAACATTAGATAGATAAATTCTCTTTAATGAAACTATTCATACGTTTAAATCCTAGATTATTATGCATATTGATATAGATCAACCTAGAGAAATTGCTGTTGAAAAGTTAAAAAAAAGTATCCCTAAGGAACTGTGGGATACCAATGAGCAATTTATTGCCCAATTAAAAAACAAAATTAAAAATCATCCATTAGCAAATAATCCCATGATTGAATTATTGACTAATGGGCGCTTTAATCATCAAGCGGTAAAGAATATTCATCTTGAATATCGTCATGCCATCGTACAGATTTTCACCGATGCCTTATTGATGGCACAATATCAGGCCAGACAGCTCGAACCCCGTCTCCCTGCGGGCATTAAAATGATTGCGCGGTTCCTGCTTACTTTGAATGTGCTGGACGAATTTGGATTTCAACCTGGCACAAGCACTATAAATTACTATCAGGGTAATCCAGCCTATGCCCATTATCCACTGTTTGAGAAAGTGCTCAACGAACTGAATATTTCCATTGCAGAGCGTGAGAACTATAATCCAAGCCAGATTGCTGTAGAAGTGAGGCAATATCTGGAAAAAAGTTATGATACTTATATTGCCGTGGTTGCCCTGCTGGCGGTTGCAGAACAACAGGTAATCCTGTACAGCCCGCCCTTAAGACAAGCCACTAAAAGTGTCGGCCTGAATGTTGAGCATGGTTACTATTATGTACATGGGGTGTCATCTGATAATACAGCCCTTGCAGCTGATGATGACCATGAAGATGACCTATGGTTTACTTTGATTCAGGCATGTACTCCAGAAATCTATCCTTCTCTGGAAGCCATGTGCATACACTACTGTGATTTGTGGAATCGCTTCTGGTTATATCAGTATGAAGCCAACAACCATCTAACACGCTGACTTTAAAAATCTTTTATTTTACTAAAATAAGCTTGCTTAATAGCATCGATATATTGTATAAAACGCTGGTTACCAAATTTTCTATTTTTTTAGAACTAATCGAGAAAATAACCCTAAAAAGAGATATAATTATCGATTCAATCTAGCTATCTCCGATTTACTTCAAGCGATTTATTTCTCATACAGTATATTGTGAATAAGGATTAACCTTGAAAAGTAGCTCCAAAAAAGAAATGATCTATGAAACTGCCACTGCATTATTTGCGCAGCATGGCTTTCATGCTATTGGCATTGATCGAATTATTTCTGAATCAAACGTCGCTAAAATGACGTTATATAAATATTTCCCCTCTAAAGAACACTTGATCGAAAGCATTCTGATCCGTCGTGATGAGCAGTTGCGTACCAGTATAATCCAAACTATGGATGAAGCAACAACCCCTTTAGAAAAAATTAAAAGTATTTTTCAGTGGTATGAAAAATGGTTTGAGCAACCTAATTTCTATGGCTGCATGTTTATTAAAGCCTCTGAAGAGTTCTCACAGGACACCCCAAAGATTCGGCAAATCTCTCAGGATCACAAGCAGTGGCTGACTGATGTTGTAGAGGAATTATTGACAATTATTGGTGTACAACATCCTGCCTCACTGGCTAATTTCATTATGGTGACACTGGATGGCTTAACCGTTAACGCCAATATCTTCGCTTATGCAGGTGGTATGAAACTTGATTCCAGCTGGGCTTTTGTTGAAAATCTGATCTTACAATCCAAAAATCATTAATTTTAAAAATAACCATTAGACTATAGTCATATTTAAGTTTTTATTGGCTCCATAATTTGCACAAATTTACCTCAATAATGATAATTTCTTCAATTTTTCTATCAAATTTGTAGATCAAAAATCTATTTTTTATCTTAAATATCTATATGCTGATGATAAGTTGTTGAATTTTATAATTTATACAAAAAATCACACGATGGTTAAAAAACTAGCACTTAGATAACATTTAATTGCAAATAGACAGAACTGTCTGTACCATAAAAATCATAAAGCATACTTGAAATTATTGGTATGCTTTAGTGAGTACTATAATAGATTTTTAACTGGGTACAAGTGATTTATCATGATTAACGTAAATACTGATTTCTCTAATGAGTGCTTTTTAAAAGCACAAGAGAAAGCTGGCTTTTACTTATCATTAATCAATAATGCCTATACTGGTTATTTTTCCTTAGAACCTCAGTTTTTAATAAATTATAAAGTAGTATATTTAAATTTCGATTATATTAATAATATATTTTTGGGCAGAATAAATCTGCTCTCTCGACTGGCTTTAATATTTGGGTATCAACCGTTAAGGTTAAATAAAAAGCTATTTACCCTGCTTTTAGATTTTAAAATTAAGAAATTTAACATTATCTTAAAAAATTTCAGGATTCCAATAACAATAAATTAGTTTATAACGGTAGTTTTATTGATAAGTGACGATATTAAATTACTCTGATATCGTCGCTTTTTTTATTAATATAATTTAATTTTCAAACACTTAATGTTAAATAGTAGTTAATTTTTATAATGAATCTGAGTATGTGATAAAGCCTGATCCTGAGGAATTTTTCGAGTTCCCCAAAAAGTAAATATAATAATGATAATTGCTACAACAATGGCAAACATCCTGAATCCTTGATTATATCCACGTTGCTGATAGCCACAAAAACTGCATACTTTATCACTGCTTGTAATAAGGCTATTGCAATAATTACATTTTTTCCCTCTATCCATTGTTCTCCCCAAACATTGAAATAATTATTGCTATTTTTTAGCGTTGTTTTAGTTTAAATGCAATATTTTTTAGATGAAATGACTGACGAGTTATTTAGATCATTAATTAATGAGTTATTTTTTAAATAACTATTTTTATAATATTTAGCGATAAAAAAAGCCTGACTTTAAATCATCAGGCTTTTTTTAATTTAGCAGTTTGTCAAAAACGCCAGTTGTAAAACATATCAACTGCCCTGTCCAAAGCAGAACTGGCTTCAATGTAAAGGCGCCGATTTAACTGATAGCGTAAGGTTAAGCGATTAACCGGTGTAAATACCCCCACGCCATAGCGCAAGTAAAGATCCGGAGTAATATAACCTGTCAGGCTTACCTGTGTATCATCACCTACCCCTTCAGCATCCAGTGTGAGTGAATCCAGGCCAAAGGTTCTGCCAATACGGTTTGTGATTTTACGTGTCCCCCCAAGGCCCATGCTAATTCCTGCCGCTGCGATGGTATTGTTCACTTCACTCTTAAATCCTGCCGTATTATTGACTGTCGGGTTGGCTGAGCTGATTCTACCCGTGAGCAAAGCGTTCAAAGCCTCTTGTTCTGACAGGCCTGCATCGTTGTAAACAGCAATGTTGGGATTACTTGCCCGGCCAGTCACGCGCACACCAATGGTTCGGTTACTTACTACCTTGGTGGCATCAATGTCCAGTGTTGGCTGGGTAATAATGCCGTTAAAGCGTGCAATACCACGGTTAAGCTGTAACCGCTGGCCAAATGCTTCAATGGTTACATTCTGGCGTACACCAATTGCGCCATTTCCGCGCATGGCAGTATCTAGGCCGCGCTGGGTAAGGTTCAGTTTTCCACCCAGTGGAATGCTGGTTCCAAAACCACGGAAATACACATCATCCCCCAGGGCAAGGTCGATATCAGCATAAATACCCCACGGCCGGGCTGCTTTCATCACACGCTCATCCACTTGATCGCTACGTACGATGCGTACATCTCCTGATTTGGCAATGACATCAGCATTATTTTCCGGTAAGGAAATAACAGCACTTGGAATATCTACATTACCATTAACGCTAATCTGGCGTTCGGTAGGTAAGATTCTGGCATCAATGGAAGGGGTTACCCGTGCGGTTAGCAAGGGCGCCTGCCGGATCAGCAAACGTTCTCCTCTTAAGCTCAGGTTCACATAGGGAACACCCTGCCAGTTTGCATCACCAGTGAGTTTTGCCAAGCCATCACCGCTATAGAAACTGCCATCCAGTGTTGCTTCGGTTCCGCGAACACTGGAGCTTAAATTAATGCGGCTTAAATTGATTGGCAGGTTATTCATGGCAACCTGACCATCACGCAGACGGAATTCGCCATAGAAATCCGGCGCAGTGAGCGGCCCGGAAACACCACCTGCCAGTGAAGCCACACCATTTAATACTCGCATGCCGGGGAAAAATGGCTTAAAGATATTGACCTGAACATTTTCCAGCACCAGCGCGCCGTTAACTGTTTTCGGGGTTACACTGGGATTGATAGTAGCATCAATATAGCCCTTACCAATCCCCGGCGTTTTGGCATCAAAGCGCAGTTTAATTCCATCTGGTTGCGTGACTGCAATCAGGCTTAAACGCTGGTAAGGCAAGGTTAAGGGATCATCCTGTGGATCTTCCGGCGCCAGGCCAATTTCACCATCATCGGTATAAATCTGGGCATTTAAGGTTGGGGCATTATTGCCAAGCCAGGTCACCTTGGCATGACCAAACATCTTGCCGTTCCATGCTACACCTTGCGGCATAAAGGCCTGAAAACTACCAATATCCAGATTTTGCAACTGTACGGCAACCAGCCCTTTGGCACTACTGGCTTGCAGGGGTTCGGTCAGGCACAACTTGCTTCCGGCACCTGCCCAGCAATGCTGGTCCAGATACACAGCACTACCTTGGGAGCGATAAATCAGAGCTGCCGGTTTATCCTGATTGAGGATTAGCTGACGGGTGGATAGAAGCCCTTTTTGCACTTGTCCCAGCCAATCGTTACTGGCATTTAAGCCACCAGCCAGCTGTACACTAAAGCGGGTGGCAGGATTTACGCCATTGCCAGCAATTTGTAATACGTGGGCAGCTTTGGTACCAACCAGCAATACACGGCCTTGCTTTAAGGTCTGGGTTCCACGCTTGAGATTCTGGATATCCAGTTGAAGCTGACCTGGCTGACGGCCTAGTTGCGGGATACGTCCGATCAGGCTGGCTTGCTGAATGGTGATCTGGTTTTTAAAGGAAAACCGGTCAACCTTGAGATTAACCAGGGCATCGGGCTGCCGTTCATCGCCAGTCAGGCTAATGCGTCCAATAATCCGACCAGTAATACCGGGGTAAAGCTGGTTGAGTGCCGGTGCATTAACATCCAGCGCCAAGCGGTTAGAGTTACCGTTAGCAAATACCTGATTGCCAGCAAAGGATAAAATCAGGTTTTGAGCTTCAAACCGGCTGGGTAACAGGCCATTTTTCTGATCTGCACTCAAACTGACAAACAGTGAACCACGGCCAATCACTGGCTGGTTTTTAATCACGCCATCCAAGTTCAGATTGGTAAGCTGAATTTCCTTACGGTTGGTCTGCCAGCGTCCAGTCGTGTTGAAATTACCACTAACCCAGCCTGCATAACCACTGGCAAAAAAGCCTGGATTAAAACGGTCTAGTACACCTTTTAAGCGCCACGCCGGACCTTCAGACAAGTCTACCTGACCATTCAAATTGATCTTGCCCGCAGCTCCATCGTGCCTGAATTCATCAATATTAATGAGTTTTGGCGTACCCGATACCTTGATGATCAGATCACCATTGGGTACATCAGGTGTTTTTAGATCGCCATTAAACTGTATAGCGAAACTTTTTAAGCCACTTTGTTTTGGTGCTTTTTTCTGATGACTGGAATCATACATGAGTAAAGCTGCTGTCGCGTTGCCTGTAAGCTCCACAGTACGGCCAGCCTGCCCACCAGATGCAGGAATATAACCAGACAATCGGGTATTTTTAAGTATAATAACCTGCTTGTTGTTACTGCCATAACCACTGGCATTAATAGTGCCATTTAATCGCTTAAACGGTACAGCGGCAACCAGTTGGCTTGGATCAAAGTTCTGGGTTGTCGCTTTGGCCTGCCATTGCAACCCCTGCTTGCCTTGTGGCAGTTTGACATTGGCATTACCTAGCAAATTACCTGCGCTTCCCTGATATTTAATCTCTGGAATATCCAGCAGATTATTTTTCTTGTGAATCAGGGCATGATACTGGCCAGCAGGCAATACACCCTCTTTGCTTTCACCCACGCTGACACTCACATTGGCATTTAACCGGCCTTGCGGCAGGCTTAATACGGCATGTCCAGTGGGACTGTTTAAATAACCGACTGTTGCCATTTTACGGTTAATATTCTTCCAGTGTGCATCAATCCACAGTGGCTGAGCACTGTTACCCAGCGAGCCTTTACGCGCAATCCCGGCCAGCCATGTTTCACGGCTATCCAGTCGCACTGCTGCATATAAATGAGGAATAGCCGATAGCTCGCCTTTGGAATATAAGTTGCCGTTGATTACAGGCGGGAGATAACCGCGAATGGCCTCAGGGACAGTCTTGTCCTGTGAGTTCAGGCCATTGGCACGTCCGGTAATATCCCAATGCACATGGTTCTGCCAGCTTACCATTCCCTGGGTCTGAAGCGTGCCATCCATCAGGCGACCATTCAGCGCGCGAATATCCAGACTCTTGAAGTTGGTGGCCAGCTGTGCCTGATAATCACCGGTTGGAATGGATTTACCTGACAGATCAGTTTGCAGGTTAATGCTTAAACCTGAAGTAGTACCTTCAATTAGGGCACCACCGGATTTTGAAAACAGGTTTTGCTGTAGGGCAAAGGGCCACTTAAAGTTACGCCAGTCCAGTTGGCCATTATAAGGCACATCCTTACGCACCGGATGCAGCAAGACCTGTCCTTTCATAAAACCCGGCTTATCGGCAGGAATAGCCACCCCGACCCGCAGGTTATCAACGTCTCCCCGGCCTGCAACAAAGATGCGTTGTACATTCAGATTTTTCAGACCTGGGATTACCAGTTGTCCATTCACATGCAAGGGATATTTATCGTGGAATTCAATTTTACCGGTGATTTCCTGCGCCATTAGATAAGGTAATTTCAGACTGGAATTTTTCATTTCCAGCTTGGTACCTGACCAGACAGCATCATGCAGCACCACTTCATTAAAGCGGAACGTGCTGGTAGGTTTGGTTTGAATAGACAAGCCATGCACAAAGCCTTGGTCAAAGCGCAAAGTCACTGGCAATTTAAGCTGTTTAAAGTCAAATGGCTTATCTGAGGGTGGGGTCTTTTTGACGATTTTTAGCTCATCAATTGAGGCATAGCGGAAATGCAGCTCACGGCCTACCAAGGCACGCCATCCGATTTTAACAATTGCCTGTTCAGCCAGTACATCGACTGTCTTGGTGGTGACCTTAATATGGGTCAGCGTAACCCCTTGTTGCAGGTTGCCACCTTTAAAGGTATACGTGACCATCGACTGGCGGCTGGTTAACAGGGTCAGTAGTTTCTTGCTGCCTTCTTCGGTGGTGGTCATATAAGCCACAGTTGCAACCACCGCCAGCAAGCCAGCAACAAGAATCAGTAAAATCCATCTTAAGCGGCGATGTTTTCCAGGCAACTTTCTGGGTGGCTGATGATTTCCATTGCCAGTGCTGTTTTCTGCTGGTACGAATGGGTTGTTGTCATCATGAACAGGTTTATTAGACATTCTTTTAAAATTCCAAGCTTACAACTGCGGGCCAATAAAGAAATGAAGACGGATAGGAATTTCTTTTTCCGATACGCCTGCACCCACATCTACCCGGATTGGCCCCACTGGTGAAGACCAGCGCACCCCAATACCTGCACCCACTTTGACAGGATCGTTAAAATCCTTATCAAAAGCATTACCAGCATCGACAAATACTGCCCCACGCCATTTTGGAATAAACTGATAATTATATTCCAGTGACCCGACTGCAAGATTTTGCCCGCCAATCAGATAACCATTTTTCTCGGTAGACAAGCTTTTGTAGTCATAGCCACGAATACTCTGGTCACCGCCTGCAAAGAATCGCAGGTTATAGGGCACGTCTTCAAAATTATCAGTCACAATGGTCGAGGCATCGGCACGTCCCACAAACTGATGGTTATCATTTTCGCCAAATGAATAAATAAAGCGCCAGCCGCCGCGCAATATCGCCATGTCTGCATCGGTAAGCAACTTTTTACTGCCCACTTCAACCTGATAAAACTGCCGGAACGCCCGCGTTGGATCTAACCGGCCTACGGTATAGGTTTTGCTTAAGCCATAACCAAACAGCAAGGCTTCCTGTTCAAAACGTGAGCTTTGCAGGTTAAAGGGCGGTGGCAAATCGGCCTGGTTGATATTGTCTTTGTTGCGCTCAAGCTGATCCAGCCGGTAACGTGCTGAGATGGTATGTTGCCAGTCACCATTCTTGGGTTTGATGGCGCGCTCCACCCCGACAGTGGCGGTATTGATCACCAGTCCCAGATCCCGGCCAACATCCTTGCGCTCTTCTTTCTCATAACCGCCGAAAATACTGATCGTATCTTCTAGCGGATGCTTATATGGCAGGTTATAACGCACATCAATGGCCTGACGGATCTTGGACAGCTCCAGGTTGGATTCCAGACTATGCCCGCGCGAATTAACCAGTGCCTTACGATACTGGCTTCTCAAACGGAATTCGGTATCCGTGCCATACCCGACCCCCACTTCAGCACTGTTGGGCTTGTCTGCATTGACCGTAACTACCACGGGAATAACTTTGCTTTCCCTGACTTCAGCCTGCGCCTGTTTACGGTCTGCTTCCCTCTGCTCAGCTTCAGAGAGTTTTTGCTGGGCTTCGGCGCTGCGCTCCAGAGGAGTATCACCTTCAGCAACCCCTGCAAACTGTGACTCATCCACAGCAGGCGCATTTTCAGTGTTTTCTGCAGTCTGCTGTTCACCACTCTCATTATTGATGGCCAGTGACTGACGCTGCATGGTGGTAAGCTGGTTGACATCAGCATCGGCGGGCAATTCGATTGGTTTAATGATTGGGTCTGGAGTAACAACATCAACCTGCACATTATTAAAGTAACGCGTATCCGACAGATTACGTGACAAGGTATTGACCTTCCACGAACCATAATCATCATTTTCATCAAAAGGAACCAGTTTTCGCAGCACTTCCTCTTTAAGCGGAATGGGCTCATCAGGATTAGCGTTTTTAAATTCAACGGCGCCCAGCTTATAACGTTCTCCACTGTTATAGTCCAGGTTAATGTCAGCGGTATTTTCCGGTAGGGTGACCTTAACGTCATGCATTACCCAGTAACCATCAAAATAGCCTTTTTCAGTGCCTGCGGTTGCAATGCGGCCTTTGGTTTTTTCATACAGTTCATCATTCATCTGGTCGCCAACTTTCAGGTCGGACTTTTCCCGGATTTCCTGAAAAGTGCGGTCTTCATTGGCTTCACCCTCAAATCGGATATCCTGGCTTTGTACCATAACCGGTTCGTTGGGCGTAACCAGCACCCTGACTGTTTCTGAATTCACCTGCTCAAAGCGAAATTCAGCCTTGTAATAACCCACTGCCTCTGAGGCTTCCCGGGCCATACTACGCAATTGAGGCAAGGAAGCCCTAAAGTCGCTAAATGCCTCAACCGTATATTGTTCCAGTTTGGCTTCAATATTGTTGGCCAGAATCCGTGGTGCACCTTCTACCCTCGCGGTAATGGTGGGCAAGGATTCACCCAGATCACCCTTGGGTGGCCAGAAGCGATACCAGATCCGCTTGAAAATATTTGGTTTTTTTTGTTCACGGGCTTCTTCTGTACCTTTTTCAGGATTTTCAATTGCTGCTGCATTCTCGGTAATTACCTGATCGGGTTTTTTACCCTGGGTCAAGTCAGCATTATCCGCAGAAATCTGGGTCGCTTCACGGGCTTGCTCAAGCTCTGCTTCAGCACTGGCCATTTCATTAATCGGATCAACATCCCGTGCTGGCTGTGCAGGGGCATTATCACCGCCCAATCCATTGGTAATACTGGAAACGATGAGTTCATTATTGGTACTTTGAATTACCTCTTCAGGAACATTGGCGCTGGTGCTGGGAGCAGTAATCCGGCCAGCATCACTGGCAGCTGTCTGTTTGGCCTGCTGCGCTTCCTGCATGAGGGCGGTAATATCAACCGGCGCCAGTTCCACGTTATCATTTAATGGTAGATCATTACTGGCAGGCAATGGTGTCGTTACTAGGGCATCACTGCCCGTCACCGGAACTGCCGGTATGCCTGGTTCCGCACCAGCCCATGCAGAGGATCCCAGCAACACTAGTCCTGCACTGATGTGCCAGTAACGACGAAACCCGTTTCCACCACATCCTGCTGGATAAAGGGCCAGACGAAGGGCTTTGACTAATGTTTTTAGTTGTGTGTTTGGGGATTGCTGCATGCCGCTCTCAAACATAAAAAAGTGGTTCAGTTACAAATCTATAGCTTCAATAATAAACAGACACAAAGCAACTTGCCACTAGCCGAGCTTATAGATATGTTGTTTACATGCAAACTCAACAGTAACTTTTTTAGTCACATCAATGATGAATAATGCTGACACAATAATTCCAGGAGAATAATCCTTTTTATGGCCAGTCAATTTGGGTTAATTACCACCCGCCGCTTCCTGCCCATGTTTCTGACCCAGTTTTTCGGGGCGCTTAATGATAATGTATTCAAACAAAGCCTGTTGCTGGTTTTTACCTACCAGATTGTTAGTACCAGCAGTGCCAATGTGAGTACATTGAATAATATGGCAGCGCTATTGTTTATCCTGCCTTATTTCCTGTTTTCAGCCACAGCGGGCCAGTTGGCTGACCGTTATGAAAAAGCCTGGCTAACGCGCTGGCTAAAACTGTCTGAAATTATCATTATGCTGTTGGCTACCATTGGATTTTTAACTCATCAATTGTGGCTATTAATGCTGGCGCTATTTTTAATGGGAACGCACTCTACCTTTTTTGGCCCTATTAAATATGCCATTTTGCCGCAAATCTTAAAGCCAAATGAACTGATGAGTGGTAATGCGCTATTCCAGACGGGCACCTCACTGGCCATCCTGCTGGGCATGATTATTGGCGGCGTAGTCATGGCTAATTCGGATGGCAACCTGCTCTGGGTGAGCCTGACGGTACTGACCATTGCAATTGCAGGTTTTCTCTCAGCACGCTTTATTCTGGCGCAGCCCCTAAATGCGCCAGACCTTAAAGTAAACTGGAATTTTCTGGCCACCAGTATTAAAACGCTTAAATATAGCTGGCGTGTGCCACCGGTATTTTATGCCATTATTGGAATTTCATGGTTCTGGTTTTATGGGGCAACCTACCTCACCCAGATTCCACAGCTCACCCAGCAAAACCTGCATGGTGGCGAAACTGTGGTATCACTCTTGTTAACCCTGTTTTCAATCGGTGTTGGCATTGGCTCATTGCTGTGCCGTCGCCTGTCTGGTGCCAATGTGAGCCTGAAGCTGGTGCCTATTGGTGCTGCGGGTCTTACCCTGTTTGCAACCGACCTGTTTTTTGCCCTGGGTAGTCTGCCTACGGTAAGCAGAGAACTGTTAGGGATTACCCAGCTTTTTGCAGAATTTGCCTACTGGCGGGTGATGTTTGACATTGTGATGCTGGGCCTGAGTGGTGGCTTTTATATTGTGCCTTTATATGCCTACATGCAGGAACAGTCGCCAGAAACCCACCGTGCGCGCATTATTGCCGCCAATAATATTTTAAATGCCCTGTTTATGGTGGTGTCAGCCGTAATTTCCATTGTGGTGTTAAGCTTGCTGCATTTATCGCTGGCCATCCTGTTTTTGTTTACAGCACTATTGAATGCACTGGTATGTTATTTTGTTTTAAATAAATTACGCCGGTTGCCTACGGATTCTTCTGGCAATACCATGAAGCCATCTAGCTGATTTTACCTGCACTATCCTGTTTTTAAAAAGAGAAAGCCCATGCGCCACTATCGTTTTTCTGACCATCTGATTGATTCTTTTGATCAGGCTCTACGCAGTCTGGTACCCGGTTCTACAGTGGCTGAGCGCCCGGCTCCTGGACAACAAGCGCATAGTACCTTAACGGTCAATCAGGCGCGGCATGTGGCTGGCCTGATGCGGGTCAACCATAGTGGCGAAGTGTGCGCGCAGGCATTGTATCAGGGACAGGCTCTTACTGCCCGCCTGCCCCGTGTCAAACAGGAAATGCAACAGGCCGCACGTGAGGAACAGGATCATCTGGCCTGGTGTGAACAGCGTTTACGTGAACTGGACAGTTATCCCAGTTTGCTTAATCCGTTGTGGTATGGGCTGTCTTACAGCATAGGCGCATTGGCTGGTCTTGCTGGAGATGAATATAGTCTGGGTTTTGTGGCAGAAACTGAAAAACAGGTAAGCGCGCATCTGGCCTCCCACTTAAGCCAGCTTCCGGAAAATGATGACCGCAGCCGGGCTATTCTGGAGCAAATGAATGAAGATGAATTGCATCACCGGGAAACCGCGCTGGCTGCTGGTGGCCGTGAATTGCCTAAACCCGTGCAAGGTGCCATGTCGCTGATTTCCAAAACCATGACCAAGACCAGCTATTTCTTATAGCTCAGGTTGTTTTGGTTTAGATTCGTTTAATTAAAGATTTTGCCAACCATTTTTTTATAAAACCAACGCTTATCCTTTTATTAAGAAAACAGCGTTGGTCTAAATGAAAATTACCAATTCTTTAATCAACTTTAAGCACTACAAACATGCTTGCCAACAGAATGATAAAACATTGCTTTGCTGGCTAACATCAATCGAATGCAGTGTCGGATTACGACAATACCATTTCCTGATACATCGCTGCTTTTATGCCGTCAATGCCAGCCAGCTCACAGCTTTTATCATAAAGCCAGTCCTGCTTTTGAATATCACGCGCAATACGGCTAATGGGACGCGGCCACTGCACCGAATAGTATCCCCCAGTTTCACCCTTATGGGCAGAACCTACGGCTAAATCGACTGCCATAATGCCCGCACGTTCGGGGCTAATCAAAAACAGGCGCAACAGCAAATACACCAGACGTGGCAAATCGCGCCAGATTTCAGAATCCACACCGCCCGGATGGAAAGCCTGTGTAGTTACCCCTTTAGGCAGGCGGCGCGCCAGTGCAAAATTAAACATCAGGTTGCATAGCTTGGACTGCGCATATGCGCTCGCAGGGCTATAAGGCGTTTTACCGCAAAATGAGGCTTCATTGAGCTGGCCCAGCATATGGGCAATGGAGGCCACGTGAATAATGCGTGCTTCACCACTGACTGGCACAGCTGCTTCCAGTAGTGGTAGCAACAAATGGGTGAGCAAAAATGCGCCCAGATAATTAACCCCAAACTGCAACTCGAAACCGTCCTGGGTAAATTGCTGATTAAGAGGGGCAATGCCTGCATTATTAATCAGAACATCCAGACACTTATGGTTCTGCTTAAAAGCCGCAACCATTTGATGAATAGAGTCAAACGAAGCCAAGTCCAGTTGATATAGCTCTACGGTTGCCGTAGGTACAGCCTGCAAAATCTGCTGACGTGCTGCCTCGGCTTTTGACATATTGCGGCAAGCCAGACATACCGTAACCCCCGTACGAACCAGATCAAGCGCGGTGGCCAACCCAATGCCAGAATTTGCGCCCGTAATTAGTGCTATTTTTTTCATCATTGTTACCCAGGACAATAATTTAAAGTTTTTGAAGTAATTTTTGGTTTTATTCAAAAACTTTGTGAATAATGAAGTAGAATCCACCATTAATTAGGAAATAAATCAGTTTCCTACAAATTAATATGAACTAGTTTACATAATTTGAATGGGCGCCACTTTACATCTGACATCGGGTGCTGTCAAACGTAATTCTGACAGAAGGTAAAATAAAATTGGAAAAACGGATTTATGCGGGTATCGATCTAACTACCCGTAAAACTGAAAGAAAAATGCGCTTTATTGAAGCCGGTATAAAAATTATTGGCACAAACGGCTACCGTAGCGCTACCTTGCGCGCCTTATGTAGTGAAGCAGGCCTGACCGAACGCTATTTCTATGAGTCGTTTTGCAGTACAGAAAATCTTTTTCTGGCAGTGCTGGATTACCTGACTCTGGATTTTAAAACCCGGCTACTCGCATTAATTAAATTACATACACGTCCACAGAACGGCGCCGAGCAAACTAAGGAGCAAAACCTTGCCAAACAAACTGATTTGGCACGTCTGGCGTTGAGCCTTTATTTTACCGAAGTACAAAATCCGGTATTTGCCCGTATTACCCTGATAGAAGTATTGGGTATGAGCCCAACGGTGGATCAGAAATACATTGAAAATACCCGTGAATTTTCGCTGCTGGTAACCCAAATTATCCGTGCCATTGAACCCGACATCCGTATTGAACCACAGGATGAAGAAATTGTAGGCACAGCACTGGTTGGCTCAATTATTACCACAGCAACGGGCTGGATGCTGCAAGGCTATCCTTACAGTATTGAACAAATGGTCAATAACTGCCTGAAAATCCTGACGGGAACGGCACGCCAGTTAATTTCATCAGCAGTTCAGGACAACGTGATTCCCGTAGCAACCAGTGCAATGAGTAAACCGATGAGCGCACCTTGAGTCAGTTTTTTAGGTAAATAGGTGGCTGTTAATACCACCAGATAGGCTGCCATTGCCAGCACTAGCCAACCTGCTGAAATACCAACCGTGAAGCCCCATGTGGACATGCAATACACCAGCGCCAGGCTGATCAGGATTAATCCAGCCAATCGCAGCAGTAAAATAGCGGGCTTGACTGGCCATACTGCAAATACCGGGTGGCTGTTTTTGACAGTGTGACTTTTATGAATATGACTTTTATGAAAGAGGCGTTTCATAAAATGGCTGTTGACAGAATGCCGACGCGTCGTAGCACACAGTAGGGCAAAACCACTATACGCAAATGCCAGCGAAGCAATCATCATATCCCGCTCTCTTCTTTTATCATTTGCGGTGGCGTGAGTGGTTGCTGTGCCAGCTTTAAGGCAGCAGCCTGCTGGCGGGATTCTGCACGCCGCTCAATTTTTTGCTGCATTCTGGCCACCACCTGATCCTGATTTTTAATCAGATAGCCCAGCATCATCCAGAATAAAGCAGCAAACACCAGCATGGTTAAATCAAACCCGGCCAGTGACCATTGCTGATTAATAACTGTAGCTAACAAACTGGCTTGGGGCGTTATCACCAGATTAATCACTGGTATTGCAGCAAAAACCAGTCCGGCAATAAATAGCTGTTCTTTCCATGCCTTAGCCCATGGGCGTAACAAGGCATGAATCAGCAGGCTTAGCCAGATGATAAAGAAAACCCGGATTTCCAGATCAGCACGGTTTTCCAGCTGGGCATTAATCAGGCGATTCGCCATAAAGTAACTGGCCATGGCAGTCGGTAAACCCACAATGGCCGCCACATTAAACCGTTCAACCAGATAATGCCCAACATGAAATTTGCCAGTTTTTTGCTGTTGCATGCGGCGCTTGACTGTCCATAACACCATACCCGAGCCAATCATACAGCAGCCCAGAATACCGGAACAAAACAGCAACCAGCGCATCGGCCAGTCCGCCACATGCGCCATGTGCAATCCATATACCGTGCCCGCAGCCACTGCCATGGCACTTTGTGACTGACCGGATGACAACAACGTGCCATTAATGGCATTCATCTGGATACCGGGAACACGGATATTCAATGAACTTTCTACCGCAGGCACAAAGCTCACTGTTGCACTTTGATCGTTAGGCGCGCTCATTTCAATGCGTGCAATTTTCTGTCCTTGAAGAGCTTGATCTGCCTGTTTGAGCATCTTGTCAAATGCCAGCATTGATTCCGGTTTACCGGTTGCTTCTGGCATCATTGCACTACGATTCATTTCATCAAAAAACTGGTTACGCTCATTGCCGTATTTGGCCACCATGCCCCATGGCATATAAATATAGAAAAAAATCGCCAGCCCAGTGTAGGTAATCATGATAAAAAACGGCAGCGACATGACCGAGCTTACATTATGAAAATCCAGCCAAGAACGCTGGCCCTTGCGCGGGCGAAAAGTAAAAAAATCGGCAATAATTTTTTTATGGGTAATCACGCCAGTAATGAGTGCCATAAACATGAGCATGGCCGCAATGCCTACAATAATGCGGCCAATCAGCACTGGAAACCCAAACAGCTCAAAATGAAAACGGTAAAAAAACTCACCGCCCCGGGTATCACGCGCAGCAACTTTCTCCCCGGTTTGCGGATTTAGGTTGGCGTTATCATAGCCTTTATCACTGCTCCAGTAGACATTGATGGTTTGCTGGCGCTGATCTGGCAAGGTGATGTACCAGCTTTTGGCATCAGGTGCCAGCTTCTGCATGCTGTTTAATGCCACCAGAGCCGCCTGCTGGTTAGACACTGGCTGCAACTGAAGCTCAGGTGTCATCCACTGGCTGATTTCTTCTTTAAAGTAAGCCGACGTTCCAGTCGCAAAAATGGCAAATAATACCCAGCCCAATACCAGACCAGTCCAGGTATGCAACCACGCCATTGACTGACGAAAACCATTTTTCATATTTTATCCCGCTATGCCAGACTGTAGCGCAAAATACAGGGTTGCCATCGCACCAATTAACATGAACAGAATCAGGTATAAGTTAAGCAAGGATTTAACGGCAAAAGCCCAGATAAGAACGCCTGCAAACCACAGATAGCTCAGCATGCTGGATAGCATCACTGCATCGGCACGGGTCATGGGTAACAGGACGGCTGTCACCGCAGTGATATAACCTGTTAATACATAGCCGCCAATGAATCCGGCCAGTACACGTAACAATACCTGAAAGCGGTAGCGGGCATTGTCACTAGGCCAGCGCATCTTATCTATCATCATTGCTCATATCTCATTGCTTATACCGCTGCTATTACCCAAAATACTTTCAATATCAATATGCTCGATTGACGGCTTGAATAACCAACTTTTAATTGTCTGGCAGCAGGAAATCAGGGTTATATAGTAAATGATATTCATTATTATTTTCAATCATTATCTTAAAGCTTTAGAAAATCTGCTCACATAAAAAAAAGACTTCCGGAGAAGTCTTTTTTCATCGTATCGTAAGGCTTTAGGCTTTAGGCGCTACCATATGTTCTGGTCTTACCACCTGATCAAATTGCTCAGCAGTAACCAAGCCCAAATCAACCGCAACCTGCTTCAAGGTTTTGCCTTCCTTATAAGCTGTTTTGGCAACCTTGGCCGCATTTTCATAGCCAATTACCGGATTTAACGCGGTTACCAGCATCAGCGAATTGTGCAGGTAATATTCAATTTTTTCCAGATTAGGTTCAATGCCATACGCACAGTTATCATTAAAACTATTACAGGCATCGCCCAGCAAGCGAATGGATTGCAACAGGTTAAAGGCAATAACTGGCATAAATACGTTGAGTTCAAAATTACCTGAGGCCCCCGCCACATTAATGGTAGTGTCATTACCCAAAACCTGAGCTACCACCATGGTCATGGCTTCAGACTGAGTGGGATTCACCTTGCCCGGCATAATGCTGGAACCCGGCTCGTTTTCAGGAATGCGGATTTCTCCAATGCCACAACGCGGACCACTGGACAGCCAGCGAATATCATTGGCAATCTTGTTTAAGCTTACAGCCAGTGTCTTGAGCGCACCCGACGCAAATACCGCAGCATCACGCGCGGCCAATGCCTCAAATTTGTTAGGGGCAGTCACAAACGGCAAGCTCGTTAATTCAGCAATTTTATCCGCACTTTTTGCTGCATAATCCGGATGGGCATTTAAGCCCGTACCCACTGCTGTCCCACCCAGCGGCAATTCATATAATCCCTGCAAGGCCTGATTCAGACGCTTTAAACCATGATCCAGCTGGCACACATAGCCACTAAATTCCTGCCCCAATGTTAAGGGTGTTGCATCCTGCAAATGGGTACGGCCAATTTTAACAATATTCTCGAACTCACGGGATTTCTGCTCGAGCGTATCACGCAACTGTTTTACGGCGGGAATCAGCAGCTCATTGATTTCAACCGCAGCTGCCACATGAATGGCTGTGGGAAAGGAATCATTGGTAGATTGCGCACGATTGACATGATCATTGGGATGCACTGGATATTGTGCACCTAATGCCTGCCCTACACTTAAATTGGCAATATTTGCAATGACTTCATTGCAGTTCATATTACTTTGCGTGCCAGAACCAGTTTGCCATACCACTAAGGGAAACTGCTCATCCCATTTGCCTGCAATTACCTGCTCTGCCGCTGGAACAATAAGCTGTGAAATTTCTTTTGAAATCTGCCCAAGCTCGGCATTCACCATTGCTGCCGCTTTTTTAACCGTGCCCATGGCTTTAATCATGGGACGTGGCATGCGCTCCTGCCCAATTTTAAAATTCTGCAAACTGCGCTGGGTTTGTGCACCCCAATAGACATTGGCCGGGACTTCAATCTCACCCATTGTGTCATGTTCAATACGTGTTTCCATGTATAGCTCCACTTCATCTTTAGAAAATACAGTTTTAACAGGACAAAATAAGCTGGCTGGGCCTGGTGAGGCAAAATGAGCTGGCCAAGGCAGCATAATAAAATTTGTTGTTATCTGCTATGGTTTTAGATGGTATGCCAGAATAATAATAATTTGTTTTTGCATCAAAACAGGCTTTGATGCAAGTTTGTTAATTTGAGTTAATTACAAAAATTAAAAAAGCATAACTAGCTAGTTGAGTGGCCGAACAAACTGATAAAAACGCCATAAATCAGTGGCCATCTCTTCTACACTACGCTTGGCTTGCCAGTTAAGGATTTTTTGTGCTTTCTCAGGATTACCCACTAAACTGCCCATATCGCCAGCGCGGGCACCGACAACCTGCTGTGGTACGGGTTGCTGAGTGACGTCTGCAAAGATTTCAGCAACTTCCCGCACGGAAGTCCCTTTACCAGTACAAATGTTGAAAGCTTCCAGCGCCTGAACCTGATTAAATAACCAGCTTAGGGCATGCATATTGGCTTCAGCAACATCCAGAACGTGAATATAGTCGCGCACGCCTGTACCATCTGCCGTGGTGTACTGATCGCCATAGATTTCCAGTGTTTCACGTTCATGCCGCGCCAGTTGCACCAGATAGGGCATCAGGTTGGATGGCAGGCTGCCCGGCCATTCTCCCAGTACACCCGTCGGATAAGCACCCGCTACATTGCCATAGCGCATAATGGCAATACGCCAGTCAGTATCAACCTGTGCCACATCCTGAACAATCTGTTCAGACATTTGCAGGCTTTTGGCATACGGGCTAGCTGGTTTAAATGCAGTATCTTCGGTCACCGGTTCAGCTTGATCAGCGCCATAAACAGCCAGTGATGAACAGAGCAGCAGGGTTTTAACGGAAGTACGCTGCATGGCACGCAAAATACTAGTGGTACAGGTTACATTGTTATTATAAAAATCCAGCGGCTGATTGATAGAATCTGGTATGGATTTGTTGGACGCAGTATGCACAATGGCTGTTACCGCGTATTGCTCTATCGTACGCTGTAAAGCCGGGGTATTTCTGACATCAAGGCGAATGAAAGTGACATAACGCCCTGCCATGTATTCAAGGCGCTCCAGTACTTCCATTTTACTGTTGCATAAATTATCAACCAAGATGACGTCATGACCGTTTGCCAGTAGTATCGCAGCCATATGTGACCCGATATATCCCAAGCCTCCTGTCACTAAAATCATGAAATTACCTCAATTTATATTCTAAAATGCTTAACAGCACTATCATAGATGAATTTTTATGTTGGAATCATGACCATCATGACACTACTTTTGTTAACACAGCCAGGTACTCATCCTGTTGCATGGCATGCGTTTAGACTTGCTCAGTCTTTGATTCAAGTCCAACATACTGTTCAGGTTTTCTTTTATCAGGATGCCGTAACAATTGCAAATGCCTTAAGCTGGCGTCCACAGGATGAACCCAATCTGGGACAACAATGGCGAAGCTTGGGTATTGATTTACCTGTATGTGTTAGTGCTGCCCTGAACCGCGGCGTTACTGATCTGGACAATGCCGAGCGCCACCAGCTCAGCACCGCCAATCTGCTGTCGGGATTTCGCCTGGCAGGTTTGGGAGAGCTGGCTGATGCAATGATGGCCGCCGAACGTACCCTTCAGTTCTAGCAGTTCCAGAACGCAACAATTCAGAACACAGCAATTCAAATTGATTTTAAACTGAGGCAAGTCGTGTGAAATCCGTTTTAGTAATTTTTAGTCAGGGTGCAGCTTCTGGCCAAACCTTGCTGGAAGCCTTGTCGGCCACTATGGTGCTCGCCACATTTGGCCTTAATGTCAAGGTTTGCCTGATTAATGAAGCAATTTCCCTGCTTCAGGCACCTCACCATACAGCTATTAGCATGAGCAGCTCACCACCTTTCAAATCAGCATATGGCATGGTAGAAAGTTTTGAATTCTATGACTTGCTGCCCGTCTGGGTATGTCAAAAACAGCAAGCACAGCTTCAGCATTTAAAAACGTCTATTGAATATGAACTGGTCAATTTGAACCCTGCCCTGCTCGCACAGTTTAATCAGGTGCTGTACTGGTAAACTCTTTTGATCTGGTATTTAGAATAATTCATTACAGGTAATATTATGAGTACAGCCACTTCATCCACACTGCATCAAATTTGCCATGCACCCAGCTTATGGGCAAACTGTATTGAGCAAATCAGTGCATTATGGCAACCGGATGATGCATTGATATTGCTTGGCCCAGCAGCACAGGGTGTTTTTGACCAGCGATTGACAGGCTTTAATCAGATTTATGTCTTACAGGCTGATCTGGATGTTTTAGGTTTTCCGCCTGAGCAAATAGAATATAAAATCCTGAGCTATGATGAATGGGCACAACTGGTATTGCTGCATAAGCGGCATATCACCTGGAAATGAGTCACTACAGATTAAACTATGAAGGCCCTGCTTTTTCTATTTATTACTTTACAGCAATGACTATAGCGCATGAATCATATCACTTCTGAACATGAACTCCTGCTGGATCAGGATGGTCATTTGCAAAATTATCTGGACTGGACGCCGGAAATTGCGCAAATCATGGCACAAAAAGAAGGTTTAACCCTCACCCCTGCCCATTTAACCATCCTGTTTGCCGTACAAAAATTTTACCAGCAGTTTGGTTATGCACCAGCCACCCGACCACTCATCAAGTTTTTAATCAAGGAACTGGGTGAGCAGATTAGTAATGCCCAGCTTATGCAGGATTTTCAGACCGGTTTGGTTGCACGGACTTTGGCCAGACTGGCCGGATTACCCAAGCCTGCCAATTGCCTTTAGCCTTTAGCCTTTAGCCTTTAGCCTTTAGCATCTTGAAAGCTTTAAAATTATCATTTAGCCCGGGTTTGCACACTCATTAAATTTATTTTTATCGATTCACTATGCTTGTAGAAATAATCATTATTTTAAGAAATAAACAGGTCTGAAAAGTGAGCTCTGGTTGTTTTGAGAAATAGCATTATTTTTTTGTTGGGGTGCTGGTAGTTTGTTGATTAGAAGGCTGGTTCTCGTCTGGGTGCTTGAAATTCCGCATGCCAAAAATGGTTAATACCAGCACCAAAACCATTAAAATCACAATAAAGACCACGAAAGCGCTGCCATAATCTTTGCGCTTAAAGCCACAAAACCGGCATGGCTCCATCGATTTGAGCATCAGGTTTTTGCAGTTCTCACAGATGGATACCACTTCCATTGGCTGCTTCCCTTGGTTTTATCATTTACTCATCATTGCTAAAAATTTGATAGTGATTCAATAAACTTTAGGTGAACAAATATTTTGGCATGTGAATTAATGCATTTTCGTGTAATGCATTTTTCATCTTATTTGACCTGAGTGAATAAAACTTTCCAAAGCGTGGCTTAGGTAAAACCTATTAGGATTATCCCAAGCCATGTCTGGATTTAATTAATTTGATAAAGCTACCAATTTGCGACGTGCCGCATGCAGTTTTTTATAGCTGTCAATCAAGCGCTGGTGGCGGTCAAGCCCTTCAAGTTTCATGCTGGTGGGTGTTAAGCCGTAAAAGCGGACGCTGCTATCCACGGAACCCAGTACGGCATCCATTCGCTCGTTGCCAAACATTCGACGAAAATTAACCTCATAATCTTTAAGTTCCAGATCGTCGTCCAATAGCACTTCCAGCACTACATTTAAAGCCTGATAAAACAAGCCACGCTCAACCGTGTTGTCATTATATTGCAGGAAAGTTTCTACCAGCTCTTTTGCATCCTCAAACTTTTGCAATGCCAGACTAATCAGCAGCTTTAATTCCAGAATGGTAAGCTGACCCCAGACTGTGTTGTCATCAAACTCAATACCAATCAGTGTGCTGATTTCGGTGTAATCGTCCAGATCACTGTCTTCCAGACGCTTCAGCAGTTTTTTCAGTGCTTTTTTGTCCAGAATATGCAGATTCAGGATATCTTCGCGGAATAACAGTGCCTTATTAGTATTATCCCAGATCAGGTCTTCAACCAGATAAACCTCTGAATAATCCGGCACCAGAATACGGCAAGCGCTTGCACCCAAATGCTCATACACAGCCATATAAACTTCCTTGCCCATGTCTTTAAGGATGCCAAACAGTGCCGCTGCTTCATCGCTGTTGGAATGTTTACCCTGATTGGTAAAGTCCCATTCAACAAACTCAAAGTCAGCTTTTGCGCTAAAGAAGCGCCACGACACCACACCGCTGGAATCAATAAAATGCTCAACAAAATTGTTGGGTTCAGTAACGGCATGCGTACTAAAGGTTGGCTGAGGCAAATCATTTAATCCCTCAAAACTGCGGCCCTGCAACAGCTCAGTCAGACTACGTTCCAGCGCTACCTCAAGGCTTGGATGCGCGCCAAATGAAGCAAATACACCACCAGTACGCGGATTCATCAAGGTCACACACATCACGGGAAACTTGCCACCCAGAGAGGCATCTTTGACCAGTACAGGAAAACCCTGTTCTTCCAACCCCTGAATGCCTGCCACAATACCCGGATATTTGGCCAGTACGTCCTGCGGTACATCGGGCAGTGTCATCTCGCCTTCCAGAATTTCACGCTTTACCGCACGTTCAAAAATTTCCGACAAGCACTGTACCTGCGCTTCAGCCAGTGTATTGCCTGCACTCATACCATTACTTAAGTACAGATTTTCAATTAAATTGGATGGAAAATAAACTGTTTTTCCATCCGACTGGCGCACAAACGGCAGTGAGCATATCCCGCGTTTGGTATTGCCAGAATTGGTGTCATACAAATGCGAGCCACGCAGCTCGCCATCCGGATTATAAATTTCCAGACAGTATTCATCTAAAATCTCGGCAGGTAACGCATCTTTTTTACCCGGCTTAAACCATTTTTCATCGGGATAATGCACAAAATCTGCATTGGCGATATCTTCGCCCCAGAACTGGTCGTTATAGAAAAAGTTGCAGTTTAAGCGTTCTATAAATTCGCCTAAGGCTGATGCCAATGCACTTTCCTTGGTTGCACCTTTCCCATTGGTAAAGCACATGGGTGACTGGGCATCACGGATATGTAGCGACCACACATTGGGAACAATATTACGCCACGATGCAATTTCAATCTTCATGCCCAGATTGGCTAAAATAGCCGACATATTGGCAATGGTTTGTTCCAGCGGCAGGTCTTTGCCGGCAATATAAGTGCTGCTTGCCGAGGCTAGACTTGGCATTAATAGCGCTTGCGCATCAGCGTCAATGCTTTCGACTTCTTCAATGATAAATTCCGGGCCAGCCTGAATCACCTTTTTGACAGTGCAGCGGTCAATAGAGCGCAAAATGCCCTGCCGGTCTTTGTCAGAAATATCGGCTGGCAGTTCAATCTGAATTTTAAAAATCTGTTTATAGCGATTTTCAGGGTCAACAATATTATTTTGTGATAAACGGATGTTGTCAGTTGGAATTTGACGTGCTGCACAGTAAACCTTGACAAAGTAGGCAGCACAAAGCGCAGAAGATGCCAGAAAATAGTCAAAAGGCCCAGGGGCTGAGCCATCACCCTTATAGCGGATGGGTTGATCGGCAATTACCGTAAAGTCATCAAACTTGGCTTCCTGACGAAGGTTATCGAGATAATTGACTTTGATTTCCATGTTGGCACCTAAAACTCTTAGGCATCACCACGGATACTTAAGATTGCAAATACTGGGATATAACGGAGATTTGAAACAATGAAGTTTCATAAAAAGGCTTAGGATTAATCCAGAATCCGGTTAAAAGAAACATCCAAACTGATTAAGCATTTTTCAGGAGGTTATTTTACAGAAACTTTCTGGCTGATTGAGGATTTTTGCAAAATTTGATGTTAAAAATGAGTGAAAAATCAGATTTAAGCTTACGTTTATATAACGCTTACACAGAAAATTATTAAGTTAAAAGATAGGCAGTCAGGAGCTTAAGTTATTGATAATTATGGTGGGCCCAGACAGACTTGAACTGTCGACCAACGGATTATGAGTCCGCTGCTCTAACCAACTGAGCTATAGGCCCTTGATTTGTACTGACAAATCTCTTGAAAAACTAAAAATAATTTTATCAAGTAGATCAGTTACATTGCGGGCAGATAATACACCATGTCTTTCAAGGTGCAAAGGCAAAACATAAAGTTTTTAGAAGGTTGATTTATTTTTCATCAATCTGTCTTTCAACTGGCATGGCGCTTGGCTTTAAGCTATGCCACACTTGAAAATCATATCCAGTATTTTCCTGTCATGTGTGCCAATTTTAAACCGCTACGCCCCGAACTTTCGCCAATTCTGGACTTATTTCCACCGACGTTTGATTATAAAAGCGAGGTTTATCCCGGCTATAACAGTCCTATACTGGTGAAGCATAAAAATCATATGGAATGGCGTGAAGCTATTTTTGGCTTGATTCCCAAATGGGCAGAAGATTCCAAAATTAGTCGGCATACCTACAATGCACGACTGGAAACTGTAGCAGAGAAACCCAGTTTCAGGCAGGCATGGCGCAACCATCAGTTTGCGCTGGTTGCGGTAGAAAGCATTTATGAGCCGCGCTATTTAAACAATAAACCCGAGCGTTGGGCCATCGAACGCAACGATGATCAACCATTTACGGTTGCAGCGCTGTATGAATTAGCCCAGCAGCATGATGAACTGGTGCGTTCCATGACCATGCTTACGGTAAATGCAGACCAGCATTCGCTAATGAAGCATTTTCATGCCCCTGAGGATGAAAAAAGGTCTATTGTTGTCATTCCAGCTCATTTGCGCATGGAATGGCTCACAGCAGATCAACAAACCGCCAGGGAAATGCTAAAAGAATTGGGAGCAACCAGCTCATTCCATCCAGATGACTTTAAAGCTTATGCTGCTCCACGTTAGCTATGTATCATTATTTTGTCATTACAATGCAATGCTTTTTAGGGATTAACCGAAACGTCCGGTAATGTAGGCTTCGGTAAGCTGATGATCCGGCTGGGTAAATACTTTTTCTGTGGCGTTGACTTCAATCAATTCACCCAGATGAAAGTATGCGGTACGTGTTGACACCCGCGCAGCCTGTTGCATGGAGTGCGTTACAATTGCAATGGTATACTGGCTGGATAACTCACTGATTAACTCTTCAATCTTGGCCGTTGCAATCGGATCAAGTGCTGAACAAGGTTCATCCATGAGGATTACTTCCGGGCTTACTGCAATGGTGCGTGCAATACACAAACGCTGTTGCTGGCCACCTGATAACCCTGTGCCCGGCTGATTCAAACGGTCTTTTACTTCTTCCCACAAGCCCGCACGGCGCAAGCTGTTTTCAACAATTTCATCCAGCTCGTAGCGATCCTTAGCCAAGCCATGCAACTTGGGACCATAAGCCACATTGTCAAAAATGGATTTTGGAAATGGATTGGGCTTTTGAAAAACCATGCCGACCTGCGCACGCAGCATCACCACGTCAAGTGACGGATCATAAATATCATGGCCATCCATGAGTACTTTTCCGGTGACCCGGCAGCTATCAATCGTGTCATTCATACGATTCAGCGTGCGCAAGAATGTTGATTTACCACAACCTGATGGCCCGATAAAAGCAATGACTTCGTTTTCATAGATATTTAAGTCAATCCCTTTAATGGCCTCTTTTTCACCATAATACACATGGACATCAGAGGCGCTGATTTTGGTGTTTTGTGCTTTTGCCTTAGATGGTTGACCCAATTCAGGACGCGCCTGAACATCAAAATGCATCGGTGGCACAGGGTGAGCACTGGTGTTTTCCAGTTGCTCCAGTTGTTGTTTCTCATTCATGGTGGAATCCACATTTTTTGCTACTGTGTTCTTGCTGGTTAAAGCCGCACTCATATTCATTTTAACACCTATTAAACGGGTTATTGACTGCTTACCATCTGACTTCAAACTTCTTGCGCAACCAGATTGCCAGACCATTTAAGCTAATCAGCAAGGCCAGCAATACAATAATGGCTGCTGCGGTACGCGCTTCGAAGAAATTACGCAGTTCATTGCCTTGCCACAAATACACCTGTACGGGTAGCGCGGTTGAAGGCTCCAGGGGTGAATGCGGAACAGAGGCCACGAATGCTTTCATGCCAATTAACAGCAAAGGTGCTGTTTCACCCAGTGCATGCGCCAAGCCAATAATTACACCCGTCAAAATACCTGGAATTGCCAGCGGCAATACATGATGAAATACGCTTTGCATTTTGGATGCACCTAAACCCAGTGCAGCCTGACGGATTGATGGTGGAACAGCACGCAATGATGCCCGTGTTGCAATAATTACGGTTGGCAAGGTGAGTAGACTCAATACAAGGCCACCAACCAGCGGTGCGGAACGTGGCAGATCAAATGCACTGATAAAAATTGCAGCACCCAGCAAACCAAAGATAATGGAAGGTACTGCCGCAAGGTTATTGATATTGACTTCAATCAGATCGGTTAAGCGGTTGCGAGGAGCAAATTCTTCCAGATACACTGCACCGGCCACCCCAACAGGGATGGTAAATATCAGTACAATCAGCATCATGTATAGCGTGCCGACGAAAGCACCGGCTAAACCGCTGGTTGCTGGTGCATTGCGTGAATCAGGATTTAAAAATAATGGGGTATTGAATTTATTCTGGATCACACCTTCGGCTTGTAACTGATCAGCGATTTGGCGTACTTCTGGCGATAACTGCTGCTGCTCGTCCGGCAGGCTGCGATCAATATTCCCGGATAGCCATACATCTACATTGGCTGCTGCCCATAAAGAAACGTTCTGGCTTTTGCCAATCAGTGAGGGATCATTCTTGACCAGATCACGCAGACGATAGCCTTCACCATTTTCAAACAGGCTAATCAAACTGGCACGTTTGCTATCAGCAGTTTCCGAAACTTTCACCTGTGCGGCTAAAGCAGGATTGGCTGCCAAGCTTTCTTCAGTAAATGCATCAGGATTGTCGGCCATTTGCTGGTTCAGTGCCGCCAGTTTGGCTGGATCTTTAAGCTCAGGCGCAATTTTTGGATTTTTAGCGACCAGACTATTAACAATCAGCGCATCCCAATCCACCAGTCCCAATTGCCCTTGCCATGCCAGATCACGCTTTTTAAAATCTGCGGGCGTTTCATTGGCCATTTGAACCGGACGTGCAGGCACCTGAACAATTGCAGGATCAAAATACACATTGACTGGGATTGCAGATTGCCAGAATGCAGGTAAACCACGCCATAAGATACTGACAAAAAACAAGGCAACAAACAGCAGGCCAAGAGATACGGCAGCAAGGCCTAACCTGCGAAAAAGGTTTTCACGGCTATGCCTTTTGGTTAATGATTTCTCAATGATTCTGCGTCGTGCTTCAGCAGCAGATCTGTCTTTGCCCGCTTTATTACCATTTGAACCGTCATTCAGGCGATCAGGCGTAATAGAAGAAGTGGTCATTCGTATTGCTCCCGATATTTGCGCACAATGATTAACGCGATCACATTTAACCCCAGCGTAATAACAAACAAGGTAAGACCAAGCGCAAATGCCACCAGTGCTTGCGGACTGCCAAAGTCCGTATCACCCGTTAACTGGTTTACAATGGTTACCGTAATGGTAGACACCGCCGCAAATGGATTACCATGCAGCAGCGGACTATTCCCTGCCGCCAGAACCACAATCATGGTTTCACCAATAGCACGGCTTACTGCCAATAAAAATGCGCCCATAATGCCGGGCAATGCTGCGGGTAATACCACGTTTTTAATGGTTTCCGATTTGGTAGCACCCAAGCCCAAAGAACCATCTCTTAGTGAGCGAGGCACCTGAATAATAATGTCGTCAGACAAGGATGAGATGAATGGGATGATCATGATTCCCATTACCAGTCCTGCAGTCAGTGCAGAGGTGGCGTTGATATTCACGCCCACCAGACTACCCAGATAATGCAGTAACGGGCCAACCACCAGTAGTGCAAACACCCCATAAACAATCGTGGGAATGCCTGCCAGAATTTCCAGCACCGGTTTGGCAAAATTACGGAAACGTGGCGTGGCATATTCAGCCATATAAATCGCTGCCATTAAGCCCACCGGGACTGCCACCAGCATCGCGATAAAACTAATCATCAGCGTGCCCCACAGTAGTGGTAGCAAACCATATCCACCGGTTGCCTGTCCATTTGCGCTAAAGCCCGGACTCCACTCTGTGCCAAAAAAGAAAGTTGCCGGATTAACGAACTTGAAGAAATGCAGTGCTTCACTGAACATTGACAACACAATGCCAAGCGTGGTCAGCACAGCAACTCCCGAACAAAGTGCCAATACAATTTTGAGAAATTTTTCAACAATATTACGCGCGCGTAATTGCGGCACGATTTTACGTAATGCATAAGACAGTCCGGCTGCAGCGATTGCAAACACAACAGCCAGTTTTGCCAGCGGTGCAATCGTCAACACTGATTTAAGCGCTGCTGCGGCTTTTAGCTCATAAGCTTCTGGCTGGTCAGCCACCCCATAACCCGTCGCAATATTTTTTAAACGCTCAAGCAAGGCATCCCACTGTGCTCCTTGCAAGGTTGCAACCACATGAGCAGGAAGCGCTTGTTCCACTATATGGCGCGTTACTATCGGCTCAAAAAATGACCATAAAATTAAAACCAGAAGCGCTGGAACACCACACCACAGTGCAACCAGCGTTGCGTAATAGCCTGGTCTTGAGTGTAACTGGCTGGAATTCCTGCTACTACCGGCCAATGTCTTACTGCGCTTTAACCCCAGTGTATATGCCACCGCCATGAGGATCAGCAAACCACCCAACAATAAGAGATTCATAACTGCTCCACCAATATGTCACAACAGCCTGTGTCCCTGCAGGTGTAACATGCCAGATGACACTTCATGCTTTTCATGTAATCGCCTTCAAATACTCGCTTTCAAGTGATAAATTTCAGTTGATCGCTTTTAATCGACAGTTTTTAGTTGGTAACTTTTTAATCGTTAGTTTTGAGTACTGTTTTTAACTGTTGACATGACAAAATCGGGGATTGCTACCCAACCCCCAGCTTTAATCTAATCAATTACAGCGACTTGCCTTTTTTGAAGTCAGCCAGCACTTTAGCGCGTTCAGCTTTAGGCAAGGCAATCAGACCGGCTTTGTTCAGCTGGCTACCCTGACCTGATACTTTTTCACTTAAGAAAAACTGGGTGTATTCAGAAATTCCTGGAACAGCACCAATGTGTTGAGACTTCACGTAGAAATACAGTGGACGAGATACCGGATATTTGCCAGAAGCAACCGTTTGCTCATTTGGAATCACGCCTTTTACGCTCGCCACTTTTAGCTTGTCGCGGTTCGCATCGTAGAAGCCCAGACCAAAAACACCAACTGCATTCTTGTTTGACGCCAGACGCGCCAGCGTTTCGGTGTAGTCGCCTGCGATTTCAATCACGCGGCCATCTTTGCGAATTGCCGTTTTTGCTTTTTCGTCAGTATCACTCAGGTTGTCCTTATGGAAATATTCATAAGCATCAGCACCTGTTTTGAGTACTTTTTCTTCAAATACTTCGCGTGTACCGTGGTTGGAACCCGGGATAATCAGAACGATTTCCTGATTAGGCAGAGATTTGCTGATCTGATTCCAGTTGGTATATGGATTTGGCATTAGCTTGCCATTTTTACCAGGTACTTTTTCAGCCAGAGCAGCATACAAATGAGAAGGCATTAAATTAAAAGGTTTTTTGCTGGCATCAAATGCAAACACGATACCGTCATAACCAATTTTTACTTCCTGAATTTTTTTTACGCCATTTTTCTTACAGGTTTCAATTTCAGTAGTTTTCATGGGACGTGAGGCATTGGCAATGTCCAGAGAATTTTCCGCAACACTTTCACAAAATTGCTTGATGCCTGCGCCTGAACCACCAGAACCCACCACCGGCGTTTTAAATTGTGGGAATGCCTGACCAAACTGCTCAGCAACAACGCTGGAATACGGCAGTACAGTGGAAGAACCAGCAATCTGAATGGTATCGCGCGCTGCATTGGCAGTGAAGGTCATCCCCATTGTTGCTGCAACAAGTAATGTCGTGGTTAATTTACGGTTAATCCGGTTCATGTCGACCTCTATTTTGCTTTTAAAATTAAAGCCGCTAATCAATTAATGCAGCTTTACTGGCTTGCAGGTATTGTGAAAGGCAAACATGACACTAATATGACAAGTTGATGAAACAAAAAATTTGCCGCCATAAAAAAACCCCTTAAAGATTTAAGGGGTTTTTATGACAATCTGATTAAACTATACGAATTGACGAAATAACCAGTACAGACAACCAGACAATATAATGGAAGCTGGTAACGTGAGTAACCATGCAGATAAAATCATCTTAATGGTTTTTACCTGCAAGCCTGCCTTGTTCGCGACCATCGTTCCCGCGACAGCACTGGAAACTACTTGTGTGGTACTCACGGGCATACCAAACATATCTGCCACACTAATGGTAGTCATGGCGACAGCTTCTGCAGACGCGCCCTGTGCATAGGTCAGGTGTTGCTTGCCAATACGCTCGCCCACTGTCCGCACTACACGTTTCCAGCCCACCATCGTGCCCATGCCAAGCGCAATCGCAACAGCGACCTTTACCCAGATTGGAATAAACTGGGTAGCCTTATCCAGTTGCTCACGGTAGGCCTTCAGCATTTGCTGGTCTACATCATTCAAATGCTTTAAGCCGCCCTCCTTGGAAAGCTGCTTTAAGGCTGTGGCATTGAGATACATGTCATTACGCAGGTTACGGGTTTCCTCGTGTGGCACATTATTTAACGAGCCAAATCGCGCCACATCCGAACCTACTTCATGAGCCAGCACACTAATGGCCTGCAATAGCTCAGGTGTCTGCTGATGATGCTGCAAATACAACGTCACTACATCGCGCGCATGGTCATCCTGCATGCTGATATAACGGTTATCCGCCAGTAGGCTTGAGGATTTTTCTGAAATGGCCGCAAAGGTTTGCGCCTGTGTTTCATCCATCGTGCGGTTGAGTGAATAGGATAATGGCACAATTCCAATCAGGATGAGCATGATTAAGCCCATGCCCTTTTGCCCATCATTGGAGCCATGTGCAAAACTAACACCAGTACAGGTCAGAATCAGCAATACCCGAATCCAGAATGGCGGTGGTGCATCACCCTCCGGCGGCGTAAATAAATCAGGCTTACTCTTAAGCACCTTACGCAAGATTAGCAATACCAGTGCTGCCACTGTAAAACCGATAATCGGGGAAACAATCAATGCAGTTCCCACTTTAGCAACCTGAGTCCAGTCCAGACTACTGGTCGCAATATTGGGTGGTGCCAGCAACTGATTCATCAGGCCAACACCTACAATGGAACCAATCAGCGTATGGGAACTGGATGCTGGAATCCCAAAATACCAGGTGCCCATGTTCCAGATAATTGCCGCAATCAGTAAGGCAAAAATCATGGCAAATCCGGCATTGGTGCCTACATTGAGAATTAGCTCAACGGGTAATAACGCTAAAATACCGTAAGCCACGGCACCACTGGACAGTAAAACACCCAGAAAATTAAAAAATCCTGACCAGATTACTGCAGGATGAGGTGGCATGGCATTGGTATAAATTACGGTGGCTACCGCATTGGCGGTGTCATGAAATCCATTGACGAATTCAAAACCTAGCGCAACCATAAGCGCAAGACCAAGCATTACAAATGAAATCATGGGAATGGGGTTTTGAGAGGCCAGATCAGCATTGAGCTGAATGGCAACATAGATCAAACCACTGAGTACAACAAGCGCAACGAAGGGCTTAAATAGCCAGTGCGCCGGGGCATGAATTTTTGAATGAGGCATTCGCAACTTCTGCTTTGGAATGAAATCGGCGTAATAATCGTTGATTTGAAATAAAACTGAAATATTTTTCTTTTATACTTTTACTAAAATTACGATAACTCTTTATTTTTTAACTGAATTAAATTTCACACTTTAAAAATATTTTTTAGAAAATTTCTATTAAAAATCAATAAAATAGATCAAATAATTTAAAGCTAATCTTTTATTATACCTATATTCCCTTCATCATAAAAAATAACCCTTTATTCCCAATATCATAAAAACTGATATAAAAGAATTACGCGATCGTTATGATGCTTAAAAATAATACTGATATAAAAATTATAAAATGTACATAAGCTAGATTTAGAATGAAATCATTCTTTGCGCTTCTTTTATAGCCTAGATTATTATTGAAAATGCAAAAATTTAGCACAATTACGGGTTAATTAAACGTAAGCATATGATGTTCAACTGCTTCACTGACGCTCTTAAACCAATCAATTCTCTCAATTGGTGGGAAATCTAATAATAGCTCTACAGTTTGCTTTTCAAAACTTATGTATTCTTCACTTGTTGAATTTTCATAGAAAAAATTACCGCACACTACTGTATAAGCATGATCTACTATATTATGAAGTACGATGAATTTGACTATCGTTTTTGGTTCAGATTTATAAACTCTTAAAATAGTTTGCAACTCATTTAACTCATTCATTAATGTTGCTTTCATTTTTTCTATCTATATTAAAATCATAAGTTAGATTAAGAATATTTTTTATACTTTTTACAGGTAAAAAAAAGAACCAGTTTTGGGGCTGGTTCTAAAATGGAGCGGGAAACGAGACTCGAACTCGCGACCCCAACCTTGGCAAGGTTGTGCTCTACCAACTGAGCTATTCCCGCATATTCATTAATTCGTCACAAGTAAGCATTAGACTGCTTGGCGACTTGGTGAGTGGCATTTTATTCAAAAATAAAGAGCTGTCAACTTTTTTTGCATAACTCAATTATTGTTTGAATATTTTTTCACCCTGCTCCTGTCCGCCTTAGTCAGCACGACGCCACGTGGTGCCTGCTTTGCTATCTTCCAGAATAATGCCTTGCGCCAGCAACTCCTGACGAATACGGTCGGCCGCTGCAAAGTCCTTATTGGCCTTGGCCTGCTTGCGTGCCTCAATGGCAGCTAGCACGTCATCTTCTGAAAAACCATTACTACTTGCTTCATCCGCACTGGACTTTAAAAACACATCCGGCTGTTGTTGCAGCAAGCCCAAAATATCACCGAGATATTTAAGCACAGCACCCAACACCCCCGCTTCCCGGTGCTGTTCGGCTAAAATCGCCTCGTTTCTAAACTGTTCATGTTTCAGGGCACGATTAATTTCACGCACCAGCTCAAACAACACTGCCAAGGCTTCTGGCGTATTAAAGTCATCCGACATGGCTTCGTTAAATCGCTCAGTCCAAGGATGCGCCTGAATCTGTTCTGAATTGACCTGTGCCATGACTTGCTGGGCAATGATGTTATTGTCGACTTCTTTAAGCGCCAGATAAAAACGTGATAGTGACTGTCTGGCATCTTTGAGAGCGCTATCGGAAAAATTGATCGGGCTGCGATAATGACTGGACACAATAAAGTAGCGGATTACTTCCGGCGTGAATTTTTGCATCACATCACGAATGGTAAAGAAGTTGCCCAGCGACTTGGACATTTTCTCGCCATCAACATTGACAAAACCCACGTGCATCCAGTTATTTACATAAGTTTCGCCGGTTGCACCTTCACTTTGTGCAATTTCATTTTCGTGGTGCGGGAATAGTAAATCACCGCCACCACCATGAATGTCAAAAGTATTGCCCAGGCAGCAGGTAGACATGGCAGAGCATTCAATATGCCAACCGGGACGTCCATTGCCCCACGGCGATTGCCATGCCGGTTCACTGGCTTTGGCGGCTTTCCATAGCACAAAATCAAACGGGTTTTTCTTGTCAGTTTCTACGTCAACACGCTCGCTGGCACCTGCCTGCATATCGTCTAGTTTACGTCCAGACAGACGACCATATTTTTCAAAACTTTCTACCGCATAATAAACATCACCATTATTGGCGTTATAAGCATGGCCTTTATTGATCAAGCTACCAATCATACCCTGCATCTGGTCAATATATTCGGTGGCCCGTGGTGCCTGATCCGGGGCTAAGCAACCCAGACGCGCCGCATCTTCATTCATGGCATCAATAAAGCGTGAGGTCAGCTCGCCAATGCTTTCATTGTTGTCGCTAGCACGCTTGATAATCTTGTCGTCAATATCGGTGATATTGCGCACATAATTCACCTGCCAGCCTTGCGAGCGCAAAAACCGTACCACATAGTCAAACGCCACCATGACACGGGCATGACCAATATGGCAGTAATCGTAGACTGTCATTCCACAGACATAGAGTCCAATTTGCCCGGAAACCAGAGGTGCAAATTCAACCTTACGGCGTAATTCGGAGTTGTACAGTACAAACGACTTCATTGATGAACTCACAATAAAATTTATGGATTGACACGGGAAAACAGCAAATCATACCTGATGGCTTTTTTTTAACAACCATTAAACAAAAATATTGCTTTGTGTTATTAGGCTTGCTTTGCAATAATTACTGCCTATATAAGTGATATTGCAATAAATACATTAATGAAAGGTGTACACGTGTCTGCAAGCCAGTCTAATTTTGCCTCACAGGATTTTTTAAATAGTGCCCTTGCTACCCTTCAGACTGAACAACAGGCGCTTAGCGTACTGGCGAACCAAATTGATGCACGTTTTGTCAAAGCCTGCAACCTGATTCTGGCCTGCACAGGCCGTGTGGTCATTACTGGCATGGGCAAGTCCGGACACATCGGCCGCAAGATTGCTGCCACATTGGCCTCAACCGGTACGCCCTCGTTTTTTATGCATCCCGGTGAAGCAGGTCATGGTGACCTGGGTATGCTGGTGCCGGGTGATGTACTGGTTGCTATTTCCAACTCCGGCAAAAGCGATGAAATCATGATGCTGATGCCACTGGTCAAGCGTAATGCTATTCCACTGATTACCATTAGCCGGGATGACCGTGGCCCCATGCCACAATTGGCTGAAGTTGCCTTAACGCTGGGTGAATCCAAGGAAGCCTGCCCGCTCGGTCTTGCCCCCACATCCAGTACCACTGCCACACTGGCGCTGGGAGATGCGCTGGCCGTTGCCTTGCTGGAAGCACGTGGTTTTACTGCTGATGATTTTGCCCGCTCCCATCCAGCAGGTGCATTAGGCAAGCGCTTATTGCTGCATGTTAGCGATATCATGCATAAAGGCCGCGAATTACCAAAAATTCTGCCCAATACCTCATTGCATGAAGCCCTGCTGGAAATGACCAGCAAGCGACTGGGTTTGACGGCAGTGGTTGATGAAAAAAATCACGTGCTGGGTGTGTTTACTGATGGTGACTTACGCCGCACCTTTGAAAAAATGAGTTCGATTGAAGGTAGCACGTCTATTGAGCAGATCATGACCAAAACACCTTTAACCATTACCGCCGATGTCCGTGCAGTGGAAGCACTGGAATTGATGAATCACAGAAAAATCAGCCAGTTTCTGGTGGTGAATGATGCCGAAGAACTAATTGGAATTATTACCATGCATGACATTATCAGTGCAGGAGTCAACTAATGGCATCATTTAGCGTAAGGGAACGTGCCAGTCATATCAAGGCACTGGTGCTGGACGTTGATGGCATTTTGAGTGACGGCTTTTTAAGCTTTACCAACAGCGGCGAAGAAATCAAGTCATTCGATATACGCGATGGCTTGGGCATGAAGCTGGTACAGCGGGCTGGTATCAAAGTAGCGGTCATTACTGGTCGCAGCAGTAACATTGTTAATAACCGGATGCAAAGCCTGGGTGTTGACTTGGTGGTCCAGGGCCGTGAGGACAAAGGCATTGCCCTGCGCGAAGTTTGCCAAACATTACAGATTACTCCAGAAGATTGTGCCTATATGGGTGATGACTGGCCAGATCTGGCAGCCATGCAAATTGCGGGGCTTGCCATTACTGTGCCCAATGCCCATGAAGAAGTCCGTAGGCGTGCTAACCTGATTACGCAGGCTTATGGCGGTCGTGGCGCGGTTCGTGAATTCTGTGATGTGCTATTGCATGCCAAAGGTGTATATGCCGACTTGCTGCAAGAGTTTTTGTCGCATCATTAAACTGTCTAGGCCCGTATTTTTCGTATTGGGGTTTTAAAATTATGGATACACGACTGCTCTATGTCATTGCCCTGGGCATTGCGGTGGTAAGTGGCCTGTTTTATTTTTATAGTGGTAAATCAGCACATTTAAATGCCGAGAATAATCAGGATTTGTCCTACAATGCCACCAATATTCATTTGCTAAAAACCACAGAAACCGGGCAACTGGAAGCCACCACTACAGCGAGCAAACTGCAACGCTGGGAACAGGAAAATCGTTCTGAACTGGAGCAACTGCAAACTACGTGGTATCAGCAAGGCCAGCCTGCTGCAACTTTTAACGCTGACAAGGCTATTGGTTACAACAACAATGAAAAAGTGATTCTAACAGGCAATGTTCGTGCCCACCGCTTGGCCAGTAACGAACAGGCTGCCATTACCTTTACTACAAATCAGCTCACCGGTTATCCAAAACAAAACCGGATTGAAACAGATCAACCTGTTT
The DNA here is from genome assembly GCF_000619845.1 of Alkanindiges illinoisensis DSM 15370. Lineage (GTDB taxonomy): Bacteria > Pseudomonadota > Gammaproteobacteria > Pseudomonadales > Moraxellaceae > Alkanindiges > Alkanindiges illinoisensis. Next base: position 778,355 of record NZ_JHUX01000003.1, on the reverse strand, counting down.
TAATTCAAACTAATCAGGGACAATTTAGCAGTCAGGGTTTGAATGCTAATCTTGATCAGGGTCAATACAATCTATTCCGTATCCGAGGACAATATGCACCTGCTTCCGGCTCCTAAATTCCGTTTAGCCACTACCACTGTCCCGTTTATTAAAGCCATGCAGCACAGTGGTCTGGCACTTCTCGTAGCGAGTGCTGCCCTATGGACGGCAACTCCAGTACTTGCCCTACCCAGTGATAGCAGCCAGACCATTACCCTTGAAGCTGACCGTGCCACCTACAATGAAAAAACTGGCATTACTACCTATACCGGTAATGTCATTATTCAGCAGGGGACAATCAAGATTCAGGCCGACTCTCTGGTCGCTACCCTAAATAAAAACAGACAGATTCAGCAAGTAACTGCCAAAGGCCGTCCTGCCAAGTTTCAGCAGCAGATTAGTGCTGAAAAAGGCATTGCCCGTGGTGAAGGTCAGACCATTGTTTATAATTCCGAAACGGGCATTATTACCATGACTGGCAAGGCTTACTTATTCCAGGATGGTGCCAGCTTCCGGGGCAACACGCTACGTTACAGCATTAGTGGTGGCGATATTGAAGCCTCTGGTGGTAGTCAGGGGCGCATACAAATCATCATTCCCCCTTCTGCCACCCAGAATCAAAGCAAAGTAAAAAGTAATTAAGGAAGGATGACTTTTAAATGGCTGTAACTGCTGCTTTATCTCCTTCCGGCGCACCTGTTGATGCTGCCATTCAAACGCTGACCATTAAACATTTGGCAAAAAGTTACAATAAGCGTCTGGTGGTTAAGGATGTTTCCTTTAGCCTGCAAAGTGGCCAGATTGTAGGCCTTTTGGGGCCAAATGGCGCGGGCAAAACCACCAGTTTCTATATGCTGGTTGGGCTGGTAAAAATGGACAAGGGTGCAATTTTTCTGGACAAACAGGATTTGTCAGAACTGGCCATGCATCAGCGCGCGCGCCGTGGTATTGGTTATTTGCCTCAGGAAGCGTCGATTTTTCGCAAGCTCACTATTGCGCAAAATATTATGGCCATTCTGGAAACCCGCAGTGATCTGAATAAAACGCAGCGGCAAGCACGCCTTGAAGAATTACTGGATGAATTTAATATCCAGCATATTCGTAATTCATTGGGTATGAGCGTCTCTGGTGGTGAACGCCGCCGTGCTGAAATTGCGCGTGCGCTCGCTGCTGAGCCTAAATTTATGTTACTGGATGAACCTTTTGCCGGTGTAGACCCGATTTCTGTGGGTGATATTAAGCACATTATTGAACGTTTAAAAGCGCGTGGTATTGGTGTACTCATTACCGATCATAATGTGCGCGAAACACTGGCAATTTGCGAAAAGGCTTATATCGTCAGTGAAGGGGCAGTGATTGCCGAAGGTACGCCGCAGGAAATTCTCGCCAATGAAACAGTAAAACGCGTTTATCTGGGTGAAGACTTCCGCGTTTGATGGTTTATTTGAATTAAAATTTTTGCTATTTAATATTTCTGATACGGAATGAATCCATGAAAAAGCTAATTTGCCTGCTTCCCGTTGTGTTTATGACTGCTTGCGCCACTGATGGCACCATGAACCCGACTGCGACCACGGCCAATAATATTGGCATGGCCGTGTTTCAGTCTGCAGTTGATCAAACCTGCCGCACCCAGCTCAATAACCGTACTGAATATAAAGTCCTGACCAGCGTATTAACCACTGAGAAAAAACAGGATGTTGAAAATCAGATTTGCGGCTGTGTGAGTACCGAGGCTTCCAAAAATGTAACGATGGTTGAACTGGCTCAGGCAGCGATTGATCCGAATGCACGCGCTACACTGATTACCAATACGGTAAATAACACATTATCAACCTGTGTATCGCGGTTTAAGTTTTAGTAATCTTAGAACCTAGTGACACTTACTATAAGTACGCTTGACTTAATTGTTTAAAATTTAATCTTATTTTTTTAAACGTTTTTAGCTGCAAGTCAAGCTGGTATCTATACTTCAAACAGCTATACATGCGGATTCTGCGAAGAACTCATGACATCCTGTTTCATCAAGAAAAATACAGTAATGATGAAGCTCTTTATAAGCTTTCAGTGGAGATTTATCGCTAGCTAAAAAAATTTTCAGTTCTGGAGAGTTTTCAAAGTTAGTGAGTCTAAAATAAGAACTATTTATTTGTACAGTCGTACAATTTGGTAAGGCAGTAAACTGGTGCCATCTAACTTTGCTAAAAGTAATACTAAAATCAGCTAATTCCAAAAATTTAATGATCAGTTTAGCTTCCCCATTTTTCATTAAAAGCTCACAGCCATTATACTGGCCTGTATCAAATATTGGCAATTTAATCAAAGTTCTACCTCAACTACTCTTAAGTCATTTCATATAATTTAATTGCTGTGTATAGGTTGTATCATTCGTACTTCCACAGCTCATGCTGTGGAAGTATACAGCTTTGAAAAAATTCATCTAAATTTTCATATATTGTAGTAAGAGGATATGGTAAGTGCTCGACTTGTTTTGCCCAGGTTAAATGCACTACAGCAACGCGTTTTGAACCGTCATCAATCTCAAAAAGTGTATCATCTCCGCTACCTCTAGCTAGCATTTTTACGGGTAACTCAAAAATTTTATGGCCAGATGGAATTTCAATCTGCAGCTCTTGAATAAAAGTTTTATGATAATCTGCATCTTCTTTTTCAACTGACCACCAAGGATCAAGCAAATTCATGTGCAATTTTTCTCCATTCTAAAATTTATACTTCTTCAATAACTTTTAAATAATAAAAGCGTTAAACCAGACCTTTGCCCAGTTTAACGCCATGCAGATTAGTAGACTAATTAACGGCCCAGAATTTCACGGGCAACGATTTCTTTCATGATCTCGTTGGTGCCGCCGTAAATGCGCTGAATACGCGCATCTACATAGAAACGTGAAATTGGATATTCAGTCATATATCCATAGCCACCAAACAATTGCAGCAGGTTATCGGCAACTTTGCACTGCATGTCAGTGGTATACGCTTTTGCAGCCGCAGCCGTAGGTACATCAAGCTGACCTGCCATGTATTGTTCAATACACTGGTTCACAAATGCCTGAGTTGCCTGTGCTTCGATCTTGGCCTGCGCCAATACAAAGCGGGTGTTCTGGAATTTGGCAATCGGCTGACCAAACGCCTGACGCTCGTTTACATATTGCAGCGTCACGTCAATCGCACCCAGAATTGCACCCAGCGCAGTAACCGCAATACCCAGACGCTCACGTGGCAATTCCTGCATCATATAGGCAAAGCCCTGACCGGCATTACCCAGCAACTGATTTGCAGGTACTTTTACGTTGTCATAGAACAACTCAGAGGTGTCCTGTGAGTGCAGACCAATCTTGTCAAGGTTGGTGCCTTTCTTGAAGCCTTCTAGATGCGTATCTACCAGCAACAGGGATACACCCTTGGCACGCGCAGCCGGATCAGTTTTAGCCGCAATAATAACCAAGTCAGCATGTTGACCGTTAGAAATAAAGGTTTTGGAACCATTAAGCACATAATGATCGCCTTGCAAAATGGCACTACTGCGCAACGATTGCAGGTCAGAACCAGCCCCCGGCTCGGTCATGCCAATCGCGCCAACCACTTCACCGGAAACCATTTTTGGAATCCACTGTTGTTTTTGCTCTTCGTTGGCAATGTGCAAAATGTAGGGTGCAGCAATTTCAGAGTGTACGGAAATGGCGGTAGACAGTGAGCCATAACCGGCACGCGCCGCTTCTTCAACCAACATCAGGGAATAATTGGTTGGTACACCATAACCACCGTATTCTTCTGGCATGTCAACACACAGGAAACCATTTTCACCCAACTGATTCCAGACGGAACGTGGCATGATGCCTTCTTTTTCCCATTGCTCATAATGAGGCTTGATGTTTTCAGCCAGAAAGCGGCGGAAATTGTCGCGAAACAATTCTAAATCAGCATCATGTGCCAACATAAAAAATTCCTTTAAAAATTGATCTAAAAACAACGGCAGTAATTATGCCATTATACGTGACCGTTTTTGCAGTATTAATACTGATTAATACCAAAACAATTGAACACTTTGGTGCAATACCACCAAGCCATTGTGGCGCGCATTTTGCTATTCTTCTGGCCAGTATCACTTCAGCTTATAAGACATTAAATCATGACAACTTCCCGCCCCCGGCCCCAAGCCAATATCTATAAGGATAATGAACATCCATTTGCCCAGTATGTGCGTATTTTGGGTAAGGGCAAACGCGGTAGCCGCTCGCTTACCTATGACGAAGCCCTGCACGCTTTTGGCATGATTCTGGATGATGAAGTAGAAGATGTGCAGCTTGGTGCATTCTTAATGCTGCTGCGGGTTAAGGAAGAGTCGGTAGATGAACTGGCTGGTTTTGTACAGGCCACTAAAGACCGGATTCAACTTCCGCCTCTGCAAATAGATCTGGATTGGTCAAGCTATGCGGGCAAGCGCAAGCATTATCCGTGGTTTTTGCTGGCTGCCCTGACACTGGCCAAACATGGTTACCGTATTTTTATGCACGGTGCAGCAGGACACACCATTAACCGTCTATACACTGAAGATGTGCTGCCAAAACTGGGCCACGAGATTTGCCACAATAGCCAGCAGGTAGAACAGGCACTGTTAAAATATAATTTTGCCTACATGCCGCTGGCTGCATTTTCACCAAAACTGGGCGATATTATTGAAATGCGCAACCTGATGGGCCTGCGTTCACCTGTTCATACACTTGCTCGCCTGATTAATCCCTTAAATGCGCCTGTTACCCTGCAAGCCATTTTTCATCCGGCTTATCGTGCGTCGCACCAGCAGGCAGCCCTGCGACTGGGTTACCAGAACACCGCCGTGATTAAAGGTGAAGGTGGTGAGTTTGAGCGCAATCCGGACGCGCGCACGCTAGTGGTCGGTATTCAAAATGGCACGGGTTATGAGCTGGAATGGCCAATGCTAAATGCTGCCCGCTCTGATGCCGAGGAAGCTTTCGACCTTGACCATTTTATTGCGGTGTGGCAAGGCACGGCTGAACATGCCTACGGTTATCAGGCGATTACCGGCACGCTAGCATTAGCACTATATAGCCTGCAAAAGGCAGATTCGATTGAAGGCGCATTGAATCTTGCCCAGCAACTATGGCAACAACGTCATGAAAAATAACCTATTGATAAATAAGCTAACCTCTTCATTTTTTAGTGTTGTGTTAGGTACACAAGCACAGTGCTTTGTTTGAATTGCTGTTAAAATTGGTTAACTATCAATTTATTAGACTTTTAAGCCTCTACAGTGCTGGCATGCCCTTTTAAAGAGATTGCCAGCATGACCCAAAGCAAAAAAGTCCTGATTGTGGTAACTAACACTGAAGAATTTGAAAAAGTGGGTTACCGTACTGGATTGTGGCTTAGTGAGCTTACGCATTTTTGGGATGTGCTGGAAAAAGCTGGTTTAACCATGGATATTGCCAGTCCAGCAGGCGGCTATGTGCCCATCGACCCGGAAAGCCTGCTGATGCCCGAACTCATTCAAATGACAGGCTTGAAAGATGCCGTCAATAAGCGCTATGAAGACCGGGCTTTTATGGACCAGCTTAAAAACACGCAAAGTGTGGCTGATGTTGATGTCAATCAATATGATGCCATCTATCTAACGGGCGGTCATGGCGTGATGTTTGACTTTGCCAACAATGCAGCCCTTGCCCGCCTGATTGCCGAGTTTTATGAAAATAATAAAATCGTTTCTGCGGTTTGCCACGGGCCGTGTGGCTTGCTGAATGTAAAACTCTCCACCGGAAATTATTTGGTTCAAGGTAAAAAACTTACCGGATTTTCCTGGAAGGAAGAACAGTTGGCCAAACGGGACCATGCTGTGCCATTTAGCCTGCAAGATGAGCTGACCCAGCGCGGTGCCCATTATGAAAAAGCGCTGATTCCCTTTACTGAAAACGTGGTAGAAGACGGTTTACTGATTACTGGCCAAAACCCTAAAAGTGCGCATGCGGTAGGTCAGGCAGTGCTTAGCCGATTAGCTAGCTAATTTATCGTATTTATTTATTAATGCATTTAGTGGCTCTACTATTTTGAGCTTCATTTTTCAGCAGACAATTAGAGTAATTGCTCTAATTGTCTGCTAGGCTATTGGCTACTTATGCTGAAAATTAATCAGGCTACAGATATGACCAATACTAAGAGTTACTCTAAAAAAGCCCGGCAAAAAGATTTAAATAAGCTTTTAACCTCTGAAATTCTAGGCGAGCAATTATTTAAGGTTGCAGCACGGTTGAGTAGCAATCCAAAACAGCGTAAAAAGTGGCAAGTGCTGGCTGCACTGGAAACCCAGACCAAAGACTATTTTTTGGATTATTTAAAACAAAGCCAACAACATGCCAAAGCAGACGCAATCGCCAAACTGCAAGCTTCTGCTTCCGGCGCAGCGCTTGCCCTATTACCCTGGAATATGGCGATGCAACTGCTTGAAGATGGTACTAAACAATTCTTGCAGGCTTTTAAACGCCTACAACAACACAGCAGTCCAGAAGATTTGGCATTTTTTACCTATGTGGTTGAGCATGAACTGGCAATACAGCGTTTTGCCCAGCTGGAGCAACAGGGTAATATCGAACATTCCTTACAGCCTGTATTGGCGCTAATTGACTCCGGTATACCGCTAACATCGGGTTTTTAATCACCCATAAAAAAACGCCTGATTCAATCAGACGTTTTTTATGGCTACAGCCTAATTATCCTGCGCTTTAGCCTAGACGGCTATCTTTTAGCATGACAACCTTGCTGCTCAGTTTCATCAGGCTTTCACGCAATACATTGGTTAACACTGGCGCAAGCTCACTGCTTAACTGGGCAGCCTGCAAGCCAAGCTTTTCGCCGAGTGTTGGCTTCTTGCGTGAATGCAGAACATATACATCATGCTTGGGCAATAAGGACAGCAAATAAGCATCCGAGGTTTCCAGTTTATCCACCAGATTCAGCTTTAAAGCATCTTCACCATACCAGTGTTCACCTGTGGCAACTTCAGACACGTTGAGCTTGGGACGATATTTTTCAACAAAGTGCTTAAACAGCGCATGAGTTTGTTGCAATTCGGATTCAAACTTGGCACGGTCTTCATCGGTATTTTCACCAAATACAGTCACTGTGCGTTTGTATTCGCCCGCAGTATACACATCAAAATCAATGTTGTGCTGCTTCAATAGCTTGTGAAAGTTGGGCATCTGGGCAACCACACCAATAGAACCCACCACAGCAAATGGCGCTGCAATAATTTCATGCGCTAGACAGGCCATCATATAGCCGCCGCTGGCTGCAACCTTGTCCACACAAATGGTCAGGTTAAATCCGGCATCCCGCAGGCGCGCCAGTTGTGCTGCTGCCAGACCATAGCCATGTACCAATCCACCTGGACTTTCAAGACGCAAAATAACCCGGTCACGGCCTGCCTTGGCAGTAGATAAAATCATAGTGATTTCTTCACGCAAATGCTCAACACTACTGGCCTGAATATCACCTTTAAAGTCCAGCACAAAAATACGCTGATTGTCTTTTTTACGCTGTTTCTGGTCACGCTCAATACGCTTTTTCAGCTCACGCTGCTCGCTCCAGCCCATCAGGGATTCTGCCAGTTTGAGCTGCTGATCTTCCAGTTTGCCATTTAAATGGGTAATCTGCATTTCCGATGGCAATTTGGGAATATGAAATAGCATAAATGTTCTCTGAATTTTTAGAAAAATAACTTTAATAACATAGGGGTCGCTGACCTGAATTTCAACTGGCTTTTTGCAGCATGATAATGTTCCGGTAGGCCCTTTAGGGAAACATGTCCATTAAATGACAGCTTGTATCCGTTTTTACATCCTCAATACTTTTTACCCGTAAATAGTTTTTACCGTCCTTTTCCTCATAAGCACCAATAACGGTGGCCTGAATTTTATGACTTTCAGTTTCGGCAGCCTGAAGCTGTTTATTATAGTGTTGGCTAAACTGCTGCACGGTATGATCCTGACTTTCTATCAGCACATACTGATTTTGCCCCAAATCACAACGGTTAAGTTGCAATTGCGGCACAGGTTGCTTACCTCCTTGATCAGGATTTGCCTGTACAGGCGCAATGAGTTGTAAGGTGCCGGTAAAAAAATCATAGGCAAGATCATTCTCACCTTCCTGACTATTATGTTCAAGCATAAGTTCTTGAGAATTAATTTCTTGTGCATAACCAGTTGGTACAGTGAGCATGAAAATGCTAATCAGGCTGCCCTTTAATATTGAGTGCAAGTAAGTTTTCATTGTTTGGGATAGTGATCAAAAAAATAAGTGAATAGGACTGAACATCAATAAATCGAATAAACTTTCTAAAAAGTAACAGGCATTTAATTAGCCTGTTAATACTGTCTTTATAACTACTATTTTATAATAGCCCAGCTTTATACCAGACGAAGCGGCCGTTCTTCATCAGGATTATCACCAGACGAATCATGGCTGTGTGAATCACAGCTTTCATCTTTTTTCTTGCTACCACGGTCAATATAGCCGGTACGCTGCTCTTCCGGTAAATGTTTGTGTTCCCATGCAACCACAGCCTGCATACAGGTTTCACGCTGTTCCGGTGTTAGCAGACGCCCATCTGGCCATTTGCCGGTTTCAATCGCTGTCTTAAACCGTTCTACAATTTCTGGTGTTAATGCAGCCAGTACTTGATCAATATTCATGTGTCATTTCTCTTAAAAGCCAGTTTTCCAAAAAGTATGCTGACAGCAAAACTAATCTTCTTGGAATTTATCAAAATCCTGGTTCCAGCCCAGCTTGGTACGGCAGGCTGCATAAAAGTCATAGCCGGGTGGATGCAGCAGGCTTAGTTTGAAGGGATGTTTGCGAATATGCAACCAGTCACCAATTTGCAGGGATACACTGGTTTGACCATCAGCACTCACCATCGGCAAAACCCGGTTATCACGAATATAAATCTTGATTTCGCTTTCCCCGCCTACCACAATGGGCCGGCTGGATAAGGTATGTGGATGCATGGGCACAATCACCACGGCATCCATGGTGGGATACATAATTGGCCCACCCGCAGACAATGCATAGGCCGTAGAACCAGTAGGCGTTGAAATAATCAGCCCGTCACTATGTTGACGATACACATAATGACCATCAATGCTGAGCTCGAAGTCAATCATATGTACCGATTTACCAGCGTGCAGCACAATATCGTTCAAGGCAATGGCTTCATATTTAACCTGAGTACCTGACCGCACTTCCAATTGAAGTAAAAACCGGCGGTCAATGTGATAATGACCCGCCAAAACCTGATCAAGTTTAAACAGCACCTCATGCGGTGAAATATCGGTTAAAAAACCCAGTCGACCACGGTTGATACCAATCACCGGCGTTTTATAACGCACCAGATCGCGTGCCGCATGCAATAGCGAGCCATCACCCCCAACCACAATCACTAGATCACAAACTTCACCCAGCAAAGCGCGTGAAACTATTTGCACTGCTTCCATTGGCACGAGTGTGGCTGTTTCCTCATCAAAAATGGGATGCAAGCCTTTGGCAATCAAGTGCTCATACAGCAGGCACAAGGTATCTACGACAGCTGCTTTTCCAGTACGCCCGACTAGGCCAATATTGCGAAAGTCACTACGAGAACTGCCACGAAAACTGCTGGATTGTTTATCCTTCACCCGCTAATACTCCGCCAAACCTGCAAATCCATCATAACATTAAAATAAAAGCTGTCTTAAAAACCAGACTGGTTTTTGCTGTTTTTTAGCATTTGCTGTTTAGACATTGTACAACCCTAAAAATTTTATCGTTGTATAAAAATCTCAATAAAAAAAACCGCCCTGATTTAGAGCGGTTTTTTAACATTACTACTTACTGTGCAGCTTTTAGCTTTAGGCGTGCAGCGTGCAGCAATGGCTCAGTATAACCACTTGGCTGTACTGTTCCCTTGAAAATCAGGTCGCTGGCAGCCTGGAAAGCGATGCTATCAGCAAAGTTTGGCGCCATTGGCTTATAGAATGGATCGTTGGCATTTTGCTGGTCAACAATCACTGCCATACGCTCTAGCACTTCCTGTACCTGCTCTTTGCTCACAATATTGTGGCGCAGCCAGTTGGCAACATGCTGGCTGGAAATACGCAGGGTTGCACGATCTTCCATCAGGCCAACGTTGTTGATATCAGGCACTTTGGAACAACCAACGCCCAGATCAACCCAGCGAACCACATAACCCAGAATACCCTGACAGTTGTTTTCCAGCTCGTTGGTCAGCTCGTCCTGAGACCAGCTGGTATCAGCGGCCAAAGGCGGGGTTAACAAGTCTTCTAGTGAAGCTGCTGGCTGAGACTTCAGTTCATCCTGACGTGCTTTTACGTTAACTTCATGGTAATGCAACGCATGCAAAGCCGCACCAGTTGGTGATGGAACCCATGCACAGGAAGCACCTGCTTTAGGATGTGCAGTTTTGGTGGCCAGCATGTCTTTCATCATGTCTGGTTTTGGCCACATGCCTTTACCAATCTGGGCTTTACCTTGCAGGCCACAGGCCAGACCGATAGCAACGTTACGGTTTTCGTAGGCAGCGAGCCATTTCTGAGTTTTCACTTCTTCTTTACGCACAACCGGGCCAGCTTCCATGGAAGTATGGATTTCGTCACCGGTACGGTCCATAAAGCCTGTGTTAATAAAGATCGTGCGATCACTTGCAGCACGGATACATTCTTTCAGATTAACCGAAGTGCGGCGCTCTTCATCCATAATCCCGATTTTCAGGGATTTCGGTGGCAGGCCAACAGCCTGTTCAGCACGCTCAAACAGCTCAACCGCAAATTTCACTTCTTCTGGGCCATGCATTTTTGGCTTAACAATATACATGGAACCCGTGCGTGAGTTACGCAACGTGTTGGTGCCCTTTATATCATGGATAGTCAGCAGTGAAGTCACCAGCGCATCCATGATGCCTTCAAAGACTTCTTCACCATCTACAAGGATGGCTGGGTTAGTCATCAAATGACCCACATTACGCAACAGCATTAATGAACGGCCATGCAACTTCAACTCTCCACCGTTTAAATCCTTGAATGTCAGATCAGAATTCATCTGACGGGTAACGGTTTTGCCGCCTTTCTGAAAAGATTCTTGCAGGTCACCTTTAATCAGGCCCAGCCAGTTGCGGTAGCCTTCCACTTTTTCTTCCGCATCAACAGCAGCAACCGAATCTTCAAGATCCTGAATGGTGGTTACGGCTGCTTCAACCAGCAGGTCTTTTACGCCAGCAGCATCAGTCTGGCCGATTGGGCTAGCTGCATCAATCTGGATAACAACATGCAGGCCGTTGTTCTTCAGCAACACTTCATTTGGATTGGCAGCATCACCATTATAACCCACCAGTTGGTCGGTATTTTTCAGGCCGCTCGTGCTGCCGTCTTTTAGGCTCACCACCAGTTTATTGCCATCAATTGCGTATTTGGTGGCATCAGCATGTGAGCCATTTTCCAGTGCAAAGGTTTTGTCGAGGAAATTTTTAGCAAATGCAATCACTTGATTACCACGAACCGGATTATAGCCCTTGCCTTTTTCAGCCCCGTCAGCTTCAGAAATCACATCGGTGCCATACAGGGCATCGTACAGTGAACCCCAGCGTGCATTGGCCGCGTTTAAGGCATAACGGGCATTGCGTACAGGCACAACCAGCTGGGCACCTGCCAGGGTTGCAATTTCTTCATCAACATTTTCAGTGGTAATCTGAAAGTCGTCGCCTTCTGGCACGATATAACCAATTTCACGCAGGAAAGCCTGATAGGCCGTTTTGTCAAAGCCAGGATTATTGCGATGCCATTCATCAATCTGGGCTTGCAGTTCTTCACGCTTGGCCAGTAATTCTTTATTTTTTGGTGTTAGATCACTAACCACCTGCTCAAAATTTTTCCAGTAGGTTGCGCTATCGACGCCTGTACCCGCCAAGGCTTCGTTTTCAATAAAATCGTACAATTCTTTGGCAATGCTTAAGTTGCCTTGTTGAATACGTGCAGTCATTGTCTATCCTAATGCGCTACTAAAATTAAGAAAGGCGGCATTATACTGTTTTATCAGCCACTTTGCATGAATCTATGGTCTTAAAGTGTTTCATTATTTCAAGGGAAAAATAGGAAGTTTTTTAAATGAATAATTTTTTAGTAAATTTAAAATTTACACTAGGATATTAATTTAGTAGTTAGGTTTTTCAGATAAAAAAAGCAAGCCATCAAGACCTGCTTTTTAATTGCTACAGCAAATTAACGCTGAGCAATAGGCGTCACAGTGCGTAGTTCCGGGCCAGTATATTCCGCACTTGGACGAATAATGCGGTTATCGGCACGCTGTTCCATTACATGGGCAGCCCAGCCAGTCAAACGGCTCATCACAAAAATTGGGGTGAACAGCTTGGTGGGAATTCCCATAAAGTGGTAAGCAGAGGCATGGAAAAAGTCTGCATTACAGAACAGTTTTTTCTCGCGCCACATCACTTCTTCACAGCGTACAGATACCGGATACAGTACGGTATCGCCTACATCAGCGGCCAGTTTTTCTGACCATTGCTTGATAATGCCATTACGTGGATCGTTGTCCTTATAGATGGCATGACCAAAGCCCATGATCTTGTCTTTGCGTGCCAGCATGGCCATCATTTCACTTTCGGCATGATCAGGATCAGTGAATTTTTCAATCATGTCCATGGCAGCTTCGTTCGCGCCACCATGCAATGGGCCACGCAGGGAGCCAATCGCGCCAGTCACGCAGGAATGCATGTCAGAGAGGGTTGACGCACATACGCGCGCAGTGAATGTAGAGGCATTGAACTCATGCTCTGCGTACAAAATCAGCGATACATTCATGACCTTAGCATGCAGCTCATTAGGTTTTTCACCTTTTAACAAGTGCAGGAAATGCGCGCCAATCGAGTCATCATCGGTATTTTCATCAATACGCACGCCATCATGGCTAAAGCGATACCAATACGTGATGATAGACGGGAATGCAGCCAGCAGGCGGTCAGTCACTTCCTGCTGCTGATCAAATGATTGTTCTGTTTCAAGGTTACCCAGCATCGAGCAGCCAGTACGCATGACATCCATGGGATGAGAATCGGCAGGAATGCGTTCCAGCACGTCTTTTAATGCCTGAGGCAGGCTACGCAAACCTTTTAACTTGGCTTTGTAGGCAGCCAGTTGTTCAGCATTCGGCAGTTCACCAAAGAAAATCAGGTAAGCAACTTCTTCAAACTCACAATGTTCTGCAAGGTCTTTGACGTCATAACCGCGATAGGTCAAACCCGCGCCAGATTTTCCTACAGTAGACAGTGCTGTTTTACCCGCTACCTGACCGCGCAGCCCCGCACCAGACAATACTTTACCTTCTGCCATTGTTATTTCTCCTGTTTAAAGAGTTGATCTAATTTGTCTTCAAAAGAATGATAGTTCAGGAACTCGTACAGCTCGCTGCGCTTTTGCATGTTGTCCAGTACATTGACTTGCGTGCCTTCCTTGCGAATGGCCTGCATCACTTCCAGTGCCGCTTTTTGCATGGCACGGGTAGCAGAGAGCGGATACAGCACCATGCCAATGCCCTGCTCACCCAGTTCATTCACGGTGTAATACGGGGTTGTACCAAATTCGGTAATGTTAGCCAGTACCGGAACGCCAACAGCATCAACCACTTTGCGGTACATGGTAATGTCGGTCATGGCTTCGGCAAAAATGGCATCAGCACCCGCTTCCACACAGGCACAGGCACGGTCGATTACACCTTGCAAGCCTTCTTGTTGCAGCGCATCGGTACGCGCCATCAGTACAAAATCGGGATCAGTTTTGGCATCAGCCGCAGCTTTAATGCGATCAACCATTTCAGCTTGTGTCACGATTTCCTTGTTAGGACGATGACCACAGCGTTTTTGTGCGACCTGATCTTCAATATGCACGGCAGCAGCACCAGCACGAATCATTTCCTTAATGGTGCGGGAAATATTGAATGCACCACCCCAACCGGTATCAATATCCACCAGTAATGGCGTATCAACCTGACTGGTAATGCGGCGCACATCGGTCAGTACGTCATCTAGACTGGTCATGCCAAGGTCTGGCAAGCCATAAGAATAGTTCGCAACACCGGCGCCGGACAGGTAAATGGCCTTATAGCCGACTTGCGTTGCCATCATGGCGGCATAGGCATTCACCGTACCGAGGATTTGTAATGGTTTTTCTACAGCTAACGCATCGCGGAAACGACGGCCTGCGGAATTTGACTGACTCATAAAAATATCCATTAGCGTTGCAACGTGATAATGGTTGCCGAGTATATAAAGCTTTAACCAAGCTTGCACCGTTAAATTGAATAAAAACTCTAATTTAACAGCGCAATCATGATGTTTTCTGCCAATTCTAGTGAACGGGCATGTTGTCTACAGAAGTATTGCTGGGTTTCTTCACAAAAAAGACAATAAAGGCCGTGGCAAACATGAGTGCAGCCAGCATTTTTAAGATGTCGTTAAAGGTTAAGGTCAGCGCTTGCAAATGCATTTGCCGACTCAGCATGGTAATCGCTAATTGTTCGGCCTGATCGCCAGCCATCGCCTGATACTTGGCGGTTAATTGCGCCACATAATCCACCACTTCGGGGCGTGATGGAATCAAATAACTGCTTAGGCCAGTGACATGCACTGCCATGCGCTGGTCAATTAAGGTATTAATGATAGCCAGACCAATCGCCCCGCCAATATTACGGGTCAGGTTATATACGCCGCTGGCACTTTTAATTTTGTGCAGCGGCAAGGTAGACATGGCCAGTTGCGACATAATGATCAGGCCCATCATCATACCAATACCACGCAATACCTGTGGCCAAAAAAATTCGTCAAAATCACTTTGGGTGGTCAGATTGGCGTTTAGCACAACGCCCAGTGCTGCAATGGACAAGCCTGCAAAAATCACCTTGCGCGCATCAAACTTGGACATGACCGAACCCACAAAAGGCGCAAACAGAAACATGGTTACACCCATCACCAGCATGATATGGCCAATCTGGCTACTGTTCATGCCACGAACCTGTCCTAAAAATACCGGAACGATATACACCATGCCATACAGCGCCATGCCCAGTACAAAGGTCATCATGGAACTTAAGCTGAAATTGCGATTATTAAATACGCTAAGATCAACAATTGGCTGGCGAACTGTCAGACAGCGGTAGAAAAAAATGATTGCCGAAAGCAAACAGGCAATGGCGGTATATAAAATGGCATGGTCGGAAAACCAGTCATTACGCGGGCCTTCATCCAGCACAAACTCAAGCCCACCCAGAAAAATAGCCATACTGGCCAGCCCCAGCCAGTCAATACGGGCAAACAATTCCGGGTTAGGTTTGTCCAGATCCTGCGCTGAATACACAAATGAAGCAATCAGCAAGCCCGGCATGATATTGATGAAAAACATCCAGTGCCACGAAAAATGCGTGGTGAGCCAGCCGCCAAGTGTGGGGCCAATCGCCGGACCAAGTGTACTCACCATCCCTACCACAACCATGGGCAGCGCCTGCTTTTCCTTGGGAAACAGCACAAATAGCGCTGCCATGGTGGTAGGAATCATGCCACCGCCTAGAAAACCCTGAAAGGCGCGAAATACCAGCATGGATTCCAGATTCCATGAGAAACCGCACATCAGGGAAGCCAGCGAAAAACCCAGTGCTGAAATAGTAAAATAGACCCGGGTCGACAACAAATTGGAGAGCAAAGCAGATAGCGGAATGGCAATGACTTCGGCAATCAGGTAAATGGTTTGCACCCAGGCAACTTCACTTTGACTCGCCCCAAGGCCTGCCTGAATTTCGTTAATGGAACTTGCAACAATCTGAATGTCCAGAATTGCCATAAAGTTGCCAAAAACCATGGCACCAAACATGGCCCATGCCGCAGCAGGACTAATTTTCATACTCAATTCCAGTGCTGACCATTATTTTAAAAACAACAGCAACTTTAACTACAATAGCAACTGCCCAAGTAATCATGATCTGGACAGTTTTACTATCTGTTTAAAACACCCAAAAGCAGTGACAATGTAATGACAAACTCATATCATCAAATCTAAGTGATGATTTGGTAGGATCATTAGGTTCGCAAATCAACTTTCACCGTGGCTGACAAACCCGGACGCAATACAGGATCACCCGACTTACGGTCTAGCAGGATTTTTACCGGCACACGCTGGACTACCTTGTTAAAGTTACCAGTGGCATTTTCAGGTGGCATCAGGGAAAATTCGGCACCGGAAGCTGGTGAAAAGCTATCAATATGTCCGGTAAACTCATGGTCAGGATAAGCATCGAGTTCAACTGTTACTTTCTGGCCAACGTGCATATCAGTAATCTGGGTTTCCTTGAAGTTGGCTTCTACAAAGGTTTTTTCCAGCGGTACAATAGCCAGCAAGCGGGTTTGCGGATTAACCCGACTACCCAGACGCACGGCCAGATCACCAATGGTGCCGGAAACCGGGGCAACGACTTGAGCGGATGAGGCATCTACACCAATCAGGTTAACATTGGCCTTGGCACTATTAACATCTGCCACCAATTGCTCACGGCTGGCCTGTATGCTACCAAACTGGGCTTTAGCGCCAGCAATACCTGCTTCTGCACGTTTGACTTGCGCCTGTGCGGCTTGATATTGGGCCTGCGCCGACTGATATTGTGCCTGTGCGGATTGATATTGTGCCTGTACAGATTCAACGCGCTGGCGTGTGGTCACACCTTCGCTCAATAAGGCATTATAACGCGCCGCATCTTTTTGTGTTCTCGCTACTTCGGCCTGTGCCTGATTCACGCCAGCCTGTGCCTGCTTGAGTCCAGCATACGCCTGATCAAGTCCAGCTTGCGCTTCCAGAATTACCGCGTCCTGACTGGCTGCATTTTGCTGCTGCACACCAAGGGCGGCTTCTTTAAGCTGGGTGATTGCCTGCGCCTGCTCATAACGTGCCTGTGTATCACGGTCGTCCAGTTTCATTAGAACCTGACCAGCTTTTACTTCCTGATTATTTTTAACGTTTAGCTGGGTAATTTCACCAGCAACACGTGGACTAACCCAGGTGACATCAGCTTTTAGATAGGCGTTATCAGTGGATTCATAAAACCGGTAAACCAGAAAATAATAAATGATCCCCAGTACGGCAAGGACTAAAAAAATTGCTAAAATAATCTTGGGTAAACGCTTTCTTTTGTTCATGGCAGAAGCATCCTGAGTCTGTGAATCAACATCAGGGGATGCTGCCTCATCTGTGGCATTACTCTGGGCATGACTGGCAACATTGGGCGATTGAACATTTGTGGCATTAGCCGACATTTTATGCTCCTTGCGCAGCATCAAGGTGAATGATATTGTACTGTACCGAACAGTACATTTTTCTGACAAGAGCAGTTTGCACTTTTTTTGTGTGGAATCAACTAGGGCGGTCAACTTTCTATGAGTTTTTTTCGATGAATAACGTGCATGACACATCGCAATCAAGTTGTACGACAGCACTGACCCGGCGTGGTATTGAGCGCCGTGCCTCATTGTTGCAGGCTGCCAATACGCTTTTTCTGGAAAAAGGCTTCAATGCCGTTAGCCTTGATGACATCGTACAGTTTTGTGGCGGTTCAAAAGCAGCGATTTATCAATATTTTGGCAATAAAAAAGGATTGCTGGCTGCCCTGTTTGAATATCGTTGTGAAAAATTCTTTAAGTCCAATCCGCCACCACAATGGCAATCCGGCCAGTCACTGCATGAAATCATATTGCTGACTGCCAAGTCAGTGTATATCGCCTTTACTGATACTGACAATATTGCCTTTATGCGGCTAGTGGTTGAAGAATCCCAGCGTGATCCTGAGCTGGCGCAACTGGCTTATGATTCAGGACCCAAGCGCGGCCTGTTGATTGTAGCCAACCTGCTGGAACGTGCCCATGCGCAGGGCGAAATTGACTGCCCTCATCCTTATGAATCAGCCACACTATTCTTTGGCATGCTGCGACATGCCCAATGGCGCTTGCTGGTGGGTCTTTCTCCACTGGAAGACCATCTGGATGCTGATCATTACCTTAAATATCTGGTTGAACGTTTTTTAGCAGGACATCGTCACTCATCATGAACTTTTCTTATTTTCGTGCGCCTGCCTTATCGGTTCGCGCCTCGATTTTGTTATGCGCAATGATTACGCCCCCTGTGGCAGTTTATGCCCAAACCTTACAGGAAAGTATTGCACTGGCCAAAAACTATCAGTCAGAGCGTCGTCTGGCCGGTTTACAGGTACAAGATCAGGCTGCCCAACTGGCACAAATCCGTGCTCAATATGGTTTTAAACTCAGTGCTAATGCCGAAATTGGGGCTGGCTATATTACTACTGAAAAAAATGCACTGTTTCCTGAAGAAGGCAAACGCTTTCCACAAACTGTAGGCATGCAGTTTAGTTATCCTTTATATACCGCTGGCCGTCAGCAACTGGCGGTTCAGGCAGCACAAACCAGCATTGAAGCAGCCGAGGCCAATGTTGGTTATGTCGATACACAGGCTGCACTGGCAGCGATTAGCTTACATGCGGCCATTACCCGTGATCTGGCACTTATTCAACTGGAACAGGATAATCAGCGCTCGCTGGATCAGGCTGCCCGTGATGCAGGTTTACGCTTAAAAGCAGGTGAAGTCACTAAAACTGATCTGGCACAGGCGAATGCGCGACAGGCGCAAGGAGCAGCCAGTCAAAGTCGTGCTGAAGCCACATTATTGGTCGATCAATCACGCTATGTTCAGCTCACTGGCCAGAGTCCGCAAAACCTTGAGCCATTGCAACAGGTGTCCACAGTGCCCAGCTTAACTGACGCACTCACCATGATTGAAAGTACCCCCTTGATTGAAAATGCACGCCTGCAATTAAAAGCAGCACAGCAACAACTGGAACTCAGCCACCGGGAAAGCTATCCCAGTATCCAGCTGGCTGGCCGCGCCAATACACAGGATGACAGTGACTTTTCAACCAGTCGACTGGGTGCATATGGAGTGAGCTTGCAAGCCAGCCTGCCCATTCTGGATGGCGGCACACGAAAGGCAGAAGTGCTGCGCTCACAGGCACGGGTTGCTATTGCTCAGGAACAACTCGACAGTAACCGTCGCCAGCTCCAGCAGCGCCTGACTGAAAACTATGCCATGCTGCAAACTAGCCAGAATCAGTATCCGGCTTTAATCAAGGCACGCGATGCAGCACAACTGGCACTACAAACCATTCGCCGTGAGCTGGAACTGGGCACACGTACCACCTATGATTTACTCACTGCCGAGCAAACCTTGCTGGATGCCAATACCCAGCTCATTTTAAATCAGGAAGATCAGGCCTTAAATGCCTATCAGATTCTGGCTCAGCTTAATCGTCTGTAACTGATAAGCTGTAATGACAATTGCATTACTTTTTAAGCAATTTTAAAAAAATGAGCTATTTTTTCTTTAAAACGCTTGCATAGAGTAATGCATTGACTGCATCAAATCAGGATAGCCTTTGCAGCCTTGCCCTGCAATCGCTTATACTCGGGACAGTCTTACATATTAAACGGATGACATTGGCTGTGAGCACCATTTAAGGTGCTCATTGTTTTTGCGGAGACATTATGGCCCTGCGGCATTTTTTAACCTTAACCGATCTTAGTAGTACAGAACTTAAAGCAATTATTGATCGTGCCATTGAACTCAAAGCGATGCAGCACAAAGGCGAAATTTATCAGCCATTTGTAGGTAAAGTACTGGGCATGATCTTTGAGAAGTCCAGTACCCGTACCCGTGTTTCATTTGAAGCAGGCATGATTCAGTTTGGTGGCGGTGCCATTTTTTTATCACCACGTGATACCCAGCTGGGCCGTGGTGAACCCATTGAAGATTCTGCCCGGGTTATTTCCAGCATGCTGGATATAGTCATGATCCGAACCTTTGCACATGCCACAGTAGAACGCTTTGCCCAGTACTCCAGAGTTCCGGTCATTAACGGCCTGACAGATACACATCACCCTTGCCAGTTGCTGGCTGACCTGCAAACTTTCAAGGAACATCGTGGTGAGATTGCTGGCAAGACCGTGTCTTGGATTGGCGATGGCAACAACATGTGCAACTCCTATATTCATGCAGCACACATGCTCAATTTTAAGCTGCGTATTGCCACCCCGTATGGTTTTGAGCCGGAACCTGAACTACTGGAAGAGTATGCACATTGTGTGGAGCTGGTGAAAAGTGCCGAGGAAGCTGCAGAAGGTTCTCACCTACTCACGACTGACGTCTGGGCCAGTATGGGGCAGGAAAATGAGCAAAATACCCGCAAGCGCCGATTTGCACCTTTCCAGATTTCGCCTCCACTGATGGATCTGGCCAGTCCGGATGCCCTGTTTATGCATTGCCTGCCTGCACATCGTGGTGAGGAAATTTCAGAAGATATGCTGGATGATCCGCGTGCTGTGGTTTGGGATGAAGCAGAAAACCGCCTGCATGCGCAAAAAGCACTTATTGAGTTCTTACTGTTTGAGCTACAGAAAAAATAACAGTTCAGATGACTTGAATCAGGAATTTTTTGGCAGACAATTCAGGGAACTTTGGTTCCCTTTTTTGCCTAAGCTTTTTTAAACACTAGCCCTTCCCCTGTTGATCTGGTTCTTTAAACTTATAGCAGCACTCTAGCTAAAGTGGCTTCAAAGCATA
The DNA here is from genome assembly GCF_000619845.1 of Alkanindiges illinoisensis DSM 15370. Taxonomy (GTDB): domain Bacteria; phylum Pseudomonadota; class Gammaproteobacteria; order Pseudomonadales; family Moraxellaceae; genus Alkanindiges; species Alkanindiges illinoisensis. The sequence goes on along the minus strand of NZ_JHUX01000003.1, from coordinate 757,560 downwards.
CCACCACTACTTTTTTGCCCCAATTTCTGCTTATTTTCCGCTTAAAACGCTTGTTAGTGATTTTTCCTTTACACGCTTTGCAGTTGCCCTACACAGAATGACAGTTATTTACTGACACAGTTTTATGCCGTGTTAAAACAGTAGAGTCGTTAATCTTAGTGAGGAACTCATCATGGCTCGTGGAGAAAAATCAGCATATACCGACAAGCAAAAACGTCAGGCTGAACACATTGAGGACAGCGAAAAAAAACAGGGACGCTCAACCGATGACGCTGAGCGTATTGCCTGGGCTACCGTAAACAAGCAAGACGGTGGTGGCAAGAAAAAGGCAGCGAGTAAGTCTGATTCTAAAACCAAGAGCAGCAAGTCTGCCAGTACCAAATCTGAAAAACCAAAGTCTGCTAAAACCAAAACAGATTCTAAAGCCAAATCAGACTCTCAAACCGACAGCAAAAAAACTGCCAGTAAGAAGTCTGATAGCAAAGGTACGGATAGCAAGAAATCAGCCAGCACTAAGTCCAGCAGTAAAAAAACTGACGATAAAAAAGCCTCTCCTAAAAAGGATAGTGCTAAAAAATCGACAGAAAAGAAATCAACGGATAAAAAGAGCAAATAACCTGCTCATGTGTTGATTGATCATTAATAAAAACCTGCCTGATAATTACAACTTATTATCGGGCAGGTTTTTATTTAATAGTGATCATTAGCTATTAGTCACCTGTAGGTGATAAGCCAAAACCTTCCACATTCTCCATTTTTAGCAAAGCATGACTTAAGAGATTCAGGTTTTCTGCTTTCAGGGTACTTACGGTCATCTGGTAGCGAAATGAATCATCCTGATCAGCATGATAGCTCATAGCATTAACACTAAAGCCGTAATTTTTAAGCATGCTGCGCAGCTCAGTTTCATCCATTACCTGATGCCGTGCAAAGCGTATCCAGTGATGGGAATAAATCTGTGATGGCATCAATGATTCAATGCGGCGGAAAACTGACAGGATACCTACGGTCAGCACGGTTGCAATAACCGCGGGAAAGAAAAAACCAATTCCCATTAAAATTCCAATGGCTGCCGTAATCCAGATTGAAGCAGCCGTGGTCAAGCCGCGTACACTCAGCCCTTCCTTGAAAATTACACCCGCACCCAGAAAACCAATACCCGTCATGATGCCTTGTGCAGTCCGGGTAGGATCAATACGGATCATATCGTGGGTAATACCGGGCATCCACTGGCTCTGATACAGTGTTACCAGCATCAACAAACTTGAGGTCAAGCACACCAGCGTATGGGTGCGAAAACCCGCAGGCCGTCCATGAAAACTGCGCTCAAGTCCAATGGCAGCACCAGCCACCAGTGCGCTAATCAAGTGCACCAGAATATTAATATAGTCACTTTCATTCATTTGATTACGTTGCCTCCTGTCATCTGCTGATAGCATAAACCACAATGAATTCCTAGTTTGTCTAAGAACTGCATACTGTTTTCAGTACTTGAGAAAAATCAATCGCAATATAGCGCTGCCAACTCTTTATCCTGTTACAAATGGTCATTAAAAATCTGCTTGAGTAGGCTATCACCGAATGTGATAAAATTGCTGCCCCTTTGCAAAGCCAAAGAAATTCAAGGTGACATATTGGGAGTGGAATAATTAAGCATAAATTCAATAAAGGCTGGCTTAACTTTAAAAGGATTTAGCGACAGCTTTACTGTTTTTATAACGTCTGTCCCTTCATTAATCATCTTTATGCTTATCTCACTTTCTCAACCAAAAAATGGTATTTTTCTGCCAGTTCGCCGAAAATCCATGCAAAATAGCTCTTTTTCATCACAAGATAATTATAATTTTTTAGATAAATGGTCAAATTTAGCATTGCCAAAATTATTTTTTTTGCGTATCTTGCTGCGAAGTAACGCGAATATTTCATTTTTTGTAGCGAACTGGCAAAGTTGAAAGAAATATTAAGCACAGCCGTGTAAATGTTTCAAACTGCAATTTAAAAATCATATCGCTTACTTTTCAATGACATGAGTCACTTGATTGCCTGACCCTGCACAGTGATGTAATACGGTAAACTTGGAGCAGCCTCACAATGCCCTTGACGGATATTCTGGTTTTACATGGACCCAACCTTAACCTGCTTGGGCAACGGGAACCAGAAATCTACGGTAGTATTACACTAGCCGAAATTAATCAAAAACTTGTACAACAAGCGAATCAGGCTGGCTTTCAACTGGATAGTTTTCAAAGTAACTGGGAAGGCGCTCTGGTTGACCGTATTCAGCAGGCCTATGCTGAACACATCCGTTTTATCATTATTAATCCTGCAGCACTCACCCATACATCGGTTGCGCTGCGCGATGCCTTGCTCGGCGTAGCAATTCCCTTTATTGAAGTGCATTTATCCAATGTGCATGCCCGCGAAGCATTCCGTCATCATTCTTATTTATCAGATAAAGCTCAGGCTGTCATTTTTGGTCTGGGTGCTGATGGATATTATTTTGCCTTAAGCCATGTCATCAACCGGCTTGGCTCAGCTCAAGCCACATTGTAGGCAGCTAAGCTTGTAACTGCTGCCTGTGTGATATACCAACTGCAGGCAACCCATTAACTTTTTATTGCAACACAGTCTGGAACACGCCGCATGGACATCCGAAAAATCAAGAAGCTGATTGATCTTATGATTGAATCAGATTTGCAGGCGCTGGAAGTAAAAGAAGGCGATCAATCCATTTCGCTTACGCGTCGTACTCCTGTAATTGCTGCAGCTACCATGGCAGCAATGCCTGAACCTGCTCCTCAGGTTCGTACCCAGCGCGGTGCCATTGAAACATCTCCAATGGTAGGTGTGTTTTATGCGGCCCCAAATCCTGGCGAAGCGCCTTTTGTGAAGGTTGGCCAAACCGTGCAGGCTGGCGACACATTAGGCATTATTGAAGCCATGAAAATCATGAATCCGATTGAAGCAACGCATAGCGGTGTGATTGAGGAAATTCTGGTGAAGAATGCTGATGTAGTTCAGTATGGCCAGCCCCTTTTCCGGTTTCGTGCCTGAAACACAGACGCTGTCGCTGCTTTTGCAATGGAATGATCTTGGAATAACCAGTTATGCTACAAAAAATCCTTATCGCCAACCGTGGTGAAATTGCACTGCGTATTACCCGGGCCTGCAAAGCGCTTGGGATCAAAACTGTTGGGGTATATTCCGACGCCGATAAGGATTTAATGCATTTGCGCTTTGTTGATGAGGCGGTGTGTATTGGTGCCGGTGCCAGCAGTGAAAGCTACCTGAACATTCCGGCTCTGATTAGTGCAGCCGAGGTTACAGGAGCCGATGCCATTCATCCGGGCTACGGCTTTTTGTCCGAAAATGCAGAATTTGCCGAGCTGGTTGAAAACTCGGGCTTTACTTTTATTGGCCCGCGCCCGGAACACATTCGCCTGATGGGAAACAAGGTTTCTGCCATTCTGGCCATGAAAAAAGCCGGCGTACCCACTGTGCCCGGTTCTACCCGCGCGGTAACCACCCATAATGCTTTGAATGAAGCCAAAAATATTGGTTTTCCATTAATTGTAAAAGCTGCCGCTGGCGGTGGTGGCCGGGGCATGCGTATTGTTGAGCGTGTGGATATGCTACTGGAATCGGTACAGGCAGCCCAGCGCGATGCTGAAATGTGGTTTGGTGATGACACGGTCTATATGGAGCGGTTTTTACAAAAGCCGCGTCATGTTGAAGTGCAGGTGCTGGGTGACGGCATGGGCCGCGCGATTCACCTGTTTGACCGGGATTGTTCACTACAGCGCCGCCACCAGAAAGTGATTGAAGAAGCACCAGCACCTGACCTGCCGGAACAGGCCCGTGCCGATATTCTGGAGGCCTGTGTGAATGCCTGCGAGCTGATGCAGTATCGCGGTGCAGGCACCTTTGAATTTTTATTTGAAGATGAGCAGTTCTTTTTTATTGAAATGAATACCCGGGTTCAGGTGGAGCATCCGGTCACTGAATGCATTACCGGTATTGATATTATTGAACAGCAAATCCGGATTGCTGCCGGACTTGGGCTGGATATTACTCAGGATGATATCAAGATTTGCGGCCATGCCATTGAATGCCGCATTAATGCCGAAGACCCAAAAACCTTTATGCCTTCACCCGGCACTATCAAGTATTTTCATGCGCCCGGGGGTGCTGGTATTCGCTTTGATTCACATATTTATAGCGGCTATAGCATTCCACCCTATTATGATTCCATGATTGGCAAGCTGATTGCCCACGCCAAAGACCGGCCTACTGCCCTGGCCCGCTTGCGTCAGGCACTGGATGAAACCATTATTGATGGTGTAAAAACCAACATTAGCCTGCACCGTAATGTCATTTTGTGCGACGCTGACTTTAACCGGCAGGCAATGGATATTCACTATCTGGAAAAAAATCTGCTCAAACGTCAGGAACACGCCGAAACATCTGCTTCGGCCTGATTCAAATATTAATTATTCAGCTTTTAATTTTTAAAATTTTACCAGCTTAAGTTTTAGGGCAATATGCGGCGTAGTGAAGCAAAACACTGCGCACCGTCCTGTGTGGTGCAAAAATCCATGCTTGATGGGCCTGTCCATTTGACATATTGCTGCTGGTCTTCACCACGCTGGTCTATGGCATTGCCTGAGCAATCCGTTTGCAAGTTATCATATTGAATACGCAAGGCCAGCACAGGCGAACCTGGCTCGGCTACAGCAGGCACCTGATAGACATATTTGCCATAGGTCCACTCTGCGCCGCTTTTTATAACAACATCGCCTTTTTCCATAAAATTATAATATTCAATACATTGCGCTCCCGGAATAGTCATTGCCCATAAGCCGGTAACCTGAGGGCGGCTCACAATCACAATCTTGTTGTCCTGTTCCGGTGCTTCCACACTTTCAGATTGTTCTGGTACAGAGGTTGGTGCAGGTTGATTAGGCGAAGGTTGCACAGCCAGGGCTTGCGGTTCCACACTGGAATGCTCATGCAAGGGCGTATTGCTGTTAGCTGTTGCAGCAGTAACCTGTTCGGGCGTCGCAGTCTGATCGGCTGCATGGGTTAATGAACAGCTTAAGAACAACCCAAAACCTAACGGTACAATCCATAAAGGTTTTAATAATGAGGCCGTACCTGTTGCTGATGTGGTTTTAAAAAAACTGGTTTTATGGCCTGATGGCAAGCGCGCCTTGCTGTTCATTTTGATGCTATTCATTAACAATTATCTTCTAAAATCAACTAAAAACCCTGCTTTTGATCGTGCAGGCGTTTTGCTTAAAGGTCAAGTGCTGATTGCGTTTTCACAACATACCGGGGAGACAAAAAGAACAGGCCCAGCAATACCACCGGTGCAGCCGCATAAAACATGGCACTGCCGCCATAAGACTGCCAGTAATGCCCCGCCAGCAATGACCCCAGTGCAACCCCCAAGCCCCACATGGTGCTATATAAGGCTTGTGCACGCCCCTGTTGTGCTGGCAGGAAATGATTAAAAATAACCCGCATTGCAATCACATGAAACAGACCAAAACTAAATGCATGCAGGCACTGAGCAATAATCTGGACACTCAAAAACTGCGGGAAACTCGCCACCAGTATCCAGCGTAATGAGGTTACTATCAGGCATAAAGCAATCAACTGATGTTGTTTAAAACGCGCCAATAGATGACGGCTCTGGCTAAACATCACAATTTCGGCCACCACACCCAATGACCACAATAAACCAGTTGTGCCTGTGCTATAGCCATAATCCTTTAAATAATTGGAATAAAAACTGTAAAATGGCGCATGAGATAGGAGCAGTAAAAATTCAATACTAAAAAAACGCCACACCTGCGGCTGCTTAATTATCGGAAAAATAGAACTGAGTTGCTTTTGCGCATTTGGTGCCTGCTGTGGCTCATCAATCTGCCATGTCCATGCCCACGTCATTGCAGCAATCAGCATTAACAGCATCGGCAAATAATGAATGCTGATAAGATCAAATACCTTGCCCAGTATGAAAACAGCGGCAATAAAACCAACAGATCCCCAGCGCCTTACCTTGCCATACAGGCTTTCTCGTTGTGCGCCCAGCCAGAATAAGGTGACTGCTTCAAACTGCGCCAAAATGGCATTTTGAAAAAAGCTGAACACAAACATTAAAATAGCCAGATGCCCCAAGGTATTGGGCAACAGGAAAATACTCAGCCAGATAATGCATTCCATCAGGGTGGCCAGACGCACCCAACGCATGCGTTTACCTGTGCGATCTGCCAGCCAGCCCCATGCAATTGGTGCAAAAATCCGCGTCAGTACTGTAATGGATGCCAACAGGCCAATTGTGGCACGATTAAAGCCCTGATCCTCCAGATACAGGCTCCAGTACGGCATAAATGCGCCAACAACAGCATAGTACAAAAAGTAAAAGCCGGAGATTTTATACAGACCTGAAATAGGGGATGTCATTATTGCTATCTGTTAGAAATGTGATGCAAAAAAAGTGTAGCAAGGAAGCTCATATTGACGTAGTACACTGGCTATGGTTAAATCCCCGACAGTTTGAGATGAGCCTCAATTAGTTTGTTATCTATGCTCACGCATGGATTTAGAACAAACGACTAAAAGCCCGTTCCGCAAGGTTCGGGCTTTTTTTATGCTATTAATATATGAAGCCAGTTTCAACTAGCAAATTTTTAATGGCCAATTGCAGCCAATGGCGCAATCACGTCGGCATTTTGCGCACGATGACGCAGGTAATGATCCATCAGTACAATGGCCAGCATGGCTTCGGCAATCGGTGTTGCCCGCACGCCTACACACGGATCATGGCGGCCTTTGGTAATGACGTCGGTTGCTTCACCCTGCAAATTAATGGTTTTACCGGGTGTGGTAATGCTGGCAGTGGGTTTAAGTGCAATTGCCACCCGAATGGTTTGTCCACTGGAAATCCCACCTAAAATGCCACCCGCATGATTGGCAGTGAAACCTTGTGGCGTCAGTTCATCACGGGACTCATGACCAAACTGGCCTGCCACAGCAAAGCCATCGCCAATTTCTACACCTTTAACCGCATTAATGCTCATCATGGCATGGGCAATATCAGCATCCAGACGATCAAACACCGGTTCGCCCAAGCCGACTGGTACATGTTCTGCCAGAATTTCAAGCTTAGCGCCACAACTGGTGCCATCACGGCGCAAGCTGGTAACCAATGCTTCAAAGCGTGGCACAGCATCAGCATCACCACAAAAGAATGGATTATTGGGTACTTCATTCCAGTCCAGCTTATTGGCAAATTCATTGCCAATCTGGGTGACATGCCCACGAATCAGCATACCGAATTTTTCTTTCAGGTATTTTTTGGCAATTGCACCTGCCGCGACCCGCATGGCGGTTTCGCGCGCACTGGAACGGCCGCCTCCGCGATAATCCCGAAAACCGTATTTTTGAGTATAGGTATAATCGGCATGCCCCGGACGAAATGTCTGCGCAATATTGCCATAATCCTTGGATTTCTGGTCGGTATTGCGAATCAGTAAACCAATCGGTGTTCCTGTGGTTTTACCTTCAAATACACCAGAAATAATTTCAACAATGTCTTCTTCCTTACGCTGGGTCGCAAAACTGGATGTCCCGGGTTTACGGCGATCCAGATCAATTTGCAGATCAACCTCACTGAGTTCCAGTCCCGGTGGCACACCATCCACAATTGCCATTAAACCCGGCCCATGTGATTCACCGCATGTGGTGATCCGGAACAATTGACCAATACTGTTTCCCGCCATGGTTTATTGCTCCTGTTAACCCTGTAAAGCGTCTTTGAATTCTGCCTGATGCTGGCGGCATTCCTGTGCAGTGAGTGCAAATACACCCGCACCGCCACGATTAAAGTGCAGCCAGTGGAATTTGATTTTTGGGAATGCCTGGCGCAATGCCCATTCACTATTTCCCACTTCAATCACCAGTAAGCCATTGTCAGTCAGGTAATCAGCGGCCTGTGCCAGAATATGACGCACCAGATCCAGCCCATCGCGGCCCGCGGCTAATGCCAACTCAGGTTCATGCAGGAATTCTTGTGGCAAATCGGCCATATCGGCAGCATCCACATAAGGCGGATTGCTGATAATCAGATCATACTGGCGCTGGGCCGGAATTTTTTCCAGCAAGTTGGATTCAATCAGGGAAACCTGATCTTCCTTGGTGTGATAGTCCACATTAATGGCCGCGACTTCCAGCGCATCACGGGAAATATCCACGGCATCCACTGTGGCATCCGGAAAAGCATAAGCCAGTGCAATGGCAATGCAGCCAGAGCCAGTACATAAATCCAGCATGCGGGAGGGTTCAATCGGATGATCGGTATGCGGTAACTGGTTCACGCCACCTTGTGCATTGGCCAGTCCATTGCTAAAGAACGGGTTAAACTGGTTTTCAATCAGCTCGGCAACTGGCGAACGTGGAATCAATACACGTTCATCCACATAATACGGCTGTCCGGCAAAATAGGATAAATTCAGCAAATAGCCCAGTGGAATACGCTGGTTGATGCGTTTTTCCAATACCTCAATAATGCGCTGTTTTTCAGAAGGTAATAGCTTGGCATCCAGAATTTGTTCGTCGGCAGACCATTCCAGTGACAGGCTTTGCAATACCATTGCGGCGCTTTCAGCAAAAAAGTCTTCAGTGCCCTGCCCCAGATGCACCTCATAACTGCGTAAGGCGGTGACACCAAACCGGATAAAATCACGAATCGTCTGTAAATGCTGCACTGCCTCATTTAATGTTTCTTGTTCGATGGTTAAATTATCCACGCACGTGCCTCAACAACCGCAAAAAAAGAGCGCTATTTTAACTGTTTTTATACCTGTAGCCTATCCTTTTTGCTTTTATGGCTTTTTTTTCGCAGGCTGGTCAAAAGCGCTGCAGAATGATTTTGAGCAAACTGTAAAATCGGCTATACTTTGCGGCTTTTAAACCAAGCCAGCTTTTTTCTACTTGCTGCTGCTTGCAATAGACTTTTGCAATAATTTGCGGGTCAATTATAGCGGACTGTGGAAAATCCTGTGTTTTGACGGTATTGCTTATTCATTTTGGGTGTTAATCAGGCCACTTTGCGGGCTGGTTTTACGGGTTAGATCAAACGATAAAATGATCTGGCTTTTTATGTATGTGGTTATTGGTCTGGGAGCTGTTTTGTGAGCCGTATGATGACATCGAACGAAATTCGTGAAGCGTTTTTGCGTTATTTTGAAACGCAAGGCCACACGCGTGTTGCGTCCAGTTCCCTGATTCCTGCCAATGACCCGACCCTGCTATTCACCAATGCAGGCATGAACCAGTTCAAAGACTGCTTTTTGGGCATGGACAAGCGTAATTATGTGCGTGCTACCTCAAGCCAGAAATGTGTCCGCGCTGGCGGCAAGCATAACGATCTGGATAACGTGGGCTACACGGCACGGCATCATACTTTCTTTGAAATGCTGGGCAATTTTTCCTTTGGTGATTATTTCAAAAAAGATGCAATTCAATTTGCATGGGAATTTCTCACCAGCTCCGAGTGGCTAGCTCTGCCGACTGATCGCCTGTATGTGACTGTATATGCTACTGATGACGAAGCATTTGATATCTGGAACAAGGATATTGGCCTAAGCGCTGATCGAATCATTCGTATTGGTGACAACAAGGGCGCACCTTACGCCTCTGATAACTTCTGGGCCATGGGTGACACTGGGCCATGTGGGCCATGTACTGAAATTTTCTATGATCATGGCGCTGACATTGCCGGTGGCTTGCCGGGCACGCCTGAAGAAGACGGTGACCGCTTTATTGAAATCTGGAACAATGTGTTCATGCAGTTTAACCGCACGGCTGATGGGGTTTTGCATCCGTTACCTGCGCCAAGCGTGGATACTGGCATGGGTCTGGAACGTATTAGCGCGGTGATGCAGCATGTGCATTCCAATTATGAAATTGACCTGTTCCAGCATCTGATTAAATCTGCGGCACAAATTATTGGCATTGAAGACACTGATTTTGAAAAGCAGGGGCATCCTTCCCTGCGCGTACTGGCTGATCATGCGCGCTCCTGCTCGTTTTTAATTGCCGATGGTGTAACACCCAGCAACGAAGGCCGAGGCTATGTATTGCGCCGGATTATTCGCCGTGCCGTGCGTCATGGCAACAAGCTGGGTGCAACCGGTAGCTTTTTCCACAAGATGGTGCAGCCACTGATTGATGTCATGGGTGAAGCCTATCCTGAATTAGTCAACCGTCGTGAAGTGGTTGAGGCAACCTTACTGAAAGAAGAAGAACAGTTTGCCCGTACGCTGGAACAGGGTCTGCGTTTGCTGGAAACTGAGCTGGCTCAACTGCAAGGCAATACCATTGCAGGTAGCACGGTATTCAAGCTGTACGACACCTATGGCTTCCCGGTTGACCTGACTGCTGACATTGCCCGCGAGCGTAATTTGCACATTGATGAAGCGGGTTTTGAAGCTGAAATGGCCCAACAACGCCAGCGCGCGCGTGATGCCGGCAAGTTCAATATTGATTACAACAGTATTGTTAAAGTCGATCAGGAATCAGTATTCCATGGCTATGCTGGGACTGATGCTCAAGGCAATATCATTGCACTGTATAAAGATGGACAAGCCGTTGATTCATTATCTGAAGGTGATGAAGGCCTGATTGTGCTGGATCAAACCCCGTTTTATGCCGAAAGCGGTGGTCAGGTTGGCGATACCGGCTTACTGACAGGCGAAAATGGTATTTTTGAGGTTCAGGATACCAAAAAATCAGGCTCGGCCATTGTGCATCAAGGTCTGGTAACCATGGGCACCGTTAGCGTGTCACAAGCAGTACAGGCAACCGTCAAGGCTGATATGCGCGCCGCAACTGCACGTAATCACTCGGCCACTCACCTGCTGCATGCGGCTTTGCGTCAGGTATTGGGCACCCATGTAAGCCAGAAGGGTTCGCTCGTATCTGCATCCGTATTGCGTTTTGACTTTGCCAATGACCAGCCGGTAAGCTTTGCTCAATTACAGGAAATTGAGCGTCTGGTGAATGCTGAGGTGATTGCCAATACGCCAGTATCTACCGAAGAACTGGATATTGAATCAGCCAAAAACAAAGGCGCAATGATGCTGTTTGGTGAAAAATACGGTGACAAAGTGCGTGTGCTCAGTATGGGCAGCCAAAAAGATGACCGCCACTTTTCAATTGAACTATGTGGTGGCATTCATGTGAATCGCACCGGTGATATTGGCTTATTCAAGATTATTTCTGAGGGCGGTATTGCCGCTGGTATTCGCCGGATTGAAGCCGTTACTGGTACTGCGGCACTGGCTGTAGTACAGCAGGCCGACCAGCAACTGGCGCAAATCAGCAGCTTGATCAAGGCCCAGCGTGATCAGGTCTTTAACCGTGTTGAAGCCATGGCCGAGAACAGCCGTTTACTTGAAAAACAGATTGAACGCCTAAACCAGAAACTGGCCAGCAGCCAAAGTGCCGAGCTGGTTGAACAGGTGCAAGAAATTGCAGGGATTAAAACCCTGATTGCCGAGCTGGACAATATGGATGGCAAAACCCTGCGCAACCTGCTAGATAGCGTGAAATCCCGCCTGTCCGATGGCGTAATTGTACTGGCTGCTACCGATGGCGCTGGCAAGGTCAGCTTACTGGCTTCTGTCGCTAAAGAGCACACAGCAAAAGTAAAAGCAGGCGACATTATCAAGCACTTGACCGAACAACTGGGCGGTAAAGGTGGTGGCAAGCCTGACCTTGCTCAGGGCGGCGCGCCGATTGCACCCAACTATGCTGACGTTATGGGGAGTTTGCCGGACTGGCTGACCACGCAATATACCCGTTGATTCATTGGGTTGGCAGTTACAACACCTGCCCAACCGTATTATTGATGAGCACGCGTGTCTGGCAAAGCAATGACCCTGGCATGCGAATTTAAAAACAGATGGAATAATTATGGCTTTGATCGTACAAAAATATGGGGGTACCTCAATGGGTACACCCGAGCGCATTTTAAATGTAGCGCGTCGGGTAAAACGCTGGCATGACCACGGTCATCGTGTAGTAGTGGTGGTTTCTGCAATGAGCGGTGAAACCAATCGTCTGCTGGGTTTGGCGAAATCCATTACCGAAAATCCTGATCCGCGTGAGCTGGACCAGATGGTATCGACAGGCGAACAAGTCACCATTGCGATGCTGGCCATAGCTCTAAGATCCATTGATGTGGATGCGTGCTCCTACACTGGCCGTCAGGTAGGTATTCTAACTGACAGCTCGTTTAACAAGGCGCGTATTCAAAGCATTGATGCTGATTTAATGCATAAAGATTTAAACAGCGGCAAAGTACTGGTGGTTGCCGGTTTTCAGGGTGTAGATGCAGAAGGCCATACCACGACATTGGGCCGTGGCGGTTCTGACACCACAGGCGTTGCATTGGCGGCAGCATTAAAAGCTGACGAATGCCAGATTTATACTGATGTGGATGGAGTGTATACCACTGATCCACGCGTTGCACCCAAAGCCAAGAAACTGGATCGCATTACTTTTGAGGAAATGCTGGAAATGGCCAGCCTGGGTTCAAAAGTGCTACAGATCCGTTCTGTGGAGTTTGCAGGCAAATATCAGGTGCCACTACGTGTATTGTCCAGTTTTGATAATGATACCGATGGCGCCTTTGACGAAGACTTTAAAAACAATGTTGGTACTTTAATCACCACCGAATCGGAACATACTATGGAACAGCCTATTATCTCTGGTATTGCCTTTAACCGTGACGAAGCAAAATTGACCATTCGCGGTGTACCTGATCAGCCGGGCGTTGCATCACGTATTCTGTCGCCAATTGGTGATGCCAACATTGAAATTGACATGATTGTGCAAAACATTGCTGCCGATGGCACTACTGATTTCACGTTTACCGTCAACCGTACTGACTTTAAAAAGGCACTAAACCTGCTAGAAACCATTGGCAAGGACATTGGTGCGGGTCAGGTCATTGGCGATGACAGCATTGTTAAGGTATCCATTGTTGGTGTTGGCATGCGTTCTCATGCTGGTGTGGCTAGCAAGATGTTTACTGCACTGGCCAAAGATGGTATTAACATCCAGATGATTTCGACCTCTGAAATCAAAATCTCTGTCGTGGTTGATGAAAAATATCTGGAACTGGCGGTGCGTAGCCTGCACACCGCATTTGATCTTGACCGCGCGACTGGCGAAAGCAGTGCCCGTGCCTAAACCTGAATAGATCAGAGAATAAGCCGGGAATATTTGCATAAAAGCATGCAGCAAAAGCAACTGTTTCATGTTAAATTGATCACAGTTGCTTGCAACGGCTGCAAAATTATTCCATGTAAGATAAACGGAATACAAAAGCCATTGTTTGTTTTACAAAAAAATGTAGATAGTGCTATTCGGAAAAATAACTTTAAGCGATACTGATCATATAAATCGAGTATGCTAGAAAGGTTGATACAAGGAGAAGAGAATGCTTATTCTGACCCGCCGCGTCGGGGAAACCCTGATGATTGGGGATGAAGTTAGCGTCACAGTGTTGGGCGTTAAAGGTAATCAGGTGCGTATTGGTGTTAATGCACCCAAAGAAGTGTCGGTACATCGCGAAGAGATTTACCAGCGTATTCAGCATGAACGCGCCATGCATGAACATTTGCAGCATCTGGAACAGGATTACCAGCCATCATTTGATGATGATAACTATAATCGCTAGGTGTTGATTGCAGCGATTAATCCTAATGTAAGCGTTTAGGTTTACATGCAGGTATCTTATAAGCGGCTTAGGCCGCTTTTATTTTGTGTCTTGCCTGGTCATAAATTCCAGCATCAGCGCCAGTTGGCTGTTCAACATATTTAATCCCAAATGGGTTTTTACGCCCAAACTGTGACTTAATTGCAGCAGCGCAGTGTGTTCAGGGGCAATCACACACTCAGCAACCAGCTTACAGCGTTTGATAAGCGCTGCTGAAAATGGCAGTGCATCTTGAGCCTGCATTCCCAGACTGCTGGCATTAATGGCAATATCAAACCTTTTCTGGGATGACTTATTTTCTTCCTGAGTGAATAAGTCAAGAATGTGCTGCTCTGCGCTAACTGCTGTCACTTCAAATGCTGGATAAACTGCCTGAAGCTGGGCTTTTAACAACTCGGCTTTTTTAAGGCTGCGATTATAAATTTGCAGAGATTGGCAACCATGTCGTGCCAGTGCAAATCCAATGGCTGATGCTGCACCGCCTGCTCCCCGTAAAATACAGTGACTGCCCTGCACTGAATGCCCAGCAGCTAATAAGCCATTCACAAAGCCTTCACCGTCTAAAATATGACCATATAATTTGCCCGCTATATCCCGATAAATCACATTCACTGCGCCAATGGCTTGTGCCTCATCTGTTAAGAAATCCAGTAAGGCACAAATTGCCATTTTGTGTGGCATGGTAATCACGGCGCCACAAAAATTCTGCATATGATGTAAACCAGTTAGCACTTCCTGTAAATGACTACTGCTAACCTGCATGGGAATAAGTACATAGTCATCCTGCTGGCCTTGTGCATGCAATAATTTATTTATCAGGGTGGGCGTTTTGGCCTGCACCACAGGATCGCCAATCAATGCCAGAATTCTGGTTTGGCCGCTGATAGTCATGTTGTTTTTTTCCTTTCACATTTTTAGTTTTCAATTCAATAAGGTTGATTTTAGATTTAGTTAATTTTTCAGTATCCACTTAAGCAGTTTATTATCCATAGACTTGGCTTTATTTTTTACCTCATAGCTTGAATATCAGTTAGCAGAATAATCAGTTTTGTTGATAAAATACATTAATTTTTACACTTAGGTATACTTTATAAAAAACAAAGCGCAACAAATTATTTCATTAAAATATCAATAAAAACAACCACATGAATCATATTTTTCTTTAAAAATCTCTTTAAAATTTTCCCGACAATAAAACTGCTAAAAAGCTTGGTTATTTTTCATGCTATACGATGGGCTCATGCATGATGGATTATGTCGCCCAGCCTCTGTGACCGGGCACAATATGTTGTTAATACAATGTTAGCAATGATCTTAGGTAAGGCTTGCGCCAAGCAACCCTTAATGTTTTGTCGAAAATCGAGAGAAGGAATAAATGATGACAAGCAAACACTCCCACCAGCATCGGCGTGATGCCATTATTGGAATTGATCCGCTGTTAAATGCTTATTTTATGACCCTAGTTGAAAATGGCGAAGAAATTGGCGATCCGCTACTGTTTACCTTTCATGGTGAAGACGATAGCCCGTCAGCACAGGCACAGGTAAAACGTATTGAATACTTCAAGGAGCTATGGCTGCATGAAACCCGAAGCTTTGATGATATGGCGCGTTTGTATGGCTCAGCACCAGCAGAACCGCAAGTGTAAATTGTTCACACACTCTATAGCCTGTTTTTTAAAAAGCAGGCTAGTTTTAGCATAAAGCTGCTTTAAATTAAAAAGAAGTGGCTTCACAATATTTCTTCACTGGCCCATAACTTTTACGATGCTCGGGCAAAATACCATGTAATGCAATGGCTTCCAGATGCGCCTTGGTAGGGTAGCCTTTATGCTTTGCCAAACCATATTGCGGATACTGGCGGTCAAGCTCCTGTAGTTGCCGGTCACGCGTGACCTTGGCCAGAATACTGGCAGCGCCAATGCTTTGCTCCAGACCATCCCCACCAACAATTGCTCGACAGGCAATATCCGTATCAGGGCATCTATTGCCATCAATAAGTGCCGTACCCGGCGTTATTACCAGCCCCTCAATCGCACGCTTCATGGCCAGCATGGTGGCCTGCAAAATATTGAACTGGTCAATTTCTTCATGGGTTGCTTCTGCAATACACCAGGCCAGCGCATGTTGCTGGATTTGTGCAAACAATAGCTCACGCTTTTTTTCCGAGAGCTTTTTAGAGTCATTAAGCCCGGCAATTGGCTGATCAGGATTTAAAATAACTGCTGCCGTGACCACAGAACCAATTAAAGGCCCCCGCCCGGCTTCATCAACACCGGCAACCAGTAAAGATGCATCAGGCAGGATCAGGTTGGGATTCATTTCAGAACGCGCCAGAATACGCGATGAATGATGATTCAGATTGACCAGCAGCGGCATCGTTATTCCTTAGAAAATTTCTTAAATTTTGGCTGGCTCGTCATGCCATCAATTTAAGCATATTATAAAACCAGTTCCATCTTGATCGCATTGGGAACTTGCACGACCTTGCTTTTGCCTGAGAATTTTTTAAGCTGGCCTGCCCTTAACCCCATGCGTTCATACAAAGCCTGTGCACGTGGATTGGTGTGCGCTACATCCAGTGAAAAAATCTGGTAATACTGCTGGCGGGCCTTGGCTATTTTATATTCCAGCATGGCTTTGCCAATGCCTTTACCCCGTAAATCAGGTTCCACGCCAAAATTGGACAAGTAAAGCTCGCTCTTTTTAGGCTGCTGCATCACACTTTCAACATGGCGCAGGCGTAGCAGTATCGGCCAAATGTTGAATAGACCATAAAAACGAATCATGTTTTTTAAGGTGCTCAGTGCTAGCTTGGGATAAACCTTGCCATCAAAAAAACAGCCTGTGGCAACAACCTTATTATCTACTAACGCCACGGTGACATTGCGATAGCCACAAAAACCCTGCCCGGATTCAAACTCAAACTGAATAAAATCCTGTGCACGGTGCTTTGCTGTTTTATAAATAAAATCATAAAGCTCGGGGCCAGCGCTATACATGAGTTCGGCAACATTGCCTTGCATGTGGGGAGTTGCTGTGGTGATCTTCATTTTATTCTCAATTTTATTATTACAACTTATTGAATAAAATCAGTCTTTAAAGCCTGATTACTGGTGATGGTTTTTCTATAAATTGTTTTATCATGTTTTATTCAGCAGGCCTAGTATTGCCAGCGCCGGATTGACAGCTTGTTGCCCTTGCAGTTGTTGATGAATGGCAACCAATGCGTCCTGCTGGGTTTTGCCCTGCGGCGTTTGCAATAATGCCTTGGCAGCCAGATAGACCTTATCAGGTGTGGCATCGTACTGGATCAGCTCTGGTACCACTTCACGGTTAGCTAGAATATTAGGCAACGATTTATACGGAATCCTGACCATAAAGCTGGCAATCAAATAGGTCAGCCAGTGCAGTTTGTATACCACCACCATGGGCCGGCCAAACAGCAGGCATTCCAGTGTAGCCGTTCCTGATGCCAGTAGCACCAGATCGCTGGCCGCCATGACATCACGTCCGATTTTACTGTTGCTTTCCTGCGCATGAATCACCTGCACGGCTTGGCTAAAGGATGCAGGATAACTGGCTAGAATCTGCTGGATTTGCTCAAAACGGGCCTGATTAATCGCCGGCACCAAAAACCTGAGTGCTGGCTGGCTTTGCAGTAGCTTAAAGGCGCTATCAAACAACACCGGAGCAAGCCGGGATACTTCGCCAGAACGGCTTCCCGGTAAAATACCAACGATGGTTTGCGCTGGATCAAGCCCTAATTGTTGCCTGGCCCGTGCAAGGTCATGTTGCACGGGAATTTCCTGTGCCAATGGATGACCGACGAATACTGCTGGCACTTGATGCTTTAAATAAAAATCGACCTCAAACGGAAACAGGCACAGCACCAGATCAATCGCAGCGCGGATGCCATGTACCCGCCCCTGCCGCCATGCCCATACAGATGGACTAACATACTGTACAGTTTTAATGCCCAATGGCTTGAGCTGACTGGACAAACGTAGGTTAAAATCAGGGGCATCAATCCCTACAAAAATATCCACCGGACTGGCCTTCCAGCGAGCTACCAGATCATCCCGAATGGCAAACAACTCCTTTAGCCGCCCCATGACTTCCACCAGTCCCATGACAGCGAGCCGTTCCATGGGATAAATACTGTGAAAACCCTCGGCAATCATTTGTGGGCCGCCAATCCCTTCAAAAGTTGCATCGATTCCCTGTGCTTTAAAAGCTCTAATTAATGCTACGCCTAGTGTATCGCCAGACACTTCACCTACCACAATACCAATACGTAAAGGCTTGCCAGGCGGTTGATGCTGCATGGCCTGCTCTCCCGTTGAAGTCATGGTTTTTTGACCTTGGCTATTATGTGGATTGGAAATAATAGGGGACGTGGTCACTTAGTACGACTAACCTGAACCTGTAATGGCGGCAGTGTAGCATTAATTATGTGTTTTTTTAAAAGTCCAGGGATTTTAAAAGTTCAGGATTTTTAAAATTCTAATGATGAAAAAGCTGTCCAGCCCTTAGATGCACAACATGGCTGAACAGCAAGTATCGAACGAATATAAATTTAGAAAGATGCAAAGAAAGTTATTAATCCAGCGCAGTAGCTTTGAACTTTGCTACTGTCTTACTGCTTAACGACGGTCATCACGCCAGTCGCCATGGTTATCGTAGTCGTCATCATGGTTATGCTGACGATCCCAGCGTGACCTATCGCCATCACGGTTGCGATCCCAGTTTTTACGATCATCATTCCGGTCATTGTTCCAGCCTTTTTTATCCCAGCCATCATGACGGTGATAACCGTTAGCATGATCATCAATGGGTGTGACGGCACAACCACCCAGCGTTAATACCAGAATGCCGGTTGCTGTCGCAATGAGATAGCGCTGCATTGGGTTTTGCATGGCGTTTTCCTCAAAAAAATTGTTATGCGCGTAGTGTGGCAGATTTATTGTCTGGTTCTTGAAGGCTTGGTTGGCATTTGGCCCTATTCAGGCTGTGATTCAGTAATTTTTAGTTAGATTTTAATAGCGGTCTAGCATGTAACTTTAATAAGACTGGAATAAAAATGGCAATAAAAAAGCGCCCTAAAGGACGCTGATTTAAAATAAATAGGGATTCTATTAACTCACTTTTTTAACAATAATTGAGCCAATTGAATAACCGGCACCAAAAGAACAAATAACGCCTAAATCACCATCCTGCAAGTCTTTGGAATGCTTGTGAAAGGCAATAATAGAACCGGCTGAACTGGTGTTGGCATATTCATCCAGAATAATTGGCGCACGCTCACGCTCGGTATCCTTGCCCAAAATCATTTTTAAAATAAACTGGTTCATGTTTTCATTGGCCTGATGCAGCCAGTATCGCTTTACGTCCTCAACACTCAATCCCAGTTTGCCCAAGTGTTCGGTAATGGTTTTGGCAACCAGTGGAGATACTTCGCGATATACTTTCTGCCCATTTTGTACAAACAGCTTGTCGGCTTTGCCAACACCGGATTCATCACCCCGGTTTAAAAAGCCAAAATTGTTGCGGATATTATTGGAAAACTGGGTGAGTAACTGGGTACCTAACACTTCAAAACCGGGCTTGCTATCAGTTTCTTCAACCACAATTGCAGTTGCTACATCACCAAAAATAAAGTGGCTACTATAATCAGTCCAGTTTAAATGGCCAGAAGTGATTTCAGCATTTACTACCAGAACGCGCTTGGCAGAACCTGCCTTAATCGCATCAACCGCCTGTTGCAAGCCAAAGGTGGCCGCACTACAAGCCACATTCATGTCAAAGGCATAACCACGGGTCATTCCCAGCGCTGCCTGAATTTCAATGGCAACAGCCGGATAGGCGCGCTGCATGTTTGAACATGCCAGAATGACGGCATCAATATCATCCGGGGTTAAACCGGCATTGGCAATGGCCTCACGTGCTGCTGCCGTGCCCATTTCTGCCTGAATCGACCATTCTTCATTGGAGCGTTCGGGAATGACGGGAACCATGCGCTTGGGGTCGAGTACCCCTTCTTTATTGATGACATAACGTGACTTGATGCCGGACACTTTTTCAATAAAAGGCGCAGATGAACCACGCTTGGCTGTAACAGTACCCGCTTCAATGGCAGCGGCATTTTCCTGATTGTAGTGTTCAACATAAGCATTCAGGCTTTCCACCAGTTCTTCATTGCTGATTGAGTCTGATGGGGTGTACAGCCCGGTTCCTGTAATACGAATGCTCATGAATCACTCCTGTCATTTATTGTGGTGCTGCTTGCATTGCACCCAATAGTAAATGAATATTTCAAATTTGGCTTTAAAAAATTAGCCTAGAAATTATTAGTCCAAAATCAAAGGCCGGAAAGCAGCGATAGTGTCTACCCATCCCCTGCGCTTGTCCAGTAGCGAAAAGGCTAAGCTGCGAACAGAATCTTTAAACATATTACAGATTACCATCAGGCAGATTTTAACCTGTGATGTCCTGCCATGCTTTTTCCAGCCGTTTTACCGATACAGGCACTTTGGTTTTCATAGGCTGGGCAAACAAGGACACCCGCCACTCTTCCAGCAACCAGCGAAACTCCTGAAATGGGCCACTTTCCATGGCCTTGTGTACGTCATACTTGAGCAGGCGCTCCATAAAGGGGTCAATTTGTGCAACCGCTTCGGTATCGCGTTTAAGATTATTTGGCAAGCGTTCCAGACGTATATTCAGGGCCTTTAAATAGCGCGGATACTCCTGCCAGGCCTGTACATCCACCTGATATACAAAATTTGCCAGTTGCAAGCCATCCAGCTGATCTTCAATATCATCCAGATTACGGCCAAAAATATCAGCATCAATGGTGAGCATCTGGCGGCGAATGGTTTGCCATAAGGTAAAAATTTCAGTGAGGTCAGACAGCACCTTTTGCCCATGCGTTAAAAACTGTGCTTTGCTTGCTGTCAGCTTTTGCTCAAAGGTTTGCTGGTCATAAGCCAGCCCTTCAAATGACACATCCAGCGTGGCATAAATCAGCATGTCTTCCAGCTGGGTTTTATCGCCCAAAGGGGCAAATGCCAGAATGAGCGATTTGGGCAACTGTTTTTTGAGCTGACGGCTTAAATCACCCAATTGCAAACTGGCCAGACGCAGCAATCCTTGACGGTGATGCCGCTTGGCCTCGTTTTCATCATTATAGGTATGAATGATCACACCCTGTTTATCATCTGCCGATTTGTTGTCCTTAGCCGCTGCCTGTATAGGCACTAAAGCATGATACTGACTCACCAGTAAGCCTGTGACTTTCTTTTGGGTTTGAAACTCAAAGCTGGTCGGGAATTCCAGTAACTCGCCTTGCTGCTGCTTGACCGGCTGATGAGTGGCAACGCGGCAACGTGCCTGCAATTCCTCCAGATCACGCCCCTGTGCAATGACACATTTTTTGTCATCAATGACCTGAATCATCGGGCGCAGATAATTTGGCACACTATTAAGGTCAAAATCCTTAGCCTGAATTTGCTCACCACGTAGCAAAAAGGCCAGTTGCTCCATCAGGCTATTGCCTTTTTGCGGATCAAGCTGGGTTAGCAGTTTTTTGGCCGTATCAGGAATTGGAACAAACAAACGGCGCTTGTCTTTCGGCAGTGACTTTAACAAGGCTTCTACCAAAGGTTGCCGCCAGCCGGGCACACTCCATGACAAGGCATTGCCATCAACTTGAGGCAAAGCCTGAATAGGAATGCTAACCGTTGCGCCATCGTCTTCACGGCTGGGATCAAACACATAACGGGTGGCCAGACGTAAAGCGCCAACTTGCCAGTAATCCGGAAATTGCTGGGTGGTTGGGGCACGCCCTCCTAAAGCATGGTCGAGCAGCACATCCTCTTCAGTTAAAAACAGGATACGCGGATTCTTGGCTTCAACCTCGGCGCGCCAGTCCTCAAAGGTACGGCGACTGGCAATATGCTCTGGAATACGGCCTGCATAAAACTGATACAGAGTTTCTTCATCCACCAGCAAATCCCGACGGCGCAATTTGTCTTCAATGCGTTCGACTTCTTCAATTTTTTGCAGGTTATGTTTTAAAAATGGTGGGGTAATACCCAATTGACCCGTGACTAATCCATCACGCATAAAGATCTCGTGCGCTTCGACCAGATTCACTTTTTCATACTGTATCGGCTGCTTGGGCTGAACAATCAAACCAAACAGTGAAATCTGTGCATAGGCATTCACTGTACCGGATTTTTTCGACCAATGTGGTTCAAAATAATGATATTTAAGCAAATCACGCGCGGCCAGCAAAATCCATTCCGGTTCAATTTTGGCCAGCGTGCGTAGATACACCTGTGAGGTTTCCACCATTTCAAATGCCATCAGCCACGGTGCGCCCTGTTTATGTAAGGTACTGGCCGGAAAAATCCGCGCTTTTTGCTGACGCACAGCCTGATAAATATTTTTTTCATCGGTTTTTTGCGCAATAAAGGACAATAAGCCGGTGAGCAATGCCTTATGCAGGTTTTCATAGCTGGCGGGCTGATCCTTGCCATTTGGGCGGTCAAATGACAACTTCAATTGCTCGGCTAGTTCCACCAGTTGTTGATGCGTTTGCCGCCACTCACGCAGGCGTAACCAGCTTAAAAAATGCTGCTTGGCAAACTGGCGGCGCTGGCCTTCAGTAAGCTGGCCTTTTTGCGCTGCAATGGTGTTCCACAGCTTGATATAAAATAAGAAGTCAGAATCCGGTTCTTTAAACAAGGCATGTTTCTGGTCCGCCTGTGTTTGTTTGTCAGCTGGACGCTCGCGCGGATCTTGCACTGCCAGAGCACTCACCACAATCAGGGCTTCATTCAATACTCCAAAATGCGCACCACCCAGAATCATACGGGCTAGCCGTGGATCAATTGGCATTTTTGCCATCATTTGACCAATTTTGGTGAGCTTACTGCCCTGTTTTTTTTCATTACCTTTTTCAGATAGCGCGCCCAGTTCAACCAGCAGCTTTTTACCATCATTGACCAAACGGTGATCAGGTGGCTCAATAAAATTAAAGTTGTCCAGATCACCCAGACCCAGACTTTCCATTTGTAAAATGACCGATGCCAGATTAGTGCGCTTGATTTCCGGTTCGGTAAATTCTGGGCGGCCTAAAAAATCCTCTTCACTGTACAGGCGAATACAAACACCGGGCGCAATCCGGCCACAGCGTCCCTTGCGCTGGTTGGCAGCGGCCTGACTAATGGCTTCAATCGGTAAACGTTGCACGCGCGAGCGATACGAATAGCGTGAAATACGGGCAAACCCGCTATCAATCACATAACGGATATTAGGGACAGTTAGTGCAGTCTCTGCTACGTTGGTAGCAATAATAATGCGCCGGCCCTTGCCAGAGGGATTAAAAATCTTTTGTTGTTCGCTTAAGGCTAACCGTGCATACAAAGGCAAAATTTCAGTATGTTTAGGACCAAATTTGTACAAGGTTTCCTGTAAATCGCGGATTTCCTGCTCGGTACTGGCAAACACCAGAATATCAGCATGCTCTGGATGGCCTTTACTGATGGCATCCTGATAGCATTCTTCCACAGCAGCTACAACGGCACGTGGTAGATTTTCTTCCACATCATCAAAAGCATCATCTTCACTACCCGCTACTGCAAGCTCAGATACTGGTCGATAACGCACTTCTACCGGATAGCTGCGCCCTTCCACTTCAAATATAGGTGCACCTTGACCAGAAGCATTAGCAAAATACTGGCTAAAGCGGTTTACGTCCAGTGTGGCGGAAGTGACAATGACTTTTAAATCAGGGCGCTTGGGTAAAATCTGGCGAATATAGCCCAGCAAGAAATCAATGTTTAACGAGCGTTCATGCGCTTCATCAATAATAATGGTGTCATATTTATTTAAGAAACGGTCATTGCCAAGTTCAGCCAGCAAGATACCGTCAGTCATCAGGCGAATAAAGGCGTTACTATCACCGGTTTCATTAAAGCGCACCTTAAAGCCCACGGATTTGCCCAAGGGTTCGCCTAATTCCTCAGCAATACGCTGTGACACACTACGGGCTGCCAGACGGCGCGGCTGGGTATGTCCAATGATGCCCGTTAAACCGCGACCAGCCAGCATGGCAATTTTAGGTAATTGTGTGGTTTTACCAGACCCAGTTTCACCTGCCACAATGATGACCTGATGATCCTGAATAGCCTGAATTAGCCGTTCGGCATTTTGAGAAACCGGCAGGTCTTCATTGAGCTTAATATCTGGCAAGCGCTCAACGCGCGCTTGCACGGCTTGCTGTGTTTTTTCCAGAAGCTGCTGATATGCCTGTTCGTCCTTAAACTTACCCTGCTTTAGGCGTGACAATTTATAGCGGTCACGCGCCATGACAAGAGGCTGTTGATCAAAAGCAAACGGCATAAAACTTCCTGATATTATTCAAAAACAAGATAAAACGATAATTAATTCTTAGATCAGCTATATAGGGTCTTTTACAGAAAAAGCAATTAAATAGCGCTTGTATGTTTATAAAATTGCCGAGCTAGAATACTATTTCGACCCATATACGAAAACTCAATTTTTTAACACTTAAAAATTTTATAACACTGATGAACATGATTAAACCATTTATGGTACTAGGCATTACGATACTGTGTTGCGCTGATGCATTTGCCAATGATTCTAGCCAACCCACCATTTGCCTGCCCGATCAATATCTGGTTGTCAATAATATTCATTATCTGAGCAACAAGAACCAGATCATAAAAGCCTTAGGCAAACCTTTAAGCAGCAAAATCTATACTTATGATTCTGGAAACACTACTTATCAACGTATAAAAATGTTTTATTTAGGTGCTATGTTTATTAGTCAACAGCAGCAGCCTCAACAAATTGAGCAAATCGAAATTACTGGTAAATCATATCGAATTGGGCCAGATGTCTACATTGGAATGCCAAAAAAACAATTGATGCGTTCTCTACATATTGATTCTGAACAGCAAGTAATGGACATTGAAGAGGCAAAGCGCTTTTATGGCGGTGAAGAAATAACGCGCTCAAACCAGCGTAAAAAAAGCTGGGATTTAGCAACATGTAATTACTTATATGCTAATGTGACCAGTATTTACTTTGACCAGGCCGATAAGCTCATTAAATACAAAATTGTCTATGATGATAGCGCCACCTAAATGAGTCTCTTAAATAAACATCAATGCCAGCCGCACGTCGTTGTAGCCCATTTCATTATTTAAGGCATCCACCAGTGACCTTAACCGAATACTGCCATCTTCATTAAAGCTTTCCGGCAAGTTCTGTTTTTTCACCTGTTTCACGGCACGGCTCACGGCTTGCAACACTTCTTTTTGTGGCTTGATACGCTCGAAATTCAATTCACTGCCAACAGCGGTTTCCTTAACAGTATTGTCCTTATTGACAGTTTTGGAATTAGCCTGCTCATATAACTTGGCCAAATGATTAATTACTGTGGCAATGGTCAGGCCTCGCGCCAAGGCAATTTCTTCAATATCCAAGCCTTTATCATATAGCTCGCGGGTTTGCTCTAGTGTACTGGCCGAAATACCTGTTCCAGCCTTTTGCTTCAGGCGTTTTTCATAACGGGCAATATCCTTGGGATTGGTAGTACCACCGCATTTTTTAATAAAATCTTCATGCACCAGTGTGGTATCGCGATCCTGCCACACGCTTTCTGCCTCGGTCGATAACTGCTGAAAACGCTGGTCCGCTTTCATGGCCAGACTGTCAAGTTCCAGTGCCTTTTGATTAAAGCCCAGTAAACGCAAACCTTCCAGTGATTTTAGCCGTGATAAGGCCACGTAGCCCTGCCCTTTTTCAAAAGTCTGGCTCAGATCAATTTCGGCAGCTTCCAAGGTCATGCCCTGGCTTTTATGCACGGTAATCGCCCATGCATGCCGCAATGGAATTTGCTTGAAACTGGCAATCGCTTTGCCTTGTTCGTTATTAATCGACCACTCGGCAGGCGACACCACCATTTTTGTGCCATCACGTAGCTTGACCTCAGGTAGTTCGCCAAATTCGTCGTCCTTGCTGAAACCAATTACCTCACCCAGACTGCCATTAATATAACCTTCTTCAAAGTTATTCTTAACAAACATGACCTTGGCGCCTTTTTTAAGCATTAGGTCTTGTGGCGCGCGCACTGAACTGGTCAGGGTCATTACCAGTTTTTCATTGCCTTCAGTTTGTGCGTGAAAATGATGTGCCTTGCCTTTTAGTCCTTCCAGATGCTGTTCATTAATCTGGTCGACATCCACGTTATGGGTAAACAGCCGGGTAATATCACTATCTAATGCGTGCTGCTGCGTACCTTGCAAGGTTTTAATGCTGTGCTGGCTGATCTGCCCCAGACGGATCTCATTTAAAATAATATTAAGTTGATTATCCTGCTGGCGATGCTGCTCGCTTAAATAGCAAATACTAAAGCCAGCTTCCAGCCATGTTGCCGACATAAAGGCAAACTTGTCACGGTTACTCTCGCCAGATTTGCCCACAGGCGGTAACTGGAAAAAGTCACCGGCAACAATGACCTGCATGCCGCCAAATGGCTCATCGGTATCCTTGATATATTTTAAAACCTGATTGACCAGATCCAGTTGCCGCGCATGCAGCATTGAAATTTCATCAATAATCAGCACCTGTGCCTTTTCAATATGGTCGCGCAGATATTTACGGTCTTTTAAATTTTTTAAATCATGATCCGTCAGCACATCCTTGATGCCAATGCCCGACCACGTATGAATGGTCATGCCATTCATGTGGGTAGCGGCAATTCCTGTCGACGCGGTCACAGCAACCGGCACTTTGCGCGCTTTGAGATACTCAATGTACTGGTTGAGTGTGTAGGTTTTACCTGCCCCGGCAGAACCGGTTAAAAAGACATTCTTGCCGGATTTTAAAATATTGAGTGCGGTGGATTGCTTCATAAAAAAATGTGCTGCATGGAAAGATTTGCTGCATGAAATGGACGTTGCAACGTCAAGAAGAAAGTTTTTCAAGTTTGATATTTTAGCAGCTTTTTTCCTGTGCTGCCTTTTTAAAGTATTCAATCGCAAGAAAACGCGACAAGAACTGGCGCGTTTTGGTCATATGAAATTTAAGCTACATTCTAAACTTAACTCTCATCGGATAGCGCAGCAATATAAAACCTTGCAAAGAAGGTGTACACTGCGCAATTCCGCAAAGCTTCTCTCGGGAAGAGTCTTAAAGCAGTGCTTTAAGTCTGTTTGATCTTCACCACTCAAGCGTAGCTCTCGTCTTGCGGCGCGGCAACGATTCTCAATCGTTGCTACTTCGCGCTTCAGGAATTAGGACATCGATGCCTTTTTCCTTGTACAACTGCTGGATTTGTTTTAAATCCTGCTCCAGATTCGTCGGTATGATGCGGGCAAAAATTCCACCATGCTTGGTGGCTGGATTGGCATACATCAGCACAATGGGTACATTGGCTTTTTTAGCAATATGCCAGAATCCAGTCCGAATGGGTTTGCGGCTTTCACCATTTTTAGCCCGGGTAGCTTCAGGCGCAATAACCAGCGTAAATTGGTCGCGGCTGGCAAATTCCTGTGCCATCTGGCTGACAATATCCTTGGAGGCCTGACGGTCTACAGGAATACCACCCAGTGCTTCCAGCACCGGCTTTAACGGGCCTTTAAATAACTCTTTCTTGATGAGCGTATGCACTTTTAGGCACACGATCTGAAACAAAGCCAGCGATAAAATTGCATCGCGGTTTGAGGTATGCTCAAAACCAATGACGACCTGCTTATCAGACAGCACTGACACATCATTTTGATATGTCCAGCCATAGAGTTTAAACGTTGCTTTGCCAAGTTGTTTGAGCATGGGATTTACGACACCTAACAGCGGATGAACCAGAAAAGATTAAAGCAGAAAAGCCAGAACCAGAAATCAGTCCAGAAAAATTAAAAAAACGTCGCCCAGAATCAGTTTGAGCGACGGCAATTTAGCATTGTTACTGTTTAAAAAGCATTAGCCATTTGTATTGACTTCAAGCTGCAAACCTGACTGCTTTGCCAACTGGGTAAAATTGGGAAAACTGGTAGCGACAGTTTCAGTGCCATGAATTGTAATTGGCTGAGCGGCACGCAATCCAGCAATCGCAAAACTCATGGCAATCCGGTGATCATGGTGACTTTCAATTACCCCGCCGCCAAATACAGGTTGCCATTCATTGGCTTTGCCCTTGCCTTCAATAATAATGCCGTCCGGCGTTGGCGTACAATCAATGCCCAGTGTTTTTAGGCCATCAGCCATCACCTGAATCCGGTCAGATTCCTTAACCCGCAGCTCTGCTGCTCCTGTCAGCACGGTTTGGCCTTCCGCACAGCTTGCGGCAATGAAAATAGCTGGAAATTCATCAATTGCCAGCGGCACTTGGTCTTCCGGAATATGAATACCCTTTAAAGTATTGGCACGAATACGGATATCAGCCACTGGCTCGCCGCCTGCCATTTTTTGATTGGACAAACTAATGTCTGCACCCATCTGCTTTAAGATCTCAATCACGCCAGTACGTGTTGGATTAATGCCAACCTGCTCCAGCGTAACGTCAGAACCCTGCGCAATCGCAGCGCCCACCATAAAGAAAGCCGCTGAGGAAATATCGGCAGGCACCTGAATATGCGTGCCAGTAAGCGTACCACCACCAGTTAGGCTGATCGTGTTACCTTCAGTTTTCACTTCATAGCCAAAGGCACGCAACATACGCTCGCTATGGTCACGGGTGGGTTCCGGCTCAGTGACCGAAGTTGTTCCCTCTGCCCATAAGCCGGCCAGCAAAATACCGGATTTCACCTGTGCTGATGCCATCGGCAAGTCATAATGAATGCCTTGCAACTGCTGATTACCGCTAATACTTACAGGCGGTGTACCACGCTCACCAGTGGTCTGGATCTTGGCGCCCATCAGACGCAGGGGCTTGGCAATGCGTTCCATGGGACGCTTGGAGAGGGATGGATCACCAGTCATCACACTATCAAATTTCTGGGCTGATAAAATACCGGACAGCAGACGCATGCTGGTGCCAGAATTACCCATATACAGTGCACCCGCTGGTTCTTTTAAGCCATCTAGACCAACCCCATGAATAGTCACTTCACCATTTTTTGGGCCTTCAATATTCACACCCATATCGCGGAAGGCTTGCAAGGTGGCCAGCGCGTCTTCACCTTCTAAAAAGCCAGTCACGTGAGTGGTGCCAGTGGCCAGTGCGCCCAGCATAATAGAGCGATGCGATACCGATTTATCACCAGCAACCGTAAAAGTACCAGTTAATTTTCCACCCGCCTGAATAATAAATTGCTCGGTCACGTTACTGTTCCTGTCCAGATTTTGATGATGATTTTGCATGCTTTTTTGCATATAGGGAGTTTTTGCCAGCATATGGCTAAAGTGCTGGCGTGCAGCCTGGGCACGACCCAGCAAACCAATCAATTGCTCAGAATTTTCCTGCTCGATGAGTTGTTTTAGCTGGGTGAGCTGTTGTTCAAACGCATCAATAGCCTTGAGCACCGATATTTTGTTGGCTAGAAAAATGTCATGCCACATTTGCGGGTCACTGGCGGCAATCCGGCTAAAGTCACGCAATCCTCCTGCCGCATAGCGAAAAATATCCAGGTTATTGCGGCTGGCAGCCAGTTGCTCAATTAGGTTAAACGCCAGCAAATGCGGTAAATGGCTGGTTTGCGCCAGAATTTCATCATGCTCAGCCACACTCATACAAATGACTTCGGCTTGCGTGGCCTGCCATAGTGTAATGAGCTTTTTGACCGCTTGCGGATTGCTGCTGGGTAACGGCGTTAAAATCACCTTGTGATGCGCAAACAGGTCTGCCCGACCTGCATGTACCCCCGTGTGCTCACTGCCTGCAATCGGGTGGCCCGGCACAAATCCGCTGGGCAAGTTTTCACCAAATACTGCTTTGGCGGCATCTACTACATTACATTTGGTACTGCCGACATCGCTAATAATGGCATCTGGTTTTAACACTGGCTGAATCGCCTGTAGCACTTTTTCAGTGGCACGCACCGGCAGGGCCAGCATAATCAGATCAGCGTCTCTAGCAGCCTCTTGCGGATTGGTAAACCCGGCATCAATCAGGCCTAAATCCTGAGCATCCTTTAAAGTCTGGCTGGAACGGGTGGTCGCCACCACAACTCTTGCCAGTTTTTTGTCACGAATAACCCGACACAGGCTGGAACCAATGAGTCCTAACCCGATAAATGCAACTTTTTCAAATAAAAAGGCAGGCTCATCATTGCTGCCCTGATTAACAGGCTTTTGCATCAGGCAGCCTCAGTGGCTGGAATCTCGGCCAGAACCTGAGCCAATGCCTCCAGAAAACGGGCATTTTCTTCCGGCAGGCCAATCGACACCCGAATATGACGCGGCATGGCATAGCCACCACCCACTGGACGCACAATCACGCCTTTTTTAAGTAGCGCATTAAATACTTGCCCGCCATCACGCTGCACATCCACAGCAATAAAATTGGCGCGCGAAGCAATCCAGTTTAAGCCCAGCTTGGCAAAACCCTGTTCCAGTTGCGCCATCCCCTGTTTGTTCAGCTCACGGCTTTGCTCGATAAAGTCAGTATCTTTTAATGCAGCAACTGCCGCAGCCAAGGCAAATGAACTCACATTAAACGGCTGGCGCACCCGGTTGAGTAAATTGGTCACTTCGCTACTCGCCAAGCCAAAACCCACGCGTAAGGATGCCAAGCCAAAGGCCTTGGACAGAGTGCGGCTGATCAGCAGGTTGGGATACTGATTTAAGAATTTCAGGCTATTGAAGTTTTCCGGGAAATATTCCACATAGGCTTCATCCAGTACCACCAGCACCGTTGCTGGAATTTGCTGCATAAACTGGCTAAATTCGCCCTCTTCAAACCAGGTGCCGGTTGGATTATTCGGATTGGCAATAAAAATTACCCGGGTTTTTTCCGTTACGGCATTTGCCATGGCTGCCAGATCATGCCCAAAGTTTTTGGCAGGCACTTCTACGCCAACGGCACCAACTGCTTGCGTTGCCAGTGCATACACCGCAAAAGCATGCTGGCTATAAATCACTTCATCCTGCGCTGCAACAAAAGTACGTGCCACCAACTCCAGAATATCGTTGGAACCATTACCCAGTGTAATCTGGTTCATTTCAACGCCAAACTGCTGGCTAATTTGCTGCTTGAGTGCAAAACCATTGCCATCCGGATAACGGCCTACTTCATCAATCGCCTGCTGAATGGCAGCTTTGGCTTGTGGCGAACAACCCAGTGGATTTTCATTACTGGCCAGTTTAATCACGTCATCCAGACCCAGTTCGCGCTTTAACTCATCAATGGGCTTGCCCGGCTGATAAGGCGCAATGTGACAAATCCCGTCATTGGCAGGTGGAATTAAAAAGCTGGACTGGGTAGACATGGCACGTTCTCTTGCTAAACAGGTTGAACCAGTAAATTAAAAACCTTAAGGTCAAAATACATCAGTTAAAAACTGACATTAAATAATAAAATTAAAAATTGATCATCTAAAGCACTGCCTTGGGATAGGAACCCAGCACGCGCACTTCCTTAACCAATGGCCGGATTTCTTCCAGTGCAGCAGCCACATTGCTATCAGACACATGACCATTTAAATCAATAAAGAACACATACGCCCATTTTTCAGGCAATGCAGGACGGGTTTCAATACTGGTCAGACTAATGTTGTGCTTGGCAAAGGGTGCCAGAATTTCAATTAAAGCACCCGCCCGGTCATGCGCTGCCACCAGCAAGGATGTTTTATCCTGCCCACTGGCTGCAATGGCGTCACGCCCGATAATTAAAAACCGTGTGGTATTGCTGGGGTTGTCTTCAATATTTTTATGCAGCACAGTCACGTTGTACAGTTCGGCGGCTGTTTCCCCGGCAATGGCAGCCGAATGCCACTCACTGCGAATACGTTTGGCTGCTTCACCGTTACTGGTGAGTGCTACACGCTCGGCAGCCGGATAATGGGCATCGAGCCACTTGCGGCATTGCGCCAGCGTTTGCTGATGCGCATAAATCTTGGTAATGCTATCCTGCTTGGTGGTTGGCGATATCAGAAACTGGTGATGAATACGCAGCTCTACCTCACCAATGACATGCAGGTGTGAACCAATAAAACAGTCCAGTGTGTGATTGACCACCCCTTCGGAGGAATTTTCAACCGGCACTACGCCATAATGTGCGCTACCGGCTTCAACTTCACGGAAAACTTCATCAATGGTAGCCAGTGGACGGACAACGGCCTGATGACCAAAGTGCTTGAGGGCAGCAGCATGGGTAAAAGTCCCTTCTGGCCCCAAAAAAGCAATGGTTTGCGGCGCTTCAAGAGCCAGACAGGCTGACATGATTTCACGAAAAATCCGGGCTACGGTTTCATTTTCCAGTGGGCCTTCGTTGCGGGCCATCACATTGCGCAACACCTGCGCTTCTCGTTCGGGACGATAAAAGACCGGATTTGAATCGGTTGCAAACTTGGCTTTTGCCACACCTTCGGCAAGCCGGGCACGCTGGTTTAAAAGACGGTGAATTTGCTGATCAACCTGATCAATATCCTGTCGTAACTGATCCAGCGAAGGGGCTAGCCCTGAATTTTGCCAGTCATTATCGTCCGTTGCTGCCATGGTATTTTTTGCTCTTGCTACCTTGTATCAAGCGCCAAAGTATACACGGTTTATAAGAGATAGTTGATAAAGAGTTGCATTACAGGCCAAGGTCTTATAAAAATCACTCAGTCCCTATCCGGTTGAAAGGCCTTATAATGTCATCTACTCCAAATGCAGGTTTTGATCCCGTCAACCCGCAACCCGATAATTCTGGCAACACCCTAAATAACAGACCAGAAAAAAAGACCAAGCGCTGGATTATTCTGGCACTTGTGCTGGCGGTTGCCTTGCTTGTTATTTTGTTTGTGATTTTTTCCAATAAAGATAAAGACACGTCACAGGCTACCAATACCACCCAGAATGGCCAAACACAAACAGCGCTGACTGTCACGGCAACCCAGCCTGAAAACAGGAACTGGGAAAAAACGCTCGAAGCCAATGGTAACATTGTAGCCTGGCAGGAAGTGGTCATTGGCAGTGAACTGTCTGGCCTGCGCATTACTCAGGTCAATGTCAATGTCGGTGATGTGGTCAGGCGTGGTCAGTTACTGGCACAAATTAACCCGGATACCATTCAGGCTGAACTGGCCCAATCACGGGCAACGGTTGCTGAAGCGCAGGCTGTACTGAATGATGCGGTTGCTGATGCAAGGCGCATTCAGGCATTAAAGGATACCGGTGCCATTTCAGCGCAGGAAGCTGCACAATATTTAACCACCCAGCAAACAGCACAGGCCCGGCTTGATCTGGCACGTGCGCAAATTGAATCCAGCCAGTTACGTCTGGCACAGGCCCGCATTGTTGCACCCGATGACGGCGTCATTTCTGCCCGCACAGCCACAGTAGGTTCGCTGGCACAAGCCGGACAGGAACTGTTTCGAATGATTCGTGATAACCGGCTGGAATGGCGCGCCGAAGTGACCACCTCGGAACTGTACCGCTTAAAACCCGGTATGAAAGTCAGTGTTGTTTCGGCTGATCCAGACCAGCCCCCCATTATGGGCACCGTGCGCATGATTGCCCCTGCCATTAACACCGATACCCGCTATGGTCTGGTCTATGTGGACTTGCCACGCACCAGTGCACTGCGCATGGGCATGTTTGTTAAGGGCACTTTTCAACTGGGAGCACAAAATGCACTAACCCTGCCACAAAGCAGCTTGTTACTGCGTGATGGCTTTGCCTATATCTTTACACTAGACAGCAAAAACCGCGTGCAGCAGCAAAAAATTGAAACTGGTCGCCGTGTGGGTGACCGGGTTGAAGTGATGGGCGTGCCTAACAATGTACGGGTAGTCGCCAGTGGTACAGCATTTTTGACGGATGGTGATACGGTCAAAGTGGCAACGGCCATTCCACAGACGCCACTAAACCGCCAGTTTGCCGCAGGGGATGATTCATGAATTTTTCCGCATGGTCTATCCGTAACCCGATACCCAGCATTTTGCTGTTTATCATGCTGGCCCTCACTGGATTATTGTGTTTTCACTGGATGAAAATACAGCAGTTCCCGGATATTGAGCTGCCCATGATTACTGTGGCCGCAGCACTGCCCGGGGCGGCACCGCCACAACTGGAAACCGAAGTGGCACGCAAGATTGAAAACTCCATTGCCACCATTCAGGGCCTAAAAAACCAGTACACCACTATTCAGGATGGCATGGTTACGGTGACTGCCGAATTCCGGCTGGAAAAGCCCTTACAGGAAGCACTGGATGATGTACGCAATGCGGTCTCACAGGTGCGTAGTGATTTGCCTGCCGATGTCCGCGACCCGATTGTCAGCAAGGTGAACCTGTCGGGTGCGCCTATCCTGACCTATACCGTACAGTCGCCACGGCTGGATGAAGAATCCCTGTCCTGGTTTGTGGATTATGATATTACCCGTAGCATGCTGAAAGTACCCGGCGTTGGCGCAGTGGCACGCGTGGGCGGGGTCAACCGGCAGGTCAATGTTGAACTGGACCCGACCCGCCTGCTGGCCTTAAATGCCTCGGCGGCTGATATCTCACGCCAGTTACGGCAGGTTCAGCAGGAAGCCTCGGGCGGACAAACCAAAATTGGCAGCAATGAGCAGTCCATTCGCACGCTGGCAACAGTCAAAAGTGCCAAAGATATTGCCCAGATGGAAATTCCCCTGAGCGATGGCCGACGTATCCGGCTGGAAGATGTGGCAACCGTGCGCGATGGCATTGCCGAACGGCGCTCGGCGGCCTTGCTAAATGGCCAGCCAGTAGTAGGATTTGAAATTACCCGTAGCAAGGGTGCCAGTGAAGTAGACGTGGAAGAAGGCGTTAAAGCCGCGCTGGAGCAACTTAAAGCGGAACACCCAGACCTGAAAATCACACAGGCATTTAACTTTGTAAAACCTGTAGTGGATGATTACAAAGGTTCCATGTCGCTGTTGTATGAAGGCGCTATTCTGGCGGTGCTGGTGGTATGGCTGTTCCTGCGTGACTGGCGTGCCACCCTGATTGCGGCGACTGCCCTGCCATTGTCGATTTTACCCGCTATTATTGGCATGTATTATTTTGGCTTTACCCTTAATACCGTAACCTTGCTGGCCATGTCGCTGGTGGTGGGTATTTTGGTGGATGACGCCATTGTCGAAATTGAAAATATCATCCGGCACCTGCGTATGGGCAAAACTCCCTATGAAGCCGCCATGGAAGCCGCTGATGAAATTGGTCTTGCGGTGATTGCGACCACATTTACCTTAATTGCTGTCTTCCTGCCTACTGCATTTATGAGCGGGATAGCCGGCAAGTTTTTTGTGCAGTTTGGCTGGACGGCAGCACTGGCAATTTTTGCCTCGCTGATTGTGGCGCGCCTGCTCACACCCATGATGTCGGCTTATTTGCTAAAACCCTGGGTAGCAAAAGAGACTGACAACACGGATACACTGCCTGCGCTGGTTGATCATCCGGCACAACAAAACCTCCCGTATGATGACAAGAGCAACGACGGCTTTGTGATGCGCAATTATCTGCGCACGGTGGCATGGTGTATTCATCATCGTAAAACCACACTGGCGGCGGCAATCCTGTTCTTTGTTGGTTCCATCATGCTAATTCCGCTATTGCCCACTGGTTTTATTCCGGCAGCCGATACCGGACAAACCCAGGTACAACTGGAACTGGTGCCCGGCTCGGAGTTTTCTGAAACACTGGCAGCAGCTGAATATGCCCGGCACCTGATTAAGGACCACCCCCAAATCCGCAGCATTTACACCACGATTGGTGGGGGTGCAGCAGGTTCTGATCCCTTTTCACCCAGCAGTGCTGAAGCCCGTAAGGCCACGCTAACTATTCAAACCAGCGAGCGCAACGAACGTGACATTAGCCTGCAAGGAATAGAAAAAGAACTGCGCGAACGCTTAAGCGTACTGCCCGGCATGCGGATTCAGGTGGGTCTGGCCGGTGCCAACAGCAAATACCAGTTGGCTTTGTCTGGTGATGACCCGGATACCTTAATGACCACGGCCCGCACACTGGAACGCCAGTTGCGTACAATTCCAGGACTTGGCAGCATTACATCCAGCACAGCCCTGATCCGGCCAGAAGTGGTGATCCGGCCTGACTTTGCCAAAGCCGCAGACCTTGGCGTGACCTCAGCTGCCATTGCCGAAACCCTGCGTGTGGCTACAGCGGGTGATTTTGACCAGAATCTGGCCAAGCTCAACCTGTCGCAGCGCCAGATTCCCATTGTCATCAAGCTGCCGGTTTCTGCCCGACAGGACATTAACCTGCTGGGCCGTCTGGTGGTCAATGGAAGCCGTGGGCCTGTAATGCTGGGCAGTATTGCAGATATCAGTATTGATAGCGGCCCATCGCAGATTGACCGTTTTAACCGTCTGCGCAATGTTAACTTTAATATTGAGTTAAATGACCAGCAACTGGGCGATGTTGCCACCAAAATCGACCAGCTGCCTATTTTGAAAAACCTGCCGCCTTCGGTTACCCGTACTGATGTAGGCGATGCTGAAGTGATGGCTGAACTGTTTTCAAGTTTTGGTTTGGCCATGCTGACCGGCGTGATGTGTATTTATGTGGTGCTGGTGCTGTTGTTCAAGGATTTTCTGCAACCGATTACCCTGCTGGTGGCTTTACCGCTATCGCTGGGTGGTGCATTTGTGTTGCTATTGCTTACAGGCAGCAGCTTTTCCATGCCCAGCCTGATTGGCCTGATTATGCTGATGGGAATTGCCTGTAAAAACTCGATTCTGCTGGTGGATTACGCCATTCTGGCACGTAAGGAGCAAGGCATGCCACGCTTTGACGCCTTGCTGGATGCCTGTCACAAGCGCGCGCGGCCCATCATCATGACCACCATTGCCATGGGCGCTGGCATGTTGCCCATTGCATTAGGCATTGGTACTGATCCCAGCTTCCGTTCCCCCATGGCAATTGCCGTGATTGGCGGCCTGATTACCAGTACTTTCTTATCCTTGCTGGTCATTCCAGTGGTATATACCTTAATTGATGACTTGCATCAGCTCATTTACCGGATTCGGGGAAAACATAAAACGGTAAACTCCTAAACGTGAACATAACCCTTGTGGCTTTTCTCAACCGGATTTTAAATGGTTTGAGAAAAGCTGGCGAGTTTTAACAAAATTCGTGTCCTTCTTGCTGGTTTGTCATCAGCATTAAATCATCATCTGATTTATATCAATTAAGTTTTGCATGCCTTTAAAACCGATTTAATCCTTAAATAGCAAAGCGTACAGGAATCTTTATGGATACGTAAATAACCCTATACGGGCATAAATCCTATTTGTTACATTGACCTACAACTGATTGGCCACTCAATATAAGTTAATTGATCCATGGCATTCCATTTACCCACAATTTCAGGATAAAAACTTAAAATGAGCAGTTCCCTTTCTTCCACCACTTCTTCTAATGCAAACAGTTCGACTCAACAAAATACCGCTCAACCTGACAGTGCCTTGGCACAACTGTGCAAGCTCACTACCGTCGTGGCTGATACCGGCGACTTAAATGCCATTAAACAATTTCGTCCACTAGATGCCACTACCAATCCATCCCTAATTACTGCCGCAGCCAGCATGCCGGAAAATGTCCATCTGATTGAGGCAGCCTATGAGCAGGCCCAGCAGGAAGGTTTAACCGGT
Source organism: Alkanindiges illinoisensis DSM 15370 (assembly GCF_000619845.1). Classification (GTDB taxonomy): domain Bacteria; phylum Pseudomonadota; class Gammaproteobacteria; order Pseudomonadales; family Moraxellaceae; genus Alkanindiges; species Alkanindiges illinoisensis. The sequence continues at coordinate 719,960 of NZ_JHUX01000003.1, read as the reverse complement.
GAACCCCTGCTCAATCGCACCATTGATATCCTGACGGTTAAGCTGGGCATTGAAATCCTAAAACTGGTTGAAGGCCGCGTATCGACAGAAGTTGATCCTAATTTTTCTTTTAACACCGAAGCTACCATTAGCCGTGCCCTTGAACTAATCAAGCTCTATGAAGCAGCAGGCATCAATAAAGACCGCGTACTCATTAAAATTGCTGCTACCTGGCAAGGCATTCAGGCTGCAAAATACCTGGAAGAACAGGGTATTCATTGTAACCTAACCCTGATTTTCAATTTGCATCAGGCTTCTGCCTGCGCCGACGCCAAAGTAACACTGATTTCGCCGTTTGTAGGCCGCATTCTGGACTGGTACAAGAAAAAGGAAAACCGCGATTCCTATCCAATTGAACAAGACCCCGGTGTCAATTCGGTTAAACAAATTTACAACTACTACAAGCAACATGGTCTAAAAACACAGGTGATGGGTGCCAGCTTTAGAAGTAGCGAGCAGGTTCTAGCACTGGCAGGTTGTGATTTACTCACCATTGCGCCCTCTATTTTGCAAGAACTCCAGCAGCGCCATGAGCAAGTTCAGCCACAGTTATCTGAAGCACTGGCCGCACAGGCTGAACCCGTAGAGTATGTAGAACTGGACGAAAGCCGTTTTGAGGAATTTTTAAATCGTGATGAAATGGCCTATGCGCTATTACAGGCTGGAATCGATGGATTTATTAAAGCACGCGACCAGTTATCGCACCAGTTGCGAGAAAGCTTTGGTATTGGTGAAATCAAGGCTTAATCCATTAAGGTATAACCTGAATCAAAAAAGACGCTATCGGATAGCGTCTTTTTATTTATTCCCAATAGTTTAACCGTATAACTATCACGGTTGAGCCAGCTCTTAATTATTATTCAACCAGAAGCGGTGTAACATCCATGCCGTAATCACGCACCACTACTGTACCTGCCATTTTGTCATGCCAGCCCTGCTTCTTACGATCAAACGCCACCCAGATAAAGCCTAAAAGCAGCACAATAGTTGAGGCAAAATAGCCCAGATAACGAATCACCGATTGCGTTAACGTAATGGGCTGGCCGGTTTTTTCATCCAGTACTTTGAGGGAAAACAGGATTTTGCCCGGAGTAGCCTGCATTTTCAGCCAAAACCAGATGGTTGCCACAATTGGAAATAGCCAGGAAATAATGACTTCGCCAAGCCCCAGAAAATCGCCATTCTGGGCAGCCTGCCAGTAGGTATCAAAGCCATAACACAGAATCAGCAAAGGAATGGTGATCAGCAGCATTAAAACCGTATCTACCACGGATGCCCCAAACCGCACCCAAAAACCTGCATATTGATAGCGCCCACTCATGATTGTTTTCCTGTGATTTGATCTATGGAGTCTGGCCAAATTATGCGATGATCACACCTTGTTTTAAAACAGTTATTTGTTATTTGATGCCACCTTTTCTCCTGCTTAAATCCTTATTAAAAGATTCTTCCATCTCTGCGCTGGTGGCCGGGTTTGTTACTGTGTTGGTTGGTTTTACCAGTTCCGCCGTGCTAGTGTTTCAGGCAGCCCAGAGCTTTAACGCCACACCAGCACAAACGGGTTCTTGGCTATGGGCACTGGGGATTGGCATTGGTTTGTCCGGTATGTTGCTGTCTTTGTATTATAAGATTCCGGTAGCAACCGCATGGTCTACGCCGGGGGCAGCTATCCTAATTGCCGGGGCAAATGGCTTTAACATTCATCAGGCAGTTGGGGCATTTTTGCTGGCAGGTGTACTAATTGCCATTGCAGGATTTTCCGGCTGGTTTGAACGTGTCTTAAAACACATTCCGGTGAGCCTTGCGGCTGCCATGCTTGCGGGTATTTTGCTACAATTTGGCTTAAATGTATTTACAGCACTGCAAAGTAATCCCACACTAGTTTTATCCATGCTGCTGGTCTATTTACTGGCCAAGCGCCTACTGCCACGCTATGCCATTTTGCTGGCGCTGCTGGTTGGCATTGTGATTAGCCTGATGCAGGGTGAGCTGCACAGTACTCAGGTTTCACTACAACTAACCTTGCCTGTCTGGATTTCACCACAATGGTCAGTGCAGTCCATCATTAGTCTGGCGCTGCCTCTGTTTGTGGTGACCATGGCGTCACAAAACCTGCCCGGCATTGCCATGATTCAGGCTGCTGGCTACCGCTCACCCACCTCATCAGTGGTAGGCTGGACAGGGGCTACCACTACCCTGCTGGCACCATTTGGGGCATTTGCCATTAATCTGGCCGCCATTAGCGCTGCCATTTCCTTAGGCCCAGAAGCCCATGCCAATCCAGCCAGACGCTATGTGGCTGCAGTATCTGCCGGCCTGTTTTATCTGCTGATTGGGCTATTTGGCGCTACTGTGGCAACATTGTTTTTGGCTTTTCCAAAAGCGCTGATAGCAGCAATTGCTGGTCTGGCCTTGTTTGGCACTATTGCTTCGAGTTTGTCCAACGCACTGGCTATAGACCGTGAGCGTGAAGCAGCCCTGATTACCTTTTTGGTCACGGCATCTGGCTTATCACTGGCAGGCATTGGTTCGGCGTTCTGGGGTTTGGTGGCTGGTATTGTAAGCCTGTTAATCTTAAATACAGGCAAGCGTTAAAGGATTCATCAAGTTTATTGAAAAAATAATATAGGGCTTTTAACGGTCAGGCAGCTTCTTAACTAGATTGGTTTGGATGAAACTGCTCTTAACTAGACTGCTTTTAATTCATCTGCTTTTAATCAGCCAGCTTTGGATCATCTCTGGTAGATAAAATGTGTTTAGCTAGATTGTTTTTCCACCAAGAATATCTGCCGAAACAGAATGCATAACGCATAAAAAATCCCAATGGCCAGCGTGGCATAGCCAATATTTCCCCATAAGGGAAATAGTAAAATCAGTAAAACCGTCAAGGGATGCCAGAGTTTGCGCCAGCCATGATCTGTTTGCAGGTCGTGAATTAACCACACCACCAGACTATAAATACTTAACGGAATAGCAATTGCGTATTCAGCCTGCTGGTTGCTGATTTTGGCATGGCCTGTAATTACATCAACGCCGACGGCAAGACCCGCCCCAATCGCTGCAATACTTAAGAAAATAAAAAAATGGCCATAGCCCCAGTAAAATGCTTTTTTTGAGCTAGTCAGTACCTCAGGAGCCTCACGGTCAAAATAGCTCCACCAGATGCTAAACATCATGATCATGCCACCAATCATTAGGCAAATCAGCGGTTTGTCTACATTGATTTTTGGATCAGCAATGGCTGTGTGAATGGCGGTAAACGAAGCCATAATGGTTTCACCCAATACAATAATAGTTAACAGGCCATAACGTTCAGCAATATGCTCAGCGTGCCATGTGGTGGGACTGGCTTTCTCAGCCCAGATCGGTACACACAGCTCCATAAAAGCCAGCACCACAAACTCAAGCTGGGTAAACGTGACCAGTTTTAACTGATAAATAATCCAGCCAATTTGTACCAGCACAATACCCTTGGCGTAGCGAAAGGCCGTTTTGCGGTGTTTGGGATCGGAAAAACCTGCACGCAACCACTGAATCACCAGTCCAAAACGCATGATCAGGTAGCCCAGTACACACACTGAAAAATCATGCTCGGTGAATACCTGATTCACCCCGGCAGCCAGCACCAGTGAACCAATAATTTGCATAAAGGTGACCAGTCGGTAGGCAATGTCATCATTGTCATAGGCCGAGGCAAACCAGGTAAAATTCATCCATGCCCACCAGATGGTAAAAAACACCATCAGGTACAGCGGTAGAACCTCTGAAAAATGTTTCTCGCTCAAGCCATGGTGCAATTGGGTACTTGCAATGGAAATCGCAACAATAAACACCAAATCAAAAAGTAGCTCTAAAGGCGTTGCCCCGCGATTTTGTTCGGACGGTTGCCGGGGACGCATTGCTTTTAGCCAGGCATGTGATGTTTTCTCAATTTCAACCTCATAGTCCTGCTGGCTATGGCTATTACTCGACATAAATAATCTTCAATTCTTTAATTTATGCCTTTGAAGATAAACTGGACACCATTCCCGATGTCGTTGAATTCTTGTAGTAATATGAAAAGTTGCTGTATAAAAAAAGCTTATGCCGAAACATAAGCTTTTAATAAATTTAGCACTCAGGTTATTTAAATCAAAACCCTAACCTGCCTTAAGCACATTATTTAAGGTTTCACAAACACTGGTTGAGTTCACCTCACCTTTAAGCCCTTGCAGGATATCTTTAGCTTCGCTGCGTAAGGGTTCCTTTAAGGTATACCAGCGGCTCAGGAACTGTAAAATCCGCGAACCCAGCACTGGATTTTGCTGATCCAGCCGTTTGGCAATTTCGGTATAAAACTTCATGCCTTCAGTGGTCCAGACCAACACAGGATTACCTGAAAAATTACCTGTGACTGAACGAATACGGTTTGGTGTGCCCCAGTCAAAGTCCTGATGCTGCATCAGCTCGCGTGCTACTTGCACACTACCTTCCGGGTTACCAGCCTGCACGGCAAACCATTGATCCAGTGCCAGGTCTTCATGTTTAAAGCGCTTGTAGAAATCATCAAGCTTATCCTGTGCGTTGTTTGCCTTATGCCATACCAGATGGCGTAATGCGCCCAGACGCTCGGTCATGCACACCGCATTGTCATACTGCTCGCTTGCCCAGTCCAGCGCACCTTCAACACCAGCACGAATGGCAAAACCCAGTACCATATTGCGATAGGCACGCTTGCCCATTTCCACACTATTGTCTTTAAACGCTACAATAGGCAGTGATTGATAAGCCTCGGTCCAATAGTCTTTTAATCTATCTGCCAATGCTTTTAGAATAGCATCACGCTTTTTATGCACGTCAACCGGATCATAATCCTGATCAATGCGGCTAGCCAGATAATTCTCTGAAGGAATATCCAGTAAACGGGTCGCCAGTAGCGCATCGGCTTTAGCCACTTGCGGTAGCGCTTTGGCAATGGCATTTAAGTAAACAGCGGGATCATGATCCTGCAATAAAATCCGTTCCAGCAGCATTTGGGCTGCTTGCCACTGGTTAAAGCCATTGGTTTCATGTTCCAGCAAGAATGCCAGATCTTCATCACTATAAGAAAAATCCAGCAGCACTGGTGCAGAAAAATTACGCAACAGTGACACCACAGGTTCTGCATTCACCTGCTCAAACACAACAGTCTGCTCTGCCTGATCCAGCACAAATATGCCATCTTTAACGTTGTTTTCGGCCACTTCACTTTGTTTAAGCACGGTACTGTTTAAGGTCAGCTGCTCGCCAGTTTCCTTATCAAACAGTGCAACGCCCACAGGAATTGGCAATGGCTGCGGTTCCGGATAGTTATGACGTTTTGCTGTACGCTGACTCAGGGTTAAAGTATAGGTTTTAGCATCGGCATCGTAACTGCCACTGCCCTTGACACAAGGCGTGCCCGGCTGGCTATACCACGGCAGGAAATTGCGCAGATCCACACCTGAGCCATCACTTAAGCTATTGACCAGATCTTCCACAGTGACTGCCTCACCATCGTGGCGGCGGAAATATTCATCAGTGCCCTGACGGAACTTTTCTGGCCCCAGCAGATTGGCCATCATGCGGGCAATTTCGGCACCTTTGTCATAGACCGTAGCCGTATAGAAATTATTAATTTCCACAAAATGATCAGGGCGCGGCGGATGGGATAACGGCCCGGCGTCTTCTGCAAACTGTACTGATTTCAGGCTGGACACATCATCAATGCGCTGCACGGCTGGAGATTGCAGGGTTTCTGAAAAACTCTGGTCACGAAATACGGTAAAGCCTTCTTTTAAACATAACTGGAACCAGTCACGGCAGGTAATCCGGTTGCCAGTCCAGTTATGAAAATATTCATGCGCAATAGTAGATTTCACATAAAACATGGCTGGGTCAGAAGTGATTTCCGGATCAGCCAGCACACACACCGTATTAAAAATATTAAGGCCCTTGTTTTCCATGGCACCCATATTAAACTGGCTTACCGCCACAATCATATAGTTATCCAGATCATAGGCGCGGCCATAGACATCCTCATCCCATTTCATGGAATCCTTAAGCGCCTGCATGGCCACGTGACACTTGGGTAAATCCTGTGCTAACGCATAAATTTCCAGTGAAACATGACGCCCTTCCATGGTGGTAAAGCTGTCTTTTAAAACCGCCAGATCACCAATCACTGCTGCAAACAGATAGCTTGGCTTTTTGGTAGGATCATGCCAGATGGCAAAATGACGGTTGTCGCTTAGCTCACCTTTTTCCACCAGATTGCCATTGGCCAGCAAAGTTGGATATTTCTTATCGGCTTCAATGCGGGTGGTAAACACTGTTAAAATGTCAGGACGATCAGGGAAAAAGGTAATCTTGCGGAAGCCTTCTGGTTCATTCTGGGTTACAAATAGATTGCCTGCCTTATATAAGCCTTCCAGTTGTGTATTTTTTTCAGGATGAATCCTTACCTGAATCGCCAGCTCAACCTGATCCGGTGCATTTGTAATTTTAAGTTTTTCTTTACCCAGTTCATAATCCTGCTCGCCTAAATCAGTATCATTTAAACGAATACTGATAAGCTCAAGATCACGACCATACAATACAAGATCACCCTCATGTTCGCGCTGCATCACCAGCTTGCTTTGAACCAGCGTTTCGTCATCAAACACCTGAATGGTTAAATCAATACTGCTGACCTGAAAATTTGGTGGGGTGTAATCTTTTAAGTAAACTACTGGATGTGTAGCTTCGTTTAACTCGGGATTAACGGCAATATTCATTTAAAAATCCTTATTCGGCATTTTACCAATGGGAAAAAGCATGGAAGAAAAATATAGCGCCACTGGCTTTATTTGTAGAGGGTATAAACCGATACTTGGAGTTAAGTTTTGTGAATACAATCAAGGCCGCTGTTCTTTAGCCCAAATTATGAACATACGCCTTTAGGTTGCCTGTTTTCAATAACATCTACGTGTTTTAAGTTACTCAAAACCGCACCTAATTATGAGCAGAATTCGCTTATTCTTTGTACAATAACCGCTGCACTATCCACAAATTACATAAGCATACGTGGTTTTGCAAAACCCCTATGGTGAGAATTGCTAAATGCCTTATCTTTATAGAGTAAATAATCACTGTTAATTCAATTTAAGGCTGGGCTTCGGTCATGACAACTTCTAGCGACTCTTTGTCTCCTGTGCATCCCACCGCAGCATCAGGCTTTGAAACAGGCGCACCGGTTTATCGCCAGGGCCGCCCTGACTATCCAGCACAAACACAGGCATGGCTGGCCGATTCTATGGGCATTGATGGCAATAGCACTGTTATTGATTTGGGGGCAGGTACGGGTAAATTTTTACCCCAGCTTTTAACATTGACCTCTCAGGTTCATGCCGTAGAACCTTCCTCTGCCATGCTGGAACAATTGCGCCAGCAGTTTCCACAGGTCAATGCCCATCAGGCTTCCGCAGCCAGTCTTCCATTTGAGGACCACAGTATTGATGCCGTGATTTGTGCCCAATCCTTTCACTGGTTTGCCAACCAACAATCACTTGATGAAATTGCACGCGTGCTTAAGCCCAACGGCAAGCTGGGACTCATCTGGAATAGCCGCGATGATTCAGTGGACTGGGTTGCGCGCATGGTGCAACTGATTAATACCTATGAAAATGACACGCCGCGCCATCAATCCGGTGAATGGAAAAAAGTGCTGGAAGATTCTATTTTTAGCCTGAAAGACCAGACCATTTTTCATCATGAGCATCAGGGCAGCGTTCAGGATGTGATCATTAACCGGGCGCTTTCTACCAGCTTTATTGCACAGCTTGATGAAAACCAGCAGCATCATTTTCTGGATGAACTAAAAATCCTGCTTTTCCCAGATATTAAACTGGACGACAAAGAAGCAATCATTCGCGTGCCCTACCGCACTCATGCCTACGCTTTTGAAAAAATGCCTCAGGATTAATAACCAAAAATATTTTCAAGGTAAAAAAAGCTAAATAAAGCGGTCCAGCACATAGGTTTTAAACCAACCTGGAACTTGGGCTGATTTTATTTCCAGCTCCTTACCCTCGGTAATTTCAGCAATAAAGCTGTGCTGTTCCACCAGGCCAGTTTTATCAAGCACCGCAAGCCTGTCAAAAACCGCCGAGTTATCAAAAATATAGGCGCGGTTACTGTAGTTGATAGCATCTATCAGGTGATGCAGGGTTTTATAATAACGGGAACGAATTTTATCTTCCGGCACTGGATGACCACCAGTTTGGACGCGATAATTAACGCGCGAAATATTAATTTCTGGGTCAGCCGTCGCCACAAAATACAGATAGATGCGATAACCCAGCGCTTGCGCCTGTGCCAGAAAACGCACCTTGTCTTTGGACGACATGACGGTTTCAAAGGTAAAAGACACCTGATGCTTAAGGCATTGCAGGCGCAGAAATTCCACCAGTACTGAGGCAAAATAAGAATTAAACTGAATCTGGCTAAAATCAAGTGCGGTGTGATGACTAACTTTAATCAGAGGAATCACTGCGGTCAGTCCGGCACTGGCCAGAAAATCAGACTGAGTAAAATGGGCAATCAATGCACTGGCCTGTATGTCAAACGGATAATCTGCCAGTTCAAAAATAGGGTTTTGCCTGATTTGTTTTTCGATGTCGTCAGCATTTAAATAAATGCCTAACAGTTTTGGGTGCAGGACTTCCTTGATCACGGTACTTTTGCCTGAACCATTTGGGCCGGCAAACATACGCAATCGCGGAATCATGTCGTTCATGTACTTATTCAGGCACGGCTAAATTTTTGCCCAATGGTAAACTGTAGCGGCTGTTCAATTTCCTTGATCAATGACTCATGACCATGCGCATCAATTTCTACCAGCTGACCTTGCCGTGCAATCATTACACGGCTACCACGCGCCAATGCAGCCTGCTGGGCTTTTTTCAATGCTTCGCGGGCATGTTGCGGGATTTCCTCTTCAAGATGACGCAGCTCTTTTTCAGTGATCTGACTCATTCAGGTACTCTCCACTTCTTAACTGATCTTATAAACTCATCTAGCTTGCCATTAAACATAAACCAGAACTAGGTTATTGAGCACTTTCAACACATCCAGCAGACTTACTATAGCACAAAAATACAGCACAAATTTTTGGTTGTTTTGGCAGAGGTAGCAAGCCTTTTAATGGACTAAAAACGCACTACCAGTTCATAACCACTAAACTTGCGAATGTTTAGCACCCCGGTATCCAGCAGCAGGTATTGCCCCTTAATACCGTTTAGCCGTCCCTTGATCAGTGGCGTCTTGTCAAAATTATGCGTGCTTACCTTCACCGGATATTTTTCTACCGGATAAATAAACTCACGAACCACCTCATCCTGCAATAACGCGACCTGTTCAGGATAAGCATGCTGGAGTTTTTGCAAATCCATTTCATAACGGTTAAAAATATCGTCACGAATCTGCAGCAGATTTAATGGTTCAGCCTCACCTTTAAGCAGTTTGCGCCAGTCAGTTTTATCCGACATATGCTGCGCCAGTAATACTTCCACCACCCCAGATAAAAAACGACTCTGGGTCTGAAAAATAGGAATGGCCTGCGTTGCGCCCTGATCCAGCCAGCGGGTTGGCATCTGGTTATGCCGGGTAATCCCAACCTTTAATCCACTGGAATTGGCCAGATACACAATATGCGCGTTAAAACAGACTTTTTCTGCCCAGTCTGGCTCACGGCAAGTGCCTAAATGATGATGACAGGTTTCAGGCTTCATCATGCACATATCACAGGACGCTTTGGTGCTAAAGCATTTATAGCAATGCCCCTGTGCAAACGACTTGCTGGTTTTCGCGCCACAGGACACGCAATTAATTTTACCAGTCCATTGCAACTCCACCGAATTACCTACCAGTTGCGTAAAGGGCGATTCAAATGGGTTTAAAACCAGATTATACTCAACCGCTGCTGCCATGGCGCCAGTGCTGGTTGGTAATGCCTGACCCAGCTTGGCCCGCATTTTATGGCAAATACCCTGATATTCCATTGATAAACACTTCTGTTGATTTTAGTTAAGGATAAGCCGTGACTGACTGGCCAATCGATATTTTGCCGTTAATTGATCGTCTGGCACAGGAAAAACCTATTGCCCAGGGATTACTGGTGGGTAAACACAAGACCACTCCACACTGGCCCGGCACATGGCAATCCATTGCATTACATGAACTGGCAACGCTGGCATTTACCCAGCGCTATGATCTCGCGGTCATTGCCCTTTATCACAGTTATTATGAAGGCAATTTAGCTGCAAACAACCCTGCGCTGCCCATAAATCAGCCAGATAGCATCGCTGGCAGTAAAAACCAGCAGTTACTGGTGCAAGGTATTACCCGTCTGCGTGACCTGCTGGCGCGTCGTGTACTGGTGCTGGCGAGTCCGGATTTTGGTGCAACACTGCACGCACTGGGTTTTAGTCAGATTGAGCAACTCTCGCAAGATTTAGTAATCTGGCAGTTTAATATTTTGTCCTATAAGCAGGTGCCAGACTGGCTGAACTCCAAATACTGGGCTAATCCGGAAAACTGGAATAAATACCGCTGGTAAAAACATTATAGAAATTCTGCAAGAACTGACTGAATGTTGTGCTGGTAAATTTTGCAGTTGTGCTGCAATTGCAATTCCCGACCAAATTGCGCCTATGCTAAACTTGTATCCATGATTACACTTTTCATTTTTTCCAATTAAATCAGCTTAAACCCAAAAACGCATTTGCGCTTTTAAGTATTGCTTGTCGAAATTTCAGGAGCTCAACCATGGCTGGACATTCCAAATGGGCCAACATTAAACACCGCAAGGCACGTGTCGATGCCTCACGCGGAAAACTGTTTACCAAATATATTCGTGAACTGGTGAGCGCAGCCAAGCAAGGCGATCCTGATCCAGCCAAAAACCCGCGTCTGCGTGCCGTGGTGGAAAAAGCCCTGTCCGTGAACATGACCCGCGACACCATTAACCGCGCCATTCAGCGTGGTAATGGCAATGAAGACGCCGACAACCTCAAGGAAATTACCTATGAGGGTTATGGCGTTGGCGGTGTGGCCGTGCTGGTTGAAACCATGACCGACAATATCAACCGAACTGTGCCAGACGTGCGTCACTGCTTTACCAAAACTGGCGGTAATCTAGGAACGTCTGGTTCAGTGGCCTATCTATTTACCAAGCGTGGTGAAATCCGTTTTGACGATGTGGCGCTGGAAGATAAAATCATGGAAGTGGCGCTGGAAGCCGGTGCAGAGGACATTGACGTGAGCGATGATGGAATTCTGGTGATTACTACGCCAGAAAGTTTTGGTGACGTACAGGATGCCTTAACGAACGCAGGTCTAAAGTCTGACAATGCCGAAGTAACCATGCATCCATCTACACAAGCCGACATTACTGACCCTGACATGGCCAAGCAAATTGTCAAGATGATTGACATGCTGGAAGAACTGGATGACGTGCAAAACGTCTATACCAATGCCAATATTTCTGATGAAGCAATGGCCGCACTGGATGCATAGCATCAGGCATTAGCCATAAAAAAGCGTGGCTTCACTGGTTTAAGCAGGCCGCGCTTTTTTTATCATTATCATTTGAAGTAAATCAATCAGTATCCTCATCAACAGGGTCAGCCATTTCCCACATTTCAACTTCTGCACTGTTTTCAATTAGGTTGATGGCTGCTTCAAAGTCACAATGCGGTTGAATATTCACCACAAAAAATGTTCTGCCATTGCCCTCATAACCACAATTGAGTGCCTTAAGCCGATCCAGTAGCTGCGTTGCCTCATCCGAATCCTGAATCGAATTTTTTAAGAAAATGCGAACTGTTCGGTGGCCAGATTTTTCAATAACTCGGGTAAAATAAGGCCGTGGATCATCCTCATATTCAGCCGAAGGCTTGGCCTCAAAAATATCGTCATAAGATAGCCCATAAAAAAAGAATGGAAAATTTTTAAGTTGATACTGATCATTTCCCAGATTCAGCGCCCACGGTGATTCTGTATCTACCTCGTCACTATCTTCATATTCTTGTACCAGCACTACCTTAATCAGTTTATCCTGTACTACATCCTTGTTCATCTGATTTAATCCATTTTTATCATAGTTAGCTAATTTATAGCTTATCAGCTTAACTTTATCTAAAACAATGCATTAAATTAATAATTGCCTACACTACGTTGAAAAATCAGGTTGTAGCATGATGACAGCAGCACCTAACGTAATAATTAGCGCGCCTGTAATATCCCATACTGTTAGATTGACACGATCTACCAGAAATAACCAGCAAAACGCCACTACAATATAAACCCCACCATAAGCCGCATACACTCGCCCCGCCGCCGCTGGATGCAAGCTTAGTAACCAGACAAAGGTTATTAAGCTCAGTATTGCCGGAATGAGTAAATAAACAGACTTATTTTGCTTAATCACCAGATAAGGCAAATAGCAGCCTATAATTTCTGCCAGTGCAGTCAGGATATACAAACCAAAAGTTTTTAAAATCAACATGCAGTTTTGTCACTCATGAAAATTAACATATAAAAAAGCCAGCATAGTGCTGGCTTTTTTACCGGACAAGATTATGCAGGCTCAGCAGTCTGGTCTTCCACTTCCAGAATCAGGCCAGTTTCGCCATCTTTTTTGTCACCAACTGACACATGCACAAAACCACCATTTTCAGCCAGTGAACCAAACAGGATCATTTCAGCCAGTGGTTTTTTCAGCTCATCCTGAATCAGGCGCTGCATTGGACGCGCACCCATGTACTGGTCGTAACCCCGCTCACCCAGCCATTTTCTGGCATCATCATCCACTTCAAGCACCACTTTCTTGTCATCAAGCTGCGCCTGAAGTTCGATCAGGAACTTGTCAACCACAGAGTCGATAATGCTTGCTGGCAGTGGTTTAAACTGAATAATACCATCCAGACGGTTACGGAATTCTGGCGAGAATGCCCGCTTCATGGCTTCCTTGTTGTCATTGCTATGATCCTGCAGGGTAAAGCCAATGCTGGCACGGGCAATACTTTCTGCACCAATGTTGGTGGTCATCACCAGAATCACATGACGGAAGTCACTCTTACGGCCATTGTTGTCAGTCAATGTACCATGATCCATGACTTGCAACAGGATATTAAACACATCGGGATGAGCTTTTTCAATTTCATCCAGCAGCAATACACAATGCGGTTGCTTGTTAATTGCATCGGTGAGCAAGCCACCCTGATCAAAACCTACATATCCCGGAGGTGCACCAATCAGGCGTGATACGGTATGCCGTTCCATGTATTCAGACATATCAAAGCGAACCAGTTCAATGCCTAGTAAGCGCGCCAACTGACGGGTTACTTCGGTTTTGCCCACACCCGTTGGGCCAGCAAACATGAAGCAGCCAACTGGCTTTTCCGGTGCTTTTAAGCCAGCACGGGACAGCTTGATAGCCGACGCCAGTGTACTGATGGCTTCGTCCTGTCCAAATACCACACGTTTCAAGTCACGTTCCAGATGCTCAAGCGTGCTCTTGTCATCCTTGGATACGGTCTTGGGCGGAATGCGGGCAATACGTGCCACGATATCTTCAATTTCCGGTACAGCAATCACTTTATCGCTTTCTGGCAATAACCGCTGACGGGCACCTGCTTCATCAATCACATCAATGGCCTTATCCGGCAAGAAACGCTCATGAATATGCTTGGCTGAGAGTTCAGCCGCTGACGTCAGGGCTGCATCAGTGTAAGTTACGCCATGAAACTCTTCAAAGCGGCTACGCAAGCCATGCAGGATTTCAATAGTGTCCTGCACGCTCGGTTCGTTCACATCAATTTTCTGGAAACGACGTGACAGCGCATGGTCTTTTTCAAACACAGAGCGATATTCGGTGTAGGTGGTAGAACCAATGCAACGTAGACTACCGTTGGCCAGTGCAGGTTTGATGAGATTGGATGCATCCATGGTGCTGCCCATACTGGAACCTGCACCAATAATCATATGAATTTCATCAATGAACAAAATGGCATTGGGTTTTTTCTTTAACGCCACCAGCAGTTGTTTGATGCGTTTTTCAAAATCCCCCCGATATTTGGTGCCTGCAACCAGTGCACCGATATCAAGGCTGAAAATTTCTGCATCATGCAAAGGCTCAGGTGCTTTCTGGTTAACAATTAACCAGGCCAGCCCTTCTGCAATGGATGTTTTGCCCACACCTGGATCACCCACCAGCAGTGGATTGTTCTTGCGACGACGGCATAGAATCTGGGCAGTGCGCTCAATTTCTTTTTCACGGCCAATTAAGGGATCAGTACGGCCTTTTTGCGCTTCCTTGTTCAGGTTAACTGCATAAAGCTCAAGTGGTCCCTGAGCACGCTTAATACCGCCCTCTTCAACCTCTTCTTTGCCTTCATCATCAGACAATTCTTCTTCATTGATGTTCATTTCTTCGTCTTTACGCGTACCATGTGAAAGGTACTGCGTAAGATCAAGACGGTTGATCTGCTGTTTTTTCAGTAAATAAACGGCAAAGCTGTCGCGTTCGGAATACATGGCGACCAGCACATCTGCGCCTTCAACCGGGCGGTCACCACCACCGGAAGACTGCACATGAAAAATAGCGCGTTGCAAAATACGATCAAAGCTTTCGGTTGGATGTGGCGCCTGATCATTATTTTCGCCAAGTTTTGGCGTGTGTTGCTCAACGTAATCTTCTAGCTCGCGTCTTAGGCTGGCAATGTCTGCACCACAGGCTTTCAGGGCGCTGACTGCTGAATCATTTTCCAGCAGCGATAGCAGCAGATGCTCTACCGTTAAAAACTCATGGCGTTTTTGGCGCGCCATACTGACGGCCAAGCGTAACGATACTTCTAGATGACGACTGAGCATGTTGACCTCTATTCTGGTTGCGGCTCGATCTGGCAAAGTAAAGGATGGCCTTGCGAGCGCGCATAGTTGTTCACCTGCTGTGCCTTGGTCTCGGCAATATCCCGTGGATAAATGCCTGCAACCCCTTTACCTCTATAATGCACAGTTAGCATTACCTCGGTAGCGCGGTCAAGATCAAGAGCAAAATAAAGTTGTAATATTTCTATTACAAACTCCATGGGGGTGTAGTCATCATTAAACAAGACCACGGCGTAAAAAGGGGGCTTTTTTAGCTGGGGTGGTGCGGTCATGACATCAAGGTTATCCTGGGAACCATCCTGATGCTGATCGTCATTTTCATCTATGGCTTTTACAATCAAATGCTGATGAACATTGAGATTGGATTTCTGCTCACAGCTTGCCAAATGCCAGTCAACCAGTCCCTGTTGTAAAAATGCCTGCTTGCTATCACGCAGATTTTTGGCACGCAACTTGTCTTTGGCGCTACGCAAAACGTCTCGCTGAGTTTTGCTGCGTGATGAGCGTCTGAACAGTTTTTGCGCATCCAGCATTCATTGAACCTCATATATACAGGTAAAGTTAAAATAACAGTGCCAAGTGCTGCCTAGTCGGTATTGGCTTCAGCTTGTGGAATTTCAGATAAAATGGCAGGCATATCTTTAACAGGCGCACCACGCTCCCACGCATAGCGCTTGATGACCGGGCTGCCATTACCCTGCAATCGCACTTCAACAAAATCCGGGTTAAAACCAGAAGGCATGGTCCAGCGCCCAGTCAAGCGCTGAAAACTGTCAAAGCCGTAGGAATTATCAGACATCGGTACAACCAGAATATTGTTATCTTCCCCGATCAGGCGAATCTGGGCTGTACCACTGGCTCTGCGTTTATTGGGCTGCAACTGCATTAAATCAAGCCGGTATTCATAAGCCCGGTCAGGTAAAGGCTTAATATCAATATTTTGTACCGTCAACGCCACGCCACCGCGCAGGCGCAGGATTTCACGATAAATATCCCGTTGCTGTTCAGCCTGCTCGCGCAGGTCGGTTTCCTTGCGGTAGCTTTCCGTAATTTCCTTTAAATTGGTTAAACCAACATCACGTTCCTGAACAGTAGTGTTCAAGGTCTTATTTAAGATGTTGATTTCCTGCTTTTGTTCCTGAACCACTTCGTTGAGCTGCTCGGCGTCCGCTGCAAAACCAACCGCAGTAAGACCCTGCTGGTGACCAACTGCGTAGCCAAGTAACAAACTGCCGCCACCCACAATGACGCCACCCAGTACAATGGGTAAATTTGAATGGATAAACCGTTTAAAACCCGAAGGCGATTTGTGTTCCGCTGTTATAGGTTGCTCTACATCACTCATCTTGGGTTACTCAATAGTCCAGCAAAAACAGGGTTAAACAAAAATACAGCAGGCATTGAAGCGTGTTATGCATAACTGATCAATGCCTGTTTGTAAAAAAAATAGTCCAGCACACTGGAAAATTTACACTTACTCAAAACATTATGGCTTAAGTTTTTCATAAGCTCATGTTCAAAAAGCCCTGTATTTAAGGCAGTAAAGGCACAACTTCAAGTCCGGTAGTTTCAGGCAGGCCGAATATCAGGTTCATATTTTGTACAGCCTGCCCAGATGCCCCTTTCACCAGATTATCTTGCACCACCAGAATAACCAGTGTGTCACCATTATTGGGACGATACAGGGCAATACGCAACTGGTTCGCACCGCGCACGGAGCGGGTTTCCGGCAGACTGCCAGCAGGCATTACATCAACAAAAGGCTCTGTGGCATAAGCTGATTCAAACAACGCTTGTAGATCGGCCTGCTTGCCCTGCTCAGTGAGCTTTAAGTACATGGTAGTAAACATGCCACGAATCATGGGCACCAGATGCGGCACAAAAATCATCCGGTCAAACCAGCCTTTTTGCTGACTGATGGCATCCAGCCCCTGCACAATCTCAGGATGATGACGATGGCCCTTAACGCCATAAGCTTTAAAATTGTCTGATGATTCTGAAAACAATAAACTGGTTTCTGCCTTGCGGCCTGCCCCTGAAACCCCGGATTTTGCATCAATAATCAGGGTATCAAACTGAACCAGTTGCTCCTGTGCTTTTAATAAAGGCAATAGCCCTAATTGCACCGTGGTGGGATAGCAGCCAGGATTGCCAATAATGCGCGCTGTTTTAATGGCCTCACGATTGATTTCCGGCAAGCCATAAACCGACTCTTCCAGTAAGTCAGGACAAGCATGCGGCATACCATACCATTTTTCAAATTCTGTTGTATTTTTCAGGCGAAAATCTGCTGCCAGATCAATCACTTTTACACCAGCATCAACCAAATCACGCGCCTGCTTCATGGCAACGCCATGGGGTGTGGCAAAAAAGACGACATCACACTGGTTTAAGACATCCTGATCCACATTGGAAAACTCGAGATCAGTAAGTCCACGCAGACTGGGAAACATGGCATCCACACGCATACCAGCCTCAGTGCGGGAAGTGAGTGCCTTGATTTGTACATTCGGGTGGCGCAGTAAAATCCGAACGAGTTCAACACCTGTATAGCCTGTTCCACCCACAATACCAACCGAGATCATTCAATCACTCCACATACAAATCTGATCGGCATATAGTATGACAGGAAGATTGTCCTGACAAAACTACCGATTGTTGTAGACGCAGGGCTTTTTTTGTTCTTAAATAGCGGCTAGGACAAAAGACACAATAACTCAGGAGCGCGTGGATGCCCTCGTTATCATCTCATTCTTTCTTAGTAAAGCATGGCTTAGCAAAACACCGTTTAACCAGACTTAGTCAGGCCATTATTTTGGGCCTTAGTTCCGCTTTATTATTTACTGGCTGTGGTGGCGATTCGCCAACTACACGAACCAGCAATGACGATACCACAACGCCTGAAACCACCTATAAGCTAACGGTGACTTCGCCTGTTCAATTACAAAATGCACTGGTAAGTATCATTGATACCACGACTGGTAAGGAAATTGACCAGAAGACTATTACTAATGGCAGTGAAGTAAGTTTTGATATCACAGCATCCTATGCGGATGGTGGACGTATTTTAATTGCAGAAGTTTCAGGTAAGGATAATACAAGCCTTTATTTTGATCCTGCCTTGGGCAAAATGGCCAGCCTAAATGCACCTTTGCATGGTGTATTTGTCATGCTGCCTGTAGAGAGCGAAACAATTGTCAGCCCCTTTACCGAAATTGCTTACCAACGCGCGCTGGTACGTGCCAACAATCTGGATGCGAGCAAACCAGACTTTAGCAAGCTTGACCTGAATAGCCTCGCTTATGCCAATCGTGAGGTTTACAGTACATTCCGGGTTAATCCTGTAACGCTGGTTCCGGCAATTGACAGCTTAAATGATTTAAGCAAATTTATCATTGATACCAAGGATGTGATTGATCCACCCAATACCACTATTGAATATTTGAATATTTTTTATGCCATAGGTCATATCAAGCTTCAGCAAATTGAAAATAGATCAGATACTACACCCCTGTTAACATTTGCCAAACGTGCAGGTGCTGATATGCGCGATGGCAATTTGGATGGCATGACTCTGGCTGGTGATGGTAAAAATGGAACAGTCTTTTTGGATAATCCAATTATTCCCCAGCAAATTGTAAATACTGACCCTACTTTTAATAATCGTACTGATAAAACCGAATTGAAGGCATTATTGGCTACCACCCAAAAAGCTGCCCGTGAAGGCTATGCGACACGTCTGGGCGGCGCTGAAACGGACGACAATAAAAACAAACTGGGTGGTGCAATGGCAGCGTTATTTGCCTCATTGACCAATCCAGATGCTAAAGGTAAAGACTATTTTGCTACAGTCGACTTCATTACTGGTCAGCATCCAAGCATTAATGAAGGTTTTCTTTCTCCCCTTATTCCCAGAAGTTTTGGTGCTGGTAATTATAAATATGCTTTTGGGCTAGGTAGCCTTAAGCTCACTAAAGACGTTCAAAAAATCAGGGATTCCAATTGCAATCAAGTTGAATTTAGCGATCCAAAAGCTGGTGACAAAGACTATGTTGCGAAAACTCAAAATATTGATTGCGAGATTGGTGCCAATGCAGATGGGATCCTAGGTGTTTATAACGAGGTTGAAAATCTGGTAGGCACTTATACCGGCGACAATCAATGCCAACTGACGATTAACTTTAATGGCGATATAAAGCTCACCAATGGTCAAAAAACATTTAGCAGCAGCATTAACCGCGATGAATCTGATTCCATCATCCGGCTTGAGCCAAACGCCGAGAAGTATCTCATTAATGTTGCTTCTGCAGAACGTAATCCGCCAGAATTTATTCAGATTGTAATTACAAACCAGAATATTGTGTCTGCAACAGCAGGTACTGTAACCAGCATTAGGTCAAAGCCATTTCCCAAAGAAAATGAACTTGATACTAAAGATCTGGTATGTCAGGGCTTTAAGCCAGTATTTACCAAGCCTTCATAATGCTTTACTGATATAGACTTGTTAATTAACGTGCCACCATGCTGGCAGCTTAAACTGTTTAAGCTGCTGGCGGTGCTGCAAATAACTAGAATCTACTTTCAACATTTCCTGCCAGAATCTTGCCGAGTGATTGAGCTGTCTGGTATGACATAATTCATGCAGCAGGACGTAATTCGCCAGCTCTACTGGTAACAACAATAAAGCTGCATTTAAGCTAATGGATTTTTGGCTAGAACAACTACCCCAGCGTGTTTTGGCATGTCTGACCTGACAACCTTGATAAGTAAAATGATGCTGTATTGCCAGTTGATCAAGCTGTTCTGGTAAAAAAATACTAGCCTGCTGACGGACCCAGGTTTTGATTAATCTTCCAGCCTGATGTGCGTCAACACACAACAGATTATTTTGCACAAACAATCTTTGATTATGCGTCGCCAACCCTGGTAAATACGTCGCTGACACTTTTATTAATTGAACCTGATAACTTTTCTGCAATAAGGGAAAATTAAGTATCTCGCCATGGACAGGTGCTAAATTGGCTGCTGTCTCTGCATAGTTACTGTTCCATGTTGAAATTAGCCAGGTTTCCGAGTCTTTTAAAAAAGCCTGAATCTTTTTCTCAGATGTATTTGGCGGTACGGTCAAATACACCTGATGATGCTCGATGCGTAGCTTTAAGCGACGGGCATTATTGTTTATCCGCCGCTGAATATCAGGAATAGCCTGCATCTGGAATGACAAATATTTTTACTCAGGCTTAACGGTACGAACACCCTGATCACTGGCAATCAAAGCCAGACTCGCGCCACGCTGGGCAAAAATACCATTGGTGACGACGCCGGGAATATTGTTGATTAAGGTTTCCATTTCAATGGAGTTTAGGATATTCAGGTTAAAGACGTCCAGTATCACATTGCCATTATCGGTCACTACGCCTTCCCGGTATACAGGATCACCCCCCATTGTCACAATTTTACGGGCCACACTGGAACGCGCCATTGGAATTACTTCAACCGGAACCGGAAAAGCACGACCCAGTTGGGTTACCCATTTGGACTCATCAACAATACAAATAAATTCTTTGGCTACAGAAGCTACAATTTTTTCACGTGTCAGCGCAGCACCACCACCTTTAATCATGTGTAAATAGTGGTTAATTTCATCGGCCCCATCCACATAGGCATCCAGGCTAGCTACATGGTTCAGCTCAATCACTTCAATGCCGACGGCCTTAAGACGATCTTCTGTCGCCTTTGAACTGGCTACTGCGCCTTCAAGCTGAAGGCTTGGCAACATATCAATCAGGAAATTTACAGTACTGCCTGTGCCAACGCCTAGAATACCGCCTTTAGGCAAATGCGCTAAAGCAGCCTCTGCAGCAGCCTGTTTTTTTTGATCCTGAGCTGACAGTATTGCCATAATTCACTCTCTTTGGTTTAAAAAATCAATTTGTTGCAGCTAAACCTTGAAACACAGGCACTGCTGCAATACTCTGTTGGGTCTACATTATACAGGTGAAATCAGCATGCTCTCACGTTGGGTCAGACAAATTTTACAAGCCACAGTGTACGACGTAGCTATTGAAAGTCCACTTGACCTGGCTCCACGAATTTCTGAGCGCCTGAATAATAACATTCGCCTGAAACGCGAAGACCTGCAACCGGTTTTTTCCTTTAAGTTACGTGGTGCTTATAACCGCATTAGCCAGATGCCAAGCGATCAGTTAAAGCGTGGTGTAATTTGTGCTTCTGCCGGTAATCATGCGCAGGGTGTGGCTTATTCGGGCCAGAAAATGGGTATTGATACCATTATTGTGATGCCTAGTACCACACCTGATATTAAAGTCAATGCTGTCAAACGCTTAGGGGGCAATGTAGTCTTGCATGGTGACAGCTTTGATGTGGCCAACCAGTATGCAATGCAACGTGCCCAGCAAGAAGGCTTGGCTTATGTACCACCTTATGATGATGAACTGGTGATTGCCGGACAAGGCACCATTGCCACCGAAATCCTAAAGCAGTGGCGACAAGTCGAGTATGTGTTTGTGGCTGTGGGTGGTGGTGGTTTGATTGCCGGGGTTGCAGCCTACCTCGGTGAAGTGGCACCGCATGTTAAAGTGGTGGCTGTGGAATCTGATGAGTCTGCCTGCCTGAAACTGGCACTGCAATGTAACGAGCGCGCCAAGCTGCCTCAGGTGGGGCTCTTTGCTGATGGCACAGCAGTGGCACAAATTGGTGCCCTGCCCTTTGATGTGTTACGCCTACAAAAATCAGATGGTTCAGGTGCAATTATTGAACCGGAAGTGGTGACTTGCTCAACCGATGAAATCTGCGCTGCCATCAAGGATGTGTTTGAGGAAAACCGTACGATTGTAGAGCCATCCGGTGCACTGGCTTTAGCGGGTATGAAGAAATATGTCGCTGAGCATGGGATTGAAAATAAAAACATGGTGGCCATTGTGTGTGGTGCCAATATGAACTTTGACCGCTTGCGCTATATTGCTGAACGCACTGAAATTGGTGAAAAACGAGAAGCCATTTTTGCAGTGACTATTCCAGAAGAAAAAGGAGCTTATCTGGATTTTTGCCGTGCGCTAAAAGGCCGAGCCATCACCGAATTTAACTATCGTTATCAGGCTGCATCAGACCAAGGCAATGGCGCAGCGCACATTTTTGTGGGCATTGGCCTTAAAAATGGTGTGGTTGAGCATCAGGCTATTTTAAAAGATTTACAGGGTTATCAGGTGACTGACTTAACCGACGATGAAGTGGCCAAACTGCATATCCGTTACCTGATTGGTGGGCATGCAGGTCTGGATGACGAGCATTTATTCCGGGTGGAATTTCCAGAGCGACCCGGTGCACTGCTGACTTTCCTTGAGCGCCTTGGCCAGCAGTTTAATATTTCCCTGTTTCACTATCGCAATCATGGCGCAGCAGAGGGCCGGGTGCTGATGGGCTTGCAACTGGGTAATCATCAGCCACAGGAATTAACTGCTGCGCTGGATGCCATTGGTTATCCATATGAGGAAATTACGGATAATGCTGGCTATCAGTTATTTTTAAAGTAATTAAATCAAGATTATTTGATTTAAAAAAGCGCATGTTTTTTAGATATTCATGCGCTTTTTTATTGTCTTAAACCTTAGTACCAATTAAGCAGTGATACACCAAGGCCAACATAAGTTGCTTTGTGATTATAATCAATCAGGCTTTCACCATAGCCATCAAAGACCTGTACATAACCGCGCAGGCTACCATTAATGGGAAATGCCCAGTCAAGCTGCACAGCACCGTGATTATCATTACCACCTTTTAAGCTATGGCGCAGCATGAGCGAAAACTCCTGCTCCTTATATCTATAAAATGCCTGCAAATCACCACGCCCAATGTAGTCTTCAATATCCGGATTATCATCCTTGTGCGAATCACTGTCAGGAATGCGATACCAGGGTCGTAGCATCAAGGTAAAATTATCCCGCTCAAAGCCAACATTAACAATTGCCCGGTTCCAGCTACGGGAAAATGGCAGTTCCCGGCCATTCGACTGGTGGTTTAAACTAATTCCCAGCAAGCGGCCATTTAATCCCAACAAATTATAATTGGTGCCAAAAATCAGGCTGGCTTCCGGTTCATAATTGGTTTCGCGAAATGGCCGTGAATCGGCTGCATTATATAACTGCCAGCGTGATGACTGCGTGTAACCCAGCCACAAGTCACCATAATCACCAAACACTCCTTCCATGGCCTTGGTCTTCAGGCTGAGCTGGAATTTCCCTTCAACCCGGCTAATATCCTCAGCTTCCTTTAACTGATTTTCAGGATTTGGGCTGAATGGTAAGTCATTAATATTACCAGTAATAAAGACCGGTAAAACATAGCTGGGCTTATAGCTTTTCAGGTGAAAAGTGCCCAGTTTGGCCGTATGGCTCAGCTCCCAGCGGCGATCCAGTAGGGAAATGGTAGGATCATAAGGGGCTGCTGCCCTAAACCACTCACGGGGATTAATCCCCTGTAAAAACGTCAGCGCTTTTGGCGCATCACTGGCGATTGGCGTTGCAGCGGTTGCCTGATTTTCACTTTGAATTTTTTCAACCACGGCCTGTTGTGCTATAGGCGTTGCCGGCCGCTTAAAAAACGCATCATAACAATCCAAACGCTCGGCATTGCTTTCCAGGGTAATGCAGCTTTCAGGCGTGGTCGGCTGATAGGCAGGCGTTAGTTGTGCAATAGAAGCTGGCGCAGTTGGCAAGCTAAATACAGGTTCGGCATGAGCCATGCCGCTGAGTGAAATCGCCAGTACGCTGTAAATCTTATTTTTGCCAAAGGTCTTTTGACCCGTCATTTTAGAAGCTTGAATGGATTTAAACATGAAAAACAGGCCATTATCGGATGGCCATAGCATAAACAGGCATTTGCAAAAAAGCACTAACCCTGAGATGAAAAAGCAAAGTCCTTTATTCTAATCCATTCTGAATATGACAAAATTTTTATTACAATGCACAAATAAATGAACCTTATGAATTTTTTGCATTCACAAGGTTCATGTAAAATATTCAGCCAGAAGGATTTTCTAGAAAGAATTTCCTAGATTTGTTCTACTTTAAAGTTTAACTCTTGCAGTTCGCTAGACTTGGCATAAGGTGCCACCACGGCTCGAACCGGGGTTTTAGACTGAATATACTGCCTTGCTACCCGTTTAAGGTCATCCAGTGTGACCTCCAGCAACTTGCTGCGCATTTGCTGTCTAAACTCCGGCGTACGGCCATGCAGCATAGCATGACAGGCCGTAATTGCTTCGCCAGCCGGTGATCCCGGCTTATCCATACTGGCAATCAGGCCCATAATCGCTTCTTCCAGTTGATGTGGCTCCTGTTTTTCATTCAGCAACCAGTCAATGCTGCCTGCAAAATCCTTAAAGGTTTCACTTAAACGCGGATCACGGTAGCTATGGAAACGGAACGCACAAGCATTGCCATCATAGCTTGCACCACCACCGTAGGCACCGCCCTGCTCACGTAATGCCCGGTGCAGGAAGCCATTTTTCAGGTACGGGCCAAGTACCATCAAGGGACAGGCATCCGGATGATTGACCGGTACAGCCGGATACGCTGCGGCACAGAACTGGACATTGGCCTGAATCAGCCACGCAATATCGCTATTTTCAACCGGATGTTCCGCAACCTCCAGAGCCTGGGTTTGGTTAGATAATTCATTATTGCTTTGCTGCCATACCTGTGCCAGTTGCTCACTGAGACTTGCCATTTTTTCCTGTTCAGCCACCAGCAGGAATTGCTTGGGCAGGCTAAGTACCCGCTCATGCAACTGTTGCAAATCAGCAATCAATTGGTTTAACGCAACATCGTCCTGCTCGATGTTTTGCACCAGATTTTTGAGCCACACTAATGCAGGTAAACCCGCATTGTAATAATCCCGGCGGGCCAGCGCACTCATGTGACGCGACGCTGTTTGCAGCGCATAGCTATGACCAGCACCAGACAGACGCGACTGCCAGCGTGCCTTACGTTGTTGCAGTAGCTCTAAAATGCGGTCTTTTTCATCAAAACGCAGCTGTTCAAACGCTGTTTTCAGCAGGCCCAGCGCTTCAGTTTTCTCATTGAGTGCCTTGGTGGCCAATACCAGATAACTGCTGGTCTTGTCGCTATCCTGAATATCAGAACGGAAACTGGCGCCCAGATGCAAGCCACCACTGACCAGCGCCTGAGCCTGCTGAATATCAAGATAACTCATCTCACTTGCACCAAGTTCACCCACCAGCGAGGTATAAATTCCCAATAAAGGCGATTGCAACACGTCATCAGGAATCTGGATGAGCACCTGCTGGTAATACAAGCCGTTGGTTCCTGCCGCATACTGGTAAAACGGTGCAGCCTGCCCTGCCAGATTTAGGCTGGTGGTTTGTCCTTCTACAATATGAAGCTCTGCCGGAATATCAGCCAACCCAACTTTGGGCAACAGGGACAAATCATCTTCCTGAGCCTGCCGAACTTCCAGCAATTTAGCCTGTTCAATCAATTGCTGGCGCTTGTCATCATCCAGTTGCTGGGCAATGGCATCCAGTCTGGCCTGCTCAGCGGCCTGATCACGGGCACTTTTTTGCGGATCAGGGCTTAAAGTCAGGCGCACGCGATGCGGATTATCAATCAGGTATTGCTGGATGAGTTGCGGCAGCCACGCTGGATCTTTTAGCTGTTCACGCAGTTCAGCCAGGTGTGGCTCAATCTGCCATACATCCAGAGGATCAGCTCCATGAATAGCACTGCCCAGTCCATTTAATAGCAAAGTCAACCCATAAGGCATGCCGTCACCACTGATTTCACGTTGGTGCAACTCAATCTGGTGCAGCACCGCTTCAATCTGGTTACTGTCAATTGGATTGCTTACCACCTCTTGCAATACCTTGAAAATTCCGGCTTCCAGTTCATCGGCTTTGTCGGCTTCACTGCCCTGCAACCCACAGAAAAAGGTCATTTCAAAATTGCTGTCATCCAGTCCCATAATGGGTGAGGTGGATTCACCCAGACCACAGGTTTCCAGATACTGGCGCAGTGGTGAGGCTGAATGTTCCATCAGCACGCCTTCC
Organism: Alkanindiges illinoisensis DSM 15370; assembly: GCF_000619845.1. Classification (GTDB taxonomy): domain Bacteria; phylum Pseudomonadota; class Gammaproteobacteria; order Pseudomonadales; family Moraxellaceae; genus Alkanindiges; species Alkanindiges illinoisensis. The sequence continues at coordinate 693,907 of NZ_JHUX01000003.1, read as the reverse complement.
ATCAGGCGCAAGGCCAGACGGGTTTTAATATCGGTGCTGGGTGGTAGCAGCCATGCAAACTGGATATAGGTTTTTTTGGCCAGTTCCTCGCTATCGACTGCATACACATCCTCAACCTGAACAGGTGCTGTCAGGCGTTGTTCCGGTACTGATTTGAGCGTTTCGCCTTTGCCGAAGTTTTTCAGTGCCTGCTCTTCAAATGCAGTTTGCAGCTCAACGGGTGGCAAGTTACCAAAGCTCATGAAAACCGCATTGGACGGATGATAATGCGACTTGTAAAAATCAATTAGATCCTGATGCGACAAATCAGGAATATCGGCTGGATTACCGCCAGAATTATAGTGATAGGTGGTTTCTGGATATAAATAATGCGCCAGCGTATGATAAAGCTGGTCGGATGGCGAGCTCATCGCGCCTTTCATTTCATTAAACACAATGCCTTTATACACTGGTTTGTCATTTTCCAGCTCAATGCGGATGCCTTCCTGCGCAAAGTCCAGCTCATTTAAATTGGCAAAAAATGCCGCATCCAGATACACCGACAACAGGTTATAAAAATCGGTCTTGTTCTGGGTAGCAAACGGATAGGCTGTCCAGTCGGCTGCGGTAAAGGCATTCATAAAAGTATTGAGTGAACGGCGGATCATGGAAAAGAATGGATCACGCACCGGATATTTTTGCGAGCCGCACAGCGCGGTGTGCTCCAGAATATGTGCCACCCCACGCGAATCCATGGGCTGGGTTCTAAATGCCACCAGAAATACGTTTTCATCATTATCGGCTGCCAGATGGTAGTGCAGCGCGCCGGTTGCCCGGTGACGGTACTGTAAAAATTCGGCCGACAGCGCAGGAATATAATGCTGGTTGATTAACTCAAACGCAGGATGAACCCGATTTTTATCAGTGATTGAAAACGCGGCAGTCATGCAAACTCCAATTTTTAACTTATCCGGCTTAATTGCAGAATAACCTCATATAAGGCCAGATAATGGTAGAACGAATATTTTGTCAAGAATATCAGCTAATCAGCAATGATGCTGCATCCTGTACCGATTTGACCAACCTGATTTATGAAATATCAGCAAAATTGCCATGAATAAAATCATTCATGCTAAAACAGGCCGGGCATTAGTTTAAGTTAAGCTGAGGTGCAGAAATTTCAAGGCAAAAATATATTTATCTATCTAAATGCATGATAATCTTTGCCTCTTTAAACCACCTGTTACTGTAGCCGGTTACTATAATCAGGTTAGGCAGCTTACTTAGTGAAATACGGGTCAGTGAAACACAGGAAAAAAGGGAATAACGCTTATGTCAGTTGATTTGTATGTTATTGGAAATGCGCTGGTTGATCTGGAATACAGTGTAGATGATCAGTTTTTACAACAGCATCAACTGCTCAAAGGCACCATGCAACTGGCTGAGCAAACTGCCCAGCAGCAATTACTAGCCCACTTAAATCAGAATCATCATGCGCAGGAACAGGCCAGTGGTGGCTCGGCAGCCAACTCTACTGTGGCATTTACTGCAATGGGTGGATCAGCGTTTTATGCCTGCCGTGTAGGCAACGATGATTTTGGCCGGTTTTACCTCAATGGCTTAAGTCAGGCGAATGTGCAGACTTCCAGCAGCTCAATGAGTGAAGGCGAAACTGGCACTTGCGTGGTACTGGTAACGCCGGATAGTGAGCGCACCATGCAAACCTATCTGGGGATTACCGCCGAATTAAGTGCTGCGCAGATTGATTTTGAACCCTTAAAAACAGCCAAATATTTATATATTGAAGGCTATTTGGCCACCAGTCCTACGGCACGTTTGGCGGTTAAACATGCCCGTGAAATTGCCAAAGACAGTAATATTGCAACAGCAATTACCTTGTCTGATCCAGCCATGGTGCAATATGCCCGTGAAGGTCTTGATGACCTGATCGCTGACGGGGTAGACATCCTGTTTTGTAATGAGCATGAAGCCCGCATGTATACCGGGACTGAGCAACTGGACGATACGGTTGCTGCTTTGCTGAATCTTGGCAATATTGTCATTATCACCCGTAGTGAACAGGGCGCCATTATTGCAACACGTTCTGGCAAACGTCTGACCATTGAAGCAGTGCCCTGCAATGCCATTGATACACTGGGTGCTGGAGATGCCTTTGCCGGTGCATTTTTATATGGCCTGAATAAAGGCTATACACTGGAAAATTGTGGAAAGCTAGCTGCTGCAACTGCGTCCAAAGTGGTGAGCCAGTATGGGCCACGCCTGTCCGTTGAACAATATCAGGCTATTTTGCAAGCTGGTTCATTTGCCAGTGATTTAGCTGCTATTTAATTTACTGTGGGTTAATTTTCCCATCGTTAAGTGTTTTAAAGTTTTCGCAAAGGTGTGACCCATGCAACCCATCATGCAACGACTGTGTAATACTGAAGATATTCCGGAACGTGAGGCCCGCGGCTTTGATACCGATAAAGGCCCAATCTTTATTACCCAGCGTGATGGGGCATTTTATGCTTATCTTAATAATTGTCCGCATCTGGGCACAGAGCTGGAATATCAGGAAAACCAGTTTCTGGATATGGATCGTGAATACATTATTTGTTCCACGCATGGGGCACTATTTCAGGTTGAAGATGGAGCCTGTATTTTTGGCCCATGTCAGGGCGATCATCTAACGCCGGTAGAAATCAGTGTCCATTCCGATGGTGGCATTTATCTGGTTGAATAAGGACATAGACCAGCTTTTACAAACCAGTCATGGGTTAATGATGGGGAATAAAGCTGGTGAATTTGGCGAGGACAGCCATGACAGGTTCAATCTTTTTTTCAGCACCGTTCTTGCTGTTTACTCTTGCACTAATCAGCATGCTGCTGCTGGCATTGAGCGAAACGCTGGGTACTTCATTAAAATTTAGCCCGTCTGCCTGGATTGAAGCCCACCTGCCGCGCGTGGTGGTCTATATCCTTAAACGCCTGCATGCCAATCAGTTCCCTATTTTTATCCTGTCTATCCTGTTTTTGCTGAGCACTGGTGTGTTTGGCTATTTGTTCCAGTTTATCTGCTATGCCATGACTGATGCCTTTGCGTCGGTCTGGCTGATTATTCTTCCGGTGTTGCTAGTAAGCCTGTTGTTTACCGCTTTTTTAAGTCATTGGCTGAGCCAGCTCATGTATAGTGACCGCACCATGCCGGTAATTGGCCAGCCTGAGCTACTGGGACGGATTGCAACCATTTGCCGTGGTGATGCCCGGCCCGGCTTTAGTGCACAAGCGCGGGTACGTGACCAGCACGGTCACCTGCATTATGTGGAAGTTGAACCGGAATTTGGTGAGCTGGAACTGCACAGCGAAGTGATTCTGGTCTCCAAGCACAAACATTTATATATGGCCAAAACCCTGCCCAAGGATAATCATTTACTGGATCAATAGATCTCTTTCAAAAGTCCAGTTTCGACATGGTTCCTGAGCTTGTCGAAGGACGGTCACTGAGCATTCGACAGGCTTATGCCAAGGTCTTGTCGAAGTGGTCGAAGGCGAGTTGGATTTACTTTTGAAAGAAGTCTAATAATCATAAGAAATTAGTAACGATTCAATAAAAACTGGGGTATGACGTTTAGCCAATGTCCAGCTCTAAAACGACAGGCGTATGATCGGATGGACGTTCCAGCTTGCGCGGCGCACGGTCAATCCAGCTGGATTTTGCAGCGGGCACCAGTGCCGAACTAATTAAAATATGGTCAATACGCAGGCCCAGATTGCGCCGAAAGGCCACCATGCGGTAATCCCACCAGCTATAGAGTTTTTCAGGCTGCTCAAACAGGCGAAAACTGTCATGCAAACCTAATGCTTGCAGTTGCCGAAACGCAGCCCGCTCAGGTTCACTCACCAGCACACTACCTTGCCATCGCTCCGGGTCATAAACATCGCGGTCTTCGGGCGCAATATTATAGTCACCGAGCAAGGCTAGCTTGGGATATTGCTGTAACTGCTGCTCAAGGTATGCGGTGAGTGCTTGTAACCATTGTAGTTTGTACAGATATTTGTCTGAACCCACACTTTGCCCATTGGGGATATACACACAGATAATCCGGATACCATGAATGGTTGCTGCCACTACCCGCTTTTGGATGTCTTCCAGATCAGGAATATCAAACTGCACCTCTTCAATAGGATGCTTGCTAATAATTGCAACGCCGTTATAGGTTTTTTGCCCCAGATGCACCGCCTGATAGCCAATATTGGCAAATTCATCATAGGGGAACTTGTGGTCTTCTATTTTGGTTTCCTGCACGCATAAAATATCAACGGCTTCGGTTTTCAACCAGTCCAAGACCTGTGGCGCGCGGACATTGAGTGAATTGACATTCCATGTGGCAATTTTCATAGTTAGGCAGTAATCGTAAGAAAAAAGATAGAAATATCATAGACTGCCTGAGTAATGCAGGCTGTACAATTCCTGTTTTCTATTTAACTTTTGAATAAAAATTATTTTATTTAAAGCGATTAGAAGATGGAACAAATAGGCGTTTTATTCAGGATCAAAATAATAACGCTTGATCTCATTGGAATGCAGGAAAGCCGGAATCAGACCGGTTAAGGCAGCACGGATGTCCGCCCGTTCATTGATGAGCTGATGCGAACCTTCTTCCAGAATCAGCAGGGTTTGCAGGCGAAACTTCTTGCGGATAAATTCAAGGTTATAACGCCAGTCTACGGTTTCATCCTTGGCGCCCTGTGCCACCCAGACTGGAATCCGGCAGGCCGGCAACTGCTCAATTCTTACCATCCATTTAGCCAGCGCCAGAATCCACTCAAGGCTCATCACCCGTGGTTGCAAAGGGTCTGTTAGCCGTACAAAGCGTAAAAATTCAGGATTGTGGTTATTGCGCCTGAAGTTGCGCGGCACGTTACGCTTTATTTTTTTGATCAGGGTCAGGCCAACGCTGTTGTGCCACCATGCACTTTTGGCCGGCCGTACCAGTGGCGACAATAGCAGTGCACGGTCAATCATGGGCGAACGACGCTGGGATGCTGCTGTCAGGGTATGGTCAATCCAGATGGCACCACCAGTACTTTGCCCAATGCCCAGCCACGGTTTTGGCAACTGGTCACTATGCGGTGCAGCCCACTCGCCAATTTCAGACAATATGGCCTGATATACTGCAAATTCCTGAATACTGGCCACAGGCCCTTCCGTTAAGCCATGCCCCGGCAGGTCATAGGTAATGACACTAAAACCCTGCTCAATGATTTCCTCAATAATCGGCTGATAAATACCGCTATGCTCCAGATAGCCATGGATCAGCCAGACTGTGCCATGAATCTGTTGCTTGGGCTGAAATACCTGAATATGGGTTTTATGCTGAGCCACATTTAAGTATCCTTGCCAGTGCAAGGCGTCAATCTTGTTTAGGCCATACAGGGTTTGATAACCTTCGAGCACCGGACTTAGCATCATTGGCTCGCTGATGCTTAATAACGGCAGCGCATCCGGCGTGCTCTCACGATCCGGCAATGGCAACTGGGTTGCACGCAATACCGCAGGCGACTGAAAAGGATAGGGTTTATTCATCAGGGCACCTCACGGCAGTTGGTTTCACCAAACCATAAATCACGGATACTGGCAATGGCTTCATAGGTTGCCCGGCGGCTATGCATCAGATTGCTTTTGCTGGGCTTCCATCGGGTTGGTGCATTTGGTAGTGGCGCCACTACAGGAATAGTATCAATGCCATTCATGGCAAACAGGCGTCTGGCACGCGGCATGTGATAGGCATCAGTAATCAGCTCAACACGTGGGGCACCACCTTTTTTTTGCAATAGCAGAGCACTAAAGCGCGTGTTTTCACAGGTGTTCATGCTACGGTTTTCCATCAAACGGGCGTCCACCTGATGCGCCTTAAGCCAGTTTTGCATATACGGTGCTTCTACACCACTCAGCAAGATGGGTAATGGATTATGCTGCTTCTGGCGCACTGCTTTTTCAAGACGCATGCGAGTATAAGCATTGACCACAATATTATGCATTGCATCACGGCCTAGTCCACCGCCTAGCACTACGATGACATGCGCCTGATTTTTATTTAACTTCTTTGCTATATTCTGTTTTGCTGGCTGATTACTGTCAGTATGGTTGCTAGCAGCATTTGCAGACTGTTTTTGTACCTGACTGCTATCTTGTAAATAATCGTCCTGCAATTTGGCCAGTGTTTCTGCCAGACTGGGAACATTCTGTGCTTTATCTGTACTCTCACTTGTTGTGCCATTGGCAGAATCTTTAGGCTGCGGATCTTTTTGTGCTGCTTCCTGTTGGTCAAATTCCTTTAATAACTGTTGCGCCTGCTGCTCAGCAATTTGCTGCTGCTGTTGTTGCCATTCTGGTGAGCCAGGTTCAGGCTGGTCCACTTCCTCGATACGGCCATCTCCTTTCTGGCTGGCCGCAGCCACCTGATTGACCGTTACCGGAATCTTGTTAAGACCCCACAGGATAGCCCGCGCATAAAACGGGCTCATGATAAACAGCACAACTGCAACCACTAACAATGCAAGGGCTGCCAACCGCTTTATTGTTCGTTTAGGCCAGGATACTGCTGTCATAGTTCCTCATTTTATCATTATTAACGCTTAAAATTTAACCAGAACCGGTTCCTGCTCCAGCCGGATTGCAAATTTCTGGAATACCGAATCCTGCACAGCTTTACTCACCTGCTGCACATCAGCCAGTGAAGCAATATGCCGGTTGACCAGCACCAGCGCCTGCTTTTCATACATTCCTACACTACCAATGCTCTTGCCCTTCCATCCAGCCTGGTCAATCAACCAGCCTGCTGCCACCTTAACCTGTCCATTGGGCTGCAGGTAAGAGCCTAACGGGGGATAATGATGTTTTAACTGTTCATAGTGGGCAATATCAATGACCGGATTCTTAAAAAAGCTGCCCACATTTGCAATCTTTTTAGGATCTGGCAATTTGGACTGACGAATCTGGATAATGGCTTTTGCTACCGATTCCGGGGTTGGATGTAACCCGGCCTGTTCACGTACATCGCCATAATTTAGGGCCAGATGGGGTTGCCTGCTTAAGCAAAACACTACCCGACTAATAATCCAGTCACCCGGCTGTTGCTTGAAAATACTGTCACGGTAACCAAACTGGCACTGTGCTGGCTGCAGGATATGCCAGCGCCCGGTTGGTAAGTGCCACGCTTTAATGTGATGAATATACTGGCTGACTTCAACCCCATAAGCGCCAATATTTTGAATCGGTGACGCACCCACATAGCCTGGAATCAGCGATAGGTTTTCCAGGCCGTACCAGCCCTGAGCCAGCGCATATTGCACAAACGGATGCCATTCTTCACCCGCCATTACCTCAACCAATACCTGCTGTGTGTTCTCGGCAATAGCCCGGATGCCACGCAACAATGGCCGGATCACCAGCGCATCTATAAACTCGGACAACAGAACATTGCTACCACCTGATAAAACAAAAACCGGCAACCGCTTTGCAGTGACTGATTGCAGAATAGCCAATAAGTCATCTTCTGTTGTTACGCTGGCCAGATACCGTGCCCTGCTGTTTAGGCTTAAGGTATTAAACGGTTTTAAACTGGCGTTTTGTTCACACTGCAACATTCAGGATACTCAATTCAGAAAAACCAATTCAAAAAGACTAATTTAGAAAATCAGGGCTTATTTTCACTTAACGGTGATCGCTTAGGTAATAGCTTAGTCTGGATAAATTAAGATTGGCGGCGCAGGATATCTAAATTGGCCTGCCAGTATTCTACCCAGGCCTGTGCTGCACTTTCACATTGTACAATGACCCGCTCAAAGTCGCTGGCCTGACCAAAATAAGGATCAGGGATTGCCTGCCGGGAAAATTTCGGGTCATGCTCACTCATTAGCGCCAGACGATCCATGACTGATGCATGCAGCTCACCTTGCTGCACCAGATTATTAATTTGCCACTGTAAATCTGACAGGTTGGTCTCATCCATTGCCAGAATCAGGTCAAACTGGTCGTAGTCTTCCCGGCAAATCTGGCGCGCGCGCAAGTGCGACAAATCATAACCCCGGGCACGGGCAAATTTTTGCGTGCGCGGGTCTGGCGCCTTGTTGGGATGGTAATTGCTGGTTCCCGCAGAATCAATTTCTACTGGCAAGCCTGCAAGCTTTACATAATGTTTTAAAATAATTTCTGCCGTGGGCGAACGACAGATATTCCCCAGACAGACACACAATACCTGATATGGCGAGCTTGCCATTGCACGCTTTTCCTAACAAAATAAACCAATTGAGTATAGCGGCAACGCTAGGCACACTGCTATAGCCCGTGCCACAATATGAATGATTCTGACAGGAATCAGGGACCATTTGCCACCAGGGAATAAACCATGAATCACTTTAGCTTTGATACTGTTAAACAAATTATCTGTGCTGCTGGCTCCCGGCATCAGCTTGGTGAGCACTGTAAGCGACTGGGCTTAAGTCATGTGATGTTTGTTACCGATGGCGGCATTGTGCAATACCAGTTGCATCACGATGCACTACAAAGCCTGAATAATGCAGGGATTGAATACAGCATTTATGATCAGGTACTGGCCGACCCACCGGATCATGTGATTCTGGCTGCAGTTGAACAGGCAAAGTCAAAGCAAATTGACGGAGTGATTGGCTATGGCGGCGGCAGTTCCATGGATGTGGCCAAGCTGATTGCCATTTTGGCCAATCCAAAGCAAACCCAGGCCTTAAGCGACATTTATGGTGTAGGTAACATTCAGGGCCAGCGTTTGCCATTGATTCAAGTACCCACCACTGCCGGTACTGGCTCAGAAGTCACCAGCGTGGCCATTGTGACCACTGGTGAAACTACCAAGATGGGTGTGGTATCGCCCGTATTGTATGCAGATCTTGCCCTGCTGGATGCTGAACTCACCACTGGCCTGCCACCTGCTGTTACTGCAGCCACCGGAATTGATGCCATGGTGCATGCCATCGAAGCCTATACCAGTGTACACAAGAAAAACCTGTATTCCGACATGCTGGCCAAACAGGCACTGGTATTACTGGATCAAAACCTGCAAACCGCCGTCCATGAAGGCCACAATCTGGAAGCACGCCAGAACATGCTGTTTGGTGCCATGCTGGCTGGACAGGCTTTTGCCAACTCACCCGTTGCCGCCGTTCATGCGCTGGCTTACCCACTGGGCGGGCATTATCATATTTCGCATGGCCTTTCCAATGCACTGGTGCTGTGTGAAGTGATCCGCTTTAACCTAAGCCATGCGGCAAAACACTATGCTGAACTGATGCTGATGTTAAATCCGGCAGCACAAGGTTCAGACATGGAATTGGCTAACCAGTTGATTGATCGTCTGGAGCAGCACATTCTGGACAGTGGTTTACCCCATCGCTTAAGCCAATTGAATGTTCCTGAACAAGACCTTGAAATGCTAGCGCGTGATGCCATGCTGCAAACCCGCTTGCTGGTGAATAACCCACGTGAAGTTACCCATGCCGATGCACTGGCGATTTATCAGGCGGTTTATGCCTGATTACTATTACGTCAACCACCAGCGTTTATGAGAAAGAGTTTTTAAGAAAGCATTTTTGAGAAACTGATGAATACTTCTGTACCCGCTTCTAAATCCAGCCCGGCTGCCAAACCTGTGGCCTATCAGCGTAAAGACTTTAGCTGGTTTTCAGCCCTAACGACGCGCTGGGCCGATAATGATATTTATGGCCATGTTAACAATGTCATGTATTACAGCTATTTTGACAGCACCGCCAACCGCTACCTGATTGAGCAAGGCGGACTGGACATTCATGATGGCCCTATTATTGGATTGGTCGTGGATTCCGGCTGTAGCTATTTTGCGCCGGTTGCTTTCCCGGATGCGCTTGAAGGCGCGCTGCGGGTTGCCCATCTGGGTCGCTCATCGGTACGTTATGAATTGGCAATTTTTAAGCCGGGCGATCAGCAAGCCGTGGCGCAAGGACATTTTGTGCATGTGTTTGTGGATCGGCAAACTCGGCAAGCTGTTGCCATACCGGATCAGTTACGTGAAGCACTAGCACAGTTATTAGTAACGGCCGATTAAATAAGCAGTCTTACAACGTTAACCTTGTTTCGTTTAACCGTGATGAAGTGAATTCAAGCCGTAGCAGGCCCCACTTCATCAATCCACTCGTTAAACTTATTTAAAAACTTCAATAAAAATTGCCGGGTTCTTTCGCTGGTAATTTCATTATTATCATTCACCATGCTTTCTTCAAATTTAAGGTAAATTTCCGGCTGGCCCATCACACGCGTGTTTAGCGTTAGTAAAATACTGCGTAAATGCGACTGTGCTACCGCCGTACCCACCTGCCCCGGACTGGCTCCCAGCATGGCCGCTGGCTTGTGCTTCCAGCTGTTGTCATTACTGGGCCGTGATCCCCAGTCCAATGCATTTTTTAAAGGTGAAGGCACCGAGCGGTTATATTCTGGTGTCACAAACAGCAAGGCATCGGTATTCTTTATGGTGATCTTAAACTGGGTAACCGCTTCGGGAATATCCTCCCATAAATCCTCGTTATATAATGGCAGACTAGCAATATCCACCAGCTTAAATTGATGCGGCAAGTTTTCCTGCTCTGCCAGCTTGATTAATGCCTTGGCAATTTTTAAATTGATGGATTCCCGGCGCAAACTGCCCACGATTAATGAAATATTTGCCATACCATACCTGCTGCTTCTTTTAGGAATCCAACAGTTATACCCCAGTTGTTTTTGGCTACCAGTACATTTTGCGTAAGGTTTTGCTCAAGTGTGCAAACAAAGCGTAAGGAAACTTTATTCCTTGAAGCTGACATTGGTCAGGCTGGCTTCAAACTGGGCAATTAAAGGCTGAACTACAGGTTCTTGCCGAAGCAAATAATCAGCCTGCTGCAAGGCTTTTTCCCGCCGGATTGCTTTTAATTCTAAAGGCAAGGGTTCATTAATAGGTTCAAATACCAGTTCCACACTGCTATCTGGCCATTGCTGCGTTAATGCTGCAATTAGCCCATCAAATAGCTCGGTAGCCATCAGGCGATGTTCAGGAGAAATTACAAATATCGAAGTTTGCCCAATCTCACCACGAATCAAACCATGCTGTGCCAGATTGCGAATGGCAGGACTAATGTCCGCTTCACGCAACCAGCATTCCCATTTTTCAATATTCCACTGCCCGGTTAGCTCAACAGAACTATGCTGCAATATTTGCTGTGGCAATAACTGGCTTGGATTACTTTCAGGAATAACGGTAATTTGCTGGGGTACAACCCAGACTTCTTGAGGCTTGATTTCGTTAGCCTGATTATCTTGCAATTGAACTTCTTGCAACTGAGTATTTTGACCTTGAATATTTAAGTCATTAACTGCCTCAAATGCCTGCTCATTACTCCACTGCTGCATGCTGTTCAGATTTGTATCTGATACAACATCAACTTGCTGATCAGCCTCAGTTAAAGTCCTTGTCTGCTCAGCAGGTATAGACCTAATAGCTTCACCAAACAAATCCAGTTCATGACGTTCTTGCTCTGCTACCTGTAAAGGCTGAAGGTCTAAAGCGTTTGACTGACTGACGAAAAACTCATTCTGAGTGAGTAAGTCATGTTCTATAGTTTGATTTTCAATTAATTGATTTTCTAATATTTCATGTTCTATGAACTGGCTTTCTGTTGCGTCATCCAGAATCAACTCATCTTTCGGCGCAAGTTCCTCAAAACCAGTCTGCCCTGTTATTTCAGGCTGATCAGTGGATTTGATCGGCGTATCTTGTAGTTCAGGAATTGATTTCGTCGGGTCAACTGCCAAGCTGGTATTGTCTTTAGCCAGTTGATCATCAGGTGCAGCACTGGCAGGTTGTAATACTGGGGTATGATTGCTTGCATTAACCTGAGTAGGCTGCTGGGCTGCAATTAAACCAGCACTGGAGTGTTCTACAATCTGGGTATTACTGCCCAGTGGCTTAAAGGCCAGCATGCGCAAAATACACATATCGAAGCCCTGTTGCAGGCTTACCGCCAGTTTTAAATCCTGTCGGCCCTGCAGGGCAATCTGGTAATACAGCTGAACATCACTGGGATCAACCTGCTGTGCCAGTTGACGCAACTGCTGCTGGTATTCCTGCGTACCCTGCAACGGCACCTGCGGTAACACCTGTAGTAAGGCCAGTTGATGCAACAAGGTAATTAGCTGATCCAGTACGGCCTTTAAATCAACCGCCTGATTGGCCAGATTTTGCAGAATCTGGCTCACCTGCTGGCCGTTATTCTGGTAAATCGACTGCAACAAATGCACAATCTGCCCTTTATCCAGCAGGCCCAGCATGTCCTGTACATCACTACCCTGCAATTGCCCCTGACCAAAAGCAATCGCCTGATCGGTTAGTGACAGCGCATCCCGGAGCGAACCTTGTGCAGCTTCGGCCAGTTGCCACAGGGCTTTGTCATCATAGCCAATTTGTTCCTGATCCAGAATGTTGTGCAGGTGATCATGGATTTCCTGCTGCTGCAATGGCCGCAGGGTAAACTGCAAACAACGCGATAGCACAGTGACTGGCAGCTTTTGTGGATCGGTTGTGGCCAGTAAAAATTTGACGTGTTCTGGTGGTTCTTCCAAGGTTTTAAGCAGCGCATTAAAGCTGTGCGTTGACAGCATGTGCACTTCGTCAATCAAGTAAACCTTATATCGTCCCTGTGTTGGCGCATAGGGGACGTTATCCAGCAATTCGCGCGTGTCTTCCACCTTGGTGCGCGAGGCGGCGTCAATTTCAATCAGGTCAATAAAACGGCCCTGATTAATGGCAACACAGGTGGCGCAAACTTCACAGGGCGTGGCCGTAATACCAGTTTCACAGTTCAGGCACTTGGACAAAATACGCGCAATGGTAGTCTTGCCCACCCCACGCGTACCGGTAAACAAATAAGCATGATGCAGGCGGTTACGCTCCAGCGCACTGGTTAATGCCCGGGATACATGAGTTTGCCCCACCAGCTGATTAAAGTTGCGTGGGCGATATTTACGCGCAAGAACCTGATACATGAACGCTCCTGTTTAAGCCCATAGCATAGCCGATTTGAGCCAAAAAGCGGTTAAAAAAATTTGCCCCTCATCTCAGTTGGTACGATTTTCACTAGTGTTGACATGCATATACTGGTTATCCTTATCTTATCTGCTCAGCAAGTAATGATAAGTTATTTCTTCAATCATCATTTCCTGCGCAGCAGGCCTAAAAAAATAACTACACATTATTGCACCTGCATTGCTCGCATGATGAGTTGTGGTAATCACTACACTACCCAGATTAACAAATCCAATTTCTTGCTGGCGTAAATGTGCCAATAATCCTGTCTTCGTATTACAACCATGTTCTGATGGCCTGAAAAACAGTTTTTTAAAGCTTAGCAACTTTTTAAATATCAGCACTCTGGGCCGGTTATTTTCATAAAGGATATTCAAGCCTAATAGCGAAAATTGCTGTTGTGCACTGCTAAAACCTTGTTCTGGCTCAAACTGACTGATGGCCATTTTTCCAAATCTGCTGTCGAGATATGCTGCAACCTGATCGGGATTTTCCAGCCTTAAAATATGGCCTGCCAAATCTTCCAGTAAACTTTTAGAATCTTCCTGTGCAACGAATGGCTGTTTGTTTGGGGTTAAATCAGGTCTGGAAAGTCTGGGGTAAGTTGGTGCGATGGCTTCTTTTACACTAGGATAATATGTCATGGTTTGAATTCCGTGAATGCGTTAACTGTTAGCTTTGCCGCTCTGAAGCATATGCAAACTGCCTATTACAGACAGTTGCATGGCTGAGCAATGTTATTTCGCAATAAAAAACCTAAGCTTTACTTTTTGGCTGGTTAAGCTGATACCAGTTGATGTGACGGGTTAAGAACATCACCACGGCAATCAGGGCAAAAACCATGACTGAACCCAGCATTAAGGTGTGCTGTTGTGAGCGCAACAGGATATACAAGGTGCCATACATGGCTGTTAGCACGAGACCCAGGCTAAAGGCACGACCAACGCCTTTCAGTACGTAAATGACATACCAGCTAATCAGCAGGATACAGGCAGCACTGGAACCCACATAAGCCCAGCCAAAGGCAAATTGCTCACTAAAGGATAGCAATAGCAAATAAAAGACGCCTTGGGCCGCACCCACTAGCGCATACTGGACAGGATGCACCTGCAAGCCTTTTAACACTTCAAACAAAAAGAAAGTGCCAAAAATAATCAGTAAAAAAAGCAAGGCATACTTCAAGGTGCGGTCAGTTAAGCTATAGACATTTGTGGGTTCAAAAAACTGGATATTAAAACTTTCGGCAGAACCCTTAAGTTGTTCCGGCTTATCATACGCAGCAGAGTCATTGCTATAAGCATGCAGGGTTTTTAATTTTTCACAGGCGCTGTCCTGCTGGGTGAGCAAACAGGTGCTGAGCAAACGGGAATTGCTGGTGGGTGCATAGGTATTATTCCATTGCGCACTGGTTGACTGGCGGCTAATGGTTTTATACAGAGGCGAAATACCCCCTGAAAAATTCGGGTGCGCCCAGTTAGCTTGCAGTGTGGCATCAATACTTTTGCCTAAAGGAATTAGCCGGAACGATTGCAGGCCAGCCAGACTAAAATCCAGCTTAAAATCCACACTGTTTTTGGCCAGTTCACCAATGGCAAAACTGGTATAGCCAAATGGCAGGCCATTCAGGATTTCACTGTCCTCTGGCAAACCAAACTGGAATTTCCTGTCCTGAAGCGTAATCACGGGTTGCTGTGACAGCCCACGCAAGTCAGACACAGCCAGATAAATTCTTGCCTTGTGCCATTGCACCACTTGACCATCGCTTGGTTTGAGCAATGCGCTATCTGGGATAAAACGTCCCTGTATGCTAATTTTGTTGTCATAATTGGTGGCGTGGTAAATGCCTTTACGAAAATTCTGGGCGACCTTCAACTGGTTTTGCCACTGGCTTTGGCTGGTATAAATGGTTTGATAAACCGTGGTCGTACACTGCTGTTGGGTTTTGGTTTGGGCTTCCTTGGCTGAGCAAGTAAACTGGCTTATGGGAACCACAATAAACGGACTCATCACCGTTTGTGCACCATAATTATCGCGCGCGATTTCTTCAATCGCCTGCTGCGCATAACGTTGCCGCTCATGCACAATGCTTTTAACAAAGAACAGGCCGATCAAAAAACAAAAGCATAGCCCGGCTATAAAGGTAAATTTGGCACCTAAACTTCGCATTTTTCAGATTCCTCATTGAAGATTGAGGTATTGTGAGAAATGCACATGTGCTACAGGTGAACTGAATATGAAAATCAATTGAACTTTTGATGAACTCAATATGAAGTCAAATTTTGAATCAATTCCAAAACTCAAATGTGCCTGCAAAGCTGTCAGGCACTAAAATAAATACTTACGGCAACACCATCCGCCCTATTCTCAATGGTTATAGTGGCCTGATGTTTATCCAGCACTTCCTTAACCAGCGTTAAACCTAAACCAGTGCTTTTTAAGCCGGTATCGGGGCGTGGTAATGAATAATAGCGCTCAAAAATATGGCTGAGGGCATAGTCTGGAATAGCTGGCCCCTGATTAATAATGTTTAAAACCAGTTGCTGCGCTGAGTGTTCAAGCGCAATGGTTAGCGTTTTGCCTGCTGGCGTAAATGAAATGGCATTGTCCAAGAGATTGGCCAGCGCCTGCCCCAGCCAGAAAGGTTCCGCCTGAATCAGGCAGGCAGCGTTAAAACTGGTTTGAACTTCAATCTGGCGCTGCTGAATAATGCCTTTGCGCTGTGCCAGTGAATTCTGCATCAGGCTTTTTAAATCAACGGTTTGTAACTCAAAATCCTCATCCGTTTTTTCCAGTTTAGCCAGTAACAATAGCCGCTCTACCAGATCCTGCAAGCGATGGGTTTGCTGCTGGATTTGTCGTGCAAAATACTGCTGGTCATCCGGTGGCAAAGCCTCTTCCAGCAATTCAGCACTGGCATGGATTGCGGTGAGTGGGCTTTTTAATTCATGCGTTAAGGTATGCACATAGTGTTCAACATAGGCCCGGTCTTCCAGTTGCTGCCGCATCGTGGTGATGGCATGAGCCAAATCATTTAGCTCGCGTGCAGAATAAAAATAAGGCTGCTGCTGACGATTGGCCGCCAGTGCAAGGGCATACTGACGCACCTTTTCAATACTACGCTTTAGCCACCACGCCACAAAGCCGCACAGTAGCAGTGAAAAAACCACCACAATACTGGCTTTAATCAGCATCTGGTGCTGTGCTGCCTCAATATAAGGCTGCACCGACTGGCCTTTTTTGCCAAGGCTAACCACCCCAATCAACTCGTTGTGGTAAATCACCGGTGCGGCCACATACATGGCAGAGCTGTTTTCATCCCTTGGATCAGTGCGGGTTGACCGCACGCCATACTGCCCTCTTAAGGTCAGGTAAATATCATTCCAGCGCGAGAAATCCTGTCCAGTATATTGCCCGGTAGAATCATAAATGACGCGTCCATGCTGATCCGTAATATATACATTCTGGTGAATGGCACTTTTTTGCATGTTCCAGATTTTGGCATCAAGCACCCGGCTTAAAGTGGCTTGCATTTTCTGGTCAAACTCTGGCGTTTGTACTATGCCATTGGCAATGTCATCAGCGACCAGTGCGGCAATCATATTGGCATTGTCGGCCAGCGTGTCTTCCACCACCTGCCGGATATTGGGCTTGATTTGCTGTTGCAGGCTACTAAGAATAAAAAAACTGCCAATCAGCAAAACCAGACTAAAGCCAAACCAGATGCGCACAAAAATTGACATGGCTAATTATCGCTTCAGGCTATAGCCCAGCCCACGATGAGTGGTGATTGGCTCATCATCACTCACCAGCTTCAGCTTTTGCCGTAATGACTTGATATGCGTATCCACGGTGCGCTCCAGACTGTGGTCCGGATGCTCCCACACTTGCTGCATTAATTGTATGCGGCTAAACACCTGTTCAGGATGCTTGAGTAAAAATAGCAGCAAGCCTGCTTCATAGCGGGTCAATTGTAATAACTGGCCATGATATTTAATCTGGTAACGGTTTAAATCAGCATACCAAGGGGAAAATTCAATAATTTTTTCATGGGATTCAGTTGCTTGGGTTTGTGTCAATTTATCGGGATGCTGCCCATTAGCAGCCGTCAATTCCATACGCCGCCAGATGGCCTTGATTCTGGAAATAATTTCGCGTGGACTAAATGGCTTGCCACAATAATCATCCGCACCAATTTCAATACCAATAATACGCTCTATCTCATCATTACGTGCAGTAAGAAATAACAGCGGTGTTTGCCAGTGCTGACGGATTTTACGGCACAGTTCAAAGCCATCCATATCTGGCAAGCCCACATCCAGAATAATAAAATCAAACTTCTGCTGGGCCAACGCATTCAAGGCATCAATCGCGGTTGTAAACCACAATACCTGCCAGTTTTCGCGCTTTAAGGCATACTGTAAAGGTTCAGCAATGGCAGCTTCGTCCTCAACCAGCAAAATCATTTTTTGCATGTTTTTTCCGTTACCTTTTCCACTTTTGTTATTCCATTGAGTAGAGTAAAAAGCCTTGGCTATCCGCATTTACAATCATTATTAGCGCTTAAAAGCTTAAACCCTAAAAATCACATCTCTAGGCACCTCTTCCATTTCTGTATTCTGCCCTGTCTGTCACTAGAAACCCGGAGATACAGACTGCCGACGAAATGTAACAGCTTTTACTTAAAGTCCTTCAGTCACTGACGATAATTTGCATTGACGAAATATAGCTTTGTTTGTATGTTCGATGGTATCAAGGCAATGATATATCAGGTAAAGCTGTAACCTTAAAAGGCCGGATTGCGGTCTTATTTTGCAGGGACTAACCGGATTTAAGGACACTTTGCCCAGCGGTTCTAACGGCTAACACCAGCCCATGACCGAAAAAACGCTGTATATAATGGATGAGTATAATGAGTATAACCAGCGATCGGACAGCAAAAGGTCAAAAAGCTTATAACCTCCGGCTAATGGCTGTAAAGATTGGTGCGCTCAACTGGATTGTTGAAATTAGCCTGCTTGGCGGCTTGGTGATATTTGCCAACCTGCCGCTCTGGTTCTGGTTTTTGTATACCACGATTGCCATTATATGTAGTGCCAGTTTTTATATCCTGCATAAAACCGGATTAAGTGAGCGCTTTAAAGATCCTACGCTGGCGCTTCCTCATTTGTTAATAGTATCTGCAAACCAGTTTCTTGGTTTATTTTTACTGCCCCAGCTGAATTTTTTATTTTTAATCCGGATCATTGAAGGCGCAGCATATGGCCTGTTTTTGCTGACCGTTCGCCAGTTTATTATTTTGTTTATTACCTTTGCTGTGGGACTGGGCGCATTCATGCTGTCTGGTGCGGGCATTACATTTGCTACACCAACATTAGCCATCAAAGTTCTATTGTATATCTCGCTTATTCTTACGATTGGCCGCTTAATTTTTGGCAGTATTTATTTGCATTTCTTGCGCTCACGATTGATCGCCAACAATAAGACCATCAAGGAAAGTGAGGAACGCTTTCGGGCATTAACAGATTTGTCATCAGACTGGTATTGGGAGCAGGACGCCGACTTTCGTATTACCCGTTTTGAAAGTGGACGTGCCAGCAAGGATTTACCACCAGAAATGCTACTGGGTAAACGCCTGTTTGAATCCGGTATTACCATCAAGACGCCCGGCGGTTGGGAAGCACATAAGGCCCAGATCACGGCACATCAGCCGTTTCGGGATCTAATATTACATTTTGATGTTCCCGACAATCACGACCTTTATATTAGCGTTAGTGGTGAGGCAGTGCTGGACAGTAACGGTGTTTTGCAAGGATATCGCGGGGTTGCACGGGATATTTCAGAACAAAAGCGCGCCGATGCCCGGATTGAACACCTTGCCACCCACGATGGCTTGACTGGACTGCCCAACCGGGTCATGTATAACCAGATGCTGGGGGTTGCTGTTCAGTCAGCACTGCGCTACGGCGGAAGCTTTGCGGTGCTTTTTATTGACCTTGACCGCTTCAAGTTTATTAATGATACCCTGGGTCATCAGGCTGGGGATCAGCTTTTAAAAGAAATTTCTACCCGTTTCCGGCAAACCCTGCGGGCCAGCGATATTGTGGCACGTTTGGGAGGTGATGAGTTTGTCGTGCTGGTGCCTCAAGTGCATGAGAAAAAAGAAATTGCGATCATTGCACGCAAAATTGTCGACGCGGCTATTGCTCCTTTTGTGCTACAGGGGCAGGAATGCCGGGTAACCGCAAGCGTTGGTATTGCCATTTTTCCTGATGATGCGCAGGACGAACTCACCCTGACCAAAAGTGCAGACATTGCCATGTATGCCGCCAAAGAAGCGGGCAAAAATAACTATCAGTTTTTTTCGGCCCAAGTCCGCTCCCATGCACTGGAACGCATGGCGCTTGAAACTAATCTTCGCCAAGCGCTGGAGCGCAACGAGTTTACAGTGTACTACCAGGCCAAGCGCGATCTGGCTTCCGGTGCAATTTCCGGTGTAGAAGCGCTGTTGCGCTGGCAAAACCCGGAACTTGGCACCATCTCTCCTGCCCAGTTTATTCCCATTGCCGAAGAAACTGGCATGATTGTTCCAATTGGCAAATGGGTGCTGCGTACAGCGTGCCTGCAAAACATGGCATGGCAGCGCGAAGGCCTGCCTCCGGTTTGTATGGCTGTAAACCTGTCGGTACGCCAGTTTACCGACGACCATTTGCTGCTCGACATTGCCACCATCCTTCAGGAAACAGGCATGGACCCAAGGTTGCTTGAACTGGAAATTACCGAAGGTCTGGTGATGCGTGATCCGGCCAAGGCCATTACGCTGCTTGCTGCCATCAAAGAGATAGGCGTGCGGCTAGCCATTGATGACTTTGGAACAGGCTATTCCTCATTGGCACAGCTCAAAAACTTCCCGATTGATACTTTAAAGGTTGATCGCTCCTTTATCCGGGAAGTGGCAACCAATGCAAGCGACAAGGCCATTACCGAAGCCATTATTGCAATGGGTAAAACACTGTGCATGACCGTGATTGCAGAAGGCGTTGAAACTGAAGAACAGGAAGACTTTCTGCGCCAGAATTCCTGCGACCAGATGCAGGGCTATTATTTTAGCAAGGCCGTGCTGCCTGAAGAGTTTGCAAGCTTATTGCGCACCCATCATGCCATTCCCCTGCCGGAAGAATCAGTCTCAGGGCGTTTTCCAGCCTAGCTTTTAAGGACTAAAACCTTACAACAATCTGCAAGGCTTGTGCTTTTAAAACCAGCCTTTCTTGCCAGTCAGGTTTAAATCGGCATTTTGCAGCGCAGTCTGGGTCAGCCACCACAGGCGCGGATCACCAGTAATGCTACTGCCAGCAAAGTTATGCACATAGGCAAAGCTTAAACCACGGGATGGATCGCACCACGCGCCAGAGCCGTTATAACCGATATGCCCAAAACCTTCCGGTACACGCTTACCCAGCGACAAAATCCGGTGATAGCCCAGCCGCCAGTTCATGGGCAAAGACATAATACGGTCACGCTGGGTATTTTGAATCTGGCTTAATAGGCGCACCCGTTCTGGTGACAGATATTGCTGGCCATCAATTTCACCTTCATTAACCAGCATGGCATACATTTTTGCCAGCGACCTTGCGGTAAATACCCCATTGGCTGCAGGAATACAGGCCTGCAAAACGCGGTCGGTAAAAAAGCTAAACCGGCTAATTCCCTTGGGCATCAATGCATCTTCAGCCTCATAGGGATCAAGGCCAGTAAGTTTGAACATTTTTTCCTGCAAGGTTAAAGGTCTGCGTCCATTGGGCAACAGGTTTTTTTGAGTGGCTGGTCGGGTTTTCTGGTTGTCCTCAGCTTGCTGAGGGTTGTTTGGCACAATAGGCCGTGCCACACGCTCCAGTTCGCTGCTAGGCACGCCAAAATAGGCACCATCCAGCCCCAGTGGTGTCACCAGTTCCTTTTGGAAAACCTCACACACCGACTGACCAGTAACTTTTTCAACCACACCACCCAGCAGCCAGCCAAAACTGAGCGCCTGATACGCCACCTTTGTGCCGGGTTCAAAGCGTGGCGTAGCATTTTCATAGACCTTTAGCATGTCATGCCAGTCCAGCATTTGCACCGCCGACTGGATATTCTGGCGAATGTCAAATAGGCCAGACTGATGCGCCAGCACATGCCTTATCGTAATCTTATCCTTGCCATTTTTGGCAAATTCCGGCCAGTAATGTGCAATGGTCTGGTCATAATCCAGCAGTCCCTGATCAGCCAGACGGTGCACCAGCGTTGCTAGAGCTGCCTTACCTGTTGAAAAACTCAATGCCATGCTGTCTTCTTGCCAGGGTGTGTCCTGTTTCATGGCACCCGTCCAGACATCCACGACTTTTTTGCCCTGAAAGTAAACAGCTAGTGCCGAACCACCGCGATAGGCTTGTGGCTGAATCTGTTTAAATGCCTGAATCAGTGGCGTAAAGGAATTATCATAAGCCCCGTGAAGCTGAACATTTGTACCCTTTGGCCAAAATGGGAATTGCATGTCACATCCTGTTTGTGTAAGGCAAGAGTTCAGTTATAGCTTAAACGGCTCTTGAATTGAATGACTTTTAAAAAATAGCGAACTGGCTGAGCAAAATCGCATCATTTAATCAATAAAAAAACCCCTGCATTACGAAAGATGCAAGGGCTGCTTATACACTGTGCTATCACGCACTAACTTGTACGAAGTAGTGTATTAGAGTGAAGTAACCTGACCACTTAAATGTGGCTTGCCCGTTTTGGTATCGCACAGCTCAAACAGAATATTGGAATCTTTGACACTTTGCAAAGTTACCTTGGTTGGAATAAATACTGGCAACTTAAACTGCACGTCGGCTTCATAAGCATCCGGCAAATCGCCCAGTGCAGCCAGCGAGCGAGCTTTGGTCCACATGCCATGGGCAATGGCGCGCTTAAAGCCAAAGGCCTTGGCAGTATACTCATGAATATGGATCAGGTTGACGTCACCCGAAATGGCAGCATAGCGGCGGCCAATATTTTCCGGAATGCTCCAGTCCTGTGTGTTGTTATAGCCAGGCTTGCAATTATCCTTGGGCTTGTCAGACTTGGCAGCCGCTTCGACTTTCTGGCGCACTAGATAGGTGGTAACACCGCTATACACTTGTTCGCCATTGACGCTAGCAGCAGTGATAAAATCAAACTGCTGGCCTTTGTCATGCGGACGCAGCTCGCCAAATTTGCACGACAGGGTTAATACCTCATTTGCTTCGATTTTGCGGGTTTGGCGTACCACATTACGGATATGTACCATGCCCAGCAATGCAAACGGAAACGGTTCTTCCGTCATCATGCTCATTTGCAATGATTGCGCCAGTACTGCCAGATACATGGCAGGCACCGTGCCATCATTTTTAAAAGTGCAAATATCGTTATAAGCTTTTAAGTGTTTTTCATCAATATTTAAGCGGTCAACAATATATTCCGCCTGCGGTAAGGTCTTGGTTTTAACCTTTGGTTTTTTGATCAGGGATAAAATCACTTTACCATAAGCCTTATAGGGCTTGGGTAATGCATCAAAATGGCGGATGCTCATGCTGGTTTCCTCAAAATATCAATTAACATCAGTAAATATAGCTGGCTATAAAGACAAACGGGGCGCCCAAAGCACCCCGCTTGAAAGTGCCGGATTAAGCACCCAGCAAACTTTGTCCGCACACCCGTACCACGTTGCCATTTACACCAGTAGAGGCTGGGTTGGCAAACCAGGCAATCGCTTCAGCCACATCAACCGGCTGACCACCTTGCTGCATGGAGTTCATGCGACGACCCGCTTCACGAATTGCCAAAGGAATGGCTGCAGTCATTTGCGTTTCAATAAAGCCCGGAGCCACTGCATTAATGGTAATACCGTTTTTCAGCACAGGTGCAGTAAATTTCACCAGGCCAATTACCCCGGCTTTGGATGCTGCATAGTTGGTTTGACCCATGTTACCGGCAATACCACTAATGGAAGACACGCAAATGATACGGCCATTGGCATTTAAGCCATCGTTTTCCAGCAGGTAGTCATTAATGCGCTCAGCAGCACTTAAATTAATGTTCAGCACCATGTCCCACAGGTTTTCTTTCATGTTGGCCAAGGTCTTGTCACGGGTTACGCCTGCGTTGTGAACAATCACGTCCAGACCGCCCTTGCCTGCTGAAAATTCCTTGATTTTCTGGCCAGCATCTTCAGCCGTAATGTCCAGTGCCAGTACGCTACCGCCAATTTCACCAGCAACACGTTGCAGGTCGGCATCCTGCGCTGGAATATCCAGACAAATCACATGCGCGCCATCACGTGCCATGGTACGGGCAATCGCCTCACCAATCCCGCGACTTGCGCCAGTAACCAGCACAGTTTTACCAGTTAGCGGCATGCTCCAGTCAACATTCACAGTTGCAGCCTTGTTAACATTCACAACCTGACCAGAAACATAAGCAGATTTTGGAGAAATCAAAAAGCGTAATGTGGATTCAAGATTTTTCTCGGCACCCTTGCCAACATAAACCAGCTGGGCCGCAACACCTTTTTTGAATTCCTTACCAACTGACTTCACAAAGCCTTCCAGCGCGCGCTGGGCAGTTGCTGCTTTGACGCTACCTGCCGCTTCTGGCGCACGGCCAACGATAATCACACGGCCAGATGGCATTAACTGACGCGCAACCGGATGAAAGAAATTATACAGTTCAACCAGCTGTTCAGAATTTGCAATACCCGATGCATCAAAAATAAATGCCTTGAAGCGTGATTCCTTGTCACCACTGTTAAAGGCGCGCAGGTTCAGGCCGGATTTGGCAGCTACTTGCTGGAGCTGGGCATTGTCACCGGCATAGGTATCGGCATGAATGCTGGCCAGTGCATCACTGATTGCTGCAGACAGGGTGCTATCCGGCGCTGCACCAAACAACACAGCACCATTAACCAGCGGCTTGCCCGGCTCATAACGATCCAGCTCAATCGGCGCTGGCAGACCCAGATTCTTGATAACCAGTTTACCTAAAGCAGAATTGGCAAATGCCTGATAACGATCGCTCATGATTTATCTCTCATCTCAAAAGTGCATAACCTGAATAAAAACAGCGTACTCCATCCTTGAGCGGCCATCTAAAATGGTATAAACAGTAGGACATCACTACAGTAATTGCAATGGATAACATGTGGTTTTTCACTGACTTTGCGTTTCTGCAGGCTGTTCCAGCATGTTAAATATACAACTGCATTGTCCAGGCAGGCTGTCTATGTAAGCTGTCTATACAAGATAACTTGGGTCTATGCTACCCAAGATTGCCAGCTAGATATTTGACTTTTAGGCAAAACTGGTGGGCATTGCAGTCAATACTTTGCAGCAACTTTATGTTAAGGTTAGCCCCTCTCAACTCTTTGTTTTGGGGCACTTATGAGTCAATCCTCAAAAGACCAACCCGAATCGAGCAACACTGGGGAAACCGCAGCCAAGGCCAGTACTACTTCCAGTACGCCCAAGCCTGCTGCCAAACGTGCATCGACACGTGCCCCGCGTTCCTCTACCAGCGGTACAGCATCTTCAGCGACGACAACCCGTCGTGCCAGTGCAACTAAAAGCAGTGCAAGCAATAGCAATGCGACCAAGCGCAGTGCTACCAAAAAAACTGCGACCACTTCCACCCAAAAACAGGACTCATCCATGAGCAAACAAGCTGCTTCTGTTCGTCGCGTTGCCATTATCGGCGGCAACCGTATTCCATTTGCCCGTTCAAATGGCCCATACTTCACTGCTTCCAATATTGATATGTTCACCGCAGCATTAAATGGTCTGGTTGAACGTTTTAACCTGCAAGGCCAGCGTTTAGGCGAAGTGGTTGCTGGTGCCGTACTCAAGCATAGCCGCGACTTCAACATGACCCGCGAGTGTGTATTAAACACTGCGCTGGCACCAGAAACCCCAGCGTATGACATTCAGCAAGCGTGTGGTACTGGCTTGCAGGCAGCCTTTCTGGTTGCCAACAAAATTGCACTGGGCCAGATTGAAGTCGGTGTTGCGGGCGGTGTTGATACCACATCTGATGCGCCAATTGCTTTTGGTGATGGCCTGCGTAAAGTATTCCTTGAGCTGAATATTGCCAAAACTGGTAAAGACCGCCTCAAAGCCTTGAGCAAAATCAATGTAAAAGACTTGCTGGATGCGCCTAAAAATGGCGAACCACGCACTGGCCTGTCCATGGGCGACCATCAGGCGATTACGGCACTGGAATGGAATATTGCCCGTGAAGATCAGGATGCGCTGGCAGCATCTAGCCACCAGAAAATGGCGGCTGCCTACGAGCGTGGTTTCTTTGATGACCTGATCACCCCATTTATGGGCTTAACCCGTGACAACAACCTGCGTCCAGACAGCTCGGTTGAAAAACTGGCCAAGCTCAAGCCAGTATTTGGCAAAGGCGAAAACGCCACCATGACTGCGGGTAACTCAACCCCATTAACTGACGGTGCATCTGTTGTACTGCTGGCATCTGAAGAATGGGCAAAAGCCAATGGTCATGAAGTACTGGCTTACCTGAGCTTCTCTGAGACCGCGGCAGTTGACTTTGTGGGCAAAAAAGAAGGCTTGCTGATGGCGCCTGCTTATGCCGTTCCACGTATGCTGGAGCGCGCTGGCTTAACCCTGCAAGACTTTGACTTCTACGAAATCCATGAAGCGTTTGCGTCTCAGGTATTGTCTACCCTTAAAGCATGGGAAGACCCAACTTTCTGCAAAGAGCGTTTAGGTCTGGACAAGCCGTTGGGTTCTATTGATCGTAGCAAGTTAAACGTGAATGGTTCATCTTTAGCGGCGGGTCATCCATTTGCAGCAACTGGCGGACGTATTATTGCCACTGCAGCTAAATTGCTGAACGAAAAAGGTTCAGGCCGTGCACTGATTTCGATTTGTGCAGCGGGTGGTCAGGGTGTCGTGGCGATTGTTGAAAAGCCATAATTTCTGATTAATTAATAAAAAGCCCTGATACTCAATGAGTAGCGGGGTTTTTTATCGATTAAAAATTTTGAAATATCAAAGCTTAGAGCCTGTTTATAGTCTTAACTTTTTATAGCAAAAATGGATTAATAAACTTAACGCCCGTTCTCTCAATATCTTTAATATTACGGGTAACAAGCGTCAAATCATAAATAAGCGCAGTCGCAGCAATCTGGTTATCAACTGGATGATGTGGATTAAGCGCCATTAATCGCCCCCATACCTCCGCACAATTTCTATCAAAATCCAGTGTATATTGCGCCAAGCTCATTAAATCCTGCTCATACCATCGCTGAAAACGTGCCGCCTGGATGTGATCATTACGCCGTTGCAGTTTTGCAATACCCTGCTGAATTTCTCCAAGCGTAATGACACTTAAATAACAAGCATCATTATTATTTTGCGCTGCTTGTATCCAAGTCATGACACCTACATCCGGATTTTTCCTAGTTAATTCACTGACGATATTAGTGTCATAAAGATACATCGTAAATTCTAATCTCCTAACTCAACATCACGGCCAACGCTGCTGTCCCGTTCAAAAATAGCCTGCACCTCATCCATCTGTTCCAGCTTTGGTAACTTTAACAACACTTCATTTAAATTACGCGGTTGTAATTCTGCTTTATTTTCTACCAGATTAATGATGGTTTGCCGGTGAAAGGCTTCAACGCTCAGGCCCCTTTGCATTGCCAAGGCTTTAAACTGGGCAATAATATCATCATCCAGATTACGCACCAGTAAACTGCTCATTAGCATCTCCCTAATCCTCATATGCTATCAATGATAGCATGAATATTTTGAGTTAAAAAGGCCTGTGATAAGCTCAGTTACACAAGATTAATTTTTCCTAAAAATCAAAAAAACCCACCTTCATTTTCAATCCGGTGGGCTTTTGATATTACTATTTTAGAATTAGCCGCGTTTCGGCAGCACATCCTTTAAGGCTTCATGCATTTTCAGCAAGGTGTCTTCGGTGGTTTGCCAGTCAATGCAGCCATCAGTAACAGACTTACCATATTCAAGCTGGCTTAAATCAGCCGGAATATCCTGACGACCACCCTTGATATGACTTTCGACCATCAAACCAACAATCGACTGATTCCCATCAACAATTTGCTGGGTCACATTTTCCAGTACCAATGGTTGCAGGAATGGGTCTTTGTTGCTGTTGGCATGGCTGGCATCAATCATGATCTTGCCGCTCACCTTGGCTTTGGTTAAAGCCGCCTCAGTCTGGGTGACGGCAGTTGCATCATAATTCGGCTTGCCGTTACCACCACGCAATACCACATGGCCGTATGGATTGCCGTTAGTACGAATCACTGCAACCTGACCATCTTCATTTAGGCCCAGAAAACTGTGCCCGGATTGCACCGCTTGCATGGCATTAATGGCTACGGTTAAGCCACCATCAGTACCGTTTTTAAAGCCAACCGGAGAAGACAAACCTGACGACATTTCACGGTGCGTCTGGCTTTCGGTAGTACGCGCACCAATCGCTGACCAGCTAATCAGGTCTTGCAGGTACTGTGGCGAGTTGGGATCAAGCGCTTCAGTGGCACAAGGCAACCCTTTTTCATTGAGTTCCAGCAGCAGCTTGCGACCAATGCGTAAGCCTTTTTCAATATCAAAGGAATCATTCATATCAGGGTCGTTAATCAACCCTTTCCAGCCCACAGTAGTACGCGGCTTTTCAAAATAAACCCGCATCACAATATATAAGGTGTCTTTTACTTTTTCGCTCAAGGCTTTTAGGCGATCTGCATAGTCATGTGCAGCCACCGGATCGTGGATTGAGCATGGACCAATGACCACAAACAGGCGATTGTCCTTGCCATCCAGAATATTACGAATGGTCTGGCGGCCTTGTAAGACGACTGATTTTGCAGTATCACTTAACGGCAGTTCTGCCTTTAACTGTGCAGGAGTAATCAACGGCTGAATCGCCGCAATATTGATATTCTCGACCTGTTCACCGGAACCTGAATTATTAACCATATTATTCATTGCGTTCACAACACGCTCACCACAGACATTAAATCAATTTAAGGCTTATAGGATGGGGCCTGTAATCAATAACTGCAAGTAAATCTTTAAAAAAATTCATTGCAGTTATCAATAAAGCCCATCGGTTAATTAACAGTTTAAGCGATGGAAGCAGACCAATTAAGCTTTAACATTACTGGTTGATACGATCAGTTGGGCGTGTTGCTGTGGCTTCGGTGCAGCAGGCTTGGCCTTGACCGGATTAATCATAAAATTAATACCCAGCAGCAATAAAGTAATCCCCAGAACGCGGCGAATCAGGTGCTCCGGCATACGCGAGCTCACTAATGTGCCAACAATAATTGCCGGAATGGAACCCACCAGCAGCCAGCCCAGCAAATGAAAATCTACATTTCCGGCACTCATGTGGCTAAGTCCGGCCACCAGCGTGAGCGCTACGGCATGCACCACATCTGAGCCAATAATGCGGATCATGGGCAAATTGGCAAACATCAGGATCAGCGCCATAACCCCAAACGCACCTGCCCCAACTGACGACAAGGTGACAAACACACCCAGCACCATCCCCATGATAATAACCTGCAGCTTTTTACGGCTAACCAGTTGGGCAATTTGCTCACGGCTAAGCTCAACAGCGCTGGCTGTACTTTTGGAATGGCGCTTGAAAAACGCTTCAATCCGGTGACGAAAGACAATGGATATGCCAGTGAGGGTAAGCATAAAGCCCAATACCATTGTTAATATGGCCTTGTACTGATTTGAACCGCTCAGGATATGTTCCAGTACCCAACTGGTTCCCAATGATGCCGGAATACTGCCCAGTGCCAGCCAGCCTACAATCGGCCATACAATATTCAGTTTTTTGGCGTGAACCATCGACCCACAAAACTTGGAAATTGCGGCGTACAGTAGATCTGTACCAATGGCAATATGTGGCTCTATTTTAAACAGGCCAATCAGGATAGGCGTCATCAATGAGCCGCCACCTACGCCTGTGACCCCAACGCAAAAACCTACTACGATGCCGGCCAAGATAAACTGGAAAATATCAGGCATAACCAATCACTTTTCATCATTAATGCTATTAAGGTGGATATAATATCTATTTTTAAGATAAAAGAATTTTCATAATTTTTGATTTACTTATCTTAAAAAAAGATAAAGCCTTAGACATTCACTGAAATAACATACCAGCTCCCTAGAGACCAGAGCAAAACTATCTTCGCCCCAGCAATACAACCGCACTGGCCAGAATACCCTCCTTACGTCCGGTAAAACCAAGCTGTTCCGTGGTGGTGGCTTTTACACTAATCCGGTCCAGCGTTGTTTCCAGATCCGCTGCAATGGTAGAACGCATAGCCAGATTATGCGGTGCCAACTTGGGACGCTCGCATGCCACGGTAATATCGGCATTAATCAGCTCAAAACCTTGTTTTTTGATTAAATCATAAATATGGCGTAGCAGCACCCGGCTATCAGCCCCTTTATAGTTTTCATCAGTATCCGGGAAATGCTGACCAATATCCCCAAGTGCCAGTGCACCCAGCAATGCATCTGCCAATGAGTGTAACACTACATCCCCATCAGAATGTGCTTTTAAGCCATGCGTATGCGCAATTTTGACACCGGCCAGCGTGACAAAACTACCGTCCTCAAACGCATGAACGTCTATCCCCTGCCCAATTCGAATATCCAGCATTTGATATTTAATCCCAAAAAAATAACAGAATAACAAAACTTGCAGGCATCATACGCGATGGCTTAAGAGTTTGGCTATTTTCTAACAGTTTGTGCTTTGCAATCCGGGAAGTGGCTGTGCTAAATTTTTCAAACTAAACTGGCAGGATGTTATAGGTCATATGGCTGTTTTTAATTGCAGGCGCTGGATAGCGGGTAGCTTTATTAATATCGCTTTTTTACCACTGGCCTTTGCGCAAATTCTGCCTCTTGATTGCGAAAATCCCGGTAACTTTGTGGAAAAAACCACCTGTAGTAATCCCAAACTGACTGAACTGGACAACAAACTTTTTGCTGAACTGGAACAGGCTACCCATGAAACCAAAATACCTGCCCAAATGCTGGAGTTGACCCAGCAAAGCTGGAGTAAAGCACGCAATCAATGCAAAAATACGGCCTGCATTGAACAAGCCTATCAGAAGCGTTTGCTGGAAATAAAAAACCTGAATACCACAGATCAGGAATTTGTGCGTTATTTTATTCGTATGAAAGACAAGCGGCCTGATCCCAACCTTGCCTTGTTGCAACTACAAACGCTGGATGAAAAAAGAATCCGGGTGCTGGCGCAAACCTTCTGGAGTGGTAGTGACCAAAAGCACAGCCAGACTACCGATTTTAGCGGCTATGCCAATCAGGCAAAAAAAATAACGGTTAAGGATCTGGATAGTGGCTGTATTCTGAAACTACGCCAGCACAAGGAAAAATGGCGGGTATGGCAAGCCTCGCCGCTTTGCGGTAACAAGAATCTGCGATTTAGTGGTGTTTATGAACTGCAAAAATAGACTTTTATGATCAGCATTTTTAAAGACTAAATTAGATTTTCTTCTGTTTGTGCTTTTAAAATGGCAGCGGCCAGCCCTAAATCTTCAGGATAGGTAATTTTAATATTGGTACTACTGCCGTTTACTAGCTTTACTGGCAAGCCAAACTGTTCAATAGCACCAGCTTCATCAGTAACCAGTTGCTGCTGGGTTTTGGCTTGCTGTAATGCGTCCAGCAATAGACCAAAACGGAACATTTGTGGCGTCTGGCATTGCCAAAGATGATCGCGTGGCACCGTTTCAACCACTTGCCCTGCATTGCCACGCTTTAAGGTATCCCGAACTGGAACGGCCAGTAGGCCACCCACGGCATCTTCTTTTAGTTCATCCAGCAAATGCTGTAAATCATTTGCCAAAATACAAGGCCGGGCAACATCATGTACCAGTACCCAGTCCTGCGCAGTGGCAAACTGTTGCAAGTACTGCATGGCAGCCAGTACTGAATCCATGCGCTCCGCCCCACCTGTTACCCAATGCAGCAATGCAGGCTTTGCAAAAGTCAGGGTTTTGGCTGTCTGATCATGGGCGCTGATCGCCAGCACACAGCCTTGAAGAGGTAACTGGCAAATGCGGTCTACGCTATGTTGTATGACCGTTTTATTGATCAGGGTTAAGTATTGTTTGGGAATACTTGATGCAAAACGGCTACCACTACCGGCCGCAGGTAAAATAGCCCAGTATTGTGCTGGCATTATCACATTTGTCAGTTTCATTGGTAATCAGGTCATCTCCGGTAACTTCAACTTGTTTTTTATAATCGGAGACATCAATAGTGCTTAGTTGCACAAAAGTTTCACGCGGCTTAATTAATCCCAGATCCAGACGCGCATGTTCTTCAACAGCTTCCAGACCACTTTTTAGATCGTAAACCTCTGCACTTAAAATCCGGTTACGCTCGGCCAGCTTGTTGTTTTCAACCTGATAAGACGCAATACGCTCCTTAAGCGCCTGACGGTCATAATAGCCGCTTTCGCCCCACCACAATTTATACTGCAGAAAGGCCAGCAGTAATATGGCAACAACAAACACAATGCGACCGCTGAGCGTAGAAAGCATAAAACTTACCTGATTTACTAAATAAGAAAGCCTAACATCAAAGTCAGACTTCCCTGCTCATGACTGGCCAAGATCAAAACTGATACTTAGCCAGTCTATTAGGCCAGCGCCTCAAGCCCAGTTTTTAAACCAGGCCTTTGAATTCGGCACGGCCACGATATGGCGCATCAATCATTTCTTCAATACGCAGCAATTGGTTGTACTTGGCTACACGGTCTGAACGGCACAGTGAACCGGTTTTGATTTGACCGGCAGCCGTACCCACTGCCAGATCCGCAATGGTTGAATCTTCGGTTTCGCCAGAACGATGCGAAATTACGGTTGCATAGCCATTGGCTTTGGCCAGATAAATGGCATCCAGCGTTTCAGACAGTGTACCAATCTGGTTGTATTTGATCAAAATGGCATTTGCCACTTTCTGATCAATGCCTTTTTGCAAGATGGCCGGGTTGGTTACAAACAGGTCATCACCAACCAGCTGGATCTTGTCACCACAAATATCAGTCAGGTATTTCCAGCCGTCCCAGTCAGATTCATCAAGACCATCTTCAATGGAAATAATCGGATATTGACGTGCCAGACCCGCCAGATAGTCGGCAAACTGCTGGCTGCTAAATGCCTTGTTGCCTTCACCTGCCAGCACATATTGGCCATTTTTATAAAATTCGGTAGCGGCACAGTCCAGCGCCAGCATAATGTCTGTACCTGCCTTGTAGCCAGTTTGCTCAATGGCCTGCAGAATCACAGTAATAGCTTCTTCATTGCTACGCAGGTTGGGTGCAAAACCACCTTCATCACCCACTGCGGTGTTCAGGCCCTGTTTTTTCAGCACGCTTTTCAGGGCATGAAAAATTTCAGCACCAGCACGCAACGATTCACCAAAACTACTAAAGCCCACTGGTTCAATCATGAATTCCTGAATATCAACGGTATTATCGGCATGTGCGCCACCGTTTAAAATATTCATCATGGGAACAGGCATGCTTAAGGTTGCCTGGCCACGCAGGTTAGCAATGTACTGAAATAATGGCAGTTTTAGCTCAGTGGCCGCAGCACGGGCAGCCGCCAGCGATACTGCCAGCATGGCATTGGCACCCAGCTTGGATTTGTTTTCGGTATTGTCAGTGGCAATAAGTTTGTCATCCAGTGCTTTCTGGTCACGTACATTGCTGCCCAAGAGCAAATCACGAATATCACTGTTTACATTATGAACGGCATTGCGCACGCCCTTACCCAGATAACGGCCCTTGTCGCCATCACGCAGTTCCAGAGCTTCACGAGAACCAGTTGACGCACCACTTGGCGCACAGGCACGGCCCACCACGCCTGAGTCAAGAATGACATCAGCTTCAATGGTTGGGTTACCGCGTGAGTCCAGAATCTCACGGGCGCGAATATCGGTAATTTGACTCATGTAAAGCTCCTGTCCTTAACAGATATCTATTCTAAAAGCCTGGCTTGAAAAAGCCTGATGCTGCAAAACTTGATTTTTCAAAACCTGATTTCTAAAAATAAGGCATTCAAATACCTGAATTTCTAAAAATTTATTCTTAAAAACCAGCGTCATACCCCAATAAAATGCCCGCATAACTATCGGGCATCCTACAAAATTAATGCGTATCCAGTGCTGCAAAGCCCTTAACCAGTTCATCTAGCTGCTTGAGCTGCGCTAAAAATGGTTCAAGCTGGGACAAACGCAAGGCACAAGGCCCGTCACACTTAGCCTTATCCGGGTCTGGATGCGCTTCAAGAAACAAACCTGCCAAACCGGTTGCCATGCCTGCGCGAGCCAGCGTGGTAATCTGGGCACGGCGTCCTCCGGCTGAATCACTACGGCCTCCGGGCGTTTGCAAGGCATGCGTCACATCAAAAAACACTGGCACATTCATGGCTTTCATTGTGTCAAAGCCCAGCATGTCTACGACCAGATTGTTATAGCCAAAACTTGAGCCACGCTCACATAAAATCAGGCGGTCATTTCCGGCTTCCAAACACTTGTGCAAAATGTGGCGCATCTCGGCAGGTGCCAAAAATTGAGCCTTTTTAATGTTGATAATGGCATTGGTCTTGGCCATTGCCTCAACCAGATCAGTCTGGCGGCTTAAAAAGGCAGGTAGCTGAATAATATCTGCAACCTCAGCCACGGGAGCCGCCTGATAGGGTTCATGCACATCAGTGATGATAGGCACATTGAACTTGTTTTTAATTTCAGCCAGCCATTCAATCCCTTTTTCCAGACCCGGGCCACGAAATGAATTCAAGCTGGAACGGTTGGCCTTGTCGAAGCTGGCCTTAAACACATAAGGAATGCCCAGACGTCTGGTGATATCAATGTAGGTTTCTGCAATCTCAAAAGCCAGATCTTTAGATTCCAGTACATTCATGCCACCGAACAAGACAAACGGCAAGTCATTGCCCATTTGAATGTCGCCCAGATTCACAACAGACTGTGCTGCTTTTAATTCGGTCATCTGTGTATTCCTTATCTTTATTGAATTTATGTGCGGCTTTGTGCCTGATGCTTAAGGGCAGCGCCAACAAAGCTGGCAAACAGCGGATGACCACCACGAGGCGAGCTGGTGAATTCCGGGTGGAACTGACACGCAACAAACCAAGGATGTGCTGGAATTTCTACTGACTCAACCAGATGCTGCACGGCTGAATAACCGGAAATATTCATACCAGCGGCTTCAAGCTGCTCAATGTAACGGTTGTTCATCTCATAACGATGGCGATGACGTTCAATCACATCAGCCTGACCATAAATCTGGCGAATCAGGCTACCTTCTACCAGCTCAGCTTTTTGTGCACCCAGACGCATGGTTCCACCAAGATCTGATGCATCGCTACGCGTCTGGATTTCACCGCGCTCATCCAGCCATTCGGTAATTAAACCAATTAAAGGCTGTTTGGTCTGGCGGTTAAATTCAGTAGATGTGGCTTCGCTCAAACCGGCCTGATTACGGGCAAACTCGATAACTGCCAGTTGCATCCCTAAGCAAATGCCCAGATATGGCACCTTGTTTTCACGGGCAAAGCGGATGGCATTCATCTTGCCTTGTGTTCCGCGCTCGCCAAATCCACCAGGAACCAGAATAGCATCTACGTCTTGCAAACGGCTTAAATCATCATTTTCCAGAGATTCGGCATCAATATAGATAATTTCCACCTTGCTGCGGTGCGTAATACCAGCATGCAACAGGGCTTCATTCAGGGATTTATAGGCATCCGGCAATTCAACATATTTACCCACCATGGCAATACGTACCTGATGATCGGGATTTAATAGCGCATCCGTCACCTGATCCCAGTCTGACAAATCAGCAGCTGGCAGGCCATCAAAGCCAAAGCGCTCGCAGATCAGGTCATCCACCTGCTGGTTATGCAGGTTACGTGGAATCATATAAATGCTTTTGGCATCTTCGGCCACAATAACAGCACGCTCTTCCACGTTGGTAAACAGGGCAATTTTACGGCGTGAGTCATCACTAATGGAATGATCTGAGCGGCAAATCAGGATATCGGGCTGCAAGCCAATGGAGCGCAGCTCTTTAACAGAATGCTGGGTGGGCTTGGTTTTGGTTTCACCGGCAGAGGCAATATAAGGCACCAGGGTCAGGTGCATTAAAATGGAGCGACGGCTACCCAGCTCAACACGCATCTGGCGCACAGCTTCCATAAATGGCAGTGACTCGATATCACCAGCAGTACCACCGATTTCAACAATAGCCACATCGTAGCCTTCACCACCAGCTTTGATGCGGTCTTTAATATTGTCGGTAATGTGCGGAATCACCTGAACCGTAGCGCCCAGATAGTCACCACGACGTTCTTTTTGCAAAACGTCCAGATAAATACGGCCACTGGTAAAGTTGTTTTTCTTGGTCATGCGGGAACGGCGTAAAAAACGCTCGTAGTAGCCCAGATCAAGATCGGTTTCCGCGCCATCTTCGGTGACAAACACTTCGCCATGCTGAAATGGACTCATTGTGCCAGGGTCAACGTTGATATAAGGGTCCATTTTAATCATGGTGACACTTAAACCACGGGCTTCCAGCAAGGTTGCTACCGATGCTGCTGTAATCCCCTTGCCCAGTGAGGATACGACGCCGCCAGTCACAAAAATATAGTGAGTCATTGATATTCCAATCTGTTACAGCCTACAAATGGCGTTTACTGATGGGGCGCAATTTTACTTCACCCACACCTCATAAAGCAAAGCACATCCTGTGTTTTCATTATTTTTATTTTGTTGTGCCTAAAAATGACCCATTTTAAACACTTAAACCCGCACAAGGCGGGCTTAAGCACAATCTGGTCAGACTACGTGCCAGGTTTAATGACGCTTGAATCTTAAAACTTGTATTCCAGGCCAACACCGGCATAACGGGTTTTGTTATCAACAGTGCCGTTATCTTTGGTGTTCTGGGCTAAAAAACCATAACCCCGGGTTTTGCTATTAAAAGCATAGTCAACGCCAGCTGCGATCTGGTCAATATCATTGTCTTTGGTGATTTGCTTAAAGCTGGTCGTTGCATGGTTATATTGTGCCTTTACAGATATCTTGTCATAACCTGGAATCTTGTAGCTGGCTCCTACCGTGTAGCCAAATTCATCATCAATATTATTTAATGCTGCAACAGATGCTGCTGTCGTTAAGGCTGTTGCACCGCTCGCCGTGGCAGCGCTGGTGGTATTGGCATTGTCTACAGTGGCACGCTGCACTAATGCAGTTAAGGTTAAGCCAACTTCTTTCAGGTTAACTGCACCAGTTCCACGCACGATATTAGCAGTCGCAATGGGTGAACCAGAAAGACCCAACCAGCGGCTGCCAACGCCACTGTCATAACCCAGACCTGCTGACACGCCACTGTCATTTTTATAGGTCAGCGAGGTAGACCACGCATCAGCCAGACTTTTACCAGAAGTTTCACCGGGATTGCTTACTGTGGCATCATCAGTATTATCTTCACCAGAAGATATCAGCGCGTTCCATTGCAGGTTGCCACCCAGCACATTAAAGTTTGGGGTTTCATACGATACGGTATTGTTCAGGCGGTTTTCACCAGTCAATGTACTGGTAATATCCACTGCATTGGCCACATAGTTATCAAACAGGTCGACACCACCAGCCAGTCGCTTGACATAGCTGTCAACCTTACCAATTTTTAGCGTACCCAGCTTGTCAGATTTTAAGCCCAGATAACGATTACGCTGCCCTAGATCAGTGCCATCGCCATCCGCATTAATTTGCCACTCAATCAGGTAAAGTACGCTTAAATCATCGGTTAGCTTCTCATCACCCTTAATGCCAAAGAATGAAATATTGGAATCAACTTTCCAGTTATCCTTATTGGTGGTGGCACTACTGTCATAGTCGAAACGGTCAACTGACAGATCCAGCTTGCCATATAATGCGGGCGCTGCACTGGCAGCATTTAATCCAAAGCCACTGATTAATACAGCCAACAATAATTTTTTCATTGCAAATATCCCCAATCATGATGCAGTACGTTTTAAATGTGCCTAGCGGAATTAATCGCTTAAGTCACTGAATTGTTAAACGTATATTGAACTGTCTTTAAAATGTAACAAAACAATTAGTTTTGCATTACTTATTAAAAAACTGAATAAAGAATTAGAGGCTTATCCCAAAAGAATGCTTTAGTCACTTAAGTTAGCACAACAAATTCATTTAGATTTTTACCAATAAATTCCTTTAAATACAATTAATTATTTAGGTTTTGTTATCATGAAATATCAGCATCTCAACCTCCAGCGCGCCAGTAAACAGATCAGGAATGACAACGGGCGTCGTTGGCCGTTTAATTGGTTTCTTGCTCAGCGTTGAGGCAAAAATCACTACTAAACTTAAGCAATATCTGTTCCATTATTCGCAAAATAATGAATTTCATAGGCTAAAAATTTTAATAATTTATTTTTTTGTACTGTCATATTTAACAATTTTGAAATATTTGCCCCCGATACTAGCGAGCAACGGCCAAGCTGGTAAATCCAAAACCTGATTAGCCTATAACTAAATGATGAATGTACAAAACTGACCTTGAGGGTCTTGGAATCTTGGAGAGACACATGAAAAAACTGTTACTGGCGACTGCGGTATCTGCCCTGACCATCAACGCAGTACAGGCAGCCCCTACAGTTTATGGCAAACTGCACGTTACCCTTGATAACGTAGACAAGTTTAGTGCAACTACCAAAGCCGATACTGACAATGTATGGGAAATCAATTCTAACGCTTCACGGATTGGCATTAAGGGTGAAGAAACGTTAACCGACAATTTAAAAGCAATTTACTTGGCTGAATGGCAAGTCAACACTGATGGTGATGGTACTGATCTGGGAATGCGAAACCGCTATTTGGGTTTGAAATATGACATGATCGGTACTGTTAAAGTAGGACGCATTGACTCTCACCTAAAAAATGCCCAAGGCAAAGTTGACTTATTTAATGATGTCCATGTTCTGGATATGACCAATACACTAGCTGGTGAAAACCGCCTAAACAACGTTATTTCTCTAGAAAGTGACACTAAAGCCCTAAACGGTTTTGGTATTAATGTGATGCTGCAACAGGGCGAGAATAACAAGCTGGCTGGCAGCAACAGTAGTGATATAAGTGACAGTTTAGGCGATGCAATTTCCGCATCTTTAGTCTACGACAACAAAGACATGGGTGTGTATGCTGCACTGGCTGGTGATAAGAACGTCGTGAGCACTTTTAATGTTGTTGGTGCCAAGGCAGAAGCTGAAATTATACGTCTTGTGGGTAGCCTGGATTTAGGTACAATGGCTAATGTAACTGGACTCACCTTAAATGCCCTATACCAAAATGCAGAGCCTACCAACCTGTCCAGTGCTGCTACTGCTGCGGGAATTGCAGCTGTTCCAGCAACTCCAACCACGCCTGCAGTTCCAGCTGTGGCAGCAGGTGCATTCAGGAATTTTGATAAAGAGAATTCTTTTCTGGTGAGCGCTGCTTATAACATTAGCGAAACACCTTGGACTGTGAAAGCACAATATCAAGAATCTACCTCTAGCTTTAACGGCAATATTGATGAT
The DNA here is from genome assembly GCF_000619845.1 of Alkanindiges illinoisensis DSM 15370. Taxonomy (GTDB): domain Bacteria; phylum Pseudomonadota; class Gammaproteobacteria; order Pseudomonadales; family Moraxellaceae; genus Alkanindiges; species Alkanindiges illinoisensis. Next base: position 655,072 of record NZ_JHUX01000003.1, on the reverse strand, counting down.
GTGAAGCTAAGCCAGATTGGTGGCATGGTTGATTACATGTTCAATAGCAAAACCCGTGCATATGGTTATGTTGCCCAGCAGTCAGATGACCGTAAAAATGTTGATGACCGCATGTATGCTGGTGTAGGCATGGAATTTAACTTCTAATTATCAATGTTCTAAGAACGCTAGCAGATGCTGGCGTTTTTTATTAATCATTAATTTTAAATATAAAAAATATAAGATTTAGAAAAACAGTTTTCGTATGTTAAAAATAATCCTTGAACAAATTTGCTAGAAATCATGAATCGTGAATTTTTTCAATTAAGTATTTAATAAATTTAGCTATGATCTAAAGTTCTTTTTTAATCTATGCTCTTATCATTTGAAGTTATGTCAATGTATGAAAAATCATACATCGGCATGAAAGGCTTGGTACTTAAGGATTTGAAGCTGATATAAAGTAGTGTAACAGCATATTATTATGTATAAATGGTGGGGCGAAGAGACTCGAACTCTAATTGCTAGTTTTTATTATCAGCTAATATTAACTAATATTTAGCATAATCATAAGCTTACCACCTATTAATCGCTATCAACTTTTAGCTTGCGTGCCCGAGAACGTGCCCAACCTACCCCTGCCTTTAATAGGTTACTAATATATCCCTCCAGCTTTCATTTTGATAGGGAGGGTAAAGATTGCTAGGATTTCTCCGAATTTGCTTAATTGCTTATTTTTGTTATAACTAACTTATCCTATACTTCATATCTTGATTGAACAACTACGCCAGATGGGTGCATATGATTGGTTAACGGCCAAGAATTTAACCTATCCGGATCATTTTCTGGATACGGTGGCTAAGGGAAAGTGAATAGTTATAAATAAATATTTATAAGGAAGGAATTTATAGATGAGTAAAGTAGCTTTAGTTGCAGACACACGTCCTACAAAAAAATATTTAGTCGATGGTATTACTAAAGATATTACTCTTGAAGCGTGTATCTTTGATCTAATAGATAACTCGATTGATGCTTTTCAAGAAAATAAAAACGAAGCACTTCCCAACAACTATAAAGGTTACAAAATTGATATTATTTTTGATAAAAAATCTTTTTCAATTAAAGATATAGGTGAAGGAATTGAATTAAACACATTAAAACAGAATGCCTTGAGATTTGGCTCACATCCAGAGCATTTAAACACAAGTATAGGCTTCTTCGGCATTGGTCTTAATCGTGCACTCCTGAAATTAGGCAAAATTAGTAAAATTTCAACTGAAACATTAAAACAGAATTCTGAGTTATTTTTTGATGCCAACAAATTTATTAATGATGATGACTATTGGGATTTACCTATTGTAGAGAAACAATTAACTGGCATTACTGGGACAGAAATAGTTGTTCAACAGCTACATAAAGAAATAATTTCAGATTTTTCAAATCCTCTCTGGGAACAATCTTTTATTAACTCATTAGCTAAAAGATATTCTTTTTTCATTAATAGAGGTTTAGTGATAACAGTTAACAATACCGTCACTCCAAAAGTTTTAACATCCATAAATAAAAAATGTGGCTTTAAAAAACTTTCAAATACATTTGAATATGAAGGGGTTAAAGTTGATATTCAACTTGGTCAGCATAAAGATTTTCTTTTTCAATATGAACAAACAGAAGATAAAAAAAATACCATCACTCGCGATGACTGTGGTTGGTTTGTATATTGTAATGGTCGAGCAATTAAAATGCATGACTGGTCATCAGATACTGGTTGGTTCACAAAAGCACATACTGAGCATACTGGATTTATAGGTATAGCAAGCTTTATCGGAGAGGGTGCAAAGCTGCCTTGGAACACTAGTAAATCGAATTTAGATTTAAATAATGAGATTTATAAAAAAGCTTTACCGATTATGAAAGATTTTTCTGAGAAGTGGAGAACACATACTGGAAAAATAAAAAGAGGTAAAAAATTCTTTCATTCAGAACAGCAATTACCTTTAGATAAGCCACTAGTGAATGAAATTCCACCGCAGTTTAATTTAAACTTAGTAGTACCAGATACCAAGCCAATTGCTAAAGAAAGCAGTGCTCTTTTAGATGATTATTCTATACCATCTACTAGATTACCGGATGAAAATTATATCCCTTTTGAACATATCGAGCATAATAATACTCCACTAACTTCAATAGATAATGAAATTAATTGCAATTTACAAAATCAAAATGAATTAGAAAATGATAATGAAACTAATCAATTTACTAATAGTGAATTTATGCTTTTTGAGCAAAATTACTCCACGCCCTCTCACACATTAGAGCATAGTTATTTATTCAATGAGTACAATGGTAAGACTCCTTTTAATATTCCAGAGGATCAAAATAAACTTTGTTCCTTATTAAATGAATTATCCAGAATCAAAATAGATTCAGATGGTGGCTTCCCTTTGGCCTCTATTTTTCTAATTAGATGCTTTATAGAATTAAGCTGTAAATATTATGTGACTTTTAAGGCCCCTACTTTAGATGTAACTAAAAATAATTTAGGAGAGCAAATAAAAAAATGCTTAGATCATATGAAAACTAATGGACTATTGGCAGGAATAGACACACGTAATATTGATTCTATATATGCTCTCTGTAATGAAAATCGTAATGAAAGAACTAATAGGAACATTAGGTACCTACAAAATACTATTCACTCTCCTGACTTAATGTGGGATAAAGACAGTATTAAAAGTTTTTGGCTTGCTATTCAACCTTTTTTGTTAAAGTGCTATGAGTAACTTAGTTATTCATAGCATCAAAAATCACTTTAAGAATTTTTTCAGCAACTATAGGACTTACACTGTTACCAATCTGCCTGAAGCTATGCCATTTTGTTTCATGAAATACGAACCAATCTGGAAAACCTTGTAAGCGTGCAGCCTCTCTGGGCGTGATTACCCGTGGCTGCTCATAATGAATTGGCCGAACTGCTTGATAGCTTCCCTTATCACTTCCTGTCCCAGCTCTTAATGTAGGACAGAAACCTAAAGGATTTAGCTTTACAGACTTTGAAATTTTATCTTGCTGGCCATATTGTAGATTAGCATATCTTTCTTCAACTTCTTTAGAATGCCTAGTACCTTGGCAACCAGATACAAAATCCTGTTCCATATATCTTTCGATAAGTTTGTTATTCCCGATATTATTAGGAATAGAGTTAATAATTCGGTCAAAGAAGCGATTTTTAGGGAATTGGGTTTTATCTACCAATTGCCAACCTTGTTCTTCACTCAACCATAGGGGTTGAATTAAGGTAGGTAATCCGATTAAAGCATGACTAACATTAATACTTTCTAAGTCATTGCTAGGTGTAAAATCAGTTTTTTTTAATTCTTTGGGAAACCTTTTTATATGAATACCAATAAAGAAAATCCGAGTCCTAATGGTAGGAGCGCCATATTCACTGGCCTTCACTTTTATCGGCTCTAATAATATATATTTATCTTGAACAAGGCTAAGAGCTTCTTCTCTAATAAAGTCATATTTAGTATTTAAAATTCCTGTTACGTTCTCTGCAACAAAAAAGTTAGGTTCTATTTCTTGTACAAGACGAAAAAAATCATTAAATAACTGATTTCGATTATCATCAATTTGCTGCTTTCCAATCGTACTAAATCCTTGACATGGAGGGCCACCAATCAAACCATCTAATTCACCTTTTTTTATTCCTGCTAATCTAAGTAGATCTTCACCTGATAGCTTACTTACATCTTGCTGGATATGAGTCGAATTAGGGAAATTTTTAATGTGGGTATGAATAGCATGGTTGTCTAGCTCTACAGCTGCTTTCACATTAAAGCCGGCCCTAGCAGCCCCTAAACTTAAACCACCTGCTCCAGCAAACAAGTCGATAATCTGTCGATCCATTTTTGATCATCTAACATAAAATTTAAAGCAATCATACGAAATTTTTATTTTGTTTACGACCGCTAATTTAATTTTTTTGTAATTTATTGATTTAACTTAATTTACTTAAATGTTATTGTGTAAATTTACTCACAGAAAAATCTAATATGAAAATTAATCCAAACCTTGGCAAACCGATGAATACTGAGGAATATGCTCACCATTGGTCTAAAGATTCTAAATTCCTTGATCAGAACTCTCAGTACAAATGGATGACGGAACAATTAGGTAGTGCTGAACTCATTATTGAAGTAGGCTGTGGAGCCGGATATAGTACTTATGCTCTTGCAAGAAATCCGAATCGTAAAATTCTTGTTATAGAGGTAAATGCCATACTTCTTGATCAAGCTTCAAAATATCTGACTAGTAAAAATATCTCATTTGATATAGCTACAACGCCCGAAGAAATAACTGAGAAATTGAAACATTCAAATATAGTATTTCTTAATACAAATATCTTTGATATTGAACCTCAATTAAAGACTTTAACACAGCGATTTGATGCAATAATATGCTGGTTAATTGGTGCTGAACCGTTAGTAATTTCTAAAAATATTAAGAAAGAATTAGAAGACTTTAAAAATAGTGATATGGCTACTTATCGGGAGAATGTTCACAAAGTTTGTTATAAATTAGGTGAATCTTTGCTTAAACCAGAAGGAGTCTGCCACATTGTTGATCGGTCAATAATTGCATCATGGAATACAAAAGACAAAGCAAGGCTTGATGCTGTTGCGCATCATAAAGAATTATCATCAGAAAAATATACAGTTAATTTTGCTAATACTTTTTTGCGAAAATCTGGAGATATACGCCAGTCTAAAATTAATTACATAGTGCAAGAAGATATGCCATATGACTTAGGGCTTCCTGTAATTATTTCAGTACGTGCAATAAAAAATTAACCGCCTTTAGGCGGTTTTTTATTGCTCCTCACTTATTATCACGACAAGCTGCTGCATGTCATGCTAATTGAGAGATAGATATTTAAATTCAATCTTCATCATCAATAGAATAATGATCTTCGACTCTTAACCAACCAAGGCTACCCTCGCCGTTGTCCACTATATCAATGTGATTATTACCCTTGTAGACAATTACCTCTTTATTGAAAAATGCCAATCTTTGCGAGAATGAGGAATATCTCAATGCATCCAAAGCTAATTCAATATCCTTTTTTAAGCCTTCTAAGCTCTGACAAAAATCCACATCAAGCATCTTAATAAACTTTCCATAAATTAAGCGTCTTTTTCCATTTTTTAAATCTATGACACGAACGTCAGCCTGGCTGGTTTTATTTATAGCTCTAGATTGCTCAAGTCTAAAGACTACCTCGCCATTGATAGTACGATGGTTAGCCTTAGCTTCAGACTCGATAAAATCTTTTAACTCCTGAGTTAACCTTAACTTAAGTTGTGCGTCTTCATTCATAACTGTGTGCTTTTAATAGATTAAGTTAAGAAACTATATCAGACCACTATTTGAACCGCAATAGTTTAATTTATGGTTTAATATTGAACCATTATTTTCATTAAAAAAACGCCCTACACCCCTGCTGAAACCTTTCATCATGGGCCACATCGGGATCAATAGTGCATTCCTTCACTGACGCCAACTGCCGGGCATAAGCATGACCAGCATACTCTGGAGTACTCACTTTATAGCCTGCTTCCCAGGGTAGATAATCAATGATTAATGCGGGAACCAGCATGAGCAGGAAGAAGCCAAAAATAACTAAAATAAGTGTGGTTAGGCGCATTTGTTATCTTAGTTGCTCTTGAACCAGTATTTTGCTTCATCATTGAAAAACAGGAGATACAAAGTATAAATATTCATAGGTAAAGTGATATAAACATTAAGTTTATCTATATTTGACATAGGTATTTCATTGCCTGCTGCTATCATTATTAGTACTGAGATAATGGTCAGGATGAGATAGACATAACGTGCTGCATTGCTTCTATTGGCAAGTTTATAAGGAATAATACAATACAAGCCGGTTACGATAAGGGCACCTATGAAACTACCTAGTGAATCCACTCCAATAACTTTACCGAGTAAACTCAACAACGCATTAATGACTAATGAAGCCCAAAGTACTTTAATTGCTATATCAACTGATCTTGGCATTTTTATTCAAACATTGGTATAAAGGACTGAATCATATAACAATGGATTGTTGAAATGAAATACTTATGCTGCCTACTTATTGGTTTATCTACAGTCAGCTTTGCTGCCACCCAGACAGAAAATCCTTTTGGCACTGGACAGCACACGCATAAAAAGTCAGTGACCAAAACGGCTAAGAGTCAAAAGGCTAAAAAGACCGAGAGCTGCTCTAACCTACCGACCCGCTGTGCTGATATTGCCGACTGTGCCGATGCCCAACGTGCTTTGCGGTGTGGCATGACACGGCTGGATCGGGATAATGATGGGGTGGCTTGTGATAAAGACTGTCAGTAAGAATGAATTACCACCTCTTAAATTATTTAATACTCTTAACTTCGCTATGGATGTTATATAAATTATGGACTCATCTAACACAAATCAAAACAGTCACATTTGCATGGAATTTTATATGTTTAAAAATTTAGTTAAAGAGAATGCACAAGAGCTTAAGAAATTAAGTGAGAAGTTTGTTGAACAGTATGATAAAGATAAAACCGATCCACTATTAAGCACTCTCTCAAATCAGGCTCAGAAAATAATAGTTGATCTATTGACAAATATAAGAAGATCTCAAGATGCCAAAGAAATAAGCCTAGATATTGGTATACAGGACCAAATTGGTTATTTCAAAAAGAAAATAAATAAGATGGAAATGAAGAGTTTTTGGGATTCATTTAAAATAAATGGAAATATTAGTACTAATGAACCACTTTCTTTACGAGAATGTGCAAATGGCTTAGTGCATTTTATAGAATATGATTACTTTATAAAAGATAAGTGTCATTGGCTAATGTTTTACACAGATCATGGAAATTTAATCATTTTAGATATTCAAAAAGCATGCGATAGTGTTCAAGTACACTGCTAATCTAAAGGCTCCAAAAAGAGAGTTATAATAACTCTCTTTTTGTTTAATAGTTTATTACTTTAAGTACTGCTTCCAGGGCAACTGGTAGTGCGGCCCATCCTTAAAATTTTTCCAATCCCCACCCCATTCTAATGGGATATTTAGCTCTTTAGCTGCTTCTATTAAGCGATTTTTTATTGTCATGGCGATTTAGCTTTTTCTCTGATAAATTTCATCCATAATTTTAACGAGTATGGATTTATGAAAAATTTATTATGGAGTGTTTTAGTTGGGGTAGGTTTAGTTGGCTGTGCTACACCACAGTATAATTATGCACCAGCAGTGACACAAATTAGTAAGCCCCCTATTGGTAGCGAGGCTACTGCCTATGTAGGTGATCAGATGCTTGTGCAAGGTAAGTTCATTAAAAGAACTGCTTTATTTTTAAGTGATCCTATTAGGATTAGCTTTGCATACACAATGTTAGGTGGTTACTATCCTAAAACTGGTGAAGACGCAAATGGTGTCTACTACGGTATAGGCGGTATTCAAAATGCCGGAAATATTCAAAAATCTGCTATTGCTGATCCATATAAAGCCGTAATGGTAACACCCGATAATAAGCTATGTGTGATTACTGTTTTTAATGCTAAGAATTGCACCCAAATAGAAAAAGAAAAAATAGTTAATCAAGAAGTGGATTCTTTGTCTGAGAACTCATTCCAGCAAACTCTTATTTATAGCGGTCGTGTAGGTAACAAAATTAATGTTGGCTATCGTGAATTTTCATCCAACCTTGCCCGGCCTGCTTTTAATAATGATGTTGAGTATGATCTTAATGAGTCCAAAACTATCGGATATAAAGGTGCATTGCTTGAGGTCATTGAGGCGACTAACCAGTTTATTAAATACAAAGTGATTAAGAATTTTAATATGGCTCAAGAGTAAAATATTATGGTTGCTATGATTAAAGTGCATGCTGGGGATTTTGTAGGTATGGGAAGCTATAGTCCTCCCATTTTCAGCAGTGGCTATGGTTCCTTGCATTTAAAAACCAGTGGTTGGCAACCACGTGGTGAAAAAATCACTAAAGAGATGATCCAAACTGTTGAGCTGGCCAGTGAAGAAGCAGCTGTTCGCTTGGGCGGTGCTGCTGGATGGGGAACAGCAGGTGTAGTTCTTCTAGGTCCTGTTGGCCTATTAGCTGGTTTAGTATTAGGTGGCCGCGGCAAAGATATAACTTTCATTGTTGTGTTGAAAGATGGGCGTAAAGCCATGCTAACAGCAGATAGTAAGACTTATACTGCTATCAAGGCTGCTGTCTTTTGACAAAATAAAAATATAAAAAGCTCGATTTTACGGGCTTTTCATTTTTGGAAACTCTTCTATAAAATGATTTACAAGTGATAACTTGCGGAATTGCGCAAACTGGCTATAAATGCAATTTTTAAGGAAAACTATTATGACAACTAAAAATGCTAAATCAGAAAAACTAGAGGCCCTTAAACGCTCACTCCAATTATTGCAAGTCGATGATATTGATGAAAATCAGCTGGACCAGAACATCAAGATCCTGAACCTAAAAGAAATTAGGGTAAAAGCTGATTCAATGATAAATTTTGAGCCGGATTGATTATTCAAAATAATGAAACTCCGGCCACTCTATAAAACCACGTGCACCGGCTGCCGACGTAACCTGCATGACTTCAGCAAGGTTTGCTATAAGTGTGGCACTTACAATACCGTGGACTGGAAAGCTTCAGTGCAATTTTATGCTTTGATGGTCGGCACAGCACTGGGCATTTGCCTGCTACTTATGTTCCTGGGCAAACTGACAGGCCTGTAAAAGCACTGTTGTTTCATCGGATTAATTCACTTTATCAATAAAACTGACTTGAATTAAATTTTACTGTTGGCTTATGCTATTTTTGAATTTGTACAAAATCAAAAATATGATGACCGATCAACTGGAGAAACGTGGTGGCGCACGAAAAAACGCGGGCCGAAAATCACTCTATGGTGAAAAATCGGTATTAATCCGGGTGCCTGAATCACAGGTAAACCTGATCACCAACTGGCTGCTGTTCAATCCGCCTAATGGCACTAAGTCTGATCTGGTTAAAAAGCTGGACTTTAAGCCACTCTATGCCCAGACCACTTATAACATCCCAGTGGCGCTTGAAAAGGTCGCTGCTGGTTTCCCCTCACCGGCCAATGACCATATCGAACGCGGTATAGACCTCAACCAGCATATTATTCATAACCAGAGCGCAACCTTTATCGTGCGGGTGGCCTCAAAATCCATGTTGAATGCTGGTATTGATGTAGATGACGAGCTGGTGGTAGACCGCAGCCTTGAAGCTAAGCACCGCGATATTATCGTCGCCTGTATTAATAATGAATATACGGTTAAGCGGCTGATGATTGAAAGCCAGTTTACCCCGGCCAAAGTCTGGCTAAAGGCCGAAAACCCTGAATACAGCAACATTTACCCAGCCGAAAATGATGAATGGACCATCTGGGGCGTGGTGGTCTATAACCTTAAATGCATGCGCGGCCGTTAAAGTATGCAGCCCTGTAGCCGCATCTTTGCCCTGGTTGATGTCAACAACTGCTATGTGAGCTGTGAGCGTGTTTTTAACCCCGCCTTAAATAATAGGCCGGTCGTTGTTCTATCCAACAATGATGGCTGTATTGTTGCACGCTCTGCTGAAGCCAAGGCCTTAGGCATCAAGATGGGTATGCCGTTATTTGAGGTGCGCGACCTGATCAAGCAGCATGACGTGGTGGTGATGTCGAGTAACTACGCTTTATATGCCGAAATGTCAAAACGGTTTATGGCGATCCTTGGGCAGTTTGTTGGCCCACAGGAACAGGAAATCTATTCGATTGATGAATGCTTTTTAGAGCTGACCGATTATAGCCACCTGTTTAATCTGGCAGATTATGCCCAGCAAATGCGCCAGACCATTGCCAAGTGGATTGGCCTTCCAGTGTGCGTGGGTATTGGCCATAGTAAAACCCAGGCTAAACTGGCCAACCATTTTGCCAAGAAAAATCCGGCCTTTAATGGCGTGTGTAACCTTCTGGATTTAGACCCGCTAATCCTTGAATTCATGTTGCAAAGCCTGGACGTATCCGAAGTGTGGGGCGTTGGCCGCCAGCATACCAAGAAGCTGGCCAGCCTAAATATCCTAAATGCGCTTGACCTGACCCTAAGTAGTCCCAAGTTTATTCGCCAGCACTTTAGCGTGGTGATGGAGCGAACGGTACTGGAGCTACAGGGGATTGCCTGTATTGAAATTGAGCACACTGTCCCGGATAAAAAACAGATCATCAGTAGCCGGTCATTTGGCAAGCCGGTAACAAAAATTGATGACCTTCGTGAAGCATTAACCCTGTTTGTTTTGCGGGCAATTGACCGCTTACGCAGCCAGAACCTGCTGTGTGCCAGCATTGGCATCACCATCAAGACCAGCCGCTTTCAAAAGCCCTACTATCACCCCTATATTATTGTTAGCCTAAGCTACGCCACCGATGACCGGTTACTGATTAACAAGGCTGTAATGCATGGGCTGGAGCAAATATTCAAACCCAACATGCAATACAAGCATGCAGGTGTCATCCTGATGAATATTGTGCCGGACAGTAAATATCTGCCTGACCTGCTGGCCGACCACGACAAGATCCAGGAGCGCAAGCTGCTGACCATTACCCTTGATGAAATCAATAACAAGTTTGGCCGTGATGCGGTATCGATTGGATCATGCACCTTTAAGGATAGAAACTGGTCCATGGCACAAACCAGAAAATCACCCAGCTACTTAACGAGCTGGAATGATATTTTAAGGGTTAATTAAATTTATGGTTTTTTATAAATTCTAGTACTTGTTTCCCTGGTCTGACTTGAACCATTTGCCCGATTGAAGTTTTAATTTCAATCCTTAAAGTATCAAGATGCTTAGGTGATAAGTCTTTAACAAAACCTAAAATAAATGGTTGCTCCCAATTATGTTCATCCTCCCTGAACAACTCTAAAAAGTAGTGTCCACTTTTACCATGCTCTAACTCTGTTGGAAATTGAGTCGATCCTAAACTTAAACTAAAAAATTGGAGGTTTTCAGTTAACGATTTACCTTTTCCAATTTTCCACCGAATATTAGTGATAGTAACTGTTCTATCCCCAAGATTGGTTACAGAAATAACGATACAGCGAACCATACGACCATCTGGACATATAAGTGCTGTTGTACTTTCAATCTTAAGTTGAATCCTTCCAGTTCTTCTAACTAGCCATAAGGAAACAATTACAGCAGCAATTGTTCCAATACTGGCAAGCCACGTACCAATAACATTAGCTAATGCTAATTTTTGATCTAAGGTCATAATTAATATTTAGAATAAAATTTAATTATTATAAAGAAAAAGCCCCTTACAAGGGGCTTCTTAACAATTGAATTTAACTCACCAATAACTTAGCCATCTGCACCAATGCATTTCACATGACGCTCTTTCTGGCGGGTCCATACCCCCATGCAGTTACTGGACTTGATGGAACAATCCCGGCCAGCCACATAACGGTATTTCAGTAAGGCATCACAGGCTGCGCGGTAATTACCGTTCAAAATTTCACGGCGCATTGATGATTTATTCCAGGTTGCCATGCCGTACTGATAGGTAAAATCAAGGTAGGTATCGTATTCACCCTGACTTAATAGCACATTAGGCAATGAAGCCTTGAATAACTTTTCATCCTTGCTGAGATGGGCATAGGCATCTTCAACGGCCTTGACGGGCGTGGTTCGATCACCGAGCTTTACCGGCTGGCCATTTTGCTTAATGGTTGTTCCAAAACCATAAGTCGGCACATCCCCCTTAACGGGTACTTTTGCATCTTCAGTGTAGCCTTCCTGTCGGACTACCCCCACAAAAGCTGCTGCGCTCAATATAAGACTAGTTATTAAAATACGCTTACTCATGCTTATCTACCTGATTCTGTTTTTCAATGATCCGTAGGCGGGCTGCACTTTCAATTTCCTCTCGCTTGTCACGGCGAATTTGAAAGTACAAATTGCATAGAAAGCCGATGATTGCCAGAATCACACCCATGGCACTCAACAAATCAATCTGGGTAAGCCAGCCTAAAACCCCTGTCGCAGCACCGGTATAGGTAGCTTTATTCGCAACCGATGTACTAGCGGCTATAACACTTGAACTATCAGTCATGATGAAAACCTATACCCCTGCTGTTATGACGTCCTGCTTTGAGGCTTCATTATGCAGAAGGGGCTTTTTAGGTTTTGAGGGAGGTTCCAATAGGTAAATTGGTAAACTTGAGTAAGTAAGGGTTAATGACTGTTGGCAATATTGCCTAGTCCCTTGATGATGGCGTTGCCGATTTTAATCAGTGTGTTGTGTTTTTCAGCTTCTGCCTTAAGCACTTTTTTACGTTGTTCCCATGTGGGTGATTCATAATAAAACGCCTCAAAGCTAATCGGCTGATTTAAGGCTTCACTTAAGGACATTGGGCAATGTTCAGCCAGACCATCAGCCACTTCAATTAAATGACTGGTCCAGTTCTTTGATGAGTCGGATAAAGGCGGCAGAGGGACGAAATCGAACAGGCGCGTCATCTGCACCTCTTTCTATAACCAGACCGCTATTATTGGCTGTCAAACTAATGAGTGAAAATAATTGCTGGTTCAGCGGTGCAAAATCTTCATAGCACAACTCAAATTCGCTTTGTGACAGCTTTTTAATGTAGTCCAGCCGTTGCATAAACTGCTGCTCAAAAGCGGCATCATCAACGGTAAGGTCAGGTAAAACCGCCAGTTCGGGATGCTTTTCATGTGCCAGCTGCAGTGCCATCATGCAAGCTAGCCATTCAATAGCGTTCTTGCATTTTGACTCCAAGAATTCAGCGCCACGGCCGTTAAGCTGCTGTACTGTTACCCCGTTCTGGGTGATTTGGGTTTTCCATTCCATGCCTGGTGGTAGATAACAGGCGGATAAGTCCATATCAATGGCCAACAGTGAATTGCCTTGCTTTTCCACGTATTTCATTAGTAAGTAATAGCGCTCTTGGCAGGTAATACTCAGGGGTAACTTATCATCCTGTAGCATGCCCTTTAAAAACACAGTCACGCGCTTTTCATTGAGCTGCTGGCTAACAACAGCTACTTTCAGGCAATCATTAATGGTTAGTTCCTGAGGCGTATAGGTCGTAGGACCTATCGGTATTGCATCAAAAGTCAGCATTTACACCATCCCATACAGTTTTTTGATATCACTGGCATCCCAAGCGGCCCGGCTCAACAGATTCACACTAAAAGCCAGATTTAAGCGGTTTCCATTTTCATCAATCGGCGCATCAAGCGGTGACGACACACTTTCAATTACGAAAGGCGCATAGGTTTTGCCATGGAAAGTAATCGAAATAAACGGCGGTACCACCCCTGAGAAAATCCCTTCTGCAAGCCCGTTCTCGCTCACATTCTCAAGCAAGCCCCGATTAGATAAATATTTGGGCAAAGACCAGGCTTCCAGCTGGGCAATTTTATGTTCCACTTCAACCAGTGGGTTTCTTAGGGCAATCAGGAATAGGCTTAAATTAATTCTGATAGAAGCCGTGGACACAAAAACCTGAGTGGTATTGATTTTAGTCAGGTTGGTTTTACCTTCGGCAGACTTGGCAAATTCTTTAAGCATGCCCGTCACTGGATCCAGCACATCGGTTGCTGCCTGTAGCAGCCCATTACTGCCCACAATATTGCCAATAGCCTCAACCAACTCACCGGTTTGCAAGGCTGCCATTAGCGTTGGCATCTTATGTTCTGGGTTACTGTTTTCAAATGGGGTCTGATAATTACTTTCAATGGTTTTATCACCATCGGTAAGCATGGCTGCCACGATAGGCAAGTCTGCAAGCCAGTTGCCATCTTTGTCACATTCAGAAAATACAGCAAACTTGTGTTTGGAAACTACGCCATACAACGGGTCTGTGTCATTACTGGGCAATCGGGGCTTTGGTGCATTGGCCGGGGTGGCCAGCGCGATTGTTTTGTTGGTCATAAAAAACCCTGAGCTTAAGCACAGGGTTATTATTACTCGCTCACATTGTGCTAAAGGCGCACGGTTCCATTGAGCCGCGCCTCAAACTGGGCAAGGTCAATATATTGGCCTTCCTCTTCATTTAATGGCCAGACTGTTGTTGCAACTGGTGTGGTAGCCCGGTGAAGCTGCATATACAGATCAGCAGCTGCAAGGGTTGCTAAATCATCCTCAGGTACACTGTAGGCCTCAACCACATTTTTAGGATATTGGGTGCGGGCATAAAACTCTTCTTCGCCTTCCCCGCTTTGCTGGGCAATAACCCATTCAACCGCTGGCAAATACCCGCCAAAGCCTAGCCAGAAATCAATATCACGGGCACTTAGCCGCGCCGCATTACGAAAAAATGTATCAGTAATGACCTTAGGCATATTGGCTGGTTCAATTCCCTTATCGGTCAGGCTGGCTTTAATGCCAGCCGTCACCTCAGCCAGTGCCGCACGATCAGGGATTAGGTAGGTAATGCGGCTCATCTGTATTTTGCCTCAACAATTTCAATCTGGGTTGAATCGTACCACGGCTGTTGAATCAGCTTGGCAAACGATTCCAGGTCAATAATCCACATACTTGGACGTTTTGCCCAGTAGGCATAGTCCACCGTAGCCTTTAATGATTCCTTGTTTTCATACAGCTTATTACCATCCCTGCCGATCACCACTGATTTTAAGCCAATGACGGGTACATCCTTGGTATTTTTAATCGCTACCCGCTTGGCCTGCTCCATCAGATCAGCCGCCGCTGCTTCAGGTGCACCTGGTTCGGGCAGGATTTTAATCCGTTGCCGGATATGTCTATAACCCTCGCTCACCATAAACCAGCCAACCACTTCATCAAGGTTATTGATGACGTGCCCAATTTCCTGATCAATTGCTTTTTTAACATATTGCGGAATATCAGCCTTACTAATCCCGTCAACATACAACTGTTGAAATTCAGCCGTGGTAAAACCGGCCCGGGTTAATGCCATATCAAACAGGCGTGATGTTCCTAGCAGTTTTTTCAATAAATTAAATGCTGTGTCTACATCCATTTTTACTTCTATAGCCTCACCTTCCAGATAAGGCAGCAGTTCATTTTCAAAAAATTCAGAATCTGAGGCATGGGTTATTGGGATGTTTTGATAAAGCCTTAGGTTCTTATTACGGATTACCGCCATAGGCCTGCGATTGAGCGGATTAACTTCAAATGCCTCAATATCAAATACCAGGTTATAAGATTTAACAATATCGGGATTATCATACCTTAGCTCTGGTAAAAACTCTTCAGCCCAATAGCGCCGCTTAGTCGCACGGTGCACCAGATTGCGGGCAAAATACTGGGTAGTCCGCTCATTCCATTCTTGAAGCGCACCGGCCAGACGTTCCGCCAAAATGGTGTAAATTTCTGGAAAAACACTGGCGTAAAATGGCTTAGCAACACTGATATCAAAAATTTCTTTGGTGTTACACTCGGCCATATCCTCGGCCACCATATATTCAATGGCAGCGGCCTTATCATCCGGGCTTAGTTTCTGGCAGGTATCAGTTCTACCGATTTCCTTACCGATAAAACCAAATTTAAAGCCATAATCACTAAGTTCAGCAATCTTCACATAGCCATAAACGGTTTTGCCATTTTCTTTAATGGCCTTAACGTACTCGCCTGCATACCAAAGCACGCCCAAATCATCTAAAACGGCCTCTCCGGTTAAAATGGCCTGTTTATCAGCCTCACTAAAACCATTATCCTGATAATTCAAGAATGATTCTTCAGTGGCACGAATCATGTTATCTGCTGTGCTCACCACACTACGGGCACGGTTAAATACATCATTGGTCAGGGTGTCGGCATTGGTCTGGATCCAGCGTGACATTTCATGGCTTCCAGTCCGCATTTCACGGTAAATATCATATTCACTAAAACTTGGGCTACGGTTATATTGCCGTTTTCGCTCAATGCCCTTAATCACCATATCACTGGTCAGCTCACCATCGAACCAGCCATCATAGCGCTGGGCAATCTGGTTGATCTGGTCGGTGTAACGCTGAATAACCTCAGGCTTGGCCGCCTTGTCGCGCTTCTTGATCAGTTCCCCTAGCCGTTTGGCATCGACCTCCATAATCTGACGTACTTGCCCTTCAATGCTGGGTTTAGGGCGTTTCTTGGCCTTGATCATGTTGTCATATAGCAAGCGGGTTCTGGAGGCAACCAGTGCAGCACGCTCGGCCTGTTCCCGAATAGATTTTGCCTGCAATAGTGCAGCAATTTGTTCAGGGCTATCAGCATTAATCAGGTCCTCATAGTCCTGTTTACTGAGTTCCTGGCTCACATTCAGGGTTCCAGATACAACAGAATCCTTTTGCATCAACTGGTCAATCCAGTCAGCCTTGCCAGCAATCAGGCGCTGCTTATACTCATCAAAGGTGCCATTGGCATTGTAATGGTAAATTGCCACGCTGGACTGCTTATTGCCCTGACGTACGCCACGGCCATTACGCTGCTGTAAGCTGTCTGGTGTCCAGCCCGTTGTTAAGTGGTGGATGGCCTGTGTACCAATCTGCAAATCAATACCGGTTTCAGCCTTTTTATTGGCAATGACGGTTGTAAACTCATTGCTGGCAAACTTGTCCTGCACTTCCTGCATGTGCTCTGTATCAGGACTGCCCTTGCTGCCATCTGGTAGAGTTTGCGCATTGATAATGGCAATCTGGCTGGATTTCACCCCACAGTAAGCAACCAATGCCCGCTTGATTACATGCTGCATCGCCAGGTTGTCGCAGAAAATAAGCTGTTTGGCATGGCCCTGATGCTTTGGCGTACTCTGCTCAACCTTATAGTTTTCAACCATGGCAGAAACTTTAGCTGATAGCTTGGGCTGGACCTGTAGGCCTGCCTTATCAATCATTTCCATCAGCTGCGCGACGACGCCAGCATCATCCACATTTAGGATTAACCGCGAATTATGATCATCCAGATCAACACGGCAGCCTATAGTAAACTGTGGCATTAGCTCGCCTTGATTGTCCTGTATCATTTTGACTGTCATTAGTTCGCTATCAACGCCCGGAAAACGGCGGGTTGTCTTAATGCTGATTTTCTTGGCATTAAACTGGTCAGCCAATTTGCGCGCGGCTTCCAGCTGATCAGGGGCAAAATCAACGGGTACAATACGCATGAGGCCCATTTCACTACCGGCCATGATCACATCAGACATGCGGGCAATCAGGTTGAACGGGTGAGCCAGTAGCTCATCCGTTTCACCAAGCATTTCCTTATAGGCTTCATAGGCCTCAAAGGTATCTTTATCGGCAATCACACCACCGCCGTTAATCATTTCCTTGGCCAGTGCATAAAACCCTTTCATCTGGTTTAGGGTTGCCTTGTCGTCATCCACCAGGTCAATGACCACGGTATGATTTTCTTCATCAGGAATTTTAAGGCCACGCTCCCGGGCGGTCTGGATATTAGCAATCTTGTGAATGCCATCCTTCAATAACTGCACGTTTTTAAAGCCCGTAAAAGTATCAACTGATACCAGATCACCGACAATATTTTCCTGCTCAATCTGGTCAATATTGGCAAAGGTACTTAAGAAATCATCAACGCTGGCAATGGAAGTACCCGCCAGTTCGCGCATGGCTTCCTTATCACCGACTGCCAGTGACAGCATGGTTAGAATCTCAACCGGCGAGTTAGTAAATGGCGTTGCAGTCAGCAAGACTACGCCATCATTCAATTCACCGTTACGGCCACGGATATACCAGGATTTAATGGCCGCGCTGATTGCACGCGCCGATAAAGCACTCTCGGCCAGCAATGACAGGCCTTTGATACGGTCATATTGGCCGCCGCCAGCCTTGCCATTCTTGAATAGCTGGGCTTCATCAAATACCAGTGAATCAACGCCCATATCCTCAAAATAGGGCAACTTGCTTTCATACTTGTTGATTTTCTTGATGCGGTTACTTAAATCACCGTCCTGCTTTTCGCGGTCCTGCTTGCGGTCGGTGGCAATACCTTCAGTCTGGTAAAAATGGGTTTCAATGGTCGCCTGACGCAGCGGAATCATATTGAATGCATCCACGGTCATCAGGATTTTTCGATAATGCTTCCCTTCCGGCTTGGTCAGTGCTGCAAAATCTGCTGCATTAAACTTGGAGTCTACGGCGTCCTGTTTACCCTGATTACTGCCAATCACCAGCACATCGTCTACGTAGTCATAAGCCATTTTGACATCGTTAAACCACTTACTGATGGTATGGTTGGGAACCACTACAAACGTACGGGTTTTAATGCCAATATTATGCATATTCTGCATGGCAGCCAGCGCGGTTAGGGTTTTACCCAGCCCCACGTCAAAACCACACATACCCGCAAAATGGCGTGACAGCCGGCGAATTTCCTCATTCTGGTAGCCGTTTAATGCTATAAAACCTTCTCTTTTGGGATTAAAGCCATCAATCGTTAATGGTGAATCATCCAGTTGCACCGGAAAAACCTTGTTTTCAGGGGCATTAAATTGCTGATCCAACTGGGCCATGAACTCATCATTGGATTTCAACCAGGCATCAAAACTGACATTCAAGGTATTGTAATAATCGGTCAGGATTTTAAGCAGCTTGGCTTTGGTATCCTTGTTGATGTTGTCCTCAGTTTTCACATAAAGACGCTGGTTGTTGTTGATGGAGTTAAAAATCCGGTTGAGCATAAAGTAGCGCAGCGCCTTATTGCCCTCATCCATCTTGCCGGTTTCCAGTGCCTTACTGCCGCTTAAACGGTATTTGACCAGATCAATAACAGAATCCGGTTTTTCATCCAAAACTAGCCGATGGTCTGCATCAATCAGTACCTTGTCATCAATAAATTCTGAAAAGTAGCGATACTTGATTTCAATCGGTATGGTGCTGGCCATTAGGTCATAGTTGAGCTTACAAACATCGATTGCCTGAATCATGGCATCAGCGGCCAGTTTCTGCCGAATCAGTTTTTCCTTAATGACAGGATCCGTTGCTGCGTCAATCTGGCTGTTAATCCGGGTTAAAAACTGCTGATAGTTGCCAACATAATAGTCGCGCTTTAACGTGACTTTGCTGCCATCCTGATTGATACAGTAATTGTCATCAGTCATTGGGTCAAAATCAGGATTGCTTTGCTGAATGACAGCTACATCGACTTGCCAGTTTTCTGCAATACCTCGGTACACCGCATTTTCATAAGCAGCTTGGGTATGCAGTGGCTGTACGGCTGCCAGTTGACTGGTATCACCGCGCCAGAATCGTGAAATACCATCAGGCATGTTGCTATCAAAGGCAATGCTGATGGTGTGCAGATAGCGTTTATAATCCTGATTTTTGGGTTTGTAGCGTTTTTTAAGGTAGGCATCTGCATAACCGACCATTTGCGCGGTTAGTGCCGAATAGCGCTCTGCATAGGGAAATGTGCCATTATCAGTTTTTAGGGCATCCAGTACTGACAACACACATAACCAGAAGCCAAATGTAGCGGCGTTCTTTTCGACCTCTTGTGTAAAGATAGATAGCCATTCTGGCGGACGCTTGGCATTGGCCGCGCAATAAGCAACATATTCAACCAGCTTTGGATAATCCCCTTTGCCAGACAATAAAGCGTATGGCGTTGCAAATAAGGATTCATCCACGTTAAAGCGTTCAATCACCTGTTGCCACTCGCCGTTTTTCATCTGGAATGTGGCGCCATCGATACGGCGAATATCACCGTCATTAAAAGTAATTTCGGTCAATTCGGGGGTAACTTCCAGCAAGTTATAGTCAATACGTGATTCAGGAAAACGCTTCACCAGTTTTAGGATATTGGCCAATGAATCATCATTAACTACCCGTTCCACTTCACCAAAACGGCCTTTGCCCTTGACGGTTTCACCCAGCACGTAAGACTTGCCATAGGTTTTAAAGTAATGCCCGGCCACAATATCGGTATCTAGCACCCGTGCGGCTTGCAGGGTTTGCAGTCCACCGTTTTCATACAGGTTGGTGATTTTCTCGCTGACATCCTGGTTAAATTTTTTAAGAATAATGATATCGGTCGTGACATCTGCTCCAGTGGCGTCAAACACTTTATTGGGCAGGCGGTAAGCGCCGACTAGATCGGCACGCAATAAAATCAGCTGACGAAACTTTTTAAAGCTGCTGTTGTCTAAAATTTTGGTAGGAACGATAAAGGCGGCTAAACCATTGGGACGCAATTTATCCAGCGACCGCTTAATAAAATATTCTTCCAGCGTGTCACGCTGATATTTATTGTCCAGGTTCTTGTTTTTGCCACGGTCGGCATTGGTGCCAAACGGCACATTGGTAATGACTGCATCAAAAATTTCATCATCAGTGCTGGCCGCGACCTGTTCAAACGGGGCCACTGTGGTTGCATGCTTATCACTATCATTGACCAGTTTATTGATATTGCCGGATATATCAGAGAGTTCAACACTGTGCATGAGGATATCGGCAGGGGCGCAACCAGCAAAAATACCAGTGCCTGAGCTGGGGTCTAATACGTTCCCACCAGCAAAGCCCTGTTCTTTTAATAGGTCCCACATGGCTTGTGCCACTGGCATTGGTGTGTAGTACTCGTACGCACTGCCCTTTAAGCCATCTTCGCCAATCAGGTTGCCACCCGTGCCGGTATAGCGGGATAAAATGAGTTTTTGTTCTGGTGTAAGTTGCTTTACATCGTCATTTTGGACAGCCCGCAGTAATGCAACTGCCTCATTGTTGGCACGCTGGCGGGCAGCAGGCGTTATCTTTTCGCTAAACTGATACAGCGGGATATGCTGACCATTCGCTTGCTGTAAGACCGCTATCATTGCATCAATAGCAGTCATTACAGTTAAGGGTGTAACCACAAATTGACTTAAATTAACCACCGCAGACATGCAGACCTCAACATAGGTATTTTTTTAGATTGACCTATGTTAAGGCTTGGTAATTGGTGCTTTTATGCGCTGTTCCAGTGGTTTCCATGCCCATAAATCGCATGAAATACTGGGTGTATCTGGTCATTTTCGATGGAATCAAAAGAATTGACGCCATGGCGTAAATTAAAGGTACGGGCTTCCCGCTTGTCAATGGAATACAGGGCAATAAAATGATTCAGTGCCAGCTGGTATTTCAGGCGTAAATTTGACAATTCAGCACTGCGTTTATTGTCCGCATTGGTTGTGCGGCCCCACAATCCCTTACGGCCACCCATCAAATAACGGGCGGTCTGCTCATTGGTGCGAATTTCCTCGCGCAGTTCCATTAACTGCTGCTGGTCAGTGATTTTTTTGGCCTGCAAGATGCCAATAAGCTGATTCAGAACAGTGATTGGCTCAACGTGCTGGCCAATCGAATCAAACTGCGTCCAGGTCTTACCCAGCCTGTTCCTAAAATCTTCAATGGATAGCGTTTCAATACTGCCCATCCCCTGCCAGCCCGATTCATAATTAGACAAATAAATTTGCTGGGCTTCTTCTAATGTAGACGCGCCAATAATGATCTTGTGTTCATCAAAATCTAGGCTTTCTGGATCAAGCTGGCGGATGACATACACAATGCCGGTATATTCATTCAAACCAGTTTTAACAAATACATCCAGCTCATCACCATCGGCACCCATGGTATTTTCAATGTAGCCATAGTGATGCTTCATCGTGGTTTGCCAAGCCTTTCCACTGGCGTCAACGCCTGAGCGTGTAGAACCAGCCGGATTTTCAATCGCTATATCTACACCCGCAATTGATAGCTTGCCCTTCACATAATCCCCTGAAATTTTTTGTGCTTCAGTCGGCTCTGGCAAATCATTGTAAGGTGACGTGGCGGCTTCATGGGCTTGCTTATCAATATCAGTACGCAAACAGTTATGCCGACATATCTCTTCCATGGTGAGTAAGGCATCATAACCGTCTACACTTTCATGACTGGTTAAAATATCAAAAGTCCCACTAGGTAAGTAAATCAGTGTCGCAAATCGCGTATCAGCAATGCGCATGGCCAGTCCATACCATACTTTACTGGTCTTAAACTTAATATCTGCAATAAATGCATCTATTCTCACCCTTGACTCTTTACTTTCATTTGCCCAGACATGAAAACAAACCTTATCACCAAGCTGACCGGAAGATGGCAATTTCATGGAATGCGCAAAATCAGTCTCAGGATTTTCTGACCATGGAATGATTTGCCCATTCATCCATGTATTGCTAGCATCAACCTTAGGCACCATAGCAATCTGATCATTGCCATCAACCGAATCAAAGCCAGACTTTTCTAATGATAGTTGCTGATCTTCATTAAGATATTTATTAATTTCAGCAATGATTTCAGGAATGGCCTTATTATCACAACCTACAATTTCAGTGATTAATTTTTCATCTAAATCAACGATGCTGACAAAAAATTTATCATCATCGGCATATTTAATAAGACGTACTTTGCGTTCACCACAAGGCTTGATCATGAAGCCGTTAGTACGTCTTTCACGTCCCCAGCCGTTTGCAAAGAAAATACGACGCAACGCATCCATTTGCTCCAGATATTTTGTTGGTGTCCATTCCCCAGTGCGGGCGTAGGACTTAAAAATCTGGTCAAATAACTTAGGCTCTAGAAAGCCTAAATCATCAAACATGCTTAAATTGGCTTTATCGCCATATTCTTGCTCAAGTACACCAACAGCATGCTGAATGACCTCTCGCATGCTCAGCGGCTCAGGATCACCAAACAGGCTATTGTTACTCTGGTCAATTGCCTGTTTTTCCAAAAAGCTGGCCATAGCTTTGAATAACAGACTCATCTTTTTGGCACTGCTGGCATTTTTGGATAGGAATACGGCCAGCTCTGCCACACCATCCGGTAAATCACCAAACAGGCCTTGCTGCTTAACAAACTCGGTCACGTCATGGTTGTCATTTTTTGCGGTCATCACCACGTTTGCAGCGGCAATAATCGCATCAATAACCTTTTGGTCAGTGGCACTTTCAATACCATCAACAATTTGACTGGATAAATCTTCGGTTTGTAACCGGCTAATGGCTTGGGCCTCAATAAACTTGGGCGCCGCAACACTTAATGCATTCAGCATATTTTTTAAGTCTGGCTTGGTCTGGTCTGCCACCATCTCTAAAAGACGGTCATCCTTATAAGCCTTGCTAAATACCGCTGCTTTAATGCGTAAAACTAGTGCCTGCGTTGGCTTGCCATCGGTTCCAATATACTGAGCAGCTTCGGTATCACCAATGGACTGTAAAAAAGCCTGTATAAATTTCTGGTTACTGGCCGCCAGTAAATCCCCATCTTCGCTTGGGTTAAATAGCATCGCCATATTGTCATCAATACGGCGAGCATCGGCCTTGGCGCGTTCCGTGGCACTCAAAGACAGCTTATCATCCTGGTTCGCTTCTACTGCAAATGCGGCACGGTCAATCTCAGTTTTACGGATACGCACCAGTACAGGCTGCTTAAAGGCTTCAACCTGTTCAGGCTTAAATCCAAAGTATTCTGCCTCATCAACCAGCCAAGCGCGGTATTCCTCTGCGGTACCACGTGCGTACGCTAATTGAATCGCCATGGTGCGACCGTTCCCGGATTCAACAATCAAGTCATCACCAACAATCGGCGCACCGGTGTCTGCACGGCTGGTTTTACCCAGACTATCAGGATCCAGATTGGCCGCTGTTTTTTTCACCCATGTCTGGCTGGCTTCGCGGCTACGGTCACGCGGCTGCAATTCTTGCGGAAATTTAGGATTAGTCCCGCCAGTGCTATCGTGTGATGCAATTACATTGTCAGCTTCAACCAGTGCAAAAACCGTATCAAGTTTGGTGCCTTTTGGGGTTTTTACAGTGTTTGTACGGCCTGTAACAATGCTGGTCGCTGGATTATTGACACTGAGAGCGCTATACAGTACATTTAATAAACGGACACGTCCTCCATTTTGAGTAAGCAATTTATTTTGCCCAGTCACTTGGTCTGAAGGGATGTGTCCTTTTTTTATGTCCTCTGCAATAGTAACCGCTTGCGTATAAAAGCGGGGTCTATCGTTTTTATCTTCAGTGTGCCGTCTTAAACGAACAACCATATAATATTTTTTGGCGTCAATTTCGATGGGTGCCGCGACCACAATATTTTCTAATGGTTTGCCCATATCATCCATTGTTCTACTGAGAACAACAGCTTTTTCAATAATCAAAGGCAAGGCCGGTAGCGCCTGAACATCAATTGGGTGGGGTTTATGACTCATGGCTGATTTAATGCCACTAGGCGCAATAATGATTGTTCCTAGCTGCACATTTTCAAATTCCTGCCCATGGCTATTTTTGTCCATCCACTCCCTAAACCAGTTAACAGCCGCCTTGATGTAATGACCCTTCTCATCAGGCTTAATCTGGCCGGACTGGATGGATGCAACCGGTTCACCCGTTAAAAACTCGTAGTTTTCGTGCTGCTGGTGCTTAAGCGCATCAATCATCGCATCAATCGCTGCAATGGGATTTGCAACGACGTCAATTTGATTTAAGGCGGTTTTATCCGTTTTCGACACCATTTAAGCCGCCTCACTCTGATGCACCTGTAATGGTTCAACCTGCTCTTTAAGTTTAAGAACAGCGGGAATCAGCTGTGGATGGTTCAAGTCTTTTTCGGCCTCTGCCTTGACCTGCTCCAGCAATTCTAGTGTGACTTCCCGGCCTTCCAGAATGGACTGGTACAGCGGATTATTGGCGGGTTCCTGTGCTTCTGGTTGATTCTGTCCACCCAGCAACAAACGCAATTCACGAAAGCGCTTTAACGATTTGGCCTTGTCCAGCGCGGTTAATCCATCACCAGCCAGTTTAAGGCGCAATTCTCTAAACTCTTTAAGGGCTTTGGCTTTTTCTAATGCAGTCAACATCGTTTTACCCCCTTAACCCAAACTCTTGGCGGCTTCTTGCTCAGCCTTGTTAATCGCATTGAGAGCCTGCTCATACAATGCATTGAATGCTGCATCGTCTGGGTACTTCTCGCCCAGTTCTATGATGTGATCCATATCAACAGTTGTGGCGTCCACAGTGCCTGCAATGATGTTTTGCAGAAACTCCTGATCCGGGTTAGCAGCTGGTTCAGGCTCAGGTTCAGGTGCTGCATTAAGGGCAGCTTGCAAGGCTTCAATGGAATCTAGGATTTCCAGTACATCTTCATCATCAATCGCGGTATTTAGGCGCTCAAGCGAGATACCTTTTTCAGTTGCAACAGGTTTAAGTTTCTCGGCCATCACCGTTGCAGCACTAACTGCTGCGCCTTCGGTTTCCTCATCCCCATTGTTTTTGGTTTCCTGAGCAATACCATATAAGCGCTTGAAATTATCTTCGGCCAGACCGTCTACCGTGCCTGCCTCGATATCTCTCACAAACTGAATATCTTCAGCAGGAATCGAATCATCCTCAACCACGGCCTGATTAAACTTTTCATCCAGTGTTTTTAGATAGGCCTTAGCTTCCTCAAAACCACCGTTTTGCAGTTGTTCTAGCGTAAAGGCCTGTTCTTCTGTCTGCTCGCCGCCAGTGGCAGGCATGATTGATAAACAAACCGTCAGGCCATCACCAAATGGGTCTACTGACAAATGAAACTTGGTGCCATCCACCTCTTTTTCTTTAAAGAAGTAATTTTTGGTAGTGGCTTCACCCAGATCAGCAGTTGCTGCAATATCAGCCATAAGCCCCTTAAGAACTTCGCTATTTTGCTGAGCCAGTTCCTGCTGTTGCTTGGCCTGCTCATGGGCTGCATCAATCTGTTGCTGTAAATCAGTCATTTCGTCGTCCAGCGCTTTATCGAGGGCGGTTTTATCAGTGATACGCTGTTCGGCATCCGCCAAAGCCTGCGCCTGCTCTGTTTTTTTAACCTGGTAGCGCTTAAACCGGTCACTATTCTGATTGACCAGTTTTAGAATACGGCCAGCCAGCACTGGTAAGGCAATACCTTCACCCTGGTTCGGTTGAATAGCGCCAGTAATATCACGGTTATTCATCTGGATTTTCCATGAAATGAGCGTATCAGCTGGCGCCAGTTTGGACGGTGTGCTGTCAGGGTTGTGAAAGAGAATCGTGACGCTCTGGCCGTCTGCCATATCGTAAGTCACCGCAACTTGCGCCACTTTGTTACGCTTGAATGGCTTGCTAACGGTGACATTCACCACTTGCACACCAGCCTTGCCCGCATTTTTCATAGCGGTATGCAATTGTGCGGTCAGCTTTTCAAGATATTGATACTGCACAATGAGCGCATCAAAGCCCGGCTCTTCAACGCCAAGCTGCTCAAGCAAATTTGGCAATCCGTCAAACTGGGATAACAACCCATCGTGGTCATCATGGCGTTGCATATCCAGCAGCAAATTGGCGGTTTGGCCTTTATGGGATACCAGATTGATGTCATCCCACATAGGTTTTTCAGCACAAATCACGTCCTGCATGGCCTTAAGTTGCCATGGGGCAATGGTGCTGGGTTTAGCGTGGTAGTGGCTGGTATCTAAATGGCGCATTAGGCCATTGGTATTGGTTGTCAGCACATCCATAGCCACAGAATCAAATAGGCGGCCAAACTGCATTAACGTCATATCAGCTGCCTG
This sequence comes from Alkanindiges illinoisensis DSM 15370, assembly GCF_000619845.1. GTDB lineage: Bacteria > Pseudomonadota > Gammaproteobacteria > Pseudomonadales > Moraxellaceae > Alkanindiges > Alkanindiges illinoisensis. Next base: position 628,428 of record NZ_JHUX01000003.1, on the reverse strand, counting down.
TTGATCATCTACCGCGCCCAGTACCGCAATCGCATCAAAATGCGCTTCATTGCCCTTACCGCCTTTTAGATTAACAACTCGCCATTGGTCATCATCGGTCGCTGTTTCAGCCACAAGCGCCGGGATACGGCGATATTGGCCAGCAATAAAACCTACTGCACAGGACCCGCTGTTAATGGAATCAAAACCTGCCACAAACCGGCTGGAATGCGGTGCATGAGTCTGGGTGAAAATATCGATATTCCGGCGCATGAAAAAAGCCCACTATTTTTAATACTGGGCTTATTGTGTCAGGCTAAAAATGATGGGTTTCTGGCAGGTTCCAGTCAATCAACCAGCATGGGAAACATCTTTAAGAAGTTAAGCTGGACTGTTGCCACGCCATTCACATTAGAGGCATCCAGAGGCACACTACCGGCTTGCAAGGCAACTAAGTGATCAACCTCAAAAACCCGTGTTGACCGGCTGTGCTTGTCATAGATAAAGATTTTCATCAGCATCAGGTAATCACCGGGTACCGCCTGAGTACCATCTTTGGGAAACACGATTTTTTTAATGGCTTTGGCACTATTTAAAATATCAGCAGCGCGGGTTTCAATGAACGGTATGGAAATTTCACCAGAACCATTGCCAGTGAGATAGTTCAACTGGTAGTGACCGACCTTGGCACTATCACTTTGTGCATCCAGTACCGATAAATCAATACTGGTGGCCAGCCACGGCAACCAAAAGTTATTAAACAGGGTCACATCTGGGCTTTTGGCGATTTTTCCGTTTTCATCAAAGGGCCGCAACTCTACCCCATAATGAATGGCCGATAGCGTACCAATGGCATACAACGACTCATAGTAGCCGATGGCCTCTTCAATCGGCATGCCAGACCAAACCCCATATTGATCAGCCATTAAATGCCGTCCTCTTCGTCGTCATTTTCTGGTTCAGGATTTAAGTTGTCATCCTGTGGATTGCCATTGGGATTTTGGCCATCCTCTAAGGCTTTTTCCCGGGCGCTGGTAATATCTTTAGCCAGATTCTGGGCTTCGTCGTAATCCATCCCCCCGTCACGCTCTAACAGTAGTGCGGTATTTTCTTCATTAAGCCCTGCGTCTTTAATCGCGGTAATGACCTGCGTCTTAATCAGCAATGTATTCATGCGGGTTTGCTTGGTCGTCTGGATTTCATTGGCTGCTGCAGTCTGATCAGAATGAAAGACCACTTGCCATGGATAATCCAGTTCATTGTCAAAATCTTCGTTATAGGCATAGCCCCAGTCAATTTTAAGCAAGTCATTAACCATTTGGCTTGAGGACTGCCGTATCATCATGGAACGGCGCATCACCTGGCTTGAATACGTCAGGGACGCGGAACCATCACCTATTCCACCGGATAACATATCAGCCCAGCCTACCATGGACGGGTCCAGACCAAGGCCCCCCATAAGCAAGCGTACGTCAATCATAAAAGTTTCAATATTAATGGCTGTACTACGCTGGCCCTTGATATCGCCAATCGGGTTTAAAATTTGCTTTTCATCCCATGTTGGCAATACGTGGTATTTCGTGGTGTAAAGTGCTTCGCCGCCATCTAATGCATTCTTAACAAACTGTTCATGCTCACGTAACATGCCTTCAAGCCCTTGCTTGTAGGCTTCACGCTGTGCCGGTGGCATACCGGCCATGTTCATGGTTAAAAACATCTGGTTGACTGCATCAGCAACCTGCTGTGTATTCATTGCCGCTAGCGCACGAATCACATTGTCAAAAATTTCTTCAATGGCAATTAAAAATGAGCCACCCACATGCGCTGGGAAAAGCGGCAAATTGTCCGGGTCGTCCTCTTCCATCATCTTGGCAACAAGCACGCCTTCAATGATTTCATGCTGGGGAACGTGCAGAATCCGCGGCATTTTCATGCGGATCATTTGTCGCGCCCCTAATTTTGAACTGGTATTCGTCCAGTTTCGGGCGTCCAACAAATGATAGACCAGCGTTTTACTACCCTGCTCAAACGGTAAAACCAGCGGTGGATAGGTGTATTCGTTACACATCATATCCACGACGCCAATGCCTTTTTTCCCATATACACGGGCATAGGAATCGCCAAAGCCGCAGGCATCAAAACACAGTTTAAGAATATGCTGATTGATCAGCCGCTCCATCGGCTTGATACGTTTTTCAAGTTTGGCAAGCTGTGCTTTTAAAACAGGGTTGTCGGCTTTTTGCAGGCGTTCAGCAGGCTTAATGAATACTTGCTGGCTGGTGTGCTCATCACCACCCAGTGCAGCGGTGCTATGGATTCCCATACTTTCAGCAATAGGGGCAAACTTAAGCATTTGCTCCCATTTGGTCATGATTTCCTTGCGGGTACGTTTCTTATTATTTTTGGTTTGATGGGTGCCTAGCGAAAATGGCGCAGCGGCGTCATACATATGCGCCATACTTTCTTGAGCTGCCCCGACGATAGGCGACGGTGCTGAAGCAGCGGAGCCTGCACCGAGCAAGATTGCTAAAACATCTGAAACTGCCATTCTTGTTGCCAAAATTCACCAATTTAAGGCTTATTTTGGCTGAATGGATTTTATGGAAATGGGCTAGGTTCCAGTAGGCATGGGTGGGTCAGTTTGTTCAGACCCACGTCTGACTCCACTATGAGGATGGGATTTAAGAGATACTTCGCCACCTATCACATCTTCTGTGGCTGTGATCTTGCCCGTTGTCGTCTGGTCGCCTGTGTGAGTAAAATCACCCTCAAGCACGAGATGGGCCTTAATTGTTACTATAGGGGCTTCAACCAGTACATTTTCACGCCCAAGAATTTCAATATTTTTCTGCCGGATCCGGCGCACATCTTCAACGGCTCCCTCACCGTGACTGCTGTAGCTCCAGACCACTGGTAAGCCTTCATCACCATTTTGAAAGAAGATATACACGTCTGCACCGACCAATATTTCGCGTTCGGTATCAAGGTCGTCATCACCAACCGGATAAGCAAATGTGGCTTCTAAACCTTCACTGGCCCCATCTGTCATACCATAAATATGAATCTGGGCTGTCCGGGCCTTCTGGTTATAGCTCAGGATTTTAGCGCGGGGAAAACCAAACATTTTGTTGTCCTAAGATTTACCGCCCGAAGGCGGCTGGATAAAGAATTAAATTAAAGACCGGGCCAGAATGCATACGTACACGCATGCAGCTCGACATCACCACCGAAATACAGTTGCACCGCATCAGTACCTGTACCCAGTGACGTTCTAAACTTCAATGTTGTTGGTTTACGAATTGCCAGTTCAGGCTGAATATCAGGAACTAACGGTGCATCCCTGATTTCAGCCCTCGCCCGGTATGATTCAAAAGGTGTCGGGTGACGACGTAGACCATCTTCATCAAGTGTGCCATTACCACCGCCATTTGTATCAATTAATGCCCAGCCGGATTCATCAAAGATTCTAAATAAATCCATACCTACATCATCAGCATGTTTTTGCACTGAATAAGTCTTTTCAATACGCTGCCAGTTACCCTCGTTCAGCTGGTATTCCATGTAATACGTTCCAGCAGGCAATGGAATAGAACGGTTAATGATGATATCTGCACCCTGCGCAGCACAGGTCGAAGGGGCAAGGCAGAATGAAACCTTACTAAATGATTCTGGAAAATTTTCCACCGGATTTTCAAGTAACCGTGTCGGGTTTAATTCATCTGGTGAAACATCAGGATAATCATTGATGGCTGATAAATTCGGAGAATCAGGGTTTGGTAAACCAATCAGCTCTATACGCACATACTCAGTCGTGTTATTGCTCCAGATCGTATGTAATTCCCCAACATACTTAATTGATACCCTGCCATCTTCCCGGATTGCCTGAATTATCTCACTCCACCAGTTTTCAATCGTCGTACCATTACCTACCTCGTAAGGTGGAACATCTAAAGGTACGCCATTAATCAGAACTGTCCAGCAACCATAAAACCCGCCCAAATGCACAAGTTCTATTGCACCCTCGCAGCCAATCATCACCTGCTTTGGCTTGGGCCTTAATACTGTTGTGATTAGGAACATATTAGGCATCCTGATTGGCGGTTAGATTAATGGCAATAACCCCACCATTAATCTGTATATTAGATGGCAGGTCATTCGGGTTTTCATCGACTGAACTGATATAGGTAGTACCCTGGTTATAAGGAACGAGTGTCAACACACGATCAATTCCTGACATATTCTTAATAGTGACAGTGCCATGCTGATAGAATATCGGGTCATAATCTGTAGCAACGGCTGAAAAGTCGTTATAAAAGAAGTTAGATAGCATCGAATCCTGAAATAAAAACTTATCACTAAAGAATGCAACATCACCCAGACTCAATATGGCAGGCAGAGCGCCACTCGCTGTTGACATCAGCACCCAGCCCTTGACGCTGTCATAAATCTTAAACCAGCCCGATAACTTCACGACTGCTGTATCTGACTCTACTTCTACTTTCTTCTTGGCAACCAGCGTCACAGTCTTTAATGCCATAGCAGCAGGTGTATCAGCCCAACCAACTTCAAGGGTACTTCCAGCTTTAACATATAAGCGCTGGCCAGCATCAAGCCAATTAAAAGGAGCAAAGTCACCATTCGGGGTAACAGTCAGCTCTATAGGTTCTTCTGTATGAATACCATCTTCAGTGTAATGGCCTGCATCCCTGATCCAGAAACCAGTACTACTGGTTAGCATGAAATTAGGGATATTTTCATCAATCGGAGAAACCTGATGCTTTTCATTCCGATCAAAGAAAATATCAGTGGGCAGTGCAATTGCATTGACCAATAAATCACTGGGTGCAGGCGGACTAGATGGCTGGTATATACCGCACAGGCTGATCCAGAACTTTTCAAACTTGGATGCAGGAACGGGCTTACTGGTTTTACCTTCCATCATGCGGTTAAATGCGTCTTCGGTGAGTTTATCAACACGCGCCTCTAGCCAGTTATTAAACCCGTCCTGCGCACCGATATTGCTTAAAAACTGCTGTATCGTTGCTTGAGCATGGGTTTGAAGATAGCTGGTGTAAGCAGCAAGGGCTTCTGTATTCTGGGCAAATGAAGCAAACAAATCAGACTGGTTTGCAGTAAGCCATGAGTTAAAGCTCGCAGACAGGTTTTGATTAACGAGAAAATCATTAAACGTCCGGCTACTGTCGGCTTGTAAAAAAGTATTGAACTGTTCCAGCAAGTCACTATCAGTCAAATAGCCTAACTGTACTTCCAGATTGTTCTGCGCCCAATTGTTGTAAGTACTGTTTAGGTTAGTTGCAGCAATAAAGCTGCTAATACTATTGTAATTTGATACCTGCTGGATTTGCTGAATACTCTGCATTGTCAGGTAGGTATTCTCAGACGTATTCTGGTTAAACCACTGCTGATACGATGATGCACCTTTGAGCTTATCGGCAGTGACTTTACAGGTCAGATAGCTGCCATTCGGTTGTTTCTGGCTAATTGGGATGAGGTCATTATCTTTGAGTGTAGTGGCTTCTGGCCGCTGGGATATGGATTGATTGGCCATTAAGTAACTCCGCTTTCAATAAGGATAGGTGATAGGTCGCCGTCAAACAGGATTAGCTCGTCTGACTGTTCTGCTCTTAAAAAACTAAATTCTTCGGGTTCAATACTTTCTAAATTAGATACTCGAAGCACCATCACACTAGACACACCTGCATCAAGGCAATCTTGCACAGCGATGTAATCAAGATTTTTAGGGTCATAACCCAGCATGCCCCTAATATTGCCTTGATGGATATTCATTGCCCGGCCTACTTCGCCACGCTTAAAACGTCCAATGATTAAAGCACTGGTAAGGATTGACCCAACATCAGTTTCAGAATGATCTTGTATTTCTTGATATTGCACCCCAACTGCTTCACCTAAAATCTTTGTGGTATTCATATCGTTCCTACAGGCTGGCCAGCCAAACCTTTGTAGCCATTGCCGATGCACCACCTAACGCAGCGGTCGCAACATGATGGGCCACAGTTAAAAACACATATTTCTTGCGATTAATCTCAACCACGTCGCCAGCACGCCAGGTCGGACTAAATGGCCTGATCATTACTCCGCGCAGCATTAAGACTTTTTCTAGGTTTTTAAGTTGGCGGGCATCAAGGCCTGCACGCTGAATCACCTGCTGCCCAAGTGTCGTATCCTCTCCCAAAACTGTAACCCCATCAGAATCAATAGACACATACGACGACTTATGCATGTTTTCCAGAGTCTGGCTTTCTATCCATTGCACTGCACTGGGGTCTAGCTTTAGCATGGGTTTCTGGTTTAACAGCATGTCAATTTTGACTGCTGCCATTTTATTGTTTCTAAAGCACATCACTGCCGCTTCTTGCTGCAAATACATGGCAAGCCGATTTGATGGCCTTGTGCCCTTTAAACAGATAAATTTCGGTAGAGGCAGATCATCACCCAGCGATGTTTTAGCGCCACAAGCACGAATCGCAGAATTAAAAGAAGTCTGGGTTTCAATCACGGGCTTGGTGCTAGCTTCAATCAAGCGTTTACAACCCGCTAATGCAGCAATACAGGGAATACCACCAATACGGCGACCTTCCTTGATGTGCTGGGATTTAACCGGGTCTACATAAATCAGTTCGTATGGTGCCAGTACATCACCCACTAGAATTTCACGGCCTTCTTTAAGCTGCTCATCCATTTCTGCGGTGGACTGTACGACCAACTCAACATGGGTCGGCATTGGCGTCAGGTCAAAGCGCTGCGTACAACTCAACAATTCAGAGGCGGAAATATTCCGGTTGCTGGCCAGTAAAGTTATCCGCATTACAGGCCGCTCAGGGTTTTGAAGCTAAAAGGCTTTTCACAAAAAGCAGCTTTTTGCAGCTTTTCACGCTCTTCCTTATAAATCTGGTCAGCTTCAGTCACTGTTAAATTAAAACCCGGCCAGCCCAGACTACTGCACGCTTCAATTAAGTGAGCCTGCATCAGGTTGCAGTGTGCCCGGATAACAGGATCAATAATGGCCCATTCAAAAGCCATTAATTCAATGTCCTTATCCAATATAAATAGACTTGTCGCTTTCTTCTGGCATTCAAGGGTTGCCCACGCTGCGTAATACTGGGTTTCAGTGAGGTACAGGCGCAGTACATCTTCATCCAGCAATGAGTAACCGCTGCCAGTCAACTCAAGCTGTAAATGCAATGCCAGACTTTCAATTGTGCCTGCCTCTGCATCTGGATAATGCGTCCCGTTATAAGGATTTAAGATCATGGCCATATCAACTCACCCTATGCGGCATGCGGGAAAACTCCCGCATGCTGTCCCTGCTTACCCAAACAAAGAACCGATTTGGCGACCAACACTGACGGCATTACGTGCAAGGCTAGTAGCAGACTGTGCCGTACGGACTACACGTTCAACTCTGTTAATCAGGTCGTCCACGCCTTCAACCTTGCGCTTACCGGGCAATACGGTGCCATTGACGCCAATGCTGGCAAAATTGCCGTAGTAGTTGTAATCAATAGGCGCGGATATGATTTGGGTCTGCGATTTGCTCTCACTATCCCATTCGCCAGGCTCAAAGCGAATTGCACAGTTTTTAAGTTCGTAGGCAGCGGTAAAGCTATCGACGCGCCCATCATAAAAATCGCACACATCCAGTATCCCGCCACTGGCCACGATATATTCAGCGAACAATTGCTCATGACAAGCTTCGGTCACAATGATTTGTAAATTGCCCGTGTACTTGGTCACAGGGCAACCTGCGGTGATAATCACATTGCCGCCAGCCATGTGAGTTTCAGCAGGATCACTATTGGTGATAATTGGACGCGGGCCACTTTTAAATAAAAAGCGTAGTTCCGGCATGTCACGCGGTACAAACATCCCCTGACATGATAGAAGTGGGGAACCCAGTTGCAGCATGGCCTGTGCATCGGCTTCCAGCTGATGAGCTAAGATTGGGTTGGACTGACGCATTGTTGTTCTCGAAATGCTTTGATGCGTCTAGTGTGCGTTATTTAAAATTTGCAAAAGGTGGGTAGTTCCAATATAAATATTTAATCTTTTTATTGAGTATGAAATATGGGTCAGGCCAAGCAACGCGGGAATTTTGAAGAACGAAAAAAACAGGCTGAAACGCTGGCTGAAAAATATGACCTTAGGCCACGCAATTTAAAAGACACGATTAAAGAACTGGGCCTGCCTGATAACACTAGCTTTAACGGCTATGTGGTTCATTTGCCTGAACCAGATGAATTTCTAGCAAAATTTGAAGAAAATAATATGATGATCAAGCGTGCTTATGCGCGTACTCCGATTTTGGCTAAGAAATTTGATGATGTTGAAGAAGCTATCAAAATCGTTAATGACCTGGATTATCACGCTCAGGTGTGCGTTTTGCTTGAAACGGATTCCCAGTTAATTATCGAAGGGGTTTACGATAACGACAAACCCCCTAAAAAATAATAAGAACGCTTAGCTTAAATCCACCACATTATAAACCTTGCCCACCATAGCAACGCCAATCGCCTTGGTTTCCGCTTCCCGGTTTAAGGCCTTGGCATTGACCTTGACCACGATATTAGCAGGCACCAAACGGCGGATAATGGGCGACAACTCCGCTATTTCTGCAATACTAACCGTAGCATCAAGACTAATCATGATGCGGCTGGTCAGGAAATAATTGGCCTGCTGTTCAGTGCTTAAAAACAAAGGATATTGGTTGATGCGTGCAACGCTGTGCCATAGCCTGATAATTTGCCATTGATTTGCCCAGACCATTTTCAGCACAAATTCTAAAAAGCCCAAGCCCCGTTCACTGGCCAGACTGGACCAGTTTGCATAAATCACTCGCATTAACGTATCAGACGTGACTGGACGGCGTAACACAACCAGTCCGTCCTGTTTGCTAAACCTTTCAATAACCGTGCGGCTACCGATATGCGGGGCGCCATAATCAACCAAATCCTGCATTTTCTGGCTGAACTGTTCGATATACACCTGGTGGAACGCCTGAACCAGTGCCGTTTCCAAACCGATGTGCGCATATTGATCATCAACCGGCCGGGTAAAGTTTAAAGTATCCATGGCGCGCTCACTGAATCGGCAGTTCGCTCAAGATTGACCGTAATACTGTCAGCCGTCAGATAGACCCACTCATGCGGCTTGTTGGTGCCAGCCTGCACATTGATTGAAAAATCACTGATACGGTCCTGAAACGCGACAATGTTATTGCGCAACAGCGTGGCCATTTCCTGACTGTTAAAGCCATTCACCAGCCAGCGACTTGCAACAATGGTGGTACGGCCATAACGGTCAACCAATAGGTTTTTAATCTGTGCCTTAACGGTGTCCAGATCATGCACTGCAGCTAGCCGCCCGGTAATAGTCACCTGACACGGTTTTTCTGCTACTACCCGAATATTCATCCGATCCTGATACAAACTATCAGCACGCCCAATGAGCTGCTTTATTTCCTGCTGAATGCTGGCCTGCTCCGCTGGATTTTTAGCAACAACGGCAAGGTTCAAATGATTGATGTCATGCCATGTGACGCCGTAATGCCGTTCCTGCACATTTTCATTCCAGACTGAAATAAAATGCGTGCGGTTCATGAATTTCTGACGTACCAGATAATCAAAGTTTTCTAAAAATACGGCATTTTCATCATAAAGCGCCGGATAACTGGCCAGTAGGCGAAGCTGGGCCACATTGAGTGGGTCTGCACCCTGTTTAACAAGTCCACCCGATTTAAAGCGAACGGAAACGCGCTGTTCATCACTGCTGAGCACATCAAGCAATGAGGCATCACGCAAGCGCGATACGTCAACTTCCCCATAGGTTTCAAGCAAGGCAATAATAAATACTTGGTTGGCCTGTGCCGTGCGCCCTGCCCGCTCATCATCACCAAACTCAACAAACAGGCGCCGTAAACTATCAGTTGTAACATTGACCGCATAATCCAGCGCTGCGGCATTCATCCAGCGAATTTTTAACGGGTATGGGTTGGCTGGTGTAGCGGTATCACGCACACTGATATTGGCTAGTGACAGATCATCCTTTAAATCCACCTTAAAACGGTGAAAAGGCTCTGTGGTCGGCACCGTGTATGAAATTTCACGGTACTCGCTTTGTTCAACTACGACCTGACCTGTAGCACCAGCTGGCACCGTCACGGATTGCAATAAACGCCATGGTCGCCCGCCGCTATTATCCTCTATCATCCGCCCTTGGCTTAACGTGATACTTGCCGTTGAGCGGTTAATGACTTCCAGAATATGCTGGCAAGCCGTGGCAATAGGCAATATTCCCTTATTCGTGGCATCGGCAATAATTGAGCGGTCACGGGTTTTATTGAACGGCTCAAGCGTTGCAATATCAATTTCCTGTGCCATTAGGCTAAAAAATGCCGCCTGTGAGCGGATTTGCTGAATGACCAGTGGATCCTGTGCGGTATATCGCTCAAGAATCTCTGGGTCAGTAATGGTTGCAACCAATGCGGCTTCAAAATCAGACTGCGTTAACATCAAAAGTTTCCCCGCGAAGTTGTGCCCGCACTTCAGCTGCTTTATTCAGGTTGATATTCACATTCCCCACACGCAAATAAATAATGCGGGTTTCATGGCCTTGTGTGTCGCTATACAGCGAAAGCTGGTCCGGGCTAAGCTTGGTTAAAATAGGAATATCGGTTTTCATCTTGGCAATAAATGCATTGCCAACCGGCGCACTTAACCGGTTTAAGATCAGATCATTGAGCGGAGCGCCATAGCTGGACCCGATGTAAGCATTGGGCGGCGTACTCAGCCAATGCTCAATCATGGCAATGATGTGCTGGGTAACAATCATTAGGTCAGTCCACGGCTTTTGGCATGGATCAGGATGAGCTTGCAGTACTGCGCAACCCCAATTTGCCAGGTAGTGACGCCAGCAAATAGCACCAGCAACAGGTAACAGCCCGTACCGGCAGCCTTCCAGTACAGCAGGCACTCATACAGTAGCGAGCACATAAATCCCAACCAGACCAGCACCAGGGCCATAATGATGAGAAAAGGGATACGTGCCAGAATCACCAAATTTGAATAGGACACATCATTTTTAAGTTTTAAAATGGTGTCCCGGTTCTTGTTGTTCCAGCCATAGCTAAAACCTGCATAACACAGGGAAAGTACAATCAAAAAAATATCAATAAATATTGAATTTTCCATGATGGCTCCCTTACTGGGTCACTGCTGCAATTTGCGCGCGGGCCTGTTCCAGTTTTTCTTTTAACTGGTCACGCTGGGCAGTTTTTTCAGTGATACGCTGATCAAGCTGGGCTTCCTGTTCTTGCACTTCCTTGATTTTTGCCGTAACGCTTTGGCTGGGTGCACGCGGAATTTTAACTTTTTGACGTGCATTTTCTGCCTGTTTCGCCTTTTGGCCATCACGTACCAGCTTGGCCACACCAGTCACAGCAGCGTCAAAGGTTTGTTTCCAGTCGTTACTGAAATCACCGGACAGGACGATGACCTTGCCATTGAGTTCAGCCTTAAATACATCGGCAGTCGCACGTACATAAAGGGTCAATGACTGACCACCAGCAAATGCAAAGGTAACAGGTGCCGCGCTTACCCCACTCACCCGTTTGACTTTCCCTACCTCTACGGTACCCGCCGGGATTTGTTGCCCGGTTGCGGTTTCCAGTGCGGCACGGATTTTTTCAATATATGCATCTTTATTGGTTAATGTCGCAAGGTTTAAACCAGCCATGTCACAATACTCTAAGTTTACTTATGGCTATTTTGCTTGTTTAGAAAATACCCTGACCTGCATGGTTCCAAATGACAATAAAGGACTTTATTATTCAAAACACATACCCTAGGGATTTTCCAAAGTGAAAAATATTATTCAGGAACCCATGACTCAGGAAAAAGCGACAGCAATTTTAGAAAAGGGTAAAAACCTGTTTTTGGATGAAAAGCATCTGGACTGGAAAGTAATGACATATATTAGAAATTATGTTGAATTTTTGGAAATGGACTATGAAGGCTTAAAGCGTGAAGCACACGACTTTCATCAGAAAAATTTGATAGGCTCAGATTATTTGCAGGATTACTTGAGTGAACTGGATACCGCTTACAATCAGGCTAAGTTATATTTAGAAATTTAGTAATTGGAGATCATGATGACTGATATGCAAAAGGAATACAGCAAGGCCCATGGTAAAAGAATAAAGGCTTGGGCAAATTATGATAAGTCGCTATCCAGTGGTGACAAGGCAACCATTGAAAAAGCTAAAACCGCTTATGACAAAGCGAATCAGCACTACCACGATGTATTGACCAAATGCTATGCAGATAAATAAATCTAGTAATTAAAAAAGGCCGCCTAAGCAGCCTTTTAACGCAATCATTCGCTGTAGTTTAATACAAACCCATCTTGCGACCTTTCTTAAACGATTTCACACGCTGGCGAATGGAATTAGCCGTGTGTGCTTTCAGGCGGGCTTTTTTAATCGCCTGTTTCTGGTCAGCAGATTGACGGATTTTCTGCCCAGGCAGTCGCTTGTTCACAATGGTTTTGATGCCTTTACGAATGGCCAGTACCCCTTTATAAGCAACCTTACGGCCACCCACTTTTTTATGCGAGAACGCCCCGACTTTGGCTTTAGTCTGTGCCTTAGTCAAGCGCTTACCACTGATAGAGTCAAACCCCTCCTCAATGTCATCTGGCTCACCGAAGATGAATTCACGGGCAAATTCATCCAGTGGTTCACCTTCATCGGGCATATTCGCGATAATGGTTGCAGCAGCAGCTTCAATCGCAGCATCGGCAGCAGTGACATTATCACCGAACATTTCATTGATGACAGAATCATCCACGTCGAAAGACGACAATGCATCTTGAATGGACCCGGCCAATGCGCCTTCAATGTCGCTATCGTCGTCGTCCAGTCCATCCAGTGCCTCGATCATCAGGCCGTCCAGCAGGTCAGTGGGCAGCTCGCCTTCTTCTAGTTTGCCTTCAATAATCGTATCAGCCATATGCGACACGATATGCAGCGCCTGTTCACGCACATGCTCAATAAATGATTGCTGCTCACGTTGTTCACTGGCAGTCAGGGTTGCAGCCTGGCTAATCGCCACGGCTACAGAATCAAAGCCAGGCACAATCAGCGCTGGCACCGGGGTTTTACGTTTATGTCCAAAAATCATTATTTCTTACTCCAACTACTTACTAAGAATGTCTTTATCAAAAATTGCAGCACGGGTCATACCGTCTATACCACGCGCCATATACAGCCGAACACGTTCAAACGGATAGTCAGCATCGGGCGTTAAACTAAATACATACGGCGCACCGCCCAAATCTGCGGCAGGCTGCAACAGGCCAACCGTAGGTGCCGCACATTTTTTCAAAAAGGCTTCAATTTCGCGGCTAGCATCAGTTAAGTAGCTGCTCATGCGTCTAAGCATGTGACGATTTAGAATGTCGGTTGCTATATTGCTGGTATAGCAGGCAATTTCTGTGGCATTGACCAGGCGCAGCGCACTGTTCTTGCTTTGACGCTGGGTTAAGCCATCACTGAGAACAAAGCGCACACCCCCGCCAAAACTCATGCGGCGTACAGTATTCACTTTAGCTTTAGCCAGCATTTCCAGTGTTTGCTCGTTAAATACCACGTCAGGCCGCATTTCTAGGCCTTTCATGGTGAATGGAAAATCGTAACCGGCTACCGGGTCGCCAATTTTGGGGATACCCTCTGCTGTTGTACGTGCATTGCGAAGTAACTTCATACCAAGGTATGCGCCAATGGCGTAGGCTGGTACTTTGCGGCCCCGTAGGGATACGGCATCACGCGGACGGCAGATATTAGGCGACCAAATTAGTTGTACGCGCTGATCCTGTGCATCCAGATTAAGCGCCAAGTCAGCAGCCTGCTCTGGTGTAATGGTTGGGTCAATCTCACAGTCCATGGGAATGTTGAGCTTGTCAGCTGCACGATAAACCGTGTTGTAAAGCTCCAGATCATCCAGGGTCGGCAGCACCAGATAGGCTGGTCGAACACCTTCAGCCGTTAAAATGTCATAGACCTGATCGGCATCAAATGGTGGTGGCTGATCACTTGGAAGCGGCAATGCAAAACTGTTACGGTTTAAGCCATTGTATGCATTAAAAGCCACGCAATTTTTAACCGCAGTAATCAGGCCAGAACCAAGAATTAGACTAAATTCTCCAAAGATTTCCGCAGCATCAGCGACTGCCTGAATGGATGACAAATCATCCTCATCATTGCTTAATGTGCCCTGAATCTTAAAAATTTGATCGTCTGTAGTTGAGTCAAACCAGGTTAAACGTACGGTGATATCATCACCTGATAGCGGATTAGCCACTTTCGCAAAAAAAGCGATATCAAGGGATGCATCATCACCCAGATAGCTTTTTGTCGTTGCACTAATGACCAGCGCTGGGCTAACTGTAGCGCCTAGTGATAAAACGCCTGCACCTGAAAGTCTAATTTGCGTCATGATTTTTTATTCCTCAGGTTGAATTGAATCAGCTACACGTAACACCTGCACACTGGGCACACCAGCATCTAAACAGGCCTGCACAGCGATGTAATAAGGATTGGTAGGTTCATGCCCCAGCTGACCACGAATATTGTTTGGGGTAATCACCATGGGACGTCCAACTTCACCCCGTTTAAACCGGCCAATCACAATGGCTTGCGTTAAACCGGCCACTGTATTGGTTTCGGTATTGTCAGTAACACCCTGCCACTGCACACCGACCGCTTCACCTAAAATCTTTGTTGTGTTCATTGCCTTGCCTTATGGCCTACTGCTTATGGTTATTGTGTCAGCATGGTTTTGGGTAAAATGAGGTAGGTTCCAGTTGTTCAGGCATGAAAAAAGCAGCCTTTTGGCTGCTTTTTAGATTCTTTCTGGATTCTTGGTTTAACTTAATTCCATGCCTTCCAAAGCAAGCGGTACACGGATTTGTGTCAAATCAACCTGACTATATTCTGGATGCAAAATCGCAATGACATGGCAGTATAAAGGCTGATTCTGGATTCCTGGCTGTGCGTCACTGTAATCATCCGTAATGCCACCATCAGGAGTGTAAATTGACCAGTTCACGGCATCATTAACCACTTGTGCCGTTACACGAAGATCAGTGCCTGTTTTTGTAAAGAGATTAAGTGCACCAGCTTTTGAAATTGAAACGCCTGTATTGGCACCGTTAGCCGGGGTTTGGTCTACGGCAAAGCCACCATTACCGGCCATGCGGTTACTATAGGCATCACGCGCGTTACTATTTGGTGAAATGATCAGAAGGACTTCTGAAAATACATTAACGCCACCGATATCATAATTGGGCTGACCAAAGGTGTAGTATTTATTGAGTGCAGCTGGTGTGGTGATTGCAAAGGCTGGCAGACCATTGAAATAATCAAATGCTATCGTTCCACCCGTATATTGTATGTTTTCACCGCCAAACTGAGCATTGACAAAGGTAAATGGATCGTCATTGCTTTCTTCTTCTACCGGCACACTGGTTACGCCAATAACTGCAAAGCCTTCCAAGGCATTAATTTGCTCAAGATTTGAAATGATCTGGTCGAATGCCATATCACCTTTAACCCGCACAAGCACTGTTTGGCCGGGCGGCAGCTGAGTATTGGTTAATAGTTCCGTTTTTACGATTGATGCATTGTTTGTCATGCTGACATCTCGCTCTGTAGGCTCATCACCAACAATGGTGAGGATTGGGTTTGTTCCGTCAAAGTATTTATCAGGTACTGCTGGCATCTTCTTTAATCTCCAAATTACGGCCTAAGGCTTGAAACTGCTTTAAATTGCTTAAGGCACGCTGTTTAAAGCTGGCATTGATACATTCAATGGTTTTGGTTTCAACAGGTGCAATGGTGGTACGGGTGACAGGCTCAAATACACGCTGGTCACTGTTATTCGTCACCTCAAAGGCATGTACTGGCTTTACAGGTGCTACTGCAACTGGTTCAGTTACTGGCGCAGGTGCCGGGCTTGCTTGCTCTTTATCAGCGGCTGATGCGTCGTCGCCTTTGTTATCAGCTGGCTGTATTTCAGCATCTGTTAATGGATCATCAGCTGGTGCTTTGTCCTGTTGGCCATTGTCAGCGCCTTCTGACTGGTTCTGTATTGCCGCTGGCTGCTCAGGATTGGCATTGGGCTGTGCTGGCGTTTGATTTACCTTATCCTGCTCAGTATCAGGGGTTGATGGTGCTGACTGTTGTTCAGCTGTTGACGCAGCTGTTTTGGTGCGGGGCTGCCGCTTAGTTTTTGGTTCAGTTGTCATGATACCCTCATTGACTTTATGAATATTGAATGGGAAAAAAGGCGCGATCAACGCGCCTTTTTAACTGCCCTTACTTGGCTGGTGGGTCAAATGGAATGGCTGGTGCATTAACCACTTGTAGCACCGCACACTGGTCAGCGTAGCGTTCCAGCGGGTTCAATTCCGCAGCCATTTTGCCGTGAATATCCATCACCAACTCACGGGTATCGGCAAACGCTTCACGTACCACAGGCGGGTTAGGGATATGACCAACCAATGGGTTGCGCACTGGCTCATTCCCTTTACCAATCAGCAGCATTTCAAAGGTCTTATTGTCGTCAGACTCTTCAATAACACCCTGCGCATTAGGCGTGTGATAAACATCGGTGCCATCAGCCAGCGTACCGATACGCACAATTTCGCCATACGTTGAGCTGACACCAGTCGGTGTGAACTTATCAGCAGACAGCGTAGTGAAGAAGATTTCACCGTTGTCGCCCACGTACAGGTCAAAGCTGGTAGTTGCGCCACCTGAAGCACGGCGGATACGACGCTTACCTTTCTTAATGACTTTGAGCACTTCGGCAAACAAATCACCGGTGGTATTGGCAACGGCAGACAAATTACCAGTTACACCACGCGACATATCAAAGTAGCCACGACCATTTAAAACAGCGCGTTCTTTCACTTCTTTGAGCAATCGAATGGTTTGTTCCAAAAAGAACTTACCTTGCATAATTGATAATGCAGCACCCACAAAGCCCAGGTTTAATTCATTGGCCAGCTGGCTTTGTGTGCTGTATGACGCATTAACACGCATGGCAAATGGCGCAGCCACCAGTGAGTCATATTCCGCTTCAACGCTCACACCAACCGGATTGAGCTTGAATTTCTTGTTAGCGTCACGGGCTTCAAAATTGGCAACCAAGGCCACTTCGATAGAAGCACCAGCAGGCAGTGCCCCATCAAGTGTCACACTAATAGAGCTGGTATCCAGATTGATAGTGCTGCCAGTGAGTTTGTAAACTGTGTTACCAACTTTTACGCCCTTCTGGTTTGGAATCAGGCTAATCTGGCCTTTATCAACAGACAGCAGGCGGTCATCACGGGTATGACCTACTTCCATGCCATTGATTTTTACAGATACCAGACCTGACCAGAATGGCAGCAACGGCGTAGCGGTGTCTGGAGTTTTGGCTTTAAAGTCGTCATAGCAGGTATGGGCAACTACGCTGTAAGTATTACCAGCGCCTTTAGCCATTGCAAAGCGGAAGCGGCCTTCAGCATAGGGTTTTGCGGCATTTTCGCCGTCCAGATATTCACCTGCACCCATTGCACCAAACGCCGTATCAGTAATAAAGCGCATGGCCACCAATGGCACTTTAACTGACTGATTATTGTTGGGAATCAGCGCAAAAATAGGCAATGCATAGGCAATGACGTTTGCAATGGTCGCTACGGTCAATGCTGGCACGATACTGGCCTGCTCATATTGCAGGTTACTGATACTATCGAAACCAGCAATCGCTTTGCTTAAGTTTTCAGGGTTAATTGTGCTTGCTTGCAGGCCTGCACCTAACGCACTGGCAATGACTGACGGATGAGGCAATTGGCCGCCATTACGCGCTTGATATTGTTCAACACCCCAGCGCACTGCATTATCAATATTAGCCTGACCTTCTTCACCAATCGAATCAAACAGGCTTTTTACCAGGTCTGGACGTGATTCAGGGGCAATGGCAATACTGTCAAACTGAGCAATTTCAGTTGCATTAAAGCCACCATAGTAATAATTCGCGCACTGAGCAATTTGATCCTGCTGCTCTTTATACGCCTTTTCGATTTCTGCACTTAAAACGGTCATTTTACATTCACCTTTTGCCGATGTTGGCTTTAACTCAATGAATGCAGAATGACATAGCCAAAAAACGCTAAATGAGGCTGGTTCCAATTGCATCAGGCATAAAAAAGGCGCTGTTATGCGCCTTTTGTTCACCTGGTTTAATTAGCCACTCACACCGCTGGACACATAAATTTCCACGTTATTCCCTGCAGTGACCACATAACGAATATTATCCCAGGTATGTTGACGGTATGGCACATCATCAGGAACCCCAGCTGTAACCGTGACAATCGGTTCCCAGTGTGCATCATTGTCGATATCGGCATCCGGTTTATTACTGCCGGAAAACTCAACCACTGCCCCGGCGCCAATCACCTGGTAATTAAAAATAGCAGACGTGCATTCAGTTGCGACTGCTTTATCGCCTATATTTTTACCGGTTGTATTAAAAATTAAAAAAGCCATTACTGTTCTACCTGTATTAAGTATGGTTATTATGCAGTTACAGCAGACATGCTCAGGCAGCAGGTTCCAGCGATCAGAATAAGTAATGAGTCGAATAAATGGATTATTCAGCTCATCTGGTGAGTTGATTATAGCGGCTGATAGTCTTGGCCATAGTAAAAACTGGCACGGCCAAATACCCGGACACTGGCATAAAAACAGCATGAGAGGCTGTAGCCATTGGCTTTTTTATGCCAGGGTAATTGGCGGCAATCAATGAGCATGGCCTCAAAGAATTTACGGTCATACTCTGCCCGTTCTTCTTCGGTGCACCCAATGTAGTAGCCAAAGTCATGGTGTTGCCAGCTGGCAGAATTAAAAAACCAGTCTGACAGCATAGTCATGGCTTTGCGTATCGGTGCGGGTGCCCATGATGGCCCGACACCATTGCAGATTTTGGCAAGCTGTTCCGGTGTTGCATCTTTATAGCTAGGTCTTAAAGTGTGCTTGCTGCTATCCATGCTTCCCTCAAATCATCTTCGTTTAAGGTAAAAGGTGGAGCATTATCCCCATAAACATCTGTATACAGAATTTCAAACATTGGGGATAAACGTCGCCATTCAAATAAAGATTTGTCCCAAAAATAAACTGTTCCCCCTTCATATTGGGAATAAGCAGACTTAAACATCTCTCTACCTTCATCTGTAGTAGCCAAAGCAATGATGTCCAAGGCGGCTTTAATGAGGGGGACAAGCCCAACCCCAGCAACCATTAGTTTAAATTGACGTGGTTCTAAGTCAGGCATTGGCATTTCAAAGTTATCAATGATGGCCTGCACTGCGACTTCGTCATAAATAAGAGTATCAATTCCACTTGGGTCTATCTTGTAACCTGCGTCAGCAATTTTGGTTAGCAACTCATCACAAAACTTATTTTGAAAATCCATGTATTACTCCTAGGGATTAGCTGCAAAACCCAAGCATTGCTCAGGGAATACATAGCCGTAATTATTGGTAGCGCTAGTACTACCTACTAAGGTTGCAACGCCACTAGACATTACGTATTTAATATAAGGTGCGGCTGATGTTGAAAAGTTGCCAAAATTATCACTATAAACTAAACAGGATAAAGGATAAGTCCCATTAAGATTCTCTAGTCCTTTAAGTTTATAGGCTGTAGGAATAGTCAGAAATGGGTTTGTGTTACCGTTACCACTCGTGTTTCTTAAAGCACCCCGAATATAGATTCGTCCTGAAGTATCTTTCCCTAATTGTAAAGGCCATGTGTTATCTGTTTTGAAACCAGAAGTCCAACCCGTCATTACAGCAATAGTTTCCCAAGTAATATTGGAACTGCCACCACTGGCAGGTGTTTTCCAAGTCAAATCATTTGCTAAAAACTGTCCTGCCGCACCATTGGTAGGCAGTTTGTCTTGCTTAAGCGCAATAGCTTGTTGCAGGCTTTTTGAGATTTCCCCAGCCCTGGTAAACCCTGCCTGAACTAACTGGATAAGGTTCATGATTAGGCACCACTGGCAAATGCCGTATTAATCGTGGCCACAAAATCTACGCCAGTGATATCACCTATATCCGCAGCTGATGCAGCACCAATATTTGTACGAGCCTGCGCTTGCTGGGCGGCTGTAAAACTCTGTGCAGCCATTGCACTAACCAGTCCTGCATCGGCCTGTGCTACTGCTAAAATGGCATCCTGTAATTCTTTTAAGGTATCACTTTCAGGATTTGCCCCATTGATAATATCGGCTTTGGTTTGATTCAATAACGCCAGAATCTTATCACTGGAATAAGTCTTACTACTGGACGAAGCATTATCATCAATTTGCGATAAACCTGTTAGTCCAGCATGGACCTCATTAATCGCAGCAACCAAGTTTGCCTTAGTGCTGGTGTTCAGGTTTACGGGGTCGCCCATCTTGCCTTTTAAATCATCCCGTACACCTTTAAGTAACTGAACAAGGCGTACCATCCCTGCTGCGGTTAGTTCCGGTAAAGTAGCCATTTATTAAATCTCCATGGTGGCATTAATCAGGCCAACAAAATCCGTTGAATCATTGAGCGCGTTATTTAAAACTGTCAGCTCGTCACGCTGCTCATCAATCTCAGTATGAATTGCATCAAGGGCAGCTTTTAAATCCGGTTGATCTGTCAGAATGCCTTTAATCTTGCCCCAGCGTGGTGGTGGCGTCAGGTTGATCGTTGCTTTAACTGTCATTCATCCACTACCTTAAAAAACATGACCTGCTCACCCAGAACCACATCACTCTGTTTTAAGACAATATCAAGCTGAACATTGCCCAGCGGCCAATCCTGCGTTGTTGTCAGGCTCTCTAATAGCACCTCGCCCTTGCTGTTTACCTGGTCGCTATCTGGTGTGGCCTGCAACGTCGCAATAAGCTGTTTATTGGCCGTGCTTACTGTTGCAGTGATCAGCATGTCAGAAGTAATAGCGATAGGCTCATTGTCCGCTTCATTATTAAACTGCACGGACAGCGCCAATATTTCGCCACGTTCCAGTTGAATCAACTCGCCACAGCTGATAACAGCACGCTCTACTACTTCACCATTGACCGGCGGCATGCCCAGTTCATCACGGCGGTTTAGCACGTACTTTGTGCCAAAATCAGCCATTAACGTCTGGCCTGTCATACCGACAATCTCAAACCAGACCATAAACCCGGCATAAATCATCAAGCCCAGCAAATCACCTTCATTCAAAGTTAGTGACGTGGGTATTTGCTTGATTTGCTCACTCTTGCTTGGCAAATTTTCGTCATACAGTTCAATTTGCGCAAAAATAGTTAAGTCCGATGGATTGACCATGCTTTTGTTTTTATGGATGGCCCCACCGTTAAACCGGTCTGCCAGCACATAGGCAAAGCCCAAATGATCGTAGGCATAGTTCGGCTCATCAGACACCGATACAGCATTGGCTTCAAATGACAGTGGATCCGCTGGCACATCCTGATTGGCCGTGTTGTTGTAAACCACGCGCTTACGCCAGACCTGTGCCGGAATACCAGAAACCGCGGTCATCACCACACGGCGCGCGGCCATGCGACGGCCATTGGCAACCCGGTTGACTGCTGAATTAAGCATTATTGGGTCCCTCGTTTAAAAATTTCATATTGCTGCTGGCTAATGACGCCATCAGATAACAATTGATCTAAACGCCGGGCAGCACTTTGCATGACCTGGCGTTCAGCCATGGTGTTAAATTCCTTGGTTAATGCACGTAATTCCTTGAGCTGTTTGGCATACATTTGCTTGGCCACTTTCTCAGCACGGCGCATCATTTCGCGCTCGGCATGCTGCAAATTGGCCTTGATGGGCTTGGCGCCATTGGCCTGCTGTTCCAGTATTTCCTTGGTTTGTTTTGTCGTTGGCTTGGTACGGGCACCCAGCTGCTTTGTCCGGTCTGCCTCTACCTGTTTTTTAAGATACTGGATGCCAAAAGGTGAGATAATCCATTGCATCACGCGCAGGACGTGCTTGCAGGCCACACCCGACAAATGCGGGTTACGGACTTTGGGAAAGCCGCCCTCTTGCCGACCTAGGCCATAACCGCCAATAGTTGCCATATAGCGATACCAGAAGGTATGCCGACCACAATCACATTCAAACTTTAAATTCCCATACGCCAATCGGTTTTTAACGGTACTCACCGCTTCTTTATGAATGTTAAAAACCACAGATTTGAAGTTAGAAAACTCCACTTCCACATGGTGATTAACGACTTTACTGTGTGGCCCGGCATTGGTGACAAAATGAATTAAACCTGACTCGCGGCTAACAGGGACAACCGTGTGAATTTCTTCATTAGCCCGGTCTATATCTTCCTGACGACTCAGATTGATAACACTTTGCGGGGTAATCCCTTTGCTGTACTGGTCTTTCAGCAGCAGGATATTTTCCTGAAATGCCAAGATGTCATCACGGGTAATGCGGCGCGGCGCCTCGCCCTTGCCTTGCCCTAAAGTGGTGTATAAGACCCGCTCTACATCGTAATTTTCGCCCTGTGCAATATCTGCCGGACGCAAAAACATGGGCTTTGGAATCTTGCGACCACTGTCGTCATATTCGACTTCTTTTTCTGCCTGTGCCCGCTGGCGCGTATCAGCACCCCGGCGTGAGCGTACATCACGGCGTGCACCACGTTTGATGGACTCTAAAAGCTGCTTTTGCGCGCGCCTGATGTCATCTGGACTAGCCACTGTTATTCCTCCAGATATTCACGGCGCAGTGCCATTAATTCAGCAGGTTGCAGTAAGGCGATTCGCTGTTGTGGTAGTACTTCCCATACACCCGACACACCACAAGCCACATTAACCACATTGGTATGCTCTTCCGTGCCATATACCCGATAACTGAGCAATCCGGGCTGGATAGACTCATCGGGCTGCACATCCCAGACAATGAGCTTACTGGCATCCCCCTGCCGCTTAAGCTGCTCAATGCGGTTGCGTACGGCATTTAAATAATCATTGATCATTGCACGCACCGTACCGCAAATTTTTCAACGGTTAAAATGGAACGCGCCGGGCTACCACCATCCGAATTAACAGATACCGCAACTCTTAAGGCAAGTCTTAAATCATTCGGTGTAAAACCGTTTGGCTTAAATAATGAATAAAGGTCATATCCATTGTCGAAGCGGTATGTCGTGTGGCCAACATTAGAGTTATTTGGCCAGCCGCCTGCGACTTGAGCCAGATTTAAAGGTACTTCAGCAAGAAGATTGTTGTGTTCATCATAGAAACTTAATGCAACACTTAATCCCGACCAGCTGGTATCACCTTGTTCTGCAAAGCACCCAAACTGAATGAACCCACTGAGCTTGAGCATAAAGCCGGTTTTATTATTGTTATTGCCAAATGTGATACCCCCAACATTGTAGTTGGGTGAAGGGTTAACCACATTGATATAGGGGTTATTTAAACAGCTTCCGAGAGAGAGTTCATAGCCAATCACATTATGGTTAAAAGTACCTGATGCTGAACCTTCACTTGTCAGATACGGCTCAGTATTGTTCAGATATTTTGCGATAAAAACACTTTGCTGCCGAATTGCTTCCCAAACTGCCGCTGCACGCTCATTGATTTCATTTTGAATTGCAGTCGCGCGAATTTGTCGTTCTTGCTCAAGTGCATTTTCCGTCGATACTGATAATGCATAAATATCATCTTCTAATGCATTATCCGCATTGCCACGCGCCTGGGCTTCAGCTGCATCAGCATTAGCACGCGCTTGTGCCTCTGCTGCGATCAATGCGGTAAGGTTGTTATGCTCAAATGCGTTTTGAGCAACATGATTATCAAAATCCAGCTTTTTGGCATACTGGGGATGAGGGTTTTGATGGGCCAGATGCTGATTCATCAGAGCAATAGCAACAGGGGTATTCGGGTCAATCATGATCTGGATGTTGCTAAAATCCACATCTACAAATGTCAGGCCGATGGTGACGATGGTCACGATATTAGTGACCAGCTGAATCAATGGACTATTGCCGGTTACAGCAGCAACCGCAAACAACACACCAGTATTGGTATATAAACCCACCTCAAAGATATCGGCAGTAATCGTTGCTTCAATATTGACAACAAAACGTAAGGTATGGGATGTGGCATCAACGCCACCACCATTTAAGGGATAACGGGCCAATTCGTTGGTCAGGGCGGTTTTTGTATTGGCAGCGGTTGCCCCATTGTATTTAGCTGAACCGACCGCGATATGGCTCAATGATACATGCAGGTCAAGATTTTCTGCATCAATTCCAGCATTACGGCCAACATCGGTTAAGTAGAATTGAAGAATTGCCATAGCTCACCCATTTATTCACTATGGCAATGATAGAACCACCCAAACACAAGGATTTAGGCAGGTTCCATAAGTAATAATTAAATCTAAAGACTATTTGCAGTGTTTTTGATTTCCAATAAATTAATTTGATTAATTTTTGCATTATGAATAATTATGGACAACTTAGCAGGATACTTAAAGCGCATTTCACTAATTTTAAAAGTCCAGATCATAATCTTAAGTAATTCCTCATCACTTATGTTTTTATGTTCCTTAATTCGTGTAATACCAGAACCAAATATAGGTACTGATACACTTTTTTGTGCATATACCTTATTAACCTTATCCCAGAAATTTATTAAAAATTCAAGGTATTCAGGCATCGTTAGGTAAGCTCTATTATGCTCATCAAACTTTGAAAAAGCGGTTAAAATATAATCCTCAAAAACAAATATCGTTCCGATTTTATATTTAGTTTTCTTTCCATAAGGACGGTTTTGATTACTACCAATTATTTCGTTTTGCTCAAATGGATAATTTTTGATTTTATTATCTAATTCATCTATTGATATTCTTATATGTTCTTTAAGAAAGATACCATTAATAGACCTCTCATTAACTAAGACCTCATCAACTACTGTATCAAAATATTCATTAAAACTTATAACTTTATAATCAGGTTCTTTAAATAGATCACCAACTTTAATATTAACATCACTTTCATCAATTTTTACAGTAATATCTTTTAAAGCATTAGCTTCCCTCCAGCTTCTTTGATATATAAATATTAAAACTAAAATAAATATTCCACCAAAAGCAATTTTAATTTGCTCAGGAATTGAAATAAATATAAGCACCAAGGATAAAATCGTACTTATCGTACTAATTCTTACCAAAAACTCGTCAATTAATTTTTTATCGTAAAATTTAACTTTATTTTCCATAAGTGAACTTCTTAAATATATTTTGCAGGTGAGCCTTTAGAGTTAATCATAAACATTCTATTACTTAATCCATCTTTAATAGTTTCTTTCTTCATAGGTAAATGTAATGTTGGTACTTTATGCATTGAATCTCTAAGAATTGGTAAT
Source organism: Alkanindiges illinoisensis DSM 15370 (assembly GCF_000619845.1). Classification (GTDB taxonomy): domain Bacteria; phylum Pseudomonadota; class Gammaproteobacteria; order Pseudomonadales; family Moraxellaceae; genus Alkanindiges; species Alkanindiges illinoisensis. Next base: position 602,935 of record NZ_JHUX01000003.1, on the reverse strand, counting down.
TTTGCCCATAAGTTTTTCACAGCTAATCTAAAAGTATTATTCTTATCAACAATTTTATCAATATTATCAAATTCAGGATAAATTATGATAACGGGTAGACCTAGAGTATTTATTCCATAGTCAATCTCTTCTCTTAAAGCTCTTGAATTACCAGTAAAGTCACTCAAAAATAAGATAATATTTTTAGATAAGCGTAGTCTGTTTCGTAGTCTAGGCTTGAGCGTAGATTCCCAATCACTACTATCTCGCACACTATATGTTGCAGCATGAGCATCGCTGAAGGGGAAAGTGGTATCCTTTCCTTTCCATGCTTTTAACATCTGATAATGACAGAAATCATGTGTAGCGAATGCCCCTAACGCGCAAGGGTTAAAAGGTTCAGCCACATAAAACGCACAATAGTTGTGGGTTCTCAGTCCATATTCCATACTTATGTCCATTAAAGATTTATAGACCAATTTACCTTAAAATCTGATTGATTGTAAATTAATGTTAAAATTTATAATTACATATTGGATATTTTTATAATTGCTCTTGTGCGGCCTGCCTTAATCGCTCAAAACGTGATGCTTTAGCGGCCTGTTCCTGTCCTTCTGGTGTATCCACATCCAGCGCGGCTTTCTCGTACGCTTCGGTGTAATGCACATTCTCAAGAAAGAAAAACGCCAGCGCGTCGCCCATATCCGGCGACTTGATACCCTTACGCTTCATTTCATCCTTACCCAGCAGCTTGTAGCGTGAATGCTCATCAAAGCCATAGGGAATTTTAATAATCTGGTTTTGCAGCTTTACTTTGTACTTGTTGGTTTTAATCTTGAATCGGCCATGCTCAATGGCACGTTTTAGGCACACATAGGCCAGCGCCCGCTTGTTGTAATACTCTTTGCGGTTATCCTCGTTAAAGCAGCCACCGCCCCAATACACAGGCAAATAATAGATGCCATGCTGTTGCAACAACTGGCCAAGACCCTTACCTGCGCCGTTATCATCGACCACAAGTAAAGCATTGGAATAATTTTCCAGCAGCTCACTAATAATGCCAAACAGTTCAGTAATATTGTCCTTGTTTTTACACAGCGGGATTTTTTCAACTTCAACCCGCCTTGCCCGCTCGCCCCACTGATCTTCACCCCAGACCTTGCCCACACAAATAACCGAATCATCCCGACCCACGCCGCCGCCGACGTCTACGGTAATCACATAGCCAAACTGGTGAATCTCTTCAAAAATTGAGCTACCAACGTACATATCTTCTGACATACGCTTGGTAATCAAAAATTCATCGGCTAAATCAGGAAATTCACCGAGCACACGAATTTTGTACTGGGCATCATCACGGCTGCCGTATTTCTGGCGCTGCTCTTCAAGGGATTGCTCAGATACAAGCGGCGACTCTTCACCATTAAAGGTCAGCGCCATCCATATACCGTCTGAGCGGTGACTTAAGCCATGGTGTGTTTCATAGAACATGCCAGCGTTACGGGTCGGCTGTGATGTCATCACCGCCCGGTTGTCGGCATGCGTTAATGCACCCAGTACCACGTCCCAGACTTCATCTGGAATACCGCTGGCCTCATCACCCCACACCATGTAGTTATCGCCATGGTTCCCCGCCAAGTTGGTTGGCTGGTGCTTCGGTGCGGTTTTGGCAAAGACGTGCCATTTTTCCTTATAGCCTTTAACGTAGACCATTTCAGTCTGATAGCCGACATATTCTGCCAGCCATGCCAAAGGGCCGCTTTTAAGGCGGCTCAGGTTGATACTGATTTCTTTCCAGACTTGTTTTTTCAGCTGCCCGATTTGCGGGGCAGTAAACATCATGATGGATTCATCAAAGAACAGTAGGTGCCAGAGCGCCACAATGCCCGCACTGGCGGTTTTACCGGTGTTGTGTAGCAGCATGCCATCAGCGCCTAGAAACGTGGCGTCACCGTCCAGCACGAAGCCGTAGTAATCCCCTACGCCTAAGGCCGTGGCACTGGTGATGGCAACAGGCTGATATTTTTTATGCTTGAGTTGGTAGGCCGCAAACTGGCGCTTGGTATCTTCCGGCCATGTGAGCCATTTGGACACTAGCACTTCCATTTTGTCGCCAGCTTTCCAGCCGTTCTTTGTTTCTAGCGACACCAGGCACAAAATATGTGACCGGTTATAAACGTGACTGACGCCATTGGCATAATTAAAGCGGTACAGTTCCTGCTGGCCGCGCACAACATGGGTGATCTCACGGGGCGATATCCCATCGCTACCCATGATCTGATCATCTATTGTTATTTTTTCAACGCGCTTCCATTTGCCGTTAAACAGCCGGATTTTGGTGCCTTTACCAAAACAGCCGTGACCTGACGCAACCGATGTACGGCTACCATCAAACTGGACAGATTCAAATAGTAGTTCTTGTTGCCATGTGGGCGTAATGCCCAGCGCCTCAACCGCGAAAGCATAAATGTCATAGCGGTAGCGTACACACAGCTCCCACCATTCAGGTATGTCTTTTAGGGGTTTTAACGCCATGCTGCCCCCTAGATGCTAAAAGGCAACATCGAGGTATCTATGGCTTTGGCATCTATCCCCTGTGCATGTGTAATACTATGGCTGATCGCAACACGCTGGCTGGCCCACACGCAGAGCAATACCGCAACGTGACCATTGTTTAAGCTGCTGCTGTCAAATTCCTGTTTTAAGCCCTTTTCATCAACCTTACGCACCTGCAGCACGGTTTTCGGGTTATAGCGGTTGAGGGATTTTTCAATATCAATCAGGCCGGCCCGGAATCGTTGCTGGTACACCGTGATAACCGAAGCCAGGTCTTTTTCAGGATTAAACGGCATATCCCAGTTTTGCACCTGGTGGATGGCGTCCGTCACGACAATGGTATTGGCCTTTAATTCCGCAGGTACCGGCAGATTGGTGTAAATTTCTTTTTTCTCAATCCGCATTTCCCCAGTGTCTTTAAAACAAACAGCCAGAATACGGACAGGTTCACCGTTAAAGCCCATGACGCGGCTATCAATGCGTACAATCTCATCAGCCGGATTAATTTCATTGGGAGTCACCTTAATCATCAAGCTGCTCCACGGTCACAATACCAGTTTCAGGATCCGCCAACACGCGGGTATGGCCAACGTCAAAGGCATCGGCCTGTACAACCACTGAATCATTAACCGGCGGCTTATCTATTGGCGAACCGTCAGGGTTGTATCCATTGCCCACCGTGTTATCAAACTGCCCGCCAAGGCCCAGTACCTGAGGTACATAACCCACCAGCTGCGCGTCAACAGTGAATATAGACAGGTTGATGGCTTCACTGGGTACAGGCGTAGGGAAAAGCTCATTTTCAAGTACGGTGAATGGACTAGGCCGCTTAATCCCGTCGCCAAAATCAAACTGCACGGCGATACGACGTTTGATGTCATCTGTAACGTAGGCACACACCTGATCACAGATAGAACGGGCATCGTGAGGATTGGTAGCAAAGAACGCGATTTGTGCGCGAACTGTCTTGGGAATGAGCCGCATTTTTGCAGGCTTGCCCGAAATAATGACATCCACAAAATAGGGCACATTGGGCAGTTGGCTGACGTTGGGCGGCTGGTCAACAATGGCTGTAGCCGTCAACATGACCGGCATAAACGCAGTCGCACCGCCAGCCACCGCTGCATTCTGGGCTTTGCGGTATTCGGCAAGCATGGCCTCGGCATCATCCATCATGCGGCCCGGGCAGGATTTAATGGCATGCCCCAGTACCCGTTGTTTCCATTCTGCCGTTTGCTGGGTTTCAGGCATGTACCACGCCCGAAAATCAATCAGCGTTTTATACCAGGCATCCTGAATGGCCTTGAGCGGATCAGCAATGGCGGCACTCATGAGCGCATACCAAATGAAAACAGCCGGGGTTTTTTCTTCGCCGGTTCAGTTCGTGTGCGGGTGTCATAAGGATTAATAGCGCGCTGTAGCAACTCATCTGCCTCTGCACACACTGAATCAAATGAGCGAATCTCACCAACCATACCCGTGTACAGTTCGGCCTGCCGCTGGGCCTGCAAGTTCTCACGCTGTTCACGTCGCGCTTCCTGCTGTGCCATGGCTTCAATATGGTCATATGCACGTTCTGCATGCTGCAACAAACCCAATTGCGCATTGATGTTCTGCATGTCACTTAAGATTTGCTGTTCTAGCATCCGGGCAATTTGAGCATTAGCCGGGTCAAGCTGCTCAACATTGGTCAGACTATCAAAACAGGCAACCCCACTATCAGCTGACACATCCTCAGGCAAAAACAGGCCGTCATAAAGCTGGCCATCACCAACATTAGTCGTGTAATTTGGTTGCAGCACATAATCAAAGCCAAAAAAACCAGATACCTGTTTCGGCATGGTAAATTGCTTAAAATTAACCGCTGTACTAAACCCACCAACCTGAGCCAGATATTGCTCACGCGCCCACTCACCCGCTTCATTGGTCGTAAACTCAGCACGATGGGTAACGTCACCATTTGCATGCGCTTTAATTTCAATGGTTTTAAACGCAGGTGCCAAGTAAACCATCTTGCCTTCAATGACAATGGCTTCAGGTGGCCGCATGCCATAGCGCTGGCGAATGTTATGACCGCAGTAGCCCCATAATTTGCCTTCATCAACCAGTTCCTGCACACCGGAACTATTGATCAAGCGAATCATGGACTGCATATCGACGTTGCTACGGTCAGGGCCGTTGTGTTTCCAGCCCCGGTCATGCAAGTTATAAGTAATCGGCTTGGTCTTTCTGCCCCTTGGTTTTGGCGTTGTCATAAAAAAAGCCCCAATATCTCATTAGGGCTTATTGTGTCACTCAGGATTTATGCTAAATCTGGGCGGTTCCAGTGGCTTGGTTATCGTAGGTGTTGTTAATTTTTCCTGCATCCTATCAATCACGCTGATCAAGGCAATAAAGGCTCGTTGCAGGAATGAACGACGTACAGAATGCTTAAGCATGATTTTAGTCCAATAAAAAAAGGGTCCTTCAATGAACCCTTAATTTACTGACCATACTTTATTGAAAAGCTGGCGTGTTCCAGTGTTATCGTCGTCGGGATGAACGCGAGGTGCTATAGGAACGTGAGCTGGAATATGAACGCTTGAAATAACTGGCGCGTTTAGGCTTGTGGTATACGTTCACCACTTTATTCACTACTACCGTTTTGTGGACTGCCGGATATGAGCGACCGCCATAATCCTGAGCGTGATACTGGTTTGCCTGATTGTTGCGATTGGCGAGCATATAACCGGCTACTGCCCCGGCACCAGCAACCAGTACATCATTGTTATTAATGCCACCTTGTTGAGCCTGTGCCGTTGCTGGTGTTTCATTATAAGTAGGGTGATAGTTATTATCACTGCATGCAGTAATTGCCAAACCAACCATAAGACCAATTAAACCAATTCGTAATTTACGCATAATCTTTGACCTAAATAAAAAGGACTCTATGAAAGAGTCCCTAATGTACTTAGCTCAAATTGGCATCAATGAGGCTGGTTCCAATCAATGTTGATTTGATTCTTTTTTCATCTCATCATTAGATTTACATAAGTCTATTGCCTGCTCAAGCAACTCGTTCAAATCGCTATTATCAATAGGCTTATGTTTCTGGACCTTTATACGTTCCTGAAAACACTCAAGCGCAGACTGCATATAATCCAAGGCCAGCTTGTTTTCATCACAAGGCTGCTCACTATCCAGCACCTTCGTACGATCAATAAGAATGGCCAGCAGCAATTCATTGGTTAGGCCATTTACCCCATTAACTGCCGGGTTGCCAGCCTGGAATTCAATATCAATGGTACGCAGCTCATTAACATCAACCATATAGGTACGGCCTGCTAAAAGCTTGTATTTCTCGCCACTGATCTCAACAGAAGTTGGGGACAATACCCGGCGGCCGTCTGCATCCTCATAAATGGTTTCACCATCCAGATCCGCAATTTTCGTTTTTGCTACGGGTGTTAGCTTATCTAAACCAGCCTTGGCCAGTGATGTTTTTAAATCAGTCTGAGGGACAATACTGGGTTTAACTTCCGGCTTTGCCCACTTCCTAGAAAGCTCTTCTAAGCCTGGTTTATATTTTTCACAACCGGTCACATAAGGCTTAAATAATTCATCAAATTTCCCATGCAATTTACGGATATCTTCGCGTAGTGCTTCTAATGGACTGTATGAAGGCATAGGGAAAGTTTCAAGCACAAAAGGCGGTTTATCATAAGTACGACTTGGCTTGAGATAGCGCAAAATCCCTGTGCAAATTAATACAAGGGCAATACCAATAATGAAGCCCAACCAGAAAACCAGATCATTTAAACTCATATTGCATCACTCAATCAAAATTTGAGCAAACACGGTATCAATCTAAGGTCTGGCTAAATCTGGTAGGTTCCAATTGTTTAGTTATAACTTATTTTTCTCTAAAAAACGGCTTACATCTTCTTGAGAGGCTGGCTTGCCAAACATGGTTCCACACGTATAAAACTCAAGTTCAAGGCCTGGTAGGTTAGCCCCACCCTTGTAATAAGCCACATAAATAACCGGCACTTCTTTTGAAATGTTTGATGCATTTTTATATGAGAACTTTATATTGTCGGCCATTCCCTTAAAGGCGATTACATCACCTTCTAAAACCCTAGGGGAGTGCTGAAAGGCAATCAAAGCATAATTATCTGACAAGCCATTAAAAGAAATACTGCATTTGTCTTTATCAGAGTCTTTTAACAAGTTGATTAGGGCAACATCATATCCATCTTGCTTAAAAATCTGATTAACAAAGCCTACTCCCTTAATTTGGGCATTTTTCTCTAAATCCCCGAACATTAATCCGCGAAAAATCTCATTATGATTTAAGTAGGCAATACCAGTATTCATAAAGCTTTCTTCGGTATGAACGGCTTGCCAATCTTCGCTTACTGTAGACTCATCAGGTGTAGTATTTTCACTTTGCTGTGGGACTGTTTCACGTACAGCCTGACTACCAGTGTCATCCGTATGGAGTATTTCTTGATGATTTGCCTTCTGTGAGGACTGAGTATAAATAAAATAAAGATATCCACCGATTAAAGCTGCCAGACCAATAATCAGGGCAGTTATAATTATTACTTTTTTATTCATTATTCCGATGCTACCGCTTTAATCACTTTAAACTGATCATTATTCACGACACTATAATTTGTAGAACTGCCAACCTCATTATAATTATCATCAAAGTCTGATTTACGAGTGATTAACAGCTTACTGTTTAACTTAAAATCCTTAATATCTTCGCCGGTTTCACCACCAAAACCTTTATCAAGTACTTGGCCCGTTCTTTTGTTGACGAAGGTATAAAATACACACTCTGTGCCACACCCCCAAGACGCTAAAACATATTCGCCTGCATAGACAGGTTTTTGTTTTAATGCCTCGGTCAAACGTGTTTTAAATACTTTTGCAGTTTGATTATTCAATAATAATTTAGCGGGTTTACCGTTGTATACCTTGGCTGGATAGTCCTTAAACTGTGGAACATTATTATCAGCATGAGCCAATATACTCACACTGCTAAGTAAAACACCGTAAATCACTGTTTTAGTATTAATCATGCTTCCCCATCCCTAACCCACCAGTAAATGCATGAGCAAGGCCCCTATTGCTCACGTTTTGGCTAATCGTATCATTATTTTGATTAACCACAACCACTTCCTTAGGTGCTGGTGATGATAAGCGCTCTTTGACTGACTCAACTTTAGGAGCAGCGCTGGCCTGCTGAGTCGCCAGATTTGTTGTAGTGGTTGAACGAGTAGCCTTTGCCTCAACCGGTTTACGCCAGACATAAACAGGGGAATCTTTGGTAATAATGGGCTTGGTCGCTTTTGGTATTTGCGCAGGCTTGATTTCAGTTGCCTTAGTTTGCGGAACAGTGGCCTGATTTGTTGCAATTTTCTCACTAAGGTCACGAATGACTGCAACGCCGCCATGCCGGGCTGTATTTAACCCATCACCATCATAGTTCCCAAAGCCTCTACTGTTTTTCTGGCTGGCCCATTGCTCAGCAACCTTATTAGTTAAAGCCTTATGGTTGCCGGTTTTAATCCACTTATCTATTTGTTGTGCCCCACCCATATAATGAATGGCAAGCCTATCTTGGGCAGCATTATTAAAAATATCGCTATCCTTTAAACCAGCCTCGGCGGCCATCTTGGCAAAAGCACCTTTGTTATGGATAAACTGATAGCGGCCCACTGCAGTGGATGTAGAACCGGCTTTCATTAATTGCCGTTGATAGGCTTTTACTTCGCCTACAGTCATTTGTGAAATTGGCTTTGACGGCTTAACCGTGGCACCACTATAAACAGCATCATAGCCTGATGTACCAAACGCCCCTTTGCGTGACTCCCCTCGGGCAATTTCATCCAGTAATGGCGCGTATTTTCCGGTAGCTGGCTGCATCATCAAACTATTAGCGCTGTCCTGCATCGTTTGCCAAAGCGTAGGCGCATTCTGTGTCGTCTTGGCCTGATATCCCTTACGCTGGTAGCCAATCTCGCCACGTTCACGCTGATTTACCCGTTCTTGAGCATCCTTACTACCCATACCAGCCAGACCTTTATCAAGAAGTGATGCGCTCCAGTCTGCAATTGAAAAGACAGTATCCTTGGTATCACTGGCAATCTCTTTGCCTTTCTCAACAATATTGTCCCAGGCTTCCTTAAAGTATGTACCCAAGCCATCAGTAAAGGTTTTCCACGCTGAAACAATGCGACCTGGTATATCAGCCTTAGTCAGATCATCCGTCCAGTTCTTGACGTATGGTGCAACCACAGTACCCAGCTTCTCGCCAGCCCATGAACCCAGCATACCACCGGCAATAGTACCGACTGGCCCCAGCAGGCTACCTAAGGCCGCACCAGCTGCACCACCAGCCAGCGAACCCACACTACCGCCCTTTTGTTCAGTGGTTTGATTTTTCCAGTCAAACAGCGAAGCACCGGCGGCCAGCGCGGTACCTACCAGTGGAATACCACGGCCAAACTTCAACAGTTTTAGCAGGCCTTTGCCACCACCCTTAAGCAGCTTGCCCAAGCCTTTACCAGCACCACCGAACAACCCACCTAGCAGGCCGCCAGCGCCGCCCAGCAGCTTGCCTGCCCGTGTACCTTTCAGATTGTCGGCAATACGCTGTAATAGCTTAATCTGGCGTCGGTTATGTTGTTCCTGTTCTCGTGGAATAGGCTCATTGCGTTTACGGCTTTTGAATAGCCCGGATAGTGGACGTAAGGCAAAGCCAGCCACCTTGCGCACAGGTGATAACAATGTGCCCAGCTCGTTAATGGCATCAACAGTCGGGTCCACCCCTTTTGAATCAGGCATTAACCCTTTAATTGCACCAACAAACCCTTTGGCAACTTTTGCAAAAAATGATTTCTGGCCATCACCAGAACCATCACCAGTAAAGCGGCCCCGTGAATCACGGCTACGGTCACTGGTTGCATCATCACCTGGTGCATTATCTGCATTCTGGCGGCTAAAGTTACGTCTTAGCGATTCTGTACTACCGATGTCAACCGTGTCGCTGTTTGGCGTAATACGGCTGCGTCCGGGTCTATTGCCCGAATTATTTGCAGTACTGCGGTTATTGGCCTGCTTAGGACTGGTCTGCTGGCTTGCCACCTGATCAACCAGGTTTATTAATTCTTCAGTGGCATTACCCATATCAACCAATGATTGATTAACGGGTGTGATGGTGCGTTGAAGGTGTTCCTCAAAATCAACTGCCGTACGTTGTGTGGCATCCAGTAAAGCACGCTGATAGGCACTTAGTGAGGGCTGCTGGCGCTCAGACTGGCCAGCAATCGCTTTAAATTCTGTAGCAGCCTGTTCCAGTATTTTGCGTATGGCTTCGACGTTGATATCAATCTTATCGATATCACGCCCCATGCGCTTCATGCCAATAATAAAACCTAAATCATCGTACTGTAGGCCGCTGGCTGATTGATTGTTTTGCATGAGTATTACCCTATTTCAACATAGGGTAATAGTGCCTGAATCAATAAAGCATCCAGACATGGCAGTTCCGGTCAGATTAATATATTCTCTTGAAAAAATTGAGGATAGACAATGCTGTTGCTTTCATTGACCCCAAATAACTTAGGCGTTCGGGTTTCCGGCACCAGTGATGAGCTAATGGCATTATGTGATGCTGCATACGATATCCTACCTGAAAATAACAATGGCAAAGATAGTCCTGATATCGCGTTTGGATGGGGCTTAGTCTATGAAGTGCAGCAGGCCGCCCAAGGTAAACGGATTGTCTATAAAAAACAGCAGCCCGTGGTTGAAAACAGCACTGTCATGATTGAGAAAATTACCTATGCCGTGGATATTCTGTTTCCACTGTTTATTAGTCAGCTACACATCATTTATTGTTATTGTGAGGATTATAATTTTAGAAAAAATGAATCCGGCTGGATGATGCGGTCACTTTGTCAGATGCTGGTGAATGAACTGGCTACCCAATCAGAAACAGTGTATGACGCCGCTGTGGACTGGCTGGACGAAACACCGCGCTTTACCCCTGATTATCTAATTTCCCATATCTACCAGGTTACTGGCAGATACATTGAGAAAACTGACAACCGGCTTGAATACATTCCCAAAATGCTGGATGACTTAAAACAACATAGCAACGCCTATAACACCACAATGAATCTGGCGATACAGGCTGCAAAGGTCAATAATTGCCATCCCTCACAAGTAGCCTTTATCAACACACAGGAAATTTTTCACAAGCTCGATAATGGCCAGTATGAGTGGTAGGGATTAGGCCACAGTGACCTTGGAAATAAGTTGAATATATCCATCAATCACATCTTTTAGTTCACTTAAACCATCCTCAAACTTATTATTTCGATAATTTTCAATCTGGTCATCAATGTCTGTACCTTCATAGTTTTGGATATCCTCTTTTAACACATCCAGATACGTTAACTCCCGTGTTGTTAAAAGATTATATCGAGATTCATATTTATGAATCATAGCTTTTTTTTCGGCATAGGTTGCATTCAAAGCATTTATATCCATTATTAACACTTCAATCTCCATTAAGCATTCATTGATTAACAAATCAAAGTCCTTAATATCTTTATCAAAAATATTATAGATTTTAAAAATTTCTATTTTTGATTGAAAATCCAACGAGGCAGATTGAGCTTTAATATGGTTTTGATAAATTAATTCAATATCCTGATGAAAAATGCCTTCAATGCCATGGGTAATAAAGATTCTATCTTTGGCAAGTCTTATTAGGTCTAGGCTATTTTTAATGGTGAGTAAGTCTTTAATGCCTTCAAATGATATATCTTTTAAAACCGATTTATTATGCTGTTCTTTCCATGCGGTCAAAGTGAATAGTAAGATGATTGGCCCCAGCAATGTAGATGCACAAACGGATATATCAACAAAATCATCTGTAGGCATTCCAACTTTAACTAGTGCAAAATACAGGCAATAGCTTAAGCCTAAAATTACGATATAAATTATTAAAAGAGCGCTTACATTTTCAGCCAGTGTTTTATCTTTGAACATCGGATTCCCCCCCCAAAGATAAAACACTATACATTGTCTTATTTTAAATCAACTGACTTAAGCCACATCTTCCTCAGGCACATCATTTTCAGGGTCGTAATCCCCTGCCTCAATGATCGCCAGCTTACGCCTAAAGGCCTCTTTCTTCTTGAGTGCCATTTGTTTCTTGGCAGCAGCCAGTTTAGCCTCTGAGTCATCAATAACCGCTGTACGGCGTGCCTGCACTTCGGACTGGTCTTTTAGGTCCTCAAGCTCCAAGCCCCAGAATATGGATTCTGCCTTGGCAATATTGCTGAGCGTGATACTTTGCTTCATGTTCAGCTCAACCACCTGGTTAATCAGGCCCATCTTAAATTTGATTTTGTTAAGTGCTAACTCTGTCGCCGCTTCATCTAGCCCCTCAAGATCAAGGTTTATAACCTCATCCCGGATATGAATAACACTGGTGATAGTATCGCCTGCTAGATCACCCAAATCAGCCAGGCGCGCACGGTTTTTCTTAATGATCAGGGCCGCAGTAAGCTGACTTACTGGCGTGTTGGTTTTTTCCTGATAACTTTGCCGATTTTGACCATTTCTTACGACGATTTCTGACTGATTTTTGACAGGTTCTTGACCATCAGTTTCTGGTTCTATATCAGCGTCTTGTGATTCTTCATGACCATCATTTTGACTAGTCAAATCACTGGTCAGTTTTTTAATCTCTTTATTGAGTTCACGGGCGTTCTTTTTGACTAATCCCTTTGCCCGTTTCTTCCATTTTTCAGTCAGTGACTTGCGGCGTACTACGGAGCCAGACGGCATATCGCAGGCCAGTTCTTCACCGACCTGCTTAACGAGATTGTCCCATGTAATCTTGGGCGAGGTTTCCCAGACCTCGCGCAATCGTGCCCAGACTTCGGCAGGATACTCAATTTTTGCCATATCACCGCCTATGCCTTCTCTTCAGCAAATAAATCTAAACCAATTTGAGGCACTTCGGGTTCATCAGCCTTGGGTAATGATGTGGATGGATATCGTTTAGTACGGTTAAGCACCAAATCCATCAGCATTTTTTGATGTAGTTCCGCTTCCTCACGCTGGTACACGTCATCAAGGGCTATTTCCAGATTTCGTATTTGTAATGCATTTTTCTGGTCACAATTACGAATACTTTCCATGACACCGATTAATGCAGGCTGAATCTGTTCATAAGCCTCTCTACTAAGACTACCACAGGCTTTTACCAGTACTTTGGCCTGTTCCAGTAAGACTACAGAGTCAGCCTTGGGAAACGAGGTAATATGACGTGCGCAGGCCATTGTGATTTGTGCCGTAGCAGCTTGAGTAAATTCGGTCAGCATATCTCCTAAACTATTATATAAAATACCAGCGGTTGCCGTGGTTTTATCCATTTCCGGCTCTACGGTAAAACCCAGAATCCAGTCGGCAGATACCACATAAAGCTCACACAACACCTGAAACAACTCTGCATCAGGCATGGTCTTACCGTTTTCGATCTCACTGATCCGGTTCTTTTGTCCACCACTGGCCCCAAAGATTTTAACCATCACCTCTTCTTGCTTGAGGCCAGCCATATCACGGGCTAAAGCAAACTTACGCCCGATCATCAGCCTACGTTGTACATCAAATTTCTTTGCCATAATTATGCGACTCTCCCTGCCAACCATTCAAAGTCCACTGGTTTTTTCAGCCAGTTGGTTTGTTCAATAAAGACACATGACAGCCAGACACAACCCCCTTCAATGGGTTCTGCCAGTTCAATTTTTTCACTCACAAATAAATTGTCATCCTTATAAAGCAGGTCTATTCCTTTCAGTGCATCAATCAATAGCTTTGGATAGTTATCGATATCAAAGCGGGGATAAGACGCAGCGCTGTAGTTACGGGTTTTAGCTGGTGGCTGCACAATAAGCCTGATCTCACAGGGCCTTGATATGGCTTTCCAGTCCAGCGCCCGCAATAACGGGGCATACATGCTGTTGACGTCCTGCTTATAGTGTTTGGCACCCAGTGACAGGCTGTTACGCTGCTTACCCTCTTCAGTGAGCGTGGCACGCCAGATATCATTGGCACTGATGCCATACGGCAACTTCACAGTCACAAAGCCATCCCCAATAATCATTTGTGCACCGGTATTGGCTTTATGCACAATGTCATCACCCTGTTTTTCAGTAAGCAGGGTTGCCCGTCTAAAGGTTGGAATGGTTTTACGTGGTTCCAATGCACGCTTTTCGCGGGCTGGTCGCTGGGTTTTTTTAGTATCCCAGTCAACCATTGGTGCCTTTGAATTTTTCCCCGTATTAAAAAAATTTGTCCAGTCACGACGCGCACGATTATTTTTCATCAAAGTTCCACTTAATTAGATTTGTGTCAGCTTTGATGTATAACGGATGTTTTGGCGAGCCATTCTGGTTGGTTCCATTATAAAAATTAGCCATTTTTCTTTGTCGCTCTACGTTTTTTTTGATAGTCAGCATAAGCTTTAGAACAAGCTTCACAGCGACAACCTATTGAGTAGCCGTACTTGGTGCCATGCTGATCAGCCTTAGGAAAACGGCCTGTCTTGCTATAGCCCGTTCTTATCTTATTTAGAGTTTTTTTATTCTGTTTACGGTTAGCCTCGGTGCAAAGCTCACAGCGGCAGCCGTAGTTTACATACGAACTATAAGTACCGTGCTTAGTTTTGGTAGATAGAAATTCACCTGTTTCAGCAAAATGGTTCCTGGCCTTTTTTTGAAAATTTATTGTTTGCTGATTGTGGGCATTTATACATATCTCGCAACGGCATCCATATCTGTAAGCCGTTTCTGTTCCATGCTTAATACTTTCATCCTTTTCTTTAGCATCACATGCAGGCCATTCACCATGAATGAGCGTCATGTAATCCGCGTCATTGCGTAGACCACGTACTGACAGCATTTCGGCAATAGAAGGCCATTTTATTAAACTCTTTACTCCATTTTGCTCACAGAACGCAGCCCAGTCAGGAATACAGGAATCTACCCAGCACTTTGCGTATTTAACCCAGCGTTTGATCTGGCCGTGCTGATATTTATAGAAAATGGGTGTATTGATATTTATACGGTAAAAATGCGCATCTGTTGGCCAGTCGGCAGGCCACTCTAATGGTGGACCTATTGATAACTTTGCCTTTTCTAACGCCTGTAGCCCTTCATCTTTGGTTTTAAATGGCGGTATGTAATTTTCGCCAGTAGTGCGAATGGCTTCTTTTGCTTCTGATTCGATCATGCTAATAATACTTTCAATGGTATTCATTCTTTTGGCTCCAGATATTCAATTTCTAATGCATCACACAGGCGATAGGTCATTTCCAAAGCAGTACTGATATCCATCACCAGCTCAACGCCCCCAACTGTGATGGTGCAATCATCAGAAACATTGTCATAAGGGTTAATATTTACTATGGGCAGCGTTACAGTGACTTGCTCAGGGCCAAAAGCACTACAATCAAATTCAATAAGCTCTACTGCTGCGGTCGCTCCGGCCATTAAGAAATTACCTCGCTATAAACCGGCTCAAGCACCGTGCCTTGCAGGTACATGCGGCTTTTTAGTTCAATTGTTTTGAAGTACTTAGCCAGCAAGCCTGGCTTAATACCGTTGTTGCGTAGTACGGCCATACAGTTCGCAGTAGCCCATGCAGATACAATTACAAGGCCATCTGGAATTTCTTCTTGAGTGATGCGCTTCCACTCCTCTGCTACACCAATCCAACGTGTTTTCAGACCATTGCCGCGCTCAACCTTGATGTCTGGATTTCCGCGCATAAAATCCTTAAACGAAATTGGCTCATCAATACGCCATGACACGTCATGCGGCTGCAAAGAGCCATCCGGCATGCGTACAGTGGTCAGGATAGTGACGCCCCAACGCTGTTTTTCATCAATCAGGCCATCCTGAATGCAAGGCACTGCCGCACCCTGATATATGGCCATTAAGGCTTTAGGCGGCAATGGTGCATTGTTGGGAAAATGCTCGAGAACATAATTCGCTACTGACAGGATTTCCCATTTGGCAGTAAGGTGCTTACGCTGGACAGTGGATGACGATTTAACTAGCTTACGTTTTTTCATTTCATCCATCCTTTGCTAGCTGTGCGCTGATCTGCCCAAAAACACTCAACAATCGCGCCATCTTCACCAAGTCTGGACCATAAGCGGTCGCCCATCAGTTCTTGCATTTTTGCAGTGGTCAGGTTACTCACTACAACTGTTGATTTTTGCGCGTCATGTCGGGCAGTTAGTACGCGATGAATGGCATTGATCTGGTTATCGCGCTGATCATCCAGCCCAACTTCATCAATCACCAGCACATCAGGATCAACATAACGCTGTAGGGTGGCTTTCTCGTTGTCACCTTCCTTTGCACGCTCCCGTACCCATGCTGTTGTAATGTCATTGGCAATATCGGCACTGGTGGCATAACGGGCAAACAATGGCTCTTTATCCTGTCTACGCGCCATCAGGTTGCGGATAATGGATACTGATAAATGTGTTTTACCCGTACCTGTTGAACCTACCATTATCAGGCAGCCAGTCTGGCCAGCCTGAATACGCTTGGTATAGGCTTTGGCCGCTGTTAGGGCCACACGCTGACCTGGTAATTCCTGTTTGTAATTCACAAAGCCACAATGAGAATGGCGGATTGGTACACCAGCTGCTGCATGGCGGGCTTTCTCACGGGCATTAAACAGTGCTTCATGATGTGCAGCCTCAGCCAGTTCGGCCTTAATAACGGCACATTCTGGGCACATGGCAGGCGCACCAATCAACGGAAAGTACTGGCCGTGAACGTCACAGTATTGGGGATGTGACTTATCGGTTAAATCGGCAACAAACATGCGTTTTGGAGCAGGTCGCGCTGGCCGTGATTTATAATCTGACAATTGTTTTGATGGTGCATTCATGATCAATACTCCATATCACTGACATCAACCGGGGGCAGGTCGGCATAGTCTGGTGGTGGCTGGTTATTCCAGTCCTGGTTGCAATTTAAATTGGTTTTAGAAGAACGTGAGGTGGCTGGTTTAGAGCCTGTGGCTTTATCACTCTTTTGCCGTGCCAGTTTTTCGTCTGCAAATGTGGATAAGGTGAAGGCCCATTGAGCATCCCACTTAAGCACTGACTGCTTTGTTCCATAATTGGCAGCGCATTTAGCAGCACAGCCAATAAACAGGGCTTTGAGTGAGGCTTCGTTTAAATCTGGAAAATCCTTAAGTGCCATTTGACGCCAGTGTTCAGGAATCGATGTGTATCCAAGCTGTTTCCAAGTCAGCATTCGTGGGTCATTTTTTTCTTCAAAATCACCCAAGCCACTTAAAAACGCCTCTGCCGCATCTTCATCACCAGCGGGATACATATAATTGTCATCTGGTACTTGGGGAGTGGTACTTGGTACTTGGGTAGCCGTAACATCACATGAATCTGGTTGTGACGTCACAGACTTGTCACGCGTGACAGGTTTGTTACCTGTTCGTGATATCACTTCATCAACCATGCGCTGTAACTCAACTGATTTGATGTCATAACGCGGAACAATGTTGTGCTCACGTAGAAAAGCAAATAATTCCTTACGACGCTCGCGGGCACGGCGCTGACGTTCACGGGCATTTTCTTTCTTGGCTTCGCGGTCAGGTTCTAGTTCCAGATACTCGGCAATTTCGCGGTCACAGCGTGATTGGTGATAGCCGTCATCTTCCAGCGTAAAAAATTCTGCCAGAATGATTTGCACCGCTTTCTTTTGGGATTTAGTGATAGCTCTTAACTTGCGGCAAATGTCCTCTACATCTGTACTCAAGGGCATTTCACTCTTGTAATACAGATCAAGGGCACGCCTGTAGTAGCACTCTTCTACAGGACTTAAGTGCACCGTATCTCTTGTAAAATCACCAATATGGTGTTCATAGTAGTGCATTACGCCGCACGCTCCTTCTTGTGCTTTGCCCAGTACTCTGCCCGTGCATGACAACACAATACGCAGCGGCAGCCCTGGTTGTAGTAATAGACAGTGCCATGTCCCGACACTTTGAGTTCTTCAGTCAATAAAGAATCAGATGAAGGTTTATCCTCACGCTCATTGATACGGCTTAATAAGTAATTACGTGCTTCTAGGCAGCTGATATCTTCTTTAAACGCGGCAATGACTTGCTTTGCCACATCAGTAGGATGGCCCGCAAAATAACTGGCATACATCGCTTTGACAGCAAATAAACTGTACTCAAAGCCGATTTTCTGGCCATACTGGATCACGAACTGATGAAACTGGCTTAATGTCAGCATTGGCTACCCCCTTTCTTGTAAGGATGTAGAGTCGGGCAAACGCCTATCCATTGACTTAAAGGCGGGGCTGGTTTGCCATTAGTATCAAGGTGCTTACAACGAGCACAGCCATGAAATAACTCATGATTAAATTTAGGCCCGTGGCGATGCCCAACACAGCGAATCAGTGAACTCATTTCGACCTCACTTTCGTTAGCTGGTTGAACTTACCCAAGGCATCAATAAACTTTCTCATATCTATTGGCCGTGGCTTGCGGCGGCCAATACTAAAATCTCTAATCTTTTCAGCACCAAATCCCGTAATAATGGAAACAAATAACCAACCGCAGGTTTCACAGACACGTTCAATAAATTCAGATTCAATAGTTTTCAAACTTGGTTTAGGTGATTGGAAAATCATGCTGCAGCCTCTACACCATTTGGGTAAAGGACATTACGCAGCTTGATAGCCCGCTCAAAATTCATGACTGCAACTGCCTTATCCAGCTCTTGTTTTAAGCGGCTTTTGGCTAATTTCTGGTTATGCTTTTTCCGGGGATGATCAGGTAAACTGGTATACAAGTGGAAACTGGCTTCATTGCAGACATCATATTTTCCAGTAACTACCCACCACATATTATTAATGTTGTAGTAAGCAATACCGGTATTTAAACGACCTTTGCGGTCATAGAACCAGACACGTTCACCATGCTTGATGGTGCTTTCATCCGCACTTCTATTATTGCCGCAACGCTCTTCACCGCAAGGACGGCCTAATTTACTGTCGTAGTCCCATCCTTGTTGATATTCAAATTTAATCCAGTCTAATACCGAGACAGCATGTAATTGAGGCCCACGTTCAACGGTTCGCTTACCCTCAACCACATATCCCGTAAAGATATTAGTCAGATATCTAGTAATCCTTTGACGGGTACGCTCCATTTCCAGCCGGAGCATATAAGGCATAATTTTTTCTTTGTTAAACTCGTAACGGCCTTTACGGTCTTCGCGTGTAGGCGTAATAATGTCCTGCCACATTTCAAATTCAACAGTATTACCAAAGATTTTTAACTCGCCTTTTAACTCCCCTTTTTCACAGCTACGGTGCAAGCGAGCAAAACTATCACTGTACTGACCAACATATTCTTGGGGGACAGTACAGATCCAGCCCATGCGATTAAGCTGTTGCACAATGCGTAAAAAAACCTGTTTTTTAAGTGTCTTATCCCATGCTTGACGGGCTTCCCATTCTTGCGGCAAGCCCCCATCATCTCGAACCATAACTGATGCATCGTGAAAGTAGATTTTGCCTGTGCGATTGATCCGTCCTTTAGTTAAGCTCATGCTGCACCGTCCTGCTGAACAGGTTCAGCCTCTTCAACAATGTCACACCAGCATTTGCCGGGATTAAAATACTGCAGTGGTGATGGCGCCCAGGCCGGTGTAACGGACTCAAGTTCATTGGTCAGCTTGATGTTTTTACCGCTATCAGTAGCCACATGCAGCAGATTACCCTGTACCAACTGGACACTACCTTTGGCGGTTGTTGCTGGATGACCGCCACGGCCTTTTAGAATGTATTGAACACGGTCGCCATCCTCGTATTTCTGACGCGGAATGGCTTTGTACTTGTTATGGGTAGAACAATAAAACTTACTCATTTTGAGCCTTCCTTTTCCAAAATTTCGGCAAGCACAGTGATGCCCTTGGAAGTAATCTTTAATTGCTGGTAAACATGCTCAACACCATGATTGTCAGGCTTTGGCTGCGTTACGATATGGGTTAGAACGCCCTGCTTTGTGCGGTTGGCATAGCCCTGCAACTTACCCTTAGGCGTGCGAAAGGCCCACTTACACTCAATAAGCATTGTGGTCAGCTGGGTCTGGGAAATTTTCAGGGCATTACAGGCTTCACGAATGCCAAACAGGTCAGCCGTATTGGTAATACGGTCTAATGCCTCGGCCTTAGGTACCAGTTGGGCAATTTGCTGCTCGGCCTGCTGTTTCAGGCGATACTGCTCTGCCCACGCAATTGCAGTGGCAGCCGGATCAGTGAAGTCAGGCAACAAGTTGCGCTGTTCCAGTTCAGACCAGCGATTAATCACGGCAGCACGTAAAGGCACGCTGTAACCCGTGATTAAAATCATGGTCAGTTGATGGTCCAGCTGATATTCCGGGTACTGCTGGTAATTCTGGGGGTGTATCCAGTAATGGATATACTGGCTGTCATTAAAGCCCAGCTGGGTAAGCACACTCTTGATGTCACGCATCATATGGCCATGTTCCTTGCGGGTGAGTTCCGCAATTTCACGGCTGGACATGGTGCGGCCAGCATTCAGGGGATTAAACGCTACTGCTGCCATAAGCACCCCCGCACAATCAGGGTGAACACAACCAGTAACGCCAATGCCCCTAACCAGAACGCTGTATGGCGTTTTGCTTTGCGCACATGCTTGGCTTCAACCACATTGATAAGAACCTGATCACACACTTGACGATTCAGTGACTCTTGAATCGCTTTGTAATACTGGTTTAAATACTCATTCGTTGTTAATTTCACTAGCTTGTGCAGTTCAGCCAGTTCAACAAAATCGCCATTTGTTACTGGACAGGCTTTACTATTGCAGTAATTCCATCGATTGCTTACATCAAGGTACTGCCACTCAAATTCATCGGAATTATTGACCGTGAAGTTTTTGACATAAGCGCTTTCAACCTGGTCCCAGTAGATTGCACCAGCTGGTTTATCCAGTAGAATTCGCTTGGCAGCGGTATAGCCGCCTAATATTTGAATGATATTCATACCCGTAACTCCTTTAGTTTAAAGGTCGTTACAGTTACCCATGGGTTTTCAATCACCTTGATGGGCTTGCTACGGTATAGGCCAGACCTGCGAACGCCCTGATATTCAGCATCAAAGTCAGCATGTGACCAGGGATAGCAGACGTAACCTACAATCTCTTTATTCTTATAAAGTGGCTTAGGGGTCAGGTTGATATCGTTCCATAAGTCGCGGTAAGCCTCTTTAGCCGTAAGCCATTCAGCTCCAAAGTGCTGTGCTCCCTCAAACTCAACCACACTACCAGAACGTAATTTAATAAAGCCTTCAGCCAGTGCGCTTTTTTCACTGATATCCTGTAGGCGCTCTACCCGAACTTTTTCAGTCACTTCCAGCGTGATGCGGCTGGCCTCACGCGGCATGAATAATGAGGACGTCCAACCCCCGTCAATTTCCTCATCAATCCGGCCAGCCTTATAAATAGAGCAGTCCTGATCCTGCGCATTCGTGGCGCGAACAAAAGTTTCTTTTATCCAAATAATATCGCCCGGGCGGACTTTAGCCCTAACCTGATGATAAATACCTTGGGTATGATTGCCCGACCAGAACGTAATAAAGCCAAGATCATCTACATCCACTGAAACGTGTTCAGGGTCAAATGGTGGCTGTGGGTCAAGAATGCGGCGGGTTTCAGTCTTAGGGTTAAGGGTGCGAATTAGTGCACGAACCATGCGGGTTTTGTACAACTGGGGTACAGCTTTACTTTTCAATTCAGACATTGCATAATTCCTTCATCGACTTAGTACCTGTTCAAAACAGATACGCTTAGAACCCAGCCTGGCCGCTGGGTTTTTCGTTTTTACCAGCCCCCGTTCAGGATCGGCCGGACTTCATCACTCGACTCAACCGCATAAAGCGGTGACTCTGCTGGTGGAAAAAATGATGCATCGCCCGGTGCAACTGGCTGGCATTCGTTATCAACCAACAGCGTTGGGCAATGCTTGCAGCACTCACCTGCTTTGGCTTCAGGACATGGACATTGTTTTTGGGTCATTTTCGGCTTCCTTGTTTTTCATTGTTAAAGCACTCATCAATGGCTTGCTCAATCTGAGCAAGGTCACACTGCATTTCATAGACAGCCGCTTTGATGTCACGGGCATCCCTCATGCAGATTCGGTTGTCACTCATGCCTGACTTGATCGCTCCGCTTAAATCACCTTTGGACTGACCAAGTTCAAGCATCATGGTCAAGAAGCACATCTGCGCCATGCTGGTTTCATTAGTTGCCTTATGAGCCTTAATACATACATAGCCCAGCTCAGCAGCGATGGCCAATAACGCATCTGGCTTGCCTGTAATACTACTAATGTGTAGAAACTCAGCCAGCGTGACCTGATGCGAATCGTCATTAGGATTTAGTTTTTTACGCAGGCCCTCAGGCTTGGTGCCCAGATATTCAGCAATCTGACGAATTCCGTAGGATTGAGCGATATGCTGTAGGGCTAAAAATATGTCTCTCATTTTTGGGTACTCGGTACTTTTTAAAAATTTGGCCGTGTAACTTGCCGTCCAGTTTGGCTAATCTTGTATTCAGGAAATACGTTCATTTACAGAGGTGGCTAACTTGGTTTTTCGACTGGAAGCAGTGTTAAATTCAGGACGTAATTCAATCCAAATATTCTGATAAGAATCGGGAAAAAGTTCTTTGCGGGTGCAAATGCCATGATCTTCCGCAATTACTGCTAGCAAAATTTTTTTATCCAAAGGAATTGAGTTCCATCCACTTACAGACGGAGGCTTAATTCCTAAAAAATTGGCTACAGCAGTACAGCCACCCAATGCATTAATGAGTTGGTCATCTGTCATCTTGCATCTCCTAACAATAAATCAATTATTAGGCAATCCTTATAAATAATCAATAGGCATTCCTAATTTTATTTATGTTAGGATTTCCTAACAGTTGTAATCGATAATTTGTCTTTTTCTTATGAAAACGTTAGCTGAGCGCCTTAAACTTGCGATGGAAGAAGCAACTCCTAAAAAAATGAAGGGTGTTGAGCTGGCACGCTGTGTAGGGGTCAAACCCCCATCAGTAAGTGACTGGCTAAGCGGAAAGTCAAAAACAATGGAAGGTGAAAATCTTTTAAAGGCTGCTACGTGCTTAGGTGTAAATGCTTTATGGCTGGCTAGTGGTACTGGCGAAATGCGCCCCTCCCAAACCCAGCATCAATTCCAATCTGGTCAGTCACAAAGCCAGTCACTAGGTATGCCACAGCAGCAGGACATCCGGGATTTACCTGTAAGACATGATGGCTTGCCACCATCCAAACAAACCCCTGTGATTTCATGGGTTTCTGCTGGCGATTACACTGAGGTTCTGTCTGGTGATTTATCTCGTGTGATTGAATGGATTCCCTATAATCCCAAGGCTGGTAAATACGGCTTTGCGCTTATTGTTGATGGCGTGTCCATGGAACCAAAATTCATGCCTGATGACCGTATTTATGTGAATCCCACTTTCCAGATTGATGAACTGCATACAGGTGATCTGGTCATTATGGCTTGTGATGGCGACGAAAAAGCAACCTTTAAAGAACTGGTTGTTGAAGATGGTAATTATTACTTACGGCCTTTAAATCCAAACTGGCAACCCAGGCTAATGCCAGTTAATGAACATTGCCGATTAGTAGGCAAGGTAGTGGGGCGGTTTAATGATTTTGATTAAATTAAAAAGGAAACGTAACAATGATTGCAACACTCAACAAAACCAAAACGGCGCTAAGTATTAATAAACAAGACTTTAAAGCAGCACTCGCTAAAATTGGCGATGGTATTGACAAGCAAATTGCATCACTAAAAAAAGCAAAGCAGAGCTATGACGCTGCTGAGTTTGCCCGAGAAGTTGTCAATGAAGCCAATATTTTTGAAGCAATAATCGAAGGGTATAATGAAGCAGAAGGCACTAATTTGAAGCTGGCCGATATCAGCAATCTTGGGCAAGCTCAAAGCTGGATTGATGATTTTTTGGAAAAGTATCATACCTAATATTTTATATAAAAACTCAAGGTTATCAAATGACTAGCTTTTACTTTTTATACGTTCTTGCAAATCATTAATTGCTGTTTCAAGTGATACCCGCCGTTCCGCTTTTGTCATCGCTTGAAAATTCTGGATTGATGCACTCAATTCGGCAGTGGTTTTAGCTATAGATTGTTCCAGTGATTTTTGCAGATTATGGTAAAGCTCGGCACTATTGCGGCTTATCTGCTTCAAATGCCTTAATTGTCGTGCATGTTTACAGTTACACTTCTTTTTATGTTTCAAAATCAACCTCGGAATTTTGCTTATGAAACCACTTATAGCCCAATCGCAATGGAATGGACGCTTCTACAATATTCTTCCTACCAATCATGTCATCACAGAAGGTTCTATAGGCATGTTTGTATTAGCTAGGCTGGATAGTGAAAAACCTGATCATTATATTCCCTTGGCATTTGGCCAAAGTGAAGATTTAGCAGGTGATCTAAATCCATTGATTGAATATTTAATAGATTTAAACCTTAATCCACACAAAACCATTCATGTTCATTACATGGGTGTACCTTATGATCGGGCAAGAGCTGTAGGAGTTCAGGAGTTTCTGGAAAACTATCCTCACCTGTTGCAATTAAGTGGTCAAACCGCGTTACTACATAACCCAGGTAAGCTATATTCCTTACTCCAGACGAAAGGAATTCGATAAGTAAACGCAGTCTATTTTCTTGCCGAAATTTACTTCTAATTTCAGGTAATTTATAAGAATTTTCAGTAAAATCAATTAGATTTCTATTTACACTACTTGTGCCTGATTGAATTAATTCAAAGAACTGATCTATTAAATAAGCCAATGTTTTTGGTTGACTAATACCACTAGTCATAAAAGCCTGTGCAATTTGCTGACGCGTTTTTGCCTCAAATGAAACAATCTGTTCATTAGATATATGACGCATCGAGATCCCATCATATTTATTTTTCTGCATATGCTTTTCAGTCTGCTCAAAATCTTCAAATTGCATAAACCACCTCTTTTCTACTCGGCCATGTGCCGGGTTTCTTTTTTTAATATAGCAGAAATTCATGAGAAATATTAGGTAAACCTATTTACTTTTATTTAGGTATGCCTAATAATAGATTTATCAAGCCAAAACACAGGCAATAAAAAGCCCCCGCGTTGAGTCGAAGCAACCGGAGGCATGACACCTAACTTTTGGGGTATTAGGAGTAAGAAGATTATGCATAACAAAACGCAGGAATTGCAAGCGACGGATGTTAGTTCATTTGCTAACGATGCCAAAATTTTTGCTGGTGGCCTGGGTACGTTGCTATTTACCATCGGCTATGGCCTGCACAACTGGGGCTTCTTCTAATGAACGCCCGCGCCACCGCTCCCAAAATATATCCGACCCCGTTCTGGGTGTTCGGCACTTATAAGCCAGGTGAAGGCATTTCCGGTCACATTGCCGGTAAGCCTTACCGCCTCGATGTTCAAACCCAAACGGTTTTTAAGAAAGTAGACGCCAGCTGGGTTGCCATGACTGACGCTGAATGCATACAGCCTAAATACAATATTAAGGATGTGCTGCAAGGCAAATATAACGATTTCCGTGACATTGCTGGCCGTTCAATCCGTCGTGCCAAGGCTAAAGGCTATTCAATCAATACTACCCGGCAGGCGAATCAACGCCGAATTTAACCCAACCGCCCTGCTTTGACGGGCATCCTACATAGGAAGTAATGATGACTCACTACTATGCCTGGAAGAACAATGAAAAGCGAGCACAGATGTACGGCAAGCCCTGTCGAATCATCGCACACGGTACACAGAACAGCCGCGAAATTGAGTTTGCAGATGGTACGCGCGAAATCGTTAGCGGCAATAGTTTAAGACGGTTGAGAGGTGAGCAATGACTATAATAGTTGATGCTGTTGACTGGGTAACAGCCGAACGGTTTTGTGAACTCACGGGTGAGTTACCTACCAATCTAAAAAATCTACGTCCATTGTGGGATGAGGGCCTTGTGTGGGTCCAACTTTCAGAACGCAAATTCAGCTATTCAATTAAGGGTTATAACAAGTGGGTAATGCAGAAGGCTCAGAGCTACCGCGCGGCACAAGAGCAAAAAATGGAAAAATCCAGATTAACTTTACATGGAACGGCAAACGCCAGTGGATCGTCCTTCCACTCAAGGACACCCATACTAACTTCACCAAGGCAGCTAAGATTAGACAAGAGCTAATCAAGAAAATAGAGTTTGATATTTTAACGCATGCTGATATTGAGGAAGTCACTGGCCGGCCATTTGAAAATGGCCAGGAAGATCCAAACATCACCTCTCCGACCAGTGTTCCGACATTTGCCTACTATGCCCAGCAGTACCTATTTAACCTGACTAACCATAAACAGGGAACCAAGGAAAAATACCTGTCCATCCTGGAGCGGATCTGGATGCCGCTACTAGCAGAAATGCCGATAGATGACATTAGCAGCCAGATGCTGCGTAATGCAGTTAATGGCCGTGAGTGGTCATCGGCCAAGGTCAGGAATGATGCCCTAATTCCGTTACGTGGGGTGTTCGAGCTGGCTGCTGATGATGAGGTAATTGATAAGAACCCGGCTGAACGCTTAAAGAACCAGAAGAACAATCAGGAACTCCCCGATCCTTTCACTGCTGGTGAACGTGACTTGTTGCTTCAATGGTTAAAGAGCCAGTGTATTACTGAGCGGCCAGTGGTTTATCTTTATTTTACTGTGGCGTTCTGGACTGGTTGCCGGCCTTCAGAACTGATTGCCCTCACCTGGCAGGATGTGGATTTTGTGAATCGGCAAATCTACATCAATAAGGGTCGGGTGAATGGTGTGCAGCAGGACAGCACAAAGACCAATAAAGACCGGTTTGTTGATTTAAACCAAACGGCTTTTGAAGCATTCCAGCAACTCAAGCAATTAAGTTATCTCAAATATGACCATGTGTTTATTTGTGCTGAGACTAATGAAAACTACAACACGCAGAAATCTTTATATAAGCATTTTAAAGCTGCGATTAAAGCCACAGGCTTGCGCTACAGGCCGTCATATAACACAAGGCATACTTATGCGACGGTTTGCTTGATGAGTGGCTTAAATCCGGTATATGTCGCTGATCAGCTTGGCCATAGTCTGGTCATGCTGATGAAAAGATACGCGCGCTGGATTAACAGTGACAAAAATAAAGAGGAGATTGCAAAATTAGAGAAACGTGCCCAAAACGTGCCCACAGGGGGTAAGCTCAGACTAAGTAATTGATTTTATTATTTAAAAATGGTGGGGGCGAAGAGACTCGAACTCTTACACCTTGCGGCGCTGGAACCTAAATCCAGTGCGTCTACCAATTCCGCCACGCCCCCTGAGAGAAGATTAAAAATGCACTGCATTTTCTTCTTGCTAGAGAAAAATCCATGATTTTTCTGTGAACGCATCATAACAAAACAGCTTATTCTTGCCTAGCATTATTAGCGCCAAATGTTCAAACATTGCGCAAATAAGCTTAATTTTTATCTATTTGCAGTTTTTGACCATTTTGATAAAGCAAATAATGCGTACCCAAGGCATCAAAAGCATCGTGTAAATGCAATTTAATTGTTCCCTTCTGACTAAAATCACCGTAGCTATGGCCTGCGCTAAATGTAGTATTAAACTGCTGCAAAATACGCTTTAAAATCCATGGATGGGCAAAAATCGAAACCTCAAGCACTTTTGCCTTACGCTTATACTGTTTCTGCCATGTCTTTAATTCATCTGCCATATGCTGAAACTTTTTGGAAAACTCCTCATAGTCTTCGGCAGAAAACCTGACCTGACGTGTCATAGAGCGATTCAACCATCTCCCCGCAATAATATCTTCCGTTTCATAATAGGGTGTCACAGGTTCAGGTAATGGTGTCAGTTCAGGCGTTAGGGATATTGGTGTATTTGACATTGTGAAGGGTTATTCCTACGGCAAGTTGGCAGTGATCACTATAGGTGATGATGAACACCCTGAAAAGCCTGCTGGGCCAGTTGCCGGATTTCAGTAACTTCGTTCAGGCGATTATGCCTATTCTTAGCCAGTAACCCATCTATGAGCATTTGAAAACTGGCCAAATTTTCAGGTAGCAATGGCACAGGTTGCTGACAGTGTTGCATAGCCCAACTTTGATAATCATTTGCATGATACAAACTTTTTCGCATCAATAGTTCATAAAGAATCAAGCCAAGGCTGTAAAAGTCAGTTTGTGCTGTCAATTGCTGTCCCAGAAACTGCTCTGGACTCATATAACGTGGTGTGCCTCTGATTGCATCCATTGCTTTCGTAGCAACATTGGATACTTGAGATTTAATGTAAGGTTGAGCAAATGCAAGATCAATCAAATACACATCAGAAGGCGCGTTAAGCAGAAAATTAGAAGGCTTTAAATCCAGATGCAACCAGCCGTTTTTGTGCAATGCAACCACTGCATCCAGCATGCCCAGCCATAATTGTTCTGCCTGTGGTAAAGTGCAAATCTGGCTACTCAGAAAATCCCTGATATTACCTTGTTCTATATAGGGCAAAACCAAATAACGCACTAATTCAGGCCGCGTGCTGGATGATTTTAAACATAATACTTCTTGCCCACTTTTCAATAATGGCAACCAGTATGATGAATTTAGTTTTCCTAACTCACTCAAGACCCGAACTTCGTTGAGAAATAATTCCTGCTCAATCTGGCCTGCTGTTACAGATAGGAATTTTATTATGTATAATGATTGATCATCTGTTGCTTGCGCCAGATAAAGCTGTGACCGTGCAAAATTCAGATGAGCTGCCTGTGCCCGCAATGGCCTGATTAAGTAGTATTGCCCGAGTCTACCTTCCATCAATATGGCAAAACCTGCAAACAATTAGATTTGTGCCCGGTGCACACGTCGCGATTCGATCGCCAGCAAGGTTTTGGCACACTCTTCATCATTTACAGATTGAGCAAGTAACTCCAGACGCTTGGCACTTAATATTTCAAGGCAATGCTCCAGGGTTTTGCCAATGCGGGCATGGGTTGCAATCCCGCTGATTTTTGGCCAGGTGGCACGCTCGCCTTCGTGTTGCAAGATCTGAAATAGTTTTTTGCTGGGATTTTTTAACATATAAGTATAATGACGCAAATTATAACTGCCAACAATGTTTACATCGCCATAATAACGCTGCCCAATAATTCCATAACCATGATCCAGCATGCGCCTCACAGTTGGCATACGGCCAAAACGTTCACGGGTAAAATCCATGGCGCCCATCGCCAGCATTTTGCCCTGTCCCCGCACAATCTTGCTTGGCCAGCTTAGTAAATCCTTGCGATAGCGCTGCACATCGGTTTGCATAAAAGGCACAATATGCGGGTTCACCTGACAGGCAATGGTATAGTTAATATTATAGAGCCGTGCAATCCGGGTACGTGGAAAGTCACTGCGTACACTGCCATCTACCCAGCGCAGCGATGACATATAAGGACTGTTTTTTCCTTCAGCATTTTTTGCAGTCAGTTTTACTGGCGGAAATAAAACTGGTACAGCACAGGATGCCAGTGCAGCACTCCACATTAACAAGTATGGCGACGTCAGTTCATTCATAATGCGAGGGGACTGGCTACCCTCAAATGGGGCTACCGCAATATTGATATGGCGTCCAGTTCTGGCAAATGCCTCTTCAAACGTATAATTACCCAGATTTTGCCGCAAAAATACCTTCAAAACATTGACATCGGCAATGCCACCGCCTCTTAAAATTTCAAACAGCTTTCGAAAGCGGAACGCATGCTGATAAAACCCATCACCATCATATAAATCAATCAGCTCTTCATCCGTATGTGTACCCAGCATGCCCGCCATCAAAGCACCAGCACTGGAACCGGAAAAAACTTTAGGCAATAAATCCTGTGCATGAAGCGCCTTACATACACCCGTGTGGAACAGGCCCAGCGTTGCACCACCAGAAAACATCAGGGCTGGCTGGCCATAACTATGTTTGGTGTCTTCAAAGAAGCAGTATTTTTCTGCGGCAGGTAAAAAATCAAAGTCATGTTCACACACGTAATACAGGCACTGACAAACCTCTTCAATATAGTCTTCTATCAATTTTTTAGTGCCAATATACGCATGACTGTACAGTAAGGGATGACCAATATTACCTAGATCATGGTGCAGGCCTTCGCGCAAAATCCGCACCAGCTCAACGTCCTTGCGCTCAAGGCGATAACGGCGCAAACGGGTCAGGCGGTCAGCAATCAGTTCATAATCGTAATAAGGTGAAGTATTGTCCAGCTTCCAGTCCTGCCTGCCTGTGGCCTCATCCAATTCCAGTGCCACCTCCTTCCAGGTTTGATAATCCTTTGCGGCTTGCAGATTCTGCTCAAGCTTTTTGATGCGGGTGGAAAGGTTTGAATGATGGGTATAAGTTGGCAAATGCAGATTCATAAAAGTTCCCTGTTGTATTCTTGCTAAACCGTAATAGCGGTTATTGCTAATTACTTAAACGTCCATTACTTATTGATTAACAACAGGCTTTAGTTAAGCTGATCTAAATCAACATGGTTTAACCTTTACTCATAGGTTATAAATAAGATTCCCAGCCATTTTTTGCAAGTCATTTTTAACAAGAAGCTGCTGAAAAAGATGAAATGAATCAAAACATAACATGGATGCTTCAATATCAAAGAACAGGTTATGCAAAGTGTCTATTGGTAAATATTTTTTCGGTTTTAAACTGATCTGTTAGAAAGACTGCATACACTCAGCTAATCTGCCTTCTACAT
The DNA here is from genome assembly GCF_000619845.1 of Alkanindiges illinoisensis DSM 15370. GTDB lineage: Bacteria > Pseudomonadota > Gammaproteobacteria > Pseudomonadales > Moraxellaceae > Alkanindiges > Alkanindiges illinoisensis. The sequence continues at coordinate 572,451 of NZ_JHUX01000003.1, read as the reverse complement.
TGTAATTAGACGACCACTGAGTAAGCTTACAGCGTCTAATATGACTTGTATCTTTAGACGCTAAGCTTCTTATTATACTATTTATTACCTAAAAAATTTTAGGCAGGTGGCTGTAATTCAGTCATTGGCCAGCGCGGAGTGGTTGTTACCTCCAGATCATCCTTTTGTCCGGCTTTAAGGCGTTGCCAGCCCGCAAAGGCAATCATGGCACCATTGTCTGTACATAACGCAGGTTCTGCATAATAAACCTGCCCTTTTATTTTTTTAAGCTCGCTTTCCAGACGCTCACGTAACAACTGGTTGGCACTGACCCCGCCTGCAATGACGAGTTGCTTTAAGCCAGTTTGTTTTAAGGCACGAATGGCTTTTTTAATCAGTGTGTCTACCATGGCTTCCTGAAAACTGGCAGCCAGATCAGCCTCACGGCCTTGCCCTCTTACCTTGTTATAACGCGTGAGTACAGCGGTTTTCATACCACTAAAGGAAAAATCCAGCGCTTGGTGCATCAGGGGCCGTGGCAAATCAAACGATTTAGGATCACCCTGCAACGCCAGTTTGGCAATATTTGGTCCACCCGGATATGGCAAGCCCATCATCTTGGCCACCTTATCAAATGCTTCACCGGCTGCATCATCAATGGATTCACCCAGAAGCTCATACTGACCGATTCCATAGGCGGCCATTAGCTGGGTATGGCCACCGGAAACCAGCAAGGCCACAAAGGGAAACTGGGGCGGATTATTTGACAATAAAGGTGCCAGCAAATGACCTTCCATATGATGCACGCCAATGGCTGGAATATTCAGCGCATAAGCCAGTGTGCGCCCAAATAATGCACCTGTCATTAAAGCACCCATCAGGCCCGGCCCACGGGTATAGGCAACTGCATTGATTTCCTGTTTAGTTATATCCATTTGCAATAACAATTGTTCCAGAAGCGGAATTAATTTGCGCACATGATCGCGTGAAGCCAATTCCGGCACGACACCGCCATACTCGGCATGCAGTTGAATCTGGCTATATAAAACCTGTCCCAATAAGCCGCGTTCACTATCAAATAACGCCAAACCCGTTTCATCACAGGATGTTTCCAAGCCTAAAACCAGCATAAGGTGCCTACCCGCAAAAGTCCTGCATAAAAAATAACTACAAACGGAGTTATTATAGTCTTGTTCTTGTAGATGTAAACGCGTAAAATACTGGCCTTTACTGCGTCCTTGCTTTGTATCTATCCAATGACTGGATAAACATCAGGCGCGTTAATATCAACCTCCAGAGGATGTTACATGCCACAAGTTAAGTTGAAAGAAGGCGAACCAGTTGACGTTGCGATCCGTCGTTTTAAGCGTTCTTGCGAAAAAGCAGGTGTATTGGCTGACGTGCGCAAGCGCGAATTCTACGAAAAGCCAACTCAAGAGCGTAAGCGTAAAAAAGCTGCTGCTGTAAAGCGTTACGCGAAAAAACTGGCTCGTGAGTCTGTTCGTACAACTCGCTTGTACTAATTAATCGTTTAATTTAATAACTATTAATTAGTAAGGTCTGTTTGCCATGTCTGCATTAAAATCCCAGATTACTGAAGCATTAAAAGCATCCATGCGCGAACGCGATATGGATACTGTCACAGTAATTCGTAATGTGCAGGCTGCAATCAAGCAAATAGAGGTTGATACTCGTGAAGAACTGGATGACGCACGAGTATTGGCAGTTTTAGAGAAACAAATTAAGCAACGCAAGGAATCTATTTCTGCCTTTTCTGGTGCAGGACGTGATGATTTGGCTGCTAAAGAACAATTTGAAATCGGGGTGATAAGTCAATTTCTGCCAGCAGCGTTATCCGAGCAAGAACTGGATACACTGATTGAAGATGAAATTAGCGAACAAGGCGCCACGACCATTCGCGATATGGGCAAGGTAATGAATGCATTACGGCCAAAAATCGCGGGTCGTGCTGATGCCAGTGTAGTTTCTGGAAAAATAAAAGCACGCTTAGGATAATCACTTCCTGCCCTGCAATAATAGATGTTGCAACAATCATTTTTTTAATATTTTTTATTTATTACACAATAATACAATTTCTTTAAACAGTTTTTCTTGAACTTTATATATTCTCGATTTAACCCATATTCCCTTCACAATATATGAGGATTAAAAAGGAATTTTTATGAAAAACGTATTTTCTGTAAGTAAAATATTTTCTATATCTGCCCTCACTACTGCTTTACTTCTTAGTGGTTGTGGCGGTGACTCCAATACTCATGATCAGTACAGCTATCCTGCCACAACAAGTCAAATTACCAGCACTGCAGATGTCAGCTATGCCAAAACTCAGGGGCTTGCAGCACAAAGCAAACTCATTACCTATACAATGCCCAAAGTAACTGACCCTGATAATAAAAACACGACGGCAACAGCAGTTGTTTTAGTGCCAAATGGTAGAGCACCTGCAGGTGGCTGGCCTATTGTAGTCTGGGCACATGGTACCGTAGGTGTAGCGGATAAATGTGCACCAAGCGCAAGCACCAATCTGGGCGGTGCTGATAGTTTAATTGCTAACCTGCTGATCAATGGTTATGTGGTGGTAGCACCAGATTATGAAGGTTTGGGCGGTGATGGTATTCATCCCTTCCTCAACGCCAATAGCGAAGGCGAATCCATTATTCATGCCGTTATAGCAGCCAAGAGTCTGGTTGCCAATACTTCTAATGACTGGATGGTGGTTGGCCACTCTCAAGGTGGACACGCAGCTATTGCTGCGGCTGAACGCGCCAGTGAAGCCCATTTGAACTTTAAAGGCGCTGTTGCCTATGCCCCTGCCTCTAATCTGGATGCAATTTTAATAGGTGGTTATCAGCAAGTACAAGCCGCACTCCAAACAGCTACCGGGATTCCTACTGCTCAGGCCACCTTACCTGGGCTGCAAACCTTCTCAGCGTTGGCTACAGCGGGCATTCGTGAAATTCATTCTGATTTTAAATATACAGATGCATTTACCAGTGAACGCTCAGCAACCATTGCCGCTAAAGCAGAGACAGATTGTACGAGCTCTTTAGCAGGTGCATTCAGCAATGATATTACCGCTTATTATAATGAGCCTGCGAATGCGACTAGTCTGTACCCTGGTCTTTCACCTACTTTCTATACAGTGCCAGCTATTGCTGAATTCCTGCAAAATTCAAAAATAGCAACAAAGCAAATTACCCAGCCCGTACTGATCATTCAGGGTGAGGCAGATACCACAGTACCTGCGCTTGCTACACGAAGCTTGGAAAGCCAACTACGAGCTGAGGGGACTAATGTTAATGTTGCTTACCTCCCCGGTAAAGATCACGGCACTGTGATTACAGAAGGTACCGATTATTTATTTGGCTTTCTACAACAGAACCTGCCTGCCAAATAATGCTTTTGCAATATCGTTATTAAAAACAAAAAGAGCGGGAATTTCTCGCTCTTTTTTATAGCTTGATTGGATTAAACGGCAAAAGTAAGCAGCCTGTGCAACTACTGTTTAGCGGGATAAATACCGAGTCATATCCTCAATACCGTTTAAAGTCATTGGGAACATTTTATCCTCAAAAATCTGCTTAATGGCTGCAATCGTTTGGGTGTAATGCCAATAACTGTCATCTTCAGGATTTAACCATGCGGTTTTACTAAAATGATGACGCATACGCTGCAACCAGACATTACCCGGCTCATCATTCATGTACTCAACCGACCCACCACGTGACATCAGCTCATAAGGCGCCATGCTGGCATCGCCGACAAAAATCACACGGTAATCCTTGCCATAGGTATGCATCAAGTCCCACGTACTCATACGACTACTGGAGCGGCGCAAGTTATCTTTCCAGACATGATCATATAAGCAGTTGTGGAAATAAAAAAACTCTAAGGTTTTAAATTCGGATTTGGCAGCACTAAACAGCTTCTCACACTGCTGGATATAACTATCCATTGAGCCACCAATATCAAACAGCATCAGCACTTTAACCCGATTGCGACGCTCCGGCACCATCTGGATATCCAGCATACCCTGACGCGCTGTCGCATCAATGGTTAGGTCAACATCCAGTTCCTCAGCAGCGCCCTGCCGTGCAAAACGCCTTAAGCGGCGCAAGGCAATTTGCATCTGGCGTGTGCCCAATACCTGATCATCATCAAGGTTACGGTATTGACGCTGTTCCCACACCTTGACTGCTGAACGCTGCCGACCTGGCCCACCGATACGCACACCCTCTGGATTATCACCATAAGCGCCAAATGGTGAAGTGCCACCTGTGCCAATCATCTTGTTGCCGCCCTGATGTTTTTTATGTTGTTCGCGCAAACGCTCTTGCAACATTTTCATCAGTTCTTCAAGTGAACCCGCTTTTTCCAGCAATGCTTTTTCTTCTGGCGTCAGGGTTTTTTCCAGCAGTTCCAGATCCAGCCATTCAGGTGGAATCTGCTTTAGCCGCTCCAGCAGCTCATCTGTATCAAGCGACTGAATGCCCTCGAAATAATCCTTGATAGCACGGTCAAACTTATCGTAGTAACGCTCATCCTTAACCAGACATAATTTGGCCAGATGATAAAATTCCTCACGATCCGCAAATACCAACCCTGCCTGAACGGCTTGATTCAAATCCAGCAGTTCCGTGGTGGTAACCGGCACACCGTATTTTTTCAGGGTATAAAACAGATGAACAAACATGGACTGCCCAGCTTATAACTCAGGTTAGCGACGTGACATAAAGGCAAGGCGTTCCAGCAGTTGTACATCCTGCTCATTTTTAATCAAGGCACCATATAATGGAGGAATAGCCGATTTGGGATCACGCTTGCGCAGTACATCTTCCGGCATGTCATCAGCCATGAGCAGGCTAAGCCAGTCGATCAATTCACTTGTGGATGGCGGTTTTTTCAGGCCCGGCACGTCACGCAGCTTGAAGAAAATCTGTAGTGCTTCACTCACCAGCCCTTCACGGATATTGGGGAAATGCACATCAATAATCTGGCGCATGGTGGCTTCATCAGGAAACTCAATGTAATGGAAAAAGCAGCGACGCAAGAAAGCATCCGGCAATTCTTTTTCATTGTTTGAGGTAATGATAACGACGGGACGCTGCTTGGCACTAATGGTTTCGCCAGTTTCATACACATAAAATGCCATGCGATCCAGTTCATGCAGCAAATCATTGGGGAATTCAATGTCGGCCTTGTCAATTTCATCAATCAGCAGCACGCAGCGCTCATCACTGGTAAAAGCTTCCCATAATTTGCCCGGCTTGATGTAATGCCCAATGTCATAAACCTTGTTATCACCCAGCTGGCTGTCACGCAGGCGCGATACAGCATCATACTCATACAGGCCTTGTTGTGCCTTGGTAGTTGACTTGATGTGCCAGGTGATCAGCTTCATGCCAAGGCTTTTGGCTACCTGTTCGGCGAGTAAGGTTTTACCTGTACCCGGTTCACCTTTAACCAGTAGGGGTTTTTGCAGAGTACGGGCTGCATTGACTGCCAGACGCAAGTTGTCTGTTGCAATGTACTGGTCTGTACCACTAAATTTTTGCTGTAGGTTTGTCATGGGATTCATCACAATAAGATCATTACAAAAGAGAAATTGGCGTCAATTAAGCTATACGGCTAAATCACTATATTATTCAGCAGCTGGCTGATGGTATTCCTGATATTTGTTCCACAAATATCCCAGAAAAAACCCAAGCGCTGACACAAAAAGAATTGGAACCAGATTAGACCAGATCAGGTGCTTTTCATCGGTTAGGAAGCCAAACATTAGCCCGACAATTGCTGGTGCAATCTTGGCATTGGTTCCTTCAGTAATGGTTGGCGATAGCAGCACTGCAAACAGGAATATCCAGCTCATGCCACCAATAGGCCGTGGCAACGCCCGGGCAATAAAATACCAGAGCCAAAGCACAAACAGGCTACCACCCAGATAGATGGCAATTGCCAGATAATATTCAGGAATGTTGTCGAGAAATGCAAAGAGGTCAGGCACCGCGCAAGCCCTCTGGTGCAGGCGCTGTGGCAGAAATCAGCCCTTCTGGTGGAAGTTGCAGAAAATATCCTTGCTGGTTAAAAGCTTGCAAGACATCCTGAACATTGACACGCGCCAGTTTACGGTCAGGCTGTAGTTCCAGATGCATGACAAATGTAGCACGGCCAAAAGCCTGCCTTAATGACGCAGGAACCACGGCAAGCGGGTCTAGGACATCGGCATCATCCGGATAATCCGGGCGCGCAATGTACAGATACATTTCATCTTTTTTGCTGGACTTATAAATATCGCAATGCATAGATGTCAACATGGATCACCAATAACCCGCCTAGCATACACTAATTTGAAAGAATGCCATTGACTGAAAGTTTAGACTGGTGAGTAAAATTTGCTAATCCACAGGGGACATTTCGGCAGCGAGGGCCTGTTGTTGCTGGCTCAGCAAACTTAAAATGGGACGGGTGAGCAAGTCATAGCGCCAGCCCAACAAGAAGGGCGGTAATTTGCTTTCATCTTCTTTAAGCGCGACAAGATTAATCATGGCACTCAGCCATTTTTTACGCAGCAACACTTCTGTCGGCACCTGAATACTCTGGCTAACCGATTCTACGTAATGACTAACATGATCCAGCAATTCATTGTTTTTAAAGCGTAAAGGTCGTGGTAAACGCATTGGCCACTGCGAATGCTCTGGCAAATAATGCATGAGATCCAGAATGGTTTTACCATGTTCACGCTGGATATTGGGACGTAAGTCCTTAATGCGTTGCAATTGATAGGCATTCATGGGCTGCTTATCCAGCAAATCAACCATCGTACTATTTTTTAAGATAAAGCTTTTGGGCTGGTCGGTAGCACGGGCAATTTGTTCACGCCAGATGCAAAGCTGCTGAAGCTGGGCCAGCTGTTTGCGGTTATAGCGAAAATTGGCAACTTCAAGATAAAGCTCAGTCAGTGGGGTTTCACTGGCAATTTCATGCGCGCAGGTCTGGCAGTCTTCCAGTACATATTCCCACAGCTGCTTGTGCTGAAGCTGCTGCTGAATGGTTTGGGCCAGTGCGGGCAAGTGAATGACATCATTGGCTGCATATTGCAATTGTTCAGGACGTAGCGGACGTGCCAGCCAATCAGAACGGGTTTCACCCTTGTCAATCTGGATATCCAGCTCCTGGCTTAGTGCCTGCTGGTAACTCAGCTGCAAGCCATGACCCAGAAATGCTAATCCAACCTGCGTATCAAATACATTTGATAGCGGCTTCTGGTTGGCATAATAATGAATCAGATCAAGGTCTTCGCCACAGGCATGCAGAATATTCAGGCGTGCATTAAAAATAAGCAGCCATAAATCAGTAAGGTCAAGCGTTTTACCATCCAGCAAAAACACTTGTCCATCAACGTTAATTTGCAGCAGGCCCAGGCAAGGTCTTAACGTATTGACTTTAATAAATTCGGTATCCAGAGCATACGTATCTGTACTGGCCATAGCAGCGTACAAATCATACAGCTGATCCTGCTGAGTGATGTACTGGAACATCCATTTTCTACCGTAACAATCTAGGAAACCATTAAGCCACGTTGCCTAATGGCTGACAAGCTAAAAGCAATAATTTAAGCAATAAGCCAACCATTTAGACAATTTTTAGCCAGCTTTTTTGGACAAATTGCTTTACTGTTAGCTCATTAATTAGCCAGGCTTAAGATGCTTTAACGTACGGATAAACGATACTGCAAAGCCTGACTTAAGGTATGGCTATCCACATACTCCAGTTCGCCGCCTTGTGGTACGCCCTGCGCAATGCGGGTGACCTTAATAGGCAGGTTTTTGCTGGCTTCGATAATATAGTGCGCAGTCGCCTGCCCTTCTACAGTGGCATTGGTTGCCAGAATAACCTCACTAATTTCTTCGTGGTTAATCCGTGACAGCAATAACGGAATGCCTATTTCCTCCGGGCCAATGCCATCCAACGGTGACAAGTGCCCACCCAATACAAAATAGCGTCCTTTAAAGCTACCACTTTGTTCAATGGCAATCACATCGGCAGGTGATTCCACCACGCAAAGCAAATGCTGGTCACGGTCATTGGAAGCACAAATATTGCAGACTTCTTTCTCAGACAAAGAGCGGCACATGGCACAACTTTGGATAGAATGCATGGCATGGTTCAAGGCATGCGCCAAATCCAGCGCCCCATGCCGATTACGCGACAGCAAATGTAATGCCATGCGCTGCGCAGATTTTGGGCCAATACCCGGCAGCACCCGCAGGCGCTGCACCAGATCATCAAACGCTGGACTAAACATGAGCGAAGACCAGTCCTTGCGAAGCGATGCTTCTCATGCTCGACCTGAGCGCAAAGCCGCTAACCTCACCCTTGGAAAAAAGTATTCCAGACATATTTATCCTGCGCTGTATATCTTAGATTAAAACAGACCTGCCATTCCCGGTGGAAGTCCCATGCCACTATTGGCTTTTTGCATGGTTTCTTCAGAAACGGTTTCAGCCTGACGTACTGCATCATTAATGGCGGCTGCAATTAAATCTTCAATGATATCGGCATCATCTTTTAGTAACTCAGGATCAATCTGAATCCGTTTGACCACAAAACGGCCGGTCATGGTGACTTTAACCAGACCACCACCGGCTTCAGCATTCACTTCAGTTTGTGCCAGTTGTTCCTTGGCCTTTTTGATATTGGCTTCAACATCTTTTTGCATGCGCTGCGCTTGCTGCATCAGCATATTAATGTTCATGTCACGTCTCCTGATGAAAATAAAATGAATGAGTCGAGTTAAGCCAACTGATCAAGGCCACGTGCCAAATCAGCCTGAATATCGTCAATATCTTCCAGACCCACTGATACACGCAGCAAGCCTTCGACAATCCCCGCAGCTGCCTTTGCTTCATTAGACAACTTGCCATGCGTGGTTGTGGCTGGATGGGTAATTGTGGTTTTGGCATCACCCAGATTACCGGTAATGGAAATAAATTGAGTCTGGTCAATCACCGACCATGCACCTGCACGCTTACCTTTGACAATAAACGAAACAATACCGCCAAAGGCACGTTGTTGCTGTTTGGCCAGCGCATGACCGGGGTGACTTTCCAGACCACTATAAAAGACTTTTTCAACGGCTGGATGGGTTTGTAGCCAATTGGCCAGTTGTAATGCGCTCTTGGAATGTGCTTCCATACGCAAGCGCAGGGTTTCTAAACCTTTAAGAAATATCCATGCATTAAACGGGCTCATGCTGGGGCCACAAGTGCGAATTACGGCAAACACTTCTTCCAGCAGTTTGGCATTACCTACCACCGCACCACCCAGCGCACGACCTTGTCCATCCAGATATTTGGTGGCCGAATGAATTACCAGATCAGCGCCAAGTTTTAGTGGCTGTTGCAAGGCGGGTGTACAAAAGCAGTTGTCTACAGCCAGCAAAATATCATACTGATGAGCCAGACTGGACAATGCCTTAAGGTCAGCGACTTCCGACAATGGATTGCTGGGAGATTCACAAAAGAACAGCCGGGTTTTGCTAGGCTGAATTGCAGTTTGCCACTGGCTTAAATCGGTAAGATCAACAAACGTAACATCCACACCAAACTTGCGCATGTATTTGTCAAACATAGCAGTAGTCGTGCCAAACACGGCACGTGAGCACACCACATGGTCCCCTGCTTTTAAGAATGCAAGTGCAGTGGCCAGAATAGCCCCCATACCCGAAGAGGTTGCCACACAACGCTCGCCACCTTCCAGTGCGGCAAGACGCTCTTCAAACATACGCACCGTGGGATTGGTAAAACGGGAGTAGATATTGCCCTGCTTTTCATTGGAAAAATAGGCAGCCGCATCAGCAGCACTCTGATAAACAAATGATGAGGTTAAAAAAATGGGTTCACCATGTTCGCCTTCATGGGTACGGCGGTGTCCGGTTCGCAAGGCCAGCGTGTCAAAATGCTGGTTTTGCGATTCCTGATCCTGTTTAGCAGTACTGAATGAATTAGGCTCAAAATCAGGTGTTTGACTCATTTTTTTCTCTCAAGGTGCTTAAAAACACAGATTATCAAATAAGGGTTAATTGTGAGAGCGGCAAACCAGCCCGTCAAGGTTAAATTATTAGAAAATTGCGATGTAAGCCCGGCAAGCAATTTAGAAATTGGCTCATCCTGTATTCAAGGGTTATTGATAATTTTGAAAATACAAATTGTCAGTAATGCCAAATCATCAGTTGTTGTATTGGATTAAAATAAGTGACCTTGTCGATTACAGTTTCTTGCATTCATTCTTGCAGACTCCTGTAGTTTACCTGTTGTATCCCGTTGTACTACATTGCCAGAGTCCTGCCATGTCCAATTTGTTTAAACCCAAGGCATTTACTTCAAAGGCGCTTGAGCCCAAGCCGTTTACATCAGTGAATCAGCTTCGTAAGAATCCACGCCTGATCAATGCCTATGACCGGCTGTTTAATAAGGCCCCATTAGTACAATCCGGCAGGACAGCCTATCAGGAAATTTATCACGACGGTCTGGCAACCTTGCGCTACTATCCAGCGGCTGCCACAGCTCCCATCAAGTATCGGATTCCACTGGTATTTGTTGCACCGTTGGCCATTAACATGGATATTTATGACCTGTTTCATGACCGCTCACTGGTCAGCTATTTTACAGCACAGGGGTTTGAGGTCTACCTGATGGACTGGGGCAATCCATCGCGCAAACATGCAAACCTGAATTTTGAACACTACGTGCTGGAACTTATGCCAAACATGCTGGCTCAGGTGCGCCAGCATAGTGGACAACAGCAGGTAACACTGCACGGTTGGAGCATGGCTGGTGTATTTACACTGCTGTATGCAGCAGCAACCAAAGACCCGGACATTAAGAACATTATTATTCTGGGAACGCCTATTGATGCGTATGCCTCTGGTGGTATTGGCCGCTTGTACCGCCATGCGGGCAATAGCTTCCGCTGGTTACAGCACAAAACCGGCCTGCATCCGCGTCAGCTTCCCGCAACTCTATTACACTCGCCCGGCTGGTCAAATGCGCTGGGTTTCAAACTGCTTGATCCTGTAGGCACACTCAAAGGCCATATTAACCTGATCCGGCAACTTGATGACCGCAAGGCTGTGGAAGCCCATGCCACGCTGGGTTCATTTTTAAACAATATGGTGGATTATCCCGGTGGCATTAATCGGGATATGCTGCTAAAAGTATGGATGGAAAACAGCCTGAGCCGTGGCGAATTTCCTATTGGTGGCAAGACCGCCTACCTCAAGGATATTCATGCTTCCCTGCTGGCAGGTGGCGGATGCAATGACGGCATGGTGACTGTCGATTCAGTACGGCCGCTTACACGGTTGGTCGGTACCGAAGATGTTACCTTTACCACAATTCCCGGTGGTCATGTTGGTCTGATGAGTAGCCAGCAGGCCGCCACAGAGTTCTGGCCATTGATGGCAAACTGGCTGGCCACACGCTCAAGTTAAGCTTGCCAAGACTGCTTTTTCTTGATTAGTCTTGGCAGCACTTCAACCAGATTTTTAGGAAAAAGCGGGTAATGACAATTAATTCTGTTGCATTTATTGGACTGGGTGCCATGGGATGGCGCATGGCTGCCCATTTGCCCAAGGCATTTGCTGATGTAAGGGTATGGAACCGGACGTTTAGCAAAGCACAGCAGCATGCAGCAGAATTTGGCACCCGCGCAGTCGATATTGAAAAAGCAGTACAGGCAGATATCATTTTTTCCTGCCTGCCTACCAGTAGCGAAGTTGAAACCCTGATTGCTGAACATTTACCCAGGGCTGGCAGTATCTGGGTGGATTGCACCAGTGGCGAACCCACTTCAGCACAGTACCTGAATGCCCATTTGCAGGCGCGTGACGTGGCTTTTCTGGATGCCCCGGTTTCAGGCCAGACTATTGGTGCAGAAAAAGGTACTTTAACAGTTATGGTGGGCGGTGATGCCGAAGCACTACGACGTGCACGTCCAGCGATTGAACCATTTTCTGGTTTAATCCAGCATGTCGGCGACAGTGGTTCAGGCTTTGCAGTCAAAGCAGTGAACAACATGCTACTGGCAGTTAATCTATGGGCAGCAGCAGAAGGTTTTAGTGCCTTAAAAGCACATGGCGTTGATTTACAAGGTGCACTTGCCTGTATTAATGCCTCTAGCGGCAAAAGCAATGCCACTGAAACCGTTTTGCCACAGCGGGTTTTTAACCGCAGCTTTCCCAATACATTTGCCTTAAATTTGCTGGCCAAGGATGCCGGAATTGCGCTTGATCTGGTGCAGCGAGCCAAACTACCTGCTCCGGTTTTAGCGCTCACCCAAAGCCTGATTCGCGCGGCCAGCGACACCTCAGCCAGTGACAGCGACTTTTCAGCAGCAGTCAAAATGCTGGAACGCTGGACCAATATTGAACTAAGTTAAGCAGATTATTTTTAAATTTTTTAACCGCATTATTGTTTTCACCGCAGAATACAGGAGCCTTACCATGGCCTATGATGACCAGAATATTTTTGCCAAAATTTTACGGAGTGAAATACCTTGCACCAAGGTTTATGAAGATGACAAGACCCTGGCCTTTATGGATATTATGCCACAGGCTGATGGTCATACACTGGTGATTCCCAAGGAACCTGCCGAAACACTGATGGATTTATCACCTGAAAGCGCTGCTTACACCATTAACATTGTGCAAAAAGTCGGCAATGCGATTAAAAAGGCATTGGGAAGCGAGGGAATTGTGCTAATGCAGCTCAACGGCAGCAAAGCTGGGCAAACTGTGCCGCATATTCACTTTCACCTGATACCAAGTTCCATTCATGAACTGGGACGGCATGCAAGCCAGATGGGCGATCAGGAAAAAATCAGGCAGTTGGCTGAGAAAATCCGCGCTGAGCTAGACCAAGTATAAGAAACTAAAAGGGCTAACTGAACTGGTCAGCCCTTTTAGGATGATTAAATTATTTTAGTTCCCTGTAGCATTGGCAATCTTTTGCATTTTTAATAATGACGGTAAGCGAAACAAAAGCTGCAAACCTAGTGCACTAAAAATCGCGATTAAAACTGGCCACCAAAAACCATAACGCTGCCAGGCAAAAGTAAGAATCAAAAAAAACAGACTGAGCCAACATAAGCCCTTTACCATGCCACGGTATAGCTGTGTGACAGCTGCCGCTCCCTGGTTACGATGGGTAAATATCGCTAACACTGAACCAATCACTGGAAACACGGCCAGAATGCCACTCCAGCTTCCACCCAGTAGCTGTGCTGACTGTGTTACTGCAAGCGTTAAAATAGCGCCTGATATTAACCGTAGGGGTAAATCTTTTAAACTGCTTGCACCACTGGCTTTAAATGGCACTTTAGGCAACAAGGCAGGTGTCAGCACAATTGCCATTAATACCAAAACCGATGCGAAAAAAGGAGTAAGCGTCAGCTGTGCCAATAAAGCAGCCGTTGTCAGCCAAACCAATAGCGACAATACGTAAGTTACTGGCCAAGAATTTGATAAACTGAGCCAGCTATAAGCTAAACCAAACGCTAGCAATGCAACCACTGAAGCAATAGCAGAAGTCGATGCAACAACGCCAAAAGCCTGCCCCTGCTCCATGGCAAGAAAAACAACAATCGGCCCAGCAACCACTGGCAAACCACCCAGCAGGCCTGCCAGTTGTGCACCCCATTTTTTTCCAGCAAGGGTCACCAGTGCAATAAATAACGGAACAATGGTGAGTTTTAAAAGCAGCATAATTTTCCTTATGGTTTTTAATACGATTTAAAAAAATAGTTTATTAAAATAATGTTTTAGCAAAGATATGGATGACTACTGTTTCTTTATTTCTTGTCGCGCCGATCACCGATTTTTTTGGCAGGACTTCCGGCCATAATGGCATAAGCTTCTACATGGCGCGTGACAGTGCTGTCCATGCCGATCACTGCAAAGTCATCAATTTTGACACCATCAACCACCCCTACATTGGCCCCTAGCCAGACATCCTCACCAATGTAAATCCCACTTGAAGTCACAGCCTGCTCATGAATGGTACTGTCGATTTTCATGCCATGATTAAACGCATAGAGATGACAATAAGCTGCCAGCCTCGCATTATTGCTGATATGAATTCCTTTGCGCCCACCGTCCAGCGTACAATGATGATTTAAGGCCACTTGTTTGCCCAGTGTAATGGGGCCATGTAGCACACAATCGGCTGCAATAAAGCTGCCATCACCAATAATAATGTCGCGATTGGGTTCGGCAAATAACTGCGCATCCGGTGAAATAAAACAGTCCTTGCCAATCTGCACGCTTTCCATGCTTTGCAGATAGTCCTGATACTCCTGCTGCCATGCTTGCGCCCATTCCCTGTGTTTGGGTTTTAAACGCCAGTATAGCCAAGGCATATAACTCAGGCGTTTTTTATGCTGTTCACGGTATTTCAGTAATGGATCCAAATTTAAATTCCTTAAAAGATAGCGGGTCTACTGCTATCTTTAAATAATAGAATTTCTTCTTTAACTAATGGAATTTCTAACCATTTCTCTAAAAATTTATAACTATTATAGATTTTATCAAATGCTTGATAAGCATCCTGTGTTGATGTATAAGGCACGGAAGCTACTCTTAAAAAATGTTCACTTTTAATTTCACCGAGGCGCACTATATCATTTGTACTCTGACCGACTATTTCTACAACAATTCTAATAATTTTTCCTGCTTTAGGAATTGGATAATATCTATATATCACTCTAATTTTTATAGGATAATTTAAAATAATAGATTTATTATTGATTGTTTCAATGTATTCTAATTGACTTCTATCCTTTGATTGTAGCAAGCAAATATATACAGTTTTTTCTAAATCAGAATAATACAAATATAAAAGAGTTAACCCAATCATAAATGAGATATTCAAAGCAAAATTATCAATTAAAAATGCAATAACCAACTGCACAGTAAATAATATTATTAAAATTGTAAGAGCAAGAATTTTCCCTACATTATAACTCCTAGGATTATAAAGATTTGGATTTCTAATAATAAAAGTTAACTTACTATTAGAATGCTCTTGAATATCTCTAACAAATTTATATCTATCATCATTTTTCATTATAATTACCAAAAATAGTGCCTTATAATTTCACTAATTAAAAGGCACTAACTTATCAAGCTGGCTTATAACTATCTCTTAAATCCAGAATCCGGTTAAACACGGGTTTATCCGTAGTGAAGTCTTTTTCATCTGCCACAAAATAGCCTTCACGCTCAAACTGGAAACGGTCACCCGCTTTGGCTTGTGCAAGAGACGGCTCAATCACTGCCTGTAGCACTTTGACCGATTCAGGATTGAGGTTTTGCATAAAATCATCGCCAGCTTCCGGATTAGGATTGCTAAACAGGCGCTCATAAATACGCACTTCGGCAGGCACACCTTGCGCACTGTCTACCCAGTGAATCACACCTTTGACCTTGCGGCCTTCTGGGTTCTTGCCTAGTGTATCCGGGTCAATGCTGCACTTTAGCTCAACCACTTCGCCGTTTGCATCCTTGATCACTTCATTGCATTTAATCACATAGGCATGGCGCAAGCGCACTTCACCATCAGGGATTAAACGTTTAAAGCCTTTCGGTGGTACTTCGGCAAAGTCATTTTTATCAATATAAATCACAGAGGATAAAGGAATATCACGTTCGCCCATATCCACATTGGGATGACGTGAATGCTGCAATGTCATGCTTTGTGGCAGGTTGGTGAGTGTGACCTTAAGCGGGTTTAACACGGCCATGGCACGCGGTGCAGTATTTTCCAGTGACTGGCGAATACAGAATTCCAGCAGTCCAATATCTACTACGCCATCCGCCTTGGATACGCCGGTACGCTGGCAAAAATCCCTTAAGCCTTCAGCAGTAAAGCCCCGACGGCGCATCCCGGCAATGGTTGGCATACGCGGATCATCCCAGCCTTGTACCACGCCATCATCTACCAGTTTTTTCAGCTTGCGTTTACTGGTTAAGGTGTAATCCACATTCAGGCGTGAAAACTCAATCTGGCGCGGTTTGGCCTGAGTGTCTACCTTAGAAATAATCCAGTCATAAAAGGGACGATGGTCTTCAAATTCCAGCGTACACAGCGAATGGGTAATACCTTCAATTGCATCAGACAACGGATGCGCATAATCATACATGGGATAAATGCACCATTTGTCGCCAGTTTGGTGATGGTGTGCCTTCAGCACGCGATATAGTACCGGGTCACGCAGGTGGACATTGGGGCTGGCCATATCAATTTTGGCACGCAATACAGCAGCACCTTCGTTAAATTCACCCGCACGCATTTGTTCAAATAGCTTGAGGTTTTCCTCAACGGTTTGATCACGATTGGGCGAATTGGTGCCTGCTTCAGTAAAACTGCCACGGTTCAGCTTGATTTGCTCCGGAGTTTGCAGGTCAACATAGGCATCACCCTGCTGGATTAGTTGCAGTGCCCATTGATACAGCTGGTCAAAATAACTGGAGGCATAGCGTATGTCACCATTCCAGTTAAAACCCAGCCAGTGAATGTCATTTTTAATATTGTCGACATATTCCTGTTTTTCAGCAGAAGGGTTGGTGTCATCAAGACGCAGGTTACATAGGCCATTGTTTTCAATCGCCACGCCAAAATTCAGGCAAATGGACTTCACATGACCCAGGTGCAGGTAGCCATTGGGTTCTGGTGGAAAACGTGACACAATCTGGCTGTGTTTGCCACTGGCCAGGTCATCTGCAATAATCTGGCGAATGAAATCCAGACCGGCCTGTGCTTGCTGCTGTTGTGGTGCGTTGGAAGAGGTTGGGGTCAAGTCAGGCATCGCAGTGGCAGCATCATTTGGCTTCATATGGATCACACGCAGGAAAAGGTTTAGGTACGAAAATTGAAAAATATACTCGCAAAACTCGAAAATTTCGTCAAAACTATGTCACTCAATTTAGGAACGCTTTCGTTTAGACCGCAATTTCTTGCTTTACTGATCTTGCAGTTTACCGTTTGCGTCTCTATCACTCAACCAATTCAAACGGCTTTTGCCGCACAACCTGGAGATACAGCAATGAGTCACCCTCAAGTTGAGTTAAATACCAACAAAGGTCGCATTGTATTGGAATTAAATCCTGAAAAAGCCCCAAAAACTGTGGCGAATTTTCTGTCTTATGTGAAAAGTGGTCATTATGATGGCGTTATTTTCCACCGTGTCATTGACAATTTCATGATTCAGGGCGGCGGCTTTGATGCCAATTTCAAGGAAAAACCAACCCGTGATTCCATTGAAAATGAAGCAGACAATGGCCTGACCAACGAAGAAGGCACTGTGGCAATGGCACGTACCAATGCCCCGCACTCTGCCAGCGCTCAGTTTTTTATTAACGTAAAAAACAACACGTTCCTGAACCATACTGGCAAAACACCACAAGGCTGGGGTTATGCCGTATTTGGTAAAGTGGTTGAAGGCATGGATGTGGTGAATACCATTAAAAAGGTAAAAACAGGCAACCGTGGCTATCATTCCGATGTACCGGTTGAAGACATCGTGATCGAATCTGCCAAAGTGATCAGCGAATAATCTATTTTTATCCCCCTTAATAAGGGGGAGCAAGGGGGTTATAAGTCCCGTGCAACAACTGTTTATTGCTGATTTACATTTGTCACCTAATCACCCTCGCCTTGTGCGGGGGTTTTTAGATTTACTGGCTCACTATCAAGTTAGCATTGATCAGCTTTATATTCTGGGCGACTGGTTTGAAGCCTGGCTGGGCGATGATGATCATTCGCAGTGGCTGGATGACATTGTTCATGCTTTGCAGGTATTTACAGCGCATGGTAACCGGATTTTTTTTATGCATGGCAACCGTGATTTTACTCTGGGCCAGCAATTCATGAGCCGCTTTGGTGGCCAGTTAATCAATAAAGAACGTATTACTATTGAGAATGCAGGCCAGCGTATCATACTTGAACATGGTGATGCCCTGTGTACCGATGATCGCTCCTATCAGCGTTATAAAAAAATAATCCGCCATCCAATAATTGTGAATACACTTCTTAGACTACCCCTAACCACACGACGCAAGGTTGCAAAAAAAACACGGCAAAGAAGCAAAAGTAGCCATCAGCGCAAGTCTGCTTATGTGATGGATGTCAATGAACAGACAGTAAAAGCTGTTCTCAGCAATCATGATATTTTACTGCATGGACATACACATCGTTCTGCTGTCCATGAATACAGCAATGGCAAAAAACGTGTGGTGCTGGGTGACTGGCGTGAATCAGAAACTACAGATTCGACAACAGATTCAACCAATGGTAGCGCCATGATTGCCCTGCTTAATGAACAAGGCTTACAACTAATTGAATGGAAGTTTTAGACCAGTTTCTAACTAACAATTAATTAACAAACCGCATTCACAAAAAACCAGCCTAAATTAGACTGGTTTTTTTGCCACACTCAATAAATCAGGCTGGAACCATTTTAGCCAGTGGCTCACGCGCCCAAACACGATGTTTTAACAGACCCTGTTTTAGCTGATCCTGCACATCAGCAAAACTGTTTCCGCTGAGTGTGCCTTCATCTGGCGTCAGACGTAGCTGCTCCAGCAATTGAGCATTGTCACCCAGCAGTACCAGTGGCTTTAAGTGCTTATAGGTTTCCAGCAAATAATGCAGGCCTTCACCATTTTGCTGCATGGCTGCAATATCATCGCCATCTACCACCACAACAGCATCAAACATAATGGATGGCATACTATCCATTGCCGCATCAACTTTAAGCATTTCACCCTTACTGGTTTTAACCGGAGCCGGACTTGGGCCAACCAGCTTCACTACAGCCATTTCCTTTAATGCCCAGTTCAGAATATCCTCAACCGTATCGGCATTGACGCCATTAGTCACCAGTACCGAGATTTTTCGTGCCTTAATATCTTTTGGCAAAAAGCTCATCTGGCTTAACGATGGCGCAGGTTGCAGATTTACTTCTGGCACCTCAACCGTGCCTTTGGTAGGTGGTTCAACACCCAGATTCATTGCAACTTTTTTGGCCAGTTCCAGATCGATATTGGCTAGAATTTCATTTACGGTACGCTCGCGAATCCATACACGTTCCACCTTACCCAACTCAAAACTGTAGGCATCAATCACATGTTGCTGTTCAGGCGCGCTCAGGCTCTTAAAGAACATGCGGGCCTGCGAGAAATGATCCCCAAATGATGGACTGCGCTGACGGATTTTATGACCATCTACCCGCTCCTGATACGTTTCAAAACCACCCTGTGCCGCGGCTGGTGGAGTTTCACGTGGCCAGTTATTATCAATAGAATTCGGATTATAGGATGCACGACCCTTGTTAATGGTTTGACGATGGAAACCATCACGCTGATGATTATGGAATGGACAAACCGGACGGTTGATTGGAATTTCGTGGAAGTTTGGTCCGCCTAATCGTAGCAACTGGGTATCGGTATAGGAAAACAGGCGACCTTGCAATAACGGGTCATTGGTGAAATCAATACCCGGCACAATATGCGCTGGACAAAACGCCACTTGCTCGGTTTCAGCAAAAAAGTTTTCCGGATTACGGTTAAGCACCATTTTACCCAAAGGAATAACTGGCACCAGTTCTTCGGGAATAAGTTTGGTGGCATCCAGCAGGTCAAAATCAAACTTGTGCTCATCTTCTTCTTCAATGACCTGAACGCCAAGTTCCCACTCTGGATAAAGTCCGGCTTCAATGCATTCCCACAAATCGCGGCGATGATAGTCCGGATCTTTACCAGCCAATTTTTGTGCTTCATCCCACAATAAAGACAGTACACCCTGCAAAGGCTTAAAGTGGAATTTGACAAAACGTGCCTTGCCTTCTGCATTAATGAACCGGAAGGTATGAATCCCAAAGCCCTGACGGGTACGGTAATTTAAGGCAATTGCACGGTCAGACATTTGCCAGGTGACATGATGCGCAGTTTCAGGTGTTAAAGAAATAAAATCCCAGAACGTATCATGTGCGGATTGACCTGTCGGAATTTCATTATGCGGTTCAGGTTTTACTGCATGGACCAGATCTGGAAATTTGATGGCATCCTGAATAAAAAATACTGGAATATCATTACCTACCAGATCATAGTTACCTTCTTCGGTATAAAATTTTACGGCAAAACCACGGGTATCGCGTACAGTATCGGATGTTCCGCGCGGCCCCTGAACAGGTGAAAAACGCACAAATACGGGGGTTTGCTTGCTAGGATCTTGCAGAAAAGCTGCTTTGGTCAATTCAGCATGGCTCTTATATGGCTGGAAATAACCATGCGCTGCGGCACCACGTGCATGCACAACACGCTCTGGAATACGCTCATGGTCAAAATGCGTCATCTTTTCACGGAACAAAAAATCTTCCAGCAAGGAAGGCCCACGTACACCCGCTTTTAAAGTATTTTGGTCATCTGAAACCTTAATTCCTTGATTGCTGCGCAAGGCTTCATTGGTAGCATCTGCCTTATATTGTTCCAGTTGCTCGTTCTTTTCAGAGCTATTCTGGCGGTCAGTAGTATCTGTGCCTGCAAGTTCACTTTTAAACGCATCATTATCTGTTTGTGGATTCTTAATCATCATTGGCTCCAGTGCGATGGGTTTTTATGCCTAATAGCCGCTAGCTTTATTTAGGCGTGTTATGACCTGTCTGTATTGTCAGCGCTATGAATAAGGTAAATTGAAAGGTCAATCAATATGCAGGTACAGCTTCATAACACATGACAACAGGAAGCACGGCTATAACTACAATGCTGATATATAAGATACGTATGGCTACATTGTTAAGTGTTAAGCTTAAAAAGATTCTTTAGTTATTTTAATAAGTAAAAACTATAAATTTAATGACTAGAAGCTATAAAAAAACCCGTAGACCAGAAAGCTACGGGTTTTTAATGCATACTTTATAAATGCTTATTTGCTGTAGCGACTAACCATTTTTTCCAGAGAAATCGGGTTAATCTTGCTGGCATTTCCAGCCGTGCCAAATGCTTCGTAGCGGGCTACACAGATTTCCTGCATGGCGGTAATGGTTTTGGCAAAGTACTTGCGTGGGTCAAACTCGGCAGGATTTGTCGCCAGTTCACGACGAATAGCGCCCGTAGATGCCAGACGCAGGTCGGTATCAATATTGATTTTGCGTACACCATGTTTAATGGCTTCAACCAGTTGCTCAACAGGAACACCATAGGTTTCCTTGATGTCGCCGCCATACTGGTTAATCACAGCTAGCCAATCCTGTGGTACAGAGCTGGAGCCATGCATTACCAGATGGGTATTGGGAATGCGGGCATGAATTTCCTTAATACGCTCAATCGCCAGAATGTCATCAGTTGGTGGACGGGTAAACTTATAAGCCCCGTGACTGGTTCCCACGGCAATTGCCAGCGCATCTACGCCGGTATCTGCTACGAACTGGGCTGCTTCTTCCGGATCGGTCAATAACTGCGAATGATCCAGCACACCTTCGGCACCTACACCATCCTCTTCACCAGCCATGCCAGTTTCCAGACTGCCCAGACAGCCAATTTCCCCTTCCACAGAAACACCACAGGCATGCGCCATGTCAACCACACGGCGGGTTACACTCACGTTGTAATCATAATCAGTTGGTGTTTTACCATCTTCACCCAGTGAACCATCCATCATGACCGAGCTAAAGCCCAACTGAATGGAACGCTGGCAAATCGCAGGACTGGTGCCATGATCCTGATGCATTACCACCGGAATATGTGGCCACTCTTCGATAGCAGCCAGAATCAAATGACGTAAGAAGGGTGCACCGGCATACTTGCGAGCACCGGCGCTGGCCTGCACAATCACCGGAGAGTTAGTCTGGTCTGCTGCCATCATGATGGCACGCATCTGTTCCAGGTTATTTACATTAAAAGCAGGAACCCCATAATTATATTCAGCTGCATGGTCAAGCAACTGGCGCAAGGAAATCAGTGCCATATTATCCTCCAGAAAATTAGGCCAATTCTAACGTGTGTCAAGCAATATGTCAGTGATATTAGGAATTTTTATTCTTGTGGCCGATGGACTTTAAATAAATAAAAGGTGCTAAAACAACAAATCCCGTAGCATGTACGGGATTTGCGTTTACCAGTGCTTAGCGTGCACTGTTGTCCGTAGCAGTGCCATTGGTGGCAGCAGCAGCGGCTTCGTTAGCAGCTTTTGCAGCAGAGTTGGCAGCATCAGCAGCAGACTGTGCAGCGTTGGCAGCTGAGTTGCTGCCAGTACCCGCAGTTGCAGTGGTGCCAGTAGCAGTACCAGTCGTTGTATCGGTGGTATCGGTCGCTGTAGTGCCTGTAGTACCAGTTGCAGTAGTGTCACCCATACCAGTGGCGGTGGTATCTGTGGTACCAGTACCGGTAGTATCAGTTGCAGACATGTCTGTCATGGTACCATCGGTTGAAGTAGCAGCAGTGCTGGTATCTGTAGTGGCAGTCGCAGCGGTGGTATCAGTGCCTGTGGTATCGGCATTGTCATGCTTGCTACAAGCACTTAAGGCCAATGGAATAGTTAGCGCAGCAATTAATAAAGCCTGTTTCATAAATCACCTCATAAAAATTTAAATTATTTATCGGTATAACCCTGGCTTGACTCAACAGGCTCTTTTGAATAGATAACCTATTGAACTTTCACCAGCTTGATTGCAACTTCATATTTATCAATCGCAGACAGGTTAGCATTGGTGTAATTGATGGGAAACCCTGCACTGTCTATAATTTCTTATGCAAATGTTGAAGTTCGGTTAATCACTTTGCAGCTAAAAAATGAAAGGCAGATGACAGCATTTTGTTGATTTATGGTTATATCTGTTGGTTTACATGATTTTGTAGCTTTTTATAAAAGATTTTCATATATCAACAATGCTTTTAACTTGTGAACTCGCTTAATAATTCTATGACCGATATTTACAAACCGATAACGATTAGTAGAAGTGATAATCAACATTTACTCATCAGGGAATCAACACTAGAAAATGTGTAGTAAGTGATAGCCCAACTGGTTTTTCTTAATAGTAAAAACAAAATCTAGGGGGTAAACGGGATTTTTATAAAAGTTAAACCCTGCACCACTGACAGGGTTTAACTCAAAAGCTATCAACTAATCTTTTTTAGCGTCAGCAGTTTCTTCGGCTGCATTGGCTTCTGCTTTGGCAGCAGTTTTATTGGCTGCTTCAGCAGTTGCATTGGCCGCATCAGCAGCAGAGCGCGCAGCCGCAGCTTGCGCATCGTCGGCAGCATCCCCTACTGCATCAGCTGCATTAATGGCAGTACCAGCAACGACTGCACCAGCAGTTTTGGCAGCTTCAGCAGTTTTGGCAGCAGCTTCACGGCTTTCCTGTTCAGCACGGTCAGCAGCAACACTGGCATCCTGAGCAGCAGAGTCAGCAGTAGCTTCTGCATGTTCTTGAGTGCGCTCGCTACATGCAACCAGGGAAAAAGGAATTGCCAAAGCAGCAATCAGTAAAATATGTTTCATAAGTCACCTCACAAACCAAGTGGAATTAGTTATTGGAATAACGCTCGGTTAATACAGCAACCGCTGGTAGAACCTTGCCTTCGACAAATTCCAGAAAAGCGCCACCACCTGTTGAGATATAACCAATCTGATTAGATACTTCATATTTATCAATCGCTGACAGCGTATCACCCCCGCCAGCAATGGAAAAGCCTTCACTGTCGGCAATTGCCTGTGCAAGTGTTTGAGTTCCGTTACCAAAGGCATCCACTTCAAATACACCCACTGGGCCATTCCATAAAATGGTCTTGGCATTTTTTAGTAATGCTGCAAATTGCTGAGCAGTTTGTGGGCCAATGTCCAGAATCATGTCATGGTCACCGATATCACTTACATTTTTAGTAACTGGCTGGCTATTGGCTACAAAATCCATGAAATCGCCACTAAGCTGGCTGGCATCGGCAACCACCACATCAACTGGCAAAGGCACATTCACCTTGGCAGCAATGGCCTTGGCTGTATCAACCAGATCTGCTTCATACAGAGACTTGCCCACGTTGTAGCCAGCAGCTGCAAGGAAGGTATTGGCAATACCACCCCCCACAATGAGCTGATCGCAAATACCGGACAGCGAGTTTAAAACATCCAGCTTGGTAGATACCTTGGAACCCGCCACAATGGCCACCATTGGTTTTTCTGGCGCCTGCATGGCACGGCCCAGTGCATCCAGCTCGGCTGCCAGTAATGGGCCTGCTGCGGCAACCTTGGCCAGTCGTGCTACGCCTTCGGTAGAGGCCTCAGCACGGTGCGCAGTGCCAAAAGCATCCATCACAAACACATCGCACAAATTGGCATAGGCCTGGGCCAGTTCACTGCTATTCTTCTTTTCGCCCTTGTTAAAACGCACGTTTTCCAGCAAAACCACCTGACCGGGATTTACCTCAACACCATTTAAATAATCATCTTTTAAGGCAACCAACTGACCTAGCGCGTTCGACAAATACTGTGCAACAGGTGCCAGCGATTGCTCTGCCTTTGGCTCCCCTTCAACTGGACGACCCAAGTGCGAGCACACAATGACTGCTGCACCCTGCTTTAGCGCTTGCTGGATGGTGGGCAACGCCGCACGCAGGCGGGCATCGCTGGTAATTTGTCCATTTTTAACAGGAACATTTAAATCTTCGCGGATTAAAACGCGCTTGCCATTTAAATCAAGATCGGTCATACGTTGAAAATTCATTTTAATCTCCACCCTTTATCAAGAAATCAGTGCCAAAATAATTGGCGCAAATGTTAAAGCAAATCATTACGGGAATCTATGTTTCAATTTACGAAGAAATAATGAAATTTAGCGAAACGAATTGGACAAATACCGTATAAAATCCTATTGTCTAGACAGAGAAGTCTACCCATTCAGGTTTTGGATCTATTTTAACCATGTCAATAAACCCTGTTCCCTCACAGAATATTCGAAACGTTTTGGGTGAACGTTTGGCAAGCTGCTGCTTTGACCCGATAACTGGTTTTTTTCGTGATGGCTTTTGCCATACCGGTCCTTATGATCTTGGCCAGCACACGGTATGTGCGCAGATGACCTCAGAATTTTTAAGCTTTTCACAGCAGGTTGGTAACGACCTGAGTACACCATTGCCCGAAATTGGTTTTGACGGCTTGCAGCCGGGTGATTTCTGGTGCATTTGTGTGACACGCTGGAAAGAAGCGTATGATGCCGGGGTCGCTCCCCCGATCAAATTACAAGCATGCCATGAACGGGCGTTGGATTTTATATCACTGGAGGTGCTGCGTAATTATGCGATCTGATCAATTTCGGCCACCGATTATTCTGGCCTCGACCTCAAGCATTCGGCGTCAGCTTTTATCACGCCTCAATGTCCCCTTCGATGTGATTTCCCCAGAAATTGATGAATCGCCTTTTGAGCGAGAAAATGCCCAGACCCTCTCCTGTCGTCTGGCAGAACAAAAAGCAGCAACCATATCAGCACAGTTTCCTCATGCACTGGTCATTGGTTCTGATCAGGTGGTGTGGATTGAAAGTGAACCGCATGTGTTTATTGGCAAACCTTTAACCGCAGCTCGGGCTTATGAGCAATTACGCAATCTTTCCGGCAAGCTGGTACATTTTGAAACTGCCGTGAATGTGCAGTGCCAGCAATTAAATATTAACCGTACCGAGCTGATCCGTTTTTTGGTGCACTTCCGCAATTTAAGTGCAGTGGAAATTCAGCGCTATGTGGCGTATGACCAGCCTTTTAATTCAGCAGGCAGTATCAAGGCTGAAAGTCTGGGCATTAGCCTGTTTGAAGCCATGCATGGTGAGGACTTTACGGCACTGATGGGTTTACCATTAATTAAACTCAGCCAGATGCTGCGCGAAGTGGGCTGGCAAGTGCCTTAACTGTTTTAGCCTATAGATTACATAAAAAAAGCCCTTTGAATTTAAAAGGGCTTTTTCATAGATAATTCTAAAACATTGCTTTTTAAAACACGCCGATTAACTAGCCCGCTTTAAACCCTGTTTTTTCAGCGTCACCATCAGCAAATGTACTGCTGCTGGCGTGACCCCAGGAATACGGCCTGCCTGTGCCAAACTAGATGGACGCACATCTTTAAGTTTTTGGGTGATTTCACGGGATAAACCGGATACCGCATCGTAGTCAAAATCAATCGGCAACAAACTTTCTTCCAGTTTTTTCAGTTGCGCAACATCGTCCTGCTGGCGATCAATATAACCCGCGTATTTAACACTGATTTCAATTTGTTCGCCCACCAACTGGGAAACGTCTGAACCTGTGAGTTCAGCGATTTGGTTAAACGTTACGTTTGGGCGCTTGAGCAAATCAATGGCATTGCATTCCTTGCTCAGCACTTCGCTAGTTTGCTCCACAAAGCGCTGGCCCAGCTTATTGTTAGGTGCTGCCCATAGTGCCCTTAAACGTGCAGTTTCCTGTTCAACGCTTTCCATTTTTTCGCAGAAATGTGCCCAGCGAACATCATCCACCAGTCCCATTTCCCGGCCAATGGCAGTCAGACGCTGGTCAGCATTATCTTCACGCAGCATCAGGCGGTATTCGGCACGGCTGGTAAACATGCGGTACGGTTCTTTGGTGCCCAAGGTAATCAGGTCATCGACCAGTACACCCATATAAGCCTGATCACGGCTTGGTGTCCAGCCGTCCTGATCCCACGCACGGCGCGCCGCATTTAAACCGGCCAGCAAGCCTTGTGCACCTGCTTCTTCGTAACCGGTTGTGCCGTTAATTTGTCCGGCAAAAAACAGGTTATTAATCGACTTGGTTTCTAGCGTTGGCTTAAGCGCTTGCGGATTAAAATAATCATATTCAATCGCATAGCCCGGACGCAGGATATGTGCGTTTTCCATGCCCTTGATGGAACGTACTAGCTTAAATTGGATATCAAAAGGCAAACTGGTTGAAATCCCGTTTGGATACAGCTCGTGGGTGGTTAAGCCTTCTGGCTCCAGAAAAATCTGGTGGCTGTCCTTGTCACTAAAGCGGTGGATTTTGTCTTCAATGGATGGACAATAACGCGGCCCTACGCCTTCAATCACGCCAGTATACATGGGTGAGCGATCCAGACCACTACGGATAATATCGTGGGTTTGTTCGTTGGTATGCGTGATATAGCAATTGATTTGCTGCGGGTGCATGGACACATCACCCATAAAAGACATGACTGGCGTTGGCGTGTCGCCCGGTTGCGGGGTCATCACTGAAAAATCTACCGAACGCGCATCAATCCGTGGTGGTGTTCCAGTTTTTAAGCGGCCAACCGGCAAATTCAATTCACGTAAACGATCTGCCAGTGCAATAGAAGGTGGATCACCCGCGCGTCCACCACGGGACTGCTGCAAGCCAACGTGAATGACGCCCCCTAAAAATGTGCCTGTTGTCAAAACGACAGATTTGGCATCAAAGCGGATGCCCATTTGCGTGATTACACCTTTAACCGTATCGC
This sequence comes from Alkanindiges illinoisensis DSM 15370, assembly GCF_000619845.1. Classification (GTDB taxonomy): domain Bacteria; phylum Pseudomonadota; class Gammaproteobacteria; order Pseudomonadales; family Moraxellaceae; genus Alkanindiges; species Alkanindiges illinoisensis. The sequence continues at coordinate 544,921 of NZ_JHUX01000003.1, read as the reverse complement.
CTTCAACCACCAGATCATCAGCAGCCTGCTGAAAAATATCTAAGTTAGGCTGGTTCTCCAGTACATCCCGAATGGCAGCCTTATACAAAATACGGTCAGCCTGCGCACGGGTTGCACGTACTGCTGCGCCTTTACGGCCATTGAGTACACGAAACTGAATGCCGCCCTTGTCCGCAGCCAGCGCCATGGCACCACCCAGCGCATCAATTTCACGTACCAGATGTGATTTGCCAATACCGCCAATGGCCGGATTGCAGCTCATCTGTCCTAAAGTTTCAATATTATGCGTGAGCAGCAGGGTTTGTCGTCCCATACGGGCAGCAGCAAGCGCGGCTTCAGTACCGGCATGACCACCACCAATCACAATCACGTCATACGCTTTAGGATAATGCATCTTGATGTCTACAGGCTAAAAAACAGGCGGCAATTATAGTCTACTTTTGTCATTCGCCATAGTGATAGTTAAAGATCTATTTTCAGCTAATTGCTTGCAACAACCATGCTTGACCGCTTAAAAATATTCCAGTTACCGGAATTTATTTTGGACTATGCTGGACTTCAGTGATCAGTAGTATTGCATTACTGTCTATAAGCTTATTGAATGCTCTGCTTGCTTTATTAATTTCTTTTAATCTGTAGCATCTACTGCCATTTATTAAAATAAAAAGCCTGCTGAACTTAAGCAGGCTTGATTTAATTACTCTTTAATATGATTTACCCATCAGGATTTATGCATTGAAGTGGTTGGCACAGGAACTGTTTTGTTAAATTTGCCCTTGCTAATAATCAAGCCAAATATTGCCGCATAAATAAACATAAACATGGAATAGACCGCAGCAGGAATAGCGACAGTCATGTTATTCATCAAGCTAAGCGCAATCGTTAATGCAAGCGTGCCATTATGGATACCGATTTCAAAGGCGCTGGCACGCGCCTGAGCTTCGGTAATTCCCAGCAGACGTGGAACCACATAGCCCACACACAGGCTAAGAATGCAAAACAATGAGGTTGCTGTACCCACCTGCACCAGATACTCAACCACATGGTCTTTTTCCTGAAACAATGCACCCAGTATGAGTAGTGCCAGCAAAACCACGGAGAAAACCCTTACTGGCTTATCCATGCGCCTAGCAAAATTAGGCGCATAATGGCGCACCACCATGCCAATGGCAACCGGCACAATGACAATGGCAAACACCTGCAAAACCTTGGAAAACTGCAAGCTAAGCTGCTCATCGCTATTAAGGAAATAACGGCTGGCCCAGTTAACAATCAACGGCAGGGTAAAGGCTGCCAATATGGAGTTAATGGCTGTCAGGGTGATATTTAGGGCCACATCGCCACGGAACAGAAAACTATACAGGTTGGCGGTAACACCACCCGGGGATGCAGCCAGCAACATCATGCCAACAGCCAGCAAGGGTGGCAAATCCAGCAATTGGGTTAGTACAAAGGCAAGCCCAGTCAGGATAAATAGCTGGCAGACCAAGGCAGTGATAACAGCTTTTGGATGCTGTGCGACCCGGGTAAAGTCACTGATGCGCAGTTCCAATCCCAGACCCATCATGACGATGGCCAGTGCAGCTGGCAGCAACTGCACAATGATATTTGATTCCATTATTTTACTCCGTTGAAATTACTTGTTTTCGTTGTTTTCAACAGTGACCTTAACAAAAATCAGGCTATAAAAAAACCCGTCAATTGACGGGTCGCAGGTTACAGCTACAGCAACAACAACTTTTGCACAAGCGGTTTAATCAGTTTCGGCCAGCTTACTGACTTTATTCAAAAGCTGATCCACCACGCCATATTTGGCAAACAGGCGGGCACGGGCTTTGGGATGCACATTGGCCTTGTTCAAGTCACCTTTATAGTGATCCACCACGCGCTGATCCATTAATTTAAACCACCACTGTGGAATGATGGCTGGCAGCAATAATGAAGAATAGCCTGCTGGCAATTGTGGCACATCTTCAAAATGACGCAAGGCCTGGAAAGCACGGGTTGGATAGGCATGATGGTCAGAATGACGCTGCAACTGGTACAAGAACAGGTTGGTCACCATGCTGTTGCTGTTCCAGCTGTGTTCCGGCATGGTGCGCACGTACTTGCCATCAGCTAATTGCTCGCGCTTTAAACCATAATGTTCAAGATAGTTAATCACCTCAAACAGGGTAAACCCATAGACGGCCTGAGTTAGCATATATGGAATTACCCGACGGCCAAACACCGCAATCATCGTGGCATGAAATGCCGCAGACATGGCCCAGCCTTGAATCAGTTCATTGTCCAGACACCAGAATTGCTTGCCTTTACGCTCTAAACGTCGGGTTTCGATTTCGATGGCAGACTTGAAGCTTCCAACGACGGTGCGTGGCCAGAATTGCCAAAAGCTTTCACCCATTTGTGACGATGCCGGATCTTCAGGAGTTGCCACACGGCGATGATGGCCATACGGATGTTCTACCCGAAAATGGATATAACCCGTAGGTAGCAGCGCCAGATGTGATAAATAATGATAGAATTTTTCAGACTTATGGCTCAGCTCATGCGCTGTGTTTAGGGCAATGCCATTGACGGCACCCACTGACATCCCAAGAATAATCTGGTCAATTAATGGTGTTCCCTTGCGGCTGGCTGCATAGGCACCCACCACTGTAGCCAGATACTGGGCTGGAATATAAGCTTTAACGATACGCATATAATACGGATCGTTTTCCAGCTCCTTGATGGCTTCTTCCGGATGGTTTTCAGCATCAGCACCCACCAGTTTGTCAATCAGCGGAATAACCCCATGCAGCATGATTGGCCCGAGTGCGGACAAGGCACGCAGCTTTTTGGGAGCAATGGCATAACCTGTTGCAGCGCCCAGACCAATCATGGGCAAGGCAGGGCTTAACAGCCACAAATAGCGCTTGGGATCTTTATGTTTGGCTTTTTCAGTGGCTCGTTGTTTAAGCAAGGCCATCGGGGTGTTGGCGTTCATGAAACTTCACTCCGGCAATCATAGACTCTATGACCTTATCATTGACCAATGGTAGAATAACTACCAGTGGTGATCGTCCAAAAAATCTATTGCAGACGCTTTTGACATCATTTGTGTTAAAAACCAAAACATTGCATAGCAGAGCCAGTCATGGATGCCTTAAGTAAGATTCTGGATGATATACACATGCGCGGTGCCGAATATCTGTATATTTCGGGACGCAACGACTGGCATTTTTGTCTGGACACACAAGGCGAATTTGTTTTTCATATCATGCTGTTTGGCCATGCCATGCTACATATTGATCCACAGACCTCTTCAACAGCACCCGCAGCGCAGGCCATTCAGGGCGGCGATATTGTCATTATTCCCACCGGCAAGAAACATCATGTTTATGGCTGTAGTGTCAATGCTGCGCACATTAAGCCGCATGACCTGTATCCAGAGTTTAATGGCCACCGCAATGATCCTGTCCATCTGGGTGATAGTGGCCGCGGACAAACCCTCATGCTCAGTATTCGCTGTCTGCTGGATGTGGAAATGGCGCGTCCATTGCTTAGCTCCCTGCCCGTTGTAATGACGATTACGAATGCCATGGGCACAGGCGCGCCACCATGGTTACAAATTGGCCTACAATTTTTGGCACTGGAAGCCGAACGCAGCCGTCCCGGACGCGATACCCTGCTCAACCGGCTGGTGGGTATGCTGCTGATTGAATGTGTGCGTGACCATATTGAACAGTTACCGGAAGGATCAGAAAACTGGCTAACCGCTTTACGTGACCCGCAACTGGCACCAGTACTGAGTGCCATTCACGCAGAACCCGAAAAGCCGTGGACTGTTGCTGATCTGGCCAGCCTTGCCTGCATGTCACGCTCTGCTTTTGCCGAACGCTTTAGCAGTACAATGGGTGATACCCCACTGGCCTATCTCGCTGCTCACCGCTTGCGTCTGGCAGCATGGCATTTGCGTGAAAGCCAGATTTATAACAACCAGCAGAGTATTGCCCGCATTGCTGAAAAAGTAGGTTACGCCTCAGAAACCTCGTTTAGTCAGGCCTTTAAGCGGTTTCATGGTTACTCACCCAGTCAGTATCGCAAGCAAAATCCTGAGGCTCAGTAAAATGTGTGATACATCACATTCCAGGATGACATTTTTGTTAAGGCTTCCAGCTTTTTTAAGCCATTATTAAATAAAAACTAATTAGTCAAACGTCGCTATAAAGCTGTTCAAACTCGCTCAAAACCCGTCGGGCGCGTAACAATGGCTACAAATTGTTCGTGTTTCCACACAAAACGTAAAACGACAGCCACATTACTTATCGCCTTTAATCAATGCTCCAACACACAGACTTAATAAAACAATTTTGATTCTGCTTGTGGCAGTTTGATTTTAAAAACGAGGCAATGATAAATGACTCAGGCTCTTGCTGCGGCTATGTTTTGCCAAAAATTTCCTGTGGTCTTTGACTGGACTATTCTGATTGAAAGTCATCATCTGGATTTTGCAGAATTAAACAGCCTCAATTGTCACTCAACCGCATGGTCAATGAGCAAAGGCAGGCCATTAATCTACACACAGATTGAAAACCTGATTGGTCATGGCTTTAAAAAATTCCTGATTGCACTGTTTCAGGTGGACGGCATTGTTAAACAGCAAATCCAGCAGTTACAGTCGCTCTATCCGGCTTGCACGTTTAAATGCCTGCAAGTCAGGGATTCATGGTTTTTTGAGCAGGGCGGCGGCCTGACCTTGCAGGGTGAAAAATATCTGCAACACTACACTAATATTTTTTTACGGCATGATCCGGTTAATCCCTCTTTTGTCTGGGTGCAAAAAATCCAGAGTCGCAGCTTTAATCCATTGCAATATTTAAAAATTGATCCGCATCATTCTTGTCCGCTGGTATGGGTCAAGGAAAGCCAGACCAGCAGCACTACTTCAGATTCCACCACTGACCCAATCCATAAAAACTCATCGGTGGCGGCTTCAGATTCTCTAGGGTTCTGGCTGGATATTAAAGGATTTGCCCATCGCTACCGCGCAATGCGCACAGCAACTACGCTGACGCATGGCTCCAGAATTCAGCGCTGCTTTCAGCAGGTGAACCAGCACTGTGAAGAGATTTTGCTCAAGCCTGAGGACAATAGCCTTTTAGCAGACAACAATAATGACAGCATGGTCGCAAGCCGCTGTTTTAACCAAGTGTCCATTGACCAGAAAATGGGCGTGGTAACCAAGCAATCCAGTGAAGTCAAAAAACTACAGCAGGAAGTGCATTTTTACCAGAGTCTGCCTGCACACTTGCAAATTTACTTTCCACGACTGATTGATTCCGGTATCAGCTTCAGTATTGATGATGCAGGCGCAACACAGGATACCGCATGGTATTCACTGGAATACTATCCTTATAAATCCTTGTCGCAATACTTTGTGTACTACGCCCTGCCTGTTGAAAGCTGGGATGACATTTTTGAGCGCCTGCTATTTATTCATCAGCAATTTACCAAGACAAGCAGCCTTGATGCTCATGCCTGTCTTGAAGCTAATGTCAGCAATGATGCACCCCGGCTGATTGACAGTGAAGCCCTGAATCAGTTTTATGCACAAAAACTAAATGCACGGCTAGCACAGGCAAAAACCAGTGCCGCACTTGAACAAATTCTTGATGCCAAAACCATTTGCCTCAACGGCCAGACCCTGCAAGGCTTTAGCACCCTTCAACCATGGCTGATGGAACAAATCCAGCAACTCAGCAGTAATGTAGAAATAGGATTTGTGCATGGTGACCTGTGTTTTTCCAACATTTTGTTTGAACCGGGCAGCGGCGTATTACGGTTGATTGACCCACGTGGTGATTTTATTGGTTCAGTTAATCAGGGCGACCCGCGTTATGACCTTGCCAAAGTACTGCATTCAGTGCATGGCCGATATGACTTTATTATCAATGACTTGTTCCGGCTGGAACAGGATAGCCTGAATTTTGAGTTCACCATGCCGCAGTCAGACTATCTGGAAAAACTGCAAAATCTTTTCTTTGACAAAATCAGGGCACAAACAGCCTATGCCTTAAATGAACTGATTTTGCTGGAAAGCCTGCTGTTTTTAACCATGCTACCCTTGCATCGTGACCAGCCTAAACGCCAGATTGCTTTTTTGCTCACCGGACTCAAGTTGCTTAATGCAGTTTATGACAGCATTCAAGACCCAGTTCAAAACCTGCTGGCCCGGCAAAGCAGTGTCTCCGAACATAGCCCGGTACAACACACGACAGCAGAATATGAGCAGGACTGGCCGGCCAAGGTTGTACCAGCCAAACCAAACAGTATAGAAACAGTGATTTCAGTATAAAAACTAGAGGTTAAAAATGCGCTTATGTATTGATATTGATGGCACGCTTTGTGAGATCAGACAGGAAAACCAGACCTATGCCGAAGTACAACCGCTGCCCGGTGCAGTCGAAAAACTTAAAGCGCTTCGTCAGGCTGGACATTACATTATTTTAGCCACTGCCCGGCACATGAAAACCTGTGATGCCAACGTGGGCATGGTCATTGCGAGACAAGGAAAAATCCTGTTGCAATGGCTGGAAGACCACCAGATTGAATACGATGAAATCTGGTTTGGCAAACCTAATGCGGATATTTACATTGATGATCGTGGCTATCGTTTTAATGGCAACTGGCATGACATTTCGGTTGAGCAGCTCAATGCGCTACTGATCGATGATGCTGGCAAAGCTACCGCTAAAACTGATGCTACCAGCATACATGCAACGGCTGATTGCCAGATTACATGCAACAACAATGCTGATTCCTCGGGATGCATGACGATGGCTAGCATGCCTAGCGCCACTGTCACTGAAAGTGCCTGAGTTCCAGCTTAAAAATATTGTCCGAATCAAGGAGCTTGAAATGAATATTGTTATTCCCATGGCAGGTGCAGGTTCCCGCTTTAGTAAAGCAGGTTTTCAGATTCCAAAGCCGCTGATTGATGTACAGGGCAAGCCCATGTATCAGTGGGCGACCAATTCGCTACCACTGGAATATGCTTCACGGCTGATTTTCATTGTGCGCGAAGATGCCTTTACCGCCCAGATTATTGAAGACATCAACAAAACCTATGGCATGTTTGAACCACGAATCAAGATTCTGGAAAGTCTTACCCGTGGTCAGGCAGAAACCGTTTATCTGGCGCGCGACATGATGGACTTAACCCAGCCTACCCTGATTCATAATGCCGATACTGCTTTCCAGAGCATGGACATGCCGGATGATGATGTGTTTGGCGGATTGGTGGTGTTTGAATCAGCCTTGAATGATGCACGCTGGAGTTTTGCCCGAACCCATGATGAACAGCCTGACCGGGTGGTGGAAGTACGTGAAAAGAAAATTATTTCACGGCTGGCCTCAACCGGAACCTATTATTTTTCTGATACTGCATGGATGTTATATTCCATCAAGCATTCCTTGATGAACGACATCACCGAACAGGGCGAATTTTATATTGCCCCACTGTATAACCGTGCCATTGAAGATGGGCATTATATCCAGTGCCTGAACTGCCAGCATTTTACCTGCCTTGGCACACCCGAAGAACTGGAAAGCGCCTTGCCACGCATGCCATTGCTGATGAACACCCAGATTACCCAGATCGCCGTTTAATTTGAGCCAGATGCCGAAGACAAATAGACTTCTCACCAAAGAAGTCTATGAAAATGATTAGGTAATATTTTAGAAATGACTGTCAATATGATCAAACATAAGAATTTTTTTAAATTAAATCCAGTTCAGATGGTACAGTATATTATTCAGGACAATGCGTTGAGAAATGCTTCTAGCCATCATGCCACAGCCCCGCATATCAGCACATTGCAGCCTATCGACAGCCGTGAAATTAGTGTAGTGATTCAGGGGCCAATTTTTACCCATATAACACCATTGGCACCCGAAGGCATTACTCGGCAGGTACTTAAAGCACTCAGGCAGCACTTGCCCTATGCCACGCTGATTTTATCCACCTGGAAAGGCCAGCCGGTTGAAGATCTGGATGCTGATATTACTCTGCAACTTGATGATCCGGGAACTACAAATTTCTATAAACCAAAAGCCAAGGCCGAAAACCTGTATAACAATGGCAACCGTCTGATTTATTCGACACAAGCCGGGCTGGCTCAGGTTAAAACCAAATATACGCTGAAAATTCGTAGTGACCTATTGCTGTTTCACCCCCTGTTTAGCAGTTATTTTAACCAGTTTCATCATGTGGATGCACCATGGCATGTGCTGGAACAGCGTATCATTGGCTTCCCGGTTTATAGCCTGAAATATGAAAGCACTCAACCCAGAAGCGCTTCACACAAAAATCGTAGTACCAAAATCCAGCCGCGTCCGTTTCATGTATCGGACTGGGCTTATTTTGGTTTAACGGCTGATATGCAAAAACTGTTTGATTGTCCACTTATGGATGAGCCTGCAACTTCGCGCTGGTTTGAAACCCGCCCAAAACCCACCAATGATCTGTGGCCAGACCGCTTGTGGCGCTACTCACCAGAGCAATATATTGTGTCTAACCTTGCACAGCGTACCTTGGGCATTACCCTGGAGCATGCGTCACAGGATGATGCTGATATCCTGCAATCCTCTGAGCGTTTTATTGCCAATAATTTCATCATACTAGATCAGCACCAGTGGGGTTTATGGTCGCTTAAATTAAAGGTTTACCAGGACCAGCTACCACCTGAACTGTTAAAAGGCTTATATAGCCATCAGGTCTGGTATCGGGATTACCAGAAATATAGCATCAATACACCAACCTTGATGGAGGCTTAGCTGTTATTTCTTGGAATAATGCTTTCTGGGATAATGCTTTCTAAATCAAAAAAGCCGCTTCATTGCTAAGTTAACGAGTAAAGTGGCTTAATCATACATCAGCTTTTAAAACCAGTAATTACACCTGACGGTGCTCTGCCTGCAAATATTCATCAGACTGCATTTCCAGCAGGCGTGACCGGGTACGCTCAATTTCAAACGCCAGTTTTTCACCCTGATATAATTCCAGAATGGATTGCTGTGCGGTCACAATCAGCTTGACCCGGCGATCATAAAATTCATCCACCAGATAAATCAGCCGTCTCGTGGCATCGGCAATATTGTCATTTAACACAGGCACTTTACCCAGCAAAATGGTGTTATAGGTATTGGCCAACTCAATATAATCTGCCGGACTACGTGGTTTCATGCAAAGCTCGGCAAAATCACACCATAATGTGTCTTCGGTACGGCCACGCGTTTCAATCTGGCGATCGTTCACCGTAATTGGTTCATCTGAGTATTCGTGCTGACAGGTTAAAGCGGCAAAGCGTTTGGCCATCCAGATTTCTGCATCGTGGGTAAGGGGGGATAAATACAAATGCGCCTGTTTAAGTACCCGCAAGCGGTAGTCAATGCCGGCATCTACATTTAATACATTACAGCGGGTCTTAATCATGGCAATAGCGGGCAAAAAGCGGTCACGGTGAATGCCATTTTTATATAAACCATCAGGGGCAATATTGGACGTAGCAACCAGGGTAATGCCGCGGTCAAACAGCTTCTGGAACAGGTCGCTTAAAATCATGGCATCGGTGACATTGGTGACAAAAAACTCGTCAAAGCAAATCACCACAGCATCGGCATAAATCCGGTCTGCCACAGTTTCCATGGGATCACGCTGGCCAGTCAGGCTATTGAGTTCCTTATGTACGCGCTGCATGAAATGATGGAAATGCATGCGCATCTTGCGGCGAAACGGAATTGCATCAAAGAACTGATCCATGAGCCAGGTTTTACCACGGCCCACACCGCCCCACATATAAACCCCATTGGGAACGGCTGGCTGCATCAGACGGCCAAATGGTTTTTTTGACGCTTCATAGCGTTGCACCAGTTTTTGCCACACCTCATCCAGTGCATGGATGGCCGCACCCTGCTCTTCATCCGGCATAAACTGGCCAGACGCCAGCGCATCGGTATAGCGCTGCTCGGGAGAACGCGCATCCGGCGCATAAGGATTTCTGGGATGTTCTGGCGCTTCAATACTCATATAGGCTGCTCTAAAACTGCGTTGACTCAGTAAATCTAAAAAAATGCGGATTTGAAAAACGTCTTAAATCACATTAGGGTGCCTTAAGAACAGATGTCACAAAATCAGGGAAAATGCTGTGCTAGTTGCTGGCCCAAATCCGGCAAGTGACCATGAAAAAAATGGCTGCAACCCGGCATCATGACCAATTGCAGATCAAGCTGGGTTGCCCATGATATCACCTCGGCTGGCGGCACCACTTCATCCTGATCACCCATCAGTACCACGGTATCTGTAGCAAGACTGAGATCATGCATCGGGTAATGATGCACTGGCGGCGCAACCAGAAAGGTTTTAACCAGCTTAAATTCGGTTAATTCTGCATTGATCTGCTGCTGGTTAAAGCGTGAAGCCACGGCTGCGGCAATGTATGCGCCAAAGGAAAACCCGGCCAGATACAATTGACGAGGTTGGGAATCAGACTGGTTTTGAAACGGATTTTGCTGAATTATCCAGTTGAGAACAGCCAGCGCATCATCAATCTCGCCGATGCCATTATCATGCTGGCCGCTACTATTCCCCACCCCACGAAAATTAAAGGTCACGACAGACACATTCTGGTTTCTAAAAAAACGGGCCAGTGTCGTCACGACCTTATTGTCCATCGTGCCGCCAAATAGCGGATGGGGATGGCAAATGAGCACAATACGCTCAGACTGCTGCCAAAGTGCGCGTGCCTGCAATGAACCTGCTGGCGCAGCAATTTGAATATCAGTCATTGGCGTAACCCTCAAACCTTAATTTATGGAACAAATGTCTGCCTACAGCATGAGCCGGTGATCACCATGCCTGACATGGCCTGCTCAATGCAGAGCTGTATATTAAGGGGTTTGCCTTCCAGTTGTAATAGGCTAAGACTAAAATCTAATCATTAAAGCCAATAGAAATTGATCTTTTTACAGGCTGTCTATTATCGTCTATCTAGCCTGCTGCGCCTTGCGGTACTGGTTTGGGCTTTGGCCACTCCAGCGCATAAAGGCGTGGGCAAACGCCGAGGCTTCGTTGTAATGCAGTTTTTCGGCAATTTGTTCAATGGAATCCGTAGTAGATAATAGCAACTGGCAGGCCTGCTCAAAACGTAACTGGTCGCGCAGTTTGCGAAAACTAGTGTCCTGTTCCGCCAGCCGATAGCGCAAGGTACGCTCGGACAAGCCCAAGGCAGTAGCTACCGCAGCAATTGGCGGCAAAAAATGTAATTGCATTTTTAGGTAATCCAGTACCTGCTCCTTAATCGATACACCCTGCTGCTCTTCCTGCAAATATTGCTTTAATACCTCATCACACTGCTGCCGATAGCGCTGATGGGTAGCCGCATCAGCCACCATAATCCGGTGATTTAACGCCACCGTTTTACAATAAAACGCGCCACAGGGCTGGTCAAAATACAACGGTACTTCATAAAACTGCTGGTATTGCTGCAAGATATGCTCATCATGTGGTGCGCTAAACGGCAAATCAATCCGTTCCAGCGCAATATGAACCCCCAATGCCGCCTGCATGTCTTTTAGCAGCTTTAAGGTGCCTGCAATTTCAGCATCGGCCCGGAAACGATGCAACACCGGATCAGCTTCCAGAGAATCATAGGTCAGGATGGTTAAATCCTGCTGCTGGTTTAAGGCAAGCCTGCCAAACAAAAAAGTGATTTTTTGATAATAAACACCCAGTCGCATGGCTTCCTGCAAATCCGGGCTGGTCATCAGCAGCATGAGTAGCGGTCCATAGCCTGCCAGATTAAATTGCTGGCCGATATACAAGCCAATGGCCGGATGGCGAATCTGCCCGACAATCTGCTTTTGAATGGCATATTCCAGTTCAAGGTCAATGGCAGCTGAAGGATCAAGCTGGGTCATATCTAAAGCCAGATGATGCAAAATGGCCTGAGTGTCTTCACCAGCAGCCTGCAAACCCTGCAATAAATACAATAATCCCAGCACTGAACGTTTGGCCATAATTCTCCCTTGCCATCATTTTGCATCACCAACCTGATCATGATGAATACATGCTTTTACTAAAACTGCTAGAAACAAATTTCACTAAACAGAATATGTAGCACAGTTTACAAAAAAGTGCTTTTGCCGAAAAAAACAATTTCCATGTCAACCTTAGCATGGTTTATCATCGCGCACTTATTTAGTATTGCCCCCAGATTACATTTTTTCTTGAAAAAAATGTCTTACCTACTGTTGCCCAGGAGCCTGACATGAATGCTTCAGTAAACCCAAAAATGAATGGTGGATCGTCTTCCGATGCCTCGCGCGTGTTGGAAATGGTCATTATTGGTGCTGGTTTTGGTGGTCTGGGCATGGCAATCCGCATGCTACAGGAAGGCCGTAAAGACTTTTTACTGCTGGAAAAAGCCGATGACGTGGGCGGAACATGGCGTGAAAACAGCTACCCGGGTGCTGCCTGCGATGTGCAATCCCACATGTATTCTTTTTCGTTTGCACCAAAGACTGACTGGTCCAAGCGCTACGCCGAACGTCCTGAGATTTATGACTATATTCAGGAAACCACTGAAAAATTTGGCCTGCGTCAATACCTGAAATTTAATGCCGAAGTAGTCGGCGCGCAGTTTGATGAAGAAAGCGCGCTCTGGACACTAAACCTGAAAGATGGTTCTGTGCTGACAACCAAATTTGTGGTACTGGCCTCCGGCCCACTGCATGTGCCGCAAATTCCAAACTATAAAGGCATGGAAAAGTTCAAGGGCAAAATTTTCCACTCTGCGCAATGGGATCACAGCTACGACCTGACGGGTAAAAAAGTGGCTTCCATTGGCACAGGCGGTAGTGCCATTCAGTACATTCCTGAAATCGCGCCGAAAGTTCAACAACTGGATGTTTACCAGCGCACACCAGCCTGGGTTATTCCGCGTGATGAGCGTAAATATGGCAACTTTGACAAGACATTATTTGAAAAAGTGCCATTTGCCCGCCAGATTCACCGTGCCCGCTTGTACTGGAGCAATGAATCGCGTGTGATGCCGATTTTCCATCCAAAAATTATGGAAACTGCGCAAAAAGCCATTGAACTGTTTATTCGCTATCAGGTGAAAGGCGACAAGCAACTGGCCAAGAAACTCACTCCCAATTATGTGATGGGCTGTAAGCGTATCCTGATTTCCAATAAATACTACCCAACCTTTACCCGCAAAAATGTTGACCTGATTCTAGACAGCATTCAGGAATTTACCGAAACTGGCATTATCACCAAAGACGGTACGCATCGCGAGGCAGATTGTGTAGTGCTGGGTACGGGCTTTATTGTTGACCCGCGCATTTACATGAAGGATTTTCCATGCACCGGCTTGAATAGCCGCGAGCTGATGAATGACTGGAAGGACGGTGCCGAAGCCTATTATGGCATTAGCGTTGCGGGCTATCCAAACCTGTTCCAGCTGGTTGGGCCAAACACTGCACTAGGCCATAACTCGATTATCTTTATGATTGAAGCACAGGCCAACTATATTCTGGACGCCATTAAAACTGTTGAGAAGAAAAAGGCCGATTATCTGGATGTAAAACCAGACGTTCAGGCCGAGTTTAATGACAACGTGCAGAAAAAACTAAAAGGCACCGTGTGGCAAAATGGTGGTTGTGTGAGCTGGTATCAGCAAGCCGATGGCAAAAACTTTACCATTTGGCCGGGTTACACCTGGCGCTACTGGATGGAAACCCGCAAGATCAAGCCAAGTGCCTATAATTTTGTGAAAGTAAAAGCCAAGAAAGTCGCCTAAAATAGGTTAATTGCTTAGAAAAGAGTCGCTTTGGCGGCTCTTTTTTATTGCCATTATTGATGACTTCAAAGTAGGCGAAATCACAAAAGCTGCAATAAATTCATTATATTTAAAATGCTAGATACCAATTTACTAAGCAGCACACTATATATCGTTACTTAACAATATAAGAAAATATGGCACTCTGGCTTAAGCAACCAGCAAAAGACAACTATCAGTCTTAGCAAATTAGAGGCTCACTAAATTAATAGTTAAATGCTCGTATTAAATCGGGGTTTTATTACAGGTCTTAATCATTAAGCCAAAAGTGCAGGCTAATACAGCTATTAGTTTTCTGCATTTTTCATGTGACCTGTAAGCCAATCAATGAGGAATTTAGCAATGTTTTCAGAAGCTTGCATTCAAAAAAAAGCAATTTCACGTCAAGACTGTGCTAATAAAGATGTTAATCAAAACTCTACTTTTGTGAATAAGACCGAGCCAGTAATAGGTACACTCCATAATGATGAGCACAATATAACCAAGCCTCCTGCCCTGATTTCACGCACGCCTAATTTGCGCGATAGTGACGAAGCAACCATGCGCCATACCCTGCGACATTATTTTCTGGATACCTTCAACACTTACGAATCGCTATTTGACTGTCTGGCCAGTGATGATGCGTTTTATATTAAGCCCATCAGCCTGCGCCACCCCCTAATTTTTTATTATGGGCATACCGCAACATTTTTTATCAATAAGTTACTGCTTGCTCGTCTAATCAATGAGCGTGTCGATCAGCGCATGGAATCCATTTTTGCGGTAGGTGTGGATGAAATGAGCTGGGATGACTTGAATGAGGCCAACTATAACTGGCCCAACGTGCATGAAGTTAAGGCATATCGGGACAAGGTTCGCGCACTGGTACTGGATTTAATTGACCATGCGCCATTACACATGCCAATTGACTGGAACAACCCGTGGTGGGCCATCATTATGGGGATTGAGCATGAGCGCATTCATCTGGAAACCTCATCCGTACTTATTCGCCAGCATGACCTTTCAATGGTCAAACCTTCGCCCAACTGGCAGCCCAATTATGGCAGCGGCCTTGCCCCAGAAAATCAATTAATTCGTGTGGCTGCGGGCAAAGTACAATTAGCCAAAGATAAGTCCAGCCCTTTTTATGGCTGGGACAATGAATATGGCGTGCACGAAGCAGAAATTACCTCCTTTGAAGCCTCAAAGTTTTTGGTGAGCAATCAGGAATTTCTGCAATTTGTAGAGGCCAAAGGCTATCAAACTGCCGAATACTGGACAGACGAAGGTCAAGGCTGGCTAAAATTCACTCAAGCTGAGCATCCAACGTTTTGGCATAAAGCACCGGATGGATGGCATTTGCGCCTGATGACTGAAGAAGTTTGCATGCCGTGGGACTGGCCCGTGGAAGTAAACTACCATGAAGCCAAGGCCTTTTGTCACTGGAAAAAGCAGCAAACTGGCCAGGCTGTGCGCCTGCCCACTGAAGATGAATGGTATCGGTTATATGATGTAGCTGGCATTCGTGATGTTGGTGCAGCACCGGCTCAGGCCAATATCCATTTGGATCATGGTGCCTCAAGCTGCCCGGTGAACCAGTTTGCACAAGGCGAGTTTTATGATGTGGTCGGCAATATCTGGCAATGGACAGAAACACCAATTTATCCATTTGAAGGCTTTGAAGTCCATCCGATTTATGATGACTTTAGTACGCCAACCTTTGATGAGCGCCATAACCTGATGAAAGGCGGCTCATGGATATCGACTGGTAATGAAAGCCTGCATTCGGCGCGTTATGCCTTCCGGCGGCATTTTTTCCAGCACGCCGGTTTTCGCTATGTTATCTCTGGAGATATTAATCCTGTGCCAGCCTCACACTATGAAACTGACAAACTCATGTCGGAATATGCTGAATTCCATTATGGTGATGAATATTTTGGTGTACCCAATTTTAGCAAGGCACTGGTGGAGTTAGCCGTCACAACTTTGGCCCAGCATCACCTTGATGGCCTGCCGAGACATACTGCACTGGACTTGGGTTGTGCTTCTGGCCGGGCTACTTTCGAACTGGCACGCTATTTTGATCAAGTGACTGGTGTTGATTTTTCAGCCCGCTTTATTGGTCAGGCGGTACAACTGGCTAAAGGTGAAACCTTGCGTTATACCTTGATTGACGAAGGTGAGCTAGTGTCTTATAAATCCCATTCGCTGGCTGGTTTAAAGCTTGAAGACACCAAACATAAGGTCGCCTTTTTTCAGGGTGATGCCTGTAACCTCAAACCTGTCTTTACAGGTTATGATTTTATTCTGGCTGCCAATTTGATTGACCGCTTGTATGATCCTGCAAAGTTTCTTTCCAGTATTCATGAACGGTTAAACGTGGGCGGCGTGCTGATGCTGGCCTCACCCTATACATGGCTTACAGAACATACACCACGCAAGGACTGGATTGGCGGCTTTAAAAAGGATGGCGAAACTTTTAGCACGTTTGCTGGTTTACAAGAGCTATTAGCCAAGCATTTTCACCTGATTCAGGAGCCGCAGGAAGTTCCATTTGTCATTCGGGAAACCAAGCGTAAATATCAGCATACGCTATCGGAAGTGACATTATGGCAGCGGGTGCTTTAAAGATATATGCGCCAAATCCAATACTAAAATAGGTTTATTCTCTCGGACACTGTCAAAAGTATTTTTGACAGTCCTTAAGCTTTTTTCTATAGTGAAATGCTCAAAATAAATTAAAGCTAAACAGGTTGCATAATGAAAATGAATAAATTTCCTCTGGTCGCTATCGCTATGCTATTAAATGCCTGTGGCGGCGGCGGTAGCGGTGATAGCTTTAATTCTTCGTTTAATGGCGAAGTCACCGTTAATGGACAAAAATACCAGTGTCCTAGCCAAAAAACCTATGATGCCTGTAGCAACTCTAGCAATCGCGATTGTTCAGGTTGTAGCACCGATAGCTCAAATACAGATAACTCGGTCATTACAGCAGCCTGCACCGCTACCTCTTCCAGTATCTATCAAATTACACAAAATGGCTGCACCATCAATTTATCTACCGGTAAACAAACAGGTGTTTGCGTTGCTGGCAGCTTAAGGCTATTGAGTGGGACAGGATTTACCAAAGCCCAGGTTAGCGCGCAAGGGGTTAGCTTTGTTAGCGGGGTTAGGATTAATGGCGTAACGCTTAGCTGCGCTGCTTAAATTAGCAATTTATGCACGCTATTAAATTAAATCTTGGCATTGCTGTTTTTGCGTTTGGATTGGGCTATTTTGTGGCACAGTCCTTAAATCAACCTGTTATAAACGCTGCTCAACCTGGAACTCCAGCAGCAACAGTAAAACCACCTCGTAAAGAAAATTTCAACCCTGCTATATTACAGGATATGGTTCAGGCTAAACATGCAGAACAATTAATCAATCAGCATAATGCAGCTGAAATTAAAGATTTTATTGAACAAACGCCTGAGCCAACCATTAATTCTTATTTAAAAAAAGCCTTTCCAACTGCTGATCTATCAGCGATTGATGATAAAAAGAAATTTTCCAGCCGGCTTATTGATGAATTAAGCAATTCAGATATTCAAGCACAAAATTTGGCGGGACAACTTGCAATTTCTACCAATACGCTAATGCCTAGAAAATCAGAAGACTTAAGCCAAGTGTATAAAAGTCAGGAAATTTTTGCACACTTTGACACCATGGGCAAATTTCCTCAAGACAATCAGGTCTTTGTACGCTGGACTAACCGGG
Organism: Alkanindiges illinoisensis DSM 15370; assembly: GCF_000619845.1. Classification (GTDB taxonomy): domain Bacteria; phylum Pseudomonadota; class Gammaproteobacteria; order Pseudomonadales; family Moraxellaceae; genus Alkanindiges; species Alkanindiges illinoisensis. The sequence goes on along the minus strand of NZ_JHUX01000003.1, from coordinate 527,303 downwards.
ACACGGGAGAGATCCTGTTATTTACCCCGACTAATATCAACGCAGCCACACAGCAAAACTGGATTAGTTTTGCACCCGCGCAGGGCTGGAAGGTAGGTCAATACGATGTTAAGTACTATCAACTAAATAATGACTTAACGCCGATTGCGCAAAGCTCCTTTAGCATTCATCAGGTGATTCAATGAATTGTACCTACCTTATTGATGTAAGGGTAAATGCTTAATTAAAGCCGAGGTAAGGGATGGTCACTTACGCTTTTTTTTGGACTTGCCACTGCCCTCGCTTAAGCCTTTCGCTGCTTCCTGCTGTTGTACATTGTCACTCTGACCACTTAATTGCTGCAATAACTGCACAACAAACTCAATTCGCTCACTGGTGTCCTGCAACTGGGCAGAAATTTTCAAGCGCTGACCGCCTTCCATCCGGTACATGGTGGGTTTGGACTGCATCAGCTTGATAATAGTAATTGCCTCAACCGGGGTATCTGGTGAAAACTCAATCATGCCGCCATTGACATTAACATCCATTTTTTCAATGCCCAGGCTTTCCGCCTTAATTCGCATTTGATGCACGGCAAACAGGTTTTGCGCAGGCTTTGGCAGCAGACCAAAACGGTCGATCATTTCCATACGAATGTCATTGAGCTTGTCGACTTCTGATACATTACTGATGCGCTTGTAAAACAATAGACGCTGATGTACATCACTCAGGTAATCATCCGGAATCAGGGCTGGCATATGCAGGTTAATTTCCGAGGTTAACGACAGCGGCGCATCCAGATTGGGTGATTTTCCGTTTTGAATCGCCTTGGTGGCACGCTCCAGCATGTCCATATACAGGCTATAGCCAATAGCCTGCATGTTGCCACTTTGCTCCTCACCTAGTAGCTCACCTGCCCCACGAATTTCCAGATCTTCAGTCGCCAGCAAAAAGCCAGCACCCAGATTAGACGCACGCTGAATGGCATCTAGCCGTTTTTCCGCATCACCCTTTAAGTGCTTGATTGAAGGCACCAGCAAATAGGCATAAGCCTGATGATGGGAACGTCCTACCCGTCCACGCAACTGGTGCAACTGGGCAAGTCCCAGCTTGTCGGCCCGTTCAATAATGATGGTATTAGCACTGGGTACATCAATGCCGGTTTCAATAATGGTAGAACACACCAGCACATTAAACTGCTTGTGATAAAACTGCTGCATCACCTGTTCCAGCTCGCGCTCACGCATTTGCCCATGCGCTACGGCAACGCGGGCTTCTGGCAGCAAGCGACGCAATTCTTCTGCGGCACGCTCAATGGAATCCACATCGTTATGCAGGAAATACACCTGACCGCCACGCAGCAATTCACGCAAAATGGCTTCTTTCACCGTGGGGTTGTTATGTTCCATCACAAAGGTTTTCACAGCCAGACGGCGGGCGGGCGGCGTGGCAATAATGGATAGGTCACGCATGCCGGAAAAAGCCATATTTAAAGTACGTGGAATCGGTGTCGCCGTTAAGGTCAGCATGTCCACATCGGCACGCAAAGCCTTGATTTTTTCCTTGTCGCGCACGCCAAAACGGTGTTCTTCATCAACAATCATCAGGCCCAGATCATGAAACTGGATGCCTTGCTGTAATAATTTATGCGTACCAATGACAATATCCACCTTGCCTTCACTTAAATCGGCAATGGCTTTTTTCTGATCTTTGGTAGAGCCAAAACGCGACAGGACTTCAATACGCACCGGCCAATCAGCAAAACGATCCTTAAAGTTTTCATAATGCTGTTGCGCCAGCAGCGTCGTAGGAACCAGTACCGCCACCTGCTTGCCTGCATGTACAGCCACAAATGCTGCGCGCATGGCCACTTCGGTTTTACCAAAGCCCACATCGCCACACACCAGCCGATCCATCGGCTTATCCTGACTCATATCATATAGCGTGCCTGCAATGGCATTGGCCTGATCCAGTGTTTCTTCAAAGGCAAAGCTATTGGCAAACTGCTGGTAGGCATGTTCATCTATATCAAATGCCAAGCCCGGTTTGGCCTGCCGACGCGCCTGAATGTTTAACAGCTCTGCGGCCACATCATGGATTTTTTCCAGTGCCTTTCGTTTGGCCTTGTTCCAGGTATCCGTGCCCAGTTTGTGCAACGGTGCATGATCTGGATCACCGCCACTATAACGGCTGATCAGTTGCAGGTTGGCAACCGGCACATACACCTTGGCGTTATCGGCATAATCAACCTGCAAAAACTCATGAGTTTGTTCGTCAATTTCCAGTGTCACCAAACCGCCATAACGTCCTACGCCATGGTCAATATGCACAACTGGCGCGCCAATCGACAGCTCGGCCAGACTTTTCACCAGAAATTCTTCAGACACTTCGCTGCTTTTGCGACGTCGACGCTGCACTACGCGTTGTTCAAAAAGCTGGTTTTCAACAATCAATACAAAATCTTCAAGTAGTAGCCCACGTTCCAGTGGTGCCACCGCAATAGCCACCTGATGACTGCTTTGCAAAAATTCCTGCAAACTGTCACAGACTGCTAGATCGCGCCAGACTGATTTAAACAGCTCCTTTAAGCCTTCACGGCGTCCGGCACTTTCGGCCACAATCAGCACGCGGCCCTTAAACAAATCAATAAAGTTTTTCAGGTTAATGAGTGAATCACTCACTTTATGATCAATTGGCAGCTTGGGTGGTAGATTTGCCACCACGTTAAACACACCAGCGCGCTCACTGATGGGATTTTCCGACAGCACCAGTCTGCCAAAGCTTTTCAGACGGCCAAATAGCTCATTTACGGTGAGAAACAGTTCATTCGGCGGCAAAATCGGCTGGTCAATATTATGGCGGCGGTCTTCATAACGCTGGGTGACTTCCTGCCAGAAACTGTTCAGGCAATCCTCAACAGCAATATCAGTGGCAATCAGTGTGTCTTTTGGCAAATAGTCAAATAGTGTACCGCCTTCAATAAACTCATCACGGCTAAAGAACAGAGGCTGATAATATTCCAGACCCGGCGCAGCGATGCCATTTAACACATCCTGATAGAGCGGCATTTTCTTGGGGCTGGCCTGCGGGAACAACTCAGCAAAACGTGCCCGAAACTCACCGCGCCCTTCGATTAATGGAAATTCCCGCGCAGGCAACAAGGTAAATTGCGAAATTTGCTCCGTCGTGCGCTGGGTTTCCACATCAAAATGGCGCAGGGTTTCAATTTCATCATCAAATAAATCAATACGAATCGGAGCTTGCTGACCCGTAGGAAAAATATCCATCAGGCTGCCACGTACTGCAAACTCACCTGGTTCAAATACAGTATCCACAGCACGATAACCAGCCCGTGTCAGACGCTGGCGTTCATTTTCCACATCAAATTTCTGGCCTTTGCGGATATCAAAATGCTGCCCCAGCAACCAGCTTGGCGGCGCAATGCGCTGGCTTAAAGTACTGGCTGCAATGAGCACAATACCGCTTTGTGGCATATTGGCCAGTAGCGCCAAGCGCTCAGATACAATTTCCTGATGCGGTGACAGGCGATCATACGGCAGGGTTTCCCAGTCTGGGAACAGATACGGTTTAATGCCAAAAAAATGCAGCTCTTCTTCGATTTGTGCCACTTGGGTGGTATTACGCGCCACCATGACAATAAGCTGTTTTGAGTCTTGATTGGATTTAACCAGTTCACTCAGCAGCAGCGATGGCAATGCACCCGCCAAATTGCCAATCCAGCGCCGCTCACCTGCCGGTATTTGTTGTAAGTTGCTTTGTTCAAAGTTTTCAGCAATGGATGGCAAAAGCAGTTCGGTCATGGTCGAAGATAATTTTTTTAAATGAAAGGAATGGCTTAATGGTAGCAGTGTTTGGCGTTTCAGGCACGTTGCTTATGTGTGAATCCATAGTCTATCTTCACCTACAAAATGGGTGTAAAAGTCTTTTGCTTTTAATCATGCATTAACGGATTTTCTCTAATTTTTAATTTTAATATTTTCTAAATCTTAGTTTGATGAGTACTGTATCTTAATTGATTTTAATAAGTTCAAATGATAGTCTTACCTGTGTCTTACTTCAAGGACTTTGCAATGGAAACCACTAATCTATCCAAGGCGCCTACAGTAACCCGGCTTTCTAGTAAAGGGCAGGTGATTATTCCCAAAGCTATCCGAACAGCTCATCAATGGCAGAGTGGCGCAGAATTTAATGTTATAGATACCCCGGAGGGCGTATTGTTACAACCTAAAGCTCTATTTGCTCCAAGTAGCTTAAATGAAGTGGCAGGCTGTCTTCCTGTTGTAATTAAAAAAACACAACATGAAATAGACATTGCTATTGCTCAGAAGTTAAAGCAGGAATGGCATGATAGCAATTAATACCAACATTATTATTCGTCTTTTAACCCATGATGACAGTAAGCAATACGATATTGCCTATCAGCTTTTTCAAAGTTCAGTTATTTATATTGCTGACTCAGTGATATTAGAGAGTGAATGGGTACTACGCTACGCTTATGACTTTTCAGCTACACAAATTTCCAATGCGATGACTAAATTATTTGGTTTACCAAATATCATTCTGGATAACCCTGCTTTAATCGCTCAAGTGATCAACTGGTATAGTCAGGGATTAGATTTTGGTGATGCCATGCATCTGGCAAAGTGTGAACAGGTTAGCCAATTGAAAACCTTTGACCACAAGTTTATAAAAAAAGCCGCAGGTTTAAGTTTATGTCAGGTTACGCTGGCTGGTTAGCCTTTCTTTGTAGAAAAGATTTTCATTACTCGATTTTCCATAAAAAAGGGATACCCGTCTGAGTATCCCTTTTATGTGCCTGTACTAGAAACAGGCGTTAAATTACCCAAACATGGTGCCTAGGAACAGGCATGCTGGGCAATGCGTATTGCTTAAATTTACTATCAACCTGTTACAACCTCAATGCAAGCCATCATTGATGAACAACCAGCAAACTTGTAAGCAGATTTTAATATAGCATTTGAGCAGTCCTAAACTTCTTTAACAAACAAATCACGGTCAAAGCGCAACTGTGGCCAGAACACACCATCATCGGCCCGCTCACCTGCACCAATCACCATAATCGGGAATTCTTCATCTTTCAAATCCAGCAGCTTGCGCACACGTGGCTCATCAAAACCTTCCATCATGCAGCTATCAAATCCATGTGCACGCAAGGCCAGAACCAGATTTTCACAAGCCAGCGCTGTACTTTTGGCTGCCCACAAGCGCGCGTCCGCATGGGTAAACGCAGTGACCGGCAAGGGCTGAAATTGCCCAACAATACTAAATGCTACTTTTTTGGCAGCGCCCAAGGTATTTAAAAAGCCGGTTTTATAATTATAGGCAATCAGGCTGTAATATTGCTTTACTGGCTTTGGAGTTTTTGGCATTGGCCAGTACTTCAGGTTGTTTTTGGCCATTTCATCCAGACGGTCAGTACGTGCCACGCAGACAATCAGTTCAGCCGCGGTTTTAGCAGCCAACTGGCTCATACAGGCTTTCACCAGCTTGGATTTTTTCTCCGGGCTGCGCACCACATAAAATGTCCACGGTTGCAGGTTGGATGAATTCGGGGCCAGTAACGCCATGTCCAGACAGTCATCCAGCACAGCCTTGGGAATTTGTGTATTGGTAAACTTTCGAACGGAACGGCGACTGGTCACTACTTTTTTAAAATTTTCCACACTAATATCAGCTGGCGCTGGTTCAAAATAGCGCTCTTTACCATCAATTTGAATGGTAGATAAGCTGTCCTGCGGCATTTGCTGTGGTGATGGCTGATTTTGTAAATTGTTGTCCTGAGTGCGTGAGGCAGACTTAGTCATTGAAATATCCAGATTTAATATGAATAACTTCACGCTATAACAGCATTAATAAACCGTCAAGTTTAATATTTGGGCTATTCGGTAATAATTTTATCAAAAGCAATGGGTGCAAAACTAAGATCTTAAAAGCCATGCAATAAAAAACCCCAATAGTTATCAGGGCTTTTATTAATCATATTTAAACTTTACTGATTAGACCTGTTTAATCATTCGCATTTTCAGCCAGCGTCACAATGCCAATATACGGCAAGTGACGATAGAACTGTGCATAATCCAGTCCAAAGCCCACAATGAATTTGTCGGGAATGGAAAAGCCAATATATTTAACCGGCACTTCAACTTCACGCCGTGAGGGCTTGTCAATTAAGGTACAAATTTCCAGAGAAGCAGGTTTACGCAGTAAAAACAGGTCGCGTACCTTACTTAAGGTATTACCCGAATCAATGATGTCTTCCACAATCAGCACATGCGTATTTTCAATGCTTTCATCCAGATCCTGCACAATTTTCACATCACGCGAGCTGGTGGTATTGTTGCCATAACTGGACACCGTCATAAAATCCACTTGATGCGATACGGTAATTTCACGGCACAAATCAGCCATAAAAATGAATGAACCCCGCAACAAGCCAATCAGTAACAGGTTGGAACCTGCATGCTGGTAATCCTGATTAATTTGCGCGGCAAGCTCCTTGATTCGTGCTTTAATTTGTTGCTCACTAATCATGACATCAACATGGTGGTTCATGGCTAATCTCTCACTGACGGGTTTTACAGGTAGCGCGGTGCAAGTGCTGCACTTTCAGGTCTGAGCTTGCAATGCAGGCGTGATCAAACACACGTATGCATTATGGACTGCTCAATAAAAAACGATGCAACTGAATGATGCATCGTTTTTGAAAAAGGCGGCTATTTTAACCAGAAAACTGCATTAATGTGGCATATTTTGCAACAATTTTGCGTTAAGCATAGGTTTTGTTCAGATAGTCGAGAATATCTTTTGACTCATACAAACTAATACCTGTATTGGGATCAACCAGATAAGGCACCTGTAAGCGCCCCTGCACGGCGTAAACACCAGCACGCTTGCCACCAGCAATCGGTACATATTTACCCGGCTTTAAGCGCAGTTTGGCTGGCCCGATGTCCTGCCAGCGCTCTTTGGCGACATTATGTAATACATAAGGCAGTTCCAGTTCAGACAGACGCTCACGCACCAGACGCGTATAAGGACTGCCTTCAAAGCTCCATAGCTCCAACAACTGGTCTGGCACAGCTTTTTGGACATTGTTTTTTTCTGCCATCAAGCCATTGATTCCGCCAGCAATGGTCACTAAAAATCCGCCTACTGGAATTTTGGGTAGGTTCTGGTATTTACTCGGCGTTTTGCCATTCTTACCATAAGTTTTGAATAAATAATCAATAATATCCTGTGATTCCAGCAGTTTGATGCCTGTGTTTTCATCTACCAGAAATGGAAACTGGGTTTTACCTGCTAGTTGCTTGACCTGCGGACGAAAACGCGTGCCTTTTTTGGGGCAGGGATAAATTTCCACATCCAGATTCAGCATGGTAAGCACTTCACGCACACGACGGCAATACGGTGACGCTTCAAAGTCATACAGGCGAATAGGTTTTGCTGGCTGATTGGGATTTGGCGTGCCCATTACCCCGCGCCCGCCCTCCAAAATGGTGGCCAGCACAGAACGCAGGACTTTGGCTTGATGTACGATCATAATTTTCTCAACTCAATTCTTTAGTAAAAAATGGCGTTTATAGTGCGGCAAGTTGCTGAGCCGCTATAAGTCGGTTAGTTTTTCAGCAGACACCAGAATGCCATTATTGTCTGCATAAATATAATGACCCGGTTCAATACTCACACCACCAAAATTTAAGGTCAGGCCAGTTTCACCCGCCCCCTTACGGTTACTTTTTTGTGGAATGGCTGCCAGTGCCTGCACACCCAGATCAAGCTGCACCAAAGCATCTACATCCCGCACACAGCCATACACAATCACACCAGCCCAGTTATGCTTGACGGCACTTTCGCCAATCAAATCACCCAGCAATGCACAGCGCATGGACGCACCGCCATCCACTACCAGTACCTTGCCAGCGCCTTCTGTGGCCAGTAATTCCTTCACCCGCGAGTTGTCCTCAAAACATTTCACTGTTACAACTTCACCACCAAATGCCTTGCGTCCACCAAAATTCCTGAATGATTTACCATCAATGGATGGGCTCATTACCTGAGTTTGTGGATGGTCATCCAGTAAATCACAGGTTACAAAATCAGGCGCTACAACGGTTACAGTGGTCATGCAGGAGTCTCCAGGGTCATATTGAGTAAATCGGTGTTGGAATAAACAGTTTTGCCATAACTGATCTGGCCAGTAGTAAGGCATGTGGCCGTCAGATACATGGCCTGTGCTACCCGCTCAGCCTCAATGGGACGATAGCGCCAGTCCGCAGGCAATAAATGCTGGCCCAGTATAAAGGCTTTTTGTGCCATGCTTTCCATCAAGCGCTGATCACGATGCTGACCTAGCAGCAGGGATGGCTGAAAAATGGACAAACGATCAAAACACAACTGCTCAATAGCGCGTTCAAGCTGGCCTTTAATCCGGTTATAAAATATTGGGGAATCAGATTTAGCACCGGTAGCACTCAGCAATAAAAAGTGTTGTGCACCCAGTTCCTTGACGATTTGGGCAAAATTCAGGTTATAGGTTAAATCAACCTGACTGAACTGTTGCTTGCTACCTGCTTGTTTCAAGGTGGTACCCAGTGTGCTAAAGGCATCTGCGTCCTGTAAATCCAGCCGGGTCAGCATTTTTTCAAGCCGCCCAAAGTCAGGAATGACAATTGTTTCCAGCGACTGCTCGGGAGCCGTGCCCAACAGTGCAGCAGGTGTTTGCCGCACCACCTGATAGATTGTCCGATAATGTCTGGAAGCTAGAAGTTTCTCTACCAGCAAAGAACCAACCAGCCCGGTTGCTCCAATGACAATAGCACTTTTTTGCCGTGAGTCAGCCTGAAACACTGTCATAAGGAAAAATCGCCTATGTTATTGTTTTACCGAATCATACAAGAGCAGAATGTCAGCATAAAGGTTTATTGATTAAAATAATGTTCAAATCTGGTGGCAAAGTGCTGAGACTGCACGCTTATATAGCATTCAGGCTTGACTTTAGGCATCATTTTGGGCAGAATTCGCCACTTGTTTACGGGCTGGGTTGTTAGCAACCTAAATGCGCATGTAGCCATATTATCCAGTGTTAATGGTGGATGGACACATGAGCAACGCAACAAGGCCCGCCCATAACTAATCTATTTTTCAAGGAGTGCACGAGTGGCAAACTCTGCTCAGGCTAAAAAACGCGCCCGTCAAAACGTGAAAGCGCGTCAACACAACGCAAGCTTGCGTTCCATGGTTCGTACCTACATCAAAAAAGTAGTGAACGCAATTGCTGCTGGCGAACACGCTGTAGCAAGCGAAGCCTACAAGAAAGCTGTTCCGGTTATCGACCGCATGGCTGACAAAGGCATTATTCACAAAAACAAGGCTGCTCGTCATAAGAGCCGTCTGAATGCCCATATTAAGGCATTGGCTAGCAAATAATTTGCATAGTCACTAAAAAGTCATTATTGGTGATGCTAGTCGTCACTAAAAATGATTTTTCAAAAGGCTCACTTCGGTGAGCTTTTTGCATTTACTGAACAAAAATATACCCAAGAAAGCGGCATGGACTACTTGCTCAAAAAGAGCTATTCACTATTTTGCCTGATTTTTTTGAGCATTTTGATCAAATCATTCGTAAAACAGGCGTGGCAGAATCGAAAGCAATTTGCAATGGAAACTGCCTGATGAATCCTAACCCGCTGTACTACACGCCTGACCACCTCGCATTTGCCGACACCATCCGCAAGTTTACCGCGCAGGAAATTACTCCCTTTGTCAACGAATGGGACGAGGCTGGCACCTTTCCACGCGAGTTGTATAAGAAAGCTGCTGATATTGGACTGTTAGGGCTGGGTTATCCAGAAGCCTACGGCGGCACACCTGATGTCGATGCATTTTATACCATGCTGGCCTCAATTGAGCTGGCGCAGTGTAGTTCAGGTGGTCTATTGGCGTCCCTACTGTCACACAGCATTGGCGCGCCACCTATTAAAAATTTCGGCAGTGATGAATTAAAAGCCAGGGTACTTCCACAGATTTTATCCGGTGAGAAAATCTCGGCACTGGCCATTACCGAACCCGGCGGTGGCTCAGATGTTGCTGCGCTTAAAACCCGTGCTGTCCGTGATGGCGACCACTACATTGTGAGCGGTGAAAAAACCTTTATTACCTCCGGTATTCGTGCCGATTACTACTCGGTTGCCGTGCGCACTGACCCTGATGCTAAAGGCGCAAATGGAATTTCCATGCTGCTGGTTGAAGGCAACACACCGGGCCTTTCCAAATCCCCACTGGATAAAATGGGCTGGTGGGCTTCAGATACAGCCCATCTGCACTTTGATGAATGTCGTATTCCGGTGAGCAATCTGCTTGGCCCGGAAAACATGGGCTTTCTAGTCATCATGCAAAACTTCAATATGGAGCGCTTCTGGCTGGCTGCCTCGTCCTACGGGTTTGCCAAGGTCTGCTATGAAGATGCGCTGGCTTGGGCAAAGGATCGCAAAACCTTTGGCAAGCGGCTGGTGGATCATCAGGTGATGCGGCATAAGCTGGTGGATATGGCCACCCAGTTGCAAACCACACGCGCACTGCTGGAAGATACAGCCTGGAAACTGGGCCAGCCTGACCAACAAGGTTCCGATCTGGTGGCACAAATCTGTATTTTAAAAAATGTGGCAACACGTGCCATGCAGTTTTGTGCAGATGCAGCAGTGCAAACGCTAGGCGGCATGGGCTATATGCGCGGTACACGGGTTGAACGCATTTACCGTGAGGTTAAGGTCAACATGATTGGTGGCGGTGCAGAGGAAATCATGAAAGACCTGGCCAGCCGTCAATTGGGCTACTGATTTTAAGCGCACAGCCATTTGGTCTGACTGTTATTCAAGGTGTTTGTATCTATCAGGGTATTATGGTTTGCTATAATGCCCTTTTTATTTCATTTAGGTATTTATGGCGATTGCAGTAGCGATTTTCATGGGTATTGTGATTGGTGGCCTGCTCACCTACTTTATGCTGTCCAATAGTCGTAATAGCAGTGTAGTAGCCGAATATGAGCAGAAAATCCAGCAGCTTCAGTTAGCCCATCAGGAGGAAATCCAGCGGGCAGTTAAAAAAAGCCTGAACACCAGCCGCGCAACGATCAAAGGCCGCGTCGCCGAACAATTTGCTCCATTGTTACCCGAATTTGAATACCTGCCTTCTGATGCCAAGTTTCTGGGTGATCCAGTCGATTACGTAATTTTTGATGGCTATACCGACTGGCGTGACGGTAACTTGCCCAGCGACGCCATTGAAGTCATTTTAATGGATATTAAAAGTGGGCAGGCACGCTTAAGTCAAGGCCAGCTTGCCATTGCTGAGGCTATCAAGCATGGTCGCGTTCGTTTTGAGACCTTAAGAATTAATGTAGAGGATGACACTGATATGGCTAACGATGACCGGAGGCCGGATTTGTCCATTCAGCAATCTGATGACCATTCTAACAACTATTTTGATTACGATTTTGACAAAACCATGCTGAAGTAAGCGGATGGCAGTTGGGTTAACGCAAATCTTTAAACGCTACAAATCACCATCGCTACCACTCCGAAACACCACTGTCATTTTTATGCATATAATCCGGTATTTGCGCGTCTTCCCGAAATTTCTCGCCTTTAAATACATTAATGATTTCTATATTATCCTGAATCTGTGAGTTAAAGTTTTCCAGCTCAGCAGCAGGTATCCATAACTCTTGACAAAAAGAATCGCCAACCACTTTGACTTCAAATTGGCTTAAATAGGCATCCGGCATTTTAAAGCGAGTTACATAGCCTACATAACCACCACCTTGATCCTACGTGTTCCACTCTTTGGCAATTTTTTCAGCATATTGCTGTGTTAATACCGGATAAAAAATAGGTTGCCAATATAATCTGGGTGGAAATTTTTTAAAGCCGCTTTCTTTAATTATTTGATATTCAAATAATCCAACTGGTCTGTATAAGTACATTTTTATGGCCTACCTTAAACATTTTGAACTTTAAACTGATAATGCTGACCGCGCCAGATCCAGTTCACACGACTGCTTTCAAAACTATCCCCGTCAAACCATAAAAACGCGCCTTCCATCATGTCAGGCCAGTCCTTGCGCTCAATTGTGGTTTGCCCTGCCATCACCGCAAACAGGGCTGCCAGAATAGTGTCATGGCTTACCGCCAGCAATAAATGATTATCCTGCCTAGGCAAATGATCAAATAGTAGGCGCAAAATATCCTGCGCGCCCTGCACCGGAATTTTCATCCCGGGCAACTGGTTGCTTAAAAAACAGTTAATAAATTTTAATGCCCCATACTGCTTGAAACGCGGCCCGGCCTGCGCAATATCTAGCACAAAACTACCCGGTTCCACCAACAGGTTATGCTGGTTAATCGTTAATAGGGAAGTTTCTGCCTGCTGTGGATCAAGCGGGGTTTCGATAGTGGCTTGTGCCCCTTTTAGCATTTCGCTTGCGGTATCAACACAGCGCGGAATGGGACTGCTCAGACAGGCTGCAATTTGCAAATCGGTATTTGCTGACAGCCATCTGCCCCACTCAAAGGCCAGATTACGGCCAACCGGCGTTAATGGCAGTTGATAGCTGGCAAAGCCATTGCTGTCAGCAGGCTCGCGAATGGAATGACGTGTAAGCAACACCAAGGGCTGATTGCCTTTGGGCAGCAGCTCAATGGCCTTAAACATGGAAGCAGGCAAATGTTGGGTTAAAGCACTGGTCACGTCATTTTTAAATCAGGCAAACTGGTCACTGACTATATCACGAGTCAGGCACAAAATTGGGCCTATGTCAGCGCTTTTAGGGTTTCCTGAGCGGCCTGTAAAGCAGAGGATAGGAAATCATTTTGCCGCACTGCCATAAAATGCCCATTGAGCAAATCATGGCGCTGGTTATAGGCAAATGGGCGTCCCTGCAAGTCATACACGCCGCCACCTATGGCTTCCAGCAAGCCTTGCCCTGCCGCAGTATCCCACTCGCTGGTGGGGTGAAAACGCGGATACACATCAATTTCCCCCTCAAGCATCAGGCAAAACTTGTAAGCACTTCCGGCATTTTTGCAGTCAAAGGTTTGCTGGCGTTCATGCAACACTTGCTTAAACTGCTGATACACTTTCCATTCACTACGACGACTAATCGCAATCTGCCAACTGCTTAAATTGACAGGTTTTGGTCGAATCTCCTGCCACAGCAAACTGTCCCCAGCTTCATCAATCCGATATAGCGGCTGGTTTTTGCGGGTTAAATATATGCGCTTTAAAGTTGGAATACCAATAATGGCTAACTGCACTACGCCGTGATGGATCAGCGCAATATTTACGGTAAATTCACCGGTTTTATTAATAAACTCACGCGTGCCGTCCAATGGATCAACCAACCAGAATTCATGCCAGTCAAAGCGCAGCTTATAGTCTGAGGATTCTTCAGATAGTACCGGAATTAGTGGATTAATCTTTTTTAGGCCCTGCTCAATCAGGTGATGCGCGGCCATATCCGCTTCCGTGACTGGTGACTTATCGGCTTTACTGGAAATCTGCAATACTTGGTTTTGCTGGTAATCCTGATAAAATTCACACAACAGATGATTGACGCTCTTTACCAGTTCTACCAGCAACTGAATAGACTGATCCGCCTTTAAAATCGCTGGACTTTCAACTGTTGATTCTGCAACTGTTGCGCTTTCAACCACTGCATCATTAATCGGCATCTCATCCGGCATGGGTTTATCTTCTATCATTTTTCACTTCATTATTTACAGGAAATGGTTTTGAACATTAACTGGCAAGCAATTGATCTCGTCATGTTTGACATGGACGGAACCCTACTTGATCTGGCGTTTGATAATCTGTTCTGGCAGCAGGCGGTGCCACAGGCATGGGCAGCCTTGCATCGGCATCCTTTTGATCATGCGCTGGAATTGCTTAAGCCGCAATTCAAGGCACAGGAAGGCACGCTAAACTGGTATTCCCTGCCTTACTGGAGCAATGCGCTTAACCTTGATCTAACCACGCTGAAAATTCAATATCAAGATCATATTTGTCTGCGCCCGCATGCCTTACAGTTGCTGCATGACCTTAAAATGGCCAATAAAAAACTGTGGCTGGTGACCAATGCACATCCGATTGTGCTCAATGTCAAAATGCAAAAAACCGGAATTGCCCACTGGTTTGATCATCTGATCTCAAGCCATGACCTAGGTTTTGCCAAGGAACAGGAATTATTCTGGCATAAGCTGGCAGCCCAGTATCCTTTTGATAAAAAAAGAACAATTTTCGTGGATGATAGTGAACCAGTATTACAGGCTGCGCAACATTATGGCATTCAACATGTTTATGGCATTGTGCAACCAGATAGTAAATTACCGGCACGTCAGCAGTTGAAATTTCCGGCAATAGACCAATTAAATGAACTAAGCAGCAGCTTATTATCCATTCAGGTTGAGGAATGATTGACCCCTAACAGGTCTAATGGAATGTTAATGAAAAAAAACCAAACGCTGGACACTCAGCGCTCAGATGCTCAATTATCCCCGAACGCACTGCAAAGCATGCGCATTGACAAATGGCTGTGGGCCGCCCGTTTTTTTAAAACCCGTAGCATTGCCAAGGAAGCCATTGAAGGCGGCAAAGTGCATTATGACGGTGACCGCGTCAAGGTCAGTAAAGAAGTCCGCATTGGCATGGAGCTGACCATCCGGCAGGGATTTGATGAGAAAACTGTGGTGATCAAGGCCTTGTCGGAAGTGCGTGGCGGTGCGCCTCAGGCACAGCTTTTATACGAAGAAACGCCACACAGTATTGCCAAGCGCGAGTTTTATAGCAGCCAGCGCAAACTGGCCAATCTGGCACGTCCAGACCATCGTCCAAGCAAGCGTGACCGTCGTCATATCAATCAATTTAAGCATGAAAATTCAATTACTTACAGTACTGATGATGAAGGCTATTAATAGCCTTTAGTCCACGACAAGCTATGTCGTTTTACTTGTTTTCCCCCTGTTCACCTACCCTGTTTTTTGGCATGATGTGCTTGCCCAAGTTGCAAATCAGATGTAGTCGACCCAAGGCATCCACTTTAGTTTTGAAAGCAATCAGCGTATAAACGCGATACAGTTAATGAGGTTTATGAGATGGATGAGAATAAAAGCAAGGCATTAAGTGCAGCTTTAAGTCAAATTGAAAAACAATTCGGTAAGAATACCGTTATGCGCTTGGGCGACAACACCGTACAAGCCATTGAGGCCGTATCGACTGGTTCTTTGAGTCTGGATATTGCGCTCGGTATTGGCGGTCTGCCAAAAGGCCGTATTATCGAAATCTATGGCCCGGAATCTTCCGGTAAAACCACCATGACCCTGCAAGTGATTGCCGAGTGTCAAAAAGCCGGTGGTACAGCAGCCTTTATCGATGCCGAGCATGCGCTTGATCCGCAATATGCACGCAAGCTGGGTGTTGATATTGATAACCTGCTGGTATCACAGCCAGACCATGGTGAACAGGCACTGGAAATTGCCGACATGTTGGTGCGCTCTGGTGCAGTTGACCTGATTGTTGTGGATTCTGTTGCTGCCCTTACCCCTAAAGCTGAAATTGAAGGCGAAATGGGTGATTCACACATGGGTCTGCAAGCCCGTCTGATGAGTCAGGCACTGCGTAAAATTACCGGTAATGCCAAGCGCTCCAACTGCATGGTGATCTTCATTAACCAGATCCGTATGAAGATTGGCGTAATGTTCGGTAGCCCGGAAACCACCACTGGTGGTAATGCCCTGAAATTCTATGCGTCTGTGCGTCTGGATATTCGCCGCATTGGCGCCGTGAAGGAAGGTGATGAAATCACTGGTTCTGAAACTCGCGTTAAAGTAGTGAAAAACAAAATGGCTCCGCCGTTCCGTGAAGCGCTGTTCCAGATCATGTACGGCAAAGGCACCAACCGTCTGGGTGAACTGGTCGACCTTGCGGCCAATCAGGAAATCGTGCAGAAATCCGGTGCCTGGTATGCCTATAAGGGTGCCAAGATTGGTCAGGGTAAAAATAACGTGATTCGTTATTTTGAAGAAAACCCGGCCATTGCTGCCGAAATTGATGCACAGGTTCGTGATCAATTGCTGGTTAAAGTTGATCCGGCCAAGCTACAGGAAGACGATGATGAGCGTGAACCAAGTCTGGCTGAACTGGACTTGTAAAACGCCCTGCCTTAAAAGGTATGGTTTTCTGACTGTTTAGACAAACGCCTTTATAGTTAATCCTGTAAAGGCGTTTTGTTTTTAGGCTATAGGTGAATCAGATAAATTCTTTCTCTTACTGGTACGAGCATGAAAAATTTTCAAAAAAATAGTGATCTGCCCAAACCTGCAGGCAGCTTAAAAGGCCAGCGCTTGCGCAGTACTGCCTTTGCCTTGCTGGCCAAACGTGAGCACTCCAAGCAGGAACTCAAAAGCAAATTGCTGCTGTACGGTGCCAGCCCTGAAGAGCTTGAGCCATTGCTGGCAGAACTGACAGGCAACGATTATCAAAGTGATGAACGCATGGCTGGCATGCTGGTGCGCGCCAATATGCGTAAAGGCCGCGGCCCGGCCCGTATCCAGCAGGAATTAAAAAAGCATCATATTGAGGCCGAGCTGGCTGAGGAAGATATTGAGCAGGTCAACTGGCTGCAACAGGCTATGGAACTGCGCATGCGTAAATTTGGTGAAGAACTGCCTATCGAGCAAAAGGAAAAAGCGCGTCAGGTGCGTTTTTTGCAGTACCGTGGTTTTAATCTGGATATCTGTTTTAAGGCCATTACCAGAAATAGTATGGACGATGAGTAAAGGACTGAGGTAATTTCAAACAAGGAAAAAAGTCTGGTTTTTGGCTTTTATGGTTTATTAATTTTTATCAGTATGGTGGCAACCCCATCAGCTTACCTTCGGCACATCACTAACCTGCTACCGTTGCTACCTTCCGGTCCTGGCGGGGTTCACAAGCAGTCATTGCGAAGACACCAATGGGGTCACCATTGCAAGGGCAAGTATAGTGATTATTCGGGCTAATGCAAGACCAAAGCCGTTCAAAACTTGTGCATCTGGTTAAGTTTGCTTTGTTTCCCCAGAAATACAATTAATAATTCAAATGCTTTATATATGATTAAATCAATCAGTAAAATAATAACTTTAAAGCCAGCTATTTATAGTGAGTTAGAATAGTTTATTATTAACTTTCTTATCATTAAAATAATAAAACCTGTGCTTTAATTATGTATAAAGCCACCCTTAAACAAAGGTGGCTTTATGGTTAAAAATTATCATGAATTAATACTTAAAAATAATCAATACTTAGCCATCAGACTGTCTGCTAGGGTCTTCCTGAATCGTACTTTGAGGCTGGTTTGGCTGAGTTTGATTGGACTGGTGAGTTTGATTAAGTGGTTTGTGCTGACTGTTTTGATCTTGCCAGTTCATCTGGCCACTCTGCCCACCTTGCTGGTTCATCTGATTGTTCTGGTCTTTCTGGTTTTGTTGATTCATCTGGTTATTCTGACCAGCCTGATTCATCTGGTTGTTCTGATTTTGCTTCTGCTGATTGTGTTGATTCTGGCTTTGGTCATTGCCGGGTGTTTGCTGATTGTACTGACTTTGGTTGTTCATATCAGACTGGTTTTGCTGGTTCTGATTATTCATGCCGGTCTGGTTGTTCATGCCAGACTGATTATTCATACCGGCTTGGTTTTGCTGGTTCATCTGGTCATTCTGGTTTTGCTGATTCTGCTGGGTTCCCTGACGTTCGCCATATCCTTGCGCGTTGTTGCCTATATTGTTACCCATACTATTATTAGACTGATTACTCATAGTGCACCTACCTTGACGATTAATGACTACCGGAAATTCGGTACATCCAACATAGCCGTAATAAACAAGTTACGATGTTTTAAAACCATCAGTTTTAATAGCATTAATGCTGCTTTAGGTGACTATAAGTAAGCCAAGTAATTTTTTATAGAAAAAGTAACTTTATATTTATTAACATCTTCTTTTTAAATTAAGTAAAAACATGAACTTATTTAAATTTTCCATTTTTATGACAGAAAGTGGTCTTTATAATTAATTCAAGATTTAATTTCTTTTATTCTAATATGGTTTAATCCATATTATTCAGAGCACTTTTAAAAAAACTAAACCGCACGAATAAATATATTTTAATAAAATTTATGCTTACTGAATAATTTAAACTTATTTCGCTACTTATGACGGTTTTTCTAAGCTAACATTCCATTAGAGTTCATAATTACCTAACAACTATTTCATCAATGCTGATTGAGTTAGCCATACTGGAGAATTTTATGTCGCGCTTGCGTCGCTCCCATCCGGTTCAACAACTTACCACCCAGTTTAGTGGACAACATGCTTTATTAAGGCCAGATTTTCAGTATTTGCCTAGTGATCACAGCAGCAAGCATGGCTTTTTTAATCCTGCGTCAGAGAGTACGCGCAGTGTAGCGCTATATGAATGGCTGCTGTTTCGCAAGCCTGCCCAGTGGCCAGCCCAGGAAACTATACCTTCCTGTCTGGACAAGCCCCAAGCACGCCCTGATGCAACTCTTAACGATTGGCAGGTGTGGTTTGTTGGTCATGCAACTGTATTGATCCAGATTGGACCCTACAACTTTTTAACTGACCCCGTATGGGCACAACATGTTAGCCCACTTCCGCATCTGGGGCCAAAACGGGTACGCCCTGCTGGCATTGCACTAGATGAGCTACCACCAATTGATGCGGTGCTGCTAAGCCACAATCATTATGATCATCTGGATCTGGCCAGCTTAAAATGGCTGCATCAGCGTGATCGTATGCCCATTTATACCGGCCTGGCCAATCGCTGTTATTTACCAGAAGAGATGCAGGTCATTGAGCTGGACTGGTGGCAACAGGCTGACTTTAAGCCTGATAACCGCATTAAAATCGTTTATACCCCAGCCCAACACTTTTCTGGCCGCGGCCTAAAGGATCGTAACAAGGCATTATGGGGCGGCTTATCCATTTTAACGCCGGATGATCACTGTTTCTTTGCAGGCGATACTGGTTACTCGCCACATTTTCAGCAGATACGGGAAAATCTGGGAGCACCACGTTTAAGCCTGCTGCCAATTGGCGCGTATGAGCCTCGTAAGATCATGCGAACCATGCATATGAATCCAGCCGATGCAATTCGGGCACATCTTGACCTGCACAGCAAGCAGTCACTCTCCATTCATTACCGCACCTTTCAGCTCACGGATGAAGCCATTAACCAGCCTTTATTAGAGCTAGCCTCGGCAATGACTGAAGCACAAGTTACTGATGGTTCTTTTTTCAATTTGCTGGAAGGTTATGGACGCAAGGTATAAGTTGTACAAGGGTTGTGTCACCTGAACCAACAAAAAAACTGTGATTTAAAGCTGGATTGGCTTCAATTCCATGATTGTCTTGGTGTATTTTTGTAATAACTGCTTTTAATGATGAGATGTTGCTTTTTATGGCCAGTTTTTCAATTTCAAAAAAATTTATGCAGGGCATGCTGTTGGCAGGAACGCTGGGCATTACTGCGCTTCCGCAGGCACAGGCAGTTCCTATTGAACAAGGCAGCCTGACCCAAGCCAATAACAGCTCAGTGGCAACAGCTGGCACTGTAGCAACAGATGACCAAGGCTCTACCCTGTGGCAGCTTTATCAGCAGGTTCAGCAGCTTCAGCAGGAAGTCCGTGAATTGCGTGGCCAACTGGAATCACAACAGGACACGCTGGATCGCACCCAAAAAGAGGTGAAAAACCGTTATACCGATCTGGATCAGCGACTTGAGCTATTAAAAGAGCAAACCCAGCCTGCTGATGAAAACAGCGACAATCCGGATGATGTTACAGGAAATGGGGATACCAACTCAGCTGCCCCAGATACCAATTCGCCTATAAGCAATGCACCCGTCAGCAATACGCCGGCTGATATACCTAAGCCTGCGGCAAAAACTACGTCTCCAGCACCGGATGCCACTCCACCTGTTTCCGGCACACCATCAGCCCCTGCAAATAGCAAACCGTCTTCTGGCAATACACTGTATGTACAGCAGGATGCTTCAAACGACAAACAACCTGACAAACAGGCCTACATTAGCGCCTATGATGCGTATAAGGCAGGTGGCGCGTCCAAAGCCATTAAACCGATGCAGCAATTTATTGCCAGTTTTCCCAATAGTGTTTATGTCCCCAATGCCTATTACTGGCTTGGGGAGTTTTATCTAGCCAGCAATCCGGCTGATTTTGTTAAAGCTAAAAAAAGCTTTAATGAAGTCATCAACAAATATCCAAAAAGTGCCAAGGCTTCTACCGCCTTGTACCGGGTTGCTACCATCACACAAGAAATTGACAAACGCACCAGTGAAGCTACCGCTTTAATGAAAAAGCTGGTGCGTGATTATTCAGGTTCACCGGAAGCCCAATATGCCCGCAGCTTCATTACTGCGCATCCATAATTTTTTGTTTTTTAGCTAATTTTCTACTTAAAACAATGAAGTATTCACATTAAATGAACTGAGTTTAATAAACAGTCCAGCCATGATGCTTCCCATAAACCTTAAAGTAGTGATTTTTCACAATCAACTTTCTGGTTAATTTTCTGTGCAACAATTAACTTTAAATTGGATCATAAGGATTCATAAATGATGAAAAACATCAAATCACATACGCTCATTCAACGTGCAATTTATAGTACGGTTCTTGCGGGTTCATTACTGGGTTTAAGCGCGCCAGCAGCATTCGCGGATACTGACAAACCGCAGTACCGTCTGATTCAGCTTCAGGCCGATGCGACGCGTGAAGTCACCAATAACCAGATGGAAGCCGTGTTGTTTACTGAACTCAACAGCAATAGCCCCACCAGCCTGTCGCAGGATATTACCAGCACCCTGAATGAAGCCATACGTCAGGCTGCCAAATATCCACAGGTTAAAGTGAGTACCGGGGCACAAAGCACCTATCCCATTTATGATGACAAGAACAAGCTAAAAGGCTGGCGCGCCCGGGCGCAAATTGAGCTTAAAAGCACTGACTTTAAAGCCACCAGTGATTTGATTGCAGCCTTGCAGGACAAGATGCAGATTCAGTCCATTAACTTTAGTGTGTCTGATGATGAACGCAAGCGGGTTGAAAATGAATTGATGGTGGAAGCTTCTCAGGCATTCCAGCAACGTGCTCGCCTGTTGCAGCAGTCCTGGCAAGCCAGCGGTTATGAACTGGTGAGCCTTGATTTAAATGCCATGAATAATGAACGTCCGCCTATCATGTATGCCATGAAAGCCAGAGATGCCGCAGCGCCCATGGAAAGCCAGAATGTGCAAGGTGGTAATAGTCAGCTTCGGGTTAATGCTTCAGGTAGCGTTCAATTGCGCTAATTATTTCTGAGCCTAACTTAAGGCTGCAAGCGTTAAACATAAAAAACCGCCCAGTTGCTTAATCAATCTGGGCGGTTTTTAGTTAATGCTAAAACTTAACGCACGATACCGCGCTTGGATGATGTTAGTGAATCAATCAGCAATTGTACTTCTGGCGTTTGCGGTAACAGCTCATTGGTAAGTTTATCAACGGCCTGAACAGTCGTTAGGTTTTCACGATAAACCATTTTAAAGGCTTTACGCAGATTATTGATTTTATCAGCATCCCAGCCTTTGCGACGCATGCCTTCATAATTCATGCCATAAGCATGCGCTGGATTACCAGACACCATGGTATAAGCCGGCACATCTTTTAAAATCGTACTACCGCCACCAATCATGCTATAGGAATCAATCCTGCAAAACTGGTGAACACCTGAATTCCCGCCAATAATAGTATGATCACCTATGCTCACATGCCCCGCAATCCCAACATTATTGGCAAAAATATTATCATTACCAATCATGCAATCATGCGCGATATGGGTATTTACCATCAGCAGGTTACGATGGCCAAGCCGGGTCAGGCTTTGATCCTGCACAGTACCACGATGCAGGGTACAGGCTTCACGGATAATATTATCATCCCCAATTTCGAGCCAGGTTTCCTCACCCTTGAATTTCAGATCCTGACAAATTTCACCAATGCTGGCAAACTGAAAAATCCGGTTACGTTTGCCAATACGGGTCAAACCCGCAATTACCACATGCGGGCCAATGTCACAATCTTCATCAATGCTTACCTGCGGACCAACAATACTATAAGCACCAATCGTGACACTGGCTGCAATCTGTGCGGTTGGATGAATAATTGCAGTAGGATGAATATTTGGGTTGGAAGTCACACTACTGTTTTGTGCACTATTATTTTTCATATTAATGTAATCTGTTGTTCCGAAACCAGAATTTCAGCACTGGCCACAAGTTTTCCTTCTACATGGGCCTGGCAACTGAACTTGAAAATCCCTCTTCGCTGCATTAACAGCTCAGCACTTAATATGAGTGTATCCCCAGGAATCACCTGACGCTTAAACCGTACCTTGTCTGCACCTGCAAACAAAAACATATAGCCATCACGCGGGCGCTTGCCTGCACTCATAAAGCCTAGAATACCAGCAATTTGTGCCATTGACTCAACAATTAGCACACCAGGCATAATTGGCAAGCCTGGAAAATGTCCCTGAAAGAATTCTTCATTAATAGAAACATTTTTTAAGCCCTTGATAGACTGATTGGGTACAACGTCAGTCACCCGGTCAACCAGCAGGAAGGGATAACGCTGCGGCAGATAACTGCGAATGGCGTCAGCCTGCATGGGCAACTGGTAATCAAGGGATACAGCAGAGGAAATATCTTTAGTCATCTTGAGGTAGTGATGATGGCGGGTAAGAAGTTGCCCGCGATTCTACCTGTTCAACCCGCGCTTGCAAATGCTCAATTTGTTTAATTAGCTGGGTTAGTGGTACATCAGCAAGCTGCCGCAAACGCACCACCATTTTCTTCCATTGTGAATTTTCAGCAAATGACGTACCAGACGAATAAGTACCTGG
This sequence comes from Alkanindiges illinoisensis DSM 15370, assembly GCF_000619845.1. GTDB lineage: Bacteria > Pseudomonadota > Gammaproteobacteria > Pseudomonadales > Moraxellaceae > Alkanindiges > Alkanindiges illinoisensis. Next base: position 504,276 of record NZ_JHUX01000003.1, on the reverse strand, counting down.
CTGATTGATAGATTTGGTGATCATGGCCATGCCTGTCAGGTTAACATGATCACAGATGGACAAATGCCCGGCAATACCGGACGCACCACCAATAATACAATGCTTGCCAATGCTGGCACTACCTGCAATTCCGACATTCGCTGCGATGGCAGTGTAATCACCAATCTGTACATTGTGGGCAATCTGCACCAAATTGTCGATAATGACACCTTGACCAATGGTTGTATCATCCAGCGCGCCACGATCAATGGTACAGTTAGCGCCAATCCTTACATCATTGCCAATAACGACACGTCCCAGCTGGGCAATCCGGTACCATTGCCCTTCATGCGGGGCAAAGCCAAAGCCATCGGCACCAATTACTGTGCCTGCATGCACCCGGACTCGTTCGCCAAGCTGGCAATGATGCTGAACCGTGACATGCTTATCCAGCCATGACCCCTTGCCAATAGAGCTTCCTTTGGCAATACAAACATGGCTTTCTAGAATGACATTAGCAGCAATATTGGCCTCATCTTCAATGACCACATAAGGGCCAATCGATGCCGATGGGTCAATAGTGGCTGAAGGAGCAATTACTGCGGTTGGATGAATAAAGACAGCAGGCTTGGGGGTTTGGTCAAATAAATGGCTCAGGCCTGCAAAGGCAGCATAGGGATTGGGTACAATCAGGGCATTGCCCCTGTACTCTCCCATATCTTCCTTACGAATAAGGACAGCACCAGCCTGTGTTTCAGTGAGCTGGGACTTATAGCGACTGTTGGATAAAAAAGCCAGATGCCAGGGCTTGGCATGCTGTAATGAAGCCAGGCCCTGAATGGCAGTATCCGGGTTACCGATCAGCTCAGCATTAAGCCGCGCGGCCAGTTGACCCAGTGTCAATGCGGAAGGAACCATACCAAATAATCTGGCAGTTACTGGGTAGCATCCAGACGTTCAGTAATTTTGCTGGTAATGTCCACAGTTGGGCTGCTCCAGATGACATTTTTCTTTTCAATGATAATGTCATAGTTGCCTTCCTTGCGAATATCTTCAATGATTTTCTCAAGTTTTGGCAGCAGGGTTTTGTACATGGTGGCTTGCGTTTCATCAACACGCTTTTGCAGACCTTCAGCAGTACTGTTGTACTCGTTGATCTTGCTTTGTGCCTGCGTTTGCAATGCTCTCACCTGATCTTCCTTCAGTACTTTGGCATCAGTCTTGAAGCGGTTTTCAATACCAGCCAGTTCTTTTTGCAGGGCTTCAATCCGGTCACGCTGCGGCTTTAGGCTACTGTTTAGGTTAGCCACGGTTTGCTTGGCGTATTTTGAATTAAAAATTGCTGCTTGCGAATCGGCAACTGCAACATTATTAGCATAAGCAGCACTGGTTGATAAAGCAGCAATGGTCAGTGCGGCTGTGGCAAATAAATGACGCATATTAAACTCCTTGTGACTCTTAAGTGTTTTTAAGCATCCATTTGCTTAAAAGGTACGTCCAATTTCAAACTGAACACGTTTTGTTTCATCACCATCTTTCTGGTTAAGCGGATACGCATAGCTCAGCGATAATGGGCCAATCACCGTAATCCAGGTAAATCCGACACCAGCACTGTAACGAATGTTATCAGCATTGATTTCAAAGTCCGAAGCATCAGTATTATAGACCTGACCCCCTTCAACAAACAGAACAGGACGGATCTGTCGTGACCAGTCACCCTTGAATGGTACAGGCAATACCAGCTCTACCCCACCCTGAATCAGAGCATTACCACCAATGGCTTCTGGATCTGTATCAGTAGTACCAGTTTCCTGATAAATCACTGCGGGACTACGTGGCCCCAGCGTACTTTCCTTATAACCGCGGACTGAGCCATAACCACCAGCAAAATAGTTCTTATAGAAAGGCAAATCATTACCGTAGCCCAATTTACTATACGTACGTAGGACAAACTTGTCACCCAATGGGAATAGTGCCTGACCATCATAGGTCAGTTTTTGATATTCCACGTCACTGCCGGGCAAGGCAATATCCAGCGACAAACGATGGTACATGCCTTTGGTTGGGAATACAGGACGGTTCAAAGTATTGTAAGCCCAAGCCAGATTCAGGTTGTAGGTAAGATAATCGCCTTCAAAAGCATTGCCATAAGTCCGGTCTGGAACCTGAATGGTTTCCTGTACTGGCTTGCCATCAACATCACGAATGATCTCTCCGGTATCCGGGTTTGTCTTGGTTCTGGTCACTGTTTTGGTTGTGGTAAAAGTTCGAGTCGTTTTACCGCCATTTGCCAGCAGATAATCGCGAATAGCAACTGATACAAACTGACCCGTAGAAATCTGGGTATCATCTACATTGAATGATGCACTGACATTCTGGTTTTCATCCAGTGGATAACCAAACGTTAAACTGCCACCTAGAGAATCAGTTACATAGGTACTAACGTTGAGCTTGTCCAGCTTGGTTTTACGCATATAAGCATTATAACCACGGCTGACCCCATCAATGGTAAAGTAGGGATCCAAAACATTCAGGTTATAGTAATCGAGGGTTTCAGAACGTGACAGATCAATTGCCACCTGATTACCAGTTCCCAGAAAGTTAGTCTGGCTAAGACCCAGCTGGAAAGTGACACCGCCACCTTGCGAATAGCCTACAGCAACAGTACTGGTACCAGAGTTTTGCTCTTCAACCTTGACATTCAGGTCAATCTGATCGGCTGTATTAGGAACACGAACAGGCTCAATTGCTACAGTCTTAAAATAGCCTGTCCGCTCCAGACGCACTTTGGACAGATCAATTTTTTCATTGGTAGCCAGTGCACCTTCCATTTGACGCATTTCACGGCGTAGCACTTCGTCGGCTGTCTTGGTATTGCCATTGAAGTTAATGCGACGCACCGTGACCTGCTTGCCCGGATTAATATAATAATTCAGGTTAACGGTTTTGTTTGCTTCATCAATGTCAGGTACAGCGTTGATCTCGGCAAAATAATAGCCTGCATTGCCATATTTGCGTGTCAATAATTCCTTAACCGCATTGACTTGCGCTTGCGAGTAAGTTGCACCTTCCTTGAAAATTGCCAGTGGGCGTAATTCATCCTGCGAAAATAGCGTATCGCCTAAAAACTTGGTTTGACCAAATTTATACTGCTCACCTTCGCTGATGCTGACTTCAATAAAAATGCGTTTTTTATCATCACTAATATTGAGCTGGGCATTATTCACATTGAAATTAACATAGCCCTTGTTTAAATAAAGTGCACGCAGACTTTCCAGACTGGCTGTCATGCGCTCGCGGGCATAGCGGTCATTCCGGGTCAACACGGATGACCATGAGCTTTCTTTAACTGCAAAGGCTTGCAGGATGTCACTGTCCTTAAATACAGTGTTACCAATGACATTAATATCAAAAACCTTGGCTGCCGTACCCTCGATAAACTTAAAGTTTAAATCGACCCGGTTGTTGGCCCGTGGGGTAGTTTCTACAGTGACGTCAGCATCATAACGACCCTGCTGGGCATATTGCTGCTCAAGCTCATTTTCAATATTTTGCAAGGTCGCACGCTTGAGCACCTGACCTTCAGTCAGATTCAGGCTTTTTAGACCCTGCTTTAGGGTATCCGTTGGAATTAGTTTATTACCAGTAAAGGTCACTGATGAAATGACCGGGCGCTCAATGACCTTGAACACCAGTGTATTACCATCACGTACACTTTGAATGTCATCAAAGTTGCCAGTGGCATATAAGGCACGAATACTGTCTGCCACTTTTGCATCAGTAACCTGATCACCGCTGCTTACCGGCAATACTCCGTAAACGCTGGCTGGTGCAAGCCGCACTAGTCCTTCAATCCGGACGTCCTGTGCTACAAAATCTTCAGCATTGGCCTGCTGTACCAAAGCCATTGCGCTAACCAGTGTCAGAGGCAGTGTAAAATATGAGTGCCGCATGCCTAAGGATTCCAAAAGTAAAAATTAATTAAAAATCATTGTTACACAGCTGTTAGATCAGGCGTGCAAAATCATTAAATAGTGCAAGGATCATCAATGCCCCAAGTAATACAATACCAATGCGCAAGCCAATCATTTGAATTTGCTCGGACACTGGTTTACCGCGCAGTGCTTCAATAAAATAATAGACTATGTGTCCACCATCAAGTACCGGGATAGGTAATAAGTTTAAAATTCCCAGACTAACACTCATTAAGGCCATAAGCCTGATAAACGGCTGCCAGCCCATTTCGGCACTCTGGCCAGCCATATTGGCAATAGTCACTGGACCGGACAAGTTTTCCAGACCAATTTTTCCAGTAAACATTTTACCCATGGCCTGAACTGTAATTACCGACAATTGCCATGTTTGGTTAGCAGCCATACCCAGCGCGGTGAGCGGACTGTACTGAACTGTTTGGGTATATTCTGTTGGAATTTTATAATTTTCAACTTTAGCGCTAGCTCCCAAAAATCCATATTCAGTGCCTACCGCATCCTTTTTACCCTTAGGCATTACTTTTAACTGCAAAGGTTTGCCATCACGCACGATATCAAATACCAGTACCTGCTCAGGATGGCTACGTACAATCTGGGTCACCTGGAGCCATTGACGCACTGGTTGCTTATTAATCTGCACAATCTGATCGCCAGCTTTCAGTCCCTGATTTGCAGCAGCTTCATGAGGAGTTACCTCACCAATAACAGGCTTGATATCAGGTTGGTAAGGTAAAAAACCCAATTGTTCGAGTGGGTTTTGCCCACTGGTGCGCATAAAATTCTGGATTGGCAGGTTGTAGGTTTGAAGCTGCTGATGACGTTCCGCAGTGATCTGAATGGTGCCAGTTTCACCCATGCGCTCTACCAGCGCATAGTTCAGGTTTTCCCAGGTTAAGGTCTGGGTGCCATCCACTGCGGTAATTTTATCACCGACCTGCAGCCCTGCCTGAGCCGCAGGAGAATGGGGCTGGATTTGACCAATACGGGTACTTAGTTGCTCACTGGCAGGCAGAAACAATATCCAGTACAGCACAATGGCAAATAGCAGGTTAATCAGCGGACCAGCAGCCACAATGGCAATACGGCTCCAGGCTGACTGGCGATTAAAGGCATAGGGAATATCTTCAGCGGCAACTTCACCTTCACGCTCATCTGCCATGCGTACATAGCCACCCAGCGGAATAGCAGCAAGCTGATAGCATACTCCGTCCTTGCCATGCCATTTCAATAGTGTGGGGCCAAATCCAATGGAATAAACTAATACCTTGACTCCCATTCGTCTGGCAACCCAGAAATGGCCGAACTCATGAATTGCAATCAAAGGCCCCAGTAAAACAATTGCTGCAAGAATAATAAATACGATATTCATGTAGTCCTGTTGGCATTCGCCATTATCCATTGCCCTGCAAGCTCGCGCGCCTCAAGGTCTTGCACAAGGATTGTGTCAAGGTCGTGTGCAGGAAGCACATTGATTTGTGTTATTACTGCGTGTATGAGTTGTGTAATCTGTGTAAACGCAATTTTATTGGCCAGAAATGCTGCAACAGCAACTTCGTTGGCTGCATTCAACACAGCGGGTGCACAACCACCAGTTTTCATAGCAGATTTTGCCAATGCCAAGGCAGGAAATCTGTCTTCATCCGGCTGCTCAAAGTTCAGGCAATTGGCAGAAAATAAGTCTAATGGCGGAACGGTGGTTGCAATCCGCTGTGGCCATGCAAGCGCATGTGCAATCGGCGTACACATATCCGGATTGCCAAGCTGTGCCAGGGTAGAACCATCAATGTACTGCACCAGTGAATGAACAATACTTTCTGGATGAATGACTACTGTAACCCGCTCAACGGGCAACTCAAACAAATGACAGGCTTCAATTAGTTCAAGTCCTTTGTTCATCAGGGTGGCTGAATCAACTGAAATTTTCTGCCCCATCGACCAGTTGGGATGTTTGCAGGCTTGTGCTGGCGTAGCCTGGTGCATTTGTTGCAATGTCCATGTCCTGAACGGGCCGCCGGATGCTGTCAGCAAAATCTGTGAAACGCCAGCCCGATTTCCCTGATTTGCAAAGCGCGCTGAACTGCTGAAATAATCCGTAGGCAGACATTGAAAAATGGCATTATGCTCCGAATCTACCGGCAGCAAGGTGGCTTGAGCCTGCTTGACGCGCTGCATAAACAGCTCGCCCGCCATGACCAATGCTTCCTTATTAGCGAGCAATACACGTTTGCCTACATCAATGGCGGCCAGTGTAGGTTTTAATCCTGCGCTGCCAACGATTGCTGCCATCACAACGTTTACTGCTGCTGCACTGGCAACCTGACACAGCCCTGTTTCGCCCTCAACAATTTCAATAGTATGTATTTGTTTGTCATTACAATGCAATGCAAGTAATGATCTAAAAGTATCTATTTTACCTTCTGGAACGACTACCACTTTTGGAGAATGCTGTTCAACCAATTGTGCCAGTTCGTCTAGACGCTGAAAGCCTGTCAAGGCATAAACCTGATACTGATCAGGATGCTGAGCCAGCACCTTTAGGGTACTTTTTCCAATGGAACCAGTGGCGCCAAGAATCGTTACCTGTTGCACTGGCATCTTAAAAACCACCTAAAAATTGCTGCTGTAACCATAACCCTAATGCAAACACAGGGGTTGCGGCCATTAAGGAATCTATACGATCCAGTACGCCACCGTGGCCGGGCAAAATTTTACCTGAATCCTTAATCCCAGCCTTGCGCTTGACCATGGATTCAAACAGGTCGCCTTGTACAGAAGCAAGCACGGTGACAATAGACAAGGCAATAAACATAGCCAATGCCGTGGCATTAAGCTTCAGTTGACCAAAGCCTACAGCCAGCATTACTACCAGTGTTAATGCTAATCCGCCAATCAATCCCTCTATTGATTTATTGGGACTCACATTGGGTGCCAGTTTACGCTTGCCAAATGCACGCCCAGCAAAATAGGCACCGCTGTCAGCACACCATACCAGTGCAAACACATACATGAGCCACCACGGTGACTGTTGCCATAAGGCAAAAATGGCTATTACCGTTGCAACCAGTAGTACTACACCGAGGACATTCAGGTTTTTATTGTACCAGCCTGTTTTCTCAGGATATTGCTTGACCCATGACAGACTTATGAGCCAGGTCAGTAAAGCAATTGCCCATAGATAAGGCCAGCTTTGTGGTAAAAACAAAGTACCCGCAGAAAGTACAGTAACAATAGCTGCATATAAGGTGTATTGCTGATTGGGAATTAAACGTGCCCACTCATAACCGGCAATTGCAACCATGAGCAACATCAAACCCATCATGGGCAGTACACTTGTGCTGGCAAACATACACAGCAGGACAATAGCAACTAAAATCAGTGCTGTGCGAATGCGCTCAATCATTATCAAAGCTCGTTGCTGTTGCAGGATGGTTATTATCGAGTTGCTGCTTAACCTGCTCGCTTGTACGACCAAAACGGCGTTCACGCTGGGCAAAAACCTTAAGCGCCTTATTAAATTCTTCTACTGAAAAATCAGGCCATAAGGTTTCAGTAAAATACAGCTCTGCATAGGCAGCTTGCCAAAGCAGGAAATTGGACAGGCGGTAGTCACCACCAGTACGGATCATCAAATCGACTACTGGCAAGTCTGACAGCGAAATATACTGCTGCAGGGCCTGTTCGTTAATCTGATCGACATTTAACAGGCCACGCTCTACCTGAAGCGCCAGTTGCCGGGCAGCCTGAGCAATATCCCACATGCCGCCATAGCTTACGGCAATCACCAGCGTCATTGAACGATGATGCGCAGTGGCACTCTCAGCCTCAAGCATGAGCTGCTGTAGTTCATCAGATAACTGGGCACGGTTGCCAATAAAGCGCAAGGCAATATCGTGCTTTTTCATGCGGGGAACCTGCTCACGGATGGTCTGGGCAAACAGCTCCATCAGCAGGGCAACTTCCTTGTGGGGACGCTGCCAGTTTTCGCTGGAAAAGGCAAATACAGTGAGCACCTGAACACCCAGACGACGGGCTTGCTCGACCACAGGATCAAGCTGTACCTTGCCCGCTCGATGCCCCCCACCTTCTGGCAAGGCTTCACGCTTTCCATAACGGTTGTTGCCATCCATAATAATCGCCACATGACGTGGCAAGTTCATGGAAGTCTGATCAGCGCCCTGCTGTTCACTGGAGACAGGCTCAGCAGCAACCGGATTACTGGAAATGGAATTACTGGACATAAGGTGCCTGCTGTATTAAACCTGGATCAACTCGGCTTCTTTGGCAGCCAGCATCTTGTCAACATCAGCCACATACTTGTCGGTCAGCTTTTGAATTTCATCACCGGCACGACGCTCTTCATCTTCGGAAATTTCTTTTTCTTTAAGCAAATCCTTAATATCACCCAGAATATCACGGCGAATGTTACGGATAGCCACTTTGGCATTTTCTGCTTCACCACGCGCCAGCTTTTGCATGTTGCGACGGGTTTCTTCAGTAAGCGCTGGTAACGGCACGCGGATGATGTCCGCAGTGATTGGGTTTAGACCCAGATCGCTTTCACGAATTGCCTTATCAATGGTGCTGGTCATGCTACGTTCAAACGGCTGTACCACCAATGTACGTGCATCGTCGACACCAATGTTGGCCACCTGATTGAGCGGCACATCGCTACCGTAATAAGACACCATGATGCCATTGAGCATGGAAGGATGGGCACGGCCTGTACGAACTTTGGCAAAGCCTGCTTCCAGCGCCTCAATACTTTTTTTCATGCGGCTCTCGCCGTCTTTTTTCAAATCATTAATCATGACCAATCTTCCTCATTTTATTCCAGAATCAATATATTTTAGCAATGTCGGCCTTTAAGCATACCGGCCTGCCATCTAGCGGGTCACGTGAGTTCCTTCAGGCGCACCCATCACAACAGAAAGCAGTGCACCCGGTTTGTTCATGTTAAAAACCTGCAATGGCACACTATGGTCACGGCACAGGCAAATCGCTGTTAAATCCATAACACCGAGCTTACGATCCAGTACTTCATCAAAGCTCAGGTAATCATACTTGATTGCATCGTCATGCTTGCTTGGGTCTTTGTCGTACACACCATCAACTTTGGTGGCTTTTAGAATCAGGGTTGCTTCAATTTCAATACCACGCAGGCATGCTGCGGTATCCGTGGTAAAAAATGGATTGCCCGTACCCGCTACAAATACGCATACTTCACCATTTTTCAGATGACGGATTGCATCCCGGCTGCTATAGGTTTCGACCACACCGTTAATAGAAATGGCAGACATCAAACGGGTTTTAATATTGCGACGTTCCAGCGCATCACGTAGCGCCAAACCATTCATAACCGTAGCCAACATGCCCATCTGGTCGCCAGTAACACGGCCTACCAGTCCTTCCTGTTGTAGCTGGCTGCCCCGGTACAAGTTACCACCACCTACTACAATGCCAACCTGCACGCCAAGACCCACCAGATGTGCGATAGACAGCGACATTTGATCCAGAATGGATGCATCAATGCCCATATCTTTATTGCCTGAAAGCGCTTCTCCTGACAGTTTAAGCAGTATGCGTGAAAAACGCGGGCTATTCTCAGCCATAGTGTTGCTCCCAAGCAATTCAATTATAAAACTTTAAAACAGATAACTTTATATCAAAAACAGCAGCATAACGCTGGTGTAAACTGTCAGATCAAATCCTAGTCATCAAGTGTGCATACAAGCTCACCGTTGTATCCTGATGACCATTCCAGACAATAGCTGATCGGCGCGCATGGTAACAAATGCTGTGGCATGCGCCAATCCACCAAACTCACCTTAAGCCAGAATCACTATAAAATTTATCAAATACAGGCTGATAAAAGCTGAACTTTTAACAGCCCGGCATTAAAACAATGCAGCGCTGACAAATAAGTGTTACACCGAAATTAGCTTGGCAAACAGGTCATATTCATCAGCATCAGTAATTTCAACATACAGCATTTGGCCCGGCTGAATCTGGCTTTTGTCGATATCTTCAACAAACACGTTGCCATCAATTTCAGGGGCATCGGCATAAGAGCGCGCGACAGCAACCGGATATTCCGGGTCAAGCTCGTCAACCAGCACGGTCATGCGCTTGCCAATCTTGTCTTTCAGAATTTGTGCAGAGATTTCCTGTGCCACCAGCATAAAGCGTTCGTAGCGATCTTGTTTGACCTCTTCGGGCACCAGATCAGGCAAATCATTGGCTGGCGCGCCTTCAATTGGTGAATAGGTAAAACAGCCCACGCGATCCAGTTTGGCCTCGCGTAACCAGTCCAGCAGATACTGAAAATCTTCTTCGGTTTCACCGGGGAAACCCACTACAAAAGTAGAACGAATGGCGAGATCAGGACAAATGGAACGCCACAGCTTGATTTTTTCTAGGGTATTTTCACTGTGCGCCGGGCGTTTCATCAGTTTTAAAATACGCGGACTGGCATGCTGGAATGGAATATCCAGATACGGCAGGATTTTGCCATCACGCATCAGTTCCAGCACTGCATCCACATGCGGATAAGGATAAACGTAATGCAGGCGCACCCAAACGCCTAGTTGTCCTAGCGCAGCACACAGGTCATAAAATTTGGTTTTAAGCGGCTGGCCGTTCCAGAAATCCAGCTTGTATTTGGTGTCTACACCATAGGCCGAGGTATCTTGAGAAATCACCAGAATTTCTTTCACGCCTGCATTCACCAGTGCCTGTGCTTCATCCATGATGCTGCCAATTGGACGCGACACCAGATCACCACGCATTTGTGGAATAATGCAAAAAGTACAGCGGTGGTTACAGCCTTCGGAAATTTTTAAATAAGCATAATGCTTGGGCGTCAGGCGAATTCCTTGTGGCGGCACCAGATCAACAAAAGGATTATGCGCTGGCGGTGGCGGCACATATTCATGCACGGCACTCATGACGTCTTGATAAGCAGCAGCGCCAGTTACTTTTAAAACGCTGGGATGCATGGCGCGGATTTTTGCTTCATCCTTGCCCAGACAGCCTGTCACAATCACCTTGCCATTTTCACTGATGGCTTCGCCAATGGCATCCAGTGACTCCTGTACGGCGGATTCAATAAAGCCACAGGTATTGACTACCACTAAATCTGCGCCTTCAAATGAAGCTGCAACGTCATACCCTTCCGTACGTAACTGGGTAAGGATTCGCTCCGAATCAACCAGTGCTTTAGGACAGCCCAGGGATACAAAACCGACTTTAGGGGATTTCATGCATACAGCTCCAACAGATTAGTGCATATTGTAAGCACTTTGGCGTTGCTTTAATAGTATAACCAGACCTTACCAAGCGGGTTTTCTTGCATCGTGCGCATCAATTGCACACTGGAATTCCAATACATCCTAAGCATCGTTCAATTAAAGCCTATGGACAATGCTCTGATTTAGGGCGTTAATTTTAAATTACAAGACAAATTCTTATTAATGCATTAATTTGGTGCAATGTAAGTTAAGGGCTGTTTCACAATAGGGCACTTATGCCAAAAACTGCCTGTACCATGTGCCTTTTATTGTCCTTAAAACAGTAAAAATGGTTTTTAAGACTGCTGCATAATTTTTTTAAGGCTTAAATCCACTGTTGGCGTGCTAATTGCTAAATGAATAATGCGATTGTAAAAAGCCTGGCGTCTAGCTTTTTTAGGACTGCATTGCGCTTTTTTAAATTACATAAATTTCTGTACTAACCCAGGTTTTTAGCCAAGATTAACGATTAACAGCTTATTTAGCGACAGCCTAACTCTCTATTACGGTTTAATTGATTCATGAGCCATTCAGTAATGCATCTTAGCCCACCTGTTGATTATCGCAGTCTGGTTGATCACATGCTAACGGCCATTATGCAGGTATCGCCCAATCTTGAAATTGAGTATTTGAATTCTGCCTGTGAAGCATTACTGGACATTAGCCGTACCCGCGCGATTGGCATGCCGCTGTTGTCGATTCTAACCGAACAGGATGAAAGCTTTGACACCAAAGCGGCCATTTTACGCACCCTGCACACCGGTCAGCCCTATACCCGCCGTGAAGCCATCCTGACGATTGGCCTCAAAGACAAGGCCGTGGATTATTCCGTATCGCTGATTATTGATGACCGGATTGGTGCGATTGCCCACCAGCATTTATTGATTGAAATTCAACCGATTGACCGTTTGCTACGTATTAACCGCGATGAGCATCTGGCCCAGCAGCATCAGATTGCCCGCCAGCTGGTGCGTGGGGTTGCGCATGAAATCAAGAATCCTTTGGGCGGTATTCGCGGGGCAACCCAGTTACTGGCACGCAGCCTGCCCGACGGCAGTGTCAGCGAATTTACCGAGATTATTATTAGTGAAGTGGATCGCCTGCGTACGCTGGCCGATACCATGCTGGGTTCACGGCATTTGCCTTCCCTGCAAAAGGTCAATATCCATGAGCCGCTGGAACGGGTACGTAGCCTGATTTTAAGCCAGACTAAAAATACCGTGCAGGTGATTCGTGACTATGATCTTTCCCTGCCGGAAGTCAATGCTGACCGCGACCAGATGATTCAGGTGATGCTAAATATCTGTGTGAATGCCGTGCAGGCAATTAGTGAAAATCCGGAAATTTTTAGCGAGCGGGACCCTAAAATTGTGCTGCGTACCCGTATCCAGCGTATGTTTAACATCAATGGGGTGCTGCATCGTAGTGTGATCCGCGTTGACCTGGAAGACAACGGCCCCGGTATTCCGGCCGATATTGTTGAATCGGTTTTTTATCCGATGGTGACAGGCCGTGCCAGTGGTACCGGGCTTGGCTTGAGTATTGCACAGAATATTGTGCATCAGCATGGTGGAATGATTGAGTGCCAGTCTGAACCCGGCTGTACCATTTTTAGTTTGTTTTTGCCTTGGGAATAATTGGAGATAGTCAACATGTCGCATGAAGCCATTTGGGTGATTGATGATGATCGTGCCATGCGATGGGTACTTGAAAAGACCTTTAAAGAAGAAGGCTTTAATGTCACCAGCTTTGAAGAAGGCCAGACTGCGCTGGATCGTCTGGAAAAAGAACAGCCCGATGTGATCCTGACCGATATTCGCATGCCCGGCATCGATGGCCTGACATTTTTATCCCGGGTAAAAGCCTCTCATCCTGATCTGCCTGTGATTATCATGACTGCACATTCAGACCTTGAATCTGCGGTGTCCAGTTACCAGACCGGGGCATTTGAATACCTGCCCAAGCCTTTTGATATTGATGAAGCCCTGACACTGGTCAGCCGTGCTATCCAGCATGCCGCCAAATTGCAACAGCAGGATACCGGACGTATTGCTCCCCTAAAGACGGTTGACATTATTGGTGAATCGCCTGCCATGCAGGAAGTTTTCCGGGCTATTGGCCGTTTGTCGCAATCGCATATTACGGTGCTAATTAATGGTGAATCCGGTACGGGCAAGGAACTGGTTGCCCATGCGTTGCATCGTCATTCACCACGCAGCGCCAAGCCATTTATTGCCCTAAACATGGCTGCCATTCCCAAAGACCTGATTGAAACCGAATTATTTGGCCATGAAAAAGGGGCGTTTACCGGCGCAAATACCCAGCGTCAGGGTCGGTTTGAGCAATCCAATGGCGGCACACTGTTTCTGGATGAAATTGGTGACATGCCATTTGAAACCCAGACCCGCCTGCTGCGTGTCTTGGCAGATGGCGAATTTTATCGGGTGGGTGGTCATACGCCAGTCAAGGTTGATGTACGCATTATTGCGGCAACCCATCAGGATCTGGAAAAATTGGTGGCGTCTGGCAAGTTCCGCGAAGACTTATACCATCGCTTAAATGTGATTCGGATTCATATTCCCAAGTTGCGCGACCGCAGTGAAGACATTCCCATGCTGGCTGGTCATTTTCTGGCCCGTGCTGGCCGCGAACTGTCGGTAGACCCAAAAATCCTGCGCAAGGAAACCATTACCTACATGCAGCAACTGCCATGGCCCGGCAATGTGCGCCAGTTGGAGAACACCTGCCGCTGGCTGACTGTTATGGTGACTGGCCGTGAAATTTTTCCGGAAGACCTGCCTGCAGAGCTGCGTCAATTACATCAACAAGAACACGATCAACTATTGATCAGTCCAAGCAATGACAAAGCTGTGGCAAATACGCATGCGGCAATCAGTCCTGATCAGTGGGATGGCCTGCTGCGTCAATGGGCCAAGCAAAAACTGCTGGCTGGGGAACAGCAACTGTTGGAAACTGCTTTACCGCTATTTGAGCGCACCATGATTGATGCCGCGCTGGATTATAGCCATGGTCGCAAGCGGCATGCAGCAGAATTGCTGGGTTGGGGACGTAATACCCTCACCCGCAAACTTAAGGAGCTGGGCATCAGTAGCACTGACGATGACGAGCTCTAGCAGCCGTCATCTTTTTTCTGCACAGCCACCAGTTATCCAAAACCGATGAGATATGTTTGGTTTTAGGCCAGTCTACTCATATAATGAGCGACATCAGAGATTTGGCTATTTTAAAAAATACCAGAGCTTGCTGAAGGAGCTCAAAAACCATGATAAAACTAAAGTGGAATAATCGATTTTTGGCGGTACTCATTACGCTTATTGTTCTTTTTGTGGCGGTTGTCGGCTGGATTATCGTGCGTGAAAACACAGTAACCTCGTCAGCCTCTTATGTGTCGCACTCCCCTATTAATCATGTTTTTAATAAGGTGCAGCCGCCAGCCACGCCCGTTTATGCACCCTCACGCGCACCTGATTCTGCCAGGCAAATGTACGCACACATGCAGAACACCAGTGCAGCCCATCCATTAAGCTCTGAATCCAGTGCTGACCAGAACTATAATATGGGCTATGAATGGGCCAATGAACAAAAAATTAGCACGCCCGAACAATGCAGAATGCTAAGTACTGAATATTTAAGCGGTTGTCATGCCTATCTTGAAGTTAAAAATTACGTTAACCAGACTGATGTCAATCCCAATACGCCACGCTATTAAGCGTTTGATATTACTATTAACTTTAAAGCAAAACAGCAGTTGCCATACAGGCAGAATTTAGTCGGGCAATTTGCATGTTTTAACAGTGTTTTGATTGCATCTGTAACACTGCTCACGCATTATCGCCTTTAATTTTATATATCATTTTTTATTTTTTCGACGCATGAATTTATCACGTGGTTTTACCTTCATCAGCATGGTGCTGGTTATTATTATTCTGGCTGCATTCGTTGGTCTGGGCATTTATACCGTAAGGCTTGACTATATTGTACGTAGCAAATTTGAAGGCAAGCGCTGGGAAATTCCTGCCAAGGTATTTGCACGGCCCCTTGAGCTGTTTAACGGTGCACTGGTAACCCCGGATAACCTGAAACAGGAACTCAAACTGCTCAATTATAAAAAAGCTGATAACTATGAATCACCGGGGACTTATGTTGATAAAGGCAGCATGGTCTATGTACATACCCGGGGCTTTGATTTTGGCGATTCCACCGAGCCGGAACAGGTACTTGAAGTTACCACAGATGGCCAGCAGGTCACTGATGTCCGCAGTACCCAGCAAAATGGCACCGGCATCGCCCGTCTGGAACCCATTCTGGTAGGTGGTATCTATCCGCGCCACAATGAAGACCGCGTACTGATTCAGCTTGGCAAAGTTCCCCAGCCTTTAATTGATGCCCTGATTGCCACGGAAGACCGCAAGTTTTATAGCCATCACGGTGTGTCTATTCGCGGGATTGCGCGCGCCATGGTGAGTAACATGACTGGCGGCCCGCGGCAGGGTGGCTCTACCCTAACCCAGCAATTGGTAAAGAATTTTTATTTAAGCCCTGAGCGCACCTTAAAGCGCAAGGCCAATGAAGCCCTGATGGCATTGCTGGTAGAACTGCACTACAACAAAAATGACATTCTGGAAGCTTACTTAAATGAAGTGAATCTGGGACAAAATGGCAATCATTCCATTAACGGTTTTGGACTGGCAGCCCAGTTTTATTTTGGCCAGCCCTTAAATGAGCTGAAGTTACCGCAAATGGCATTTCTGGTGGGTCTGGTAAAAGGGCCAAGCTTGTACAATCCGTGGCGCAATCCTGCGCTGGCGCTGGAACGCCGTAACGTGGTCCTGCACAACATGCTAATTACAGGCAGAATTGATCAGCAGCAATATGACGATGCCATAAAAACCAAACTCAATGTAATTAAAAAGCCAACCGTTGGCCAGAGCCTGTTCCCGGACTTTCTGGATGTAGTACGCCGCCAGCTTAAAGAAGAATATCAGGAAGTGGACCTGACCAGTGAAGGCCTGCGCATTTTTACTACTCTTGATCCCATTGTACAGACCTCAGCCAACAGGGCGTTTGACGCCACGCTCAAACAACTCATCAAGCGCAACCCAAAACGGCTGGAAGGCTTGCAGGGTGCGGTTACTGTTGCCAATCCTGAAAATGGTGAAATTCTGGCTGTGGTGGGTGGTTCAGGCATGTTCACCGGCTTTAACCGTGCGCTGGATGCCAAGCGCCAGGTGGGTTCGCTGTTAAAGCCAGTGGTGTACTTTAATGCATTGGAATCGCAGCGTTATAGCTTGAATAGTCCCATTAGTGATGCGCCAGTCAGCATTACCGGCATGGGTATGAAAGACTGGAAACCCAAAAACTATGATGGGCAAAGTCATGGAACAGTACCCTTAGTATATGCACTAGCGCACTCCTATAATCTGGCTACTGTGCGTCTGGGCTGGGAAATGGGCATTCCCAGCTTTATTAATACCCTGCATACTTTGGGTATTGATGATGACATTAAACCTTATCCATCCATTCTGCTGGGTGCAGTCAACCTGTCGCCCATGCAGGTATTGGGCATGTATCAGGTTTATGCCGCCAATGGCTTTCGCTATGCCCCCCGCTCCATTCGTAGCGTGGTGGATGCCAAGGGTAATCCCCTACAGCGTTATGGCCTGAATGTGCGCCAGAGTCTGGATCCGGGTGGCGTTTACCTGCTTAACTATGCACTACAGCAGGTGATGCGTAGCGGTACAGGTGCCAGTGCTTACGCCACGCTACCCTCTAATTTAAATCTTGCAGGTAAAAGTGGCACCACCAACGACGCGCGTGATTCATGGTTTGCAGGTTACAGTGGCAATTATGTGGCAGTGGTCTGGCTGGGGCATGATGACAATCGACCTATCGGCCTGACAGGTTCCAGTGGTGCCTTACCAGTATGGATCAATGTGATGAAACAGCTTAATCTGGCACCCGTTGAGCCAATACAGCCCACCACGGTGCAGTGGCAATGGATTGATCAGGCCAGTGGTAACCTGTCTGCACAGGAATGTCCCGGTGCTGTTTATATTCCCATGCTGGCGTCTACAGTGCCTAATCAGGCTACGTCCTGTGGCATGCTCCATATCTATGGTTCACAGGAAGCACCCTATGGCGAAACTGAACTGGATGAAAATGGCCAGCCGGTTTACCAGCAATATGCCCGCCGTGTACCGGAGCCTGCCGACACAGGCGAAGCCAGCATCAATCTGGAATTACCGCCAGACCCTGATACTGGCAAGCCGCCAGTGGTACGCCGTTTCTGGTCCAGTGAATAATTGATTGAGGCAATACCCATGACAATGAACATAACGACAACATCTGTAGGGTCTAAAACTGCACTTAAACCGGCTTTACTGGTTTTGTTACCTTTAATGGGTATTAGCCTGCTCACAGGTTGTCAAAGCATGACCGGGGTAAAGAAATCCTCAAGCCCCTATCTGGACATTGAAGAAAAAACCCGGCCAGTTGTGACTGCACCGGCCACTCCTGCCAAAGTTCAGGAAAATGGTGCCAAGCGTACACCATTGCCTGAATATACAGAGCCTTCCATTCAAAGCCAGCGCCTGCCATCGGCTATGCCAGTACCACGTCCGGTACAGCCCAAAGTTGTACTCCGTGACGGCAGCAATATTCCTGCGTTTAGTAGACTTATGGCGCAGGCGCAACAACAGATTCAGGCCAATCAGCTTAATGCTGCTGAGCAGACCCTGATTCAGGCACAACGCATGGCACCGCAATCAGCAGCAGTGTATGCCCGCCTTAGTGAAGTTGCATTGAAGAAACGGCAAGGTGGCAATGCTGAAGCCATGGCCCGTAAAGGCCTGATGCTCACCAGCAATCCGCGTCAGCAGCATGCATTCTGGCAATTGATTCTGGCTTCCGCAGAACTGCAAAATAATGCCGCGCTGGCCAGTCAGGCCCGTAGTCAAATCCAGAAGCTGGCCAGCCAGTTTTAAAGCCACTTCTTTTAAAAATACTTCAATGCATTATGGTTTAATGAATCAGGTTTTCATTAGGCAGACTTTAATCAACTCATCTGGCTTAAGGTGATCCTAACTGCTAATCATTTGATTCAAGCCTGATTTCATTTATTTAAGACTGATAAAACGCACGAATACCTGCCACACCAAATCCACCAGCCTGATGCACCTGAGCCAGATCATCAGGTGCAGTCCCGCCCAGCGCATACACGGGTACATTACATTGTTCACAAAGCTGCTGCCATGCTGCCCAGCCTAAACCAGCCTGTCCGGCATGTGTGCTGGTAGTATGTACAGGACTTAATAAGATGGCATCCATTGCCAATGTATTGGCTTGATGAATGGATGCGGCATCATGGCAAGCTGCAAAGTAAAGCCATGATGATGGCAACTGCACCTTGTCATTCAACTGCATCAGATCACGCTGGCTCAAATGCACGCCTATTATGACTGTCTCCAGTTCAGGCCACACTGGCTTTAATGTTTTAACTTGTGAATACATGGCAATCAGTTTTAGGTCTGGTCGCTGACTGGACAATGTCTTAATAGCGTGCTGGTACAGGCTGGCATCCAGCTGTTTATGGCGCACATATAACCATGCCTGTTGTGGTGTGTGTTGACTATGCCAGTCCAGCCATTGATCTACAGTTTGCTGATGATCTTGAGACTGTGTAATCACATACTGGTCTGGTAACAATACCATGCGCAAAATGGGCGCATTGGCATCCGGAAACTGATACTGGCCAAGCTCATGCTTATTGATCCAGCGAATTGCCTGATTCTGTTGCCCACAAGGCTCACCCTCAAATTCAGTCACCTTAAAAATATGCAGGCATACAGTTTTTTCAGGATAATTAAAATATAACTGCTGCGCACGGATTGCTTTTTTGACCTGAATATTAATTTCCTCAAGCAGTTCACGTGTCAAGGCTTGCAGCGGCGTTTCACTGGCTTCCACCTTACCGCCTGGAAATTCATAGCGGTTGCCTTGGTGCAAACTGGCATCACGCCAGCAAATCAGCACCTGATCAGATTGCACAATAACGCCCACAGCAACATGCACAACTTTTGAATGATGAGGATTTAAACCGGAACTCAATGGCGCATACTCTGGCAAAATAGCAATTATGCCTTGCCTTGTTTACTGGTTACAAAAAAATATTCAGTTGCCCATACAAATGATTGACAGTTTTATTTGATAATGATTATCATTAATTAAACCAGCGCACGGAGACGAAACCGTCATGAACGCCCCATTCCAGATGTTTAACAATAATACTGCCCAGACCTTGCCTATGCTGCATTCACATAATCTGTTTGCCATGGGTCGTGAAATCCGTATCCTGCATGAAGGTGAAGAATACCGTTTACGCTTGACCCGCAATAACCGGCTTATTTTAACTAAATAGTTATTGTCGGTTTTCAAAACAATTATTTTATAAAAATAGTTTCATATCGCCCTGTTATCAGCCATTTGCAGGGCTATGTTTTAATCTATGCAGTACTGACGGGCTGTAGCAACATGACTGTTACGGTTTAGTCATTGGGTATTAAAAGTTTTTTTGGTTATGATCACCCTATGCCAAAAAAGATATTATTAACCATGCCAAAAACTTCAACCATTTCAGCCCTAGCGGGCCTTATTTTTGTTGCGTCCAGTATAACGCTGTCAGGCTGTCAGGTGGTTAAAGTCAAGCAACAGTCACTATCGGTGTCGCTGAGTAATGAACGCGATAGCATTTTGGTACGCTCGCGTCTAAGCGAGGCTACGCTTAGTGTGCTGGCCAGTACCGGACAGGATGCTGAAGAATGCACCAATGATCCCGAAGCCTGCCTGACCAAGTTGCGCAAGGTTCCTCAAGTGGTTGATGAGCAATATTTATCTGTAGGCAGTGAGCTGTATCTGGCCAAGGTCAACCAGCTTAAGGACACGCCGGAATGCCGCTCGCCCTTTGAGCCCGAACCGTTTAGCACGCAGTTAAGTGGTCTTGGCAATAAAATTGTTCGTCCGCTTAATACCTCAGCCAATGTTGATTTAAAGCCTTATTATAACTGCCTGTCTATCCAGCAGGGGTTGCTGGCCAGCAGTTTGCGCCATGCCTATGCCTACCTGTTTTATACCGAGCGCGAACCGGGCCAGCGCCTGTTTGATAACCGGCAGGTTCAGGTACGGGATTTTTATAATCAGGCGCTGGTTAATCTGGTCACATTGGTCAATCAAACCAATAAAAATTACCGGTTTACCAATAACCGGCCATTCCAGCTGGGTGACAATACCTTTTATTTTTATCCTTACTTAAGTCAGGATAAAACCCTGCCCGCCTCAACTGAACTGGTGTCCGCCTACGACCTGAATTTTAGGGGTTTGCAGTCTATTAACCGGCGTGATGGCTTTGGTACGGAATTTGTCAGTATTCTGCCAGAAAGTGCTGAAGAACCAGTCAAGCCAGTAGATACCTATAGCGTAAAGCAGGCAGTTAATAAAAACACTGATGGTGGGCAAGGCAAAGCACAGGCTAAAAATAATATTCATCAGGCCCGTTACCTGCCTGTTACGATGGTCGCTCAGCCGCGTGGCAATAACATTAAGGAAATCCTGCAAAGCCATGCCTTTGATGTGCAGATTTATAACCCTTATCAGTATGAAAAGATTGAGGTTGACCAGAAATCTTATCCATTGGCTGCCAATTTTTCAGCACCCTACGGGCTATGGCTGGCGCGCACTGATCTGGCCGCAACGGCTTACCGGAGCTTGCTGGGCCGTGAAGAACACCTGATTGCCCCGCATCTTTACATGCTGGAGCCTTATAATCCCAACAAGCGTGTCATTATCATGGTACATGGGCTGGCCAGTAGCCCTGAAGCCTGGATCCGGCTGACCCATGATGCATTGGGTGATACGATTTTGCGGGAACATTATCAGGTGTGGCAGGTTTTTTATTCTACCAATATGCCCATTCTGGAAAACCGCTACCAGATTCATGGCCTGATTGAAAATGCCTTTAAGCAGGTTGATCCACAAGGTAAGGCGACTGCCAGTCAGGATGCAGTGCTGATTGGACATAGCATGGGTGCGGTAATTGCGCGGCTGCTCATGAGCAATGATAACTTTCAGGATAAAGCCCTGACCGATATCAATTCACAAGTACGCCAGAAGTTAATGTCCATTCCAGCAGTACAGCAGCGCTTTAGCATGCAGGCGCTGCCGGAAGTTGGCCGTATGGTCTTACTGTCTGCCCCGTTACGCGGTACTGATTATGCCGATCGCTGGTTTACCCGTGCTGTCCGCAAGATAATCCGCTTACCCAAATCATTTGTGGAGTCGATTGTTACCGGTTCGCAAACTGCCAATATTGATCAGCAGCTACTGGAAACCATTCATAATATTTCGCTTACCAAAGTACAAAATGGCCCAAGTGACCTAAGCAAAAAATCCGACTTCACCAAACTTACGCAAGACGCGCACATTATTGCAGGCTTACCTTATCACTCCATCATTGGCAATGATAAAGGCAACGTGCCCAAGTCTGAAATGAGCGACGGCATTGTGTCTTACAGCAGTGCTCACCTGGATGGCGCTGTATCGGAAAAGATTATAGAAGGCGGCCATTCCATTCAGGAAACGCCACAGGCGATTTTGGAGCTACGCCGGATTTTACGCCTGCATCTTGAGCAACTGGGCGATGTCTCACCCAATCCATCCAAGGCAGAAGAACCGGCAACCTAGTGCGGTTTTTGCCTTCCATTGGGTAATTCAGGCCAATCGATCTGGCAATTATGCCGGAAAGCCTGACTAATGATTAAGCCTTGCATGTGCTAGCGTTACCTAGCCTTATTTTTTTGCAGGGTCCAACAAAAATTAAATATTTATCGTGGTTTAATCATATAATGATTATGTAGTTACGCTTAGTAAAAAAATAAGTTGAGGTAATGAATGGATTTGCGGGTTTTTGATAATTTTGAAAATGCTGGTCAGGCTGTACTTGGTTTCCTGCATGAACGGCTGGGCTTTAACCTGTGGATGATCACCCGTACCGAAGGCGAGGACTGGATTGTCCTGCAAGCGGAAGATCATGGCTATGGCATCAAACCCGGCCAGGTCTTTCGCTGGGCAGATTCATTTTGCTGCCACATGGTTCAGGGGCTAACCCCGCGTATGGCCCCCTGCTCTGACCAAGTAAGCCTGTATGCCTCAGCACCGATTGCCCAGCAAGTCAATATCAAAGCCTATATTGGCTATCCACTACTTAATGAACACGGTGAACTGTTTGGTACGCTGTGTGCCATTGATCCCCAACCGATGCCTGAATCACTCCTGCAGGAAGAACACCTGATCGAACTGCTGGGCGGCCTGCTTAGCCTTACCCTACAAAAAGAACTCAAGCTGGCTGAACATAGCCGCTATCTGGAACGGTTACAGGCTGAATCCTGCACCGACGAGCTGACCCAAGTGTATAACGAACGGGGCTGGGAAAAACTGCTACAGGCCGAGGAAGAACGCAGCCGACGCTATGGTCATTATTGTGCGATTTACATTCTTGACCTGAATGGCTTTAAGGAAATTAATACTATTTATGGTCGGGCTACAGGTGATGCCATGCTTCAGCGCACCGCGCAAACCCTTAGGAATAATACAGGTAAAAACGACATTATCGCCCGTATTGGTGCTGATGAATTTGCTATTTTGAAAATTAATCTGGATAAAAAACAGGCCGATCTGTTTGGTCAGCACCTGCTGGAAGTATTGCAGCGGGTTAATGTAGACGTAGCCATGGGCTGCGCATTACGACATCCGGGAACTACATTAAAGCTGGTACAGGCACAAGCCGCCACCTTAATGCAATTTAACCAGCAGACTAAAACCCAGCATTAAAGTTAAGCTATCAGGTTTTAACATCAATCCCATCAGATTAACCCTTACAGGAATGGGTTAAAAGACCAGCCTTTTTCTATTAAAGCCACCATGATCAATAGTGCTACCATAAAAACGCCATAGCATAAAATAGTAGCTTTCCAATAAACCTCATTGCCTTTGTCGCATCTATAGCAAGTCGCATAATTCCCGCGTAAGGAATGATGACAATGTTGGCAAGTGGGGTTATAAATGTGAAATATTCTCATCTGATAGCCAGCTGAATTAAAGGTAATAGAACAAATGAAATAACCAATTTCTATAAAATACTACACAATTAGTACATTTAAATTACAAAAATAAAATAAATTTATGAATTTTTATGCTGTTTTCTTTAGTAAATATGAATTGTGCTTATAAGCACCAGAAATTAAGCATAAGAGATAATTTTTAAAATAAAGTACATTCCTAATCCTTCAATAAATGCTGGTGCAAACAACATCACACTTTTTAAATTATTTTAGAGCATCAATAACGTATGATCTGAATAAGTTGCTTTGCAATAGCCTGATGGTACTGATCCAGGGATAAATACAGAGGTACTAAATTTTGCAGCACAAGGTTACACGGATTTGTTTCATAAGGCTGATCAGATAGCAGGGCAATTAATCTAGTTAGCTGATCACGAAATGCTTTACTGATGGCCTGATACTGGTCGAGTAACTGATCAAACTGTTTGTCGTCTATAAACAGCTTAATTTTTTGCAACTCCTTATTAAAGCAAATTGTTTTTTCATAATAATTGTCCAGACACTTCATCAAGGTAGCTGGCACTGGCTTTTCAGAAGTCTGGCAGGTTTTCTGAATCCGCTCTATATATGCATTTAATTCATCCAGTTGATTCCAGACCTGCAATACAACAGGTTTTAAAGGGGCATAATGCTGTTGGAGGCGCCAGCTTTTTAAAGCCTTTAATACAATAATTACTCCGGCCACAATAGCAGCCCATAAACTGATCAGGATTAGCTGCCCAGCCATTTCCAGCTTAATTGTAGAAAGATTAATAAACTGACTATAAATAGCCATGCCACTAGCAGTTAAAATACTTAGCAGAGCACAGTAAAGAGCCGGCATGGAAATATTGCTATATTTAAAATCCTGCCAATACTTAAGCCTAAAAAAATCAGGCAATTTCAAGGTATTAGTATTTAAACCTTGATATGTTTGCGTGAAAATATTTCTACCTATCTTCCCTGTTTCAGGCAATGCCTGTTGTTTTTGATAGAAATAAGTTGCAGAAGATAACAGTATGGCCTTATCTGAACTTACTCTAAAATTCTTATTACCTGAGATTCCATGATTAATCATCATTGCAATCCTACTGAACTTGTCCTGATTTGATCATATCGATTATTTAAAGAAAGTCTGCTGCTTCTATGATGACAACAGTTGTGTTTTATAGCAGTCTGAACAGGAGAAATATTAAAAAAATGTCTTTTCGTTATTCGAGGTGATGCTTTTATAGTGTTTTTAAAGACTTTAGATAGCAAAAATTATTATCTAATCTAACTGTATAAAAAATATTTAAATCATCTATTAACCTAAGTATCGAGAATGAATAAGTAACTTCATAATATTAATATATTAAAAATTTTTTAAAATAATGAAAGCCAAAAGACAAATTAAAAGTAATAGGGTACAAACAAAAAAGATTAGCGCCCAGCTTTTTTCATCAGCAAACCTGCAATGCTCACATTGGGAAGCACTATGTGGTAATACCGTATGGCAAGATTTGCATTTTTTAAACGCTTGACTCATTTTTTTGGCCTAGTGCTTATAACGATTTAGGGATTAGTCATGAGAAAATTATGGCAAATGTAAAACTGTTTTTCAGAGTTTCACATAAATTATTACCATTATAGACAGAACGGTATATCTTAATTTTAACAGTGACTTTATTTATTGAGCCTGATAAATAGCCTAAAAATAATCCAGTCTTTCAATAAATACGGTTGTGGTTAAATCAGTTTAATAATAATTAATCTAAAGCTTTTGCCTGCTCATATAAACGTATGGTTAAAGGCAAATGATTTATACTGTCAATAGTTTTAAAGTGACCTAACTCTTCAGCATTGTTCTGAATTAAGTCAGCCAGCTCTTCAAGCGTTTCCTGAGCCGCTTTTAACTGTTTTTGCATTTCCACCAGACGAAGCTCATTATTGATAAGCAAGTCACTTTGCTCAAGGCTGGCAATATCGCTTTCCAGTGTTTTAATCAGGGTTTCAGTGCGGAAAAAATTCTCGGCAAGACCTTGTGTGCCACTATGCTGAGAATTTTGTACTGAAGCAACATTGATAATTTCTGTCATGCGAGCCAGTTGCTCATCTGTAATATGCTCGGCTTTTAAGTTGGCCAGATCCTGTATTAGTGCATTAATTCTGGCTTGTTTGGTACTTTGATCAGTCATTATTTTCTAAATAATATTAAAAATATGGTTCCTTTATAAAAAATTAAACGGTAAACAAAAAGTCATATTGTTAAGTATTTCTGTTAGTTTTAAAAATTTTCAGCAATAAATTTTATATTTATTTAATTATAAAACAGTAGCTTATGTTAATATATTAATGAAGCAGAATAAGACTGCTGTAATCTGAAAATTCCAGAATATACGCAATTTCGGTAATGCTGTAACTGACATTCTATTTTTACTAATGATCCTAGTAGTTTCTTATAAGCCTGTAAGACTTTAGCCAGCATAAATAATATTACAGGAACAACACGCAGCTTTACCACGCCACCTCAAAACAGGAATATCTTTTAGCCGTAAGCGATTTATGATGGTTAAACATATGTGTCAGGAGATTTTTTATGACCTTAGAGCATGCCATTGATGCAGAGGTTACAGATTCCGACTTTATCACCAATAATTCCCTGGTGGTCGTACTTACAGGTGCCTCCAGTGGCATTGGTAAAGCAACTGCCTTGCAACTCGCCCAGCATGGCGCAACCCTGGTT
The DNA here is from genome assembly GCF_000619845.1 of Alkanindiges illinoisensis DSM 15370. Lineage (GTDB taxonomy): Bacteria > Pseudomonadota > Gammaproteobacteria > Pseudomonadales > Moraxellaceae > Alkanindiges > Alkanindiges illinoisensis. The sequence goes on along the minus strand of NZ_JHUX01000003.1, from coordinate 478,124 downwards.
TTGGCTTCGCGGCGCTCTGAACTGATTGACGAGCTGGCTGGTCAATGTGGTAATGCCATTGCAGTAACAACCGATGTCAGCAAGCCAGAGGATATGCAGCAACTGGCTCAGGCCGCCATTGCACGCTTTGGCAAGATTGATGTATGGATTAACAATGCCGGGATTGGCGCTGCCGGACGTTTTGAGGAAGTGCCACTGCAGGATCATTTGCGCGTTATTGAAACCTCACTTCAGGGTGTCATTATTGGCAGCCATATCGCGCTTAACCAGTTTAAACAGCAAGGTTATGGCACGCTGATTAATGTCGGTTCTGCGGCAGGCAAAGTGCCGATGCCGTATTTTGCTTCCTATATTACTGCCAAGTTTGGTGTGGTGGGTCTTGGTGAAGCGCTATATCAGGAACTTAAAACTGAAAAAATCAAGAATATTCACGTCTGTACTGTCAATCCCTGGGTTACGGATACGCCGTGGTTTGAGCATGCCGCCAACTACACGGGTCATGTTATTCGCATGCCATTACCTGATGATCCACTCAATGTTGCCAAAGCTATTGTTGAGCTTATCGAAAATCCGCGTGAGGAAGTCCATGTTGGGCTAACCAAGGCGGAAATTCTGTCGCATCAGGTGATGCCGCAGCTTACTGAAAACCTCACCGCCCTGATGACCAGTAGCCGGATTGGTGAAGGTGCTGTGGTTTCGCCTTCATCAGGTAGCCTGCACCAGCCCATGCAGGGTACTGGCAGCATTACAGGCAATCAGCGCAAAGCCTCATCAGATAAATAAACTGGCTTAGCATCTGATGAGCTAATTTTTTATGATGCATTTATGGGCAAGACTGCCAAAACGACAGTACTGTCCTACTTTCTTGCAGATTCATAATAAAACAGCAACGAATTTATATCGTTAACTGGTGCGATCTCTTTTAGGCTAAAAGAGAGCGATTTTGCATCAGTATCGTGCACTGCAGAAAGGAATTCAAAATGAATGTACAAGCCTTTGCCAGTTTTGAAGAAGCTGGGCGTGCTGTCCTGAGATTTTTACATGAACGCTTTGGCTTTACGCTCTGGGCCATTACCCGCGTAGAAAGTAACAACCTGATCTTGTTGCAGGCAGAAGATCATGGCTATGGTTTAAAGCCTGGTCAAATTATGTGCTGGGCCAACTCGCTATGCTCACTGATGGTGGCTGGCCAAGGCCCGCGCATTGCCCCAAAAACTGATGATGTGGCCATTTATGCCCAAGCGCCCATTACCCAGCGCGTGCCGATCAAGGCCTATGTCGGACAGCCGATTGTCTGGGAAAATGGTGAACTGTTTGGTACGCTGTGTGCCCTTGATCCTATGCCCCAGCCTGACGAAATCAAACAGGAAGAAACCCTTTTTAACCTGCTCGGCAGTCTTTTAAGCCATATTCTGCAAAATGAACTCAAGCAACAGGAACAGTCACGCAAACTGGAACGCTTCAAGGCTGAAGCACTCACCGATGAGTTAACCCAGCTTTATAACCGACGTGGCTGGGAGCAGCTATTACAGGCAGAAGAAGAACGCAACCGTCGCTATGGTCACTCCTCAGCCATTTATGTGGTAGATCTGGATGGCCTTAAGGAAGTCAACGACACCTGTGGTCATCTGGCAGGCGACGAGTTAATCCGGCAGACTGCACAAATTTTGCGTCATTCTGTCCGAACAGAAGATGTGGTAGCCCGGCTGGGGGGCGATGAATTTGCCATCCTGACTATCGAAACCAGTGAAGCTGAAGCCAATGCTCTGAAGGAGCGTATACAGCAGGCACTCATCGATAACCAGATTGAAGCTTCTATTGGTGTTGCCATCCGCCTGCCTGCAACCGGCTTGAAAGAAGCTTTCCGTCTGGCTGACCAGCAGATGTATGCCCATAAACGCAGCAAGCAAAATCAAGGCTAGTCGCTATTGAGAAACAAGAAATGAGAAACAGGGATTTTGTTATCAGGCTGCATAAATTGAATGAATCGTGTTCATCAAACTACACAACCCTGCGTTTTCATTAATCACCGTAACCATTCATGCCTTCCCTGAATAATTCATAACTATTTTCGCACTTATGCTTACAGCAAGCCGTTCTACAGTATCTCTTAGAATCTGGCAGTAGCTTATATAGAAGCTGACAGTACTTATATTTATTGATGGCTTATAAATGCATTTTTTAAGGCGCTCAATGTTTAAAGCCTTTCAACAAATACTTTTAAGTCAATAAATTAACTGAAATTATCGAACAATAGCCGCTGGCCGACCGCCCAAATAATTGGGTCAATTGCACGCTATGGTGAACTCAATGCGGTAAGAGGATTAACGACATGATGCAGCCCCTCACATTAAAATGCCTAAAATGCGGCCATAGCGCAATCAATAGTACCCTGTGCAAGAATTGCCTGTCGAACAGCTATAGAACACTTGGGCTGCGCTTGTTAAAGGTTAATAGCTTCCTGCTATTATCGGTTGCCACAGTACTGCTATTTTTACGCTAATTTCCTTTTATCTTGATCCCCAGAATTTCCACAATAATTAATATTCTTAAAGCCTGAAATAAATGATTTTCAGACTTTTTATGAGGGTAATTTATTGCCTGGTGATTAGCGTCGTGGCTCTTTTCACGTCTTAAGGCTTAATCCAGCCTGCAATGCCCAGCTTTTGTGGCAGCCAATCCATTACCGCATTTAATGCGCGGTTTGTTTCAGACAGGCAACCCCGGTTATGGTTCAACACAGTCTGGCGGCCGTCTGCCTTTTTCCAGACAATCTGATAAGTCTGCTGGTCGGTAACTTGGTTTTCACACTGGGTAGTTTCAGTGCTTCCCTCAACCGGGCGATAAGGTTTTAATCGTGATTTAACCTGATTATAGGTGTCCATTCCTGTAGAAAGTGCTCGTGTCCCCTGCACAGCAGTATGCTGTTTGCCTTCAAACTCTACCCGGCCATTAGAGCGAATTGTGACTGCATACACTGGACAGGCGCCAAAACAGGGCCCTACTGTATATTGTATGGTTTCCTGATTCGCCAAATCTGCTGAATTGGCAGGTGTTATTGCAGGCGTGCTACACGCAGCCAGACTGCCCATAAGTGCAGCAATACACGACATACGGCAAAGCATAAAAGTTGTTTGCATAGCGAATAATCCTCAATTTCACAATTACTAATGGCCTAGTATGTGCAGCTAATGACTGGGCGCTATGCTTTTTTTGTGATTGCTTTTTTACCAGCGACAGAAGTCACAATTTCCTGGCGCAAGCTAACTGTATTTTTAAGAGCTATTGCGCTTTAAATAACCTGAATCTTGGGTCTATAATAGGTTTTATCGTGTTAAAAAATAGTCTTAAACAATATTTTTATGACCTAAAAAATAGCTTAAATTGTAGTGGAAACAACAAATGCAACCCTTAAACTATTTAATCTTGCTGCTGTTAATGCCGCCAATGGCGCAAGCACAAGTGATGAAATGTACTGACGCCAATGGCAATGTCACTTTTTCTGATGGCGGCTGCCGTAGTACACATAAAACGGCTACCGTGGTAATGAATGACGCCCAAAACAACTCCAGCGCAGTTAATCGATATCGCGCCCGGTCTGACTATTCCAGCAATTACTCCAACAATCATGTACAGCAGGAATATGACAGATATAACGCCCGCGAATCCTGGGATAACTATAAAACCAATTATGAAAAAGCCAGAAAATTTGCAGCAGATAGGCAACATGCCAAAGAATACGAAGACGACATCCGGCTGGCCAATGAAGCCCGTATGAGGAATATGGATAGAAACTCAAGCTATAATCCATATAGCTCAAATGCATACTCATCAAGTAGTTATTCTTCGAACCCCTACGCCTCAAACCGCAGAGCCTGCCGCTTCAGTGGTAGCCAGATGGTGTGCAACTAACAGTAAAAGCAGCAAAACTTACCTAAACTTCACACTGTTGGAATCCAGCATTCAGGTTTCATCCAGCAATAGCGGGTAAAGGGGTTTTAACTCGCCAAGCGGTGCCGGACGTGCATAATAATAACCTTGCAGCAGGTTGCAACCTTGCTGGTACAGGAATCTGGCTTGTTGCAATGTTTCGATTCCTTCTGCCACAACTTCGAGATTAAGCTGGTGCGCCAGCTGAATAATCGATTTTACAATGGCTGCATCCTGTTCATTTTCACTCAGGTTTTCAATAAAGCTGCGATCCAGCTTGATTTGATTAATCGGCAGGCGGCGCAGATAACTCAAGCTGGAATATCCCGTGCCAAAGTCGTCAATAGAAACTTGCACGCCCAAATGACGGATTGTTTTCAGGATTTCAATGGCACGGTCTGCGCCAATAATAACCATGCCTTCAGTAATTTCAATTTTGAGCAATTCAGGTGGCAACTGGCTCATGTTAAGGGCATGCTCCAGTTCCTGTAAAAACCCTGCCCTGCGAAATTGTAGTGGTGAAATATTAACTGACAGGGTCAGGTGTTTTTGATTGATCCGGTTCCATTCGGCAATATCCCGGCAGGCTTTTTTAAGCACCCATTGACCAATTGCAATAATTTGCCCGGTTCGTTCTGCCAAAGGAATAAAAACATCCGGGAAAATGTAGCCACGCTGCGGATGAAACCAGCGAATCAGTGCTTCCACACCCTTGACGATGCCGGTTGCCGGATCAACCAGAGGCTGATAAAACAGGCTAAACTGGTCTTGCTTCAATGCCTCCATTAATTCCAGCCGTAAATAGGCATAGTCGATTTCCGGGCCATGTTTTTTAATGGTTTCCTCAGACCAGTGCCAGGTATTACGTCCCTGCCGCTTGGCTTCCTTCATGGCCAGAATAGCCTGATGCAAAAGCTCAGACGACCGTTCTATTGCATGATGATTTGCTGCAATGCCAATACTGGCACTCAGGTAGATCTTGTGGCTGTCTACCTGAAAGGGCTGGGAAAAAAGCTCCAGGATTTGTTGAGCCAGCGCCATGGCATTGCTTTTGGTTATGTCGGGGTTACTATCACCATTATGGTTGCGATCAGGGCTACTGTTAGCCTGATCTGTGATCAGTAATGCAAATTCATCACCGTTAAAACGACTGAGCAAATCGCCTGGCTGCAACAATCCTTGCAGGCGATCCCCAACACATTTAATAATCTGGTCACCCATCAAATGACCCAGGCTGTCATTCATGGATTGAAAGTCATCAAGGTCGATATACAGTAATGTCAGCGACTGTGGGCTGTTATCAGGTGCAGTAAAGGCCTGCTGCAACGCGGCTTCAAAAGTTTGCCGATTGGGCAACCCTGTCAACTGGTCATGACTGTACTGGCGGGCAATATATTCCTCATGCAGGCGTTGCTGGGTAATATCTTCCTGAATTCCCAAAAAATGGGTGCAGTTACCGTCTTTATCAAACACAGGTCCCAGCATTAACCGGCTCCAGAACCAGCTACCATCCTTGCGGTAATTCTTGATGGTGACCTGAAATTCCTTTTTTGCTGTGAGCGCCTGATTGATTAATGCAATCTTGTCTAGCTCTGTATCAGGAACCTGTAAAAAGCGGCACGGCTGGCCGATCACCTCTTCTAGGGTATAACCTGTCATTTTAAGGAAGGCAGGATTCACATAGACAATTAACAATTGTTCAGAGGAATCAGTAATGATAATGCCATTAGAGCTGGCACTCACCCCGCGTTCCAGCAGCCGCAGGTTTTCCTGACTTTTGCGCCGTGAGGTAATATCACGGGCTATGCCAAACACCCCGGTGACTTTTTGATGCTGGATGATCGGTAAATTGGTCAGGTCCAGCCACAGAATTTTTCCAGAAGCATGAAAGGATGGAATTTCATAGTATTGTGCGTTGCCCTGCAAGGCTTCTTCAAATGCTGCATTGGCAAGCTGATGGTATTCAGCAGGCAAAAATTCATTAAAATGTTTGCCCAGAATTTGTTCTTCAGAAAAACCGGTAACTTTACGGCAGGCAATATTGGTGCTGACGATACGTCCCTGCGTATTAATTTCAAAGATTACATCGGGATGATAATTATAAAAAGAACTGTATTTTTCATAAATTGCCTGTTTTTGCTGGCGCTCATCATCCAGCTCAACGGCCAGTGCCACCAGTGCCGCAGCCTGCTGTAAAAGCCGGATGTGATGTTCGGTTGGTATGGTCGGGGTTCGGTAATAGGTTGCAAAGGTGCCGTAGAGATCACCTGTTGCATTAATAATAGGGATAGACCAGCAGCTCACCAGTTGTTCGACTTTAATAATATCCCTATAAGCCTGCCAGTTGGGATCATCAATCAGGTTATCACTGATGACCAGCTTGCGCAGGAATGCAGCAGCACCACAGGTACCTTGATGCGGGCCAATTTCCATGTTGTTGATTGCACTACAATACTGCTGGGAAAAATGCTGTATGCCACTCGCAAACTGTAAAGTCTGCCGTGTTTTTGAATACAGCATAATGGTAACCAGCGCATTGGGAATGCAGGTTTCCAGCCATTTGGACACGGCTTCCAGAATACGCTTGAGTTCGGTATGCTGGCCAATCAGATTAAAAATGTGATATGTGTCGTGGTCATTATAATGATTCATTACAATCCCAACCTCCCTGACTTTGCTCCATTCTAGACCGATCCCCAGACTGTTTATTATAGGAAATTAGTACTAAAAATGATGATAACCAGCAGCGCGTCCGGCTGGTTACACTGCATGTCAATCATTTCAATGCCTGAGGCGATGTTATGCTAGCCACAAAAGTCCAGCAGTGTCTACACTTCCTGAATGTTGCCCAGTTCTACAAAGTCCTGCAAAAATTTATGATGTGTCAGGTTTTGAAAATCGGAAATTGCGTCTAGACAGCAATTTCCGGCTTGTCCCTGTATTACTGGACAACGCCACCATTGCCTGCCAGTCCTGTGCTAAATATCAATAACTTTCGTTGTACTGCCGCACCCCGTTAAGTCGGGTTAAGCCAAGGCACGCTCAAAAGTGTCTATCACCTGATTGGCTTCCTGCTCATCATCAAAATCAATTTTTTCCAGTTCCCCCGTGCTGAGATGCACGTAAAGCATGCCATCGTTTACATCCATGCTCACAATATGCTGAGCATTATATTTTTTACCTTTAATCGTAATGACCATTATCTCTCTCGCTGGAAGTGATGAGGCTTAAAAGTTAAGGGTAATTTATATTGTCAACAGAAACTATGCAGATTAAACAATGAGGTATCTAACTTAACTATTCCTCAACAAACTAAAGTCTTAACTAAGTTTGGCCAAGATTGCTTAATACTTCTTATTATCTGTGAGTATTATCTAGCAGTTTATCACCTGATTGCTGCGCCGCTGGCGATACAGCAATCAACGGAAATGGGTTTGCTAGTAGCGCACGGTATAGCTTAAACCGTAAGTCCGCCCTTCGGCAGGAATGCTGGACATCAGGCCATAGGTGGAAGCAGCTTCCTGACTATAGACACTGCGATATGCAGTATTCCAGACGTTATATATCCCAAAATCAATGCGCCCGCCCAAGGCTGCCGCGTGAGCCAGTACATCCATTACTGCATAGCCCTTGATTTTAGAGGCTGGTGTTGCCCGTACTGTACTGTTGTAAGCTGCTTGCTGGGCATCGTTATAGGCGCGGTCAGAGCCTGCAACTGCCAGCATTTGTATGCGCAAGCCGTTGTCATGGTCATCATTCCATTCGCCAAACAGCGTGCCTTTGACTGGCGAAACCCGGAATGCATTCAGTTCACGCCATTCGCCTGCGGCATCCTTGAACTGACCACGGGTATAGGCCAGTGTGCCACCTGCCTTAAACTGGGTGAGTACTGGCACGCTAAAACTGGCTTCTGCGCCGTAAATGCGCTCATCGGTATCAGCAATAGTTACACTGTAATCCCGGTTAAACTGGCTGACTTTGTCCGATGTATTATAAAAGCCGGTAAGTCCCAGATTTAGGCCTGCATCGCCCTGCATGCGCCAGCCCAGCTCATAGTTATTGACCTTGATGGGTTCAATATTATCTGAGCTCACCACAAAACCCGGTTGCACATCCCGCAGCATGCGTTGTACATCCGGCAAGCTAAAGCCTTGTGAAAAATTGGCAAACACCTGTTGTGCATCGTTTAAGTCATACACTGTGCCCAGATTAAACAGGGTGGCATTGTGCTTGACCTTGCCTGCGGCCACCGCGGAGGGCTGATAAGGCACCCAGTAGGCTGCCAGCAAGTCGGCCAGCATAGCCTCATTAGTTGGAATGTATTGCTTGCTGTCACTGTCAATCTGTTCGTGGCGGATACCAGCCTGCACACTCAGTTGATCGCTCAGCGGCAACCGGGATTGCAAAAATACGCCCAGTTTATTGATGTCAACATCCGGGCCAAAGCCATAGCTCTTTCCACTGGATTGATAAGTCAGACCATTACTGGCCATAAACCTGTTCAGGTCAAAGCTTTCAGCCTGCTGCTGGTCAGTTTCCTGTTCGTAATCCACCCCATAAGTCAGCTCAAGGGTTTTATCAGCCAAATTCAGGCTTGATTGCAAGGCAGCACGCGCACCTGCTACTTCAACTTCAGACTCGGATTGCAATACGGCATAGCCCCGGGCAGCCAGCTGCTGTTTTTGTGCATCGCTTAATGGCGCGCGTGCCACATTAATAGCCGTCACAAATGGAAAAAACCGGCTTTTTTCATGTCGATAATAGGCTTCGGTGGTGAGTACTTGCCCAAGCACGTCATCATTCTGATATTGGGCATTGATGGCATAACGGCTGGTGAGTGGCTGCTGATCCAGTTGCAGGCCCTTGATGGCTTTTAGACTGGGCTGATAACCCCGTACCAGCAGGGCGGACAAATTCGGGCCATAATCCGGCGCATAGTCACTGTCCTGCTCGTCATTATAATATTGCGCGCCAAGGCTAATGCGCTGCTGGTCGTTTAAACGCAGGTTCAGGCGGCCATTGACATCAATGGTCTGGGTATCCTGACGATCGGCCTGTGCCGGTTCAGGAGCAATCCGCTCACCACGGCTATCCTGCTGTTCACCGCGCTGGGTAAAATTAACCCCTAAAAAACCATCCAGCGCACCATGGCTAAACGCTGCGGTCTGGCCGACTTCATAAGCCAGGGCATCACTGGAAAAATGGTCGCCTGCGGTAATGCCCACTTTAGTTTCAAAATTTAGCGGCTCACTCTCGGTAGCTCGGCGGGTAATGATATTAATAATACCGCCAGTTGCGCCGGCACCGTAAATACTGCTGGCACCGGATACCACTTCCACATGATCAATCAGCGCTGGGCTAATGCTGTTAAGCTGGCGTGACACATCACGCGAGCCGGTTTGCGGTACACCGTCAATCAGGATTTGTACCTGACGGCCGCGCATGGTCTGGCCATAGTTGCTCACTGTGCCACTGGATGCGCCCAAGGATGGCACCAGTTGTGCCAGGATATCAGCAAGCTTTCTGCCGGGGGTGGCCTGTTGCACAATCTCTGCCTGCGCAATGGTCTGCACGGTTCCGGCAATCTGGGCAATGCTGGTGGGGGTACGGGTGGCCGTGACCACAATCGGGCTTAACGTGCTGGTCGCCTGAGCGTTACTGGTTACCTCGGCATAAATTTGAGTGCTGATCGCCAGCGACAACAGGGACAGACTAAAATGCGTGATACGCATCCCAAAACTCCTTAAGTTTTCGTTTGATAAGTCGTCGATACCGTGGCTGGACGCATAAGCATGTGGCTAAGGATGACGCTAATAATGGAAACAACAGACAACACGGCAAACAGGTTACCGTACCCCAACGCCTTGGCTATAAAACCGGATAATGCAGCACCAAGGAAAAACACCAGTAATTCAAAACACACCAGCACGGTAAAATCAGTACCCGCCTGCTGCCTGGAGCAATGCTCCATAAAATAGGTATACAGCGCGGTCATGGCCAGATAGCGCACGGCCAGAATACTGACAACCGCTGCGGCATAGCCCCAAAAGCCAATCGTGCCAGACAGCAATGCAATTGCCACCACCATATAAATGACGCTACGCAGCCAGCCAGCACCCAGTAACCAGCGCATACTGCCCTGCCGTTTGACCAGCCAGCCAGCAGCCACCGCAGCCAGCAAACCCACTGCCGCACCCGCCACTGAAAACAATAACCCAATCTGGGTGAGTGACCATTTGGCATCCACCAGCATGGGATTGAGCATGGCCATGGCTGGTGATTCCACCAGTCGATACACCACAATTACCAGCAGCAGGCGACGAATTTCAGGCCGTGAAAACACCCGGCGCAGGCTGGGCTTGTATTTTTCCAGAAATCGGGTATCGCTGGATTCTTTTAAAAAACACACCGACAACGTGGTCATGGCAATCAGCCCTGTTAGGCTGAGCAAAGCCATCTGCCAGTTATAATTTTCATATAGCCACAGGGTTCCAGCACCCCCGAGCATACTGCCCAGCGCAATGCCAATGCTTTGCATGGTACTGGCCAGGCTATAGTGTGTGGCCGGATAAACATCAACCGCATAGCCATCAATGGCAATATCCTGCGTGGCTGCCATGGTTGAAATCCATAGGGCAGTTAGTACAAATGGCCACAAGCCATAATCAATGCGCATGACAGCCAAAGCCAGCAGACCTGCAATGACAGCCAGCTGGGTCAATACAAGCCAACTGCGTCGCCGTCCCAGTCTTGGAATAAAATAACGATCTACCAGCGGCGCCCAGAAAAACTTGAAGGCCCATGGTAAATACAGCAAGGACAGCATGCCAATCCAGCGCAAGTCCATCCCCTGCTGGCGCAAAATGGCAGGCATCGCCACATTAAAAAAATACAGCGGTAGCGCATGTGCCAGGTACAGCATGATGACCAGCAGGCTAACCTGCCGCGCATTGAACTGATTCATAGCTGTGAACTGATTCATAACTGTTCTCCGGCCCAATGCTGTGCTGTAGCCAGATCACGGTACACAAAATAAGGGCAACTCCAGGCTTTGTGCATGGCTGGTGTGTTGAGTCTGGCAAACTCGGCATCATCGCTGGCAATCCGCGCCAGACCTTTGCAGCACTGGGCAAACTGCTGCTTGTACTGTTTGTACCAGATGGCTTCAAGCTGGCGATAACCTTCCGGCAGTGATAAAGGTTCTTCCGTCCAGCTTATAACTGCAAAAGGCTGATTGCGTTCAAGATAGTTTGTTAAGGTGGCCAGCCATTGCTCAAACTGTATCTGGGTGATATTCCCCCAAAAACACATTTTTACAATGGGCCAGCCGTTTACTTCTATTGGCATAATTTAATAACTTATAGTAATAATGATAATAATTATCACTATTTTAAGCAGCCTAAAAAATTAGTCAAGTCATGCCTAGACATTAACCTGTGCTTTATAGCTGGTATTTAAGGAATTTTTAGGAAATTTGGCCAAAAAGGTATCGCGATCGCAATAATATAACGCCGCCGTTTTTTCCGGCATGGGAATAAGCCGCTGCAATTCATAGCACAGCTCTGCTACTACAGCCGCATAGGGTTTTACCGTGTGATCCGGCTCACCTACAATTTTTTTGGCATTGGAATTTTCAAAAATAAAGTAGCTCAGCATGCGAATGACTGGCCGCAAATGCCCCTTGCCAAAGGCCGAGGTTTCACCAAACAGCAAATGCCAGCCCAGATCGTCAGGATCGCCATTGTAATAACGTCCCAGACGGTCACGTTTCCCCTCATAGATTTCTGTATAGCCCACGTCCTGTCCATTGATGCCCACCAGATACAAGCGGTGATGGTCATCTGCCAGCATTTTTTCATAATAAACACTCAAGGCAACCAACGGCAGGTTCAGTTGCCACTGCGGAATCACATGCGGCTCATGCATCCAGCGGTGCAGTAATGGCATGTGTTCGGGATAGCGTACCTGCTTGAGGTAATAGGTGGTTCCTTCTTCTTCGTATTCATAATAATCGGGTAATTGCCGTGAAACGGTGGTCATGATGGATTCCTTTATTGTTTAGTTTAAGTTGAATGGCTTAAGCGCTGGCTTGGTGCCACTGGGCCAGTACATCGGCGTGGATCGGATTGGGCATCGCATGCAAAATGGTGGGATAAGGCCGTTCGGCATCATCGGCATAGCCATGACTAAACAGGCGAACCCGGTTTAGGCAGATTTTTTCAAACTGGGGGCGGAACAGGTCAAATTTCTGAATGCGCTCGTTCAACTCGGGATGCTGCTGGTGAAATTCATGCGCTACATCAGCCACTTGTTGCCAGAACTCCGCCTCAGTGTGGTTAAAGTCCTGCAAAAAGATGCTGCTGATATAGCGATAATGCACAATAAACAGGCCGGTAAAAATAAAGTGCGTCAGGTCCTGTGCTGTATGACGTAGCAAAACCTTAGCTTCTGGCGGCAGGCTGGCCAGCTCAGGAAAGGCTTCATCAATCAGGTTCACGTCATCAATAAAGTCCTTGATTACCATGCGCTTGGGTAAGCCATTTTCATGGATGAGCAAACTGTTTTCGCCATGCGGTGAAAACACCAGTCCATAACGATACAAGCCATACAGCAATGGCGTCATACACACTTGCACAAACTGCCTAAGCCAGGTTAACGGTTGCAGGCCAGAGCGCTCTACTAATGCCGTCAATACCGAATGGCCGTCCAGATCACGATGCACAAGCGCTGCCTGACTGAGAACCTGCTCGCTATCCTGTAAATAGCCCTGCACACTTTCACGCCATAGACAGCCAAACAGCTCCTTAAACTGGTAGGGCGCGCCATCAATCTGGTCAAAACAGGGCTGGTCAACCGTCACTGTGGCATCTTCGCCCAGCAGCACCAGTCCGGTTTGCTGCCACACGGCATCATTGGCAAAGGTGGTCTTGAGCCATTGGGTAAACGCTGGCGCTGCCTTGTTACGGTCAGATGGCAGGCCGCGGTAAACCGCTGTGTTAAAAATGCTTAATGGCAATTTGACATAGCGCCGCTCAGGGTGGCTAATGTTGCTAAAGGTACGAATGGACTGCATGGGCATGTACCAGTCCTGTGACAGGCCCAGTGCAATAATGTGCTGGCTGGCAATTTCACCAGCATAGGTACTCATCAGCCAGTGATGCCACTGCCACGGATGCACCAGTAGCAAGATATAGTCATCCGGCTGCTGACCAGCATCGCGAATGTGCTGCAAAAATTCGGTTAATTGCTGCGAATCCAGCTCCTGTGCATACAGGGTTTGCAAATCCAGTCCGTCAATATGGTGATAATCCGCCAGTTGCTGATGCACTGCTACCCATAGTAGCTGTAGCTTGGGCTGCATTTCCGGCGCAAAATTCAGGTAATCGTGGTAGCCAAAACCCATGCGGCCCTTGCTCATGATCAGCCACGGATGGCCGCGTAATACCCCTTCCACTTCGGCAGCCGACAGATTGGTAATGGCTCTGCTGTCCGGGCGCTGCTGATCAAACAAATGCGCTTCTGCCACCCAGGTATTGTTCATTTCCTTAACCAGATAGGTCATGGTAAAGGGCTTGACCTCAGCTTGTCTGGCCACACTGGTGATAAACTGGTGCAGGTTCCAGGCAGGCTCAGCCTGTACCAATGGTTCAGACAAAGTTGCAACAGGCACTGCATACTGGCGCACCGAGCCGGGCTGGATATACCAGTGACCCAGCTGATATTGAAAACCCTGAAACTGATAATACTGCTCGCCCAGATTGACTTGCCAGACTGCTAGTTTGGTTGCAGTACCAGCAACGCTAGCTATTTCTTGTGCTTTAGTCTGCTGTGTTTCAATCTGCTGTATTTCAATATTGTGGGCCTCAAGCTTTTGCGCCTCAATGATTTCTTCATATAAAAACTCGGCAATGGCCATTTCAATCAGGCGTGTACCTGCTTGTTGCCATTGCTGCTGGTTAATTTGTAATGATGCCACGGTCATGAGCAATACTCCGTCTGGATACAGGCCGGTCATTTAAGCCGACTGCAATAAAAATAAAGGAAAGTAAAAGAATGAAAGCAGCCAGCCAGAATGGTGCGGCCAACCCATAAATGCCAACCACCAGTGCAGCCGCCAGCGGTGCCAGTAACTGCCCGGCATGCTGGGTGGTGCTGGCAAGGCTGAAGTACCAGTGCGGGCTATGCGCTGCGTTCTGGAACAAATACAGCTCTAGTTGTGTCTGTGCCAGTAGCAGGCTTAAACCAAACAGCATGCGCGCCAAAAACAGCAGACTGATATGACTGGCCAGCGCCTGCCCAAGCAGACTCATCACCAGCAAACCCAGCAATACGGCATAGCGCTGCTCAAAACTGTGCTGATGCAGCCATTTGCTTTTTAGTAAGGGATAGGCACATAAAGCCATCAGGGAAGGCAGCAGGTATAGCCATGCCGATTGCAAACGATCCAGTTGCATTACATTCATGCTATAGGCGGTTAAATAAGGCCGCACTGCATTGGTGGCCATGCTAAAAGCCAGCACCAAAAGGCCATACCCCATAATGGTAGTGAATGGCCAACCCTGCGGCTTTTCTAATACAGGCTCGGTGGCCTGTAGCTGTACAGGCTTTAGTGTTTTGCGCTGGCGCAGTACCATCACACAAAGCATCACCTGAACCACATCCAGCACTGCCACCAGCAAAAACAGTTGCAGCGGATGCTCAAACGACAGCACCCAGGCACTGGCCAGCGTTGATGCAATCAGTGCCAGATGCACCACCAGTTGTACCTGACCCACTGTTTGGGCTTGCTGTGCCTTGCCCTGCAATGCAATCAGTGCGCTATAAAACAGAAAATAACTGCTTTTAAACAGCAGCAAGGCAATGGTTAAAGTAAAAAATACCGTCAGATTTGTGGCCAGCGACAAACAGGCGGTCAGGATTGCAGCCATGCTTTGGCCAATAATGAGCAGTTTAATGGCATCAATCCGGCGCGCCAGCAAACCCCATAAGGGTGCTGCCAGCAGTACCGTCAGACGGCAGGTTGCCACATAATTACCGGTTAGGGCCAGATCCGTACGGCCAAACACCTGCTGAAAAAACTGCGGGTAAAACGGCGATAATACGGTTTCGGTAAATACAAACAGAAAGCCACAACACAACAGTAAGGATTTGCTACCCAGCAGGCGCATAGGCTGCTCCAAATTGCTGGAAGGTGTTATCGCTCACCAATTCATACGCAGGTTGTTCCAGTAACTGATTAATAATCGTGGCTGCGCGCCATGCGCCCAGACCCAGATCCGGTGTGCCAATTCCATGCGTATGCAGCTCGGCATTTTGCACAAAAATCCGGCCTTGGGCCTGATGCGCCACTTCATAATTGGCACTAATCCGCAAGCGCCCCTGTTTATCGCGTTGCAGCACCTCATCCAGACCCTGCATAAACGCTGGTAGACGATGCTGATAACCGGTGGCACTAATCACGTAATCTGCAATAACTTCAAAGTATTGCTGTTGCTGCTGTTGCTTAAAAGTCAGCACAAATCGGTTGTCCTGCCGTGATGCCTGCACCAGTTCACTCAAGCCGGCCAGCGTGACCTGTTGTGACTGGCCAGCAATGGTGCGGTGATACAGTTGTTCATAAATTGCGGCAATGGTGCCAAAGCTAATGCCCTTGTAAAACAGGCCCTGATTAGGCACAAGCTGGTCTTTTAAGGCTTGTGGCAACTGGTAAAAATAACGGGTGTAATCCGGGGTAAAATGTTCCAGTCCCAGCGCCGAATATTCCATGGGGAAAAACCCACTGGCGCGGGTGAGCCAGTCAATCTGGTACTGCGCCTGCCCCTGTGCATTGAGTTGTCGCGCAAACAGCGACTGAAATACCTCTGCTGCTGATTGACCAGCACCCAGTACCACCACGCGCCCCGACTGAATCTGCTCACCCTTTTGCATAAAGTCGGCTGAATGAAAGCAATATTGTGGATAATCGCGGCTAAAGGCTCTTAGGCATTCCGGCAGGCCGGGTACAGTACCCGTTCCTAGCACCAGCGCACGTGTGTGATAAGTCTGGCATTGGCCAGCTTGCTGCACGTCTACTGCAAACCCATCCTTTACTGGATAAACTGCGGTGACCTGACTTTGATACTGAATACGGCTTAATTGCTGGCTCACCCATTGGCAATAATGGTTGTATTCCTGCCGGGGGATGTGCAGTTTTTCCAGAAAATAAAATTTGAACAGCCGGCCATGCTGCTTCAGATAATTTAAAAAACTAAACGGACTGGTGGGGTCAACCATGCTCACCAGATCGGCCATAAACGGAACCTGAAGTGTGGTGCCTGGCAGTAACATGCCGTCATGCCATGAAAACGCGGCTTTTTGCTCAAAAAAGCAATAATCCAGTTGCGTATGATGCGGATGCAGCAGCGCTGCCAGACTCAGGTTAAATGGCCCAAGGCCAATACCAATCATATCAAGCATAAATCTGCTCCTGCTGTGAGCCGACCTTGAGCGGATTGTTGATGTTTACATAGACCGACTGGAATTCCAGTGGTGCCAGCAGTTCATCCAGCTCATGCAAACGGGTGAGCAAATTGCCCTTATATGGCAAGGTGTCAGCAGTCAGCAGCCAGTGCAGTAAAGTACTTTCGGGATACTGCATTAGCAAAGCCTGCAAGGTGTATTGCAAGCGTTGCAACAAGGTAGTTTCATCAATAAAACCCGTTGCCCCCAGCGCATTGATCAGGCCAAAAATCGTATTGCCAAACAGGTAATAAATCACCCGTTCATCCACAAAGGACTTTGGCCCCACGGACTGGGCATCGGTGGCTAAAACTGGAAACAGCTCAATAATCTGCTGGGCATATTCTTCAATATAGTAAAAGCCCTGATTATCACGTAGCCAGAATTTGGACGGCCATAACTGGTTTAGCTCAAGCAGGGTGTTTTGCTGGTGCGCCTCAAATGCCATGCCAAAGCGCATGTAAATACCCAGCATGGGTTCTACGGCTACTTGCAGAAAACGTGCAAACCAGTCTGTGGCAATCTCTTCGGGCGGGCGATTTTCCTGCATAGCCAAGGTAGCAATAATCTGCTGCAAGCGGTTTTCCGGTTTGATGGGATGATCCTGACACAGGCTGGCCATACAGCTCACCTGCACATGCTCATCAAAAGGATTGTCACGCAAAATACAAATAGTCTCATTGACCACCTTGCCCTGCCAGTGCAAGGCAATCCATGCTGGATCATTAATGGCTGCCAGCGTTGGATAATCCTGCTGCAACTGTGCACCAAACTCACTACGCCACAAGCGGCAACCGGTTTCACCGCGCAGGCACTCATGCGCCTGATTGACCCGAATCGAATTGGTGATGGCAACCGACAAGGACGGCTTGAACATCCACGGCGCATTGATAGCCGCCAGTGTGCGAATAGACGTAGTGGGTGACAGTTGCCAACCCATGCGCCCCAGATCAACCAGTTGGCCTGCATCAAGCAGGTGTTGCCACCAGTCTTTGCCGCTTAAATAACGCGCCTGCCACGGATGCAACGGCAATAATTTCCATTGTGGATATTGCTGCATTAAAGCCTGTTGGCGTGTAGTGGCAACAGGCTTTAAAAGTTGCCTGAGGGTGGCTGTTGGCAAGGTATTATCTGCGCTGCTTTCCGCGATATAATCCGGTGCCACCAGCCAGAAATGTAGCTGGCATTGCCCTTGGGTTTCGGGCGAATACTGCACAAATTCTTCATGCATAAAGCCTTGCCGACTTTTGGGCGTTGGATGCATGGCATGGCCAGCCAGCAAGGCTTGTTCACTAAATATAAAACTCTGTTTTGGCGCTACCAATTCATCCAGTGTCTGTGCACGCTGCTGCAAAAAGTATTGCACGGCATCCCGGCTTTGCACCCAGCGCTCCAGCACACTAGCTGCATCAATTGGTCGCCTGCTACTTTGTACAATATCTTCCAGCAACAGGTTGGCCACCAGTACAGGGCTCAACTGACGCCATTGATTGTCCTGCCATAGCCAGGGTTCAGCTGCAATCCGGTGCCTGCCCAGCTGGCTAGCGTAATCCAGTGGCACCATCATGTTCAGGTTTAACGGTCTTAATTTCAGACAAAGCAAAGGCTTGTGCTGACTGATTTTTTGCTGCACCGAATCTTGCTGGGCAGGCAAAATAAGATGGCCGCGGCCTGTTTCCTGCGCATAGGCATTAATCAGGTGTTGTAACGCCAGACGGTTGGCATGCTGTTTCATCACATGCACTCCTGTTGGCGAATTCCCTGCTGCGCTTCGGCTGGCTGCAACAATAAAATGGCCTGCTGCTTGACCAGCGCCAGTAATTGCTCCAGATCAGGCAATGTAATTACCGGATTTAAAATGGTTAATTTGAGACAGGTCTGCTGGTGAAAGCGAGTTACGCCAACATTGGCTTGTCCACTTTGTAGTAAGTGATCAGCCACCTGCTGATTCAACAAATCTAGCTGGTTAGCTGTTAATTCAGGAAAATTTAACCGGAACAGCACACTGGACAATTGTGGCTCAATCATCAGTTGCAACTGTGCATCAGCTTTAATACAGACTGCAATTTGCCGGGCCAGATCAATGCCATGTTCAACCAGATTGCCAAACTGCGCTATACCCAGATGTTGCAGGCTCATCCATAGCTTTAGCGCATCAAAACGGCGTGTGGTTTGCAGTGACCGGGCCACCAGATTGGGCACGCCCTGCATATCATCAAATGCCGAGTTCAGGTAATCAGCCTGATAATGCATTAGGGCAAAATGGGCCGGATTTTTTAATAAAAATGCCCCACAGCTAATGGGTTGAAAAAAGTGCTTATGAAAATCCAGGGTGATGGAATCTGCCTGTTCCAGCCCAGCCAGCCAATGCCGATAGCGCTTTGATAACAGTAACGCCCCGCCCCAGGCAGCATCGACATGCAGCCAAATATCATGTTGCTGGGCAATTACTACAATCTGCTGCAAAGGATCAATTGCGCCGATATCCGTAGTCCCTGCAGTTGCCACAATTGCTGCAATGACATAATCATCCTGCTGCAATTGCACAATGGTTTGCTCTAGGGCATTAATATCCATCCGGCCTTTTGCATCACAGTCAATAGCCACTACCGATTGATAGCCCAATCCCAGTAATGCCATGTTTTTCTGTACTGAAAAATGCGCCTGGCTGGAGCAAATCACCCGCAGGCGCTGGGCATCAGACGGCAAGCCCTGAGTGCGCACCTCAACATTCCAAACCCGTTTTACCGTCGCATCACGCGCCAGTAACAAGCCCATCAGATTGCTTTGCGTACCACCACTGGTAAACACCCCGGCATCACCAGCGCTATAGCCTGCCAAGTCACGCAACCACGCCATCAGCTTCATTTCAATCAAGGTAGCAGCCGGGCTTTGATCCCACGAATCCATGCTTTGATTACTGGCGTTCATTAGCAGTTCGGCGGTCTGGCTAATCATTAAGGTGGGACAGTGCAAATGTGCCACACAATGCGGATGATGCACCTTGAGACTATGCTTGAGATATTGTTCCAGCGCCTGCCCGATCACCTGTTCAGCAGGCTGTGATTCGTTGCCAATATTGAGATGGATGGATTGCGCCAGTGTGGAAACATCCAGCCCGGAATACATGTCTGGTTCGGATAACCACTGTTGAATGCCTTTAATGGCCTGCTCTAACTGTTGCTGATAGTGTTGCCGGGAAATCTCACTGTCACACAGCAAAAAGTGCTCAACCTGATTTTTGGAAGTGCTACTGCTGGAAGTACTACTGGTATGCATCATGCTGCGGCACCCCGCTGCTCTAGCAAAGCGGCCTGCAATGCTGCCTTGAAGCGGCTAATCACCTGCTCACATTCACTGCTGGAAATAATCAGCGGTGGCAACAGGCGAATAACTGTTCCATTGCGGCCACCGCGTTCCAGTAACAGGCCATGCTCAAAGCACTGCTGCTGAATGGCAACCGCCAGCGCCGCATCAGCCGGATATGCCCCCAGATGATCTGCCGGCAGGCGTTCATCAACAATTTCAATGCCCAGCATCAAGCCCAGACCACGCACCTGCCCCAGACAGGCAAACTGATTTTGCAAGGCTGTGAGCTGCTGCATTAAGGCATCGCCCTGTTTTTGTACCTGTAACAGGTTGTCAGGCTGGCTCAGGTAGTTTAGGGTGGCAAGCCCGGTTGCCATAGCCAACTGATTGCCCCGAAACGTGCCGGTATGTGCTCCTGCCTGCCACTGGTCAAACTCGCGGCGAATGGCCAGTACTGCCAGTGGTAAGCCGCCGCCGACTGCCTTGGACATCACCACAATATCCGGTTCAATCCCAGCATGCTGGAATGCAAAGCGTTTTCCAGTACGGCCAAATCCGGCCTGTACTTCATCAATAATCAGCAAAATGCCATGGCGCCGGGTCACCTCGCGGATTTTTTGCAGCCATGCAACCGGAGCCACATTGACACCACCCTCACCCTGCACGGCCTCCAGAATCACCGCAGCCGGCAAGCAAACCCCGCTTTCCACATCCTCAATAAAATTTTCAAAATAATGCGCCAGTGCGGTACTGCCCTGTGTAGCACCCAAACCCAGCGGGCAGCGATAGGCATGCGGATACGGCATAAACTGTACATCCGGCATTAGTCCGCTCACCTGCTGCTTGGGTGCCAGATTACCCGTCACTGCCAGTGCCCCGTGTGTCATGCCATGATAACCACCGGAGAAACTAATGATATGACGCCGCTTGGTTACTGTTTTGGCCAGTTTCAGTGCTGCTTCTACGGCATCTGCGCCAGAAGGGCCACAAAACTGTAAACAATAATCATTAACATTATTTGCCAAAAAAAATAGCAGGCTTTCACTAAAGGCATCTTTTAGAGGTGTGGTGAGATCAAGAGTGTGTAATGGCAAGCCCTGCTCTAATACCTGCTGAATGGCCTGAATAATGTGCGGATGATTATGGCCTAGCGCCAGTGTGCCTGCTCCCGCCAGACAATCCAGATAATCCTTGCCATTGGCATCGGTTACCCAGCAGCCTTGTGCTCTGGTAATGGCCAGTGGCAATTTTCGCGGATAACTGCGCACACTGGATTCAAAGTAGGCTTGTCGCTCCAGCCAGTACTCATTGTTATAGGTTTTAGTGCCTGCACCCAACATTGCTTGAGCTGTCATTATTTCTCCACTTGTTTATTGTTAATGCTAATTATTATCATTAATACTACATTTATATTTTAAATTTGTCTAACAAAATGATATTTTTATACTGTTTGATCCCGCACTCAGAGATTAAATAATAAATTTCTACTGATTCAACAAATAATAACTTTAAAAATGACTTCTAAAAATCAATCAACTAAAAGAAGGTTTTATATGATTTTATTAATGTTAGTAGCGATAGAAACTTATAAAATCCAAGCAGCCTGTTTGTAGCTGGTAAAATATAAATTTTGCTTGATCAATTTTTTAAAGAAAAAACTTATGCTGACACGATTGATCCAAGGCCATTTGTCATTACATTGCATGACCATAAACCAAAGATATGCTGAATCATTCAGGGGTTAGGTGCTTAAAGATGGCCTGCAACTCTAAAAATTGTAGGTAAAGTCATGCCCTGCTCTGAACTTACCAGCTTTTACTATAGCTGTCGGGCATTAGCCCAAAGTAATTCAGGCCATAGATAATAACCCCTAGCAATAAGCCCAGTGCAATCATGAGCATACCGCAGGTTTTTTTAGGGTTGCCAAGTGTGGCTTGAGTAGGCTGATAGCTGGAATTAACCTGGTCATTAGCCTGAATCACTACAGTATTGTGGTTGTTACCATAGCTATATATCAGCTCCATAAACTCATCAAGCACTGCTCCTTCCAGCAGGTAGGGATTAAATGTAGACCAGCGCTGTTTCTGGATAAAATCCTGAATATGTGTTTCGGTAATTGCATATACCATGCTCCAGCGCTTGAATCGAGGCTCAACGCCAGCCTGTTCATAGATCAGCTTTTGATGACGATAATGAGGATAAGCCATTAAATCGTGCTTGAACTGATCCATTCCGCCATGCCTGCTTTCGATGCAATGAAAGATATACTGTTCGCTATACAGCAATAGCCCGGTTACCTCCTCACGCACGTGATAGGCGATTCCACTATTTCGAAGTTGCTGGAGCGTTTCTGCCAGATCAATCAGCTCAGTACTGATCGTGCTGATAAACACCACACGTTCACAATTTTGCATATGCTCAAGGCTCTATTTAATGAGTATTGTTATAAAACATCATCATAGCTGACCAGAAAGCCTGAAAAATGAATGAAGTACAACTTTCATTAACTTTCTTTTTATAGATTTAAGTCTGGCGGTGTACGAGTTTAGTGGTTTAGTGACTCTGCCATTTTATTGAAGAGAGCGACGGTGTATTAAGCAGCACTACCCAAAACATCAGGAGCACAAAAGCTACTCCCACAATAAACACGATGTATTTACGGCTAGTCACCTGCCCTGATTCATCCCCCGGATAAATCATGTTATTCAAGGGCGCTAACCGGGAAATTTTAGTGATTTCAATATTGGTACTAATCGTAAAATTTCCTTGGGGGGTAATGGTTTTTCCCTTCAGGAATTCACGGACTTTTTTTAATACAAAGTCATTGATAAGTTGCTTAATTTCTTCATCCGGCAATTGATCATCAATAATGATGGTGCCTTTCCCTGTAGATTTTTTAAAACCACTGATCTCAAAACTGTACCTGAAATCAATTTTTTCTTTATGGGCATGCATAATCTCAGGTTTTTCACCAGTCATTGTGTTTGCCTTAAGGGGTTAACTTAAAGAACGGATGCTACATGATACAGAGCCTAACTGAATATCCCAAGATTAAATATTAGTTAAGATTTGTGTCTGCTGGCAGATCAACAGGCGCGGCCATGATTATCAGCTTCTTTAAATGACCTTTAATCTAGTCCACCCTATTAATGGTTGATGATCACTTCGCTTTACAAACAACTGTGCATTACTTTCTATTGGGATACCAAACTTTACTATTGTCAATCAGGTTTATAGGGCCGAAAACCTCATGCAGAAAGCCATCACTTTGGCCGGGAAAATGACTGCTAAAAATCGCAGTACCTATAGGCAGATTAAACATAATTCACGGGCAAATCTGCTAAAAACTGCCAGCAAATTTTGTAGGGCTATCTATCTTAACTGGTCAAGCAAGCTTAGCCCATCATGATTGAGCAGCTTATTAACTATAACGTGCTGAAACTATTGGGCTGGAATGGCATAAGTTCCCACCGCATGCGCAACGGGTTCATCCATACCTTTTGAATACAACCAAACTTCACCCACTACCAGGGTTTTGCCCACTTTCATGAGTCGGCAATCGCCAATAATCTCCTGATCACCGGCAGGTTTACGCAAAAAATTAAGCGTCATGCTGGTGGTTACTGCCAGGGGAATTAAGCCAACCGTTCCCAGAATCGCCACATAAAGGGCAAAATCGGCAACCAGCATCAAGGTTGGGCCAGACACCGTTCCACCGGGGCGTAAATCATTGTGATCCGTCCGGTAAATAATCGTTGCACGTCGATCCGAAACCTCATCAATCTCGCATTTTGCTTGCGCCTGCTGAAACTCACGGGCTAAAAATGCTGTGATTTCCGCTTTGGATGCACCCATTGTAAACTTCCCTAATATGTTATTAAGACTGTTAAACCTGCTTCTTTCTGTCAAATGAATGCTAGCTAAGCTTTATTCTGTTGACTTACTAGCTTTTTTGGATGGCAGTTTGAGTACTATCAACCTTACCAGACTTTTTCGACAGCAAATTCATCACTTGCCGATAGGTTGGCGGTTCAGGCGCATAACCGCGCTCACGCAATAACTGATGCATCTTTGGTAGCTTAAAATAAGGCACGGAGGCCATCAGGTGATGTTCCATGTGATAGTTCACCCGGATTGGCGCTACAAAAGCCCGTGCAAACCAGCCAGCCTTGGTAGTGCGGGTATTGGTGAGTGCCGAGTTACTGGTTTCCATTCCCGCATGCTCGGCCATGGAACGGATGCGGATAAATAAGGGAAACGGCGTGAGATACGCCAGCGGCCACAATAAATATAATTTGGGATGGCCTGCTGCCCACAAAGCGCCAAATAGCGCGGCATTGGTAATGATCGCGCCACGGCTATTTTTCAGGAGGACACGTGGATAGTCATACCACTGACGGCCTTCGCGTGGCAACCAGGTTTTGTCATTGGCAACTGTCCACTTTAAAACCTCGGCATCCATCAGGACACGGCCCAGACTGAATTTCAGTCCTGTAACCCCGCTAATATCACGCAGAAACTTGCGGGCCAGTGATTTTTTAGTGGTGGGATAGCCGGTCACCAATGACATATCAGGGTCATCAACCGTAGAGGTTTTGGCATGATGGCGCATATGGTGCGCACGGTATTTATGCAGGTCATTCCAGATTGGCTTGGCACATGCCCAGTCTACAATATGGTCATTGAGCCACTTGTTTTTAAACAGGCTACTGTGCGAGGCATCATGCATCAGGATTGCCAGCGCCAACTGCCGTCCAGCCAGAATAGCCAATGCAGCAGCACAAACCAGCAGCTTGCCCCAACCCGGCAAATACTTCCATGACACAGCAACCCCGGCAAAGGTAGCTCCAATCACTGCCCAGGTTGAAGCCACTGCCCAGCCACCCTGACTGTCCGATGGTTCAGTCAGTTCCCTGATTTCATCCCGGCTAAACAGCTCAGCAACGCTTACACGAGTATTCATGCCTAATCCTTCCACGTTTGACGCCAATGGTTTTAATTTCATATTTTCAATAATATTACCAAAAAAGAAATATTTCAATAATTTTATTTAAATTCAAAATATGTAATTATAATTAAAATCACCATAAAATAAAAAAGGCATCCTGAGAGATGCCTGAGTGTTCGCTAGGTATAAAAGATAATGACAAGCGCTGTGTTAAGGTAACTGCTTATAGATGATTTAAAAATAATAATGCTAAGCTTTTTGCATTTCCTTAATCACATTCGGTATGCCATCACGATGAAATGCTTCAAAAGGCCTGGAATTATTATGGTCTGGGAGCGGAAAATACGGCGAAACCAGCGATGCCCCGCCATCAATCCTGACATTCACCCCGGTCATAAACGCAGTCGCAGGCGATAATAAAAAACACATCAGTGCAGACACTTCAGATTCTGTTGCCATACGCTTTAATGGAATTTTGGCGGCAACCGTGGGAATCATGGCTTTCATGCCATCCTTATAGGAATCCAGTCCCGATGCCATAACCCAGCCCGGCGCAACTGCATTAACCCGGACACCGGCTCTGGCCCATTCCAGTGCAGACGTTTTGGTTAAATTATCAATCCCTGCCCGTGCTGCACCTGAATGACCCATGCCCGGCAGTCCATCCCACATGTCGATGGTCATATTGACAATACTGCCCCCTGTTTTTGACATGCTCTGGTTAAACACTTCCCGCATCATCAAAAATGTTCCCAACAGGTTATTGCGCACCACACTGTCAAACGCATTGGCCGACATGGTTTCTAAAAATGCAGGAAACTGACCGCCTGCATTGTTAACCAGACCATCAATCCTGCCAAACTCGGCAACAATCGAAGCCACCGTTTGCTTTACGACCACTTCATCACGATTATCACAAACGCGATAGCTGGCCTTGCCGCCATCCTCAATGATTTCCTGCTGCACACGCTGAAGCTTCTCTTCTTTTCTTCCGGTAAGAATCACCTGCGCACCCAGGGACGCCAGTTCATGCGCGGTGCAACGACCAATGCCTGAACCACCACCAGTAACAATAACAACCTGCTGATTAAAGATATTGGCTGCCAAGGCAGACTGATATAAAGGCATATTGGCTCCAGCGCACAAATTCATTATTTAATTAGCAGAACTTAAGCTGCTTCTGTTTGTGGCCAGCGTCTTCCGCAGTTAACAGGGCGGGTGTTGTTGTGCCCAAAGTTAACTCATGCAACTGTTGCCAAAGCTGTTGACCAACCTGATCCAGTTGCTGCACATCAGCCGCAAACTGGTTTCTTGCTTCAATATTGATAAAAGGTTCAGGCAATAAAGGGTCATTCATTAATAAGGAGATAGTCTGACGACCCAGTAATAATGATTCTCTGGCTGCATCTTCAAGACCCAAGGCCGGTACTCGGCTTAACCAGTGCTGGATGATATGACTGTACTTTTCATAATTTTTATTCAAGGTTTCAGTTAACCATAACTTTTTGATCATTCCTGTTGTGGCCTGATCAAAACAACTGATCTGGCACATCTTGGCTTCTGGCTCCAGACCAGCGGTTTTTAGATTCTTAAGAATATCCTCAAAAGAAGCCGCCAGATTATCAGGACGAATAAATACCCCTTGTTCCAACTCACGAAAGCCATAATGCTTGAGCGCCCGCTCCCGGCGTTTTAACGCAGTACGATCCACTCTGCCCAAAGTTCCTGTCAATACCGCCAGATATTGTTGTTTCCAAACCTTGGTTTCCTTAAGCCCTGTTCTGCGGTTTAGCATCACACTGGCCCACTCATGCGCTTGCTCACTCAGTTGGTACACGCCCCGTTCGGCAGCAACAATCACGCCCTCGCTGGATAACCGGGTCACTGCCACCCGGATGCCATTCTCACTTAACCCAAATAGTTTGGCCGCTAAAATCATTTGCTTAATTGAAATCGCCTGCCCTTCAGAGGCCAGCAACAAGTCAGTAATTAAATGACGGGCATTGAGTTTTTGAGTGGTCATAACTTTCCACGTGGCTTAAAAAGGGTTTGGCTATTAACAGGAATTCAGAATACGGGAATCGCAGCAATATTAGAGTTGGAGCAAATCTCAACAGCAGCTCTCAACAACAGCATCAGCCAAATATTACATTTAATTAATTAAAATTCAATGTATGAAATATAATTTTAAAATTAACTGATACCGCTTGCTGTTTAAAAGATGAATTTTAAAAATAGCTTATTGCAATAAAAAATGAATATTTGGAAAATTCCTATACACTGACTTTACTTGAAACCAAAGTTGTTCTTGAGGGCATTACGGTGGGTGGTAAAGCAATCCGTGAGCACTTTGAAGCCATTAACCATCGCAATGACATTTTTTTTGTTGAAGACATTATCAAAAAATATGAACCTTTTTCAGAGTGGCAAATTCGTAATATTCATCAGCTCATCCTGAAAAACATTGATTATGAGAACGCTGGTCGCTATTGGCAAAATAATGTACTTATTACGGGTGCTTCCTATACTCCACCGGATCATTCAATCATTGCTGACAAAATGAACCAGTTTATCGAGTGGTATCATCAACAGGCAGCTCATCTTTATCTCATCGCTAATGCTATCATGGATGGCTTTAAGCCTTATCAACAGGTACTGGAATAAATTAATCAGAAGTAGTGTTCAGATAAAATACGGCTTATTAATTTGAATAAAACTAGCCTAAACTTGGGCATGAGATAGAATAATAAGCACAGAACCAAGTATAGCGATGCTTAGCCAGACTATAAAATAAATATATACCCCTACCTCATAATACTACAGTTTACTTCCACCTCAGCCATAACCACCTCTTGATGCGCAGTAAATTAAGGCGCAAGTACCGCTGCATGATTTGCGAGTATCTCCCTACCAGTTGACCAGGCTTTCAGCCGGCTAGGTTTTTTATAAGATTTGATTAACCTGCCAGAATTGTTATTTTTTAACACGGCCCAGTGCTGCTGACACGGCACCAGTACGGGTTTCTACATTCAGCTTGCTAAAAATATGCTCCAGATGTTTATTCACGGTACGCGGGCTAAGTTCCAGAATTTCACCAATATCTCGGTTGGTCTTGCCAAGTGCCACCCAGTGCAGTACTTCAGCCTCACGTGGGGTGATGCCACAGCATTGCATGAGTATCTCAGGTGCAGGAATGGTGTCCTGCGTCTGGATCATGATTAGATGGTTGCTTTGCCCATTCGCGGTCTGCTTCGTATCGACAAGCCGGGTCAGGCTCAGGTTTTGCTTTATACCAGAAATGACCAGGCTGGATTGCGCTTCAGCGTGTTGGAACCATTCCTTGATTTTTAAATAAAAGCTGTCAATTTGTTCAATATTGTCCTGAAGCAATTGTAGGGCCAGCGGGGTTTGCCAAATGAGCTGGCCACTTGAATTGAAGGCCAGCATGGCAATACCAGCAGCATTGATCATTTGTTCACGCTGGTGTACCTGCCGTGAATTGTTAATATGGGTTTTAAGCCGTGCCAGAACTACATCATGTTGCAGCGGTTTGGTCACATAGTCTACCCCACCACTTTGAAAACCCTGCACCACATGCTCGCTTTCGGTCAGGCCAGTCATAAAAATAACGGGGATATGCTGGGTTAGCGGATTTTCCTTTAGCAGCTTGCAGGTGTCAAAGCCATTGATTCCGGGCATCATGGCATCCAGCAAAATGGCATCCGGCATAAAATTGCTGGCGCGTTCTATGGCGCTATAGCCATCGGTGGCCACCAGCACGGTGTAGCCAGCCTGATCCAGTGTAGTGTGCAGCAGCGCCAGATTGTCCGGTATGTCATCCACAATCAATACTACCTGTCCTGCCTGTGCTAATGGGTCATGCAAAGCGCTGCTCATGGCCATTGCTCCTGTTGTAATTGCGTCTGTAATGCTTTGAAGTCAAACTGATTGGCCAGGGTTTTTAAGTGTTGAATGGCTATTGTATGCTCAGGTTGCTGCCGGGCAATGTCATCAAGTTTGCTGTTAATGCCGCGCACGTAGCCCATATTGACCAGTTGTTGTAAAGCCTGTCGGTCGGTCTGGCTTAGTGGATTTTTAATGGTATGGGCGCCGGTACACACCGCTTCGTTGAGTCCTACCACGGCTAACGCTGCTGGCTGGACATTCGTAGACGTGGATTGTTGTTGCAGCTTGATCCAGTTCAGGTGAAGCCGCTGGCCAATACGCTCCAGCAAACGCAACAGGTCTACTGGTTTAACAATAAAATCATCACGCTCAATCTGGGCATCGTTGCTTTTGCCCTGCTCTTCGGCATTGGCCGATACAATCAGGATAGGGGCTAAGGTTAAATGATTGTTGCGCAGAATGCTGGCAGTCTCCCAGCCATTTAAGTGCGGCATGGTTAAATCCATCAGGATCAGGTCCGGCTGGAATTCCGGCACCAGTCGCAGGCAAGCCAGCCCTGAATCAGCTTCGGCCAACTCAAAGCCAAGGGGCTGCAAAAATTGCCAGAGTAATTGGCGATCGAGTTCTTCATTATCTACCAGCAGGATTTTCTGGCGCGGGCCTTCATAGCCAGTAATCTGGTGAATGATATTTAAACTAATGGGCTTGGGGCTTTGCACCTCTGGCAGGTATAGCCGAATCTGGAAAGTACTGCCCACGCTGACCTGACTGCGTACATTAATTTCCCCACCCAGCAAATCGGTCAACAATTTGGCAATGGTCAGCCCTAGCCCTGTCCCAGCAATGGCATGCGCTGGTGTATTGCCGCCACGCTCAAATGGATTAAAGATATTGGGCAAGTCCTCTGGGGTAATGCCACAACCGCTGTCATCAATTTCAAAGGTGGCAGTCTGGTAACGGTAGCTGACCTTAAAGGTGACTTTGCCACGCTGGGTAAACTTGACCGCATTGCCAATGATGTTAATGAGAATCTGATCAAGCCGTTTTTTATCGCTGCGAATATATTGCGGCAGGTGCTCGGAAAAATCACAAATAAAGGTAATGCCCTTATCGGTGGCCTGTGGCCTGAACATATCCGCCAAATAATTTAAAAATTCCGGCAGATTAATTTCGGTAGGCACCAGTGTGAGCTTGCCGGTTTCAATACGCGCCAGATCCAGCAGGCCATCAATCAGGGAAATCAGGTGCGCGCCGCTACGATGAATGATATTGAGGTGGGTTTTGCTTTGCAGCGACAGGCCGTTATCCTTGGCAATCAATTGACTGTAGCCCAGAATGCTATTCAACGGGGTGCGCAGTTCATGGCTAATGCCAGTGACATAACGACTTTTGGCCTGATTGGCGCGCTCCGCCACCTGTTGCGCCTGCTGTAATTGCTGGTCGGTAATGCGGTGCGCATTAATTTCCTGAACCAGCAGCGTGGTTTGCCGGTTGGATTCTTCCTGTGCCACGCGGCGGCTTTCATAGGTCAGCACCAGCCACCATGACGCCACGCAAATCAGCAAAAATAAAATGGCAAAAATCTTGATAAAAATCAGGGCCAGCGAGGTAGTACTGTCACTGTTAAAATCCTGCAATACCAAGATTTCCTGAAAATAAATCAGGCCAAGGCTGGCACCCAGCAGTACGGTCAAAATCAGCACCAACAGCAAATAGTAGCTTAGGCGGGTATTGATGCGGGTTGACCAACTGGTAGGCAGGATTTTCTGGGCAATGGCCAGTAGTTGTGACGACAACCGGGCTTCTGGCTTGCACAAGTCATGGCAGCGTGCATCCAGCGAGCAGCACAGCGAACAAATGGCATCCTGATAGGCCGGGCAATAGGCCATGTCTTCTTTTTCATATTTTTTTTCACAAATACAGCAGCCTTGCAACTCCTGATAAAAAATCGTCGGTGGACGGGCAATGTAGTATTTGCTTTTGGTCAGCCATGCAATTAAGGGCACACAAATAAATGAGGTGGTCAGGGCAATAAACGAGGCCAGTGCCTTGGGCAGCTCACCAAACACCCCGGAATAGGCGGTAATGGACAGCACCGAGGCAATCAGCATAGCGCCCACGCCTACCGGATTAATGTCATATAAATAGGCACGGCGAAACTCAATGCCCTTGGGACTTAAGCCCAGCGGCTTGTTAATCACCAGATCGGCCACCAGTGCGGCAATCCACGCAATGGCAACATTGGCATATAGGCCCAGTACCTGCTCTAGCGCATGAAACACGCCCAGTTCCATCAGCAGTACGGCAATTAGCACATTAAACACCAGCCACACCACCCGCCCGGGATGGCTATGGGTCAGGCGTGCAAAAAAATTCGACCACGCCAGCGAACCCGCATAGGCATTGGTCACATTAATCTTGATCTGGGAAATCACCACAAACAGTGCGGTAAAGGCCAGCGCCACTTCTGGCTGGGCAAACACATACTGATAGGCAATTAAATATAACTGCGTGGGGTCAGAGGCTTTGTCCAGCGGCACAAAATGCTGCAAGGCCAGCACTGCCAGCAATACCCCGCCAAAAATCTTGAACATGCCAAACAAAATCCAGCCTGGTCCGGCAGTCAGTAATGCGCCATACCAGCGCGTCCGGTTCTGGGGCGTTTTGGCTGGTAAAAAGCGCAAATAATCGACCTGCTCCCCAACCTGGGCCACTAACGCAAAAATAACCGTACAGGCTGCACCAAAAAGTAGCACATTAAATTCTGGGGCCTGCCCGAACTTGCCGGAAAAATTCAGCGTGTCATGCAGAATGGTGGGTTGCTGATACAGCAAAGCGGCATACGGCAGGATCAGCAACATCAGCCAGACGGGCTGTGTCCATGCCTGTAATTTATTGATGAGCGTAATGCCGCGCAGCACCACGGGAATGATCACTAGCGAACTGACCAGATAACCCAAATATAACGGCAGACCGGTAAACAGCTCCAGTGCCAGCGCCATAATAGCGGCTTCTATGGCAAAGAAAATAAAAGTAAAACTGGAATAAATTAAAGACGTTAGGGTTGAACCAATATAACCAAAACCTGCACCTCGCGTGAGCAGGTCCATGTCTACGCCATAGCGCGCTGCATAGTAGCTGATAGGCAGGCTGGTTAAAAAAATCAGCAGGCACACCACGCAAATCGCCACAAAAGCATTAATAAAGCCGTAATTAAGCGCGATTGAAGCACCAATGGCTTCCATGGCCAGAAACGACACCGCACCAAAGGCGGTATTGGCTACCCGGAACTCCGACCACTTGCGCATGGTTTTAGGTGTGTAGCGCAAGGCGTAGTCTTCCAGCGTTTCATCAGCTACCCAGGTGTTGTAGTCACGCCGGATCTTAATAATGCGCTGGGGGGCAGAACCATCCTCCGGCTGGGTAATTGCGCTGTCTGGCAATGGAACTGACATGGATAACACAACATTTAAAAAATAGCGTATCTCATCAATTCAAAAAGCGCGCCAAGATCAATGCTATCGGTCCATTGTTTTTCTCATTCCAATTTTCTTTTTTCACAAGCTGGCTATTTTTTAAACCCGATATACGCAATGTGACGTATAGCGGGCAGTACGGCGTTGCACGTAGTCTGATTACAAGCTGGCAGGTGGCCTGTTTAACCTGCTGATAAACAGTTCAATAGCACAACAAGCTTGCGGTTTAAGCACTGCCTTTACACATTGCTTTTTCAGGAGTCGTCAACCATGACCAATCCCACTAAAACGCTCCAATCCACATTAAAAACCAGCCGTCGTAAACTGGTTTTGGGGTTAATGTCCTTACCTTTGGCCATGCTGCCCATCCTGGCACAGGCTGCACCAGCAACCGCAGCCATCAATACCACCAAGCTTGCCGTGAATGACAAGGAAGTGGTGGTTGGTCAGTTGCACTCTGCCACTGGCACCATGGCCATCAGTGAAACCGGTGCCATTCAGGCCGAACGACTGGCCATTGAACAGATCAATGCGCAAGGCGGAATCCTGGGCCGCAAGATTCGTATTATTCAGGAAGATGGTGCCTCTGACTGGCCAACCTTTGCTGAAAAATCCAAAAAATTGTTAGAAAAAGACCGGGTTGCTGCCGTTTTTGGCTGCTGGACCTCTGCTTCACGCAAAGCGGTACTGCCCATTTTTGAACGTGACAATGGCCTGCTGTATTACCCCACCTTTTATGAAGGGCTGGAACAATCCAAAAACGTGATTTACACCGGACAGGAAGCCACCCAGCAGGTGCTTGAAGCCCTGAACTGGCTGGCGCGCGAGAAGAAAGCCAAGACTTTTTACCTGGTGGGCTCTGATTATATCTGGCCGCGCACCACCATGAAAATTGCCCGTACCCATATTGAAAAAGTGCTGAAAGGCAAAGTGGTGGGTGAAGAATACTATGCGCTGGGCAGCACCCAGTTTGGCTCACTGATTAACAAAATGAAGCTCAAGCACCCGGATGCCATTGTCTCTGCGGTAGTAGGCGGCTCCAACGTGGCGTTTTACAAACAGCTAAAAGCTGCTGGCGTGACAGGCAACAAGCAAACCCTGCTGACCTTCTCAGCCAGCGAGGATGAATTGCTGGGGATTGGCGGTGAAAACATGGCCGGGTTCTATGCCTCGTTTAAATACTTCCAGAGCCTGAATAACCCCAACAATGTGAAATTCGTACAGGCCTTCAAAGCCAAATATGGCCCCAAAGCCGTGATTGGTGATGTAACGCAGGCAGCTTATCTGGGTCCATGGCTGTGGAAAGCCGCAGTTGAAAAAGCCGGTAGTTTTGATGTGAACAAGGTGGTGGCTGCTTCTCCTGGTATTGAGCTGAAAACTGCACCGGAAGGCTATGTGAAAGTGCATCCAAACCATCACCTGTGGAGCAAGTCCCGCATTGGTATGGCGCTGCCCAACGGCCAGTTTAAGGTGGTATATGAATCACCCAAGCTGATTGTGCCAAACCCGTTCCCGAAAGGTTACTAGGCAATTTAGTCCTGAATTGATCCTTGCGGTGATGGGCCAATGCTTGTCACCGCCCGGTTATTGGTCTTTTGTTCTACTGCTTTTAACAGTCTGCGTTCAAAGATTTTTACAGACTGTTTTTCACTATTTGCTTTTAACCGTTGGATTGAATCGGTTGCGTTAAGCCAAGAATTTTAATATCTGCTTTTAGCGCCTGCTTTCAAACCCAACGCTGGAGTTTGCCATGACCTCACTCTCAGAAATGGGCGCAATCTTCGCAATGCAAGGCTTTAATGGCTTATCGGTGTTTTGTGTGCTGCTGCTAATGGCCCTGGGTCTTGCCATTATTTTTGGCCAGATGGGCGTAATTAACATGGCACATGGCGAGTTTCTCACCATTGGTGCCTATACCACCTACATGATCTCGACCCTGACCGAAAGCTATGCCCCGGCCTTGATGCCCTACTACTTTTTTATTGCCATCATTGTGTCGTTCTTTATTGCAGGCCTTGTAGGCTACGGCGTGGAACGTGTGATGATTTCAAGACTGTATCACCGTCCACTGGATACCCTGCTGGCCACCTGGGGCTTGAGTCTGGTCATGCAGCAGATCTTCCGCTCTACTTTTGGTCCCAAGGAAGTCAGCCCCACCCTGCCGGAATGGCTGATGGGTTCCTACCAGCCCACCGACCTGATTGATATTCCCATTAACGGCCTGTTTCTGGTGGGCATTACCTTAGTCGTCACCAGCATTATTTTCTATTTGCTGTTCCGTTCACGCTGGGGCTTACAAGTACGCGCCACCACACAAAACCGCATTATGAGTAACGCGGTAGGCATTAATACCAAGCGGGTGGACCGCATGACCTTTGCGCTGGGCTGCGGGGTGGCTGGTATTGCCGGTGCTGCATTTACCACCATTGGTTCCACTGGTCCAACCTCTGGCTCGCTGTACATTGTGGATACCTTTTTAGTAGTGGTGTTTGGTGGCGCGCAAAGCCTGGTTGGCACCATTGCCTCGGCCTTCTCCATTGCACAAACCCAGTCGGTTCTTGAGTTCTTTATTAGTGGCTCAATGGCCAAAGTCATTACCCTGTCCGTGGTCATTATTATCCTGATGATTCGCCCGCAAGGTTTGTTTTCGGTCAAGGTGCGCAAGTAGTGGCGTACTGATGCAAGGGCTGCGCAAGTCACTGCGCACGGTCTTCACCTCACTGACAGAAGAATGATCATGAAAGATACATTAAATGCAATACTTGGTGGAAAACAGGGCGCCATTGGCCTGCTGATTCTGGCGGCCATCATCTTAGTGGTGATGCCGGTTTTCTTTGACATCTTCCGCCTTAACCTGGTGGGCAAATATTTAAGCTATGCCTTTGTGGCGGTTGGATTAGTGCTGTGCTGGGGCCACGGCGGTATTTTAAGTCTGGGTCAGGGCATTTTCTTTGGTCTTGGCGGTTACTGCATGGCCATGTTTTTAAAGCTGGAAGCCTCGGATGCCACCAGTACCGCGCACCAGACCACACCCGGCATTCCCGACTTTATGGACTGGAATCAGGTGACCAGCCTGCCGCTAATGTGGGAACCGTTCCATAGTTTTGCCTTTACCCTGTTTGCGGTGATTGCCGTACCCACTGTACTGGCCTTTATCATTGGCATTGCCATGTTTACCCGTCGCGTGGGCGATGTGTACTTTTCAATTGTCACCCAGGCCATTGCCGCCATTCTGACCATTTTAATCATTGGCCAGCAGGGCTTTACTGGTGGCGTCAATGGTATTACTGACCTCAAAACCCTGCATGGCTGGGATATCCGCACCGATTCGGCCAAATACGTGTTGTACTTTGTCAATGCGGGCTTGCTGATTGCTGCCATTCTGGTCGGCCGCTATATCCTAAGTTCCAAGCTGGGCCGCCTGCTGTCTGCCATGCGTGACAAGGAAGAACGGGTACGCTTTTCCGGCTACAACGTATCGATGTACAAGGTATTTATTTTCTGTGTTGCCGCTGCCATTTCAGCCATTGGCGGTGCCATGTTTACCCTGCAAGTGGGCTTTATGTCACCGTCCTTTGTCGGCATCGTGCCTTCGATTGAAATGGTGATATTTGCGGCAGTGGGTGGTCGCCTGTCCTTGCTGGGCGCTGTATACGGCACGCTGCTGGTGAACTTTGGCAAAACCTACTTTTCTGAATCCTTCCCGGAGCTGTGGTTATTCCTGATGGGTGGCCTGTTTATTGTGGTGGTGATGTTCTTCCCCAATGGTCTGGCTGGTCTGTATGACAAGTACGTCAAGCCTTATTTTTCGGCCAAAAAAACCAAAACCCCGGCCAGCAGCAATAGTGTGGTGGTTGAACACAGCCCGGTTAGCGTGACAGCAGCCAGCGCAGAGGAGTCCAGCAAATGAGCCATCAAGCCATTGGCGTTGAAATGCCAAAACCAGTGCTGCTAGTTGAAGACTTAACCGTGTCGTTTGACGGATTCAAGGCCGTCAACAACCTCACCATGTACATTGATCCCAATGAAGTACGCGTGGTGATTGGCCCTAACGGTGCCGGCAAAACCACGGTGCTGGATTTGATTTGCGGCAAAACCCGTGCCACCAGCGGCAAAATCCAGTTTAAGGGCAAGGAATTAACCGGCATGAGCGAGCATGCGATTGTGCATGCTGGCGTTGGCCGCAAGTTTCAGACCCCGTCCATTTATGAAAACCTGACCGTGTTTGAAAATCTGGAAATGTCCTTTCCACGCGGGCGTACCGTGTTTGGCGCACTATTTTTCAAACGATCAAATGATGTGATTGACCGGGTAAAAGCCATTGCTGCCGAGATTTTTCTCACCGACATGCTGGATCAAACTGCTGATTTACTCTCACACGGGCAAAAACAGTGGCTGGAAATTGGCATGCTGCTGATGCAAGACCCCGAACTAGTGATGCTGGATGAACCGGTGGCTGGCATGAGTGTTTCGGAACGCGAAAAAACCGCGCTGTTGATTCGTAAGATTTGTGAAGGCCGCTCGGTGCTGGTGATTGAGCACGATATGGAATTTGTTAAAACCATTGCCGATAAAGTAACCGTGCTGCATCAGGGACAGATTCTGGCAGAAGGCAAAATGGAAGATGTACAGAGCAATCCTAAAGTGATCGAAGTGTATTTGGGCCATTAATAGCGAGCTGCATTGCCGACGTTGTTCAATATTTCTAAATGTCATACTGGAGAAAACATGATGAGCAGTATGTTTAATATTCAAGCCCTGGCCTCCGGCTATGGACAAAGTGAAGTGATTCACCAGCTAAACCTAGACGTGGCCAAAAATGAAATTATTGCGGTGATGGGCCGTAATGGCATGGGCAAAACCACGCTGTTTAAAACCCTGATGGGCGTGCTGCCAACCCGAGGTGGTGAAATTACGCTGGACGGCAAGCGCATTGAAAAAATGGATTCTTATCAGCGCGTTAATAATGGACTGGCTTATGTGCCGCAGGGCCGCATGATATTTTCCACCATGACGGTACTGGAAAATATCCAGACCGGCCTGCCTGCTTCGGCACGCGGCAAGGTGCCAGAAGATTTATATGAACTGTTCCCGGTGCTGTATGACATGCGCAAGCGCAAGGGCGGCAATTTGTCCGGTGGCCAGCAGCAACAACTGGCGATTGCGCGGGCACTGGCGACCAACCCCAAAGTGTTGCTTTTAGACGAACCCACCGAAGGCATTCAGCCCTCCATCATTAAGGATATTGCCCGCTCGCTCAAACAAATCCGTGACCAGCGCGATCTGACCATTGTGGTATCCGAGCAGGTGCTGAGCTTTACCATGGACATTGCTGACCGCTTTTTTGTGATTGACAAGGGTCGGCTGGTGTATGAAAACACCCGCGACAACGTGGATGAAAAAACCATTAGCCAGTATTTGTCGGTTTAGGTCTTTAAACCGTTCCAACCAGTAAAAAATATTCTGAATTTTTTAGTTTCAAGGCCTATGCATCCTTTTTTGCATAGGCCTTTTTTTATTTAAAAACATTTTAATAAACAAATGATTAATAATTTATTAAGTCACATTTTATACGTCATCCAACGTATGTTTTCTTGTGTTTTTTTATTCAACACTAAAGCCATCACAACAGGACAGGCCAAGCATACCACCACAGCGGTTAAGCCATCCTCCCGGCTTTAAAGCATGCCTGCCCTGTTGTGTTTTTACTGAATTTAGACTGCTGCATTTAGTCCGTTGAAAGAAGGAAGACATCATGCGTCATGGCGATATTTCAAGCAGTCCCAGTACCGTGGGTGTGGCCGTAGTGAACTATCGCATTCCACGCCTGCACACCAAAGCCGAAGTGCTGGACAATGCCAAAAAAATTGCTGACATGCTGATTGGCATGAAGCAGGGTTTGCCCGGTATGGATCTGGTGATTTTTCCCGAATACAGCACCATGGGCATCATGTATGACCAGAGCGAAATGATGGAAACCGCCGCCACTATTCCCGGTGATGAAACCGCGATTTTCTCGGCGGCGTGCAAGCAGGCCAATGTGTGGGGCGTGTTTTCCATTACCGGCGAACGGCATGAACAGCACCCGCAGAAAGTACCATACAACACGCTGGTACTGATTAATAACGACGGCGAGATTGTGCAGAAATACCGCAAGGTAATCCCGTGGTGCCCGATTGAAGGCTGGTGTCCAGGCGATCAGACTTATGTGTCGGTTGGCCCCAAAGGCTTAAAAATTTCCCTGATTATCTGTGATGACGGCAACTATCCCGAAATCTGGCGTGACTGTGCCATGAAAGGCGCCGAGCTGATTGTGCGCTGTCAGGGTTATATGTACCCCGCCAAGGAACAGCAGATCATGATGGCCAAAACCATGGCTTGGGCCAACAACTGCTATGTGGCTGTCGCCAACTGCACCGGTTTTGATGGCGTGTATACCTATTTTGGTCATTCAGCCATTGTGGGTTTTGATGGCCGCACCTTAGGCGAATGTGGCGAAGAAGAAAATGGCATTCAGTACGCGCAATTATCCATCCCCGAAATCCGCGATGCGCGCAAGTACGATCAGGCACAAAATCATTTGTTCAAGCTGCTGCATCGTGGTTACACCGGCGTTTACAACAATGGCGATGGCGACAAGGGTGTAGCCACCTGCCCGTTTGATTTTTACCGCACATGGGTGCTGGATGCCGAAAAAGCACAGGCCAATGTCGAAAGCTTTACTCGCTCTACCATTGGCGTGGCTGAATGCCCGATTGGCAACCTGCCGCATGAAGGACTGGAAAAAGAGGCTTAAGCGTTTTACCTGACAGGAAAGGGCTAGTACAGCAAATTGAGCAAAAAGGGTTTAGCAATGCCGTTTATTAATGATGTGCTGGAACACAACCGCGAGACCAATGCACAGCAACGCCATGCCGATGCCGCCAGCCAGCAGCGTTTGAACACCTCACGCTTTGCGTTTGAACCAAAAGTGGTGATGCAGCATTTGCGCGCACGCATTATTGGGCAAGAGGCTGCACTGGACGAAATTGAAAACATGCTCAATGTGGTCAAGGCTGATTTTTCCAGCACCGAGCGCCCGTTGTCGGTCACGCTGATGCTGGGTTCAACCGGCGTGGGCAAAACCGAAACCGTACGGCTGATTAGCGAGGCAATTTATGGCCGTCCCAATGCCTTTTGCCGTATTGATATGAATACGCTGGCGCAGGAACACTATGCCGCCGCGCTGACTGGAGCGCCGCCGGGTTATGTCGGCAGCAAGGAAGGCACCACGTTATTTGACATTGAGGCGATACAGGGCAGTTTTAGCAAACCCGGCATTGTGCTGTTTGATGAGCTGGAAAAAGCCAGCACAGAGGTGATTCGTAGCCTGCTCAATATACTTGATAGCGGCACGCTGACTTTGTCTTCTGGCAGCAAAACCATTGATTTTAAAAACAGCCTGATTTTTATGACCAGTAACGTGGGCGCACGTCAGGCACAAAACGCGCTGAATTATTTTTCCAGACTACCCAAACCGGTTCAAATGCTTTGTCAACAACTGGGCAAATCACCTCGGCAAATCACTGAAAAAGCCCTGCACCAGCAGTTTGATCCTGAATTTTTAAACCGGATTGACAGGATTTTGCATTACCAGCCCGTGGCCAAACAGTGGCTGGCCGCATTGATTGATATTGAACTGGATAAGTTGAACACCCGCCTGCGCAAACAGGGCCGCAGTATCCGCCTTGATGCCAGCACACGGGCACTGCTCAGCCGTCAGCATCGTGTGCGCTTTGGCGCGCGTGATCTGGCGCGCAAGTTTCGTACCCAACTGGAACCGGTACTGGCGCGTTTTATCCTTGAGCACCCAGAACAGCAGCAACTGTATATGACGGTCAAAAACCGGCAATTCGCCGTTATGGCGCATCCGGTTAATTCATAGCTTGAACTGGCAATGCAAACAATCGCTTGACCAGACCTCCTGACCGGAACGCTTTTTCACCGCCAATGCCTTGGCAACCTGATCGTAAATTCAAGTCGCAACACCATGCACATACCGAGGACACCATCATGCAACATATCAAAATTAAACCCGGGATACCGCTAGCCGAACAAGCTGAACTGGGGCATAACCGCTGGCACCCGGACATTCCGTTTTTAACCTCGGTCAAGCCAGGCGAAGAAATCCTGCTGGAAAGTCTGGATTTTCTGGATGCACAAATCAAGGATACCGACACCGTTGACGATATTATTAATGTTGACCTGACCCGTGCGCATCCGTTAACCGGACCCTTTTACGTGGAAGGCGCTGAACCGGGCGACTTGCTGGTGATTGACCTGCTAGATATTAAACCGGTCACCCCGATTGGGTTTTCCGGTGTATTTGCCAAGGAAAATGGCGGTGGCTTTCTGGCCGATTATTTCCCCGATGCCGACAAAGCCATTTGGGATTTAAAAGGTCTGTATGCCACCTCACGGCATATTCCGGGCGTGCGGATTGCTGGCCTCACCCATCCGGGCTTGATGGGTTGCCTGCCCTCTATGGACTTGCTCAAGGAATGGAACCGCCGTGAAGCGCTGCTGGTGCCCAAAGGTCAGGCCAATCCCCCCGACCCGCGCACTGCGGTACTACGTGGCTTGCAAGGCGCCGAGTTTGACCGTATGGCAAGCGAGGCCGCACGTACGGTGCCACCGCGTGAACACGGTGGAAATACGGATATCAAGGACTTATCGGCAGGTTCGCGGATTTTCTTTCCGGTGTATGTGGCGGGAGCCGGGTTTTCGATGGGTGATTTGCACTTCTCGCAAGGCGATGGTGAAATTGGCTTTTGTGGCGCCATTGAAATGGATGGCGTGACCCGCGTGGGCTTTGACCTGATTAAGGGCGGTATGGCCAAGTACAACATCGACGCGCCCATTTTTATTCCCAGTCCGGTCAAACCCAACTACGACGAATGGCTCACCTTTGAAGGCATCAGCGTGGAAAATGGCGTGAACTACTATCTGGATGCCACTGTGGCTTATCGACAGGCCTGTTTAAAAGCAATTAAATATCTGGAAAACTTTGGCTTTACCGGTAGTCAGGCGTATATGCTGCTTACAGCGGCACCGGTTGAAGGCCGCATTGGTGGCATTGTGGATATTCCCAACTGTGCCTGCACCATTTCACTGCCCACCGGTATTTTTGAGCAGGACATCCTGCCCAAAGGCATGCTGAGTGAGAAAAAATATTGGGGCCATGAGCGCTAAACTTTAATGACAGTGGACTAAAAACCCAAACAAACCTCCCTAGCCATGGGGAGGCTTTTTAAGTCATCAATAATTTGGGTTAAGGAGTTTTACCATGCCCTTATATGACATTCGTTGCCAGCATTGCGACGGTATTTTTGAACAACAGCTGGCCGTTTCCGAGCTGTCCAGCGAAATTAGTTGCCACTACTGCCAGCAGGCAACGCCGGCCAAGCCCCTGCTCACTGGACGGGTGCAGTTTAAAACCAACTACAAATGGCAACCGCAAAGTAAGGCTGAACAACTGGCCGGTAAAGGCATTAGCGGGCCGGGCACTGAAAAAAATGCTGCCCGTAACTCGGTACTGCATAATTGCAAGGGCATGAATTGCAGTGTGTGCGGAATTTGAACGTCAAATGCAGTGATTCGGTCTATTGATCTGATCCTGCTCTTTTAACATTATTATTTAGCTGTTGAGGCATACTAGCAACTTAAAGATTATTATCGGTATAGATTAAAGCTTATCAGCGGCTTCACATCAAACCAGGGTACTTTTGTCTTAAGGTACTCTTGCTTCACGATAGGCTCCTTGTGCATGGCACCCTACTTAGCTCATTTCACAAGAGCGTAACAGGGCCTAAAGGTGTACCCTGCTTAAAACAGTTGTACTGAATCATGCCTTCAGTATGGAATTGAAAATAAACTGGGGAAAATCCTTTGATCAGACTGGACTAGGATAAAAGCGAACTGGTTAATTTTTTTAATTTCAACATACGATAAAAACCTGCCAACTAACGATGATCAGCAGGTCTATTTACGATAAAAAACCTTGGGTTTAAGCCAGTCCCAGCAATGCAACCACACCAGTTAGCACAGCAACTACACGGTCACCTTGCTTGATATGACGCTTGATCCATTGCCCTGCAACCAGGCCAACACTGTAGAGTGCGCTTAACGTAATTAGCATGCCCATCATAAAGCCTACCGGATTCATCTCAGTCCCTAATTCAGCGCCGTGCGCCAGTCCGTGGAATATGCCCAGCAGCGCAGCCATTGCCAAAAATACTGAGGTAGAACGCTGCCACAATGCAATCGCCAATACCAGCAACGATGCCACAATGCCATATTCTGCGATGTTAACAGGAACAATCTGTGCCATGCCCAGCATAAAACCAGCACTGAGTGTGACCAGTAACAATGCCAGTCCCATAAAGCGTGCCTGCTTAAAAGTGCGCGCCAGCAAAATTCCCAAACCCAGGCCCATGGTTAAATGATCCAGTCCCGACAATGGATGCAGCAACCCCGCCAGCAAGGCAGAATGACTGTATTCATGGCCCGGATGTGCCAGTGCAGCACCTGAAACTGCCAGTAACGTCAGTAATAAAAATCGCATGATTTTTCCTCAATCGGAGTTAATTCTTGAATAGACCTTGCTTTTCAATAAAGGCAATAATGTCATTTAGGCCATCTTTGGTTTTCATGTTGGAAAACAGAAATGGTCGCTCACCCCGCATACGTTTGGCATCCTGATCCATCACTTCGAGCGACGCCCCTACCATTGGCGCCAGGTCAGTCTTGTTGATAATCAGCAGGTCAGACTTGGTAATGCCGGGTCCACCCTTACGCGGGATTTTTTCCCCAGCGGCCACATCAATGACATATAAGGTTAAATCAGACAGCTCAGGACTAAAGGTTGCAGCCAGGTTATCCCCACCACTTTCAATAATAATCAGCTCAAGTCCAGCAAACTTGTTATTCAGGTCATCAATAGCCGCCAGATTAATCGAAGCATCTTCCCGGATGGCGGTATGTGGACAACCGCCCGTTTCGACCCCGACAATCCGGTCTGGAGTCATGGCTTGATTGCGGGTTAAAAAGTTGGAGTCTTCCTTGGTATAAATATCATTAGTGACCACCGCCATATTGTATTTATCACGCAAGGCAAGGCACAGATTTAAGGTAAGGGCTGTTTTACCCGAACCAACCGGGCCTCCAATGCCGACTCGAAGTGGACTACGTTCTGACATATTAATTCCTGAAAATGACTGAATAAAATATTTACGACCGGAACAGCCGTGAATACTGGTTTTCATGTTGCATGGACAACATGGCAAAATTGGGTAAATTACTGCTTAAAGGTTGTTTAGCATCTTGCAAATTTAATGCCTGCTGGATCGCTTCTGGCATACGCTGATGCAGTTGCCATAAAATTCGCTGGCCGCTCATCTGTCCGAGCGGCACGGTTTTCACTGCGGCGAGTACCTGATTTTCCAGTACGCTAAAACAATAAGCCGTCAGACAGTCTTGTGGCTGCAAATTCAAACGTGCACATAACTGCGCATACACTGGCACAAAACCATAATGCGACTCTACCTGGACCTCTAGCCCCAGCACCTGTTTAATCCATGCGTTGAGTGAAAAAGCCAGTTGCTGACTTTCCAGCAAAAACTCACGGGTTTCGCGGCTGGCTTTATAGTCGCTAGCCAGCCGGGTATATTCATCAGGTTGCGTTGCCACCGATTTTGCGGCATCAATTAACTGTGCCAGCATCGGCAACTCATAACGCACCAGCAATAAGTCCAGTACATCTTCAAAATAAGCCAGTGCATTTTTTTCATTACTCACCAGACCACACTCAATTGCGCTTTCCACGCCCTGCGAATAGCAATATGCGCCAATGGGCAAGGCGGTAGAAGACAAGGTCAACAGCTTAAGCAAACTGGCGGCGTTCATTGCACTGCTACTGTCAGATATCAATTCAGTAATGGGCATGGCTTAGCTTTAATGAGGGACATAGGGACGCAAGCGATTGTCGTGCTGATGCTGGGCGTATGCACCGCTTTCCGGCTCAAATGGATGCATGACTTCTTCTACTTTCAAACCCAAACCGCGCACCATATCGGCCAGCACATAATCCGGTTCCAGATATAAGGCCGCCGGTGTGAGCATGAGTGGCACA
The DNA here is from genome assembly GCF_000619845.1 of Alkanindiges illinoisensis DSM 15370. Lineage (GTDB taxonomy): Bacteria > Pseudomonadota > Gammaproteobacteria > Pseudomonadales > Moraxellaceae > Alkanindiges > Alkanindiges illinoisensis. The sequence continues at coordinate 433,888 of NZ_JHUX01000003.1, read as the reverse complement.
TGACGGTTACCCAGATGATAGGCTGCCTTTAGCAAATCAAATGGCTCATTAGCAGTCACGCACAGCAGTTTTTCCGGAGCGGCCTGAATTTTCAATACTTCACCAGTTTCTGTACCGATATAGGCACCACCACGCAACACGCCAGTCCGCGGCAAGTCCACGCCAATGTCCTGACCATTATCTAAAGTGGCACGGAAGCGACACTTCTGCCGGGTGTCATAATTTAAAGCGATAATTTGGATATCGCCTTGGGGTTGAAAATCAATAGGTAATCGCTGGGTGTAAATGTTCATTTTCTATCTCAAAAAATATTCTTAGTATTCCTTAACGGCTCTATAGAATCCGTTATTATTGGGTCATGTTCAAACCCACCTATGAGGTTAGAGAAAAACTCAAACCATTTACTACCTAGCCAATTTACAAATTCTGATAGCTCAATATTATTATCATCTTCATAAGCAGGAACCCATAACTGTCTTGCTTGCTTATTACCAATATCAACATAGTGATTCATAGTCATCAAAACAAAACCGTCAATGCCACTAAATTTTTCTTTTTGCAGAAGCATACAAATTGCCGAAAATAGGTTATTAAACTCAATAGCTTTAACACCATCAATTATCAAAATGACCAATCCAGAATAGCTCTCCGCTCCAAAACTCAGTGCTGTTGACTTAATCTGTTGATTTGCTTTTTTAAGTACACGTCTAACTGGCTCGTATTTAACCTCGACTACTTTCCTTCTCTGAAAATCCGTTAGTTCATTGAAATTAAATATCGCAGAGAGCGTTATTTCTCCACGGTCAATCCACTTTCGATATAAGCTTTCTATTTTGGACTGTAATTTACATATCTCAGCAAAATCATTTTGCAAGCTTTTCAGCTCTACATAAATTTTTCTATGCTTATGAAGAAAAGAATAATCCGAATTCAAAAAATTGGGATTACCCCTCAGACCATTCTTAATAACGACTCCCCCAATACTTGAAATAAATTCATCAAAAATTTTCTCTGTATCGAAAGTGTGATGTAACTCTGAGGCCGAATACTCTTTCATATGAATCATCAAATCCTAAAACAAAAAATACCGCTGCGCCATCGGCAACACATCTGCTGGCTCACAGGTTAAATGCACACCATCGGCTTTCACCACATAGGTTTCCGGGTGTACTTCCATCACCGGTAAATAATCATTGTGCTTCATGTCGGTCTTGCGGATATTTCGGGTATTTTTGGCCGGGCTAATCATTTTCTTGAGGCCCAACTGCTCAGCCACGCCATTCTCAATAGCAACCTGCGATAAAAAGGTGATGCAGGACGCATGCACGCCATCCGGCAATGCAGCAAACATCGGACGATAATGCACTGGCTGCGGCGTTGGAATGGAAGCATTGATATCACCCATCGGTGCAGCCGCAATCATGCCACCTTTAATAATCATGGACGGCTTCACGCCAAAAAATGCCGGTTTCCACAACACCAGATCAGCCAGCTTGCCTACTTCTACTGAACCCACTTCATGGGCAATGCCATGCGTAATGGCCGGATTAATGGTGTATTTGGCAATATAACGCTTAATACGGTGGTTATCATTGCGCTCAGAATCGCCATCCAGCGGGCCACGCTGCACTTTCATCTTGTGGGCAGTTTGCCAGGTTCGAATAATCACCTCGCCCACACGTCCCATGGCCTGCGAGTCGGAACTCATCATGGCAATCGCACCCATGTCCTGCAAAATATCTTCGGCGGCAATGGTTTCACGGCGAATCCGGCTTTCAGCAAATGCCACATCTTCGCTGATGGCAGGGTCCAGGTGATGACACACCATCAGCATGTCCAGATGCTCATCAATAGTGTTGATGGTGTACGGACGGGTGGGATTGGTTGAGGACGGCAACACATTGGCCTGCCCAATCGCTTTTAAAATGTCGGGTGCATGGCCACCGCCTGCGCCTTCAGTATGATAGGTATGAATAGTGCGGTCCTTAAATGCGCCTAAGGTAGCTTCCAGAAAACCGCTTTCATTCAAGGTATCGGTATGGATGGCAACCTGCACATCGTACTGGTCAGCCACCGTCAGGCAGTTATCAATTGCTGCCGGGGTTGATCCCCAGTCCTCATGCAGCTTTAAGCCCACCACACCTGCCCTGATTTGCTCGGCAATGGGCTCAGGCAAACTTAAATTCCCTTTACCCAGCAAGCCAATATTCATCGGCAGGCTATCAATTGATTTCAACATGGTCGCAATATGCCACGGCCCCGGCGTCACTGTGGTGGCAGATGTTCCAGCAGCAGGCCCCGTACCACCACCAATCATGGTCGTTACACCGGACATTAAGGCGGTTTCCACCTGTTGCGGGCAAATCCAGTGAATATGGGTATCCACGCCGCCTGCGGTTAAAATCTGCCCTTCACCGGCAATCACTTCGGTCGCTGCCCCTAGCGGAATATCAATATCAGGCTGAATATCGGGATTACCCGCCTTACCAATTTTCCAGATCCGGCCATTTTTAAGCCCCACATCGGCTTTAACAATACCCCACCAGTCCACAATCAGCGCATTGGTAATTACGGTATCGGCGACAAATTCAGCATTCAGCTGGGACTGGCCCATACCATCCCGAATGACCTTGCCGCCACCAAATTTCACCTCTTCACCATAGCAGGTGTAGTCGTGTTCAACCTCAAGCAGCAGTTCGGTATCTGCCAGCCGAACCCGGTCACCTTTGGTCGGGCCAAACATTTCACTATAAGCACGGCGCGACATTTTCATAGGGTATGCTTCCTAAAATCTTCTATTTTTTTCTTTAACAATTAAAGTGCGCCCATTACCCGTCCGGCAAAGCCATACACTTCACGCTTGCCGGCAAGGGCTACCAGTTCAACCTGCCGCACTTGCCCCGGCTCAAAACGCACGGCTGTACCCGCTGGAATATTCAGGCGAAAGCCTTTGCTTTGCTCACGCTCAAATACCAGTGAGTCATTGACTTCATAAAAATGAAAGTGCGAACCAATTTGGATGGGACGATCCCCATGGTTGCTGACATCAATTCGCATAGTTTGACGGCCTGCATTAATTTCAATGTCACCAGCTTCCACAAAAGTTTCACCGGGAATCATGTACTGTTCCTTATTATTGCTATTTACATAATAGGCTGATGCACGGTCACCAGCTTGCTACCATCGGGAAAGGTCGCTTCCACCTGAACCTCGGCAATCATGTCTGCCACGCCATCCATCACATCATCCCGCGTCAGCAGTGTCGTACCATAATGCATCAGATCACTCACACTACGGCCATCACGTGCCCCTTCCAGTAGTGCTGCGGAAATATAGGCAACTGCTTCGGGATAATTGAGCTTTAATCCACGAGCTTTTCGCCGTTCTGCCACCAGCCCGGCAGTAAAAATTAGCATCTTGTCTTTTTCGGTTGGGGTCAGTTCCATAGGTAAGCTCTTTTGTTAACATTTTAATAAAAGCAAGAAGTATGCAAATTTTGCGTTTAATGATGAATAAACCAGCAATTGATATAAGTATCAGGTTTTCCAGATCCTTGGGAGTTCTTCATCCAGACCAAACCATTCGCGGCGGCATTTGGCGCGCAAACCTGCAAAGGCATCCAGACATTGCCGGGTATCGTTGCCCAGGTAACGCGCGATCACGGTATAGCCCAAGCGGGTTAAATGCACGGGCACTTTCATCCGGCTCATCAAGTCCCGTAAAATATTAATATGTTCATCCAGTTTGGCCTCATCGCGGCAGATTTGCGGTGGCACTGCATAAAATGCACCGCTTACGGCTTGCTGGTTTATCCCTAACGGTGAGCTTAGCCAGCGATCATTCCCCTTGAAAGCCAATTGATCCTTAACGAGCAACTGCCCGTTTTGCCAGAGATTTAACTGGTTATGATATTGTCCTGTGTCAAATTTTTCCGCACGGGACTGGCGGCCAATCACCAGAATATCCCAGCCGATAAAAGCAGCACTCGTAACCAAATGAATGGTGGTCTGACTTTCTGCAATGGCTTGGTTAAACAGCATGGTTTCCTGCGGTAGCCACTCTAAAATGGCATTGTCAGCCACCTGTAACTCAATCGCTTGCCTCGCAGTTTGTCCGGTACTGGCGTACCACTTGCCAGCTCCCGGCGTGGTGATCAGGGCATGGCTATCCTGTCCAACGCTAATCTCAATACTTAACTCATCACCGCCTGCAAAGCCTGCTGGTGGATGTACAATAATCACATGGCATACACCGGTGGCTTCTGGCCAAAGCGCTTTTTGCACCCGAAGTGGGCCATTATGTTTACGATGCTTCAAAATGGTGCGATTGATTTGTCTCTCAAAGCCCAGTGATAACTTTGCTTGCCACATTACTTTCACCACCACTCTGATTTGAAGACATCATTGTTCATAGTGAGAGTATTAGCAAAATCAATAAATCCCAGCAACACATCATTTCCTGACATTAAGCAAATCTTTCTGCTGATTATCAGTGTTTGCTTAAAAGGTATGCTATTTCACTTAAGATAGGACTTAAATCCGAGTGATAACGCTAGCACAGCTATCGCAATTACTATCAGTCCGGTGTATGCCATCACTTGCACCCTAATGGAGCAATCTAGATGCTCAAAGGTTTCATTTGTAGTGCATGCCTTAAAGTCTCATCAGTAAAATAAAACACATCATTACTAATAGCTTTGATGAGAGCCTGCTTATTCACAGACCCAGCTTATTAATAACATGATGGGATATCGCAGCCATTTTGCTCAGGCATCTCAATACTTTCCCATCAGTATCAGGCAATCTATCCAAGCACTCTGCATTACTCCTATAACCGCAACCATTCATGATGTTGATCCAGATGCTAAAGTAGAGATAGATTTATCAACCAAAGTGGTTAGTGTTGAAACCAAGGCAAGTGCTAATCAAATCACAACTGCTTTAGCAGAAGATGGTTTTCCGGCAAATGTTCAATAACCAGTTTAAAACGGCAACCCCAGCAAAAGGGAAGCGTTGCCGTTAATCAGCCTCTTACAACTTATGCGGCCATTTTGCGACATTCTTCTGCACATTTTTTACAGGCTTGGGCACAGCGCTGGCAATGATCATCCTTGTGGGTACTGCATTCATCAAAGCAGCGTTCGCATGCCTCAGCACAGACAGCACAAAGTTTCGAAGTGAGGACTGATTGCCGCTGGTCAAATGAAGCACATAATTTGCATAGCTCAGTACATTCCAGACAGCGCTGAATGCACTCTCGCATCATTTCTACATCTTCTTCTCTTAAACACGCATAAGCACAATGGGTACAGGCAAGTGAGCATTCAATACAGGCTTTGGCACACTCAGATAAGTTATTCATCATTTGCATCAGAAGTCTCCCAACTGAAACTGAATAAATAGAATATTCAATTGTGAGCTGTATAGACGCTTAACCCTATATGAGCTTTGTTGATGGCTTGTTGCCGCTTTGGAATAAATTTAGCAAAAAATTTACTAAGCCTTTTTTGTCTTACCAAGAAGAAACTGACGCAGTAGATAAAAGATACCTACAGATCAAGTCACCTTAAGTCAATAAGATACAGATCAATCCCACCTGATCCGCAATGTGATTTGCGTCATACCCCGATTACGCAGAGTATTAATAAACTTACAGGCTAACGCTACATAAGTTGTTGTTGTCTCATTTAATATTCACTTAAGGCTAGGGAGAATATTAAATGAAGCTGATGCACTACTATGAAGCCATTGCACGGGGAGCAGCCAAATACTCAGGTCGTCCGGCGACCTTTTTAATTGCAGTCATTGTCGTTATTGCGTGGGCAGTATCTGGTCCTGTTTTTCATTATAGTGATACCTGGCAACTGGTCATCAATACCGGCACAACCATCATTACCTTCTTAATGGTTTTCCTGATCCAAAATACCCAAAACTCTGATACAACTGCGATTCAACTTAAACTTGATGAATTAATCCGGGTCAAAAAGGCTGCTGATAATGCTTTGCTTAATCTGGAAAACTTAAATAGTGCCGAGCTGGAAGCTTACCGGAAAAAATACCAGATATTGGCTAAAGAGGCTTGTGAGGAACTGGAAGAGCGGATAGAAGATAATAAAGAACCATACAAGGATCATTAAAATTTCGATTATATGAGATTGTAGTTTTTATCTTCATATGCCACCGAAGTATCCAATCATTTAAATTAACCTTTTATACATCATCATTCCCATCTAGCTTAATAGATAGATCCCTAAATAAAGTGATCATAAGTTTTAAAGCCTTCTCAACCACAAACGCGAAGTAACAAAAAATCAAGAAACTCGATGTGTAAGTATGCTATCAACACTGGAAGACTGATATTGGCATAGCCCATGTTATATCAGAAAGATGAAATTGCGGGCAGTCATTGCTTTTAACACGAGATATTTCAAATACATTAAAAATAGATAATCGACACTTTCATCATGCAGTTCAGGTAAGGAGCAAATCATGTTGGCTAGAACAAAAAAATACGCGACCTGGCTGCAATGTACGATACCAGCACTATTAGGTGCCTCTGCTTTCTTGGTGCAGATTTATGCCCATGCAATGCCTAACAAACCACAGTATTTATCAGCACAAGAGAGTGATCCTGTCAAATTACGCTGGATGCAGGGTTTTCCACCACCTAAAGATAAGCAATTAAGATTTGCCGATGGCTCTTTTTTTGAGTTTCCTGCCATGCGCTGGAGTGTGGTGCATATGCGGGATTTTATGCCAACTGTTAATGTATCACGTGGATTATTGGCACCCTCTACTCTATCTTATCAACCTGACCCAAAAATTGATGCCATCAGATTTCGCCCACTGCATACCAAGCAGGATATAACCTGGCAGGACTCACTAGCACAAAATTATACCGATGGCATTATCGTGTTGCATCAAGGGCATATTGTCTATGAGCGCTATCTGGGTGCTTTGACGCCAGATAAACAACATGCAGCCATGTCAGTGACCAAGTCATTAACAGGCACATTAGCTGCCATATTGGTGGCAGAAGGCAAGCTAGATGATAAAAAATTAGTCATTGATTATATTCCTGAGCTTAAAAGCTCTGCCTTTGCCGATGCTACGGTACGACAAGTCCTGGATATGACTACTGCATTGCAATTTAGTGAAGATTACGCCAATCCAAAAGCGGAAATCTGGAGTTATTCGGCCGCAGGTAATCCCTTACCAAAACCACAAGGCTATAAAGGTGCTATTGGCTATTATCAAGCCCTAGAAACTGTTAAAAAGTTAGGAAAACATGGTGAAGCTTTTGGTTATAAAACCCCAAATGCTGACTTGGCAGGCTGGCTGGTCGCACGCGCCAGTGGACAGTCTGTCAACCAGTTACTGAGCGAGCGTATCTGGAGCAAGCTGGGCATGGAACAAGATAGCTATTATTCAGTCGATGAATTAGGTGTACCATTTGCAGGTGGGGGCTTTAATGCTGGCTTACGCGATATGGCTCGTTTTGGTGAATTGATTCGTAATCACGGTGTATGGCAAGGTAAGCAAATTATTCCTGCGCAAGCCGTTGAGGAAATTGCAGCAGGTGGAAGTAAGACTGCATTTGTCAAGGGAGATCATCCGGAGCTAACCAACTGGTCTTATCGTGATATGTGGTGGCATAAGGGCAACGCCCATGGTGCATTTACAGCGCGTGGTGTGCATGGTCAGACTATTTATATCGACCCCACGGCTGAAATGGTCATAGTTCGATTTGCATCCCATCCAGTAGCAGCCAATAGTGCCAACGATGCTACCTCACTGCCAGCCTATGAAGCTTTAGCTGACTATTTGATGAACATCAAAAAATAACCACTATAAAAATCAATGTATTATTTTAAGCGCAAACTTACGTATCAAGCCTGTGTATAAAAATACTGGTGCCTACAAAATAATACTGATTACTGCCTTTGCCTTGATACCATGATCAATCGGTTTTTACTGATCAATGAATATAGCGAATAGGTTAAATGGCCATACGCTCTATTTGCAAGAATATCTAACATCGATAATTCTGCTTGTGAGCCCTGATGTCTCAATCAAGGCTGGGAACACAGACCTGTTAACCAGAATTTTATATATGGGTTCTGTGTTGATGATTAATTTCAACACTGATATGCACCAGTTCTTCGTGAATGCTTAATTTCTCCCGCACCGCATCTGCACTTAATGGAATTGGTGAAAACAACGCTAAAATACAGGCATACTTGCCCTTACCGACTTTCCACACGTGTAGATCAGTGATTTGAATATTTGATGACATCTCATGGATCACTTCTCTCACCTCGTCTACCACCGGCTCATCCATCTCAGCGTCTAGTAATATCTTGCTGGTACTTTTAATGAGTCCAAAAGCCCATACCGCTACTAAGCCTGAACCTACGATTCCCAGTACCGGGTCTAGCCAATTTAAGTGAAAAAACTTGCCTGCCAGTAAAGCAATGATCGCCAGCACTGACGTCGCTGCATCAGCCAGTACATGCAAATACGCTGCTTTCTGGTTTAAGTCATGGTGATGTACGTGATGGTGATGACTATGATGGCTATGCTCGTCATGTGAATGATGATGGTTATCCTTGAGCAGCCAGGCACAGACCAGATTAACGCCTAAGCCAATGACCGCAATCAAAATGGCCTGGTTATAATAAATCGTGACTGGATTAAATAAGCGCTCTACAGAATAAAACAACATGGCAGCAGCGACTACCGATAGAAGAATGGCACTGGTAAATCCACCCAGTATTTCTATTTTCCATGTCCCAAAACAAAAGCGTTGATCATGGGCGAGATATCTAGCCGCTACATATGCCCCATAGGCCAATCCCAGCGCCAGTGCATGCGAACTCATATGCCAGCCATCAGCAAGCAAAGCCATCGAGTTAAAGTATGCACCTCCAGCAATCTCTATCACCATCATGACCACGGTGATAATCACTGCAATTAAAACATTACGTTGAGCCAGTGGATTGCCTGTATCAAATTGATGGTGATGAACTCTGGAATCAGACATACTGTTTTGCCTATCAATTATTGTTAATATACTCCCCACCAGTATATTTTATTTTAGGAATTTTTACGATGAGTCATATCCACGGCGATAAAAATAAGTTAATTAGTCGTATCCGCAGAATAAAAGGACAGGTGAATGCGCTGGAAGACGCATTAGGCCAGGATATTGAATGCTTAAAGGTGCTACAGCAGATTGCTGCAATTCAGGGTGCCGTGAATGGCCTCATGAATGAAGTACTTGAAAACCATCTTAGGGAACATATTGGTAATGAACAAAACCAGCGCGAGCTTGAAGAAGTGCTGACGATTATTAAACGTTATATGAAATAACTTACGCTACAAAAGCTTAATAGCTACATTTAGGGGTGAACCAGACAAACTGCAAGATGCTATGTAAACCACTTATTTGCTTACCAAAAAAAGAATAGTCTTCCTAAAATAGATTCATTAACCAGCGCATCTGGTTTGGTTAATGTTTGCTGATTCCAGCCAGTATCGGTACTTTTAACCCTACGCTTATAATCCACCAGCTCAGTTATGCTACTCAGTAAACCATAAATAGTTTCTCTGGCAGAATCCGTTATGGCTCTGTCTTTCCATTCATGAGCTATATCATAACGGATCAGGTTGCACCTGCGACTAATGCACCTTAGCGATTTCATAAAACCCAATTTCATCTAGTTTAGATTTATGCTCCAGGTCATACAGATAAACCATATTAGTGGGATGTTCAAAAGTCTTCTTCAAGGCCACATGCATGAATTTTGGGAGCTTGAGTTCCTGCCAGAGCTTTTCATAACCTGATGTAATCTGTTGGATATATAACTCATCCTCCAGATAAGCAGGGTCACCATCAATGGAAAACATGACATTTGGGTTTGCCCTTACCAGCAAATCAATAATCATTATTATTCTCTCCTGAAAACCAAGTATCCATCATAAAAAAATCATTAAAAATTATAGGAATCTTAGGTTAAATTTTTTAACAAGATTAATTAGTAATCTATTAAGTTGGTTTTTAAATGAAACCCTGATTTTGTGCTTATTAACCGGTCCATGAAATCCACTACACTGTAGGACGACCTGTCTGGCTTGTAATCATGATGGCATAGCATGAGATAAGGATTGCCAGTACATTTTAAGTATGCTTAGGTAAATACAACATGCACTAGCACATTGCTGATTATATCAATAAACTTATATCTATCATTAGGATAAGATACTTCAGGTTATCGGCTTTGCCTTCCAGGAAAGATGTACTATCACTACTGGCTGTGGCAAACAGGTCATACCAGCAGTTGCCATACAGTTCAGCATTCCAGTAATCGCTTGCTGTCGTACCCGCAGGCAACGTATAGGTCCACGGGCCATCACTGCGGTAATTATTGGCTTGCACGGTAAATGTTACGGCACTGGTCGTATTATTGACCATGCTCAGGACAATACGTGCCTGCCCTAACTTTGATGAGTCTAAAGTCCAGCTTTAAAAGTTTCCTTTTACTTTCCCAAGTTAACTTACCTTCTTTAAGTGCGCGCGTAAAAACTGGATAAAAATTTTGAGGGGAACAGGTAGCTGATGCCGGTTGGCATAGTACAGATAATAACTATGCGTGGCCGTTGACCAGTCCAGCAATAATGGAATAAGGACTCCCTGCCTGATTTCTTCTGCCACATAGGCTTCCACCATGCAGCCAATTCCAATGCCATCTTTGACCGCCTTAATAAGCAAGTCGATATCATTGACAATCAGCGAGCCATTTACTGCCACTTCAAGTACATTCTGGTCTTTTTCAAACAGCCACGGCACCAGGTTCTGGTCAAACTTGCGCAGGCGAATGCAGTTGTGCATTTGCAAGTCCTGTGGTATCTGCGGTGCAGCATGGCGTTGCAGATAGTCTGGAGAAGCAATGACAATCAATCGCGATGCCGGACTGGCCAGCACCCGCATCATGTCTTTTTCAATACGCATGCCGTAGCGGATTCCTGCATCAAAGCGGCCGCTGACAATATCGCTATCGGTATTGTCAATAATAATTTCAAGGCTAATGGCAGGATAGGCCATCAGGAACTGTTTGATGAGCGGCGCAAGCACCAGCTGGGCAGGAACACTGGATACGCTGAGCCTTAAGGTTCCTGTCGGGGTATTGCGAAAGTCGCCAATGGACTCCACCGCTTCCTGTAATTCCAGAAAAGCGGGTCGGCTACGGTTTAGCAGGCGTTCCCCGGCTTCAGTTAAGGCAACGCTACGGGTAGTGCGGTTTAACAAACGCACGCCTAGCCGTTCCTCCAGATTGCGAATGGTCTGGCTTAGGGTTGATGGCACAATTCCCAGTTGAATGGCCGCTTTGGCAAAATTGCCCTGCTCTGCAACCGCAATAAAGGCACTTAATTCAGCAAACTCTGTTCCGCGCATTATTCGCTTCCATCGAATAGTTTATTCATATTATAGGATATTAACATTATTAGCCTCCCGTCGCATAATGCCCGCACTTTTTATGGGTGACTTTGAGAGTATTTATGGCCGGGGCAGTAACAGATCCAACCACTTCCCAACCAAACTGGCTGACGCGACATCGACGCCTGCTGCTGATTGCTGGCCCTGTACTGATTTTACTGATAGTCGCGGTGCTGTTTATTCAGGGTGGCCGCTACATGACGACGGATGATGCCTATATTCAATCAGCCCGCACTGATATCAGCAGCAATCTCGGCGGACGGGTCACCCGGATTCTGGTTCATGAAAACCAGCAGGTTCATCAGGGTGACACCTTATTTATGCTGGATGACCGTGAGTTAAAAATTGCTGTAGACAGTGCCCGAGCCCAACTGGCGAATGCGAAAATGCAAATTGGTGCCCTGAAGGCCACTTACCGTCAACGTCAAAGCGATGTACAGGCAGCCCAGCAAACGGTTGCTTATTTAAAGACCGAATTTGAGCGCCAGAAAAATCTGGCGGCGCAAGGGATTTCCTCACAAGTGCAGCTGGAACAGGCGCATCATGCGTTTGTAAATGCTGAACAGCAGGTCAATGCCAGCAATCAGGAACTGGCCAATGCCCGGGCCAACCTGAATAACAATCCTGATATTACTGTAAATGCTCATCCATCCGTACAGCAGGCCCAGGCCGAGCTTGACCGTGCCTTGCTGAATTTATCCTATGCTGTGGTCAAAGCACCTGTTGACGGAATTGTGGCCAAGGTCGACCAGTTACAAGTGGGCAACTACATTACTGCGGCAACTCCGCTATTTGCAGTGATGTCAAAAAATATCTGGGTACAGGCCAATTTCAAGGAAACCGAACTGACCCACATGCTGCCTGATCAGCAAGCTACCTTTGAAGTCGATACCTATCCGGGACATGTCTTTCATGGCCGGGTCATGAGTTTTAGTCCGGGTACCGGCTCAAGCTTTGCCCTGCTACCGCCGGAAAATGCCACAGGAAACTGGGTAAAAGTGGTTCAGCGGCTGCCGGTGCGCATTAGCATTGATGATCCAGACCCTAGGATTCCATTACATGCCGGTCTTAGTGTTAATGTGAAAATTGACACCCATTATAGCCGCCTGCAAGGTTTGACTCATGGCTGAGCATTCCGCGCATGACTCCATTGATGAGATCATTGAAGATGCCGGGGTTGGGTCAACCGACCCTCATCCACCGCAGGACAATATACCGGCTGCCGGTTTGAATCATGGCCTGATTACCATTTCAGTGATGGCAGCAACCATTATGCAGGCCATTGATTCTACCATTGCCAATGTCGCCTTGCCCAAGATGCAGGGTTCATTGTCTGCAACGCAGGATCAGATGAGCTGGGTGCTGACCTCTTATATTATTGCCACCGCCATCATGATTCCATTAACAGGCTGGCTGGCTGGTCGCTTTGGCCGCAAGAAAGTTTTCCTGATTTCCATTATTGGCTTTACGCTGGCTTCTGCCTTGTGCGGGCTTGCCACCAGCTTGCCGCAAATTGTGTTGTTCCGGCTATTGCAGGGCATTTCGGGTGCTGCCCTGGTTCCCTTGTCGCAAGCCGTGCTGTTTGACATCAACCGTCCTGAGGATTTTGGCAAGGCCATGGCGCTGTGGGGCGTTGGCGTGACCATGGGTCCCATTCTAGGTCCTATGCTAGGTGGCTGGCTTACCGAAGATTACAGCTGGCGCTGGGTATTTTTTATTAATGTGCCGATTGGTATTCTGGCGTTTTTAAGTCTGTCTGCCTCGCTGCCAGAAACCCGGAAACACGCCAATAAATTTGATTTCTACGGTTTTTTTACCTTAAGCCTTGGCCTTGCCGGTCTACAGTTAATGCTGGATCGTGGTGAGCTTAAGGGCTGGTTTGGCTCTTCTGAGATCATGCTCGAAGCCATGGTGGCTGTCATTGGGTTTTACTTGTTTATTGTGCACACCCTGACTCACCCACGGCCTTTTTTAAGCCCGGCCCTGTTTAAGGATCGCAACTTTGTGGCTGGCAATGTATTTATTTTTCTGGTTGGTGTGGTGCTGTTTGCCACACTGGCACTGGTTCCACCCCTGCTCCAGCATCAAATGGGTTATCCGGTGATTACAACCGGGCTGGTCACGGCACCCCGTGGCGCTGGCACCATGCTGGCCATGATGGTGGTAGGCAGGCTAACCGGCAAAATTGATGCACGCTATATCATGGCCACTGGTCTGGGGTTAACGGCATTTTCACTCTGGCAGATGACGCATTTTAGCCTGCTGATGGATAAAGAGCTGATTATTACCTCGGGTATTATTCAGGGCTTTGGCATTGGGTTATCGTATGTGCCGCTGTCAACGCTGGCTTTTGGCACCCTGCCGTCTTCGTTGCGCAATGAAGGCACTGCATTTTTTAATTTACTGCGTAATATTGGCAGTGCCATTGGCATTTCTGTGGTGCAAACCCTGTTGACCCAGAATACCCAGATCATGCATTCGCACATGACTGAACATATTACGCCCTATAACCTGTCTGACCCGGCCTATCACGCCAGCCACATTGTGCCCACCACACAGGCAGGATTGGCAACGCTGGATGGCATGATTACCAACCAGGCTGCCATGATTGCCTATATCAATGATTTTAAACTCATGATGGTTATTACGCTGGCGGTCATACCGCTATTGTTCCTATTAAAACGTCCTAGTCAGGCACCCAGTGCTGATCACGCAGCAGTGATGGAGTAACCATGAAAAAGTCCTGTTCATTTATTGCTGGGTTAGCAATGCTTACTGGCTGTGCGGTCAGTCCTGATTATCAGGCACCTGTATTAGCTGTGCCTGCAACCTATACCAGTCCCAATGAAATCCCGTTACAGGCTACTGGCCAGCATGTGGTTTTGGGAAAGCAATTGAGTGCCCAGTGGTGGAACCTGTTTGCCTCCAGTTCACTTAACAGCCTCATTAGGCAGGCCATTGCCAATAATCAGGATCTGGTTGCAGCCCAGCAGCGCGTCCTGCAAGCCAATGCGCTGGTACAGGCAGAACAGGGTGCCTTCAAGCCACAATTGTCGCTCACCGGCACAGCAGGCCGACAAAAATATGGCGCAGCACTGTTTGGCCCGGCTGATTTTACCATCCCGCCCTTTACCTACTATGAAATAGGACCTGCCTTAAGCTGGTCACTGGATCTGTTTGGCGGTAATAAACGCAGTATTGAGCAGCAACGGGCCATGGCTGCCTATCAGCAATACCAGTTGCAGGCTGCTTATCTACAACTCACCGGTAATGTGGTGGCACAAGCATTGTCCATTGCCACCACTCGGGCCAGAATCAAGGTTACTGAAACCATTATTGCCGAAGATAAAAATACCCTAAAGCTGGTTGAAGCCGCGTTTAAGGGTGGTTCGGGGACAAAAGTTGAAGTACTGACAGCCCAAAGCCAGCTGGATGCTGATTTGGCGCTGCTTCCACCGTTACACCAGCAGTTAAGTCTGGCACAACATGCGCTGGCTGTACTGGCGGGCAGTACACCGGCCAACTCGACAGTTCCTGTATTTAGCCTGAATGACTTCACGCTGCCACAGGAATTACCCGTGAGTTTGCCATCCGAACTGGTGCGGCAACGGCCGGATATTTTGGCCGCAGAAGCTAATTTACAGGCTGCCAGTGCGGCAGTGGGCGTGGCAACTGCCAATCTTTATCCACGAGTGAACCTGTCGGCCAACTTATTACAGGAAGCACTGACACCCAGTGGCTTATTTAAAAGTGTTAATACGGCTTGGGCATTGGCTGCTGGCCTGACTGCCCCACTTTACGACGGAGGCAGGCTTTCTGCCCAAAAACAGGCTGCCGAACATGGCTATCAGGCCACACTGGCACAGTATAAACAGGTAATTCTCAATTCATTTGGACAGGTTGCGGATGTGCTGCAAGCACTACAGCATGATGCCGACGCTGAAGCAGCCCAGCAGCAAGCCGTAAGTACAGCAAGGGCTTCCCTTGAACTTTCACGTAAAAGTTATCAGGCTGGCAATACCGGTTTGCTGCAAATTGAAGATGCGGCCCGGCAGCTAAGCCGCGCACAACTGGGTTTAATTGAAGCGCAGAGCCAGCGTTTTTCAGACACTGCTCAACTTTTTGTGGTACTTGGCGGCTCGTCGCCAAGTACGACATCTACTGCTCAATAGCTGGATTATTGTGATTTGCTCACTATAGTGGAATTGACTAATCGTCATGTTCAATCGTTCCTTTTCCAAATTCGCGCTCCTAAGGCAGGTAATTATGAGTTGCAGCAGTGAGAGGAATTAAGAGAAACAGGCCCAGAATAAAAAAATGACGGTGGTAATACGCATGTTGATTAATGCCTGCTCTTTCATCCCTTGATCATGTCACTGGTGACTTCGCTGGGATAACAGATCGGTGAATAGCGGCCTGCCCGGCTCTAGGCACTGTGGTCACCACAGCGACTGCCGTTATAGGTACTATTATCAGAACAGGGACAATTACCCGGATAGGAATCGATCGATTCCTGAATAATTACCTGTATAATTTTTTCAGTTGAGCTCTTTGCGTATAACCTTGCGGTGTCCACATGATTAGGCCTGGTAAGCTATTAGGTCACTGCTCTTTAGTGATTACGTTAGTTCAAAAAAATCCTACTGTGAATGTTGTTGATTAAGCATAGTAAATGTCTGCCCAAAGGTATGGGTTTCAGCCGCATAGCGAAGGGGTTTGCAACGTTCTACTACAATCTCTGCCGTACCATTATTTTTTTCAAGCAGCAGCATCACCTCATCAATAAAATCCGCAAGTGGCATGGCATGAGGATCACTGGCTTGCTGGGTACCCATCAGCTCTGTTTGCACATAGGGCGGGATAATTTCAATCACTTCAGTCGATGTGTCTTTGAGCTGCTGACGCAGTGCAATACTGTACGAATGAAGTGCCGCCTTGGTTGCATTATAAGTTGGTGTCATTACCAGAGGAACAAAGGCCAGTCCTGAAGTCACCATCATAATGGTTGAAGACTTCTGGTGCATCAAATGTGGTAACAAGCTTGAGGTCAGGCGAATTGGCCCCAACAGATTGGTTAAAACTGTGCGTTCGGCAATTTCCAGATTGGCAGGTGCTGTGAGCAAATCTTCTGGAATCATAATACCAGCGTTGTTGATAATCACATTTAAATCAGGATGTTCAGCAATGATTTTTTCAGAGAATGCGGTAATTGACGCCAGACTGGTCATATCAACCGTCATGAAGGTCATACCGGGAAAGGCTGATGCAACCGCTTCGAGTTTGTCAGCCTGACGTCCTGCAATAATGACCTTGTTACCCTTATCATAAAAAGCTTTTGCTAGAGCCTTGCCAATGCCCGAACCACCACCCGTAATTAAAATCGTATTGCCAGTTAGTTTCATTTATTCGCTCCGCTCAGATTGTACTTCTATCATAAAATACTCACAATAGATTAGAAAGTAGGCACCCAAAAGTGCCATACCTCCCTAAAAGAGAGTGATAACCATTCAAGTGCAAGATGATAAACAGACGCTACAAATCCGGCAGGAGACACCAGCCATGACTAACCCGGCGGTAGAAAAACTGGTGCATGAGATTATTGGCCGCGTTGCCGATAAATGGACAATGCTGATTCTAGAAGCATTAGAAGAGGCGCATATCCTGAGGTTCACCCAGCTTGGTAAACAAGTTAAGGGAATTAGTCAGAAAATGCTGACTAAAACTTTGCGTCAAATGGAAAGTGATGGCCTGGTCAGTCGGGTAGTACATCCGGTTGTACCACCCTGTGTCGAGTACAGCCTAACCCCACTTGGTAAGAGTTTGGGCAGCGCTTTCTGTGGGGTCTGGCTTTGGGTCGAAGCGCATCATGGCCAGATTGAAGAAGCGCGCCGGCAGTTTGCGCTGAACCATCAGCCGGCCTTATGATTCAGCTTTAACCGGTATACCATGATATTCCTACTGTCTCCTCTGAGTTACGTTTTACTGCTAGCCAGTGCCTTGTCAAAGGCCGCTTCAGCGTCTTTTACCACTCGTGGCAATAGTTATGGATCAATAAAGGCTAAACCAACTTTAACTTTTGCTTGCCCCAGCCATAAACCGCAGCAAATGGCAGTGCCGTTCGGGCAAGGTATGCCACATGCCACAGCCCCCCATGGTTTGCGCCTTCCATGATGAGTTCCAAAGGATGATTTAGCGGCTTTTGCGGATTAGCCGCACTGTCCGGATTGTGTAGATCATGCACCCAGAGCGCTGCCATAATGGCATTGGTGGTTTCAGGATTAAAAGTTTCAACCTTGAACAGATCAGCGCCAGCAAAAGCTGCCTTTAGCAATGGGTTTTTCACCACAGATAGCGTGGTGGTGGAAGGTGCAATATTAATGGCTACCCGCTGTCCCCGGCTATGGGCCAATAGTGCATACCATTGCTGTAAGCGTTTGGCCAGTGCATAGTTAGGTCCCTGCTCAATCACCATACAGTCAGAAATGCCATACTGCTGTCCATTGTCTGATGGCAACAAGGTTCCATTGATGGGCGTAAAGAAATGCGATAAAGAGAGCTTTTTTATGGCATGGGTTAATAGCTTTTCAACCTGCTTACGTCGTTTGCGAATCATCAAGCTGCTTTGCACAACCTGCTTGGGAATAGCGTAAATATCAGTTGGCGTCAGCATAAACATAATACTGCTATCCGGCTTGGCCTGGCTGACCTTATCCATAATAGCAATCATCGCCATGGATACCCGAACATGTTTTTCACCATCCAGATAGGCAATCCCGGCAAGGTCTAAGGACTGGGTAAATGTATTAAGCCAGTTGGCAATTTCCGGAGTCTGGGTTAATAGGTTTGCGCCCAGCTGCATTTTGCCATCACTGCCAGTTTGCTGCGGGGCAATCAGGGTTGCATTACCCTTAGCCACAATCCCGGTAATCTTCTCCCAGATCGCTGGACTGGGTAAATCAACCGCCACAATATTGGCGCGCCATTTTGATAACCAGGTTAGTGGGCCAGCCTCCGAACCTGCACCAAACAACACGACGGTGCGGTCGGATAAGTCAAACCATTCGGGATGCGCCTGTACGGCACGCAGCGCCTTAGCATGACTGGGTTCAATAATGTGCTCTTGTTCCCAACGCTCAATCTGGTTTAATAATGCCTGTCCCTGTAATTGCTGGCCATGATAAGGTACCGTCCAGGGTTCAACCTCGGCACTTCCATTGCCTTTAAGGGTAAAGGATTCAAATGGCTGCTCCTGATAATGATTCATGGCATCTACAAGTGGGAGCTGCTGGGTTCCCCGGTTAAATATAAATAATTGCTGCGCGGCGGAAAGTCCAGCCCGGGCAATCTTTACAGGGTGATCCACTGAGGCAATGCCTGCCTCAACCAGGGCGCGGAAATAAATCGGATAATGCTTGCGCCAGTTTTTTTCATGTTTAACATTATTAGCCGCAGGTGATGGGACTGCTGCTAAAGCAGACTGAATAATATGTTTTGCAGCGGGTGTGGTGCTGGGTTTACTGGATGAAGCAGCGCCAGGAAATTCTAGCCCTTCAGAGTTGGTTGATTTATTCATAGATCCCACTTTGGCCGTCAACTGGCCAAAGAGTTTAAGGCGATCAGCCTGAGCGGTGGACTATTTATACGTTTAAGGCACCAAGTAGCGATTCACTGATCTTTTTTAATCTATTTCTTGCATCCATCCACTGTTTTTTAAACCCTGACTTGGCATCTGTTTTAACACTTTATTTTATTGTGGTGTATCAGCATTTAACTGCTGACGATATTGTCTGGGGGTATTGCCAAAATGCTGCCGGAACCAGCGAATAAACGGCGTTGCTTCACTAAACCCCAAGCGCTGTGCTACTGCGTCGACACTTAACAATGGGTCTTGTAGTAAAGTTTTGGCCATCTCAATGCGTAGTTCATTGACCAGCTGACTATAGCTACTCCCTGCACTTTGTAACTGCCGATGTAAATGGCGGCTGCTCACGCCAAGCTCACTGGCCAGATAATCCCGGGAAATATTGCCCTTCATCAGTAATACCCGTAACTGGCTCTTGATGCGCTCCCGTAATGACGGTTTTTTACGTCGTTCACTCAGCAACAGGCGAGCATGACGCTCTAAGGTAAGCTGTAAACTAGGACTAGGTAGCCTTAACCGGGCAGTCATCATCTCGACAGGCACCACCCATGCTGATTCGGGCTGATCAAACTTAACCGGGCAGCCAAAATAATTCTCGTAGTCTGCCTGTAAGGCAGGGTTGCTTGGCGCAGGATGACTAAAATGCACTTCTTTTAATAGTTTGCTCAGCGGCAATCTGGCAAAGCGGATATGGCGTACCCAGCAGCCTAAAATAAATTCGGTGGCATGCCGGCGAAACAGCGGATCTTCGGTTTTACAGTGCCAGATGCAAAAAACCATACCCGGTTCATGCCGTAGTGTGGTGGTGCCAATATCGCTGACTAACCGCTCATAACGCATGGTCGCATCGTAAATTTCCTGCAAGGTGCCACAGGTTTGCTCAAGATAGCCCAATACGCCAAAACCGCCCATATCCTCCATACTGGCAGCATGCAGGCCCAGTAGCGGGTCAGGTGCAAACCAGGCTATTTTTTGTACCATGTCTTCCAGTAACCGGACACTGATCCAGCCTTCTGGACTTGCCGCTGCTTTTGCCAGATCAACACCAACCATATGACTTAAGGCATCGGTGTTAATGCCATGTCGACGCCAGTTGGCAAGACATTGCTCCAGAATGCTGGCCAGTACATAATCTTCAGAGTCTTGTTCATTGGTCGGACTAGAAATCATCTTTGAGCACGACTTTCAGGACCATATAATATTTTCATGTGCTCCTACCCTCTGCAAGTATTTAATCCAAGGCAAGTCATGGTCCTTCTCAACGTCGTACTCATAACGCTGCTGCTTAACCCTTTTCATCCCGAATGGCGGTTAGCCCTTCTCTAAAAGTTGTGACTTTAAACTCTGGAAACCGTTGCTTAAATTTATCTGAAACAAAGATATTGTCGACTTTGTAGCGTGGCAATAACTCGGCTGCGTCACGAATCGTTTTATTAAAAAGCCCACCCAGCTTGAGCTGCCAGTTTTTAACCACTGTATAACTTGGATCAACCTTAAAGATCTGTGCTGCCAACTCAATAAACTGACGATAGGTCAGACGCTGATCATCAGCGGGTAGATGCCAGGTCTGTCCATACGCATCAGGCGTATTACCCAGCAGCGCCATCGCACGACTGGCATCCGGGGTATAAATCAGGCTACGTAAGGTATCATCGCGTAAAAACACCTTGGGTTTTTTCCCGGCCTTGATATTGTCGATAATGGTACTGTTGGTAATACTTTGCGTGATACCCGGCCCATAAAATTCTGGTGCCCGGCAGATTACTGCCTGTATCCGTTTTTGCGCCATCGCTTCAAGCAGCTCATTGACAATGTCGGCACGAACCTTACCCTTAGCCCCGTTGGGTAAAAATGGAGTTGTTTCGGTTTGCGGCGTTGCAGTTTGCGGATACATATAGGTGTTATCAAAATACACCAGCTTGGCGCTATGGGTGATACAGGCCTCAATCACATTGTGCATGAGAATTGGCCACTGCTTCACCCATAGCTCGGTATCCATCGGCAGTCCGACCGTCATGTAAACGATGTCCGAACCTTCAACAGCATCAAGCGCCTGCTGGGGATCAAGTAAATCTGCGCTAAACAGTTGATCCGTGTCATTCACCTTTTGCGGTTTTCTGCTGACCAGACGAATATCGTCAGTAAAACTTTCCTTTAAGCAGATTGCCACTTCTCGACCAATCTGGCCATTCGCACCTAATATCGTTTGCATGACGCTTCTCCTCACTAATCAATTACAGATAATTTCCCAGCATATAAATTACTTCCCAGCATTTAGACGCTTAAGCAACGCTTTACCAACCTCACCGCCTGACTGCGGATTCTGACCTGTAATAACCCGGTCATCAGTGACTGCATACGAGGTGAATGGAATTAGGGCTTTCTTGTAGTGCGCACCACGTTTGCTTAACTCATCCTGCAATAAGAAAGGAACCTGTGATTTAATGCCTGCAAGTACCTCCTCAGTATTGGAAAAACCGGTGACTGTACGTCCACTAATCAGTGGCTGACCCTGATCGTCCTGTAGCGGCAGTAATCCGGCAACACCATGACACACTGCTGTCACCATACCGCCCTGGCGATAGATCTGTTCACTGATTTTCTTTAGATCTTTGTTATTGGGAAAATCCCACATGGTGCCATGACCACCCGTATAATAAATGGCCTTATATTGCGATGGATCAATTGAACGGGCTGGTAAGGTTGTTTTAAGACGTGCCATAAATGCCGGATCGGCCAGATGTTTACGTGCATCAGCATTGAGATAAATAGGTTTCATACTACGATCATCCAGGGGAATCTCGCCGCCTTCAGGGCTGGTAAAGTCCATTTGCAACCCTGCTGCCTGCATGACATCGTAGAATTCTGTTAGTTCAGTAAACCATAAGCCTGTCTTGTCCTGACGGGTGGGATAAGCCGAATGATTGGTCATTACCACCAAAATTTTTCCCATAGCAGCGGATTGAGTAGTTACAGGAGTAGGTTCAACAGCTTGCGTCGAGTTCATACTAAACATTAAGGCAAACATCGCGAGCAAACCGTGTGAAGCATTTCGAGTCTTGAACATTTCTGGATTCCTCAATGATTATTGTCATAGGTACTATGGTGGAACATGTTCATCAAACGTTGCATCGTTTGTGCCATGGCAAAGACTTTAATGTTAAAGCTAACTTGAATGTCAACTGTTTTTTGAACACAAAGGTAAGCTGGGTTTGCAGTTGTAGTAACACCCATAATTTTGTGGCCTGCTACCCAGAAAAATTACCGCAAAAGCGGGCTTATCCCTATTGACATTCAAGTGCACTCTAGGCCTAAAGTAAGCTTGAATGTCAATAGGACAAACCGAGATGAATATTAGTGAACTCTCCCGCTTAAGTGGATTGAATACCCCAACCATCCGTTACTATGAACAAATTAAACTGTTGCCGAAAGCCAAACGTAAAGCCAATGGGTATCGCGAGTATAGCGATACTGACCTTCAACAATTATTACTGATCAAACAGGCGCAACAGGCGGGCTTTTCCTTAGCTGAAATCAAATCCCTGCTGCCAGGCAATATGACGATTTGGAACCATGACAAACTGATTGAGAGCCTGAACCAGAAAGTCAGTGAAATTGAAGCACTGGAAAAAAAACTGGCTGAGAATAAACAAAATCTGATAACGCTGATTCAGGCCATTAATGACAAGCCTGATGAAATTAGCTGTGAAGAAAATGCGCAACGCCTGTTTAAGGTCTATTTTCCTGATGCAAATTGAGGTTGGGCTATCCTCTATGAATAGCCCATGCGTTTATTAGCAGTGGTGGCTTTTATGCGGCCACAACACTTAACTTTTAATAAATGCCAGAAGATCGGCATTGATGGTTTCGGCATGCGTTGTGGGCATCCCGTGTGGAAAATCCTTGTAGGTCTTTAACGTGCCGTTTTGCAGCAGCTTGGCGGACAATGGGCCAGAATTTTCATAAGGCACCACCTGATCATCATCGCCATGCATGACCAGCACAGGAATGGTGATTTGCTTGAGGTCTTCGGTAAAATCAGTCTGGGAGAAAGCCACAATGCCATCATAATGCGCCTTGGCACCACCCATCATACCCTGCCGCCACCAGTTCCTGATCACTGGTTCAGAAGCTTCCACACCGGGGCGGTTATAGTTATAAAAAGGGCCAGAAGGAATCTCATTATAAAATTCTGCCCGATTGGCGGCCAGCTTGGCCTGAAAGTCATCAAATACCTTTTTGGGTAAGCCGCCCGGATTGCTGTCGGTCTTGACCATTAAGGGTGGTACAGCACTAATTAATACCGCCTTGGGCACAGGGTCATCTCTATGCCGCGTCAGGTAGCGCACCACTTCGCCACCGCCGGTTGAGTGCCCCACATGGATTGCACCCTGCACGCCTAGCTGGTTAACCACGGCTGCTACATCATCGGCATAATGATCCATGTCGTGACCATCCCAGACCTGACTGGAACGGCCATGCCCACGGCGGTCATGCGCCACTACCCGAAAACCCTGATCTAAAAAAAACATCATCTGGGCATCCCAGTCATCAGAACTCAAGGGCCAGCCATGATGAAAGAAAATCACCTGGGCATCCCGCGGGCCCCAGTCTTTATAAAAAATCTCAACACCGTCTTTTGTTGTGACGTATGCCATGCTTATTCTCCTGTGTCATAGAACAGTTTCCAATAAGAACACCTGTTGTCGATAACCCAGACCGATAAAGAGTGATGCCGGGCTATTATCAACAAAGCAAGCTGTAATATCGCATCCTGACTGTAGACCCAAAGCTCACCTTAAGGTCAATGGCTTTTAAATTTATGACTAATAAAAAACGCTGAAGCACTACAAACACTTTCTACATTTATGAGAAAAACTGCATTTTTTCGCTTGACCTTAAAGTGAACTTAAAACTTATAGTATGTTTTAACAGCAATGAATTCGCTTGTCGTCAAGGCTGTTTCGCCAGTCCGTCAACAATAAAGGTCAACCATCATGAATACAGCACAACAGCATGTTGAAGTTAAATTTGGTAGCCAAACCGTAGAAGTTCCTAAAGGGGGCTACTATGACCGTTTTCATATGCATCCCAATCTGGATGAGGTTGCCAAGGATCCTGCTGCTGGTAATGTGGATTTTTTTCGCAGAATCCCCAAGCAGCGGGTGAATTCACGGGTTGGTCCAGTCTGGGCACCGAATTTTTACTACCGTAGCAGCAATGTCCAGTTACTCATGCTCGCGCCGATGAGCAAGCTACGCGCTGCCTTGCCCAGCCCGCTTGAACCGCTGCAAGCTTTTCCGGGATTTGGTCTGGTGGCTTTAACTTTCTTTTCCTACGCAGTATGCGACAACGACCCCTACGATGAGGTATCGGTAGCCGTCGTGATTCGCCAGCCGGGTGCTACAGGATCTCATGCGCTGGAGTTGCTGGATGCCATGCGCCGTCGCAGCTTCTTTGCCCATGTGCTGGCTTTACCGGTTAACACGGAAATTGCCCGGACACGCGGTGTCTATGGTTATCAGCTCCCCAAATGGCTCACCGATATTAGCCTTGATATTGGCTCAGAAGTGCAAGCCAGTATCTTAAATACTGATGGCAACACTGACCTGACCTTAACCCTGCCCACACCTAAACTACAACAGGTCAAACCACAATCGCATCTGGAAACCAAGACCATGATTCATCAGGTGGATGGGGTATGGCACAGCACATCGGTACAGTCCAATACATTGTCATTTGCCCAGCAGCTTTTCCCCAAAAAGGTAAAACTGGTACGGCATGGCGGCCCGTTAAGCCAGTTACTGGATGGACTAGGTGCTGCAAAAATCCTGCGTCTAGATGTTGTTAAGGATGCTCAACTGGTACTGAATATGCCTACGCCTTTAAATAAAGGGCTTTGAATAGACGGCTTTTCACTGCGATGACACCGGGAAATCTCAAATGACAAATGCACAAGAATTGAATAGTACTAGCACTGCGGCTGACATTCTCGCCCGTCAGCGCATGGCTTTTCTAAACACAGAGCCTGCAAACCTGAAACAACGCAAGGCACAGCTTGCCAAATTGCGTGCAGCCGTCCTTGAATATCGTAGTGAGCTGCAACAAGCCATCAGTGCAGACTTTGGCCACCGCTCCTATCATGAAACCGATGTCATGGAACTGGTGGGTGTTGTACAGTCCATTGATTATTTATCCCGGCACCTGCGCCGCTTTATGAAACTCGAGCGCCGCCATGTCAGTTTGTTCTACCGCAGCGCGCAAGCCCATGTGGAATACCAGCCCAAAGGTATTGTTGGTGTGATGGCACCATGGAACTATCCGGTTTCCCTAACCCTGATTCCGCTGGCAACGGCACTAGCCGCCGGTAATCGGGCTATGCTTAAACCTTCTGAGCTCACGCCCCGTACCAGTGAAGTACTTGAGCGCATGCTGGCCGCCACCTTTCCCGTGGAAGAAGTAGCCGTGGTGCTGGGTGGGCCGGAAGTTGGTGCGGCGTTTAGTCGCCTGCCGTTTGATCATTTGTTGTTTACAGGCAGCACACCAGTTGGCCGCAAGGTGATGCAAGCCGCCAGTGACAATCTGGTGCCACTCACCCTTGAACTAGGTGGTAAGAGTCCAGTGATCGTTGCCCGTGGTCAGGTCAATGAACGAACCATACGCAGTATTGCCTATGGCAAGCTGTCAAATGGTGGGCAAACTTGTGTTGCACCCGATTATGCGCTGGTGCATGAAGATGATGTTGAGGATTTTATCCAGCAATATCATGCCACGGTTAGCCGCTTTTATCCTGATGGGCCTCATAGCAATGATTACACTTCCATTGTGAATGACCGCCATTATGACCGCTTACAAAATCTGCTGGACGATGCCCGTCAAAAGGGTGCACGCGTGATTGAAGTTGGGGTAAAACCGGAGTCTGCGGCTAACCGCGTACGTACGCTGGCACCCACACTGGTGGTCGGCGCTCATGATGATGATGCCATCATGCAGGAAGAAATTTTTGGCCCAATCCTGCCTGTTCGCACCTATCGCAGTATTGATGAGGTGATTGACTATATCAATCATCGCCCACGTCCACTGGCCCTGTATTATTTTGGCGAAAAAGATGCAGACTGCCAGAAAGTGCTTAAACGGACTACCTCGGGCAATGTGGGTCTCAATAACACCATTATTCATGTGGCACAGGATGACCTGCCCTTTGGTGGCGTTGGTGCCAGTGGTATGGGGGCCTATCACGGTATTGAAGGCTTCCGCTCCATGAGTCATGCCAAAGGTGTCTTTGACCAGGGGCGCTGGAATCTGCCAAGCCTGCTACAGGCCCCGTTTGGCCGTTTTATGGAACTGGCCCTTCAGGTTACTTTAGGTAAGAAAACCAGCTCATCCAAGCTTTAACCATACCCGCAAAGGCAGGATTTAGCTCCTCCCGCAAATCCTGTGTTTATTTTTAATGTCTAAAACTAAATAGGCAAGCGGGGGATCAGGAGATGATCAATGCGAAGTATTATTTTTAATGGCGCTGGTGGGCCGGAAGTCATTGAGCTTAGTGAACGTCCCATGCCAGCACTGACCGATAATGGTGTACTGATTGAGGTGGTGGCAGCGGGTATCAATGGCCCGGATGTCATGCAGCGTAAGGGCTTATATAATCCACCTCCCGGAGTGACTGATATTCCGGGGCTGGAAGTTTCTGGTATTGTCAAACAGGTGGGAAAACGGGTCAGCAGCTTTAAGGCAGGCGATGAAGTGTGTGCCCTGGTTCAGGGCGGTGGTTATGCTGAATATGTGGTTGCCCATCAGGACAACGTGCTGTTTATTCCGCAAGGCCTCACACTGGTGGAAGGTGGAATCTTGCTGGAAACCTTCATGACGGTCTGGTCACACTTGTTCCAGCATGCCAAATGGCGCCCGGGCAGCTCTATCCTGATTCATGGTGGCACGTCTGGCATTGGCACCACCGCCACCATGCTCACCCGGGCATTTGGCGCAACCCAGATTTTTACCACCGTTTCGAGCGCCGAACACCAAAAAGCCAGCGTTGCCCTTGGCGCTGATGTGGCAATTAATTATCGTAAAGATGATTTTGTCGAACAGGTGAAGCAGCACACCCAAGGTCGTGGCGTGGATTTTGTCCTGGATATTATTGCCGGTAATTATATCCAGCGTAATTACGAGGTGGCTGCGATGAATGGCACCATCCTGCAAGTAGGTGTGATGCAGGGACTGGCCGAACAGGTTAATTTTTTTCCATTACTGGCAAAACGCTTAACTCACCTGGGTGCAACATTACGCTCGCAAACCCCAGAAGCCAAGGCAGAAGTCATGGCAGCCTTGCAGGACAAAGTATGGCCACTCATTGCGCAAGGCCAGTTAAAACCCTTGCTGTATAAAAGCTTTGAGTTAAGCGAAGCGCGGCAGGCCCATGAGCTGCTTGATCAAGGCCAGCATGTCGGTAAACTGGCTCTAATTGTAAAACAATAGCATTTGCAGCAAAGCATGCCTGCTTTTCCCATCTTTCTCGCATGATGCGGAAAAACAGGTTGTCTTTTACATGCACTGATCTTTATTCATCTAATCTTCACTCGACTGGTATTTGCTTATGCCCTACACTAAACAATCTTGCCCATGAATAAATGAATCGTTTTAAGTAATATTTAAGTATATCCATCATAAAAATAAATTTTTCCTAGGCTCTCCATGCCCCTCAACCCAAATTATGTCTTTGTAATTAAATAATATTATTTGATAACAGCATAGACTCCAGCCATTCTATTAAAACGCTTGACCTTCAACCATGCTTTAAACCTAGCATTTCATCAGGACAAATGATGAGAAGCCCGAAATGTTTAATCGTTGGAAATTTCCGCACTCGATGTCAGCTACAGCAATGGTTGTTTTCATGGCTACCCATGCGCATGCAACTGATTCAGCAGAGGCCGTTAAAGCCAATCCTTCAGTACCGCTAGCAATGAGCAGTACACCCCAACAATTTATCGAAATTGAATACGGGAATCAGAAAGTTAAAGTGCCTAAAGGAGGCTATTACGACCGTTTCCGTATGAACCCTAATCTGGATGAAGTGGCCAAAGACCCAGCCGCAGGAAATATTGACTTTTTCCGGAGCATTCCAAAAAAACTGGTGAATAGTCGGGTTGGACCAGTCTGGTCACCAAACTTTTATTATCGTACCAGCAATGTACAGCTATTGATGTTAGCCCCAGTATCACGTCTACGGGAAAAATTACCGGCGCCGCTTGAACCATTGCAGGCCTTTCCAGGATATGGACTGGTTTCACTAACCTTTTATTCCTATACCGTCGCTGATGCCGATCCGTACGATGAAGTCTCGGTAGCTGTGGTGATTCGCAAGCCTGATGCAAAAGGATTAAATGCAACCGAACTATTCGGTGCCATGCGTAATCGTCATTTTTACGGGCACGTGCTGGCCTTGCCAGTCGATACCGAAATTGCACGAGTCCGTGGTGTCTATGGCTATCAGCTTCCCAAATGGCTCACCAATATTGATGTCAATATCGGGACACAAGTCAAAGCCAGTGTTTTAGACACCAATGGCAAAACGGATTTAAGCCTGACTGCCCCACTACCCCAGATTAAACAGGTTAAACCCCAATCGCATCTGGAAACCAAAACCATGATTCACAAAATTGATGGCGTGTGGAACCAGGCCTCAGTGCAGTCTAACACGCTGTCATTTGGGCAACAGCTTTTCCCCAGAAATGTGAAACTGGTACGAAATGGTGGCCCACTAAGCCGCTTACTGGATGAACTGGGCGCAAATAAAGTATTGCGCCTTGATGTGGTTAAGGATGCACAACTGGCTCTCCACATGCCAGTGCCATTGAAAGCCTTTAATACTCCGAACGGGACAAAGTAAGACTGATTAAACCCCATATGTGAATTAGATCACGTGTGGGATTTTTCTATGAACCCTCGCCCCTCAAAATCCAGATTTAACAATCAAGATAACTTGTTTTTTATCACTCTGGATTTTGAGGATTTAACGTTATAAATTTTCAGGGATTGATCATGAATATTAAAGTTCTAACAAACAGCTTGCTTGTCATGGCAGCATTGTTTTACTCACCTGCTCTGTTCGCCAATAATGACATTGTGGGCAAATGGAAAGTCGTCGACTCTAAAAGCGGTGTGGTTAAATCAATTAGTGAAGTCATTGAAGAACCGGACGGCACATTTTCGGTAAGAATTGACCGGTTTGTTGACAGCCTCCGCAAAGAAAATCCATATTGCACCAAGTGCCCACCGCCTTTTCAAAATAAACCACTACTTGGTCTTAAATTGGTATGGGGCTTAAAATCGAATGGCAAAGCTAATGAATATACAGATGGATATGCACTTGATATCGATTCTGGAAAGATTTATCGCGGTAAAGCCAAACTGTCTCCTGATGGCCGCCGCTTGAAAATGCGCGGTTATGTAGGCACCAGTGTGCTGGGTAGAACAGTAGTCTGGATTCGGGCGGATGAGTAAGCGGATCGAGTAACTCTCGGCCTCAGCAGACTTGCCAGCGCTCAATGTGCCAAAGCCATGGCCCTTTGGAGTGAGTGCGAACCCGTTACCAGTGAAGAGCAACGAACCCTCGCCTGCTGCCACGAGCGCGGGTGCAAAACGGTAGACTAAGTGCTGCGAACTCACGGGTGGTGGCCGCGCCGATGCCTGGGCCTGGGCTTGGGCCGAAGATGACTGCTGTATTGCTAAATGCTATGGGAACTCCTCATGTGCTGGTAACTGGTATTAAAAGTGAGTCGACAGGTGCGCATCAAACCGCACCAAGTCATTCTCAATTTGAGGATTCTTCATGACATCATAGGCCCAAAACGATGGCACTTTCTCAAGCCCAATCCATTTAAAGTTCAGGTCAATGGGCCAGGTCAGATCATCTTCGCTTCGTCCCGCAAAATAGGCTTGAGCAGGATCATTAAAGGCTTCAGCTGGCGCATTTGCAGTTACCGACAGCATGTAACGCCCCTTCAGCAGGCCACCCATGCCGTAATTGTCCTTGGGAGCCGCTGAACTGCGGCCATCGGTATTAGACAAGATACCAAACATTCCTGCACTCCACACCTCGTCGGTATATTTCTTAAATGTCCAGGGCATGCCCATCCAGTTTAAAGGCATTTGAAGGAAGACCACATCTGCCGACCTGATTTTTTCGATTTCGATAGCAACATCATAGCCTTCTGCGACAATGGTTTTTTCCACTTCATAGCCTTTACCGCGAAAGTATGCTTCTGCCCGTTCAACCAATGTCGCGTTGAGTTGTCCCGGTGAGTATGAATAAGGTAGGTGTGCGTTGATAATAAGAACTTTTTTCACTGTGTTACTCCATGAGTAGATATTTGGGTATTCGGCAGTTTTTTGTAGTTATAGCTACAAAATTGATTAAAAAAATTAGCTGAACTGGTCAACATAGGCATTGATTGCACCCATCAATGCTTCAAATTCGATACCACTGGCTGCCTGAGTAGCAATACCGCTAAGGATCATGCTTGTCAGTCGTGCCATTGCATTCGGGTTTCCTGGTAAGGTTTTGTCGCCACGCTGTTCAGCTTCCCTAAAGCGGGCTGCTAGTGCAGCAGTCGTTACTTCACGCTCCAGACGCAAATCGTCCCGTACATCCGCAGAATTATCGCTTGAGACAAGTGCACTTTGTACCAATAGGCATCCACGTGCTGTAGGGTGGCTGGTGGCGGCCGTCGCTAGAGCAGTCAGCAAGTGCCTAACGACTTCACGCGCGGTAGGCTGTGCCACTGCTTCACGCATGGCAGCTCTGGCGCTTACTACATAGCGTTCCAGTACACGGCGAAACAGTGCTTCCTTACTTCCAAAGGCTGCGTAAAAGCTGGGTGGACTGATGCCCATTGCCTTGACCAGCTCGGCAAATGATGCGCCTTCGTAACCTTTTTCGATAAACAGATGCAGCGCAGTCTCAGTGGCTTTTTCAATATCGAACTGACGGGGCCGGCCAGCCATAACACTACATCCATAAATATTCAATGATGCCATTCTATAGCAATAACTACATAATAGCAACGAGTATGCTTTTAGAGATTTATTGCAGTCAAAGTGCGTTTTCGGTCTTAAGTATCCGCAGAAATAATCCAAAAATTACTAAAGTAAAATTGGTAATGCTCATTTATTATTTATCTTAATATCAATTGTTTATAAGGATACCCGGACCTTTGCAAGCGACATGGCAGGATATGCCCCACGGGCTATTTTTTTAATGAATTATCAATAGGGCTTCGATAACGATAGACAAAGCTTTTTGCACCAGCTTTGCTACACATTACTCTTAAACCAATATACTCACCAATATCACTTTTATCGGTATCGCCTGCTTTCATTTTTTCAATGGCACAAGTGGATAAGGCTACCCTGCGCTTAACGCTCACATCTTGCATGACTTATTCCTTTTCATTAACACCCCTAAATTTGATAAAATAAAATATAAATGCAATACCGCGTGTTTTTTAGGTTTCGATAACTTTATTTCACCTTTGAAAAAATATATTTTTTAAGGAACAAAGTGATTCTTATCGAATAGCTGCGAAAAATTAACGCATGCATAACTTATCTGTTCTTATTGTTTCCAGAGGATTTTATACCCAGTGAACGCCACCAATCCCATGCTCGATATCAGTTCACACCTCCCCACGATGCAGCAGTATTTTACTACTGATTTCATTGAATTTTTCTATAATTTTCTTAATAAGGTATACTACAAGGTACACTTTTATTAGAAACACCCAAGAACACAGTTTTAAGAAAAATTAACTTTAAATATCAATTACTTATTTTATAATTTAGTAGCGTAAATCAGTTATTTTTTATCAAAACTATAAGCTCTTACACACTCTTCAAAAGTAGCAATATTTGTCCTTTGATAATTAAGGTTTTTTTGATATTAACCATAAAACTTTATTTTTTCATTTTAGGCATATCAGGTATGATCAAGAGAATGATTTTTTTAGGTCAGTGGCGTGTTTGAACGAATCGATCAGTTAAAGCATCAGCTTGATAATCACCGTCCTCTGCCGGGTGCGGTGGTCAAGAACCTGCACGATGATTTGGTGTTACGCTGGACTTATCACTCCAATGCCATTGAAGGCAATACGCTTACCTTGCTTGAGACCAAGGTTGTCTTAGAAGGCATTACGGTGGGTGGTAAAGCAATCCGTGAACACTTTGAAGCGATTAACCATCGTAATGCCATTTTTTTTGTTGAGGATATTATTAAAAAGCATGAGACTTTTTCAGAGTGGCAAATCCGTAATATTCACCAGTTAGTCCTAAAAAATATTGATGATGAAAATGCTGGTCGCTATCGGCAAAACAATGTACTGATTGCGGGTGCCTCCCATACGCCACCCGACCATACAGTGATTGCTGACAAAATGAATCAGTTTGTTGAGTGGTATCATCAACAGGCCGCTCATCTTCATCCGGTTGAACGGGCTGCTTATGTTCATGCAGATTTTGTTGGCATTCATCCTTTTATTGATGGCAATGGCAGGACATCCCGTTTACTGATGAATCTGGAACTGATGAAAGCCGGTTATCCTCCTTGTGTGATTACCGTTGAAAACCGGTTAGCCTATTATGAGGCTTTGGATCAGTGGACAACTTCTAAAAGTATCAAACCCTTTATTCAACTGATTGCCAATGCTGTGATGGAAGGCTTTAAGCCCTATCAGCAGGTATTGGGACTAAAATAATAAGAAATAATAAACAGACAAAATAATGCTTATTAAATTTCATCAATAGCCTGAAATTCAATAAGCATACATTTTGATTTCAGGCTTTAGTACTGTCCTTTTTATTTAGCGGAACTTGATGCCAGCAATACTGTATTAAGTTATTATTTAAATGATGAGCTGCGACCGGTTTAAGGCAAAAATGATTTACCCAGTGACGCTGGCAGGTTCATGCGCAGTAATTTATGGTCACGGGAAATAATCACCAGCACAATAATAGTGGCGAGATATGGCAGTGCAGCCAGTGCCTCGACAGGGACCTCAATGCCCAATGCCTGTGCATGAAATTGCAGAATGGTCACCCCGCCAAACAAATAAGCACCCAGCATCAGGCGCAACGGTTTCCATGTGGCAAATACCACCAGCGCAATGGCAATCCAGCCACGGCCAGCCACCATGTTTTCTACCCATAGCGGTGTATAGACGGTCGATAAAAATGCACCACCAATCCCGGCCATTGCACCACCAAACAGCACTGCGCCATAACGGATGGCCAGCACATGATAGCCCATGGCATGCGCCGATTCAGGTGACTCGCCCACTGCCTTGAGCAACAGCCCCAAACGGGTTTTTGCCAATACCCACCAGACCAGCAACAAGGTAATAATGGACAGGTACACCACATAGGTTTGATGAAATAGAATCGGGCCAATCAAGGGAATATCAGACAGGCCGGGAATACTTAAAGGTTGTAAGCCGGGTAAACTGGTACTGACAAAGTTTTGTCCGATAAACGCCGACAGTCCTACCCCAAAAATGGTGAGTGCCAAACCACAGGCGGCCTGATTGGCAGCCAGCGACAGGGCAAGAATGGCAAACAGCAGTGCCGTTAACATCCCGGCCACTGCACCTGCCATTAACCCTACCCCGGCCCCCAGACCCGTCTGGGTGGAAAAGGCAAAACCAGCAATGGCACCAATCAGCATCATGCCTTCCACGCCCAGGTTAATGACACCAGTACGCTCGGCAACCAGCTCTCCAATGCCTGCAAAAATCAGTGGCGTACCCGCAGCAAGCGTACCAGCCAGAATTGGCACCAAATCAAGCATATTAATTTTCCTTTATTACGGGTGGTCTTACGGGTTGCAGCGCCAAAAAGTTTTTTCTCAAATCATAAAAACAGAGCATCATGAGGCCGCCAGTACATTGTCAGGCTTCTTATTTTCAGGTTTCTTGGGCATAGCCTTGTGACGGCGTGCGCCAAAGCGGTAGCGGTTATCAATAAAAGCATCAGCCGCCAGCAGGAAAAATAGCAGCATGCCCTGAAACAAACCAGTAATTGCCGCGGGTAGCTGTAATTCCATTTGTGCAGCTTCCCCACCCAGATACAGCACGGCCATCAGAAAACCGGACAGCACCATTCCAACAGGATTTAAGCGACCCAGATACGCCACAATAATGGCAGCAAAGCCATACCCGGGAGAGATATTGGGAGTGAGCTGGCCCACTGGCCCGGCAATTTCGCCTACTCCTGCAATACCAGCCATCATTCCAGAGATAATCAGGCTAAACCAGATCGCCCGTTTGGCAGAAAACCCGGCATAGCGCGCCGCATCAGGAGCCTGCCCACCGACTTCCAGCGAATAGGCCAGAAAGCTGCGTGAACCAAACAGCCAGAAAGCCAGTACCGCAAAAATGGTAATAAAGATTGAGGCATTAATCCGGGTGCCTTCCATAATGATGGGAAACAGCGTGCTGCCTTCAAACATGATGGATTGCGGAAAGTTCATGCCAGAAGGATCACGCCACGGGCCATTGATCAGGTACAGCAAAATAAAGGTAGCCACATAGTTGAGCATTAAAGTCGTCAGGGTTTCCTGTGCGTTAAACCTGACTTTTAAAAAGGCAGGAATAGCGCCCCACAGTGCGCCACCGATTGCCCCGAAAAGCACCATCAATGGCAAAACCCAGATTGAATCCATTCCCTGACAGGCAATGGCAATGCCTCCACCAAATAGCGCACCCATGGTAAGCTGACCTTCAGCGCCAATATTAAACAGGCGCGCGCGAAAACCAATCGCAAGCCCCTGTGCAATCAGAATCAGTGGACTGGCCTTGATCAGCAACTCACTCCAGCCATACATGGTCGTTAGTGGCGCAATAAAGAATATATAAAAGGCATGCAGCGGGTTTTTACCCAGTGCCAGAAATAACAGGCTACCCACCATCAGCATGGCCAGTAATGCAATCACGGGAGATAACCACTTCATCAATTGCGATGGATTAGCACGCGGTTCTAATAAATGCATCATTCAACCCTTCTATCTTACGGGTCAATCATTGATCTGCTGCCAGCAGATACGTGATCAACAACATTTTGTCTGCTTAGGCCATCCCTTCAGCCGTCTTGACAACGGTTTGTGGCTGGCTGGTGTTTGCTGCCTGTAACCCTGACATTAGCAGCCCTATGGCTTCGGCATTGGTTTGGTCAACAGGCTGGGCGTCAGACAACTGTCCCGCTGCCAGCACAGCAATACGGTCACTGATTTCAAACAGCTCTTCCAGTTCCTCGGAAATTACCAGAATGGCCACACCCTGCCGGGACAGGTCGATCAGGGTCTGCCTAATAAACGCTGATGCCCCGACATCCACACCCCAGGTTGGCTGTGCCACCACCATTACTTTCGGGTTTTGCATGATTTCACGGCCGACAATAAACTTTTGCAGGTTACCGCCAGACAACGAACGTGCTGCTGACTCAGTACCACCTGTGCGCACATCAAACTGTTCAATACAGCGTTTGGCAAAGTCCCGCGCCTTGTGATAACTCACTAGTCCCATGCACACCAGACCCTGCCGTGATGCCGTCAGTAGCGCATTCTGGATCAATGTCATGGCAGGCACTGCACCACGACCCAGCCGCTCTTCGGGCACAAAGCCAAAACCCAGATCACGGCGCTGGCCTGCATTCAAATGGCCAATAGGCTGGCCATTTAAGCTAATGCTGTCTTTGGCAGTGGGCGCCTCACCAGACAGGGCAGCCAGAAGTTCTGCCTGACCATTACCGGAAATACCCGCAATGCCAAGAATTTCACCCGCATTCAGGGTGAGTGAAATATCTTTTAAGGACGTCCCAAACGGATCACTTGATCTCAGGCTTAACTGATTGACTGAAAATACCGGTTTCACTTCGCCCTGATAGGCAGGATGTTCATAGGCAGGCAGGTCACGTCCGATCATCATGCGTGCCAGACTGCTGGTAGTTTCCTGTTTAGGATTTGCCACCCCGGTCACTTTGCCACCGCGTAAAATGGTCGCCTTGTCACACAGACTCTGGATTTCATTGAGCTTATGGCTGATATATAAAATGGACACGCCTTCACTGGCCAATCGTCGCAGGGTTTCAAACAGCTTTTGTACCGCTTGCGGGGTCAGCACCGACGTGGGTTCATCCAGGATCAGCAGGGATGGGTTTTGCAGCAGGCAACGCACAATTTCTACCCGTTGCCGCTCCCCGACTGACAAGCTATAAACAGTACGCTTGGGGTCAAGTGGCAAGCCATATTTTTCCGAGACTTCAATCACCCGGGCTGACAGTGCCGCCAGATCAAATTTTTCTTCCAGTCCCAGCGCAATATTTTCGGCAACCGTTAGGGTTTCAAACAGGGAAAAATGCTGGTACACCATGCCAATGCCCAGACGGCGTGCTGCCGCCGGACTATCAATGCTGACTGAGCGGCCATTCCAGATGATTTCACCGTCATTGGCTTTAACTGCCCCATAGATAATTTTCATCAGAGTACTTTTACCTGCTCCGTTTTCACCCAGCACTGCATGAATTTCGCCCACTCCCACCTTTAAACTGACATGGTCATTGGCAACCAGCGCGTTGTAGCGTTTGGTAATATTGACCAGCTCCAGACGTAGCGGTGAGTTTTCGGAGGCCGGCCCCTGTGCTATGGCGATACCATCTGCAAGCGGATTTTCAGTGGAATCAGCGCTGTTCATGTTTAAAACTCTCCAACGTTCACCAGCTCTTGAGCCGTTAAATAACCAGTAAAGGCATTGCCAGACAGGGATCAAATCTGCATTGCTAAACCGTGTTTTATGTGAAATATAAAGAAGCAACCTCTATGCCACTGCCCCAGACTGGCTACAATGGATATAGTGGTTATGGCGAAACACACATAATGGCTAAAACCACATCGCACTGGCCCAATGCTGGCTATCAGTTAGGCATTCACTTTGATCAGGTTAAATACTTAGACCAAATACTGAGGATAGGCGCATCATGACAACGCAATGCACTAACACGCAGCACAGGCTGTATCAACTGATTGGACAATTGCCCAAAACCGAACTGCACCTGCATATTGAAGGCACGCTTGAACCCGAACTGATGTTTGCACTGGCCCAGCGTAATCAAGTGACCCTGCCTTATGCCAGTATTGACGAGCTACGTGCAGCCTATGATTTTCATAATCTGCAATCGTTTTTAGACCTGTATTATGCCGGTGCAGCCGTGTTGCTGACCGAGCAGGATTTTTATGACCTGACGTGGGCTTATCTGCAAAAAGCCCATGACGACAATATCGTACACACGGAAATCTTTTTTGATCCGCAAACCCATACCTTGCGTGGCGTGCCGTTTGCCATTGTTTATCAGGGTATCCGCCGCGCACTGGATGAGGCACAGGCGCAGTGGGGCCTATCATCCAGACTGATATTCAGTTTTTTACGGCACTTAACCGAGCAGGAAGGCTTTGATGTTCTGGAACAGGCGATGCCTTTTTTGCAGGGCATTGATGGCTTCGGGCTGGATTCCAGTGAAAAGGGTCATCCGCCTGCCAAGTTTGAACGGTTATTTAAACGCTGTCAGGAGCTAAACCTGCCCTGTGTGGCACATGCCGGGGAAGAAGGCCCGGCTGCATATGTAATGGATGCGCTGCATTTGTTGAATGTAAAGCGTATTGATCATGGCGTACGAAGTCTTGAAAATGCTGAGCTGGTCAGGCAACTGGTGGCTGAGCAGATACCTTTGACAGTCTGCCCATTGTCAAATATCCGCCTAAAGGTTTTCACTACCATGCAGGAGCATCCCTTAAAACAGATGCTGGATATGGGCTTGCTGGTAACGATTAACTCGGATGATCCAGCCTATTTTGGCGGTTATGTGAATGATAACTTTAAAGCTTGCACTACTGCATTGAATCTGTCCGATCAGGATATCGTACAACTGGCCAAAAACAGTTTTATCGCGTCTTGGTTAAGTGATGCCGAAAAAGCCAGACAACTGGCAGAAATTGATCAGATCTGGCAAGCGTGGAAACTGGCGGATTAATTTTTTTGATTTGATATCATCCAAACCTGCCTAAGCTTCAAACCTGCCCAAGCTTCTCAGGCAGGTTAATTGACTGAAGATGAGGCAAAACCAGCATCAAGCCAGTCCCGGTACGGCAACCTCAGCCTTAACGGTCTGCATGGATAATGACTTCATCTGTAACAACTGTGCCACGACAGCAATGGCAATAGCTGCGGGTTCCTTACTGTGAATGCCCTGCACGCCGATCGGGCAGATCATTTGTTCAAGTTGTGTCTGTAAGACCCCACGTTGCCGTAAACGGCGTTCAAATATCGCACGCTTGCTGTGAGAACCAATCAGGCCAAAATAGGCATAGTCATGCCGCTTGAATAAGGCGTGGCACAAAGCCAGATCCAGCGCATGATTATGGGTCATGATCAAAAAATAACTGTTGGCGGGTGCATGCTCAATTTCATATTCAGGCGTATCGGTTGAAATGCAGCTTAAATCAGGATGCGACCACGCTGGAAATACCTGATCGCGTACATCCACCCAGCAAATACTGGCTTGTAGCGGTAACAATGCCTGTACCACAGCCTGCCCGACATGACCTGCACCAAACACCACCACATGAAACTGGTGGTTGAGCAAGGTCTGTTCAAAATACCAGTCCTGAGCATCTACCGATGAGGGAACGCAAAAAACTGCTGTTTCTGTCTGGACTGAATCTTGATCGCTGAATGTCCATTGTGATGTTGCATGGCCTGCCTGTAACTGGCGCTGTAGGCTGTATGGCGTGTTGCCAGCAGACCGCGGCGTGGTCAGGCACTCCCTACGCTGCTGCCAGCTATCCAACTGACTCGCCAAAATTTTTTCAAATACCAATAGCGCCAGTCCGCCACAGCACTGCCCTAGCCGTGCCCCCAAATTAAAACGCTCCAGCCGCACGGGCACCGCACCGGATTCCTGTAACATTTGCTGCGCAATATGACAGGCCTGCCACTCCAGATGACCGCCGCCGATGGTGTCGACCTGTTGCATACCCGCTAGCTGGGCTGATTGCACACCAGTATTATTAGCCAGGCGCAATAGCATACTGGCACCTGCTTCCCGTGGCGTAGAACCCTGCACCTGTACCACTGTGACTAGCACACAATCACTGCCCTGCTGCAACCAGCACGGCAAGCTGGACAACCAGAGTTTCATGGCTTACGTCCTAACAGGTGCAGCATCATGATTAGCTGCATCTATGGCAGTGGCTGAAAAGTCTGTAGTTAAAGACTGCTGTTGTGCCGTATAAATTGCCCGCAGGATATTTTCCGGGGTTGCTGGCGCCTGTAATGATGGTTTTTGCTTAAGTCCCTGCGCCGTCAGCACATCGGTTTGCACGGTGGCGGCGACGGCATCACGCAAGGCAGAAAACACCGATAACGCCAGCATAAATGGCGGTTCACCCACGGCCTTGGAACGATAAATGGTGTCTTCCACATTGCGGTTATTAAACAGTTTTACGTTAAAAATCGCAGGAATATCGGCAGCGGTAGGAATCTTGTAGGTGGATGGCGCGTGGGTAAACAAATGCCCGGCCTTCGGCCCACTGGTTACCCAGTATAATTCCTCGCTGGTCAGCCAGCCCATACCCTGAATAAAGCCGCCTTCAATTTGACCAATATCAATGGCCGGATTAATCGATTGCCCGACATCATGCAAAATATCAGTACGTAATATCCGGGTTTCACCCGTTAAGGTATCAATGGCAACCTCGGTGGCCGCCGCGCCATAGGCAAAATAATAAAACGGCCTGCCATAGCGAATGGCAGGATTCCAGTGAATATCCGGGGTTTTATAAAAACCGCTATCCCACAACTGGATTCTTGAGTAATACGCCGATAGCACCAGTTCTGCAAAAGTCCAGTGTTGTTGGCCAGCATAGACATATCCATCTTTAAAATAAACCGTGCTGATGTCGGTATTTGCCATTTCACTGGCGAAAATTGCCAGGCGGGTACGAATGGTAATACAGGCTGCTTGAGCCGCCTTGCCATTTAAGTCTGTACCGCTGGATGCTGCGGTAGCTGATGTGTTGGGGACACGGCTGGTATCGGTGGCAGAAAACCGCACATCAGCCAGTGGAATGCTAAACTCATGCGCGACGATCTGGCGGATTTTGCTGTACAGTCCCTGCCCCATTTCGGTGCCACCATGATTGACCAGCACTGTGCCATCACTATACACATGAATCAGCGCACCCGCCTGATTGTACATGGTAGCATTAAAGGAAATTCCAAACTTGACCGGCGTTAAGGCCAGACCTTTTTTGATGATCGGGCTATCCGCATTAAAGCGGGCAATGTCGGCACGCCTTGCGTGGTAATTGCAGCTTTCTGCCAACTCATTAACAAGCGTAGGCAATACATTATCGGTAATGGTAGTGCCGTAATGGGTGGTGTTACGAATCCCTGTAACTGTATCGGTGCCTGTTTTTGTGGCTGCTTCTGAATTTGCCTCATCATAAAAATTCAGCAGGCGCACGTCCAGCGGATCCTTGTCCAGCGCATAGGCAATATCATCAACAATATATTCAATCGGGAACATGCCCTGTGGCCCGCCAAAACCACGAAATGCCGTGTTGGATACTGTATTGGTTTTACAACGTAAACTGCGAATAGTCACCGCATCCAGATAATAGCCATTATCCACATGGCAAATGGCACGGTCATTCACCGGCCCGGATAAATCTGCCGAAAACCCGCAGTTGGAGGCCAACTGGATATACAATCCCACAATACGCCCGTCAGCATCAAAGCCAACGTCCCATTCATAATCAAACCCGTGACGCTTGCCGGTTGCCACCATGTCGTCATCACGATCCAGCCGCAACTTGACCGGCTTGCCGGTTTTTACCGCCAGCAACGCTGCAATACAGGCCCACTGTGCTGACTGGGACTCCTTGCCACCAAAGCCACCACCCATCCGGCGGGTTTCGATGCTGACCTGATGCGCCCGGTAACCCAGCGCGTGACCAATCAGGTACTGCATTTCGGTTGGATGCTGGGTAGAACACAATACATGCAGCGTGTGGTCTTCTCTGGGCCAGGCATAGGAGATCTGACCTTCCAGATAAAAATGCTCCTGTCCGCCCACGCTGGCACTGCCCTGCAAGCGATAGGGTGCCTGTGCCAGTTTGTCCTGTGCCTTATTGTGGGACAGCTCAACCGGAGGCAACACCCATGATTCTGCCTGGATCGCCTGTTGAATGCTCAATAGGGGTTCCAGTACCTCATATTCCACCACAGCCAGCCGTACCGCAGCACGCGCCTGCTGATAGGTATCCGCTGCCACCACAAAAATGACCTGTCCATAAAAGCTGACCAGCTCATCGGCAATAATCGGATCATCGGCAATCATTGGCCCACAGTTATTATGTGGAATATCCTGTGCCAGCAATACATCACGCACACCAGCCGCCGCCCATACCCTGGATAAATCAAGTGACTTGATCCGGCCATGCGCACAGGTGGATAAACCCACAGCAGCATGCAAGGTGCCCGTCAGCTCTACGCTGTCATCAATATAGGTTGCCTTGCCACTGACATGCAGATGCGCGCTTTCATGCGGAATGGACTTGCCGATAAAGGAATGTTTTGCAGGATTATCAGTTAAATGTTCCACGCCTAAGGTATCACGCTGTAGGTTGATACCCTCTGGAATAATTTGATTCATGGTGCCACTCCCGGTTCAGCGCTAATATCAACGGTGGCAATCAGGTTACTCAATCGTCTGGGAGGCCGGGTTGCTGCCACATCCGGATCAGGGTTGTTTACAGGCAGGCTTTGTATATCCAGACTTTGCACATCCAGACTTTCCAGATAAAAACGCTGCAACAGATTGGCAGCAATCCACTGGCGATATTCGCGGCTGGCACGTCCATCACTTAGAGGCGAAAAATCACTGCATAATGCCTGTTGAGCCAATTGAATGACTTGTGTATTCCACAATTGCCCAAGCATGGCCTGCTCGGCCTGTAGTGCCCGCTTTGGAATGGCCGCCATGCCCCCATAGGCCATCCGGATTTGCTGCACCCTGTTTTGTTTATCCAGATAAACTGAAAACGCTGCACATACCGCAGAAATGTCCTGCTCATTGCGTTTGGCAATTTTATAAGTACTAAAATGGTGCGTATCCTGTGAAGTAGACGGATAAGGAATTTTGACCGAACGCACAAACTCGCTACTGGCCAGCGCGGTTTTCTGGTAATCCAGATAGAATTCATCCAGTGGTAATTCCCGCAGCGCCTCATCCTGCTGTAATACCACCCGGGCATTTAAGGCAATCAAGGCAGGCATGGAATCGCCAATGGGTGAACCATTTGCCACATTACCACCCAGGGTACCTGCATTCTGAATCGGCCTGGAGGCAAAACGCCGTGCCAGCTCTGTCCATCCGTAATGCAGGCTGGTGAGTGCAGCAAAGGCATCGGTCAGTGAAGCCATGGCGCCAATTTCCAGATATTCCCCGGTTTGCCGGATGGTTTTTAACTCCGCGACGCCTCCCAGATAAATCATATCGCCTAGCGCCCGCCCCTGTTTGGTCACCCAAAGGCCAATATCAGTACTGCCAGCCAGCAAGCGTGCCTGCGGATACTGCATACGCAACTGCGCCAGTTCTTCAATAGTTTTAGGCGCAAAAAAGTGTTGCCCATGTGCGCTATAGCCAAGGCTGTGCTGCTGTTGCAGGCTATTTAAGGCATCAATAATTTTTCGGGTTTCCAGCGTTTGGCGTGGCAATAAATAAGCCGCTTTGGCTGCATCCAGAATGGGACGATACCCCGTACAGCGGCACAGGTTGCCCGACAAATATTCGGTAATTTGTTCAGTGGATGGACACTCGGTATGCTGTTCATACATCGCCCATAGCGACATCACAAAGCCCGGCGTACAAAACCCGCACTGCGAGGCGTGCTGCTCCACCATGGCCTGCTGCACCGGATGCAATAGCGATACTGTATCTACAGAAAAATGCTGAGGTTGATGCTCCGCTTTAGCTTCATCGGCCTGTACAGCAAGCTGTGCCACGTCTTCCACACTAAACAGCGCCTTGCCATCCAGCGTGGGTAAAAACTGGATACAGGAATTAATGGCACGCAGTTGCAGGTGTTGCTCACCATCCGCAGATGGTTTTAGCTCGCCAACCACCACCGTACAGGCACCACAGTCGCCTTCGGCACAGCCTTCCTTGGTTCCAGTTGCACGGCAGTCCTCACGCAAAAACTGTAATACAGTGCGGGTTGGCTCAGGGTTGTCAACCTGCTGCACCTTACCCTGAAAATAAAATTGTATTGGGCGTTCTGTACCACTGTCCCGTAAAGCTTTAGACATTTTTCTTTCCAGCCATTAAATCAGCACATGGATGACAGTAATCATCCTCATAACCAATAAATGCAACATCCATTCCATAGCGCATCGTCCCTTAACGCTATGTCCACTTTAGTATTAGGTTTATATGCCGTTGCCCATGATGTCAGGTTTAAGCGTTCAGTGTTGCCAGAAGCCGTCATGCACTGCGGCGGCTTCCTGCTCCAGGCAGGGGCCGATCACCTGAATGCTGCGCTGCCCGCTGGCAAACACCTGCCGGCACGGCAGCGACATGGTCGGATTTTCCGGATGATCACCAGTAATTTGCAGCAACTGGGTTTCAGAAATACCGTAAACCACTTTGCCAATGCCGGACCAGTAAATAGCTCCGGCACACATCGCGCA
Source organism: Alkanindiges illinoisensis DSM 15370 (assembly GCF_000619845.1). Taxonomy (GTDB): domain Bacteria; phylum Pseudomonadota; class Gammaproteobacteria; order Pseudomonadales; family Moraxellaceae; genus Alkanindiges; species Alkanindiges illinoisensis. Next base: position 389,953 of record NZ_JHUX01000003.1, on the reverse strand, counting down.
CGGTTCTGCGTTGGTATACAGCGTGCATTGTTTCATTTGTGCCAGCGTCAGTATTTTGGCAGCCATCCCTGCGGCTACAATTTCAGCATGGCGGGTTGGATCACCCGCTGGTGGCAGAGAGTTGTTGCCCGCCTGTGCCACTACCTCTCCCTGCTCGTTCACCACAATTGCTGCAAAAGGGTGCATACCCTGCTGGCGTGTCTGTGCAGCCAGCGCAAAGGATTGTCTTAAAAATCCTGCATCCTGCGCTGATAGCATCTGGTCTGATAACACCTGATCACTACTGTGCTGGCTCATTATCCTTTCCCCATACACTCATTATTCATGCCGTGACTGATACACCTCACCAGCCGTTGTTATTTTCAGTGTACAGGGAAAAAACTGCTGCAAAATTCGGTTTTACGCATAGTCATCATGCCTCAAATGCCATGACTAATGGAATATTAATTGCTTTGATAACCCTGACGTATGACACACCGGGCCAGTTCGCTGTAATCCCCAAGATCTGCACTGGCCTGGTGTGTACCTGATAACAAACTGCTTTGACGTTCTTTTCAATTCATCTGAATGGTCAATGCTGCTGGGAGACTCACTCATGTTTCAACACCCTTATAAAACCAAACCTGCCACCGTTTTTGCGTTTAATCAGTTCAAAAAAGGCGCTATTGCACTGTTAACGGGCAGTTTGTTAAGCCTTGGCTTAATGACACCTGCCTCAGCAGCCGACCCGATCAAGGCTGCATTTATTTATATTGGGCCAACAGGCGACCACGGCTGGACATACTCCCATAATCAGGGCCGCCTTGCTGTGGAAAGCAAACTTAAAGGAGCTGTGAAAACAAGCTATATCGAGAATGTACCAGAAACTGCAGATGCCGAACGGGTGATGCGCAACCTGGCACAACAGGGCAATAAAGTCGTGTTTGCCACCTCATTTGGCTATATGAACCAGATGGCCAAGGTGGCCAAGATTTATCCCAATACCATTTTTATGCACGCCACGGGCTATAAGACTGGCAAAAACATGGGAACCTATGATGTACATACCTATGAAGGCGCCTACATGCTGGGCGTAATTGCCGGCAAAACCACCAAAACCAATAAAATCGGTGTGGTTGCTTCCTTCCCGATTCCGGAAGTAGTGCGCAATATCAATGCCTACACACTGGGTGCGCGTAGTGTCAATCCCAAGGTGACTACACAGGTGATCTGGGTCAACTCATGGTTTGATCCGGGCAAGGAACGCGACGCAGCACTGGCGCTGATTTCACAAGGTAGCGATACCCTGATGCAAAATACCGATTCGCCTGCAGTGGTACAAGCCGCTGAACAAAAGGGTGTGCATGCCTTTGGCTGGGATTCCAACATGAATAAATTTGGGCCAAAAGCACAACTGGCGGCCTCGGTGATTCACTGGGAAACCATTTATACTAAAGTGTTGAGTGATGTGCTCAATAAAACCTGGAAGCCCGGTCAAATCTGGTGGGGTGTCAGCCATGGTGCCATTGATATTGAAAACTTTGGCCCGGATATCACCCCAGAGGCTAAAAGTGCCGTGCTGGCAGTGCGTGAAAATATCCGTACCGGCAAATTCCATCCGTTTTCCGGCCCGATTGCTGACCAGAGCGGCAAAGTCATTGTGGCCAAAGGCAAAGTATTTTCTGATGCAGAACTCAGCAAAATGAACTTTTATGTACAGGGCGTTACTGGCTCACTGCCTAAATAAACCTTTTTAATTTTCAGGCCTAAACCAGAGGATTTTTCCTCAACATCCCAAAAATGTCGAAGCGTGGTCATCCGCCCGCTTCGATATTTTTTTGGTGCTTAAACCTTTCACCTTCCCCATTTTGTCACCACACAGCAGGACTCAATGTGAGCACGATTTTTTTACAGCATGCCGATGTACTGGTCACCATGGATAGTAGCCGTCGCGAAATCAGCGATGGCGCCTTATTGATTTGTGATGGTGTGATTGCCGCCGTTGGCACCACGGATGAAGTGCAGCAGTTGGTGAATAGCCAGCAGATTCATCCTGACCAAATCATCAACATGCAGCATCGGGTGTTGCTGCCAGGTCTGGTCAATACCCATCACCATATGTACCAAAGCCTGACCAGGGCCATTCCGGGTGCACAGGATGCCGAACTGTTTGGCTGGCTGCAACGCCTATATCCCATCTGGGCGGGCCTGACCCCTGAAATGATTCAGGTGTCTACCTTAACGGCCATGGCAGAACTGATTTTATCTGGGTGCACCACCTCCAGTGATCACCTTTATATTTATCCCAATGGTTGTCGTCTGGATGATTCCATTGAAGCAGCGCAACAGATTGGCATGCGCTTTCATGCCTGTCGTGGCAGCATGAGCGTGGGGGAAAGTCAGGGTGGTCTGCCACCGGATGCCTTGGTGGAACAGGAACAGGCGATTTTAAACGACAGCATGCGCCTGATTGAGCAATGGCATGATCCACAGCCGCATGCCATGTTGCGCATTGCGGTTGCGCCCTGCTCACCGTTTTCAGTCAGCCGTGATTTAATGCGCGAATCAGCGTTGCTGGCGCGCAGTTATGGGGTTGGCCTGCATACCCATCTGGCCGAGAACGACAATGATATTAGCTATAGCCTGCAAAAATTTGGCATGACCCCCGCGCAATATGCTGAATCGCTAGGCTGGGTCGGTGCTGATGTCTGGCATGCCCATTGTGTCAAGCTGGATCATCAGGGCATTGATTTATTTGCACGTACAGGGACTGGCATTGCCCATTGTCCCTGCTCCAACATGCGGCTGGCTTCCGGTATTGCACCGATTCCAGCCATGCTCAAGGCCGGTATAAATATTGGGCTGGGTGTGGACGGCTCCGCTTCCAACGATGGCGCACACCTGCTGGGTGAAGCCAGGCAAGCCATGTTACTGGCACGGGTGGGACATGGCCCGGCCGCACTGAATGCGCGGCAGGCACTGGAAATGGCAACCTTGGGTGGTGCAAAGGTATTGGGTCGTCACGATATTGGTGCACTGGCGGTTGGCATGAGTGCAGACGTGATTGCTTTTAGAACCGATACCCTGGCTATGGCAGGCGCCGCTATTCATGATCCGGTGGCAGCACTGCTGTTTTGTGCGCCGCAACAGGTGGACTATTCCATTATTAATGGCAACGTAGTTGTACAAGAGGGCCAGCTCAATACCATTGATCTGCCTGTGGTGATAGAACAACATAACCGGTTGGCAAAAATACTGTATTCCAGTGCATCAGCTTTTCATTAATATCAGATTGCCTCTCTAAACAACGAGAAGCAACACCCTATCTATAAAACAAAATCAGATCAGTTGAGCTATAAAAAACCCCTAAACGTATTAGGGGTTTTTTAGCTTTATGCCATCTTGTGGCTCATAGGCAAGCGCAGTGCTGCGCCTTACACACCTGCATTAAAAATGATATTCCGCGCGGATCATGGGTGTGCTGGCTGTCGCGCCCTCATTGCCATTATCGGTATTGCCAAATTTGTTATGCCAGTACTCGTATTCAGCACCTATCTTAAAAGAATTTTTACCCAGGCCAATATTCGTACCAAGGTCATACATCAGTTTGGTATCCAGATGAAACTCTGGCGATGTTTTACCACCAAATTCATTTTTCCCCTTATCGCCAATCCATAGCGCATAGCCCTCAAAAGACAATGGCAGCTTACTGACTGGAATACCCCAGGTAAGCTGGGCCGCAGGATGAAAATCATAGGTGTAACGCTTGTCAATGCTGTTTGGGCTATTGCTTTCATACAGGCCCAATACGCTAAAATTGGCAAAACCCGGCACATCCAGCATCAGGGTTGGGCCAAGCACCAGCATCCGTTTTTTGGAAGCGTAATAATCGTTTTTGGTATTTAAATCAAAACCACCCGTTAGTCCAAAGCTTTTAATAGGCCCCAAAGACAAATCTTTTTTGGACACCAGACCAAAATCAATGGTATTACGGTATACCACATAAACTTCCTGCGCACCGGGTTTACCCGCTGTACCGCCCGCTGGATCATTGGAGTCAGATAGCAGGATATCCGCATTAAAAAAGTTGCTGCCATACTGATAACCACTGGCATGTGTCAGCCCAATGATATTTTTGCTGATATCCTTACGGCTGCCATCTGCATCATTGGCAAAAGGCTCGGCAAAGGTCGTGCCGTAGCGCCAGCTTAATGCCGTGTCGCTCCAGGTTGCTGCACTGGCATACGATGCAGACAGCCCACCCATAATTGCCAGTAAACCACACCATGCTGCTTTATACTTGAATGCTTTTGCCACTCGTAAATTTGCCATCATATTCGCCCTTCAAAACTGTAAAAAACCAAGACTTAAGGTCTATCATTCACCTGTTCAGCAGGATCTAAAACCTGACACAGTACGGCTTTATTGCACTGCTGCTGACCATTAAATAAATGGCAAGTTTCTTACCAACTTTTTAAATATAAGATGTTGTGCATTAATCCTATAAAGAAAAACATATAACTTGCGCATCAGCCTGTTGGCACACCGGTTGACGCTATAATAGAAAATGAGCTATCAAACCTGATGGCGGCCTCTCAACAAAAATCAGAACAAAAACCATTTATATCAATGAGATAATAATTTATCTTTATGGAATTTTAAGACCTGATTCACCCATCCCTCTTATGGCCACCATGAATTAAGCCTGCTCCTAATGATGGCGAAACACCGAAACCAGTAACTCGCGAAACCAGCGATATTCCTCGGAATGGTGCGAGCGCTCATGCCACAGCACATAAAAGGGAATTTTGGGAAAATCAATTGGAATTTCAGAAATGGTTAATGGCATCAGTGAGCAATAATGCTTGGCAAAAGAACGCGGTAGCGAAAACACGGCATTCATTTGCAGCAGCATATACGGCACCATACTAAAATAGGGCACGTATGCCACAATATTGCGCTTTAGGCGTTCCTTAGCCAGATGCAGGTCAATCACGCCACGCTGGCCCACTGTGTAAGGGGTAGGTGCCAGATGCTCGGCAGACAAATAATCATCCAGTGTCAGTGGCTTATTGGCCAGTGGATGACTTTTGCGCATCAGGCAGACCACCTCATCATCAAATAAGGGCGCCAGACGCAAATGCTCTGGTGGCTGTGGCCAGTTGGCAATCACCGCATCCAGCATGCCGCTTTCCAGCGCCTGGGCATAATCAAAATCATGCCCCAGCGAATGAATCATGATGGTGGTATGTGGGGCTTCTACCCGAATACGGCGAATCACCTCGCCCAGATCAATGGCACTTAAATAGTCAGGCGTTGCCAGATTAAACACCTGACGGGACTGTGCAGGATCAAAATGCACCTGTTGCACGCCAATTTTTTCAATCTGGTTTAACACATGGGTCACAGGTTCCAGCAACGCCAGCCCGCGCTCTGTAGGTGTCATGCCATTACGGCTGCGTACCAGCAACTGATCACCGGTAATTTCACGCAATTTACGCAGTGAGGTACTCACCGCAGGTTGTGACTGGTTTAAACGGCGGGCAGCATTGGAAACACTTTTTTCAATGAGCAAGGCATGTAGCACCTGTAATAAAGGAACATCCAAAGATTCCCACTTACTGGATGGACGCATTTTGTGTTCTGACCTTATATGCAAAAACAGATAATCAGGTTCAAGCAAAGCATATGCCAAGCCCGTATATTGCTCTCCTGCTTCAGGCCTAAGTAACATACGGACTTCTATTAATTCATATCTAATTGATTTATATTATTTTTATTAAATTTTAACTAAAGTGGTTTTATTTTCCGGCAATTTCAGTGCAAACAGGAGTATCACAAAATAGATATAACCTATGCCGCTATTGCCCAAAAATGTACACCCCTCAAGACGTTCAAAGCCGGTTAATGCAAGCTGGAATACTCAGGCTAAACCATGCAAAGTCAAACCACATATAACTGGCTATTTTAACTGCCCCGATAGGTCGAATAGGAAAATGGGCTAATCAGTAAAGGGACATGATAGTGCCTGTCCAGCGCTGTGACCATAAACTCAATGCTAACCCGTGGATAAAAGCATTGCTGTTGTTGTGCTGCAAAATACGGCAATGTCTCAAACTGAATTTGATAAGTCCCTGCAATACAGATGGGCAAATCAAAATTTTTCACACGCCCATCCTGGTCAGTTGTTTTTTGATCCAGCAAAATATAGTGTTCATCCTGCAATATGAACAGCCGTACCAGAACATCACTGGCCGGTTTCCCTAAAGTTGCATCCAGAATATGTGTGGTAATGATACTCATGCAATTACTCCCTGCTGTAAACGCAGCACTGCAATCTCTGCCAGCTGTTGTATGACCTCCTGCTGCTCCTGTATGACGGTATTGTTCAGGCGACGCTGCAACTCACTTAAAATATCTTCTCCGGTACGTCCTGCTGCCCGGATCAAAAAGATGTGGCCAAATTGCTGCTCATAGTCCTGGTTAGCCTGTAGTAGTGCCTGCTCCATGTGTTGACTGGTTTGTACATCACGCTGTTCATTGGCAGAAAACTGCTGCTCTTCCTCACTCAGCACTGCAGCGGCCTGTTTCTGGCCAATCCGGGGGTGTTGCGCCAAAGCCTGCTCTACCTCTATCCATTGCCAGTCACCAGCCTGCTGTTTTGCCTGTTCATAAAGTTGTTCAACCGTTGTATACGGTCTTTGCTGAACCAGTGCCCTGATCCATGAGGGCATATGCGCGCAGGACTGCAACACTTTTGTTGCCGCCTCATCAGTACACTGATTAAATTCCATGAGTTTCAAGAAAATTCTCCAATTGATCGCCAAAGTCATCGCCCCAATAATCCAGCCGGGTCAGGCCAAACACACCCATCATTTTTTTAGTGCTCTATCAATGCCCAGCAAAGCCAGTACCAGAAACTATTTTTGTTCCGGATTTTGCATTTTGCAAATAAAGTCTATGTATTAATAGCAATAAACATCAAACCCGTGCCTCACTAAGCAGACAATTTGGGATACGTCACTTAAACCTGGTGTCACCGACCTAAAGACCAACCTTTGTGCGATTACCGGGTATCGCGTTGATGGACCAATACGCCATTGACGTAGGTACAATAAATATTACGGTCATCCCCCAGCATGATCAGGGCAAACAGTTTCTCATCAACAGTTCCCGAATGCTGTTGCCTGAGGCGTTGCAATGGCGTTGCCTCAAGATCCAGCACCACAAAATCAGCCTCTTTACCAATGGCAAAATTCCCCAGTTTATCGTCCAGTTTTAGCGCATGGGCGGCCCCTAAGGTGGCAAGGTATAAAGCTTCACAGGCCGACAGGCTATAACCCTGTAATTGCATCACCTTATAGGCTTCATTTAAGGTTTGCAGTATGTTAAATGACGTGCCACCACCAACATCCGTTCCCATGCCTACGCTGACCTGATGCTTCCATGCCTCAGTCAACTTAAACAGACCACTGCCGATAAACAGGTTGGAGGTTGGACAAAACGCGATGGAGGATTGGGTTTCACTCAAACACTGCCATTCGTCCTCACACAAGTGAATACCATGGGCAAATACACTGCGCTCACCGGTTAAACCATAGTGATGATACACATCCAGATAGTTCTTCCGCTCAGGAAATAATTGTTTTACCCATTCAATTTCTGCCTGATTTTCACTTAAATGGGTTTGTACATACACGTCAGGAAATTCTTCCCGCAAGCGCTGGGCAGCCTGTAATTGCTCAGGCGTAGAGGTTGGGGCAAAGCGCGGTGTAATTGCATACAGCAATCGGCCTTTGCCATGCCATTTTTCAATTAATCGTTTGCTATCGGTATAGGACGATTCCACCGTGTCACATAACTCAGCAGGGGCATGCCGATCCATCATCACCTTGCCGGCAATTAAGCGCATGTTCACTTCTTCAGCCACCTCAAACAGGGCATCGACTGACTGCGGATGTGCTGAACCAAATACCAGGGCCGTGGTGGTGCCATTACTGAAAAGTTGCTGAATAAAGAATCTGGAAATCTCGCTGGCATACTGTTTATCGGCAAACTGCATTTCTACCGGAAACGTGTATTTCTCCAGCCAGCTCAGTAACTGCTCACCGTAAGCTGCAATCATTTCCGTTTGCGGATAATGAATATGGGTATCAATAAAACCCGGCACAATCCATTGATCAGGATAATGGGTAACAGCTAAATCGGGATATAAATGCTGACCTTGCTGCCACTCACCAAACCAGAGAATCCTGCCTTGCTGAATAACCAGCAAGCCATCCTGAATAAAACGGAACTGTGAAACAATATCACTGGCCTGACCGACTACCTGTTTGAAATCCAGAAAGCTGGCGCGTATGGCACAAAGTGACGGCGTATCTATTGTTTCAAACTGGGCAGACATATCAATTCCTGAGCTAACAGCAGACCGGCCTGCATGACTCACTGATGTATCACGCGGGCTTTACTATAAATTCTGGCAGGTGTCATACTGAAATAGACCCCTATCATTCCAAGGAGCAGCAGGGTTTATGCCAGTACCAGCCGAACTGTACCGTTATATGGATTGAGCAATAGTCAGCATGCAGGCATAGTCATACCTGAGCCTGCCAGACTCATTTTTCTGCTGTCCATCGTTTATGATGAATTACTTTTCTTTATAGGGATGCTGGGCATACCAGTGCATGGCTATATCATGCCGGCGGCAAATCCAGACCTGATCGTGGCCCTGTATATAATCCAGAAAACGCTGTAATGCCCGAAAACGTGCAGGGCGCCCCAGAATGCGGCAGTGCATCCCGATGGATAGCATTTTGGGTGAAGTCTCACCTTCAGCATACAGCACATCGAACGCATCTTTTAGATACTGATAAAACGGCTCGGCATGATCAAAGCCTGCTGGTGCAGCAAACTTCATGTCATTGGTGTCCAAGGTATAAGGCACAATGAGATGCGGTCTGGTGTTTCCTTGCGCATTGGTCAGTGTGGTCCAGAATGGCAAATCATCGCCATAATAATCGCTGTCATACTGAATATGATCGAACTCTGCCAGCAGCTGCCGTGTGCGCGGGCTATCACGGCCGGTATACCAGCCAATGGGTGCCTTGCCAAACAGGTGCTGTAATACCGCCAATGCTTGCGCCATATGCAACCGTTCAGTTTCAACCGGCACATTCTGGTAATGTAACCAGCGCATGCCATGCGATACCACATCATACTGCTGCTGCCTGATGGCTTCGACCACATCAGGATTACGTGCCAGTGCCATGGCAACCCCAAATATGGTCAGCGGTAAACCACGGCGGGCAAACTCCTGATGAATGCGCCAGAACCCTGCCCTTGAACCGTATTCATAAATCGAATCCATCGACAAATGCCGATCTGGATAACTGGCAGCGCCACTAATTTCTGACAGGAATTGCTCTGAACCGGCATCACCATGGGCAACATGACTCTCGCCGCCCTCTTCATAATTCAGCACAAACTGCACAGCCACCCTCGCCTGATTAGGCCAGTTTGCCTGTGGTGGATGGGCACCATAACCCACCATATCACGCGGATAAGCGCCAGCCTGGATTTCCTGTACCAGTGCGGCACCATCAACATCAAGTCTATTCACGGCTCTACCTTTGAGTTTTTACAAATGCTTTAACAATCCGGTCTAAAGCTTAATCGGTTCCAAACAGGCCTTGCATTACTTACAGGACGTTGCGGATCATGGTGATCCGTAGTATCCCTAAATGTGCATTGAAACTGATGCACAATACAAGTCAGGCTCCTCACTATAGGGATACTGTAAACCGGATCAATTAGGCAACAGCAATCCGGCTAGCGCGCTGTTGTAACTGTCTGACCGCCTGCTGGGCCTGAAAAGCCAGTTCCGGCATACTGATACCGGGTATCTGGTCATGCTCCATCACGACTTTCCCATTAATCAGCATGATTTTAATGTGCGCCCGCCCACCACTCGCCACGGGTCCAATTGCCATGTCATGCAGGCCGAAATAGCGCGGATCATCAAGCTGGTACACCACCAGATCAGCTGCCTTGCCAATCTCAAGCGTGCCGATATTATCCAGGCCCAATACCTGTGCGCCGCCAGCAGTGCCCCAGCGAATCACATCTTCAATACTCGCCGCATCCGCACCGCCTTCAAACAGGCCACCCTCATAGCGGGGCTGTGCCAGCATGCCTTTACGGGCCCGTTGCAAGAGCCATGCAGCATGGGTTTCTGACAGCATATCCGCCGCCTCGTTGGATGCTGCCCCATCAACCCCGATAGACACCTTTACACCAGCATGTTCAAGCGCAACCAGATCAGCAATACCACTGCCCAAACGTGCATTGCTTTGCGGACAATGGGCAATTCCGGTTCTGGTCTGGCCCAGCAGTGCAATTTCTTCCGGCAATAATTTGACCAGATGGGCAAACCAGACATCTTCACCAATCCAGTCATGTTCGGCACAAAACTGGATGGGGGTCATGCCAAACTTGGCTTTGGCGGCATCCAGATAATCTACGGTTTCGGATAAATGGCTATGCATCCGAATATTAAGTTGCCGGGCCAATCGGGCTGTTTCACGCAGCTCAGGTGCCGTGGTGGAGTGCAGCGTGGTGGTAGGTGCCATGACAACCCGGCGCATGGCATTGGCGGATGGGTCATGATATGTGGCCACCAGCCGCTCGACATCCTGCATGAATGCATCAAATTTTTCCGGTCGCATGGCCTGTGGCAGGTCGGCTTCCAGCCCGCGGGTTTGCGTCGCACCGCCACGGCACAACACAAAGCGCATGCCCAGTTGCGTGGCTTCTTCAAACAAAATAGCCGCGCCATCAAATGGCATGCCCGGCCAGTATAAATAATGATGATCAGCCACGGTCGCGCAGCCGGAACGTAACAGTTCAATCAGGCCGATGCGTGCCGCCAGCCTGAAGGTTTCTTCATCAAATGATCCCCGGAAGCGATAAGGTGTTGCGGCCAGCCACGGTGTTAAACTCTGGTTTAAGCCCTGTGGTTCGCCTTTAAGTAAAGACTGGAACAGGTGATGATGGGTGTTGACCCAGGCCGGATAAATCACACAGTCCCGGGCATCAATCACCTGTTCATCAGGCTGTGCGGTAAGACTGCCCATATCCTGAATGATGCCATTAACAATGCGGATATCTGTTGCGGTATGTCTGGCCTGATGCCCTGCCTGTCCAGTAAGGATGGCATAGGCGTTTTTAATCAAGATATTCATTTGACTCATTCTCAAAATGCCCTAGCCCAATTCACTGTCATGCCATTTGCGTAAAAAGAACTGGCTTATCATGGACATGATGATAAACAGGGTTAAGCCGGTACAGGTAATCAACACTAAGGCAGCAAACATGAGTGGCAAATCCAGCTGAAAGCCTGCCTGCAAAATCTGGTAGGCCAGGCCAGCACTGGTTCCGCCAGTACCAGCCACAAACTCGGCAACCACAGCACCAATCAGGGCCAGACCGCAGGAAATACGCAAACCACTAAAAAAATACGGCAAGGCATTGGGGACACGCAAACGCATCAGTACCTGCCAGCGACTGGCTTTATTGATGCGAAACAGATTGAGCAGCCCGGCATTGACACTGCGCAGACCCAGTGTGGTGTTGGTGAGTACCGGAAATACGGCAACCAGCATCGCACATACGACCAGTGCCATTGTGGTGTTTTGAATCCAGATAATGACTAATGGTGCAATGGCAACCACCGGCGTGACCTGAAACAAAATGGCATAGGGCATCACGCAGGCTTCAATCACCCGGCTTTGCACAAAAATAAAGGCAACCACTACCCCAATGACTACCGCCAGTAAAAATGCCAGCAGGGTAATCTTAAGCGTAACCAGTAAGCTGCCAAATAATAACGGCGCCTGTATGACCATGGTATGCGCGATATCACTGGGCTTGGGCACGATATAAACAGGAACATTCATCTGCTGAAAGCTGATTTGCCAGCTCAGGATCAGCACAATCCCCACAATGAGCGGCGCTACAATCCGCTGGATCGCGGGATAACTCATTAGCGGTTTAGCCATGATGCGTCCCTCCACTGGCTTGCTCAAGAATTGAGGACAATTGCGCACACTGCTTGATAAATGATTCCGAGGTGCGGAATTGGTCATCACGAATGGCAGCGCCTTCAATCGCCACATCAGCCACCACGCGGCCCGGCCGTGCGCCCATGACAATCACGCGCGATGATAAATACACCGCCTCATAAATACTGTGGGTGACAAACACCACGGTTAGATCCTGTTCCGCCCATAATGACCGGATGTCACTGTCCAGTTTTTGCCGGGTAAACTCATCCAGCGCGCCAAAGGGTTCATCCATCAGCAGCAAGTCCGGTTCGGTCACCAGCGCGCGCGCCAGCGAAGCACGCATTTGCATGCCACCGGACAGCTCACGCGGAAACGCCCTGGTAAACTTGCCCAGGCCTACTGCTTCCAGGGCTGCATGGACTTTAGCCGTACTGGTATTTTTGGAAATACCCTGTAAATCCAGTGGCAGGCGAACATTGTCTTCAATCGTGGCCCACGGCATTAACGTCGCTTCCTGAAATACCATGGCCATGTTGCACTGCGACTGGATATCGCCTTTGCCATTCCAGCGAATCTGGCCTGCTGAGGGCTGCTCCAGATCAGCAAACATCTTTAGCAAGGTACTTTTGCCACAGCCTGAGGGGCCGAGCAGGGATACGATTTCACCACGGGCAATGTGTAAGTTCAGACGCTCCAGCGCATGTGTGCCGTTAGGATAGATTTTCTCAACGCCGTTTGCCATCAGCATGGGAATATCCTGTGGCCTGGGCGTTGCGACCATTGAATCAAGTGATAATGCAGTATTCATTTTAGGTTCCCCCATTGTTGCGTATTGCGACTCTTTACTCACCTAAAAATGAAATTACTTTGCCGGCTTTTTGCTGGCAGGTGCAAAAAACTGGGTGGTGTAGGCACTGGACCAGTTGGTTTTGGCATCAAGTAACTTGGTTTCTACCATAAAATCCCGTGTGGCTTTCCAGCGTGCATCGGTCATCACGCCATAACCTTTGGTTGCCGCATCGCCACCATCAATCAAATGCAGTTTTTTCATTTGCGACACCCCAAACGCCAGCACGTCGTCAGTCATGTTCGGGTTTTCTTTTTTAATCAGGGCATTACCCAGTGCCGGGTTGGCCAGATAGCTTTTCCAGCCCTCCATGGAAGCCTTGACAAAGCGCTGCAGGACATCCGGCTTGCTTTGCAGAACATCGTTGCGGGTAACCAGGATACCGCCATAGGACGGATAGCCCTCATTGGCAAACAGGAAGAAATTACTGCCCGGATCTGCTTTTTTGGCCTGTAAGACTTCTGAGGTGGCATAGGCTTGTTGTGCAACATTCTTGCCGGCCAGAAATGGCTGCATGTTGAAGGTGTATGGACGGGCCTGACTTTCTTCCAGATGATATTTGGCTTTTAACCATGGCCACCAGCTGGCTTGCCCACTGGCAGAAACCAGGATGGTTTTGCCTTTAAGGCCGGCCAGGTTTTTGACATCACCATGCGTCAGCATGCCTTGCGGATCAAACTGGAATGGTGCTGCAATTGCCTTGATGGGAAAACCTTGCTCAATACCTTTGAGCACTTGCAGGTCATAATTAATAATAACGTCTGCACGCTTGGCCAGCAGTAAGGTCATATTATTGACCTGCGGGCCGCCTGCCTTTACCGTCACGTCCAGTCCGTATTTTTTATAAATGCCTTGCGCAACAGCCTGATAATAACCGCCCTGCTCTGCCTGGGCATACCATGTGGTTTGTAAAACCAGTTTATCATTGGCTTGAGTAAATGTGCTGCACAAGACAGCCGCAGTGAGCAGTGCGAAACGTGGCATATGGATAGAATGATTCTTTTTCATGGCTATACCTCTAGAATAGATAATGTCGATACATACTTGCTATTCAATAGAGGGTGGACTTGTCGTATAGGCCAACTCTCGGGAACTGCTGGCAGAACCCGCCCTCTATTGAGGAGCAGCTTTCGCTGCAGAGCAATGTCCCATGCGTTGTTGATACGCACTAACCGCTTATACTCAGAATACAAACTTGCAAAGGCTATGCCATATTGTATTTCTTGTAATTAAGCTAATGATTTATAAATCAAAAACCAAAAATCATTTAAACAGGAAGCAGCCCTGCAAAAAAGTGGCTTACTGGTCAGACCAGTATTATCTGCGCCATCGTGGTTCACGATGGTGATAAGCCGGCAAATTGCTCAATCATGGTGCAGACCTAAATAAAGACAGGAAAATACAGGAAAAGCGACTGTGCTGTTGTCTATTTTACCTGGAACATGTATTACCTTAATTCATTGAATATAAAACAATAAAATTCAGTAAAAAAATTTTAAGCCAGAATGGTACAGCAATTGCTTACTGACTACACCAGAGTAGAAGCGTTCAACATACAGTCATTTTGCCAGAATTTAAAATGATGCGTATGTGGGTCATTGCTCGGAAAATAGCTGACACCTGATAGATCCTATTCCAGGAATATCGCAGGGTCAGTGTTTTTCATGAGACGTGACCCGATGGCAGTACCATGCATATATTGGGCCACACCTTGATTTTTCAGTAAATGCAGGAACACTAACATGAACGGCTCCAATACCATTGATCCTACCCTGTCCACGCCCTATTCCCTCGATGAACTCAAAAAAGAAGCCCGCATGGGTGCCATGGGACAGGAAACCTTTGCCCGAGAAATCCGTATTATTGACTTGTCTGACTTTGAACAGCGCAAGTTTGAGATTGCTGACCAGCTCTGGAATGCTGCGGTGGACATTGGATTTTTTCAGGTTGCCAACCATGGCATTCCCTTAAGCCAGATTCAGCAGGCTTTTGCCAGCACCGAACAGTTTTTTGCACTACCCGCTGAGGTAAAGGCACAGTATCCACTCAAGCGGAATGCAGGCTGGGAAAGCAAGGCACAGATCAGGCCATCAACCAATACACCAGACCAGAAAGAATCCTATCAAATTACCCGCCCCCGCATGGATGGTTTATGGCCCAGCGTGCAGGAATTGCCTGACTTTCAGGAAACCATGCTGAACTTTGAACAGGCCTGCTGGCAGACTGGCATGAAAATCCTGTCCTGCTTTGCCTATAAGCTGGGCTTTAGTGATGATTTTTTCACACAGGCGCATGATCCCTCCAAGCAAAGCTACCAAAGTACGCTGCGCATGCTGCATTACTATGCCATTGACCCAGCCCTAAAAGACCAGTTGGGCCTGTGGCGTGCTGGTGCCCATACCGATTTTGACTGCCTGACTTTACTGTTCCAGCGCAATGGACAGGGCGGCTTGCAGGTATGCCCGGGCAAGGATATGGAAGACCAGGAATGGACCAGTATCCAGCCTCACGATGAGGTGATTACCTGTAATATTGGCGATATGCTCACGCGCTGGAGTGATGACCAGTTGCCTTCCAATTTTCACCGGGTCAAAAATCCGGCTGCGCATGAGTATCAGGGTGCCCGCTATAGTCTGGCATTTTTCTGCCAGGCCAATGAAGATGTCATCATTGAAGGGCCGAACAAAAAATATCCGGCCATTACCGCCCGGGATTACTTGCAACAACGCATTAGTGCCAACTTTGAGGGCAAATATTAATTACTCCAGTTAATAAAAAAGCTGCTTTTGATCAATGCAAAAGCAGCTTTTTTTGTTCACTATCAATTGTGACCTGTTGACTAATTAGCCACTGGCACTGCAGTTTCTACCCTAATCAGACAAGGCTGGCTCAACTGATGAATGTCACAGTTATGGCCTGTGCCAATACGGTCCACCACCAGAAAATTACTGGGTGCTTCCAGCGTAATCAGCGGATGGTGCCACACGCCTCTGGCATAGGTTATCCCTTGCTGGCCGTTACTTAAAAAAGCACAAACCTGCGCTTCATCCGGTTGCCGGTCGTCTAACGGCAGTGCCACCACAATGACAAAGGCCTGTCCATCCATGGGAATAAACGACTGGCTCCCCTGTGGATGGCGCTCCAGCATGTCGATCTGTAACGGCAGCGTACTGGCCTGTAAATTTCTGAAAATACTCAGGCCAATGCTTGCGGCCTCACCAGCAACCTGTGGCAAGGACAAAGCATGGTAACGTTCTGTTTGGCCCTGATTAATGGATAAGGGCTGGCCAGCACATTCAATCACGTCACCAAAAGCGGCAAAGCATGCCGCAGTCAGTGGTTGTAACGCGACAGTCAGGGTCATTATAGTTATCCTAAAAATTCCAAATAAATACCTTCAACTTAAAACCTCGAAGTTAAAATCGGACTAGAACTAACACCCGGTTTTAGACTAAAGTGGTTAATCAAACGCCATCTTCAAGCGCTATCTTGCCCCATAACCGGATACGGCTGATGCCGCCATCAGGGATCATATTCAGGCGGATATGGCTAATTTTTTGCTCGTGCAGAATTTCAGAAATATAGGTATGGATGTGATCCATGCTTAATGGCTGGTCATTTAACAAAAACGGCCAGAACATACTTTGCGGGATGAGCTGTGCATCCGTGGCATTTTCCACATAGACGGCCTGAATAGAGCAAAAAGCCGGATAGTTGCCCTTAAAATGCGCAGTATCCACCTCAATCCGCTCAACCTGACCCGGCTGGCCCAGCGCAATAATGCACCAGTCGTGTCCGGGTGCCCGGCGACGCTTGGTTTCCCAGCCATCACCCATGTTAATGCCACGGCCCGGATTTAATAAATTGTTGGGATGACCAAAATGCGCATCACTAAACGCCACTATCCTGCCCCCATTTTTCAGGGCCACCAGATCAAGCGGGTCTGTAGCAGCCTGTGACTGCAAGACCACCTGGCCATAGACCCGCAAGCGTGCAATGCCGCCATCCGGAAAGATATTCAGGCGGATATGGGTAAATGGCTGCCCCTGCTGGCTGGCTTCAATCAGATGATGATGATCCGGCGACAGGATATGGTTGGCAACCAGCTCCACCCATGTTGTCTGCTCATCCAGCTGGTCATCCGGTGCATAACAGGCTTCTATGGATGCAGAAGCCGGGTAGTTGCCGGTAAAAAAGGACGTATCCACATCAAAGCCGGTAATCTGCCCGGCAACACCCAGGCGAACAATACACCAGTCATAGCCAGCCTCACGCTTGCGCCGGGTTTCCCAGCCATCCATCCATTTGCCATGATCATCAAACTTGTCAGCGATAAACATGGCAGGCGCTGTTTGTAACATGCGTTCGGCCTTGGCAAAAAACTCATCGGAGCACGCCACGATAGTGGTGCCAATCCGTGCATCGGCCAGATTGACCAAACGTTTGAAATGTTCCGGTAGATCAGCCGGCTTGGCATAACTAATGCTCATAAAATAACACCCTAAATCCTGATAGTCTGGAGACTGTGAATATCATGCAAAAACCAATCCAACTGGTCAGACCAGTTAGCATGAATTAATCATCAGCGTGAATAGTGGTCATTCGGCCAGATTTTTCTAAAAGCGGTTGCTGGTTATTTTTTTATAAATCCAGTAAAACATACACGGTATTTAATTAAATGTGGCAAACAGGCCACTGTAGTGAACCCGATCAATATGAAGCCTCAATCAATTATAACCAGACAGCCCTCACAAGTGACTGAACAAGCCGTCATTACCATTTACGACTGGATTCAGCAGGGAGTTTATCCGGTTGGTGCTGCCCTGCCTTCACAGCGCGAACTGGCGCTACAGCTTGGGATTAGCCGCGCTTCATTACGCGAAGCCCTGACCCGGCTGGCAGCGCTTGGCCAACTTAAGATTCTGGCTGGCAAAGGGGTTTATGTGACTGCACTGGACAGCCAGCCGGTGGAACAATGGAACCAGACCCATAGTGGGTCATTAAAAGATTTTTACCAGTTACGCTATGTGCTGGAAAGCTTTTGCGCCATGCTGGCGTGTCATTATCTTAATGAAAAAGATCAGCAGTTGTTTAAAAGTCATTTTGAGCAGCTTAAAACCGCCATTGAACAGCAGAACTGGCAGGAAGCCGCCCTGCATGATCATCAGTTTCATCAGCGCATTCTTGAATTAAGCCATAATCCTTCAGTGGTCCAGATTTTAAAAAACCAGACAGAAGCGTTAAAGCAAAGTCAGGTACTACCCTTTATCCAGCCCAGTCTGGCCCATCAAACCATTCTGGAGCACCAGCATATTCTTGACGCACTATGCGCCAGGGATAGCCTGGCCGCTGAACAGGCCATGAAAAAACATGTAATTTGCGCAGCCCAGCGTGCCGGTGTTTACTTTTTAAGCCATCAGTCCTAAGTCCAATTTTTTTGCAAAAAGCCATAAAATAACAAGTGCACCATTAGGTGCCGCTTATGCCATATTCTCGTGCAGAGTTGCCCCATATTTATTCCATTGGTGGTCTCGCCTGTACTTTTAAGGCTTGCTGCAACTAATGGTGGGCCAGATACTGGTCAGACCAGTAATAACAATCTTATCGGCTTTTGCAAAACGGGTTTTTCATGTTTTGCTATAATCTAAATTTTTAGTTAAGTAACTTATTTATAACAATAAAAATTTTTTATAGCAGTCCTTTCCGTAGCTTGGCATAGTTCTCGCTTTTTAAGGGAGATTTATGACTTGCGGTTTACAGATAAGGTTTTGCAATGAATATTATGATTATTGGTGCTGGTATGGGCGGTCTGACCGCTGGTATAGCACTTCAAAAGTTCGGCCATCAGGTCACCATTTATGAACAGGCTGCTGAAATTCTTCCTGTGGGCGCTGCCATCTCACTGTGGTCCAATGGAGTCAAGTGCCTAAACTATCTGGGCCTGACAGAACAAATCGCCCAGCTTGGCGGCCGGATGGACGATCTGGCTTATATCGATGGCCTTTCCAATACTACCATGACCCAGTTTAGCCTGATGCCTTTATATCAGGAGGTGGGGCAACGCGCCTATCCGGTATCACGCGCTGCGCTGCAAGCCATGCTGATGGAGGAATTCGGGCACCAGAATATCCGGCTTGGCATGCGTATGGAAAAAATTGAAGACCACGGCAGTTGTGTCCGTGCGCAGTTTAGCGACGGCAGCATCGTCAGCGCAGACCTGCTGATTGGTGCCGATGGTACGCACTCGCTCACCCGCACCCATGTGCTGGGCGAACAGGTCGCGCGGCGCTACGCCGGTTATGTGAACTGGAATGGACTGGTTGAGATCAGTGATGATCTGGCGCCTGCCAACCAGTGGACTACATTTGTTGGAGAGGGAAAACGGGTGTCCATGATGCCAGTGGCCAACAACCAGTTTTACTTCTTTTTTGATGTACCCCTGCCGGCCGGCCTAGATAACCAGAAAGCACAGTACCAGCAGGATTTAAAAACGCATTTTGCTGGCTGGTGCGCACCGGTACAAGCCCTGATTGACTGCCTGAATCCGCAAACCACCAACCGGGTTGAAATTCATGACATCGAACCGTTTATGCAATTTTATAAGGGTCGTGTCGTGATTCTGGGTGATGCAGCGCACAGTACCACGCCTGATATCGGTCAGGGTGGCTGTCAGGCCATGGAAGATGCTATTTATCTGGCACGCGCCCTCCAGATCAATACCTTTGGCCTGGAAGATGCACTGGAACGCTACCAGAACAAACGCAATGAACGTACCCGGGAAATGGTACTCCGTGCCCGCAAGCGCTGTGACATTACCCATATGAAAGATGAAACGGCCACCCGGCAATGGTATGCAGATTTATATCAGGAGCAGGGTTCACACATTATGCAGGGCATTATCAGCAATATTGTGGGGAATCCTCTGGATTAAGCTGATGTAACTTAGTAAAAGTAACCCGGTAAAACCAGCCCGGTAAAAGTAGTCCGTTAAAAAAGGAAGCGCAGGCTTCCTTTTCTTATGCCCGAATAAACAGCTTAAAATAAAAAACGGCCCAAGGGGTTGTTCCCATAGGCCGTTGCGCTATTGAAGCAATATTACCGGCACCCTCATCTTAAATACTGTTAAGCAGTAGCCGGGTAATATACTGTCCTGATTGCGTTTTCATGAACCCTGCAGCTTGTTTAAATCTACCATGCCTGGTGCTGCCTGCTTGCCAAAGCCGCGCAATTTTACATGGTTAAACAGCAGGTTTAATAAAATGGCCATAATACAGGTTGAACTAATGCCGGAATGAAACAGGGTTTTTACCCAGGTTGGAAACTGCGCATAAAACTCGTCATTGACAATGGGAATCAGGCCAACTGCAATAGAAGTTGCGACGATAATCAGGTTGCTTTGAATATTGTAGTCGACCTTGCCCAGCGTGCGGATACCACTGGCAGCCACTGTGCCAAACAGTACCAGTCCTGCACCGCCCAAAACCGGCATGGGAATGGAAGCCACCAGACGCCCCATCACTGGCAGCAGCCCCAGAATAACCAGAATAACTCCGCCAGTTGCCACCACAAAACGGCTTTTGATCCCGGTAATGGCCACCAGTCCCACGTTCTGGGCAAACGCACTTTGCATGAAAGAACCAAAAACGGGTGCAACCGCACTGGATAACATGTCTGCTCTTAAGCCATTACCAATACGTCTGGAGTCAACGCTGGTGCCCACAATTTCACCCACTGCGATAATGTCGGCGGTGGTTTCCGTCATAATCACCAGCGTTACAATCAGCATGGAAATAATGGCAGCCACATCAAAGGCCGGCATGCCAAAGGCAAACACATGCGGCACAGCCACCCAGCTGCCCTGTGCTACCTTGGAAAAATCCGTATAGCCCAGCAACGATGCCACCACGGTGCCACAAACAATAGACAACAGAATGGCCAGACGGCGCACGGCAGGACTTTTGGACATGCTAAACAGCATGACAATGACCAGCGTAATCACTGCCAGACCAACATTGGCAGTAGATCCCCAGCTTTCCGCTTTGGGATTGCCACCCATCACCCAGCGTATTGCAACGGGTGTCAGGGACAGGCCAATCATGGTAATAACACTACCGGTGACCACAGGCGGAAAAAACCGGATAATCTGGGAGAAAAAAGGGGCCAGCAACAGACCAGCCAATGAGGCCACAATCACTGCCCCATATACTGCGGGCAAGCCGCCTCCCGTGGTGACAATTGCCACCATGGTTGCAACTCCGGCAAAGGATACTCCCTGCACCAGTGGTAAACGTGCCCCAAAATATTTAACGCCCAGCGTTTGTAACAGGGTAGCCAAACCGCCCACAAATAGTGCTGCTGCAATCAGCATACCCAGTTGTGGCCCGGCAAGGCCTGCTGCACTACCCACAATGAGCGGTGGTGCAATGATACCACCATACATGGTCAGTACATGCTGTAAACCATAAGCCACATTTTTGGCTGTACCCAGATTTTCATGTTCTGGCGCTGTAGCCTTAATCTTGGCTTGCTCACTTGTATCAATATTGCTCATGATATTTATCCCAAAACTGATTTTTTACTGCAATGCTTTAACAACTGCATCACTGCCGCGATAGGTTGAATGGGAAATGAACTGATTCACAAAGGCTCATGGTAATGCTGTCAAAGTTCCATCAACTTAAAAGCCGTGTAAGCCCATGGATATAAACAGAACCAGCTGGTGGTCTGAAAATAGGGCTGTATCTCATGGGCTAGTGATAAAAAAATTATCCTTTCATTCAATCTGACAGGTCAGACCAGTTGGCTTATTGTCTTAAGCAAAACAAATGCCAGAATCTTTATAAATTTTTAATTTAAGAAATAATTTAATCTAATCAATTGCTTATTCTTATTTATAGCTGGATTAGGTAAGGATTCTATCTCTGTCAAAGATAATGAAAATGCCTTGTAAGTTTTCGCCTTTCCCCATGCTGCCCCAATTAAGCGCAAACTCTCTATATCTAATATTTGTTCTGGTCTTACAGCATTGCCAACCTACGTGAGTCAATAACAATGCGGTCTTCAATGACATTGGTCAAATATAAATCAACCACATCTTTTGTAGTAAGCTCATCCTTTGCTTGGGTTGATAGCTCTTTTCTTTTTTTGTCCAGCTCTTTTTCCTGCTTTAACTGGGTAGCCGGGCAAACACCATTTGCACGTAAGAGATTTAAACGCATTAACTCTACACGTGCTTCTGCAAGAAACATGACAGGAAATGTCCCAAACGATAGATAAAGCTTTTTGCCCCAGCCTTGCTACAAATTAACCTTAAACCAATGACTCATCACGATTACTTTTATCTAGATCGCCTGCCTTCCTTTGTTCAATAGCGCGAGCCGCTCAGGCTACCTGACGTTTATCTCTTGCATGACTTATTCCTTTTTATGAATACGCCTAAATTTGTTAAAATACAGTGTTCATGCAATCCAGCGTGATTTATAGGCATTGATCATTGTATCTTACCCTGGAAAAAATATATTTTTTCAGGCTCAGGTTGATTACTGTTGAACACTTGTGGAAAGCTAACGCATGTATCATTTGCCCGTATGTTTATTTTTCAGAATTGTTGCTTTCAAAATTGTTGTTTCAATAATTGCCGTTAAACGAATTATTATTTACAGAACTGTTGTTTCCAGAGGATTTTATACCCAGTGAATGTCGCTAATCCCATGCTTGACCTGAGTTCACACACACCCATGATGCAGCAATACCTGACTGTCAAACAGCAATATGCGCATGCACTGGTGTTTTATCGCATGGGTGACTTTTATGAGCTATTTTTTGAGGATGCGCACCGGGCCGTCAAGCTGTTGGGCATTACCCTGACACATCGCGGCAAAAGCAATGGTGAGCCAATTCCCATGGCTGGAGTGCCCTATCATGCAGCAGAAGGCTATCTGGCGCGACTGGTCAAAGCTGGTGAAACAGTCGCCATTTGTGAACAGGTGGGTGAGATTACCGGCAAAGGCCCGGTTGAACGCAAAGTAGTGCGGATTTTAACGCCCGGCACCCTAACTGACGACGCACTATTGCCCAGCCATCAAAGTGCCAGTCTAGCCGCGTTGAGCTTTGATAAGGATAAAGTGGGCATTGCCATTCTTGAACTCAGCTCTGGCCAGTTTCTGGTGCAGGAAATGCCGCTGGATTATTTGCGACTGAATATTGAACTGGCGCGTCTGGCACCGGCTGAAATTTTAATCAGTGAAGATGTGGAAGATAGCCCTATTGTTAAACAATTGCGACAGGAGATTGAAACGCCATTAACCCGACGCCCCAATGTGGATTTTCATCCGGGCAATGCTGCCGATGTGCTGTGCCGACAATTCAAGGTCAGCACACTGGCTGGGTTTGGCGTTGAGCATTTAAAACTGGCACAGGCAGCAGCGGCCGCATTGCTGCATTATGCCAGCGAAACCCAGAAAACCAGCCTGCCGCACATCCAGCGCATTCGTGTAGAAAGCATGGATGCCTTTATTGCGCTTGATCCGGTCACTAGGCGTAATCTGGAAATTACCGAGCCCTTGTTTGAGCATGGTACATCCCTGCTCAAGCTGGTAGACCGCTGCCAGACCGTGATGGGTTCACGCTTGCTGGCGCGCCATCTCATGCAGCCTTTACGTGACACTAAACTGCTGGAGCAACGTCAGGACGCCATTGCTGACATTTTAAATGGCTACCATGAAGAAGCCATTCGCGTAGCGCTGTCCAGCATTGGCGATGTTGAGCGGGTACTGGGCCGCGTTGCCCTTAATACTGCACGCCCACGTGACCTGGTGATGCTGCGGCAAGCCTGTGCGCAGTTGCCCTTTGTGCATCACGCCCTGCACTCTGCGCTGCATCAAAAAAGTCTGGTGCTCCAGCAGCTTTCGCAGCAGCTTGGCAGTTTTAATCATGTATTTGAGTTTCTCAAACAGGCCGTGGTTGAAACCCCACCGGTGCTGTTGCGTGACGGTGGCGTGATTGCAGCGGGTTTTGATCGCGAACTGGATGAACTGCGCCAGATTCGCGACCATGCCAACCAGTTTTTGCTGGATATGGAACAGCGTGAACGGGAAAACACCGGGATTGCCACCCTGAAAATTGGCTACAACCGGGTGAGTGGCTACTACATTGAATTAACCCGTGCGCAAAGTGAATCAGCGCCTGCACATTTTATTCGGCGGCAAACCCTGAAAAATGTTGAGCGCTATATCACACCAGAGCTTAAAACCTTTGAAGACAAGGTGCTGTCCAGTGAATCGCGTGCCTTAAACCGCGAAAAGCAGTTATTTGATCATCTGCTAGACAAACTGCGTCAGGAACTGGCTGCGCTACAGGGCATGAGTGCTGCGATTGCCGAGCTGGACGTCTTATCCAACTGGGCGGCACAGGCCCGCAACCGCCAGTGGGTACGCCCCAGTTTTCAGCCGGAATGCGGCATTGATATTCAGGCTGGACGCCATCCGGTTGTAGAGTCCTTAATTAAAGCGTCTTTTACGCCCAATGATGTCAATTTAAATGAAAAACACCGGCTTGCCTTAATCACTGGACCCAATATGGGCGGTAAATCCACCTATATGCGGCAAACAGCCCTGATTTGCATTCTGGCTTATTGCGGCAGTTTTGTGCCTGCCAAGCAAGCCCGGCTTGGCCCGATTGACCGGATTTTTACCCGGATTGGTTCTGCTGATGATCTGTCTAGCGGCAAATCAACTTTTATGGTCGAAATGACTGAAACTGCACAAATCCTGCACCATGCGACCAGCCACTCCCTGGTGTTGATGGATGAAGTAGGTCGTGGCACCAGCACTTACGATGGTTTGTCGCTGGCTTGGGCCTGTGTGCTGGATCTGGCCAAGCGCATTCAATGTTTGTGCCTGTTTGCCACGCATTATTTTGAGCTGACTGAGCTGGGCCAGCAGTCCGGTATTGATAATTATCACGTGGCTGCCAAGGAAATTAATGGTGACCTGATTTTATTGCATCAGGTACGCAACGGTGCGGCCAACCAAAGTCATGGCATACAGGTGGCCAAGCTGGCCGGTATTCCAACATCTGTACTCAAGGAAGCCCAGCAGCGCCTGAAAATTCTGGAGCGCCAGCAAAGCAAGTATATTGGTACAGCACATCAAAATGATTTATTTGACTTTGATACTGCGCCAAAACACATTGTGGTAGAACCCCAAGTGCAGATTATAGAAGTGGAAAAACCTTCCCCTGTGCTGGAGCAACTGCAACAAACAGATGTGGATAACCTGACGCCCCGGCAGGCGCTTGAACTTTTGTATGCGTTAAAGCAGCAGATTTAAGGGTGACAACACCAGAAAATAAGCCACTTAAGCCTTGATTTTTATTTAATTGAAGTCTTAAGCGGCGTTATCTATAAATAATATCACTAAAAGGAATTGTTACTAGCAGGCAAAAGCGCCTAAAATAGCCTCTAATTGCTAACATCATGTTGTAGGGTAGCTGTCGCCATGACCTTTGTTGTCACCGAAAACTGTATTAAATGTAAATATCAGGACTGCGTAGAAGTTTGCCCAGTCGATTGTTTCTATGAAGGCCCTAATTTTCTGGTGATCAATCCGGATGAGTGCATTGACTGCGCGCTGTGTGAACCAGAGTGCCCGGCCAACGCTATTTTCTCAGAAGATGAGCTGCCGGCAGGTCAGGAAGTTTTTATTGAGATCAACGCTGACCTGTCACAAAAATGGCCCAACATTACCCAGATCGGTGATCAGCCTGCTGACCGTGAAGAATGGAACGGCAAGCCAGACAAGCTGCAATATCTGGAAAAATAAACTGGCTGGATTACGGATTTTTCTAGGGCGTGTCATCAATTAGGTTGAGAAAATACAAGTTGCCTTCATTATAGGGTTATGACTAGACGTTATGCCTTACGTGATGACCAGTGGGATCGCATCAAAGACCTACTGCCCGGACGCACCAACACTGTTGGGGTCACTGCCAAAGATAACCGCCTGTTCGTTGAAGCTGTCTTGTACCGCTACAGGGCAGGTATCCCGTGGCGGGATCTGCCTGAACGATTTGGTGATTTTCGGGTGGTGCATACCCGCTTTAGTCGCTGGTCAAGATCAGGAATATGGCAACGCGTATTTGAAGCTTTATCCCAAGACATTGACAATGAATATGCGATGATTGACTCAACCATAGTGCGTGCCCATCAGCACAGTGCAGGAAAAAGGGGGATCAAGCCATTAGACGCAGCAAAGGGGGATTGAGTACTAAAATCCATACCCGGACTGATGCTTTAGGCAATCCCACTGGCTTTTACTTAACTAAAGGACAGGATCATGATCTAAAGGGTGCGGATGTATTGCTTGATCTTAGCTTAAGCTCAACATGGCTTATGGACAAAGCTTATAATTCCAAAGACAGGGTGATTGAACCGATCCAGAACAAAAATGGCAAAGTAGTGATGCCGAGTAAAAGTAACTGTAAAGCACCACGCGGCTATGACCGGCACTTATACAAGGCACGCCATTTAATTGAAAACTTCTTTGCCAAGCTCAAGCAGTACAGGGGCATTGCCACACGCTATGATAAGCTGGCTCTACACTTCCTGTCAGCCATCTATCTGGCCTCTTCCATCATCTGGCTCAATTGATGACACGCTCTAGCTTAAAAGCTCGCCACAAGCGGGCTTTTTTGTTTAGGTGCACTCAATAAACCTACACACTGTGAATTGTTTTTTACAAAATTCCGGTCAAGCACAGGCTTGTAAAACTGGCTGATTGTTACAATATAACACCGGACTGGCTTAAAAATTATTTCATGAAAAAAGGAGCACGAATGCTACAGCAAACCAAGGCGGATCATACACAGCTTCGTTGGTTGTTCCTGTTATGCCTGATGCCATTGCTGGGAAGCTGTATCAATCCACCAGCCAAAAAACCGGTTATTCATACCCAGGTGATTCGTCCTGCTCAACCTTTAAAACTGAACAAATTGCCACCAGAGCTAATGATTGAACAAAACACCCATTGGCACCGTGCGCCACCGTCCAGCTATAAGCAGTGGCTGAGTGAAGGTTTACACGAGCAACAGGTGAACCGCTATCACAATTACCTGATTCGCCACGATGTCAGCCGGGCAGCACCCATGTTTGAATTGCTTAAAAGCGCACGTGACTGGGAACGCTGTGGCCGTGAACCGTACGCTGTGCCGTCAAGTGAGTTATGGGACAATCTGCTGCCTACCCTCAAAGTGTTACAGCAGTTGCAGGATCAAAAAATTCTGGATGATATTGAAGTCACTTCGGTCTATCGTGATGCTGAGCTTAACCAGTGCGCCAATGGTAGCCCAGGCAGCAAGCATGTGCATAATTCTGCACTGGATTTTCGGATTGGCAGTGAAAACCCGGATATTGGTGAGCTTGAAAAAATTGCCCGCGCTAAACATCAGTTGTGTGAATACTGGCAAAACAATGGCCAGCGCCTGAATATGGGCCTGGGTGTTTATGCCAGTGGCCAGATTCATATTGATACCCAGGGTTTTAGAACATGGGGGCCAGACCATACGCATAACACTTCAATCTGCCCAAGCTAAGTAGAATTCTGGTTAAAACCTAATGACATTGTCATTACATCTTATTATTTTTTTAGAAAGTGAACAGCGCAGTGACTAAGACAGTTTTTAGGATGCTGCGCTTTTTTATATGGCTCTTAACATAGCTATCAACATTGATTTATCCGCTTTAATTTGATGCACCTTCAGGCTTTTTAATTGTTAAATTTTCCCGTCCAGCAGTGATGCCCTGCAACCAGCCATTAAACTCATTCTTAAACGCTTCTGCAATGTTCACCTCAAGCTGAATCCCCTGTGCGTCATAATGCTGCTGCACAATCTGCACTGGATGGGTCTGAAGGTAATGTTCTACCCGCGCCCATTCTGCAAAACTCACAAAGAAACTGGCCTGCAAGGTTTTGATCAGTTCAACCTTGTGAGCAGCCTGTAAGCATAGCTGCGCGGTTCCGCCATAGGCGCGTACCAATCCTCCTGTCCCCAGCTTGACGCCACCATACCAGCGATTGACCAGTACAATGATATTGTCCAGTTGCTGGCCTTCAATCACTGCCAGAATGGGTCTACCTGCTGTTCCACCGGGTTCACCATCATCATTCACCCGGCTTTGCCCATTGATTTTCCATGCCCAGCACTGATGTGTGGCGCTGGCATCATGCTGCTGCGCCAGAAACTGCTGTGCCTGTTCAATGGAACCCACAGGTGCCGCAATGGCTATAAAACGGCTTTTTTTAATATCATGCTGAGCAGTAGTAATGTCGAAAATGGTAAAGGTCATGAGTAGAGGCTAATATGGTAAAGGGGATAAGAATTTTTTATATTTCATCTTAGCCCAGACGTTTACCCTTGATAAAACAGATCACTATCAAAATTATGGTAATGATAAAAACATAAAGCAAATAATAAGCAATACTTTCATAGAGTAGCCAAATGGTGCCGCCCAGCAAAAGTATAAAATAACTTACTAGCACCACCCAGCCTTGCCATACTATCGGTAAGCCCCAACCCAAGCCATAGCGTTTGGCAGGAAACCAGATTTTTTTATCGACTGGATATCTTGATGGCATTGATTCTGTTTTCCTGTTTATGGGCAATTTGAACACGTCTTATTTTATAATGGCATGAGTCAGCCAGACTAGAATGATATCTTCTAGAAGTAAACCAGCTAAAAATCCAGTACAATGCGTCCATCTTTTTGCCAGTAGCCAACCGTTTTTCCATGACGCAGCCTTCGATCCAATCCGAACAACAGCATTCACAGGAACCTATTCAGCTTGCCGATCAGCCTGACCGTCCAGATGGAGATGATCAAGCTCAAAATGCGCAGACTGGTACTGCTGAAAATGGCAGGGCACACCGTTCGGTGCTGACTTTCATGCGTCGTTCATCACCCTTAAATACGTCTCAAGCCAAGGCGCTGGAAGATTACCAGCATCTGATTGTTGAAGCCCCTATTCATGATGCCCGCCAGTTGTTTGAACACCCGGAGCATCCACTAACTGTAGAAATTGGCTTTGGCATGGGCCGTTCACTGGTGTTGATGGCACAGGCTGCTCCAGAACGTAATTTTTTAGGCATTGAAGTGCATGTACCAGGTATTGCCCAGTGTGTCTATGAGGCAGGCATGGCAGGCCTCACCAACCTGCGAGTTATGGATGCCGATGCGCTGGAAGTGCTTAATGGCTTGCCAGATGGCTCAATTGATCGCCTGCAATTGTATTTTCCCGATCCATGGCAAAAGAAAAAGCATTTTAAACGCCGCTTTGTGTCACATGAACGTATGCCGCTGGTTGAACAAAAACTGGCAACAGGTGGCTGGTTTCATGCAGCAACAGATTGGGAACATTATGCTGAATGGATGCTTGATGTCTTAGATAATCGACCTGCCCTAAAAAATGTTTATGGCAAAGGCAATGCGGCACCACGGCCAGACTGGCGGCCAGAAACCAAATTTGAACGTCGTGGCCATGAAGCCGGCCATGGTGTCTGGGACTTTATTTTTGAGAAAACCTAAGTAGCCGCTTAGTCTTAAGCTATGACGATTAAGCCAGCTCTGTACTGGCTTTTTTTATGGCTAATTTTCATTGCCGTTCATGTGCAACTGCATAATGCCCTGACTTAACAGCTCATACACCTGCTTTAAGTGTGGCTGGCCTTCCAACATCTGCTGGTGCATATCCAGAATGCCCTGATCCTGCCGAACCGCCGGGCCAGTTTGCATCTTTATAGGTGCATGATTTTGAATCTTGCTGGCTGTTTCCAAAATCAGGGGCTTTAGCAAACCAAAATCAACACCCTGCTTGGTTAAGTAATCATCAGCCACACTATATAAATAATTGGAAAAATTACAGGCGATGACCGCGGCAAGATGCAAGCTACGTCGTTGCTGCGTGCTGTAATGATAAACCTGTGTACTCAACTGCCGCGCCAATGTATCCAGCTGCTGGATTACTTTTGCACTGCTCCCCTCAAGCAATAATGGCACCTGAGTAAAGTCCACCGCTTTGGCTTTGGAAAAAGTTTGCAGTGGATAAAACACGCCATAATGCTGACTACTCTGTTGAATAACATCAAGCGCTGTACTACCAGACGTATGGGCAACAATACCCTGAATATTCAAAGGGGCAAGCTGAGCTGCTATTTCAGCAATTGCACTATCTTTAACTGCAATTAAATACAAATCAGCAGGTTGCAATTCCTGCAACTGATAAATTGGCTGTGCTTGCACCAGTGACGCCAGTTGCTGGGCATTTTGCAAATTTGGGCTATAAACTTGCACAATTTGATGCTTTAAATCATATAAGGCATGCGCCAAGTGCGTTGCCACATTACCACTACCGATTAAGCTGATGTTCATTGGCAATACTTCGCTGGAATAGTTTATCTTTTACACTAGGATATTTTTTCAGTTTTTTAAGTGAAGATTGGTCAAGATCGTTATGCCATATTAAATCACTAGAATAATTAACTACATTTTAACATTATCCGACATGCAGGGCTTTTATGTAAATCCTATCAGTTTGCTGCATATTACATTTTAAAAAAGCAGGTTAAGCATGAGACACAACTTTTAGGCCAAAGTCTGCTTAAATTAAATATTCGTATATCTTTGATTTATTTAGTTCATAAACAAGGCCGCTACCTATTCCTATCATTGTAAATATACCAATGAATTTTGAGGCATTTATTATTGATGGATCATAAACATATAGATAAATACCATCAGTATAATTTTTCTCACTAATTATTGCCCAGATATTTCCAATTGAAAAACTGATTAATTCATCTAAGATTTTTTTAGATGCACTCGATTCAATTGGTAACTCTAAACTAATATCAAAACAAATCTCATCATAATCAGGATTACAGCTAAATATCCAGAATTCATCGTTTATCTTAAAGATAATTTTAGAATAGTGTTCATTATCCAAGTCATTAATTAAGATTACATTTTTGATTATTCTTGGTTCATCGCCTTGAGTATCAGTTATAGGACTAAAAATATTACTGCTTATCATCATTTTAAATTTACTACTTACCATGCTCTTCGCTATAAATTAAACTTTTTATACAATTAAAATAGCTCATCCGATATGCTAATCTGGTTTAAAACAAACAAGGAATGATCTCATGCCCAATAATCTGAACAATTTACACAACAATAGCCCAGTCAATAAAGACCTTGATTTAACATTAGATTTGGTAATTGCAGCCCCCCGCGAAAAAGTCTGGCAAGCCCTAACCCAGCCGGAACTCATCAAGCAATGGTTTGCCCCGCATCCTTATACCACACCGGATTGCCGGGTTGACCTGCGCTGTGGCGGCGAGTTTTTTACCCTGATGCAATCGCCTGATGGCGCACAATATCCCAATTCTGGCTGTTTTACCCAAGTGTGTGAACCTGAAATATTAGGCTGGACTGATGCCTTATCTACTGATTTTCGGCCAGCAGAACAGTCATTTATGAGCGTGCAGATTCGCCTGAGTAACCATGAGAACGTAACAGGTTATCATGTGCATGTGATGCATAAAAACAGTGAAGACAAACAACGCCATGAAAGCATGGGCTTTGTGGAAGGCTGGACGCAATGTGCCAAACAACTGGAAGCTGTGGCAAATACCCTATAATTTATTTTATAAAGTATCTGCCATGCCTCTCGTATTTTTTGATGACAGCTTTAAACAAATAGTTGCTGGGTTTTCCCTTTCACTTTAGCACCCAGAAATGGGGTATTTTTACCCTGTGACTGGAACTGGTCATTACTAACAGTCCACTCTAGTTCTGGATCAACCAGCACCCAGCCGCCAATATCCTGCCACTGGCGTTCAATTCCAGCAATTTGCGCCGGATTCTGACTAATACGGGTGGCGAGTTGCAATGGCGTGAGTAAGTCTTGATGAACCAGCGCTGCAGCCAGTGCCATAAACGTATCTACACTGGAAATACCGGCTTCGGTCTCTGCAAATGGGGCCAGCTTGGCCGATGCCGATAAAGGCTCATGGTGCGAACAAATCGCATCAATCACACCATTGGCAACACCCTGACGTAATAATTGACAGTCTGCTTCACTGCGTAGCGGCGGACGCACATGCGCCAGTGAATTAAAGCCATCAATGGTTTCATCGGTTAAATGTAGCTGGTGCATGGCCACATCAGCTGTCACTGGCAAACCTTTGGCTTTGGCAGCCTTGATCAACTCAACCGAAGCACCACAGGACAGCAGACTAAAATGCGCTTGTACGCCTGTGGCCTCAACCATCAGCAATTGCTTGGCCAGTGCCACGGTTTCCGCAATGGCGGGAATACCGGTTAAGCCCTGACGTGATGCGGTAAAGCCATCATGCACATAACCATCTTTGGCCAGTGAATGTTCTTCGGGATAGAAAAATACCTTTAAACCCAGACTGGCTGCATATTCCAGCGTGCGCAACAGCACATCATCATCGGCAAAGGCCGCACGCACATTACTCACCGCAATACAGCCACCCTGCTTGAGACTGGCCATATTGGCCGGTTGATTGCCTTCCAGACCCTTGGTTTGTGCCCCAATAATATGCAGATAAATTCCACCATCATTAAAGGCTTTTTCACGCAAGCCTCGAAGCAGCGCACCGCTATCCTGCACAGGCTTGGTATCTGGTGGCAATATCACATGCAAAAAACCGGCAGCACGTGCCGCTTGTCCTTCCGTTTTTAAAGTGCCATGCTGCTGCTGACCCGGTTCACGCAGACGCGCGCATAAGTCCACCAGGGCAGGCATGAGCCACTTACCTTGCCCATCAATACGCTGGCCAATTTCCTGACCAGCAGCATCTGCCAGCAGCTTACCATTTTGCACATAAACCGTTTTAACGCTGTCAGTCTGGTTCATCACATCCAGTACGCGCACATTGCTGATTTCGATCACTGTACCAGACTCCTAAACCAAACCATTAAACAGGTTACTATTGATTAAATCATTCGCCAATAGATCATTGGCCAGCAGACCTTTGGCCTCAAGCTGTCCCTGCATGCTTAACGCCAGCACTGCCATACGTACGGCAATACCATAGTTGACCTGTTTTAAAATCAGGGACTGCGGGCCATCCGCCACGTTGGAGGCAATTTCCACGCCACGGTTCATGGGACCCGGATGCATAACCAAAGCATTGGGCGCAGCACGTTGCACCCTTGCTTCTGACAATCCGTATAACTTATAAAACTCTTCGCTGGACGCCAGCAACGGCGAGCCAATCCGTTCATTTTGAATACGCAGGGCAATCAGCACATCACAGCCTTCTACACCCTTGTCCATATCCTCAAATACAGTCACGCCAAACTCTTCAATGCCTGTCGGCAGCAAGGTTTTGGGTGCAATCACACGTATTTCCCTGGCACCTAGCGTCTGCAAGGCTTCAATATCAGAACGGGCCACCCGTGAATGCTTGATATCACCAATAATGGCAACTGTCAGTTCAGAAAATGGCTTGCCGGCATGACGGCGAATGGTCAGCATATCCAGCATGCCTTGGGTCGGATGCGAGTGACGGCCATCGCCCCCATTAATGATCGCCACATCCGGGCACACACTTTGCGCCATAAAATGCGCTGCACCTGAAGCCCAGTGCCGGATCACGAACATGTCGGCGGCCATGGCTTCCAGATTCCACAGCGTATCACGCAGGGTTTCGCCCTTTTTGGTACTGGATTGCTGCATGTCAATGTTTAACACATTGGCAGACAATCGTTTAGCGGCCACTTCAAACGTCGTGCGCGTGCGGGTAGATGGCTCAAAAAACAGGTTCATCACCGTTCGGCCTTCCAGCAATGGACGGTTGATAATCTGGCCATTTTCACCCAGAAAGGTTTCAGCGGTTTCCAGAATATTGATGAGATGTTGTTGTGATAAGCCTTCAATACTCAGGAAATGGCGCAGGTTGCCATACTGGTTTAACTGGATCTGGCTCAAGGTGTGCAAGGCAGCAAGATGCATAAAACAAGGCCTGTATAAACGGTGGGTGCAAACACGGCGCTAGTTTACTCTAAAAATAATTAATTTTTGGCGAATTGTTTTATAAAAAGCTGCCAGTGCTATTACATAGCGTATGACACTGGCAACTCAAAATTATTACATCAAGATCAACACTATTATTGATAATTATAAATTAAACGCTTTTGCACTACGTCTTCAGCAGCACAACTTACTGATGCATACTCATCAATTTGCTTGATTTTTTTATCCTCATAAATATTAATTGAGAAGCTCTCTACCAAACCCTCACTATTTTTCGTACAGATATTGACCTGATTTTTTTCATATTCATAGGTAAGGCTACCCAGCTTTTCCAGCGCCCCAACATTTTCCATAGCTTTCTCCGGAGTCGCGCCATACTGATAAATATTAACCGTCTTTAGTTGGCCATCCTGCTGAGTATATTCATAAAGTTTTTTATCTTTTATATCGGCAAGATAATTTTCATCTAAATACTGGTATTGATTTCTACCATTTTGAAAACCCAGGAATGCTTGATCACATACACTACTTGAGCAATCTTCATTATCAATTATATTTTGCTTTGATACTGGGCCATAGGTAATATTCTGAGTTTTAACAATCTGTCCTTGAATCTGATCAGCTTGCCATTCACGAATAAAAAATGGTTTATCTGCATTATCCAATTTGGGAATAAATTCCTGCTCCTTAAAACTAATATCCGCGTTATAACCTAATGAACATAAGCTTCGTCCATAAGGTTTAATTCCCAAGCTAGTTATTAAAATACTTCCAGTAACACTGCTTTGCATAGGATTAGGCATATAAAACTCCAAAGCCGGATCGCGCAAAGGCTGATTCAGGTGACCAGAAAACTCACAAGTAATATAACTATATAGATTATCGTCACTAGTGCCCCATGTATTATCAGTCCCACTGGAATCAAATACATTAATCCGGTTTAGCCTGCCATTAGTATAACTCAATTGATACTCGGCAGTTTGCTCCAAGCGAT
This sequence comes from Alkanindiges illinoisensis DSM 15370, assembly GCF_000619845.1. Classification (GTDB taxonomy): domain Bacteria; phylum Pseudomonadota; class Gammaproteobacteria; order Pseudomonadales; family Moraxellaceae; genus Alkanindiges; species Alkanindiges illinoisensis. The sequence continues at coordinate 355,012 of NZ_JHUX01000003.1, read as the reverse complement.
TGCCATCACTCGTATTAAATTGCTGGACTGTTGTTAACTTTTTGCCAGCAGGCAAATATTGATCTGAACCATCTGATCCGCCACCACAAGCAGACAATAAAGCTAACGTATTTATTAAAGATAATTGCACTAATTTTTTAAAAACATTCATTCATTTGACCATCATTTTTATAGAACCACTATCCTAGCAAAAAACACTCTCGCCTCCCTAGCTGTCTTATTTAAAAAACACTCACTTCGCTGGTTAATCAGGTAAACTATTGCCCAATTAATGCTTGTGCTGTTTTTCGGATAATTTCATGACTCAATCTTCCCGCCTTAATACTTACTGGGTAACCTGTGCCGATGGTCTGGAAAACCTGCTGGTTGAGGAGTTACAGGAGCTTATTCAAAACCAGGGTGCCAGTATTACAGAAAAAAAAGCAGGCCGGATTATTATTCAGGGTACGCTGGAAACAGCCTATCGTATTTGCCTGTGGTCACGGCTGGCCTCACGTGTGTTGTTGCCCATCCATCACTATGAACTTGAAAAAACCCATGATGCGCGGGATGTTGCCGAAGAAATTTATGAAGGTGCGTCAAGCTTTGACTGGTCACTGATCTTCTCGCCCAGCAGTACTTTTGCCATTCGCTTGCAAACCGAGCGTGAAATCAAGGTCAATCCACAATTTGCTACCTTACGCGCCAAAGATGGCGTGGTGGACAGCTTTATGGAAGCGCAGGGCCGCCGCCCTAGCATTGATACCAAACAACCTGAAATTACCCTGTTTGTGCTGGCTGGCAAGTTTGCCCACACATTCTGTCTGGACTTATCAGGGGACAGCCTGCACCGTCGCGGTTATCGCCGCTACATGACCGACGCCCCTATCAAGGAAAATCTGGCCGCTGCCATTTTACGACTGGCTGGCTGGAACAAAAATTCTTTTGATGTGTTTATTGATCCGATGTGCGGTTCTGGAACCTTTATCATTGAAGCCCTGATGATAAAAACAGCTCGTGCGGCCGGTATCCAGCGGCACTTTGGTTTTATGGGCTGGCATGGCCATGACAATACCCTATGGCAGCAGCTTAAAGCTGAAGCCGAGCAGCGCCATGAAACTGCTTTGCAACAACCACTACCCCAATTTTATGCTTATGATGCCGACTGGGATGCAGTAAAAGCCACCCGGCAAAACATTATTGCAGCAGGCTTTGAAAACTTGCTGCCCCATATCAAGATTGAAGAACGGGTACTGGCTGACTGGCCTGACTTTCAGCTGGAAAATAGAAAATCCTTTATTGTTACTAATCCACCCTATGGCGAACGTCTGGGCGATAAAGCCAGCAACCGTGCGTTATATCAGGGCTTAAGCTTTCAACTGCAAAAGTTTTTGCCGCACCAGCAGGCTGCTATTTTAGCGTCGCATGTCGAACAGGCTGACGTATTGCCATTTGAAAATACCCAAACCTTGCGCCTGATGAATGGTAATTTGCCGATTTATGTACGCACAGGTGTTGTCATTAACAAGCTGGACAAACCACCCTTTTTAGCCAATTGGCAAGCCACACCCGTCGAAATTGAAGGGGCACAGGATTTTGCCAATCGCTTGCAAAAAAATATCAGCAACCTGAAAAAACAGGCCTTACGCGACAATGTCAGCTGTCTGCGTCTGTATGATGCAGACCTGCCCGACTTTAATCTGGTGGTGGATTTATACGATGACAATTTGCACGTTCAGGAATACGCGCCACCCAAAAGCATCGACCCGGAAAAAGCCAAAAAGCGTTTTAACTTGGCATTAGCAGCTATTCGCCAGGTACTTGGCTTACCGCGTGAAAAAGTCTTTATTAAAACCCGCGCCAGACAAAAAGGTATTACCCAGTACGAAAAGCAAAGTGAAGTTAGCAAGCGCTTTATCGTGCAGGAAGGCAACATCCGGGTTTATGTGAATCTCACCGATTATCTGGATACAGGCTTGTTTCTGGATCATCGTCCCATGCGCTTGCGTATTGCAGCCGAGGCCAAAGGCAAGCATTTTTTAAACCTGTATAGCTACACCTCAACAGCCAGCGTGCATGCGGCAGTTGGTGGCGCGGCCAGTACCACCAGCGTGGATTTGTCCAATACCTACCTGAACTGGTCAAAGCAGAACTTTGCTTTAAATGGTTTAACGGTTGACCATGCCGACCAGCAGCACCAGTTTTTTGAAGCCGATGTGTTTGAGTGGCTTAAGGAAGGCCATGAAACTTATGACCTGATTTTTATTGATCCGCCAACGTTTTCCAATTCCAAGAAGTTTCACGGCACTTTTGATGTGCAGCGCGACCATGCCTCACTCATCAAGCGTGCCATGAATCGTCTGAGTAATGGTGGAACGTTATATTTTTCCAACAACTTCCAAAAGTTTGAGTTGGATGAAGAGTTAACTGCCCGTTTTGAGGTGCAGGAAATTACCGATAAAACCATTGGCTTTGATTTCAAGCGGAACCATAAAATCCATCGTGCATGGCGTCTTCGTCATTTGTAATGAAGAATTTGTGGTTAAAAGTTTTATTTAGCCACTTATATTTAAAATCTTGAAAAAACAAAAGCCCAGTATTCTGTGATCTGGGCTTTTATTTTTAGGCTTTTATAAAGACATTGATTAACTAGAAAACATGGTAATCACGGCGGAATTTTCTGGATTCTTCATTACCTTGATAGGTCGAAGCCTCAATCTCAACAATGCCCTGAATATTATTCAACTCATAACTACCAGTTGAATGATCGAAATAAATGCTATTGATCTGGCTTAAATCAAATATCTGATTAAAATTTCCAGTCCAGCGCCAGCTAAATGGTTCTGAACCAAAATCATTTACGGCAATTTCATTTAAAATATCAAGCCCAAACAAGGGATTATTGGTTGTATAGTTGATTTCACGGTCTTTCTTGTTCAGGGAAACCTGAATATTTGAAATGCCCGTAGCCCGTACCAGATCGGCAAATACGTTATTGATGCGATCATTCTGGTCAATGGCCTGAAGCTGCTGCTCGGTTTGCTCAGGCGTAGGGCCAGCACTCTGCAATTGATCCAGCGCCAGCTGTGAAACAGGAATGTTATTTTGCAGGAAGTTATTGGTCAGCTCTATATCGTTCAGCGGTGTTGCAGCATAGCTAGCCGTGCTGATTAGCAAAGCAATGCCCGCACCTGCAATACCCAAGCCTGTAACACTTAAGTTAAAAGTGCTATTTTTGAAGAAAAGTTTCTTGCTATCATCAGCTTGAGAAACAGGGGATACAAGCAGCCTTAGCATTTAGTCTGACTTCCCATTTTTTGTAATTAATTTCACTGTAGCAACTTGTTGCACAAACTTCAATCACATTACGATGAGTGTCATTCTGCCTTAACCTTTAGATGCGACCACACTCCAGATAACTGATTCGCTTGGCATCAAACTGCTTTAATGGATTATCCTTAAAACAGTGAAACGCATGTATTGCCTGTACTTTTTGGCTAATAATGGCTTTGCTGCAATCACGTCGTGGATCATTCTCGGCCAGTGTAAAGCACAGCGCATAGCATTTTCGCTCGCATGTTTTCTGGTGCGCTATTCTCAAAATATTTTCAAATAAATCATTATCATAAGGATTACATAATAAAGAATGCAGCATCATGTAATTTAGCGTATCGCCCTTTTGAGGCAAACGTAACTGATGGCTCAGTTTTGCCCAGTAATTGTAAACCGGACGCACAAACGCAATGAGTTTGCTATAATCGGCAATCCGGGTTTGCTTAAACGGCTTTTGATTCCATAAGCCAAACAGCCCGACAATCTGTCCACCGCGTTTTACAATATAAAAATCATTAGTGCTTAGGCCAGTCCAGTAAGGGTCTTGTGCCACCAGTCCCTTAAAGTCATAGGCTGGTAAAAAGTTATAGTAATCAGCCATATGATGGATAAAGCGGTTTACCGCACTGATGTCACCGCGCGTCATATTGGCGACAGACAAATTACGGTTGAGTTCCTTTTTAACCTTGAATCCGGTAAGGGTATGGGTTTCTACCTGATCCGCCACATAATGTGCCGGAACACCTGGACGGTTTTCATGCAATACCTTACGGGCAACCACATTGTCATTCAAAATGACGGTTTGATACACCTCATCCAGTGGCAAGCAATTTTTAACATAGCTCATCAACAGGTTAATCAGACCCTTGCCCCGCGTGGTTTTGCCAATCCGCAAGTCGCCCACATAGCGCAATGGTTTAACAATGCCGTTAATAAAGCAGTTACGGGTTCCCAGGTTAAACATTGCCAGAATTTTTTCAGGCTGCTCATCAGCAACCATCACCAGAACACGCGGCTGCTCGTATTGGGTCTGCGTGGCTTTAAAATAGCTGGGATAGCGTTCAAACGACAGCAACACGCCGTTGGACGGCATGGATTCGGCAATTAGCCTGACCAGTTGATGGTCATCCCCAGGATGTGCAGGCCGAATATGTAAGCCTTCAACTGCTTTGGTTCTGTAGATTTCGATTTCGGGCTGGGTTATGGATTCGGCCAGCGTCTCAGCAGTCGCATCAATCATGATTTATATCCTTTTACCATTCAGCAGGTTTATAGTTCAGCCGGTATGCTGGTATTTTTTAGTGCACTGATATGTATTTTCTTGAGTGGTTCAGGCTTGATATTGCCTTCAATCATGCCGCTCTGCATGGCTAGCTGTTTATAGTAATGCCAGCCGTCATCCACACAAATTGCCTGTGCTGGCGCGAGCTGGCCCAGATTACGTGCCAGCTCATAATGGAAATTTTGCTTGAGGTGATTGTCCACAAAGGCAGCACAGGGCTGATTTTGTTGAGTACCTTCAAACACTGCCAGGTAGTAAGGCTTGGCCTGCCCTTCGGTATCAATCGCCAGCAGTGAAACGGGCTTGCAATGCTGGACGGTTTGCGCAGCGCTTTGTAAGGTATGCATGGCAGCGCTGGGATCAAGCTTCTCTCCCACCAGATCCACTCCAAAACGGCGGCCCTTGAAGGTAAAGCACGGCAAGCTGCCATAAAAGTCGCTTACTACCAGATGATCATCCATACAATAACGCATCAGGCCACTGCCAGTGGTTAATATGGGGCTGACTTCATCACCACGCTTTAGCGCCCAGCTTGGCACAATTTTACCGGTGGTCAGATTTTCAAATTCATAAAAATGGCTTTGATACGCCAGTGGATAATAGCCATCATAAGGAATGGTCACCACGCCCTCGGTGGCCCATAGTCCCTTGCCCTCAAAGCCAGAAAATGGCAAGCGTGTTTGCAGTTGCTGTGCCCATGCCTTCGCGCCTGCAGTATCCCAGCAGGACACCAGACACAGGTTGGGCCATAAGGCCTGCCAGTCCATAAGCGGTTTGGTTAACAGACGTTCTAGTATCTGGGCACGGCGCCGTGATTTAGGCACTTTAACCTGCGCCAGCGAGTTCTGCCGCTGACCCCAGCTACCCGTTCTTAACACCTGTACAATGTCTGCACCCCATAACGGCATATTGTCCAGTAATTGCAGGGCAAAGGTAGGGCTCCAGACTGACAGCATACTCAGGTGGGCATCAGCCACCAGATAACATAAGGTTGCAAACAGTGCATCATCAGCATTACCTGCAAAGGCCACGTCTGACGGCACGGCTTGCGTATACTGGCTTAGAATGCGTTTGCCCCAGTCCAGTAAGACGCTATCATCATTAAGGTTAGCATCAGTGAGCAGATGGCGCTGGCTTTCCGGCAGCCATGAAATCGACCAGTAATGCGAACCTTGCTTGAGCTTGGGATGCAGGCGATACATGCTGCTTAACCATGGACCAATTGCAGCGTCCAGCTCGTCTAAAAAATCCTGATAATAGGGAATAAACTTGATACTTTCACTGGAGCCACTGGTCGGCTGATAACGAACCAGCTTACTGCGGCTCAGGCCCTGACTACCCTGCCGCATCTGTTCAATCTGGGGTTTCCAGTCACTGTAACGGGTTAATGGTAACTGTGCAGCAAAGCTTTCATAGTTTTTGATGCGCTGTGGTGTTTTGGGCAGATGAAGCTGCTTGAGGATTTTAGCCAGCTTTTTGCGCTGTACCTGCTCCAGTTTTTGTCGCTGACTGCTAAAGCGCTGGTCAGCCTTGCGGCAAACCAGCGCCAGTGCCTGATGGCTTACTTGCGCAAACAGATTCATGGCTTATACCGACTGGGTTTTATTTGCCAATAAGGCATCCAGCTTGCCCTGGCTAATCGGCTTGGTAATAAACCGTTGTGCATACTTGGCAATTTCCTGCCAGGTAATTTCGCCGACACACGGCAGCTCTGTACCTTGCACCCAGTTTGGATTGCGCTCTTCAAAGAATTTTATTTTGGGGTTGGTGCTACGCATGATCTCAGTAATCGGCGCAACACTTTCCTTTAATGGCTGATAATCATTGCCAAAGTTAAGAATTTTGCTGGCAGGATCATAATAATCGCTAAAATACTGGCGGCAGTAGCTGTCGACAATGCCAGACAGGCGCTGGTTTTTACCCTTGAAGTGCGGATAGTAGGTAAAGAAGTTATTGGCCAGTAGTAAATAGGTTTTAAAGCCTTTGGAAATCAGCATCCAGTACACAGGCTCAGTCGGATGCTTTACTTTTTCCGTGATCAGGTAAATGTACATGGCACGCTGCAAGGCCCGAGTGCCCCAGAATTCCTTTTCAATGACTGTATCGCCGCTAAATAGCGCATGATAGGTTTTGTCACCGGCTTTAATATCACATTTCATGAGTGTGGAAAAACCCACAATGCGGTTTGTATCAGGGTGGCGGATAATAAAAGCACCGGTTTTTTTATGGAAATCATGCTGGAAAATATCAAAGCTGGTGTTTTCATAATATTTTTCATAGATGCTGTACATGATTCTAAGGTCTTGTACTGAAAACTGTTCCACTTTTTGGAATTTGGCTTTTAATTCAGGTTTAGGCAGTTTAAAAAATTTCATATTGACCGATCCTACAATGGTTCTACTTGGAACACAGGTTTTTTAAAATCGGATATTTAACGAAGGATAAGCATATTATTTATATTGGCTAATTGCGCCCTTAAGGAATATGCCTTTAATCTCTATCAATGTTTCAATAGTTTTGACATGACGTTAATTATCCTCGAACATGCTTTCGTCCACCTGAATTTCCCTCAACCCTAAATTTTTATGCGGAAATAGAGATGTCAGCGAAGCGAGGACTGGAAGTTTTCCACACTCTGCATTCACGCACAATGAGAAATAGCTTACAAGCCAGTAAGCCATAACGTCATATTTTTATTTTTTTAAGCAAAAAATGACAAAAAATGCCAATAAATTCACCAATTTTGGTCAATAAATAAGCCCCTGTCACATAGCTAACAGAGGCTATTTTTTTAAGTTAATAACCCAGAAAGTGAATTAATGGAACTTCACTTTCTCAAAAGCCAGACCATTTCCTTCACGCTTGACTTCAATCTGGTCACCGGCCTGAAACTCACCGGACAAAATGCGCTGCGCTAACGGATTTTCAATTTCAGACTGGATGGCGCGTTTCAAAGGACGGGCGCCAAACACCGGATCATAGCCCACCTGTACCAGCTCATCAAAGGCTGAATCATCCAGTTGCAGGCCAATTTCCCGCTCATGTAAACGTGCACGCAGGCGATCCAGCTGAATATCGGCAATGCCCCGAATCTGCGATTTACCCAGGCTATGGAACACTACCACTTCATCAATCCGGTTGATAAATTCCGGGCGGAAATGCTCACCGACTGCTGCCATGACCGCTGCTTTGACTTCATCCGCAGGCGCTTCATTACCCAGCTCACGAATTGCCTGTGAACCCAGGTTGGACGTCATCACAATCACCGTATTTTTAAAGTCCACCACCCGACCCTGTGAGTCGGTTAAGCGGCCATCATCCAGCACTTGCAGCAGAATGTTAAACACATCGGGATGAGCTTTTTCCACCTCATCCAGCAGCACCACACTATACGGCTTGCGACGAACAGCCTCTGTTAAAGTACCGCCTTCTTCATAACCCACATAGCCCGGAGGTGCACCCACCAAACGGCTAACAGAATGCTTTTCCATAAACTCGCTCATGTCAATGCGGATCATGGCGTCATCATTATCAAACAGGAAGTTGGCTAGTGCCTTGGTCAACTCGGTTTTACCTACACCAGTTGGCCCCAAGAATAAAAATGAACCACTGGGACGGTTTGGGTCAGACAAGCCCGCACGTGAGCGGCGTACAGCATTTGATACGGCCACTACCGCTTCATCCTGTCCTACGACCCGCTTATGCAGGAATGTTTCCATATTGAGCAGCTTTTCCCGTTCGCCCTGCATCATTTTGGATACGGGAATGCCGGTTGCGGCACTAACTACTTCAGCAATTTCATTGTCAGTCACCTTGGTTCGCAGCAGCTTAAACTTGCCCTGTTCCTGATCTTCAGCCTGTTCGGCACTGGCAATTTTCTTTTCCAGCTCCGGAATCACGCTATATTTCAGGCGTGACATTTCGGCAATATCACTGTCCCGTTCGGCCTTGGCATAGGCAATCTTGGCATTGTCCAGTTCTTCACGGAAACCCTGTGCACCTTGGACGATGGCTTTTTCAGCCTGCCAGACTTCCAGCATATCGGCTTTTTCTTTTTCCAGTTGCTCAATCTGGGCAGTCAGCTGTTTTTGCTGGGCCGTTGCATGCTCATCATGCTTGATCACTTCATATTCCATCTTGAGCTGAACCAGACGGCGTTCTACCTTATCAATGGCTTCTGGCTTGGAATCCATTTCCATACGCAAGCGGCTGGCAGCTTCATCAATTAAATCAATGGCTTTATCCGGCAGTTTGCGATCCGTAATGTAGCGATGCGACATGCGGGCGGCGGCAATAATTGCAGAGTCTTCAATTTCCACATTGTGATGCAATTGATAGCGCTCTTTTAACCCACGCAAAATGGCAATGGTATCGGCCACACTGGGCTCATCCACCAGTACTTTCTGGAAACGACGTTCCAGTGCCGCGTCTTTTTCAATATACTGGCGATATTCATCCAGCGTGGTTGCGCCCACACAATGCAGCTCACCACGTGCCAGTGCAGGCTTGAGCATATTACCGGCATCCATGGCACCATCGGCTTTACCTGCGCCAACCATGGTGTGCAATTCATCAATAAACAGAATGACCTGCCCTTCCTGTTTGGATAGGTCTTTGAGCACTGCTTTTAGGCGTTCTTCAAATTCGCCACGGAATTTGGCGCCTGCAATCAACGCGCCCAAATCCAGTGACAGCACTTTCTTGTTTTTCAGGCCTTCTGGGACTTCGCCATTGACAATACGCTGGGCCAAACCTTCCACGATGGCGGTTTTACCCACACCCGGCTCGCCAATGAGCACCGGATTGTTTTTGGTACGGCGTGCCAGCACCTGAATGGTACGGCGGATTTCATCATCACGGCCAATCACAGGATCGAGTTTGCCACTCAAGGCACGTTCAGTCAGGTCGATGGTATATTTACTGAGCGCTTCACGCTGGTCTTCATGGTTATTGCTGGTCACTTTTTCATTACCTCGAATTTGTTCAATCACGCCACGCAGTTTTTTGCTGTCTGCACCGGCTGCTTCTATAATTTTCTTGCTGGAACCTTGCTCACTTAAGGCCTGTAATACCCATTCGCTGGAAATATAGTCATCGCCTGCTTTTTGGGCGTAGCTATCCGCCAGATTTAAAATTCGCACTGCTTCAGGCGTCAGGTTGACATCACCGGTTGGCGTAGCCAGCTTGGGGGCATCATTTAAGGCCTGTTCAAGTTTGCTTTGCACAGTGCTGACATTGGCACCGGCCTGTTGCAATAAACTGAGATTGCTGGGTTCTTCCAGCAGGGTTGCCAGAATATGAAACGCCTCAATCCCCGTATGATCCCGACCCGCTGCCAAAGACTGGGCATTGGATAATGCCTGTTGTAGTCGATCGGTAAATTTTTCAAAACGCATTATTGTTGTCCTCCGCTGCCGGGAATCCCCGGCAAACTCTGAAATACATTGTGTAAAACCATGTCTCTAAGATGCGTTGTTTTTTTGCTTTTTCAAGAGCAGAAAAATAGTTTTTTTATTTTGTCAAGAATTTTATGATTTGGCTTAACCTTAAAATATGGAGATGCACTGCACTGTTTTCAATGAGTTTTTAAAATATAAGCTAAATATTTTCTCAATAATTTTGATTAAGCATCAATTCGCCTGTCCTGGTGATTCTGTTCTAGTTATCTTTTACTAGTAATCGTATTTTAGTTATCCCGCTTTAGCCAGATGCTTGATCCGGCTTTCAATCCGCTTGATCCAGTCGGTATTTAAGCCTGCACATTCGCGTGCCGCTTCCAGCGCCAGTAAGGCAGGCTGCTGCTGGTTTAACAAATGTAGCAAGCCTGAATTGGAAATAAGATGGTTAGGCCGTTCCAGCAAAACCATCTGATCACCTATCCTAACCTCGCCTTCTTGCAGCACACGGTAATACCAGCCGGAAATGGCATGCTCGGCAATAAAGTTAGATAGCAGCTCGACATTGTAGCGATAGTTAATTTTCCAGCACGGGTTGCGCGGTTGTGCCACCTGAATGACTGCCGTGCCAAACTGGTAAATATCACCAATAAACACATTGTCATCTGTCATGCCAGCGCAACTAAAGTTTTCACCAATGGTGCCTTTAACCGCAATGCCGCTCAGCTCCGGGTAGCCTTCTACAATTTTGTCATAGCTGGACTGGGCAAACTGATGCAATGCCTTTTCCGGCCCGCCATGAAAACGCCGGTCTGCCTGAACATCACCCACAAGCCCCTCTTTACTCACATAAGCAGCGTCAACAGGTTGCTTAAAAATACCGGTATTCTGGTTTTTGGCTTCCCAGTGAGTGAGTTTGCCCAGGTAAAGCTGTTCAATTTGCATTGCTTGTTTTCCGCAGGTTTTTTACACAGTCCAATAAAAAAGCGCCTTCATCAGAAAGCGCTTTTTATCATAGCAATTTATGAGTGGGTCTGCTGATGATTATTTAACAAGCAGAACCCAAAACTTTTTACTGGGCATAGACCGGGAATTTGGCACAAACAGCAGCCACTTTCTGAGCAACTTCAGTAATGACTGTTTCATCACCCTTGCTGTCCAGAATGTCAGCAATCCAGCCCGCCAAAGCAGTCACTTCAGCTTCACCAAAACCACGTGTAGTGACAGCTGGCGTACCAATACGGATGCCGGAAGTCACAAATGGAGAGCGTGGATCATTTGGTACAGCGTTTTTATTCACCGTAATGTGTGCTTGGCCCAGCCACGCATCCGCTTCCTTACCGGTAATGTCCTGCTTGATCAGGGACAGCAGGAACAAATGGTTATCGGTGCCACTGGATACGATGTCATAACCGCGTTCAACCAGCACTTTGGCCATAGCCTGAGCATTTTTAACCACTTGTTGCTGGTAGGTTTTGAACTCAGGGCTCATGGCTTCTTTAAAGCATACTGCCTTGGCGGCAATCGCATGCATCAGCGGGCCACCCTGATTGCCCGGGAATACTGCAGATTGCAGCTTTTTCTCAATTTCTTCGTTGGCTTTGGCCAGAATCAAACCGGAACGTGGGCCACGCAGGGTTTTATGAGTGGTGGTAGTCGTCACATCGGCAATTTGAACCGGACTTGGATAGACCCCAGCCGCCACAAGACCTGCCACATGCGCCATGTCTACCATCAGGTATGCGCCAACCTTGTCGGCAATATCACGGAAACGCTGCCAGTCCACCACACGGCTGTAGGCAGAAAACCCGGCAATAATCATTCTTGGCTTGTGTTCCAGTGCCAGACGCTCAACTTCTTCATAGTCGATTTCGCCAGTGTCACAATTTAAGCCATATTGCACAGCATTGTAGCTTTTGCCAGAAAAGTTAACCTTGGCACCATGCGTCAGGTGACCACCATGCGCAAGACTCATGCCCAGTACAGTGTCACCAGCATTCAGCAGTGCCAGAAATACGGCACTGTTGGCCTGCGAACCGGCATGCGGCTGTACGTTGGCATAATCAGCACCAAACAGTTGCTTGGCACGGTCAATCGCCAGTTGTTCAATCACATCAACATGCTCACAACCGCCATAGTAGCGCTTGCCCGGATAGCCTTCTGCATATTTATTGGTAAGCTTGGTCCCTTGAGCTTCCATGACGGCAGGTGAACAATAATTTTCAGAAGCAATCAGCTCAATGTGGTTTTCCTGACGTTGATCTTCGGCGCTGATGGCCTGGGCCAGTTCTGGATCAAACTCAGCAATGGAAATATTGGCAAACATGGCAAACTCTACCTATCAATAAAGGGCTTTTTGGGCAAAGGCAAATAAAACGCGCTACAGTTTAACACGAAGTTTAATTTTTATCAGACTGATATTTCTTCATTATAGGTTGAAACTGCTGCACGCCTGCATTGGGCAAACGTACAGCACACCTGCTTATTGCGCTGGCATGTACTTTTTAATAAAGGCAACCAGTTCAGGCCGTTTTTCAACAATCGCCTGTGTATGAGATGCACCTACCACTGGCTGGAAGTCAATAGTTGAACCCAATTTTACCTGACCTTCTACGAGGGACTGCGTCACCGCGAATGGTACAGCCATGTCCAGTGTACCCTGAATAATCAGGGTAGGTGTATTCAGTTTTTTGGTAGCAGGCTGGGTATTCGCCAGGAATTTTTGCAGTGTCTGGTTATTGGCAAATTCTGTAGTGTCCAATCCAGGATAATTCAGCACCGTCTGGTTAGGGTTAGTGCTCAGGTAACTACGGATATCTGCCGCAAATTGATTATGCAGGTCAGTCAGACAAATTCCATTTTCGCCCGTCGTTCCTTCTGCATTGACAGCAACTTTGGCAGCACGTTCAGAAAATAGCGCCTGATAATCAAAGTCCGGCTGATAAGCTTTAATTCCCACAGCGGTATACGCTGCATAGGCTAGTAGCTCGGCATAGGCTTCAATAGCTACTTCCGGTTGGCCGTTATTCACCAGATTCTGTAATGCCGTCGGTGCAACCTGAGTAATGATATACCCTAAACTGGAAGCAGGTGCTCCAGCCACTGTACCCTTATAGCTGGCATCATTGGCTGCATACTGGGAAATACCCAGTACCGCATGGCCACCTTGCGACTGCCCTACCGACATCCAGTTGCCCTGAATATCAGTCTTATAATGCTCTTTTACTGCATTGACTGCATAAATAGCAGATTTGGCTTCACTTTGCAGATTCAGGTAGGGATGAATACCCGGCGTACCCAGACCTTCATAATCAGGAGCAACAATCATGTAGCCTTCAGCCAGCAACTGATCTGCCATGGCTGAAAAGCGGTTATTGGTAAATTCATTATTGCTGGGTGCACAACTATCACCCACACCTACTGTCCCATGCGCCCATACCACCACACGCCAGCCATCCTTCGGTTTTTCGCCTTTGGGTGTCATCACCATGGCCGTTGCTTTTACATCTTTGCCTGCTACACCCGGCATGTTATAGCTCATCACCTTAATGCTATTGGCATTGGTAATTTTATAATCACCCTGATTGTGGCTATAGGTGGTTTCACTCAAATAAATTCTGCTGTTTTGATAGCTATCTGACGAATCATTGTCGCTACCACAGGCAGTTAGTCCAAGCGCACTGGTAAAAATGGCGGCCGCCAGCAAATGGCGGGAGAAAAGTGCTTTCATGCGTTTTCATCCATAAACGTATTTTAAATATTGCTCTCTTTAACTATGAGTTAATTAAGGAGAACTTATAAAATACCCGAACAAATGATCGTGCATCATAAAAATAATGACTATTAAGTCATGCTGAAATTTGACATAAAAAAAACACCATAAATTTTTGGGGATTTATGGTGTGGGGTTAACTGGTTGTTTTTGTTATTATTATGAATTCTTAAACTATAAATTAATATATTCTAAACAGCTTAAATCAATCAGGCGATGCAGGCGTGGGTATGTCTACTGTACCTCTTTCATCCTGCTCCAGCACATTATCCTTTAGTTTATCTTCATTGAGATGCTCAACTGCATTGCGGATTTTCTGGTTACCTGCGCTGCCATTATTCTGTTCAGTTTTGGCCTGGTTAGCTGCACCTTGCTCGTTTAAGGCATTTTCCGGGCTTTTATCAAAATCTTCAGCGTTCTTTGCCATTTGCTCGCTCAACTCATCAGTATCTGTTAAACCTTCTACCTGACGTGAACTCACCTGATCATTTCCAAATACAGCATTGGCAGTGCGGTCTTGGCTGGCTGATGCCTGATTAGCATCAGCTTGAGGATTGGTTAAACTCTGCTTAACATTAGCATCCTGATTTAATTGATTATTTGTTAAATTAGATTTTGTATTATTCGTCGTAGTCATCACTTACCTCATCTCAAATTTGTATTGCGTCTTGATGAGATTAAGCATAGCAAAACCAAATGTTAATGCTGATGTACTCCTGTATAAGACATATCCTCCAACTGTAGCCAACGTAGACAACAGGTAAACAAGCGTAGTAAAGCGTAAACAAGGCAGCGCCAAAGGCTACTTAATATAGATAAGCTTTTTAACAATTCACTTTAAGGCATCGATAGAAATTTCATGCTATAGCAAGTAACTGGTAACAATGCCCAGCCAGATTACCAATCCAACCCAGCGATTGTGCCGAAATGCCCAGAAAGTATGTGCAGGTTGCCGATCCAGTGTCTTTACCAGTTGAAAAATAAACAGTCCAAGCACAATGGCAAGGGTAGCCCATCCAGTAAATCCATTGAATAGATGATGTAAATCAAATACCCATGCCAGCAGGCCAAGGCTCGCCAATTGCAACAGGGCAATAATAGTGAGGTCATATTTGCCAAACAGAATGGCAGTGGACTTTACGCCAATCTTAAGATCATCTGGGCGATCGGTCATGGCATATTGCGTGTCATAAGCCACCGTCCATAACAGATTGGCACTATATAATAACCAGCACGACAAATCCGGTGTCTGGCCCTGTGCCACATAAGCCATTGGTATCGCCCATGAAAACGCTGCACCCAGTACAAACTGTGGCAGGTAGGTATAGCGTTTCATAAAGGGATAAATTGCGGCCAGCCCCAATGCGCCAAATGACCAGTAGAATGCTTGAATTGGCAAAAACAGTAATAGACTGGCACTAGCCAGCACCAATACTGCAAATACCCCTAGGGCTTCTTTGGCAGAAATGAGGCCACTGGGCAATGGCCGATGTTTGGTACGTTCAACCCGGCCATCCACCTTGCGGTCGGCAAAGTCATTAATGGCACAGCCAGCAGCGCGCATGAATATCACGCCTAAAAACAGAATTAGCACAATTTTAAAACTGGGATGACCTTCTGCTGCAATCCATACCGCCCAAAAAGTCGGCCATAATAACAGCTCTGTGCCGATAGGCTTGTCAAAACGGGTCAATTGAATATAGGCCTTTAGGCGCTGTTGCCAATTGAGAGGAGACAAACTGGGCGGCGTATCAAGCTGCATGGCAACCTCTTGTCATGATTTTTATAGTCAGAATTTTTATGGTCGCGATTGTTGGGATCGTAAGTTTTGTCATGGCTTTGGCAAGTTAAAGCTGGGAATGATTGAGCAAATAATGCTGAAAGCCCGGTAAAAAAGTTTCCTGAACGATCAGTGGACGCTGATGCCAGATATACAGGCTACGGCGTGTCCAACCTTCGGGTAACAAGGCAATCTGGCGAATACACTGCGGTGCAGTACGGGCAAACAGCAGAGAACCCAAAGACCGGTTTTTTAGGTAACGCAGACGCAAGCCCTGCCCTTTTAATGACTGTACCGGAATAATACTGCGCGCTTTTACCCAGGGCTGCGCTTCACAGCCATACAGATACACTTCACGCACCCAGGCCTGCTGGTCAACTGCAGTTTGCATCAGTTGGCTTTCATGCAGGTAAATACGCTCAAAACCCTGCCGGAATGGCTCCACCCGAAACTGACCACCCGCAAGCTGGGTTAACTGGCGGGTTAAGGAACCATTTGCCACTAACCACGGCCTGATTTCAGCCGGAATATGGGATAATGACGGATTAAATCGTCGTCTGGAAGTATGCCAGCGCACCAAATGATGAGATAAATTAGCAGGCATACAACTCAGGCATGTGGAATTTACCTTAGTGTTTTACACGCTTAACACCAGCTTGACAATTAGTGCTGTTTATAAAAACGGCTATCGTTTGGCTGGCGCTGGTCTGTTTGCCTGACTTGCAGGCGAATTGACACTATTTTGCTGCACATAAACGGTGGTGCTGACTTCACTAACGACCTTACCTGCCGAATTGGTTACCCGTGCGGCCAGGCTATGTGCTCCCCGATCCATTTGTTCAGTAGAAATCGTAACACCATTACCATTGGCAACCACGATGCCATCCAGCAAAATTGACATATTATCGCCATTGGCCAATGCAGGCTGGATATTAACTGTCACACCAATTGGATCAGGCTTGCGTACGGTTTGTTCAGCAGCAGGTTGTGCAAACTTGAGCTGGTAACGAATGGCAGCAGGCTGTGCAGCGGCTTGATTAGTGGCATTTGCCTGTGCAATTTGCTCGGCACTTAAACTCGGTACAATGGATAGCGGCGGCAAATCAACAGTTTTAGCTTCCCTGGATGGTGAGTCGGTGTACACCACATTGCCTTTGGCATCGGTTGTCTTATAAATGGCAGCCTGCGCCACGCCACTCATGACCAGTGTAAGCGCTAAGGCTAAAAATTTGCTTTCCCTGAACATGCTGTATTCCTCGTTTAGACTGTTATGACTTTACACACTTATATTGACGCTGTTAAATGTAACGCTGGCAATGCGCCGTTGCTATATCCCGTTTGATGATAACACTTACTTTTAAATGATAAATGAATAAATTATGGTCAATACCCTTTCAGTCATTATCTGCTATCAGGCTGTATTTTCCCCTGCTGGCGCCCTTCAGTATAAAACCAAACACCAGCATCATTGGAACCAAATGGACAAACTGGATATTTTTTAAGATATAAAGCGCTCGAGAATATGACTGCAAAATTTGGCTATAGCTCAAATAACTATAACTCCAGTAGCAGAGATTTTTCGAATCACTGGCTTTATGAGCAAGTGACCATAAAGCGTTCTCTCATCCATTAAATCTGATTATGGTAGCTGGATATAACTCAAGACTAGTCCGATCAGGGCACAAGCAATAATCACCTGAATCACATTTTGCTCGTAATGGAACAACGTTATTGCCGCACCCAAAGCAATCAAAGCCGATATCCAGTCAAAGCTCCCTGCAAATCCTTTTGGCCAAAACACGTGATAACCAAACAATAGCGCCAGATTTAAAATGACGCCAACCACAGCAGCCGTAATGGCAGTCAGTAGTGCAGTAAATTTAATATCATTATGCGTAGATTCAATCAGTGGCCCACCAGCCAGAATAAACAGGAAAGAAGGCAAAAACGTAAACCAGGTGACAATGACTGCAGCCAGCGCGCCACCCACAAACAGCAGTTCCGGGCCAAATAGTGCATGGGTATAGGCGCCAATAAAACCTACAAAAGTTGCTACCATAATTAATGGCCCGGCCATCAAATACATCACCTGCTAACCCGGGAAGTTGATCATCACAACAGTTAAGCAGATCAACATCATACCTTTAAAAAATGCTATTTATTTAACCTGATTCACTTCAGAATGAGCCAGTCCTTAAAAGCCCCAAAACGCGGCAAACTGGCTGATTCAGGCCGATACACGACATAATAGGCCAATGGTGATTTAAAATTGGGTCTTAGGAAGTTAAGCATATTAAAAAGTATGGTAACTTCCTTATATGAAAGCAAAAAATAGATAATATTCTCGTTCAAGAATTACAGAAGCAAAATTCAGGCAGATTGTTCGCTTTTTTACAATGGATTTTACTGCGTAAGATAGCAAAACTGATGGCTGGAGAGGCTATGATGGTCTGGTCGACATTGGCTTTGACAAGCATCATAGAGATAATGAGTTTGCCAATGGGGAGCGTCATATTAACGGGTTAGAATCATTCTGGGACTATGCTAAAAAGAGACTCATTAAGTTTAATGGAATTGACAAAAAGATGTTTTATTTGCATCTTAAAGAAACAGAGTATCGCTTCAATCCTCGGAATGGTACTTTATACCTCGATTTGCTTAAATTATACTCCGTAATAGCCCCCTCTAACTTCCTAAGACCCATAGAAAATGAACTGACTCTATCTCAATGTAATCCCTTAAAGATGAAAAAACAGCCGACGATCAATAACAATACAGCAAAGCATTTTTTAAGTACGGCTGGTGATAATGCATGAGCTGTTTTTGCACCGAGTTTTGCGGTAAAAAAACTCATGATGCTAATCCCTAAGAATGCATAAATATGTACAAAGCCAATCGTATTTGGCACATTAATCTGGTCTTTCATACCAAAAAACATAAAGCCCAAAGCACCTGCAATCGCGATCGGTAAACCACATGCGGCTGATGTGCCAACGGCCTTTTGCATGACCACACCATAATGATTGAGATAAGGTACAGTTAAGCTCCCGCCGCCAATCCCAAAAATTGCTGATGCAACACCGATTCCCGTCCCTGCAACGACTTGTTTAGGGGTTGATGGCAGTACTTTGTTCTGATCTATGACCTTTTTTGCACCAGCAAACATGGTGTAAGCCACCCAGATCACGAACACACCGATAATCAGTTGCAAATGTGCGCCAGACAGCAGCCCTGCAATACCTGCCCCTAAAAAAGATCCTAAAGCCATCCCTGGTGTCAGGTTTTTAAATACCGGCCAGATGACTGCACCATTTTTATGGTGTGCCATTAATGAACTTATCGATGTCACGATAATGGTCGCTAACGACGTTCCTAGCGCCATATGCATGATCACTTCAGGGTCATAGCCCATTTGGGTAAAGACCACATACAACAGGGGCACGATAATCGTTCCACCACCAACACCAAACAGTCCTGCGGCAAATCCCGCTAATGCACCAATTGCAAAGAAAATGATTAATTCCACGATATACTGACTTGAAAGTTTTAAATGAAATAACCAGTAGGCTTAAGCAGTTTCGGCCTGCCCCACCTGATGGCCAACTTGAGGCCCGACATGATGACCAATTTGATGATAGCCACGATTAAAATAAACCAGACCCTGATCCTGCTGGCCTTGCTCTTGTTGACCGTGTTGAATCGCAACAATACGACAGATAAAAATAGTATGGGTTCCGACTTCCTGAATCTGCTCAATCTCACAGTCAAAACTCACCAGAGCATCTGCCAAGACGGGGGCGCCCGTTTCCAGTTCTGTCCAAACGCCTTGTTTAAAGCGCTCTTCTGAACTCATACCGGATGAAAATGCATGGGAAAGATGCTGATGCTGCGCGCCTAAAACATTCACCGTTAAAATTTTATTGTCTATAAAATGCCCATGTGACCGGGAAGCTTTATTCATACAGACCAGTAAGCTTGCGGGTGTATCAGAGACACCACACACCGCAGATGCCGTGAATCCATAACGACCAGACAGCCCTGCTGTGGTAATGACATTGACCGCACTGCTTAACAACGCCATGGCATGTCTAAAGTCTGTTGCTTCAATCATCACATTGTTCCTCATGACATTGACCCGTTTAATCCTGAAATACAGTTAAACGGGAACTCTTTTGCCCTACTCTCTCAGTAATCACTTGCCCAAGAGTTCTTTGCGGACGATTTCTGCACCGGCACTTAATGCATTAAGCTTGCCTCTTGCAACTTGACGGGATAAAGGCGTCATACCACAGTTGGTCGACGGATAGAGCTTGTCGGCATCGACAAATTGAAGGGCTTTACGCAGGGTATCGGCAACTTCCTCTGGGGTTTCAATGCTGTTGGTAGCCACGTCAATAGCACCGACCATCACTTTTTTACCGCGGATGAGTTCAAGCAGGTCGATTGGAACACGTGAGTTATGACACTCCAGTGAAATGATATCGATTTTTGACTGTTGCAATTTCGGAAATGCTTCTTCATATTGCCGCCATTCTGAACCCAGCGTTTTTTTCCACTCTGTATTGGCCTTGATGCCATAGCCATAGCAAATATGCACGGCAGTTTCACATTTTAGTCCTTCAAGTGCCCGCTCTAAAGTAGCAACACCCCAGTCATTTACCTCATCAAAAAACACATTAAATGCAGGTTCATCAAACTGGATAATGTCCACACCAGCAGCCTCTAACTCTTTGGCTTCTTCATTGAGGATTTTGGCAAATTCCCAGGCGAGTTTTTCACGGCTTTTATAATGCGCATCATACAGCGTATCAATCATGGTCATCGGGCCAGGTAGTGCCCATTTAATCGGTTGATCGGTAAGCGAGCGTAAAAACCGCGCATCATCCACAAACACGGGCTGTTGACGCGATACCGCACCCACCACAGTGGGTACACTCGCATCATAGCGATTACGGATTCTCACGGTCTCACGTTTTTCAAAATCAACGCCGTTAAGGTGTTCAATAAATGTGGTGACAAAATGCTGGCGCGTCTGTTCGCCATCACTGACAATATCGATGCCAGCCTGTTGCTGTTCCTGCAATGCCAAACGTAACGCATCCTGTTTGCCATCAATCAATTCGCTATCCTGTAGTTTCCAGAGCGACCAAAGTTTCTCAGGCTCTGCAAGCCAGGAAGGTTTGGGTAAACTGCCAGCTGTTGACGTCGGTAATAATCGTTTCATAACTAATTATCTTATCTATTTGAAATTAAAATGTATCAGAGCTTAAACAGCATAATTGGCAGCCCATTGCTCAAGAATTTTCTGGTAAGGCTTGATGAAGTGCTGTTCAGTAAATTTGCCCTGCTTAACCGCCAACTGGCTACGTTCTTCCCGGTCATAAACAATCTGGGTTAATGAATAATCCTGATATTTCAAGCTGGGTTGATAATATTTCCCTGCTGCAGAATTGGCATTGTAAATCTCAGGCCGGTAAATCTTTTGAAAGGTTTCCATGGTGCTGATGGTGCCGATCAGCTCAAGATCCGTATAATCAATGAGCAAATCACCACGATGATAAAATGCCAAAGGAGCAACACTGTTTGGCGGCATAAAATAGCGAACCTGCAAGCCCATTTTTGCGAAATATTCATCGGTTAAAGAATAGGAATCTTGCTGATATTCCACACCGAGGACAGGATGCTGGTTTTCAGTACGATGATAAGTCTTGCTACTTGAAACACTCAGACAAATCACAGGTGATTTAGCAAAGTTATCTTGATAAACATTTGAGTTCACAAATGCTTTAAAGATTTTGCCATGCAGTTCGCCGTAGTTTTCTGGGGTGCTAAATTGAGCTTGATGCTTATTATGTTCTGGCAGTAATACACTGAAATCATAATCGCGCACATATGAGGAGAAATTGTTGCCAACAATACCTTCAATGCGCTGGTTGTTCTTGTGATCAATGATATTGGTTTTTAATATTTCAATGGTAGGGAAAGTCTTGCCATTACCTTCAATATCAATATCAACCGAAATAATTTCAAGTTCGACCGAATAACGATCTGCGTGAGGATTATCCCAGTGCGCCAAGGCATTGAAACGATTGTCAATCATCTTTAAAGCTTTGCGCAAGTTCTCCTGGCGATGTTCTCCTCTGGCCAAATTCGCAAAGTTAGTAGTGAGACGTGTATTGTCTGCCGGATGATAGTTTTCATCAAAATGAATGCGCTTAATCGCAAATGTAAACTCTTGACTCATGATGATCTGGTCCCCTCATTTCTATAAGAGGATTTATACCTGAATCACAACATGAATAAAAATGATCTTTTTTAGAAAAATCATGAGAAAAATTCACTTTCATAGGTTCTGTGGGGTTCAAACATAAAAAGTGAAATGACTTCATTGTATCCTTAGAAAATATCATTATAGGCACCCGCTTTGGTGTAGCCAGATCGCTAGACTATAGCGTTTGGATTTAAATCCTATTGGAGCTATAGGCTGAGCCAATCTTAAGTGGTTAAGCTGAAGGACAAATTGAGCTAATCGTTTATTGCCTAACTTTCGCCACTTAAAAATCTAGATCCAACCTGAAACGGCTTATCGTTGCCCATAACTGCAGAATATATACCTAAAGATAACTTTTTCTTTTTCCCATCTATTTTATATTTATATCGCCAGTGCATCATTCCTTTAGCCCGGACAATAATCACTAGATCGTGACATTAGCCACCTGATATTTATTGCCAGTTAGTTTTAATTTTCTAAACTGCACATCAGTTAAAGTCACTACTCTGCAATCCGATAACACAAGCGCTAAAGTATAATCTGTTCCCCTATTTCATAGCCTCCTGTCCTCTACTTATTGATAAATGAGTAAACCAGAGGACAAATAATGCTGGATTTGATTAAATTATATTGAAAAGCATAAGACAATAAAAAAGCCCGGAAGCAATAATACCAATGCTTCTGGGCTTAAATTAAGGCGCCCCTCCAGTTTAAAGGGGCGCCTTAATACTGCTATTTTAATTGCAGCTATAGTACACTATGTCTTAAAAAACAAACACTTAATTTAAAAAATATTCAAATAAGGGACAAAATAGGGGACTATTAATTTAGTCAATTTTTTTAAATTATAATCCTTGTCAAACTTATTGATCTATAGAAGCAATCCCAAACATCATCATTTGAATGGCAGCCTGACTATAACTTTTCATAGCTTCTGTATTGTCAGGTGCAGCCAGAAAGCGTAATGCGCCTGCGACAATAAAGCCGACAATCGCATGCCCAGTCATTTCAATATCCAGATCTGCCCTTAAAAACCCTCTTGTTACCCCGTCTTTCAAATACGATGCGGTAAATAAGCCGCCCATATGCAACAGATTATTCACTTGTGCCGTCATTTGCTGATCAATTGAGGTAGCTTCCAATAGAATCAAACGCATGATACGCGGGTTTTCTCTGGCAAATTCAAGAAACTTTCCTGCAATCCGTTCAGCCTGTATACGATATTCTTCTACCGATGCAACTGCACCGGGTGCATTTTCATTGGCCAGTAAATCCATGATCTTCACTGAGGTATCAGCAATCACCTTGTCCAGGATATCACGCTTGTTTTGAAAGTAACGGTAAAACGTGCCATGCCCAATGCCTAGACGCTGGGCAATATCAGAAATTGCGGTTTGGTGATAGCCACGCTCGGAAAACTCAATAAATGCAGCTTCAATAATTTCTGCCTGTAATTGAATTCGCTGGCGTTCCGCCCGGGAAATTGTGGTTTTGTCATTCATGTAAAAATCTTATCAGAAGTATCCATTAAAAACGACTTAAAATTAAAATTTGACATTTAATTCCAAAAATGACAATTTATTCCAAGATTAAATTTGACGCAAAATATGCAGGAAAAGCCATGAAACGCAGTTATAACTTTAAAGACCAGGTTGTTGTCATTACCGGCGCAGGTCGTGGCATTGGCTTGGCAACGGCAAAAGCCTTTGCACAGCTTGGTGCAAAAGTTGCGATTGGTGATATTGATACCGAGCTTGCCGAACAGGCCACTAAAAGCGTGAATGGCTTTGGTTACCATGTCGATGTCCGCTCGCAGCAGTCATTCAATGACTTTATTACAGCTACTGAAAGCAATCTGGGGCCAGTTGATATTCTGGTTAACAATGCCGGCATTATGCCGATGGGACATTTCCTTGAGGAAAGTGAAGCCATTACCAATGCCCAGATTGATATTAATTTGCGCGGTGTGATTCATGGCATGAAAGCGGTTTTGGGCGGTATGTTACAGCGTCAAAAAGGACATATTGTTAATGTGGCGTCTTTAGCAGGTAAATATCCAATTCCTGGTGCAAGTGTCTATTGTGCTACCAAATTTGCTGTGGTGGGTTTAACCGCTTCTATGCAACAGGAATTACGGGATACCCCAATCAATATATCTACGGTGATGCCATCTAAAGTACGCACCGAGCTTTCTTCTGGTACAGGTGAAGATCTTCCTATTCCAACGGTTGATCCTGAGGATGTTGCACAGGCAGTGATTCGTGCAATCCGTGACAACATGCCTGAAATTGCTGTACCGCACTATCTGACCCATAGCCCGCGTGCTTATGGTTTAGTACCCCAGTGGCTCAATACTGCTGCTCGCCGTATTGCAGGTGATGACCGCATCCTTAAAGGTCTGAACCGTAAGGATCGCCAGAGTTATGAAAACCGCCTGAACAAACTGGCACAAACCAAATAAGGATGACACCACATGTCTCAAGCCCAAATCTTTGAAGTAGTCATTATTGGTGCTGGTTTTGCCGGGATTGGCGCAGCAATCAAACTTAAAGAAGCTGGTATTACCGATTTTGTTGTTCTGGAAAAAGCCACGGAAATTGGTGGTGTCTGGCGTGCCAACACCTATCCCGGTTGCGCCTGTGATGTCCCTTCCGCGTTATATTCCTATTCCTTTGCACCCAATCCAAAGTGGAGCCGCGTATTTGCACCACAACTGGAAATCAAGCACTACCTGCAACGTACCGCTGAGCAGTTTGGCGTAATCCCTTATGTGCGCTTTCAATATGAAATGATTGAAGCGGCTTGGGATAATCAGGCCAGACGCTGGAACATCTCTACCAGTCAGGGTGAATTTTCTGCCCGCTTTGTAATTATGGCAGGCGGCCCCATGCATGAGCCGGTTTATCCTGAAATTCCTGGAATGGATAGTTTTAAGGGGGCAAGTTTCCATTCCACCCACTGGCGGCATGATATTGACCTGACCGGCAAACGGGTTGCCGTGATTGGTGCTGGTGCGTCTGCAATTCAGTTTGTCCCGGAAATTCAGCCTAAAGTGGCAAAACTGACTTTGATTCAACGCACCCCGCAATGGGTCTTGCCCAAAATGGATCAAAGCCTGCCCAAAGCAGCCCAGCTCCTGTTTAAATTCTTACCGATTACCCAACGTTTAACTCGTTATAGTGTGTATGGGGTATTTGAATCTTTAAATTCCAGTATGCACCATCCTAAGCTGATTCGTCAGATTGAAAGTCTGGCAAAGTGGAATATTAACCATGCGGTTAAAGACAAGGCTTTAAGGGAAAAATTAATCCCCAACTTTACCATTGGTTGTAAACGGGTTCTGCAATCGAATAACTGGTATCCCGCATTAACCAAATCGAATGTTGATGTACGCCGTTGTGGAGTTCAGGAAATTAAAGGCAATACATTAATTGCCGATGATGGCAGCGAACATGAAGTTGATGTGATTATCTTTGGTACAGGGTTTGAAATTAGTAATCCGCCTGTTGCCAAGCAAATTCGTAATAAACATGGCAAAACCATGGAAGAAGTCTGGAATGGTAGCCCGGTAGGATATTTGGGAACCGTTGTTCCCGGTTGTCCCAATGCGTTTATCACGTTTGGTCCCAATATTGCGGTCAGTTCTTCGGCATTAATTATCCTCGAAGCACAACTTGCGTATATCCTAGATGCACTGAAACAGTTAAAACAAAAGAATGTTCAGACTTTTGAAGTCAAACCTGAAATCGTTGCCAGCTACAATGATGAAGTACAAGATGCCTTAAAAGATACGGTCTGGAATAAAGGTGGTTGCAGCAGCTACTTTATTGACGCCAATGGCAGAAATAGCACCTTATGGCCTTGGACAACCTTTGAAATGCGCGCACGTCTATCCAGTTTTAATCCTAAAGACTACTCATTGACTTAAGATCAGTGAGTAATCAGTGTCCCACGGCCATGACCCTTAAATAATGATCTGGTCATGGTCTTACCGCAATCATTCCTGCTCTAAGCAACAATACTAAACTTATGTAAAAATTATCCTCATCTAAATTAACTTTAACTTTTGCTTGCCCCAGCCATAAACCGTAGCAAATGGCAGCGCAGTCCTTGCCAGATACCCGCTGACCCGGCTGAGTGCCAGCAGTGTATACCATTGTTGCAAGCGCTTGGCCAACGCCTAGTTAGGTTCCTGCTCAATCACTATACAGCCAGAAATGCCATACTGTTGACCATTGTCTGATGACAATAAAGTCTTATAAAACCGTGACCATCAGCTACCTGATACTCGTTGCCAGTCGGTTTTAATTTTCTAAGCTGCACATCGGTTAAAGCCATTGCTCTGTAATACCAGTACTCAAGTATTATCTGTCCCCTATTTCACAGCCTCATATCCTTTGTTTATTGATAAACAAGGAAAACAGGGGACAAATAGTGCTGAATTTTATTAAATCATATCCGAATGTATAAATAATAAAAAAGCCCGAAAGCAATGATACCAATGCTTCCGGGCTTACATTAAGACATCCCTCCAGTTTAAAGAGACGCCTTAATACTGCTATTTTAATTAGCAGCTATAGTACATTTCAAACTCAACTGGGTGAGTTGTGGTGTTCAGGCGACGTACGTCTTCCATTTTCAGCTCAACATAAGCGTCCAGCATTTCCTTGGTGAATACACCACCTTTGGTCAGATAGTCATGATCCGCTTTCAGTGCATCCAGCGCCATTTCCAGGCTATGGGCTACTGTAGGAATCTTGGCTTCTTCTTCAGGAGGCAAGTCATACAAGTTTTTGTCAGCAGCTTCGCCTGGATGAATCTTGTTCTGGATACCATCGATACCGGCCATCAGCAGTGCAGCAAAGCACAGGTATGGGTTGGCAGTAGAATCCGGAAAACGTGCTTCAATACGCTTGCCTTTCGGGCTGGAAACATAAGGAATACGGATAGACGCAGAACGGTTTTTCGCAGAATAAGCCAGCATGATCGGGGCTTCAAAATGCGGAACCAGACGCTTGTAAGAGTTGGTTGACGGGTTGGTAATCGCGTTCAGGGAACGGGCATGCTTGATCACACCACCAATAAAGAACAGTGCTAGCTCAGACAAGCCTGCATATTCATCACCAGCAAACAGGTTTTTGCCGTCTTTGCTGATTGACATGTGAACGTGCATACCTGAACCATTATCACCAACGATTGGTTTCGGCATGAAGGTTGCTGTTTTACCAAACTGGTGGGCAACGTTCAAAATGGCATATTTGGTTGCCTGAACTTCATCACCTTTACGTACCAGTGTGTTAAAGCTCACACCAATTTCAGACTGGCAGGAAGCAACTTCGTGGTGTTGAACTTCAACTTTGCCTTCGCCCAGAATGGCTTCAATGGCATCACACATGGCAACACGCAGGTCATGCGCGCTGTCCACTGGAGGAACCGGGAAATAACCGCCTTTAACACGAGGACGGTGGCCAGTATTACCAGCTTCGTAGTCCTTGTTGGTAGACCAGGCAGCTTCTTCAGCATAAATGGTATGACGGGCACCTGACATGTCAATGTCGAATTTCACTTCGTCAAATACAAAAAATTCTGGTTCTGGACCAAAGAATGCAGTGTCGCCAATACCGGTAGACTTTAAATATTCCTCAGCGCGGCGTGCAATGGAACGTGGATCACGGTCATAACCCTGGCCAGTGGTCGGCTCGATAACGTCACAGGTCACCACAACAGTTGTTGCTTCAAAGAACGGGTCGATAAAAGCAGTTTCAGGATCTGGACGCAAAATCATGTCAGATGCTTCAATGCCTTTCCAGCCAGCAATAGAAGAACCATCAAACATTTTGCCATCTTCGAAGGTATCTTCATCAACAGTGCCAGCAGGGAAAGTAACGTGTTGTTCTTTACCGCGCGTGTCTGTAAAACGAAAATCGACCCACTTGGCCTCGTGCTCTTTAATTAAGTTGAGGACTTTATTTGCCATGCTCACTTTGCTCCAGTATTTCCCAGTATTGGGTAACTGCACCCTGTAGGTGCGCCTTACAAATTTAATACCTGATATATTAGCAAAAGCCATACCAATTTTCTTTAAAAATCATAAGTTAATAAATTTAAAGAAAATATTTGTTAAGGGCCTAAAAATAATACGCCACAAATTATACGCACTCTTAAAAAAAATGCACCATCTGCCATCATTAATTCTGTTATTCATACAAAAGGCTTTTTAGAGCACCAAAATAGTGCAAATGTTTATTTTTTACTAGAGAAATCGCTCGTTTCAGTGCAAAGATAGCGCATCAATAGCTAAGATTTATGAAACCTTAAAGCTAACTCTATTTTTATGAGTAAAATTAGATAATTATATTTTCAATTTTTAAATACGTTTTGAGTTCAAAAATAGCTATGCACCAATTTGGAGCATATTCAAGGTAGCTCGTCTATTCGCCATCTATGTATTTGGTTGAAAATAAGCCATTTAACCCCATATCTTTCATAGCAAATGGGGTTTAGGCAATTGAATTTTAGATTGCTTAAGCTCAAGCAGGCAAATGCAGAATTTGATTAAACAGGCTTAAAAACTGGAGATCAGACATGGCAGGTGGCTGGGCACATGACGGCGCTGAGCAGGAACAAATCGAAGCAACAGTAAATGATGCATTGCAACGGGCAAGACAGGCAATTCCAACTGGGCCAAGTGCAGACACTTGTGAAGAATGTGATAAGCCCATTCCTAAAGCCCGTCAGCTTGCCCTACCCGGTGTACAACACTGTGTGGATTGTCAAAGCAAGCTTGAGGCACATGCCAAAAAATTTGAATTATTTAATCGCCGTGGCAGCAAAGATAGCCAATTGCGCTGATACGCTTAGAGCCTATAGCGCGACATTATTGGGTTTAAACATTTAAACATAATGACATAACTGTTAAGATAAGCTTCTCAAGGGCTGGGTTTAACTGCTCTTGACTTATGGATTCCTCCACAGGCATTCCGACCTCTTTAAATGAATTAACTTTCCCGTTTTCATAAGGTTGCAAATACGATGCTTCTGATGCTCGAAAAGAATAATTGTAATCCGCATAATTCCGTTTGATTCCGCTAAGTTATTATTTCAAAAATCATAATTCTATCTTTTATCCGCTTAATTCCGCATTAGTCCGCTTGATTCCTCGAAAAAAACGGGTACGATGACGGGTATCTTTTTTATTCATTAAAAATACCCGTCCATGCTGACAGATGCCAAAATTAGAAACTTAAAGCCTAAGGATAAAATGTACCGCCTGCTGGATGCGGATAGGCTTTATATTGAAGTAAAGCCTAATGGCTCAAAGCTGTGGCGCTACAAGTTTGTGCTTGATGAGAAAGAATCATCAATGAGCCTAGGGGAGTACCCTTTAATTGGTTTATCCAGGGCAAGGGAGCTACATGCAGAAATGCGTAAACTGGTGGCTGAAGGTATTAATCCAGTTAAACATCGGCGCGATGAAAAACTAAAAAAACAGAACGAGGGAAAGAATACGTTTAAGGTGATTGCTGAAGAATGGATTGCCACCAAGTTGCAACACAAATCAAAGCGATATAGGGACGGTATTATTGTCAGCCTTAATAAAGACATTTACCCGGCTATTGGGGATAAAATTGCAAGGGATGTAAGTAGTCACGATGTGCTGGTAATTATCAAGAATACTATTAAGCGGGTTACAAGTCAGAGGAATTATGGCACAGGAGAAACTACAGCTATTAACAATAGGCAGATCATTGGTGGCGTAATGCGCTATGCCATTGCCACCCTGCGCGCTGATAATGATCCGACTTATGCAGTCAGGGATATTGTTGAGAAACCGCCAATTAATCATGCCCGGCCACTTGATAAAACCGAAATCAGGGAACTAAAGAATAAACTCATTGCCTATGGTGGCACCCAAACCGTTAAGAATGCTGTTAATTTACTATTCTATACCATGCTGCGGACTATTGAGATCAGGCGCGCACGCTGGGAGCATGTAGACTTTGAGAATCAAACATTAACACTTCCCATGGCGAGCCGTGAGCAGCTAAAAGATGGTAAGCGGTTGATGAAAAAGAATAGGACGCATATCGTCCCATTATCCACGCAGGCATTAAAAATACTTGAAGCCCAGCGCAAGATTAGCGGAATGACAGAGTATATATTCCCTTCCCCCTATAATCCTGAAAAAATGCTATCACCCGCCACAATTAACCGGGTTTTTCAGAATATCGAGCTATCAGATGTAACGGCACATGACTTTAGAGCTACTGCATCAACGACACTAAATGAAATCGAATTTAATGAAGACTGGATTGAAATCCAACTAGCACACGTGAGTAGCAATCAGACCAGAGCATCTTATAATCACGCTAAGTATCTAAGCAAACGTGCCGGAATGATGCAGTGGTGGGCAGATTGGCTTGATGGATCGGTAACTGACAATGGCTGAATACTGCGCACAGTGTGCTAAAGACCATCGTATGCAAAATGGCATGGCTGGACTATGCAAGCCAGGCTATCTTGTCATGGAACTCTGCGAGGGATGCGGTGTGATACAGGTCAATCACAAGGGTGAGTGTGTGAGTGCGGATTGTGGCAAGCCGGGTCATGCAGTGGAGTTTGTTGTGAGGAAGGAAAAGAAATGGTGGAAGTTTTGGCAATAATGCAATTCAGCTAATGCTTTCCAGTGCTAATAGGCATAACTGATAGGCATTAAAAAAGGGCTTAGATTTATGTACTGGACATACATAAAAAGCCCTTTTGGTAGCGAATGGCTGGACACCATTTGCAAATTCTCGAACCGCCGTGACAGGCACATACTGGAGAACCAGAAATGTAAGCAGCTAAGAAGTACAGTATATCAGGTTTCATGTGATGGGCAATAAAAACCGCCCATAAGGACGGTCTTTATATGTTTAGAGTGCAGCAACACTTTAAACATAATCTCCAAGTGATACCTAGGCAGTCACAAGGCGGCTGGATCAAGAAATCCGAAAGCGAAGTGATTATAGCATATCTTTGCGGCCTGCTATGACAAAAACAATGCACGTTCTTTACTGCGTCGATTTACAAGTCCTTGCAGCACCCTACCGCCTGCCTTATTCCAAAGCAGAAACTGGTTAGCTGCGGCCAGCTTATCGCCAGTATTTACTTTCTTAACCAACGTACTGTTCTTAAATGCAGTCACACCTATGTTATAAGCAAGGCTTACCATGGCATCAAACTGGTTCTGATTAACAGTAGTGGTCAGTGCATCGTTAACTGCATCAACAAATTCAGCCAGATCATGCTGCAAATACTGCTCAGCTTGCTGCTGCGTGCATTTGTCGCCCCGCTTAACTTTAAGGCCATTGGGGTATTTGGTAGTGCCGTATCCAATTGTCCATACCCCGACACCATCATCATAAGCTGACAGGCGCAGTGATTCAAACTGCTTAATCAGGTTAGTGCCATACTGACTGATTTTCATTTTCTGCACGTTGTTTGCCCCCAAAAATTGCAGCACGACTGATTCATTGGCAAAGCCTAAGATACGGTTGCCGGCATCTACTTGCTCTTGTGATAACGCACCACCGCTTAATGTTCGGAGTTGGTCAAATACTGCCTTGCTCATGGCTTATCCTCATTTTCAATATGCACCGGATCACCGGGCTTGCCTGTGGCCACATCCTGATTGTTAAGCAACTCGGTTTTGTGCCGGCTGGCATCACTGTCGCCGAAGTAATAACCAACCACTGACGCTGCATAACCCGCAATAAAGCCCAGTGCAATGTTCACCAAGTCCTTGTTGTCGGCTGGAATCTGGATAAAAAAAAGCCCCGCAACCAGCAGGGCAATCAAGGCAATGACAACCAGTGCCAGCCATGCGCGTGTATGTTCACTTTTCATCACTCATGCCCCGTTTGTAGAAATCAAGTTGCAGGTCATTAATCCGCTTTAATAGATCATTTAAAATGCCCCGGCGTTCTTCCTGCGTTTTCTCAACTACTTCAATGCGCTGGGAGTTATTTGCAGCCTGTGCAGCCGTGGCGTCCATCTTGGTTGATAGATTGACCCATGCTGAAATGATCATGGCAATCAGTGCCAGCCCACCCCATTTAAACCAGTCGCTTAATGTATCGATCCGGGTTTTGCTGGTTTTCAGGTCGTCCACATCTTTATGGATTTTCTCAAGCTCAGTTTGAAATCCATTGCGGGTTTCGTGCAAATCCTGCCGGGTTTGCTGGTGGTCTTTAGTGAGTTGCTCCAACTGCATATTCATCTTCGACAACATGCCCGGTATTTCTGCAAGCTTTTTTTGCTCTTCACGGATGTCGCTAATCTTGTCGCTGATTGCGGCTAATGCCGCGGCAGACGCAGCGGGTGGCTCTGTTGAGTAGTTGCTATCTGGCATCGGTTTCCCCTTTCAGCCAATAAAAAAGCCCTGAGTGTTAGTCAGGGCTTGGTGTGAGCCGAATGTTTGGTTTATTCGGCTCATGTGGTGAGTTGATTAAAGCAGGCTGGAATGAATGGAGTACGGGCTAAGCTCGCCCTCCTCTAATTTCATTTCCTTGACTTCAATGGTATGGCCTTCAAAGTACGCAGTATCCGTAATATTATTGAAGTCGCTAGTATACCACCCTAGAAAAACCACGCCTCGATAAGCGGTATTAGTGGCTGATCCATTTGGCACTAGGCTCGCGAGCTGTACATCTGTAAATGTTGTGTTGTTTACACCCACTTTAAATGCCGTAACTGGATTTGTCTGCCCATAGATATAAACAAATAACCTTACAAATTGTAGGGATGATTTGACTTTGCACTGAAATGAATATGATTTGTTGAGGTCTACAAAATTAATTGGTGATAACCCTGTCCATTGCTTGAGTGACTGAATATTTTGAGTACCACGTTTTACATAGCGCTGGATTTGATGTTGATTATCAGCACTCAAATAGTCCGTTACCCATTCCCCATATACCGCACTAGAAGCGCTTCCACTATTTGGGAACTGCCACAGGTTTTTCCCATATATTTTATTACCCCTGATATAAACCGCATCAACGTCCTGCTGCTTATAACGCACAAACTTTCTCTCACCACTTGCCGCTAGTGCAACCATAAATCACCCCACTATCACGTATAGTTTAGTAGCCAGATTCTTGTCAGAGGTAGACAAGGCATCGTACTGTGCTTTTGTGAGCTGCACGACATCAACCTTGGCAGCGATAGCAGTGCTATTTGCTGTGACTTGTGCCTGAAGCTTGCCCAGCGCAGACAGCACGCTATCAGTCGCAACGATAGCTGTAGCGCTTGCCATTGATAAGCCTGTCAGCGCTGTTGCACGCACATCAGTTGCAAAATCACGCCATGACTTATCACCGCGCTGATACTGTGCAGTCGTGCCGGCCGTGACAGCAGGCTCTTTGCCGCTGATAGCTGTTGCATTAGCACTGATTTGACTTTGCAGTTTGCCCAGCATCTGCCCTAACGTGTCAGTAGCCAAAATCACTGTATTGCTGCCTAGCGCATAAGCTGAGTAGACCAAATTAAACAGACTTGATTTATTGACTAAATCAGAGAATGAGCCGGATAGCGCTACTGGTGCTAAATCAGCAGACTGAATCGCAGTGTTAGCTTTATCACCTTGTGCCGATGTAGCTGCGCCGATACTTGCGGGTGTGATAGCAGTAACCAGCGCTGCCGCAGTCCCTGCTTTTTCAGCATTAATATTACTTAATACCTGATTTTGCTGTGCTGTCGTCAATGACTGTGCAGCATCAAACCGTACACGGTTGCCAAGCTGATTGAGCAAATTATTAATCTGGGTTTCATCGTTGCCCAGTTGCTCGGCAATTTCGGCCAGTGTGTCCAGTGCTGCGGGGGCATTGCCAGTGATCCGGGCAATCTCGCTAATAACATAGGACTGATCTGCCTTGGTGTCCACCAGTTGGGCAAGTGCTGTTAGGGCCGCAATATCGGCCTTGGTCAGCAGGGTTTGCCCCTGTGCTGCCACTGTGGCTGATAAATTATCAACACTGGATTGCTCAGCTTTAGTACCCACCTTCAACTCGTTGATTTCGGCCAGCGCCTTGACTTCATTAAGCTGTACTGTGGTGGCTTTTGTGGCCAAGGCTTGTGATGTGGCCAGTGCGTCCGCTTTTGCAGCTACTGCATTGTCCACATAAGCTATACTGGCTTTGGGAGTAAGCGCAGTCAACACATAAGTTTGTGTGGCAAGGTTGGGTAGTTGTTGATTGATTGCATTAATTTGCTGATTAACAGTTGCAATGTCAGCCTTGTCATCAATCTGTGACTGTAGCTGGGTGCGTACTGCATCAGCAGAACCAAATGGGTCAGCAGCGACGTCAGCAGCAGTCAGGGTAATATCGCCAATCTGCCCATTTACTTTCTGCACTGCCCCGCCAACAATGATGGCACTGCCCACATACTCAAGCACACTGCCCGATTCATCTTCAATGAGCAGGATTTCGGTATCATAAATTTCGATAAAATCTGACATCAGCCTGCCTCCACCACAATGCTGCCAATAATGCTGGCTTTGGCACTTGCATATTCACGGGTGTGCTTCATGGTCAGTATACCCACTGGCCATGTGCTGGTATCGACTGGCTCAGTCACATAACGGCCTTTATTCTCAGCAATGCCTTGATCCAGGATTTGACAGCTCAAAACCACGTTTAAGTCAAAGTTGGCCGAATGCACGGTAACAGTTAACGTGCTGCCAGTGAGGTCAATCGGCGCACGAGTTTTCCCATTTAAACGGCGAAATGCAGGAGCAAAGGTATCACCCTTTATTACACGTAATGGCATAGTACCCCCAATAAAAAAGCTCCCGAATCGGAAGCCTTTTATTTGCTAAAAATTAGATTTCAATCACCACGTCAGGCAGGTCAGGTGCCTTGCCCTCAATGACTTTGCCTATGATATACACCTTGTCGCCAATAAGGCGGTCAGTGTTTGATGTGGCTTGCACACTACCACCACCCACCAGACTAACGCCATACATACTGTTACCGTAATTGGCTGTAATGGTGCCAACCAGCTTCGGCTCATCGGGCAACAAGTCCTTAAACTGTTGCCAAAAATTACCCATTGCCATTAGTAATGCCTCTCTAGTTCCACGGTTTGCCGGGTCGTGATTTTGCCATCTGTTGCAATGCTGGAGCTAATCGATACGCTGCGGCTTAAGCCATACCAGTCACTATCTCCAGTAATTTTGAGCAACATGGATGGTTCAATCACACCAATGGTTTCATGCATTGGCAAATCAAGTGATACACGGGCCTGCTTGCCGCCAGCCGCAAGGATAGTCATGCCACGCTGCCGGGCTGCTGCTTCATCCCCAATCATGGCATCAACCACCGTTGGGGCTTGGTAATCGCCTGCTGTACCAGTGAGCTTGACAAAGCCGCGCACACCAGTCGTTTCACCCTGCACATACACCGCGTTATATATGGGCTTTTCTTCCCATTTCAGACTTTCACGCAGCACAATGTCATAGGGTAAAATCAGGTCGGGATCAGTATTGGCCCATTGCCATGGTGCAACTGGATAAACTGGCTTAACCAGCAATTGCCTGTCATTCATGTGACTATTTAAAAACCCACCCCCACCCTCAACAATCTGCTTGATTGCAGCGACTGGCGTTAAATTGGTATAGCTCCATGCATTGGCAGGCATTGACCAGCCAAGACTGTCGATTAAATTCCAGTCCAGGCTAAAGCCCAAATCACTACTGACGCGCGCCAGCTCATTATCAGCTAACTGACGTGATGTGGTGGCGCTGGTTTGTACATAACTGCGGGTGCTGGCCAGTGGTGCATCCAGCATGGCGGTCACACTGCGGCCAGAAATTGAAATATCACTATTGGCAAACTCACGGTTTTGGTCATATTGTTCAACCAGCATTCGCCAGATGTTGCCATTAATATTAAGCTCAACCTCAATCAAGCCATCACTATTAGGCTTAACTTTGTCCAGTTCAGTAAAGGGCAGCTTGGCGCTAAATGACCAGCACCAGCTATTCTGGTCAATGCCGATTTGCACACTAGACAGCTCAATAGGCTGGCCGTCACTCACGCGGGTAAGGCTTGTATCATTCATAATAAAATAAACCTGTTGTACCGGTACTGTCGGTATGATCTGGTCGGGACACGGATGCGCACCAAAATTTAAAATGACGTTATGCGGGTCAACATTCTTTAACTTGCAAATAAAGTTAAGGTCAGTCGTACCTACATAGTCTGGCGGCTCTGGCTTGATGCCACCACCATCATCAATGCTACGGCCATTTTTTGGATGTTGGGACTTTTCCCAAACGATGCGGTCAAGCAGCCTGATCCATGTGGCTGCATCGTAGCCAAATCCAAATGCCAGTGATAACTGTTCGGCGGCCTGCCAGTTGTCATTAAGCCTAGGCTTATGCTGGATGTGGCTGGTGTATTTGTCGCTTGCAGTCTGTGTTAGCTCACTCGCTGATTGCCATGGCTGCTGGCTTGCTTTGCGCTCACGCTGATTAGTACTGTAGCTGTCACTTGTGGTTGCACTGATCTGGCCTGCTGCTTCCCAGCCTTGCGCCTGCTCATGGGTTTGGCGGGTTGTGTTTTGATAATCACTATTTGCAGTAACCGATAATGCCTGCGACTGTTGCCAGTGTTGAGCCTGCTGGCCACGATACAGGTCTGCATTCTGGTAGCCATCACTCGCCAATAATGTGTGCTGATTTGCGGCTTGAAATGCTATGCCTGATTCAGCAGTCAAATAGCGGGTGACATTAAAGTCATAGTCGGCAGTAATACTTAAAACCGGTGCAGCCACTTCAGCGTAAAATACAGCATCTACCGGCGGTACTGATACGGCAACAGCTTCAATGCTTAGCACTGGTGCTGGTATTTCTGCCAGTATCTGTGCTTTAGCGCTAATTGCAGCAGTGGCTTCAATGGTTAAAACCGGGCTGGCAATTTCAGCACTAAAACTGGCTGCTACATCATCAGACTGTTCAGCAATGGCGACTATTTCAAGCTGTGGCGCGGCAATTTCGGCAGTAAATGTAAGGCTTAAACCCTCACTGTCATCACCAAAATTTAAGACCACATTGTGGCTATCAACGGGCGTTAAAGGTTTATCAAAATTGAGTATTACATTATGGGCATCCGGTGGAGTGTAATTAGCCACATTGTTAAACCTCTTTGAGTTGTGCCAGGGTTACAGTGACTGAGCCACCAGCATAGACTTCACCATCAGCATTCTGAATGCGCACTACCGCAGTAGAGCCTTGCCCCCCTGCATCACAATCAGCAATCCAGACATTATCCCCGTCAACCAGCCGCGCCCATGTGACCGTACCATCAGCCAGTGCCATGGCAGCGGCTGGGTTATTAATGCTTAGTATCTTGTTGGCCACAGTGCCTGCACTGGGCTTGGGAAAAACCAGTTCACACAGCATAGTCTGGCTGGTGCTAGCTCCTGCTGCTGGCTGGGTGCCGCCATAAAGCAGCAGCTTGCCACCAGTGGCCTTGGCATCCAGCGCACGGGTCAGGGCTTTTAAACGGTCTGCAATTACCGTATCACTAAATGTCATCATTTTGGCACCACATTATCTTGAATGACTGCGTTGTCTTGTTCGTTCTGGTCAAATGCAATCACAAAGCACAGTACGTCGGCATTTAATCCATCTATGCTGTAATGGCCTGCTGCATCTGGCTTGCGAACCGCAATCGGCTGGAAATCACTTTTACGGGCAATCAATACCTGTGCATTGCTATAATCAACACCTTGCTTGTCTACGCTACCAGCAATGCTGCGCACTGTATTGTCGAAGCCAAAATTCGTGTTGTAATTGCCGACTAGAAAATTGGAACTATGCTGTGCATTTCGTAAACAAGGCTTCATTCCAGTTCTCCTAAATAAAAATACACGCCACCAGTATCGGTATTGGCATTTACATACAATGAGTCCAGGACATACATGCTCTGGTCGGCCAAAATTGGGGTCGTGGTGCTATAGGCATTAAGCGATTTCCCGGCATATTGCACATGCGGCAATGTCCCCATTAGCCAGCCATTGTCATCATAAAATGGCACTTCCAGCGCAGGAATATTGGATGCGCCAAATGCCCCGGAATATCCAGTTTTGTAATCTGGAACGATAGGGTTAGCATAAGTGTGATTCGACAGTCTTGCAGCCGGGTCATATTTTAGTGTGATGAATTTTGCGGCTATGGCGTTATAGCCGAGTGGGCTGAACGCCATAGCATTGTAATTAACAGTAGATGCGCCTGCCGGGTTATAATTAACCGTAGCCATTAAAAACCAGTTGGGGACAACATCACTTTGCAGTGCTGACCTATGCAGGCCGCAACTGTTTAATTTCTTGATATTTTGATTCGATTGGTTGGTCGCATTTAGTAGGTAAAAGGCGTCTTGATTGCCAACGAGGGTAAAGCCGCGATTGCCTGCACCGGGCGTATCAGTTTCTTTGGCATTGTAATAGTTTGATGCGTAATACCATTTACACCAGCCCCTTGTCACATCAGTCCCAGTACCGGTGATTTTCCAGTTTTTAGTAAAATCGGTGGTATCAAGTGGCAATTGCAACTTGCTTGTATCTGCATAATCATCAATATGGGTCATATTTTCAATTAAGCCCACCATCGCCGCCTTGGCGTAAGTTGAGCTATAGTTACCGCCACCCTCACCACTTAATGTTTCATCAATCCGGATAAATGGATGCTGGGCGCTAGGATTTTTAGCACGGTAGACCCGCTTGTACTGCGCTGTGAATACCTTGTCGTAGCCCAGTGATGCGAGTTTTGCAGCACCAAGAGTACTTAAATTGATTGTTGCAGGATCTGTCACGCTCCGTACAACATTGCCTTTTAAGATCAGTTGCGTCGTAGACGGTGTGCCTTTAATTCGGTATTTGCCATTAATTGTTCTGGTTGTGCCATCAACAATAGCATCCGCAAAACCGGACAACTCAATGACCTGGAACAACAAACAATTATGCGCTGCATAAAGTGATAAATGAATGTCGCCCTGCGCATCAATGCTGGCTGCAGTTACGCTAGTGAGTTGCACACCGTCGACAAGACAAGCATCCAGCAAATTGCACATATCGCCCCAGTTATTGCTAAGCGTTAAGCCATTTAAGTGGCTGAAAAACTGCACATCGGTATCTGTTGCCATAAAACCCCCAGACAAAATAAAAGCCGCATAATGCGGCTATTGGTTTAATTGGTTTAGCGGTCTACACCGCATCGAATCTGGATCTGGAAACTATCATCATCAAGCGTCCCTTCGCCCTGCAAAATAGTACGTGCCACATCTACTGGATAACTGGCTGCTGCGGTTTCAAGGCGCAACACAGCACCAACTGGCCAGCCACTACCCCAACCCTCTTTTTTAATCGTAAAGTAGGGTGCCAGCGTTACTGGGTTTTGAGGACTGTAATCATAGTTAATGTCACCTGTGCCAATCTGACCGCTATACTCACCAACAACACGGTAAGCTGTGGTGCTGGTAAAGATTAGCGCCCAGCGTTCTTCAATCACACCGCGGTTGATAGTAATAATCGGATATAGTGCATCGTTGTACTGGGCATTGATGGGGTTGCCGATGCGTGTGTCTGACCATTCATTTGTCCATGAGGCCTGAGAAAACACATTAAAGGCACGACCTTGAATATCGCCCATCATCAATGCACTACTGGCCATAGAACCCGCTGGAAAGTTATGGGTGAGTGGCTTGTTGAGCCGGATAGTCCCGTTAATCTGTACATCCAGCGCCATTGCTGCATCTTCAATGCGGTGCTCGGCAATTAAGGGCAGTGCAAGCCCAGCAGCACTGTAATTGCTGTTCAGCGTCACCTCGCCAAGATCAAGGTCAACGTCATACATATTGGGATCAACCACCTTGCCTGTGCTGTCATACAGCTTGATATAAGCCAGACGGCCACGTCCCATGCTTAAACTGCCATTGATTGCGGGATTGCTCCAGTTTTCACTGGCGGTATGATGAACCACTATCACGTCAGCCAAACGGAAAATCGGCACACGCCCGTCGGATGGCAAGCGCACTGGATCAAGCCCTAAAAGATCAGCAGACAGTGGCAAATAGCTATAGGCTACTGCACTGTATTTAATGGTTTCTGGCAGTACCCAGTTCGGCACATTGATGTAGGTGTCACTGCCTTCAGTATATTCCATGCTGGCGTCGTACCAGTCCTTGGCCTCAATGTTAGGCCGGTTGGCACTGGTAATCTTGGTCTTGGTGGCAAAGTACAGCTCGACAATACCCTGCTCCCAGTTCACAGTGCCTGTCACTTTGGGGTGGCTAATCACGCCAGCGCTATTGGCGGACACATTAATGCTGGTGCCATCTTGCAGCGCGGCGGTGATAGTCAGTGACTGCACACGCAATGGCGTTAATGCGGTACGAAACGCCACCACGCTCACAGGCGTGCCGCCAAACTGTGTAACCAGCGATTGCAGCACCGGATTGTTGGATTGCCCGGCATTCCAGTCCGTGATTTCCACATTGCCAGTGCCATAGAATATCTGGCCAGCGGCAGTGCCTGATCCGGTTTTTGGGTCAATGTCACGATACAGGGTGCCATTACGGTCAGTGTAGCTGCTGTTGCCCAGGTTAAAGCGCACCGAGCCTGCGGCTATTTGCTGCACAAAGCCGTCATTGAGCGCCAGTTTTAGCGTATCAGCAGTAAAGCCTGAACTGAGCGCATCGTAGGCATCAGCAGCGTTGCGGTACTCAACAGCAATATCAACCGGGCTGTTATTGTATAGCCCGGTTTCAATAACCTGAGTTGTGGTGCTGCTAGGTGTGGTGTAAAAGCCCATAATTACGCTGCCCCTTTTACGATATACATGGCTGATGAATACTGCTTTTGTGTGACCTTGTAAGACCCCACAGGGGTAATGGTGACTTCACGGGTGCTGTAGTTGATTGTGCCACGATTGACGCCCTGATCATCAACCATGGTGCCGATGCTGGCATTGGTTGGCTTATCACGCAGCACCACGTTACCACTTGCATCACCACTGGCATTGATGAGTGGCACATTGAGCTTGACACTGTTGGGTTGCAGGTTGCCACTGCCTGGAATAGTAAAGCTGGTTGTGCCGTTCGTGACCGGACTGTTGGTAATCGTGGCAGTCAGTGCATTGCCGGTTTGCCCGGTCACATTAAAGATGGTGCCGGGTGCTGGCAGGACACTGGGAATCAGGCGCACACCACGTCCGGTATAGCTTACTACCCCGGTGGCATCGCCGATCAGGTTGCCATTGCCATCATCGGTTGCGGTTTTATTCTCTCCACCCTGTACCCAGCTCACGAGCAAGGTTCCGGTTTTAATAAACTTGCCGTCGAGCGGGATGTCTACATACGCCTTACCAATTGGCATATCAGCGCGGGCAAACAAAGACAGCTTATTGCCCCAGGTGTATAAAATCGCTGTGCCAACATCGGGCAATGCGCCTGTAGTCAATAACACCGTACCAGTCTCATACGAC
Source organism: Alkanindiges illinoisensis DSM 15370 (assembly GCF_000619845.1). Taxonomy (GTDB): domain Bacteria; phylum Pseudomonadota; class Gammaproteobacteria; order Pseudomonadales; family Moraxellaceae; genus Alkanindiges; species Alkanindiges illinoisensis. The sequence continues at coordinate 313,671 of NZ_JHUX01000003.1, read as the reverse complement.
AGCGTACCGCTACCCATGCTACTGTCAGCGCCTTTTAACTGGCCTGCACCATTGTCACGCAAGCTATAAACCTTGCCCTGACTGGTATAGGACACAATGAGCGTGCCGGGTGCTGGAATGGGAACCAGTGTATTTGTCCAGTTGTAGCCCCGGTTATCAGCAGTCACTGTGCGTAAAAAGGTGCTTTGCGGTTTAGATGCAGCAACAGCAGGCTGGTAATTGATGGTAAAGGTGGCATTGCCTGTGCCTGCATTGCTGTTCCAGCGAATCAGGCCTGATGCATAGTCAATCGTGCCAACTGCGACGCCACTGCTGTTTTTAAGCTCGCCACCGCTATCGGTAATCGCCACACCAAACAGGCTAAATGACACCGTTTTTGGCATCACGCTGGAACCTAAAAACAGGTTTTGTGCCGCACTGATGGTAGTAGTGATGCTTTGGCTAATGGCACTGGCGTTGGCTTCAACAAAAGTGGTGGATTGGCCAGCCGCATCAAGATCAATCAGTGGCGTTTCGGCCTGTGCGCTAGGCACAATCTGGCTAAAAATGCTTTCAACCTGAATCTGTGCGCTGTTTAGGCTTACCGGATTGGCAAGCGGTGAAATCCCATAGTATTTGGCACTGTCAGCAACGCGGGTATCACGCAAAATACCAATTGGCGTATCATTGCTTAAAAATGAGTTAACGGACTGGCCAATAAAGTCATAACGCAGTGGGTCAGAGATACCCAGCGTGACCACTTGCCGCATCCGGGGTGTGGCGCCCCACATAAAGTTGCGCTTAACGACGCTAACTTCAGTTACCCGCACATACTGATAGACCTCGGTGGGCAAGCCCTCGTTATTTACCAACACCAGCGTCTGTCCGATTGCCGGGATGGCGGTGCTGGTTTCATCAATACTGATCTGGATAGCACGCTGCCCGGCAATCTGGGTTTCCAGCAAATGTCCTTCCCAGCGCACACCCTTGGCCAGATAGTTTTCAATGTAGTTTTGCAGGGATGGCCTGCGGTCAAACCAGTCTTTGGTGGTAAACAGGTTGACCGATACACGCGGATCAGCAGGCATCTTGCTAATAATGGCGTGCACCTGAAAGGCACTATCTGTGTTGTTGGTGTCCACATGCACAAACACTTTGGCAAGATCTACCTTGCCGTAAACACGGTCAATCTCGTCAATGTCGCGGAACATATTATTGGACTGGCCATCAATCACCACATTGTTGGTCATGGCACCGCCACCGTCACTGGTTTGCAGCATAACCTGTGATTTCTTGATCTTGATGTCACCGGAAAGGATTGTCATTTATACAACCTCAATAAAATATAGGTTTACGTTGTACCAGTCGTCTGGTGAATTCAGTCCAACAAAGCCCTTGGATGGCTTGGCGGTCATGGGTTTGTCCGTGTCAAACATCACGGTATGCGTGCGATTGCCGCCACGCTCAAAGGTGAGTTCAAAGCGCTGGCCCTTGATTGCTGCCCAGTCTTTAAGGGTTAAAGCCGTGGCGCGTTTCAGCTTGCCCATCGTTTCGTCCGGCTGCTCCAGGCTGATTGGACGGCCTGCCTGCATCACGCCTTGCTCGACAATCAGTGCGCCCGTCATGCTGTAGCTGGCATTGGTCTTAACCGGTGACCAGTCGAACTCATCTGTCCATAGCAACTCATCAGACAGCGTTAAAACTGCCTGTGTGCTCAGGTTTTTTAGCTTCATAAAATTCTCGGGCAAAAGAAAACCCGCTACATGAGCGGGTTAGGTGTTTTGGCGACTGGCTATTAGGATTTAGATGCAGCTAATACTTTTTCAATAAAAGCATCAAGCTCTGCTTCAGTTTCAAACTTGGCATCGGCATACGGCACTGGCCCTTCTGCCTCATCATGAATCAAGGGCTGGGAGTGCCATATACGTGCCGCAGGTTGGTTGCCCTCTACTACTAGCCTTTGGATCAGAATTACATGATCAAGATTTATATAAAATTCACCTTTCTTGACAAACATTTGCTGCACTCGCTCAGGTTAATTGTGAATTAAATATGTAGGGCGCTTTTTAGTCAGTTCAAGGCTAATTAACTAACTTTCTTGGCCTGTTTCAGCATATCGAGAAAGTTTTGTTCCTGACTGGCTGGAACCCTTGCAGGAACAGTTTTCCCATCAAGTTGCAGGTTTACATTGACTGTTTTTTCAGGCTGGTTACTTGACGTGGTGGAGCTAATCACACTGTTCATCCGGTCAAACAGGCTGTTGATGTAATTGTAATTGGTGAGATCACCAGACTGGCTCATGCCCAACTGACCATTGGCAATACTTACGCCACCCCGCGCCCAGCTCTGGTCACTGAATATGCGTTTGGCTTCCCGTGAAGCACGATCTGCGTCATAGCCCTTCTCGCTGATCAGTTTCTGCTTGATCTGCTCCTCGGAATAAGACAACAAACCCGCATCATTGAGTGACTTGTTTAAGTTGCCATTGCCGTTCAGGAAGTCTGAACCGGTCATGCTGCCTTGTTTGCGGGTAATTTCATCCAGCTTGGCTGCTGCTTTGGATATTGACGTGACCGTGTTATCCCATGCCTCGGCAGTGGTCTGTGCTGCACGTACGCCTGCATTGCCTGCACCTGTGGCAGCATCACTTACCCGGTTATAGCTCTGGCTCACCCGGTTATTGTGATACTCAACACCATCCGCTGCTGCACGCGCTTTGGCAACCGTTTCCTCAGCCTGCTTTAGCTGCTGATCCGTAAGTTGCCCACTGATCTTGGCTGCCAGTAAATCCTGCTCAAGCTGCTGAGCGCGAATTTCAAGGTTTTTACGACTTTCAACCCCCAGCCGTTTTAATGCCTGCTCTAATGCGCTCGCATTGGGATCAGCCTTGTTTAGCTCCTCATTGGCCTGACGCAGCCCTTCAGCCACCTGTAGCGCTGACAGCTTGCCATCATTGCCAAACTGGATATACAGCTTGCGGACTTCCTCAATTTCAGCTTGGTTTTTGGCATCTTTGAGCAGTTCTTGCAGTGATGCAGCCAAGGCACCTGAAGCATCAATACCATCGGCTTTTAGCTGAGAAAATCCCTCTGCGACATTTAAAACACTGGTTTTGGCCTTATTGAATTCCTCAGTGGTTTTGCTGGAAAATTTACCAACATCAACACCCAAGGCCTCCAGTGCACCGCGCGCCGTATCAATATCTTCAGGTACTTTTTTTGCCGCCTTGCCCACATCACCGAGCGCCACCGCAACCTGATCAACAGAAAGTTTACCTTCAGCGCCTAATTGGTTGATGAGGTTTCGTAACGCATCCAGATCCGCCTGATTCTTAGCTTTCTTGATTAACTCATCAATGCCAGCAACCAGCAAAGCTGATGCATCAGTCCCTTTTTTCTTAAGGTCATCAAAACCAGCAGCTATGGTTTGAACCTGTGTAACACCTTCTTTCATGCCACGGGTGACATTATTCAAGGCAACATCAAGATCAACCCCCAAAGCCTTGGCAGCGCGTTCAGCAGCGGCACTAGCTGTTAAGCCGAAGCCCTCTGCTGACTTAGCACTATCATCCAGCGCCGTAACCGTGACTTCACCAGCTTTTTTCTGTGCGTCAGTCTGTGTAGATAAATAACCCATTTGCAGCAAATGCTGATGGGTAGCTGCGTCTAAAACATTGCCGTTAGCCTTCACTGCCTCATTAGCATAAGTCTGTGCGGCTTTTAGGCGCTCTGCCTGCCGGTCAATATTGGCCTTAGTAAATGCATCGTCTGATTTATCCAGTTCAGAAATCTGGGCAACTAATGTATTGATCGCAACCTGATTGGCGCTCTTACGAGCCTCTGCCAGTTGCACTTCCAACTGCTTGCGCTTTTCATTATTGACAGCTTGATCAGCAAGCGCTTTTTGCTCATCAATCTGCAATTGCTGCAATGTTTTTTCATTGTCAGCGATACGCTCCTGATTAATTTGCGCCTGTGTTTTTTGAGCCTGATAGCCTGCCGCTAGCGTGGCAGACTGAAATCCCATTAACTTTTCTTGGGCTTTGGCATAGTGCTGTTCAGCCTTTTCTGCCATTTCGGCAGCATCAGCAATAAACTGTTGCTTAGCATCGCCCCAGCTAAATTTAGAGCGTACAGTCAGCCACACCCCAGCCATGTCGTAAAACAGACCGGTCAAAGCTTGGATTGCAATGCCAATCGCAGCAAAGCCATCACGTAGCAGGCCAATTACAATATTGATAGCATCAAGCGCTTTCTTGAATCCACTAACGCCCTCAGCGGCCTGCTCGCTGGTGGTCATAAAACTAAAAACACCTTGAAGCAACTCGTCCAGCACATCAAGAGTAATTTCAAACCCCTCAACGGCCATTTGAGCCAGTTCTTTCATGGCTTCATAAGCTGAATTTAAGGCGGTCTTTAAGGCATCAATTGTGCCGGGGTCAATATCCTGCAGTTTACCAACAAAGAATCCAACGCCTTCCGATGCATCATCAACAAAGCGCTTTAGCTCGCCCAAATTATCAGCAATATAAACCAGAATTTTTGCAACGCTGGAACTGGCCCCGCTGGCTTGGTCCATTTCACCGATCAGCATTGTCCACGCTGTACTGATGCGTTGCAGGGCATTACTGATAGTGATAGGGAACTTGCTGTATTGCTCTTGAATAGCTCCAGATTGTTGCTGTAGCGCCTTAATTACGCGCTCTGCCGACAACTCGCCATTCTCAGCCATCTTGCGCAATTCGCCAGTGGTTACACCAAGGCTCTTAGCTAATGCATCTGCAATAGCAGGTGCCTGCTCCATGACACTGGCTAAATTTTCGCCATTTAGGATTCCAAGTTGAAGGCCCTGAACAAGCTGGGTAATTGCTGCATCAGTTGCTTGTGCTGATCCACCGCCGACCTTTATGGCTTCGTTGATAGTTTTAGTAACACTCAGCACTTGCTGTTGGCTTAGACCCATGTCCTTGCCAATTTTATTTAACTGCGAGAAAAGACTGGCGGTAGAATCTAAATTGGAATTGGTTTGAATGGCTACCCGATAAACACCCGCCATGGCTTCCTGAAAGTTGCCAGTTTCACCGACTGCAACTTTAATCCGGGCTTGCAACGTGGTGAACTGGTCAGCAGTATCAGCCAAGCCTTTTAGTGAGACACCAACGCCCAGCGCAGCCATTGCAGACACAAGAGCATTAACAGCAAACTTTGCCCCATCCACGCCTTTATTAAAGCCTGTGGTATTCGCGCGAAGATTTAATAAAAAATCCAGATTTCCAGCCATTTATTAATCTCACTAAAATTTAGGCAACAAAAAAGGCCACCGAAGTGACCTTTAAATTATGGGTTAATTTAGCTGCTGGTATTTGATTGCTCTATCATTGTGCCGCAATGCTTACACTTTCGAGCATCATAGCGAATATATTCGCGGCAATCAGGGCATTGAATCTGTTGAACATCTGACGAACTACCAACCTTCGTAGTTATTTGCTGATTTTTTGGCTTTGGCACATATAATCTAGTGTTATGACTGCCACATGCGCTACATACACCACCGCCGCCTCGCCGCCAGACCATATATATGATGCCAGGTATAATATAAAAAAGTAGCAGTATCAGCGTAATAAAAGTACTGCCTCTTAGCTTTGTTGCCCCAACATGCCCACAATTTAAGCATTCAACTGTTTGATTAGCCATTTCTTATTCCTTAAAAACTAAACCGCAAGCCAATTTTATACACTGGAGTTTGTGCATCGCCAAGGCTAATTGAGTTTCCGTATCTAGCCCTTAAGCTGGTTAGGCTACTTCTTTTTGACTCATAAACGCCGCCATTGCTGGAGCAAAAGCCGCTAAGGTCAGTACGGTTATCGGGGTTATTACTCCATGTCCCATTATTACACAAGACTTTATTTCCAGGATTGGAAACGACACCACCAAAATTAGCACAAAGACTAGGGTCTGAACCATCAACCCATTTACCCCTGCCATTATCGCCACCAGTATTACAAAGTACCTTACCGGAATTATTAGCAGTGCTGCTGCCTGTAGACACTTTGCCATTGCCGTAATAACCATCACGGCCCGTTGTATCAAATAGCCATTTGTAACCAACACTGGCATACAAATCTAGTTTCGGGGTGAGTGAATAGCCACCCTCTACGGCCAGCGGTACTGATATAAAGTTCAGGTTGCTGGACGTGATGCCAGATTCAATCCGGGTATATCCAATGCCGGCTAAACCGTTTAGATAAAAATTACCCTGATTGAACAGGTTGTAATTAATACCTAAGGTTCCTTCGTAGTAGTTGGAATCGGTCTTACTGCTGTTTGAATATTCAAACTTGCCCCAGTAACCGTATTGCTGTCGTGGCGATGTGCTAAACCCAATCGTCCCACCATCAAAATCAGCTTTTATGTCATCATCAAATTTTATGGTCTGGTGAGAATATTCAACCGTTCCAAATAAATTCTGATCCGCCGCGTGTACTGCCCCAGTTAAAAACATGCCCGCAAACAACGTGGAAAATAATCCTTTCATTAGTTTTACCGTTTTGTATATTTCTCCACAATTTAATCAAAATTGAATGGCAATACAATTGGGGAGTAAAACTAATCTTTATCCAAGTCTCGGCAAAATTTATCCATTTGCTGCTTATTTGCATGGTGGGCTGTGCGGATCATCCCCGCCTGCACCCGTAAATTATGACGGCATGACTTGTTGGCCGCTTCCATGTAACCCAAGTAGGCACCATAGGTATATTGCATGATCTCGCTATGCCGATGACCCTGGCTAATCAGGAACTGAAAACCGTCAAACCATGTATTTTTCTTGTTGTCTGACTTGCGTGTTGGCTTGACTGCTTCGTCAAAAAATGCGGTATTGAGTGCATACATGGCGTAAACCAGTTGGGCCAGATTCACTGGATCGGCTTCGGCTAGTTCACCTACCTGTTTTACGTCAAGGTTGGTAAGCAACACCAACAGTTGTATGGTTTCATGCTTATGATCGGTAAATGCCTTAATGATTGCCTGATGGTCTTTATCTTTTGGCAATACATCGAGTGCAGTTTTGATAGTGTGTGCTGAGCCAACAAACTGGTCAAACTCTGCCATGACCGCCTGTCGGATTTCGACCAGTTGCTCACCCAGTGGCAAGGTAATCGTGCGATTGCTACCCAGTGCAAATTCGTTCATGGGAATGTCCTAAGAAGCAGGCACAAAATGAGAAGTAATGCTTCGCAAGGCTGATGCGCCCTGCTTGTGCCTGCTTTGTGTGGGTTAGGCTGGTGCAGCGATCTTAACGATACGGCCAAACAGCCCTAATGCCGAATCATTGGATTTGCTGGCATCAGACAAGGCACGGCCATTAATCTCATACGATCCAAACTCCTCATGGATTAAAGGAAAGGTTGTGCCGGGATCTTTCTTGGTGCGCCACAATTTAACCTCTACCTTGTCATTGTTGACAGTATTAATTCCACGGAAAGTTAGCTCATACTCCTGACTTTCCTTGTCATTGATGGTCACTACCTCGGCAGTGCCAGCCGTAAAGTCAGCTTTTAGCGGCATGGTGTAGCCTGCCACATCATTAAATGTGATAGTGCCAAAGGCAGCATCAATCGTGTACTTGGACGGGTCAACCGTAGCAGCAGTACCGGATGCTGAGTCCTTAATTGTGACAGCACTAACATTGTAGCCACCCAATGCCACCTCAGTACCAGCAACCACTGTACCTAGGCCTTTCCCAGTCACAGCACCCCCAGCAATGGTCGATGTATTGCCATTCAGGATATAGGCCAGATTTTCCTTGCTCACCTCTTCAAGCGTGCCTTTAAAGGTGGCTGACTTGGTGCGGCTCATACTGAAATCAACAGTACGCTGGCCAGTGGTGGATTCTGTATGCTCCAGAATGTCGGCGTCTGTGGCAATTTCAAAGTCTGGAACATTGCCCAGATAACGCGGTGTGCCTGCTACACCAGCAACAATAGGTGCCAGATAGAACCGGCCTTGCAATGAAATTAATTGGCTCACTTTTTCACCCCTTCAGCTTTGACCGCTGGCTTACTTTCAGTATTGGTTTCTGCTGGCTGGTGCTCTTTAATCAGACCATCGGCCAGCAATTGATTAATCTGTGCTTCGGGCAAATCTTCGATAAAATCACCCGGGGCTGCGCGGCCTACAGGCTGCACTGCCTTGTATTGTTTGGTCATGGTATTGGCTCCTAGACGACCAGCATTTGAGATTCAAAAAGGAATGGGAAATAGCCATAGCTGGACGCATGACCGACACTGACGCCAGCATCAATGCGCTGTAATGGCTTATATGGAGATGTATTGGGATTAAACCCCTGCAAGCCTTTGAGCAACCTGACAATCAACGGTGCTGCAATAGCACGCAATGACGCGGTTTGCTCAAGCTGTGCGCCCGGATCATTAATGGACAGGACAACCAGCCACTGCTGATATACCGCATTGGCGCGGCCATTCCCGGCACTGTCACCCACCCGGTCACCCGCATAAATCACGCTCACAGCCATGTCATCATTGGCCAGTTGCAGCATTTCATCCACGCTAAATGGTGTATAAACTGCATCCGCCAACTCGGGCAGGCACTCTTTAATGCGCGCCACAATCACTGGCTCAAGCGCAAAGTAATCAAGGTCTGACATCGAGTAGCTCACTCTCAATCGCTAAAATAATCGCCTGCTCATCATCCTTAGATAATCCCAGGAACGGACGTGCAGGAATCTTGACGCTCTGGACTTTTGCCCAGCCGCCCATTGGGGTTTTAAAGGTTAGGTATTTGCCAGACTTGGCACGAATCACAGCACCAAACTGCATGACAGGTGCATATTTCACATTGGTGCCAACGCTGATTTTCTTGCCCTGAACATTCAGGGTAATCGAATCACGCAAGCGTCCAGTGCTTTGTAGTGTCTTGCCACCTTGAAGCAAAGCGCGCCATGACTTCTGCCACGGTGCGCCCTCTGGTGTACGCTCCCGGTCAAAGCGCTCCATTGTGCCGTCATACAGAATCTGGCCAATCTCACGCCATATCGGTGACGTATCACCAGCAACAGCACGCAAGCGATCAATAAACTCAACGACCCGACGCTCGCCTGTGGTAGTTACCGTGATCTTGTCAGCCATCAAAACCCCCAAAGCCACCCGGCGGGATCATGGGCATCAGGTCGGTGACCTCTTTGCCAAATACGCCACCGTAATGGCTCACACCCACAGCCACGCGAGAACGGTTTTTAGTCGCCTCGCTGGTGTCGGTGCCAGCATCAGGATTAGCAGGCAATTGCAGGATCACCTTGCCGCTTGATACCCGGTTGAGCCAACTCATGGCATCTTCGTAACGCTGCCGCACCTCATCCGGCGCCTTGTTCACATACAGCTTGTACCGGGCAATATCCAGTACATAGCCTTTTAGTGATTCAGGCGTACCAGACAGCGGCAGGCCATAACGGGCAGCAATGTAGCTGTCTGCCAGTTCGGTTGCATCTGATAAAGCCTTGTCAGATACCGCCGGATCAACTACTTTGGAAACAGTCTTTTCCAGCGATTCAATAGCTTGCACGCCGAAACGCGCAATCAGGTCGTCACGCGCTGCGTACATGGCTTATTCCCCGGCTGGCTTGTCGGCAGGCTTGGACTTTGCTGCGACTTTGGCTGGCTTGTCGTCCGTACCATCGTCAATCGCATGTCCAGCTTCAATCAGCTCTTTAATGCGAGCATCATCAATGCCGGATAGCGCATCACCGGGTGCAAACTGGCCAATACTCACTTTTGCGATAACTGCCATGATTGCTCTCCTTAAGACACAAAGCCAGTGCCACCAACGACACCGTTTTTGTTGTTGGGAACGGCCAGCGGACTGGATTCAGCGACCATCTGGATAGAGCTTGGATCATTCTCCATCCACTGATGCAGGAATACTTCCAGCGCCTGCCCAAAAGCTTTTAGGTTCTGGATCGCACAATGGGCCATGTAGCCATTGGCATCAGAAATCAGGCCAAAGTACGTGGTTGGAATGAAGCGACCAGTTACGCCCGCAAACTTATAAACACCGTCATAAGTCCAGAATTGCAGATTGCCAATAGAGCCGCGATATTGTGGCGCTGTTGGATCATTGAACTGTGGTGTAAATGGCACAGCCACCCCGGCATAAGGCGACACAAAGCGCTCTTTAAACTTAGGATTGGTCATCAAGGTGTTGAATACCTTGGAAGATGACAGTGCCAATGTAGGAGAAACACCAGATTCATCCACCGCAATAGCAATCATGGTGTCAATATCTGCTGTTGGGTCTGCGTTGGCCTGATCCCATTTAATCGCAGGCGTGAACGTACATGCAGCGCTACGCTCATAATCCACGGTATAGGTTGGGAAATCATCTGACTCAAAGGTCATTTTTGCGTAAAGCAGGCAATCGCGCGCCATTAGCAACTTACGGTTCTTGATGGAATCAACCAGCGTTTTTGACTTTTGAATCTGGTCAATTAACAGAAGCTCGCCATCAGTTAAGCGGTTGGAGCCAGTGGATAGAATCCCGGCCTGGCGCAGGCGCGTAATTAGCGCCGCATCATGCACATCAGTCGGCGTGATAGTTACCTTGGGCTTTAGATAGGCAGGTTTTACAAAACCAACTTTACCACTGCTGACGGTTTTAATTTGGCGTGCTGCTACACCTGGATTAACGAATGGCGCTAACGGGGTCACAGTGTCAATTTCGCCCACTGGTACTTCAGTGCGCCCATTGAATGACAGTGGTGTGCCAAAGAAGCGATCAATCAGCCACATATCAACAGGCTTCTGCTTATCATTCAGCACAACCAGTTGGCCAACATCCAGCAGCTCAACGGGTGCTCCATTAATATCAAAAGTTACGCTCATATCAGCCCCCTACGACTTTTCGTAATTCAATTTTGTTGGTTTCGGCCTGAGCGCGAACCGCGTCATACTGGCCAGTGGTTAATGCAGTGCCATTGACAGTGACAACAGCCACATCAAACGCGCCTTGCACATAAATCGGCATTTCTAGGCCGGCATTCACATGTGCGGTAGACTGGGCAGCAGTCATATCGACAGCACAAATGGCGTGCCATGCACCCACGACACCACTATTAATGGCTGGATGGGTGGCAACATTGGCGGCGCTAATCGCAATCAGGTCGCCGCGCTTGTAAGCCGTATTGGTGGTTGGTTTGACGTTTTCAGTGCGAACACCATCACCAACAACGAGTTGCTGGCTGGAAATAGTTGCAGTTACGGTCTGAACCATGATTATTTACCCCCTTCGTATGAAGCAGCGAAGTTATTAAACTTGCCATCCAGTGTGTTATTGCCCTGCTCCTGACCACCAGTGGCCTGATCCGTAAACAGATTGGCTGGCAAGCCGGGCTTGGTTGTCTGCTTGGCTGCAAACTGCTGATGCAATGCACGCGCTTGCTTGGCTGCAAATGCAAAACCAGCATCGTCCAGTTTCAGATAATCGGCTTTATCCTCAGCGCTAAATTCTTTTAGCCCCAAGTCTTTGGCCAGTGCTGCAATTTCAGCTTCACGCTTGGCAGCAGCAAACTGCTTGTTTTGTTCCTGCAAGCCAGTGACTTGCCCTTCTAGCTCTTTAATGCGAGCATTTGCCTGTTCTAACTCAGTCACGTTAGTGTCCTCTTGAGTAAAAGATTTAGGTTTGTGGCTTGCTGCCACAGCGTTGGTATTGTCATCTGCACCCAAAGCACAGAAAGACACTTCACGGATGCGCCCACCACGGAATACCGCAATAGGCCCCTGATAGGTTTTGCCATTAACCGTCACTGACTGATCGGCCTGTACGTTTTCAATGCTGCCCGGCTCAATGCGTACTGACATCTGCCATGGGAAACCATCGTCGGAATCCTGCGCAATCTGAGTACCAAATTCGTTACTCATCAGCACGCCCGATACAGACAGTCCAGTGGTGTTATCAATCTTGTATTCATTGATGGCACCTGCACGCTGACTAGAGCGGTGATCCAGCAAGGCAGGAATACGCCCTTTAATCTGCATGGTTGCCAAGTCAAAAATGACCCGATCCCAGTACCAGTGGTCTGTGATTGGCTCGCCTGAGTAAGCAATGCCCGAAAATGTGCGCTGCTTTTTGTCATCTGCGGCAGGCGCCACATCAAGCGGCTGAACACGAAAGCAGAATTTACTGCTATCACTTTCCAGCTCTGCCTGTAGCTCTGGCGCAAAACAAAAAACCGAGCGGTTTAGGCTCGGTTTCTGTGCATGTTTAGACTGTGGTTTTGGCATGGTTACTCCTGAAAGCTATCTAATAGCTCACTGATCTTTGCCTCAATGTGCGAATTAACATGGCTATTTTTAGTAGCTGCAAATGCACCAGCCAATGAGTCCAGAGTTCTTAGCTTGTCTTCAAGCTCAAAATGTTTAAAGCTATTTTCAGGCTTTACTGGAATTGGCTCTGATGGAATTATTGCCACATGGCAGCTAGGATTATTCGAAAGCAGATCAATGATCCTTTGAGTATGCTTAGGACTGCAATTCTCAATTTTAATTACAACTTCATTTGAATTTGGCATTTTTAGTTCCTATGGTTTCCTCGGTGGATTTGATGGATTTGATGGATTGCTATTACCAATCGGCTGATAACCACCGGATTGAGCGCATGTATATATTTTGCCTTGAGCTACTATTGGCTTGCCATTAACCACATCACTGCGTAGCAATCCATAACCAGCCATATAGCCAATCAAGAACATGATAAATCCGACAATGAAGATCATAATTTTCAAACCTGCGTAAATTGTCCAGTAATCAGCCATTTCTGATCTATGATTGGCTTACAGTCATGTGCGATTAGCACCTTTCGCTTACTACATCGTGTGCACTGCATATACAGCACTTCACCACCATCAAAGACCAGTACATAACAATGTGGAAACAGGAAGCGGCACATATGAGCACCTCACAGGGCAAACAACTGCCCACCAGTAGCTGTAAATAGCTGTGTAGCGGCCTTGGTTGTTGGCTGCATGACCACAACACCGTCTTTCACTTCAACGACCTCTAATCGCAAATCAGGCGGTAATAACACCCCATCACTGCCCAGCTTTGATAAGTCAATACCAAGGCCATGCGCGTTAATGATCTCAACCTGCTGGCCTTGTGTGGCTTGCCGAAACAAGGCTGGTGTATTAATGCCAATGACCTGACCTTTACCAAACACATAGTTTGGTGCATCCAGATTGCCGGATAACTTCTTTTTAAGTTGTTTGGCTGCCTTGGCAACGGAATCATAAGAGCGTTTTAGCCAGTCCATTACCCGATTGCCAACGCCTGTGTTTTTGTTGCCATTGATATAGTCATCAAGTGGCTGGCCAGTACCATTGGCATACTCATTAACCATAGTCACAGCGCTAGGATCTAAATTTACATCCAGTGCTACAGCCTGTTCGACCATTTGTGGCAAGGTCTGGCGTGTGGCAGCGGTCAAGCCCAGTCGCTTAATGGTTTCCTGTGCTGCATCGCCTTCCTGACGGATTAAGCGGCGGATTTCTTCAATACTCTGGCGTGCTGCCGGGTACTCTGCGGCCACTTCACTTAGCTGAGATTCGGCATAATCAATGATCTGCTGCTCTGGGGGCTGGCTTGGTTTAAATGACCAGCCTGCATCTGGTTGCACCTGTGGCAAGCGGTCATCTGGGGTAATACCTGCTTCCATGGCATCTTTTAGGCTTAATGAGCGTGTATAGCACCTACAACGGAAAGCTGTTGGTGGTGTGTTGGTCTGCCAAAACTCGTCATCAATATGCCGAATGACCTTATCCAGCTTTAAGTGTGTTGGCCTAACCCGGCTGTCATTGATTGCCCGGTATTGCAAATAAGGACGCTCTGCTTTGTTCGCCTGCTGCTCTAGCCAGCGACCACGACTGTAGGCATTTTGCACATTAGTCCTAAACACATTATCCAGATAGGATTCAGGCAGCTTAATACCGTCTTTGGCAATCTGCTTTTTAAAGTCGCTAAACGTGCCGCCATCCTTTACTGATTTAGCCAGTGCATTTAACACAAAACGCATCTGCTCAACGGATGCCAGCTTAGATACGGTAAACGCATACTGACGCTGCAATATATCCAGACTGTAAAACTCGTCCGGCATGACAATATTGCGCTGCTGCATGAGTGCAACCAGTTCGAGCGGGGTCATTAGTTGCCCTCGCTTGAGTGCTTATATCCCAATACATCAGCCGTATATAAAGCCTGTGCCAGCACGTCGTTAAACTGCTCAAGCGGTGCATCAGGAATAGCTGCAAACAGTTTCTCGGCCAGCTGCTCCGGTGTTTCGCTATCCGCAACAATAGACTTGATCTGGTCAACATCAAGTAATGAATAACTATCTGGTGCCAGATTATCCACTTCCTGCTGTTGTGGCGTAATCTTCTGACTACTGGCCTTAAAGCTGAATTTCTGTTGCAGCAGTGCGCTAAAGGTCTTGGCTGGTGCTGGCTTGTCGCTCTCAAGCTCAAAGTATTCAGCTTCCAGATTGTACTGATCTTCAAAATACTTGCGGGTAAATTTCACTCCGACTTCTGACAGCACCTTGTCACGATTCGCGCGTTCAGCTTCCAACCCTTTGCCATCAGCCAAAGTGATTTCGTGATGCTCAAAGCCATTTAGCTTGCACAGTGCATCAATGACACGCTGGATTGTCGGCAACACAAGCTGAATATCGCTATCACGCTTATCCATGCGCACTTCATTGTGCACTTCACCCAATGCCCGGCTGCCATTACCATCAGTGCCAGATGTTAAGGTTTGCCCTAATACCAGCTTATTAATGCGACGGGTGAGCGCGTCATCAAAGGCAACAAAAGACTGGCCAGCATTGCCTGTACCAACACCAATAGCCGTTACATCTTCATCATCATTAATGCCCAGTACTGCACTACCGTGAGCAGCAAGCAAGGCATCACGCATTTCTGTGGTTTCGCCAGCAGTCTTACCCACCAGAATGGGGCTACCGAAACGCTCAAGGAATTTAGCCCAGAACTTCCAGCCATTGGTGCGGAAATACCACGGCCAGTACAAACGGCTTAAGAGTGCCTGCCCTTGTGGTTGCTTATAGTTTGGCTCATTAACGGTCAGGAAAAACTTGTATTCCTGATCTACCAACTGGCCTTCCACACCATGCAAGCCACTGTCCGGGAAATATCGCAGCTCACCATTGTTCCGTGGCTCAAACCACTCCATCGGCTTTTCAATGATGCGATTAAACCCACGATAGCCATTTTCATTGGTTATTTCGTCATCTTTCTCATAGACAGCTTCCAGTACACTATAACCATAGAAACGGGAATTTACTGCACCACGAGTCATGCCCTTGATGAATTTATTGAGCTGGTCAATCAGAAAATCTGCGGCTGGACCTTCACTGGGGTTTAAGCGAAATGGTACGGCCAGCAAGGCATCAACACGGGTAGATACAGCCTGACTAATCTCATCATCAAATAGCAATGCACTGAGCTGGTGACGTTTTACCCCTGCTTTTTTAAGCACGTCATCGAGATCAGGCACGCGAGTAAGCCATTTCACCAACTGGCTTGTTGCTAATTCCTGGGTAAGCGAACCCGAAACCGCCTTTTGCCGAGCAGCCTTTTGTTTATCTTTAGCCATGAATTTACCTAAAATGTTCGAGTGCCGCCAGTTGCTGGGGCTTGCCGTTTTCTATTACGGATCAGCGGTTGAAGGCCATAGCGAATGCCATCCATGTGATGGTTGTGCAAGTCCAGAATCTCTGGCAACACATCACCTGCCTTATTCACCTTGTATGAATAAACCTTGAACTCTTTAGCGGTTTCTGGGCAGTCCGGATGAATGACAATCTGCTTGTACTTCTTCATAAAAGTAATGCCGTCCTCAACACTACCCGGCCATTTATCTGCTGCCTTGATCTTAAAGCCCTGTCGCTTCATGTAGCTGATGGTTTCAGGCCTTGAATTATCAGCCCTGATTTCATGAGTACGTGCGCCTGGCACCTTATCAAACAAGTCTGGCAAGTGATCAATTTCGCAGCCTACCTGATGGGCCTCATCCCGAATGTACAGAATGTTGTCATGCTCAAACATGCGGTTTAGCGTGGTTGGGTCTTGAGCAAAGCCCCAGTCAGAGCCGTAATAAACTTCCGTCCAGTCTGGTTGTGGCTCAAACTCATCGACCACATAGCGACCAGAGAAAATAATTGCTTCGCTAAACTCAAGATAAGCACCGTGCCATACCCACTCAAACAAGTTCCACGCATTCGCATCACCAGCCTGCTGCATCTTGATTGCACGGCGACGGTCATCGGCATACTCATCAAGTAATGTCTGGGTAGCAAATGGGTTATCAGCAACATTGACTTCAACCACAATGCTGTTTGATGGTGCTAGCTCACCACGCAAAAACACATCAATGGCATCGTCTTTGCTTTTTGGGTTCCATGACGCCCAAATTTCTGAATCATCACCACGGATTGTTGGCCTTAGCAGCCTTAATGATGTTGCACTAATGTTTTGTGCTTCTTCAATCCATGCCCGGTCAAAGCCCTCTAGCGACTTAATAGAATCGGCTGTGTGATCTTGCATCCCCTGAAAAAGAATGACCCCTTCACCACCAACCCGCTTAATCAAGTCACGCTGAATGTCAAATAAGTGACTAACACCCAGTGCATTGATCTTGTCTGCAATAAGCTGCTTACTGGAGAATCGAATAGACTTCTGCACTTCACGAATACAGACTGCCCGCAAGTTCTTATTTACAACGCAATCTTCTACCAGTCTTTCAGCAAAGAAATGGGATTTACCACTACCACGTCCACCATGTGCTCCCTTGTACCGGGAAGGCTGCAATAACGGTACAGCCCAGCGTGGTGTCGCAATATCAAGTTCCATCCTCTTTGCCTTTAGGATCAACAATGCGCCTGGTAATTGAAGTGACTTCGACTGAGCCTGTGTGTTTCTGCTCTGACTTATCAGTAAGCCCTAACTCACGGGCAATGATATTAGCGTTCAACAAATCAGCAGCAGCACCGGCAAACTTCTGCTCATAAATGACTGATTCAACCTGACTTACGATAGCCGAAAAATCTTCGCGCCTTTTGTAGTCACTCCAGGTTGATGTACCAATATCCAGAAATAAGCATAAGCCCTGAATAGTCATTGGGCGCATCTTATAAATCGTTCCACGACTAATTTCACCCTGATAAGCAAATAGCTTTTCTTCACTTAACGGGTTTTCTTCCACCCATGCAAAATATTCACAAGCAGCGCTCCAGAGTTGTTCTGGATTCTCAAAAGCCGGATTGCGGCCATGAGAGCTACGCTGCTCCCAAAACCGATTACCGACTGGAGCTGCCATAATCAAACCTCACATATAAAAAGACCCACCGAAGTGGGCGAAACTATTAAACAATCTCTAGGCATCTACCGCACTTTTTGCAGTGTCTTGCCTTATTCATGCCTGTATTGAAATGAATCCAACGGCCTTCGTCATGCTTGCATTTCGTTGAAGTCCAGTAGTACCACTTGAACCAATCACAAAATTGTCTGAGCCAAGCCATAACCTTTCCTCAGGCAACAAAAAAGCCCACCGTAGTGAGCCTTAATGCTGTTTAAATTTAACCTAATAGTGTTTTTCTGGCCCGAATATCATAGCCTTGACCAGATTCATCAAAGAAAGTATCAAACTCTCTCTTTATCAGCCGCTTGCCACTGCACAAATCAATGCGGTCAATGCTTGTTATATGAACATTAGCGCATGACTTTACTGAATAAATGGCCCTTGCAGGAAATAAAACACCTACACTATCTACAGCCCAAACATTAATAGATTTTTCGTTTAATGGAGTGCACATTGCACTTACTCCTGAAAAGGCAACATTGCCCAAATCAAGTGTAAGTGTCTTATTGTTCTACTTTGCCTATCTGTGTTGACACGCTGATAAGTGACAACAAAAAAGGCCGCACAGGCGACCTTTGAATTTGATGTGAGCAATACATTCATAAAACGCCCACTATAGAAATACTTATACTATTTCGTTACCCAACTGTCAAGCAGTCGAACAATCAAACAATTGCTTTAGCTTTAGGCGTATCTGATCTTCCCAAAGCATCAGTTCAGATGTGGCTAGAACGCGATAAACCTGCCATGTTTTAGCGTAATTGTTTTTAGCCATACTAAACCCAGCCATGACTATCTCGTTCTCTAGCGTGTAATGGTTGCGATACAAGCGCATCTTCAATGCACACTGCGCCAGACCCTTAGCCATAATGTCCAGTTCCCCTACCTTTGGCCGTTTCTTGTCTGTTTTCAGCACTTCATTGATAAAGACACGCACCACATTACGCACACGAAAGAAGTCAGCATCTTTAATCAGCACACGGGTATTGAGTACCACTGGTTTTTCACGTTCCTTGCGTTTACGCTTCGGTGCTTCCCGTCCTGATTCATCATCAAACTCATCATCAGCAACCGGATAGATGATTTCCTGCACACGCTCAATATGCAGATTACCAGCCAGCAGGTACGCATAACGCACAATATGATCCGGCAAGCCCACCATAGCTTCCAATACGTCCGCCTTGGTGTACTTCGGCCTACCGCCTCGCCCTTTGCCCATTTCCGGCGGCTGGTCATTGAGTAGAGCCAGCATATCAATGACATCAAACTTTTCTTCCTGCACTACGCCTTTAATTGCTACGCTCATATCCCTTCCCCTTACCCTAGCCTCATTACAGTCAATGTTCCCCAATGGACTGCGCCTGTATCAATGAAATAGCAGTTGTCACGCTTAAACGGCTTTGGTGTGACGGTATGCCCCATAATTACCGCATCAACACCAGTAACCGTCTTATGTTTGGGATTCATGTCAAACCGCTCACGACCCCAAATTGCCAAATCCTTTGCGCCGCGCTGTCTGTCTTTATCCTGGAATGTCTGCTTGAATTGCTCCCAATCGTTCTGCTCAATATGACCATGGACAAATCCAAATTTCTCGCCCTTATGATCTATCTCTAGCACATAGGGCAACTTCTTAAACTTCTTGACGATCTGGTCTTGCTGCTGGTCATCCAACTCATAAAACCATTCACCGCCATTGCCAACATGGCAACGCTTGGAGGCTGGATGCACCAGCGCATCAATACAAAGTTGCTCATGATTGCCACGCACTGCGGTAAACCATGGCTGATCCAGCAAGCCGA
The DNA here is from genome assembly GCF_000619845.1 of Alkanindiges illinoisensis DSM 15370. Taxonomy (GTDB): domain Bacteria; phylum Pseudomonadota; class Gammaproteobacteria; order Pseudomonadales; family Moraxellaceae; genus Alkanindiges; species Alkanindiges illinoisensis. Next base: position 294,453 of record NZ_JHUX01000003.1, on the reverse strand, counting down.
TACACTCAAGGTTTTGAATGCCACGGTCTACCAAGTCACCCACAGACACCAGCAAGTCATTTTCAAAGTCAAAGCCAATCTGCTGAAGCTTGAGCATTAACAGGTTGTAGCAGCCGTGCAAATCACCCACAGCAAACAGATGGCCTTTAATTTCTTTATTCCAGATTTTAACTGCTTGGTTCATCACTCAGCCCTCACCCAAATTCACAATCACTTGAATAGCCGCATCTACTGAATTAACCACCGCCTTTTGACCCTGCCAGCGTCTAATGCTTATTCTCATATCCGGTTTTCCTCTGGAAATTTCTTAAGCTGATCAAACTTGCCTGTTGCAAATAAAATCGCTTCATCAACATCGTGGATCAGATAAACAGCCCCGCCACGCCAATCATTCGACCATTGTTTTTGTCGGGGGTTTAAACCACGGCGGCCATAGGCGGTTTTAAGATTTTTTACGTCAAATAAATGCCAACCATCCTTAATCCATGCAATTCCATCTGGCACACCACAGCCAGCATCACTCAAATCACGCACTGGAATAATCTTTCTTAAGGCATCAAATATTTCATTGTGATTTGCATCTTTCTTGTTTCCATAAGCTCTTTTGGCCATAGCTGCTGCTTCTCCTGCTCTTTGTGCACCACCGCTATCTAAAAAACATTCATAACTACAAAATTTGCGAGCCTGACTCTTTGACGATTGGAACTCTTGATTGCAATGACCACAATTTGTCATATGCTTAATTCTGGGTCTTGGTATGTAATTGCTCTTTTTGGGCTTTACTGAATTTTTAACTTTTGGCGATAAATTCTTTTGTGTAGCCTTAGCAGTTTTTGATTTTTGTTTTGTTTTGAGTGGCTTGGATGCCTGCAATAAGGCTCTTTCTGACTGATAACACTTATGTGAACAATATTTGCGTGTCTTATTGTATGATTTAAACTCTTTATTGCAGCCCACACAGGTCTTGAGCGCGGCACTCTTAAAGTTTGGATTAGAGTCACCCTGCATTCTTTTGGAATAACCAAGAGCCATACAGCTCATTGAACAATATGTTTTACGCATTTGATGGGCGGTAGCTGGAGCCTCCTTGCCACACTCTGCGCATTTCCATACATCAAATTTACGCATTGGTTTTCTCTCCCTGATTGCCCATTCCATTGCTTCCCGGACAAGTGTCGGATTGATCCTCTCGTGGTACTGAAACTGGTGCGCCATGTTGCTCTCCTTTCAACTCAATGACAGTCAGCAGCGTTGTATGGAAAGCCCCTGTGTCAATAAAGATGCAATTGTGCTTACGCATAGGCCGCGGCAAGACGGTATGCCCCAAGTAAACTTCATCAATATTTTTTATGGCCTGATATTGGTTTTCGCTGGAATGTGCATAAACACGGTCACGGCTCCAAAGTGCCATGTCTACTGGCGAGCGATATGATTCACTGCCACCAGCATTTAATTCAGCCTTAAATTCTTCCCAGTCGTTTTGCTCAACATGGGCATGCACAAAGCCGTACTTCTTACCCTTAAAACTAATCTCAAGGGCAATGGGCAAGGATTGAAATTTGCTAACAATTTGCTGCTGGATGTGATTATTTAACTGATAGAACCATGCGCCACCGTTATTGCTCATGACATGTTGGCGAGCTATGTTGTAATCAAGAAAGCCCTCGATGCAAAACTGCTCGTGATTACCGCGAACCGCTTTGAACCAAGACTTTCCAATCAATCCGACACACTCTTGGTTTTGCAGGCCACGATCAATCAAATCACCAACAGATATTAGTAAGTCGTTATTGAAATCAAAGCCGCGCTTGGCAAGTTCGGCCATGAGCAAGCTATAGCAGCCATGAATATCACCAACCACGAAAAGACGGCCAGTAATGGGTTCATTGTAAATTTCTACTGTACTCATTCCCCCTGCTCCCCTTTCAAACGCTCAATCTCGTCGTTGATGTACCAGATGGCCTTTTGCAGATCCTGGACTGTGGCAGACTGGTCTTTTAGGCCAGCATGCCATAGATATTTAATAGCATTGCCGATATTGAAATTACGGTGACGGGTAATCTGGATGCACTCAATGCCACTTGGGTCTGATGTGTAGTGCGATGGATGATTGACGGGATCAGCGATAAGCTCACACTCGGTCAGAGGCTCATTAAACAGTGCAGCTTCGTTGTCGAGCTGAGTTTGTGGTCCATCAATAACAGGCTCATTAGTTATTATCTCTGAGCTAATAGGCTCGCCATGAACAGGCAAATCTTCTATGCCCAACTGACCTATAGCTGTTGCTAAGCACAAGTTCCGGCTTAGGTGCGGGGATGATGCAGTGGTATCTAGCCACACCCTCTGGTCGGTTGATGTCGGCAAATTATCAGCCACATCAACCACTTCATAGACTTTTTCCTTTGCGCCCCATTGGAAAGGCTCTATATTGCGGATAAAGGTAACCTTGTCGCCTATTTTAAATTTTCGCTGTTCTAGTGATTCCTGCCAGTCGCCTTTGTAGGCCGCTACAGTCCCATTGCTTCCATTGATATAAATTTCAGTATAGGGAGCAACTGGACGCCACTCTCCATCTTCCAGCTCAATTACAGGCTCTTCCAAAAATCCCCATGCGCAGTCACCATCCTTATCAGTCGCCAGCCAATTAACAACATCAGGCACGTTTGACCAGTCATATTTTTGTTTAGGCTCAAGCTCTGCAATACGGGTGCGAATGTTTGATAGTTTGATAATTGTTTTATCGCTTAAATCAATCAGTAATCCGGGCTTATTCCAATGCGAGCCATACCATGCTACCCATGTATCAGGGTCTTTTAAGTAGTCATATTTCTCTATGCCATCATAATCAACAACGTGAGTTGCCCCCTCTGGCGCACCATCCACAATCTCTTTCAACTGCTGCAAGGTCAGGTTTTGTAGTTTCATGCTGTTTGCTCCAATGCTTTTATCTCATCGGCTTTGACCCCAAAAGAGTTGTCGAGAACGCGCTCATGGGAAACGTAATACTGAAAAAATCTACCTTCAGGAGAGACTTCCCGGATAATCAGCACAGTTCCTTTTTTTGCATAAATACCACCGGGCGAATACTCATCTGCGCCCTGTACAATGTCCTTAGTTGCTGTAACTGCTTGACCAACTTTTAGAATTTCACGTTCGGTTTTTAGAGTGTTCATTGGCTTAGTCCTTTAAACTAGGATATTGGTTTAGTAGTGGGCGAATAGCGCGGCCTGATTCGTGGATGGCAAGCTGGGCTTTCCCCAAGAGATGGTTAATGGCATCAAGTGCCATGCCTTTTGGCCATGTGAGCCTATGGGCAATCAGGTCTATAGCTTCCTGCACACTCAGCCACGGCATTGGTGTTTTCTGGCGTTTGCGCTCAAGCTCAACCTGTTCAAGCTCATGGATGAGATATAGGGCATGAATGAGTTGCTCAGAAGTCATTGTGACCTCCTGCGCCATACGCTTCTTTTTCAACGTAGCGGCTGCAACTTGCTTCAAATATGAGCTTAATAGTGCCTTTGGGGCCATTGCGGTGCTTGGCAATAATCAGCTCTGTTTCACCGGGCAGGTGCTCAGGTGGCGCATCATCATTTTTCTCAATCTCATCACGATGCAATAAAAGGATTACATCCGCGTCGCGCTCAATCTGTCCAGACTCACCCATGTGGTCAATTCGTGGCTTAACCCCCGGCTTTGCAGCTTCACGGTTAAGTTGTGCCAGTGCCAGCACGGGGCAGCCCAGGTCTTTTGCCATGGCTTTTAAGTCACGGCTGATTGCACTGATTTCCTGAAAGCGGTTTTCTCGATATTCCGGATGGGTCATTAATTGCAGATAGTCCACCACAATCAGGCCAACAGGAGCTTTGCGCATTGCGCGGCGGGCAGTAAGCATGATCTGGTGGGGTGCGCGCTTGGATTGATCGTCAATTGTCAGTTTGCGTTCCTGTAAAATGACCGCACTCTTTCTGAAGATTTCACTCCGTTGTTCATCGCTGAGTTGCCCAGAACGTATATTGTGTAGTGGCACACCAGTTACACTGGACATATAGCGTTCCATAAGCTCAGGCTTTTCCATTTCCATTGAGAAAAATAAAACCTGCTTGCCCGTATCAGCCATAACACCATCAGCAATGTTCATGGCCAGTGTTGTTTTGCCCAGACCGGGACGCGCACCCACAACAATCAGTTGCCCGGCACGCAGGCCATTTAAAGTATTGGTAAGTTTCTCAAATCCAGTGTGATAGCCACGCTTTAATGGGTTAGGATTTTCAATGTTATGAATAAATCCGCGCATTAGCTCTTTGACATCAGCTTCGCTATCTGCATTGTCAGCACATGATTCAAGTGCGCCAGCAACCGCGCCAGCAATCACCTCTTGCGCTGGAGTATCCGGATTGCTGAGTAAATGGGAACGCGCTGTATCAAGTGCATTGAGTGCCTGTCTGCGTGCTGCCAAATCAATCAGTTTGTCAGCATAAGCACCTATGTTGTACAGGCTGGACGGGCTTTCAGCCAGAAGCTTTAGCAAGTACGGTTCACCGCCTGCAAGCTCTAACGTGCCATTGTCTTTGATTTCTTCAAAAACCATGGTGGCGTCATAGGGCTGGTTTTTACGGTCAAGTGCGCAGATGGCCGCATAGATCAATTGATGGCGCTCGGCAAAAAATACATGCCCATCAAATCCGGCTGGTAGCGATTCAATACTGCCGTTAATCGTCATCAGCGCGGCTAGCACTGCTTGCTCAAAACTGATTTTGTAGAGGCTCTCAAGCCCTAGTGCCAGGTTTCCCATTACGCTCTCCCCATCACTTGCATAAGCTGCTGGTAGGCTTCACGGGCTGCTGCGGCCTGCTCTGGTGTAGATTCAAGTCTGATTTCAGGCAACTGGACTGGTTTGTAATAATCCGGCTCATAGGTCTGGATGGTTTTTGCGGTCTGGGCTGGTTGTGTATTGGCCTGCCCCGCAACTTCATCGTTCCATTGCTTGCCGTTCAGCCATGTGGATGCATGTGGGATTTTGTCCATTGCCCGGTTTGCGTACACTGCCCTGATCTGGTTTTGAAGGGCTGCAATGATTGCTTCAGGATTAAACTCAGACTTAGCGATCTTGTTCCATGCCTTGAGTGCAGCGTCTTTTTTGACCTTGCGTGGATAGATTGCCCAAAACGAATTGAACGAATCGCCACGGTCATCGGCAGATGGCCTTTTATTATTTTCATTTATTATTTTATATTCTTTATTATTAGTGGGGGATTTTCCGGATACGGCATTTCCGTTTACGGGTTTGCCGGAAACAGCAGGTGAAATAGACTGATTTTCAGCAGTACGCGGGGTCTCAAAAACTACATATTCATAGCCTGCCAGCTTGCCATTTTCGCGCAATTGACGCTTTTCGATATAGCCATGGTCTGCCAGTTCCTTTAATCCGGCATAGCACGAATCACGGCCATCTGTGCTGCGTCCTTGCAGGTCTGCCACGTTCACCTGCCAGTTGTCCGGACGTGATAGCAGGTAGCCAATAATACCCTTGGCTTTCCAGGATAAACGCTCATCTTCAAACACAAGGCGGGCAATCATCACATAAGGATTGTCACGGTTTTTTTCGGCACGGATAATAGACTTACTCATGGCTATCTTCCTTCTTAAACATATAACGCGCGTGATAGCTGCCCTGTGCGTTCTTTTCGGGATAGGCAAATATCTGGTGGCCTGCTGACCTTAAATCGCAAATACGCGCAGCCAGGCGGGTTATGTTGTATTGTTTGATGGCATCCATGGATGTGATAGAGCCATGCTCTTTGATGTGCTTAAGCACGGTCATGTTCTGACTGGTGGTTTGTGAGATGGATGCATTCATGCTGCTTTCTCTCCAGGTACTTTCCAGACCTTTGCTGTGGAATTGCCAACAAATGCACCTTTCACCAGTCCTTTTTTCTCAATCTGGCGCAGGGTGCTATTGGCCTCTTTCACGTCAATCTTGAGTGCGTTGGCAATATCGCCTGAGTTGGATAAACCCTTTTTCACCAGCTCAAGCACTTTCATCTGGCGGGTCTTTTCATCTTTCTTGGTAATACTCTGCTGCACGTTCTTGGACATGTAGCTGACTGGGCGAGGCTTAGGCGCATAGCCGGGAACCACAGTCACTGTGCCGCCATGGGCTAGATGTTCAGCGACCTGAGCTGCCAGTGCATCACTCTCAAGGCGTTTTAGTGCGCAGTCATGACCAGTTACTGTTGCCACTTGTTTGCATAATTGATTCATGGTTTAATTTCCCTGCTTCGACTTATTCGCTTGTGTGTCACCACAAGCACGAAAGCCCCGTCAGTTGCCTGATGGGGCTTTTTGTTTATTTGAATAAAATCCGCATGTAGTCAGGTGAGTTAAAGGCATTGCGTAAATACACGCGAGTTGCCTCTGCCACTTCCTGAGAACAATAAACATCGTTACCGTCTACGATCTTCAATCCAAGCAATTCCAGCATCACCAAAAAGCTTTCAAGGTCGCTCAATCCATTGCTGCGCTTGGTGTTGATTAACTTTGACAGCGTGCCAGCGTCCAGATTGAGCTGGCTGGCAATGTTGGCCTGCTTCGCATTTTCAAGACCAGTCAAAACCATGCTTAACGCGTTTGCTGACATTGGACTGAGTACGAGAGAAGATGTGCTCATGTTCTTTTCCGGGTAAATAAAATGGTTGGGTTAAGCGGTGGCTTGTTTTGTTTCAGTGTGGGGAATGCTTGGATTAACTCGCAAAAGCTTCAAAGCAGATGCTTCTGGCACTGTGTCGCCCCACTGGCTAACAGCCTGCTTTGTCACACCAATAGCCTTTGCAATTCCTGATGGGCTTTTGAATGTTTTAAGCGCATCTTCTTTTTTCATGAGAATTTGCATAGTTAAAAACCTTTTACTGCTTAATACCTTTAGTAAAGCATACTTGACCCATAAAAGACAAGTACAATTTACTAATTAACGGTTAAGCTAGCTTTACTATTTTCGGATTATTCTTAAGATGAGTACGCTTCAGGAGCGAATGGCGCAGGCCGCGACACACGCTAAACAACTAGGCAAGATTGTTACTAAAGCCGAAATTGCTAGGCAGTGCGATACATCGAAGCAAACTGTTGGTTATTGGTTTAATGGCCCCACGCAAACAATTGATGGCCCATTACTCCTGAAGGCTGCCGAGTACCTAGATGTAAACCCAATGTGGTTGGCTGGCGAAAAAGCACCCATGGCTTTAAACCAGGATGTTAAAGCTGCAAATCAGAGCAACGCTCAGCGAATTAATAATGTAAGAATGTTGCCTGTTTTATCTTGGGTTCAGGCTGGAAACTTGACAAGTGCTGGCCCGGTTGAAGTGACTGATATTAAGGAGTGGTATCCAGCTTTGAGTGATGATGATTGCGATAAATGTTTTTACTTGGAAGTGAAAGGGATTAGTAACTTTCCAAAGTATCAAGAAGGGGACTTTATTCAGGTTGATCCCACTATTTATCCAGATGAATTAGTTTCTGGTGACATTATTGTTATTCATAACTATGAGGGTGAAACCTTTAAAAAGTTAATCATTGAGAACAATGGGCGTAAATATTTGCAGGCACTCAATCCAGACTGGAAGCCTAATATTATTGAGTTTGACGAAGATACAAGGCTTATAGGTATTGTGGTTGATGGTTTTAGGCCAATTGGTGGCTCAAAGCGCAAGCGCACAAGAAAACACTAACATGATGCGAACCAAGTTTAGCCCGCCCTGTGCGGGTTTTTGTTTGTCCTCCAAAATTTAAAAGTAAAGAAAAGTAAAATAAATGCAAAATAATAGTAAAGCTGTCTTTACTTTATATAAAAGGTAAAGTATTCTTAACTCATGCCCAACAACATGAGCAAACAAGATGAAAACTCAAACAATGCCTCTCCCCCGCAAGTCCGGTGCATCCGGCAAGCTGGTTCATGCAACACCTAAGCTGATTCGTCAGCCGGGCATGATTGAACGTGTCTATAACCGTGTGAGCCTTAGCAGCATGGTTGTGGGGTTTGGTGTAGCTGCTGTGGCTAGCTGGTTTGTTGGGGGTTGATCATGGGCAAGCCAGTATTGCATGCCGAGTATTTAAAGGCTTGGGCAGATGGTCAGGAAGTTGAAGTGAAGCGTGATGAACATGGCTCTTGCTGGCGAGATGTCCCTAAAACTGCCTCTCTCAGTGCTTTTGAAAGCGATATGAATGAATTCCGCATCAAGCCAAAGACTATCAACATCAATGGTTTTGAAGTCCCTGAGCCTGTTCGTAAGCCATTGGACAGTGGCTGCGAGTATTGGTATGTCAACCATGCATGCGAGCATGGATATGGGGCAGACAATTGGGATTCCAATAAATTTCACAGAATTCGCCTAAGGAACGGTGCTGTGCATTTAACCCAGGAAGCAGCAGAGCTACACGCACGCGCCCTACTCTCATTCACGGCTAAGCAAGGTGAATGACATGGACATTGCAAGGGAGTGTGAGAAACGGGCTGAGTCAGCAGGCGACATCAAGGGTTTTGCAGTGCTGATGACAGTAATCATTTTAATCGTTTGGGTAATGGGTGGCTGATATGAACATGCAATTTAATCCAAGTGCTTTAAATAGCCAACTGGTTGAAGTCCTGTGCTGCACCATGGATAAGGCGGAACTGGCCATTGGTCAAGCCACATTCATTATTGAACACGCTACCACAACCGAGTGGTACGACATTGAAAACCCCGAAGGCATCAGCACTGGTAAGCGTGATGTTGAGGCCTGCACCAAGATTAGCAAAATTTGCGTGTGGTGCATGGATGGTCTGGAGATTGATGTAACTAGCGCATTTGCCAATGAAAACGCATGGGAAATGCAGCAATTCATTCAGGCCATTGAACATCAGGTTGAGTATCAGGAGCGCACAGCAGCAAAGAATGCCGAGCCTGATGAACTGGACGATATGTTTGCATTTTTAGACAAGCATTCGTTTAAGGGGTGAGTGATGAGCAGATTATTGAGTTTACATAGTGCCGCAATTGCAATTGCCATGCTGCAAAGTATTGACCGCATGGAAGGCAAGTCATCCGGCTATGTGCGCAATGTAGAAGTTGAGCCAGCCAAGCCCGGCAAACCCCGTGAAGATTTCCCCAGCCGCCAAACCTACCGCGCTTATTTGCGTGAATTGGCAAAGCACAAATAATCCGCCTAAGTCTGAGGAGTACCAGAGAATGGCCTTAAGAATCGTTACTGCTGCTGAGCCCATGCGCGTTGAGAACCTAATTGTCTTTATTTATGGCGATCCGGGCATCGGCAAAACCTCACTGGCCTTTAGTGCCAAGAATCCCATCCTGTTTGACTTTGATGCAGGTGCTCACCGGGCTGGCAAGTTTCGTAAGGATACCGTCCCAGTTAAGACATGGGCTGATGTTGCCACTATTGAAGCCAGTGACCTTGCAGGTTACGACACCATCATCATTGATACTGCTGGCCGAATGCTGGATGTAATTATTGCGGACTTGGTGAAAGACCAGAAGAACTGCCGCAAGAACAGTAAGGAGCTATCCATTCAAGGCTATGGCACGCTCAATAAGCGTTTCACAGGCTGGCTGAACATCCTGCGTTCATTTGGTAAGGACGTGGTGCTACTGGCTCACTCTGCCGAAGATAAGAAAGGCGATGACCTGATTATTCGCCCCGATATGGTCGGCGGCAGTAAAAAAGAAGCCTACAAAGTGGCCGATATGATGGGGTATATGACCACGATTCAAGGCCGCGATGGCGCTGAGAAACTGATTAGCTTTGCTCCATCTGCCAGTCACCATGCCAAGGATTCCGGTGCTATCGGCAATATTTCCCTACCCAATCTGGACAATGTGCCGGACACTCTGGCAGGCATTATCGAGCAAGCCAAAACCCATATTAATTCATTGAGCGAATCACAGGCACAAGCCATGGGTGAATTGAATGACTGGCGCGCTGAATGTATGGCTGCTGAGTCCATTGAAACGCTACAGGGTATGCAGGCCAAGCTGAACAAGTCACACCCCTATGTGCGCGAAATGTGGGAATCCGTAGTCAGTATGGCAAACGGACTGGGCTTTAACTGGGATAAGGCTGGCAAGGTGTTTGTGGCTAAGGAGGCTGACTTATGAGCTTCTGGATGGAATTGCGCTGTGATAGGCGTGGCGCTGGCCGAACTAGCAATAGGTGCTTATCAGATGATAACTATGGGCCGATGGAAATGTATGGCAATACAAAATCTGCTGTATCGGCTGGTGTAGCTGAATTACTTGAATCAGCGGCTTGGGCAGGCTGGCAGAAAAGAAAAGATGGTTGGGTTTGCCCTGCATGTATTTGTCATGAGGAGCAAAGCAATGGGAGCTTATGAATTTGTATTTTTTTGCTTTTTGATTGTTCTTTTTGGGCTAGTTATGTTGGTTGGTGGCCTTGAACTTTTAGATAAAAAGCAAGGCGGTGACCTATGACCCCTATCCGCCTATCCGTCACCATGCTGGACACTTATGTGTCTGGCATGCAGAACGATGAAGTCACTAGCGAGGAACTGGCACAACAGCTATTTGGCGAGTTTAAACAATCCCCTGCTATGGCTGCCGGAACTGCGTTTCATAACATCCTTGAAAATGGCCTTATTCAGCTCATACAGGATAATTACAAGTTTACCCTGCCCAATGACCTAAACGGCACACTGGAACTCGGCTCAGTCCGTGAGCGCAAGTATGAATGGGAAATTCTGCCCGGTGTCGTATTGGTCGGCAAGATTGATGCTGAAACCGCATTTAAAGTGATTGACCATAAGTTGACAGCCCAGTTTGACCAAGACCGTTACATGGATTCCCTGCAATGGCGTGCTTATCTGGCAATGCGCAAGAAGTGTCATTTTGCCTATCAGGTGTTTGAACATGCCGGATTGCCAGCAGTACCCAATGAACACGGTTTATATGAAATCCTGATCAAGAAATACCATGTTTTAGAGCAGTTTGCCTATAAGGGCATGGCAGAAGAAGTCAGGGAAGTGGCTTATGACTTGGCAGAGTTTGCACGGGTCTGGAAGCCAATTGTCCGTAATGAAATGGCTCAGGCTTAGGAGATTGGGATGAGAAACAAATTAATCGACTTAAATGATCACCTATTCGCACAACTTGAGCGTCTTGGTGATGAAACATTATCAGGTGAAGCATTGCAGAATGAGTTAGGCCGCTCAAAGGCTATGACAGGCGTAGCAGCTCAGATCATAGAAAATGCCAGACTTGCTATGGATGCAGAAAAGTTCAGGGTTGACTATCAAAAAGGAGTGGTGAGCCTGCCAGCCATGATAGGAGCTAAACAAGATGCCTAAAGGTTTTTATATTCAGTATACAGCAGCACAGCTTGAGTTTATTGAACAGCATAAGGAAATGGAGCGGCATGCTTTAACAGCACTGGTTAATCAGCAATTTGGGACTGCATTTACTTATGACCAGATCAAGGGTCTTTGTACCCGCAAAGGCTGGAAAACTGGCCGTACTGGTTGCTTCGCAAAAGGTATGAAAACTTGGAATAAAGGCATGAAAGGCCTTCAAGTCAGTCCAAAGTCTACCTTCAAGAAAGGGAATATCCCAGCCACCGCAAAGCCAGTTGGACATGAACGAATAGATAGGGATGGCTATGTTTATGCCAAAGTTGAAGGTCATCGACGTATGGTCTTAAAACACCATTATGTTTGGGAAAAGGTAAACGGCGCTATACCTAAAGGTCACATTATTGCATTTAAGGATGGGGATAAGCTCAATTGCAGCCTTGAAAACCTTGTGCTAGTAAAGCGCGGCGTAATGGCAATCATGAATCATAAATATAGCCATGAGCCGAACCCTGACTATACGCCACTCTACCTAAACATGGCGCGTATTGATCATCGTGTTTCGGAGTTGAGGACTAAGCCATGCAAGAGCTAATGATGATCTGCAATGGCCATGCGCTGGTTCCAGCTACTGAGCATGATCATGCCCTGATGCGTGCGACTTACAAGATTGGTCAGGCCGTTAAGACTGAGTGCGTTAAGCCCAAGAACAATGACCGCAGCTTACAGCATCACAAGCTGTATTTTGGCGGCTTGATTGGATTGGTTAAGGACTATTGGGAACCGCAAACCGGGCTTGTTAATCGTGTTGAGGTCAATACGGCTGCTTCGTTCTGCACCTACTTGCAGCGTAAAGGCATCAAGCTGACAGATGAGCAATCGCAGGCATTGCAGCAGGATTATTTGCAGGACTTGAGCAATCGTCGTGCTGCCAAGCTGATTAACCCTATTCCGGCCAGCACATTAGAGATTCACAAGTGGCTTAAAAATGAGTGCGGTTACTTTGATGTAGTCCGCCTGCCCAATGGTGATTTAGAGAAACGTCCTAAGTCAATCAACTTCGCAACAATGGGTCAAACCGAATTCAACGAGTTTTATAAGAACGCATTTGGAGTAGCTTGGCGTTTTGTGCTGTCACGTCATTTTGACAACGAAGCCGATGCACAGAATGTAATTAACCGCATGCTGGATATGGCAGCGTAACGAGGGAAATATGATGAATGATAAAAAAATACACATTCCAGTTTCGGTAGCAAAAGCATTGCTGATTACTGCTGCCACTCTGGATGTTCGGTACTACTTAACAGGTATCAATGTAGTTATTCAAAATGGTGAATGCAACTTAGCATCAACCGATGGTCACCGCCTTGCCTATTGCAAGATTGAGCATGAAGGCTTTGCTGATGATGAAGTAGTAAATGACATCATCCCGCGCCAAGTTTTTGAAATGCTTCTCAGCAACAAAGACTACTTGCGTTCGAGAGGTCGGGATAAACAGATCACGCTTATAAAATCTGGCAAGCATTGGTTCTCTGATTGCAACTGGTTTGAAATGGGTATCAATCCAATTGATGGCGCCTATCCGGACTGGCGGCGAGTAATACCAAAACCTGATGACCTTACTGATAGCGAATCAATCATTAACGTCAAATATCTTATAGACCTGCACAAGATTGCAAAAATACTGGGCAAACAGCTTACCGGAATAAGAACCAATGGCAACCATGCTGCATCAGCTATCTTTGCTGCTGGTGGCTCTGAATTTAATGTTGTTGTTATGCCAATGCGAATTTAACCGCCCCGCACAGCAAGGAAGCCAGCTTTTAAAGTTGGCAAGCTGGCTCAGTCACAGCATACGGTAAGTGACTTGTACCCCGGGTAACGTATCGGGAAATGATGAAAGTGGGATTCTAACCACACGCCCCTGTTGGCGCAGGCAAGCAAAGAGTAGTCAGGAAGGTGTAATGCGTAGCCGAATTGTTCATGAGTGCAGCCACCCGTCTGCGGCGATACGGGAATTTAGAGGATTGGATGATGAGCGAAATTCTTTTCTATAAAGCTTGTGGCGCTTTGCAAAAGTTGGCAATCCACGGCGCAAGTGAATGTGCCAAAGAGAAAATTCCAGCACCAGCAGAGCTACAGGATGCGATTAATTTCTTGCTGGAGCACTACACGGTAGAAAATTCTTTTGCTGGAAGCTTATTTATTGAAGTGCTTAAAGCAGCACAGGAGCCGACATGAAACGGCGCATTACGATTAAGCGCCAGCGTTATACACGTCGGCGGAGTCTGGTCAACTGGATGGATTGGAGGAAGTGATGGAAAAGCGCATTGAAATTAGCACTGATTTAAAGCAGGCACCGCAAGAACTGGCAGCAATGATGCAAAACATGATTTTACAGTTTGCTGAATCTATTAAGGCTGACCAGCAACAGACCGCGCAACTATACATGGGCACAGTTGCTTTTATGAACTCACAACTTGCAGGACATTTTGGTGCAGAAGCGGCATTGGTTTTACTTGAGCAGCAAGTGACTGCCTACAGGCAAGTTATTGCTCAGTCTAGGCATTGAGAGGTGAATGATGAGTGCAGCACAGAATTTAGAAATTGATTACCGAATTACTCCAAAAGAGTTTATGGAATTGCTTAAGTGCAAAAAGACCAAATTCTATAAACGCATCCAGTTAGGGGAAATTGAAAAGCCGCATACTGATGGCAAGCGAACCACATTCTGGTATGCGTCATATGTCAAGCGTGTGGTTGAGAGCCTAAAAACACCGGATGAGTAATTGTTTATTTAATCCGACTGCTATAACTGTTAAAATGCCCCTATCCCAAGGGGCTTTATTTATTCTACTGCCCACCAAACGGGTACGCTAACGGGTATCTTCAACACCATCAATGAAATAATCTTTTAATTTCATAAGGTTGCAATTAATATGCTTCTCATGCTCGAAAAGAATAATTGTAATCCGCATAATTCCGTTTGATTCCGCTAAGTTATTATTTCAAAAATCATAATTCTATCTTTTATCCGCTTAAT
>NZ_JHUX01000003.1:0-280053 GCF_000619845.1 Alkanindiges illinoisensis DSM 15370 | reverse complement strand
CACCAAACGGGTACGCTAACGGGTATCTTCAACACCATCAATGAAATAATCTTTTAATTTCATAAGGTTGCAATTAATATGCTTCTCATGCTCGATAACTATGATTCTTTTACCTATAACATTGTCCAGTACTTTGGGGAACTGGCGCAGGATGTAAAGGTAATTCGTAATGATCAGGTGACCATTGAGCAAATTGAAGCATGGCAACCCAAATATATTGTGATTGGCCCTGGCCCTTGCTCACCCAATGAAGCTGGCATTTCACTGCAAGCCATTCAGCATTTTGCCGGTAAAATTCCATTGCTGGGTGTTTGTCTGGGTCATCAGGCCATTGGACAGGCCTTTGGCGGGGATGTGGTGCGTGCCCGCGAAGTGATGCATGGTCGCCTGTCTGCCATGTATCATGCCAATGTCGGTATTTTTAAAGATTTGACCAATCCTTATCAGGCCACACGGTATCATTCATTAGTAGTGGATAAAAATACCCTGCCCGATTGTCTGGAAGTCACTGCATGGACGCAAAATGCTAACGGCCAACTGGATGAAATTATGGGGCTGCGTCATAAAACCCTGCCCATCGAAGGTGTGCAATTCCATCCTGAATCCATTTTAAGTGAACATGGACATCAGTTATTAAAAAACTTTATTGATGAATATGCTTAAGGGGTAAGAAATGGATATTCAAACTGCCCTTGAACAGGTGGTACGTCATATTGACCTGTCCCAGTCTGAAATGCGCGATGTAATGCGCGTGATCATGACAGGTGAAGCCACGAGCGCACAAATTGGCGGACTGCTGGTTGGCCTGCGCATGAAGGGTGAAAGCATTGATGAAATTACGGCAGCCGCCAGCGTGATGCGTGAGCTGATGTTGCCGGTGCAGGTTTCGGATTTGCCGCACCTGATTGATATTGTTGGCACAGGTGGTGATGGCCAGCACTTATTTAATGTATCGACTGCCTCAGCGTTTGTGGCGGCGGCGGCTGGTGCTCATGTTGCCAAGCATGGTAATCGCGGTGTGTCCAGCAAGTCCGGCAGCTCTGATTTGCTGGATCAGGCCGGGATCAAACTTGACTTAAATGTTACCCAAACTGAACGATGTATTCGTGAAATTGGTGTAGGGTTTTTATATGCGCCCAACCATCATGCAGCCATGCGTCATGCAGTTGGCCCACGCCGTGAACTGGGTATGCGTACCCTGTTTAACCTGCTCGGGCCATTGACCAATCCTGCTGGTGCACAACGTTTGGTGATTGGGGTATTCAACGAACGATTATGCCGTCCGATTGCCGAGGTACTGCGTCAGCTAGGCACAGTCCATGCACTGGTTGTGCATTCAAAAGATGGCCTTGATGAAATCAGCCTTGCACAGGCCACCCATGTTGCCGAGCTAAAGGACAATGAAATCCGTGAGTGGCAATTCATTCCGGAAGACTATGGCATTGATAGCCAGAGCCTAATTGGTCTAAATGTTGCAAACTCGCAGGAGAGTTTAAAGCTGATCAGGGATGCGCTGGGACGTGGTAAATCATCACTGGGTGATAAAGCAGCCAGTATGATTGCGCTAAATGCTGGTGCCGGGATATATGTGGCTGGTTTAAGCCGCAATTTGGGCCAGGGAATAAGCTTTGCCCAGGACATTATTTATGGTGGTCAGGCTTTAGAAAAAATGTCAATTTTAGCTGAGTTTACGCAGAGTCTGACTGAATCAGTCAACACTTAACCCTGCCAGAACGCTGGCGTCCATTTGACTTGTAGTTGTTGTGATCACTTTATTTTAGGACTTTAATGGATATGGTACGGACAGAAGACACTATTCTTGGAAAGATTGTCGCCCGTAAACGTGAAGAAGTTGATTTGCGTGAGAAAAAACTCTCGCTGAATGATCTGGAACAACGTGCAAAGGGTGTTTCACCCACTCGCGGTTTTGCCAAGGCATTGCAAGGCAAAAAACCGGCAGTCATTGCTGAAATCAAAAAGGCATCGCCGTCACAAGGGGTTATCCGTGAAAACTTCAAGCCAGCAGAAATTGCTGTCCAGTACGAAAAAGCCGGTGCTGCCTGTTTGTCAGTGCTCACTGACGTTGATTTTTTTGCGGGCAATGACCAGAACCTGAAACTGGCACGCAGTGTGACCAAGCTGCCTGCATTACGTAAGGATTTCATGATCTCTCCTTACCAGATTGTGGAAAGCCGCGCGCTGGAAGCTGACTGTGTACTGCTGATTGCGGCATGTTTGTCTGATGACCAAATGCAGGAAATGGCTTCAGTGGCTCGTGAACATGGCATGGATGTGTTGGTTGAAGTGCATAATCACAGTGAGCTGGATCGTGCCTTAAAACTGCCTAGTTCTGCCATTATTGGCATTAATAACCGTAACCTGAAAAATTTTGCCGTGAGCCTGAATGTTACATTGGGTCTAAAGCAATATGTCCCCAGTGATCGTATGCTGGTGACTGAAAGCGGCATCAAAACCCGCAATGACGTAGATCTGATGCTGGCCAATGGGGTAAATAGCTTTCTGGTCGGCGAAAGCTTTATGCGTGAAGCCAATCCGGGCACTGCATTAACCCAGTTATTCGGGCAGCCTAAAGCCATCAGCAGTTCTAGCTGATTGCCTGAATTCAGATAGGTTCAATAGCCTGTTTTAATCATTTGACCCCTTTTTTGGCTTGCCTGCGGTTTGGCCTGCTAATTAGGGGGCAGCTTTTTGTAGGGTCTAAAAGGCATATTATGGCTAAATCTTCCTCGCTCAATAAAGACACACAACAGGCTTTACGGGAATTAAAGCAGCAACTTAAAGCTGCGCCGGTTACTACTATAACTGCATCAGCCAAGACTGCAAATATTAAAGGCGCATCCGGCAAGGCGCCAGAAGAAACCCCGGATGATGAAAAACTCTTTGCACAGGCTATGCGTGGCGTTAAGCCAATAAAAACAGATGAAACACCAGTACCTGCCTCTGCCAGGCCAAAGAAACCCAGTGCCCAGATTCTGGCACGGCGGGCGGCTGCGGTGGGTGTGGATGAAGCGGGCATGCAAGGCATTTCTGATACGCAGGCCATGCTTAACCCAGTGGCCAGTGAAGCCGTTTTAAGTTATCGGCTGGCAACCTTGCAACACCGTATTTTTGAACAATTAAAAACAGGCAAACTGCGCTGGTATGAAGCGGTGGACCTGCATGGCTGTACCATTGAAGAAGCCCGTAGTGCCGTGCTGCAAATTATTGAAATGGCACGACAAGCCAATGAAAATGTCATTAAAATTGTACACGGCAAAGGGCCGCAAGCCATTTTAAAAACCTATGTGAATGGCTGGTTACGTCAGCACCGCGAAGTACTGGCCTTTGTCAGTGCGCCATCGGAGCAAGGCGGTACAGGTGCTGTGCTGGTATTAATCAAGCGTGCCGAGCGCCAGTCCAGTGATGAAAAAGCCAATACCTCAAAGCCTAAAACACGTTAATAGCAATCACAGGTTGGTGAAATGGCGCAAGCCAGCCTGACTTAACCGTATTTTCTCTTGAGCTTTTTTCTAATCTTGCCTTTTTCTGGTATCGGTTTTTTCTGCTATAATGACCGCCCTCGATACTGGCCAATCCCGTCCTGCCAAATACCAAGACAAACTGTGGCCAAACTTGATTCCTGCCAGACCCAGCTTCTGACAAGACTGCTTTTCTGCCAAATTAGGTGAACTGACACAATGACTATGCAACAATCTTATGCCAATATCATTTCTGCAATTGGTGAAGATTTAGAACGTCCGGGACTGCTTGACACCCCTGCCCGTGCTGCCAAGGCATTTTCGTTCCTGACGCATGGTTATCACCAATCGCTGGATGAAGTCACCAATAATGCGGTATTTCCCTCTACCAATCGAGAAATGGTTCTGGTTAAGGGCATTGAGTTTTATTCCCTGTGTGAACACCATTTATTGCCATTTATGGGTCAGGCGCATATTGCCTATTTACCCAATGGCCATGTGCTGGGTTTGTCCAAGTTTGCCCGGATTGTAGATATGTATTCACGCCGTTTGCAGATTCAGGAAAACCTGACCCAGCAAATTGCACAGGCTGTGATGGATGCGACAGGCGCGCGCGGTGCAGCGGTGGTCATGGATGCGGCGCATATGTGCATGATGATGCGTGGCGTGCAAAAGCAGCATTCCAGCACCCGCAGTGTATCCATGCTGGGTGAATTTACCACCAATACACAGGCGCGGCAGGAATTTTTGATGGCTGTACCCAATGAGAATATTTAGGCTATAACGCTTCCCGACACTGCTGCAAGCTCAATCGCTGCTGGCCAGCCTCATCAAAGTTAGCTGGGCTTAACCAGTGCTGCATCGCCTTGTGCTGCTGCGGCCATTCGCTGTCCAGCATGGAAAACCAGTCCGTATTGCGATTATGCCCTTTAACAACCGTTGCCTGACGAAATAGTCCTTCGTGCTGGAAAACCAACCTTAAAGCAGCCTGTCTGGATGGCTCATTTAAACTATTGCATTTCCACTCACAGCGGCGATAACCCAGCGTAAATATCTGCTTTAGCAATAAGCACATCACTTCGGTAGCAGCCAGTGTCCGGCGCAGGCTTGCAGAATAATACACATGGCCAATTTCTATACTGCCCGCCCTAGTATCTGCCCGCATCAAGGCACACCAGCCCTGAATCTGCTCACCTGTAAAAATTCCATATAACAATAAATCTTCAGCCAGAATGCCCTGTAGCCAGTGATTAAAGATAAGCTGTGTTGCAAATGGGCCATACGGTAAATAAGTCCAGCAGGACGCATCCGGCTCCTGATTAATTAAAGCCCATAACACTTCGGCATGTTGCGAAAAACCAAGGGGAACAAGCTGGCTATGCTGTCCAGTTAATAGTTGCGTGGTGGCTTGGTGGCGCCTTGCCAGCTTTCAAGCAGTTGCCCAACAGGTTGCCCAAATTCATTGAGTTCGGTCTGTAAATGTGGCGCGAGTATTTTATTCATTATAAAAATCTTTCGTTTGTTGGTTTGATGGTCGTTTAAGAGTTAGCAGTAAGAAATGCTCAGGTGATATGAACTTTTATCATGATTTTATCCTGGCTGGATAAGTAAAAATTCTTGATAATTCTACCCAATCAAAAATTATAAACTAATCAAATGCTGGCTTTAGAATATTTCGATAATAAAGTCATGCTGGGTAAATTCTTTTCAGTTACTACATAACCTCAACAGATCTAAAGCAGGTTTTTAATAGCATAGCTTCATCATAAAAATTACTTCTAGATGGCAGGTCACTATGAAAAAGTTATTTTTAGCCTCTTCCTTTGCGGATGTCAGCCAGTACTTTAGTCAATTTATTGGCGAGAATATCCAGGGCAAAACGGTTACGTTTATTCCCACAGCCAGCAATCTGGAAGACATTAATCATTACATGCAAAACGATAAAAAAGCCTTTGAGGCACTAGGCATTAAGGTCGATGAACTGGATGTTGCCGAAGCTACACCCACATTAATACAGCAAAAAATCACTTCAAATGATTATATTTTTATCGGTGGTGGCAACACTTTTTACCTGTTACACATGCTAAAAGAATCAGGTGCTGACCAGCTAATTATCCAGCAAATACAACAGGGCAAGCCTTATATTGGGACATCAGCGGGCAGTGTGATTGTAGCACCCAATATTGAATATATTGGCTTGATGGATGAAAAAGATAAAGCACCGCTACTGACAGATTATATAGCTTTAAATATGGTGGATTTTTATCCGCTTCCGCATTATGGCAATCCGCCATTTAAGGAAACTGCTGAACAAACATTAAATAAATACCAGCAACAGCTTCATTTATATCCGATCAGTAATACGCAGTTCATTAGCGTCAAGGACAATGATCTTCAAATTGGTGGCATGCGTTAAAAATGCAATTAATCCCATCAGTAAATCAGTGCAGGCGCCAGTTTCCGGCGTCATCACGCTTGCCCATTACCGCCAACACCAGTACCAGACTTAAGGTCAGCAGCAAATACCACGAACCCAGCTTGCCCCAGCCCACCATATGCCATATGTCGGCCTGCGACGGGTAACGCCAGATGTTGGCAAAAGTGGCAATGTTTTCAGACAGCCAGACGATGAAGGCCAAACCCAGCAACAGCGGTAAAAACGGTAGCTGATACTGCTTTTTATCAATTGAAAATAACAGCCGGGTTTTGAAAAATAAAATAACCGAAGCTGCAAACAGGATATTACGGATATCCGGAATAAAAAACTTGGTAAAAAAATTAGCGTACGACAATACAGCCAGCAAACCCAGCCATTTTAAACGGGGCAAATGAACAAAAGACGCCTGATATAAACGCAGGCTACGCGCCAGAAAACTCCCCACTGCCGAATACATAAATCCGGCAAACAGCGGCACATTGGCAATTCTGAAAATAGCTTGTTCCGGATAATGCCATGATCCAATTTTCGGATGGGTTAGAAAAAGCTCCATCAGCATGGCCATGGCATGAAAAATGGCAATCACCCAGGCTTCACGCGGCGTTTCCAGCTTGTAATACACCAGAAATACCTGAATGAGCAAGGCATAGGCCAGCAAGGCATCGTAGCGATAAACCCCGGCAATCGGCCAGCTTATATAATGAGTCATTTGATGAGTAATGACAAAGGCCAGCAGCAGCAGGATGCCAAACAAGGCAGCATACAAACCCAGTATGCTGCCTTTCACTAAGCTTTTTAACACGGCAAAAACTTACAGGCTGGATTGAAAAATCTGGTTGCTAAATTCATGCACGGCATCAACAAACACGCCAGCATGGTCTGGATTGACCCATTGGGTAATGCCATGCCCCAGATTCGCCACATAACCCGTATGAATACCATCCGCATAGGCATCCTGTAGCATGGCTTTTACCGCAGCACGGATACGTTCAGGAGAACCATACAAGGTATTAGGGTCAAGGTTACCCTGTAAAGCCACTTTGCCCTGAACTGTCTGGCGCGCAATACTTAAATGGGTAGTCCAGTCCAGCCCCAGTGCATCTGCGCCACTGTCCAGCATTTGTGGTATCCATTGTCCGCCGCCTTTAGTAAACAAGATGACTGGCACACGGCGGCCTTCATGTTCCTTAATCAAGCCCTGCACGATTTTTTGCATATAATTGAGGGAAAATTCCACATAGTCCCGATGTGCCAGTGCCCCGCCCCAACTATCAAAAATCTGTACTGCCTGTGCGCCTGCACGAATCTGTGCATTCAAATATTCGGTCACGGCAATGGCCAGCTTGTCCAGTAAGGCATGCAACAATTCCGGAGATTGATACAGCATGGTTTTGCTGTGCTGGAACTCCCGACTACTGCCGCCTTCAATCATATAGGTTGCCAGTGTCCACGGACTGCCGGAAAAACCAATGAGCGGCACCTGACCTCCCAACGCCGAGCGAATCGCTTTTACGGCATTCATCACATAATCCAGTGAAATTTCCGGATTAGTCCATTCAAGCTGGGCAATATCCGCTTCAGTACGTACGGTTTTTTTAAATTTTGGTCCTTCACCCACTTCAAAGTACAGGCCCAGTCCCATAGCATCGGGAATGGTTAAAATATCAGAAAACAGGATTGCTGCATCTAGTGCATAACGACGCAAGGGTTGCAGGGTCACTTCACAGGCCAGATCAGTATTCTTGCACAGGCTTAAAAAATCCCCGGCTTGTGCGCGGGTGGCCTTGTATTCCGGCAAATAACGGCCTGCCTGACGCATCATCCAAACTGGCGTACAGTCCACAGGTTCACGGAGTAGCGCTCGCAGGAAACGATCATTTTTGAGTGGCATCATTGAAGGATTCCTCACGGTAGCTTCTTAATTGGCAGGCTAAAACAGGTGGCAAATCATAACAAACTGACGCTTAAATTAATAATTTTGCTTTGTATTTAAATGCAGGCCTAAGTCGCAGGAAACCTGCATATATTTACAGTTGCTCACTGCAAACTGTTGCAGGTTTTGTCATACTAGGTCACTACATAGAAAGTTACATATTTTAGGAAAATTATGATGTTTGCTCGCTCGGCCTTAACAATTGCGCTTGCATTATGTTTAACTCAACCCGCATTTTCAGCAGAAGATAACACCGATAAATCTGTAACTGCTGCTTCTAACAAGACCACTGCTCAGAACACATCCGAAGCAAATCAGGCAGACGAACAAAGCCTGAAGCCAACCATTGTTAATCAGATGTCTGACATTAACACGCAATCAGACAATGAGCCTGATACCAGCAAGCCTGTTACGCCCCAAACCGAGCGCGCTCTGGAAAAGGCTCAGGCGGTAGTAGAAACCCTGCCTGAGAATCCGGCTGCTTCTGATGACAGCAGTAAAACGTCCACGCAGGAAAAATCAGCACAGAACTGGACACTGGATGGCCTAAACAACGCCAATTGGGTCAGTGATCTGGGTAAAGGGCAGTTTGTTGAATATGCCAAGGCACAGGTTTTGCTAAACCGTCATCATGCCTCACCCGGTGTCATTGATGGGATTTCCGGCAAAAACATGCTCAAGGCCATTTCTGCATTTCAGGTCATGAATGGCCTGACCGCCACTGGCCTGCTGGATACCCAGACCTGGGATTTGCTGAGTGCTGGCCAAACCAATGACGTTTTCCAAAGCTACACTCTCACCCAGCAGGATATAGATGGCCCTTATGCGACATCTATTCCACATGATTATGCTGAACAGGCCAAAATGAAAGGGCTTTACTACACGCGCGTGACTGAAATGCTGGGCGAGCGTTTTCACATGGATGAAAACTTCCTGAAGAAACTAAATCCGGAAGCAACTTTTGCCAAAGCCGGTGAAACCATCATTGTTACCAATACCCGTGAAGATTTAAGTGATCCGGTATCGCTAATCATTGCCCATAAAGGCGCAAAACAGGTCTATGCCTTTGACAGCAATAATAAAATGGTAGCAACTTATCCAGCCACGATTGGCAGTACTGATACACCTTCGCCAAAAGGCACTTATCAGGTGAAAGCCGTTGCACCAAATCCGTGGTATGGCTATAACCCAAAAAACTTTATACAGGGCAAAAACATGAAACCGCTGTCCCTGCCACCGGGTCCAAACAATCCAGTGGGTAATATGTGGATTGCCTTGTCCAAGCCATCCTTTGGTATTCATGGCACACCTGAGCCGTCACTAATTTCCAAGACCGCTTCTCACGGTTGTATCCGCCTGACTAACTGGGATGCCAATGCATTGTCCAAACGGGTTAAACCGGGTGTTACCGTTCGTTTTCTGGAATAACCCGTGCTTTGATTGAGTTTTAGTAAAAATAAATGTCCTCCAGTATGGGGGACTTTTTACAGGCCGAATGGTTTAGTTTTAATGTTGATTCGTTGTTGCTGACAATAAGAAAGGCGCATCAACCAGTTCAAACCGTTGCAGGCAAAATGGCAGCAGCCACAAGTGCACCTCGGCATCGCGAATGTGCTGAAACATGGCTTGCTCGACTGACCGGCTAAATTGTGCAGTTTTAGGATAAACCAGACAAACGCTGCCACCCTTTGGTAAATAGGCGGCCGCGTAGGCAAACATCTGGTACAGCTCATGCTCATCCGGCTTAAGCTGGCTAAAGGTGGTTCCGTTTTTGTTTTTCCATTTACTGTCCAGCACGGCAATTGGCTGCTGCTCATCCAGCACCAACAGGTCGGGTTGCAGTTTTTGCTGAGGCTGGTTATTAACCTGCAACAAGGCCGCGGTCTTTTGCTGTTTTTTAAGCTGCCAACCTAGGGGTAACTGCTTTTTAAGCTGACAGGCCACCATGTTTTCAAACAGCTTGTTCATGTCAAACAACAAGCTAAACGCTGGCTGCGGACCCTGTGCAATCGTGGGACTAAATCCGCTAATGATCAGCCTTGCCCATTGCAGCGCACTGCTATAATACTGGGTATTTCGATCCAGCCGCACTGCCTTGAAGTCCTGCTCCGGCTGGCCAGATGCTGGAATATGTGCCATGCGCTGTATACAGGCTTGTGCCAAATGCTGATGATTGGCGGTATGGCTAATGCGCAAAATAATATTTAATGCCAGCCGTAAAATCCGGTTTTCTGCACAATTGGCCTGATATTCCTCATGCTCACTAAAAAAACGCGCCTGATCACTATGGTTATGCCGGACTTGCTGCTGTACCAGTAAGCGTCCACGCAGTACCGCCAGATTATCCTGCTGAATTCGATAATGCTGTTTTAAACCATGCTGCAATACACTCAGAATGCCAGTCAACGCCTGCTGAATGAATAGTTCCAGTAAGGGCATTTTGGCCAGTTGCACCAGCGCCTGTCGGGGTAAAACCTTAAATGGCATGTCTGGCAAGGCTTGCAGCATGTGTAGCAACATCAGGCGCATCTCATCTGGTGCATGCCCAGCCTTACCGGTCTTGGGCAAAATTTCCAGCACATGCCCACAATTGCCCTGTATCACACCAACGTATTGCCGGGTTTTTAAAACGGCTTGCTTGCCATGCCAGTCACGTACCAGCCAAACTTGCGGCTGCGCTAATGTATGGTTAAACAGTTCATCAAACAGCGCTTGCGGAATTTCCCGTAAACCAGATGCTGGTTTTACAGGACTATCGGCTGGATATAACTGTTCATGCTCAAAGCATACGATATGCTGGTTTAGCATATGAGTTGATAGGCCTGAATTTGTGTAAAGGCCGCTTTATTGATGGTATAACTAGTTTGCAAAGGCACATCCGGCATCTCTCCAAATAGTGCTATGGCCTGCTGTTCGCTATTGCCCAGTTGAATAAACTGCAAGTCGACAGGCTTACGATGATCGTTCAGCACTAACCGGATTTTTTGCCAGTCATCAAAGAAATACTCCTGCAATAGCGGAATAATTTTGTGTTGCATAACTGCCTGTAAGTCAGCAAAACCTTCTACTGCACAAAAAAATGCATGCCCCAGTAGATAATCCCGCCCTATAAGCAACTCAATCCGTGCATTAATACTTTGCAGCAACTGACTTAAATCCAGCCCTGCAAGATCACTGTTTACCGGCTTACCCTGCACTGCTTGCTCTAATAGTTCATAATTTGGCTGCATTTCCACAAACTGGAAACGCCGACGCAGGGCAATATCTATAGGGCTTAAGGAACGGTCAGCCGTATTCATGCTAGCATAGATACTGACATTGGGAGGCACACTAAATTTACTGTGCGAATAGGGTAAAACCACTTCCAGGCTATTTGTCCTGCCCTGTCGCTTGTCCAGTTCAATCAGGCTAATCAGCTCGCCAAAAATTTTGGATACATTGCCCCGGTTGATTTCATCAATAAACAAGGCATACGGATGCGCTGGATCAAGCCGGGCGCGTTCGCACAGTTCTACAAAAATGCCACGCCGGATTTCATAACGAATCTGGCCGTTTTCATCGTCATCCAGTACCGGACGCAAACCCTCTACAAAATCCTCATAGCTATAGGATTGATGAAAGGTGACAAAACTATAGCGCTGAATGACCTCAGCAGCTTGCGCGCCATGTTCAATAATTTTTAGCAGTTTTGCCAGATGGGCAATATCATCACTGGCACTGGGCAACAAAAACCACAAGCCTGCTTCGTCCTTATCGAACAATGCCAGGCTTGAGCGTTTATCAGGATTATATTTAACAGTACTGGAATCCAGCGCACTGTGCCGCATCAGTGTGCCCCAGATGGTCTGGCTGATGTTTTCCTTGCGATTGGTGAGCTGCACTTTACAGCGCATTAAAGGATGATTCAAAATTTCCGGCACACGCAGCAGGCGCTTTTCTTCCAGAAACACCAGACAAATCACTTCGCGCCAGCTTAACTCACGTATTTTCTCAGTGAGAAAGGTGTCATGATTCTGTTGTGCCAGCTGCTCGGTGTATTGCTGCTGCAATTGCTGCAACTGCCAGGTTTTACCGGTACCCGGTGTGCCATAAAAAATCAGGTTGACCGCACTGGCATTTGGCAACACCGTTATGGACGTTGTCCTGCTTCTGACCATCGGCTTTTCCTGTTTGTTCTTCATGCGGTCTATTTATATCAGGCTGGGATACCGCTATGAAAACGTAGCTCGGTATCCGATGTGCTAATCAGCTCGGCTTCAAGCTGACGAAAGGTTTCTACCCGAGCGGTGATATCTTCCTTGCTGATGGATTGTGCCAGATTCAGATAATCCTCAAAGTGGCGTGATTCAGACTTCAGCAAATATTTATAAAATCTTGCCAGTTCATCATCCACATAGGATGCTAGTGCAGCAAAACGTTCACAGGAACGTGCTTCCACAAATGCCCCCACAATGAGCACATCAACCAGCGCCTGTGGTTCATAGGTTTTAATTTCCTTGCGCAAACCACCCGCATAACGTCCTGCCGGAATGGCCTGCCACGCCTGCCCGCGTTTTTGCATGATGTCGAGCACCTGCTCGTAATGCAGCATTTCCTCACGTACCAGTTGCGATAGCTTCACCTGCAGGTCCGTATAAAAACCATAGCGAAACATGAGGTTAATGGCCGTGCTGGCCGCCTTTTTTTCACAATTGGCATGATCCTGAATAATTAGCGGAATATTGGCAGGCAGGCAGGCTTCTTGCAGCCAGCTTTCCGGTGTCGCACAGCCTAAAAAAGCCTGAACAGGTTGTAATAAGACGTCAGTAGAACTCATAAGGAAACACATTAACACTGCAAAAAATGAATAAGAAATCGCCTACTGCGTGGCCTGTGCAATGGCCTGTTTCATATCCTGCACTGCCTGACGCAAGCCCACAAAAACACTGTCCGCAATAATGGCATGACCGATGTTTAACTCATGAATATGCGGCAGGCGCGCAATGGCTGCTACATTGTGCAAATTCAGGCCATGCCCGGCATTTACAATCAAGCGCGAGGCCGCATAGTTTACTGCATCGGTAATGCGCTGTAGCTCATATGCCAGCTCAGTGCCCGCCGCTTCGGCATAAGCCCCGGTATGCAGTTCAATGGTGGGCGCACCGCACTCAATTGCCGCATCAATTTGTCGAGGTTCCGGGTCAATAAACAATGAAACCTCACAACCTGCCTGCGTGAGTTTACGGGTTGCTGCCTTGATTTTCTGGATTTGCCCGGCGACATCAAGTCCACCTTCGGTAGTCAGTTCTTCACGCTTTTCAGGTACCAGACACACATGCTGTGGCCGGATCTGACAGGCAAAATCCAGCATAAAATCAGTCACGGCAATTTCCAGATTCATGCGGGTTTTAAGCAATGGACGCATCCGAACTACATCATTATCCTGAATATGACGGCGGTCTTCGCGCAAATGCAGGGTAATTCCATCGGCACCGGCTTCCTCACACAGCAAGGCTGCTTTGACCGGATCAGGATAAATGGTTCCCCGCGCCTTTCTCAACGTGGCGACATGATCAATATTAACACCCAGTAAAATGCTCATTGGCTTTGCCACCTTTATTAAGAAATATGAGTTTTAGCACTAAAAACTTTCAGATATAAACAGGATTTCAGCTGATTTTACTGCTGCTATTTAAGTGCCCGACTGCTGTGCAATCCACAGTTCCCTGCTTTTTAGAGGCTTATCGTTCAATAATACGGCCAATGCCTTGCGATAAACCCGGCTTAACATGGCAATCACTTCAGCAGGCAATACTTTCTGGGTAAATGCAAATTCCGGATCAGCCATGGCCAGTATGTATTCACCCAATTCACCTGAATTGTTGGGACTAAAGCCTTCATTCGGCGTAAAGCGATATAGTTGTTGCGGCTGAATGGCAATGCCTAAAAAATCCTGTGCGAAGTTAATTGCATAGCCCAGCTCAGCCAGCAGTACCGACTCAAATCGCCGTAATGCGGTCATTAGCGCCAGATTGCCGTCATCCGGTATAGGCAAGTTTTGCAGTTCATCCAGTAACTGACTATAGGCGCCAAAAGCGTTGGGCAAGGCTTCTTCCAGTGGTGCTAGCCTAACCAGCAATTCGTTGGCATAGAAACCGGCAAACAGGGCTGAACCCTGCAAGTTTTTAGGGGCACCGACCCATTCAATTTTACTCAAGCTTTTTAAGGCAGACTTACCAGATGCATATAACAGAACAGGCTGGTACAGCGGAACTTGCGCCCCACGAACCACGCCATCAATTCGGCCAAATTCCAGCGAAAAAAAATGAACCAGTTTACTGTTTTCACGATAAGCACGCTGGTGAAGCATAAACCCATGCAAGAGCTGCTGGCGCACTTTTATAATTCCATAACTATAAACACCTGAGCATTGCAGCACAAAACCGCATGATAGTGCTTTTTATTTTTGTCACTGGCTTGCCCAGCATGCTAGCCCTTATTCTTTCTGCTCATCGTCATCATCAGGAATGGCAGCACCAACCACGGCACCAGTGCCCTTAACCACGGCCTTGGTGGTGCCATACGCCACTTTTACTGGTACGGTGACCACCTTGGTACCCAGGCAGGCTTGCAGGCCAAGCGCCAGCGTTAATAGGGTCAATACATTTATCAACTTCATTATCACATCCCGCCTACTAAATCTGACTAAGCTACTGGTAACCCTTGTGCATTAATCCGCTCAGATATCACTATAGCCCAAGCTTTTTAATGCACGCTCATCATCCGACCAGCCACCTTTGACCTTCACCCATAAGGTGAGCATGACTTTTTGCTCAAACATTTTTTCCATGTCGATACGGGCTTCCATACCAATTTGTTTAAGCTTGCGGCCTTTGTCACCAATCACAATCAGTTTCTGGCCCTGACGTTCCACCAATATTGTGGCATCAATATATAAACAGGCTGGCTTGGGTTTGCCAGTTTTTTCATTAATCGTGGCGGGTTCTTCCTTAAAGGATTCAATTTGCACCGCCAGATCATAAGGCAACTCTTCACCCAGTTGACGCATGATTTTTTCACGCACAATTTCACTGGCCAAAAAGCGCTCTGAACGATCCGTTAACTGGTCAATAGCATACATCGGTGGTGCAAAAGGCAGATATTTGGCAATCACCTCATGCAAATGCTCAAGATTGGCACCGCGCAAGGCAGAAACTGGCACAATATCGCTAAACTTCATTCGTTTGCCATGCTGCTCTATTAACGGTAGCAAGGTGCGTTTTTCTTCAATGGTATCTACCTTATTGATCACCATAATAACTGGCATATCAGCATTCTTGAGCTTTTCCAGCACCAACTCATCATCTGGCACCCATTTCATGCTATCCACCACGAACAGCACCAGATTCACATCACGCAAGGCAGATGAAGCCGCACGGTTCATCATTTTGTTGATGGCGCGCACTTCTTTTTTATGCATGCCCGGTGTATCAACATAGACAGCCTGTACGTTATCGCGGGTATCAATACCCACAATTTTATGACGGGTGGTTTGTGGCTTGCGCGACGTGATCGAGAGCTTCTGGCCAATCAGGTGGTTCATCAATGTCGATTTGCCCACATTAGGACGGCCAACAATTGCCACAAAGCCACAACGGAAGTCTGCCGGAATCTCGGCAGGGCTATCTTTAAAGAACTGACCAATGACATCCTGCGGACTAGCATGGTCTGCATTGTCACTATTGCTGCTGTCACTTGTCGTTATCGCGTTAGCCTGAGAATCATCCTTTTCAGGATTTTGCATTTCAGAATTTGAATGAATATTGTTGGGTTGCGTGGTCATGATGATGCCTGCTCCAATTGCTTTAAAATGACACTGGCAGCAGTTTGCTCAGCATTACGACGGCTTGCTCCTTCACCTACGGCAACAGGAACATTGGTCACTTGACAGTGAATGGTAAAATGCTGGTTGGGCGCTTCACCACGCACCTCAACCAGTTTGTATTCCGGCAATGGCAGGTGCCGCCCCTGTAAATATTCCTGCAAGCGGGTTTTGGGATCTTTCAGTGCATCGGTTGGCATCAGGTCAGCCAGATAAGGTTCATACCACTTAAGCACCAGCGGCCGGATTTGTTCCAGATCACTACAGTCCAGAAAAATGGCACCAATCAGGGCTTCCACTGTATCGGCCAGAATGGACTCACGATGGTGTCCACCGCTTTTCATCTCACCCGTGCTTAAAATCAGTGATTCACCCAGTTTGAGATCACGGGCAATACAGGCCAGTGACTCCTGACGGACCAGTGTAGCACGCATACGGGTTAATCGCCCTTCCTGTTCCTCAGGAAAACGGTGATACAAGTATTGCGCAATAATCACGCCCAGCAGCGCATCACCGAGAAATTCCAGACGCTCATAATTGTGACGCTGGCTGACTGAACGATGCGTGAGCGCCTGTCTGAACAAACCCTGATCATTAAACTGATAGCCCAGTCGGCTCAGTAAGCGCTGTTGATTAACCAAATTGATGTTTCACCTGCCTATTCATTTTTACCTGTTACGATCATGCTGCTATTTGGCACCTGCCTTAATGGCACGCTGGTCAAACTGCTTTTCAAATGACATGACCAAATCAACATTGCCCATAAAATTTTTGCGGACTTCATAATCCAGTTGTACCACCAGTTCACCACCGCTGTTGCTGACTTTCATAATGTCTTTGGCTTGGACATCACGTAAATTATTCAGGCTAAATTGCTGTTCTAGATCCTGTACAAACTTGGCCGGATCACTGCTGGTTGAACTTCTTAACTTTTCTTCAATTGAGGCATTAATCAGACGGTTGTCCCAGTACGCCGGCCAGGTAATCAGTGCTGCCTTGATTACTATTACTCCCAGCATTATTCCTATCATAATGCCCCAGTAAGAGGCACCACGCTGCGCTTTCATATTGATCATGATATTATTCCTTTTAATGATCCAGTCCCTGCTTTACCTAATTAATCCTACCATTTCTGGCAAAACTTGGAATATGGAAACCCGGTTCTTTATGCATCCATACATAAAAAGCACGACCTGACAGGTTTTGTTCCGGCACAAAGCCCCAGAAACGACTATCCGCACTCTGGTCACGGTTGTCACCCATCATAAAATAATGACCCTGCGGCACCTTAACTTCCCAGTGCTGGCCGTTGGTTGCGGCATATTTGCCACCTTCATTGGCCTGACTGTTAATAAACGGTGCGATAGAAGCAGAGTTAGCACCATTCAACTCACGAATGGTATGGGCATGCGTACCCAGCGTTTCCTGATAAAACCGCTCATATTCAGGATTTCCCTGATCTGCCAAGGCTTTCTTGAAAATCAGCTTACCATTGATGCTTAATGTGCCACGGTCATAGACAATATGGTCGCCCGGCAAGCCCACCACCCGCTTGATATAGTTTACAGTGGGCTGCAAGGGATAACGGAACACCACGACCTCGCCACGCTGGGGTTCACCAGTCTGCAAAAACTTGGTATTACTAATTGGCAGACGCACACCATAGCTATACTTGTTGACCAGAATAAAATCACCAGTCTGCAAGGTAGGTACCATGGATTCAGACGGAATATTGAATGGTTCAACCACAAAGGAACGAATTACTAGCACCAGCGCCAGCACAGGCCAGAAATCATAAGCCCAGCCAATTATAATATTTTCGCCATCGCGGCCGCGAGTTGCGCGTTGCTTCCAGATTAATTTATCCAGTAGCCAGATCATAAAAAAGATCAGCGTTGCTGGTACCAAAATCAAATTAAAATCAAAATCCACAGCGCGTTCCTCTTCAGCAATTTCACTTGCAGCCTAACTGCCTGTTTTGCGACTGCGCAAAGCCTTGCGGAGCAGTGCTCCTCACGCTTATTTGCAGTCTTATTTTTTATCAACCTGTAACACCGCCAAGAACGCTTCTTGAGGAATTTCAACACTCCCCACCTGCTTCATGCGTTTTTTACCTTCTTTTTGCTTGGACAGCAGTTTTTTCTTACGCGATACGTCACCGCCATAGCATTTGGCCAGAACGTTTTTACGCATGGCCTTAACCGTAGAGCGTGCAATGATCTGACCACCAATCGCTGCCTGAATGGCGACATCAAACATCTGACGCGGAATCAGGTCTTTCATTTTTTCAACCAGTGCATTGCCCCGATAACGCGCATCATTACGATGGCAAATCATGGCCAGTGCATCGACTTTTTCACCGTTAATCAGCACATCAACCTTAACCAGACTCGAGCTTTCAAAACGGACAAAATTATAATCCAGCGAGGCAAAACCACGGGATACTGATTTTAAACGGTCAAAGAAATCCATCACCACTTCACCCATGGGGATTTCAAAAGTTACAGCAACCTGATTGCCCAGAAACTTAAGATCTTTTTGAATACCACGGCGCTCAATGCACAAGGTCATCACGTTACCCAGATACTCCTGAGGAACTAAAATATGACACTCGGCAATCGGCTCACGCAAATCTTCAACAGTACCGCCATCCGGCATTTTGGACGGGTTATCAATATAAACGGTGTCGCCATTTTTCTTAACGGCTTCATAAATTACAGTCGGCGCCGATGTAATCAGATCAAGATCGTATTCCCGCTCCAAGCGCTCCTGCACAATTTCCATGTGCAACATACCCAGAAAACCACAGCGAAAACCAAAGCCCAGTGCATCCGAGCTTTCCGGCTCAAAAAATAGCGCGGCGTCATTAATTTGTAGCTTTTGCAATGCTTCGCGAAACGCCTCGAAATCACTGGAATCAATGGGGAATAAACCCGCATAAACCTGTGGCTTAACCTGTTTAAAACCGGGTAATATCTCTACATCAGGGGTACTGTGCAGGGTAATGGTATCACCTACTGGTGCGCCAAAAATGTCCTTAATGCCCGCAATCACAAAGCCAACTTCACCAGCCTCTAGCAAACCAGTTTCTTGATGCTTGGGGTTAAATACGCCCACAGAAGTTACCAGATGGCTCATGCCGGTTGACTTCACCAGCATTTTATCGCCTTTTTTGATACGGCCATGACGTACCCGAACCAAAGACACGACACCCAGATAATTGTCAAACCAGGAATCAATGATCAAGGCCTGTAGCGGTGCATCACGATCTCCGGTTGGCGCAGGAATACGATCTACCAGCGTGGCCAGCAGTTCATCAATGCCCAAGCCTGATTTCGCAGAAACACGCGGCGCATCTTCAGCTTCAATACCAATGATTTCCTCAATTTCCTTGATGACACGTTCTGGCTCAACCTGTGGCAAGTCAATCTTGTTCAGGACAGGTAAAACTTCAAGTCCCTGATCAATTGCGGTATAACAGTTTGCAACGGATTGCGCCTCCACACCTTGTGCAGCATCAACGACCAGCAAAGCCCCTTCGCAGGCCGCCAGCGAGCGAGACACTTCATAGGAAAAATCAACATGACCCGGCGTATCAATAAAATTGAGCTGGTAACGCTCCCCGTTGGGATGATTATAGTAGAGCGTTACTGAGTGAGCCTTAATGGTAATACCACGCTCACGCTCCAGATCCATGGAATCTAGAACCTGCGCCTGCATTTCACGATCCTGCAAGCCGCCACAACGCTGAATAAAACGGTCAGCCAGCGTGGACTTGCCGTGGTCAATATGAGCAATAATCGAGAAGTTTCTAATATTCTCTATTTTACAACGAGTTACGTTACTTGACATTCAATAAAACTCAGCAATATGTACAGCACTTTGTACATAGAATATTTTTGCGGCATTCGATTGAATGCAGGCAATAATTAAAGATGCGCGATTATAGCAGACAAAGAAACCTGCGCTCTGATTTTTTATATAAAGTAGGAAGTCGTAAAACATAAGGTTTTACTTATACTGCAATATGATTAAATTTTGAAAAATGCCTATTCAGAATATCGGTATTAGTAAGTATAAAAGGATATCTTTAAAATTCATGGATAGATCCGATAAATGGACTGGACAATTTTTAAAATAATTATTAATAATTTAAAAAATGTAAGGCCGAATTCCACTAAAAAATAGCGTTGTTTTTTTGAACTTTATTGTGTAGGATTCGCGTCAATTTTTTCATACTTATTTTAATGAAAATAATAGAGAGTATTTAGTGACAACAAATGTATTTGACGGTTTAAATGGAATTATAGCAGCAGATACTCGATGGTCAACGCTGGCACCTTCTAAGTGGATGGTATATATTGACGAGGTCAATTACCCAAAACTCGTGATTAAAGATGTTGAACAGCACGCATTTGGCTTTCTTTTTGCAGGCTCTGGAACAGCTATTCAAAAATGGAAAGATTGGTTAAAAGGAGATTATAGTACTCCTAGACCTTCTGCTCATTCTATGGCTATTTGCATTATTGATTTAGAAAACGGTAAGCATTTTTATCACGAGAATCAAAGAATTTTCCATAAAGATATACTTTCAATCACAGGCTCAGGAACCTTACCTGCAATCACATGCTGGGAAGTTAATAAATGTGCTAAAAAAGCTGTTCATTCAGCTTCACATCGTGATGTACATACTGGAAGCCATGTTCATTTTTACGAAATTGCCACAAGTAGTCACAATTTACCAGAAGCAACAACTGAGATGACGATAGATGATGTTAGCCATGCTATGGCTGTTAAGGGGTTTGTTATGAACAAAGAATTAGGAAAAGAATCTTCTTTTTCAATTACTGCGATTGATACTCATAGTACTTTATCTGCTAACGATGTTGCTGAGATTAAAGAAATTCGTCAGGCACTCGTGCAAGCTAAGTTATCCCCTATGGCCCCTTGTATTGAAATTTATGCAGATCGCACAGAAGAGCAGGAAGATGCTTTAGATGCTGCCTTATCTGAAATGTTTAATCGTAAAATAACTCGTGCATGATGTAAAAAGCCCGATTAATTCGGGCTTTTTTATGCTCTCATGTTAAATTTTCACTCAGTACATCAGCAATGGCCGTAAACACTTGATCCTTGCGGTCGAAGTATTTTTGCAGCTCTGCATCGTTGCTGATGAAAAATAGCTCAAGAATGATGCCTCCGGCACTGACGTAGGCAAGTTTGCTGTGCTGGCCACTGCCTTCATCCTTCCAGCCACCATTGCCACCGCGTACAGGAATATCAAGCACGCTTGAGAGCGCACTACACAGTTTTTGACAGATCGCTTTATCTTTCGATTGAGCTAATGCTTCAACACCGGTGGCCGCTTTACTGGTTGCAGCATTCAAGTGAAACTCGATAGCGATTTTACCCTGTTTGACTAGTGCAGCAGCTTTGCTTAAAGCCTGGTTGTCGTTTCCAGTGCCATCATTAATGACTTTGTAGCCTCGACTGTTCAATATGGCCGTTACGCCGTTACGCACTTCCCGCACAATCCCGGCTTCAGTGAATTTTCCATTACACGCGCCCGGATCTACCAGACTATGGCCAGCAGTGAGCACAATAACCGGTTTAGTGTTTGCTGGTGCACCAGCTGGCACAGATAATACCAGGCCGAGCTTGCCGGCAATATAGTCACCTAAAATGCCATCAGGTTTGACATTGAATTTTTGCTGGTACGCTTTTAGTGCATCTTCAGTCTTTTGGCCAAAGTCACCATCTACCAAATAAATATATAACCCTTGCTTGGCCAGTGCAGTTTGCAATCGTTTGACAGCTGACCCAGTATTACCTTTCTTCAGTAGCATAATATTTCCCTTCAGACATAAAAAAAAGACTTCCTGCAGGAAGTCTTAATGAATAAAAAAACACCGGTTATTTTTGGATCTCGTCCTTCACTTCACGGACAACATCAATAATCGTGGCGCCCTCGCGCTGGTTGATAAAATTGAATATCCAGCGGATCAGCGCCCAGCCCGGCAATCCGCAGGCAAAATAAAAGCCGCCTAAAGCGACCATGCCGTAATAATCATTACCCCAGGAATGAAGCTGGTACTTAATCACCAAAAATGAGCCGCCAGCTAAACTGGATACCACTGTTGCAATCAGCCCAACAGCCCACTCTGGCCGTGTGCGTGGCATCCGAGTCATAATCACAACCAGATAACCCAACACAATAAACAAGCCAATGATCAGGCCAGCGCCATAAGCCTTGAGCAATGCCCCTGCCCCATACGTCGAAACTGGTTCAGACATAAGATTTCCCTTCCATTCAAAATGCAAAAAGCTCCCGATTAGGAGCTTTGAAAAATAAAATTGTTTTAGCCAGCCGCTTGGCTAACCTGTCCTGAATAATTTAGTGCACCAGCGCCCCAAACATCCCGCGCCGCAACCCGAATGTAATAGGTGGCACCACTAGCCAGACCCGTAAAGGTATGGTTAGTACTGTTTCCAGTCCATGAGGCAGCCATTGTGGCAGGATCAAAACCACTGGTTGTTGATAGCCAGACCTGATAGTCCTTCAGGTCTGGTGCACTGCTATTATCCCATGACACACTGATGCTATTTGTTCCAGGAACAGCAATCACATTAACGACTGCTGCCGGCACAGGATTACTGACATTCAGCTCAGCAAAGGCCGAAACACTGCCATTTGACCGGCTGGCCACTCGTACCGTAAAAGCACGCCATGGGCCACCATCAGTAGCAGCATCCTGATAACCATAACTGTAGCTGGTGGATGTCACTTCCACTTCACGCCGCACCACCCCATCTGACAGGATCTGCACCACGTAGCTGCTCGCACCACTGACAAATGACCACTGCACCGTAAAGCTATTGCCATTAAAAGGTGCAACCAATGACAGGCCTGCTGGCCCACCCGGTGCACCGCCAACCAGGGTGTAAGAATAAGCAGCCACATCGGCCAGCTGCTCGTGCTTGCGCTCCAGACTGTTAAAACTGGTAAATTTTAAATAGATGGTTTTACCGATCAGGTTTTTATTCACTGTCGCATTGAAGATGGCACTATCTAACACCACCACACGGGTATTGTCCGTATGTGCCTGGGCATCATTGAAGCGGCCGCGCTCCAGATCCGTCAGCTGGTAGGTTTGCTGGCCAGTTAACGTGGAATTCAGATAAGACAGGTATTCATTACCAACAAGCACCAGGCTTACATCGGCTTCCACTGCCACGGTGCTGGATGAGTAAATTTGCAGGCTGGTGTTCAGCTCAACATATAATGCTGTATCGTCTGCATCGATACTGCCAATAAGCTGGCCATAGCGTGCCGCACCGTAAACAGCCCCTGCTTGACTGAAGCTCTGATTGTCGTAACTCACCCAAACCTGACAGCCACCCCAGTTTGGTCCACCGGCAACAGCCACCCACACTTCATTGTTGCCATCGGTTAATTCCAGCGGTGGCTCAAAAATTACTGGTGCAAATACAGGCCCCGGATCTTCATTGCCGCCCTGATAACCGTTGGACGATTGCAGGTCATAGTTAATGGCACTCCCAACACCGATCACCAGTTCTTCAGCGGTGATTGTCAGCTGGCCGTCATCATCTTCGTCAATGTCCTTAATACGCACTGGAAACTGGTTTAAGCCTAAGGATGAATCTGTCAGGGTGACAATATCCATAGGTTCCAGCCGGCAGTACTTCCAGCCCAGCTCAAACTCATAAATATTCCGGATATGCAGTTTACGCTGCATGCGCAGCTGGACAGCATGGCGGGCAATCACTGGCTCACAAAAGTGGTTCAGCTTGACCGGATCTTCAGTGCGCAGGCCGTACATTTCAATATTGGCCTGGTCCTTAGCCTCTACGATTTCCGTATTGTACTGGTTGTGCCGGTTGACGTATTCAATCTGGCAATGGTTATAGGCATCAGAATCCCGGCTACGCTTGACCCTGACCGGTTCCTCCTGATCCAGGAAGTCATCATCAGTTAAGTGATACACCGGGGTTAAATTCGGTGTATAGGTATAACCGTTGCCAGTGAGTGGTGCATCGCCATACGGAATGATTTTTAAGCCATCAGCGCTGGCCACCACGGCACAATTAACCGATTCCACCAGGTCGTTAATCGCTTCATAGGCAGAGCGCTGTTCAGTAAATGCAGGGCTCACCAACAGGTTGGCAGCAGCACAATACGTTCTGAACTGACTTAAGCTAGCCAAGTTTAAATCAGGCGCCGCACCATAATTGGGATTTTTGATATAGTCATAAATCACATCAGCCGGGTTAGCGTCTAGCACAGTGCTGGAAATGGAGTACTTGCCGGTGACTTCAAACCCATGGTTGGCCAATGTAGCACTTTCGCCCAGGTCATACGCGCCAGAGCAAATATAGGCAAGCCTTGGATACGTTAAAGCCTGATCCGGATGCCGGGAAGTTAAATAACCCCAGACACTGTTATTCTGGCCAGTAAACAGTTCAAGGCCACGCTGGGCCAGTGCCGTTTCTGTTGCGCCACCATTTTGCTTGGCTGTGACCTGATCCTTGTCAATCCAGATGGTGTCTACTGAGGTGATGGACTCCCCAAGTCCTAGCATCAGTGCTGCCTGATAAGTGTAGGTGGTGTTTTTAGTCTTGGTTTTACCCATACCTAAAAAGCCCCCGGATTTACTGGTGGTGGTATGAGCAATGGCATTAAAATCGCTATACCAGAACATATTAGCGGCAACCCGCTGCCGGCCATAAATCAGTGGCAGGCATAAGCCATAGGCTGAGGTCTGTACGCGCAAGCTATTGGATTTTTCTGCCGATATTCTTATTGTACCGCCGCTCATCCCTGATTCTCCCGGATACGCCAAAAACCGGCTAAATTACTGCACAGCCTGCCCTTGGTCGCATCACCCAATATGCAGCCCTGGCCATGATAGGCATGGATAATGGTTGGCCATGCCACCACAATGGCCGCATGGCTAATCGATTTTCCAAAATGAAACAGGGCGATATCGCCCTGTTTTGGTGTAGCTACTGGCTCGGCATATTGTTTCACCCAGTCCAAGTATTTATTGTCCATCTGGTGCATATACCAGTCCGGGGGATATGGCCGAGGATCAACAAAGGGAATAAGGCCTGCTGCATGATAAACCTCACAGAGCAGCATGCCACAGTCCACCCCTACGCCCTTAATCCGCCCTTGATGATGGTAAGGCGTCCCGAGCCAGGATCTGGCTTCAGTAATAATTAAATCAGTTTTCATGGTTTTCCTTATTTAATTAAATAAGTGCGGATTAATATGATTATCAAGTCAAATCAATACCGCCAAATACAATTTCAGCGCCTGATCTTGAATTTAGCGTAACGTGAAAATATACCGTGTCGCCTGCTTTTAGCTCTAAGTCAGCCACTTTCAAGCGGTACAGTGCAGCAATCCCTGTTGCGCTAGACGCAGTTGGGCTAATGCAGGGTATATTTAAGACCTGGCGGCTATTTGTATTTAGATTTACTTTAGTCACTTGCAAATCTATGTACGCATCAATTAAACCCGTGTTTGCTTTAGTTAAAAAATCAGTAAAACTCGGATACTCATAGAAAAACACTTGATTGATGTCATTAACTGCGTTGACCGCGCCTGATGTAAAAGCGGGTGCATTAATGCGCTGGGTATCTGCAACAATAAATTTGTCACCAGCGCCGATACAGCAGCTTTTTTTATAGCCAAAGCCCTGCACACCACCCAGCCACATTGGGTATTTTGGCAACACCGTCAATGTCGCGCCACGGTCTGTACTTTGATACACCGCCTTGTTTGTAATGACATATAAAATATTGTCTTTAAATAACAAGGTCGGATGGTTTGTCGAGCTGGTATCCTTAAACGGATACGCAGTAGAAAAATCAAACGCATACGGCGTTGTGCCTTTATAACGCACTGTAAAGTTCCTGCCCCATACCAGCTCATAATCACCTGTTCCGTATTTAACAATTTCAGGGTTCTGGCGATCATCGTTATACGCATAATTCATATAGTTATAACGACCTTGATCGTCTTTGGTGAAGAGCTGACGGCTTGTGGCTTCGGTTAATCGCATGGTGCTAC
This sequence comes from Alkanindiges illinoisensis DSM 15370, assembly GCF_000619845.1. GTDB lineage: Bacteria > Pseudomonadota > Gammaproteobacteria > Pseudomonadales > Moraxellaceae > Alkanindiges > Alkanindiges illinoisensis. Next base: position 254,247 of record NZ_JHUX01000003.1, on the reverse strand, counting down.
CGTCAGTGCGCACGACATCCCAATCAATCCCATTATTAGTGCGGACGCAGACAAAAAAGTGACTCTTTTCGTCATTGCGCTCGTTAAAAAACAGGTTAAAAGAGTGGTATGTGTAGATGTACCCATCGTCAATGAGCAAGTACGGGTCATGCTTCCACGGCAAGCGTGTACTCAGTGTCATGGTTTGGCGGTCAAGTGCTGGTGCGCCATTGCTCGCAGGTACGCTTACTTCAAACACATCACCAACGGCAGGGGATGGTAAAAAACAATGCTTGCGCGAGTTGTTGGTAACCAGCGTTTGCGGCGGCAAGCGCAGTGTTGCTGTCGTGTATGACTTGTCAGTTTCATAGACTGAGCGGATACGCTGCCACGTCACCGCATCATTACTGACAAACATATCTTCATCTTCCCACTTTACACCGGATTCCGAGGTGGGCGGAAAAGTAGACGAAATCATCCAGTAATTAAATCCTGCGATGGGCGTTGCGGTATAAGCAATCACTGGGTGCGTTGATAAATCTTTGGGATATTTGTCAGCGTAAGCAAAGCTGTCCGGGTTATCTAATGCCCCGGATGGTACGCTAAATGCACGCGGATGCAGCACGCCAGCAGCCCTCTCGCCATTGACGTATTTTATAACATTGACATTAACCGCTTTGTTGCTGTCGCTAAGCACATCAAACTGGGCATAGATATTATTGCTCGCACTATCTGTCGCCGCCGTACCTTTAACGCCATAACTTGCACCGCGCGGGCCGACACCTTTGATAATCGGTGACACAGTACTCATTTGTGGCTCGCGTACCATGTTTAAGTCAATAAATTGCGATACAACTTTTATGCCTGCATCTTTCAACGCCCCGCTGCTGTTTGCGCTAGTGCTAAATTTATTAATGACGCGCTGGAGTGCTATTGTATATTCGGAGGGTTGATAGGCAGTGGCTACGCTGCCGACCTCAATCTGCACTGGCGCAAATTGTGCTTTTTCCAGCACACCCAGATTGTTAGCAGCCAGTGGGAATACAATATATTTAATCTGCACGTCATTAATTGTAACAGTGACAGTAGTGTCAGTAGTTGTCGTTAAAACTTTGACAAAGTCTGTGCTCGGCACTGTGTTGCTGGCAACACCCATGATGCGGGTTGCCGTTGTTGCCATCATGTCGCGGGGTATGCCGCTAATGGTGTAGGTCTTGCCAAATTCAACCGGAATAAATGGCGATAAAATGTCATTGGCATTGGCACTGATATACACACCGTTGTCGTTTACCCGTGCTTTAACGTTGACATCACCTGTGTAGATGTTTTTTGCTGACACAGTAGGGTTGTTTTCTTTTGATAATTTTACAGACGTATCCTTAAACTTGATGCCGTCTATCTCAGCAACATAGGCATTGCCTTGTGTATATGCCGGATTGAATGCGTCTTTATGCACCGCCCAGTTATAGTTTGTTGTACCACCCGCATTTGCGGTAAAACGCTCATTTACGATTAAATAACGGGCATCAGCGGGTGCAATCGCCTTTTTATATATAATTGCGCTAGTGCTATCCGTTGTACTGCTGTCAGCACCGGATGTTGCAAGCGCGGTTTGCGCCCTGTTTAAAAACGGGTTTTGCGCAAAAAACGCATAGTTCGATCCAGTTGAGCCAGTGTAACGTGACTGATCGTTGTGAATGTATAGCGTATCGCCTGCCTGCACTGGTACAATAACGGCATCATAAACGGTACTATCTGCAATCGTATAATCACCGCGCAAGCCAAAATTTGGGTAGCGTAGTGTTTTTGCGCCGATCATATTGCCATCACTGTACGCATAAATCACTTGCTTTGCGTCAAGTTTTGTGTCGCTGTAGGTTTTTGCTTCAGCAGTTGCAGCAGCTTTGGCAGCATCGCTTGCAGTGCTAATTAGCGTCGCAATCGCGGCTTGTCCAATAACTTTCTCAAATGTAGCAGCAAATTCGCCCGTGCTTAGTGTTGATCTAAAATAATAATAAGCAGCACCGAGCGGTCTAATGATCTGCGATACTATATTTGTGTTAGCACTATTTGTGTTAGCAATCACTTCAATGATGCACGGCCGGCTTTCTGGTAGTCCAACAATGGCCGTAGCAATGGCTGTCGAACGTACAAAGTAATAGCCTGCTGTTTTAAACTGGTCGATATGCGTATATTGGCCACTTGAAATGGCTACCGGTTTAAATAAAGCGTTGTTATTTACATAATCTTTGCTAACAACGTTTTCTACTAATATCTTTAGTGCCGCTTTAAACTGACCTTCAGTAATACTAGGTGCAATAAGGTCATCTGCAACAGGTAAATCAGCCATTGTCATCTCTCCAACAATGAAAAACCCGGCACACTGGCCGGGTATAAAAGAAAATTAATTGAGTTAAACAGCGGTTTCAGGAACCGGGACAAAGGGAAAGCCCCGGAAATTTGACAGGTTATTAAAACGGTTGGTGCACGTATCCATGCGCTTGTCACAGCCTGGATAAACCCGGATCTGGTCACCCACGGCCGGCAACTGGTGCAATGGCAAGGTGAGATGCAGCGCGCCGGACTCATGCAGGCGAATCGTGCGTTTTACCCCAGTATTTATTCCGGATAAAAACTCGACCACACCCTGGGTAAAATAACCCTGGGCATGATTAAGGCTACATTGAATACGGTTGGCCACGGTATTGATTTCCACAGTGGCCAGCTCAGCATACGCGGCTCTGACCAAACCGCAGCCTGAATCAAACAGGGTATTTAAACAGCCAGGCTGGTACAGGTTACGTGGCATCTGCACATTGAGAACTTCCGTATCGGACGCCACTTCAAAGCTGGCACCGGTGCGGTGAAACTCTGGCTCAACCAGCCTACCCTCAAACAGCTTAATAGTGCCAGCGCTGGTATCAGTTGGTGTCTGCCAGTCCATGAAAATACGCTCTAGCTTAAACCGCGCTCCATCAAGGCCACCGTTATGCAGTAACTGAATAAATGGCACGCCATCCAGAAGCACCGTATCATTGACCTTAATCTCAATGTTTAGGCTACTAACCTCAATGCCCGTGGTTTGCTTGATGCCGTCACGGCTGATGATAGGACCATCAGCACGGTACAGCTGGCCAGCCACTGTCAGATCCAGATCATAATTGGTAAACCGGTACACCTTCCCCAAAATAGTGGTCAATGTGTAAAGGTCGGCCATAACAAACTGGTTGGCATCCAGCAGCTGGATCAATTTAGCTGAAGCTGCTCTCATACCTTACTCCCTAGTGAAGCAACCATCTCAATTTTCTTGGCCTCCCAAAGGTTGGCCATAAAATTAGTGTATTGCTGCTCATCATCCTTAAAGCGACACCGGTAATAATATGTACCAGTAACACTTAATGTTTTACCCGCTTCTAAAGGTGTGGCCAGTGTCAACATTCCCTTGCTATCAAGCTGCATATTGCTGGATGGCCACATCAGGTTGCTGGCAGTACCCCACATGAGGGTGCTACTGGCCTGCTTCCACATGGAGGCATCCACAATAAGGCTAAATGGCAGGGTATTTGACAGTGGTATCACACTGTTAAACAGTTTTTTATAGACCTGATAAGTCGTGGTTGACCCATCACCCACAAAGGTACAACTAAACTGGTTATCATCCGGCATAAGCAGCAGGAACGAATCAAACGCCCCACGTCGCTCATAAAAGAATGCTTCCAACTGATCCAGCTCGGTTTTACCACCACGCTGGCGTAAAAATTCAAAGCCCAGGCTAATGGCATATTTTGGCACCGCCTGAAACGATGCCCGCAGTTCTTGGCCATTGACCGAGGTCATCACCTTGGTGTTGAACATCGGTGTCTTGGTCAGGTTCCACGTTAAGCCAGGTAATAGTGGAAAAATTGCATCAGACATGATTACCGGCTCCCAAAATTACGGCCATAGGCCTTTAGGCCAGCAGCCACTGCTCCGGGATTTTGACGTAGCAGTTTTTTGAGGCTCTTGGCATCCAGTGCAGAAATGTTGAACTGATTTTGCTCAACCGTTCCACCCATGGCACCAGATCCGCCCGCAGCAGGTACGCCACCGCTGGCCATATCCCGGATAACATTGGCATAGGGTTTAGGCAATACCATTTCTTCTTCGTGCAACTGGGTGACAGGATTCACACCTGCCGGAATGTCGTAGCCTCCAGATGCTGACTTGATCTTGCCGGCAAGTGCCGCAACAGCAGCAAATGTTCCACCAGCGACTACTGGAGCAATTACAGGACCAACGAATGGAATTTTGGCAATTGATGCATAAGCACTTGCCATTGCTTCCCATGCAGACAACATAATGCCTTTAACGGCTTCCATTGCTTTAAGACCAATACGCATCAGGCCACCTGCTGCCGTTGCGCCTGTACGACTAGCCTCACCAACAATGGTTGCCCCCGTCTGTGCGGCTTGACCAGCAGATTCAGCAGCAACTTCTGTCTTGATCACACCCATCTTGACGAGTAATCGGTGTGCAAGGCCTGCCATATAATGCTTCAAAGGTTCACTGACCATCTTTTGTACAAAGAAAGCGCCCATATCGGCAAAAATCGCATTCATGGCATTACGCCAGGTCAGCGTGCCATTCATCATGGTCTGCAAGCCCTGATCCCACAAATTGCTGACCCGATCCCCTAGCCCACCAAACAAGCGCTCCATCTTCTCAGCCTCTGACTGCATGTCAAAGCCTTTCTGATTTTGCTGATGATCAGCATCTAATTCCGTCATGGAATTTCGAATGGATTGCTTTTCCTTGGGATCTGCATCATTGGTGACTTTATTCTCAGCCTCCCACAGTGCCATACGATCAGCGAGTGCTTGTCGTTTGATCTCATAGCGCTTTTGTTCCAGCTCACGTTCTCGCTGCAACTTTTCACGATCAGAGATCAGATTAAGATTAGCTAAATGATCAATATGAGCTTGCTCAGCATCCAGCTCTTTTTCCTTCTGGGATGACTTAAACTCTCTCGATGTTTTTAAGTTAGCCAAGGCACGCAAAGTCATTTCTTGATTAACTGCTGCTACTTCCTTAAGAGCTGACTTGGCTTGATCTGAATCGTCGCCATACAATTTCTTGTTGGCTAAAACTAGCTGCTCCAATGCTGATTTTTTGGCTTCAAGATTATTACGATATTTTGCCTCGTCATCCTTATATGTTCGGATCTGTTCATCACCCGCTTTCCGATGCAACTTAAGAATTGCATCCTGTAGCTTTTCTTCTACCTGAAAGCGATCGCTGGCTGAAAGTTTACGAGTAGCTAAAATTTCCTGCCAGTAGTCGCGTTCTTGCTCAATCGGAAATTCAAGATTACGGCCAAATGGTACGTTTTCTTTCTGATTGAATTCGTACTTTTTGGCATCCAGACCCTTGTTGAGATCACTCATTTCAGACTTTTCAGCCTTAGGTTTTTTCTCTTTTTCCTTTTTTGCCTTACCAGCACCGACAGCCACCTTATTCACTGCTGAATTGCCAGCAGCACCTGCATTGCTGGCTTTAGGTGACTTCATGGACACATCACCCAGTAGCACATCATCTATGCGCTGACGGCTGTCCTGAGTAATCTTGTTGGCATTATTAACGAAACTGCCATTAAGCAAGGCTGATCCACCAGCAGCAGCTGATAAATCAGATTTCATGCTACGGGTTTCTTTGGCAATCTGCTGAGCCTTGTCTTTCACAATCCCAGCAATCTTATTGGTGCCACTTTCCCAGGCGGAAATAGCACCAGTAAAATCCAGCTGCAATGCCTTCATGGCCACCGTGGCCAGTGTCTTGAGCAGTACAATTAAGCCTTCAACAAAACCGCTTACCGCAATGACTGCTGTATTAATACCAGTGCGGAATAATACAAATGAGGCAATAATAGTGGCCACAGCATCCTGGACTACCGCCTTAATGCCTGCCATCACCAACTGGATACCAGTACGCAACCCAATAAAGAATACGTGCACAACCTTAAGTGAATTTTTAAGCAACTCAAAGAAGCCGATTTGAGCACCAGTACTTTCATTGACCGACCCAGCCAGATCCTGCCAGAGTGTAGAGATTTCACTCACAACATCGCCGACAATACCGACCAGCTCCATAAACAGGCTACCAGCTTCAGACAGCACACCCCCAATGTCAGTAGCCCACTCTTTTAAAGTGCCATCTTTTGAAAATTGCTCAAGCTTGCTAACCATATCCTTGAGGCTATCTTTCAAACCCCCAAAAACATCAGCCTGATTAAGATCATCGACTGTTTTAAAGAAGATGTTTTTAACCTGCTGCCAGACACCGCTAAAAGTCGTAGGCAGTTTATCGGCTTTGGCCATAATGCTGTCATAGCTATTAAGCAAGGCATTGGCCAGTACTTCGCTGGTAATCTTGCCTTCAGAACCCAGCTCCTTCAGCATGCCAAGCGTAACCTTGGTGCTGGCATCAGGAAGTTTTAATGCATTGGCCAAAGTTCTAGCCAAAGACTGGTTATTTTCAAGGATGGATTTAAGCTCGTCGCCTTGTAGGACGGAACTTCCGAGTGCCTGTGAAAATTGCTGGGCTGAAGAAGCGGCCTCCATCGTGGATGCACCAGATAGCTTGGCTGTAGTCATCAGGATTTCAGCCAGCTTTACTGCATCTTCACTCCCTTTACCCATTTCCTGAAGGCTAGGAATCATGCGGGCAGTAGACGCAGCCATATCCTGATAGCCAACCTGTAACCGCTGGGCAGCTGCATATAAGCGGTCTTTGACCTCAACTACTGCCTGCTCTGTTCCCAATAGATCCAGCATACGGCTATTCAGCAGTGCTGCATCATCAGAGGTGGTAATTAAGGCTTTACTCAGCTCCGTTAATTTACTGGTAATAAAACCAGTGGCCATTGCAGCCAGATTGCCACCAAAAATAGCGCCGAACCCGCCGCCACCGCTAGGGCCACCACCACCGCCACCAGCATTCATGGCCGCAATTAACCGGATAACTTCCGCCTTTAGGTTATTAATGGCAGTGATAAGGCCTGTTGCTGTTGCATCGACATTAATATTTAAGCTGCTACCCATCGCACCCAGTATTGCCCGCGCATGGGTAATCTGAGCGTTTAGGTGGGCTAGATCAATACCGACTTTTGCCTTAAATATAGTGGTGGTCAGTGAACGCAGTTTGGCACGTACAGCTGCCAGATCAGCTTGGGTAACAGAAATATTTAACCGCATGCCATTAACTGATGTGGCAAAGAAGCTATTGATCCGGGCACGAATCTGAGCCAGCTCAGTTTGCAAATGTGATCGGTCAAACTTGATTTTGATTGTTCCATTATTGCCAGACAGTCCACTACTGATCTGGTTTCTGATATTGGCCAGCTCAGTAGTATCAACTTTGATTTTGATACTGGCGGCATTACCAGCAGCCTGCACCTGAGTTTTGACCGTATTAACCACGCTTTGCATGGTAGTTTGTAGGGCGGCAGTATCAACGTGAACTTTAAAATCAATATTTTTAAGGGTGTTTTTAATATCATTAAATGCCGATTTAATGATATTGGCTGACTCACGCATGCCTTTTGCAGCATTTTTTACCTTGGTTTCAACATGGGTAATATCATTATCTAAATCACCCGTTGTTCCGGTAATTTTTACTTCAATTTCATTTTGGTCGGCCATTTCCTACACCCAATAAAAAACCACCCGGAGGTGGTTTAATTTAATTAAAACAGTTATAAAACTTTTTACCTTAAAGCGGCATATGCTTTAAGCATAAAACTATAAGCTTCATTAAAGCCATCTAGTGGTATAGTTTCCTCATACATTTCCCCACTCCACTCAAAAAACCTTGTCTTTAAAGTAGTGCCTCTTTTTAACTGCTCAACAATGGACTTACTAGTCGCATTTAGGTAAATACCTCTTGTTGTAAATGAAGGTTTATTATCAACGCGCAGATAATTATTTTGCCGATCATTAAGAGATCCCAAATCCTTGCTAACCGTAGTTCTAAGTCCATTAACGTCATATAAAATAACAAATTCAAATTTGCTTAAAACACATCTTTTTTTATCAGTCATTCGATCTTTTGAACAACTTACGCTCCAAGCATCACCAGTATAATCATCAGTGTTTTCACCAAAAAATCCAACGTACTCTTTTCCACTTTTAGAAACTGACATCAAAATATTATTTTTCTCTTTTGTTTCTAAATATTCCCCTGCTTCCTTATAAAATGCAATTTCGCTATCTGTATAAAATGGCTCTATCCCATAATTTTTATATTCTTCAGGCGATAATATTACAGGCTCATTTTTACTACTAATTATATTCTTTTTAGTAACTGAACTTCCTAATTCTTCAAGCTGTTTCAGTCGGGTATCAGCCTGTCTTTCAATTTCTCCAATACTTTGTTGTATTGAATCATTTTCTGATTGCTTCAGTACTGCAAGTTCATCATTATTTATTTCTGCATAAGTTGTAGCAGATAAAGTAATTCCTAAAAACAAAACTGCCAGATTTCTCATAATTTGATCCTTTTATAATCATGAGGAAATCTAGCACAAACTCAACCCTGCGGGAATTGCTGGGCAAACTCCAGAATATCCATTTCCGGCTCAGCATCTGGCAATTGCTCACCAGATACCGATTTTTCCTCAATTCCCATAAAGCACTGGATCATTAAATGCAACGGGGGGTGCTTGGCCCAGTAAGCATTCATACTGGCCAGCCGTGGTAAGTCCATATTATTTTCTATGTACTCCCACGTATAACCGGTGCATGCAATCAAATGGGCGTAAAGCTCCCCCCAGTTCATTCCCCCTGGGCAGTTTCACCCTGGCTGTTTGCCTTTAAGCCAGATACGCTCATGACCGCACCCATCACTTCCTGCAGCTGATCCATATAGATCATGTCAGCAACCTCGGCGCGGGTAATTTCCGGATAATTACGCTTGAGTGACTTATGCGCCACATCAATGACCGTACCCAGATCCTGCTCAGTAAAACTTTGTAGTTTTGGTAATAGCAACTCCAAAGCGCCCAGGGACAGTGGCGCAAAATACCAGGGCTGGCCATCAATGTGCACTACTGTGCCACGTGGGTTATCAACTTGCTGTACCATGAATATTACTCCGATAAATACCAGTCAAACACACGGCCAGTGTCATCTGCAAAGGCCTCGAATTCAAAATCAGGAATGTTGTAATCATCCTGCTTGGTGGCCATGCCCAACTTGTTAGACATACAGCGATAAAACTTAAAGTGCAGGATCTTGCCCTTATAGGCCTGCATCAGATCCAGTGCAAATGTAGGCGCACTACCCATATCCACGTTCATGACTGTGCCGCCCTGGGCACCAGCAATAGTGGCGCTATATCGGTAATTAATGAACACGGTCTTACCCGCATCAGCTACTGCAAAAGTATAAGTACCGGTGCTTTCATCAACACTGTACTGGCCAGCAGTCGGAGCATTCGACACACGCTTCAGTGGTACGGCCTTGGCATCAGTGACGCCCAGATCACCCTTGAATGTACCGCTACTAGGTGGCGCAATTAATATCGTATAGCCACCGGATGACGGAATTACGTTACCGGAAACGGATTGCGGCATGGTGGTGATGGAACCGCCCGTCATGGTCTGGCCAAACACCAAACTATTGAGCAGTGCGCCATTGACACGGGCTGCACTGGCCTTACCCTTGATTGAGCCTTTACCACGTGCAGCATCTACCGCAAATTGGCCTCGACCATGCAAAGTTTTTAAATCAAAACCAAAGTCAACTGATGCACCCTGAAGCACACCCATTTCAACTGGTGTAGGTGTGGCAATGGTATTGCCATAGGCATCCATGTCAGCTGCTGCTACCACCGTGCCAGCACTAAATAAATATTGAGCCATATCGACCTCACAAAATGAAAAAGGCCGCATTTGCGACCTTTAGGGGAAAATAAAACTGTTATATAGAATCAGGTGACTAGCATACGCACTGGCACGATGGCCACCGCCTGATCACCCAGCGTGCCTTCATCAGTTTCAATGGTGCCTTCAATCCAGCAGTGCTCTACCAGCCCGCCCAATGTCTGGCATTTACTGATATCCGGAAACTCCGGAGCCAGTGCCTGCTCAATTGCATCCAGTAGTGGATTAATGACCGTACCGGCCACCTGGTCGCCAGTTGTTTGTGCATACACATAAACATCGGCGTTAAGATACCACTTTGCTGGCACGCCCTTGGCCGGAATGCCCTGCACTACGGTTTGGCCACCTTGTGTGACACACAAATACGGCTGCTCGGCACTGGATACACTGTCCCAGTGACGCAGGCGCCGCTCAGTAACCACAAAGCCAGGCACACTGGCCAGACGGTTAAATAATGCAGCATAAATTGCCTCACGATTCATAAAATACCCTGCCTGACTGATTGCTGGAGTGTTTGCCTGATTTCCGGTGCCATGTCAGTCAGCGCCGATCGTAAAAATGATTTTTCCGGCAAATTGACCTGGCGGCTATGTGCCCGGATCTCTACAGTGCGCGGTGTAATGCTTTTACCCCAAGCCATCTTGATCTGGCGCAAATGTGCCTTAACCGATACCTGGCCATTAAACCCAATTTCATGTGCGCGGGCGTATTCCACATTGGTGCCAACAATACCGGTAATCTGGCTAGGCGTATTAACCACCTTTTGAGTGATAGAACGTCTAAGCCGCCCGGTTCGCACATTGAGTACTTGGCCAGATAACTTATTGACCTTGACACGGGTTAGTAGCTTTAGCGTGAGCCGGCCAATGCTTTGCTCCACATTGGTGGTGATTTTGCGGTATTGCTCACGGATGCTGGCCACAACTGCTGAATCACCTGTTACTGATGCTTCAATCATCCTGGCACCACCCGTTTATATTGCTGTAAAACCATTTTACTGCGCTCAGAAAACACGCCTGTAAAATAGGAAATGGTTTCACCGGCCAGTGTTTTGGATTGCAGGCCAATACGGTCCTTTTCCTTGTAACCAAGCGCCACCAGATCAATCACCGCATTTTCTATATCAGCCGGCACAGTATCAAAGCCTATGTCGTATTTGATACAGATATTACGGCGCCCACGGCTAAAGCAGGCACAATCCAGAATCAGCCACCAGTCAGCATGCCGGTACTGGCCAGCAGGAATTAAGCGGCCATCAATGGTGATGGAGTTTATGGCCAGAATATGCGGATCAGTTAAAACCAGCTCGTCCTTGCCGTTGCCGTCCATCCAGCGCACTACTTCATGGCGTAACACCGTAAAGCCCAGCCATTTCTCCACAAAGGCACTGGCCGCATCAATCAGGCGCTGCAACAGCTCATCATCCACAGCAACAGCCTGGAGCTTTAGCCACTCCTTAACCCTTTCAAGTGTGGTCAGTGCCATGATGGATTATTCCTGTTTTGCTGGTGGGGTGTTTTTGGCAGCCTCGGCATCAGCAGCGGCTTTGGCATCCGCCTCTGCCTTCAGGCGTTTTTCTTCCGCTGCTGCCTGCTTTTTGGCATCCGCCTCTGCCTTTTTGCGTTCCGCTTCAGCATTCTTGGCAAGCTCAGCCGCCTTGCGCTGTTCTTCTTCCTGAGCCAGTCTTTCAGCTTCAACCACACGTTGGGCTTCCGCTTCAGCAATGGCAGCAGCTTTTAACTGATCTTCATTCAGTAGAACAAAACCCAGCGGCAGAATAAGTGCCTGAATTTCAAATGGCGCTTCAATGTGGCCATTTTCTACCAAATATTCCACACCAGCCGCGCTGACTGATTGTACGTGTTCGGGTGCCTGATACTTTGGCATGCCTATTACTCCTGAATTTAAATGGAAAAGCCCAGCAGGGTTGCCGCTGGGCTTTAAGGTGAAACACTACTGAGCCAGCAAAAATTACTGACGGGCAATGTTGGTGATAACACCCATGGAGAATGGCGCATAGTGCTGAAGCACACCGTCTGCGTAAACACCGTATTCATATTTACGGGTACGCAGTGGCCATTCGATCTGGTAGTAATCCTGGCGCATTTTCATCTGTACCGTATTGGCCACGTTGGCCAGTTGGTAAGGCAGCTTACGGGTGAAGAAGAAAATAGTGCCGGTTGGCATGTTAGGGTGAACCTTGATTTCAACCTTGGTATTGGTGATTTTGTTCAGGTAGCTGCCTACCACCTTGCCGGCCACAATACTGGATGGATCGTTCACGTCCACAGTGAGCTGCAACAGCGGTGCACCATTATTGCCAACAATCAGCGTGCTGATGTCCTGCAATTCCTGTGCACTGACGTAGATCACATCAGGACTTAAACGGTAGCGGGTGTAAAACGCATAGAGCGCTTCGTTGATCTCAACCACACCGCCCGCGCCATCACTGGTGAGCTTGGTCCCTACACCAGCAGTGCCGGTCGGCATATACTTCACATACGCCTTGCTATTGGGTTTCAATGCCTGGATCAGCAAACCGTCAAAGTCATAGCTGGAGGTGGAATTATCCTGATCAGCAATGCTACTGGCCAGCTGGGCGCCGCCCTGAGGCTCATCCTTAATAATCACACTGTTAATGGCAGTGACAGTAATCAGGCGTTCAGATCCGGCAGGTCCCATGTACCAGGCATAACCCACTGCACCATTCACTGGTGTAACAGTAGCCGTGATAGAGCCACCATTAACCACAGTGACTGTAGCAGCTGCTGACTTACGGGCAGAACCGCCACCAAAGGTGGATGTAGAACCATCCGCATTGGTACGCACAATTTGTCCTGGCACCTGAGCAAAGGCTGCATCGAAAATCTGGCCAATACCGCCATTATTCATACCAACCACATCAAGGTAGGCCTGTAGACCTAACGCAATACAAATAATTGACTTGGTTGCAGCAGTTAATGTACCGCCATTGGCAACAGCAGCCAGTACTGGTGTGGGCGTTTGTCCCATGGCCAAAGAGGTATTACCACCTAAAATCAGACGTTCTTCCTGAATCATGGTCGCTTCCAGCGTCTGGGCAACTGCCAGTGCTTTCACGTCTTCATAATTCTTGGAGGCATAATTGGCTTCAAACGTCACATCGTTTTCCAGACCAAAGCCACGGAACGATGCAAAATAATCATCGGTTTGATGCTGGATTTTGCCGCCGCGCTGGCCTTCACCCACACCGGCACGCTGATTTTGTACGTTGATATTGGTGATAACTTTCCAGTTTGCCTGAATCGCATAGCCACCAGTAATACGTGGAATGGAATTACGCAGCGGGGTTTCTACTGGGTAAAACTTCTTGGATGGACCTTCCAGATCATACGCCTGAAGACCTGTAGTCGCGCTACCAGGCTGGGTAAAGGATTTGGTCAGATCCGTGTTTTGCATGGCGGACGCCTGTGCTGCTTTCATAGCGTCCAGTGTTTGTTCCAGATTTGCTGGTTTAGGCATTGCCTGTTCTCCATAAAGTAAAAAAGCACCCGTAGGTGCAGTGAAATAGGGCGCTATGAATTACGCCAATTTGAGTGGTGCTGCATGAATCGCCTTAATGAGCGAGGCGGCTTCATGCACTTCGCCCGTGGCATCCACCACCGGCTGCACATTAAATTCTTGCTGTTTCATATCAGCAGACTTGGTTAAATCCATGACTGCTCCCTTAGGGTCTTCCGGCTGGGCTTCCAGTTCTTTCACCCGTTTGGCCAGTGCGTCGCGCTCACCCTGAACTTTAGTCAGGTCTGCCTTGGTCAGATCGTGCTCAGAGCGTACTTTCTGCAAAGCCTCTGAATCAGCTGCTTTCGTGGTCGCATCTTCCGCTGCATCATCGTCTGCTGCCGCATCGTAGCCGAGTGCAGCAAGCTTGCCGTCACATTCCTTGAGGGTTTTATGAATGTCGGCCAGTTGTTCTTTAGTGGCTTTTGAAAACTTGGTGCCGGCTTTGGCCAACACGTCTGATCCGCCCAGCTGCTTAGCTTTGACAATGTTCTCAACAGACGTGACAAGTTTTGCAGATTCCTGCTCAGAGAACTGGTTAAAGATTGAAACGCCTGATTTAAGCCACTCAACCAGCTGGACGGGAATATTAGAATTGTCTGCATAGCACTCACTCTCCCACTGGGCATCCTGAATCAGGTATGACAAATCCCGTAAAATTGTTGAAAAATCTTTGATCTGATACATGCTCTTGTTCAGGTCATCTGTACCAGCTGCTTTTTCCAGTTTTTCCGGGTTATCTTCTAGATCTGCTGGATCAATCCCATCTGCCTTATAACAGGTGATTACTGCTGAAGGATTTGCAGGCCGATCCACCAGAGAAACTTCTACCAGGTTAATCCCGGTAATGATGGTTTTATTGACTGTATCGCGCTCGGTAACACTGCCACCGATACTAAAACCCTTGTAGACGTTGGTTTTAACCTTCTTAATGGCTTCAGCATCAACAATATGGGCTTTAATGACTGTGACGCCATCATCACCCACGCTGATGTCCAGTGCTGTACCAGCAGCTTGAGGTTTGTGCATTTCACGCACCGCCCCAAACTTCATATAGTCGGGAATGGCGGTTTTAATGGCGTTGGCCAAAATGGTTTCGCCGTCGTCGTCCTGTTCTTCAGTGGACGCAATCCCTTCAACAATGATGGTGCCGTCATCCTGATCGTTGACTTTTTGAATAGCACCAAACAGTTTTTTCAGTTTCATAAAAACTCCAGGCAAAATAAAACCCACATAAAGTGGGCGGTTAATCTTTTAACACCGGTAAGATGTCACACCGGCAATGTGGGTGCAGCGGGGCATTCTTGCGAAAACTCCCCACCACAAAATATTCATTCAGCGGGACAATTACTCCAGAGAGTGCTGCACATTTCGGGCAGCAGCCTGGTGCAGTGAGCCACTGCTTGGACTCGACCAGCTCGGATTCCTCATAAGCGGCCACATTACCCTCAACATCAGCGATGGCCGTTTCTGTACGTGCGATAGAATCGGCACGCTCAGCGCTGAAGGCGTAATCAGCCTTGATCTCATTGGCCAGTGTGTCATTGCTCCAGCCCTCCTCCATGGCTTGTGTGACTTTACTACGCAGCATGTCACGGGTGCTTTCAGTGATGGAATATAGCGGGCTGGGATTTTCGACCAGCTCGCCATTCTGCCAGCGCATGCCAACCAGTTCAGCTGCCCGTTCATTGGCATAATCAATCGCTTTCTGATTGGCCAGTGATAAGGCATCTTCCATATTCTCCGGATCTATACCGACCTGAAAAAATGCCTCGTTCACGCCATCCAGTGCCACCACCTGAAGGCGCGCCTTAAACCCGTCCACCAGAGTCTGCCAGCGACCAAACGACAATGTATTTAAAATCTTGCCGATAATACCGTTATTGTCAGTAGCCTTGCCAAGTGCTTCCGCTTCCAGTGCTGCTATCACATCGCTGGCCAGCAGCTCCGACTCCACTGCAAAGAAGCTTACTAACTCCGCCTGAATGGCCGTGACTGTTTCCGTGACTATCGCCCGATCCCGGTTGATCAGGCTCACCGGCTTTTTTGCCTTGGCCACTTTCTCCTTGGCAGGATTTGCCTCTGGTGGATCTGGTTGCTCCGGATCAGCTGGTGGATCTGGCGACATCTCTTTAGGTAATGCACCCAAACCAAACCGCTTGGCGCGTACCTCGTCGGCGGTCAGGATCTTGGCGGTTACATACTTGGAATCAATCTCGGCCTGATCCTTAGGCGCGACCATTTCGTCAGACTGCCAAATGAACTCAAGATCACTGCCAAAATAGGCACTGATAATGCGGTCCATCATGGATTTAACCCACATCATGAGCGGCGCAAGGCCTTCCGATTGTGAGGCCTGCTGTGCAGTTTCTGCCGTGGCCCGGTTCACTTCTTTAACAAAGCCATGTGGTGAAATACCAAAAGCAAAACATGCCACCCGGGCAATCCACTCGTCAGCCTGATCGGTCAGCGCTTTTTCCTTAGTATCAACCGGCTTTACACCGTTTGGCACGAACCGGGTTTTACGCCGTTCCGTCAAATTCCCTGACAACAGATCATTCCACCAGTCCGTGAACTGTTTGGTTTGCTCCACGGTCCACGCATCAGGCACCTGAAAAATCAGGTCAGGGGTGCTGCCATCGGTATAGTAGGCAGTCTGGTAGGTTTGCCGGTTCAACGCCAGGGTAATGATATTGACGATCTGCTCAACTGGCGAGTAACCATACACTTTATGGGTGCGTGGATTACGTGGCAGGTAAAACAGCTCATTATGGGCATAATCTACGGCCGGCATGCCCTTCAGGATTTGCTGATAGGCTGTTTCACCATTAATGGGTGTTCGGCCGTACACATCGAGCACACGCTTAATGGTGGCACCGTCCACTGGCTCCAGCGAATATAAATCACCGCCCTTGGTTTTACGCGGGTAAACCGTCGGAGCATCAATTACCAGTAGATCTTCCAGCAGCATACGCAGCCAGGTTGCCCAGTCGTGCTCCAGATCAGGAAAGCGTAAAAACTCCGCCACCTGGTCACAACGTGGATCTGGTGTCGCTGACTCATCACCCACCGTGCCGGCTTTATCCCGAACTTTAATAGTCCAGTCCATGCGGACAATCTGGTCCTTGCGGCGCTCAATAATGACACGCAGCAAATCCGATGAATCGGCCAGTGTACGCATCACATTAAAGCCGAATAGCTCGCCCTGGCGTGGCGTGTTGTTCATGTTAATGCCGGTGCCATAATCAAACTGGCGTCCGGCTGTACCTTCCGGTGCAACGGCTGGGGTCGGATCAGACGGGCCAAACCAGTCTGGTGCCTTCCCAGTGATTGCAGTATGAAAACCAGCTGCAACACGCTGCACAAAGTCAGCTGCTAAGGCTGTTACCTTGCCACCGCTTGCTGTAGCCATGAATTACCCCCTTGTGATTCGGCTTGCGCCTGTTGTTCCTGCTCGGCTGCTTCACGCTCTGCCTGTTGTTGTGCCTGCTGTGCAATAAAGTCAAATAGGCCTTGCCCTGGCATAATGTCGTTTAAGTCGTTGAACGCATCAGATGCAGCGTCCACCTGATCATCATGCTTACCATTAGGAAAATTACGCAGCTCCTCAATGAAAGCCTTGTTCCAGTCACCCCGGAGCAAGCGAACATTACCCACATTGACCTGGGCAGCAAACGGCGCGGCACGTGTGGCCTTATCACCCGATACGGTTTCAGCCTTGACCTGATAGCCTGAAAGCATTTTGATAAATGACTTGGCCTGTGCCTTACCAGCCTGCCCAGGATCTTGTGGCAAGCGGATTCTGACCGCCTTGCCATCAGTCGCAGCAGTTGATTTAATCCGTTTTTCCACATTCTCTGGCCCCAGCTGGCCATGCTCTACGCCTACGACATACCAGTAACCGTCCTTACCATCAGTAAGACGTACACCAGCAGTCGGATCACCCTCATTTTCAGTGGCGCCCAAATCCCATGCACGGCATGACCGGTCAGCGGTTGCCGGCAAGGCATCCACAATTTCCATGTTGTCAGGCTTGAAGAACCCACCCGCTGGTGGTGATGGAAGTTGCCGATACTGGCCAGCAAATACATAAGGTGCCGCCAGCTCCATGCGGTGCAGGGTTTGAATATCATGCTTGGCTGGCCAGAGTGCAGTGCCATCAGGCTTAATGGCCGACAAACACAAATGCTCCCATATTTCACCATTGCCACCCGCTACAGGCGTACCCTCCTCGCCCCGATCACCCAGTAGCCAGCCGGCTAAATCTTCCTCATGCAGGCGCTGCATGATCACAATGATGGGTGTGTCCCGTGAGTTAGTACGCGACTCCAGTGTATTCTGGAACCACTCAATTACACCCTCACGGATGGTTTTACTGCTGGCCTCGTCCGCCTTGTGCGGATCATCAATAATAATGGCACCGCCAAACTGTTGCCGGAATTTACCAGCACCAAAGCCGGTGATGGTGCCGCCAGTACCCTGTGAATAACAAACGCCTCCAGCTGTGGTGCGCCAATCGTCTTTAGCCTGGCTATCATCTTTTAGCGCCAGATCCGGAAACACTTTAAGGTAAGCCGGCTCACGCACCAGATTACGGGTCTGGGCTGCATTATTCGCGGCCAGCTTTGCCGAATAACTGATATGAATAAATTCACAATCAGGCACACGGCCAAAACACCAAGCCATAAAATTGATTACGGCCAGCTCGGTTTTAGAATAGCGAGGTGGGATATTGATAATCAGCCGCCTGGTTTCACCGCGAAAAACCTTCATGAGTGCGTCACAGATCTGGCGGTGATGGTCGTTGTGCAGCCACTTATACTTACGGCGTTCCTTGAACATATAGCGCGAGAAAAAGTAAAAGTCTTCCCGCGCCTCAACTCGTATGGCCAAGTCACGGGCAGGATCAGTACTCATCCTTCAATTGCTCCCGTGCTGCTATATAGTCATCCAATGGAACATTGGCTGGTGGGTGAAGTGGCTCACCATCCTTGCCGGTTACTTCCTGCCGATTGGTGTACTGGCCACCCACGTCCTTTGCGGCCTGCTCCAGAATCTTGAGCGACATTGTGGTATTTCTACTGTTGCGCTCCAATTGCTTCTGATACTGCTTAAGCCGGTAATGCTTATTGGCAATCGGAATATCAATCAAACCAGCGTCAAACTTCTCTCGTGTGTCAAAGAAAAGCTTTTTTAGGTCAGCACTTAATTTGCGGCACGTAGGCCTTGTTGGGTCATAGGCAGCGCATTGCTGCAATGGAATATCAACACCAAATTCCTGTCTTACCGCGTCTACCACTTCCTGAGGTCGGTCACGGCAGGCAAGAGCTTGAACAATAAATATTTTTACTGGCTCTTTTAAAACTGCCATTACTCCCCCTTTGTAAGTCTAGGTAAGACCTACAAGGCAAAAAAAATGAGCCGAAGCTCACTTGATAACGACTGCCCCGCAGCCCCGTTCCACTTCAGTATCCGGCACAAACGGTGCAGTGTTAGCAATGTTGGCCAGTCGCTTGGTATCGCTGTTTGCACCCCAACGCCTGACGGTATCGAAAAACTCCTCAACATCGTGATTGACCAAACGATGCTTTGGCAGGCCAGTGACATTACTGGTAATCATCTCGCCATCTTCATCGCGCTCTACACCGATATGACAAAGCTCATGGTCAACCAGTGCACAAAACTCCCGATCGGTAGCCGTTTCACAAAAACTCGCATCGAGCGTAATAAGGTACGTGGGTGTAAAACCAAACCATTCACGCATTTGTTGTTCCTGGCGTGCTTTCTGCCAGCCACCGGCACGAAAGGCCACACGCTCACACTGGCCAAGCACCAGGCTATTTTTATTTTTAGCCGGTGCGGATGCCCAGGCAAAGGTTAAAAAGCCTTTATCTTCTTCAATTGACTCAACCAATAGAGAAATATGTTCATGCTCCGGGTTATACAGTGGACTGCCAATTTTTAGGAACGTACGTTTTACCCAGGACAGCACTTCAGGTGCAGGGATAAGCTCAACCGCTGGGTCAAGCCCGGATTCCAAATCTGCTTTAGCCTGATCCAGAAAATTTACTGGTGGGAATGGTCTAACGAGGTCAGTCATAAAAACACCGGAAAACTAACAGCAAGGTAAATAAATAAACTGGCCAGCAAAACCAAAGCGGCCAGCACGAAATACATCCCGTATCCACGATCCATGTGCAGCACCCCAAAATGCCTTTTGGCCAGTCAATAATTATTTGTGACAGTCACATTTAATTAGGTTAAAATTTATGCTCTGTCCAGTGAGCTATAAGAATATGGAAAAGGATAAATACACGGCGGATCTGTTTAAGAATCCGGTTGGCCGTCCACCCAAAATTGATAAATCTGGCAAGTCAGCAGCACAACGCAAAAAAGAACAGCGTGAACGACTGGAGCAACGTGCGGCCGCAAATGATTTTGACCAGGCTGTTTGCCTGCATGTACTCAACAATAAGCAGCTACGTGAAAAATATGGTGTGCTGGCCTGCCAACACTTAGAGAAATTATTAAGCAAATAAAAAAATACCGACTGCTGCCCCGTTTCAAACAGCAGCCGGCTGGTGCAATACGCTCACCCAAGCACAACACTTAAAATTTATGATTTGAACAACGTGCCAATACTTCCAGTTCACGCATGGTTGGCCTGCCAAATCGGCGAGCATTGGCATCGTACAGCTGGCGCTCTAACTGGGCTTTTTTATCCAGCGCTGCATAAAACTTGTTATCCATCTCGGCCAGCTGCTCTGGTGTCTTGCCTGCTTGTGTACAAGAACCTAGATGATCAAGCTCGGCCTTGGCATGCCGAATCTGCTCACGTGACATGGTGAAGTCCTTTTCTATAGGCGTAAAAAAACCCGGCTGGGCGGCTGGGTTCAAATTTCTGTTAATCCAAATTTTTTAAAGAATTAACTCACTAACTGTTTTTGCAGGTTGCTTCTTTTCGATCTATCAGTTTTTGCTGTTTATGATCAATCCGGCTGCCATCAGTTTGAATTTCAGTAATTGAGAATGAGCAGCTATACATTCCTGTTGGAACATCTCTTAACTCATAATCTTTACCAGGTTCAAAAGTAACAGCGCGATATTGACTACAGTTAAGTACCTGAGTTCCATCAATCTTGCGACTTAGGAAGTTAAGAACCATTTTTTTATTAGCAGGGACATTAAATTCATAAAAATATCCATTATCCACTTTTGGTGGAAAAGGCATACCTAGAAGCTTTTCCTGATGAATTCTTGCTTTACCATTTAGCTGGTCTTTAAGACTACCGGATGAAACAACAGGTGTATTCAACGATCCCCTTTCGGTATCTTGTGTTGTTAAGCAGCCTGAAGGATAAATTTCATAAGATTGCAAATCACCCTTAATAACTCGCAACCTGGCTTTTTGCGGTGCATTAGTATCCTGATAATTTTTTACGCCATAGGCTTGAGCCAGCCCATTCTGAATACCAGCAGTACAGCCTGTTAAAGTTAGCGATACCAATACCAAGGCAAATAAATTTTTATTCATATTACATAGCTCATTAGATTTAACGACTTTATAAATTAATTATTTAATGATGTAAAAAAAGTTTCCGTCACGGTTTGTTATCAGAGCCGCCCACTTGCCATGTGACGCCTTGAGGCAGAGGTCCCTACTATTCTGTTATACGCGCTTGTTCCAGGCCTCAATGACACTCAATACCATCGCATCACGGTCATCAACAAATTTGCAATTGGATTCAATTTTTGCACCACAGTCATGGCAACACACATCAGCTGCAAATACTTCCCAATCTTCTACTTCCTCAATCCATGATGATGCAACTGCATGACCACCACAAAATGGGCAAGGCTTAACGGGAACAGGTGGATGTACTGGAGGAATCGCATCACTGGAGTACATGGTTAAACCTTTATGCATAGTCCACCTTTTATTATAGGCATAAAAAAAGCCCGGAATTTTGGAAGACCGGGCTATAAACAGGCTGATTGGCGCTGCACTTACGAAAACGCCCATTATAGGGAAACTTATATCAAAGCGTTGCCTTTGTGTCAACAGTTTGTAAGTTAGGTTACTTTTTGTTCATTATCGAATGAACGTCTTAAATGGTCACCAATGGTAATATTCCACTGGGTAATTATAGATTCTCCGACACGCTCATAGAACGCATATCGACGGGAATAGTTAGATTTATGCATGGCACTAAGCCCCATTAATTTTAATTTCTCATTAATGGTGTACGGGATCTTGCCTGTGCCATTACAGCGCGTGCACTTGGTAATGCCGACTGACTTGCCATGTTCATAAACCTCATGCTTGCCAATACCACTGCAATGAGCGCACATGCCCTTCCCGAATAAATGGCTCATCAGCACCAGCTCGGCCAGCTGCTTGGCCACCTTGATCACGGTGCCATTACAGTGGTTGGGCTGAAAACCATTTTTAATCATGATTTTTTCAATCACACCAGCAATATGGTTTCTGATGCGGTAAAAGTCACCTGACTTAATGGACCCCTGTTTGATTTCCACAGTACCTGGCTTATCCGCAATACGGCGTTTCCATTCATAGTTAAAATCATATTTACTGATCATATCAATATGCTGGCGCTGTGATGGTGTAATCACAGCAATACGCTCGCGCTCGATATGGGTAACTAAAAGACCTGCCCACATTTTCGGCCAGTCAGATAACAGGCCTAATTCACCAAGTACCACTGACCGGGTAATTTTACTACGTGGATTGCCTTCAGTATCGGCAATGGCCAGTCTTAAAAACTCGATAAAATCAAAACGCTCTACTGCTACTACCATAATAATTACCCCTTAAACTTCCCTGATCTCAATGCCGTGCACCGTCAGCATCAAATGTTTTTTCATGCGGTATGGCCGCAATTTACGGGTAACTGCACTTTTCACGTCCTCAACCACCAGCTGGCCAGTAGCATCGGTATAGACAAAATCTGCGATATATTTCATTGCTGGTGTTTTTCGCTTTTCCCCTTCGTATTTAACGGCCTCGTTTAGTACATAACTAACCTGCATGCGTAGATCCGTGATCTGGCCAGCCTGTACCAGCAGTTTTAAAGCCTGATACCGCTGACCTTCTTTTTTTGAATCAAACTTAAAACCGTCAATTTCCACGGCCTGATTGTTATATTTAGAGGGTTTTTTAGGCTTGGCCTGCTTGCCTGACTTCGCCGCTGGAGCAAACCTGCGGCGGTACTCCTCAATAGACATGCTGGTCAATTAAGGCGCTCCCATTCATCATGTAAACGCTCATCCCTTGCCATTTCCGTAGCCAAAAAAAATAACCAGCCGACATAGCCAAGGACAAATATAAAAGTGGCCAGCCCTGGCCGAACCATAAAAGCTAAAAGGCTAATGGCAAATATGAAAATCTGGAGTAACAACATCAGATTTCCAAAAGTCTTAAATTTCACTTAATACCCCCTGCAATTGACGCTTAACAGCCACCTTGGCGGTTTGTTGTATTTCGTAAATGTGATAGTCACTTAAATTTTCTTCAGCACAGCGCTGTTTAAACATTTCTCGCGCTTCCCGAACTGCCAGCTCCAGCTGGGCCAGTACTAGGGCAGATCCGGCAAGCGAGTCACTAACTGGCTTCATTTGGCCACCAGTCTGTTTAGCTTGCTAAATACCGCGTAATAAGACCGATCCAGTACAAAAGCCATTTGGTATGGTGTATATCCATCCCGGTGCATGGAAAGTAGTGCTGTCACTTCGCATGGCCACCAGCCACCGATGGTGCTGTAGTAACGGTGTGTTTGCTGGCAATAAATCATGCTGCACCTGATCTAGGCTGGCGCTGTTGTTGTTTGGCCAGTAGGTCAGCCTCGGCCTGTGCTGCACGTTGCTGGGCTTCCTGCTGTGCGGCCTGCTCTGCTTCACGCTCAAGCTGCTTGGCCATGGTATCGTTGGCCACTTTGCCCTTGATCAGCCGAGCAAGACACTTCTCCGGGGTTTCCCCTTCCTGAATATTCTCGCGGATCTGGCCTACGGTGTAGCCGCAGCCAAACTGTTCCCAATCTGCCATATCATCAAAAACTGGGTTTTTAGGGATAGGTGATTCTGTTTGGAACTGCGAAGTATCCTTTTGCTGTTGCGGTTTTGAGGGTTTCGCTGGTTTTTGGCCAGCTGGTTGAACTTGAGCTTTTCTCCGGGCATTCACGATCCAGACACGAAGATGCAAATAGAGCTGGTTTTCAGTGTGGCCCTTACCGTGGTTGTTGCGGTTGAAGTCTGCAAGCTGATCGTCCAGCTCTGTCTGGCCAACAGGTGGATAATTCCTTTCGGCCATCAAGCTGTTGAGGTGCTCAAGGTTAGGTACCCACAATGCACTTGCCTGCTCTGCCGTTAAAAACCCATCGGGATTTTTTTTATTTTTTTCTAAAGATATATTATCCCTTTCCCTATCCCTTACTTCTCCCTTTCCCTTAAGAGCATTTTCCGTAGGATTTCCACCGGAACTATTTTTATTTCCAGTGGAATGATTACCGGATTCTTTGGAATTAGGCTTGGAATCTTCGGAAATAGTTTGCCATTCTGCTGGACTTCCTGCGGCAATCCATAATTCAAGCGTTGGAATTTCTACGGATGGCAGTCCGCTTTCTTCCAGTTTCTTATTGGCTTTCCGTAGGCGATCTGCAAATTTAGCGTAGTGATGACGTTGTTTGCCTGCCCAGCTTTCCTGTGCTTTTTCACAGATAACTGGATGATAATAGCGGCCGTCCTCGCATAGTACCCAGCCATGTAGTGCCTCGTCTTTAATATTGAGCCATTCTTTAACGACACGGCCATAGCCGGCCAGATTGGATAACACACGGTCGTCAGCTGGCAGGCTGCCTGCTGGAACCTGGTGCCAGGCTGCACACCACAGCAGCAGGCCTGAACGAAATGCCTCGGCACTGGTGAGCGCGGTAAAGTCACTATCACGCAACCTCACCACATCCAGTGGCATATAGGCAAAGTCCCGCAAATCAATGTTGTCGGGTATTAATGGTGCTGTCATTGCAAACTCCCTACTTGACAGCCTGGGCTGTAAATAAAACGGTTACGCCGCCCTGCTTCTCACATTCCAGAATGTAAGCATCAATGGCTGCGATTTTCTCTAAATTGATCTTTTGGAAATAAGTCTGCTCCCGGAGTTCACGAGCTGATAATGGCCGGGGCTTATTACCTCGACGGGGAATTCTATGGAAGCTCATGCAGCACGCCCCTTGACGCTACGGCAGCGTGCTCGATCTCGCTCGGCCTGTTGGCCAATGGTGAGTTTTCCGGAATTGGTGGCTGGACTAATTTTGCCACCGGTGGCGATAAACTCGTCCACGTGATTGTTGACTGTAGGTTTAATAGGGTGCCTTAGCATTGAGCACCCCCTGGCAAATACTCTGGATCGATGTCACACCAGCACTGGCCAAAACTGCTATACATGAGTGGTGTGGGTGCCCAGATCGGGGTCACGCTATCCATGTGCTGATGAACATACCGAGTAGCTGTGGCTATCTCGAACATGCGGCCGATAATGGCCTGAATGCTGCCCACCTGATTTGTGGCAATACCACCAGCCTGGCCTTTTTGGGTAAAGTTAACCTGGTCGCCCACGTAATAGCGACGGTAGCTATGCGGGATGCCTTTATATTTTTTGCAAGCCTGACAAAAGAATTTTTCGGCCAGTGTCAGCTCAACTGACTTGGCTTCCTCTTTAACTTTTGGGTAAGTGTATTGCAGTGAAAACTCAATGCAATCATGCTGGTGAAGGCTTTTTTCAATTAACAAGGCCTGTTCGTAACCCACCTTGAATTTCTTAACCATCTGTTTGCGCCAGGCATCCCGCAGCACCATGGCATTTTTAACCGGATGGTCATTTTTACGCAGGTTAGCGCGGCAAACTTCCATCATTTCTTCCAGCAGGTTTAAGGCCAGCTGGTGATACTGGTGCACCTCAAGTAGCTGCAAATTGGGTGCTTTAGTCGGCCGTTCTTCATAACGATTCATAGTGACCATCCTTGGCCAGTGGCCATCTGGATAATATTTAGAGCAAAGAAAAATATGGCAGTGGCGCGCCACCACCAGCGGCCATTGCACTTGTTGAGGTTCTGCTCGGCAAGCCGTACAACATGATCCTGGCATGCAGTCAGCAAAACTTTGGTGTTACTGCATTTAGGGCAATCCGGTGTTTTATCAAGATTGGCAGCTGGCAATGATTCCAGCGCTTTATGCAGATCGCGTAACTCGCACTGGGTAGTAAACATGCTGTTGTTTTTGATACCGGCATATTGCTGAATACCCACAAAAGCCCAATGGCCGTCTTGATAAAGTCGGAACCGGTCATCGTAATAATGGGTAATGCGACCACCAGCCAGCTGATACTGGGCGATATATGCAGCGCCCACTGGGGCCTGCTTGCGGATCTGGTGAGCTGCCGCCCGTCCACCCAGATTCGCTATTAATTGACTTGCTTGTATGCTCATGCTGCCCCCTGGCTCACTTTGCCACCTTTAGCAAAAAAGGCTTCCATGTCAGCTGCCAAGCGCTCACTGACTGAATATCTATCCGCATCAGTTGTTGGCTGCTTTAACACCCCGCCTTTTTGCACAGGTTCAGGCTTGGCAAATAATGCAGAATTAATGGCATGCGCTTCTGCTGATGGTTTGGGTGGTGTGCCGGGTTTTTTGGGTGCCGGCACTGGTTGTACTACTGGCAAGGGCTTAGACTTTTGCTCAGTCTTAGGATGCTTGGCCCTATAGGCTTCACGGTTCCTGATCCGGTCACATTCAATACAGGCATTTGTTTTAAAATTACGGACAAAGGTGCCGCATTTCTTACACGGAGTATCGACCACATGCTGCTTGTTGGTGAGTGGACGGATGGTTGATTGACTTGCTTCTATACTCATGGTTAAATTTCCTTTCGACTAGCTGTACTGTTCGTTGTTGACGCAACGAACGTAAAAAGCCCTGTTAGCTTGCTAATGGGGTTTTTTATTGCCTAGATTTGTTGCGGTCGCTGTGCTGCGCATCGTTTTATTCGTTCCCTGTTAAACCAAAAATCTTTTGTCTAACCTTCGTTTCATGTTCGATTTGTTCGAGATGAGGAATGATTAGATTTTCAAAGGTGTACTCACTGGCCCCTTGGCCTGCACGCTGGCAATCAGCCAGACCGACTAAGCGATCCTTTACGCCTTGCGGCATGTGTACGGTGATAGAGGCGTCTTTCTTGCCCCGTGCGACTTGGCGCATGTTGTTTCCCCTGTTGCGGCGACGTCCTTTCCCCATGGTGAATCCTTCCTGTGGATGGTTAGGCGGTGGCTGGTTTTGGCCGACCAATTTCTAGCAAGGTTTCTGGGGCAAGCTGGCCAGAGGTGAGCTCAGAAATTTTCTTTGAATATGTGGTTTCACCTGTGTACTCAGAACGAGGTAAAGAATTTCTGTTTATCCACTTATAAATTGCCCGCTCAGACAAATTTACAGCTTCTGCAACTACAGGAACCCCACCAGCCTGACTGATGACCTCTTTGATAGTTTGCATAATTTAAACCCAATATTGAACTTTAGGTTCAACAATATCAGGAACTGAAAGTTCTTTCAAGATAATTCATGATTGAACCTATGGTTCATTTGAATAAATGAAGAAAAAAGTATTTGAGTATTTTTTATGAAAAGTGAACTTGAAAAAGTCAAAGAGGAATTTGCCAGTCGTCTTAACTTGGCAATGGATGAACAAGGATATCCAGTACGTGGGCGTGCTCGTGTTTTAAGTAAAGAATTTGGTGTCTCTGATAAAGGTGCTGGTAAATGGATTAATGGTGAGGCAATTCCAGAAACGTCTAAGATTCCCCTTATTGCAGCTTTTCTTGGAATTAATGCTGAATGGTTACTTTCAGGTGTAGGTGAGATGCGCCCACTCTCCCAATCCCAAAGCATGGGCAACATGACCCAAAGCCAGTCTGGCCAGTCGCAAGGTCAAATTCAAGGTGAACCATGGAAAAGTCATTTAATGGCCTTGGAGCCATGGGAAGATGGTGATGAACCTGATCCAGATGAAGTAGATCTGCCCTTTTTTGATGATGTGTCTTTTGCTGCTGGTGATGGGTCTTTCCTGATTCAGGTGGGTATGAATGCCCAACGTAAATTACGTTTCCTGCGCGCAACACTGGAAGCAGCTGGTGTGCGAATTGAAGATGCAGCCTGTGCCAAGAATAGTGGCACGAGCATGGAAGATTTGATCCGGGATGGCGCGACCATTGGCATAGACATCAGTAAAGCCCAATTGCCCATTAGGGATGGGAAAATATACGCCATGTTCCATGGTGGCATGTTGCGGATTAAATACCTGTATCGCCTGCCTGGTGGCGGTGTAAGACTGCGTAGCCATAACCGTGATGAATATGAGGACGAAGATTTATTCGGCGATAAGCTCAATGATTTTAGGGTATTGGGCTGGGTATTTTGGTGGTCAACGGTAGATCGCTGGTAAGTTTAGAAATGGGTTACAGGTAAAAGGTTAATTCATTTTTACACAATTGCTTCAAAATTTGGATGTATTAAGCACTTATTTGCAACTAAAATCTAGTTGCAAAACTTACACTTTAAAGAGAGAATAAGTGACCAAAGCTGATAAGTTATTAACTCGCTTTTTTGCTGATCCACCCCCTAAAAACTTTAAGTGGAAAGATTTTGTCACGCTGATGAACCAGCTTGGCTTTACACTTGAGTTTAATGGCCGGGGAAGTTCTCACTGCATTTTCTATAAAGCCGACAACCCCGCCGTAGTTCTACAATTTCTTAAGCCGCATCCAGACGATCAGCTTAAGGTTGAGTATGTCAAAAAAGCGAGAATGTTTCTTAAATCTTTAGGTATCGGAGCATAAACATGAATAACATTTATAAATATAAAGGTTTTACCGGATCTATTGAACCAAGCGTTGAGGATAACTGCCTGGTAGGTGAAATTCTTTATATCCAATCCAAAATACTGTACTGCGGCGATACGATGGATGAACTAAAGGCAGCGTTTAAAGAAGCTGTGGATAGTTATCTGGACTATTGCCAAGGTAAAGGTATTCAGCCAGAAAAACCGTTCAGTGGAAGTTTTAATGTACGTTTAGGTGCCGAATTACATCGCAAGGCCGCTGAAAAAGCCTATCAGGATGGTATCAACTTAAATGAACTGGTGGTTAAGGCGGTCACGACTTGCGTTGAACATGAAATTTTGCATCAACATCACCACCAGCACGTTATTGAAGTCAAGGTACAGGATCAGGCTATGGTTACTTTCAGTGATCAATCACAAAAATTAGGAGTTAAAAATGTCACATTCAGTTAATGACTCTGCTAACGACTCTGTGCCCTCTCTATCTATACAAGAAATTGTTACGCTTATTCTTAAGGCCAAAGGCATACATGAGGGATTTTATGTGCCGCAAATGGAGCTGGGCTTTGGGGCCGGTGCCGAGGAAGTGGATAATATATTTGTACCCGCCATTAAAGTAGCCATAAAACGCATCGGTATTGCTAAAGTTGATTCTGAATTACCTTCAAGTGTAAATGCCGCTTTGGTTAATCCAAGACCAAAGCCTCGCGCTCGCAAAGAAAAAGTAGAATAAAGTTATTATTAAACTAAGCCTGCCTTGTGCAGGCTTTATTATGGAATTAAAAATAAGCCGCGAACCCAGCGCGGCCTTGACTGAGTGGAGAGAATAAATGGCAGCTTACTTAGTAAGTTATGATTTGATAAAAGATAAAGATTATTCCGAGCTTATAGATGCAATAAAGGCTTATCCCAATTGGGCTAAGCCTTTAAAATCTGTATTTATAATCATATCGCAAACAACAGCATCTCAAATACGCGACAATCTCAAAACACATATAGATGCTGATGATGAAATTTTGGTTGTTAAATTATCTACAGATGCTTCAAATTGGGCAACCTATGGCATTAGCAAAGAAGTTACTGACTGGATGAAAAGCAACCTTTAGCTTTAACAGTACCTATTCCATTCTCAAAGTCTTGTTGAGCCTTTAGAACATAATCAAGGCTCTCCTGACTCGTTGCAACTTTGGTATCTTCTAACAGGGTAAAGCGGCAGCCCATAATGCTGACATAACTGCCTGCTGGGATAATTGCCACTTCCTGATCTTGATCTAATTCACTCATATCCTTCTCCTATACCCAGCCACGCGCTGGGTTTCTTTTTTTAATATAGCAGAAAAATAAAATAATTGAACTTTCAGTTCTTGACTTAATTGAACCATTAGTTCATATTAAGTTCACAAGCCAGTAAACAGGCAAAAAGAAACCTCCGCGTTGCTGTCACAACCGGAGGCCTGACCCCAACCAAGCTGGAGTAAAAATATTATGTCACCAATGCAAAAGTTTGTCATCAGTAGCGAGCAATCGCTACTGGCCAAGCGTCACCGCCGTAATGTGTTCCGCGCCCGTATCATTTCTGCATGCAGCGTTAAAAACGTGGTTGCCGTGTTTATTCATGCAGGCCTGATCGTGTTCTTTGTGGTGATCGCTACTGCCCTGTATGCCTTTATGACCACCCTTGTGCGTGGAGGCGCTTAATATGACCACTGCATCTCTCAAGGTTTATCAGGCCATCAATGCAGTACAGCGTGCACTGGCCAAAGAAGGGATTTCAAAAGACCGGCAAGCCTCTGGCTTTGGTAATGGCTATGCGTTCCGGGGCATTGATGATGTCTACAATGCGATTGCTCCGTTGCTGGCTGAGCACAAACTGGTAATCATTCCACGCTGTGTTGAGCGTACTGAAACCCAACGACCCAGTGGCAATAAAACCCTGTATTTTG
The DNA here is from genome assembly GCF_000619845.1 of Alkanindiges illinoisensis DSM 15370. Lineage (GTDB taxonomy): Bacteria > Pseudomonadota > Gammaproteobacteria > Pseudomonadales > Moraxellaceae > Alkanindiges > Alkanindiges illinoisensis. The sequence continues at coordinate 223,968 of NZ_JHUX01000003.1, read as the reverse complement.
TCCTGGTCAAGATGGAATTTGATTTTATCAGCAGTGAAGATGGCTCCAAGCACGTGGCCTGTGTATTTGGTGAGGCCATGGACGCGGGCGACAAAGCCACCAACAAGGCCATGTCTATTGCCTATAAGTACGCCTGTTTCCAAACCTTTGCCATTCCGACTGAAGGTGACAACGATCCGGATGCCACTGTGCATGCTCCCGGTAATGCCCAGGCTAAACCTAAACAAGCAACTGACCAGCAGCAACAGCATCAACCCAATCAACCAGCTGGTGAGCAGGCAAAGCCATTGGCCACTATTCTGGCTGATATTAATAAGGCCCGGAATGTGGGTACGCTGGCCATGATCCGCGACTATGTAGCGGCTCGGCAATATAGCGAGTCTGATATTGGCGAGATCAAGCAGGCGCTAAAATCACGCCATGATCAGCTAATGCAAAAACAGCCAGCCCAGGCTAGCCAGCAGCATGGCCAGTCACAAGGATTCAAACCGCTTCAGTCTGTGCTCAAGGACATTCTGGCCACCAAGACGGTTCACGATCTTACTGACATCAAAAACTATGTTTTTAATGTTGGCCATGGTGAGGAAGGTTACACCGAGCATGATTTCCGCATCATTAAAAACCAGCTCGCAGCGCAACACGACAAGCTGGTCAAATACCCGACCAAGGACCCTGCTCCAGCTGTCCGGCCCAACCTGGATGATCCAATTCCGTTTTGATATACCCGCCCTGCTTTGGCGGGGCATCCTGCCCTATTGAAGGATGTAAACATGAGCAATAATTTAAAAGAGTTAAACGATATTCTGTTTGGCCAGTTACGCAGGCTAGATAGTGCAGCAGTTGGCGGCAACTTGGATGCTGAAGTACAGCGTGCTGAAAGCATGACAAAAGTTGCTGAGCCAATCCTGGAAGGTTCACGCCTGGTGCTCGAGGCAACCAAGCTTAAGGCTGAATATATCGGCTTAAAAGGTGACAAGGGTGATATGCCACCTATGCTGGAGGTCAACCAAAATGTCTAAAGGTGCATCTATCAAATATAGCCCTGACGAACTAGCGTTTATTCAAGTCAACGCTACTTTGTCCCGGGCAGCACTTACCCAGCTGTTCAACGCTACGTTTAATCGTGACATTGCAGTGGATAATATTAAAGCCCTATGTACTCGTAAAGGCTGGAAAACTGGCCGTGATGGCCGCTTTCCAAAAGGATCAGTCCCTCCCAATAAAGGTACCAAAGGTTTAACAGGCGCCAACAGTGGTAGCTTTAAAAAGGGGCAACAATCCCATACCCAAAAACCTGTTGGTTATGAACGAATAACAGTTGACGGGTATGTTGAGGTTAAGGTGGCTGAACCCAATAAATTCAGGGCAAAACACCATATCATTTATGAGCAACATTTTGGCACCATCCCCGCTGGCCATGTCGTAAAGTTTAAGGATGGTAACCCACAGAATTTTGCTACAGACAATCTGGTGCTCATGTCACGTGGTGAGCTGGCTGTACTGAATCATCTATATGACCATAAAAATGCGTCTGATGAAGCCAAGCCGGTATTAATTACACTGGCTAAGGTTAAAGCCAAAGTTGGAACCATCAGGCGCAAGGCAACCAGCGAGGTGGCCAGCCAATGACCCATTATTATGCCTGGAAGAACAATGAAAAGCGTGCACAGATGTACGGCAAGCCCTGCCGTATCATTGCACGCGGTACACAGAACAGCCGCGAGATAGAATTTGAGGATGGTACACGCGAAATTGTAAGCGGCAATGCTTTAAGAAAGTTAGGAGGTAAATAATCAATGGGAGCACAAATTAATCAGCAATCAGCAGCAGCTGGCCAGACGGTACAAAGCAGCTACACCACGACAGACCTGTGCATAAAGTTTAAACGCACTGCCCGTACATTTCTGCGCTGGCAATCTGAAAAATGGCCTAACCCCTTCCCTAAACCGATTTCGGCATCAAAGGGTGCGGATAATGTATATAGTGCCAAGGCTGTAGACGCATGGGAAGCTGCTGGCGGCTTAAATGCTCAAGTAGCCACATCCAATGAGTGATTGTTTAAAATCACCTGTAATCGCTCATACCATGCCTTATAGGCCTCTGCCTGCTCTTTTAAATAATCGTACCGGTCATACGTCTGCCACATCTTTGGCAGCGCATGGCCAAGCATGATCTCACACACGTGAGGTGGTGCCAGTTCTGACATATTGGTGCGCATGGTGCGGCGCAAGTCATGGAAAGACCAATGCAGCATTTCATAGTTTTTATGCCGTTTCAGCCACTGAAAAATATTGTTCGGCATTGATAAATGCCCTGATTCTTTCATAGGTTCAGTAGAATTTAATGCTGTGAAAATATAATCAGAATTATAGCTAATCATCATGGCCTGCCGGATCAGGCTCTCAAACTCCGGAATAATCGGCCGCAGTAATGGTTTTTTGGTCAGTTTGCCAGTCTTATGATTTTCAGCCGGTATAGTCCACACGCCTTTTTCAAAATCAAAATCTTTCTTCTTGGCTAGCTTTAACTCACCGACACGGCAGCCATACATCAGGCACAGCTTCATAAATATTTTGTTTTTTACGGCCATTCTGGTTTTATCCAGGGCATGCCAGGACAAATAGATTTCCTGATTAGTGAGTGCTCGCTCAGTGGAATTTTTAATAATATTTAAATCATGCTTTGCTGATATATCTTTTAAGTGATTCACGCTGGCCAGTTCGCGTTTAATCGCCCAGCGGTACACATGATCCGAATTTAACAATATCCTGGATGCAATAGATTGAGAGTGCTTGGTTATATCTTCCAGCAGTAAGACCCACTGCTGAAGGCTGATCTCATCTGCCAGGAACTCGCCAATAATAGGCAGTGCATGAATTTCAAAGGATCTTAAAATCTGGTGATGAGAGGCCTTTTTGGGCTTGCATGAATTTTCATACCACATGTAAAACAGGTCATTAAAATTTTTGGCATTAACAATATTGGCTTTTTCCTTATGCCGGATATTCTTAGGATCGTGGCCCTGCTCCAGCTGGGCACGCAAACGCTGGCCCTCTGCCCTGGCATCCTTCAAAGACATAAGCGGGTATGAACCCAGATCCAGACGCTTGGCCTTGCCGGCATAGTTATAACGCAACTGGAATACAATTTTACCCTTGGGTGACACCCGGACACTGAGCGCATCACGGTCTGCCCGTTCTTCCGTCTTTTCCCGTTCTTTTTTATGGTTGGCTTTTAGCCACGCTTCAGATAATGCCATGATCGACTCTTGTACATAATTTCCAAAAATTGGCCAGCATGTACAAAACAGCCTGATTATGTACAAGGCTATGTACATAATTTTAGTGTCTTGTTGTGGCGCTTGGTGGCTGATTATGTCCTGTAATGTCGCATAGTGGAATACAGAAGCTAGGGAAATAAAGGTTTTTTTGTCGTGTGGTGACGGATGGTGTCGCGTAGTGTCTTATTGTTTATTATTAATATGGGCTATGATAGAAAAATTACGAATGTTGCGAATATCGGTCACAGTGCGGCCAAAATATAAAGTTATTGAAAATGGCGCATTCTAACGCATTTTAAGCAAGAAAACTTGCAGGAAATGAGTGCTTGACGTGATTAAAGTACGATATAGGCTTTTTTAAACTCAGGCGGCATACGGATGGGCCTGCCACTGGAAAGGCGGATGCAAACCCAATGGGTTTTGGCTTCAAATACTAGCTTTTTATCTTGTAAGCGTATGAATTCATACTGCCGATAGAGGTTAAAACCATCCGTTTCTGTAAGCCATGTTTTTAATAACAATTGATCCCCTGTAAAGCAGGAGGCCAGATAGGTCATTTCATGATGACGCGCTACCATTGCAGCATCAAGTTTTTGATAAGCAGTAAAGTCAAGACCCAGCGCCGCAGAATGCGCCCAGGCCACATCCTGCATCCATTGCAAATAAATAATATTGTTCACATGACCAAAGCTGTCGAGGTGTTCCGTCTGCACCACAATTATCATTTCATAATGTGGCAATTAAAATTTAACCTTCTGAGAGGACAAGTTTTGCAGATCCATCGGTGAAATCTGGAGATTAGAAGACTTGGTCATCCAGGGAGAAGCACCATAAAATGAACCATTAAGCTGGGAATAATGCACCAGTGCATAACGGAAACGCCGGTAAGCCAAGCGGTTAACCCGACCCGGATTTTTCCAGAACTGGTTCAGTTCACCCTGATAAGTCAGTTTGGGTAGGTTGTAAATTGCTCGACCAGTAACCTTAACCGGCTTATCGTGAAACAAAGCCTGCAAGCCTGTGGTACTGTTAATTGCAACCAGACCAATACTATGCTTTAAAAGCGTAGGCAGATGTACATCACAAATATAATGCACCCGGTCCATAATGCCTAAGGCCAACGCATGTTTAGTCAACAAGTAATTATAATTACGGTAACCACGATCCATCGGATGATGTTTAAATACCAGGTGCTTATCTGCTGGCGCACTGCTGGCAAATGAAGTTAATACTTCAAGAATAAACTCTTCCACATCATTATAGTCACTATGAACGCGCACCTGACTGTCATTGTGTACCTGTAGTGCGACAATAAAATAATGCTTGTCATATTTTTTGATAATGTCTAAAAAGCGGCGCGGCTCGACCTGATAATTAATTGCACGCCGGATAAACGAGCGCATCCAGTAAAATAATTCAGCCAGCGGAGAAATCTGGCGATGATGCTTATAGAACGGAAACAGCCAGAAAAATACGGTCCACAGCAAATAATACAGGCATGCAGAAAATACCATCTTTTTATAACTGGAATTGACCACCTCAGGTTTATCTGGAAATGGCAACTCATTGGATAAATTTATAAATTTCTGCTTAATGCAGGAAAAGTCATTGACGCCATCACGCTCAAGCGTAATGTAATCCGGCCGAATATAACCTTCCTCAAAAACAAAGAATTTTAAGCCAAGCTCTTCTGTTAAACACTTGGCTTTTTCATGGTAAAAACGGCAGTCTCCAAAACACACTACACTATCAATTCTTTTATCCTGAAGATGTTGTTTTAACCAGATTTTAAAATGATCAAGACGCCCATAATAATTTACCGCATTTCGTCCAGAATAAAAAAACCAGTCACCTGCATTGAAATTAACTTTATGGCATTCAATAGCATAAGACTCTAGCCAACTTCCTAGCTGCTGAAAAAAGTCGCCCATCGGTCCCTGCAGTAGAAGTACTCTACGCGCAGCCAATAACTCATCAACAGGCAAGCTCATACTGCTCCTCAATTCATCCCAAAAGAACAGGATTAAAATTTAACGTTTATAGATTAGTAGCGCTCTTAATCTGGCCAGCCATGATTTTTTCTGCATCAGACTTAACCCAGCATTCATTTGACGCTGTTTAACAATATAATCAATTACATGTTCAGGTGTCGCCAAATAGGCGTTATCGTCATCTGGTAATTTATATAATGGATATGATACTAGAGTTCCATATATTAATTCATCCAGCGTTAATCGTTTTTTACGTCGTTCACATCTGGTACGATCTTCAGTCAATCCCCATCCTGCATAAAAAGGCAATCCATAACAGTATACTTTTTTTTGCCGAAGTAACGCCTCAAAACCTGTTAAAGAGCTAATCGTATGTATTTCATCAACTTTATTCAGACAAGAAGGCATGTCCATTTTATAAATTACTGAATTAGCATATTTATATAACGTTTCATTAACAATTTTACCTGGTCTTAAGCCAGCCTCCACATCTGGATGAGGCTTATAAATGATCCAAGCATTTGGCTTATTTGTACGAACTACTTTTAATAATTCCAAATTAGTAAAAATTCCACATCCACCCAACTGTACAGAAGCATCGTCTTCCACCTGCCCAGGTACTAAAATTACAGTTTTATCATTAGGAATATCAGGCCAGCTTTCCTTCTCTCCAATATTATACTTACTTAAATGCTGGCTTACTATTTTAAACCTTAGCTGTTGGGCACGTTGCTGCTGTTCTGGCAAAAGCTGTATATTATTTAAAATAGTTTCAAGCCGTGAAGGCTGATTAGGATCATAATAAATGCCTTGGTCATCTAATACCAGAGATAATGGCCGGATTAAATTTGCCCCAAGACCAATAGAACGAATAAATCCATCTTCCATACGCCAGACTTTTGCGTGTCTATTTTGCTCTAGCTGCTGCCGTTGCTGTGGCTTTTTATTCCCCCAGATAATGTAGTGCTGATCTGATAGCGCTTGCTTTGGATACCACCATTTAAAAAAAATCCGGTTAGTCGGCTGCGACAAATAACTCTGAATAAAATTTCTTTTCCAGCGGCTAAAACCTAACGCATTTACATTACCACTTAACTGGTTGGCCCAGGATTTTTGCAATATCAGCAGCTCTAAAATTTCCTCCAGCTCACAACGCTTGCCAGTATTGGGATTAACGTAACGGGCATATTGAAAATAGGCGGCACTAAACAACTGGGTTAAACTTCGCTTAACCTGACGCCTGCCCTGCAATATCCCTGTAGGCGCAAAGTCATCATTTGTAAGACCCCAGCCTGCATACCAAGGCAATCCAAAGCAGTGAACGGTTTTACCCAACATTAATGCTTCAAAGCCCATTTGTGAACTAACGACATACACTTCATCCATTTGCTTAAGCAATGCAATCGGATTGCAATTCTGGGCAATAATCTGGATCTGTGGATCATCCCGTAGTTGATTAATATTAAAATGACCCTGCTTCTTGCCTGAAATCACATCCGGATGAACCTTTAACCAGATTACCGCTTCTGGATAATCAGATTTTGCCTGTTGCAGCATTTGCACAAATGATTGTTCACTAGCACCGGAAAATTTAATGGATTGATCACCAAATGTCTGGTCAGCAATTAAAATTTGTTTTTTCCCTAATGGAATATTTAATGCCAATTCAGGCGCATGATTATATTTTGAAATCTGGTAATGCCTAATTTTTTCAATAGCCAAAAGAGCACGGCCTTGATCTTCCTGCCCTATATGAATCAGGTTTTCCAGAGTAGAGATTTGATAAGCATCAAAATAAATTCCTTGATCATCTATTACTAAGGAAAGTGGCTGATATCCCTGTACTCCCAACCCAATGGAACGGATGAAACCATCTTCCAGTGTAATAAGTGGAATATTATGTTTTTTTGAATAATTCTGGGCTCTATAAAAACTAGTCTTACGTCCCCAGCCTGCAATTGCTTTTAACTTTTCATTATTTATATAGCGAAAAAAAACTGTTTCATTACCTAAAAAGCTTTCAAGATGCGAAATATAGTTAATTCCTAAAGATGTTAAACCAATCATATACGTAGAAATATACCTTAATAACAATATACCTTAGAGGATTTACTATAAAATTTAAAAAATACTTTTGTTAATTATTTCAAATAGGATCAATACATTGAATATCTTTAGCCTAAAAATACTCCCTTATGCCTTGCTCCTTCCTGGAGTATTCTTACCAGTATATGCTAAACCACTCGATGAAAGTTTACTACAAAAAGAGATTCAAACTTTACCACAAGCGCAAGCATTCAGTAAGAGCATAAATACTAGTATACCAAAAACGCAGTTTATGCTAAAGCGAGTGGGAGCCGCAAAAAATGCAGTTGTACAAGGCATTGCTATCGACCCCAGAACAAAATATCTTTATACCACTAACGTTACTGGCAAGCCTTCTAAAGGGGTTATTAATCGTTATAAGCTAGACGATAAAAATAATAAAACTGCCCTTGATGCACAGCAGCCTACTGATTATATCGGGCATCAAGGTATTACTGTGGAACCTCAAAGTTCAAAATTATGGGCCTCTGCTGGTCCAGGTATTAAAAACCACGGATGGTATGCGGTACGCTTTGCCTATCAGCCTAATGGAGAAGCTAAAAATATTCAAATCATAAAGCTATTTGATAAAGGTTATAGCAAAGGAACTAATAGCATGCCAACCTTTTCCCCTGATGGTAAATACCTTGTAGCACGGAGTGCGGTAAAAAAAGATGGGCAAAGTTTTAATGTTATTCGCGTATTTGACATGAATAAATTTAATTTAAATATGACTGCTGATTTGAGTAAAAGCTATTTATATGAATGGTCAGTTGATAAATCCCTAACTCCAGCCGGCTTTCCTTTTCAGGGTATGGCAACTGATGGTAAATATATTTATATGATTAGCGGTTATGGTAATCCTAACAATAAAAAACTTCATGTTTACACCTTACAAGGCAAACAAATACAAAACATTCAAAATCTGACATTAGGCAAACATGAAGCCTTTAATGACGGTATTAAAAGTACTTGGGAACCTGAAGGACTTGCGGTACGTACTACGCCACAAAAACAATTAATGGTGATCTTTGCAACCGGTGACAAAGGTAAACGTAATGCGCGGGTTTATTCGATTGATATAATTGATTGATAAAATTTAATTTTAGGCGAATAAAACTCTGCCCTTAGTGTGTATAGACATGGTGACATAGCCACTCTAGGCGTTCATGTAAGGGCATGCTGGCTATATTAGGAAAACTATATCCAAATATGTAATTATAAAACTCATTTACCAATATACTCTGATAATCTGGAATATCTTGTTCATTAAAAATAGCAGTATGCCGATAATAATAATTTAAAAACTTATCATTAAAGTTATACTGCTTCTCTTTAATAAAAGTTCTAACAGGAATAAAACTCGCATAAAGCTGGGCTTCCATGGCGGAAATATCAGTAAATGCCTCCTTAACTGCTATAGGCTGATTTTTTGTTTGGGCCTTAAAAAGGCTTTTAAACTTTAACCTTAAATAATAATCTTTTAAATCAATCTCATCTTTAACCAAGATAATATTAACACCTTGTTGTAGCAGAAAATTTATACCTTTGTATAGTCTATCTTTATATTCTACTACCCGATGTCCGAGATTAGGGTGAGGCTGAATAACTAAAGTTATCAAACCCTTTGTTCTCATATAAGTAAGTAACTTATAAAAAATATCCGGCCATTCCAGACTGCTATAATTTTCTTCTGGTATGCCCCCTTCCCAGGTAGGCGCAAACAATAAATTCTTTGCTCCAGAGCTATACTGATAGGGTGCTTTCCCTGTAAAGGTATTTCCCATCATAATAACTCTGCCATTCTCCACATCCATTTGATTAAATATTTTATGCTCTAAATAACGATTTATCCCCATCCTTCCAGCAGTAACCACATAATCATAAATTCTTATAATAGGTTTGATTGAGGAAATTTTATTACTTTCCCCATGCGTGACAAATATATGTTTGAGACTGCGGTTAGCAACTATCCTGCAATTAGACTGCGCATTAAAAAGATAAAATACTACCGTATTTGGCAGCATTCTAATTTCAGAATATTTTTCAAATGTACAAAATTTTATATGATTGCTAATAAAAATTTTAGAAAATTCAGTAAAACTTTCTTTATACTTTTTAAAATAAATGATTGTGTTATAGCGATCAAATACATCTGTATTAAAATATTGAACAATTTGATAAGCTGTACCAATAATTTTACTGTCTAGATAAATGTAATTAGGCACAACTGATCCTATTATATAAAAAGCCTGCATCAAAAATGCAGGCTTTCACACATATATATAACTGGCTATAAGGCTAGCTAGCGTCCATCTTTTCTCACATCAACAATGATACCAGTTTTATTGCTTAATAGCACTGCCAAACTAGTTTTACCAACTTCATCAGCTGACAGAAGTAAAGAAGGATCTTCCTGCCCAAAATTTGCGGTACGCATAGGTGTACTAGTTCTCTCCGGGTTTACACAATTTACCCGAATTCCGTAAGAACCCCACTCTTCTGCCAAAGCCTGAGTGAAATTAACAATCGCGCATTTGGTTGAAGAATACAACGCATAATACGCACGTCCACGCGTGTAAGAGCTTGATGTAAAGTTTAGCAACATCCCTTTAGATTTCTCAAGAAATGGCTTGGCTGCTATAGCAACATTTACAGCACCCAAATAGTTAATATTAATTAATGACAACACTTCGTCTTGAGATAAATTATCTAAAGGTTTTTTAATTAATAGCCCAGCTGTATTTACCACAGCATCTATATGGCCCACCTGTGAGGTTACATCAGCAAGATAAGTACTTACACTAACTCTATCCGTAATATCTACCGCGTTATGGCTACGACTGGCTACAAATACATTAGCACCATGCAGTATTGCTAAATTTCGCATGGACTGGCCAATACCACTGGTGCCACCGAAAATAACTATATTTTTTCCTGCAAGTTGTTGTAAATCAATATGGTCTAACAGACTATGTGGGTCACCAGACTGTAATAGCTTCTCTGCTATAAATAAATCTAAAGGATGCGTAATTTTTATATTACGCTCCGAACCTTCTACAGTAGCTACCCGAATATGAGGCAACATTGCTCTGATTACACCGCAATCACAAGTAAAGATATACCGATCACGTGCTATCGCTTCTTGGTAAGCTTGCTGAATAGTAGAAAGTATAAATGCCTGAGGCGTTTGTCCTCGACGCATGTTTACCCGGTTAGGAATATTGGCAATACATCCATCATCATATACTTCAACCAAAGTATCACTTGATGGAATCACCACATCAACGGCTTCGAACAAATCAAGTTTATCAATGCAATCTTCAATTATCTTGTTATTAATTAACGGCCGTACTGCATCATGAAAAATGACTTTACTAGTAGGATCATAACTTTTCATGCTATGTAAGGCAGATAAGGTAGAGTCAAAACGCTGATCACCACCCACAATTACTTTAGATACTTTTTTCCAGTTATTATTTTTTATAATGTCCCAAGTACGCTCAATATACTCACCTTTAGATACGATGATAATTTCATCTATTAAGGGCGCATCCTCAAAGATCTGAATGGTGTACTCAATAACAGCTTTTCCAGCAAGTTTGGTAAATTGTTTTGGTAAACTGCCGCCGAAACGTGAACCAGAACCACCTGATAAAATTACACCAACATTTTTCATTAATAAACCTAATTCATCTCAAAAAATTTCTATGTCACATCTTACTGCTGGACAAACATACGCATGTTATCAATCAAATAATTTTTTTCAGCTAATTTTCGTAACTCAATTGCAAATTGGTCTTGAGCAATAGAATTAGCGCTTAAAATATACTCCATTGCTTGCCGCCGACTTTCCCTAAGATAGTCATCGCCTTGCAATACTTGTTCTATCTTTGCTAAAAGCTCAGGAACTGTGGAGAAAGTATAACAATAATCCTCATAGTTCATATCGCTTTGAGAAACATTAATTTCCCTATCCTTAGGTATATAAACAAAAATTGGCGCATCAGCTGCCAAGCATTCTGAGACCACTGCTGAAATATCACAAATAAATAAATTCGAACGTAAAACCAATTCACTAATATTTATAGAGGGTCCATGAAATAAAATCTCTTTACCCTTTGATTCAAGGGCAAGTTGCAATTTTGATTGAATATTTTTCAAACTAGGATCACGTGACCCTGTGACTGGATGTAGTTTTGTACTTACTAGTAGGCCAAATTTTTCAATGATACTTTGAAGCATGACCCCGCTAAGCCGCAATGAAGAATAATTACTTTCTTCATAAACGCCTTCCCAAGTTGGTAAATATAAAACATTATTAACCATTCGCTTATGCCAAGGAGTCTTTGAAACTTCCAAGACACTAGACAAGTTAGGACGTCCTACCTTAACAAAATCAATATGATTAGTATTGAATTGTGCATTTTTAAAGCGGTCTATATGAGCTTGGCCTGCAACCCAGACTTGATCATACACCCGAAAAAACTTGTGAGCACTTGCTGATTTGTCACTATCCCCATGGCCAATAAAGATGTGCTCATAGACATTGAATCTTAAACAGTGAATATTATTTCCTGTATTAGAGGGATAAAAAATTCCCTTTAGAAAGGCCATATTGTTTAATAGATTTTCAATATCTATAGGTGTTTTAGCATAGGCAACATTAATAAAAGGATATTTTTCAACCACCCAATTATATAAATCTACGTTACGAACGATGACAGCAAAAGATATTTGTGTGGTCAAAAAAGTTGGAATCCATAAACTTAAATGTGATGGACCATGAGTCATACCTTCTCCGGTATGTATAATATGATAAATAGGTGACAGGAGATTAATATGACTCAAATTTATCGAGGAAGGTATTATAGTTTTTGCTGCTACTGAATTATCTGCTTTAGTTGAAGAAACAGGTCGCTTAGTCACAGGTACTTTTTTTGCGGGGCTCGGGCTTGTGTCGAAAACTTCTAGTCTATTGCCTAAATTGTCTAATAACATAGGCAAACGCTGGGTCAGAGTCTTGTAAGCCATATCTTTAAAAAAAATGTTAGGTGTGTTAATTAATTTTGTGATTTTACTCATACAACTAATTCCCGCTACGATTGCAAAATTTTAAAAGTTAATTGTAAAACAATTTTGTCTTAAGATTAGTAGTAGAAAGATTACAATATAGTAATGAAAATTTATACATAAAAACTTTGTAATTTTAGCTATTTACAATAATATTTCCCTCTCATGAGGGATAAAACATATATTTTTAGATATAAAGTAAGTGAATTATATTAGGTATCGATATCATTATATAATAATATATTCTAGGGTAATAAATACTTCTAAATTTTACTATTACCCTAAGGAAAATTATTTTTTAATTAATTATCTTAACCTACTTAACTTCTAAAATTAAATTTATATAGTTGCTCCCATTTATTAATTTTTTCTGCTTTAAATAAAACCTCACAACTAGGCTTCACTGTTATATATTTATTATCAATTGATAATGAAAAATAATTGTTATCAGTGAAATAATTTAATAATTGGGCTTTATTTGATCTAAATATTATAATTTTTCCATCTCTATCCACACATAAATATTCTATTTTATAATTATATTCAAAATATAAAAAAGCCTTTGATTCTATATCTACACGTTCTTTATTTATTGCAATTTTCACAATTGAATGTATAGAGGAAGAAATATCCTCTTCTTTTAAAGCAATTACAATATCTTTTGAATGATCATAAACTAAAACACTATGGTGGAAAGAAACTATTTTATGATCAAATACATAGTCTGAAGTAGTCTTGTCCGTAATTTCTAATATATATCCATCATTTAAAATCTTATTAATTTTTTCTTTTGAAAAAACATGCATATATAAATATATATCTAATAAGGCTAATTCACCTTTTTCTTTATAGATACTAATTATATTATTGGTACGTTTGACACTTATCTCATCTAGAAAACCAACATTAAACTTTTTACTAGACCTATTAATAATTTTTTGAGAAAACATCTCAAGTGTTTGAGATTCAAAATGCATAATATTCATATTTTCTTCAATAAATGCATAACCTAAATCACGGTCAAGTGGTTTATTTAAATGACAAGATGGTTGCATTATTTCCTTATTTACCCGAGTAAAAGATTTCCCGGTAACATGGCCGAAAAAACCAGATTTATGATAGATTCCTTCCCTGTCATATATTTTATTCCAATACTCATAGTTTACTTTTTTTCTTGTTTTAAAAAAGTCTGTATCAAATACTTCTTTAAAACTAACTGGAGGATCATCCTTGTAAACCGCTTCAATTGGCATCAATAAAATTGAAAAAATATTATCAGGATACTTATTTAGCAAATTTCCTACGTCTGATCTTGTATATAATAGCTCATCTATATCCATCATAAGCAGCCACTCGGCGTCACTAATTGAATGAGCATGTAGCATATTATGGTATTGACGATATTCTACTAATTCAGGACGCACTCCTTTTTCATATCTAAGCATATGAAAATGTGGCCTTGATTTCCAAAATTCTGGCGTACATTCAATTATTCTTAAACTATCAGCTTTGACTAAATCTTGTGAATTATCAAAGTCATCAGGAGCGTCTAGAAATAAAAAAATTTCTTTAGGATTAAGCTTTAAATGGTGTTCTATAAAAATATTAATATTTTCTGGTAATGCTTTTGCAGTTACTACTATCGACCAAGAATTTTTCATTGCAGAGCCCATTTCTCCAATTTTCATGTTAACTATTTTAATTAAAACATATAATACCAACTAGTTTCGCTATCACACGTATTTAACTGATAGTCCCTATCATAACAAATGTGTAGACACTATAAAGCTTTTTGTTTTATTTGAAAAAGTGTTAATTTTAACAAATGCAAACTACCCATTTTTTATTTCCAATTGATAGAAAGCTTCTATTAAAGATTCTTTATTAAAATATTGGTTAAATTTTGGCAGATAGGCTTTATGTATTAGTTGGCTAATATTTTCCTGACTGATATCGGAGATATTCAAATCGTGCCTAACAATTTTATCATTTTCTAAAATGGAAAAGAAATCATGAAATTTGAAGTGCTTGCCTGAATGAAGGGGTTTATCTTTAATATTCAACCATACCCAAGGTACATTGTAGGCTTGTGCAACTATAATTCCATGTAAAGAAGTAGCAATACAGAATTTAGCATTAGCAATATCTGATACAACCTTATGGGCATCATCTCCTACATTTACTAATTGAATATTATCTATTGAAAGATTCTCAAATAATTTAAATTGACTCCAATGAGGAACTAATACACCTCTATCTTTTTTAATAATGTCAGGTGTAAAGTATTCTGGAAGTAATAAAGCAGGGTCACCGAAAACCTCAGGTATAACATATCCCAGCTTTTGCGTAAGTTCATGGTGAGTATGCCTACCTCTTACTGCCGTAATCTTTTTAATATTAATCTTTGCAAGTTTTTCTCCTAACTTAGGAATACTATTTGTATTGATAAGCCCGCTTCCCCAAATACTAGGGTTAATATGATCTGTATTCATCATATTAATAATTGAACCGATTGAAAAGATAGCATTAGATGACTTACTTCCACGAACATTGACTATAGGCCTTTTAGTCATCATACTAATGAGCCAAGGCCCTAAAATATCTCCAAAATTAGCAACTCCATCCCACCAGAAGACTTTGATAGCTTCCTGTTTTTGCAAAAAATTACTCTCATCAAGCATATATATTTTAGGACTACCATAACAGTTTTTCTTAATTACGAATAAATTTTCTAATTTTAAAAATTCGCTTTTTATAAAATCAGCTATTAAAGCAAATTCATTATGTACTGGAACTTTATAAATTCTTGATTTAGGTTTAGTTAAAAAATCATTGTAGAGAAGCGCTAAAATTTTACGTGTATTAGCGTTACGGGCTAGTAAATCAATAGCATAGTAGCCATGCGATTGCTTGATATCAAAAGCCACACCAAAGTCAATGCACTCAATTACTGCTATATCTTGCTGGTATTTCCATATATGAACATTTTTATAGCCTACAATTGCAAGCATTTCTTGAAGATATTTTATCAGCTGATCCATTTTAGGCCTAAAGATTAACAAAAGAATCTATACTATTAATATAGAGTAAAATTGCAATCTGGTTGCAATATTTTTTACAAAATTAGAAAGATAGAATTTTTAGCCAATTATTCAAGGCCACAGAAATTCCATAAATGTTAATTTGCATTAAATCTATACAGTTCTAATTTTCAAAAATTAGAACTGTACAGATATAGATTTCATAGATAAAAAAGATTCACTGGCTATTTACTTAAATACTTTTTTGCTCTCCTAAACAGTTTTATCAAGTTAGAGCCAGTAGTTGTTCTATGCAAGGGTTTAGCTGGTGGTGAAACAATAGACTTAGGAAATTCTTCCAATAGAAACTGATGAATCTTCTCAGCACTACTTGCTTTAAAAGCAAAACATTCTTGGATGATCTGTTGCCTTACACTTAATAATGGATCATATTTTTGGATAACTACTTGGTTAAAGACGCTTTCAAGCTCTTCAAGGTTATGTACTTTGTAAAATCCATCTGTAAGACGTTTACCAAAATCATTAAACTTCATTTTACTGCGTGCAGATACTAGCCAAATAATTGGTTTACCAGTAGGGAAATACTCCGCCAAAAACGAACTGCTATCAGTTATTAATACGTCAGAAGTTTTAAATAGATCAAAGTAATTCCCATTATCGTAAATAATACTATGATTTGTCGCCCAGCGTCCCAGATAATTTTGATACTGCTCATCAGTCATAATATTATGTTCAGCCACCATATAACGCAAACGCCCATGAGGTTTATATACCCATGCTGTATCTAGATACTTTAGCATTAAATCCTGAATTTTTTGATGATTCCAATCAAAAGTCCCTATCTTTAATAAAGAAGGTCCTACAGAATGATGGGGAGCGTAAATAATTCGACTATGAGCTGACTCAACATTTGTCGGCCAAATTGAATCTAAAGAAGACTGGACTGATACTTGATAAGCATCCATTTTGGCATAGCCAGAAACACGAATTCTCTCTGAAGCTGCTGGGGTAAATTTAATGTGATTAAGTTTATGCAATTCATTTTGTGCGAAGAAGCGCCAAATGAATGGATGAAAATCATCAATACAGTAATCAAGTTTATCTTCGAATATTAAATAACCATAATGAGTAAAACATCCAAGGATTTTAGTATGTAGTGATTTAACCCAATATCGCATTCCCCATGGTTGCTGGTAAAACATTATATCAAATTGATCAGCAATTATATTTATACGGCCCTTCTGATCCATTTCACTGATGTATAAAATATTATTATCAATCTGTCTAAAAAATTCTTTGTTTAATTCATAATCTTGATCATCAAAGCTAGGTAATCGAGCTAGCAGAATCCTTACACTAAACTCTTGACTCTGATTTAAGCTATAATACAGACTTTCATAATTCCATTTTGTTCGATCATTAACGAGTAAACCAACAGAGATTCTTTCTCCCTTGCTACGTTTAGCAATGATTTTACTCGTCAAGGCTTTATTGCCTAGAGTAAACTTTTCATGGTAAGAATAATCATTAAACTTTTGAGTAAACTGCCTATAAAACTCTCCTATATTATCATTTAAATAACTATAAATGTTTGATATAGATTTTCGTTGAACTTTTACTATAACTTTCTGATTTTTTAATTGTGAAGAACCAGATAAATTATTTATAATTTCTTGAATTTCTTGTGTAAAAATACGGAATTTATCGAAATAACGTATCTCAATAGTTTCATTCCCTTCTACTACATCAATAATCAAAGTGGATATTTCATTCTCAAAATGCATAGCCAAAATATTATCTTTATATAGCCATATTTTGCCAGATTTTTTAAATTGTTTCTGAAAAATATCTAATTGCTGACTTAATGACCAATTACTAATAGCTTTAACATTAAGTGTAATACCATTAGATTTACTACTAATTTGGTAAACATGACCACATGAGGTAGCTGTTAGACTCAGGGGCTGGCTAGTGCAAAGCTTTACATTTTTAGTAATACCTTGACAGCAAACTTCAAGATTAAAATGATATATACCTGGCTCTACTATATTAATAAGATGAATTCCATTATTTGTTTTGTAATATGCTTTATCGTATATAACTTGGTCACCATTAAAATACTTTTGTGTTAAATAAGGCCGATTACCTTTATTTAAATAAAAAGAATAATTACGTTGGGCATTTTTTAAATATAATGTATATTTTACATCTTCCCAATTAGCAGCTTCTAGACCTCTTAATAATGCCACACCCTCTATAAATAAGCATTCCTCTTTTAAAGATAATGCTTCAACAGTAACTATAGGTTCTGCTGATTTATCTTTAATACTATACTGATTATTTTCAAATTTTTGGTTGTTTAGATAAACAGATAAATTATCGCTTAATAAACCTAATAGATGTATTAGTAAAGGACTATTATGTCTTATAATATGTTCATGGTTTTTTGCATAAACAGACTCAGAAACAATCAAATTAAAGTTTTGGTATTTACGTAATAGGGGTAATATAGGTTCTATTTCAGTATAATATTGCGGATCAGCCTTGCCTGTTAATAAATAAATATTCTTATTAAGTTGTTGATCTTCTTTTATAAGACTTGGGATCAGATTATCTAGCTGTACTATATGGTGTGCCTGAGGATGCTCTCCTAGCATATGCTTTGCAACTACTGATGCTTTTTTTGCAGTGACTTTTGTTTTTCCTAACACATAAGAAGCAATTTTTATTTGAGGTACTGCACATACAATATTAGAAAAATTATACTTCAAACCATAATACAGAGCTGCACTTCCTCCCTTTGACAATCCTAATAACGTTACATTTTTTTGGTTAAGATTCAGCTCTTTTATTTTTTGTTCAATAAATTGATAAATTATTTCTTCGATGTAAAAATCCATATCTTGGCATAAATAATAACAAGCATGTTCTTTAAAATCGTCTTTGATCCATAATACATTAGCACGGCTTACAGCCAATGAGTTTTCAAAATCATAAGTAAACTCTTTATAAGGCGCAAATCCTGAAAATATAATAATTAAATGTTCACAATCATACTTTTTTTCTTTAAATTTATATTTAATTTCTAGCCCATTTAGAATTAAGGTTTGCTCTTCCATCATGCCCTACATAAATTGATTTAAACTATTGTAAAATTTCGGTTATGAACTTAACAATCATTTGAACGTAAAACTATAATAATAGAATTATTTAAGCAATAAGTACTATTGATCCAGTGTTAAACATTACCTTTAAGATTAAAAATCCTAGATTAGATTCAAAGTCAGGTATACCATACAACGACATGGTACACCTTTAAGGATTTTAAAGATCAAACACAACTTTAGCCGCAATAGCGATTTGATAAATAATCTGCGTTAAACCTCTACCAATTTCAACACTTTTTGTAGAAACTTTTGGCAAGACCATAATTTCATCGCCTTGTTTGATAATATAACTATTACTGACCTGTTCCGCTTCACCATTTTGATGAACAACTATTAACTTGGATTTATTCGATTTCTGTGTATAACCACCCACCTGTTTGATATAATAATCAATTCGTTGATCAGGCTGCCAGCTTAGAGCATTTGGGAACATAACTTCACCATGAACCATGGTAACAGAGGTTTTTTCAGGAATATTTAACACATCACCTTGCTCTAAAATAATATTATCCCAATTATTTTTATTTAAGATAACCTGACCTTTAGGCTGTACTACACGTGCTTTAGTAATAAACTGTTTAATTAACTCTGCATCTTTCAAACGAAGTTCTGCCTCTTCACGGGTAGCCGAACGTACCGATAAAGTCGACTCCTCAAGCTTATCTAACGACAAGTTAAGCATTTCCTTTTGACGTTGCGCGACAGAAGGACGGAACAATTGGATCGCATTAATTTGCGATAATGCATTAGGCTGAATTTGCTGAATAACCTGTTTTAGTGTGGCACCATAAGGCAATACAACTGCATGCGCACCTTGATGGGCTCCCTCTACTCTTACCTGAATAGTGCCAGCATAACGATCTGCTGTTACCGCAACTACATCGCCATCCTGTAATACAACATTTTGCGCTTGTGCAATGCTGTAGTATTCACTACGATACTCTGCACCCTGACGACGGCTGATACTAATGTGTGTTGCACCTGGTTTAAGGCGAGCCACTGATAGTGCCTTGCCTACGGTAAGTTGGGGTACATCAAACTCAAAATCGTAAGCATTGTAGACTTCTCCATTAATAGAAAATGTATGCTTACGTGGGGCCACTACAATTACATCACCATCCTTAAAGGCAAAATTCTGTAACTGCCCGGCCAGCAGGAAATCATAAAGATTAACCTGCTGAACAAATCTTCCATTTCTCAGAATTTGAATATCAACATAACTGCCACGATCTGGATCAACTCCACCTGCACGGTCCAGATATGCCAGTATAGAATCGCTTGAAACGCCACCATAAGAGCCTGGCTGGACTACTGCGCCTGTAACTAATACCTTAACAGGTTGGGCTTGCTCCAAAGCAGCATAGACACCCACATTGGATACATATACGCGGCGTACTGCTTGCTGAACTATATTTTGTAGCTGACCATTGCTGACCCCGGCAACTTTAAGCGGCCCAACGTTTGGTACAAAAATATTGCCTTGAGGGTCTACAGTTAATGTACCAGCAAACTGATATGCCCCCCAAAGTCGCAATTGAATATTATCGCCGGGATTAATAATGTAGCTTGAATTAAACGTACTCCCAGAACTACTGGCAAAAGCACCCTTAAATAACTGGGCACCAAACATACGCGAATTTTGATTTAAAGAAACTGGCCTTGAATTACCAAGATTTAAAATTGCATTTGGTTGCAACATAGCAGCAGCTTGCGCCTGAGCTGTATTTGCCTCTGCAGTATTTAATGGGGTCTGACGGGTAGTATTGGCAGGACCAGCCACGTAGTCATTCGTATCTGGAAGCAAATCGTCAATAACTGCAGCATGGCTATAGGTACTTATAACAATCGCAATACCTAGGAACAAACTTGAATGCTTCATGAGAACTTACTCCCGATGCTCACGGATAATAGAAGCAACCAACTGCCCTATTCCAAATATAATGGTAAAAATTAAGAAACTTGAGAGTAAAATATAGCCCTTGCGTGGATAATACGCATCCTGTGCTAATTGGGGACTTGTAATAATAACGACATTCTTTAATTTACGCACTGCTTCCAATCGAGCTTTTTCCAGGGAACCAAGTGCAAGTTTATAAAGATCCGTGCTAAATTCCACTTTGGCTTTTAATTCTTCAAAATCAGCAGAGCGTCGGTTTAACTTGGTACCGCCCTGCGGTGAAGTTAGCTTGCCTTGCTCTTGGGTTATTTGTTGCTGTACAGCATTAATCTGGCTATGTAATGCCACTACTTGTGATGCCTCTGGATTGAGGTAGCTGAGTAACGTGCGTTCCTGAGTTTGCAAATCTGCTAACTGGCTCTGAAGTTGCATTACTAATCTTGAAGTCGCCAGAGCTGTAGTTTGCGGATCCAGCATCTGATTCCTGTTTTGATAACTAATCAGATTTTCACGGGACTGCTTTAGATTACTAGCTGCCTCTTGTAACTGAGTCTGCGCAAACACCAGCTGATCACGCGCTACTCGCTGTGAAATCTGGTTAATAAAGCTTTCACTAAGTTTTAAAATAGCCTGATTCAATTTTAGTGCAAACTGAGGTGTAAAGCCTTCTGTTTTAACCGTCAACATCGAGTTTTTTTCATCAAACGTTAGGGTAACCCGTCTATTAAAATACTTTACCAAATCCTCTTTGGAAGCATTAGAAGATAATTCAAAAATCGGATCACCTCCATTACCTGCAAATGCTTTACGTAAATTCAACTGTTTATCCAGCGCATAAATCAGGTCAGGAGATTGAATGTAAGCTTTAAGGAAATGTGCATCTTCACTACTGGTATTATTAACCCCTAATAAGATACCTAAACCGTTGGTTTGGCTTCCACCTATATCTCCAATTTGCTTCACCACTACTGTAGAAGTAGAAACATAACGATTTTCAGCTATGGTAAACAAGTAGAAAGCTATAAACAGTAATGGGATGATTACTACTGCAATAAAACTCAACCAGGTAGAATTATTTCTGAGCCAGTGCATATTCTTTATAAACCTCTACTGCTTCCTCAACACTATCAAAATAATAAGCATTGCCTTCCTTAACAAAGAGGGCGACATCACAATGCTCTGTCAGGTCATTTAAATTATGGGACACCATAATAATGTTAGAGTTCTTCTTTAGATTATCTAATAAAACCTTACTTTTGGCTTTAAACTGCGCATCACCAGGAGCGCCGACCTCATCCAGCAAGTAGTAATCAAAGTCAAATGCCATACTTAAGCCAAACCCCAAACGTGAACGCATCCCCGATGAATAAATTTTTATTGGCATATCAAAGTATTTGCCTAACTCGGCAAAGTCTTCCACGTAGCGTACAATATCATCAACTTTGCTTTCTGGGACAAATAATCGGGAAACAAAACGGACATTTTGCCGACCCGTTAAGCTACCCTGGAAACCACCTGCTAGCCCTACTGGCCAAGAAATAGAAGCATTAGAAACTACTTGGCCAGAATCTGCATGATCTATACCGCCAATAATACGTAGTAGTGTACTCTTCCCTGCACCATTTTTACCAATCAAGGCAACGCTTTTTCCACCAGGCAAAGTAATATTTAAATTACGGAAAACGAAATGTCGGCCTTTTTTTGTGGCATAGGATTTTGTCAAATTCTCTAGTTTAATCATTTTGACGTCAACATTATTCTTTCGCGTGATTTATAAATTAAAAGACCAGTAAATAAAACAACTAATGTGCTTATTAATAGATAATTAAAAGATACGTAAGTCACTGGATATTCGGGTGATACGGCATGACGCATAAATTCTAGACAATGTAATAGCGGGTTCCATAATAGATAAGGATGGAATTGCACTGGCACATTATTAATTGAAAACATTACGCCAGACATTAAGTAAAATATAATAAAGAATGAAGAAACAAATTTTGCGACTTCTTTTGAGAAATCACCCAGAGAACACATAATTAATGCAAAGCCAAAAGTAAAAATATAAAGTAAAAACCAGCAAACGAATAAATTTGGTAAATAACTTAGACTAATAGGTTCACCAAAGTAGAGTAAGCCCACCATAAAAAGGCTGTATACCCCAAAATATAATGTCATTTCTACAGATATACGGGCAATTACTGCATCAACTGGCATTACAGGACGATAATTTAACAAGCCCCTATTACTAGATACTGCATGTAGGGATTGCGTTGACGAACGCATAAACATACGAATTGGTAGTACACCATTAACCAGAAAAAGTGTATAGGACATATAAGGAATGGCACGTTCCATGATACCGCCAAACAATACAAGCTTTAAGAATACCAGCATACCTGGTTCTAAAATGGCCCATACATAGCCAAGGCGATAATGTCCAAATCGAGTTTGGAATTCCCTTAAAAATAAGGCCCGGATTGCAGCATACTGTACAGCCAGTCCACTGCGGGGCTTAAGCCGGTATATCGGTTTGTTTACTTCAGCCATAATATCGGTATCAATTAGTCAGCAAGCGCTATTCGTATAAATACGATTTTATTAATAATTCCCGGTGACTATAAAGAGGAACTTTATATTAGTCCATATAGAATTTATAAAACTGAAGGAGCGGTACATGGAAAGCTATACCGCTTGAATCATTTTCATTCAACCCTTAACCCAACAATTGCTGGAACGCCATCGCGCTGAATTGCAACCCGAACCACACGGTTTGAAGGAAGACTACGAATGGCAGTCAGTAATGCTGTGGCTGTTGGTGTTTGGGTATTGTTCAGGCTAGTGATCACATCTCCCGGCAGTAAACCCGCATGAGCGGCCAAACCACCCGGCAATACATCAGTAATAATGACGCCTTTTATTTTTAAACTCTGGCTTTCTGCTGGTGTTAAGTCACGCAATTGCATGCCGAGAGAAGGCCCTTTGCCCTGATCGGTTTTCATGCTTTCAGCAGGTGGTGTATCGTCAGGCGCACTGGTCAATGTGGCACTTAAGGATAACTGCTTGCTATTACGTTGTACGACCATGCTTGCTGTCTGGTTTGGCCGGGTGCGATTAATCAGGTTAATTAGATCGGTAGTGCGATTAATTGGAGTGCCATTATAGGACAGGATAATATCCCCTGCCTTTAAACCTGCCTTGCTGGCTGGTGTGTCGTCAGAAACCTGTGTTACCAGCGCTCCCTCTGGACGTGACAACTCATAAGCTTCGGCAAGGTTTCGGTCGATATCCTGCAACATTACACCCAGATAAGCACGGGACACCTTGCCAGTTTTTATAATCTGATTGGCAACATCCATAGCAACATCAATTGGAATAGAAAACGATAAACCCATATAGCCGCCGGTTCCACTAAAGATGCGTGAGTTGATACCGATTACTTCTCCGTCCCGGTTGAATAATGGGCCACCAGAGTTACCAGGATTTAGGGCAACGTCAGTTTGAATAAATGGCACTGCGTTTTCACGAGACATGGTCCGTGACTTTGCACTCACAATACCTGCGGAAGCAGAATAATCAAAACCAAACGGTGAGCCAATGGCCAGTACAGGTTCACCCACTTTCAGACTGTTGGCATCACCGATACGCAAGGCTGGAAAATCACTGCCTTTTACTTTCAGCACAGCAACATCGGTACGTGCATCGCTACCCACTAGCTCGGCATCAATTTCACGGCGGTCATTTAATGTTATGGTTACCTTGCTGGCATCGGCAATCACATGGTGGTTAGTAAGCAAATAACCATCTTTAGTGATAAAAAATGCACTGCCATAGGCATTTTGTTCCTGTGGCAGACGTTGATTTGGGATTTGCACATTATTACCGAAAAAACGGCGTAATAATTCAGGCATTTGTTGTTGTAATAACTCTTCCTGACTCATTTTTTTAGATACATTAACGCGTACTACGGCAGGACTTACTGTCTGAACTAATGACGAAAAATCAACAGGCGCAGCTGCAATGCTGGGTTGACTAATGACAATAGAACATACTGCTGCAACAACACCCCGTTGAATATAATTGATACTCATTGACTGCCTTCCTAGTGAGTCTATGTAATCAGAAATTTAGTTAACTGTTTTAACAGAGTTTTTAAGGATTTTCTGTTAGCAATCGTTTCTATTTGAGCTAAATCCCCGCTTTAATTGAGATTATGTAGAAAATGTGAAATTTCATACAGTTAAATCTATATTTCCAATCATAATTTTTTTGGTAAAAAGCTTGCGTTTTTTATCATTTTGGCGTGTTATTCGCCTCTGTTTTTTATTCAATTTCAGGCTTTTTACAATGCGCGACCAGAGCCAGGCATCTATTTACGATGTGATTATTGTTGGAAGCGGGGCAGCCGGGTTAACCCTTGCCTTATCCCTTCCTACTCATCTTAAAGTTGCCGTACTGGCAAAATCAGTATTAACAGAAGCAAGTACCTACTATGCGCAGGGTGGTGTTGCTGCTGTGCTGGATGAAACTGATTCTGTAGAACAGCATGTTGAAGATACCCTAATTGCAGGCGCACATTTGTGTCACCCTGATGCAGTGGCATTTACAGTAGAACATGGCCGTGATGCCGTTAATTTCCTGCTGGAACAAGGTGTACGGTTTACGCTGGACGAAGCCGAACAACTACATTTAACCCGTGAAGGTGGTCATTCACAGCGCCGGATTATCCATGCGGCGGATGCAACCGGCATGGCAATTTCAACCACACTGGTCAAGCGCGTGCGTGAATGCCAGCATGTGACGTTGCTAGAAAACTATGCGGCTATTGATGTAATTACCAGCCAGCGTCTGGGGCTTGCAGGCAATAACCGGGTCGCTGGTTTATATGTACTGAATATTCACACTGAGCAGGTTGAAACCCTGCTGGCCCCATTTGTAGCATTGGCCTGCGGTGGTGCCAGTAAAGCTTATTTATATACATCCAATCCGGATATTGCGACCGGAGATGGCATTGCCATGGCATGGCGAGCGGGCTGCCGGGTAGCGAATCTGGAGTTTAACCAGTTTCACCCAACTTGCCTCTATCACCCGCAGGCACGTTCATTTTTGATTACGGAAGCAATGCGTGGTGAAGGCGCGTATTTGCGCTTGCCTGATGGAGAACGCTTTATGCAGCGTTTCCATGAAAGTGCTGAACTGGCTCCACGTGATATTGTGGCCCGTGCCATTGACTATGAGATGAAGCGGCTAGGTATTCGTCATGTCTGGCTCGATATCACCCATCAGCCGGAAGATTTTGTTAAATCCCACTTCCCTACTTTGTACGAACGCCTGCTGGAACTGGGCATTGATATTACCAAAGACATGATTCCTGTCGTGCCTGCCGCGCATTACACTTGCGGCGGAGTAATGGTGGATCATCATAGCCAGACTGATATTGCAGGCTTATATGCTATTGGTGAAACATCCTTTACCGGTTTGCATGGCGCCAACCGTATGGCCAGCAATTCCCTGCTGGAATGTTTTGTTTATGGGATGAGTGCGGCACGCCATATTGCCCAGTTGCACCCAAATACGCAGGCTATTACCAGTGTGCCGAAGTGGGATGCATCCAAGGTGCAAAACCCGGATGAAGACGTAGTGATTTTGCAGAACTGGGATGAGCTGCGCAGCTTTATGTGGAACTATGTGGGTATTGTCCGTACCACAAAACGCCTACAACGCGCGCTAAACCGGATTGAGTTACTCAAGCGGGAAATTGAAGATTACTATCAGGGTTATGTCATCACCAAAAACCTGATTGAACTCCGCAATCTGGTACTGGTTTCAGAAATGATTGTGCGCTGCGCCTTGCAACGTCATGAGTCCCGGGGCTTGCACTATACGCTGGACTATCCGGAAATCTCTACTGAAATCCGTGATACCGTTCTGCTACCACCGGACTTTGTTGCACAGTCACCAATCGTAGTTTAAAGCAACCTTAAAAAATACAGTAAAAAACTGCTGATAGATCTAAAGGCAAACTCAGGTTTGCCTTTATTTTTTGGTTTTCACGTTTCAGTTTGCTGTCAGCAGTTGATTTTGCCTGAGCACTGCAATGGCCTGCTCCAGAATTTGTGCTGGCGTTTGGCTAGCATCTAGCCGTACAAAACGTTCCGGTTCTCCGTTGGCCCGGTTTTGGTAAACTGCACGCACTTTTTGAAAGAATTCCAGTTTTTCCTGTTCAAAACGATCCAGTGCTCCGCGTTTTTGCGCGCGTTGCATCCCAAGCTCTACTGGTGCATCCAGCCAGAAAGTCAGATGTGGCATTACAGGTACAAATTGCTGGCGCAGTAACTCAATCGTGTCTACATTCAAGCCACGGCCACCGCCCTGATAGGCAAAACTGGCGTCAACAAAGCGATCACTCAGCACCCATCGGCCTGCATTGAGTGCCGGTTGAATCACCTGTGCAATATGCTGGGCACGTGCAGCAAAGATCAGCAACAGTTCGCAGTTTTCGCTCATAGCTTCATCCAGCGGGCTCAGCAATAACTGACGGATTTGTTCAGCCAGTGGAGTGCCACCAGGTTCGCGTGTCAAAACCACTTGCTTGCCCTGTTGCTGCAAATAATTTACCAGACTTTTAATCAGGGTGGTTTTGCCTACCCCTTCCGTACCTTCAAAACTAATAAACATCAGGGGCTACTCCTGCTGGATTGCTAGCTGGATTGGCATTAGCCGCACGTTTCTGGCGCAAGACTTTCAGGTAATTGGCCACGGCCTGATTATGCTGCTCCAGTGAGCTGCTAAATACATGCCCACCAGTGCCGGTTGCTACAAAGTACAGGCTGTTTCCTGTTGCCGGATGCAAAGCTGCTTCGATAGAAGCCTTGCTGGGCAATGCAATCGGTGTTGGCGGCAAGCCATCAATGGTATAGGTGTTATACGGCGTTGGTGTGAGCAAATCCTGACGACGGATATTGCCCTTATAGTTATCTCCCATGCCATAAATAACTGTAGGGTCGGTTTGCAGGCGCATGCCCACTTTCAGGCGGCGCACAAATACGCCAGCGACGTCCTGTCGCTCACGCGGAATGCCGGTTTCCTTTTCCACAATTGAAGCCATGATCAGGGCTTCATAGGCATTTTTATACGGTAAATTGGGCGCGCGTTTTTGCCAGGCTTCATCTACAATCTTTTTTTGCGTGCGATATAAATGCTTTAAAATTGCGGCGTCGGTTTCGCCCTTGGCAAAATAATAGGTATTGGGGGCAAACCAGCCTTCAGGATGCGACTGGTTAATCTCCAGCTTTTTCAGCAGTTGCGGGTTATCTAGTCCTTTTAATGTATGGGTGACATTCGGATCACTGTCCAGACGCTTACGCAATTGACCAAACGTCGTGCCTTCAATCACCAAGACCCGGTTTATCTGCGCCAGCTTGCCATTACTCAGCATTTGCAAGAGTTGCTGAACCGTTGTGCCTTTTTCAACCTCATAAACACCTGCTTTTAAGGTATCGTGAATAAACAGGCGCTGGTAAATTTTGGCCATAACGGGGAAACGAATCTGTCCTTTTTCGCTCAACTCGGCAATCAGGCCTGAATAGGTTTGTCCCTGTTTGATATTGAGCATCTGGCTCTGGGTACGCATGGGAATTTCACGCCAAAGCCCTTGCCACAACAGTAGCCATAACCCCAGCAAGCCGACAATCATGATAATGACTAAAAATCGTAGACCTTTAGACTGCAAAATGCCTGCCCCGGATGGCGCTGCTTTGGTTTTATAGGCCCCACTGGTTTTGGGTTTTGCTTTCGTTTTAACAGGACGTTTTGCCATAACCGATTGATGCTGAACAAAGGTAAGCAAGCATAGCAGAACTTGATGGCAAAATTGAGCGGTTCAGATTGCTGCCTGCCCAACTCATTCAGGAAATCATTGGAAATCGCAAAAAATTTAATATCACAAGCCACGCAATTTTTGTTTTAACTGTTCGACAGGCTGAGTGGTTAACGCACGTCCATTCAGGCTTTTGACTGGCACAATACCGCTTAAGGCATTACAGAAAAACAGTGCTTCAATCTGGTCAACCACAGTTTTTGGAATGTGGGTAATTAAATGCGGGATATTGTCGCTTAGCATTTGTGCCAGAATTTCGGCACGCATGACGCCTGCAATGCCTGCCTGATCCAGCAACGGGGTGTACCACTTGTTATCCATATAAAAAAAGCAGTTACTGTAAACGCCTTCAATCAGGTTACCCTGAATATCAGACACCAGTGCTTCAGGCCATTTTGTTGCTGCCAGCTCCTGCCGGAGTAAAACCTGCTCCATACGGTTCAGGGTTTTTAAGCCTGCAATGGCAGGCATCACATGACCCAGCGTAAGCTGTAATAAACCGCTATCAATAGGCTGCGCTGACTGAGCCATAATTTCCGGTTTCTCAGCAGGGAAAAACTGGATATAAATATCGGCACTTTGTTCGGGTGGCAGATAGCCACGTTCGCCCAAGCCACGGCTAATGATAATTTTAACCGTACCAAAAGAGCTGTCGTGGTTTTTGAGAAAATCCTGAACCTGCTGCTCTAGTATTTCAATGTCCAGGTTAAAACCCAACTGATCGGCACACTGAATTAATCGTTCGATATGGCGCTGCCACAGGCAAAGCTTGCCCTCTTCCAGCCGGATTGTGGTAAAGAAGCCATCACCGTATAAAAAAGCACGATCCTGACAGTCAATATGCTGACAATAATTGCCATTCTTAATACTGATCATAGTTATTTCCCAAACTGGCTTCACGAGTGATAAGCCTCACTAGTATTTCCTGAATTGCTATTTCTTTAAATCACATTTTTTCATAAGAATTGCTTTTTTTATTGTTTTTTTATTTTTACAGAAATTTTTATCCTTATTCCAATGATTGATGAAGAACACGTTTTTCATCTCAAAAAGTGCAAAATTCTGGAGAAATAAAATGGCAATTCGTTTTAGCACCGCTTTGACCGCTGGTCTAGCTGCTGTCCTGTTGAGTGGCAGTGCGCTGGCAGCAGCCCCTATCAATTTTTTAAATGTGTCGTATGACCCAACGCGTGAACTATACGACGATTTTAATAAGTCTTTTGGCAGCTACTGGCAGAAAAAAACCGGACAGGAAGTTAATTTCCGTCAGTCACATGGCGGTTCTGGCAAGCAGGCCCGTTCAGTCATTGATGGTTTGGAAGCTGATGTGGTGACATTGGCACTGGCTTCTGACATTGATGCGATTGTTGATAATACTTCTTTAATTAAAAACAAAAACTGGCAAAAACAGTTTCCACAGAATTCCACACCTTATACCTCAACCATTGTTTTTCTGGTACGCAAAGGTAATCCAAAACAAATCAAGGACTGGGGTGACATCGTAAAACCCGGTGTTGAAATCATTACACCTAATCCAAAAACTTCTGGCGGCGCACGCTGGAACTATCTGGCAGCATGGGCATGGGCCAAGCATCAAAAAGGCGGTAATGACACGTCAGCGCGGGAATTTGTTCGTCAGGTTTACCAGCATACCAAGGTGCTGGATTCTGGGGCGCGTGGTGCCACCACTACGTTTGTAGAGCGTGGTATTGGTGATGTATTGCTGGCCTGGGAAAACGAAGCCTACCTGGCTATTCGTGAGCAGCCGGACAAGTTTGAAATCATTACCCCTAGCCTGTCTGTGCTGGCTGAGCCACCCGTAGCCATTGTTGATAAAAACGTGGAAAAGCATGGCACCCGCAATCTGGCCACTGGCTACCTGAATTATTTGTACTCTCCTGCCGGGCAGGAAATTGCAGCCAAAAACTTTTATCGTCCACGTAATGCACAGGTTCTGGCCAAATATAAAAATGTGTTCAAGCCTCTAAAACTGGTCACGGTGGACAAGGAATTTGGCGGCTGGAGAAAAACCCAGAAGGCGCATTTTGATAATGGCGGTGTTTTTGACCAGATCGTGGCTCAGAACTCAGGCAATCAATAATTCCAACTGGTAGGTTTAGCAAGCAAAACTTGGGCACACTTTGGAGTAATGTGATGAAACGCTTGATTGTTCCAGGTGTTGGCGGCAGTGAAGCACAGCACTGGCAAAGCTGGCTGCAACAAGTTTTGCCAAATGCCGAACGCGTTGAACAGCAAAACTGGCATCAGCCGATATTGCAACAATGGGTAGCTCAATTGGCCAAGGTTTTGCAGCAGCAAAATAAGCCTGTGCAAATTGTTGCCCATAGTTTTGGCTGTCTGACCAGCGTGGCTGCGCTAAAACAGCATCCAGAATTAGCTAGCGCTGTTGATTCCCTCATTCTGGTTGCGCCTGCCAATCCTGAGCGGTTCTCCAGCACTGGTTTACGCCAGTCAGGTCAGGCCAGTATTGCTGATTTTTTACCCAACGCACTTGCTGGTACTAGCTTGCTGATTGCCAGCCAGACTGATCCGTGGCTGGATTTTAAGTCTGCCAAAGCGCTGGCCAGCCAATGGCAATCTGCTTTGGTTGATTTGGGTAATGCCGGGCATATCAATGTGGCTTCCGGGTTTGGTGCATGGCCACAATTGTTGCCCTATCTTGACCTAATAACATCAGGCGCCACTCCTTTTGCTTCAGGCCCTGTACGCCCCTCATTAAATCATAACCCCCGAATGCGGGACTTAACGCCACTACAGCAATTTCAGTTTTCCCGTTCGTTTTAGCAGTTTATTTTGAGGTTATTTATGGCAAATGTTAGGGCTAAACAAACCCGCGTCCTGCCAGGTTTTGGGCTATCACTGGGTTTTACCCTGCTGTATTTGTCACTGGTGGTACTGGTGCCATTATCGGCTGTGTTTATCCGTTCAATGGGTATTGGCTGGGATGGCCTGATTGACATTCTGACTTCCGAACGAATTTTAAAAGCCCTGCAACTGAGCTTTAGTACTGCATTAATTGCGGCGCTGGTGAATGTGGTGTTTGGCCTGTTACTGGCATGGGCACTGGTACGTTATAGCTTTCCCGGCAAGCGCATTGTAGATGCACTGGTTGACCTGCCATTTGCCCTGCCAACCGCGGTTGCCGGCATTGCCCTGACCACACTGTATTCCAAAAATGGCTGGCTGGGTCAATACCTTGAGCCTTTAGGTCTTCACATTGCCTATACAAGTATTGGCATTACCCTGGCGCTGACTTTTATTGGCTTGCCCTTTGTGGTACGTACCGTACAACCTGTACTGGCTGATCTGGAAACTGAACTGGAAGAAGCCGCTGCCGCTTTGGGTGCGTCACGCCTGCAAACCATTACCAAAGTTATTTTTCCCATACTTTTTCCGGCATTGCTTACCGGTTTTGCGCTGGCCTTTGCCCGTGGTGTTGGCGAATATGGATCAGTTATTTTTATTGCAGGTAATCAGCCCTATAAAACTGAAATTGCCCCGCTACTCATTATTTCCCGGCTAGAAGAATATGACTATGCCGGAGCAACCACCATTGCCGTGGTGATGCTCATTATTTCATTTGCACTATTACTGCTGATTAACTTTTTACAGGCTTGGGCCAGTCGTCGTACCGGGAGGGTTGCATCGTGAGTTTGTCCATTACTAACGGAAATGCCCTGTCAGACCGCCTGCAATCGCGTGATGCTACTCGTGAATCACCACTGGTACGCTATATCGTTTTAACTATTAGCCTGATTTTCTTTGCAAGCTGCCTGTTATTGCCGCTCATTTTGGTGTTTGTTGAAGCCTTCAAGCAAGGCGTTCAGGTGTATGTTCATGCCCTAATTGACCCTGATACTCTGGCTGCCGTCAAACTGACCTTACTAACCGCAGCCATTGCTGTGCCAGTAAATGTGATTTTTGGTATTGCAGCAGCATGGAGCGTGGCCAAGTTCAGGTTTCGGGGCAAATCCATTTTAACTACCCTGATTGACCTGCCGTTTTCTGTATCCCCAGTGATTGCCGGTTTAATGCTGGTATTGCTATTTGGTGCACAAGGCTGGTTTGGGGAAAGCCTGCGGGATCATGACATCCAGATTTTGTATGCAGTGCCTGCCATTGTACTGGCCACCGTGTTTATTACGGTTCCCTTTGTGGCACGCGAACTCATTCCCCTAATGGAAGCACAAGGCACTGAAGAGGAAGAAGCGGCAATTGTACTGGGTGCGAATGGCTGGCAAACCTTCTGGCATGTCACCCTGCCCAATATTAAATGGGGCCTGCTGTATGGCGTGATTCTGTGTAATGCACGCGCTATGGGTGAGTTTGGTGCGGTATCCGTTGTGTCTGGTCATATTCGCGGTGAAACCAATACCCTGCCGCTGCATGTTGAGATTTTATACAACGAATATACCTTTAGTGCCGCATTTGCAGTGTCATCCCTGCTGGCACTACTGGCAATTTTAACCCTGATTCTTAAGGTGTGGATTGAATCCCGTACCAATCGTCAGGACAACCGTACCGATTCGACTGGCTAAGGCCAATTAATTACGGCGAACTACGCTTCTCCATTATCGTACAGATGTAATTACAGGATTATCATAGGACATTTGCCATGAGCATTCAGGTTAAAAATATTGACAAGCACTTTGGCAATTTTCATGCCTTAAATAACATTAGCCTTGATTTTCCCGAAGGTGAACTGGTGGCGCTGTTAGGGCCGTCCGGCTGCGGCAAAACCACCCTGCTGCGTATTATTGCCGGACTCGAATCAGCCGATGGCGGGCAAATCCTGCTGGAAGGTGAAGATGCCACAGATACACATGTACGCCATCGTCAGGTTGGCTTTGTGTTTCAGCACTATGCGCTGTTTCGTCACATGACCGTGTTTGACAATGTGGCTTTTGGCTTGCGCGTGCGTCCCCGTAAAACCCGTCCTTCTGAAGCAGAAATCAAGAAACGGGTGAGCAAGCTGCTTGATCTGGTACAACTGGGTTTTCTGGCAGACCGCTTTCCTGCCCAGTTATCCGGTGGTCAGCGCCAGCGGATTGCACTGGCTCGGGCGCTAGCCGTTGAACCGCGAGTGTTGTTACTGGATGAACCTTTTGGTGCCCTTGATGCGAAAGTACGTAAGGAACTGCGCCGCTGGCTGCGCAGCCTGCATGATGAACTGCACATTACCTCAATTTTTGTGACGCATGATCAGGAAGAAGCGCTGGAAGTAGCCGACCAGATTGTAGTGATGAACAAAGGCAATATTGAACAAATTGGTAGCCCACGTGAAGTCTATGACCATCCGGCAACCCCTTTTGTGTTTGACTTTTTGGGCCAGGCCAACCGGCTTGAAGGCCAGCGTCAAGGCAATCGGATCGTATTTTCAGATGATCAGCTTGTGTTGCCACAGCACTATCAGTCTCAACTGCCTAAACAATCTCAGGAGCGCAGTCAGGATAATGTGATTGTGTTTGCACGTCCCAATGAGCTGCATATTCATACACAGGCACCTGTCGAACCAAGTTTGCAGGCCAAAGTAATTCGTGATGTCTGGCTGGCAGGACAAATCCGGGTTGAGCTTCAGGATCGGCAAGGCCGCTTGCTTGAAGTTGCCCTCACACCGGAGCAGCAACTAAGCCTCACCTTACAGCCGGGGCAAACGGTCTGGGTGACAGCCAGTAATTTGCATCTTTTTGATGATTATGCCGCTTAACTCAGGCCATTAACTTAGAAAGTTAAATCAGGCAGTTAAATCACTAAACAATGAATTGACTGCTTAATTCAATTTATTGCTAAGGCATTGTGATTTATCATTCAGGCGTTCATAAGTGCCTGTTTGACTATCAATCATCCTGTTTTATACCGCAAAAATGACAGAAAATCTGGAGATAATCGACAATGAATTTTCAACAATTACGGATTATTCGTGAAACAGTACGCCAGAACTTCAACCTGACTGACGCTTCCAATGCCCTGTTTACCTCTCAATCCGGAGTCAGTAAACACATTAAAGACCTTGAAGATGAATTGGGCGTGCAACTTTTTATTCGCAAAGGCAAACGTATTCTTGGCCTGACAGAACCCGGACAGGCTTTATTGGGTATTGTGGAACGTATGCTGCGTGATGCCGACAATATCAAACGCTTATCGGATGACTTTAATCGTGTGGATCAGGGTGAACTGATTATTGCCACCACGCACACTCAGGCACGCTATATCCTGCCGCCAATTGTGGCCAAATTTAAAAAAGCCTTTCCCAAAGTACACCTGATTTTGCAGCAGGCCAGTCCGGTTGAAATTGCTGAAATGCTGATGCATGGCGAAGCCGATATTGGCATTGCTACCGAATCCCTCACGCAAGAGGAAAGTCTGGCCAGTGTGCCTTATTATCACTGGTATCACAGCATTATCACCCCACAAGGTCATCCCCTGTCACAACAGCAAACGGTAACTTTGGATGAACTGGCAAAATGGCCACTGATCACTTATCACGGCGGATTTACTGGCCGTTCTAAAATTGACTCAGCCTTTAGCAATGCGGGTTTAAGCCCGGATATTGTAATGTCTGCACTGGATGCCGATGTGATTAAAACCTATGTAGAACTGGGCATGGGTGTGGGTATTGTGAACTCCATTGCCTATGATGCCGACCGTGATCGCCGCTTAAATCAGCTACAAATTGATTTGTTTGGTGAAAATACCACCTGGATTGCAGTGCGTAAAGGTCACTTGTTACGCGGCTATGGTTATGAGTTCATTTCCCTATGTTCGCCAGATGCAGATATTAAAGCGCTGAAAAAAGCAGCACAGCCTGAGGTTTAATCTTGGGCTGTTAATTTTGGAACTATTTCAAAAATTTTAGTTTTTAAGCCATAAAAAAAGCAGACCGAAGTCTGCTTTTTAATTTTACAGGAGGCCTGTAGATTAGAAGCGGAAGCTTAAACCTACTTTACCAACTGGCATCCACTTGTATTTGTCATCATTGCGGATATCGCGCTCTTCTTCATCCAAGGCAGCACGCAGGGTTTGACCGTTATTACCAGTAGCTAATGGTGTATCAGTGTCTAAATGAACTTCTGGGTTCCCATTATAAAAAGCACCTACCTGAGCGAACAGGCCAATGCGGCTGGTGATTGAAGGAGATACGCCAAAGCCGATGTATGGAACGATATCATTTTTATAGTTGATACGGCCACGAACGTTGGCAGTAGCGTTATCAAACTTGGTACCGTTAATAGTAATATCACCACGGTTGTTACGGGTGCTTACTTTATATTCGTTGTCGTTATAGGCTGTACCTAACGCAACATGGAACCAGTTGCCAAACGGACGAATTTCAGCGTTCAGGTAAGCAGTATTGTTATCCTGCTCCAGATCGTATTCAACGCCATTATATTTTACTTCACCGCCAACCAGATCAGCAGCGTCACCGCCGTTATAACCCAGTACCACATCAGTATACTGGTTTACGCCGTAAGCAATCGCACCACCGTAACCTGTAGTACCACCCTCAATACGTACAGAAGCAGGCTTAAAAAAAGAGAAAGTAGCAATACCTTCATCAGTTACTACTTTTTCGTCAGCAAATGCTGGGCTGGTTACTGCAAGTACAGCAGCAGATACTGCTAAAACACGTAAAGTTTTCATATGATTAACTCCTCAAAGGATTTTTGCGTCTATCTATCGGTCAAGTGCTATTAAACACAGGTTGAAGATGAATTTCAGTCACCGAATTCACTATTTTTATAGAGTTTCTGTAAAGTTTTGACACAATTTATAAAAAGTGTTTAATTTTCAGTAGGCTATTTTTTATTATGAAAGCCAAGCAAACTTCATAATTCCCTTGTGTTTGTTACCTTACATCAAAATTATGCGCTAAAAGTGCTTATTTCTCAATTTTTTAACAAAACCCTTCCGTTTTAGATTTTTAATTTATTTATTTCTTCTGTAAGTCTTGGAACTGCGTTAACAATTGCGTAAAATTGGCGGGTCTTGAGGGGTGCTGCAACAGTAAAACCAATATACTGCCAGGCTCAAGCACGTCATTTAGTGAACGGCATCCGCGAATTGATTGATCTTAAGGAGATCCTCATGAACGCGGTTAGTGCGTCTTCTATTTCAAATTCCTCTGAATTTACTGATTACAAAGTTGCTGATATTCGTCTAGCCGACTTTGGTCGC
Source organism: Alkanindiges illinoisensis DSM 15370 (assembly GCF_000619845.1). Classification (GTDB taxonomy): domain Bacteria; phylum Pseudomonadota; class Gammaproteobacteria; order Pseudomonadales; family Moraxellaceae; genus Alkanindiges; species Alkanindiges illinoisensis. Next base: position 187,359 of record NZ_JHUX01000003.1, on the reverse strand, counting down.
AAGGAAATCTCGCTGGCTGAAGCAGAAATGCCTGCCCTGATGGGTCTACGCCGTCGTTATTCCAGTGAAAAGCCACTTGCAGGTGCCAGGATTCTGGGTTGCATCCACATGACGATCCAGACTGCGGTATTAATTGAAACCCTGATTGATCTGGGTGCCGAAGTACGCTGGACGTCCTGCAATATTTTCTCGACACAGGATCATGCTGCTGCTGCCATTGCTGCCAGTGGTGTGCCGGTATTTGCCTGGAAAGGTGAAACCGAAGCTGAGTATGAATGGTGTCTGGAACAGCAGATTCATGTAAATGGCACAGATGAGTTGTGGCCAGCCAATATGATTCTGGACGATGGCGGTGACCTGACGGGTTTAATCCATAAAAAATATCCGCAACTGCTGGACAATATTCACGGTGTGACCGAAGAAACCACCACTGGTGTCATGCGTTTAATTGAAATGCATCATGCGGGTTCCCTTAAAGTACCTGCCATTAATGTGAATGATTCTGTCACCAAATCCAAGAATGACAACAAATACGGCTGCCGTCATTCCTTAAACGATGCCATTAAGCGCGCTACCGACATGCTGCTATCTGGCCGTCGTGCGCTGGTGATTGGTTATGGTGATGTAGGTAAAGGCTCTGCACAGTCTTTGCGTCAGGAAGGCATGATTGTACGTGTTTCTGAAGTTGATCCAATTTGTGCCATGCAAGCCTGTATGGATGGCTATGAAGTGGTTTCTCCCTATAACAACGGTATTGTTACAGGTATAGAAGCAGACATTAATCAGGCGCTGCTTAGCACAACTGACCTGATTGTCACCACGACAGGTAATGACAAAGTGTGTGACAGCGCCATGTTAAATACCCTGAAAAAAGGTGCCGTAGTTTGTAACATTGGTCACTTTGATACCGAAATTGATACCGCTTACCTGCGCAAAAACTATCGCTGGGAAGAGGTGAAGCCGCAGGTTCATCAGGTATTCCGCTCTGATGCCAGCGATGATTATCTAATTCTGTTGTCTGAAGGCCGTCTGGTAAACCTCGGTAATGCAACAGGTCACCCTTCCCGTATTATGGACGGCTCTTTCGCCAATCAGGTACTGGCACAAATGCACCTGTTCAAGGAAAAATTTGCTGATTTGCCAAGTGATCAGAAAGCTGGCCGCATTCGTGTTGAAGTTCTACCGAAAAAACTGGATGAAGAAGTCGCAGCTGCTATGGTTGCAGGTTTTGGTGGTGTACTCACCCAGTTGACCCAGGCACAGGCTGACTATCTGGGCGTTCCGGTTGAAGGGCCATTCAAGACTGACAGCTATAAGTATTAATTTTAAAATAGCTACTCTGTTTTAAAGTTACTGTCTTTTAAAGTCACTATGTTTTAAAGACAACATGCCGCCAGCAGTCATTTCTGTCTGGCGGTTTTTAAAATTCGTATTTATTTTATCAATGGTTGAGACATGGCAACTTCAATTTCTTTTGAGTTTTTCCCGCCCAAAACTGATGTAGGCGCCGAAAAGCTGATTGTGGTGCATCAGGAGCTGCAACAGCTTAATCCACAATATTTTTCAGTCACTTATGGTGCTGGTGGTTCTACCCGTGAACGTACCTTGTCTACCATTGATGCACTGCATGGTCAGGGTGCGCCTGTAGCGCCTCACCTGTCCTGTATTGGTGATGATAAGGCACGCATTGCTGAACTGCTGGACATTTATAAGGCCAAAGGCATTAACCGTCTGGTGGCATTGCGGGGTGATTTGCCATCTGGTCAGGTTGGCTTGGGCGAACTGCCTTATGCCACTGATCTGGTACGTTTTATCCGTGATCATTCAGGCGATTATTTTCATGTTGAAGTGGCAGCTTACCCTGAAATGCATCCGCAAGCGTCCAGCTTTGATCAGGATATTGAGCGCTTTGCTGAAAAAGTCCGGGCAGGAGCCAATGCGGCGATTACCCAGTTTTTCTTTAACACAGACAGCTACTTTTATTTTATTGACCGCATCAAGCAACTAGGTATTGATGCGCCAATCATTCCCGGCATTATGCCCATTACCAATGCCAGCAACCTGATCCGTTTTGCTGATTCAACGGGTGCCGAGATTCCGCGCTGGATTCGCAAGCAACTGGCCGCCTATGGTGATGACAGTGCCAGTATTCGTGCATTTGGCCATGAAGTTGTGGTCAAGTTATGCCAACGCTTAATTGAAGGCGGTGCGCCTGCGCTGCATTTTTACACCATGAACCAGACCGAACCAACGCGTCAACTGGTCAAGGATTTAGGCTTGGCTTAACAGTAAATCAACTGATCAATGTGCCTTTCAAATATTCTCAAGGTATTGCGGCTTACATGCGGCATTACCCTGATGATATTTGGCCTGTTGCTCATGCTATTGATGATTGTATTGCCCGGTTTGGTCATGGTTGTTCTAGGTACAGGACTTATAGTCAATCAGCTATTGCGCTGCATCCGGTTGCTGGCTGCGCTGAGCGCATTGCTTATTTTTTATCAGTTTATCGTTAGGCAGTCTCACTCTCTTACATATTCTCTGCTATGGTTTGGGCTGGCACTAACTCTGATGCTATATGCCTTATTTGCCCTAAAACTTCAGCACATACTTAGCAAATCAGCTCATCAGTTTTTCAAATCCCGATTTTATTGAAAAGACCCGCTATGCAAACCTCTGCACGCTCTTCTGCGCTTTGGCATCCTTGTACCCAGATGTACCAGCAGGATATTAATCCTGTACCGAAGATTGCCCGCGCCAAGGGAGCTTACCTGTATCTGGATAATGGTGAGCCGATACTGGATGGCATTAGCTCATGGTGGGTGAATCTACACGGGCACAGCCATTCGGCAATTAATGCAGCCATTACTGATCAACTGGAACAATTTGAACAAGTGATTCTGGCGGGGTTTACCCATAGTCCTATTGAACAACTGGCTGCTCAATTGGTTGCAGTCACTTTACCACCGCTGACCCGTTGCTTTTTTGCCGATAGCGGCTCGGCAGCAGTGGAAGTGGCGCTAAAAATGAGTTTGCAATTCTGGCATCAAACAGCAGGGCCTCAAACTGTAGGACATAAATCAGGACAACCTGAGCGTAATACCTTTATTTCCCTTGAAAATGGCTATCATGGTGAAACACTCGGCAGCCTGAGCGTGACCGATATTCCGCTGTTTTCCAGCCAGTATCGGCCTTTACTGATTCAGCATTTGCGTGCACCTACCCCAGATTTATCTTTAAAAGCCCCTAATCAAAGCGATGAAGAATTTTTAGGGCAACGCTTTAGCGCGCTTAAAGCACTGGTTGAGGAAAATCAGGGACGCATTTGTGCCATTATTGTTGAACCGCTGGTACAGGGTGCGGCTGGCATGAAAATGTATCCGCCAATATATCTAACCTGGTTGCGGCAACTCTGTGATGAGCATCAGATTCACCTGATTCTGGATGAAATTGCGGTTGGCTTTGGCCGTACCGGTACCTTGTTTGCCCATGAGCAGGCTGGCATTTGTCCTGATTTTCTTTGCTTATCCAAAGGCTTAACCGGCGGCTATTTGCCCATGTCCTGTGTAATGACCACTGATGAGGTTTATCAAGCATTTTATAGTCCGGATGTGGCCAAGGGCTTTTTGCATTCTCACAGTTTTACCGGCAATCCACTGGCAGCCCGTGCGGCACTGGCCTCGCTGGCTATTTTTGCACAAGAAAATACCTTACAAAAAAACCAGCAGCGCATTCAGCAGTTTAAGATCAAACTGGCGGAACTGGCCACCCATCCTCATGTGGCACATTGCCGGCAAACAGGCATGATTGCAGCCTTTGATCTGATACAAGCCAATGGTCAGCCCTACCCGGCAGTACAGCAACGCGGACGCCTGATGGCACAATATGCTTTGCGACATGGCTTATTGATTCGCCCAATTGGCAACCATGTTTATTTTATTCCACCCTATTGTATTACTGCTGATGAAATTGACCAGATGTTTGACATTACAAGCCGCGCTATTGACTGGGCGGTTCGTCAATCGGTTTCATTGGCTGAGACATCAATGCCTGCTATGTTTAACCTTCCGTAAATTTCATTCTTGATTACTGTGACCCGACACCTGATTCCCGAAAATAGAGCTGCTCATGAACCGTTTTTATGTTGATCTGCCTTTAAGCCTGAATGAAACACTGAGCCTGCCTGAAAATGTATTTCACCACTGGGTGCGAGTGCTTCGGGCACAAACTGGCGAACAGGCGATTTTGTTTAATAGCCAGGGCGGGGAATATATTGCAACGCTGACCGATGTCCAGAAAAAGACAGCCAGCGTGCTATTGGCGCAGTTTAACGCAGAGGATCGCACACCGGGTTATCAGGTTACGCTTGGTCAGGTGATGAGCAAAGGTGACCGGATGGATTATGCCATTCAGAAAGCCACGGAACTGGGTGTGCATGCGATTCAATTGCTGGTGAGTGAACGCTGTGAAATGCGCCTGAAATATGAACGCGACCAAAAGAAAATTGAACACTGGCAGCAGGTGGCCATTGCGGCGTGTGAACAATGTGGCATGAACCGGGTTCCACAAATTTTGCCACCTTTGTCATTACAGGAATGGTTTATCCAGCTTGAATCCATTGAAGCACGCAAGCTGGTTTTAGCCCCAGCCCGCAATCCTGTAAGTTTTACCACACCTTTTCCGCAGTCGTTATATTTGCTGGTGGGGCCGGAAGGTGGGTTAAGCAGCGCAGAAATAGAACTGGCCAGTTCCAACAATTTTGAATGCTGGACACTGGGTGAGCGAATCTTAAGAACAGAAACTGCGCCCGTGGCTGCTATGTCTGCGCTTTTATTTGCTTATTCTTCCTGCAATCAGGCAAAACAGTTTTAAAAATTACATCATTTGCGGAGAGTTTATGAGCATAATGATTGAAGTTCGTTAATCAACAAGCTATGTTATAGTCAGGCGGTATGGTAGGGATTACCAGAAATTGATCTGTTCGTTATCGCGTTCAAAATCAAGAAGCACTATTTAGGATAAACATGTTTAAGTCAGCGCCAGAAAATCGGATTTTAAATAAATCATCCCTTCATTCAGCAGGAATGTCTGGAGCTTAATCAGGATGATTGAACAGCGCCTCGACAAGGATCTCTATCAGCGTATTTTTAATATGCAGATTACAGAAACCCAGCAGCAGCAAAACCTGCAACTTCTGGGCGCTGTAGGTCTCATTCTTATTACTTATCTGTTTTATAAGCAATCTTCTTTGGTGAATTATAAACACCTCACCACATGGTGTATGGTGTCTACCCTGGTGGTGGCCCTATCAGCCATCATCAATGTTCAGCTCAATGCCAAAACCTATAAACTCAAGGCTGCCTTTGCTGATTTATACCTGCAAATCAATTCGTTTATTTTTGGCTTGATCTTTGCCTTTGGGCAAATCATTATGGGCCTGCGGTTGATTGATGTACCAACCAACACTCCGCTTGAACCTAATTTTTATGTGTTTTATACCATTGTGGTATTTGCGCATGTTCTCGGCCTGATTAGCCTGACCATCCGTATTCGCTGCTTTTATCTACTCGTTCTGACCAGCATGGCTCCTATCCTGACCATGCAGCTGAGCAACTGGCCCAGTTTTTCATTAAATGACCCGTTTTATCTGATTAATGACATTTATATTCTTTTTATGCTGTTTTGCGGCCATCACTTGTACAAAACCCGTGACCGCTTAACCTGGCTGGTAATCCGCAATGATAATCTGGTTGAGCATGCCGAACACCAGCGCAGTATCACTGAACAGGCGTATCAGCAACTGGAACAGGAAATGCTGGAACGCCGTGCCGTAGAATGGAAACTGCAACAAACCAACCAGCGCCTTGAAGAAAAAGTCCGTGAACGCACCTTTGATATTCAACAAATCAACTCCAGCCTGGAGCGTTCCAAGCAAAGTCTGGAAATGGCGCACCAAACCGCTGGCATTGGCAGTTGGGACTGGGATATTAAAAGCAGAACCATTCAGACCACCAACTTTGACCAGATTCTGGGTTATCAGAACGAAGAAATTAATGATTACAGCGGCAATATTCGCCGGCTGATTCACCCGGAAGACTTCCCCAAGGTAAAAGCTGCTATTTCTACCCATTTACGCAACCACAGTGACCGCTACGAAAGCGTGTACCGCATTCGACATAAAAAAGGCTACTGGGTGTGGGTGCATGACATGGGCCGCGTGATCCAGCGTGACTCCAAAAACCAGCAGCCATTACGTATGGTTGGTATTCGCCGCAATATTAATGATGAAAAAGTAGTAGCCGAACGCCTAAAACTGTCTGCCAGTGTGTTTGAACGAGCGGCTGAAGGGATTTTCATTCTGGACAGCAAACTGCATTATCTGGATACCAATCCACGCTTTGAAGAAATTATGGGACTGCCCCGTGACTATTTTATTGGCAGTCATGTGTTCAGCTATCAGCATAATGGTGAAAAAATCCAGAAACAGCATGCAGAGATTCTTAAGGCACTCATGCAGACTGGCGAGTTTGAAGGCGAAATTGTTGAGCGTGATGCCAAGGGTGAAGAGCTACCACTGTGGATTCATATCAATTCCATTAAAAATGAAGATGAACGCATCACCCACTATATTGGGATTTTATCTGACCTGACCCAGCGCAAAAATGATGAGCGCCGCCTGTCTTATTTATCCAACTATGATGCGCTCACAGACCTGCCCAACCGCAATCTGTTCAAGACCCAGCTGCATCAACTGATGATTGGCAGCCATGACAAGAAAGAAAAATTTGCCCTGATACGGCTTAACATTGACCGCTTCCGCTTTTTAAATGATTCACTACAAAATGATGGCGGCGATATTTTGCTGCAACAGGTGGCCAAACGCCTGCTCACCCTCAATGGTGATTCCATTATGGTGGCGCGTCTGGGCGGTGATGATTTTGCCATTATTTATGAGAGCAACCGCTTTAGAAACTCTGATATTAAATCGCAGTGTAAAAAAATTATGCATGCGTTCGAGCAACCGTTTATGGTGCAGGATCAGGAATTGATTGTTACCCTGTCCATCGGAATTGCCATGTATCCAGATCACGGCCGTCAGGTGGATAGCCTGTCTAACCATGCTGAAAAAGCCCTACAGGAAGCCAAACGGCTGGGCGGCAATACTGCGCGTTTTTACACCAAGGATGAGCGCGTTCCTGCCAGTAACCGGGTTAACCTTGAAAATGCGCTACGCAAGGCACTCATTAATGATGAATTTGTGGTGTATTACCAGCCCAAGATTAATACGGCAACAGGCAAAATCACTAGTTTTGAAGCACTGGTCCGCTGGCAGCATCCGGAACATGGTCTGGTACCACCAATCCAGTTTATTCCACTGGCTGAAGAAACTAGCCTAATTTCTAATATTGGTGAAGTGGTGCTGAAAAAAACCTGCCAGCAAATCAAGGCATGGCTGGCACTGGGATTTCATGACATCAAGATTTCTGTCAACGTGGTGGCGCAGCAGATCCAGCGCGGTAATTTGATTGATGAAATAGATGATATCCTGAGCACCTACCAGATTAGTCCAAGCTCGCTGGAGCTGGAAATTACTGAGTCTTCGCTGATGGATGATTCGGAAGTGGCCAGTGAGGTGTTGCAGCAACTCAAGGCACGTGGCATCACTATTGCTTTAGATGACTTTGGCACGGGCTATTCCTCGCTGTCTTATCTGGGTCAATACCCGATTGATGTGCTCAAGATTGACCGTTCATTTGTTTCTAAAATTGGCGCCCACTCCCATCAGGAAGCCATTGTCAGGGCTATTCTGGCTATGGGACATTCACTCAATATGGAAGTGGTGGCAGAAGGCGTGGAAACTGAAGCACATGCCAACTTCCTGATTCATGAAGGCTGCGATGTATTACAGGGTTATCTGATCAGCAAACCACTGAGTTCAGCAGATGCAACTGCGTTCCTGCAACACTCACATTCGCTTGATCACTTCATGACCGCAGCGCGTACCTAAGTCGCTCAGGTCAATGTTTTAAGGCAGTCATTCACAGAAAGCTGTTCGGAATAAATCATCCATAATAATTTGCGTTAGCTAAAAACTGACCAGTAAACAGATAATTGTGTATAAGTCCTGACATCAGTCTGATCTAATGCTATAGTTTCGCACTTGTTTAACCGTGTATACCTAGCCTTTAAGTGGCTAGCCGATACCCTTGCGAAACCAGAGAACGAGATGGATGATCAAGCATTAAAAAAAGCTGCGCTGCATTATCATGAATTCCCACAGCCTGGCAAAATTAGTGTCACTCCAAGCAAACAATTAGTCAATCAACGTGATCTGGCACTCGCCTATTCGCCTGGGGTCGCAGCACCCTGCCTTGAAATTGAACGTGATCCTTCAACCGCTGCCTTATATACTGCCCGTGGCAATCTGGTGGCAGTGATCAGTAACGGTACTGCCGTACTGGGCCTGGGTAATATTGGCCCGCTGGCGTCCAAACCCGTAATGGAAGGCAAAGGCGTTCTGTTCAAAAAATTTGCCGGTGTCGATGTATTTGACATAGAAATTGCCGAAAATGACCCGGACAAGATTGTCGATATTATTGCAGCACTGGAACCCACTTTTGGTGGAATTAACCTTGAAGACATCAAGGCACCTGAATGTTTCTATATTGAGCGCAAACTGCGTGAACGCATGAATATTCCGGTGTTCCACGATGACCAGCATGGCACTAGTATCATTGTGGGTGCCGCTCTGCTTAATGCACTGGAAATTGTTGGTAAAAAAATCGAAGACATTAAAATTGTAGCGTCTGGTGCAGGTGCCGCAGCCATTTCCTGTCTGGATTTGTTATGCGCTATTGGCGTGAAGCGTGAAAATATTACCGTTGCAGACTCGCGTGGCCTACTAACCACGGCACGTCTGGGCAGCATGGATGAAAGCAAGGCACGTTATGCCCAGGATATCCAGCAAACCCAGCTGCATGAAGTGATGCAGGATGCGGACATGTTCCTTGGCCTGTCTACTGCTGGCATTCTGACTCCGGCAATGGTCAAGCAAATGGCCAAAGATCCGATTATTTTTGCGCTAGCCAATCCAAACCCTGAAATTCTGCCGGAACATGCGCGTGAAGCCCGTCCGGATGCCATTATTGCCACTGGCCGTTCTGACTATCCAAATCAGGTCAACAATGCGCTGTGCTTCCCGTATATTTTCCGGGGTGCTCTGGATTCTGGCGCTACTACCATTAATGAAGCGATGAAAGTTGCCTGCGTGTATGCCATTGCCAAAATGGCACATGTAGAGCCTGATTCCAGTACCTACGGCGAAAATGCACAAACATTTGGCCGTGAATATCTGATTCCGGGGCCACTTGACCAACGTCTGATCATGGAAATTGCGCCTGCCGTAGCCAAGGCTGCCATGGAATCGGGCGTAGCAACTCGCCCAATTCAGGATTTCTCGGCTTATCGCCAGCGCCTGTCTGAGTTTGTCTATAACTCGGCTTTCCTGATGAAGCCCATTTTCACTCAGGCCAAAACCGATCCAAAATGTATCGTGTTCTGTGAAGGCGAAGATGACCGGGTATTACGTGCCGTACAGATTGTAGTGGATGATGGCTTGGCAAGACCAATTCTGGTGGGTCGCCCAGCCGTGATTGAAAGCAATATTGCCCGTCAGGGTTTACGCTTAAAAGCCGGGGTCGATTTTGAAATGGTGAATCAGGATGATGATCACCGCTACAAGGATTTCTGGCAGCATTACTACAATATCATGCAGCGTCGTGGCATTGGCGTAGAGCTGGCCAAGCGTGAAGCCCGCCGCCGTACTACCCTGATTGGTTCGCTGCTGGTGCATTTTGGCTATGCCGATGGCATGATTTGCGGCACCTTTGGCTATTATGACCTGCATCTGGGCTATGTCCGTGATGTGATTGGTACCAAGTCGGACAGCAAAAACTTCTATGCCATGAATGTGGTGATGCTGGGTGACCGTAACCTGTTTATTGCAGATACCTATGTCAATCCAAATCCAACTGCTGAGCAATTGGCAGAAATGACACTGCTGGCTGCTGAAGAAGTTAGACGCTTTGGCATGACACCTAAGGTGGCATTGCTGTCGCATTCCAGTTTTGGCAGTGCACATGATGACGCCAGCGCCGAGAAAATGCGTGAAGTCTATCGCTTACTGTCTGCTCAGGCGCCAGAGCTTGAAGTGGAAGGCGAAATGCATGGTGATGCAGCCATTGATGAATCCATCCGTCTGGAACAGTTTCCAAACTCGCGCTACAAGGGTTCAGCCAATCTGTTGATCATGCCAAGTCTGGATGCAGCCAATATTGCCTTCAACCTGCTCAAAGCAACAGCAGGCAACAATGTCACTATTGGGCCAATTCTGCTGGGTGCAGCCAAGCCGGTTCATATCCTGACACCTACTGCAACCACACGTCGTATTATCAATATGACTGCCTTAACCGTAGCTGAAATTCAGCATGCAGAAAAGCACCAAAATCAGGCAAAAGGCTAATTAATACCCTTTTTGCCTTGTCAAAGCCCCTATTGTCCTGCATTCTGTAGCGGCATATAGGGGCTTTTTAATGCAAGTGTATTTGGTAGGTGGTGCTGTTCGTGACCAGCTTTTGGGCCGGACAGTGGTTGAGCGTGATTATGTTGTGGTGGGTGCCACCCCCGAGCAAATGCTGGCTGCAGGCTACAAGCCGGTTGGCAGTGACTTTCCGGTATTTTTGCATCCGCAAAGCAAGGAAGAATATGCCCTGGCCCGAACCGAACGCAAGTCCGGTGTGGGTTATGGGGGTTTTACTTTTTACACCTCCCCTGACCTGCCGCTAGAAGAAGACCTGATTCGCCGTGACCTGACTATCAATGCCATGGCACTGGCTGAAGATGGCAGCATTATTGATCCTTATGGCGGCCAGCAGGATTTGCACAACCGCCTTTTACGTCATGTTTCACCTGCCTTTATTGAAGACCCGCTACGGGTGTTACGGGTTGCGCGCTTTGCGGCCCGTTATGCGCCACTGGGCTTTAGTGTCGCGCCGGAAACGCTGGCGTTGATGCAGGAACTGGTCAATCAGGGCGAAATTAATCACCTGACACCGGAACGGATCTGGAAAGAAACCCAGCGTGCGCTACTCGAAGACCGTGCAGATGTGTATTTTGAAGTGTTGCGTCAATGTGGCGCGCTACAGATCATCATGCCAGAGGTCGATGCCCTGTTTGGCGTACCCCAGCGACCAGAATATCACCCGGAAGTGGATACGGGCATTCATACCCTGATGACCCTGCAACGTGCCTGTGAAGCACACTATAGCGACCGGGTACGCTTTGCTACTGTCATGCATGATCTGGGTAAGGCGCTTACCCCTGCTGACCTGCTGCCACGTCATGCCGAGCATGAAGCCCGTGGTGTCGAACCGATCCGCGCACTGTGCCAACGTCTGAAAGTACCCAGCCAGTATCAGCAACTGGCGGAGCTGGTTTGCCGCGAACATTTGCTATGCCACCGGGTGATGGAATTACGTCCCGGAACTATCTGGCGACTATTGCAAAGACTGGATGTATTACGCCGTCCAGAACGGGTAGAAGAATTTATACAGGCCTGTGAATGTGACGCCCGTGGCCGGCTTGGGCTGGAAAATCGCCCCTATGAACAAGCCCATTTTATGCGTGAGGCGATTCAGCAGGTGAGGAATATCCGGGCTATTGATCTGCCGCCGCATATTCAGGGTGCAGACATTGGCGAAGCACTGATTGAGGCACGCATTGCTGCCATTACTGTACTCAAGAATAACTACACTCAACAACAACTGCCTGACTAGTTAAGTTAGTCTAATGGGTAATAGATGAGGTTTAACTTTCCGTATTTAAGGCTGGAAATTTTACTTCCATAAGTCTTCATAATCAGGTTGTAGTGTAGCAACAGGTAAAATTCAACTGATTATATTTAAACCATATATTGATGGCCTTAATATCACTGCTGCAATAATTATTTATTTTTTCAATATTTTTAGTTTTTCATATTAATATTCTTGCTCAAACAATAATCAACTTCATTTTTTTGAAAATTTACTTCATCGCAACAGATAATCCAGACAGTGAATTTATTTTCATATAACTAACCTATTGTTACTGTTGTAGAGCCGTTTTAATCGCTCCTTGTAAGGAAACACATCAGACCGGAATGTCTGGTGTCTGTTCTTTAGCTGGCTTTTAAGCATGAAAGCCAAGAGACGGAGCTTTAGATGAAATTGAATAAACTCATGATTCCCCTGTTAGGGTTATCCATTCAACATACTGCCTTTGCAGATTCTTCCTTGTTCAGTATTAAAGACGGTGATGGCTTTAAGCGCTTTGCCGTATCTGCTGGCTGGCTACATGTCATGCCTCAAGGCAAGCCCAACAATTTTACCAATAAAACCGTTATTCCTGAGGGCTATGAAGCCGGGGTTGGCCGTATTCGATTAAATGATATTACCGAAAATGCGGTTGATAAAAATGGTTTAACTGCCCTACTAGGTTTACTGGATGATACGCAGATTACGGGTGGCTATTTGCCCGATCTGGGCTTAAAAGCCAATGTTTACGGCCTGGAGCAATGGCAATCATCCAATACCGGTCTGGAAGCGCAGGATGTTGATACGCTGGGTCTGGTGTTTAATTATTACTTTACCGATCATGTGTCCGTAGAGCTGGTGGGAGGTATTCCGCCCAAAGTGGATTTAAAAGGCCTCGGTAATGTCACTGCCCCTTTGTCTACGCATACCAGCGTACTTGGCCTTGCCGATCTGGATCTGCAAAAAGACCTGCAAATTACCAATCTGGATTCTTATGACAAAGCTGCATCAGTACGTGCCTGGACGCCGGCTGCTACCCTGCAATATCACTTTGGCCAGACAGGCGTTAACAAATTCCGTCCTTATATTGGCATTGGCGCCATGTATGCGTGGTTTGATGACATCAAGCTCAACAAGGGTGTAGAAGCTGACCTGATTGCTGCGGGTCACCAGATTCAGAATGTTCTGGATGGCAAGGCGGGTGCAGCACTGGCAGGCGAAAAATCATCTATCAATCCCTATATAAAAGTTAAGGCTGATACTGGCATTGCACCATTTGCCACAGCAGGTTTTACCTATGACTTTAATGAGCGCTGGTTTAGCACTGCATCCGTATCCTATGCAGCGCTAAACAACAAGGCCAAGATTCTGGTGCTTAGTGACAAGGATCAGTCCGAGCTAATCCGCTCGGAAACCAAAGTGGACATTAATCCGGTGATTACCTATCTGGGTATTGGCTATCGTTTTTAGCCAGCTTTTTCCACCGCTGACAACCACAAAAATCCTGCCGCTTGCACTTCCTACCGATCAACTTTTCCTCCTTCGTTGATCGGTTTTTTTATTTTCAACTGTAAACCCGCATAACACTATTTTTAAGGTATGAGGCAAGGCACTTAATGCAACATTGCTTTTTTAGAACAGCCGGTTCATGCCATTGAGTGCCGCCACCCGATAGGCTTCTGCCATGGTGGGATAGTTAAAGGTGGTATTGGCAAAATAATGCAGGCTGTTGTTGGCCTGACTCAGCATGGCTGCCTGCCCAATATGGATAATTTCAGCTGCATTATTGCCAAAACAGTGAATACCCAGAATTTCCAGCGTTTCACGGTGGAAAAGAATCTTGAGCACGCCTACGGTTTCACCGGTTATTTGCGCACGTGCCAAATGCCGGAAGGAAGCCTGACCGACTTCATACGGGATTTTTTCATCGGTAAGCTGTTGCTCGGTTTTACCAATCGATGAAATTTCCGGAATGGTATAAATCCCGGTTGGCACATTCAGCACGGGCTGTACATCCTGCTCGCCCACCATATTGGCTGCTGCACAGCGTCCTTGGTCATAGGCCGCCGAAGCCAGTGAGGGCCAGCCAATCACATCGCCCGCTGCATAAATATGCGGCACATCGGTCTGATACTGGCTATTAACAGCCAACTGGCCACGACTGTTTGGTGCAAGCCCTACGTTTTCAAGGCCCAGACCATCGGTATTGCCGGAACGGCCATTACACCACAAAATCGCATCTGCCTTGATTTTCTTGCCACTTTGCAGGTGCAATACCACATAATCATCATGCGTTTCCAGATGGTCAATTTGCTCGTTATGCCGAATCAGTACACCCAGCTCACGCAGGTAATAGGACAAAGCATCGGCAATCTCATCATCCAGATAATTCAGCAATTGCGCCTGCGTATTGATCAGGTCGACCTTGTAGTCCAGCCCAATAAAAATGGATGCATATTCGGAACCAATCACCCCTGCTCCATAAATAATAATTTTATGAATTGGATAGTTCAGGGTCAGGATTTTATCGCTGTCAAACACCCGGGGATGGTTAAAATCCAGACCTTCGGGCTGATACGGACGGCTACCAGTCGCAATAACCAACTGATCAAAACTCAAGGTTTCACTGCCGCCATCCAGCATGTGCACAATGACAGTATGCTCATCCTGCAGGTATGCACGGCCATGGTGCACATCAATCTGGTTACGCTCATAAAAGCGGGTATGGGTGTCAACCTGTGCTTCAATGACCCGGTGTGCATTACGCAATACTTCCGACAATGGCACCTGCTTCCATTCCCCCACTTTCTGGAATAACGGGTCTCGCTGGTAGCGCATAATATTAAACACGGTTTGCCGCAATGCCTTGCTGGGAATTGTTCCCACATGGGCACAATTGCCGCCGACCTGATGGCGCTGATCAATGACTGCAACCTTCTTGCCGGATTTGGCCAGCTTCATGGCAGCTCCCTCACCGGCAGGGCCAGCGCCCAGCACAATGGCATCATACTGGTAAGACTGCTTTTTGGTGGTTTTTTCCCGGCGCGCCATCAACTGATCTCCTGATGAATGCTAAAATGACAACTCTTTCTGGTCACTGATTTATGCTGACTGGATTCAAGCAAATGCAGACGTTTAGGCTATGGTACGCCAATTGCATTGGCTTGCGATGCAAAATTTTGAGTTCAAGCTACTACTTTAGTCGGTTGTACGCCACTAACTCTGCAATATTTATGCAAAAATGATACAAGCGTCCTACGTCAGCCTGTGCATCACTTGTCGTGCATTCAGACCAATTGACGTATACTGTACGCCTGAATTTTTCTGACATTCTTCTGCTCAAAATGCAGGGCTCGGCTGAAAGCAGCAGCTTTATTTTGACCCTTGCAAGGAATAGGCATGACCTCATCCAATGCTCCTATCAATACGACTGGCCAGCGCGCCGTTCAGGGGGAAAAGCTCCGTGGTGCTGAAAAAGTAGCGCGCATTCCCATCAAGATTATTCCCACCGTTGACATACCACGCAAGCCTGACTGGATTCGGGTCAAGATGACCGCACCAGCCGAGGTACAGCGCATTAAAGATACTTTACGTGCGCAAAAGCTGCATACGGTGTGTGAAGAAGCGGCCTGCCCCAACCTGCCGGAATGTTTTGGCGGGGGCACAGCAACCTTTATGATTATGGGTGATATCTGTACCCGTCGATGCCCGTTTTGTGATGTGGCACATGGCCGCCCCAATCCACTGGACGCTAATGAACCGCGCCACATGGCAGAAACCATTGCTGGTCTTGGTCTTAAATATGCGGTCATTACTTCGGTAGACCGTGATGACCTGCTGGACGGCGGTGCGCAGCATTTTGTTGATTGTATTCTGGAAACCCGTAAAACAAGCCCAAATACTTTACTGGAAATTCTGGTGCCGGACTTCCGTGGCCGCATGGATGTTGCCCTGCGCATCATGAGCGAATGCCCACCAGATGTGTTTAACCACAATATTGAAACCGTGCCGCGCCTCTATCGTGCCATGCGCCCAGGTTCGGATTATCAGCATTCACTGAACCTGCTGAAAAAATTCAAGGAAGTGTGCTCAGATATTCCCACTAAGTGCGGCCTGATGGTTGGCCTTGGTGAAACCGAAGAAGAAGTCATTGAACTGCTCAACGACCTGCGCGCACATGATGTGGATTACATTACCATTGGTCAGTATTTACAGCCATCCAGAAATCATGCGCCTGTAGACCGCTTTGTCACCCCAGAAGAGTTTGAGCGCTATGCCGAACATGGGCGCAACCTGGGCTTTCGCAATATCTGGTCTGCGCCAATGGTTCGTTCCAGTTATTTTGCAGATCGCCAATATTATGGTGAACCCTGCCCGCCAGTGCGCCGTGGTGTTAAGGCGGTTGAAGCCTGATATTTAGTGCTGGCTCTGTTTTTCCATTATTTTTCAGGATTTGATTTATGCTATCGACTGCTTTAAAAAATAGCTTGTTTAAAACTGGCCTGCTGAGTCTGGTATTTAGCATTGCAGCCCCTGCCACAGCTTTTGCAGCCGATAATCCGCTTAGTGTGCATGTGCTTAACCTGCAAACTGGCTTGCCTTCTGAGAATGTAGCCGTCATCCTGGAGCAGCAAAACAAGGATGGCTGGAAAAAACTCAACGAAGGAATAACCAACCAGCAGGGCCGTATTACAGCGCTTTACCCTGCAGATCAAAAACTGGCCAAAGGCATTTACCGGGTCACCTTTAAGACTGGCGACTGGTTTAAGGCACATCAGCAGCCGTCATTCTTTCCTGAAGTGCCAGTGATTTTTGAAGTGGATGGCAGTGTACTGCATTATCATATTCCACTGTTGCTCAGTCCTTATGGCTATTCAACTTATCGCGGCAACTAGTTACGATAATGAGGGCTTTCCCAACTTCTTGCTTCTGCTTGCTTCCATTTAGTGCTTAAAATTATTCTGAAAAAAGAGATGTAGCAGGTTGCTTTTTAGGAACCTGTTTTTTTGCCATAAAATTAAACTGGTCACTCAGGATTAACCCACCCTTAATGACTTAGTTTTTCCTGAGTTCTGCATTTCATGTATAATCAGCCCCAATTTTAAATCACAACATGGATTTTTAAATGAGCCAACTTGCCCAGCTTATTGAACAAGCCTTTGAAGACCGCATGCAGTTTTCACCCACCAATGCCCCAAGCGATGTGCGTCAGGCTGTAGAAGAAGCACTGGCTGGCCTTGATAACGGCAGCCTGCGCGTTGCGGAAAAAATCAATGGTGAATGGCAGGTCAATCAGTGGCTTAAAAAAGCCGTGTTGCTGTCTTTCCGCCTGAATGACAACGTGCCGGTTGATGGCGGTGAAGGCTTGCAGTATTTTGATAAAGTGCCGACCAAGTTTGCCGGCTGGACTGAACAGCAGTTCAAGGATTCTGGCATTCGGGTTGTACCACCTGCCACTGCCCGTAAAGGCAGCTTTATTGCGCGTAATGTCGTGCTGATGCCGTCTTATGTGAACATTGGCGCTTATGTTGATGAAGGCTCCATGGTAGACACCTGGGCGACTGTAGGTAGCTGTGCACAGATTGGTAAGAACGTACATTTGTCTGGTGGTGTTGGTATTGGTGGCGTGCTGGAACCGCTTCAGGCCAACCCAACCATTATTGAAGACAACTGCTTTATTGGTGCGCGCTCTGAGATTGTGGAAGGTGTGATTGTCGGTGAAGGCTCGGTAATTTCAATGGGTGTTTATATCGGTCAATCCACCAAAATCTTAAACCGTGCGACTGGTGAAGTGACCTATGGCCGTATTCCGCCATACTCAGTCGTAGTTTCAGGCAATATGCCGTCTGCTGATGGAACACACAGCTTATATTGCGCAGTGATTGTTAAAACTGTTGATGAAAAAACCCGTTCCAAAACTGGTCTGAATGAATTACTGCGCATTGATTAATTAAAGTAGGGATTAATTAATCCACGTTTATTCATGGTTTATGCGCCTTGTTTTGCTAAAGTTATAATATGGCAGACAAGGCGTCATTTTTTGCTAAATAGTTTTATGCGGTTTGCTAAAAGTTTTGGTTTATAGTTTGATATCGTTTTCTGCGGTATTTTCATCCATTTTCAGGTCTTGACACCCCATATGCGTTCTGCACAAATTCCTGTTACTGATCCGGCTGCCGGCCTGCGCCTGACCGAAATCTTTTATTCGCTGCAAGGTGAAGCCAACGAATCAGGCTGGCCATGTGTGTTTGTACGGCTTACTGGCTGCCCGCTGCGCTGTACCTATTGTGATACCACTTATTCCTTTGAAGGGGGTGAACGGGTGTCGCTGCAAGCCATTATGGATCAGGTCAACGAATTTGGTGTCAGGCACGTATGCGTAACTGGTGGCGAGCCGCTGGCCCAGCCGAATTGTATTCCCCTACTTAAGCAGTTATGCGATGCAGGCTTGCATGTGTCGCTGGAAACCAGTGGCGCGCTGTCAGTTCAGGCGGTTGATTCACGGGTTTCCAAGGTGATGGATCTCAAAACCCCATCCTCGGGCGAACAGCACCGCAACCTGATGGATAACCTGAATTTTTTAACCCCGCACGACCAGATCAAGTTTGTCATTTGCAACCGCGAAGACTACGACTGGGCCAAACAGCAATTGCAGCAGTATCAACTGGATAAGCTGGTGAGTACGGTATGGTTTTCACCTGCTTTTGCCATTGATAAGACCAAAGCCACACTACCTGCCTTTGCCTGGCAACTGGCAGACTGGATTGTGGCAGACCGTTTGCCCGTGCGTTTTCAATTACAGCTTCACAAGCTGTTATGGAATGATGAAAAAGGCCGTTAAGCCACTCACCCAGCTCATAACGGCTAAGGTAATATTATGACTCAGTCTTCTTCTGATAATTCAACCTCCCCTATTTCTCAAACTACTGCGCAAAAGCCGCGGGCGATTGTGCTGCTATCTGGCGGACTGGATTCAACCACCTGTCTGGCCTGGGCACAGGCACGCTATGAATGCTTTGCCTTGAGTTTTTCCTATGGCCAGCGTCACTCCAGCGAACTGGATGCAGCGCGGGCACTGGCCAAGCGTGCCGGTGTGGAACATCGCATTATTGATATTGACCTGCGCCAGCTGGGCGGTTCTGCCTTAACTGATGATTCTATTGCCGTGCCGCAGGACTGTGAAATTGAAAGCCAGTCAGAAAACTACCGGCAAAATCAGCCTGGTGCTATTCCGGTAACGTATGTGCCTGCACGCAATACTATTTTTATGTCTTATGCACTGGCCGCAGCCGAAGTAAAAAATGCTTCAGCCATTGTGATTGGCGTGAATGCGGTTGATTATTCCGGCTACCCGGATTGCCGCCCGGAATATATTGATGCCTTTGCAAAAATGGCAGCGCTGGCCACCAAGGCAGGCGTCGAAGGTAACCCAATTACAATAGAAACTCCATTATTACATTTAACAAAAGCAGCTATTATACAGCTGGGTCTGGAACACGGGGTAGACTACGCGCAAACCATTTCCTGCTATCAGGCGGATGACAACGGTTATGCCTGTGGTCGTTGTGACAGTTGCCGCTTACGTCGTCAGGGTTTTATTGATGCAGGCGTTGAAGATCCTACCTTATATCAAGCAGTTATCAACTAAGATTTAGGCAATTAACATCAAGGATTACTATGATCAAATTTTCTGCTGTGCGTTTAGCATTCATTGCCGCTGTTATGGCATCTTCCAGCATGAGTTTTGCTGCACCAACGGATATCAAGTCTGCCATGATTGAGCGCTGTGCTGATGAAGCAGTACAGTTGAAAATGACTGACTCTGCCAGTGCCAAAAAGGTGTGTAGCTGTACCATCAATGTTCAGGCCAGCCAGCTTAAATTAGGCGAGTTCTGGGATATTCAAAGTGCTGCCATGAAAGGCCAGAATCCCAATAATCTGCCTGCATTAAAACGCATTAAGGGTGATCTGGATAAATGCCGCGCTGGTGTCAAAATGAGCGAGCCTCAATTCCCTGCTGCCAGCAAAAAATAATTCGCCTTTTCCAGGCTCAAAGTTATATTTTTTAAAGCCCGTTAAAATGAACGGGCTTTATTATTTTAAGTGTTAGTGTTTTATACTCGCTATTATTTATCTGGTTTCCTTTAAAAAAGCTTATGTCAACTTCTATTCCTGTCAGTACGCCTGACGAAAAAAACTCATCCGAACAACCATCTAAACTGCCTAATTTAATGGTCGATAGCACGCAAGGCAGTTTTAACCTGCAAACACTTCAGGGCCATTACACATTACTGTATTTTTATCCGAAAGATTTAACCGCAGGCTGCACCACACAGGCACAGGATTTTCGTGACTTGTTGCCTGAATTTGAAAAACTGGGCGTCAAAATTTATGGGGTGTCACGCGATAGCCTGAAATCACATGATAAATTCACCTTAAAGGAAAGCATTCCATTTGCATTAATTAGTGATCCCGATGAAATCCTGTGCCGCCATTTTGACGTGATTAAAACCAAAAATATGTATGGCAAGCAGGTTCAGGGCATTGAGCGCAGCAGTTTTCTGTTTGACCAGCAAGGCCAACTGCTTCAAAGCTGGCGTAAGGTAAAAGCAGCAGGCCACGCTGCACTGGTCTTAAATTTTATTCAGCAACACATCTGATTCAATAATTATTTTTATTGTTTAAGCGATTTAGCTTTCATAAAAAAAGCAGAGCACGCCGGGTATCGTCTCTGCTTTTTTAACAACAAATTTTTAAAAACACTGAAGACTTAAAGCGGATTTAACCTCATTAAAAGACTAACTTTCTGCGCTCAGCTTGGCCTGAATATTGAGGTCAACCTGATCAGACGCCAGTTTTGAATAACCATTCATGCCCCACTGACTGCGCTTGATACTGGTATTGGCAGTAAAGTGCAATTGCTGGTCATTACTACGGGCTGGATCAATTTGCATATTCCAGCTTACCGGTTTGGTTACGCCATGCATGGTGAGCAAGCCATCAACTTTTACTGCATTGCTGGATTTTGGGGTAACCTGGGTACTGCGGAAAGTCAGCGTTGGATAATCATCCACATCAAAGACTTTATCACCCTTATAAATGGCTGTTTTAGCACCAGCATTGATACTGTTGCTATCAATCACAAAATTGATTTTCAGGTCTTTTAGACTGTCCGGATTATAGTTGGCCGTGCCCTCAAACTTGCTAAAGCTTCCGCTGGCACCGCCTACACCTTTTACCTGAAACGCCACACTGGTCTGGGCTGGGTCAACTCTTAAAGTGGCAGCCTGTGCAGTGGTTGCTGTCAGGCTAATCAGCAATGGCAGGGTTACAGCAAAACAGGGAATTTTCATTTTCTGCGCAATCATATATTCACCAATATAGCTGTTAAGTACAGTTATACCTTAAGCGATTGCTGCGCCTGTTGCTGTAACGCTCGATAGCTTGATGTTTGCTGGAAATTCATTAAGTAGCTTAATGTGGAGGCTGGCACCTGAGTTAACGTGGGTAAATGGCCTAACAAATATTGCTCACGAATCGGGGTTGCGGACAAGTGAAAATAATTGTCCAGCTCAACTAATGACCACTCGGGAAATAGAGCTAAATAATACGAACTTTGATCCTTGAAATGACCAATTAACCCTATTTTATTTTGAATGTCTGAATTATCAGACTGGCTGCATTGCTGAACAATCTCCTGTACTGCCTGCTTCACCATGGCTGTCCATTTTTTATCATTAAAAACATCGACTAAGCCGGCAAAATGAAGCTGGCTTTGTTGCTCTGGCGCAAAAGCAGCCCGGATCATTTCTTCACGCTCATTTGCTGTAAAAATATTCTTGAGCGTACGGGATGAGCATAGCTCTACCCTTGTGTCAGAGCGAAATGATGTGTCACTGAATCCTTCCTCAGGTTGTGCCGAACCCAACAGAATAATCACCGATTTGCTGTGCTTAAATGCTTCCTGAATTACGGCCTGATGAGCCAGATGAAATGGCTGAAAACGACCAATAAAAATCAAAAAATCAAACACATGCAGCCCCTAAAAAATAATGAAGGCACCTTAGCCCTATTAACAGGACTGTGCTTACAGGCGGACATATTATTTTAAATGAATTTAACGTCTTTACTGTCAAAAAATTATTTTTTCTTAATAATATGAAGGCCTGCCCTATTCTAGTACAGGCATTATGGTGATGAATCCACTATACAAATAATGTTTTACAGCCTCTACCACGAAATGAGCTGGATCACATCAAAGGCAGGGTGCTCGTAAGGATGAGATTCTTTCATGACTTTTAAAACCTTGGCCAGCTTGTCACGTGGCAAAACCACCTCGACGCGCCATTCAGGCACCAGCTCAATCTTGCCTACTTCACCAATATGCGGATTAGCCCCTTTCAACGGGCGAAACTGCCCCTGCCCCAAGACCTGCCAGGCGCAACATTCATAGTCCCCGACTTTGCCAGCCCCTGCCGCAAATATGGCTTCTTTCACCTCATTGACATGGGTGTCCGGAACAAAAAAAACCAGTTTGTACATCCATCATTCCTTAACTTTTAATGTGCAAAGTTGTGGCTAATTTGTGCAAATGACGCTGCAATACAATGTACAGATAATCATCATGCGACTTTGCATTGACTAATATGCCTTATTGTTTTGGCACAAATACCAATTATTATGTGCTTTAAAGATAACGTTAAAATATAAGCACGTCTATTTATTTTCACCTGAATAAGGCCAAAATTTGTATAAAAAAGCCGCATCATCAGATACGGCTTTTTATACAACGCCTATTTTACAGCTAAACTTTATTCAACCAGTTTACCCAGCCATTATCCCACAAAGCGACGTGCATTGCGGAATAAGCGCATCCACGCCCCATCATCCTGCCAGTCTTCCGGCTTCCATGAGTGCTGCACGGCACGGAATGTACGCTCCGGGTGCGGCATTAAAATGGTCGCACGGCCATCCAGACTGGTTACTCCGGTAATACCATCCGGTGAGCCATTTGGATTGAGTGGATAATGCTGGGTTGGATTGCCCTGACTGTCCACATAGCGTAAGGTAATTTGTTGCTGTGCTGCCAGACTTGCCAAGGCATCATCACTGGCAACCACACGGCCTTCACCATGTGCTACAGCAATCGGTAAAATCGAACCAGCCATGTCTTCCAGCAGCACTGAACGGGATTTTTCAACACGCACATTTACGGTACGTGCTTCAAAGCGCTCACTGGTGTTCTGGTAGAAACGTGGCCATTCGCTAGCGCCGGGAATCAGGTCCTTGAGCTGTGCCATCATCTGGCAACCATTACAGATGCCGAGGCTAAAGGTTTCCTCACGCTGGAAGAAACGGGCAAACTGGTCGCGCAAGCGAGTATTGAACATGATGGATTTGGCCCAGCCACCGCCAGCGCCTAACACGTCACCGTAACTAAAGCCACCACAGGCCACTAAACCTTCAAAATCATTCAGATCAATATGGCCTGCCAGCAAATCGCTCATGTGAACGTCAACACTACAAAAACCCGCTTTCTCAAACGCTGCGGCCATTTCCAACTGGCCATTAACACCCTGCTCACGCAGAATGGCCATTTTTGGCTTACGCACATTGATAAACGGCGCTTCAATCGGCTCATTCAGGTCAAAGGTTGGCTTGGCAATCAGGCCCTGGAAGTCCGGGTTGTCAATCAGGCTAAACTCCTGATCTGCACCTTCGCTATTATCCCGCAAACGCTGGATTTGATAGCTTACTTCAGCCCAGGCCTGCTGCATTTCTACACGGGACAAAGTCAGGCCAGCCACAGTTAACTGGTCGCTAGAATTGACGGTACCAATTTGTACAATGGCATCCTGTAACAGATGGCCTTGTAACTCTTGCTGGAGCTGTGCCCAGTTGCCAGCAGTAATCTGCACAACCGCACCAATTTCTTCGGCAAACAGTTCAGCCAGTACATCATTGCCCTTTAGTTGCAAGTCAGCGCCAAGACGTGAAGCAAACATCATTTCACTGACAGAAGCCAGCAAACCACCATCGCCAATATCATGGTAGGCCAAGAGCAAACCACGCTGGTTCCAGTCCTGAATTAAGGCAAAGAAGGCCTTGAGGTCATCGGTTGAATCAAGGTCAGCCGTGGTTTCACCCAGTGCCTGATATACCTGTGCTAAAATGGAAGCACCCAGACGGAACTTGCCACGCGACAGATCCAGACGTACCAGCACTGTGTCTTCAACCCGCTTGAGTTCTGGGGTCAGGGTCTTACGTACGTCCTGCACCGGTGCAAAGGCAGAAATAATGGCAGACATTGGCGAAGTAACGGCCTTTTCTTCACCCGTTTCTGCATCCTGCCAGGTAGTACGCATGGACAATGAGTCCTTGCCCACCGGAATAGCAATATCCAGTGCCGGGCAAATTTCCATACCGACAGTTTTTACCGCTTCAAACAGCGCCTGATCTTCACCCATCTGGCCAGCCGCAGCCATCCAGTTGGCAGACAGTTTAATGTCACTGAGCTGCTTGATCCGGCTGGCACTAATATTGGTAATTGCTTCTGCCACAGCCAGACGCGCTGAAGCTGCCGGATTAAGCAAGGCAACCGGTGGACGCTCACCCATACTCATGGCTTCGCCAGTATAGGTTTGATAGCCAGTGGTAGTAACCGCACAATCGGCCACAGGAACCTGCCAGGGGCCAACCATCTGGTCACGCGCCACCATACCGGTAATTGAGCGGTCACCAATGGTAATCAGGAAAGACTTGCTGGCTACCGATGGATGACGCAACACACGGAATATTGCATCTTTTAAGTCAATTGTGCTGGTATCAAAAGCACTGCCCTGACGGGTCATAGTGTCATAACTGCGCTGCATGCGTGGTGTGCCACCCAGCATCACCTGCATGGGAATATCAACCGCCTTATTGTCAAACAGCGGATCTTCTACCGTTAAATGACGGGCTTCGGTAGCTTCACCCAGTACCGCAAATGGACAGCGTTCACGTGCACACAGTGATTCAAACAGTTCGAGCGAATCAGGGCGAATGGCCAGCACATAACGTTCCTGTGCTTCGTTTGACCAGATTTCCATCGGCGACATGCCGGTTTCCAGTGATGGAATCTTGCGCAGGTTGAGTGTTGCGCCCAGCTTATGGTCATTCACCAGCTCAGGCATGGCATTGGACAGGCCACCCGCGCCCACATCATGTACCGATACAATCGGGTTGGCATCTTCCATTCCCCAGCATGCATCAATCACTTCCTGACAACGGCGTTCCATTTCCGGGTTGTCACGCTGTACAGAGGCAAAATCCAGTTGTTCACCCATGGTGCCACTGTCCACACTGGACGCTGCACCGCCACCCAAGCCAATTAGCAAGGCAGGGCCACCCAGTACAATCAGCAAATCACCGGGTTCAATCGGGTTCTTTTCCACATGCTCAGGGCGAATGTTGCCATAACCGCCAGCAATCATGATGGGTTTATGGAAACCTTTCACCTCAACGCCTTTGAGCGTTGGAATCGCCTGCTCAAAGGTACGGAAATAACCACACAGGTTTGGGCGGCCAAATTCATTGTTAAATGCGGCAGCACCCAGCGGGCCTTCAATCATGATTTGCAAGGCAGAAGCCATACGTGACGGCTTGCCATAGGGAACTTCCCACGGCTGTTCAAAGCCGGGAATATTCAGGTTGGATACAGTAAACCCAGCCAGACCGGCTTTGGGTTTGCCACCACGGCCTGTTGCCCCTTCATCACGAATTTCACCACCGGAACCCGTGGCTGCACCGGCAAATGGCGCAATGGCTGTCGGGTGGTTATGGGTTTCCACCTTCATCAGAATATGTACAGCCTGATTGCGGTAGCTGTACTCATGCTGTCCATTTTCAGGCTGATACTGCTGGTAAAAACGCGCGGCATCGAAACCCACAATCACCGAGGCATTGTCTTTATAGGCAGACAACACATCATTAGGCGATTGCTTATAGGTATTTTTAATCATCTGGAACAGGGACAATGGCTGCTTTTCACCATTGATGGTCCATTCCGCATTAAAGATTTTATGGCGGCAATGCTCAGAGTTGGCCTGCGCAAACATCATCAGCTCAATGTCGTGCGGATTACGGCCAAGCTGGGTAAAGGCGTCAGTCAGGTATTCAATTTCCTGCATCGATAAGGCAAAGCCAAATTCCTGATTGGCCTTAACCAGTGCATCCTTACCATGACCCAGAATATCTACTGATTGCAAGGGTTTGGGCGCAGTTTCACTAAACAGCGCGGCACCGGATTCAATCGTGGCAAAAATGGTTTCGGTCATGCGGTCATGCAGTAGCGCAGACACATCGGCATTGAGCTGGTTCAAGCCGCGCAGGGTATATAAAATCCCACGCTCCAGCCGATGAACCGGGGCATTACAGTTTTTGAAAATATCAGTGGCCTTGGATGACCAGGGCGAAATTGTGCCAATCCGGGTGGTGACCAGCACCTGCACATCGCCAGATTCAGCGATAGTCAGGGCATATTTCTGACCATCGTTAAGCAATTGATCAGCAACTGTTTGCTGATGCTCGCTCAACTCCTGATCGAAGAGATAAACAAATTGGCTTTCTATCGTTGTAACAGTGTTTGCAACTGAGCTAAGCGCAGAAATACGGGATAAAAGCTGACGCTGCTTGAAGGCAGAAAGTGCTGACGCACCGGCCACAATAAACATGCTGAAACTGGCTCCATGGGCTTGTTACAACTAACAAAACCACAATGTTTGAAAGAAGCGCTATATGATACGCGCAAATGATCAAATCAGCTAGGCTTTCATGTATTGCGGTCACATTTTAAACATTTTATTTTACTTCTTTTAGAGGTTGCCTTTTCCCTTTTTCCATACAAAAAAGAGAACCGAAGTTCCCTTTTTCATGGACTTTTGTGTTTATGGAATTTCAGGAGATGGATACTGAGTGATTCATCGCATCCCAAAATCTTCAGTTCAATTAACGCGCATCAACATGCCCATTTCCAGCAACGCCTGCCTTGCCCACACCTGTATCAACATTCGTCTGGTGATTAACATCTACAGTTGCCGCAGGGGTATGAACCTGTTGCTTGGTTTTGGTTACACCTGCATTGACTTTCTGGCTGGTTTTACTAGCCAGTTTCTTGCTGCCATTTACGGTTTTGTCATAGGCTTTTTTGCTGGTGGATTTTGTGGTATTCACTATATTTGCACTGGTGTTGCCTGCTTTATCGGCTACTGTTTCACCCGCCTGTCTGGTCTTATCCCAGCCTGATTTTACGTTATCAGTGGTGGCATGCGCTGCTTTACTGGTATCCGATTTCACATTGCTGGCTACACTGCTACTCACTTCTTTGGTTTTATCCCATGCTGCCTCGGTTTTGTCACCCACATAACTGGTGGCAGATTTGGTTTCATTCACCACAACGCCACCTGCTTTTTCAAGGCCATTTACGGCACTGTTACCCAGACTTTTAATTCCAGTCAGTACACCACTCCCATTTGCTTCTGTATTGGCATTAGCATTGACAGAAACTCCAGCATTGGTATTTCCCACTTTAACAGTGGCATTGTTCTGGCTGTCAAGGCTGGCAGCAAATGCTGAACTGGTAAGGGCTAAAGACAGGGTTGAAACGGCAAATAATGTTTTTGTACGGAACAGCATAGTTTGACTCCACTTTTTTAACTTGATCAATGCATTGAGATAGATGCAAATACCTTATCTCGATTTACTGATCGCTTTGTGAAACCAGCATGCCCTATTGCATGGCCGCATACCGTAATGAAATACATTGGTTTGTCATCAAATTCTTATCGATAGCGCTAAAAACTGGAAAAATGGGTAGGCAGGCCGTTTTTTAGAAATGTTTATCAGTAGAATAATATTGTTTTGTTAACAGAGCCTATGGTTAGCATCCTGCTGTCTATAAAAACTCTAGCTTAAGTACGTCATATTTTGACGCCCCATCTTATATAGGCCTCGCTTAAACCGATAATCTTTGGCATGATCGGTTATAATTAATAACCTGAATAATACTCTAGATTCTATGCAAGCAATGCGTTGGGCACAGCTACTTTCTCCCATTCGGCTGGGCAGTAAAAAAAGTCACTCACAGCATGGCAGCAGTGAACAGGGACGTACAGCTTTTCACAAAGACTATGACCGGATTATTTTTTCCAGCAGTTTTCGGCAATTAAACCGCAAGACGCAGGTGCATCCACTCACCCAGAATGATGGGATTCATACCCGGCTCACCCACTCGCTGGAAGTGTCTTGCATTGGCCGCTCGCTGGGCATGCTGGCTGCTGAAAAAATCAGGGATGAATTGCCAGCGTGGATTGATCCAGCAGATGTGGGTGCCATTATTCAGGCAGCGTGCCTTGCGCATGATATTGGCAATCCACCGTTTGGCCATGCGGGTGAATATGCCATTCGCGACTGGTTTGAGCACCCGAAGCATCAGCATTTACTAATTTCACTGACCCCGGAACAGCGCGCCGATGTGTGCCAGTTTGAAGGCAATGCCCAGGGTTTACGGGTATTAAGCCGTCTGGAATATCACCCGGATGACGGTGGTATGCGCCTGACCTATGCCACGCTGGGTGCGTATTTAAAATATCCGTGGCTGGCCAAACCACTTGATCCGGCCAGTTTGCATCCTTCCCACAAGCGTGCCAAGTTTGGCTGTTATCAGAGTGAAAAAGGCATTTTGCTGGAAATTGCCGAGCATCTGGGCCTGATCCAAACCGGTGATTATCAGTTTTGCCGACATCCACTCACCTATTTGCTGGAAGCTGCCGATGATATTTGCTATGCGCTGATTGATCTGGAAGATGGCCTGCAACTGGGGATGCTGCATTACCATGAAGTGGAACCGCTGTTTTTAACCCTGATTGCCGATTACGGCGCACCGGATGAAATTAGCCGTAATGTCCCCATTCCACAAAAATTGGCGGCGCTACGTGGGCGTGCCATGAAACGGCTGGTGGATGAAGTCACGGATGCGTTTAAGCGCCAGCATGAACAAATTCTGGCTGGTCAGCTAAAAGGCAGCTTGCTCGATCATTGTCCACCGGATTTGTGTCATGGCGTGGAAGCCGCCAAAAATCTGGCACGGACACGGATTTTTACCCATCCACAAAAGGCACGGCTGGAGCTGGTGGCCAATTCCAGTTTGCATGTGCTGCTGGATGCCTTTATGCCGCTGGCGGTTAAGCAGCATCATTTAAGTTTTCGCGAGCAACGCCTGATGCATATTTTGCATGCGCATGGTGCGGTATTGAAAGAAGAACCCAGTTTTCATTATCACAACATTATGCAGATTCTGGATATGCTGAGCAGCCTTTCAGACCATCAGGCCTATGCATTGTCACAGGAATTGCAAGGCAATCGGGTTACCCTGTTGTAGTCGCTCTGCTTTAGCAAGCTGGCTTTAACGCGCTTAGTCCAATAAACCATTTTGTTGATCACATTCATTTTTAGTTTTGAGTATTTGTATGATTGGTTCTCTGACTGGTGTCGTACGCGCACTGGAAGCGCCGGTGGTTTTACTGGAAGTCAACGGTGTGGGTTATGAAATTGATACGCCACTGTCCACTTTCTGCCAGCTCAAGCCTGGACAAAACGTGACTTTATGGACGCATCTGGTGGTGCGTGAAGATGCACATTTGCTGTACGGTTTTTCGGATACAACGGACAAGGCACTGTTTCGTACCTTAATTAAGGTGAATGGCGTTGGCCCAAAACTGGCTTTAAGTATTTTATCCAGCATGAGCAGCGCCATGATGATTCAGGCCATTGATATGCAGGACGTCACTACCCTGACCCGCATTCCTGGCGTAGGCAAAAAAACTGCCGAGCGTCTGGTGATTGAGTTGCGTGACCGCCTGCAAAGCCTGAGCACTAGTGGTAGCAGCGATGGCAGCAGTCTGGGTACTCATCAGTTTGGTATTACCAGTATTTCACCCGTAGCCGAAGCCGAAGCCGCACTGGTGTCTTTAGGCTATAAACCGCTTGAAGCGCAAAAAGCCATCGGGGCAGTAAAAAGCGAATTTACCGAAACGGCTGACCTGATTCGCGCTGCGCTAAAGTCGATGATGAAACAGTAATTTACTCAGTAAGCCTGCCTGTCCGATTCAACCCTGCAAAGCTGATTTTTATTGACAGCATAGTGCAAGCAGCCTGAGTAAAATTTAAGCAAAATTGAGTGAGGAATCATGCAAGATCGATTAATTACGGCAACTGAAAAGCCAGAAGACCATTTTGATCGTGCGATTCGTCCTACCAGTCTGGAAGACTATGTAGGGCAGCCAGTTGTGCGTGAACAAATGGAAATTTTTATTCATGCCGCGCGTACCCGTCAGGAAGCGCTGGACCATACCCTGATTTTTGGGCCGCCAGGACTGGGTAAAACGACGCTGGCCAATATTATTGCACGTGAAATGGGTGGCAATCTTAAATCCACCTCTGGCCCGGTGCTGGAGCGTGCCGGTGATCTGGCGGCGCTATTAACCAACCTTGAACATGGCGATGTATTGTTTATTGATGAAATTCATCGCCTGTCGCCTGTGATTGAGGAAATCCTGTATCCGGCCATGGAAGATTACCAGCTGGATATCATGATTGGTGAAGGCCCGGCGGCGCGTTCTATTAAGCTGGACTTGCCACCGTTTACACTGGTTGCTGCAACCACCCGTGCTGGTTTGCTGACTTCGCCCCTGCGTGACCGTTTTGGGATTGTGCAGCGACTGGAATTTTATTCGGTTGCTGACCTCACCCATATTGTGCATCGTTCGGCCAGCCTGATGGGCATTCCCATGACCCCGGAAGGCGCGCAGGAAATTGCCCGGCGCTCACGCGGTACGCCCCGTATTGCCAATCGCCTGCTACGTCGCGTGCGTGATTATGCAGAAGTTAAAGGCAATGGCGAAGTAACGCAGGATATTGCCCAGCGTGCACTTGACATGCTGAACGTGGACAAAAACGGACTGGATACGCTGGATCGGCGTTATTTGCAAATGCTGCTGGAACGTTTTAACGGCGGGCCTGCTGGTATTGAAGCACTGGCTGCTGCTATGGCAGAAGATAGTGGTACGCTAGAAGATGTAATTGAGCCATACCTGATTCAGCAGGGTTTTGCAATGCGTACCGCGCGTGGCCGTATTGCGACCAATCAGGCTTATTATCAGTTCGACATGGTTCCGCCTGAGCGAGGATAAGCGGAACACTGTTCCGCCCGAGCGCAAGAGAAAAATCTGTGATTTTTCTGGAGAGGATAGAGCAAAGCCACTTCGTTTCACTACGTCTTGCGGAACGTTGTTTCTCATTTGCCGCGGCGCAAGACGAGAGCTTTGCTCGAGTGCGAGGATAAGCCTTGTGAGGCAGTGCCTCTCATGTTTCACCCGAGCGCAAGAGATGAAGAACACTGTTCTGCAAGAATGATTTTTCTTGTGGGGAAATAGCAGCGGTTAAGAATTGCTGGCCTGAATGACAAGAACTAACCTTGTGATTCAGGCCTTTTGGTTAAATGGACGTGCTACAAAATAGCTTATTAATAAGATTCAAGTTTAGTCATAAAAATATCTGTGAAGTAGCTCACATTTAAGCCTGCTATATTCTTATTTTTTCTATTTCTCCCATACCAACCCAATAACACTTCTATTAGAATGTGTGCGCTTTGTTAACTTAAGTAAAGCAAAATTACAATTTGGGGTGAAAGATGAAAAAAATTGCATTAGCAAGCTTACTTGCAATCCTTGCTTCCGGGTGTACTACTCAAACTTATCTCATGGCAAATGGCGGTAACAGCACAGCGTCATACGACAAAATGCAGCCTTTCTTTGTTTCTGGCATTGGCCAAGAGCAGGAAGTAAACGCGGCTGAAGTCTGTGACGGTGCCGACAAGATTGCCAAAGTGCAAACACAACAGACTTTTTTAAATGGTCTGCTGGGTAACCTGACTTACGGTTTATTTACCCCACGTCAAATTCGTGTTTACTGCAAATAACTGGAGAATAAGTCAATGAAAAAAATTCTATTAGCGGTTTTCATGGGCAGTACTTTATTGGCCAGCGGTTGCGCCACCCAAACTGGTTTGATCAAGAAAAATTCACAAACTGTTCCCAAGCATTCTGAATCCCAATCGTTCCTGTTCTGGGGCATTGGTCAGGAAAAAACCCTAAATGCTGCACAAATCTGTGGTAGTGCAGATAAAGTAGCAAAAGTACAAACTGTACAGGAACCGATGGATATTATTCTGGGTGTAATTACCATTGGTATTTATGCACCGCGTACTGCCAATGTCTACTGCCAGTAATCGTTGTTAGTTATCCATCGCGTGTAAGTAAAATCAAAGGTTGTCATATCAAGGGCAGCCTTTGTTCATTTAACCTTAGTCAATTTAAAATTTCATTTGCTCGTGTATTTTAAGGGCTATGCACTTTGCCAATATCTTGCTTATTTAAGATAAATGTTTTTAGTCTTTTCTTTAATGAATTATTAACAAGTTAATCCTTGCTGGCTGCAAAATTCTTATAATATGTTAGCGACTTATATTCTGCTTTGACTGCATCCCATTTTTAAGCAGCGTAGATAATACCCCGTCGGCAAAACAAAGGAGCTTGTCTTGACCACATTCCGGTTTCCCATTCGGGTTTATATTGAAGATACGGATGCCGGTGGTATTGTGTATCATGCCAATCATATCCGTTACTTTGAGCGCGCTCGTACTGAATGGCTACGCGCCCAAGGGGTTCAGCATTACTGGGACCAGCATGATTATTCATTTGTAGTACATCAAATCAACGTGCAATACCATAAGCCCATTTTTATGGACAATTTACTCAATGTGACGGTTGATGTGAGTTCGTGTAAATCAGTATCATTTACCTTGCAGCAAAATATTTACCGTGATGAAATGCTGCTGGCTTCTGCAAGCGTTACACTGGCCTGTCTGGATGCCCAGTTAAAACCCAGAAGAATTCCAGAATTTATCCATGATCTGATTGTAAGATCAGTCCCTTAGCGTCATTATCCTTTTTATTTTTGTGAAATTACCATGCCAACCACTGCAACTCCAACATCACTTAACATTTCTGATTTGATCCTGCATGCCAGTCCGGTAGTTCAGATTGTCATGCTGATTTTATTTCTGGCATCCATTTATGGCTGGTTTTTAATTGCCAAACTGGAAATGGCATTTCGCAAAAGCAACCAGCAGGATAATAGCTTTGAAAAGATTTTCTGGTCAGGTGCAGACCTAAAAACCCTGTATAAAAATGCCCAGACTCATCCGCATCGTCAAGGCATTGAATCGGTTTTTTATGAAGGTTTTACCGAATTTTTAAAACTGAAAAAACGTCAGGCCAGCCGCGAAGACACCATTTCCGGTACAGAACGCATGCTGCGGGTGTCGCTGTCACGCGAACAAAATGTGCTGGAACATGGCGCTTCGACACTGGCCAGCATTGGCTCGGTTTCTCCATATGTTGGTCTGTTTGGTACGGTCTGGGGCATCATGAATGCCTTTATCGGTCTGGCACAGGTGGAACAGGTTACGCTGGCAACAGTAGCTCCCGGTATTGCTGAAGCCCTGATTGCCACAGCCATTGGCTTGTTTGCCGCAATTCCAGCGGTACTGGCTTATAACCGTTATAGTGCAAAATCAGAAGCGGTTTATCAGCAGCGTGCCCTGTTTGCCGAAGAAATGACTGCCCTGTTACAGCGTGAATCCCTTGATGGCACAGCCAGCCAAAGTACCAGCTCCCTGCGCGAGGACGCCTGATTATGGCAATGCAAGGCAGCCCGTTTGGCCGGATTAAAAAGCCCTTAAAAAGTGACATGAATGTAGTACCTTACATTGATGTCATGCTGGTATTGCTGGTTATTTTCATGGTGACTGCACCCATGATTACCTCTGGCATCACTGTTGATTTACCGCAGGCTAAAAACAGTACATTTGAGTCTAAAACTCCACCTGCAATTGTTAGTATTAAGGCAGATGGTGAGTATTTACTTGAGCTTGGCAACAGCAATGATGAAGCCATGACATTAGATGAACTAAAAACCCGTCTGGCCGAAGCCCAAAGTGAGGCGGAACAAAAACAGCAAAAATTGATGATACTGGTCAATGGCGATAAAAATGTTGCTTATGGCAAAGTGGTTGGGTTGATGTCTACCCTGCAAGAAGCTGGTTTGAGTCAGGTTGGCTTGCTGACCGACCAGCCAAAATCCTGAGGTTGGCAAATAAGGTATGTCCATGAAACGGCCTGTGCCATCCTCTTTTAAACAAAATCGCCTACCGCTGGCCATTACCCTGATCTTGCACGCCAGCCTGCTGGGTGGTTTACTTTTTTTTGGAAAAAGTGATCCTTTAATTCCGCCCAAGCCTTTACAGGCTATTCTGATAACTCCTGAACAATTACAGCAAATGCAGGATAGTGCTGCTTCTGCTACCCCACTGCCATCAAATGAAGCGCCAGCAACTGAACCTGTCGCAGAACCCGTAGAAGATCCTATTGCTGAGCCTGTGGCCGAGCCTGAACCGACTGTGGAACCAGAGCCTACCGTAGAACCAGAGCCCGCTACCCTAACGGCAGAGCAATTGGCTGCCTTAAAAGCTGCTGAACTCAAAGCCGTTGCTGACCAGAAAAAACAGCAACAGGAAGCGCAACAAAAAGCACGTGCTGAAGCTCAGAAAAAAGAAGCTGAGCAAAAAGCAGCAAAACAAAAAGAAGCCGAACAAAAAGAAATGCAAGAGAAAGCGGCTGAAGCGAAAAAGCAAAAGCAGGAATTGGCTGCACAAAAAGCAGCTGAAGCTAAACAACAGCAGGCTAAAGCTGAGGCTGAACGCAAGGCTGAGCAAGCCAAGGCAGACACACAAGCAAAGCGTCAGGCCGAACTGGAAGCCAAACGCAAAGCTGCTCAAGATGCAAAACTCAAGGCAGCTGAAGAAAAGGCTGATATAAAACGTAAAGCCGAAGAAGAAGCCAAGACGAAAGCTGCCGAAGACGCCAAACGTAAACAGCAGGATGCCAAGCAGCAGGAAAAGCAAAAAGCTACTGAGGCAAAAAAACGTCAGGTTGAAGAAGCCAAACGTCAGGCCGAGGCTGAGCAAAAGCGCAAAGCTGAACAGGACACTAAAGTAAAAGCCGCTGAAGATGCCAAGCGTAAAACTGAAGCTGATCGCAAAGCCAAGGCAGATGCTGAAAAAGCGAAGGCAGACGCTGAGAAAAAACGGGCACAAGATGCACAGGCTAAAGCAAATGCTGAGGCGAAACGTAAAGCAGACGCGGATGCCGAGGCAAAGGCCAAAGCCAACAGTGACGCTAAAAAGAAAGCCGCAAATGATGCTAGGGCCAAGGCAGATGCCGACGCCAAGCGAAAAGCAGCAGATGCAAAAGCCAAGGCAGACAGTGAAGCAAAAGCAAAAGCTACTGAAGATGCCAAACGCAAAGCAGATGAAGCCAGAGCAAAAGCGGCCGAAGATGCCAAACGTAAAGCAGAAGATGATGCACGCGAAAAAGCTGAGAGTGAGGCAAGAGCTAAAGCCGATGCCAAGGCAGAAGCTAAAAAAGTAGCTGCTGTTTCAACTGCAGGTTTCCAGAACAGAATGAAAAGTGCATGGCGCAAACCA
The DNA here is from genome assembly GCF_000619845.1 of Alkanindiges illinoisensis DSM 15370. Taxonomy (GTDB): domain Bacteria; phylum Pseudomonadota; class Gammaproteobacteria; order Pseudomonadales; family Moraxellaceae; genus Alkanindiges; species Alkanindiges illinoisensis. The sequence goes on along the minus strand of NZ_JHUX01000003.1, from coordinate 151,869 downwards.
GCAGGCTGTGATGGCAACTCGGCAAAGGCGCGAATTAGCCTAACCGCTAGTGGTCAGATCGCATCCGTGGTCATTACTAAATCAAGTGGCAATGATGACTGTGATGCCAGCATCCGTGCTGCCATTGAACAAGCTGCACCCTATGACATGCCGGATGATCCGGAAGCTCGAAAATTGGCGCAGCGGCTTGAACCCACGTTTAAATAATGGAAAAAAGTTGCTATGGTAGCCCAGTCAAAAAACAGTTACGAATATCCAAGGAGTTGCTAAATCATGCTTAAATCACGCTTGCTTACTGCCTGCATCGTTGCCAGCAGTGCATTTTTGCCTGCTTTAACAACTCAAATTGCCCATGCTGCGCTTACCTTTGAAGTTGCCAAAGCCTTCGAAGAAGCGCCACAAATTGCAGTAGTCCCCTTTGCTTCTGACAATCTGGTGTATTCCATCGTGCAAAGCGACTTGCAGCGCTCAGGCAAATTTAATAGCGCCTCAACCAATTTGCCAGAACGCCCCACCAGCAGTGCCGAAATTAATGTAGGCACATGGCAAAGCAGCGGTATCCCTTATGTGGTGGTTGGTAAAGTTACCCCATCAGGGGATGGCCTGCAAATCCAGTATGAATTGTTTGACGTCAAGAAAAATACCCGCCTGCTGGGCGAAGTGCTGCAAGTTCCTGCTAGCCGTCAGCGTGAAGCAGGTCATTTGATTGCTGATAAAATCTATCAGGCTTTAACTGGTATTCAGGGTGATTTTTCTGGCCAAATTGCCTACGTGTTGCGTAACCGTGAAGCGGGCAAGCTAATGTATACGCTGCAAATTGCCGATACTGATGGCCAGCAACCCAAAACTATTCTGGAATCGCCGGAGCCGATTTTATCACCTACCTGGACACCGGACGCACGTAAACTGGCTTATGTTTCCTTTGAAACCAAACGCCCTGCGATTTATCTACAGGATCTGGCCACAGGTCAACGTGAGGTTCTGGCCCAGTTCAAAGGTTTAAATGGCGCGCCCAGTATTTCCCCAGATGGCCAAAGAATGCTATTTACGGGTTCTATGGATGGCAATCCTGAAGTTTATGAAATGAATATTGCCACCAAGCGCATTACCCGCCTGACCCGCGATACTGCCATTGACACCGAAGCACGTTATAGTCCTGATGGCAAATCGTTTGTCTTTACCTCGGACCGCGGCGGCACGCCACAAATTTATCGCTACAATCTTGATGATGGCAGTACCCGTCGCCTAACCTTTAGCGGGCCATTTAATGCACGAGGCACCTTAAGCAGTGATGGCCGCAGCCTCGCCCTAGTACACCGTAAAGCAGGTAGCCAATATCAGGTTGCTGTACAGGATCTGGCCTCTGGGGTGATTAGTATCTTGACCCCTACACCGCTGGATGAATCACCAAGCTTTTCGCCGAATGGACAAATGGTGGTTTATGCTACCCGTGAAGGCAGTCGTGGCATGTTATCCATTATGTCAGTCGATGGCCGCTTTAGAATGCGTTTGCCAAGTGAGCAAGGTGAAGTGCGGGAACCCGCCTGGGCACCACGTCGCTAAAGACGATAGGTTACTAGAATTACGCTTGCTTAAACTCACCTTAAATTAAGCTTCTCTACAACACTTTGATTCTTTTTTAAAAAATGTAAAAAATCATTGAAATGTTTTAGAGACGCGTTAAGGTAGACCCTGACACAAAATTTGAACTGGAGACACCATGTACCAATCCTCATTAAAAACCATGCATCTATTAATGATTCCGGGCCTTGCCATTGCACTGGCCATGACAGGTTGTGCCAGCCGTAAACCAGCCACTACTACCAATACCACAGCTACTGCAGGTAATGGCACTACAGGTACTGGTACTGGTGCCTCCAGTACTGGCCTTGGCAATAATGGCGATCTCAACAGCAGTGGCATGAATGGCGCCAATGGCCCAATGGATGCAGTTCGTCAGGCACTGGCTGCGCGTGTGGTGCATTTTGATTACGACAGCAGTGATTTATCACAGACCGATCTGGCAACCCTAAACGCTCATGCCCGTTATCTGTCACAAAATAATGGTGCCCGCGTTACCCTGACTGGCCATACCGATGAGCGTGGAACCCGTGAATACAACATGGCACTGGGCGAGCGTCGCGCCAAATCAGTACAAGCTTTTTTAGTCACCAATGGCGCGCGTAATGAGCAGATTGAAACTGTGAGCTATGGCAAGGAACAACCGGTTAATGAAGGCCATAACGATGCGGCCTGGGCAGAAAATCGCCGGGTTGAAATTAATTACAGCGCAGGTGCCCCTAACTAACTTATAATAGCCCCGCTTTAAAGCTGGCTGGATTCACAACAGGTTGCAAAGGCAGCCTGTTTTTATTGAGCCACCTGTTTTTTACAGAGATACCCTACCCGTTTTTTACAAAAGTCGTGTGTCCTATCCTGTATTTAATTTTAGAAAAACTGTCTTGGAACCGCTTGAGGAGCAATCGATGTCTAATATCACCTTGAATCAGTATTTACTGGATCGACAGCAACGTTTAGCACATCTGACTCCTGACCTAACCCAGTTGATCGTACAGGTTTCAATTGCCTGTAAAGCCATCAGTGCAGCACTGCATAAAGGCGCACTGGCCAATATGTTGGGCAGTGCAGGCAGTGACAATGTACAGGGCGAAGTTCAAAAGAAGCTGGACGTGGTATCCAATGTGTTGTTAATGGATACTGTACTAAGTGGTGGTAAAGTAGCCGCGCTAGCCTCAGAAGAAATGGACGAAATGATTGCTGGCAATGACGATGCCAAATATTTGCTATTGTTTGATCCACTGGATGGTTCCAGCAATATTGACATTAACATGAGCGTAGGCACTATTTTTTCTATTTTGCAGCAAGATCATGCAGGTGCCGCGCGTTTTGAAGATTTTATGCAGGAAGGCCGCAAGCAGGTTGCTGCTGGCTATGTGCTTTATGGCCCTTCCACCATGCTGGTGTTAACACTGGGTGATGGCGTTGATGTATTTACACTGGATCGTGATGTTGGCGAATTTATCCTGACAGCCGAACGTCTCAGCATTCCAGAAGACACGCAGGAATTTGCAATTAATAGCTCCAATACCCGTCACTGGGAAGCGCCTGTTAAACGCTACATTGACGAGTGTATTGCCGGTAAAACCGGTGTGCGTGGCAAGGATTTCAATATGCGCTGGGTCGCTTGCATGGTAGGTGACATTCATCGCATCCTCACGCGTGGTGGCATCTTCATGTACCCTTATGATCTGAAAGACCCAAGCAAAGCTGGACGCTTACGCCTAATGTATGAAGCTAATCCAATGGGTATGCTGATTGAACAGGCTGGCGGTGCAGCCAGTACTGGTCGCCAGCCGATTCTGGATGTTAAGCCGAATGACCTGCACCAGCGTATTCCGGTTATTCTGGGTTCCAAAAATGAAGTAGAACGTCTGGTTTCCTATCATCAGGATACTGCTTCAGTTTAATACGCAGCTTATAACTTTATGGACGCTGGCTCACTGCTAAAACTTGTGAATGCAGGGCCAGCGTTTAATATTTTGGATTTTGTTCGATATTAGCTCACCCTTAATCCGGATTATTTTAAAATTAGACGATTTGCCCATGACTTTATCTTTTATTGATATTCACGCTAAAGACAACAATAAGGTTAAACACTTGCGTGGTTTATGCGAGCAGGCTAACTATCGCAAGAAACAACAACAAACCGTTCTGGAAGGCGTGCATTTAATCGAGGCCTATCTTAAAACCGGAAAACCGGTAAATGCATTTTATCTCACGCGTCAGGCACTGGAAAACATGGAAGTCCAGCAACTACTGGATCAGCTTAGCGGCTTACCTGTTTATGTCCTTACTGACAGCCTTTATCAGGATATACGTACGCTTGGACCGGGTATTGATATCATGGCAGTCATTGATACCCCCTCTTCTCCTGCTGAGATTAACCAGAATAGCGACATGCTGGTTCTGGAAAACCTACAAGACCCTGGTAACGTAGGCACTTTATTGCGGACTGCAGCAGCTGCAGGAATCAAACAAATTATTTGCAGTACAGGCACAGCTGCTATCTGGTCACCACGGGTATTGCGTGCTGGCATGGGTGCGCAATTTAGCCTGAGTATTTTCGAGCATGTGGCTTTAAAAACACTGATACCCACACTTTCCCTGCCTGTATATGCCACCAGTTCACATGCCCAGCAATCCCTATATCAGCTTGACCTCAAGCAGCCATGTATCTGGTTAATGGGTAATGAAGGCCAAGGCATTAGCGAAAATTTGTTGCAACACGCTCAGGGAATTGCCATTCCACAACCCGGTGGTCAGGAATCGTTAAATGTTGCCATTGCAGGCGCGATATGCCTGTTTGAAATGGTACGTCAACGACTGACCTAGCCACAAGCATACTTACAGATGTCTTTAGACATTCACCTCCATTTTGTTTAAACTTTTTTGAGTCAAAATTTTTAAATTTAACTTGGTTTGATGTCAACGCACTATCGCGCTTGGACGTTATAGATACATAGAATTGTATTTATATTCCGGCAAACGATGGAGCACATATGGTGACGGGATACTCCATACTCATGGATTCTTTTCCAAAGTCCGATGTACATGCCTCTACTGTTGACTCGACTGAGAGTATTGAGCAGCGTTTAAGTGTATTCATTAAGCAGGTTAGTGGTCGTGCGCTGATCATGATGGAATCTGCGACTGGTCACCATGATGTTGCCCGTGATCTGGTTCAGGAAAGTTTTATCGCGCTACATCAGCACTATGCCAAACGCCCGGCTTCAGAATGGACACCGCTGTTTTATACCATTTTAAATAACCGCTTAATGGATTGGCGTAGACAGGAAACCCGCAAACAAAAGCGGTTTGCATGGCTAAGACCCAGTGTTATAGAGGATGACCAGGAACTGGATTCCAGTTTACTGATTGAAGATGAGCAGAATATTAACCCGGCAGAATTTCTCAATCAGGAATTTACCTTACAGGAAATTCAAAAAGCAATTTCACGTCTTCCCTTGCGCCAGCAGCAGGCTTTTTTGTTACGGGCCTGGGAAAATATGGACACCAAGACCACGGCAAATATCATGGATTGTAGCGAAGGTAGTGTAAAAACCCATTATTACCGCGCAATACAAACCTTGCGCCTTCATCTTTCACAATTCAATCCCGAATAACCATGAGGACATAATGATGACTCCCCATGATCCATTTATTCATAAAATTGTCCAAACACTGGAAAAGCAGGCCCGTCACCATCCTGAAACCAATCAGGTGCTAGAGCATGTCATGGGCACTATACAGCGGCGTCCGGTGGCAAAGCGACACATCTGGGCCATGAGTGGTTTTGCCCTGGCGGCTGCTATTACAGGAATTAGCCTTGCGCCTACCTTGTTATCGCATCAACCCAATGTTGAACCACAAACTGTGAGTACTGCCAAACTTTCACCACAAATGATTGAAGATTTGGAAATGCTCAGTCTGCTGGGTACGGAAACCAAAAAATATGGCAGCTAAATTCACTCCTATTGTTTTGGCAGTGCTGGTTCTGGATTTTTCCCTAGCGTCTGCAATGGCCGCTAGCCCAGTAAAAAAACCAGATGCACTGGTTAACAGCTCAATGCCAGCGAGTTGGCAAAAACTTACTCCTGAAGAACGTGCTGAATTGTTAAAATCCTATCAGGCCTTACGGCAACTGGATGACAAGGATCGGCAGGATTTGCAGCAGCGTATGGAATGGTTTAGCCAGCTACCTAAAGATCAGCAGCAACGGATGCGCGAAGTCTGGCAAAACATGAGCGATAGTGAACGCGAACACTGGAAAGCCCAGCTTAAAACAGCTTCATCCCCTGAGCAGCGTGAAGAATTACGTGAAAAAATCATGCAAAAATATGATTAATCATTTATGAAAGTATAAAGAACAAAAAGCCCATCAATCTGATGGGCTTTTATTTTAGACAAACTTTATTAACTTATCTTGCGACGTATCCATATCAGGCTGGCCAGTCCTAATAAACCAAATACTCCAATGGCTCCACCGCCACCACTTCCTCGGGTATCATCTGAGGTCGTTGCGGTATTAATAATTTTTACAGTTGCCTCTTTGGATTCAGCTTTATCCTGATCAAGTACTTTATAGGTGAATGAATCATTGAATGTAGAGAAGGTACTGTTTGGTGTATAGGTAATTTTTCCACCATAACATGTTTCTTCAGGACGGGTGTTTGAATTGTCTGGACAAGGCTGTTCATATTCAAAGTTTAATTTGCCTAAAGTTGGTTTAGTCACCAGTTTAATATTGGCATAACTTTTATTTATAGGATCCTGATAAAAGCTAGGATAGCCCTTCGGATAACCTGCCATATCGGCAGTGCCATCACCTTCATCCGAGTCATTTTTAAGAATATCTAACTTAATAGGCTGACTAGAACCATACACCAGTTTATATTCATCATCTTCGGCAATAGGCGCGATATTGACAATGCGCGCTTGCACATAACCTTCAGATTTGATCACAGGATTAATCTTAGAGGTAATTGTATATTTGCAATATTCATATTCTCCAGCGGGTGTAGTTGCAGCCAATAGTCCACTATTGTCTGTACGGCGAATTAATACCTGTTTTAAATCCTTATCCCAGCTACAGACAATATTACTATCTTTTGCTTTAATATTAATATCTTTAGAATCCTTTGACTCAATAAACTGATCAGAGCCTCGACCAACTACAGTAACAGTAATATTATAGTTTTTGTCAAAGTCATCACCAAATTTTTTAATCTCAGTATTTAGACCATTAGAAGTAGAAATAAACTGCTCATCCTCGGTACTGCTATCAAGCACGTTAGCATAGGCCTGACGATAGGCACGACTCTTTTTAAAAGCTTCGAGTTCTTTTTTCTCATTATTAATCAGTTTTTTATAACGATTTACCAGTTTGCTATCAAGCGTTTTGTCATTATAAATGTCTTCATAATACTCAATATTATCTTCGTATTGCGTAATTGGTGTAACTAATGAACTATTACTAATTCCCGGTAAATCCGCTGCAGTGAGTTTACTTACCTCAATAGCACCAACATCACAAATATTTACAGTAGTTGTAGCGGTGTTACCTGAAGAAGTATCAATTCTTTGCAATCCCCGTTGATCTGTCGGACTACAACTTCCTAAGCCCTGATCAATTAAGGTTTCACTGGCACTGGCAGTAATTAAAGGGATATAAGCAGGAAACAACCCCTGTTCGGACTCAAGCACTTGCATATCATTATCAAGGTACAATGGCGCCAGTACCCGTGATAAGGAATCAGGCATCAAATCTCTTAATGTTTCATTCGCTCCACTTGAATTTTCAGTTGTCTTATAAAGATGACCTGGTAAATCACATTCTCCAACATTATTACGTGCAGTACCCGGTTTGGTTAATGCATTATAAGTAGCTACAACCTGGCTGCTTTCCAATTTGGCAGCAGCTTTCGCTCCTAAGGCATAACTACAGCTTTTACCAGTATTGATACTATTATAAGCAATAACGCTACCAGCCAAGCTTAACTTACCGACATTGTCATAATACAATGTCGCTGTCCCACTATTTTCTACAATGGTATCGCTTATAAAGTCCAGAGTACTGCTTGGATGTAAGGGATAACTATTGCTATGCACATATTTTATAATATTGCTACTGGATTGATTTTTGGCAATAGTTGAAGCAGTAATCGTACTGACCACAGTGCCGCAATAATCAATAATACTTTGCGTATTACTAGAACCATTACCATATATACTGGTACGTTCAAGCTTAATTGAATGTTGTGTTAATGCAACATTATCAAGGCAGGACATGCCAATTACAGCACCCCGGTTTGCTGTATTACTATCAAATAAACTATCCTTTACAGATAAATTGGCGCTACTGCCTTCAAGGTAAATTGCACCACCCACATCAGTTGCACTGGAATTTGAAATACGTACACGACTTAAGTTAATAGTACCTCCAGCCCTGATAGCTCCACCGCGGCTACTTTTACCATTCTTTAAAATGACTTTATTTAAATCTAAAGCACTACGTGAAGTCGTGCTATCAAATAAGGTAAATGCTAAGCCATCAGCAGGTTGAATAGTAGTTTCCAGCTTACTCCGTGCAGGATATCGTGATACATCCTTAATATAGGGATCTTCTTTTTCAAAATTGGCCGCATCGCCGCCAGTTATAGCCATGTTAGAACCAATAACTAATGGTTTCTTTAAATTATAAGTACCAGCCTTTAACTGAAGTTGATCCGGCAGGTCTAATTGTCCTGCAATACAACCACCATAGGCACGGTTGGTTGTAGCAGCCTGAATGGCTTCACGCAATGAACAGGCATTGGCATTTTCACCATCCTCATCCTCAAAGGTGCTGACATATAGCGTTCGATCTGTAGCCGCTGTCACAGGTAATGCAGCCAGAACAACAAGTGCTAATAACGACTTGCGATACATTATTTTACTCCCTGTAAACGACGACGCATCCATATCAGGCTTAGTAGTCCTACCAAGCTTATAACCCCTGTACTGCCACCTGAAGTTTTAACTGATTTATTTTCGAAATTATTATCAGGTTCCTGTACTACTGTGCCCCGCAAAGTAATACTGCGGTCATTGACCCCTTCTGAAAAACGACTGGTCGTAGTCACGACTTTAATCGAGAAATCATCACTGCCATGAAAATTTTTAAACGACGTATATTTTAGTAAAGCATTTTCGTCCAGAATCAAACTGCCTTTTTTGGCCTCTTTTCCTTCTACAAATTGTAGGCAACCTGGTTGCCAATTGCTATTCACAGGTGGATTAGGCAAATCCTTAAACACATCATTACACTTATCTTTTGGCCAAAGCTGTCCATCACCCAGAAAATCCGTTAAGTCAATTTCAGCAATCTGATCATATTTAATATCCTGACCAATTTTACCTTGATCTTCAATAAGTAGCTCTATGGCACCAACATCACAAAGTACGGTGGTTTCACGAGTTCTACCACGTTGATCTGTACTTTCACAGGTAACAGTTTCCTTAGTAGCATTCTTATTACCAATGAGCTTACTTCCCCGATTAACAATCGGAGAATCCAGAATAGAACTATATTGAGTGAGTAAGCGAGGCTTAAAAAAGCCATTAAAAATTTCTTTTTCGGTAGCAAATGGACATAACAAACCTACAGCAGGCGGCTGGTCACATTTTCCTTCAAGCTTACCGTTAATTCCACTATTGGCAATTAGCTGGATAGGGGTCGTTAGATTATTCAGGTTGGTATTGCGGTTACCTACCTCTCCCTCTCCACAGCCATTGTTATAAACAAGATTATTTGTTACAGCCTTATTTCCTGAAGCAATAATGCAGTCGTTTCCATTACCAGCCACAATACTATTGGACAGGTTTGCCGAGCCAGTTGCCGAGTTTAAATAAATGCCAGCCGTATTTTTAATAATAGTGCTGCTATTGATGACCATGCCATCAAGCAAATTGGCTACACGCCCTTTATTGTCAAAAAATGTAGAGCTGCGAATATTCCCGGTACGCGCTGTGGATGATGTTCCATTGGTTGTCGTGGCATCACCAGCCCGGTTTACAAATATAATCGTTCCAGGATTTTCTTCCTGAGTACCTGTAGCTTTATTATTACGGAATACTGAACCTACTATTTCATAACGTGGCTGAACGCTATAAATTGCTGCGCCTTGAACTGCTTGATTGTCTTCAAATAGAACATTCGTTAAGGTTAAAAGACCTGCTGCTAGGCTCGCATTTGTACCTGTTCCAATTCCTTCATTATAAATAGCACCACCATTGGTATCTGCTATCCCATTTTTTAATCGCGAAAAGCTAAGACTCAGGTTTTCACGGTTAAAGATCAGTCCACCAATAGGTGCACAAGTAGCAGAGGCATCATCTGCTCCGCATCCCACTAGATCAACCTGACTAATAAGAACACCAATATTAGCAATACTTGTACTTTTATCATCAATATTAAAGAGTCGATGGGCACCTTTTGCCTTAATGATCGCGTTATTTTCACCACTATATTTAGTGCTATCGCCTGCCTCATCCAGTACATTAATGCTTAAGGGTTTTGTGATAGCAACTTCTTTATTGAGAATATAGGTTTTGCCGGTTTCAAGCACAATTGAAGAGCTGGCATCTTTACCACTACAGCCGCCAAAGCCTGCTTCTGGAATTTTACCATTCGCGTCTGTACGATTGATAAGTTCAATGGCTTCACGCAATGAACACATGCTATTGGGAGTTTTTTCATCAAACTCATCTTCTGTGGTGTTTACCACAATGTTTGCACTGTAAGCATGACTAGCCATGCACAGAAGACCCAGGCCAATTGTGCGCTTGAGCATAAACGCGACTCCTTCTCGAGCGTTATTATTTTTACAGCCATGTGAACACTAAGTAATCAGTGTATCTCCTTGGCGGTACGATACTTTGGCACACCAGCGGCGAACAGACAAGCTTTTTATTAATGTCCCTTTTAGTTTCAGACGGTTTTATTGTACTCATCAATTAAGGCATAAATTTGCCTGCGGGTGCTATTGGCAAGCTTGCGACGATCACCATGTAGCAGCGCATCCAGTTGCTCAATTGTTTTTAGCAATACAGCGGATTTATGTGGCCCATGATGAATTAAATAATCAATAATTTGCCCATCAAAAATCAGGCCTCGACGTTTTAATACGGCTTCAACCAGTGCCTTGCGGTCTGCAACATTGCTGCCGTCAGGTACTTTAAGACTAACAGCTTGTGTCAGACGTGACTGTAAATCAGGCAATTCAAACCTGAGTTCGGTAGGTGCCAAGCGTGATGAAAAGATAAGCTGACCACCCCCTTCTCCACTGGAATTGATCAAATGAAAAATGGCACGCTGCCAGTGAATCACACCGCTAATGGTTTCAATGTCATCCAGCGCAACGAGGTCATAATTTTCCAGTGAGGTAATGGCATCAATGGGTGCATCCAGTAAATCCAGCAGGGATACCTTGATGGCACTACGCTGCATATCCAGATAGGACTCACAAATGGCAGTAAGTACATGGGACTTCCCAGTCCCCGCTTCGCCATATAAATAAAATCGATTAAGTAGACCTAAATGCATTTGCCGGGCGGTATCGATGACTGGCTTCCAGCCCGGCCCTTCAAAATCACTGATCTGGGCATCAAGATGAGGTTCGATATTTAAACTGATTTGCCGCATTATGAACCGTTATTTCCATGCTTTGATGAATGGTTTAATGGGGAGTTTGAATAATTGGCTGGATGCTCTAATACGGGGCTATGCAAACCCAGTTCGGGTGCATCATCCTGCAATGTCAGGTGAGTTTCCACGTCTTGCTCAGTGATACTGGTTTCAGACAGTTCACTGCTGCTGGCTGGAACCTTTACACTGGCAGGCTGGCGATACCCCATATAAAATACGCTTCTTTCATAAGTATGGTAAGCATGTCGTAATAACACCACCAAAACAGCTGCCACTGGCAACGCTACCAGCATGCCCACGAAACCGTAAAGCTGGGCACCTGCCAAAACGGCAAAGACCACTGCAACAGGCGACAGGCCAATTTTATCACCCAGCAAGAATGGCTGTAACACATAGCCTTCAATTGCCTGGCCAATCATGAATACCACCAGTACCAGTAATAGCTGAACCCAATCCAGTCCATACTGTAATAATGAAGCCGCAAAAGCAGCAATAATACCGATAGCAAAACCCAGATAAGGAATAATACTACACAGGCCTGCAACCAGACCAATGATCAGGCCAACTTCAACGCCAATTAACTGAAGGCCCACAGCATAAACGATACCCAGCAATAGCATCACCAGCAACTGGCCTTTAACAAAGGCTCCCAGTACCGCATGGCATTCACGCGTGATTTGTACCACGGTTGGCTCATAGTGACGCGGAATTAGCAATTGCAGCCGACGGATCATGCTGTTCCAGTCCAGCAGGAAATAAAAAGCAATAATTGGAATCAGTACCAGCAAGCCGCCGACATGAATAATGTTGAGACCGGATTGGGCAATACGGTAAACCATTTGCTGCACGCTATTGGCGCTGTAATTGGTTTGCACATACTCCATAATGGCTGCCGACAGCTCATCGGTATTGATGCGTTCCAGATCAAGATTAAAGTTGTTTTCCAGCCATGGCAGGGCATTATTGTTCACCCAGTTAATGGCAGCAGGAATATTGTCCAGTGCATAGCGTAACTGCTGCCACAGCATAGGCGCCAGATACCATGTCCCAATCCCTACCCCAACAATAATACCAAGAAAAACAATGCTAATCGTTAACCAGCGCGGCATGTTGTATTTGGCCATACGCGCGACCAGTGGATTAATCAGATAGGCCAGAAAGAATGCCGCAATAAAGGGGGCAATAACTGGCATTAACAGGTAAATCACCCAGCCACCCAGCACCAGTGCGGTGAGTATAAATATTCTTTTTAATACGGGGTCTTGCATTTTTGAATTACCCTCTGGCAGTGCCAGGAAACAGGCCTGTTTTGCAATATTTTGCCTTTGATTTGCCAAACATAAGCATTTTATCTGAGAAATACCATAGTCGTTTCGTTTATTCGCGCTATAATCTGCCCCCTACGCGGAGACTTAATCTTATGACCATATCATCTTCACCCCAAACCACCAGTTTAAGCTACAAAGATGCTGGCGTCGACATCGAAGCTGGAGATCATCTGGTTGACCGGATTAAGTCCGTCGCCAAACGTACCATGCGCCCTGAAGTCATGGGTGGTCTTGGTGGTTTTGGCGCGCTATGCAAAATTCCTAAAGGCTATGACGAGCCTGTGCTGGTGTCTGGCACTGATGGTGTAGGCACTAAGTTAAAACTGGCTTTGGCCCTGAACAAGCACGACACCATTGGTATTGATCTGGTGGCAATGTGCGTGAATGACCTGCTGGTGTGTGGTGCTGAACCGTTATTCTTTCTGGATTACTATGCTACGGGCCACCTGAATGTGGATGTTGCAGCGGATGTCGTTACTGGTATTGGTGAAGGCTGTGTACAGGCTGGCTGTGCGCTGGTTGGCGGTGAAACCGCTGAAATGCCCGGCATGTATGAAGGCGAAGACTATGATCTGGCTGGTTTCTGTGTAGGCGTGGTTGAACATGCAAAAATTATTGATGGCAGCAAGGTACAGGCTGGCGATGTGCTGATTGGGGTGGCCTCCAGCGGCGCACACTCAAATGGTTACTCCTTAATCCGTAAAATTATTGATGTTAAAAATATTGCGCTGGATCAGGACATTGATGGCAAAAAGCTGAGTGACGTTGTCATGATGCCAACAAAAATTTACGTCAAGTCTATTTTAGAACTGGCCAAACAGGTTGATATTCATGCAATGGCTCACATTACCGGTGGCGGTTTGCCCGGTAACCTGCCGCGTGTTCTGCCAAATGGTACGCGTGCCCGCATTGATACTGCGTCATGGCAGTGGCCTGCCCTGTTCAAGTTCCTGCAACTGCAAGGTAATGTCGATACCTATGAAATGTATCGTACTTTTAACTGTGGTGTCGGCATGGTCATTGCGGTAGGCAGCGAAGACAGCGAAAAAGCCTTGGCACAGTTGCAGGCTGCGGGTGAAACAGCATGGGTCATTGGAAAAATTGAGGCAGATGCACAGTCAACCACTGATGCAGACGACCAAGTGAGGGTAATTCTGGCGTGATTAGATTTGCAGTTTTAGCTTCTGGGAATGGAAGTAATCTTCAGGCAATGATTGATGCAGTCCAGCAGGGTCGCATTCAGGCAGAGTTGGTCGGGGTTATTTCCAATATACCGGATGCCTATGCCCTGCAACGCGCCAAAGATGCAGGTATTCGCGCCCTGGTAGTTGACCATCGCCAGTTTGCTGACCGCGATGCCTTTGAAGCCGAGATGATTGCCGTGCTGCTAAACTGGCAGGTGGATGTGATTGTACTGGCTGGTTTTATGCGGGTGCTGACTGCCAATTTTGTGAATCGCTTTAGTGGCCAGCTGATTAACATTCACCCGTCGCTGTTGCCTGCTTACAAAGGTTTAAATACGCATCAGCGGGTGTTAAATACCGGTGACCGTTTTCATGGCTGTACAGTGCATTTTGTGACGGCAGAGCTGGATTCAGGCGCGGTGATTGCCCAGTCTGTATTACAGGTTTGCCCGCAGGATAATGTGCAAAGCCTGAAAGCCAAAATCCATGTGCTGGAACATGAGCTGTATCCGCGCATTATGGGCTGGATTGCGGCTGGACGTGTGGCGCTGCTGGGTAATCAGGCCTATCTGGATGGGCAACCCCTGCTTGAACCCGTGCGGTTTATGCATGAACAGCTGATGCGCTGCGTAAAATAAGCCGCTTTTGCTGATTACACATGTGTTTCATGTCTGGTTTAATTTTTATCTTCAGTTTAAATAGATGGCTTAGATTTTTAATTTCAACGGTGTAAAGCACCGGCACAAGCCAAACCATGCCAGTTCTGATTAATGCAGGCTGGCATTTTTAGTTTTGGCTAATGGACTATTTTGAAGCTGCTTATTCAGCTTTGCCCATTTGCATAATAATATCGGCCAATTGATCCAGCGTCATAGGGCCTTCCGGCTTATACCATGTCACTGTCCATGAAATAGCGCCACCAATTAAACGCCGCCAGATAAATGGAGGGTGTTTGATCAGGCCTTCCTGCTGCGCACGTTCCAATACATCCAACCAGATTTGCTCATAGTACTTACGCATATTAAGCAAGTAATCCTGCCGGTCTGGCGTCAAGGCATCCCACTCAAACACCAGCACCGCCATCGCTGTGCCGGTATCCCCGTTGATAGATTCAAGCTCGGCCCGGATCAAGCCCCGAATCTGGTTGAACGTGCCGGTGGCCTGTTGCACCGCCTGCTCCATGCGCGCTGTGTTGTAGCGAATGGCTTCTTCCATCACCGCCAGCAGGATATCATCCTTGCTTTTAAAGTGATGAAACAGGCTGCCGGATTGAATGCCAACCAGCTGCGCCAGCTCCCGAACTGTGGTTGACGCATATCCATTTCGCCGAAACAGGTAAGCGGCTGCCCGCATAACACGTCCACGCGGACTATCATCAAGCCCGCCCATTTGCGGCAATTGCTCCAGACTTTTAATTTCAAGCATTCATTTCAACCGTTAATTCTTACTTAAGCCTGAGCCACTCTGTTCAGGCCCTACTTCTGGTTTACTGTGCTGGCCTGCCGTAACGACTGACCATTTTGCACCACCAAAATGATACATTTTAACAATCACAAACCTAGCGCTTGCTTGGTATGGTTGTATTACGAATGGTACATTGAGTCAGGCAGATGAGCAACCCGGCAAATCATATGGATGCTGAACAACATAAAATTGTGCGAATTGGCTGTGCATCGGCGTTTTGGGGCGATACCAATACGGCTGCTTTTCAACTGGTTCACCTGAGTAATATTGACTATCTGGTGTTTGATTATCTGGCCGAAATCACCATGTCAATTATGGCTAATGCCCGGATGAAAGACTCCAATATGGGCTATGCCACCGACTTTGTTACTCGTGTTATGGCACCGTTGCTAAAAACCATTGCCAAAAAAAATATTAAGGTAATTAGTAATGCGGGTGGTGTGAACCCCATTGCCTGTCGTGATGCACTAAATAAGCTTATTACAGATGCTGGGCTGGACCTGAAAGTTGCCGTGGTGCTGGGCGATGACCTGATCGATAAGCAAAAAGAATTACAAGCCCTCAAGGTTGGCGAAATGCAAACAGGTGAACCATTACCCGCCAGTATTGCCAGCATTAATGCCTATTTGGGAGCCACACCCGTACAGGTTGCACTGGATCAGGGTGCAGATATTGTCATTACCGGGCGTGTGGTGGACTCTGCTGTGGTGCTTGGCCCATTGATGCATGAATTTGGCTGGCAAACCACCGACTATAATCTATTGGCACAAGGCTCACTGGCGGGCCATGTGATTGAATGCGGGGCGCAATGTACTGGTGGTAATTTCACTGACTGGCATCTGGTAAAAGATGGCTATTCCAACATGGGCTTTCCAATTGTGGAAGTACATGCAGATGGCAGCTTTGTGGTGACCAAACCAGAAGGCACCGGTGGGCTGGTAAGCACTGCAACAGTTAGTGAACAAATTGTTTATGAAATTGGTGACCCACAGTCTTATTTGCTGCCCGATGTAGTTGCTGATTTTAGCCATGTGCAACTGCAACAAGTTGGCGACAATCGGGTACAGGTGACGGGTGCGATAGGACGTGCCCCAACCCATCAGTATAAGGTGAGTGCCACGTATGCCGATGGTTTTCGGGTATTGGTCAGCTTTATGCTGGGCGGACGCGATGCCAAAGCCAAAGCTGAAGCTGTCGCTCAAGCCATCTTGGAAAAATGCCAACGTGTTTTGGCCATGCGTAGTGTGCCCGGCTTTAGCTCCACTTCGGTAGAAATTTTAGGAACAGAAACCACGTATGGCGCACATGCACGCCATCAGGATGCCCGGGAAGTGGTGGTTAAAATGGCAGTGGCCCATCCCTTTAAGGAAGCCTGCCTGTTTTTTGCCTCTGAAATTGCACAAGCGGCAACAGGCATGGCGCCCGGCATTACTGGCATTGTCGGTGGCCGTCCCAAAGCGTCCCCTGTGGTTAAACTGTTTTCATTTTTAATTGATAAAGATCAGGTTCCGGTTGAGATTGAATTCAATGGTGAGCGCACTCCTGTTACGGTTAGTGCCCAACCCACACAACTGACTGAACCAGTAGCCAGTGGTGAAGTTGCAAATATTGATGCAGCAAATGATTTGACCGAAGTACCGTTGATTGAACTGGCTTATGCGCGTAGTGGCGACAAAGGCAATCATTCCAATATTGGTGTGATTGCACGTAAGGCGGAATTTTTACCGTGGATTCGTGCCTCGCTGACTGAACAGGCGGTGGCGCAGTACATGGCGCATGTACTGGATGATACCAACAGTACCGTGATCCGTTTTGAGCTGCCCGGTTTTCACGCGCTGAACTTTTTATTGAAAAATGCACTTGGCGGTGGCGGTATTGCCAGCTTGCGTATTGATCCGCAAGGCAAAGCATTTGGTCAGCAGTTACTGGATATGCCTGTCAAGATTCCGGCTGCACTTTTAACCTGAAATTCTATGGCGCATTTAACACTTTAGTGCCAAAACTTTTATTACGGAAAATCTCTTTTAGGAAATCATGATGTCGTATCACTCAATTTTTCGCCATGATGCTTTTTTGGACAAAGTCATTATGGTCACGGGCGGTGGCTCAGGTATTGGCCGCGCGACTGCCCATGAACTTGCCAGTCTTGGCGCACAGGTCATCATTACTGGCCGTAAAGTAGAAAAACTGGATAGCGTTGTCGCTGAAATTACCGAAGATGGTGGTAAGGCCATTGGGCTGATTTGTGATATCCGCGACGAAGCTCAGGTTAAGGATACCTTTGCTAAAGTGATTGAACAGTTTGGCAAGCTGGATGGCCTGGTCAATAACGCCGGTGGACAATTCCCCTCCTCTCTGGAAGACATTTCCTACAATGGATTTGATGCCGTCATTCGCAATAACCTGCATGGCACCTTCCTGATGATGCGTGAAGCCTATAACCAGTATATGAAAAAACACGGTGGTTCCATTGTGAACATGACTGCCGATATGTGGGGCGGCATGCCGGGAATGGGACACTCTGGTGCTGCCCGTTCCGGCGTTGATAACCTGACCAAAACTGCCTCAGTAGAATGGGGTAAATCTGGCGTACGCGTGAATGCTGTTTCTCCCGGCTGGATTATGTCATCCGGGATGGATACCTATCAGGGTGATTTTGCCAAATTTGTGATTCCAAGCCTTGCAGGCAATGTGCCACTTAAGCGTATGGGTACGGAATCCGAAGTGTCCTCAGCGATTTGCTATTTGCTGTCTGAAGCCGCCGCTTTTGTATCAGGTGTGACCTTAAGAATTGATGGGGCTGCATCACTGGGCACACGGATGTATCCCTTGTCTGATGCCAAAAACAGCCATTCCTATAATGGATTTCATCGTGCCTTTATCCCTGATGTTTTAAAAACTAAAGAAGAACAGGGTCAATCCTGCCAGCCACAAACAGAAGACTCACCACGTGAAGAGAGCCAGCTATGAGTATTTTAAACAGTGAGCTGGATGCCAATAGTTCCGGCTTTGCAACCAACCGTACGGCCATGCAAAAAGCGATTGACGAGATGCGCGCAGTGCAGCAAAAAGTGCTGGATAAATCGTTTGAAGCCAAGCCCAAGTTTGACAAGCGCGGCAAGATCCTGCCGCATGAACGCATCAAGCTGTTGCTGGATGCAGGCTCACCTTTTGTTGAGCTGTGTGGCTTTGTTGGCTATCAAATGTTTGATGACAAGGATGGCTCAGATGCTGGTGGTGGCGTGATTTCTGGCATTGGTTTTGTACAGGGCGTGCGTTGCCTGATTAGTGCCGCCAACAGTGCCATCAAGGGCGGTACTATGTCACCCATGGGCGTACAAAAAACCCTGCGCCTACAGGAAATTGCACTGGAAAATAAATTGCCGGTGATTACCCTGACGGAAAGTGGTGGGGCCAACCTGAACTATGCCGCTGAAGTATTTATTCCCGGTGGCAAGACCTTTGCCAATCAGGCACGGCTTTCTGCCGCAGGCATTCCGCAAATTTCAGTCGTCCATGGCAATGCAACGGCTGGTGGTGCGTATCAACCGGGTTTATCAGACTATGTAATTGCCATCCGCAAGCAAACTGAAATGTTTCTGGCTGGCCCGCCACTGCTGCGTGCTGCGACAGGTGAAATTGCTACCAGTGAAGAATTGGGCGGTGCAGAAATTCATGCCCAGATTGCTGGTACGGCTGAATATCTGGCAGAAAACGATGCGGATGGCATTCGCATGGCACGTGATGTGGTTGCCATGCTGAACTGGAAGGAACAGGCGGCGGCCAATACAGAGCATTATCTGGAACCACGCTATCCCATTGACGATGTACTGGGGCTGATTCCTGCTGATCCCAAACAGCCATTTGATATGAAAGAAGTCATTGCCCGTCTGGTGGATGATTCCGATTTTCTGGAATTCAAGCAGGAATTTGACGCACTTACTGTATGTGGCTGGGCAAAAATTGGCGGCAAAACCATTGGCATTATTACCAACAACGGCCCCATTACCCCACAGGGTGCCGTTAAAACTGCCCAGTTTATCCAGCTTTGTGACCAGACCCAGCGTCCACTGATTTTCCTGCATAACACCACTGGTTTTATTGTGGGAACAGACGCTGAGCAAAGCGGCATTATCAAGCATGGCTCCAAACTGATTCAAGCGGTTGCCAATGCCCGTGTACCACGTATTTCCATTGTGGTGGGTGGCTCTTACGGTGCAGGTAACTATGCCATGTCTGGTCGTGGCTTATCGCCGCGCTTTATTTTTGCGTGGCCCAATTCACGTACAGCGGTGATGGGCGGCGCACAGGCTGGCAAGGTATTACGCATTGTGACGGAAGAAAAACAGCGCCAAAAAGGCATGGAACCTGATCCGCAAGTGCTGGATTTCCTGGAACAGGGTACAGCTGCCAAGCTGGAACAGCAAAGTGGTGCATTGTTTAACTCTGCCCGTTTGCATGACGATGGCTTAATTGACCCACGCGACACCCGCCGTCTGCTGGTGTTTTTACTGCAAACCATCCATGAAGCTGAACAGCGTCAACTAACAAGCAGTAGTTTTGGTGTGGCACGGCTTTAACTTTAGGGTGTAAACAATAACTTAATTAAATTCTCGATAGCATATGAATAGAGGGAAGACCTTTTGCAGTTATTCGAGACAGGACTACATCAAATTTGTTGAAGAAACTTAAATAGGCACGATGCAGAAAAGATGATCATTGTTGTCGAGTTCTGCGAAAGGAAGATGGTTTTGCCTACTTTTCCCGAAAGAAAAGTAGGTCGAACCGAAGGTTAAGCAAATGAACTTTAAAAAGTAATTGCTAAAGCCATTTATTAATTCACTTAAAATTTTAAGGAAAGGAAAAGCTATGAAATTTAGCCCAGAACATGACGCCCTACGCCGCAGTGCCCGCCAGTTTGTTGAAAAAGAATTAAACCCGTACATTCCCCAGTGGGAAGAAGCCGGACGTTTTCCCATTCATGAGGTGTTTAAAAAAATGGGTGACCTTGGCCTGCTGGGCATTTGCAAACCAACTGAAAATGGTGGTTTAGGACTGGATTATTCCTACAATCTGGTGGTGGCTGAAGAACTGGGCCGTGCGGCCTGTGGCGGTGTACCTTTGGCGATTGGTGTACAAACCGACATGGCAACGCCTGCCCTTGCCCGTTTTGGTAGTGCTGAACTGCGCGATGAGTTTTTGAACAAAGCCATTACGGGTGAATATGTCGCAGCGATTGCCGTGTCCGAGCCGCATGCCGGTTCAGACGTAGCGGCAATTAAAACCATGGCAAAAAAAGACGGTGATGATTATGTCATTAACGGCACTAAAATGTGGATTACCAACTCGCTGCAAGCTGACTTCTTTTGCTTGCTGGCCAATACTTCCGACGATAAGCCCCACATTAACAAATCCATGATTATTGTGCCTGCCAAAACACCGGGCATTAGTTTTTCTGAACCACTAGACAAGCTGGGCATGCGCTCTACCACTACCGCACAGGTATTTTTTGACAATGTGCGAGTACCACAGCGCAATCTGGTGGGCGTGGAAGGCATGGGTTTTATGATGCAAATGATGCAATTTCAGGAAGAACGCCTGTGGGCAGCAGCCAATGCAATTGGTGGACTGGATCACTTAATTGAGCAAACCATTGAATACTGCAAAGAACGTAGCACCTTTGGCCAGCCGCTCATTAATAACCAGTCAGTGCATTTCCGTCTGGCTGAGTTGCAAACCGAAGTTGAAGCCTTGCGTGCCCTCACCTATCAGGCCTGCGAAGCGCATATTGCTGGTGAAAACGTGACCAAACTGGCATCCATGGCCAAACTAAAAGCAGGGCGTTTAACCCGCGAGGTCGCCGATAGCTGCCTGCAATACTGGGGCGGCATGGGCTTTATGTGGGACAACCCAGCCTCGCAGCTTTATCGTGACGGGCGCTTAGGCTCAATTGGCGGCGGTGCTGATGAAATCATGCTCGGTATTATCTGCAAGCTGATGGATATTCTGCCGAAAAAACAAAAATAGTTGAGAAACAGCAAGCCGCAATCTCAAAAGCCAGTGCAAGGAGCACAAGCATGCGATTTACAGCAGAACACGAGGCCTTAAAACGTACCACTTTGCAGTTTGTGCAAAACGAACTGAATCCTTACGCTGAGCAATGGGAGCGTGAAGGCCAGTTTCCCATGCATGAAGTGTTTAAAAAAATGGGAAATCTGGGCTTGCTGGGAATTTGCAAGCCTGAGCAATATGGCGGGTTGGGACTGGATTATTCCTACAATCTGGTGGTGACCGAAGCGCTGGGAACCATGGTTTGCGGCGGCGTGCCGCTGGCGATAGGTGTGCAAACCGATATGTGTACACCAGCCCTTGCCCGTTTTGGCAGTGAAGAAATCAAGCAGGAGTTTCTGGCACCGGCCATTGCTGGCGATCTGGTTGGCTCGATTGCGGTATCCGAACCGCATGCTGGTTCTGATGTCGCTGCGATTAAAACCACGGCCAAAAAAGACGGTGATGATTACATCATTAATGGCAGCAAGATGTGGATTACCAATTCGCTGCAAGCTGACTTTTTGTGTCTACTGGCCAATACCTCGGATGATTCACCGCATTGCAATAAGTCGCTGATCGTGGTGCCGACCAAAAGCAAAGGCATCAGCTTTTCTGAACCACTAGACAAGCTCGGTATGCGTTCCAGCCAGACCACGCAAATTTTTCTGGACAATGTACGGGTGCCGCAGCGCTATCTGATTGGCGAAGAAGGCGCAGGTTTTCGCATGCAAATGATGCAGTTTCAGGAAGAACGCCTGTGGCTGGCGGCCAATGCACTGGGCATGATGGAATATTGCCTACAAAAAACCATTGAATACTGTCAAGAG
This sequence comes from Alkanindiges illinoisensis DSM 15370, assembly GCF_000619845.1. Taxonomy (GTDB): domain Bacteria; phylum Pseudomonadota; class Gammaproteobacteria; order Pseudomonadales; family Moraxellaceae; genus Alkanindiges; species Alkanindiges illinoisensis. Next base: position 129,749 of record NZ_JHUX01000003.1, on the reverse strand, counting down.
CGTAAAACCTTTGGCCAGCCGCTGATTCACAATCAGGTGGTTCATTTTCGCTTTGCCGAACTGCAAACTGAAATTGAAGCCTTGCGCGCCCTCACCTATCAAGCCTGTGAAGCCATGCTGGCCGGAAAGGATGTGACCAAGCTGGCATCCATGGCCAAGCTCAAAGCGGGTCGTTTAACCCGAGAGGTTGCTGATAGCTGCCTGCAATATTGGGGCGGCATGGGCTTTATGTGGGATAACCCGGCTTCCCAGCTTTATCGTGATGGTCGGCTGATTTCAATTGGTGGTGGTGCTGATGAAATCATGCTCGGCATTATCTGCAAGCTCATGCAAATTGCCCCAGCCAAGCGTTAAATTTTTAGGAAAAAAGATTATGTTTGGAATTGAGAATCCACAAACCCTGTTACTCGAGCAAGACGGTGCAGTGCTGCATGTCACCCTCAATCGCCCGGAACTGCGCAATGCCATGAGTGAAACCATGTTGCGGGAGCTGGTCAGCGTATTCAATGCCATTCAAGATGATTTAAACATTCGTGCTGTGGTCTTGCGTGGTGTGGGTGGACACTTCTGTGCTGGTGGCGACATCAAGGATATGGCGGCCTTACGAAGCGAGGCCATGAGTGCTGGCAACCATGACGGTTATATCCGATTTAACCGTGCGTTTGGCACCCTGATTGAACAAGTCAACCATGCGCCGCAAGTGGTGGTTGCGGTACTGGAAGGTGCTGTGCTGGGTGGTGGTTTTGGCTTGGCCTGTGTGTCTGATATTGCACTGTGCCGTGATAATGCCCAGTTTGGCTTGCCGGAAACTGGCCTTGGCGTGATTCCAGCGCAAATTGCCCCATTTGTTGTACAACGCATTGGCCTGACACAAGCCCGTCGTTTGGCGTTGCTGGGTAATCGCTTTGATGGTCAGGAAGCGGCACGCATTGGTATTGTGCATGAGGTGTTAAGCAGTGATGAGGCCTTGAATGATGCGCTAAGCACCACTTTACAGCAAATCCGCCGTACTGCGCCCAATGCCAGCCGTGTGACCAAAGCCCTGCTCCACAACAGTACGCAGGTCAATGATCTAAGCAAGACACTGGACCAGGCAGCTATACAGTTTGCCGCAGCAGTGAGTAGTGATGAAGGCACTGAGGGCACCATGGCATTTATCCAGAAACGCTTGCCAAAGTGGGCTGATTAAACCCATTCAAGTAACCAATATTTTTAATGTTTTTATCTAATTTTTTATAGAAATGGGAGGCCGCATGGCATTCTCCAAAGTTTTAGTCGCCAACCGTGGTGAAATTGCAGTTCGGGTGATGCGCACTGCCAAGGCATTGGGCTACCAGACTGTAGCTGTTTACTCTCATGCAGATGCCAATGCGCTACATGTACAGTTCGCTGATGAAGCCGTTTGCATTGGCGAATCCAAGGTCAGTGAATCCTACCTGAAAATTGAAAATATCCTCAATGCAGCCAAGCTGACTGGCGCGGATGCCATTCATCCGGGTTATGGTTTTTTGTCAGAAAATTCCGGTTTTGCGCAGGCGTGCCAGCAGGCAGGCATTAGCTTTATTGGTCCAACGCCACACGCCATTGAACTAATGGGCAGTAAGCGCTTATCCAAAATTGCCATGATTGAAGCCGGTGTGCCCTGCATTCCCGGGTACGAAGGCGGCGAGCAATCACTGGAACATCTAACCGAGCAAGGCCAAAAAATTGGTTTTCCCTTAATGGTCAAAGCCTCGGCAGGTGGTGGTGGCCGTGGTATGCGTCTGGTCGAAACAGCAGATGACTTGCCTGCTGCACTGGCAACTGCCCGTTCAGAAGCTGAAAATGCCTTTGGTTCTGGCGAGCTAATTTTGGAACGTGCGGTCATTGCCCCGCGCCATGTGGAAGTTCAAGTATTTGGTGATACGCATGGCAATGTGGTGTATTTGTTTGAGCGCGACTGCTCCATTCAGCGCCGCCACCAGAAAGTGGTGGAAGAAGCACCTTGTCCGGTAATGACTGATGACCTGCGAAAGCAGATGGGCAAAGCTGCGGTAGCCGCTGCCAAGTCCTGTAATTATGTGGGTGCGGGTACGGTTGAATTCTTGCTGGACAGCGAAGGCAATTTTTACTTTCTGGAAATGAATACCCGCTTGCAGGTTGAGCATCCTGTCACCGAGCTGATTACCGGTCTTGATCTGGTCGAATGGCAACTCCGGGTGGCCAATGGTGAGCCACTGCCATTACAGCAAGGGCAACTCCAGCTTAATGGCCATGCCATTGAAGTGCGCTTGTATGCCGAAGACCCAAGCCAGCAGTTTTTACCGCAAACTGGCTCTGTATTGCTGTGGCAACCCGCTGGCAGTGATCAGCAACTGCCTAATGTGCGTATTGATCATGGCATGACACAACAAGGCGAAGTGAGTCCCTACTATGATCCGATGATTGCCAAAATCATTGCCTATGGTAAAACCCGTGAGGATGCTGTGCGCCTGCTGGCCCGCGCGGTTGAAGATTCTGTGCTGCTGGGGGTAAATAGCAACAAGCAGTTTTTGGTCAACCTGTTACGCCATCCTGAGCTGGTTGCGGGTAATACCAGCACGGCATTTATTGCCCAGCATTTTAGTGATGATGTGAGTCTCCATCCGGTGAATGCAGACTTTGAATCACTGAGTATTGCAGCGGCACTATATGCCAGTTCAGGTGATGACAATGATCAGGTTTGGCAAAGTGCACTGGATTTACCACGAGTCATCAAGCTGCAAATTGGTGAGCAGACTTATGGCTTACAAGCGCTGGCCAAAGATGATGGCTTGCATTTAAGCTGGAATGAACAACAGGCAACCTTGCAAATACTACATCAGCAAGAAAAACTGCTGACTTATATCTGGGAAGGGGTGCGCCGTCGTGTGGCCTATGTGCAACAAAGTGATACGCTGTATCTGGATCGTGCCAATGGCAACCTGACTATTCAGCATACCACTTATGCGCCGCCTGCCAGTGCCAATACCGCAGGTGATGGCCAAATTCGTGCCCCAATGGATGGGGCGATTGTTAATGTACTAGTGAATGCAGGTGACAGCGTAAGCAAAGGCCAAACCTTGCTCATTCTGGAAGCCATGAAAATTCAGCAGCAGATCAAGGCCGATGTGGATGGCGTGGTTGCCGAGATTATTGGACAAGTTGGCCAGCAAGTGAAGAAACGACAGGTGCTGCTAAAGATTGAAGTTTCTATAGAGTAATCATAATATTAAATAAGTTTTCTTTATCCCCTAAAGGTATATTTGGCAAACCGCTATATATATTTAAATTATAGTAAATAGTGATGCTAATTCATCATTATTTACTATTTTTTCTGCTATTTCAGTATTTACTATAATAAGCATGACCCCATCACTGTCATGCCATGATTTACCAAAAATTAATACGCTCTGTTCATTTTGCTTCTGATTGTAATTTGAAAGAATTCCCTCTAAATCATTAAAGCTTAAATTTTTCAGATCAATATCATTTAATATGGCAAAGGTTGGCATTTCTGCCTGAATTTCAGCAATACAATCTTCAATAGTGTCCTTCCAATCAAAAACATACATGAATGGAACTTTGGTAAAAACATCCCAAATATCAACTATACGAATTCTTCCATCTTTTACCCAACGATGATAGCTCTCTTCACTCGCAACAGCATTTAGCCATAAATGCAACTTATCAAATGCCGATTGTGAAATACTCTCATAATCTATATTCATATAAATACCTAGAACTCTTTGATCAGAAAAGGCTAATTTCTATCTGTTCCAATAAATCATCTTCAATAATTTGAAAATCCCTGATTTTTGCGATATTAGTATTCATCAATGGATGATTGGCATTAATTTCCTCAAGGCCTTCAACCAGTCGTAGTTTATTGATAACATGGATCTCTAATGGTAATAAAGTAAGAGGTGGATTTAAAAATTTTGGTGGAAATTTACGACTATCATTATCAACAGTTTCCAAGCAATGATAGTCACAAATTTTGCGAATAATATTTTCAAGTTCTATTGCTGGCGCGTACCACTGATCCATAAGGTCTTTAAAGAACCCCTTTATAAATAGACCAGTTTCTGTGTTAGAACCCTGCCATCGATAAAATAACCATAAACTAAAATATTCAAAATCCAGTGGAAAGCTTTTTAGTATTGCTTTCTGACTCAAGCAAAATTCCAAGTTATTTTTTAGTTTTATAGCCAGATTTCGATTGTCCATTAAAATCGCCCATAATAACAAACAGGCAAATTCTGAAAAATACTTTTTAAATCTGTGAACCTTCAGACCATTTAATTGATTCTTTTTAAAATCTTCGAGCTTAACCCCTAAACCAACCTCACTATACATTAAGGATAAATTAAGAAAATATAAAGCTTCTACATTTATATTGCTATTCTCAATTAATTGAAAAGATTTTTGAGCATAGGTAATTCCTATACTATTAATATCGTCTCCCAAAAGATGCCGCTTTCCTGATAATGCATCTAACATTCCTGTCTTTCGCATCTGCAAAATCATGTTCATACCAGCATTTTCACGCGTTTTGTAGTCTTCAACATGTGTGCTGATAATTTCACTAGATGTTAAATTCAACTCAGAATTGTAATCTATCAATTTTTTTACAAAGGTTATTTAGATAAGAAAGATAGGCTGAGTATATTACCCAGCACTAAATCAACCAGTGATTCAACTTACTTTTGCTGCTCGACAATCAACTGCTTGACCAAACGTGCCACCTGCTCCGGATGTTCCAGCGGAAACATGTGGCCGCCTTCGGTAATGATATATTCAATACCCAGCAGACGTTTTACGCGTTGCGGGAAACCCCGCTGTAAAAACTGGCTGCTCTGCCCAACTACCAGCTTAACGGGTATTTTGGGCGCCTTGCGCGGCTTAAACCAGAATAGCGATGGATTGGTACGGAAAATTTCTACTTCTGCCATTTTGGGAATGCTTAGGGTTACACCGCCCCGGATCGGATCATCGGTCAGGCCATAACGGATATAATCATCAAAACACTGTGGATCAAAGTTGGCAAAAAATCCGCGTGACTTGAGTTTAGTCGCGGCTTCTTCACGGCTTTCCCAATTATCACGGCGATTAATGGAAATTCCGGCAGGCGTGAGTTTGTCCACATACTTCTGGTTAAACAGCTTGGCCAGATGAATGCCAAATGACGGAAAACCATTAATCAGTGGCGGGTCCAGCATAATCAGTTGCTGAAAAAGCTCAGGACGACGATAGGCTGCCATAAAACTCAGCAGCCCACCCAGTGAATGGCCCATGGCAATTACAGGTCTGCCTTGCGCCTGCCGTTCAATACTGTCAATCACCTGTGTCACCAGATGCGTCCAGTGATTGGAAATGGGATACTTGGGATCAGTCCCAATTTCCGGCAGAAACACCACATCGTATTCATCAGCCAGGGCGTCAAAAAACTTGCTATATACCTTTGAAGGAATCCCATTGGCATGGGCAAAGTGAATCAGGGGTTTCATCGAAGCTCCGCAGTTTGCTGGCTTTCTAGCCGTTGCTGAACAGACATTCCAATTCCTTGTCCAATTGAAGTACCCATGCGTCCCAGCAGGCTTTCCAGTGGATTGGCAGGCAGCGTGTACTCAACGGTTTTATCCAGTTTTAATTCACGAGCCAGCGAACTGACACTGCCGTTATGATCAGCCAGACCCAAAGCAATGGCCTGCTCACCCGTCCAGAACAAACCACTAAACATATCCGGATTTTCTTTTAAGCGCTTACCACGGCCTGCTTTTACCGCTGCAATAAAATGACCATGTACATTATTGAGCAGGTTCTGGATATGTGCCCGCTCCTCAGGGTTTACTGGCTGAGTTGGGCTTAAAATGGCCTTATGCGCTCCGGCTGTCATGGTGCGGTCTTCCACCCCAATCTTGCGCGCCAGTTCCGACACGCCATAGTTGGGCATAATCACCCCAATAGAACCCACCAGACTGGATGGATTCACATAAATCTCATCGGCAGCAGACGCAATATAATAGGCACCGGAAGCACCCATATCGCCAATCACGGCATACACTTTCTTGTCTTTGTGTTCAGCACGCAGTCGTTTGATTTCCTGCCAGATTTCATCGGATTGAACAGGTGAACCACCGGGCGAGTTGATTTTTAATGCAATAGCCTTGCTACCACTGGCTTCAAATGCCTTTTCCAGTGCTTCGGAAACATCCTCACTGTTCACATCGTTGGAACCGGAACCAATGGTGCCATCAATATCAACCACGGCCAGATGCGGTGAAGTACTGCCAACAGACACTGCCCCACCTTCATGCATGCTGCAACCGCGTCCCATGATGATGAACAGCAACAAGATATAGCCAAACGCCAGCAGTTTGAAAAAAATGCTCCAGCGGCGGGCACGACGCTGTTCCTGAACCGATGCCAGTACCGCTTTTTCCAGAACCTGCAAGGCGTCGCCCTGGGTTACTGCGGAATGATGATCTGGTGAGCGTGGGTCTTGTGGAGGTGGGGTATGGGAAGAATCTGGTTTTGGTGGCCAATCGGACATGAAAATAACCTTATAAAATGGTTTTATGCAAAAGTTGCGAACTGTTGACCGGTGCTATTTTGCTTTTAAAAAACGGACAGATCTTTTTTGGAAACCAGCTTCGCCAAAGGTTTAGGGCCAGCCAGTTTTGCCAGTATCTCTGTGCCAAATCATAGCGCATTAATCCTAGGGAGCAAATTGCTTTGTTTCAACAGCAAAAGCGTTAAAACTTTTGCTGAAGGTTTTGGCCAAGAGTGTCTACAATAGCAGCTTACTCTTACCTTAAAATATGGTTAATCTCAACATATGATGATTCAGGATCATCCCCCGGCTGTTTCTGGCTTGAGTCGCACACTGGCAATATTTAGCAAGTTACCGCTAAGGCTGCTGCAATGGTTGGCCCGTCTGGTGGCAACGCTGATTATCACTATGCCATCAGCGAAAGCACTTAAAACCGTCAGCCGTAACCTGCAGATTGCATTTCCTGAATTAGAGCCGGAACAGCGTCATCAACTGGCAAAAAAATCAGTTCAGGCCCAATTCCAGTCCATGCTGGAGTTTGTCAAAATCTGGGGCAGTCCACCGCAATTTAGTATTGATCATATTCATCAGGTACAAGGTCAACAATTACTGATGGATGCCATTGTCAGCAAACAGGGGCTAATTCTGGTGGTGCCGCATTTTGGCAGTTGGGAAATCATGAATGCCTGGCTAAATCAGTTCACCGATATAGTGATCATGTATAAACCCAGCCAGAATCAGGCATTGGACCAGTTTGTCCTTACAGCACGCAGTCGGCTACGTGCCACGCTGGTGCCTACCGATGAAAGTGGGGTACGACAGATTTTTCGAGCACTCAAGCAAGGGGGCGTCACTGCCATTTTGCCTGATCACACGCCTGAAACCACTGGCGGAATTTATTCATCCTTTTTTGGCTGTCCGGTATTGACCAGTACACTGGTCTCGCGGCTGGCACAAAAAACCCGCTGCCATGTGTTGCAACTGTCCTGTATTCGCCTACCGGAACAGGGTGGTTTTTCCATCATGATTGAGCCGATAGACCAGAAGATTAGCAGTCCGGATTTACAGCAATCTGTAGATACCCTAAACCATAGCATTGAACAATTGATCCGGCGCCATCCTGAACATTATCACTGGAGCTACAAGCGCTTTAAGGCCAATCCACAGCTTGAAAATATTTACTATGTGCCAGAAAATCAAATTGCACTTGCCATTGCCAGCGCACGACAGGCGTTTATCAACAAAGATTATTAATGATTCATTGATCAAAAATCCGTTGCAACCATAGATTTTTATCACGATAGCGCTGGGGTTTGAGGTATTTCTGCTGACCCAGCACATACGTTAGTGTGCCGCTATCAATGGTGGAATCAACTGCTATACCTTGCTCATTCAGGCGCGCCAGTACAATTGGTTTTGGATGACCATAACGGTTGAGATAGCCCGCAGAAACCACCGCACGCTGCGGTTGTACACTGGACAGAAACGGGCTGGAACTGCTGTGCTGGCTGCCATGATGACCCAAAATCAATAAATCGGCCTGTAGCGGTATAGCCTGCCGTTGCAGCATAAACTCAGTGTAAAGCCCGGCATCTCCCATAATTAGCACACGCTGTGCCGGAATATCAGCCTGTGCTGGTACCTCAACCATGAGCACACAGGACTTTTCATTTTTTGAGTTTGTAATTTTCCCGGTAGCCCTAAAATGGGCCGGTAATGGTGACAGAACACGAAACTGTACGCCATCCCATTGCCAGCTTTGCCCGGCTTCACATAGATAAGTGGGATACGGCGCAAATGTTTCACTGCTGGTGAGCTGGCTAACGGCTAGTTGCTGCAATATGGCTGGCGCACCACCGCTATGGTCACTGTCCAGATGGGTGAGCATCAGCTTGTCCAGACGTTGAATGCCCTGTGCCTGCAAGGCAGGAATCACCACTTTGTCTCCCATACTGCTGTGACCCAGCTTTGCGCCAGTATCAACCAGCATGGCATGTTTGCGGGTTTTCAATATCACACTTAAGCCCTGCCCCACATCCAGCACCTGAACGATCAAAGGAGCCACAGGCCGCGCCGGATAGCAGGCTGGAATCATTAAAAACACCATCCACCATCGCGGCAGCAGGCCTTTGGGCAATATTAAAACTACCAGCATGGCAAACAATGCCAACAGTTGCAGCGGGCTTAAATAAAACGGTTGCAGGGCTTTTGGAAAAGTAGTTGCTAAGAAACGCAATAGGACATGGAAAATATCAAGCAGCCATAACGCCAGTTGCCAGATCATGTCGGCCAGCGCAGGTGACAGCATGGACACCGCATAGGCCAGTAAATTAACAGGCAATACCACTGCACTTAACAAGGGAATAGCCAGCAAATTGACCAGCGGCGCCAGCCATGAAATTTTCGCAAAGCTCAGTAATACCAGCGGGGACAGCAATACAAACAGTCGCCATTGCAATTGCACAAACTGCATTACTTTTATTTGCCGCTGTTTTATTTGGCTATGCGAAACGCTGGTTTCATGTTGACCCGGTTGTGGCACACTCATACTGAGTAAAATCGCAACCGCACCAAAGGACAACCAGAATGCTGCGGACAAGATTGCCAATGGATCAAGCAACAGTAAAATACTTGCTGACATCAGTAAAATGCACGTGCGGCTCCAGCGCTGACGAAACCATAATAACCCCGCAGCCAGACCAACCATGAGCACCGTGCGCTGTGCTGGAATATCAAACCCGGCAAGGCCTGCGTATAGCATCACCACCAGCATAAAAACGGGTAATAACCAGCGGCGGCGTTCAGCTTTTAAATACAATGCCGGGAAACGATCAAGCAGTTTTTGCAGCAACCAAGTGATGATTAAGGCGGCCAAAATGACATGCGGGCCGGAAATGGCCAGCAGGTGACTAATGCCCATTTGTTGGTAAAGCAAGGTGGTGTCTGCATCAATCAGGCTACGATCACCAGTCAGCAGGCCCAACAGTACGCCTTTGGCCGCATTGTTTTTAACAGCATGATTTTTATCTACAAGGCTTTCATCTACAGGGCTTTCAGCAACAGCATTTTTAGCAGCGTGGCTTAGGTTAGCATCCCACTGAATAAAATGCTGGCGAATGCGCAATCGCTCGCGCTGTAGCACATTTTGTAGCTGCTGTAATAATGACTCAGGCTTTAATTGTAAGTGCTGAAGTTGCTGTGGGGTTAATCGCTGCGCTGTCTGAAGGGTTCCCGTGGCAGTAATATGCTGCTGCAACAGCCACTTTTCCACATCAAATGCACCCGGTGATGCATTACTGTGTGCTGGTTTTAATTTGACCCTAACCTGCCATAATTGCCCCGGCTGCATGTCTGGTGGCGCAATCGATTGGTGCTTAGTCCAGTCAAATGCGCCATACAGCAACCATCTTTCTTGTGACGGTTGTCCTGATTGTGACCGATTCTCTACTGCAACAGTTTCAACCACTTGGCGCCAATCTTCGCCTACGCCATCGCTAATCCCAACCACACGCACAAGTGCAGTTTGTTCAACTGGCTCGCTTAAGCGCTGCTGCAAGGCATGATCGAGTTGCCAGTGCGCATAACCTGTACCGAATATAAAAGCCAGACCAAATAAGGCCAGACTACTCATGGTATCAATCACAGGATGCAAAATCAGGTAATACCGCACAGGAACACGTGTCAACACCACTATCATCAGCAGCAATAAAAAGCCGCTTGATAGCCAGCCAGAAACCGGCAGTAATGCAGAAAAAATATTGTGATAGCCAATCGTTATTACGCCGGCAATAAAGCCCAGCAATATCATCATCACTTGTTATTACTCTAAAATTTCTTATTTTTTATTGCATATAAAAGCCTTGCTCACGCTTTGGATTCGCAAGCAAGGCTTTATGTTTTATAAGGGATTTTAAGGATTAACCCACAAGCCATCCTGCATGTGCAAAATACGGTCTGCCGAATGCGCCAACTGGTCATCATGCGTCACAATGAGCATCGCCATGTTCAGTTCGCTACGCAAGTCTTTTAGCAAATCCATGATGTCCAGCGCCGTGCGACGATCCAGATTACCTGTTGGTTCATCAGCCAGCACCACTGCCGGACTAGTCACTAGCGCCCGGGCCAGTGCCACCCGCTGGCGCTCGCCACCAGACAGCTCACCGGGTTTATGGGTTAAGCGATGCTTGAGTCCAACCTTGGTCAATAGATCAGTGGCACGCTGCCGGGCCTGCTCTACCGTACTGTTTTCACGCAGTAACAGCGGCATGCTAACGTTTTCAATAGCATCAAACTCAGGCAACAGGTGATGAAACTGATAAACGAAGCCTAAATACTGGTTACGCAGGTTACCGCGCTTGGTTTCATTCAAGCGGTTCATGGCGTGGCCTTTGAGGATAATCTCGCCTGAGGTTGGCAAATCCAGTCCACCCAGAATATGCAGCAGGGTGCTTTTGCCTGAGCCACTGGCGCCAATAATTGACACAAACTCGCCTTCATGGATGGAAAAATCCAAGCCCTTCAACACCTCAACCTGATTGCGGCCATCATCAAAAGTCTTGCCCAGACTTTGTGCAGACAACACCACATTGGTTGCATGCTTTTGAGGTAGTTGATTTTGCAGTTGCGGATTATTCATAGCGTAGCGCCTCTGCCGGTTGAATCTGGGCGGCACGGCGTGCCGGATAAATAGTGGCCAAAAAGCTGAGCAGCAGTGAGAGTAACACCACAGTCAAGACATCCTGCCAGCGCAAATAGGATGGCAAATAATTAATAAAGTAGGCATCAAACAAATGCAGGCCAAAGGTATTGTTAATCCAGCCCAGTACATCGCTAATGCTTAAGGCCAGCAAGATGCCCAATGCCGCACCCGCCAGCGTACCAAATGCACCAATGATCACCCCCTGTACCATGAAAATCCGGGTAATGGTGGCAGGTGATGCGCCCAGTGTCCGTAAAATGGCAATATCGGATTTTTTGTCAGTCACCACCATTACCAGTGACGACACAATATTAAACGCTGCCACCAGTACAATTAAAAACAGCAACAGGCTAACCATGGCCTTTTCCATCTGGATGGCGCTAAACAGGTTGCCGTGGGTTTCTGTCCAGTTGGTTGCATAATAGTTGGGCGGCAACTGGTTCAGTAGTTTGCTTGATACTTCCGGCGCTGCAAAAATATCATCCAGCTTCATGCGCACCCCTTGCGCCCCATCTGGCAGACGTAACAGTTTGGCGGCGTCATTGAGGGCAATATAGCCAATCATGGAATCCACATCAGCGCCAATGCTAAAAATCCCAACCACAGTAAAGCGTTTAAAGCGTGGCACCACCCCTGCCGGTGACGGCGAAGCTTCTGGCAATACCAGTGTTACCTTGTCATTGATACGCAGCCCCAATCCATCGGCCATTCCCTTGCCGAGGACAATGCCAAACTCACCATCTTTTAAGTTATCCAGTGACCCGGCAGTCATGTAATCCTGAACAATGGATACCTTTTTCTCAAACTTTGGATCAATCCCGCTCACCAGAATGCCGGAAACCTGTCCTTGCGCAGTTAACATGCCCTGCAACTGGGTAAATGGCGCTGAACCAGCCACATGTTGTTGTTTATCCGCTAATTCGACTAAAGGTCGCCATTCGGGTAAAATTTCTGTAGACGACACAGTCGCTTGAGGTATCATACCCAAAATGCGGTTTTTCAGTTCACGGTCAAATCCATTCATCACGGACAGAACAGTGATCAAAACTGCAACCCCAAGCGTTAGGCCAATGATGGACACTAAAGCAATAAAAGAAATGAAGTGATTGCTCCGCCGTGCTCGAGTGTATCGCAACCCAACAAACAGCGAGATCGGCTTAAACATATAGTCATCCGAGGAAAGAAAATGGAAAATTTACAGCAGGGAGCAGACACAGGTGAACGCCGTCTTATGTCACGCATCAATGCTGCCTTACGTACCAACTATCAACTGATTACCCGTACTGATGCGCTTAAAGACCCTTACGATCCCAGCTTTGTACTGCCGCGCTATTTTTTGCTGCTGGCAGAACTTGATGAGATTGACAGTGTCCAAAGCCAGTTAGCAATCGCACTACAACAGGAAAGCCCAACGGTTGCACGTGTGGTTCAACTGATGAATCAAAAGCTGAATCTTATCACCGGTGCTTTATATGACGCTATGGTTGAAACCATGTTGCCAAGCCCATCGCGGGTGAACATTTCTGAAAGCGGGCTTTCATTTTATGCGCGGGAACGTATTCCACCCGGTTCGCATGTTCACCTGACCTTAAGCCATCCTGAAAATGCCTTTCATCTGGCAGCAACAGCACGGGTGGTTTACAGCGAGGATGAAGATCTGGAAGGTTTTAGAACAGGTGCTTATTTTATTAGCCTGCATCCTAATGACCGCGCCAAGCTGGCTGAAAGTATCAATCAAAAGCTGACTGAAGAAAATGAACTGGATCAGTTCAGGACCATGGATGATTACTAATAAATTTCTACTGAACACTAAGCTTCAGTTAAACTGCCTGCAATTTACCCCTGTTTTTAAGCATGATTACTGATTTATTCTTTTCCGAAAAATCAGTAATCATGCGTTTTTACCTTTCCTGCCATACCCATCAAAATATGCTTCATTAGCACTGCTTTAATGGCTACCTTGCCGCATCACTCAATAGTTATTGCCAGATTAATTTGGCCAAATTAATAAAGAGGCCACTTTAAATCAAAAGCTTAAGCGCAAATGTAAATTTTTTATAATGGTAAGGCCGGGTTAAGAATAAAATAAAAAACGCCCAGCAATACCGCCTGAGCGTTAAACCAGATTGAACCCAAACCCAGATTCAAGCGTAATCCAAAAATTTAAGGCTTATCCAGTGCTGGACTGTTTTGCTGGACTACTTTTCTGGGCACGGCCCTGCTTTAGCCTGGTTGCTTTAAACCCTGCCATCCATTCGCGCACAAAATAAAGAATCAGACCCAGTAGTACCACTACTACGCCCTGAACAACACCCGCACCAATATGCTCATGGTTAAACCAGACACCCCATAGCAGCGCCAGCACCGGCGTAAGCACTGTGGTGAGTGCCACCGTAGACGGGTTAAGCCGCTGCACCAGATCAAAATAGCACAACATTGCAATCACCGACGCCACCACTACGCTGTATAAAATGGCCATCATGGTTAATGTAGATGGCAGGTGTGTTGGCAAATGCTGCCAGAACAAGGGTATCAGTAAGACAATACCAATCGCCGAAACGAGTAGCGAACCCGTCGTTTGTACCAGTGGATGCAGATTGGCCTGTATGCTTTTTACCCAGAACATTGAACCGACGTAGCACAATACCGCTAAAAAAATCAGGCCAATCCCAATCGGCTGCACGAAGGCGCTCTCGCCACTTAAACAAATAAAACCCAGCCCAAGTACGGCAATCAGCATGCCCAGCCATTGTTCAGCAAACAAATGCTGATCCTTGGTCCACACAAACGACATCAGGCCGGCAACCAGCGGTGCAAAGCCAAACAACAGGGAAATTAGTCCGGAAGCTAGATACGGCGCTGCCAGATAAGTCAGTAACATTGCTCCTAGCAGGCTCAAGCTCCCGGCTAGATAACTTTGCAAAGCCAGTTTATGTCGCGGCAATGGCAAACGGATCACCCTGCAAATCGCATAGGCTAATGCAGCCGCCAGTATAAAACGCGCGGTCAACGCCCACATGGGATGCAAGTCCTGCACGCTCCATACCACCGCCAGTGGTGTACTTGACCAGATCAGCACCAGTAAAATATAGCGGCTACCTACCTGCCAGCGGCTCGCACTGTTTTGTGCTGCGGTTATTGTTGTGTTTGCATCAGCAGGTAACCGCAACATCTGCGGTGGTTTTTCGGTACTCACTTTGTCGGTATGCATAATATTGATTCTCCTGTTTTAAACGCCACTACCCCTGATGATTTGCCTAACGCTTGCATTAGCAATGCTAAAAAGCAGCACACCAGAAAATCCAGCCATAAAAAAAGCCGCTCTAAGAGCGGCTATAAATCGAAATTTTTAAGCTTATTTCCGCTCGTATTTTCCCAAAATTGCTGCCCAGATACGCGCAGCCACAGGTCGTACCACATTTGGTGATACGATGGGAGACACAACGGAAACCACTTTGACTAAGTTCATGCGCTGATCATGCGCTTAAATTTTGACAGGTGCAAGACATTTCCAGATAAACTCAAAAAAATTTAAAGCACTGGAAAACCTTGAAATTATTAATAACGCCAAAAGTTAAAATCACATCAGGCCCTGTTTTTAAATTTTATGTTAAAGGTTCTCGTTGCTATCTGAATGCAATACTTGCTGCACACGCTGCTGCAATACCGGAATAACTTCTGCTTCAAACCAGTGATTGCGCCGTAACCAGAAAATATTACGCGGGCTTGGATGGGGCAAGGGAATGATATGCGGCCAGAACTCGCGCCAGTTCATCACATTTTTGGTGAGCGAATCATGGGCTGCTTTTAAGTGATAGGCCTGCGCATACTGGCCAATTAAAATGGTGAGCTCAACATTCGGCAAGGCTTTTAATAGCTGCTCATGCCATGTTTTAGAACATTCCAGACGTGGTGGCAAATCACCCGACTTGCCCTTTCCCGGATAGCAAAACCCCATTGGCACAATAGCCACTTGGCTTGCATCGTAAAAGGTTTCACGGCTGATTCCCAGCCAATGGCGCAAGCGGTCGCCGCTGGCATCATTAAATGGAATCCCGCTATCATGTGCTTTCCGACCCGGCGCTTGCGAGGCAATCAGAATTTTTGCTTGCGGGTTGACTTGCAAGATTGGTCGCGTGCCATGTGGCAAAAAATCAGCACACTGCGTACAGTGCCGAACCTGCTCAAGCAAGCCTTCAACCTGGGAGATATCAGTGGTAGAAATACGACTACAGTTCTGGGACAAAGGTTATCCATATATGATCAGATCAGCTTTTAATGGGGGCTCATCAGCAGCTTCTCAATGTAATAAACTCTTAGTCATTGTCAGATCATCGTATTATTAATGACCTGAAAAATACAAAACGCTAAGCCTCTGGCTGATGACAAACCGCTTCTATATTGTGTCCATCCGGGCCGATGACAAATGCGCCGTAATAGTTGGGATGATAATATTCACGAATACCGGGCGCACCATGATCAGTTGCTCCGGCAGCCAGTGCAGCCTGATAAAACTGACGTACCTGTTCACGGTTTTCCGCCACAAATGCAAGGTGCATGCCCTGTTGTACCGGAATTTTCTCACCCAGCCAGAACGATGGCTTTGCATCCTTGCCAAAACCTGCCCAGCCGTGGGTTTCAGTAATAAGCTGAATGCCAAGCGGCTCTAATATGCTGCAAAAAAATTCCTTGCTGGTCTTATAATGACTGACAGAAAGTCCAATATGATCAATACACATGGTTTTTAATTCCTTCATTTAGCGATAATGATTTTTGGTTTTTGCAATAAAAATGATGATTAAAACTTTTTATATCAGTGTTTTTTAGCGGATTGCTGAACGCAACACAATCAATTCAATTTATAAGACCAATCAAAAAGCAGTTACCCCAAGTCCTGCTTAATGATATGTTTTGCAGCCTGATAACCCCACCAGGCAGCTTCCTCAAAAATCGAATAGCCTGATAAATCAGCGTGCGCAAATAACAGACGTGAGTGATGTTGCTGTAGGGCAAGCAATCCCGTATTTTCAAAGCGTCGGGGTAAAGGAGTTGCCATTGCATGACCACGGACGGTGATATTAACATGCTCAACACATTGCCAAAATCGCTTGCCATACACTTGCAGCAAGTCATCACTGGCTTTTTCAAGCAGCTCCTTCTTGCTCGCATGACGCAACCAGTAACGAATCTTGTCAGGCTTGTCAAAATCAAGCGCTGTGTAGGCAGTGAAGACAGTACGCGGTGGTTTCGCCACCCGTATCCACTGATGGGTTGCAACCACATAACCCAGTCCTTTGCCCTCATACACCACATTATCCCAGGCCAGTGGCTCATTTTTTAGTTCTTCAGGATATTGCTTTAACGTAAAATTGGACACCAGCCAAGGCGCATACGCAGGTAAGTGCTGGCTGGGATCAAAACCATACTGCTGAATATTCTCAACAAGGCGGGCTGCCATATAGAGCGGCATAGCACAAATCACCTGTCTGGCTTTAAAACAGGCAGTATGTATCTGCTGGCCGTAATAGCTTGCTGTCCATACTTCAACATAATCTGGATGTTCAATAATCTTGGTGGCAAAACCAGCCATTGCCTGTGGTATGGGCTGAGATTGAAATTCCTGAATATTTGTGCCCTGAAAATTGATATAGGCCCTGATTTTATTGGACAAACCTGCCAAGCCATCAGGCCACACCAGATAACTGGCATGTTCCGCTTGGGACTGCACCCGTGAGGCAAAGTAATGCAGTCCTGCCCAAGCCGATACCTGATCAATTCCCTGCCCGTAATCATCCCGACAGCAGTAATTCAGATACCAACGCAACGTAGCTGAGTGATAGTCATTTTGATCCAGCCATTGCCTAAAAGTGAGCTGATCCAGTTGTCGCCACTGTGCATCCTGTGAAGAAAGCGCCACTGGAATTGCAAACAAGGGCTGCTTATCCTGCCCTGTCGAACGGCCTAACTGGTGAACCAATTTAAAAAAACGGATGCTGTCCTGATCCTGCGCAGGCAATAAATCACTAAGCCACTGACCCTGATATAATAGCCGCCCCTCAGGCGCATTGGTTAGCAGCCGTTCATCATACGCAGGTCTGGCCTGATCCATATTTTGCTTAAGAATGCCTAGATCAGACAGCAATTCCCGCACATGACTGGACTGTTCAGATGGTAAGCTCAGGTAGTGCGCACCTGTTGGAAAGCTGAGTTCACGGTCATACCCCCCTGCATTGTTACCATTGGGTTCTGGTCCTTCCAGCATCACAAATCCAATTTTTCCCTGTTTCTTTAGCTGCCATGCGGCAGTTAGTGCTGCGGCGCCACTCCCTAAAATGAGGATATCGCATTGATGCTCAGTCACAGGTTTATGATGTATCGGGTGATCCCGCAAATAATGCCCCGCTGCCATGCCCGGATAATCCACATTAACTGGCGGCAAGCCACCGAATTTATGCTGATAAATCGACCAGGGAATCAGGGTTGCACCACTTAAGCCCAATGCATGAGCCATAAATCGACGTCGGGAAAAATAGGGTATTTTCATGCAAATTTCTGGTTTTTAGCCTTAGCGTATGTTCTGGTGCCAGTCCTGCTCAAAATAGCTGACCAGTGCCTGTGTATTCAGATAATTGGGCTGCACCTGTTTGGGCTGCATATCCTTGGGAAAAATAAACATATCCTGAGTGGATGCCTGATCCAGAAAACGGGTTGGCACCTGATAACTGCGTGGAATCTTAAAATCATTAATTCGCCCTGCCAGCACAAATCCCCACTCACCAAATGAAGGCACATAGGTATGATAGGGTTTGGTATAAGCTCCGGCTGTTTTTAGGGTTTCTACTACGCACCAGAAGGCATGTGGCGCAAAATAGGGTGAGGTTGACTGCACTACCAGCTTGCCATGTTCAGACAAATGCCGGAGTACCATGCGATACATCGGCACTGAATACAGCTTCCCCAGTGAAAAATTGGAGGGATCAGGTAAATCAATAATAATCACATCAAACTGTTGTCGATTGCTTTCCAGCCATTGTCCTGCATCAGCATGCACAATGTGCATTTTAGGATTACGAAAGGAATTGTGATTCAACTGGGCCAGAGTTGCTGACTGTTTAAATAAATCAGTCATTTGCTGATCAAGGTCAATCAGGGTAATTTTTTCAACCTTTGGATATTTTAAAACTTCCCGGGCAGCCAAACCATCACCACCACCCAAGATCAGCACCTGTCTGGCATGTGGGACCATTTCCATTGCAGGCAGCACTAGCGCCTCATGGTAGCGATGCTCATCCCTCGACGAAAACTGCAAATTGCCGTTTAAAAACAAGCGCACATCATCATGCCAGCGCGTCAGGACAATACGCTGGTAGCGCGTACTTTTGCTATAAACCACTGGATCGCCAAAATAGGATTGTTCAGCCCAGAAAGTGAGTCGGTCAGCAAATAAAAAACCGGTTACCAGCATCAGTAATACCACCGATGCCTTGAGTTGAAGCTGTCTGGCATACTGCAATTGGTGCCTAAATACCCGGATCGTCAGCATGGCAACCAGTACGTTTAAGATCCCAAACAGTAATGCTGTCCGTGCCATGCCCAGTTTTGGTGCCAAAATCAGTGGAAACAACAGTGAAACCGCCAGTGCACCCAGATAATCAAAGGTGAGCACCCGGCTAACAATTTCCTTAAACTCGGCCTGATGCTGGTTTAAAACCCGCATTACCAGTGGAATTTCCATGCCGACCACAGTCCCAATCAGCAAAACCACCGCATACAGCACCATGCGAAATGGTGCATCGGCAAATGAAAAAATAATAAATAGCAGCAGTGCCGATAGTCCGCCAATCAAGCCAACCAGAAGCTCAATATCCACAAAACGGTGTAAAATATCTTCATCTTTAATATAACGGGTCAAATGGGCGCCAATTCCCATCGCAAACAAATAAGCCCCGATAATGGATGAAAACTGTAAAACAGAATCCCCCAACAGGTAACTGGCCAGTGCAGCAGCAACCAGTTCATACGCCAACCCACAGGATGCCACCACAAAGACTGAAATAATTAAAGTTCGATTAAGCATTTAAAATATTAATCATTTGTTTATTATAAAGTAGCTTAACATAGCTTGATTCACATCGCCTGACTCCCATTACTGCAAGGCACATCTTAGGTAACGATGGGCTGAGGCAAATACTGACAATACCCATTTGTGGGAACTTAAATGACAATCATACTGACACAATATCTTTTATATCTAAAATACATGGGCTTAAGCTTGTTTGTACTCATGATTTTTGCGGTGGTTTACGTTAAGGTCACTCCGGTTAAGGAAATTACTCTCATCCGTGAAGGTAATATTGCCTGTGCCTTATCATTTGGCGGTGCACAGATTGGCTTTAGTATTACCCTGGCTTCCAGCATCATGCATACCATGAATATTCCCAGCTTTCTGGTCTGGTCGTTTGCAGCAGCGCTAGTGCAAATCCTGATTTTCTTTGCTGGCAGTCGCCTGATTCGGGATGCCAGCATGCACTTGCAGAACAATAATATTGCAGTGGGTGCATTGTTTGGCTCCCTGTCACTGTCTGTTGGGCTAATCAATGCCGCTTGCCTGAGTTAAACTACACATATCCCATGATATGGGTTTATTGAATTTATTTGATTATAACAACTGACTTGCATCACCTTTAGGAGAACAACAATGTCACTCGGCAGCTTTATCAAGAAACAGTTTATTGACGTCATCCAGTGGGCAAAACCCGATAACGAGCTGTTGATGTGGCGCTTTCCCATGCAGGATGAGGAAATTCAAAACGGCGCCAGTTTGACGGTGCGTGAATCACAAATGGCATTGTTTGTGAATGAAGGGATTGCTGCCGATGCCCTTGCGCCGGGTTTGTATACTTTAAATACCCGTACACTTCCGGTGCTGACCAACCTGAAACACTGGGACAAGCTATTTGAATCACCCTTTAAATCGGATGTGTATTTTTTTAATACTCGATTGCAACTGTCCAGACGCTGGGGTACGGCGCAACCTGTTACTGTTCGCGATCAGGATTTTGGCATGGTGAGCCTGCGTTCCTTTGGCATGTATAGCTACCGGCTGGTCAATCCTGCGCTATTTTTTCGTGAAGTTAGCGGTGTTGGCAGTGAATACACAGGTGCTATGCTGGAAGAACAACTGCGCAATATCATTGTGACCCATTTAAGTAGTGCCTTTGGTAACTCGGACATTCCCTTTATTGACATGGCAGCCAATCAGGTGTTGCTGTCCCAGAAGATGACTGAAGTGCTGGCGCCTTCATTCGAGCGTCTGGGCCTATTACTGGACAGCTTTACCGTAGAAAGTATTACCCTGCCCGAAACGCTGCAAAAGAAGCTGGAAGAACGTATTTCAATGGGCATTATTGGCGACATGAACCGCTATACCCAGTACCAGACAGCCACCAGTATTCCGCTGGCTGCCCAGAATGAAGGTGGACTTGCAGGTATTGGTGCAGGTTTGGCGGCTGGCATGGGCATGGGACAACTGATGGGCAATGCTATGAATGCTTCTCTATCGGGCCAAACACCTGCGCATAATCCGCAAGCGGCCACCGCAACACAGCCATCAGGCAATGAAAATCCTCAGGCAAAACTGGCAACCCTGAAAACCTTGCTGGAACAAAACCTGATTTCCCAGCAGGATTATGATGATGCCAAAGCGGAAGTCTTGAAAAAATTATTGAGTCAGTAATTTGGACTAATTGCAGAGGTCTTAGCGGAAAACCTGATGGATTCAATTTTTTCAACAGTCTGCCCCTGTTGTGGTGCACCAGTAGCAGTCTATTCGGCAACTGCAGTGGTGGTGGTGTGCCAATATTGCCAAAGCTCACTGGTGCGCACAGAGCAAAGCCTCACTGATAGTGGTAAAAAATCCGCGATCATTGAGGATTACTCTCCACTTCAACTGTATAGCTCAGGCACTTTTGAGGGCAAGGCCTTTACCCTGATTGGCCGCTCACAAATCCGTTATGACCGCGGCGTATGGAATGAATGGTATGCCCTGTTCAGTGATGGCAGCTATGGCTGGCTGTCAGAATCAGGCGATCAGTATGTGTTTACCCGCTTGCAAGGCAAGCTGCCCCCTGCCTATAAACTATCGTTTCAGCAGCTAAAAGCAGGCAAAAGCGTCCTTAACTATCAAACCGTACGCTATATGGCAGCCGATGTGCGGCAAGCTACAGCAGCTCAGGCCAATGCACAGGGCGAACTCCCCTATCCAGTTAAACAGGATCAGGCTTTAAAAGTTGCAGACTTTCGCAGCGAGCAGCGCTTTATTACCCTGGACTTTAGTGAAAATGGCCAGCAGCCCATTGTCTACGCAGGCACAGTGACCACACTGGATACGCTTCACTGCCAGAATTTGCGCTCCAAAGACACCATACTGCAACAGGCAGGCAAGTTAAAAGGTGAGCAAAAAGCCAGCCAGTGTCCACAGTGTGGCAGCCGGATTATCTGGGCGCAGCAGATGACCGAGGATGCCATTTGCAAAAGTTGTCATGCGCATATTGATTTAAGCACCGATCAGGCTCGTGTTATCGAAGTCTATAATTTTCGCCAAAAGACTGAAAAGGCCTTTAGCCTGTCACTGGGTGAGACTGGCAAGATTGATGACGTATGCTGGACAGTCATTGGTCTGGTTAAAAAAACCGAAATTGAAAGCAGCGATGCATGGCGCATCATGTTGGGTGAAAGTAGCCGCATGTCTATCACTACAGAGGGCTGGCTGGAATACCTGCTGTATAACTCGAAAAAAGGTTTTCTATGGCTAATTGAAACAACCCAGCATGAGTGGGCAATCTCAACCACTTTAAATCAATGGCCAAAATTGAACCTGAATCAACAGCCCTACAATGATAATGGGCAACTGATGGGCAAGTTATATGATTACGGGGGCCGGGTTGATTATGCAGCAGGCGCTTTTTACTGGCAGATTCAGCCTGATGACATCACCTGTTATAGTGATTATGGCACTGAACAACTCAAGGTTTGTGCTGAATATAGCAAGTACGAGATGGCATGGAGTAGCAGTAAGGCAGTCAGCGCTCAGCAGGTAGCCACATGGTTTCAAAAACCAACATTGCTGTCAGCAACGGCAGGACAGCGAACAACGACAGAACAGCGTAATCGGGCTGCCCTTAATCGGGTTAATCGTAAAAATAAATTCCAGCAAAAGTCCGGTAAAGGAGCCGCCATATTCTTGCTACTAGCTTATGGATTAATTAATCTTCCGGCATTTTTTATGAGTTTTTCCAGCACGATTAGCCTGCTCATTGTTTGTGGGGTCAGTTATCTTATTTATGTGCTTTTAGGAAAGCCATTTGATCAAGAAGCATAATAATGAAAGAGACATATTTCTGGTTTTATGTAGCCATTATTATATTAGCTACCTTATTTAATTACTGGCTGGTCAGTGAGAATCGTGGCTGGAACTCCAGCACCTCAGGGGGCGGCCATTACAGCAATACCGGAAGCTGGCATAAATAATATGAATAGCCAGAATTTAATTGCAATTGGACAGCATAGCTTATTAGATCTTTATGGGATTAACGCTGATCTGGCCTGCAATACTGAAAAAATTGAAGTTATACTTCGTCATGCTGCAAAAATTGCCAATGCCACTGTTTTGCAATCACATTTTCACTCTTTTGGCCTGTATCAGGGCGTTACTGGTGTTTTGCTGCTGAGTGAATCGCACATGAGTATTCATACTTGGCCAGAATATCAATTTGCCGCGATTGACATTTTTATGTGTGGAGAACATCAGATTGAGGTGGCTTTAAGCTATTTACAAGAAGCTTTTGAAGCCGAACACAGTAAATTAAGTAATTACAGTAGAGGAATACCTTAATGAATTTTTTCATTAAGGTATTTAAACCTTTAACGTAATAAACCTAACACAGGACATTTATAAGGTACTTTCGTACCTGCGCCATCAATTGCCCTATAGGTTAATGCCTTCAGATTTTTGCGGTACGGTAAATTCTCAGGCAAAACAATATTCCAAACCAAACCTAAATTACTTAATGCATTTAGCGCCCACCAACCTGGATCAGGCTGATTATCATAAATTCCTAAAATTGCTGATTCTGGATAGGCATGATGATTGTTGTGCCAGGATTCACCCATGGTAATGTATGAAGCCCATTTTACATTATGCCCCTGCACAGCCGCTCCTACGACCTCATTGTCCATTTCACCATGGTTATGGGCAAAATAGCCAATCAGCCAATGCCCTGTTACAGAAACCACAATTCTTGCAGAAATACCCCAGATAACCCAAGATATACCTCCAAGTGCAAATAAGATTAGCAGTAATGGAAGCTGTTGCAGCATCCATGTTTTTTCCATAAAGCGGTAAACTGGATTATCTCTTAAAGACTTTTCAGGTACAAAAACAGGCGGATGCTTGAGCTTTAAATCACAATATAATTGCCACCAACCATCTTTCCAGATCGTTTCGCCATGACGTAAATAAGAATGGCAATCTGCCTGCCGTTGTGCCCAATCTCTTAAATCATGGGTGTATACCATCCCGAAAGGTCCAGCCAGGCCAACAAGTGTCCCTAAATGCACAAATCTTAGGGCACTGATAGCTGTGATGGATTAGCTTACGATGCATTCCTAATGAGTGCCCAAAGCATAGCGTTGCAGCAGTCGTAAACAAAAATACCAGTAAAGTCTCTAAAGAAAAGGTATAGATTCCACCAATGATAGTAATGGCTAGATGGGTGAAAATCCATAATGATTTTATAGGTGACCATCTCACCTGCCCATCAACCGCATTGGTTAAAGGACTTTGCATCTTGATGCGAGCTATTTCAATTTTTTCTATCATTACAAGCTCCTAACAGGGCTTACTACGTTTAATTTGTTATTAGTTGATTTATACTGCTTATTAAAATAATTTCCAATAACTTTGTATACATACTCAAATTTAAATATTTATAACCTGATGAAATAAGGCACTGCCGATATCACCGCTCCAATTAAAATGAGCAATCCTGTGTTTTCCACAAAATACGGAAAAATCATTAATATCAGACCACATAAAAATGGCACAATGGTTTTTTGCTTTTTGCCGTAGATAAAGTAACCCAATCCAATTGAGCTAAATAGTACACCGAGCAGTAGCTGACTGGTTTCCATCACGCTGTCCTAATTCATAATCATCTGTTTTTTACTTTCGTTTGCTGATACAAAGCAAACGTTCCATTTTAGGAATATCCGAAACTTATATAATTGTTTTAGTCAGAGCTATCAATATGAAAATTTTAAATTTTTACACTTTATTTTCTTTAATACTGCTTTCAACCATATCAATAAGTAATGCTGCTCCTGCGCCTTATTCTGCCACCAGTGAACCAAAAGTCTGGGTTGGCCAAATCTACGCATCCTACCTCGCCGCACAACATTCCACAGCAGCGATAAATCAACCTGAAAATTTTACGGATGTTATTATTCATCGTGCTACTCCTCAGTTAACCAAATTATTAAAACTGGAAAACACTTGCACGCAGCAGGAAGGAATCTGTGCATTGGATCACGACTTTATTGTTGCTGGACAAGATTATGAAATTAAAAAACTAACCATTTCAAAGTTTATAACCGATAAAAATAAAGGTTATCTCAAAGTAAATTTTGAAAACTTTCATGTACCAACTCAGGTAACTTTTGAATTTCTAAAAATTAACAATAACTGGAAAATCAATAACATCATTTCTGGTGTGATTAATCAGCAATCATCTAACCTTCAGCATGATCTTAAAACCTATTTCAATAAATCCGCTCAACAGTAGCACTTCTACGCCTTAGCAGAAGTGTAAATTTATTGACGCCTCTGCTTTTGAATGGTTTTTTCCAGCGAATCGGCAAAGGCCTTTTTTTCCTTATCCGAAATGGGTGGTGGCCCGCCAGTCTGTACCCCTGCCCCACGCAGTACTTCCATATAGTCACGCAAATGCAAACGTGCACGTACATTGTCCGGTGTGTAAATATCTCCACGCGGATGAATGGCAGTGCCGCCTTTTTCAATCACCTGTGCGGCCAGTGGAATATCCTGTGTCACCACAATATCACCAGCCTGCATACGCTCGACAATTTCACGGTCTGCACTATCCGCTCCATGCGTCACCTGAATGGATTTAATCCGGATAGACGGCTTAATGCCCAGTGGCTGATTGGCGACAAACGTAACGCCCAGCAAGTGACGATCCGATGCCCGAAAAATAATATCGCGCAAAATGCGAGGAATAGCATCGGCATCAATCCATAAATGAAAACTGGCAGGTGTTTGTGGTTCGGTCATAATAGGTTAAAGATTGAAATTTTCGTTAAGCCTAAAATGGATGGCTCAACAAAGCAATTATGATTTTTTATTCTTATCAATAACAGTGAAGTCTGATACCCCACTGTCATTGCAACATTACGAATCAGCGCGGTGCCATACGGATTGCACCATCCAGACGAATCGTTTCACCATTCATAAAGCTGTTTTCAACGATGTGCACGGCAAATTGGCCATATTCACTCGGATGTCCTAAACGCTTGGGAAACTGGGTCATTTCAATCAATGGCATTTTCACCGAATCAGGTGAGCTATTCATCAGCGGGGTATTAAAAATTCCCGGTGCAATGCAGTTTACTCGCACGCCAATCACTGACAGATCACGCGCTAACGGTAAGGTCATCCCAACAACACCGCCTTTAGATGCTGAATACGCCACCTGACCAATCTGACCATCAAAAGCTGCCACGGATGCAGTATTGATAATCACGCCACGCTCGCCATCCTCATTAACCGGTGTATTATGCTGCATGGCTTCAGCCGCTAGACGGGTGACGTTAAACGTGCCAATCAGGTTAATCTGAATTACCTTGGCAAACGTGCTTAACGGATGCGCCCCATTTTTACCCACGGTACGCGTTGCCGAACCAATGCCAGCGCAGTTCACACAAATATGTAAGCCACCAAACAGAGACACCACTTGCTGAATCGCTGCATGCACAGCCACTTCATCGGTTACATCAACGGCTAAAGCACGCACATTATCGCCATGTGCCGCATTTAAACGATTCGCTACTTCATCGCCTTGCTGCTGGTTCAGGTCAAAAATCACCACCTTGGCGCCCTTGTTTACAAAGGCTTCTACCGTTGCCAAGCCCAGACCTGACGCGCCACCAGTAACAATGGCCACTTTATCCTGTAAATGCATTACCTGCTCCTTATTACCACTTAGGGGATTCATCTAAAAACCGAAAAATCATACCTGAGATTCATCCAAAATTTATTAGCATTATTTGCCACAACCTAGGCCAAAAACACCGCTTTATCGGCTCTACAAAATTTTACGTAGTATAGATTTTCTATAAAAATTAACTTTAACAATAACTTATTAATATCATAATTTAAAATGATGAGTATAACATAATCATATTTTACCTAAATACTTTGCCTAATTTACAAATCAATCAATTGATTTTTAAAGATTTTTTAATATAGCAAGTCACTTATTGGTATAAAAAGGTATCTTAAATAAAAACTGCTTTTGTGGTTTAATAGACCAACAATTTTTCTGGCGCTGTAATTCGTGATCCGAATATGCGCTTCTACATTAAAGATAGGCCTCACCATGACCAAAGTGAACGCACCTGAATTCGTTCGCCACCCTAAACTGATCGCTTGGGTGGAAGAAATTGCAGCATTGACGCAACCTGACCGCATTGAATGGTGCGACGGCAGTGAAGAAGAAAACCAACGCCTGCTGGACCTCATGGTTGCAAACGGCACTATGCGCAAACTAAACCAAGAAAAACATCCAAATTCCTATCTTGCTAATTCCAGCCCATCTGACGTTGCCCGTGTTGAAGACCGTACCTTTATCTGCTCTGAAAAGCAGGAAGATGCCGGTGCAACCAATCACTGGACTGATCCGGCTGAAATGCGTCAAACCTTGAATGGTCTATTTGAAGGCTGTATGCGTGGCCGCACCATGTATGTGGTTCCTTTCTCCATGGGTCCACTGGGAAGCCATATTGCACACATTGGGATTGAGCTGTCTGACTCTCCTTATGTAGTTGTCAATATGCGTATGATGGCGCGTATGGGCAAAGAGGTGTACGACGTGCTGGGTACTGATGGTGAGTTTGTGCCATGCGTACATTCAGTGGGTGCGCCGCTTGAAGCTGGCCAGCAAGATGTTACCTGGCCGTGCAACGATACCAAATACATCGTTCACTACCCTGAAACCCGTGAAATCTGGTCTTATGGTTCAGGTTACGGTGGTAATGCATTGCTGGGCAAAAAATGTCTGGCGCTGCGCATTGCTTCAGTCATGGGCCGCGATCAGGGCTGGCTGGCTGAACACATGCTGATTCTGGGCTTAACCAGTCCACAAGGTGAAAAACATTACGTTGCGGCAGCATTCCCATCTGCCTGTGGCAAGACCAACTTTGCCATGCTGATTCCACCAGCTGGCTTTGAAGGCTGGAAAGTTGAAACCGTCGGTGACGATATTGCCTGGATTAAGCCGGGTGAAGATGGCCGGCTGTATGCCATTAACCCCGAAGCTGGTTTCTTTGGTGTTGCGCCAGGTACTAATACCAAAACCAATCCGAACTGTATGGCTACCCTGAACCAGAACGTGATTTATACCAACGTTGCGGTGACTGAAGATGGCGAAGTATGGTGGGAAGGTTTAAGCAAAGAAGCACCAGCAGGTCTTACAGACTGGACTGGCAAGCCGTGGACACCTGAATCTGGTAGCAAGGCTGCGCATCCAAATGCCCGCTTCACCGTATCTGCCAGCCAGTGTCCATCCATTGATGCGGACTGGGAAAACCCAGCCGGTGTCCCGATTTCTGCCTTTATCTTTGGTGGACGTCGTGCCGATACTGTACCTTTAGTGGTAGAAGCATTTGACTGGGTGGATGGCGTATATAAAGCTGCGACCATGGGTTCTGAAACCACTGCTGCTGCTGTTGGCCAGCAAGGTATTGTTCGTCGTGATCCGTTTGCCATGCTGCCATTTGCTGGCTACAACATGGGTGACTACTTCCAGCACTGGCTCAATCTGGGCGAAAAACTGGAACAATCCGGTGCCAAGCTGCCCAAGATTTTCAATGTGAACTGGTTCCGTCGTGATGAAAATGGCGACTTTATCTGGCCAGGTTTTGGTCAGAACATGCGCGTTCTGGAATGGATCATTGACCGTTGCGAAGGCCGTGCTGAAGCCACTGAAACCCCAATTGGCTATGTACCAAGCTATGAACAACTGAACTGGACAGGTTCTGACTTCACTGCTGAACAATTTGCACAAGTGACCTCACAAAGTGCAGAACAGTGGAACACAGAGCTGGAGAGCCATGCTGAACTGTTTGATAAAATCGGCAACCATGTGCCAGAAGCGTTGAAAGCGCGCCGTGAACAGTTGGTTCAGGCTATTAATGTTGAAAAAGTAGCCTAGTTTCAGGTTGCTTTAAAAGAGTCGCTTTGGCGGCTCTTTTTTATGCCTGCTATTTGCTTTTTCAAGATCATCCATTTTTTAAGAGTAATTGATTTTTAGTACAGCCGGCTTTTAATGACATCATTTGCACAATTCAGGAAATTTTGTTTTTAAATCTTGTGCAATAATTTCTGAACGTTTTGCCTACCACCCCAATTAAAGGATAACCCTCATGATAAAAAATGACGAGAACAACAATCGGATTGCTAAAACAAGGCTAAAACAGGCCGCGTGGTCACAAGCTACGCTACTGGGTTTAATGATGGCGGCTATGGGACTTACGGCCTGCCAAAGCATTCAACCTTATAATGGAAAAACCGGTTATCAGCGTGAACCCAGTAATCCGGATCAGGTGATTATCAGCTATACACTGGACAGCAAAACTACCGATCAGATAATCAGCCAGAAGCTGCAAAAAGCCTGTGCCAAAGAACTGGGATTAGCCCTGAACACGCCAGTGAACATTAATATTTTGGATCAAAAAGAATTTGCCAATCTCAACCAGCAGGAAAGCTTTAACAATAACGTCAATAACAGCACTGTGCCGCTAGGTAATAGTGAGCGCACTTCATTTGGCTTGTCTGCCACGCCCAAACTATCAAATAGCAGTAATACCGCAGGAATGGACATGCTAAATGCCAGTCCCAATACTTTAAAGCAAGTTACGGCTGCCTGCTTACGTTAAGAATATAGAAAATAAAAAAAGCCCGATGCTATTGAGCAGCGGGCTTTTTTGGGCAAGACTTTAATCAACCCATTAAAACCAGTGGATGATGCGATATTGCTTAAGCAGTTATTTTTTACTTAAGCGCTTTGGGTCATCAGCTGTTGCCACTGGATTTTCTGGTAACGGGCCAACTGGTTTGCCAGTCGCCAGGTCAAAATATACAAGGGAAAATAAAAGCAGTAAGCGGCCAGCATCCACTCATAGCCATTAAACCAGTCGCCTACTGTGGCGGCCTTAGCCAGTAGCACCACTGCCACGATTTTACAGGTATTGGCTGCAATCAGAATTACCCACCACACTGGAACCAGCCAGTGCTGAATACCATGACGATGGTTTTTGGGAATACTGGTGCGCCATAATTCCCGCATCATGCGTAAGGAAAAGAAAATGCTGATAAACAGGTTGGCAAATTGCTTGAGATTATTAATCAAACAGTGCTCCACCTGCTGAAACAGCGCAATCAGGTTTCGCTTGGCGTAATATA
The DNA here is from genome assembly GCF_000619845.1 of Alkanindiges illinoisensis DSM 15370. Lineage (GTDB taxonomy): Bacteria > Pseudomonadota > Gammaproteobacteria > Pseudomonadales > Moraxellaceae > Alkanindiges > Alkanindiges illinoisensis. The sequence goes on along the minus strand of NZ_JHUX01000003.1, from coordinate 99,740 downwards.
ACCAGCAGAAGGCAAAGAAAGTCAGCATGAGGATGGTGAGGCTAATCTGGGAAACCCGCAAAATGCCATCCAGCATTAGCATGTGTGACAGGTCAGGATTCAAGCTGTCCAGTGCGGCCAGCGATGACTGCCCACGCAAGCGCTGCAAGCTGTATAAACCATGCAGCAGGCCAATGATGGTCAATATGGCAGGGGGGAAAAGCAGAGTGTATAAGCAACGATTTAACCAGACTAAATCGGTATAACGATAATACTTCACAGTAATATGCCTTTAATATTTTAGGTGTTCACTGGATAAGTGACTGATTCTAATTTTAAATGTGTACCGTGAGCGCCCTATAAAAAGCTTTTCAAGGTTCAACCGACTGCTAATATAGCCAAATTTAACCTTGAAATGCCATCTTTTGCCGATAAAATGCGCCCAGCATTAAATTTTCTTAATCATTAACCACAGAATTTATAGTCACTTGATAGTGCGATAAAAACTTACATTCCTGAATTCTTTCGCTTCATCCAGATCAGGCCAGGTGGTCGCGCTACGTTCATCCACTTTTTCATAAGCCGGGTGTGAAAAATTCTTTACCCGCGAATCAGCCACCCAGACCTGTTTGCCAAATTTCAAAAATTCATCCAGAAAAAACCGGTTGCTCTGATCGTACAGCACATCGGCAGCTAACAGCACATCCGCCTGTTCAGTATAGGCATACAGGTCATCCAGATATTCCAGCTCAACCTGATTCAGCAAGGCATTTTCCCGGCAGGCAATCAGGCTAATCTGGTCAATATCACAGGCAATCACCCGTTTGGCACCTGCCATTTTTGCGGCAATGGCTACTACACCAGAACCTGCACCAAAATCCAGTACCTCTTTATCTTTTACATGATGCGGTTCAGCAAGTAACCACTGGGCCATCGCAAGCCCGGAAGCCCAGCAGAAAATCCAGTATGGCGTGTCATTCCAGATGCGCCGCACCACTTCATCATCCATGCGCTCTGTTGGCAAATCCGGTGGAATTAACCACAAATCAATCAATGTGCCGGGCAAACGCTGGCAACTTAAACCCGTGGCTGGAATCACCTGATGTAACGCCTGTAACAACACTTCAGGCGCTGATGCTGGCGCTTGCTGCGCTCCTATACTGGACACTGCCTGCATTTAACCCAGTGCCTTTTCAGCCGCTTCGACAGTCTGGCGGATGAGCGTGGTAATGGTCATTGGTCCCACCCCGCCCGGTACAGGCGTATAGCTGCTGGCAATGGCTTCAATGCCAACCAGCTCAATATCGCCAACGCCACCGTCCGCGCGTGGGTGAAAACCAGCATCAACCACCACTGCACCTGGCTTGATCCAGTCTTTTTTAATCAGCTCGGCCTTACCCACTGCACCAACCACAATATCTGCCTGCTTCACCAGCACAGGTAGGTTCCGGGTACGGGAATGACAAATGGTCACGGTGGCATTGGCAGCCAGTAGCATCATGGCCATCGGCTTGCCCAGAATCGCACTACGGCCAACGACTACCGCATGCTTGCCTGCAATCTCAATGCCGTACTCTTTTAAAATGGTCATAATGCCTTGCGGTGTTGCAGAACCATAGGCTGGCTCGCCCATACTCATGCGGCCAAAACCCAGACAAGTGACGCCATCTACATCTTTATTCAGGTTAATGGCATCAAAACAGGCACGCTCGTCAATTTGTTCAGGCACCGGGTGTTGTAGCAAAATGCCATGCACATCCGGATTGGCATTCAGCTTTTCAATTTCAGCCAGTAATTGCTCGGTGGTCGTGGATTGCGGCAGTTCAATCTTGAGCGAATCCATACCCACGCGGCGGCAGGCGTTGCCTTTCATACGCACATAGGTAGCCGACGCGCCATCATCACCGACCAGAATCGTGGCCAGAATTGGCGTACGTCCGGTTTTTTCTTTTAAGGCTGCCACGCGCTGGCTTAAATCCTGTTCAATTTTTGCAGCTAATGCACGACCATCCAGCAAGTTTGCCACAATCATTTCTCCGCAATTTTATGACTATGCGCATGATACCTTAAATGCAGGCATAAGTTTTGACGTGAATGCTGTCTTTTTAGCCATAATGTCAGCCTGATTTGCTTGTATTTTTTTTTCAGGCTGATAATATTGTCGGCCTGAACAGCGGTCATAAAGCAATGCTTTTTCGCTGGCAAGACAGGCAACCATGCCAGTCATGCAATCAGTTGGCGCGATAGCAAAGCGGTTATGCACCGGATTGCAAATCCGATTAGTCCGGTTCGACTCCGGATCGCGCCTCCAGTTTCTTTTTAGAAACCTGTTGTTATCAACTTGGCCCCGATGGTGAAATCGGTAGACACAAGGGATTTAAAATCCCTCGCCTTAACGGGCGTGCCAGTTCGATTCTGGCTCGGGGCACCATTCTTCAAAAGTTCATATTTAAAAAATTGTCATAAAAGTGCCTCCTTTAATATTACAGGGTCTGGTAGTTTTTTTATTTATGGCTTATTTTCCCCTTCCCTATTTCAACTCCTGAAAATTTACTGCTATTCTGCCGCTCTCTTAAATTTTTCAAAAAATAATGGACTTTTTTGGTACTAATCAGCCTTGGTTATTATTCAAACATCCGCTAGTACGCGAACTGGCCTTTAGTATTGCGAGTCCACCCCTGCTCGCGCACTGGCCTGAATCGCTGGCATTAACGACAAATCATTTAATGCCGACGCAAGATATTGCGTTGCCAGACGACAGCTTCTGGCAAAAGCACTTTGCCAATTACCTGCCGCGCTTACAGCAACTGGATGCTCATCCGCTGCCACTTGAACAGCATATGCTCACCTTGCGCAATACAAGGTTGGGCATCCGGTTTGAACATTTACTGGCATTCTGGCTACAGGATAGTGCCTATCATCCTTTTACCTTGCTGGGTCGGGGTATTAAACGTATGGAAGGACAACGTACATTAGGTGAAATAGATTTTTTAATTTTAAATCAGGACACGCGGAACATAGAACACTGGGAAGTTGCCATCAAGTTTTATCTGGGTGAAGGCAATTTGTGTGCAGAACAATGGCTAGGTCCTAACCGGCGCGATAGTCTGGATCGAAAACTTAAACATTTGTGCCAGCACCAGTTTAATGTCAGCCATACCGATGATCACACCATCAACTTGCGTCGTGCTATTGTTAAAGGTCGTTTATTTTATCCGGCTGGCACTACTGTAGATTTCCCTGAGTGGTCAACGCCCGAGCATTTAACCGGGTTTTGGAGCTATACCGTCCCGCCTGCACCGGCAGGGTTTAAATGGCATTATGCCAGCCGACAGGAATGGATGGTAGAAAACACGCATTTTCCTTCCAATGAAATTCCGCAGAACGCCAAATCAATTCACTATCCTGTATATTGGCGCAATGGCCTTTATTTGTTGTTAAACGCTGAAAACAAAGTAGTTTTACATTTCATGTTACGGATTACTGACAAAAGCCATAAATTCCTCAATAATCATAACACTTTGAAACCTAACCCTAACGCAGCAGATATTTTCAATCAGATATCAATCATATAAGTTTAGAGCTACAAACTATATTGTATTTTCTGGAGAGAAACATGAAATTAATCGCTGCTCTTGCGCTGGTAGGTGTTGTTCTAACTGGCTGTAACACCATGAAAGGTTTTGGTCAGGACGTTTCAAAAGCAGGCGACAAAGTAACTGATACTGCTGCTGATACCCAGCACAAAATGTAATTAAGCCTTTATTCAGCTTAAATAGACTAGCCCATTGTCAATTCGATAATGGGCTTTTTGTTAGTAACTGAGCTTTTTGTTAGTAACAATGCTTTGATACAGACAGCTTTTTATTGGGCACGCTTAGTCATCAATACTGCAATAAATTAATCAATGTTATGATATCGCAACGGTTTAACATATATTTGATTAATTCATGACCACTACCGATTTGCATCCCTCTGACCTATCTAATAGCGATACCCTTGACCTTAGCCTGCAACTGTTACGCTGTCCTTCTGTAACCCCAAATGATGCCAATTGCCAGACTATTATGGCCGAGCGACTGGCTAGAATCGGTTTTCAGATTGAAATGATGCGCTTTGGTGACGTGGATAACCTTTGGGCACGCCGTGGTACCACTGGCCCATTATTTTGCTTTGCGGGCCATACTGATGTGGTGCCTACAGGTGATCTGGCAAAATGGTCATGCGATCCATTCCAGCCGGAAATCCGCGATGGCAAGCTATATGGCCGCGGCAGTGCCGATATGAAAACCGCACTTGCAGCCATGGTAGTATCCTGTGAACGTTTTGTCGCCCAGCATCCCAACCATCAGGGTTCAATTGCCTTTTTAATTACCTCTGATGAAGAAGGCCCTTCCATTAATGGCACGGTTAAGGTGATCGAGGCTTTAGAGGCACGTCAGGAAAAAATCAAATGGTGTCTGGTGGGTGAACCATCGAGTACCAGCAAGCTGGGTGATATTGTCAAAAATGGCCGCCGTGGCTCACTCAATGGAATTTTGACGGTTCTGGGTAAACAAGGGCATGTTGCCTACCCGCATCTGGCCGATAATCCTATCCACCGGGCCGCACCAGCATTAGCAGCACTGGCTAGTGAAGTATGGGATCAGGGCAATGCATTTTTTCCAGCCACCAGTTTCCAGATATCCAATATTCAGGCTGGAACCGGTGCCAATAATGTGATTCCGGGTGAGCTGGAAGTTGTATTTAATTTCAGGTTTTCAACTGAAGTGACCGCTGAGCAGTTAAAGCAGCGCGTGCATGATATTTTAGATAGTCAAGGCTTAAAATATGAATTGAAATGGACATTGTCTGGTCAGCCTTTTTTAACGCCTGAAGGAGAACTAGTGGCTGCAGCACAACAGGCCATTCGTGAGGTACAAGGCATTGAAACCACGTTATCCACCAGTGGCGGCACGTCTGATGGCCGCTTTATTGCCCCAACGGGTGCACAAGTGCTGGAACTGGGTGTGTTAAATGCGACGATTCACCAGATTAATGAACACGTTGATGTCAATGATCTTGAACCTTTAAGCGAAATTTATCGGCAGATTTTAACTAATCTATTGGCTTAGATTTTTTTAAATAATTGATGGTTAATCACAGCCAGCTTACCTAAGCTGGCTATTTTTTATTTTATTACTTTAAAGCAAGATTAAAACCTAAGAAGCCAGTGAGGCCAGATGCTGGTTGATTTTTTCAAAATCCGGCACCTGATAGGATTGTTCTTGCATTTTAACTACCTGAAACACGAAAGGATCATTGGCAGGCTGTTGGTCCTCATCATGCAAGCTTGAAATACGGACGCGCTGGGAATCCGGCATTTTTTCAGTTAGCAGGGCAAAGCGCTGACCATTTAAACTTTCAATCACCAGTGCCACTGGCTTGGCAATCTGGGTATTCACCAGACTTAATACAGGCAAATTGTTGTCACGCCATTCAATTTCCTGAATACCGGATTCTGCACTCAAGGCTGCCAGCACCAAATTTTGTGGAATTAGCCAGGGCAGTTGCTGGTCTGCATCAATCACATAGACATCAACAAAGCCTGTTGTTGTAGTGAGCAGACTCATCGTATAGCTGGCCTCGTGATTATTACTCATTACTGTTCTCCCTACTTTGTCTATATTCCAAGGCAAGCTGTTGTGCCAGCCCTTCCGGTGTTTCATTAAAACAGACTTGCCCTGTGGCACGCATCTGATCCGGCTGGCTAGCTGAGGCACAGCTTTCCGAGGTTTGTGCCCAGATTTTGCCACCACAATTAATCTGATAAGCCGCTGAATGACTGCCGTCATCCCCCATGCCACTAAAAACAATGGTCAGTAGCTGGTTTCTAAACACGGTACTGGCACGATGCATCATGGTGGTAATAGAGGGCTGATAAGCACCAGGCCAACTATCAGTCTGCATCACCACCCGCCCCTGCCGGTCAAAGTTAATCTGGTGCTGGGCAGGAACAATATAGACCTTTCCCATGTCCAGTGGCATTTCAGAGCGATTCAGCATTTCAAATGTCCACTGGTTATGGCGGCTTAAAATGCGGGGAAGCTGTGATTGCATGTAAGGATCAATGTGCTGTACCAGCAAAAAAATCACCGGCAAATCAGGCGAAACCTTATCCAGAAATGCCTTTACCGCCTCCAGTCCGCCCATCGAAGCAGCCAGTAAAACCACACGCCATGCTGCTGGCAACAGTCTGGCACTTAGGATCTGTTTGGCATTACCCGCCAATGCAGAGTTCAAGGCAACTGCATTGTTTAAAATAGGCACCTTATCACTTAACAAGGTCAGCAGCTTGCGACTAATGGCTTGCTTCCAGCGTTTATAAAGTATTTGTTCGGTAAAGGCTGGGGCTGCTGTCATTCCCATGAGCATGGGCTGGTCAAAGCCAATCTGCTCCAGTAGGTCATCTTCATTTTCAACATCAATAATCCACAGGTCCGGTTGTTGCTGGGCAATTGTGGCGTCAAACTGGCGTGAGGCCAGACAATGCATGATTTCAAAGCCACACGCCTGACTCACATCAGTCAGGGCGTGGCGTTGCCGTGCGTCATCTGCAACGATGATTAACTTTGGAATCATCTCACCACTACTACAGCGTTAATGCCATATCAAAGTACTGCTTAAAGGCTACCACGGGTTAATTGCTTGCTGCGGCAAGTAATTCCTCAATATTCTGTAGTAACTCAGCTTCCTGGAACGGTTTACCCATATAAGCATTTACGCCTGTCAGAAATGCACGCTCACGATGTTTTTCACCAGTACGGGATGTAATCATGATAATTGGCAGTTCATTGGTACGCTCGTTATGGCGTACCAGCGTGGCAACCTCAAAACCGTCCATGCGTGGCATTTCAATATCAAGCAGCATGATGTCTGGTGTTACCTCTTCCAGCTTCTCAATGGCATCCACACCATCTTTAGCAGTTACCACATCATAGCCTTGACGCTCAAGCAAGCGCGACGTTACTTTGCGTACAGTTACAGAGTCATCCACCACCATGACTGTACGTTTTTTGCTTTCCTGTCTTGGTGCTGTTTCAGTAACTTTCTGAGTGCTGACTGCCTGGTTACGGGCTGTGGCAGAAGCACGACGTGCCAGCGCCTGTGCATCCAGAATCACAGTAACCGAACCATCGCCCACAATGGTTGCACCTGAAATCATGTCAATGGAAGTTAACTGCTGGCCTACTGGTTTTACCACAATCTCGGCACGTGAACCCACCAGTTGGTCAACCTGGATTGCTGTGGATTGACCCATGCCTTTTACCAGTAATACAGGCAGGGACATACTTTGTGATTGAAGGTTTGGTGCTTTTATGCCCTGAATGAATTCACCCAAATATCTCAGGCGATAGTTCTGGCCATCCAGGTTAAAGCTTTCATCATGGCTTTGATAATATTGTTCCAGTGCCACTGGTGATACCCGAACAATACGGTCAATTTGTGACAATGGAATGGCAAACTGGCGATCCGCCACACGCACCATCAGTGCATCTGCAACGGCAACTGTTAGTGGCAAGCGCATAGTAAAGCGTGTGCCCTTACCCTGCACAGAATCGACGTGCACAGTACCGCCCAGCAGCTTGATTTCGCTTTGAACCACGTCCATGCCCACACCACGGCCAGAAATCTGGGTGATCTTGTCTGCTGTAGACAGACCAGCATGGAAAATAAACTGCATGACATCGTAGTCATTTAATTTGGAATCGGCACTAATCAGGCCACGCTCAACTGCTTTTTGACGCACTGCCTGAATATTAATGCCTTTGCCATCATCTTCAAGCGTCAGGATAATTTCATTACCCTGCCGTTCAATATTTAATTCAATCTGGCCAACGGCCAGCTTGCCGGCTTCCTGACGCTGCTCCGGAGTTTCCAGACCATGATCCACCGCATTACGCAACATATGCTCAAGTGGTGCCACCATACGATCCAGAATAGTACGATCCAGTTCGCCCTCAGCATTATTAATGATCAGTTCAGCAGGCTTGTTTAGCTCGCCTGAGGTCTGACGCACTACCCGCTGTAGACGGGGTAACATTCTGGAAAATGGAACCAGACGGGAATTCATCAGGCCATCTTGCAACTCGGACTGAATACGTGATTGCTGCAGTAAAAGGTTTTCAGTATCACGGATTTTATCTGTCAGGGTATTTTTAAAATCCACAAGGTCAGAAGCAGATTCTGCCAGCGATTTTGACAACTGGTTAAGCGAAGAATATTGATCCATTTCCAGTGGGTCAAAGTCAGTATATTGCCCACGTTCCTGCTCGTGACGGGCCAGAATCTGTGACTCAAGCTCGCCTTCCATGCGGCGCAGCTGTTCAGCCAGACGGGCAATGGTCAGCCCCATCTCATCAAGCACAAAGCCAATGTTATTGACACCCATTTCAATGCGGCCACGATTGATCGCATTTTCACCAGCAAGGTTAATCATTTTTTCCATCAGACTGGCGGAAACACGAATCATCTCATTGCTGGATGCCTGCTCAGTATTCTGGCTATTAAATAAACCAAACATGGAAGGCGGCTCAGTACCATCGCCATGTACCTCAGTAATGCTTTCCTGCTCAAACAGGGTTTGTCCTGCATAATCCTGACGGAACTGCTGATTTGCCTCATCAAAGCGTGGCAGACTGGTGAGACTGTCAGCATCCTTACGGAACAGTTGTAAGGTCTGGATCAGGGCAACAGGCTCAAGTGGTTGCTGGTTATGTTCCAGTACAGTAATCGCATCATTCAGCCAGTCATGGCATAGTTGCAGCAGACTACCAACCAGTGCGGGTACCGTTTTTTGCACAGTAGCCAGATCTTCATACACGAATTCAAGTTCATGCGCAAAGTTGGCCACGCTGGTAATGCCTGCCATGCGGGCACCACCTTTCATGGTATGCAGGCTCCGTTGCAGTTCCAGCAAGGCACGCTTGTCTTTGCTGTCTTTGAGCCATTGCTGCAATAACTGATTACTGTGTTCAACCTGCTCCTGAGCTTCCTCAAGGAACAGGCTCAACATGTCCGCATCAGGACGGTCTTCATCATTCCATTCCTGCGCGCTGGCATACGAACCGCGTGCCCCGCCTATAGGGCTACTTGTAATAATTTGCTGCGGTAATACCTGCTGTTCTGGCTTGGCTTGCTCTGGCACAGGCTGCGTCGTTTCTGTGGCAACAGGTGCTTTGGTAATTTCACCCTGATCAGCCAATTGTGCCAGATTATTGGCGCTTTGACTGGCATCCGGTTTTTGTGTTGTTGCTGCAGAGATATCAGGCGTGGCAATTGCCGACGTTGCCGATACAGTATTAATTCCCTGAACCAGAATACTGTCGTTACCTGTATGCAAGTAAGTACGCAGCAAGTCCAGCTCGGTTTGGGCATAGAAAGAAGTACCCTGCAGTTGTAGCTGTTCAACCTGCTCGGCCACAATATCCTGTGCATGACGCATAAACTGAATCAATGCCGGTGTTGACTGTAATGTCCCATTGACCAGTCGCTCATATACCGTTTCCAGCTCGTGGCCAAAATCACCCAGACTGCTAACCTGTGCCATCCTTGCGCCGCCTTTTAAGGTATGTAAATGGCGTTGCAGGACTTTCAACGGTTCAATATCAGAAGGATTGTGTTGCCATACTACAAAGCTTTGGTCAATTTCATTAACCAGCTCCTCGGCCTCTTCCATGAAGATTTCAAGTAACTCGGCATCAACCTGATCGTCGATCACCGACGCTACCGGGCTTGGCACAGCAACAGAAGACTGCTCCAGCGATGCAGACAGTTCAATATCCTGACCCTGTATTTCTGACGGTTGAGCTTCTGTAGTTTCAGCTTCCTGAGCAACAATGCTTTCAGCTATAGATTCTGTAGACTCAGCCTGTTCTGTTTCTTCTGCAATTTCGGTTACTTCTTCTTCCACCACAGCTAGGCATGCTGGATTGAAATCATGCGCCAGAATATCGCTGAGTTCATCAATAAGCTGCATGTCCAGTGTTGGTTTTTGAGTGGCAGCCAGTGCATCAAAAATTTCCGTCAGGGCATAATGGGCACTTAACAGACATTCAACATGATTTTGTTCAATTGCTTTGGGCGGAACATCTTTTAGCTTGTAATAAACATTGGCCAGATACTGGGTAAGTTGCTGTAACGGAGTAATCGGTGTGGCCAGCGCAGCGGCATGCAATTGCTGGCTTTGCTCAGTCAGGGTGTTTAGATAGTCTTTAATATCTGCACTGCCCAAATGCTCTTCCAGTTCATACTCTGCATCCAGAAGTTCATTCAGTGGCAAAGTCAACAGTTGCGATACAATGCCCGCATTAGAGGGTGCACCACCTGCAATGGCTTCACTTTCTTCCTGAGCAGCCTGCTGGGTAACCTGATTAACCTGTTCAATTAATTCCAGATCATGTGCTTCCAGTTCTAGAGTCTGACCACTTTCCAGCGCCTCCAGATGGCTTCCCACACATTGTACAAACCGCTCTAAAAAGCCAATATGCGTGGCTGAAACAGGCAAATGCATGCGGATAAGACGTTTAAACTCTTCTTCCAGTGCACCCGCCAAACGATAAATGGAATCCACATGAGACATGGCCGCACTACCGCGCAGGGTATGCAGCGCCCGAATAACATGATCTGGCACTTCTTCATGTGCATCTTCATCAGCAATAAAGGCATGCAGTGCATCAATATGTTCTTCGGCTTCCTCAACAAAAATATTCAGACCTTCCTGGTCTGCCATCATATCTTCATTCACTGACGCCAATACTGTAGGTTCAATGGCATCAGCCTGATTTTCAGCAATTTCAGTATCTTTAGCAGTTTCCGCTTGTGCTTCGGCAAGCGCAGTTTCCGCCTGTGTCCAGGGCAACTGGTCAGCGGTAACGGACTGTCCCTTGCTTAACAAGTTAGCAACGGCAATATAAGCGCGCAACTCAATAGCAATTTCCTGTTTGGCTGCAAAATTCTCTACCAGTTCAGGATAAATTGACAACACGGTTGAAATCAGCTCAATCATGACCGGTGTCACTTCAATGGTGTTATCCAGCACCCGGTTGAGCATATTTTCAATAGACCAAGCCAGTTCACCTGAGGCCTTGGCCCCGACCATACGGCCCGAACCTTTCAGGGTATGAAATGAGCGGCGAACTTCCTTAAGGGTGGCAAAGTCCTGTGGCTGGGCAGACCATTTTGGAAAGTTTTCCTGCAGGCTTTCCAGCACCTCAGTCGCTTCCTCAACAAAAATTTCACGAATATCATCGTCTTCGGAAAAATCATCTTCCGGCAATGTGATATCAAAATAGGCCTGTGGAACCTGAGGCTTAACAACAGGCTTGGACTGTTCCTGTGAGGGCTTAGACATTGCTTCCCCTTCTATTGATGACAGTAACTCCAGTGGAGTTTGATCGTGAAATATTTTTTCGCCGCCTACGGGTTCAACCGAAGTATCTTCCTGCGAGGAAGAAACCTGCTGCAAGACCTGTTCCAGCTTGTCCAGCACTTTCTCATCATGGAAATGTGCGGCCAACTGATCCAGATAATATTCCAGTGAAGCAATTACCTGTGCAATCAGATCAATTTGCCCGCGACTGGTCGTATACTGGTTTTGCAGTAAAGTCTGGTTCAGAGTTTCAACTAACTGGTTAACCAGTGACGCTGCCCGATTCAAATTTAACAGGACAAAAATGCCTTTTAGCTCATTAAAACGTTGCGGTAAATCTTTAAGCAACTCGGCATCACGTTTTGAAGAACTATAATTAAAAAACTGATTTTTAATGGATTCCAGAGCTACTCTGGACTCACGCACTACAGCATTATGCGCATCACTAATAATTTTCTGGTCATTGAGCTGCGTTGCGCTATTGGACTGGGTTTCAAATGCCTGTACCAGATGATTCAGCTGCTGCTCAATATCATTTAAATGATCCAGCAACTCTGCGGTTTGCAAGCGCCCAGTGTTATTGAACTGCTGAGTGAGCTGTTCAAGTCCTGTACTAATATCACGCCAGCCCGTAAGTTCCAGTAAGCGTACAGCTTCAGACAATAAGCGCTTAACCTGCATATTGTCCAGTTTGGCAGGTTGTGACAGTTTAGCCCGCGCGTCCTGAACCAGTGCCAGAATCTTGTCCAGTACCAATGGCGAGGTAATACTGCGGTCATCCATTGCGGCATTTATGGCCTGCTGATGCAAGGCAAATTCATGCTCAAGATTAAACTGTTCAAACAGCTCCAATAATTCAAACAGCATGCTTTCATCATACTGTTCCTGAGCCAGCATACGCTCTAAACGTACCAAGCTATGCTTTAAGGCAATTGAGCTTAAATCAACTTTACCTTCATACATGGCCTGATGCAGACGGGTTAAGACTTGCCATAGCGCTGCATTTTGCAGATTATTGGCACCTGCTGCAAAAAAACGGGCAACCTTGACCAGATTTTCAAGATTATCCTGCTGCTTTGGATTTAATAAAAATTCATTGAGCAAGTGACGATAAATTAATGTTGTTTTTTTCCACGTATCGTCATCTAAAACTGACTGCACCTGATTGGGTTCAACCAATAAATTATAATCAAGTTTTGGATAGGCGGTGCTGGTCGACAGCTTTTGTGCCTGTAATAACGAACGAATTTCTTTAACAGTGCGATAAATATTTAACGGCTGCAAACGTTTGGTTTGATGCAACAGCTTGAGTTCGCGGCTTAAGGTTTGAATTCCACCCAATAAAACCAGTTGCTGGCTAAAATCAATACTATTGGCTGCTATGGCTTCTGCCAGTTGCTCAAGGCTCTCGGATAAAATGAGTGGATCAAGCAATTCAGTCATGGTGAGAGTACCACTGACCTGATGCAGTAACTCCGCAGCCTCTGTTAATTGTACAGCTTGCTTGGCAGTCTGAACGATATCCTGGGCGTTTTGCAGCGTTTCTTCTAGTGAATCAATGACCCAGCCTAATGCCATGGCAGATTGCTGTGTGGTTTCTTTGTGCGAAGTGCTCATATTATCCAATTCAGATGCAAACTTTTTCATATGCCAGCGTCCCTGACCATTCAATTTTTTTCAATTGCGGGTGACGCCACTCAAGTACTTCACCAGGACCCAATACCAGTATCCCACCAATATCCAGACACTTGACCAAGGCATTCAAGATATCACGACGGTCAAATTTCTTAAAATAAATCAAAACGTTTTGGCAGTAGATAATGTCCAGTTTTCTAAACGGCAATCCAACCACATTCATCAGGTTAAACTGCCGAAAAAAAACTTTTGACTTTAAATGTTCTGCAATTTGCCAATAATGCTGGCCTAGCGCAGAACCATAGTTAGAACGAAAACGGGCTGGAATTTGTTCGGCCTTGCGTGCCAGATAAACCCCTTCTTTAGCAGTCAGTAATACCTGCTGACTTATATCGGTGGCTAGCACTTCATAACCATACATGGCAAACCGATCACCAAGCATGGCCAGCGACCACGCTTCTTCCCCTGTGGAACAGCCGACACTCCACAGTTTGACAATTTTATTGGCTTTAACCAGGTACTGCTCAACCAGCTCAAAAGAGGGGGAGTGACGAAAAAAAGAGGTTTCATGTACAACTAAAGACTCAGCCAGACGTTGCCATTCTGCCTTGTCTTTGCAAACCAGTTGATAATAGCTGATTGCATCCAATGCATATTGAGCCATGTTTTTAACAATGCGTTGCTCGAACAGCTGATGCTGTCGCGCTGGCAACACCATGCCAATACGCGACTCAATCAGTGAGCGCCACAATGTAGCCAGCTCATTACCCATTAAAGACTTAAAGCCATCTTGTGCCAATTCATCCATGACGACACTCTCAAACAAACAAGTCTTAATGATCTTCTGGTAACTTGAAGTCAGAAACAGAAGCACGCAACTCAACAGCCATTTCAGCCAGATCACCCACCGACTTAGCAGTGTTGATCGTACCTGTCGTGGTTTGGGTTGTAATATCATGAATAATATTCATGGTATTTGAAATATGACCTGCTGAGGCTGCCTGCTGACGTGCTGCATCAGAAATGTTCTGAATCAAGTCTGCCAATGTACGCGATACAGTTTGCACCTGATCAAGTGCAATACCTGCGTCCTTAGCTAGGTGCGCACCACGAACAACCTCACTCGTGGTTTGTTCCATGGAAATAACCGCTTCATTGGTATCACTTTGAATGGTTTTAACCAGGCCTTCAATCTGCTTGGTTGCTGCCGCAGAACGTTCAGCAAGGCGCTGTACTTCATCAGCTACCACCGCAAAACCACGACCCGCCTCACCCGCCATCGACGCCTGAATTGCAGCGTTCAATGCCAGAATGTTGGTTTGGTCAGCAATGTCGTTAATCAGCGATACAATGTCACCAATTTCCTGTGAGGATTCACCCAGACGTTTAATACGCTTGGACGTTTCCTGAATCTGTTCACGAATAACATCCATACCTTCAATGGTGCGCTGTACCACATCAGCACCTGTATAGGCAATGTCTACCGAACGTTCTGCTACAGCCGCAGATTCCATCGCATTGGCAGATACCTGGTCAATAGATACGGCCATTTCATTGATTGCCGCAGAAGCTCCTGCAATTTCCTGAGCCTGATGTTCGGATGCATCTGCAAGTTGCATGGCAATCGACTGGGTTTCCTGCGAATAGTCTGCTACCTGTGCAGACGTCGAATTAATACGCGATACCAGCGTACGTAACTGGTCAATCGCAAAGTTAATCGAGTCTGCAATCGCCCCGGTAAAATCTTCAGATACAGTGGCATTGGTGGTTAAATCACCTTCAGCCAGGTCACCCAGCTCATCCAGTAAGCGTAAAATCGCAGTCTGGTTCTGATCGTTTTCTTCCTGAATCTTGTGAGCACGGTCAAGGTCAATTCTTGAACGCAAGCTAAACAAGCGGTTCAGGGCATAAGCAATTAGACCCAGTGACAACAGAAGAATAAATCCGGGAATAAAGTTGTTATAACGGGCATTTACACTATCAGACAGTCCATCCAGTTTTTTCAGCATGCTGTCAGACTGGGTAAATACCTGTCCTGCCGCATTACGCACCTGGGTAATTTTCGGTGAGTTCACCAAAACCTTGGATGCAGCGATCTGAATAACATCGTTATAGGTTTCCTGAATAGATTGCAGGGAACTACGCAGGGAAGCGTTGGTAATACGCTCAACCCCCAACTCTGCATCACCACGCAACTGGCCATTTAGATAACGTCCAAAATCTTCAGCGTCAGTACTAAAGTCATCAGCAGACGCCACAGAAGCTTCATCACCCGTTAATACCGAGTTTACCGAACGTAAAATACGCTCTGCCAGCCAAACCTGGTTTTTAGCAAGTGCAACCTGACTATTGGGTGCATTTTCCCGGACCAGACCATCAACAACGACATTATATTCAGCCTGAACATCAGGAATTGCTTCAGCAATACTGGTGCCAATATCATTGAGAGAGTTAACAGTTTCCTGCTGCGATAAAATCAGGGTGACACCGTCATTGATGCTACCCCACTGCTTATCCACTTCCTGAATAGATGCAGAGCTTGTGCCATAAATATCATGCACGTCTGACAGGCGCTCGTTAAACTCATCCTGAGACACTTTAAGGTTCTGCGCTGCCTTGACATTACCAGACACTGCAGCTTCAGTGGCATAACGGGAAATCTGCTGTGATAGCAGGCGTAATTCACCGATGTCACGTGTTAGGTTATTGGCATTGGGTACATTGACAAATAGGTAAACCATGGAGATCAGCGTAACAATCAGGCCCGCCATTCCCAGCCACAATAAAGGCTTAGCTTGTTTTGGGTCACCAAAAATAGAGGCCGTGGTATCCCAGTAGGCTTGAATATATTTAAGCCACTTTGGTGTTCCCGTATTGCCACCCCGCAACGAAAAAGGCATCTTTTTCTCGCCCAATTTTAAACTCATTCCCAAAACTCCCTAATTCTTTATCTCTCCGACCCCATAAACTTTTATTAGGCAGAAGCATTCAAATAAGCCTGATCCTGTATAAGCTTACTAAATAAAAAAACATGCCATTGCTGTCCATGACGTTCGAAATAGCCGCTGGTGTACTGCGCCAGTGCATCCGGCAACTGCGCATTTGAACTAAAATAACTGTGCTTGTTAAAGTGATGGATCCCCATGACCTGATCAACAATAATGCCCCCATAATTGTTGGGCCGATCAATAATCATCACTTTGCTCAGTCTGGTAATTTCGGTTTCTGGCAAGTCCAGAAACATTGCAAGGTCTGTCAGGGGAAGTAAACGTCCGCGCACATTGGCTAAACCACGCATCCAGCTTTTTGCACTTGGGATGGTGGTACTACCGGGAACCGGTACAACTTCAGCTACCTCGCCCAGTGGTGCTACAAACTGATAGCCTGCGAATCGAAAGGCAATGCCTGACCAGCGGGTATTCTGGTTTTCCTGCCCACCCTGTTGCCGTTGCCGTCCATAGTCGGCCAGGCGCAAAAGCTCAATAAATCCACGGGCTGCCATGATTAAACTGCCGAGAGAAGTTGATGAATAACTCTTATCAGGGAAGTTTCTTCAATTGGTTTGGTCAGGTAATCACGTGCACCCTGTCTTTTTCCCCATACCCGGTCAGTTTCCTGATCCTTGGTACTGACAATAACAATCGGGATATGCTTGGTTTCCGCACCACGAGTCAGTTGTCGTGTCGCTTGAAAGCCGTTAATGCCAGGCATAACCACATCCATCAGGATCAAGTCTGGCAATTCGGCACGTGCTACGCTAATGCCATCAGCACCGTTAGCTGCCTCAAGCACTTCATGTCCGTTACGTTGCAGAATCTCGCGAAACCGGTAAGTTTCAGTTGGAGAATCATCAATTACTAAAATACGAGCCATCCTGCTGCTCCTTAAATATTGACGTGCTGGCGAATGGCACTAAATAATTCTTCTTTACTAAATGGTTTTGTCAGATATTCATCTGAGCCAACAATTCGGCCTTTTGCCTTATCAAACAGGCCATCCTTACTGGAGAGCATGATGACAGGAGTCTTTTGGAAGGTCTGATTATTTTTAATCAGGGCGCAGGTCTGGTAGCCATCAAGACGCGGCATCATGATATCCACAAAGATAATATCAGGATTTGAATCGGCAATCTTGGCCAGTGCATCAAAGCCATCAACTGCTGTAAATACGGTACAGCCTACTTTTTGCAGCAGTGTTTCAGCAGTTCTACGAATCGTTTTAGAATCGTCAATTACCATTACCTTTAAGCCAGAAAAATTTTCTTCCATTGGTTTCGTCTTCCCGTGTTATCTTGAGCGCAAGTTATATGGGTGTTTATTCACCATCACTTGCTTCCCCCATTTGCTACTCACTTTTTAGCATACCTGCAGCAGTTTTGCCAATGCAGAAATGCCAGGGTTTGAACCATAGGTTCACTATTTTTTGTATTTAGATGTTGTAATAATCAGTTTTATACCTATTAAGACATTAAATGGACAGAAATGCGTTTTTAATTTCATTGAAAAGTCGTTGCCCTTATTAAAGTGCTTTTCTACAATGGTAGACAGGAAGTTAGAATGTACTCATTCTCTAATCAGGATACGGATATGAGCCAGTCTTTTTGCAATGCGTCATCACTGCTGAAAACAAATATGGCCTCTGTTCGAGTTGCTGTGATTAACAGCATGCTCGCCTGTATGACGTCCTTCTATGCAACCCCTGTCTTTGCTGATGCCTATGATTACTCAAGCTACTCATCCGGCGCTAATAACCCTCAGCCCATTATTCGCTGGTATCGTTATTATAATGGTAGTGGCCAGCCAAGCCTAAGCAGTACCATTACCGATCAGCACCTGAAATATGGCTATGAAGCGCTTGACCGCAATATGCAGGTGATCAAGCGGGTTCCTCCCTATTCAACAGAAAGCTATGCCCGCCAAAAGGCCAAGCGTGATGCTGAAGCTGCCAAGCGTCAGGCTGATATGAACCTGCGCAGGACCTATGGTTCGGCAACCCAAGCGGTTGCCAAGCGTAATCAAATGCTGGCCGATATGGCTTCACGCAAGAGCTACCTACAAACCCAGCTCGCTGGTTTGCAACGCATGCTGAGCAAGGATATTGCCCAGGCTGCAACCTATGAGCGTCAAAGCAAGCCTGTACCGGCAATGCTGCAAAAAAGCATTACAGACAATAAGAAGAATGTATTGGAAGCCCAGCAAAACATTCAGGCCATTAATGAGCGCCAGCAACAGGTCATTCAGCAATATGACGATATTATTCGCCGTTTAAAAACGATGTAATTCTCATAAACCTCAAACTAAATAATGCTCAAATTTAAAGCTTTTGCTATGATAGCGCGGGCTTTGATTTACTGTCACGGACGTTATAAAACCTATAAGCCATTAAAATTACAGCGAATTTTGTAGAAAATCCTGCATTTTTCGTTAAATCGCCATGTAACTTTATATAAAATCTGGATTTGATTTTATGAAAATTTTAAGCGTGTTATCAGTACGGCTATGCCTTGCCTGTACCTTTTGTGTCATGTTATGGGGCTGTCAAAAAACCGAGACCCCCTCTACCCCGTCCACTTCTGAATCCTCAGCACCTCGTCAGCTTGAGCTGATTGGAACTGACCTGATAAAACCCCAGTATCGTAGCCTGTCAAGCCAGATCAGGTTTACAGGCACCCTGCAGGCGCGTCAGCGGACTTCTGTTCAGGCGCAAACCTCAGGCACAATTACTCAGGTCTACGCTGATAATGGCAATCAGGTACAAAAAGGACAAACCTTGCTTCGCTTAAACAATCAGGATGATCAAGCCCGCTTGCTTCAGGCCAGGGCAAACTATACCGCAACCAAGGCACAGGCCGATCTAAGCCAGAACCTTGCTGAACGTAACCAGCGTTTGTTCAAGCAGGGATTTATTTCTGAAATTGAATATGAGCGTAGCAAGGTAGATGCCCGTGCCCAGCGTGAAAATATGGCAGCACAGCAGGCGCTGGTCACTATTGCACAAAAAGCGGTAAGTGATGCAGTGGTGAGCGCACCGATTTCGGGTGTTGTGTCAAATCGTCAGGTACAGGTTGGCCAGACTGTGGCTCCGGGTCAAACCCTGTTTGAAATTGTGGATTCTACATCACTTGAATTGCAGGGTTCAGCACCGGATACGCAAAACAGTATTCAGGTCGGCCAGGCTGTCCAGTTCCAGCTTGCCGGACAAAGCCAGCCTGTCTTTACAGCACGTATTTCCCGTATTAATCCGGTGACTGATGCGGCCAGCCGCGCGGTGCAGTTTTATGCCACCGTTACTAGTCCGGCATCCAGCCTTGCCATTGGCAATTATGTTGAGGGATCTATTCAGCTCAATAATAGCCAGTCCGGTCTGGTATTGCCAGCGCAGGCCATTCAACACGATAGTGCGCATCAGATGTATGTGTGGGTTGTTCGCCAGAACCGATTGCATAAAGTAAATGTTGAAGTCGTGATACAGGATCAGGCCAGTAACAGCGTACTGGTTAAAGGCATTCAACCCGATGATGTCGTGAGTCTGGTTAAATTTTCTGAACAGGCCAATGGAAGCCCTGTCAAGGTCAGCTAAGCCCTGCCCTTTTGTTTTTTTATTGTTTGAATACACATGGACTGGCAACGTCGATAATAAGGTAAAAATATGTGGCTCACCCGAATTAGTGTCAATAATCCTGTATTTACAGCCATGCTGATGCTGGCATTAATGGTGACGGGTCTGGCTTCATGGCAGCGCATGACCGTTGAAGAATTCCCGGATATTGATTTTCCCTATGTGGTGGTTTACACCACCTATCCGGGTGCATCGCCTGAAATGGTGGAATCCGATGTCACCAAAAAGCTTGAGGATTCCATTAATACCATTTCGGGTGTAAAGCAGGTTATTTCATCTTCCAGCGAAGGCTTGTCCACAGTGATTGTGGAATTTAATCTGGATGTACCCTCAACGCTAGCTGCGCAAGATGTGCGCGACAAGATTGCCATTGTGCAGCCTCAATTGCGTGATGAGGTGGAAGACCCGCTCATTGAACGCTATAACCCCAGCGATGCTCCAGTGCTGTCGGTGATTTTCCGCTCCAACAATATGCCCATGCGTGACCTCAGTAACTATCTGGATCAACGCATTATTCCACAGCTGCGCACAATTTCTGGCGTGGGTAATGTCAATATGCTGGGGGATGTACAGCGCCAGATCCGGATTGAAGTGC
Source organism: Alkanindiges illinoisensis DSM 15370 (assembly GCF_000619845.1). GTDB lineage: Bacteria > Pseudomonadota > Gammaproteobacteria > Pseudomonadales > Moraxellaceae > Alkanindiges > Alkanindiges illinoisensis. The sequence goes on along the minus strand of NZ_JHUX01000003.1, from coordinate 79,503 downwards.
TGCCGGAACAAATGCAGGCGCTGGGAGTCAGTATTAACCAAATTATTGACGTGTTGCGTACGGAAAACCTGCAACTGCCCAGTGGCACACTCAAACATGGCAATCAGGAGTTAGTGGTTGAAGTCAAGGGACGGCTACAGAATCCGGTAGATTTTAACCGCCTGATCGTGGCACGGCGTAACCAGACCCCGATTTATTTGTCGCAAGTGGCCAATGTGGTTGATAGTCAGGCCGAAGCTGATACGGGTGCCTACTTTAATGGCAATAATGCCGTCAGTCTGGATATTTTAAAAACCTCTGAGGCTAACGTTATTAAAGTCGTTGACCAGAGTAAGGCGGTGCTGAATGACATTAAGCAGCAACTGCCTGCCGGAGTGACTTTTACCTTAAGTTCGGATCGGGCCAAATCCATCCGGGCGTCTATTTCAGATGTGGTCAGAACCCTGATTGAAGGCGGCGTGCTGGCCATCTTTATTGTATTGCTGTTTTTGGGGTCGTGGCGCTCAACCATTATTACCGGGCTAACCCTGCCTATTTCACTGTTTGGCACACTGGCTGTCATCTGGGCGTTTGGTTTTAGTATTAACCTGATGACCCTGATGGCAATGGCGCTGTGTATTGGTCTGCTGATTGATGATGCCATTGTGGTGCGTGAAAACATTGTACGCCATGCAGCCATGGGCAAGGATCATAAACAGGCAGCACTGGACGGCACCCGGGAAATTGGCCTTGCCGTACTGGCAACCACCCTCACTATTGTAGCGGTGTTTTTGCCGGTTGCTTTTATGGGCGGGATTATTGGTCGCTTCTTTTACCAGTTTGGCGTGGCGGTAAGTGCTGCCGTGCTGCTATCCATGTTTGTCAGTTTGACGCTTGATCCCATGCTGTCGGCCATCTGGCCGGAAAAACCGGAAATTGATCAGAATAAAAACTGGTTTCAGCGCTTTTTGGATAGCTGTACCCGGCAAATTGACCGATTAAATGGCGTTTATACCCATATTTTAAAATTTTGCCTGCGTTTCCGCTTACTCACGCTGGGTGGCGCGCTATTATCGCTAGTGATTGCATTTATGCTGGCTAGCCTGATTGGTAAGGAATTTGTGCCAACACCAGATTTGGGCGAGCTTAAGGTTCAGTTTGAAACGCCGGTGGATTCCACCCTGCAATACACTGAAGCCAAAGTGAAACAGGTTGACCGTATTTTGCGTGATTTCCCGGAAGTGGTTACCACCTATGGCTCGATTAACTCAACGGGAAGTCGTGGTCGCAACCGTGCGACATTGCGGGTGAGTCTTAAACCCAAAAGTGAGCGTGAACGTGGCCTTAAGATACTGGTCAATGATATCCGGCAGGAATTGCAGGCCGTTGCCGGTATTAAAGTAACGTCCATTTCAGCCGATGATGACAGCATTTCCGGTGGCTTAAAACCCATTATGGTGTCAATTACTGGCCCCGAACTTAATGAATTACAAAAGCTATCTGACCAGTTTATGGCCAAGGTTAAAACTGTGCCTGGTATTGTGGATTTGCGTTCCTCATTAGCCGAACCCAAACCTACGCTGGCAGTACAACTGAACCGTGAAGCCGCCAGTGACCTGGGACTGTCAGTCGGACAAATTGGACAGGCCCTGCGCCCTTTATTGGCCGGTGATAACATCACGACATGGCAGGATCCGCATGGCGAAAACTATGATGTCAATGTCCGCTTGCCAGAAAGTGGCCGGCAAAACCTGAACCAATTGCAGAACCTGTATTTTACTTCCAGCAATTTAAGCCAAACCCGGCAGCCCAGCCTGATTCCCCTGTCACAGGTGGCTACCTTTGAACAAATGCTGGGCGCTTCACAGATTAACCGGCGCAACTTGTTCCGCGAAGTACTGATCGATGCCAACACTTCCGGACGTCCGGCAGGTGATATTGGCGAAGATATCAAGCGCATCCAGCAGGACATGAAGCTACCACCCGGTTATAAATTCCAGACGCTTGGCGGTAATAAGAATATGGAAGAGTCCATTGGTTATGCCACTACAGCACTGATTCTGGCTGTGCTGTTTATTTATATGGTACTGGGATCACAGTTTAATAGTTTCCTGCATCCACTCACCATTATGGCATCCCTGCCCTTATCGCTGATTGGGGTGTTCCTGGCCTTGTTCCTGTTTCAAAGTACCCTCAATATGTTTTCCATCATTGGCATTATCATGCTGATGGGTCTGGTGACCAAGAATGCCATTTTGCTCATTGATTTTATTAATCAGGCCGTCGAAGAGGGAGTATCGCGTGAGCAGGCCATTATTCAGGCCGGGCAAACCCGCTTGCGTCCCATTTTGATGACGACCAGCGCAATGGTGATGGGCATGGTGCCGCTGGCACTTGGTTTGGGTGAAGGTGCCGAACAGCGTGCCCCTATGGCTCATGCCATTATTGGCGGGGTATTAACCTCTACCCTACTCACGCTGGTGGTTGTTCCAGTGATTTACACCTATCTGGATGACATGAAAAACTGGACGGTTCGTCAGGTGCATAAATACAAAAAAACCAGTTCTTCGTGAGCTGGTTTTTTTAAATAAACGATATTCAGATTGTTGAAAAAGCGTCTTTATGGCTTAGTCGAGTTGCTGCTCACGATAATAATTGAGTTCACTCATGTCATGCGCGCAGAACACTTCAACCGCATCACTATGCTCATCAATCAATTGACGCACTCGTTTGACATAACCAAGTCGCTGTTTATTATCCACAGCTAACAGATTTTCACATTGCTTCATGGCAGCCGGAGCCTTGCCATATAAACTGCGGCGATCCATATACAGGTCACCCACATGAAAAAGCCACTTACCACTGGATTGTTTCACTGCAACACCACAATGACCACGGGTATGTCCATGTAATGGCACCAGTATAATTTCTTCCTTAATACCTTTTAGCCGCTGAATATTTTCAAAGCCAAACCAGGTATCCGTGGTATTAATTGTCGCTGCCCATTTGGGATTAAACTCAAACTGCTTGGCCCGGTAGCGCAGCTTGTCACGCCAGTGTGGCCGTAGCGCGGCTTCAATTTCGGTACTACACGCATGAATTTTTGCTGCCGGAAAATCAGCAATGCCACCTGCATGATCCAGATCCAGATGCGTGAGCACAATATGTCGCACCTCACGGCGATTAAAGCCCATCTGATCCAGTTGAAACAGCGCTGTTTCTTCCAGCTCCAGTTTTGGTCGCATCAGGTTCCTGAACGTATGCCCTAGATGCTTTGGTGTTAGTACATCCTGTACCCCAAGCCCTGTATCCACCAGAATTAGGCCCTCACTGGTTTCAATGGCCAGACAATGGCAGCACATAGTGGCAGGTTGCAGCCAGCTTCCCTTGCCTTCGAGTAACCGTTGACAACTGGGGCAAAAAGTTCCGCAATTTAAATGATGAATTTTCATTATTGTTAAGCTAATCCTACAAATCCATTTAACGATACTACAGGGTTATTGTACAACAATCCTGCCTAATACATCTTTGAACTTTATTTTATGTCAGTCGAGACGTTAACCACTCAAGGGTATGTTAACTTTTGTAAGCATTGGCGTACATCAATTGGGGTTGTGGCGTCTGTTTTGGCGGGGTCAAATGCGAGATGATGTGTTTAGCGAATCAAGGATGACATGGCACGGATTAGCCATAAGGATAGCGCTAGCTGAAAGGTTGGCAACAATCGCAAGGCTCGATGGGATGTATCGAGAACAGGATGTACAGCAGGATGCTAAAGGAATGCCCGACCATTCAGGATGAATATTGTCGGGCTTTTTTATGCCTGAACCCATACAAATTATGAATGTTAGCCTGTAAAGTCCTTATTATCATTTGCTAGTGCTGCCTGCAAATTTTCACGCGCTTGCTTTTCATAGCGGCTGTAAAAATAATCTGTCTGATAAATGCGTGGTCGCTGATAAAACCCAGCCAGCACTTCCCTGCGCTTGATATTGAATAGTGCTAGTGCCACAAAATCATATTCTTCCCTGATTTGCTGCTGATATTCGGCAAAGCGTGCAGGCATAGCGCCTAAGATGGCGAGGTCAATATCCACCATCAGTTTGTCCTCATTATTGCTGGCCTGATGATGCTGGGTTGCCATGATCAGCTGGTTCACTTGTTGAATGATTATTGGGTTAACTTTGCAACGCTTCAGGAATTGCGCTGCCCAATTTGCACTTTTTTGCTCGTTACTTAAGTGTTCATTGCTTATTTGCTCATTATTAAGCTGCTTACTGTTAGGTTGCGCATTATTAGCCTGTTTATGAGTTGACTGCTTAGGCAATGGATGGGTTTTATAAATAGCATCATGAAACCATAAGGCAATTTCTAACAGCGTAGGCTCTACGGCCAGATGGCTAACCTGCTCAAACAGGCTAATGCACTCAGCAAGATGCTGCACACTATGATAGGCACGATGCGGTTCAGCATAGCTCGCCAGTAATTCCTGATAAACCTGTGTCACAAAGGCCTGATCAGCAGGCAGGTCTAATTGCTGGCAAAGTCGCTGCCATGATCTCTTAAGCAGTTCTTCATACAACTTGATTTGTGGCGTAGCTAACATACTGGTTTTCTCATGGCGTATTAAATATTGCGTCATTAGAGGGATGCTTTTCCTTTTTATAGCGCATTTCATCAAAAAACTGTTGGCTTTGGTTAAAACAGCCTTCCTGTTAGTTCGGCAATATCAGTTTTGGCAGCATGAGTATGGGCTTACAAAAAAATTTCTGTCTGCCAAGATGTGATTTAACGTAAAATTCACATGATTTTAAAATCATATTGTTATTCAATCGGGACAGTTAGTGTGTTTATTTAAACAATAGAGTTTACTTCGACCCAACCCGCTGATTGTTTTAATAGTTATATTAAATTTCACCTAATTACCAAAGTCAGGATGATGTGTGCGTAAAATTGTGCATATTGATATGGATGCGTTTTATGCTTCTGTAGAAATTCGCGACCAGCCAGACCTACGCGGTCAGCCTGTGGTGGTTGCCTGGGATGGCCCACGCTCAGTAATTTGTGCTGCCTCTTATGAAGCACGCCAGTTTGGGCTACGCTCTGCCATGTCAGTCGCCAGAGCCAAGCAGCTTTGTCCACATGCCATTTATATTACGCCCAGTTTTGATAAATACCGTGAGGTATCCCGGCAAGTTCACGACATTTTTCATCAGTATACTGATCTGATTGAACCCTTATCTCTGGATGAAGCCTATCTGGATGTAACCCGCAATTTTAAAAACCTGCCTACTGCTACCGATGTGGCGCAGGCCATTCGTGCCGAAATTTTTGCACAAACCCGTCTGACCGCCTCAGCCGGTGTTGCTCCCAACAAGTTTTTAGCCAAAATTGCTTCAGACTGGAACAAGCCCAATGGGTTATGTGTGATTAAACCCAGTCAGGTTACGCAGTTTTTACCAAACTTACCAGTAGGAAAAATTCCGGGTGTGGGTCAGGTTACCCTGCAAAGAATGCAGATACTAAATATTCAAACCGTGGGTGAGCTGGCGCAGCATAGCCAGGCAGAGCTGGCACATCATTTTGGCCGCTATGGCTATCGGCTCTATGATCTGGCACGCGGCATTGATGAACGTCCGGTGAATGCTAGCCGTGAGCGACAGCAAATTTCCAAGGAAACCACCTTTAGTGAGGACAAGTTTCTGCCTGAGCTGGGCGAGCACTGGCACCATCTGGCGCATCAAGTATGGGAGCAAATGCAGAAAAAACAGATGAGCGCACGCACAGTCACGATTAAGCTCAAAACCAGTCAGTTTAAAACCATTACCCGCTCAGTCACCTACTCCAGCCATATTCCACATTATACTGAATTTCAGGCAGCTGTATTGCTTATGATTGAGCGCCTGACCCCTGAACTTAATCATCAACTCATGTTCCGGCTGGCTGGCGTGGGCGTGGGTGAACTGGCACTACAACAGCAACAGGCCCAGCTTCGATTGCTTGAATAGACACAGATTACTTGAATGGGCTCAAACCCTGTATTCGACTACTAATGGCTTAAATGTAAGCCACATTCGCGCTTTTCTTCTCCCTTGGTGGGATCATAATAATCCACATTATCAGGTAGCTGATGCGCTGTTAAATATTCATACATATCGCGCGATGACCAATGTAGTAAAGGTGCAACCTTAATCAGACCATCCGGGTTGATACTGACAGGCTGCATTTGTCCCCGTTCAGCCGTGTCACTGGCCCTTAATGCGGTAAACCACACTTGTGGCGCAGTTTCTTGTAAGGCCCGGGCAAAAGGCTCCAATTTCACTTCTTCAGTAAAGGCGGCATGACGCGGGTCATCAAGCGCCGGGACTGCGCCTTCCAGCGCTTCACGATGTGCACGTGAGCGTTTTGGCAGGTAAATTTTCAAGTTAAGGTTTAAGCGTTTGGTGACTTCATCAGCAAAGCAGTAAGTTGCCTCAGTATTATAGCCACTGTCCATCCAGATCACAGGAATGTCCGGCTTCACCTGTGTCAGCATATGCAGCATTACCGCTTCATACGGCCTAAAATTGGTGGTACAAATTGCAGGCTTGCCTAATCCCAATGCCCACGTAATTAATTGCTGGGGATTTTTCCCATATTTCTGATTTATAACGTCAAGATCAAAATTCATTCTTTATTCACCCTTATCCGGCATTGCATTACAGGCTGCCAGCACATTTACTGTAATACTGCTTCTAACATTCTAACATTCTAATATTCATGTTCTGTTGTGGTGAGGCTAGTTATTACTTTAGTAAAAAATGCCTAATGCCGATAAGCCGATAATCAAGCTGGCCAGCAGAATCATGTGGTTCCAGCGTTTATTAGAATATTGATCTCGCCTTAAAATAAGCTCGGCCATAAGCCACGGAATAATGATGAGCGCAGTAATATCGATGATGCTGAAATAACTAGCCTGCTGTAGCCAGTTTTGCTGGATTAGACTAACAATGGCAAATACCGCAGCGCACAGTAACCCTGTCCGGTACAGCAAACGCCAGTACACCAGATGGCTGAACTCACTATAAAAATCGTGCTGCACATAAAGATAACGGTTGGGGAGATTCATGGCCGACTCCTTTGTCAGCAGATGACCTAAAAAGTAAAGTCTATAGATCTAAACTGCTGAAACTCTATGTTATTTTCAATGCTACTTTTCTGTAAAATTTTTGAATAATCAAGGATAATTAGCTACTATTTGTAATTTTTACTGTTGAGTTAGAAGCTTTTGTAAACATGAGCTTAACTTTAACCAATCACAATAATAAAGCTATCACCATGCGCTAATCTGAGATTAAAAATTAATGTTCAGATTGGTTTATGCTTATTTTCCCACAGTATTGTAAGACTATTTAGTAGGCGGCAATATGCCAGTCATGCTGCTAAAACACACACTATAATCGTCGGCTGTAATAGCAACTTGTTGATCCACTCAATCGTTTTAAATCTATTTGTTAATTATTAGTGCTGCGACGTATGTCTCAATTTCTGACATAACCTGAGCCAAAAGCCAGGATAAATCACCAGCCATAAACCTGCGATTAATTGCACCACAATTCCTGTAAGCCCCAGAATACTGGCCATATCCAGTGCTGGTGTAACAGGGATAAATGCTAGTGACGCCGGTAACTGGGCCAGTGAACGCACAACAAAATAAATCCCTGCAAACTGAAACAATACTTTTTGCGAATCTTCACCGAGTGCCAGCGTTGTTTCTGTCTTGGCAGTAGTTAACACAGATGCGGCAGTTTTAAATACCAAATAAGCAGCGACAAGGCCAATTACTAGAAAGCAAGTAATCATCCAAAAGTAAATTACAGCAGGAATAGCTTTTTGCTGATATTGCTCCAGATTAGTAAACAGCATTACTAAACTGGGAATGTTTAGGAACATCTGTAACACCAGCCAGATTGCAATCAGCTTTAAAGCCACAGCGGTAATTTGTTGGGTGATCATGCTTTGCCTGAATCTTAAGAACAGCACCCATAGTAAATGCAAATCGTTCAACTTTATGTAGCTGGTTTTTTACGGTATGAAAATAGCAAAGTCTTGTACAGCAAGCGTTTAATCATACCTGCACTAGCATGATGCCCATACATGAATACGAGTAGTTGATTTCATAAAAACCTTTTTAAAACTTAATCATAGCGTCGGTGCTCTGTTATATTTTTATAAAAACTATTTGGTCTTTAACTATTAAAGTATGAAAAAAATAGGGGATATTAAGGAGAGCTACTTGCTAAAAATTACTTGATTTTACAAGAAAAAGTGGAGAATTTAAGTTTCGCTTAATAAATTAGAATAACCACTTTTACTAAACAGGAAAAATCAAATGTCGCTTCAAATAATTGATAAACCCAATCTTTACTTTTCAGCCCAGCTCTTAATTAATAACTTACTGGCTAAAATTGTTGAAGGGCACGTAATTAATAATCAGATTCAGTACCACTTATTTGAGCTTAAGCAGGTCTTTCGGGACAATATTGCGTCAACGACCACTCATCTCGAAGCCATTGCTGACCTGACTCAAACTTATGTAGTACTGCACAGCGAAACCAATGAAGAAGACGGCATTCCATTTATCACTTCTTTTAGCATTAATGGCGAAAACAATACCGTGACTATTGGTTTAAACCCACAAGCGATTGAACTAGTTAAAGGCCGGGATTTTCAGATTAAAGCCATTGACTAAGATTTAAAAAACGCACTGACAGGGAGTGCGTTTTAACTCATTGAAGAAAGCTAAACATTCAAAAGACATGATGCACGTCATGTTTACTTAATTTAAGAATTAACCTTTTGTACTTAATAAAACTAAATGCTAATTGGCTTATTTTTCTCTAAATCAACAACGCCTTGCCCGCAGTCCTGATCATTGGCTTGTGAACTTGAATAACCAATAAAAGAGAAACCCATCGCATTATTTTTAGAGCTGGTATATGCTACTATCTGATAGGTACAATTTGCAACCGCCTGAATCGGCACAGAATCATACGTGTAATAATCAATTCCTTCGGGCGAACCATGCACATAAAATATTTTAACAATATGGAACCCTGGCAATAATGCAACTGAATTTGCCCCTTCTCCCACGCCCCACTGCCTTGGAACATCTACGCCATCTACCGCCACAATGCGGATCATCTCATTGGCTAAAGTGCCCCGACGATAGTTATTAGAACCCTGAATTGTAGACTTTTGGGTTGGTGGCAATGCAGCGCCTTTGTACATCTGCACATAACCATTACTATTGGCACAGCCTGCTATAATTATGCAGATTGCTGTTCCTGATAAATTTTTCCACATCTACTCAATTCTCTGTTAATTTAAAAAACCCCCACTATTGCTAGCAGGGGTTTTGAATAACGCTAAGTGAAACGCTAAGATTAAATCTTAGTTTTTCTCTTTGTCGATGATCTTGTTGGCTTGAATCCAAGGCATCATCGCACGCAGCTTGTTACCAGTTACTTCAATACCATGTGCAGCATTCAGACGACGGCGTGCAGTCATGGATGGATAGTTCAGGCTGCCTTCAGAAATAAACATCTTGGCATATTCACCAGATTGAATGCGTTTTAATGCATTGCGCATGGCTTCACGGGATTGCTCGTTGATGACTTCTGGGCCAGTCACATATTCGCCATATTCCGCGTTGTTGGAAATGGAATAGTTCATGTCGGCAATGCCGCCTTCGAACATCAGGTCAACAATCAGTTTCAGCTCATGCAGACATTCGAAATAAGCCATTTCTGGGGCATAACCGGCTTCAACCAGTGTTTCAAAGCCCATTTTAACCAGCTCAACCGCGCCACCGCACAGTACTGCTTGCTCACCAAACAGGTCAGTTTCGGTTTCTTCACGGAAAGTGGTTTCGATGATACCAGTACGGCCACCACCAACACCTGACGCATAAGACAGTGCCAAATTACGCGCATTGCCAGAAGCATCCTGATAAATCGCAATCAGATCAGGTACACCTGAACCGCGCTGGTATTCAGAACGTACCGTGTGGCCTGGAGCTTTAGGCGCAATCATGATGACGTCCAGGTCTTTACGTGGAACAACCTGGTTGTAGTGAATGGCAAAACCATGAGCAAACGCCAGCGTTGCGCCTTGCTTGATGTTTGGCTCAATCTCGTTTTTGTATAGCTGAGACTGGAATTCATCCGGAGTCAGAATCATGACCACATCAGCAGATTTAACGGCATCTGCTACTTCAGCGACTTGTAAGCCAGAGTTTTCAGCTTTTTTCCATGAAGGAGAGCTTTTACGTAAGCCGACAGTAACATCCACGCCTGAATCTTTCAGGTTTAATGCATGGGCATGGCCTTGTGAACCATAACCAATGATGGACACTTTTTTGCCCTGAATGATGGAAAGATCGGCGTCTTTATCGTAAAAAACTTGCATGTGAGGTCTCCGAGTAAAACTTTGAAATTAAATATTGGGTATCACCTGCTCCAGCCCTTTAATAAATTAAAGAAAAGCTGGAGTGGCCTTAAAACTTAAACGGTTAAAACTTTTTCACCGCGTGCAATGCCTGACACACCGGAACGAACCACTTCCAGAATGGTGTTTTCAGACAGCGCTTCAATAAAGCCATCCAGCTTGTCAGTGGTACCAGCAATTTGGATCGTGTAAGTTGTTGGCGTTACATCAACAATCTGCGCACGGAAAATGTCAGCAGTCCGCTTGATTTCTGCACGTGCAGCGCCTAATGCCTTAAGCTTGATTAGCATGAGTTCACGCTCAATATGCGCACCTTCTGACAGATCAACCACCTTAACCACTTCAATCAGCTTGTTCAGTTGCTTGGTGATTTGCTCAATCTTGTGCTCATCGCCATAAGTGGTTAGGGTCAGGCGGGACAGGGTTTCATCTTCAGTCGGCGCAACATTGAGTGTTTCGATGTTATAACCGCGCTGGCTAAACAAGCCTACTAGACGTGACAATGCCCCGGCTTCGTTTTCAACCAGTACGGAAATGATGTGGCGGTTCATGTCCGCTCTCCTTTTGCTAACCACATGTCACGCATGGACTGGCCCGCAATCTGCATTGGGTAAACGTGTTCTTTTGGATCAACCATCACATTGATAAATACGCATTTATCGGTAATGGCCATTGCTTCCGCCAGTTTGCTTTCCAGCTCATCCTGATGATTGATCTGGATGCCAACATGGCCATAGGATTCCATCAGTTTAGTGAAATCTGGCAGTGATTCCATATAGGAGCTGGAATGACGGCCTTCATAGTTCATGTCCTGCCACTGTTTCACCATGCCCAATGCACGGTTGTTCAGGCACAGGATTTTCACTGAAATACCATACTGCGTACAGGTAGACAGCTCCTGAATACACATCTGGATCGAAGCTTCACCAGTAATACAAACTACCTGTTTTTCCGGGAAAGCCAGCTTGCATGCCATTGCGTATGGCAAGCCAACACCCATGGTGCCAAGACCACCGGAATTGATCCACTGGCGTGGCTCATCATACTTATAGTATAACGCGCCAAACATCTGGTGCTGGCCCACGTCAGACGTAATGATGGCTTTGCCGTCAGTGATTTTATAGAGCGCTTCAACCACTTCCTGCGGTTTCATTTCACCCGGACTGGCAGGCTCGTAACGCAGGCCATGACGCTTGCGCCATTCATTGATTTGTACCCACCACTGATCAATAGCTTCAGCATTTGGCTTTTCAATACCCATTTGCTTAAGCTGGACCAGCATTTCGGCCAGTACCGGCTCAACCGCGCCAACGATTGGAATATGGGCGGTAATGGTTTTGGAAATGGTTGCCGGATCGATATCAATATGAATAACTTTGGCATCCGGGCAGAATTTGGCCGGATTATTGGTCACCCGGTCATCAAAACGCGCGCCAACGCACAAAATCAGATCAGCATGGTGCATGGCCATATTGGCTTCGTAGGTACCATGCATACCCAGCATGCCAATAAACTGCGGGTCAGAACCAGGAAAGCCGCCCAGTCCCATCAGTGTGTTGGTAACCGGGAAGCCCAGACGATGACCAAGCTCGGTCAGCAGGCTGGCTGCATTGCCCTGAATAACACCGCCACCACTATAAATAACCGGACGCTTGGCAACCACCAGCTCATCAATCGCTTTACGAATCTGGCCAGAATGTCCACGCGCAGGCGGCTGATAGGAACGCAGCTTGACCTTCTCTGGATATTCATAGGCAAATTTTTCAGCCGGGTTGGTGGCATCCTTAGGAATGTCCACAACAACCGGGCCAGGCCGGCCACTGGCTGCAATATAAAATGCTTTTTTGATGATTGCCGGGATTTCACTGGCATGACGCACTTGAAAACTGTGCTTCACGATAGGACGGGAAATACCCACCATGTCCGTTTCCTGGAATGCATCTTCACCAATCAGATGGGTTGCCACCTGACCGGAAATGATGACCATCGGAATGGAATCCATATAGGCTGTTGCAATTGGTGTGACAGTGTTGGTTGCACCGGGGCCACTTGTGACCAGTACCACGCCGGTTCTGCCGGTTGAGCGTGAATAGGCATCGGCCATGTGCCCTGCTGCCTGCTCGTGACGCACCAGTACATGTTGCACTTTGTCCTGCTGAAACAAGGCATCATAAATATGTAAAACGGCGCCGCCCGGATACCCGAAAACGTGCTCAACACCCTCATCCGCTAACGCGCGAATGAGCATTTCTCCACCAGATAAAAGTTCCAAAATGACTCACCCTGTATGCTGACTAATGAAAGGAATCACTAATCCTTGAATTTGACACAACGCCATACCGACTCAATTAAACAGTCAATATGACAAAATACCACTGCGACTTTGGTAGGAAGATGACGGAAAACCTTTTTACAGCATTTGTTGTGACTGCTGTACCGCGTCAGATACTTTTTGGGATGGTAAAGTACCTGCTATGAGCCAAACACACCCGAGTGGGGTCTGATGTCTACCAAAGCAAAACGTCTGCCGCCGAAGGGTGATCGGCACAAATCGTTCAAATTTAAAAAGAGAGCTATTGTTTTATTTTAAGCCAGTGATGTCAAGGAAAACCTGCAATTTTCTTGCACGATTACCGCAAGTTTTTAGCGATTAAAAACGGCTCTCTTTACGAGAACGCCGTAGAGCCTAAACCTGCTACCACATATAGTAATATTACTTGCGAAACAAACCGAATTTAGCTACTTTGCACTAAATTATTGCGATGTGGTAGGGAGTTCCATCGTATGTTAAAAAATAGTCCAGTATTTAGACCTTTAGCTTTATCGTCCACTGGTTTGCTCCGTAGCTTATCAAGGTTTTTTTTATTTACTGCAAGTTTAACTACACTGGTCTTGGCGCAATCCGCAAGTGCAGAAACTTTTTACAAGTGGGTTGATAAAGCCGGCTCTACGCACTATACCCAGACGCCACCCGGTAAAAATAGCGCCAAGTCTGCCAAAAAAGTCTATATTGATGATCTGGCCCCGCCAACCCCGGTAGCCCCCGCCAATACTGAAAACAGTAATAGCAATGCAAATACTGGCACTACCAATGGCAATTCAAATAGTGGCAACGCTACCAGCGTTATGGATGCCAACCAGTTGGCCAATGCTGCAACCAATGGATCTGTTCCCAATACTAATGGTCAGCAGCAAGCTCCTCAGACCACCACAGCGCCACAACCTCAACCAGTCATTACTCCGATTACCCCGCCACCAGCCAATCGCCTGATTGTTCCAACACAGGATCAAACCAGACCAGCGTTTAGCGAACGTTAATGGCTTAAGGGAAAATTTAGTTTATCAATGAATCCATAAGTAGATGACCATGCCTGCAATTACTCAAACACTCAAAATTGGATTATTGATTAGTATCACCACTCTGCTGGCTACGACGACACAAGCCCAGCAAGTGTATAAATGGAAGGATGAAAAAGGAAGGCTGCATTATACGCAGACCCCGCCGCCTGCACGCTATGCTCAGGCAGTCAATATCAAGGAACGGCCAACGTCTGTTCCGGCTGTTAATGGCCAAAAAGTAGCCACAGGAAACGCTGCGCCCAACACAGATAACAAAGCACCAGCAAATGCAAGCAAGCAGGCACCGAAACTCAGTACTAGTGACTGTAAAGCCATGCAGGACAATCTGGCGTTACTGCAAACCGGACGTCGTCTCTATGAAAAAGATGCTGGTGGGGAACGTTCCTATATCACTGAGGAACGCCGGGCCCAGCAAATCCAGACCTATCAGCAGAATATTGCCAATGGTTGCAAATAGCTGTTAATAAAAACAGGATGGCTGCTTCAATATTTTTTAACAGGCCTACATCCATTTAAAAAATTGGTAAAAAATAACGATGTTGTTGACGAAAGCGCGCGCATTTTGCATTTTTAGGCTATGCTTGCGCTCAAGTTTTTATGATTGCCTGTTTTGTGGTTATGACAACATCCAATACTCAAAGTTCTGAATATCAATTTGCCCAAATCGAACCAGCTATCCAGGCTGACTGGGAATCACGTCAAAGTTTTGCAGTGGCTGATAAAACCGGCAGCCCGCGTCGCTATGTGCTGTCCATGTTTCCTTACCCGAGTGGCAAACTGCATATGGGCCATGTGCGTAATTACACCATTGGCGATGTGATTAGTCGTTATTACCGCTTAAAAGGCGAAACAGTGCTGCAACCCATGGGTTGGGATGCGTTTGGCTTACCGGCTGAAAATGCGGCCATTGCCCATCAGGTTGCTCCGGCCAAGTGGACCTTTGAAAATATTGACTACATGCGCCATCAGCTCAAAAGCCTGGGCTTGTCCATTGACTGGAAGCGCGAAATTGCCACCTGCACGCCAGAATACTATCGCTGGGAACAATGGTTGTTTGTCCGTCTGTATAAAAAAGGTCTGATTTACCGCAAGCTGTCGACAGTAAACTGGGACCCGGTAGATCAAACCGTTCTGGCCAATGAACAGGTCATTGATGGCCGTGGCTGGCGTTCTGGTGCGCTGGTAGAAAAGCGCGATATTCCCATGTATTACTTCCGCATTACTGATTATGCACAGGAATTGCTGGATGATCTGGATCAGTTAGCACCAAAAGATGAAACAGGTGGCTGGCCGCAACAAGTGCTGACCATGCAGCGTAACTGGATTGGCCGCTCGCAAGGCATGGATATTACCTTCCCGTCTGCAAATCCGGAGATTTATGCCGAGGGATTGACAGTATTTACCACCCGTCCTGATACCTTGATGGGTGTGACTTATGTGGCCGTTGCAGCCGAGCATCCGCTTGCTATTAAAGCCAGTGAAAATAATCCCGAACTCAAAGCATTTATTGAAGAATGCCGTATGGGTTCAGTGGCCGAGGCTGATGTAGCAACTGCCGAGAAAAAAGGCATGCCAACCGGCCTGTTTGTTAAACATCCGCTGTCTGGTGAACAGGTTCCAGTATGGGTGGCCAATTATGTGCTCATGAGCTATGGCTCCGGTGCAGTCATGGCAGTGCCAGCGCATGATGAACGTGATTTTGAATTTGCCAATAAATATCAGTTGCCAATCAAGCAAGTGATTCAAGTTGCCGATACTAATGATTATAACAATCAGACCTGGCAGGAATGGTACGGTAGCAAAGATGGCAAGCTGGTTCAGTCCGGTGAATTTGATGGCTTAAGCTATCAGGGTGCCTTTGATGCATTTCTGGCTAAATTAGAACCACAAGGCTTGGCTAAATCGAAAGTACAGTTCCGTCTGCGTGACTGGGGTGTGTCCCGTCAGCGCTACTGGGGCTGTCCAATTCCCATGATTAACTGTGAATCATGTGGACAAGTGCCTGTCCCGGAAGAACAGTTGCCTGTGATACTGCCCACTGATGTTGTGCCGGATGGTTCAGGCAATCCGCTGGCCAAAATGCCTGAGTTTTATCAAACCACCTGCCCTAGCTGTGGCGCAGCAGCCAAACGTGAAACCGATACTCTGGATACCTTTGTGGAATCCAGTTGGTACTATGCACGTTATGCCTCACCGGATTATGTCGGTGGCATGGTAAAACCGGAAGCCGCACAAAGCTGGCTGCCGGTCAATCAGTATATTGGCGGCGTGGAACATGCCATTTTACATTTATTGTATGCCCGCTTTTTCCATAAGCTTATGCGTGATGAAGGCGTCGTTCAGGGTAATGAACCATTTACCCGCCTGCTGACGCAAGGCATGGTGCTGGCAGATACCTTTTATCGCGAAGATGCCAGCGGCAAGAAAATCTGGTTTAACCCGGCAGATGTAGAGCTGGATAAAGACGATAAAAGCCGGATCTTGGCAGCACGTTATAAAGGCGATGGGCAGCCCGTCAATATTGGCGGTATGGAAAAAATGTCCAAGTCGAAAAATAATGGCGTTGATCCACAAGCCATTATTGACCGTTTTGGTGCCGATACTGCCCGTGTATTCATGATGTTTGCAGCACCACCCGATCAGTCTTTGGAATGGTCGGATGCCGGTGTTGAAGGCTCACACCGTTTCTTAAAGCGGGTCTGGCGTCAGGCTCAGCTGCATCTGGAAAACACGCCGACTATTCTGGCACCTTTGCAAACGACAACGCTGGGTACTACCGCTCAGGAATTGCGTCGCAAGCTGCATGAAACCATCCAGAAAGTGGGTGATGATATTGAGCGTCGTCAAGCCTTCAATACTGCCATTGCTGCATTGATGGAATTGCTCAACAGCATTGCCAAGTTTGAAGCCAAAGATGACAATGATT
Source organism: Alkanindiges illinoisensis DSM 15370 (assembly GCF_000619845.1). Classification (GTDB taxonomy): domain Bacteria; phylum Pseudomonadota; class Gammaproteobacteria; order Pseudomonadales; family Moraxellaceae; genus Alkanindiges; species Alkanindiges illinoisensis. The sequence continues at coordinate 62,750 of NZ_JHUX01000003.1, read as the reverse complement.
ACGCGATCGAACGTGAAGCCATTACCAATCTGCTGTTGTTGCTGGCACCGTTTGCGCCACACTTGAGTCAGGCCTTGCTGGCACAGTTTGATATTGATCTGGTCAATGCCCGTTTTCCGGAAGTGGACGCCTCTGCCCTTACTCGCAACACCCAGACCATTGTGGTACAGGTGAATGGCAAGCTACGCGGCAAGCTGGAGGTGGGCCTGGATACCAGTGATGATGAGCTTAAAGCTTTGGCCAAGGCCCTGCCAGAAGTTCAGCAGTTTTTGACTGGCCCCACCAAAAAAGAAATTGTGGTCAAGAACAAGCTGGTAAATCTTGTGGTATAAGCCACAGGATTTACTTTGATCGACTATAAACTGGCTATAGGCTTTATAGAGGAACAATAGGCATGAAAAAACCACCAATACTGACAGGAATAACCTTGCGCCACTTGAGTTTAAGTCTGGCTTTGGGGTTAGCAGCCGTAAGCATGAGTGGCTGTGGTTTTCACTTGCGTGGCACCCAGGCTGCTGCTATTCCTATGGCCTATAAAAATGTTCAGGTGGATTTACCCAAGCAGGCCGAAGCCCTGCGTGAACCACTCACCGTTTATCTGCAATCATTAGGTGCGATAGTCAATCAGGACAAAAGCGCGCCTATCATCAAGATTACTGATTATCAGCAAACCCGTCAGCTACTGAGTGGCCGCCTGACCGAAGTACAACTGCGTCTGGCGATTACCTACCACATTGAAAGTAGTTTGGGCGAGCCATTAACCATTGATTACAGTGTATATTCACGCCGCAGTTATCAGTATGATATTGCAACGGTAAATACTGAAAATCAGGAAGAAGCGCACCTGATTGAAGAAATGAATCTGGATGCCGCCATGCAGATTGCGCGCCAGTTGCATGCAGGCCGTATGCAGTACGCCACTGCTAATGATAAAACAACTGCGCCCTAGTTTATTATGCGGCTGGATTATCGGGGTGCGATGGGACGAGTTGCCCAAGCCAGTGGCGTCTGGCTTCTGCACGGTAACGAGCCGCTGCTTGAGCAAAACCTGCTGAACGCCCTGCGCCAACACTGGCAATCCCAGCACATTGAACGTCAGCGCTTTGAAATCAATACCGTCAACGACTGGCGTGATGTGTTTAATTCACTAAATAGCCTGTCATTATTTTCTGAAAAACTAGCCATAGAAGCGCATGGCAATATCAAGCCAGATGCTGCCGGACTTGAACAACTCCAACAATTTATTCAGTCACCTGCAGATAATACCCTGGTTATTATTATGCCAAGGCAGGATCAGGCGGCACAAAAAACCAAATTTTACCAAAGCATTGATGCCAATAGTGTTGTGGTTCAGCTTAGCCTGCAAAACATGCAGGAACGTCTGGCCATTTTGCAGGATGAAGCACACCAGCTTGGCGTTCAACTGGCGCGTGATGCCTGGGAATTGTTATTGGCCCAGACTGAAAATAATCTGTTTGCCGCACAGCAAAGCCTGTTACGCCTGAGTGATTTATATCAGTCTGACCATGTGATTGGCCTTGAAGACTTACAAGCAGGCCTGACAGAACAATCACGCTTTAGCAGCTTTGACTTGGCGGATGCTGCCTTACAGGGCAATGCATTACAGGCCGTTAAGATTCTTGGCTTTTTGCTGGAATCCGGAGAAGCCGACAGCCTGATTTTATGGGCACTGTCCCGCGAAATGCGCTTACTCATGCAACTATTTGAGCAACCGGGTCAATACCAGAAACTGGGAATCTGGCAAAACAAAACCCGGTATTACCAGCAAGCATTAAAACGTATTTCCGGCAAACAGCTCATGCAATGGCCTGCTTTGCTTCAACGCACCGATGCCGCCATCAAGGGACTTAGCGAGGAAAATAGCAAAGACCTATTATTGCAGCTAACAATGGCCTTAAGTGGCAAGCCTCTGTTTCATGGATTGACCTAGCCAAGTTCCCTCATCAGGCTCGACTTTAAGTTGTGAATGCATCTAACAGCAAAAAATTGCTCATTTAATAATCAAAAAATAGCATTTATTCGATCCAAAATGGCAGTTAGTGTGAATTTTCATCAACATTTTGCTGATAATTGCTGTTTTTTGCCGACATATCTACTGCTTTTCCTATACCAAACTCAGAACTAAAATAGAGTACGGCTCCAATTAAAATGACTGTAATCATTGCTTTCATGATGCGCTCAAGCCTGCCAAATCTGGAATTGAAATCCTGTTGTAATACTTATTGCAATTCCTTTGCCAACTTGAAAAACCTAAAACTTCTAACAAAGAGGTATAGCGTTAAAAGGCTTTAGATTCGCTTGTTATAAGGCTTGACATGATAAATTTACATTAAGCAGTAACTGGACTACTGAACATTAAAGACTAAATGCTCTCAAATCTTTCTATTTATTATTCTCTTGTTTTATAAAGCAAAGAACCGCCCGAAGGCGGTTCAACAAGCTTTATTACTGTTCAGCAGCAGGATTGGATTACCAAACAGCTTTAAGTCTTGCTTAAGAAATTATACTTGAATCACTTTATTAAAAGTTTACTCGCCAGTCATTTCTCCAAACCATCGCTTTACTAAATATCTTAGGCCTAGAGTAGTCAATTTCGTACTTGACTATTCGACCTTAGGCTACAAACAATCACATTGACAAGCCTCAAGAAATGAAAATATAGTGAGATAGCGCTATTGCAAACAGCGCGCTTAGAATGGATCACGATAAGATCTGTTTTACGCCTTGAAAGGAATTTATCTACTGGATGTAGATGCTAAAAGCAGTGCGATTATGAGTTATTTATAAGTCCAGCTTTTAGCCATCTTTACTCATGGACGGAACCAAATGAAAATGAAAACTCTTGTGGTAGCTATTGCCACTGTTGCTCTCCCTGCCACCAGTGTATTTGCTGCGGCGCTTGACCGTTCTGGTCAATCCATTTCGGCTTTTTTGCAGCCCGGTAACTATGCAGAAATTGGCGTATCTTCCCTGTACCCAACCGTTGAAGGAAAGGATCGTTCCGGTAATGGTATTGCTGACATTGGTGAAAGCTACACTTTTGGCAGCGCAGCCATCAAATTACAGCCCACCGAAAAACTCTCATTCGGCATGATTTATGATGAGCCATTTGGCGCACGGGCAACCTATCGCGGCAGCAATAACTTTACGGCAAATGGCAGCACAGGAACGTTTGGCAATACCTCATCTGACTTAAAAACACGCAACCTTACCACGCTGTTTGGTTATGAACCGATTAATCATTTCAAGGTGTATGGCGGCGTGGCTTATCAGGAAATTGAAAAAGCCGAGGTAGACCTGCGCGGAACAGCTTACAGTGTCTATAACGGTTATAGCTCAACTGGCGACAAAGACAGTGCCTTTGGCTGGGTAGCAGGCATGGCCTATGAAATTCCTGAAATTGCGCTAAAAGCCTCGTTAACCTATCGTTCAGAAATTGAGCACAATGCGTCTACGCAGGAATCCCTGCAAATTGGCAATCTGTTGACTGCGGTTACCAATGGCTTAGGACAGGTTGATGCAGGTTTGTCTCAAATTAATGCAGGTCTGGCTCAACTGGCTGCGCTCCCGGATACTGACCCGCGCAAAGCTGCATTACTCACCCAGCAACAGTCTTTAACCGCAACACGTACAGGTTTAGTCACGCAGCAGGCACGTCTTGCTGCATTAAATGCCCTTGCACCTTCAAGCCTTGAACAAGCCAGCAAGGTAACCACACCCCAGTCTGTCAATCTGGATTTTCAGACCGGTGTGATGGCGGATACCGTGGCCTTTGCCAACTTGCGCTGGGTAGAATGGTCAGGTTTTGCCATCAGGCCTGCCCTGTTTGGCGCTGTTGCCACAGCAGCTTCGCCATCAACAGGTGGTTTTAATCTGGTTGATTATACAGATGACCAGTGGTCTGCCAATGTTGGCGTGGGTCGTAAGCTAACCAATACACTGGCTGGTAATGTGTCTGTGGGCTGGGACAGCGGTGCTGGCAATCCGGTCACTACACTTGGCCCAACAGAAGGCTACTGGAATGTTGGTCTTGGCCTGCGCTACAGCCCGGCGCCACAGGTTGAACTCTCTGGCGGCGTAAAATATTTCTGGCTGGGTGATGCAACGGCCAAAGTGAGTAGCGGCACTGAAGTTGCTGACTTTGAAGATAACCATGCGCTGGCCGTGGGTCTGAAACTGGGTTATCACTTTTAATTGATTTGAGAATTTCGTTTTTTGAAACTGCCCTGTACTGGTTACGGGGCAGTTTTATTTAATAACTAGCACTTTATTTCATTGATTTTATGCCTATTGTTCAGTCACTCTATTGAACCTCACTGGCTTGCATCCGCAGCAGCCAGCGCTTTTCACTCAGCATAATCAAAAAGGACGCCCCACATAAAATGGCAAAGCCCCAAGTCATGGGAACCAGGGTGCCGTTATAAAGCTGGCCGATAATGGTCGCCAGAATTAGCGATAAGATGGAAGCCGATGCCCCAATAATTGCAGACGCCATACCCGCCACATGCCCCATGGGTTCCATGGCAATGGCATTTAAATTGCCAAACAGACAGCCAAATACTGAGAATAGTAGACTGGCATACAGCAAAAACATCCAGAAAGTAATCTTAATACCGCTGTACTGCACCACTAGAAAGCCAAAAGACAGCAAGGCAATAAACAACATGCCATACATGCAAATCGGACGCATACCAATTTTGGCCACCAGCCTTGAATTGGTAAAGGACGCCACACCCATGAGCGCGGCCAGTAGTGCAAAACACAGGCTAAATGTTTCACCGGACTGGCCGAACTGTTGCATAAAAATTTGCTGTGAGGTGCCCAGATAACCAATAAAACCGCCAAAACACAGGCCAGTGCACAACAAATAGCTCATGGTGGTACGGTTGCTGACCACTTCGCGAAAGCCCTGCTGGAAAGCCTTAATTTGCATGGGCAAGCGTTGCTCTGGCAGCAGGGTTTCTTCCAGCCGCAGGGCAATCCATACCCCCACCACCATCGCATAGACAATGTAGAGGAGGAAAATTTCACGCCAGCCTGAAAAATAAATAATTACTTGTCCAATCGCAGGCGCGATGGCTGGTGCTACCATAAACACCATCATAATCAGTGACATCACCCGTGCCATATCATTGCCGTTGTATTTATCACGCACCACGGAAATGGTCGCCACATACGGCCCGGCCACGCCAATGCCCTGAATAAAACGACCCAGCAAAAACACCTCAAAACTGGTAGTGAGATAACACAGCAAGCTACCCACAAAATAAATGGCAATGCCGGAAAACAAAATGCGCTTGCGGCCAATGGCATCCGACAATGGCCCGGCAATCAGCTGACCCAGTGTCATGCCCGCAAAAATACAGGTAATCACCCATTGCACATGGTTGGGGTTATCAGTTGCAAACACACGGCCAATTTGACCCAATGCAGGCAAAATAGCATCTATGGAAAAAGACACCACCGACATCAGTAGCGCCATCAGCAAGGCAAATTCTCTGGAATGAATTTTGGACATGATTATTCTCATTAATATAAAAAAACTGGCCTACCCAAGCCTGCTTTACCGCGCTAACATCGTATTATTGTGTGTTGACAGTTTAATAGTTATACCTGCCGTATTCCAAGATCTAGTATTTTGCCCAGTTTAAAAATTCTAATTAGGACAGCAATAAAACTTAAACCAGCCCGGCCAGATATTTGCCAAACCATTTTGCGGTTTCAATATCGCCTTTTGGCGGCGTTTCTTCAACGGGTGCATTATCGGACTGGGTCATTAGGCCCAAAAAGCCGGACAGCCGGTTCAGGTCATTTTCATTGTGACCGGATGGCATTAGCGGAATACCACTCCACAGCATGCCATGCTGCATGGCAAACAGGCAAATTTGCTGCAATACCGCCAGCTTATCACCGCTTAAACCGCCAGAATTGGCAAACCCTGCTGCCAGCTTGCCCACCCACAGGCGGTTTTTCCAGCGTTTGGAGGTAGCATCCATAAACAGCTTAAAGCCACTGGTCACGCTACCCATATAAGTGGGTGAACCAAAAATGATGGCATCTGCATGATCCAGTGCATGCCAGTCTACATGCTCTACCGACATCACATGCACCTGAGTATTGGCTACCTGCCGGGCACCATCTGCAATGGCACGTGCCACGCGTTCGGTATGCCCATACGGACTATGGTAGACAATACACACCTGTTTGCAGGGTACTGGCGGGGTCAAAGCAGGATTAGAAGCAATAGCGTGGGTCAATTCAACATCCTAAAAGCGGCCTGCATAAAAATGCAGCTCAGGCGCCACATCATAACAGTTTGCAGGTTTCACCACAAAAGCTGATGCAAAACATCATCATAAAAACAGCAATACACAACACGATAGCCAGTATGTAGTTATCAACTTATTTACCCACTCATTCAGCATTCTGGATCATCACAAAGGTTGCCATGCGGCCTGTCCTTGCTGTGTGCCGGTATGAGTAAAACGTAGTGGAATCCTGATAACTGCATTGTGCGCCACCACTGATGTGCTGGATTCCCAATCGGTGCAGACGCTGGCTGGCTAGTTGATAAATATCGGCCAGATATTTACCTGTCTTATGGTTGATAAAAGCACTGGCGGCCTCAGAATGGTGCTGGGTAAAAGCCTCAAACACCTCTGCGCCCACTTCAAAACTGCATGGGCCAATTGCCGCTCCAAACCAGGCAAACACAGCAGGTGACTGCATGGCATTGACAGTATTTTCAATAATACCACCCAGCAAACCACGCCAGCCTGCATGAATACAGCTCACCTCAGTGCCGTCTGCATTGCTCAGCACAATTGGCAGACAGTCAGCAGTCATGATCATGCAGGCCACACCAGTTTGCCGCGTCACAAGCGCATCTGCATTGATGGGCGAAAATGGCATGGCCTGTTCAGTGACTTCATGCACGCGGGTACTATGGGTCTGTTCCAGCCATACCAGACGTTTGGCCCCATAAGGCTGCAATGCCTTTAACAGCTCAATGCGCTGCTGCTGGACGGTGCCGGCATCATCCCCCACATGCAGCGCCAGATTAAAACCATCAAATGGCGCAGCACTTTGCAGTAATGGATTAAATGCCTGCCGGGTGGTTTGCCCTGCCAGTATCTGAGCAGGCAATCCTGTTGCATTGATTAATTGAGGCATGTCCGGCTGCACAAGATTTTCCATCATTTTCACCTTGTTTATACGCTAACCGGATTAGGTATGATGCCCTTCATCACGCAGCGCCTGAACCAACTGGCTGAAATCATCCGGCCATGGCCCTTCAAACTGCATTTGCTTGCCCGTATGCGGATGCACCAGCCCCAGTTTGCGGGCGTGTAATGCCTGCCGCTTGAAATTTTGCAGGTTCTTGATCAGATTCTGGCTGGCCCCTTGTGGCAAGCGCCGACGGCTGCCATACATCGGATCACCCACCAGCGGAAAGCCAATATGCGACAAGTGCACACGAATTTGATGGGTACGTCCGGTTTCCAGTTGCGCCTGCACCAGTGTATGTGTGCCAAAGCGTTCCAGCACGCGGTAATGGGTCACCGAAGCACGTCCGCCGGGCTGTACACTCATGCGGGTACGCTCTACCGGGTGGCGTTTGATGGGCTGATCCACCGTGCCACCAGCAATCACATGACCCACCACCACTGCATCATAAATCCGGTACACCGACTTGTCGGCCAGCTGCTTGCTGAGGTGATGCTGAGCTGCCAGATTTTTGGCAACGACCAATAGGCCACTGGTGTCCTTGTCAATGCGGTGCACCAGACCAGCACGCGGCAATTCCTTGAGCTTGGCATCATGGTACAGCAGGCCATTTACCAGCGTTCCAGACCAGTTGCCTGCCCCCGGATGCACCACCAGACCAGCGGGTTTGTTAACGACCAGAATATGCTCATCTTCATACACAATATCCAGTGCCATTGGCTCTGGCTCAGTGGTGTTCTGCTCTTGCAGGGTCACTTCCAGATTGAGCACTTCGCCGCCCAGACAACGGTTTTTGGGTTTTACACTTTGGCCATTAACGGTAAGCTGGCCATCCTGTAACCAGCTTTTGAGCCGTTCACGCGAGAATTCAGAAAAAATACTGGCCGCCACCTGATCAAAGCGCAGCCCAAGCATCTCATCGGGCACCACCGCCTGCTGCGAAATTCTGGTTGCACTAGCTGCTTGATTTGACGCCAGATCTACCTCAAACAGGTCTTCTTGCAGATCAGCAAATAACGCATTGTCATCCTCAGGCAGCTCATTTATGCTTGAATCTGGTGTTTGCTGTAGATTTTGTGTATGGGCCATTTGGTATCTGTCATCAAAAATGGTTAAATAGCCCCCATTGTAGCGTATTGCCCGTTAAGTCCAGAGGAGTATTTATGTCGCTGCCCCGTTTTAGTGTGTTGATGTTGTCATTATCCGTGGCAATTGCAGGAGGAATGGCGGGTTGTAGCAGCTTTCCAAAAAAGAAAAATGATCTGAAGGACGCAGGCCCGCAGCGCAGTGAGCAAGCCTATTATGAGTCTGCACAAAAGAGCCTGAAACGCGGCCAGTACACCGAAGCCAACAAATCACTGGAAGCGCTGGATACCTATTATCCAACCGGTGAATATACTGAACAGGCCCAGCTAGACCTGATGTATTCCCGTTTCAAGCAGGGTGATTATCCGGGCGTGGTGACGCTGGCGGATCGCTTCATTCGCTTATACCCCAGCAATGCCCAACTGGACTATGCCTATTATATTCGCGGGGTTGCCAACATGGAGCAGCATTATGATGGTTTGCTGCGCTACACCAACCTGAACCAGTCACACCGTGATGTCAGCTACCTGCGTCTGGCCTATAGCAGCCTGCGTGAATTTGTACAGCGTTTCCCCAACAGCCGTTATGCGGTAGATGCAGCGCAGCGTATGCAATACGTTAATCAGGAACTGGCTGAAAGCGAAATGAACGTGGCACGCTACAACCTGAAACGTCAGGCATGGCTGGCTGCGGTACAACGTGCACGCTGGGTGCTGGAATATTATCCTCAAACCCCGCAAGTTCCTGAAGCACTGGCCACTATTGTGTATGGCTACCAGAAACTGGGCGACCAGCAAACTGCCAATCAGTACCTTGAAATCATTCGCCTGAATTATCCCAAGCTGATCAAGGGCAATGGCGTAGACCTGAATGCAGCACGCGGCAAGGCCTCCTGGGTTAACCGTGCCACGCTTGGTATTTTTGGCCGTGAAGCGCAATCGTTTGTGCCACAGAACCGCGAAAATGCAGCCGTTGTGGTTCCGCCTGCGGCCACCCCGGCCACCAGCAATGAACTGACATCCGAGCAGATCAAGCCTGATGTTCCGCAACCGGATCTGGATAATGCTGTACAGCAGCCTCCAGTTCCCAGCATTGGTCTGGGCCTGCCCGAGCTGACCTCGCCGCAGCAGCAGCCGGAATCTGCGCCATCCAATGCGCCATAACTTTATAATGCGTGCAAAACATAACTGATTATTCACCTTATGCTATAGTGCTCCCACTGCCTGTTTTTGGTAAATAGTGCAGCGGGGGCAACATGGCAATTCCACAACATACCATCGACCAGATACTGGATCGCATTGATTTGGTAGAGCTGATTGGCAGCCGGATCAAACTCAAAAAATCAGGCAAAACCTATACTGCCTGCTGTCCGTTTCATCAGGAAAAATCCCCGTCATTTAATGTAGACCGCAATAAAGGCTTTTATCATTGCTTTGGCTGTCATGCGCACGGCAATGCTATTGGTTTTTTGATGGAATATGAAAACCGCAATTTTATTGATGTGATCAAGGATCTGGCGCAGCAAGCAGGGATTGAACTGCCCAAAAATTCACAGGATGACAATAACAAATTTAGCTATAAACGCAGTGCAGCGCCCAAGCCAGCTGTGCCTGCTGCTAAAAAACCCGTAGCACCACAGGCTGGCACCCCCGCCAGAAATATCAAAACGCCTGCTAGCCATCAAGCTGCATCTGATAGTGATCCTTTTGATATTCCCACAGATGTTGATGGTACAGCGCATCTGATGCTAGATGACATCTGGCATGACAGCACCAGTCAGGACGTGCCCAATGATGACATGGCAAATAATGCCTCATCGAAAGAAGGTAATTTGTATGACCTACTGGAACAGGTGGCACAGTTTTACCAGCAGCAACTGGCTAAAAACAGTGCAGCGCAAGCCTATTTAACCAGTCGTGGGCTGGATGAAAAAGCGTGTGAATTCTGGCGGCTGGGTTATGCGCCAAGTGACTGGCAACATCTGCAACAGCATTTTTCCCGCGATATTGAAGGCTTAAAAACCGTCGGCCTGATCCGTGATAGTGAAAAAGGTCGGGCCTATGACCTGCTGCGTGACCGGGTGATTTTTCCCATTCGGGATGCCAAAGGCCGTGTGGTGGGTTTTGGTGGCCGCGCCATGAGCGATGACATCAAGCCCAAATACATTAACTCGCCGGAATCAATCATTTTCCATAAAAGTGAAATCCTGTATGGCCTGTATGAAGGCCGCAAGGCCCGCGCTACTCAATGGCTGATGGTAGAAGGCTATATGGACGTGATTGCCCTGCAACAGGCTGGGCTGGCTGGCGCAGTGGCATCCCTGGGCACAGCCACCAATGTGGAACATCTTAATACCCTGTTTAAGCAAAGCAACAAGATCACGCTGGCCTTCGATGGCGACGCGGCTGGACAGCGTGCTGCGTGGCGTACCCTTGAGCTGGCATTGCCTGCGCTGACTGATGGGCGAGAACTGCGCTTTCTGGTGTTGCCCGAACAGCATGATCCGGATTCCTTAATCCGGCTGGAAGGCTTGAGCGGTATCCGGCGGCGGATTGAACAGGCGCCGCCGCTGTCGGACTTTTTGTTTGAAAGTCTGGCCCAGCAAATTGACATTAAGACACCTGAAGGCAAAAGTCGCCTGATGCAGGAAGCCCGTTCCTTAACTGCCCTGCTGCCTGCAAAAGGTAGTTTTAAGCGACTGCTGGAACAATCCTTGCGTGACCGTTTAGGGCTAGGCTGGAATAAAAAACCAGCGGCACAGCAGCAATTATTATCGTTTGAACAAAGCTCCAGCCTGGAAGAAAAAGCCCTGCTGCTGCTATTACAGTATCCGGCTTTATTTAACCAGATGAGTGGATTACTTGAGCTGGTAGATGCTAATCATGCCTTTGGTCGTGCGCTATACCTCATGCAGCAGGCCGATGAAGAACTGCCGGACGACCCGGAACAATGCCTGTATTTCATGCTGGGTGCGTGGCCCAATGAACAGGAGCGCAACAAGTTATGTCATCTGCTCGATGCCGTGGATATGGGCGTCTATGTGCAGCAGCCTGAACGGCTGGATGGCCTGTGTCAGGAACTGGTGATGCAGCTTACCGAACAGTATTTACGCAAAAAACTGAATTTATCCGGCTCCATTCAGGTTCGCCAGCAATTAAAAAACCAGTTGCTGGAAATTCGCAAGAAACAATCGTTTCGGGAAGATATTGTTTAAAAATCTTCAGGTCTAAGACCTGTTTATCATTTTTAAAACTTCAATAAAGCCAGAAGTTTATCGATACTCCACCGCTTTAGTGACTGTCTTTATTTTGCCATGATTTTGTCACTTGCCTGTCATCAGCCCACTATAGCTTAAGCCAGTCTTTAATCTGGAACTGCTTTATGCAACTCAACTATAAATCGCTCATCATTGCCATGAGTGCACTGGCGCTTGCCGCCTGTAATGACGACAACGATAACCAGGACAACACTGCCCCGGTAGCCCAAGTACAAACTGGCTATTTTATTGATAGCGCAGTAAGTGGCCTCAGCTATAGCAGCAGCTCGCAACAGGGCGTTACGGGCAGTGATGGTAAATTTAATTATAAAGCCGGGGAAACCGTTACCTTTAAACTGGGTGACATTACACTGGGTACAGTCAAACCTACTTCCGACAAGGTACTACTTAAAACATTGAATAACGGGACTACTGAACAAGGCAACCTGAGCAATAGCAGCATTAATCGTGCAGTATTGCTGCAAACACTGGATCAGGATGCCGACAGCAGCAATGGCATTCAACTCGCCAGTACAACATTGGCACAGCTTAAAAATATTGGCACGCTGGATTTTACTATCGCGCCTGAGCAGTTTGCCCAGCAGCTTAGCAGTTTGCTGAGCAAATTGAATATTTCAGCCAGTATCGTGGACGCGGCACTGGCAAAAGATCAACTGCTTGTTAGTGAAGCCAGTGCGATGGGTAAAGCCACGATCAGCTACGACAAAACCACAGGCAGCGGGCTGGTCAGCAGTATTGAACGCCACGTCATTCCTGATATTTACGTGCCTTATAGCGGTACCAATGCCAGTCTTAAGCAATATTTCCCCAAAGGCTTTCCATTGGCCGTGGGTTCGGGACTAAGCTTTGTGAGCGCACAAAATGGCGTTTCTACCTTTTATGCCATTACGGATCGCGGGCCAAATGCCGACTCACCGATGCTGGCAGATGGCACAGCCACCAAGGTTTTCCCGGCACCACAGTTTGCCCCTACGTTGGTTAAACTGACTGTTGACCAAAATGGCGTCAAACTGGCCAGCCAACTGGAACTCAGTCTAAACGGCAAGAAAATTACTGGCCTGCCCCTGCCGTCTGGTAGCGTTGGTTCCAGTAACGAAGCGGCCCTATCCGAAGACCTAAAAATCAATCTGGGCACAGATGCTAATGGCTTGGACACTGAAGCCATCACACTGGATGCAGACAATAAGCACGGCTGGATTTGTGATGAATACGGCCCGTTTGTGGCCAAGGTTGAACTGTCCAGCGGCAAGATTATCGAAAAATTTGGTCCTGGGACTGGCCTGCCTGCCCTGATTGCCAAGCGCCAGCCAAACCGTGGTTGTGAAGGCCTGGGCTATAACAACGGCAAGCTGTATGCCATTGTGCAAAGTACGCTGGACATCAGCAAAAACAGCGCCCTGTTTACCCGTCTAGTGGAATTTGACCCACAAACCCGCACCAGCAAAACCTACGCCTACCCGATTACTCCAGCGGACTGGCAGGATGGCAAGGCCGGCAAAGCCAAACTGGGCGATCTGGTGGCACTGGGCAATGGCCGCTTTATGACCATTGAACAAGGTACTTTTGCCGACAATAAAATCCATAACAAGCTGTATGTGGTTGACATCAAGAACGCCACAGATATCAGCAACCTGAAATCCGGTGAGGATGAGCTGGAAAAAATCAAGGAGCCTGCCAAGTTACTGGCTGCAGGCGTTAAGACAGCCAGCAAAACCTATCTGCTGGATTTGAAGGATTACGGCTGGCTGATGGAGAAAGCGGAAGGCCTGACCTTAATTGATGCCAACACCCTTGCCATTAGCAATGACAATGACTTTGGCCTGTGTGTCGATGCGCGAGACAAGAGAGGCAATAACATAGATGCCACTGAATTAACAGTTGACGCACAAGGCAACCTGACGGATAAAAATGGCAATAGCGGCTATAGCTATAAAATTATTGCCAACAAACCGGAAGAACGCCATAGCCAGTTGTGGTACATCAAACTTAATCAATCGGTAAAATAATATTGCTTAGACTTTATTCATAATTTATTACTTTGCCTTCGACCATTTCGACAAGTCCGGCGTGAGCTTGGTCGAGTGCTCAATGACCGCAGGCTACAGTGGTTGTCCTTCGGCAAGCTCAGGAACCATGGTTGGTGAGCTTGTCGAACCATGTCGAAACCACACTTTTAAAAGAACTCTATTTTTTACAGATCACAAAAAGGCGGCTATAAATTAATAGCCGCTTTTTTAATACTTATGATACGGGTTCAATTAAGGCTTTAGCAGCTCATTGCTGGGCTGTGGTTGCGCTGTCTGCTCCTTGCCTTCTGCTGGTTCATTCGAGACAAGCGCTTCAATTCCCAAAGCACTCATGCTCCATTCCAGTATTTCCGGATTTTCATGCATGGCCGCCTGCCGAACCAGCTGGGATGGCGCATGGGCCAGCTTTGCGGTTAAGGCATTAGCCAGTCGTTCCAGCACCTGTTCGGCATTCTGTCCCTGTGCCAATAGCTGTCTGGCCTTGTCCAGTTCACTGGCCTTAAGCTGCTCAATATGCCCACGATACGCCACAATATACGGTGTAGCCTGCTCACTGCGCTGCTGACGGATAAATTGCGCTGACAACTGGCTTACCATCACTTCAGCTTCCAGCGCTGCCTGTCGGCGCTGTGCCAGATTGCCCTCAATGACGGTTTGCAGGTGATCCACATCATATAAATACACATCATTGAGCCGCGATACGGCCTGATCAATATCACGCGGCACGGCCAGATCAACCATCAGCATCGGCTTGAAGCGGCGTTTTTTAAGCGCCTGCTTAACGTCACTGGCATCAATAACCTGATGCAGACTGCCCGTGCAACTGGACACAATATCAGCACGTGGCAAGGCATCCGCCAGTTGATCAAAAGGAATAATTTCCACAGGCACCCGCGCCATCAGCTCATCCGCCAGCAGGGTTGCGCGCTCCACGCTACGATTGCAAATCAGCAGACGTCCCACGTTTTGCTCAACCAGATGACGTGTCACCAGTGTGTTCATTTCACCGGCTGCCACAATAAGCGCAGTGGTTTGGCTTAAGCTGCTAAATACCTGCTGCGCCAGTTGCACTACGGCATAGCCCATGGAAATGGCCTGCTCACCGACAGCCGTTTCAGAACGTACTTTTTTGGCTGCATAAAAGGCATGTTCAAACAGGCGGCTTAACTGGCTGCTCACCGTACCGGCCTGCCGGGCCAATTGTAGTGCGTTTTTCACCTGACCAAAAATCTGTGGCTCACCCAGCACCATCGAATCCAGACCGCTGGCGACCCGAATCAGGTGAGTAATTGCTGATTCATTATCAAATTGATAAACATGCTGCAACAGATCAGTACGCTGCAAACCATTAAAATGGGCCAGCCAGTCGAGTAGTAGATCGGGTTTTGGCGTAATGGCATAAATCTCGGTGCGGTTGCAGGTGGACAGAATCACCAGATCACTGAGATGACAAAATGCACAGGCTTCATGCAGTGCTGTGGTCAGACGCTCAGGCGAAAACGCGACTTTCTCACGCAAGTCAACTGATGCCGTAGTGTGGTTAACGCCTAACGCAAAGAAACCCATATTGCGTGGATTGCTGCAAAAAAAATATGTGCTATTGTGCGTTATCTACCGCACAAACTCAAACTATTCGCAAAAACAGGAACACCTTTGTCCGTATTTTCCCCCTCACATGCTTGTGTTAGCGCTAGTCGGCAATGCCTGTACAGCTTGCTGATGGGGAGTATTATTTCACTGCAATCGGCGCAGGCCTTTAAAAATAGCAATACCCCTATAACTCCGGTCAATGACCACTTTAGTGGCAGCATGCAGGCCGAGTTTTTACTGGCCCGGCAACAACAGGCCAAAGCCGTGGCTATTTACCAGAAAATGGCCTTTGAAACCCTCACACCCAGCATTCTGGAGCGTGCCCTGACTGTATCAATTGATGCACAGGATGATAAAACCGCGCTGAACATTGCCAAGCATTGGGTAGAAAATGAACCTCAGGACACCCCGGCCCAGTTTTATTTAGCGCACCTGGCACTTAAAACCCATGACTATCCATTGGCTGGGCGGATTCTTGACCAGATTTTAAGTGCCGATGCGGATGTTGCACTAGATCAGGTACTGGCTGGTATTTATCCTGAAAATGAACAGGATCGCCAGCAACTCTTAAATGCCCTGATTCATCTGGATATGCACAGTAACCCGTCACTGCTGGTTCTGATTGCAGGCTTGCAGGCTCAAAATGGGCAACTGGACGAAGCCTTAAAACGCATCAACCGTGCGCTTAAAAAGCGTCCTGATGTCACTGCATTTATGACGCTAAAAGCCAACATCCTGATTGCCCAAAATAAAAATGCCGAGCTGATGCAATGGCTGGACAAGCAAACCACGCTACAACCCAGCAATAAAAGCCTGAAACTGTTTGAAGTCCGCTATTTGCTCAAGCAAAACCAGCAGCCCAAAGCCCTTAAAAAACTCGATGGCATGATCGGGCAATGGCCTGATGACACCGAAATTTTGCTGCTGGCCGGCCTGGTGAGCATTGATGAACAGCAATATGCCAAGGCAGAACAATACCTGCTGAAGCTGTTACAGCAGGAAGCCTACATGGATCAGGCGTATTATTATCTGGCCATCAATGCACAGCGGCAGCACAAGATTGATCTGGCAAGCGCCTACTACAAGCGGGTGGAAGGCACATTGTATCAAAGTGCCCAGAAAAAAATGGCGCTGATGCTGGCAGAACAGCAGGCCCTGCCACAGGCCATTTCCCATCTGACGCAGGAACGGGTTAATCATCCCGGTGAAGCCAGTTTTCTTTATCAGTTACAGGTACAACTGCTTAAGGATAACCATCAGCCGGACACAGCACGCTCCCTGCTGGATGAAGCCCTTAAAAACCTGCCTGATGATCCTGAACTGATTTATGCCCGTGTGTTGCTGCTCAAACCCACTGAACAGGCCTTGCTGGATCAGGAGCTGGAACGCCTGCTAGGTATTGAGCCCAATAGCCCAACTTATTTAAACGCTTACGCCTATACACTGGCCACCCAGAATCGCCGTCTCAATGATGCCCGGCAACTGGCGGAACGGGCCAATACGCTGGCTCCCGACCAGCCTGCCATTCTGGACACGCTGGGGCTAGTGGCATTCCTGCAAAAAGACTATGACAGTGCAATCAAAGCGCTGCAAAAAGCCCTGTCCTTTGGCGATAATCTCAACATTGCCCTACGGCTGGCCAAGGTTTATCAGGCCAAAGGGGAAATGGCAGCTTATACCGCCTTAAAATCCAAACTGCAAGCCCAGTATCCCGACAATATTCAGGTGCGAGGCCTATAACCTTTGCTGGAATTTTTTAGCTTTTTTCAAAAAACCACAAAATGCCTGCCCTGGCTATCACCAATTTCCCTACAATACATGATTAATTTCACTCACTTAAAATTAAATCATGTCTGTTCAGATTACCCAGCCCCAAACCTTTCGTCTTTCTGCTGCCTTATTGGTTGGCTGTATCAGTCTGGGGCTAAGTGGTTGTCAAAAAACCCTTAAAGCCCCAACCTTAAGCACGCCCCTGCCTAGTCAGGAAATGGTTAAAACCCAATTTAGTATTGCAGGCAAAATTGGTGTTAGAACGCCACAGCAAAATGGCAGTGCCTTTTATGCCTGGACTCAGGTCAATAATTACTTTGCCATTGACCTGACAGGTGCGCTAGGCATCGGGCAAACCCGCATTGAAGGCATTCCCGGCAAGGTCACATTAACCAGTGCTAAAACCGGAACCTTGCAGGCCGCGAGTCCAGAAGAACTACTGCAACAGGCGACTGGCTGGCAAGCTCCTATTTCCTATCTGGTTTCGTGGGTGCAAGGCAAACCGGCCTCCAGCAGTGCAAAAGCCCAGTATGATGAACAACACCGTTTAAAAACGCTTGCCGAAGGGGGCTGGCAGGTGCAGTTAAGCTATGACAATGCAGAGCCGCTACCCCAAAAACTGGTGATGGTTCAAGCCCTGCCCCAAGGTGAAAACCGCGTGACCCTTACTATCCAGTCACGTGAGGATGCAGCACAACAATGAGTCAACTCACGCTTCCCTCGCCAGCCAAGCTAAACCTGTTTTTGCACATTACCGGCAAACGCTCTGATGGCTATCACAACCTGCAATCTGTATTTCAACTTATTGATTTATATGATTACCTGAGTTTTGATATTAACCATACCAGCTTAAGCATCAACCAGCTGGATGAGGTTACCAGTGAAGATAACCTGATTATTAAGGCAGCGCGTTTATTAAAACAGCATACTGGCTATTCCAAGGGTTGCCGGATTGAACTGCAAAAAAACATTCCCATTGGTGGCGGGGTTGGTGGCGGTTCTTCCAATGCAGCCACGACTCTGCTGGCTTTAAATAAACTTTGGCAAACTGGCCTAACGGTGACTGAACTGGCCAAGCTGGGTATTCAACTAGGTGCGGATGTTCCTATTTTTGTTCTGGGTAAAAATGCCTGGGCGGAAGGCGTGGGTGAGCGGTTGGTCGCTGTCGATTTGCCGCAAATTGATTATATTGTGCTCAAGCCTGATTGTTTTATCAGCACTAAGCAACTTTTTTCACAAGAATCATTGACAAGAAACACGCCAGAAACTACATTTGCCGCCTATCAGCAAAACCCAACGCAATTTGGTAATAATTTCGAGGCAATTGCCCAAAAATTATATCCCGAAGTTGCACAAGCGCTAGCCTATCTCAACCAGTTTGGTCAGGCACGTTTGACAGGTACAGGAGCCTGTGTGTTTTTACCGGTTCAGCCGGAACAGGACATCACAGCGATAATGCAGCATGCACCATGCAAAAGTTATTTTTGTCATGGTCTGCAAAATTCTCCGGTACATGAACAGTTGGGTCTGGTTTAACGTGGTATCAATGTGATTATCTACGTCAACAGGGGCGTCGCCAAGTGGTAAGGCACCGGGTTTTGATCCCGGCATCCGTTGGTTCGAATCCAGCCGCCCCTGCCATTTTAACTGGCTGATATCATTTTAAAACTGGAACATCGTTGTGCTTAACTGTTTAAAATGTGGTTTTTCAACAGCACATTTTATGTAAATCAGCTTGACAGTTTACAGCAACAACACTATAGTTTCCGCCGACTTAGGGGCGTCGCCAAGTGGTAAGGCACCGGGTTTTGATCCCGGCATCCGTTGGTTCGAATCCAGCCGCCCCTGCCATATTCCAAACTATTTTTCCTTAATTCTTTTAGAAAATCATAGGCTTTCTAATTTATAGCGGAAGAGTAGTGCTTTTCGTTTTTGTTGTTGCGCTTAAGTGAATATAAGACTTTATTTTGTTTTGTAGAGCAAAGTAATTTCAGTTATTCCCTATAGAAAATCACAGATTTTCTCATGCGCCTGGGCAGCTCTTAGCAGTTGCTTTATTTTTGCATGAAAATTGTAGATTTCCTCTTGCGCTCGGGCAAAGCAGTGCTTTGCTTTAACCTCGCTCAGGTGAAACATGCCCAATCTTGTCGTTTTTAGTGGCAATGCCCACACCGCCCTGGCCCATAAAGTGGTCAGTCATCTTCATATTCCATTGGGTTCGGCCATTGTTAACCGTTTCTCTGATGGCGAAATCGCGGTGGAAATCACTGAAAATGTTCGCGGTAAAGATGTATTCATCGTTCAGCCAACCTGTAGCCCGACAAACGACAACCTAATGGAAATTCTGGTCATGGCCGATGCGTTGCGTCGTTCCAGTGCTGGCCGTATTACCGCAGTCATTCCCTATTTTGGCTATGCCCGTCAGGACCGTCGTCCGCGTTCTGCCCGTGTACCTATCACTGCCAAAGTCGTTGCCGACATGCTGACCACCGTCGGTATTGACCGCGTGGTGATGATTGACCTGCATGCTGACCAGATTCAGGGTTTCTTTGATATTCCAGTTGACAACATCTATGGTTCACCCATTTTACTTGCCGACCTGCGCCAGCAACAATATGACAACCTGATCGTGGTTTCTCCTGATATTGGTGGTGTAGTACGTGCCCGCGCCATTGCCAAACAAATGGGCGATGTAGATCTTGCCATTATTGACAAGCGTCGTCCGAAAGCCAATGAATCTCAGGTCATGCATATTATTGGTGATGTTTCAGGCCGTGATTGCGTGATTGTTGATGACATGGTGGACACTGCTGGAACCCTCTGCAAAGCTGCTGAAGCCCTGAAAAAATTTGGTGCTCGCCGTGTGGTGGCCTATTGTACCCATCCGGTATTATCTGGCCCGGCCATCAGTAACCTGGAAAATTCAGTTATTGACGAGTTGGTAGTTACAGATACCATTCCATTATCGGATGCTGCCCAGCAATGCGGTAAGATTCGTCAGGTGTCAGTATCTGCAATGGTTGCCGAAACGGTTCGTCGTATTAATAACGAAGAATCCATCAGCGCCATGTTTGATGAAAGTATTTAATGCTGTTGAATAAAATTTAACCCTATTTTTTTGTAGTAACACTTGTTGTTTGCTACAAAAAATCCCAGCTGAACTGGTCGCAAGTTCAGCTTTTTTTAACTGTTAGGACATATCATGACTGATTTTAACTTAAATGCCGTAGCACGTGATCAGCAAGGGAAAGGTGCGAGCCGCCGCCTGCGTCACGCTAATCTGGTACCTGCCGTGATTTACGGTGGTGAACAAGCTCCTCAGAGCATTTCCATTGCATTCAAGGATCTGGTAAAGGTTCTGGAAAGCGAAGCGTTTTACTCGCACATTGTTAACCTGAGTGTTGACGGTCAGGTACAACCTGTTGTGCTAAAAGCATTACAGCGTCATCCAGCTAAAAACTTCCCAATGCATGCTGACTTCCTGCGTGTTGATGCAACCCATACGATTAACGTACGTGTTCCATTGCACTTCATTAATCAGGAAACTTCAGTTGGCGTGAAGCAGCAAGGTGGTATTGTTTCCATTATTGCAAACGATGTAGAAATCATTACCCTGCCTGGCAACCTGCCTGAGTTCATCGAAGTTGACCTGGCTCAGGTTGAAGTCGGTACTGTGGTTCACCTGTCTGACATTAAACTGCCAGAAGGCGTAAAAATTGCTGCGCTGGAACAAGGTACTAGCCATGACAACGCCATTGCTAACATCCATGCACCAGCTGGTGGTAGCCAGGATAGCGCTGAATAAGCCTAACCTGTCATATTTGAGCTAGACCATTGAATAAATTGTCACTCATTGTTGGTCTGGGCAATCCGGGTTCGGAATATGCCCAGACCCGTCATAATGCGGGCTTCTGGTATGTCCAGCAACTGGCCGACCAGTACCGCATTAGTCTTAAGAACGATCCGCGCTTTTTTGGCATTTCCGGTCGTGGCACGATTGAAGGACAGGAAGTCAGATTATTACTTCCAACCACGTTCATGAATCGTTCCGGACAATCGGTTGCTCCGTTTGTCAAATTTTTCCAGATTCCAGTTCAACAAATCCTCATTGCGCATGATGAGCTTGATATGCCTGCGGGTACCATTCGCCTCAAGACAGGGGGCGGTCATGGTGGCCATAATGGGCTGCGTGATATTGTGCCGCATATTGGCGCTGATTTTCACCGCCTGCGTATTGGCATTGGTCATCCGGGTTCGCGTGAAAAAGTCACTGGCCATGTTTTAGGCAAGGCACCGCAAGCCGAACAAAATTTATTGGATCAGGCCATTGAACAAGCGCTCCAGCAAACCCATCTATTGGTAAATGGTGACGTGTCTAAGGCCATGAACCAGTTGAATGCATTCAAGCCTGAGCGAGGATAAGTAGAGCATCGCTCTACCCGAGCGCAAGAAAAAAATCTATGATTTTTTTGAGAGGATAAAGCAAAGCCACTTCGTTTCACTACGTCTTGCGGAATGTTGTTCCTCATTTGCCGCGTCGCAAGATCGAAGGCTATGCCTGAGGTAAAGAGGATAAAGCTCAACTCGCCGTATCATTTACATTCAATCTCAGGATTTTGTGATTATCCGCACAAATTACTTGCAGCACCGCCCTGAACACGGCAAAATGTCGCCGTTTCAAAGCGGAACAAGCTTTTGCAAAATATCCGGCGCTTAAACTGCTGATATTTTGCCAGCGTTGGTTACCCTACTCCTCAGGAGACATTTGCCATGCAAACTCATATGCTTAAATGTAAAATTCACCGTGCGGTTGTAACCCATGCTGAGCTACATTATGAAGGTTCCTGCGCCATTGATGGCAAGCTGATGGATCTGGCCGGATTATTGGAATATGAACAAATTCAGGTCTGGAATGTGACCAATGGCAAGCGTTTTACCACTTATGCCATTCGTGGTGAAGATAACTCCGGCATTATTTCGGTCAATGGTGGTGCAGCGCATCATGCGGATGTGGGCGATATTATTATTATTGCAGCGTTCGGGGTTTATACCGAAGTTGAGCTAAAATCCTACAAGCCACGTTTGGTTTATGCCAACCCGGATAATACCGTTAACCACACCACCAATGTGATTCCAGTTCAGGTAGCCTGATCGACTCAAAAATATCTAGACTTTCCAGTCTGCTAAGCTAATGCTGGCTGGAAAGCGCTCAAAAAAGCCTATGCAATGACATAGGCTTTTTATTTAAGTACTGATCTTTAAGCACTAGCTGGTTGGTACATTATTCATGTACGCTTTCATCGGCTGGTACTTCAGTAATTTTTCCACCCTGCGCCAAAAAGCGCGCGACTTCATCTTCCAGTTGCTGGCGAATGGATTGTTTAGCCGTTACGGTTAAGCTTTCAGCTTCAGCGAGATCAGCATCTGTCAAGCTTGGCGCGTCATCCGCGCTGTCCGTACTGCCGACATCCGTGGACACAGTTTCGGTTTCATCAACATCTACTGCTTCTACGTCACTGTCAGCATTGTCGTAGTCATCATCGTGATCAATAGTCATTGTCATTACCCCTAATGTATCTCTTGAAATTAGTCAGTTTTCTTAAGACAGGTTGGTGCTCAAGAATTTCGCTAACTGTAGCAATCTCGAAATATCCTTGCTAGTGGTGGTGACAATAACTTGCTATTTTTTTAAGCGGTTCAACAAAACATGGGTAAATAGTAACCCAAAAGCTAGAACTGGTAATATCTCGTATCTTTTATTGCAGATTTACCACTGGCTTGTTCAGTAAATATATTCAGCAATAACGGATTGTTAGCTACAAAATGCATGCCCTCACTTCGCAACCACTGCACTGCTTTTAACTGACTGCCTTGCAACCAGCCAAGTCCGGAAAAACTATGCATCATCAGGCTATTGTGGCTACGGCGCTTGACCTCATAACGGTTCAGGGTTTGCCAGTGTGCCCATAGGCCACGCTCCTCATCGCGCATCAGGTTATCGACCAGCAGCGCCGCGTCCAGACAGCCCAGATTAACGCCCTGTCCTGCCAATGGATGCACTACATGCGCTGCATCGCCAATCAGTGCCAGGTGCGGCAACACATAGCGATCAGCTTGCCTAGCCGCCAGAGGAAACGCTGCACGGGACTCTACCGCTGTTACCTGGCCTAGCATGTGGCCACTGGCATGCGTAATTGCCGCCAGAAAATCAGCATCACTAAGCTGGCTTAATTCTTCGGTATCCTGCGCTGGCAGCGTCCACACTACGGATTGCCAGTGCCCGGCGGGTTCATCCGAGCTTAAACCAGTTAAGGTTAAATCCATCATGGGCAAAAAGGCCAAAGGCCCTGTGGGCAAAAAAACCTGACGGGCAATTTGCTGATGCGGCTGTTCGGTTTTAATCGCGCAGCTAATGGCAGTTTGCTGATAATCCAGCACGTCAACACCAATGCCTGCCATTTTCCGAACCAAGGAATTGCCGCCATCCGCGCCAATGAGCAAGGTGGTATTAAATTGCTGGCCGCTAGTTAAGGTAATTTGCCAATAGTCACCAAATGGCTCAATACGCTGTACCCGCACCTGTGTGTGATAGCGTTGAATCTGCGCTTTGAGTTCATGCTGAATGGCCAGTCCCAGCACGCTAGGCTCTACCATACTGCCCAGTAAGTCCTGAGCCGTGCGTGGTGCGGTATGGTCTGTTTTGCCAAACTCCAGGATGCCGTAACCATCCCGTGACCAGACCTGCATGCCATAGTAATCGGCCTTGCGCTGAATATGCGGCCATACGTCCGTTTGCTTGAGAAGGCTGATTGTAGCCGGGCTTAAGGCCAGCACCCGGGCATCACGGCGCTGTAAAATGCTGTTGTCCAGTTCAGGCGCAGCATCCAGTACAATTGGCTGAATTCCAGCTTTGGCCAGTAACAAGGCACATAAACCACCAACCAGTCCACCGCCGATGATGACGACCTTTTCAATCGGTGCTGTTTCTCGTTGCTGATTAACCGACATATGCTGCCCCTATCCTAAGCTACTCGTTTTATGCTGACATTTTAATAGGATCTGCTGACCAAAACCCTGCATGATTGCCGGCATCATTCAATTCTGCCGCATCATTTTTATTTAAACCTTTAAACCCATGGCGTAGGTTGCCACCAGTTGCTTGGCTCCAGGAATAACATCAAATGCCACAAGGCCGGTATTGCGCGCCAGCTTCAGCAGCGGATTCTGGTTGGAAAACCCTCTCACCACGCTATCACAAAAACGGATCACGCGCTTCTGGTCACTCAGGCGTGCCTGCTCGTAATGCTTGAGGCGGACGTTGTCACCCATGTCCTGCCCAGCCTGATATTGCTCAGTCAGGTAACGGGTGAGTACATGCGCATCACGCATACACAGATTAAAACCCTGACCTGCCACGGGATGCAAGGTATGCGCAGCATTGCCCATCAGCACCACACGGCCAGACACTTGGCTATGCGCCAATACCTGTGACAGCGGGTAGGCAAAACGCTTGCCGGTTTTGGTAAATTCGCCAGCCCGGTTGCCATAGGTATGCTGCAAAGCCTGCAAAAATTGCTGGTCATTATGCTCGCCCAGCCATTGCTGCTCACTGCCCTTTTCGACTGTCCATACGACTGATCGGCGATAACTATCCTGCTGGCCCGTGATGCCAGGCAATGGCAATAGTGCCAGCGGGCCATTTTTGCTAAAGCGCTCAAAGGCCACTTGTCCGTGCGGCTTGCTGGTTTGCACTGTCGTGACAATCGCAACTTGCTGGTAATCGTGCTCATCCACACCAATACCGAGCGCCTTACGACAAAATGAATCACGGCCATCGGCTGCAATCAGCAAACCTGACTGAAACTCCAATTGCTCGCTGCCCTGCTGCGCGGTAACCCACACCTTGCCTGCATCCTGTTGCAGCGATGTCACCTGAATGCCGTCTACCAGTTCAATATTGGCATTGGCACCCACTTCACTGAGCAATACCCGGCCCAGCCAGGCGTTTTCAATCACCTGACCGAAGCTTTCCACCTTTTCTTCGTGGGCCTGCAAACGTGCTTTGCCAAAACCACCCTGCTCGCTAATATTCACCTGCAAAATCGGCGTCGCATGCTGCGATAGCTTTTCCCAAAGCCCCAGCTCGCTAAAGATCTGTACGGTACGACGTGACAATGCCGTATTACGGGCATCAAAACTGGAATGATAGGTATCAGGTTCACCAGAGGTATTTTCAGGATATTTCACTGCTTCCAGCAAACGAATGGCAATGCCTTGTCGGGCCAGCATCAAGGCAAGGCTTAAACCGACCATACCACCGCCGACAATTAATATGGGTTGCTGCATTACTTTAGTTCCTTGTTAATCCAGAAAATTTGTATTGTGTACCCATATGCCATCCATACCTATGAAATAAGTATGAAAATCGGCAATCTCAACATTGTAAACATCTGCAACATAGGGAATATGATTCCCACTCTCATCAATATAATAATTATTGCATCCTTTACCGGTCCTTACCAAGCCAACCTTACTGGTAATTAATTCATTCAAGTCAATGACATGACCATAAGATTCTCCTATACGGTATTCATCATTACTAGGCAACCACGCAAGATTTGAATCTTGCAGTTGAAATAATGGTGTCGTTTGTGCTATTGAATATAGATTATTATTTACATCCCTAACCACATCTCCTTCTTGGAGCTGATCTACACGTAACCAATGACCTTTAGTTTTCTTAAAGCTTTGTTTTTCCAGAGAAGGTGAAGCTGTTCCACACTTCCACACAGGATGGTTCGGTGTAGCAAAATAAGTTGATAAGCCCGGCTGCTCAGTAGTAATATCATCCACAAGATCATAGACTCTTAATGCCCATATCTCTTTTTTTGTGTATTTAAAGTTTTTAACCACTGGCTTATAGTCTTGAATATCTTCATCAGTATCTGGCCTACACAAAACCAAATCGTCAACCTGAAGCTGTTCAATTGGCTTCCACCACTCCAATGGTATATTTTTGTCTTCTTTTACCCTTATCAAGGTTCCTGCAACACAACCGCTCATATCTATTTTCCAATATTTTTTATCAATTTCTTATTTGCCCATCAATCCTTCAATCTCTTCCACGGTTTTTGGCACGTCTTTGGTTAATACCTCATTACCAGATTCAGTGACCAGCACATCATCCTCAATACGAATGCCAATGCCGCGCCAGCGTGCCTCAACGGTTTCATCATCCGGAGCAATGTACAGGCCGGGTTCAACTGTGACCACCATGCCGGGTTGATAAGGCCGCCATTCATTGTTTAGCTTATAGCTGCCTACATCATGCACATCCATGCCTAACCAGTGCCCTGTGCCATGCATATAAAACTGGCGATAGGCTTCGCTGGCAATTAACTCATCAATATCACCTTGCAATAAACCCAGCTCAACCAGCCCTTTAGTGAGAATCTTAACGGCAGTTTCATGTGGCAAGCGATAATGATTGCCCGGCTTGGTGGCTTCAATGGCAGCCAGTTGCGCTTTTAATACCAGCTCATATAGGGCTTTTTGCTCAGGCGAAAACTTGCCATTGACTGGAAAGGTGCGGGTAATATCTGCAGCATAATGATCCAGCTCAGCGCCCGCATCAATCAGCACTAAGTCACCGTCCTTTAAGGGCTGGTTGTTTTCCACATAATGCAAAATGCAACCATTGGCACCACCACCCACAATGCTGTTATAAGCAGTCTGGCAGCCATTTTGCGCAAAGATATACAAGAGTTCAGCTTCAAGCTGATATTCCATCATACCCGGCTTCACCTGCTGCATGGCACGCACATGCGCCTGCGCACTAATTTGCGCAGCGCGATGCATCAGGTCGATTTCATGCGCATCCTTGAACAGGCGCATTTCATCCAGCAAGGAATCCAGCTGAATAATTTCCACCGGCCCTTGCCCGCCCTGACGCTGGTTGGCCGCAATTTTCTTGAGCCAGCCTATTACCCGTAAATCAAAGGCAGCATCCTGTCCCAGCCGCACGTACAAACGTTTTTTACCACTGAGCAAACTAATGATTTGCTCATCAAGCTGTTCAATGGTAAAGGCCTGATCCGCCGCATACTGGCTCACTGCGCCTTCTGTCCCTGCACGCAAGCCATTCCAGATTTCCATTTCCCGGTTGCGCTCACGGCAGAACAGCGTATAAAGCTGATCACTACCAGTTTGCAGCACTGCCACTGCTTCCGGCTCGGCAAAACCAGTCAAATAATAAAAGCTGCTATCAGCGCGAAACTTATAGTCGGCATCGCGGTTACGGTACATTTCTGCACGGGTGGCAATAATGGCAATGGCGTCATCACCCATTTGTTCTAACAGGCGGGCACGGCGGTAAGCAAAAGGCATTTGGGCTGGTGAGGTCATCGTGTAATCATTGACTCTAATCAGAGGTTTTTAAGATCATTCCCTCTTTTCGCGAGGGAATGCAAGCATTTTTATTAAAGTCACATTGATTAAGGCCGTAATATCGGTGTTAATGTCGGCTTAACCACAGGAGGTTGCAGCTCAGGACGGCCGATCCGGTGTAAACATCTCTACAATGGAGATATTGTCATCCTGCACCGTTCTGGCTGACGATGCCTGATTTTTTAAATTTTTTTTAAAAATTGCTGTCTCGGCTAATGGCTGCTTCTGGCGCCCTGTAGAAAGACTCACCGGAATCAGGCGTACAAATTCCACCAGATCCGCATAGCTGGCCTCGCCTTCTTCGTCATCATCGCTGGCTTCAAACTCAACCGCAGCCACATCCTGCAAATCTTGTAACAATTCAGACTCATCATTACGCAAGTGGCCAGAAGCCAGGCCAAAACCCAGCACCACGCCATTACACCAGTCTGCCAGGCATTGCACCCGTTCTTCCAGGGTATGCTGGTCATCAGGCAGCATAGGCATATAATCCAGACTATCGTCAGCCAGTGCTGCTGCGGCATCTTCTGCCTCATCCACCAGTAGTTGCAGGGCATTGGTATCCAGTGGCTCAAAATCAAGCTGTTGCAGCATATATTGCCACTCGTCGCCTGTGGGTGCCTGCGCTACTGCGACAATTCCCATCACCAAACCATGCAGCTCACTGGGGCTTGCCAGCTCAGGAATATCCTTAAAAGCGGCTTCCCATTCATTCCAACCTGAAATATCGTCTTGCATTACATTGACCAACCTCTATCTTGACCTCTATATTACTCTTCATTGTTAAGCGACGCGACCCAATCATGTTGGAAGAAGTTCAGCGTTTACAAACGCTCATTCAAAAATTAACCACTCAGTTGCAATTGGTGCAAACGCAGAATCAGGAATTGCGTACCGCGCTGGAAGCCAAGCCAAAAACGGTGGAAGACCCGGCAGTGCGCGAAGCACTGGAACTTACCAATGTCCGTAATCAGGAACTGGAACAGGAACTGGAGCAATTCCAGCAGCGCTATATTAGCCTGCAAACCGATGCGACTGCGCTGGCCGAGCGCTATGGCCGCCTTGAACAAAATGCGGGCGAGCTAAAAAATCGCTTTGAGTCCTTACTGGTGGTGCGTGACCAGTTAAAGACTGAACGTGACAAGCTGGCCAGCGACCAGCAGCAACTGGGCCAGAAGCATCAAAGCCTGATCAAGGAACGTGATGGCTTAATCGTTAAGAATGAACATGCCAAGCAAAAAGTGGAAGCCATTATTCAGCGGCTGGCGTCGCTAGGACAAGGTTTAAACCCATCACAGGCCAATCAGGACATTGCTGCGCTTGAAAACCCTGCGGCTGAAGAAGAAGGAAATCAGTCATGACTGTTGATGTAAGAATTCTGGATCGTAGCTACAAACTGGCTTGTGAACCTAGCGAGGAAGAACAGCTGCAAAAAGCTGTAAGCCTGCTGGAACAAAAACTTCAGGACATGCGCCGTAGCATGCCAAGACTGGAATCCGAGCGCGTGGCGGTATTAACTGCCTTGAGTCTGGCTCAGGAAGTCTTAAGCCTTAATAAGGACTTGCAGGAACAAACCCACTGTCAGCGCCTGATCAAGCAAATGATCAATGATGCGGAAAAATCACTGGCACAGCTGGGCTAACTGGTGCCTTTTCTTCACAATATGAAGGTCAAGACCCAAAATTGTTTTTTATACAGAGTGCCACAAAAGCTTTGCTAAAAAATAAAGCAAACGCACAACAGTGGGGATTACAGTAAGCCAAGACTGCGTTATAATGCATTCAATCTGAAGTGTTCGCCAGTGTGTCCTAATCCCCTGAGCCGATATCAACACGTATGGATGCGGTCTGCTGACTTTGTGTGCATGTCTACCCTGAGTAGAAAGCCTGTAAGTTGGCGTCGCCTCCGCCTTGAACTTTAGGGTTCAAGGGTAACGACACACAGCGGCACTTTGGAGCATTTATTTTTCTATTCCATTATTTTTATAATAACTGCCTTTTATAACAGCTAGCTTTTATTGCAATTTGCTCTATATCCTTCGGGACTTATCCCAACCAGCGCCTTAAATGCCCTCGCAAAATTCGATGATGATGAGTAACCCAGTTCATGGGCAATCTGGGTAATGCTGTCTGAACAATGCGCAAGTCTTTGTTTGGCCCTTAGGGTAATCACCTTTTTCTTGATCACATTAAAATCTGTGTTTTTCTTGCGTAGCTGACGTTGCAAAGTCTTGGTTGAGACATGCAGCAGGTCTGCACATTCAGCCAGGGTTGGCATCTGGTAAGCATTCATCAATACCCGTTCAATCCACTCGGGAAAATCCTGTCCATAGGTAATTTCCTTCATTTGTTCCTGACACCGTCGCTCTACGGCCTTGAGTGTCATCTCGTCAGCCAGCGGTAATTTATGCTCAAGCAGGCTTTGACTTAAAATGAGTTTTATTCCCGGCTTATGCAGGCTGTTAAAATGAAATTTTGCCGAAGTTAATTGATTGAATTTATGCACATGCAACGGCTCAGGGATGGACAAAAAAATATGATAGCTGGCCAGCTGCTGGCTGATTAACTCGTTAATATTATTTTGCAGCGCAACGGCAATGGCTTCAATATGAAAATTCAGGGTGAGCGGTTCCAGCAGCAGTTCAGGTTCAATGGTTAGTTCCATCTGGTTGTGCGGGTTATAATGGATGAACGCCTTGAAGCTGGGCATGATCAAGCTAAAGTAACGGGTAACCAGCCTGAGGGCATGTTCAATAGTGTCGCAAGTTAAAATCGCATAACCCACCAGACTATGTGAGCTGAGGTGCAATGAACGGCCTAGCTCAAAGGCCAGATCGCGGTTAGCCGGATACTTTAAGCAGTACTGAACAAATTTTTCTACCTTCTCTATCGACACCTTGAGATCAGGTTCAGCCAGGAATTTTCCAATATCAATATTAAGCTCATCACATAAGGCCTGCGTGGAAATATTCCTTGCGGCAATGAGTTCGATCAGTCGCAAATAGTAGCGCACCGGAATAAGCGGAATGGTTTTATTGATCATTTTTGCATGAGTCAGGGCTGGTTTAATACAGTAATTTAAAAACACTGAACCTGTGGAAAGGCTCAGTATTCCTCGCATCGTTTTAGCACATCAACCTTAAATTCCTTAAAGGTTAATGCTTCACAGCATAATCATTTCAAAATCAGAGTTACTCACTCCACAGTCAGGACATGACCAGTGGGCTTGAATATCTTCCCAGCGCGTGCCAGCGTCAATCCCTTCTGCGGGCCAGCCTTGCGCTTCGTCATAGATCCAGCCGCACACAATACATTGGTATTTTTTCATGTGACGCTCACTTTGCCAAAACAGCTGGTTTTGCTGCGAGGTTAAATAAATGTGCGTACTTGCTTAACAGCTTCTGACGCGCTTTGGGATAAATATTGAGCTTATCAATCTGCCCTGCATAGTGCTGAATCACTCGTTCATCCATTTGCTTAAACCACCAGCCTGGAATCAGGGCGGGCAATACCATACTGGCATAGCCGGCAGGTAATTGCGGTACATTGTCATAATGCCGCAGTGACTGAAAACTGCGCGTGGGATAAGCATGATGATCGGAATGCCGCTGGAGCTGGTATAACAGGACATTACTAAACATGCTGTTATTGTTCCAGCTATGTTCCGGCATGGTTCGCGCATAACGCCCGTTGCCTAAGTCTTCGCGCTTGAGGCCATAATGTTCCATATAATTGACGGCTTCAAACAGGGTGATGCCACACAATGCCTGTGTTACCTGGGTTGGAATAATGCGGGGGCCAAAGCATTTCAGCATGAGCAGATGATACGCCGCACTCATGGCCCAGCCGTGAATCAGTTCATTATCCAGCGACCAGAATGTTTTGCCTTTACGCTCTAAACGTCGGGTTTCAATATCAATGGCAGACTTGAAACTTCCAACGACGGTGCGCGGCCAGAATTGCCAGAAGCTTTCACCCAGTTGCGAAGATGCCGGGTCTTCAGGGGTTGCCACGCGGCGGTGATGGCCATACGGATGCTCAATGCGAAAATGATTGTAGCCCGTAGGCGCCAGACACAGATGCGATAAATAATGTTCAAGCTTGCCGGATTTGTGACTGAGTTCATGGGCAGTATTGATTGCAACGCCATTGACCACACCCAGAAGATGGCCAAACAAAATCCGGTCTGCCAGTGGCGTGGTCGTTCTGCTGGCAATATAGTTGCCATAAACATTGGCTGCCAGTTGAAAGGGAATGAATAACTTGACTACCCGTGCATAGTAGGGATCATGCTCCAGCGCTGCAATGGCTTCTTCTGGCGGGTTGTCAGGGTCTTCACCCAGATGTTTATCAATGGCTGGAATGATCAGATGCAAGGCCAGCGGGCCAGCCGAGGCAAATAGTTTCCGGGTTATCCTGGGGCCAAACTGATAGCCCAGAAAAGCCGCATTGGCAATATTGGGAACTACCAGCCCCAACAGCCATAGTTTTCGTTTGTTGTCCCTGAACTTGACCGAAGGTTTGGATAAATCAATAGGGTTTATTGCATTCATCACCGGCTCCACAGCGTTTTATCTTGTCTTGATAAAGCAAATTGTGGCGCTTGGCGTTTTTTGCTGAAATTCATTAACAGACATTGATCATTCATTTAAAGACATCTTGCTATTTAATTAAGCATTGTCTGTTTTAGACTTTTTAAAGAATCGAAAATTGCCTATGCCTGCCCTGCAATGCTGGTTTTTAAAATTTATGGTTTGTATTCGCTTAAAAAAACAAGGCCGGTTTGATCAATCGGCCCCTGCTTATAGATTTGGCTTTGTAGATTTAGTTTTGCAGATTTGGTCTGATTTACTAGAATCTGTTATTCCTCATTCATGCTGCATTCGTAGTTGGTCGGTTCAAACTTGCAACGTACCCGCTTTAAAAACTGCATCATGGTTTTGTCGTAATAACCGTCCTGGGTCATGGCAATCCGGGCTTCACGCATCATTTTTAGATAGCCCGGTTTGTCGGTGCCGGGTACATCCATCCAGTATTTTACCGGGATATCATTTTCGGTTTGATAGACAAAATCGTAGGCAGGCGCAAGGTTAAGCGAACTAACCTCACGCACAATTTGCCCCAGACCATCTGGGAATTTGCCCCGGTGCATCATCAGCACGCCAGTCACCTGCATGAGTGGAAAGCGGATAATTGCCCCTTTGATTTCTCCATTTGGGCCAATCATGCCTTTGGACAGCTCCATCGGTTTAAAGATCAGTGCCGGGCCTGCCATAATCTGCACTTCACCGTTGTTAAACTTGCCGCCCACCGAGGTAAAATCTACGGCAACAGGCTGGGCACCAATGCGCTGTACCAATTTGGCCTGTGATTTGTCAAAATCAAAAACGGCTACTTTTTTGCCGGCTGCCTTGGCCAGTGTATTGATTTTGCGGTCATTGACCATGATGTAAGCAGCGCCCAGCGGAATGATACCGACCACCTCATAATCCCGGTTGGTCATGCGGCTGGCAAATTCAGGGCGTGACAGCAGGCTAATGGCTTCAGATAACTGCTTGTAGGTGAGGATGCCGCCAATGGCATCCATGCTGCCGGCAAAGGCATTGAACTGACGTGCCCGGATATTGCTCATGCCAGCGCCATCACATTTTTTCATCTTAAAATCTTCGGCCAACACGCGCTCATCGCTATAGACACGGATTTTGGTTTCGGTACTGGCTCTTTTTTTCAGTTTGGGATAACCAATATCAATGCGTAAGGTCAGTGGATTGAGCATGGTGACATTCAGGTCAATGCCAATGTCTTTGGCCATGCGGGTGTATTTGGGCACTTCGGTCAGATAGCTCATCGCCTGCTTGAAGCTCTCCCCTTTTGGCCCATCCGGTGAATACACACACAAGGTGACTTGTTTGGGGATTTTTTGCCAGGTGGACGGGTTATCCATCAGCTTTTGAATGCGGCCAATCAC
Organism: Alkanindiges illinoisensis DSM 15370; assembly: GCF_000619845.1. Lineage (GTDB taxonomy): Bacteria > Pseudomonadota > Gammaproteobacteria > Pseudomonadales > Moraxellaceae > Alkanindiges > Alkanindiges illinoisensis. The sequence continues at coordinate 29,339 of NZ_JHUX01000003.1, read as the reverse complement.
CGACTGGCTGAGTTGTGGCTCAGGTTTACTAAGCGGCGCAGCAGACACTGTTGCAGGCAATAATACAGGCGCAAAGGCTGCCCATAATACACTGCTGCGCAATAGATTCTTTAGGGCAAACTGCTTGAGATTTTTCATTATTTTACATCCTGCTTGGTTAATCCTTCAGCAGGATTAAAGCACGCCTTGTTTGCAGCCACATTGACACTTGTACAGCTAAGCACCTGAGAGTTTGGTCAATGGGCCACTTTTCACAACGTTTCTATATCCGGACTTAAGCTTAAGTTTTAAGGGATTAGCTTAATTCACTTTGAACTTGCTCAAGCGCAAGGCATTCATCACCACGGATACCGAGCTTAACGACATTGCCAGTGCTGCCATCATGGGTGTGAGTAAAATGCCAAATACGGGATAAAGCACCCCGGCAGCAACAGGCACACCAATCGCGTTATACAGCAGGGAAAAGGCAAGGTTTTGCTTCATGTTTTTAACCGTGGCCTGTGACAAACGATAAGCCCGCGCAATCCCATACAGGTCACCTTTCACCAACGTCACACTGGCACTTTGCATGGCAATATCAGTGCCTGTGCCCATGGCAATTCCCACACTTGCTGCTGCCAGTGCAGGCGCATCATTAATGCCATCACCCGCCATGGCCACCACCTTGCCCTGCTGTTGCAGCGTCTTGACCAGCTCAGCCTTGCTTTGCGGGGTCATGTCGCCATAGGCCTGGGTAATCTCCAGGGTATTGGCCACCACATTGGCACTAGCCTGACTATCACCCGTAGCCATAATCACCTCAAGGTTTTGCGCTTTTAAGAATGCTAAAGCCTTCGCGGTAGTGGCCTTGATGGGATCATTCACACTCACCAAAGCAGCCAGTTGTCCATCAATAGCAAAGTACAAAATGATTTCGCCCTGATGACGCAATTGTTCAGCCTGACGCTGGATGGCACTGTCTAGTACTATGCCCGCCTGTTTCAGCCAGCTTTCACTGCCTGCCATTAACTGGTGGTCATTAAGCGTAGTTTGTACACCAATCCCGGAGGAGGAATCAAAATCCTGTACGGGTTGCAGGGTGATATTTTTAGCGTTTGCAGCCTGCATAATGGCACGCGCCAGCGGGTGTTCACTGCCCTGCTCCAGTGACGCCAGCATGCCCAGCAGTTCATCATGATCATACTGTGCTGTAAGAGCAATCAAGCGATTCAATACTGGCCGTCCTTCAGTTAAGGTACCGGTTTTATCAATCACCACCGTGGTCACTTGCCGTAGCTGCTCAATGGCTTCGGCATTACTAAACAGTACCCCGCTGGTTGCGGCGCGTCCGGTTGCCGCCATAATCGACATTGGTGTTGCCAAGCCTAATGCGCAAGGACAGGCAATAATTAGCACGGCCACACTATTGAGCAAGGCATAGCTTAATTGTGGCTCCGGGCCAAGCAACGCCCAGACTACAAACGTCAGCACTGCAATCGCCAGTACTACCAGCACAAAACCACCTGCTACTTTGTCGGCAATGCGCTGCATGGGCGCACGCGAACGCTGGGCATCGGCCACCAGTCGCACAATCTGAGCCAGCATGCTGTCCTGTCCCACATGCTGTGCTTCAATCAGCACGCTGCCACTGCCATTCATGGTGGCACCAATCACCCGGTCACCAGCCTGTTTTTTAACCGGCATCGGTTCACCGGTCAGCATGGATTCATCAATACTAGTGCTTCCCTCTAATACAATTCCATCTACCGGAATTTTATCACCGGGCCGGATGCGCAATTGATCACCCACCTGTACCTGTTCCAGCGGAATTTCCTGTGTTTGCCCATCTTGCACCCGCCATGCAGTACTGGCCTGTAAACCCAGCAGGCTTTTTAATGCGCTGGAAGTTTTAGACCGGGCTTTAAGTTCTAGAATCTGCCCAAACAGGGTGAGTGACACAATCATGCAGGCCGCTTCAAAATACACCCCTACCCGGCCATGCATATAAAACGATTGCGGGAAAATTTGCGGAGCAACCGTGGCCACTACGCTGTATACAAATGAGGCGCTCACACCAATGCCAATCAATGTCCACATATTTAAATGGCGGGTTTTTAAAGATGCAAAACAGCGCTGCAAAATTGGCCTGCCTGCCCATAGGATCACTGGTAGGCTGAGCAGCAATTCCAGTCCACTGCGTACCGTCGCAGACAGCCCTGCAATATGGTGCCCCAGCATGGCCAGTGCCATCACAATGATAGATAGTGGCAAGGTCCAGTAAAAACGATGGCTAAAATCCACCAGTTCCGGCGATACTTCATCGGTTAAACTGGGCTGCATGGGTTCCAGCGCCATGCCACAAATGGGGCAAGTGCCTGGCCCTTTTTGCACAATTTCCGGGTCCATGGGACAGGTGTACAACATGTCTGCTGCACCGGCTGGCAATGGTTCTGCGGCTTTTGGCTGTAAATACTGTTGCGGGTTGGCCTGAAATTTGGTTAAACAGCCTTCCCGGCAAAAATAATAGTGCTGCTGCTGATAATCCGTATGCCATTGGCTAGCCATGCTGACCGTCATGCCGCACACCGGGTCAATGGCTGAATCAGTTGGGTAATCAGGTTTTGCATTGGACTTTGTTCCGCCACAGCATCCCTGTTTTTCTGGCTCAGTTGCGTTTGACTGGATTGTCTGATGTTGATGATTCGGCAAATGCGGGTCGCTGGTATCTTGAGGCACTTCGCCACAACAGGAGGAATGGGCTTTATGGTCTGAGTGATCTGGTTCAGTATGATTCATGATAAACAACCTGATTTGACATTTCTTGCCAAACACGATAAACCCTGTACTCAGGTACAGAGTCAAGTCCACTTTGTAACCATGTTTTGTCAGCAGCAATTTTTTTAACGATTCATTTTTGCTCAATCATGAGGTCGCAATTTCCATGCTCACCATTGGCAAACTGGCCAAACAGGCCGGGGTTTCCAATGAAACCATCCGTTATTACCAGCGCATTGGCTTACTGCGAATTCCTGAAAGTACCCAGGCTTATCGCTACTATCAGGAAAACGATCTTGAGCGCCTGTTATTTATTAAACGGGCCAAACAGGCCGGCTTGCAACTCAATGAAATTGCCGAGTTGCTGGCACTGGATGGCATGCAGGACAAGCAGCGCGTGCGTGAAGTCATTAAAAATCGCCTGCATGAAATCCAGCACCGTATTGATGAGCTGCAACATTTGCAACATCGCCTGAGCACCTGGATTGATGAATGTGAGCATTCTACCAATGCCAATTGTCCAATTTTGCAGGCTTTAAATGACGTTACATCTAAATCTGACTAAAAGCCAAGACAATCAACACATGACCCCAGAACAGCTTAAGCATTTACGCCAGCAATTACGCAAGCAACGCCGTGCTTTATCCCAGCGCATCCGGCAGCAGGCAGGCCGCAAGGTGGCTCAGCGTCTGCGCAGGCAGGCAGTATTTCGGCAAGCGCGCCATATTGGTATTTACCTGAGCGCCTTTGGTGAAGTCCCCACTCAAGCCATTATTAAACTAGGCTTAAAGCAACAGAAAAACATTTACCTGCCGCAAATCCGTAATTTTGACCAGAAACTGCAATGGGTGCGCATCAATCGCCAGCAGTGGCAAAACCGGCGTTTTTCCATTCATCGACTAGGCATGCATGAACCCCGGCAACGTAGTATTAGCGTTAACCGGTTGGATTTGCTGATTATGCCGCTATTGGCTTTTGACAAATATGGCTCCCGAGTTGGTATGGGCGGCGGCTACTATGACCGTACCTTATGGAAAAAGCACAAGGCTTACCGGTTAGGGCTGGCCTATGACTTCCAGCAAACTGAGTATCTTGAGCGGCAGCCGTGGGATCAACCGCTGGATGCCGTGCTGACACCTTCGGGATTTTCTTCATTTCGTAGCCTGAAAAATCATTGACAATAACAACTTGATGGAAGCCTTTTGCCAACGCTATGGTTCTTTCTCAGGAAGGGTTTTAGCAGTATTTTTCAGCATCGCGATCCGAGATGAGAATCAGTCCACTTTTTTGTGAATAAATGATGCCTTAGGTCTGAACCATTTGCGTCAAAAGTCCAGACAAGGTAAATTGCAGCACCAGTATTCGTTGTATTTTTATTCGTGGCAGAAGTTAACTTTGTCACTGCTTGAAGGGTTCGTTAATGAGTTTATTTATTTCCACAGCCTACGCGGCTGCTCCTGCGGCTGGCCAGCAGAGTCCGCTGCCATCCATCCTGATGATGGTTGGTTTTATCCTGATTTTCTATTTCCTGATCTGGCGTCCACAAGCCAAGCGCACCAAGGAACACCGCGCAATGGTTGACAGTGTCAGCGTGGGCAGTGAAGTGGTATTTGCCGGTGGATTAATGGGCCGCATTACCAAGGTGGAAGGGGACTATGCGGTGGTTGAACTCAACCGTGGCAATGAAGTAAAAATTCAAAAAGCTGCGGTCATTTCCGTATTGCCAGAAGGCACCCTCAACAGTCTGTAATTTTATAGGGATTGGTTTCGCAATCCCTTTTTTCATTAAGTAGAATTCAAATGCGTTATCCAGCGTGGAAATATGTACTGATCCTTTTTGTTCTGGTCATCAGTACATTATATGCCCTGCCCAGTCTCTATCCTGACGAGCCAGCGGTTCAGATTTCAGGCGCCAAGGCAGGAAGCCAGATCGACCAGACGGTATTGAACCGTGCAGAACAAATCCTAAAAAGCGCCAGTATTGCAACCCATGACGGCAGTTTTGGCCAGAATGCGGCACTGCTTCGCGTGCGTACCAGTGAAGACCAGCTTAAGGCACAGGAAGTATTACGCCGTGAACTGGGTGAAAATTATGTTGTTGCACTAAATCTTGCACCTACCACCCCGGCATGGTTACAGGCCATTGGTGCCAAACCCATGAAGCTGGGGCTGGACTTACGCGGCGGGGTACATTTCCTGCTGGAAGTGGACATGAGCAAGGCACTGGAACAACGGCTGGAAACCGCTACAGCAGATATTCGCCGTAACCTGCGTGACAACAAGGTCAACTTTAATGCGGTAAGCCAAAACAAAGACAACATTGTGGTGAGCTTTGCCAACACCACAGACCGTGACAATGCAGTCAGTGTACTGCGCCGCCAGAGTAATGACTTTAGCATTCAGTCACTGGCTTCCACTGATGGTCCGATCCTGCAATTAAAATATACCGAAGCCCGCTTGCAGGAAATCAACCAGTACGCGGTGAATCAGAACTTAACCACTCTGCGCAACCGGATTAACGAGCTGGGCGTGGCTGAAGCATTGGTACAAAGTCAGGGTAGCAATCGCATTGTGGTGGACTTGCCCGGTGTACAGGACACGGCTGAAGCCAAGCGTGTACTGGGCCGCACCGCCAATCTTGAATTCCGTTTAGTATCTGAACAGGCAGACACCTATGCAGGTGGCCCCGTGCCTGCTGGTACTCAGGCTTTCCCGTTTGAAAAACTGGATGGCCCTACCATTTTGCTAAAACGCCAGCGCATTGTCACTGGTGAGCGTGTGCAAAATGCCATGAGTGGCTATGATGAAAACAACCAGCCTGAAGTCAACATCACGCTGGATACTGCAGGTGGCAAGCTGATGGCTGATGCCACCCGTAATGCAGTTGGCAAGCAAATGGCGGTGCTGTTTATTGAAAACAAGCAGCGCATTAGCTATGTGACTGATCCAGCAACCGGTAAAACGGTGGAAACCCGTACGCCTTATATCGAAAGTGTTGTGATCAACCGCGCCACCATTCAGGCGGTGCTGGGTTCAAGCTTCCGCATTACCGGCGTCGGCACGCCACAGGAAGCTTCTGAGCTTGCATTGTTACTGCGTGCAGGTGCTTTGGCTGCCCCCATGTACTTCGTAGAAGAACGTACCGTTGGTCCAAGCCTGGGTCAGGACAATATTGACAAGGGGATTTTATCTACCCAGGTTGGTTTTGTACTGGTTGCCCTGTTCATGATCGTGTTCTACCGCGTGTTTGGCTTAATTGCCAACGTGGCACTGTTTATGAACCTTGCCATGATTCTCACCGTCATGTCATGGATTGGTGCGGCCCTGTCGCTGCCCGGTATTGCCGGCATTGTGCTGACCATTGGTATGGCGGTGGATGCCAACGTGCTGATTTGTGAGCGAATCCGCGAAGAAATTCGCTGGGGAGCCTCACCCAAGCAGGCCATTGTGGCGGGTTATGACCGCGCCTATACCACCATTTTTGACTCTAACCTGACAACCTTACTGGTGGCTTTTATCCTGTTTGCCATTGGTACAGGTCCAATCAAAGGGTTTGCGGTCACACTGGCGATTGGCATTATCTGTTCCATGTTCACCGCCATTACAGTCACCCGTGGCATAGTACAACTGGTGTACGGCAAGCGCCGTATTGACCACTTGAGCATTTGAGGAGAACGTCCATGAAAAAATCAACTGCTCAACCCGATACGCCTGCAACCACCAACCAGCCACGTGAATATGGCCGTCGCGGTAATGAACCTGTCATTCACTTTATGCGTTTTAAAACGCCAGCGGCTATTTTTTCGCTGGTGTTTAGCCTGGTTTGCCTTGGCTTTATTTTTACCAAAGGCTTAAACCTTGGGCTGGATTTTACTGGCGGTGTCTCGGCTGAAATTAATTACAGCCAGCCAGTTGAGCAAAAGCAGGTGATCAATGCACTGGAAAACGCCGGTTTTAAAGAGCCTGTAGTGCAGTTTCTGGGCACCCAGCGTGACCTGATTGTTCGCATGCCGGCACAGGAAGGTGAAGACCTTAGCGCCCGCCTGAATCGCGCCGTACAGTTACCAAGCAATACAGCCACAGTACAAAAAGTGGATGCTGTAGGTTCACAGGTAGGTAACGAGCTATACATTCGCTCAGTAGGTGCAGTGGCACTAGCGCTAATCCTTATGCTGGTGTATGTAACCATTCGCTTTGAATTCAAGCTGGCCGTTGGTGCAGTTATTTCCCTGCTGCATGACACCATTGTAACCGTGGGTATTTTTGCCATTTTCGGCTGGCCATTTGACCTGACTGTACTGGCAGCCGTACTGGCCCTGATTGGTTACTCACTCAACGACAGTATTGTGGTATCAGACCGGATCCGTGAAAATTTCCGCAAGATTCGTGGCGCTGACCCGGTTGAAGTGGTGGATATATCCCTGACTGAAACCCTGCGCCGTACCATCATGACGGTGACTACGGTATTACTGGTTGATCTGGCCATGCTGTTTTTAGGCGGTGATGGCCTGTTCTGGTTTGCGGTGGCAATGCTGGTTGGTCTGTTTGTTGGTACCTACTCGTCCATTTATATTGGTACTTCCTATGCCCTGTGGCGTGGTCTAAACCGTCAGGATTTTATAGTTCAGGTAAAGCCTGAATTTGAAGAAACTGATGTAGTACCTTGATTAATGCTGTTTTAATCCTGCTTAAGGGTTAGCACCTTAAAGCCTGCTGGTTAATAGGATTCCTTATATTAACCAGCAGGCTTTTTTATGCCTGTTCATCCTGTTTTTTCACTGCTTTATAAGGGTAATGCCTGATAAAATTTCAAGGCAACCAGTTAAAGCTCACCTGCTGTGCTGAATGATGTTGCCATGCCACGCTATAGTAATAGGCTTCTGTTGCAAAACACTGATACGCCCATTCCCCAATAGCTGCCTGATAAGCCACAGCACTATTAGTATGAGGTTCAGAGCCGCTATAGTGTGTTTCCAGCGTATTCAGGTTTAAGCGAATGCCCAGTCCGCTAGCCTTAAGCACTGCTTCTTTAATCGTCCAGCATTTTAATAAATAAGCCTGTGGGTTTGCAGCCTGGGTAAAAACCTGCATTTCCGCTGCGGTAAGTATACGCTTTGCCAATCCTGCCAGATTGATAGTCCGCTGTCTGGCCTCAATATCCACACCAATAGCAATGCGCTGTTGATTAAAAACCAGAACAAACTGCTGCGCACAATGCGACTGGCTAAATTGCAGGTTTGGGGTATTCACTAAATAAGGCTTACCATAGCTATCTTTTGCAAAGCACAGATTTTCTGGGGATTGATCAAGCTGCGTGGCCAGAATTTGCCGCCGCCAGCTCCGGCTGATGAGCTGCTCCATCCTGCGCTGCGGATTAGTGGCTAAATTATTGTGATCTACCGCATTAACCTGCAAGTGATTCAGAGTTTCAGGCCGGATATGACGCAAGGCAATATGAATTAACAGGCTATTTGTCATCGTAGCCCTATCACTTGATATCAGAGAAAAACAGGCCAGCCATTAATCCTGCGCCAAAGTTAATTTATAAATGGTGGTGCTTAACTGTTCTGTGTCGTTGTCTTCACACAATAAAAATTCCAGCTTATGAGGCGTTTGCTGATACAGGGCCAGGCCTTCAAACTTGTGACAAGTACTGATTAACTGCACGTCCTGAATGGTTTTTGTATTTAAATCCATGTAGCCGATATAACTGCCCAGCACTTCTCCATCATCATAGGTTGAACTACTGTTTTCTGCAGTTGCCAGAAAATAAATAGTTTCCCCTACCAGAATAGCATCGGTAAAACCACTGGATACCTGATTCACAACGGGTAATTGCAGCGGTACAAATTCTATAGCTTGAACAATGTTATTGGGCTGAATGCTGCCATCGGGCCGGACGTCGCCGGATAAAATTAAATCCTGAACAATATTACCCTGCACGATAAAAATGCCATTTTGTGCTTGTGTGCCATTACCACGCTGGAACAACAGCCACTGGGACTGATGGTATATTGCCCCTTCAATATTAAGCTCATCATCATTTAACTGGGCGGTTTGCCTGAACTTCTCATATAGTGCAGACAGGTCATACTGCCGGGTTACTCCACTGCTGCCTTGATTTGCCTTGGAATCTGATAAATCATGGCGCACCAGCGCATTACGGCGCGGGGTAGAACCCGAGCCTAACAACAACAAGGCATTGTCATACTCAAGAATAGCCTCAAAATCAAATTTTTCAGGCTTGGGAATAAAGTCACGGCTATCAGCAAACAGTGCAATTTTATTTAGCTGGCCCTGTTCTAACTCATAGCAGTACAAATAGCTACTGTAATCTGAAATCAGGTAAAGGCGGGGATGCTGATAAACCAGTCCGGAAGCAGCACCCAGCCCCTCAACTTCCTGAAAGGCTTTTAATATAAATTGCATGATGCTGCCTGCTTGCTAGGGAATAGCTTATGATCATACAAAGAAAAAACGCCGCATTAGCGACGTTTCTTTTCCATTTTTTTGAACTTTTGTACATAACGCCGCTTGCGGTCGGCAACACGGGCATCCACCTGTGTACGACGTCCTTCAAACGGGTTAGTACCTGCCTTGAATTCAATTTGAATGGGTGTACCCTCCAGCTTGAAAACCTTGCGAAACACATTTTCCAGATAGCGGCGATAGTCAGCCGGAACTTTTTCGGTCTGATTACCATGAATCACAATTAATGGTGGGTTTAACCCGCCCATATGGGCATAACGCAGCTTGATCCGGCGGCCACTGATCATGGGTGGCTGGTGTTGTTCAACGGCATCTTCCAGAATTTTGGTCAGTTTTGGTGTTGGAATCTTGGTCATCGCCGCATCATAAGCCCGATGAATAGACGGATATAAATCGCCTACACCTGTGCCATGCAATGCTGAAATCAGGTGGATTTTTGCCCACGGAATAAAGTCAAAACGGCGCTCTACCGCTTCCTTGACCTGACCACGGTCATACTCAGTCATGCCATCCCACTTGTTAATGGCAATCACCACGGCACGGCCAGCTTCCAGCGCAAAGCCCAGCAGGTGTAAATCCTGCTCAACAATTCCTTCCCGCGCATCCAGCACCACCACCACCACATGCGCATCCTTGATGGCTTGCAGAGTTTTAACCACTGAGAACTTTTCAATCATCTCATTGACGCGGCCACGGCGACGCACACCCGCGGTATCAATCAGGGTATATTGCCGTCCCTGCCGCTCGTAAGGAATGTAAATACTGTCGCGTGTGGTACCGGGCATGTCAAACACCACCACCCGGTCTTCACCCAGCAGGCGGTTCACCAGTGTAGACTTGCCGACATTGGGACGACCAATAACGGCTAGACGCAAACCCTTGATATGCTCCTGCTCATCAATGGGCACATCTTCAGGCAATTCAGCCAGCACATCTTCCAGCAGTTGCTGTACGCCACGACCATGACTGGCTGCCACATGATGCGGTTCGCCAAAGCCCAGCTTGAAGAATTCACTGACCGCTGCCTCAGCATGGACGCCATCAACCTTGTTGGCCACCAGATGCACTTTTTTACCCAGTGCACGCAGGTCACGCGCAATTTGCTCATCAGAGGCCAATAAGCCAGCACGCGCATCGACCACAAACAGGATAATGTCGGCCTCTTCAATGGCTGTGCGTGACTGCTCAGCCATATAGGCATCAATGCCCTGCTCGCTTTCACCAATACCACCGGTGTCCACCACAATGAAAGACTTGTTTTCATAGGTGGCATCACCATACTGACGGTCACGCGTCAGGCCGGGAATATCAGCCACCAGCGCATTACGGCTTTTGGTAATCTGATTGAATAACGTTGATTTGCCCACATTGGGGCGGCCAATCAAGGCCAAAACAGGTTTCATGAATTAGGAGGCCTGCCACACACTTAAGTTGCCGGTACGGGTTGCCACGTACAGGCGGTTATCAATTGCACGAATGGTGGTAATTTCACCCTTGCTGTGTACTCGTCCCAGCACATTGCCAGTATTTGGGTCAATCAGATGCAGGTAGCCATCAAGGTCACCTACCACCACATACTGACCAATTACAACCGGGTTACTCAGCTTGCGATACGCCAGTGCATTTTGTTCCCAGGCTTTTTCGCCAGTCACCTGATTAAATGCCTGAATATGGCCTTCACTGGTGGCGACATAAACCAGGCCATTACCTACTGCCGGACTACGCAGGCTGCTGGTGTCCTGTGCCCACATCACACGCTGGGATTGCAGGTTCACAGCAGTGAGCTGGCCCTGATAGCTAACTGTAAACATATTATTGTCAACAATCACTGGCTCGCCATCAATATCGATCAGGCGTTGCACCTCAGAACGGCCTTCACTCACGGCCACACGGCGCTGCCAGCGTGGAATGCCGCTTTGCACATCAAGGCCATACACATAACCACTATTATTGGCCATGACCACAGTGTTGTCATCGCTGAGTACCGGCGCTGCATTACCACGTACACTTAACGGTGTGGTTGCAGTGTCAAACGTCCATACTGCTTCACCTGTGCTGGCATCAGTGCCAAATACCGTACCATCGTTGGCATAGGTAATAACACGGCCATTATGAATCAGTGATGGTGACAAGATGGAACCGGACAATTGACGCTGCCATTTTACTGCACCAGTTGCGGCATCCAGTCCATACAAATAGCCTTTACCCGAACCCACGACAACCAGCCCGTCAGCGGCGGTCACACCACTGGTCAGATTTTTGTCTTTCTTGCGTGGGCGGGTTTCCCAGATTTTTTTACCTTTTAAATCATAGGCAACCACTTCACCCTTACGGCTTACGGCATAAATGGCCTGATTACTGGCATCCAGTTGCAGGCGCAGTGGATCATACTTTTCACTACCACCAACGCTTTCTTTAAATACAGGCGTCAGGGTTTGCATCTGTGCCACTTTAGGCAATTTGCTGGGCTTGTGCTCTTCAACCTTGGGTCCCTTGCTACAACCCGCCATGACAGCCATCGCAATACAAGTCGTTAGCAATAGGGGTTTACGCAGATTACTCACTGCTATTTGATTTGCCATTATCCTATGCTCCTGAACCGGATTGTGCTGTAGGTACTGCTGGCGCAGCTGGAATAGAATTGGTTTCACTGGCCGGACGAATAGGGCCGTCTATTTTTAGCTCAGGAACCTGAACACCCAGACTTTCCAGTTTAACCTGCAATAACTGACGTGGCTCTTCACGTTTGGCCAAGGCATCCCAGGCAGCCTGATAAGCTGCCTTGGCACCAGCCAGATCATTTTTCTGAACCAGAATATCACCTTTGGCTTCATTGGCACTGGGCAGGAATGCAGCGTCATTCACCTGCTTAAGGCTGCTCAATGCAGCATCATGCTTGCCTTGCGCCATTTGCATATAAGCCAGACGCAACCATGCCAACTGCTTTAAACCTTGATCCTTAACATTGCTCTTGGTAGCCGCCAGTAACTGTTTTTCAGCAATGGCATAATCGCCTTTGGCTGCTGCAATCTTGGCACTTAAAAAATGGGTTTGCAGCGCCTGAGCGCTGTCTGTATTGGCTTTAACCAGTGCATCAGCCTGAGAGAAATACTGGGTACGCGCAGTCTGGTTATCCGGTGCAGCTGCCAGACGCTTGCTGGAATCCACCACCTGCTGGTATTGGGTTGCCAGATTGAAGCGCTCAACAGCCTGTTTCTTCTGCCAGTACTGCCAGCCAAAAAAGATAATCAGCGCCACCAGAATACCAGTGACAATGGCATTGCCATACGTTTTCAGAAAGCCTTTAAAGCGATCAATTTGTTCTTCATCACTTAAATAGGTACTCATCTAGGGCTTCCTGTCTGCGGGTTAAAAGAATCACTGCTGAAAGAATTAGTGGATAAAGAAGATTGCTCTACTGTAGCCGATTGTTGTAATTGTTCAAGTAAATAGCGGTTTAAATCCGTTAATGAAACAGTGGCTTGCTCACCAGTTGTCAGTGTTTTTGCCACGACCTGCTGACTGGCAGCTTCACGCTCGCCCAGAATCAAGGCAAGCCTTGCACCAGACTGGTCGGCTTTTTTCATCTGGCTTTTCAGGCTGCCCTGCGAACCAGTTTTTAGGCGAATCAACACGCCTTGCTGGGCAAACTGGCTGCGTAGCTGCTCGGCAAGGACCAGTGCCTGCCCCTGGCAAACCGGATCAGCCAGCAGGAATACATCACATTCAGTAACATTAATAGTGTGACTGGTTTGCTCCAGCAATAACAGCAAACGCTCCATCCCCAGGGCAAAGCCAACTGCGGGCACACTTTGCTCAGGCTTGCCCTTAAGCTGTCCCACCAGACCATCATAGCGGCCACCGGCACACACTGTACCTTGTGCCCCCAGATGTGTGGTTGTCCACTCAAAAACAGTTTTATTGTAATAATCCAGCCCGCGTACCAGCTTTTGGTTAATCACAAATTCAATGCCAGCCGCTGTTAGGTAGCCTTTAAGCTGCTCAAAATGGGCCAGGGTTTCCTCACCCATAAAATCATGCAGTTTGGGCGCATTTTCCAGAATAGCCTGGGTTTGGGCATTTTTACTGTCCAGAATACGCAGCGGATTGGTATCCAGACGGCGCTGTGAATCTTCATCCAGTTGTGGTTTGTGCGCTGTTAAATAATCCACTAAAGCCTGACGATATTGGGCGCGCTCATTACTTTCGCCCAAGGTATTGAGTTCCAGTTGTACCTTGTCGCTCACACCCAGACGCTGCCACAACCGTGCTGTCATCATGATCAGTTCAGCATCAATGTCCGGCGTTGCAATGCCAAAGGTTTCCACACCAAACTGGTGAAACTGGCGATAGCGGCCCTTTTGCGGTTTTTCATAACGGAACATGGGGCCAATGTACCAGACCCGTGGTGCCGCACCGCGCAGCAAATTATGTTCCAGCATGGCACGCACACAGCCTGCTGTTCCTTCCGGACGCAAGGTCAGCGAATCCGGTGGATCACCCTTGTCAAAAAAGGTATACATTTCTTTTTCAACAATATCGGTGGCATCACCAATCGAACGTTTGAACAAGTTGGTTTGCTCAACAATCGGCAAGCGAATTTGCTGGTAGCCATAGCTATCCATTAAACCTGTAAGCTGAACTTCCAGCGCACGCCACGCTGCCGTCTGGGCAGGGAGAATGTCATTAAAACCTTTTATTGCTACAATTGAACTCATAACCCACTCAAAGCGCTTTTATCATTTAGCGCGAATAATCTCTTTTTCTTTGGCTTTTTCAAGCGCATCCACTTTGGCACGCACCATCGCCTCAATTTCATTGACCAGCTGATTAGTGTCAATTAAATGGCTTTTTTCACCATTCATATAGACCAGTGAGCGCGGACTGGCACCCACCACCCCGATATCGGCTTCCTTGGCTTCGCCCGGGCCATTCACCTTGCAGCCAATCACCGACACATCCATCGGCGTGCGGATATCTTCAAGCCGCTCTTCCAGTGCATTCATGACCCGGATGACATCAAACTCCTGCCGCGAGCAACTCGGACAGGCAATAAAGTTAATCCCATTGGAACGAATATTTAGGGATTTTAAAATGTCAAAACCAATCTTGACTTCATCTTCCGGTTCAGCAGCCAGCGACACCCGTAGCGTATCGCCAATGCCTTCCAGCAATAATCCACCCAATGCAATAGCAGATTTTACTGTTCCTGAACGAAATACACCGGCTTCGGTCACGCCCAGATGCAGTGGATTATCAATTTGCTGAGACAGCAGGCGGTAAGCATCCAGTGTCAAAAATACATTGGAAGCCTTAACGCTCACCTTGAATTCATGGAAATTTAAACGATCCAGAATATCAATATGGCGCATGGCTGATTCCAGCAGGGCTTCACCGGTTGGCTCACCATATTTGACCTGTAAATCTTTTTCCAGCGACCCGGCATTGACCCCGATACGCATGGAAATGCCATGATGACGTGCCGCAGCCACTACTTCACGCACCTTGTCTTCATTGCCAATATTGCCGGGATTAATGCGCAGGCAGTCCGCCCCATAGTCAGCCACAGCCAGTGCAATCCGGTGATCAAAATGAATATCAGCTACTAATGGCACATCGACCTGTTTACGGATTTGGCCAAATGCTTCTGCGGCCTGCATGGTTGGCACCGACACACGCACAATGTCTGCACCCGCATTCACACAGCGGTTAATCTGTGCAACCGTAGCAGCCACATCGCAGGTTTCGGTGTTGGTCATGGTTTGCACGGTAATCGGCGCATCACCACCGACATACACTGATCCTACGCGGATTTTACGGGTCGGTCGACGCACAATCGGAGAGTGGTGCATTCTTTATGTTTTCCGTCAAAATTCTAAAGAGAAGTCCAAACAACAATCTGGGCAAACATTAAACCAAACCTGTTAACGCGATAACCGGAACTCAGCCTTGCCATTTACGGTATAGGGCGATAGGGAAATCTGTTCCTGATTAAAGCTTAAACTCACAGCAGCGGCATCATCCAGACGAATGCTAAATGGCGATTGTCCAGTTAGGGTCAATGGCTGGGTTTGACGGCCAGAGGCCAGATTCTTGCCGGTTGCATCATGGATGGACACAGTAACTGGATGACTAAAGGTCAGGCTCAGGCGGTCTTCACTGCTGGTTGCCGTTGCTGGTACTGATGCCGGCACTGGCAAAACTGCAGGCGCCGTCGTGGTTGCCACGGAATTTACTTCTGCGGCTACTGGTTCATCAGGCTGTGCCGACTTGCTGTTACGCCATGCCTTGATACCTGCATAAAGCAGCCAGACGATAGCAATAATAACCAGCGCCCCAACTATCCATTTGAGCCAGCCCAGTCGTTCACGACGGCCACGCTGCAAACGACCCAGCGCTTTTAAGGGAGAGTTTTCCAGTGCATGGTTGGTTGGCAGTCCGGTATCGCTGGTATAAATTTCATCAAAACGTCGAATCAGGTGACTGGCATCAGCTCCCAGCAATTTAGCATAGGTTCGTAAATAACCCTTGATAAATGCAGGCTCCGGCAGCGACTTGTAGTCATCAGCCTCCAGTGCAATCAACTGGCGTTCCGGCATATTCAATTCGCGGGCAACTTCACTTAGCTCACGCTTTTGCATGCTCCGCAATTGACGCAAATATTCACCAGGACGCTGCGCATTACTCAGGTTACCTGTACCTGATGATGGCTGCTGGTTGCTGTTTATTTCCATACTGCCTCAGGAGTTTGTTGCAATTGAAGATAACGTTGATACTCGGTGCTGGCTGGATAGTCTGCACCAAGTTGATTAATAAAATTTTTCATGCGTATGGTATCACGTTCTGCCCGGGCAATGCGGATTCCCAGCCATAAAGAACGTGCGCCCTGCTTTTGTGTGCCAATCTGGCGCAGGTAATCATTATAAAGCGCGCTGGCATCTCGTATCTGATTGCGCTGCAAAAAGATTTCGGCCAGTTCCAGCTTGGCAATCACTGAATCACGGTTAGCCTGCAAGGCTTGCTTAAAGGCTTTTTCAGCATTTTGGGTGTCATTTACCTGAAGATAGGTACGCCCCAGATTTTCAAGGGCAGCAGTACGGCCTTCATAGCCCAGTGTGGCCCCGGCTTCACGAAACTGGGCAATCGCTTCAGGGTAGCGCTTGCGGCCGCTTAGATACACGCCGTAGTTGTTGCGTGCCTGCGCATATTTGGGATCAAGCGAAATGGCACGCTTAAAGTAGGCTTCGGCCTTGGCCACATTGGAAGGACTACCCTCCTGCTGCAATAGCACGCCCATCATGTTGTTGGCTTCAACTGAGCTAGGTTCGGTTTCCAGGGCTTCATCCAGATTGCGCTTGGCAGCATCCAGATCACCACTGCGAATATATTCTGCGGCCAGTGCGGTACGGGTAGCAACAGCAGCCTTGGGATCGGCTTTTAATTTGTGGGTGGTCTGGCAACCTGTGAATGTTAATGCCATACCTAAAGCCACAGCACACATGCGGCCTAAATTTATTAATTGTCTATCACGGATATATGTCATTGTCATAACGGGTTTATGCTTAACGCTCACCTTAACCTCGTGTTCTTAGTATTTCAGTGTGATTCCCGTTCTTGGATGCACCCTGCTGCTGCAACACTTTTTTCTGCCAGCGTTCAGCACGACGGGTACGGTCTGCAACCTGTCCCACCAGTTGCCCACAAGCGGCATCAATATCATCACCGCGTGTCGTACGCACAGTACAGACGAACCCGGCATCAGACAGCTGCTTTTGAAAAGCCATAATCCGGTTGCGGCTGGAGCGGCCATACGGCGCATGCGGAAACGGGTTAAACGGAATCAGGTTAATCTTACTGGGTAAATCGCGTAAAAGTTGTATTAATTGTTTGGCATGTTCAGGCTGGTCATTCACGCCTTCGAGCATTACATACTCAATAGTGACATGCTTGCGGGCACTGTCAATCACGCCATCGGTAGAAATATAGCGGCGTGCAGCCGGGATCAGTTCAGCCAGTGGATATTTTTTATTAATGGGAACCAGTTCATTGCGTAGCGCATCATTGGGTGCATGCAGTGAAATCGCCAGCGCCACATCAATTTCTTCTGCCAGTTTGTCAATCATCGGCACAATGCCGGAAGTCGACAAGGTCACGCGGCGCTTGGACATGCCATAGGCAAAGTCATCCAGCATCAGGCGCATGGCCGATACGACCGGTTCAAAGTTCAGTAATGGCTCACCCATGCCCATCATCACGACGTTGGTGACAGTGCGGGTTCGCTCACCCACTGGCACATCTTCCATATAGGACTGATTCGCCACCCAGAGCTGGCCAATAATTTCGGCGGTAGCCAGGTCACGTTGAAAACCCTGCTTGCCCGTACTGCAAAAACTGCAATCCAGTGCACAGCCAACTTGCGAAGAAATACACAGCGTTTTGCGCGCACCAGTTTTGTCATCGGCGGGAATCAGTACGGTTTCAACCAGTGAACCCGCCCCGTCACCCACGCGGAACACCCATTTGCGCGTGCCATCTTTGGAGAAATTCTTATGCACCACTTCCGGTGCCTGAATATAGGCCACGGTTTTGAGTTTTTCACGCAGCTTACCGGCCAGATTGGTCATCTGGTCAAAATCAGTTACGCCAAACTGGTGAATCCACTTGAGCACCTGTGTGGCACGGAATTTCTTTTCACCCATTGCCTCAAAGAACTGTTCCATTTCCGGGCGCGACAGGCCCAGCAGATTGGTTTGATGTGCTTTAGACTGGACGGATAATTCACTGGCGCAAGCAGCCGCAGCAGATTGTTCCTGTTCTGCCGGGGATGGGGAAATATGTTCTGCTTGCGCAAGTAAATCAGGGGATTCGATGTGCATAACCTGTCATCTTTAAGACGAAATCAATAGCCAGCCAATGATAGCTACAGATTTGACAATGGATAAAATAATACATTGACACAAATGTCATATTGTATAAAAAACAAACCAGACAAGCATAACACTTATCTGGCTTGCAAAAATGAACGATTAACGAGTGCGTGGGCAGATTTCGTTATCGTTAAAGAAGTACGCAATTTCACGCTCAGCAGAGGTGGTAGAGTCTGAACCGTGAGCAGCATTTTCATCAATGCTGCTGGCAAAATCAGCACGGATGGTGCCTGGTGCTGCATCTTTAGGGTTGGTTGCACCCAGAATGTCGCGGTGAGCCAGTACAGCGTTTTCGCCTTCCAGTACAGACACAACCACTGGGCCAGAAGTCATGAAGCTAACTAGATCACCAAAAAAGCCACGCTCTTTATGTTCAGCATAAAAGCCTTCAGCATCAGCCTGGGACAGGTGCTTCATTTTAGTTGCAATGATTTTCAGGCCAGCTTTTTCAAAACGGCTAAAAATATCGCCGATATGGTTTTTGCTAACAGCATCTGGTTTAACAATGGATAAAGTACGTTCGATAGCCATGATTTAGCTCCTTAAAAAATTAAACATCAAAAAAAGATGGCGCATTATAACGCTGTCGTCCAACAAAGATAGCGTCAGACCAAAGCAAAATGTGTTTTGTCAGACGGTTTTTCAGCGCGAAAAGCGCAATGAATCCATTAGCCCCCAGCGTTTATTTTAGCTGGCTTCATCAATCCAGGCCATCTGGATACCTTCCAGAAGGCCTTCGTTGGAACGGTTAGGATCATCGGCAAAATCGGGTAATTCACAAACCCAGCGATGCAAGTCAGTAAAACGCACATATTGCGGGTCAACATCCGGGTGGGCTTCATACAGCTCAATGGCAATGTCGATGGTATCAGTCCAGCGCAAGCCCATGGTATCGCTCCAAAACTCTGGTTTATTTTAGGCGCCTACTTTAGCAAAAATTAGCGCCTGTGTTGCAGTGCCTTGTCATACATTTTAGCTTGATCAATACTGCGCGAAAGAAACCCTTAAAATAACCCTGCTTACATAACCCGTGGCCATAAAAACTGCCATGCACCGGCCAGCAACACCAGCGTACCACCCAGCTCGGCAATAATGAGCGACCACATAAATAACTGAATCAGCACACTAGGCAAGCTCATCGGCCCCAGACGATGCGGTCGGCGTAGCTGGTTATCGGTATCCTTTAACGCGCCATGAATCACATAGGTGCCAATGGCCAGCGCAAAATACACCACATTAGCCAGCACTGCCCACCAGTTGACCCACTCTGGCCATACAGAAAAATGCGCTAGTGCTGCCAGGATTAGCGCTGCACTGGCATACAGCAAGGACGCCCGATGAGCAATATCCACATAATAAGGTGCACGGGCTTTTTCACTTTGCATGATGGCAACGTATTTCCAGATTCCGGTGAGCAAGCCAATCAGCAAAAACACCCCAGACGCCAGCACTGCCAATGCCACAGCCGGACTTAATAGATCATCCATGAAAAAACTACCAGTTTAAAAATAAATTATGCGCTTAAAGCGCAACAGCATGCTAAATAGACTGACTGCTGATGTAAAGCAAAAGCTGAATAACCGCCAGCCCCTATCTTGATAATTAAAATTACTGGAGGTAAATACTGATTTAAGATGTTATTTTCTGACAATAAATATTATAGATTACAGCAGCACATACAGTGCCGGCGCCAGAGCAATAAGCAATCCAGCGAGCATTGCGCCAATGGCTGCACCAGCCAGCACATCACTGGGATAATGCAAACCCAGAATTACCCGTGATACAGCCACCAGTAAGGTAAATGGCAACAGGATGATTAATAAGACAGGCATCATATAACCCAGCAGGATACACAGCATTACGGCATGCAGGGTGTGACCCGATGGAAAACTGAAATGATCCAGTGGCCGCTCACCCAGCACCACGACCTGATGAACTTGGTAAGGCCGTGGCCGTAAGGTCTTTTGCTTTAATAGCTTATAAATTGCCGTGGCACATAGCATGCCCAAAATAATGTATAGCATTTGCCAATAATAACTTGCGCCCTGGATCAGCCATAGCACCAATAGGCTGGCATACCAGAACCAGCCATCGCCCAATCGGCTAATTATTTTAAAGAAAATTGCAATATTTTTTGTTGTGGAATATCGATTAAGTTTAATGCACCAGCTGAGATCCAGATACTGGGCGCGGCGCAAATGGGCACGCATTGTGGTTGCCTGAATTTTGTTCATAGGTTCTCCTTACGCTTGTTTAAGTCATAAATACTTAAGTGATAAATAGCGGGATCATTGCTTTGTTCCATGCAGTTGAGTAAAGGGATTGATGTTTATGGGCAGTCGTTTTTAAGGCAAATTCAAACTGGTCCACTGCCATAGACCAGCCAAACTGTTGTACTGTTTTTGTGGCTTGCACACCCATCTGCTGCAATTGCGCCAGTGCTGGCAACTGGGCAGCCAATTGCTGAAACTGGACTGCATCACCTAATCGACATGCCCAGCCATTAACATTATGCTGAATAGTTAGTGCAGCACAGGCATAATCATAGGCCAGTACTGGCAAACCGCTGGCCAGTGCTTCAAGCACTACATTGCCAAAGGTTTCCACTTCGCTGGCAAACAGGAATACATCAGCGCTGGCATAGTGCCGGGCTAGCTGCTCGCCGGTTTGCATCCCGGTAAAAATGGCTTCTGGAATCAGATTTTCTAAACGCACACGGTCTGGGCCATCACCAACAATCACTAGCTTAAAATCCCGTGCGGGCTGGCTGGATTTGACCTGCTGGTAAGCCTGTATCACCAGATCAATATTTTTTTCCGGTGACAAACGGCCCACATACAGCATCACCGTAGTTTGTGGGGTAGCCTGCCATTGTTCTCGCAACTGCTTACAGCGCTTTTGTGGATTGAAATGCTGGCTATCCACCCCGCGCGACACCAGTGCCAACGGGCAAGTAAAACCAGCGTTGGTCAACGCCTGCTGGGTATCTCCGCTCGGCACACAGGTCAGGTCTGTGCGGTTATGAAACCAGCGCAAATAATGTTGCACAGGTTTAATTAAAAATTTTAAGTCAAAAAACCGGCTAAATTCATGAAATGGCGAATGAAAACCACTGGACACCGGATAATTGCAGTGTCGTGCAATATTGAGCGCAGCCAGTCCTAGCGGCCCTTCCGTTACAAGATGCACAATGTCTGGTTTGAACTGATTCAGTGCCTTGGCAATTTTTCTAGATTGGGGATAACCAAAGCGCAGTTCAGGATATTTGGGGATACTGCTGGCCGCTACGAGGCATTCCGCAGTTGGCTTAAAACTGTGGCACTCGTTGGGCTGATAAGGCCGAACCAGTAAAATCCGATGGCCCCGCTGTTGCAGGCCTTTGCACAACTGTAATATCGACATGGCCACCCCATTAATTTCTGGCGGCCAGGTTTCAGTTACAATTGCAATGTTTAAAGCGCCACCCATAGCCTGGGAATGAGTATTGGAAAATGAATTAAAATTTTGTAGTAAGGTCATCTCTATTCTTCTTTATCTTTGGGTTCACCCCACACTAAACTGGTTAATTGACCAATAAGTGACCACTTTATGACATTTTAATGAATTATCTTTCTTTGAATCTTTTTTCATAAAACTACCACACATAAAAAAGCATGCCAACGCATGCTTTTTTATCTCATTCTTTTCATCACCTGTCTTATGACACAGGCTTTTGAGGCACAGTGATGCTTGGGTCGCTAACTTTGGCATCTGGATGCGCTTTTTGCAAACCCACCATATCCATCAGAATATTGGCTGATTCAGTAACAAAGGCTTCATCCTCTGGCAATGGTGGACGTTGGGCAGCTTTCATCTTGGCACGTGACTCAGAACGGGCATCCAGTGCTGCCTGATAGCTTTCCCAATTGGCATAAGGCTGTAAACCTGTAGCCGTACGGCGTACATTTTCAGCACGCAGGGTTTCTGCCTCCAGATCCTTGATTTCACGTTTGCGCACATCAATGTTCAAGGAAGACTGCTTTTTGTCCTTGGTTTTCTCAGCAATGCTTTTTAGCGCACTAAGATAAACAAACTGCGGCTCAGCGTTGGTACGTTGGGTTGACCAAGTTGTCACTTGCGGAACAAACGGGGTAACTACGCCTTCACGCTTATACGGCGCAGTCTGGATAGTATCCCATTTCAGCGCATTTTTGGCCTTGCGCTCACCCAGATCTTCATCATAGATATTGATCAATGGCACATCAGGTACTACGCCCTTGTTCTGGGTGCTACCGCCAGTAATCCGGTAAAACTTGCGCTGGGTTAATGTTGCCTGACCATAAGCCAGACTATCCAGTTGAACCTGTGCAGTGCCTTTACCTGTAGTAGTGCTGCCAATCACAATACCACGCTGGTAGTCCTGAATGGCTGCCGAGAAAATCTCACTGGCTGAAGCGGATGCCAGATTTATAATAACCGCCAATGGACCGCTATAAATCTGTTCACCGCCATCTTCGTCACGGAACACGTTGACATTGCCATTACCATCACGAATTTGAACCACAGGCCCGTCTTTAACAAACTGGCCCAGCATACGCGCGACTTCTTCCAGCGATCCACCCGGATTATTGCGTAAATCTACTACCACACCTTCAACATTTTGGGCTTGTAGTGAAACCAGTGCCTTTTGCGTGTCTACACTGACACTCCGGTAACTATTACCTTCACGGCGGGCCCGGTAGTTCAGGTAAAACGATGGAATCTCAATAACCCCAATCTTGTGCTCGCCATCATTGCGCTTCACATTCACCACACGTGAACGAACGCCGGAATCTTCTTCCTGAATTACATCACGCGTTAAAGTCACTACCCGCGCCTGATTGGCTGCTGCGCCAGTGGCCAATAAGCGCAAGGTCACTTTGGTGCCTCGCTTACCACGAATCAAACCAACAATTTCGCCACTTGGCCAGCCAATCACATCAACAATTGGCTCACCTTCCTGACCTACGCCAATAATCCGGTCACCAGATTTTACCTGTCCAGACTTGCTGGCTGGTCCGCCGTCAACAATGGTTTCAATCCGGGTATAGTCTTCATTACCGCGCTCAGGACGAATAGACACCCCAATACCTTCCAGCGCTAGTGTGGTCTGCCGGTTTAGCTCCATGGCCTCAATGGGCGCATAGTAGTTGCTGTGCGGATCATAGGTTGCCAGTGTTGCATTCAGGATTTTCTCCAGCACGCGGTCACTCTTAATCCGGGTTTGCTGCTCCATCTGGCGACGATAGCGTTTTTTTAGTGTTTCAACTGGAGTCAAGTCTTCCGGTGGGGTCAAGTCCTGACCGGCAGCTAGCGCAGGATTTGCTTTTAACGCCTGCTGCTTGGCCGCTTCTTCTTCTTTATTAATGTTTAGATTGATGAGCTGTGACACCAGCATTTTTTGCCAATGTTCCTGCTGGTCACGCTTGCTATTAAAAAATGGAGCTTTTTCACGGTCCAGTTCAATAAAATCATTACGGTGCAAGTTCTGGTTCTTGTCCAGTTGCTGCATAGCAAATTGATAAAAACTGTTCAGGCGTGTGCGATAACGGTCATAAATATTAAATGCAGGGGCCAGATCACCAGTTTTAAGCGACGTGCCCAGACTTGATGCGTATTTCTTATTGAATTCATCAATATCAGACTGTAAAAACAGGGTGTGGTCCGGGTCCAGTGAATCAATATACATAGCCAGCACGCGGCGCGATACATCAGCATCCAGACGCATGTTTAAATAATGCTGGCGATCTACCAGTGTTGCAACTTGCCGGGTAACCAGCGATTGCTCTCGTGTAGGTGCCAGCGTCACCTGCTGGTTGACAGTCGTAGCCGCAATGGCTTCATTCACTGTGTGAGAGAAAAAAAGACCGCCTGTCATCAAGGCTACGGCACAGGCTAAAGTTTGTAATTTCATAAGACGCTTGGGTTTCCTAATCACATGACCCGATTGTTGTATACCGACTTTTACAGCATTTTGCTTGCAGCGTTCAACCCACCGAATATTTTTCCATCAATAAACTTACTGTATTGTTCAGCACTATCTATTCCCAGATAGTTGCAGCATACCATCAAATTCCAGCTATACAATGTAGCAAAACTGATTATAAATGCGGTATTGTCTCCCCCATCAGATTTATTGGATATTTGTTGCATGATTGGCGCATTGATGCTGGATATTGAAGGAACCTCCCTCACTGTGGAGGATCAAAGGCTTTTAACCGAACCTCAAGTGGGTGGCATTATCCTGTTTGGCCGCAATATCCACAGTCCACAGCAAGTGCGTGCGCTCACCGATAGCATCCGTAATATCCGTCCGGAATTACTGATTGCCGTGGATCAGGAAGGAGGCCGTGTACAACGCTTGCGTGCCGGTTTTAGTCGCCTGCCATCCATGCGTGCCTTTGGCCATCTTTATGAAAAAGAACCGGAACAGGCGCTGATACTGGCTGAACAGTGCGGCTGGCTCATGGCTAGTGAAGTACTAGCGGTTGGTATTGATTTTAGCTTTGCTCCCGTGCTGGATCTGGATGGCATTAGTCAGGTGATTGGTGACCGTGGCTTTCATTCCAGTACAACTCAGGTGATAGCGCTGGCTTCTGCCTTTATGCAAGGCATGCATCGCGCTGGCATGGCCACTACAGGCAAGCATTTCCCGGGGCACGGCTCAGTTGAAGCAGATTCCCACATTGCAGCACCGGTTGATCACCGCACGCTAGCTGATATTGAACGCAATGACATGCAGCCTTTTATTCAACTTAAAGATCAGCTGGATGCCCTCATGCCAGCGCATGTGATTTATGATCAGGTTGACCCGAATCCGGCGGGCTTTTCGCCTTTCTGGCTGCAAACCATTATTCGCCAGAAACTGGGTTTTGATGGCGTGTTATTTTCTGATGACCTGTCGATGCAGGCGGCCTGTGTGGCTGGTGGCGCAGACGCACGCATCAAGGCTGCGCTGGCTGCCGGTTGTGATATGGGGCTGGTCTGCAATGACCGGGCTGCCGCATTAAATGCCTTAAATGCACTACAAGATATGCCGCTGCCCAATCAGCAACGTCTGGAAAAAATGCGCGGCAAGATTCCAGCCATAACAATTGCTGAAACACTGGATTTAGGACAGCAATGGCAGGCAATTAAAACACTGATTGAGCCGCTACTCACATAAGCAATTTATTAGCCATATAAACTATGGCTTAAACAAATTTTTAAATGAAAAATTGACCAAAGGAGGGTCAGACATGAACACCAAAACAACACAGGACTTATCGCCTCATCGCCATATCTCGTTTACCGCCCATTACACGGGCTATATCTGGTATTTGCTGGGCATTTCTCATGAACGCCTTGCCACCGCAAAAGGCAAGCAACTGGCTACCCTGCTGCATCCGTTTGAAACCCTCGCAGAAAAATTTGTGGGTCACAGCGTTCGCTCTACCTTAAAATTACGCCATCGCCTGATTGACCAGCGTCTCGAGCAACTGATTGCCCAGCATCCTGACCTCCAGATTATCGAGATAGCTGCCGGGCTATCACCACGTGGCTGGCGCTTTCGTCAAAAATACCCGGCAATTAGTTATATCGAAGTAGATTTACCAGCTATGGCTACAACCAAACGGGAAGCTCTTCAGCCCATTGACCCAGATGCCAAAGTGTATGGCTGTGATATTTTTAGTGAACAGTTTCAGCAGATTTTAAAGCAGGATCTTGACCATAGCCGCCCCATTGCTGTGCTGAGTGAAGGCCTGATTAATTACTTTTCAAAGGATTTAATTGGACAATTAAGCCAGATTTTAAGTACTGGTTTTCAGCAGTTTCCAAATGGTTATTTTATTAGCGATCTGTATCCCGAGCCAACGCATCGGCTGGCAAAAGTGATCTGGCACAGTAGCAAACTGTTAAAATTCCTGTCCAAAAGCGAGTTTCAGTTTTACTTTACCAGCCCGCAGGAAGCTGCAGAATTTTTTAAAATGCATGGCTTCAAAAAAACCCATATCCGCCAAGCATCCAATTTTGAGCATCCTGAAGAGCAAAATCATTTAGGAGATATTGTCTGGATTGTTGACGCTCAGGTTTAAATCGCCTATCAGCAAGGTATTCAAATTTCAGCCCCTTGAATATCTTGCTTTCAGTATAAAGGCATAACGCCTACTTACCTTGCTTAACCGAAACTATTGTCTTGTCTCGCTTAGACAGCAAACCGCTTGAAGCATCTTTCAACAAGCCCTGAAAGGTTAGACATTCCATATGCGTGGTTGCCGGGCATACCGCAGCGTGTTTCAAACCTTCACTCATGGCTTGTAAACGCTTTACCATCTGGTCAATTTCATTGGCTTTGCCAAGTAAGGTCTGGCGGTTAATATTGAGTTGGCCATCACTGGTAAACATGGCAGCAATTTCATCCAGGCTAAATCCAGCCAGCCTTCCCAATGCAATCAACGCCAGTTGATCCAATACATAAGGTGCAAATCGGCGTTTTAAACCTTGTCGTCCAATAGAAGCAATAAGCCCTTTCTCCTCATAAAACCGCAATGTCGATGCAGGTACGCCTGAGCGTTTTACCACTTCTGAAATATCCATTAAAAGCCCTTGACCTCAAGTTAACTTGAACTCGTATAGTGATTCAAGATTGATGTTTTTTCAATGGATCTATTCAGGAGGCAATATGGAACTTTCTATCAACACCATCGCTCGCATCATTATTGTGGGAGTTGGTGCAACTGCAATCATGGACCTATGGCTTATTTTGCTCAAAAAACTCAATATTCCTACCCTTAACTTTGCATTTTTAGGACGCTGGGTTGGACATGCTGTTAAAGGCCAATGGTTTCATCCAGCCATCAGTAAAACTGCGCCTATTCAGGGTGAGCTGGCATTAGGCTGGTGTACGCATTATGCCATTGGTATCTTATTTTCCATTTTATTAATCCTTATAACAGGAACAGCCTGGCTTTATTCACCAACTCTATTACCTGCACTCTTGGTCGGACTAATCACTGTTACGGCCCCACTTCTTGTCCTGCAACCTGCTATGGGGGCAGGCCTAGCCTCTCGCAACACCCCAACACCTCTACGCAATTGCTTAAAAAGCATAATTAATCATCTGGTATTTGGTGGCGGTTTATACATGAGCGCCTGGTTAGTCAATGCTTCCCATTAATCTCTAGATTTAACACTACAGTATTCCTATACAACTAATAACAGGAAAATAAACTTATGAAAAAAATCGCGATTGTCTACCATAGTGCTCACGGTCATACTGAACATATCGCACGCTGTATCAGGGAAAGTATCCAGAAAATCGATAACATTGAAGTGAGCTTACTTAATGCAGTTGAGCTATATGATCAACCGGAACAGTTGGTTGAATTCGACGGCATTATTTGGGGTTCCCCTACTTATTTAGGAGGTGTATCAGGTTCCTTTAAAAATTTTATGGACAGCACAGGTAAAATTTGGCGAATGCAGCAATTTAAGGGTAAATTGGCAGCTGCATTTACGGTTTCCTCTCTGCCAGCAGGCGATAAACAATCTACCTTACTATCACTATTCGTTTTTTCTATGCAGCACGGCATGATCTGGCTAGGCAATCCAATACTTCCTGAACAGCACAACGGCGTTCCTTATGAAGAAGCAGCTAATCGCTTGGGATCATGGTCAGGTCTAATGGCACAGACAGAACATAATTCCTCGGCTGAAAGTTTCGCAATGGGTGATATTAAAACTGCCCAAATATTTGGACAAAATTTTGCTCAAACACTTCAACAATTTAATATTTAAATTATAAAAATAAACCCGCTCATAAATAGCTGGTCTTTTCAAGCTTAGGCATAATTCTTATAGAGTCTTGTTTAATCTAGGGCATGTCATCAATTAGTTGAAAAGATAAGTAATGACTCTATAACTCGTGTATGACTAGACGCTATGCATTACGCGATGATCAGTGGGATCGCATCAAAGACCTGCTGCCCGGCCGTGCCAATACAGTTGGGGTAACTGCTAAAGATAACCGCTTATTTGTAGAAGCTGTACTCTCTTGCGCAGCAGTGCTGCTCATATCGTGCTGGTATTCCCTGGCGTGATTTGCCTGGACGGTTCGGTGATTTTCGCGTTGTGCATACCCGATTTAGCCGCTGGGCTAGATCAGGGATATGGCAAAGGATATTTGAGGTCTTGTCCAGTGACAGGGACAATGAATATGCTCTGCTTGACTCAACGATTGTACGTGCTCATCAGCATAGTGCAGGAAAAAGGGCGATCAAGCGATTGAACGCAGCAAAGGCGGATTGAGCGCTAAGATTCATGCCCGTATTGATGCATTAGGTAACCCCACAGGATTTCATCTCACCGCTGGGCAGAGTCATGATTTAAACGGTGCGGATTAACTACTTGATGTATCGTTAAGCTCAACATGGCTTATGGATAAAGCTTATAATTCCAAAGACAGGGTGATTGATCCAATCAATAGCAACAATGGTAAAGTGGTGATGCTAGGTAAAAGTAACTGTAAAGCACCACGTGAGTATGACCGACACCTATACAAGGCAAGACATCTGATTGAGAATTTCTTTGCCAGGCTCAAGCAGTACCGGGGCATTGCCACACGCTACGATAAGCTGGCTCAACACTTCCTATCAGCTATCTATCTTGCCTCAACAATCATTTGGCTTAATTGATGACACCCCCTAGAGCCTGCTAATTGTTTTAGCGGGCTTTTTTACTCAATCATTACATTACAGGCAATAAATAGCCCCAGCAACTCAAAGGTAATCCAAAACATTTAGAAACATAGTGGGGTATGGTATTGATAATGGTTCCTTTTAGGAATAATGAGCTGGCGCTGCAGCGCAGGTGTAGGTCACGACCCCTAAATAAAAAAGGGGATCAGTCTTGAACTGATCCCCTTAGGAATAATGAGCTGGCGATGCCCTACTCTCACATGGCGAATGCCACACTACCATTGGCGCAACGTGGTTTCACTTCTGAGTTCGGGAAGGGATCAGGTGGTTCACACGTGCTATGGTCGCCAGCACAACTGGTTGGTCTTTGATCTTATGGTCAAAGTACCCAATGCTGTACTTAAAGACTAGCTTTAAGATTTAGTCATGAATCAATGGAGTCTGATATTTGTCACTAGTATCTTGAATCAAGCAT
>NZ_JHUX01000002.1 GCF_000619845.1 Alkanindiges illinoisensis DSM 15370 | reverse complement strand
CTCCACCGCTTGTGCGGGCCCCCGTCAATTCATTTGAGTTTTAGTCTTGCGACCGTACTCCCCAGGCGGTCAACTTATCGCGTTAGCTGCGCCACTAAAGGATCAAATCCCCCAACGGCTAGTTGACATCGTTTACGGCATGGACTACCAGGGTATCTAATCCTGTTTGCTCCCCATGCTTTCGCACCTCAGCGTCAGTATTAGGCCAGAAGGCTGCCTTCGCCATCGGTATTCCTCCAGATCTCTACGCATTTCACCGCTACACCTGGAATTCTACCTTCCTCTCCCATACTCTAGCTTGCCAGTATCGAATGCAATTCCCAGGTTGAGCCCGGGGATTTCACATCCGACTTAACAAACCGCCTACGCGCGCTTTACGCCCAGTAATTCCGATTAACGCTCGCACCCTCTGTATTACCGCGGCTGCTGGCACAGAGTTAGCCGGTGCTTATTCTGCGGGTAACGTCCACTAGCTGGTAATATTAGTACCAGTAGCCTCCTCCCCGCTTAAAGTGCTTTACAACCAAAAGGCCTTCTTCACACACGCGGCATGGCTGGATCAGGCTTGCGCCCATTGTCCAATATTCCCCACTGCTGCCTCCCGTAGGAGTCTGGACCGTGTCTCAGTTCCAGTGTGGCGGATCATCCTCTCAGACCCGCTACAGATCGTCGCCTTGGTAGGCCTTTACCCCACCAACTAGCTAATCTGACCTAGGCTCATCCATTAGTGCAAGGCTCAAAGAGTCCCCTGCTTTCCCCCGTAGGGCGTATGCGGTATTAGCGTGCGTTTCCACACGTTGTCCCCCGCTAATGGGCAGATTCCTAGGCATTACTCACCCGTTCGCCGCTAAAATAGTGTGCAAGCACACCATCTCCGCTCGACTTGCATGTGTTAAGCCTGCCGCCAGCGTTCAATCTGAGCCATGATCAAACTCTTCAGTTTAATATCAATTGTGCCTTTAATCTAAGACACCAAATCTGGCTCATTAATCGAATACTTGCTAAAAATTCGCTCAAATAAACTTCGAGAAATTCTCACCAGTTCAAATCAATGATAATTTATCATCGCCAAAAACCAGTAAAAATCCACACAAGTTGTTCTTTACAATCTTTTAATGAATCAGCCCTTAATCTCTTAAGGGCCACAACACCTCGTCAGTGT
>NZ_JHUX01000001.1 GCF_000619845.1 Alkanindiges illinoisensis DSM 15370 | reverse complement strand
AGACATCACAGAAGCCATGAGCTTTCCCTGAGATGTGGAAAGGTCAAACTGCAAACCTGTTTGTGCCACCAGAGATACCCCGAAATGCCCAAGATTGTTGACGCTCACTTAATATTGACCAGCGATGCTCGTTGAATATTGACCAGGCATTTAAGCAATGTAGCGTACTACACTGCTGTGGATAAATCGATCAATTGCTGTTGCTTTTTCTTCACTGATCGACGGTTAAAATAACTCTCCTTTCTCTGCTTCTCGTTTCTTTATACGCTGCTTGGCTTCCTCCGTGCTTTGCTTAAAACGATAGGATTCATTACCCGTTTCGATGATATGGCAATGATGAGTCAGTCGATCCAGCAGTGCAGTCGTCAACTTAGCATCACCAAATACATTGCTCCATTCCGAGAAGCTCAAGTTCGTCGTAATGATAGGGGTCGTCTCAGGAAACGGAAAATATAGCACGCTAAGGTTTTTCAATTGCGCGCAATGGCCTAAATTTTCCACCACCTATCTTGGCTTTGCTTCGCCATAGATAATCCCCAGTTAAATTGATGTGCTCCCACCCCAGCGGTGACAGATATTGCAGCAAGGTATCATCGACTGTGCGACCATGCCCTCGTAGGGCGTTAGTCGCTCTCTCTAAATAAACCGTGTTCCACAATACAATGGCGGCGGTCACTAGATTCAAGCCACTGGCTCGATAACGCTGTTGCTCAAAGCTTCGATCTCGAATCTCACCCAATCGATAAAAGAAAACGGCGCGCGCTAATGCATTACGGGCTTCACCTTTATTTAATCCAGCTTGAACCCGACGGCGTAGTTCTACGCTTTGCAACCAATCCAAGATAAACAGTGTGCGCTCAATACGCCCCAGCTCTCGTAATGCCAATGCCAAACCATTCTGTCGTGGATAACTACCGAGTTTACGTAGCATTAGCGACGCTGTGACAGTCCCTTGCTTGATTGATGCGGCCAGACGCAAAATATCGTCCCAATGAGTACGAATCTGTTTGATATTCAGTGTGCCGCCAATCATGGGTTTAAGTGCGGCATAGTCTATGTCTGACTTTGGAATATAGAGTTTCGTATCGCCCAGATCACGAATTCGTGGTGCAAATCGAAACCCTAGCATGTGCATGAGTGCAAAAACATGGTCGGTGAATCCAGCCGTATCGGTGTAGTGTTCCTCGATGCGTAAATCAGACTCGTGATACAGCAGCCCATCAAGAACATAGGTTGAATCACGAACGCCCACATTGATCAGCTTACTGCTAAATGGTGCGTATTGATCAGAAATGTGTGTATAAAATAACCTTCCAGGCTCTGCGCCATATTTTGGATTGATATGTCCTGTACTTTCAGCTCTGCCACCTGCGCGGAAGCGTTGGCCATCTGATGAGGAGGTAGTGCCATCTCCCCAGTTTTCAGCGAAAGGTTGTTTCAATTGAGCATTCACCAATTCGGCCAATGCCGTTGAATAAGTTTCATCACGGATATGCCAAGCCTGTAGCCATGAGAGTTTGGCATAAGTTGTACCAGGACATGATTCGGCCATTTTCGTCAGCCCTAAATTAATTGCATCAGCCAGTATGGTCGTGAGCAATAACGCTTTATCCTTCGCAGTGTCATCCGTTTTCAAATGAGTGAAGTGTCGAGTAAAGCCTGTCCATTCATCGACCTCCATTAATAATTCGGTGATCTTGATATGTGGTAACAGCATTGCTGTTTGGTCAATTAAAGTTTGGGCTGTATCAGGAGCCACGGCATCGAGAGGTGTTATTTTTAGACCAGATTGATTGATCATCGCATCAGGCAAATCGTTGGTCGCTGCCATGCGATTAATGATTGCTAATTTCTGCTCCAATAGTGAAAGGCGACTTTGCAAATATAGATCACAATCAGTAGTAATGGTTAGAGGTAACTCATTGGACTGTTTTAGCTGATTAAATTTATCAGCAGTCACTAAATACTCATCGAAGTCTTTGAATTGGCGAGAGCCTTGTACCCAGAGATCCCCAGCCCGTAGCGAGTTTTTAAGTTCAGATAACACACATATTTCGTAATAGCGGCGATCAATACCATCATCGGTAAAGACTAGTCTTGCCCACCGTTTTTTGATAAACGCTATTGGAGCATTAGAGGGGATTTTTCGTGTATTATCAACATTCATGCTGCGGAGCAACTCTACAGCGGCAAGCATATCTTTTGCTGCTGGGGCAGCACGCAATTTAAGTATGGCAAGAAGTTCTGGCGCGTAACGGCGTAAAGTTGCATAGCTCTCGCCAATTCGTGGTAAAAAATCAAAGTCTTCGGGTTGCGCCAGTTTTTCTGCCTCAGTAATACTTGCTGCAAAAGCATCCCATGAAATAACAGTTTCGATGGCGGCAAACGGATCACTGCCATTTTGCTTGGCATCTAGCAAGGCTTTCCCGATAAGCCCATACAAACGCACTTTGTCGTTGATCGCTTTACCTGATGATTGAAATTGTTGCTGGTGTTTATTTTTTGCGATAGCAAATAGCTTTCCAATAATGCGATCATGCAGGTCAATAATTTCGTCGGTGATCGTGGCCATACTCTCCACAACGATTGCTACCAAAGTGGCATATCGACGTTGAGATTCAAATCTGGCCAAATCAGCAGGAGTCATTTGCCCACCTTCGCGAGCAATTTTCAGTAAGCGATTTTGATGAACGTGTTTTCCAATGTCTTCAGGTAGATCGATGGCTTGTAAGCACTTCAGCCGCTCAATGTGCTCAAGCATGTACTTTGAGTTTGGTTTAGCTGGTGACTGTCTAAGCCACCCCAATATTGTCAGTTTGCTGCCCTCTTTACGGTTCAGCAAAGCATCTATATTTTGACGATGAGTTTCTGAAAGTGAGCTCGTCAAAGCAGTATAAATTATGCGGTTGGCAGATGTGATTGCTTCTGCGCAAATACTATCAATTGCATTTATAGCTGGCAAAAGGACTGATTTTTGTCGTAAATTTTCAACGAGAGTTGTGGCTAAAATAAGACCTTTATCTGTCTGAAGGGACAAATCCACCATCATATTGACCGATTGCCGATAGTCACTCAAGGTGAATAGTTTGAACCCAAAAACTTTTTTCAATTCGGCAATATGTTCTCGTCTTGTTTGCTCGCGCTGACCATAATCATTCCAGCAGTCCACTGATATACTAAGTTGAGCAGCCATCATGAAAAGTAAGGGTTTGAATGGTTCGTCGTTAATACCCAATATCACTCCAGGGTAACGCATGTAGCAAAGTTGAATTGCAAAGCCTAGCTTGTTGGATGCCCCTCGATGTTGATGGACTATGGATTTATCAGAATCACTCAGAGTGTAATGCTGAAGCATAAAAGCTCTATCATCTGGAATTTCGAACAGGCTTCCCAATTCCGTGGACGACAAAATAGAATGGCGCGGCATGGCTCATTAGTCCCAAATAAACTAAACTATTAAAGGTACATTATTTTGTACCGCCACGCTTAGCTTTGCGCTGCAATTTCGCAAGGAGGTTCAATTGGGACAGAATGCGGCCATTTATTGCCGAGTATCAACGAACGATCAGTCCTGCGAACGACAGGAATATGACCTACGTGCCTACGCCAATCGTTGCGGCTACGATGTTGTCGGTGTTTGGAAAGAAACTGCATCAGGCAGTAAGGATGAGAGATTGCAAAGAAAATACTTGATGACCATGGCGCAATCTCGTGAAATCGATGCCATCTTGGTGACGGAATTGACACGCTGGGGCAGAAGCACCGTGGATCTCGTACAGTCATTACAAGATCTTGGGCATTTCGGGGTATCTCTGGTGGCACAAACAGGTTTGCAGTTTGACCTTTCCACATCTCAGGGAAAGCTCATGGCTTCTGTGATGTCT